>CP093399.1:315000-3320000 GCA_029027825.1 Oceanospirillales bacterium | reverse complement strand
GGCGAACCCGGGGAACTGAAACATCTAAGTACCCGGAGGAAAGGAAATCAACAGATTCCCTAAGTAGCGGCGAGCGACCGGGGAACAGCCCTTAAGCTGAATTGATGTTAGTGGAACAAGCTGGGAAGCTTGGCCGTAGTGGGTGATAGCCCCGTACACGAAAACATCTTTACAGTGAAATCGAGTAGGACGGGACACGTGATATCCTGTCTGAATATGGGGGGACCATCCTCCAAGGCTAAATCCACCTGACTGACCGACAGTGAACCAGTACCGTGAGGGACCGGCGACACGAACCCCTGTGAGGGCAGAGAAATACAACCAGAAACCGTGTACGTACAAGCAGTGGGAGCGGTCCTTGAGACCGTGACTGCGTACCTTTTGTATAATGGGTCAACGACTTAATTTCAGTAGCAAGCTTAACCGAATAGGGGAGGCGTAGGGAAACCGAGTCTTAATAGGGCGTATAGTTGCTGGGATTAGACCCGAAACCGAGCGATCTATCCATGGGCAGGTTGAAGGTTGAGTAACATCAACTGGAGGACCGAACCGACTACCGTTGAAAAGTTAGCGGATGACCTGTGGATCGGAGTGAAAGGCTAATCAAGCCTGGAGATAGCTGGTTCTCCTCGAAAGCTATTTAGGTAGCGCCTCATGTATCACCACCGGGGGTAGAGCACTGTTTCGGCTAGGGGGTCATCTCGACTTACCAACCCGATGCAAACTCCGAATACCAATGAGTGCAATCACGGGAGACACACGGCGGGTGCTAACGTCCGTCGTGGAAAGGGAAACAACCCAGACCGTCAGCTAAGGTCCCAAAGTTACAGTTAAGTGGGAAACGATGTGGGAAGGCTTAGACAGCTAGGAAGTTGGCTTAGAAGCAGCCATCTTTTAAAGAAAGCGTAATAGCTCACTAGTCGAGTCGGCCTGCGCGGAAGATATAACGGGGCTAAAACTGTACACCGAAGCTACGGACGCATACTTGTATGCGTGGTAGAGGAGCGTTCTGTAAGCGGATGAAGCGTAAGCCGGGAGGCAACGTGGACGTATCAGAAGTGCGAATGTTGACATGAGTAACGATAAGGGGGGTGAAAAACCTCCCCGCCGGAAGACCAAGGGTTCCTGTCCAACGCTATTCGAGGCAGGGTGAGTCGGCCCCTAAGGCGAGGCAGAGATGCGTAGTCGATGGGAAGCGGGTTAATATTCCCGCACATTTTATAACTGCGATGGAGAGACGGAGCAGGCTAGGCGAGCGCGGCGATGGTTGTCCGTGTTTAAGCCCTTAGGCAAAGATCTTAGGTAAATCCGGGATCTTCACTTTAATGTGAATGCTGAGAGGTGATGACGAGGCTCTACGGAGTTGAAGTCGTTGATGCCATACTTCCAGGAAAATCTTCTAAGCTTCAGGTTATAAAGTACCGTACCCCAAACCGACACAGGTGGTCAGGTAGAGAATACTAAGGCGTATGAGAGAACTCGGGTGAAGGAACTAGGCAAAATGGTGCCGTAACTTCGGGAGAAGGCACGCCACTGAGGGTGATGGGATTTACTTCCTAAGCTATCGGTGGTCGAAGATACCAGGTGGCTGCGACTGTTTATTAAAAACACAGCACTGTGCAAACACGAAAGTGGACGTATACGGTGTGACGCCTGCCCGGTGCCGGAAGGTTAATTGATGGGGTTAGCTTCGGCGAAGCTCTTGATCGAAGCCCCGGTAAACGGCGGCCGTAACTATAACGGTCCTAAGGTAGCGAAATTCCTTGTCGGGTAAGTTCCGACCTGCACGAATGGCGTAACGATGGCCACACTGTCTCCACCCGAGACTCAGTGAAATTGAAATCGCTGTGAAGATGCAGCGTCCCCGCGGCTAGACGGAAAGACCCCGTGAACCTTTACTATAGCTTCACACTGGACTTTGACATTATTTGTGTAGGATAGCTGGGAGGCATTGAAGCATGGTCGCTAGATCGTGTGGAGCCGAACTTGAAATACCAGCCTGATAATGTTGAGGTTCTAACTCAGTTCCCTAAGCGGGATCGAGGACAGTGTGTGGTGGGTAGTTTGACTGGGGCGGTCTCCTCCCAAAGAGTAACGGAGGAGCACGAAGGTACCCTCAGCATGGTCGGAAATCATGCAATGAGTGCAAGCGCATAAGGGTGCTTAACTGCGAGACAGACACGTCGAGCAGGTACGAAAGTAGGTGCTAGTGATCCGGTGGTTCTGTATGGAAGGGCCATCGCTCAACGGATAAAAGGTACTCCGGGGATAACAGGCTGATTCCTCCCAAGAGTTCACATCGACGGGGGAGTTTGGCACCTCGATGTCGGCTCATCACATCCTGGGGCTGAAGCCGGTCCCAAGGGTATGGCTGTTCGCCATTTAAAGTGGTACGCGAGCTGGGTTTAGAACGTCGTGAGACAGTTCGGTCCCTATCTGCCGTGGGCGTTTGAGATTTGAGAAGAGCTGTTCCTAGTACGAGAGGACCGGAATGGACGAACCTCTGGTGTTCCGATTGTCACGCCAGTGGCATTGTCGGGTAGCTACGTTCGGACGGGATAACCGCTGAAAGCATCTAAGCGGGAAGCCTCCTTCAAGATGAGATCTCGCTGGGTCCTTGAGACCCCTAAAGAGCCGTTCAAGACTAGGACGTTGATAGGTTGGGTGTGTAAGGGCTGTGAGGTCTTGAGCTAACCAATACTAATTGCTCGTGAGGCTTGACCATATAACGCCAAAGGCGTTTGGAAGAGACTGATAACGTAACGAAAGACCAAGATAAAATCACATTAACATGTTGATAAAACTACAAAATTGTATAGACTTTTACCTTAGAGTAAGCGCAAACTTCTTGAAGAGAAGAAAGCGACATCAAATCCAGATTGATCTTTAGAGACAGGTTATTGAATAAGAGCAATAACGAGAAAGTCTTTAGAGATAACAGTTTATGTTTGGCGACCATAGCGAATTGGAACCACCTGATCCCATACCGAACTCAGAAGTGAAACGATTTAGCGCCGATGGTAGTGTGGGGTCTCCCCATGTGAGAGTAGGTCATCGCCAAGCTTTAATACGAAAAAAGCCCCAAGCACGTTGTGTTTGGGGCTTTTTTTCGTCTTAACGCTTTCAGTGGCGATGTCCTAATCTCCCATGGGGAGATAAAAACAGAAAGCAGCGGCTTGCCGCTCCTTACCCCATGTGAAAGCCCCTGTACCACAGGTACGGGGATTGGGAGCCGCAGGCATCGCACAGCGATTGAAAACGTGTTTTCAACCCATTGTAGGTCATCGCATAAAAAGTGCCGCTTGCGGCTGCCTCTTAAAAACAGTTCAATTACGCTTCATACTATTCTAGTACTCTTCTTTCTTCTTTTTTCTTTATGCGCTTGCGCTGTTTCTTAAAAAACTTCAATTACACTTCGTACTATTTTAGTACTCTATTATATTCTTTATGCGCTTGCGCTATCTTTTAAAAGCACTGCAAGAGCAGTTTTAACAATCCTTGAAGCTTTTAAAATTACCGCACGACTAGTCCGGTGATTTACTGTATTTCGAATTCGCCTATTAGTGTAACTGCATACATACTATACTTTGTTCCCAAAGGTCAAAATCAAACCCTTTAACTGATTTCTTTTTTAATCTCAAAGGTCAAATTCCTACAAGAATTTCGCCGGTGGCGACTGACTTTCTTTTGATGAGCAAAATGAAAGTAAGCAAAGCAAAAGCTCACCCTAATATTGCCGACAGACTCCACCACCATCGCCTGAATTACCGGCCGTTCGTAGAGACATCCCTGTCTCACTCACTCTGCGCGACGTCCTGTCGCTCCGCTTCGGCAATTCAGTCAATAGCGGCGGCGGCAATAAAAGGGGGATTAGCGGCTTCGTAGTGTAGGAATAAGAGTACGGTAGTTTATTCTTCTAGCCAGACCTCGTCCCAAAAGCCAAAACCCTCAATTGAATTCTTTATATGCTCCAAGATCAAATGCTCATAATAATTCGCGATAGTGAATTCTAAAATCCTTAATGTCAGACCAGCACTGCTGTGAATGTGTTGCAAATTGAGACTCTAGACAATAGTTGTTAATTGTTTTAAATTTATTGCAGGTTACAATCACAACAAATAGCTCTATATTCTAGAGTCACCAAAAGACTCAAAAACAGCGTTTAGGTATGATTTTTTAGCGCAATATAGATCAAGTTAAAACACTGATAACATAAAAAATGTTGTTTGAGTAAAGGGGCTGCTAGGGTTATCTTCTATTTAAATATATACTGATAACACATACAGTAATTAAGCAGGTATGTACAACCCGCCTTTGCGCTTATTAGGCGGAATCGTTCCGCCTTTCCCCGCATGGGAAAAGGCAAATAGTGGCGTGAGTTATTGAAATATAATGTTACTATCGATTTAATGAAAATTTTAAAAAACATGAAAGGCGGAATCGTTCCGTGTTTAAACACGGAACGATTCCGCCTAATAAGATGTTAAATCTGCCGAGCGAGCTCGGGGAGGCGGCTGAACTATTGTATAAATAACCAACAACAGAGTAAGCTGTATATTGTTATGGGCAGTTTAACAGCGCAAACTTTCTTGCAAAAATGCTTCTTAAAATTTCAACAATCCCACCGCTTGCCGCTCTTCCAAATTAAAGCAGCAGAACAACTCATGATTTGTCGTACCGCAGTTTTAGGTGGACACTCAGTCTACTGTGAAGATGGCCATCTCAATGGTGTTTGGTACAACAGCTGTCATCATCGCAGTTGCCCGCAGTGCAATGCCCTAAAAGCTGAGCAATGGTTACAAAAAACTCAATCCCTCTTGCTTGACTGTCCCCACCATCATTGGGTGTTTACCCTGCCTCACGATTTGCATGCTATTTGGCATTACAATCGGGCCTTTTGTCACAAGCTATTACTGCAATCAGTACGAAAAACGCTACAAGAACTCTGTTTAGATCCTAAATATTTAGGGGCGCAAGCTGCTTTCATCTTAGCGTTACATACCTGGGCACGAAATCAGACATTTCATACCCATGTTCACTGCCTGATTAGTCATGGAGGGATATGTGGGGAAGATCAATGGAAAAATCCTAAGAAAAAAATATTTCTACCCGCCCGAGTAATGATGCAGGTCTTTCGTAACTTCTCAATAACTCGGGGCAGAACGTCAATATAAATCATTTTCTCTTGACAGGGTTTTAGTCCAAAAGTCGTTAAAATCAAAGACTACTTCCCTTCTTCTTTAAAGTAGCAGCACCTCGTTATACCAGTCCATGTGAGTGGTTTATTTATCTTATACACTCGCGGGTTGCGACTAACTATTTAAATGCCTCAGACCTCTTCTCAGAAGCAAAAAAACCACTTGAAAAAGCCATGGTAAGATAACCTTATCATTCGCTGCTATGACTTAAATCTTTGAAAAAACTCCCTACTTTACCTGATATTCCAGAAAGTGAACAAACTCCGGTAGTTAAATGCTTACTACTGATAGTAGAGCAATGCTTTCAAAGTATTCAGCAGCAAGCCGAAGAGATCGAGCTGCTCAAAGATGAAGTGCGCGTACTAAAAAAGCAGAAAAAAAATAATAAAGGACACACAAAGATTAATTGAATATGAACACAAAAAAGAGTAGTGTTTAAAGCATGAATTATAATTCAATTTAGGGAATAATTTCTCTGAACGGGTTAGCCAGATACTGCAAACTTACTTTGATAGCTGTAAGTGGGAGCAAGACTTCCTACGTAACAGTTATGGTTATCGGCCCAATAAGAGTGCGCATCAAGCTGTGCAAAGTTTGCACCTCAATCTTCAATTTAAAGGATACGGTTATATCGTATGTTGGCGTTCAGCCTTTCAGATAGTCACTTGAAATGATATCGTTTTGTGATATCATTGATTTATGAATTCAAAACAAAAACGTACACTTGCATTGGTTTTTAAAGATCGTGTATCTGCTTCAATGCTATGGAAGGATATTGAATCCCTCCTCATTTCAGTTGGTGCGGATGTGATTGAAGGCAATGGCTCTCGAGTAAGGTTCCATAAAGATGGTGTTATTGCCAGCTTTCATCGACCTCACCCTAAAAAAGAAGCAAAGCCTTATCAAGTAAGGGATGCACGTACATTTCTCAAACAATTAGGAGTGGAACCATGAACAACTCTTTAACTTACCAAGGTTATGCAGCTCGTATTGAGTTTAGCTCTGAAGACGAGTGTTTCATTGGGCATATTGCTGGCATTCAAGATACGATAGGCTTTCACGGTGAATCTGTTTCTGAATTAAAATCATCATTTGAAGAGGCCGTAGAAGACTACTTAGAAACTTGTAATATTGTGGGTAAAACACCACAGAAGCCTTATTCGGGCAAGCTCATGCTGAGATTAAGGCCAGAAATACACGCAGCAGTGGCTACAGCAGCTGAGTTAAGTGGTATAAGTATTAACCAGTGGGCTTCAGATGCTCTAAACCGTGAAGCTAGCATGTCGGGTGAGGATGTAATTGATTCTGTGTAACTGCTCGTTTAGTTATTTATACATACGGTGTTAGTTCTTCCTCAAACTCAATCATAAATCTATTTAATGCAGGTTTCCAGTCTCTTATCGGCATAGTCCATTTTTTTGAAGCTGATTCCACAGCCAGATAAATAACTTTCAGGCCCGCATCATCGCTAGGAAATACCTTACGTGTTTTAACAGATTTTCTAATCACCGGAGGCTTGAGTTGAGCGTAATGACGGAAAACATATTTGCTGTGCGTTTGTATAAGCGAATGGGATATGAGATAGAAGGCACAAAGAGAATGGCTGTTCACTTGTCTTCGGGTTTCAAAGATGAATACGTAATGTCTAAATTGATTTAGATTTGATAGAAGCTAACAAGGACAAGCAATTTGGGTCCACGTCACGCATTTTGTAAAAGACCGCAAAATTCTAGCTGCAGGCTGGCAATTGTCGCCAGCGCTATATGTACTAAGGAAAGTTTATCGATGGTGTTACAAATTATAATCTTATTTCTTGCTGCTCTAAATGGTGGGTGGATGATATTTGACGGTATTCACGTAATAAAAAAAGGAAAATATTTTGGCCCACCTGAGCCAGGGGCATGGAGTAAAATTGTGTCTAAATGTGGTTTGGATCCTTTTTCTATAGGACCTCTTTTTATTTTCTTAGGTGTATTGTGGTTAATTTCAGCTGTAGGTTTGGTTCTTGAATTTCAATGGGGTTATATTGCTCTATTAATGACCGCTATTTCAACTCTTTGGTATATAAAAGTAGGGACTATAATTTCTATTATTACAATATGTTGCCTTGCTTTTTTAACTTGAGCGTATAATTTCTAAGAAAAATAAATGTCTGTCCAACATATACACCACATATATAATTAAATTAATGGCAGGCATTAAGTTAAAATAGGTGCCGGTTCTGTCTTTTTCTATATTTTGTCACTGGTGTAAATGACCATCTTTAGCCGGTTCCGTATTACCGAGCGCAGTAGCTATGCTGAGGCTCACAGAGGAATGGTAGCGATAATGAGCCTATCCATCGCATATTCTTTGGCACTGAATTAACCACCTCAAACCACCAATGAGTTTTTCTCAGGGTTCTGTGTGCATTAACAACCTGAAAAATGTGACTAAAAATTACTGGCTACTAAATTGCAGATTGGTTCTCTCTGTTACCGTTAAATCTATAATTTTTGAAACACTTGGCACCATTGAACGTTGGATAACTTCAATAATAGAATCGACATGACTGATCGCTAGTTGGTCACATTTGTTTTGGTCGCGATCTTCTATTGCAGCAATGAGCGCTTGCATGTCAAGTATAGTTTTTTGTAAATCAGCGGGCGTGGCTTCTGGGTAATAATGTAGCCATTTCATTCGCCTCCCAGAATCCAGGCAGTTCGGATAATATTCGTTGTAAAAGTAATTGTTTGTTGAGTTACATATGCTGTGTTTAAGGTTTATATCCTTAGTAACAATTTGATAAAGGTCTTTTGTGCAAAGTGCTTCCTGATAGGAAACAATGGCACTTTTTATACGAGAAATGTCCTCGGTACTTCTCTCAACAGCAGCATTTATGAAAACGGCACGGCTAAGTAAAATTAGCGTATCGAAATATGCATTGGCATTTTCCATGGAATGTGGGGTGACGATGGAGGTTCTGTTTGCTAGAAAGGTTACCAAGCTTTCGCCTGACAGCATAAAGAGAGCTTCTCTGATTGGCGTCCTAGATAGGTTGAATCTCTCGGCGAGAGAAATTTCGTCAATAGCAGATCCCGCTGCAAGCTTTAGCGACAAAATATCTTCTCTTAATATTTCATAAACAGTGACTGCACCGCGCTCTCGCTTTCTGGTTGTCTTGTTGGTCGTATCTGATGTAGTTATTGGCTTTGAATGAGTCGGCAAAATTTGTTCCCACAATAATATTATGCATAGGGATATCTATACAGGATGGTAGCTTTATTCGCTAGGAGATTTTTGCAATAGAGGCTTATGCGTATAAAGTTTGTATAATATAGTTGGTATGTATCTGCAACTGACGAAATTAGTATGGGAGGGAGCAGGTGGTGACTAAGCGTAAAATAACGGCAGTCGTCCTCTGCTGTGGATGTGTTATCGACATATAGTCTAGTGCTAGGAGCCTGTCGGACTTAACGCTAATTTACTGCGAAAAAACAGAATTTGGCTACATTTCCTGTTCTTTCTCGCTACGATCGGTCAAGCCTGACAGACTCTTAGCAGATAATTAAAAAATAGCATATTTTGCTCTGCTACTAAAAATTCCTACCACCAGGCGGCTTATAAAAGTAGTTCAAAAAAAGCAGTTGAGTAAGGTTTAAAAACTGCGATTGTTGACGGGTAATATTACCGCATTATAATGCTGTGAATCAGTGTGGAGGGATAGCGTTTATCTGAATAAACACCGCATCTTTGACAAGGCTTACTGTGCCGCTGATATAAATTTTTTGGGTTTTAGAGAGATACTCGCTTGGCCGTAAATATGATGGATAATCAGTGCGATAATTGCTTGATTAGTACGACTAATTCTATGGTTTTAGGGTCGTCTTCGCCAAAAGTTAATTTACTGGCAGTTAATGCTTCTTGGTAATATTCTTTAGCGATCGAGTTTTCTTGTTTGAGCTGGTGTATTGCGGCTAGTTTTCTATAAGTTGCGATTGTTTCTGGATGGTTTAATCTCAAGTATTTGATCCTTGATTGTTGCATACCGACGAACAATCCATCATCTGCTATATTAGCTTCTTTTAAATTTCCAATTCTTTGCCATAACGATTTTTCATAATAGCTTTGGGCCTGCTGATATTGCTGTTGTTCTTCGGCAAGTGTTGCCAATTTGTAGTAAGTTTTAGCAAAGCTGTAGATATCAACTTTTTTCAGTTGCTGCTTAATAGCCAAAGATTTTAAGTAATAGTTTTTTTCCTCTACTCTTTGGTCAAGTAAAAAATATAGCTTTGCCATCTCTTCATAGATTGCTGCTGTATCAGCCGTGATCTGATTATCTTGGCTGATATTCTGTGCTAGTAAATCTTGGTAGCTAGCTAGAGCTTTATCGTATTCCCGATTGCTCATCGCCTCTTTGATTAAAAACTCTTCCTTACTTTTGGTGAAATTATCAAAAAAGCTTGGCTGGTAATTGTTGATTAAGGCAATCGAGATAATTAAAAATATGATGCTATAAAAGATTATGTTGGATTGACGATTTGACATTTTAGTCCTTATTCTGTCGATTATTAAGTGCAAGTTTCAAGCTACAAGCTGAAACTTGGGTAGCTAAGGGGTGTTGAATCGATGTTGCTCTTTGTATATTAAGCCGCTCATTTACTGCATAGATTATACTAAACTTTTTCGGATTACAGTATCAGTTATATTATTCAGGTTTAATATATACCTGAACTCCGTATAGGGTCACTGATTAAGGATATAGCTTTGCGCTAGCAATAAAATCCAGTATAAAGAACATTCCCCACCTCCAGTGCATAGAGAATCCTCCAACATGACCGTTAATATTAGTTGCCCACATTGTAATGTGACCAATAGATTGCCAAAATCTCGTCTCCTCGATAAACCAAACTGTGGTAAGTGCAAACAGGCTATTTTTACGGGTAAGCCTATAGAGCTTAAGAATGCCAATTTCAGTCAGCAAATGCACAAAAATGAGCTGCCAGTATTGGTTGATTGTTGGGCGAGTTGGTGCGGTCCCTGTGTGCAGTTCGCGCCTATATTTGCCCGTGCAGCAAGTGAGTTAGAGACCAAAGTTAGGTTTGTAAAACTAGATACAGAAGCTGAGCAAAAAATTGCCAGTCAGTGGGCGATTCGATCTATTCCAACCCTCATTTTGTTTAAAGCGGGTAAAGAGCAAGCACGGGTAAGTGGAGTCATGCCTCTCGCGCAATTAAAGCAGTGGCTGGCAACGAATGGGGTCGTCATATAGTGACTATCGCTCGTGTAGTCATTGCTGGATTCAATCATTGCTGTTAAATGAAGAAATACTGAGTAACAGTGGCTATTGCTTGATTAGCTGGAATTATTAGCAGCAATAATATATAAGTCTGATCGGTGTTACTGACGCTATTTTAACTCCTTGATTTACAAGTAAAGCCGATGATTTCAGTGGCTGATTTTATCTCTGATGTAAAATTGAGAGCTTATGTGATGCAGTGACGTCACTGATTCGGGAGCTGCTCATCAACTATTGCGGCGATAACAGCCATAGTATCACCCATGTTTATCAGTGCGGGAAAATGTCTAGCGGCAACAATACCACTACGCTTGGCATAATACAGTGCAGGAGAAGCCCCAGTTCTCTCTAAAGTGTAAACGCGTGCCAGTAGATCACCTTGATGCACTTGATCATTTAAATTAACACACATTTCTAACAGTCCTTTATGCTCGCTTTGTACATAGCAGTTAAGGTCTGGCATTTCTAGCATGCGCGATGGCTTGGATCCGGTTTCGGTGGTGTTCATGATACCGGCAAAGTTTAAAAAATTGCGAATTCCGGCGTCGGCAAAGGCGATAGAAACTGGTGTGCTGGTACCTCCTCCAAATAGCTCAGTAGAGACAAAAATTTTGCCTTGGGATTCTACTGCTGTGTCATACAAAGCATGTGCTTCCAAATCTAACATTAGTAGTGTGTTAGGAGCGCCGAAAGATTTTGCAGCACTAATACAGCTGGCTTCTAATGACTGATCTTTTAATCTATGAACTGCAGCAAGTGGGATAAATTCTAAGCTTTTCCCCCCAGAGTGGATATCTAATGCGTAGTCACACATCGGTATGAGGTAGCGTTGGAAATAGTCGGCGATCCGTTCCGTTACAGTGCCGATGGGGTTGCCGGGAAATGCTCTATTTAGATTGCCATTATCAATAGGAGAAGTGCGACTTGCATTCATCACCGCTGGGTAGTTCATGGCGGGTATGATAATAACTCGACCCGCTATTTGATTTGCATGTAAGTGATTGGCCAGTTTATGTAGCGCCGTTATCCCCTCGTATTCGTCACCATGATTCCCCCCAGTAAGTAATGCAGTCGCTCCTCTACCATGTTTAATGACACAAATAGGGATCATAATACAGCCCCAGGCGCTGTTATCACTAGAGTGAGGAAGCTTTAGGAAACCATGTTGCTTGCCTTCTTGATTGAAGTCTATAGTAGTGCTTATAGTGGTGGCTTGCATCGATAAGGTTACCTTTTTATGAATAGCTGACGTGGGTAGTTGCACAAAGTGTCAGCACCACTTTGAGTTATCACAAAGCTCTCAGTCGTTTCCATACCCCAGTTATCTAACCAGAGGCCGGGCATCAAGTGAAAAGTCATGCCGGGTTCTAGTGGAGTATGATCAGTATTACGGATACTCATACTGCGCTCCCCCCAGTCTGGAGGGTAGCTCAAACCAATAGGGTAGCCACAGCGTGTCTCTCCTCTATCAAAACCATACTTCGCCAAACTATCACTTAAAGCATTGGCAATGTCGGCACAAGTATTGCCAGGTTTTGCGGCTGCTAGGCCAGCTTCAAGTCCGTAGTTAAGAGCTTCTTCGGCGCGTAAATATTGAGGGCTAGGCTCTCCAAGATAAATGCTTCTAGAGAGAGGGCAGTGATAGCGTTTATGGCAACCTGCTAACTCAATGAAGCTACATTGATTGTTTTCAAAGGGGCTTTCGTCCCATGTTAAGTGAGGAGCTGAAGCATCCGCTCCCGAAGCTAGCATAGGCACAATAGCGGGATAGTCACCAAATTTATCTTGATGTCCCTCTATCGCCACGCGGTAAATTTCTGCAACTAGTTTATGTTTAGGGAGACCTGGTTGAATCATGGCAAAGGCGGCACGGTGTATGTTTTCAGTGATGCGGGCCGCGACTTGCATATACTCAATTTCTCGATCGGATTTTATGGCGCGACAGCCATTGACTAAACCTGTGGTATCTACCAGTTGAGCAGAGGGGCAATGGGTTTGCAATGCGATAAATGCGCGGTGAGAAAAATAGTAATTGTCCATCTCGACGCCAATCCTGCCTCTGTCCCAACGGTATCCCGGAAGTACTTCACAAGCCAAGTGCTGCATGGCGTGCAATGGAGGGTTCATTACATAGCGATCGGGATAGCTAATAATATTATCCGCTGGTAGGTAGCTGGTTTTTCTAGCACTACTGCTATCCATTGCCCGTCCAAACCAAAGAGGGGCTCCACTGGTACCAATCACCACTGCTTGCGGAGTATAGAATGACCAGGCGTTGTATCCGGTTAACCAAGCCATATTGGAAGGGTCGTGTACTAGCAGTGTGTCGATATTTAAAATTTGCATTTTTGCTCTGACCTTGGCAAGTCGAGTGGCATATTCTTGCAAACTAAAATTTAGCGGTTGATCTCGCATATTTAGCCTCACTAGAGAGTGGTTGGTTCGGGCTATTAGTGGAAAACCTTTCTGGTGTTTACCCTGTGAAACCTCTGCATAACTTACCCTGAGGGTATGATAACTGCGCTCGGTAATACGGCGTTAAAAACCGGCTCAATATGCTCATTTACACCAGTAATACCCATAAAGAGGGGTATACTAATTCCGCTATTTCGCCGGTTTTATCTTGTCTTACCTTCGCTCGCAACGTTATGCAGAGGTCTCCCTATATTTAATATGGTATCTATCAGGCAAGTTATTGCTGACGGTAAATGTCAATTGATGAAAATTAACTGATAGAAGCCAGCGCTTGTTTTAAATCTTCGATTAAATCATCGACGTCTTCAATCCCTGTCGAGTAGCGAACTAATCCTTCAGGGATGCCTGCCGCCGCACGCTCTTGTGCGGTACATTCAACATGACTGGTCACAACAGGGGGGCCGACTACGGTTTCTACACAGCCTAAATTAGCTGCCATATGGGCATATTGCAGTTTAGGTAAAAACACTTTTATAGCCTCCATGCCGCCTTTTACGCTAAAACTTAACATACCGCCAAAGCCGCGCATTTGCTGCTTGGCAACATCGTGGTGTAAATGGCTTTCTAGCCCAGGATAATTAACTTGCTCTACCACTGGCTGCTGTTGTAACCACTTGGCAATGGTCATCGCACTTTGATTTTGTCTATTAACTCGTAGGCTTAAGGTTTTCATTCCCCGCAATAAGCTATAGGCATCCATCGGCGATAATGAGGCGCCATTAATTTCACGGTAGTGGTATAACTTTTTAATTAACAGCTGACTACCGCAGGCGATTCCGCCTAATGCATCTGCATGTCCACCGAGGTATTTAGAGGCGCTGTGGATAACTATGTCCGCACCCAGAGCCAGCGGATTGGTATTAATTGGTGTGGCGAAAGTATTATCAACCACCACCAGCGCACCTACTTTTTTGGCAGCTTTAGCTAATCTGGCAATGTCGACTATTTTAACGGTAGGGTTGGTTGGGGTTTCTAGATACAGCATGGTGCAGCCTTTGGCTATTTCTGCTTCTATCTCACTGTGCTCAGAAGTATTGCACAGGCATACATCTATACCTAACGGCGGTAGGAACTCGGTAAATAGTTTATTGGTGCCCCCATAGCTATCTTTAATTGAAACAATACGGTCATTAGGGCGCAACAAAGCGCCAAAAGTATTGCTGATAGCCGCCATTCCGCAAGAAAAGCTGGTCGCAGCCTCAGCTCCTTCAAGTGCTTTTACCTTATCCTCAAATGCGCGAACAGTTGGGTTGGTGTTGCGAGAGTAAATGTGTCCAGGCTCTGTGCCTAAGGCGACGTTGTGCCAAGTGTCAATGTCTTTATAGGCAAAAGATACACTGTGGACGACAGGGACTTGTGTCGAGCGCTCATACAGAGGGTGCTCGGTCTCGCCTCCCCAAATACTTAAAGTGGCCTGACTCAACTGATCTTGTTTATGCATGCTATTCTCCTGTTGATATAGCTAATACCTGAATCAGTGACTTCACGGCGCCACATAGCACAAGCTCTTGATTGTACAGTGGTTAGAAAAATACCCGCTGAACCTACGGGTGCAGCTAAGATTTTTCAATTCCACTGTAGAACCAATTTCTTACACTCTGTATTCACTTTTAAGTCACGGATTCAGGTAATAACTATAGCAAAAGAAGATAAGATGATATTTGCAGTATTTAGAGTTTGGTGATCGAAAAAAATCAATCATATGAAAAAAGTGATGTTAATAATCGGTAGTGAAAAGTATCCCTCACCTGTAGGTTCTGCCGCTAGTTTTATGTGAAACCTGATTCAGTGACTTCACTGCATCACATAGTGCAAGCTCTTGATTCTACAGCGGTTAGAAAAATACCCGCTGAACCTACGGGTGCAGCTAAGATTTTTCAATTCCACAGTAGAACCAATATCTTACACTCTGTATTCACTTTGAAGTCACGGATTCAGGTAAACTAGCACTGTGCAATAATGATTGATGGAAACTGTACTCAATGGGCAAATTTTTTGCAGTGTTGGACACCGCCCAATTCGGTTAGATAATCGCAAGTGCAGGTTCTAAGTCGCAAAAGTGTTGGCTGGGAATGGCTAACCGCTTTATTTCTGGTGTAATATGTTATTGTTTACACGAAAGCGACTAATCGTAGAATAAACTAAGATTCTTCACAGTTCAGTTTGAATTTGGTATTTGCACAATACCAAAATAAAACCAGTTTTTTAGACATTTTAAAGGTATGGAATGGTTCATTGGTCAAGTGACAATCGGATTAAAATATTAGTGACAGGCCCTAAAGAGCAAGTGGGTAAAGCACTGATAAAAGCAGGTCAAACTAGCGATGTATTTACCGTGGTCGGCGCAACTTCAAACGCTCCGAACCTCAGAGATAAACAAGTCGTGACCGAAGTCTTGGAACGTAGTAATCCGGATTTTGTGGTGAATACTTTGGGTTATAACTCGGTGGTGGTTAGTGAAAAGAAAGTCGATCTCTGCTATTTGTTAAACCGTGATTTTTTGGGGATTTTAGCGCAAGTTTGTAAGGAAAAAGACATCCCGATCATTCATTTGTCCACAGACCATGTATTCGATGGACACTATGCGAGTGGTTATAGCGAAGATGATCAAACCATTCCCTTGGGCATTTTTGGTAAAAGTAAGTGGCAAGGTGAAGAGATGCTACGTAACAAGTGGGATAAACATCTAATCCTGCGAGTTAGCTGGCTGTTTTCTCAGTGGAATGAAAATTTTTTAACCAGTTCACTAGCGCGTGCACGCTGTGAAAAAGTAATGTATGCGGCTAATGATCGTCAAGGTTGCCCCACCTCTGCAGGTGATATAGCCCGCGTTATTTTTGCAGTGATAAGACAGTTAAATGAGGGGGCTGATGCCTGGGGCACCTATCACTACTGTGGTGCAGAAGTCACTACTCGATATAAGTTTTTAGAATCAATTTTTTTACGGGCAAAACAGCACGAACAGCTGATGGCAGAGAGCATAATCTCGGTACCTCGTTCAGAAATTTATACCAATGCAGAGCGTCCGGCGTCCTCGGTGCTTAACTGTAAAAAGCTATTGCGCAGCTTCGGCATCCATCAGCGACCTTGGAGAACTGAATTGTCGCAGGTGATGGATACCCTCTACACTGACTAGTTTTCATCTTAGTAACAGATCTGTTTTCTCTGCAGCCCGCTGCTGGGTGACAACTAGTTATCGGCAGTAAAGGTCAATCAGATATTCAGGATTAATCAGCATCTGTGCATTGCCCCGCTGACTATCAAGTACCTAAAAAGCCCAGGGAAAAGGGCTTTTAGTGATCGCAATACTCACCATGTAACCGACCAAACTTAAGGACACAGCCAAAAATAATAGTCTAGTTAAGGCGCTTTTTTGTCCCTTCAATGCCAGCGTGCCAAAAATGATATAGCCGACTAAAGCCAGTAGTTTAGCACTGAGCCAATGGTTGGTAATTGGGTATTGTTGAATGATCACCATTAAGGTAATGGCGCTAATTAATAGGGAAGTGTCTAGGACATGCGGTGCTATTTTTATCCATTTGCGATTTAAAAATTGTGCATTAGCGGTGGCTGCTACCACTCGGACGATTAAAAAAATAACACTACATAACATTAAGGTTAAATGTAGGTGTTTAACGGCTATATACATGTTGTCTGGCTCTGTCAGTGAAATGTTGTCAGTTTGCAGCAAGCTTTAAGTGCAGGGCCAGATACAAAGCAAGGTTTATAAAATGGGAAGGCTAGCGGTAAAATTTTGTCTTTAATCAACCTTTGCCTAATCTAATGGGAGCTATGTTACTAGCAAGTGTAAGTATTGCACTGGTTAATGTAAAATTCTTGCAGTAAAATCTATTTAAGTTCAGTTGTTTAAAACTATTTTATTTGCGCTTGAGAGAATCCATATGGTTGATGTGATTAATAATGTTAAATTTAAAGTACAGCCACTTATTCCTGTATCCGAAGCCCTTGAACAGTTGTTGGCAGATGTGAAAATCACTCAGCAGGTAGAGTCAATTAACTTAGATTGCTCCCTGCACCGGATTCTCGCTCATCAATCGGTATCTCTGGTGGATGTACCCCCTCAAGATAACAGCAGTATGGATGGTTATGCGGTTGCTTTTGCTGACTTAAATGTTGGTGCTGAAACCATTATGCAGCAATCGATGCGTATCGCGGCAGGGGACGCCCCACAAACCTTAAAAGCGGGGACTGTAGCACGAATTTTCACCGGTGCAGAACTCCCCAAAGGTGCAGATACGATCATCATGCAAGAGCAAGTGAGCGTCGATGAAGCGGGGGTTCGTTTACCTGAGAAAGTTAAGCTGCGGCAAAATGTCCGACCAAAAGGGCAAGATATTCGCTGTGGCGAGTTGCTGCACTCAGTGGGCAGAAAATTACAGCCGGCGGATATTGGGGTGCTGGCATCAGCTGGAATTAATCAATTATCTGTCTATAAACCATTAAAAATAGCCATTCTATCTACCGGGGATGAGCTGGTGGAGCCCGGTGAACCTCTTGCTGATGGCAAGATATACAACTCCAATCGCGCGATGTTAAATGCTTTAATTCAACAGTTGGGCATGCAGGTGGTTGATTTGGGTAAAGTGTCAGATACCCTAGAGGCGACTACTGCGGCGTTGGCAAAAGCGGCACAATGTGCAGATTTAATTATTAGTACCGGGGGGGTCTCAGTTGGCGACGAAGACCATATAAAAGCCGCTGTCGATTCATTGGGTCAGCTAAATATGTGGCGGATAAAACTGAAGCCAGGCAAACCATTAGCTTATGGATGGGTGGATAATACGCCTATTTTTGGTCTGCCGGGTAACCCCGCATCAGCACTGATTACCTTTTGTCTTTTTGCTCGGCCATACTTGATGAAGTTACAGGGCGGCAACGTTGAAAAAACGCTCAGTTTTAAAGTACTCGCGGATTTTGAGGTTGTTAAAAAGTGTACTAGAGAAGAGTATCTCAGAGGTGTTTATGAAGATGGCCAAGTGCGACCTTTTACTAATCAGAGCTCAGGAATGTTATCTACCGCTAGCAAGGCTAATGGCTTGATTATGATTCCCGCTGATAGTCTAGTAGAAAAAGGTCAGCGGGTTGATTTTATTCCATTCAGTCAGCTGCTGGGATAATTCCAGTACCGACCATTGAGACGGCATCGTAAAGCAAGTAAATTTTTGCTGGTCAATTGATCAACTTTAGCAAGCTTTTTACTGCACTGGTCTCGATGGTTTTGCTATAACATTCAAGGTAACTGTCAGTTATTGGCGGTTAACTGGGGTTGAATCAGCGGAACTTGTCGCAAAAAAGTGCAATACGCTGCATGAAACGCTAAAATAGGCGGCTTTAAATAGCTAGGTTATACAGCACAGTGAATTTAACACAAGATCTCTACAGTGATATTCGTCCATATAACGATTCAGAAGTACCAGCTGTGCTCAATGCATTGCTGTATAACGATGAATTAGTAGGTGCAATCTCCCACTATAAATTTGCAAAATTATACCGCTGGTTGCCGCGATTAACTAAAAGTATCGTGCGAATCGGTTTGGCGCGGCAATTTGGTGATATTGATACCGTGCGTGATTTTCAAAAAGTGGTGGCGGGTTTTATGCAGAAAATGATCTCCCGCTCTACACACAAAGTCACTTGCTCCGGGATTGAAAATTTAGATCCAGAGGGGGCGTATCTGTTTATCTCCAATCATCGAGATATAGCGATGGATCCTGCTTTTGTCAATTGGATGTTTTTTCACAAAGGTATGCAAACGGTGAGAATTGCGATTGGCGATAATCTACTCTCAAAAGAGTATGTCTCGGATTTAATGCGTTTGAATAAAAGCTTTATTGTAAAACGTTCGGCCAAGGCGCCGCGTGAAATGTTAAAAGCACTGACTCATTTGTCGTCGTATATCGATCATTCAGTGGTGGTTGATGAAGCTTCAATCTGGATTGCACAACGTGAAGGCCGCGCCAAAGATGGCAATGATAAAACCGATGCAGCCTTACTGAAAATGCTGTATATGGCGCAGCGTAAAGCGTTGACTTTCTCTGAAGCGACTAAAAGACTAAATCTAGTGCCTGTTTCAATCTCGTATGAATTTGACCCTTGTGATAAGCAAAAAGCCAAAGAGCTTGGGATTAAGGCCAATGGTGGCACATACCAAAAAAGTGAGTTTGAAGACATTGAAAGCATTGTCGCAGGGATTACTGGTTATAAAGGTAATGTACATGTGCATTTTGGCGATGTAGTTGACGAAAGTATAGCAACGCCTGCTGAGCTGGCTTTACATATTGACCAGCAGATACAGGCGAATTACCTGCTGCATGATTCTAATCTGATCGCCGCTGGGGTGCTCGAGGGGATTAGTCAGAAACAGCAGCAAGAGTTTGCTGAACGCTTTAGTGATTTAAGTGATCAAGAAACAATAATAGCGAAAGCGATGTACGCTACACCTTATTTAAATCAACAAAAGATCCTCAATCAACAAGTAACGGAGTCACAAGATGTCTGAATTAACCCATCTAGATGCTCAGGGTAATGCACAGATGGTGGATGTGACTGAAAAAGCTGTCACCACCAGAGAAGCCACAGCATACGCTGAAATTAGCATGTTGCCACAGACTCTAGCACTGATCGCAAGTGGCGGTCACAAGAAAGGTGACGTACTTGCGGTGGCGAGGGTTGCTGGAATCATGGCGGCTAAAAAAACCAGCGATCTAATTCCAATGTGTCACCCATTGATGTTGACCAAAGTGAAGGTCGATCTAGACCTGCAACAGCAAAATAACTTAGTCGCGATCACCGCTACATGTCGTTTGTCTGGTCAGACTGGGGTAGAAATGGAGGCGCTTATGGCGGCGAGTACCGCGGCCTTAACTATCTATGACATGTGTAAAGCTGTGGATAAAGGCATGCAAATTCAAAATCTAAAGTTATTAGAAAAAATCGGTGGCAAAAGCGGTCACTGGCAAGCGGAGGCTTAGCTATGATTGATATTATTTACTTTGCCAGTATTCGCGAGCAGCTAAGTTTAGCCAATGAATCTATCGAAATACCTCAAGGTGTCGAGAGTGTTGCCGACTTATCAAGTTGGTTACAGGAGCAGCGCGGTGAAAAATGGATAATAGCGCTGGGAAATATTAGTACTTTAATTGCCGTCAATCAAGAAATGGTTGGCTTAGAATATGTCATACAATCAGGCGATGAGGTTGCTTTCTTTCCACCAGTCACTGGCGGCTAGCAAACTCTACAGTCGAGCAGTGGTTATTTAGGATGTTAATGTGAACAGAGTGTTAAATTTTTTACGTGCCTGCATATATTACGGTGCATTTTACTTGGCAACTATAGTGCATGGCTTGATTTGTGTGCTGTTTGCCAGATGGTTACCTTTTGAAAAACGCTTTCGTTTTGTGACTAGCTTAAACTTTTTATATGTTCTTTTGATCAGGGTGTGTTGCGGGATTAAGGTCAAAGTTGAAGGGCTGGAAAATTTGCCGAATGACGGAGCCTACGTGGTAGTCGCTAATCATCAGAGTGAGTGGGAGACGATTTTCTTTCAAACTTTAATTCGACCACACTCTATAGTATTAAAAAAAGAGCTGCTGAAAATTCCGTTTTTTGGCTGGGCGCTGGCATTACTTGAGCCGATTGCCTTAGACCGCAGTCAAAAGCGAGGTGCGTTAAAGCAGCTTTTAGAGCAGGGAAAAAATAGATTAGAGCGTAAGGTTCCGGTGATTATTTTTCCACAGGGAACGCGTTTGGCTAGCGGCGAAATGGGAGTGTTCAACAAAGGCGGAGCTATGTTGGCAGTCAGTGCAAATGTTCCTTTGCTGCCTATGGCGCATAATGCCGGGATGTTTTGGCCTGGGCGAAAAATACTGAAAAAGCCTGGCACAATCACACTGCGTATCGGTAAGCCGATTAGTGCTCAAGATCGTTCTGTTAGTGATTTGCATGCGGAATCTGTGGATTGGATCAAAGTGCAGATGGCAGAGTTAGATCAAGGAAAATCTGCTTCAGCACCCGTATCAAACTAAGGATTGTACAGTCAGTCTGGATTATTTATAGATACTTATCTTATGGTGTTTGTTAGCAGGCTGTCTTTTTGGATGAAAGCAGACGTGTTCTGTAGGGGATCTATTTTCAGGGTATAGGCATTGCAGCGCAAAATAGAAGGCTGATGGGATCCGTAGGAGGGTAGCGGTACTAAATAGTCCGTAATTTGATGTCGGAGACATTGGTGAGTTAACGCTCACTATTTAGCGAATCTCTATTCTCAGAGACCTCATTCAGACAAATCAGTTAACTAGCTAAGCTGATGGCTGATTTCAGAGCCTTCTCTCTTTCTTGATGGCTTGCAGGAGATTACTCTCAAGCAAGTCATCTTGAACTTTTTTGTTATCAATCAGTTGGCTAGTTAAATAGGTCATCAGTGGTCGAGTCGTTAATCTCGGCGCTCTGTTGAGCCAGTCGCCGCGCATCCTCCGATTTGATTATTTCACTGACTGTTTTTCCTTTGGAATGACGGGCTCTTAAGCCGGTTTTAGCGTTGACTGTCACATTAACTAATCCAGGAGGCCGCTTTAAAGGAGCTTCTGGTTCTCCTGCTAAAGTTTCTCTCATGAAGTCAATCCAGATCGGCAGTGCCGCCGTTCCACCAAATTCTCTTCTGCCAAGCGGGGCGGGATTGTCATAGCCAACCCATACCGTCGCTATAATTTTGCTGTTAAAGCCGGTAAACCAAGCGTCGCGTTGCAAGTTAGTAGTGCCAGTTTTTCCTGCCAAGTCATTTCTTTTCAGTACTCTGGCTTTAGTGGCAGTGCCCCTGCGGATAACATCTTTTAAAATGCTGTAGATAACGTAGCTATCGCGGGCGTCGATAATTCTGGGTGCCGGGGAGTATTGATCTTCAGCTAAATCTTGGGTGGTAATTACGGTTCTCGGGCTCTCCTGGAAGATTACTTCACCGCTTGGGTTGAGTATTTTGTCGATAAAGAAAGTGTCAATTCGGTAGCCGCCATTGGCGATGGGACCGTAGCCACCTATTAGAGAGATTGGGGTTAGATCTGCGGCGCCTAGTGAAAGGGATAGGTTTTGTGGAAGCGTCTCTCTATCAAAACCGAATTTAGCTAAATAATCCAGAGCATAATCGATACCTATAGCCCTAAGTAATCGGATAGAAACTAAGTTTCTTGATTTGTAGAGGCCGACTCTTAACCTGGTTGGGCCGTAAAATTTACGCGATGAATTCTCTGGTCTCCAGTTGGCCTGCAAACTGGCTCCTTGCAGAACAATAGGTGCATCGTTAATAGTTGTGGCTGCGGTGTAGCCTGCTTGTAAAGCGGCGCCGTAGATAAAGGGTTTTAAATTAGAGCCGGGCTGTCTCAGGGCTTGGGTGGCTCGGTTGAATTTATTATGAGTAAAGCTAAAGCCTCCAACCAAAGATAATACCGCGCCGTTTTCTGGAGCCATTGCGATCATCGCGCCTTGTACTTTGGGAATCTGGCTCAGTCCCCAGTATTCAGATTGGTCTTTGCTATCAAGTTCTTTTCTGATGCGAATAACATCGCCGATCGCGAGGATATCGGCCGCTTTCTTCGGTTTAGGGCCCATGCTGTTAACGCTTTTGAATTTTCTTGCCCATGACATTCCCTTCCAGGGAAGGGTAATGTGTTCGCCATTTTTGCGAAGTACAATTGCTTCTTTATCAGCAAGTTCCAAGACTAAAGCGGGTTCTATGTTGGCGTGGGTGAGTTCCTTTGCTAAAATATCTAAGCGGGCGTCACTGTCTAAAGCGCTAATCTCGGTTTGTTTTTCAGGGCCTCTATAGCCGTGTCTTTTAACATAAGCTAATAAACCATTTTGCATCGCTTTGTTGGCCGAGGCTTGCATCGCACTGTCAACAGTAGTGATTACTTGGTAGCCACTGGTGTATAAGCTATCACCGTATTTTTCGTAGAGCTGCTTGCGTACCATCTCGGCAATATAAGGGGCGTATAACTCGATTTTCGCACTGTGGTAATAAGCTGTAACGGGTTGGGCTATAGCTTGGTCATGTTCTGTTTTGCTAATGTAGTCGAGGCCTAGCATTCTACCGATAATCCAGTTGCGTCGCTCGATTGCTCTGGTAGGATTTCTAATTGGGTTAAATGAAGACGGCGCTTTAGGTAGGCCGGCAATCATCGCAAGTTGCGCCAAGCTGATCTGGTTAATATCTTCGCCATAATAGACATAAGATGCCGCCTGGATGCCATAAGATCTATGACCCAAATAAATTTTATTGATATAGAGCTCGAATATTTGTTCTTTGCTTAACGAGCTTTCAATTTTAAGAGCAAGTAATATTTCGCTAAACTTTCTGGAAAAGGATTTCTCTCTAGTGAGGAAGAAATTTTTAGCTACTTGCATGGTGATAGTAGAGCCACCACCTTTTTTCTTGCCCGTAGTGGCCAGCTGAACTGCTGCTCGAGCAAGGCCCTTGATATCGACACCATTGTGCTCAAAGAAACGAGCATCTTCAGCCGCTTGTAATGCGTGGACGAAATCGATCGGAATTTGGTTGAATTTAATCGGCGTGCGACGTTTTTCACCAAACTCAGCAATTAACTTGTGGTCCTTGGAGTAAACTTGCATGGGAGTTTGAAAATGAACTTCTTTTAATGTGTCTACATTAGGTAAATTGGGGGAGAAGTAGAGGTAAAGTCCGACCATGGCAATAGTCCCTAAAATGACGCCTAGTACAGCAAAAGACAAAATCATTTGGAATAGTATTTTTATCGCGCGCATGTCATCCCTATATAGTTGGTAATAAACTCAGTTTTAAACTACAAAAATAGAAGCGGTATTATATAGGCTGCAAATATATAGCACCAGCCTACATTTTCTACTTAAGGCAAGAAGTTTAAGTTATCAGTGGATTTAGAAATATAAACAGAAATTTTGTCAGATTGCAGGGCGCTGAGATTAAGTATAGCTGACTTCGCAATAAGTGTTCTTGTTGTTAACAGCAAGAATATTGCCTGAGTCAGTAGTTTGAAAGTGAATGCAGAGTATAGTCTGAATCAGTGACTTCTACAGCGCCATATAGCGCAAGCTGTTGATTTACAGAGGCTAGAAAACTACCCGCTGACCTAGGAGTAGAGCGTAAACTATTGGTATGAAGGCAGAATAAAAAAGCACTAGCTGTCCCATTAGATTCAGTGACTGCTTATCAATTTATTGTTAATTCAACATCTTATAGTATTATCTGCTTAGGAATCACTGATTTAGATTACACTCTGTCTGCACTTGGTCGTCACGGGTTCAAGATGTAGTCATCATGTAAATTTTCTTGATTGATATTATAATACTGAATCAGTGACTTCACTGCACCACATAGCGCAAGCTCTTGATTTTACAGCGGTTAGAAAAATGCCCACTGAACCTACGGGTGCAGCTAAGATTTTTCAATTCCACCGTAAAACCAATATCTTACACTCTGTATTCACTTTGAAGTCACGGATTCAGGATAATGAGTGTTTTTATCAGTTAAGTTTTTGTTCTGTTTGGTTTAAATGCTGAAACTTAAGTAGAGATTAATAAATAGTTAAAAATAGTTAAAAAGCTGTGGTAGGTGATTGATTAATGTTTTAATGTAGGTCTTTGTAGTTATAGGTGTTTTTTAAATATACTCTCAGCATTAATGCAAGATTAATTTGTTTGTGTTTTTGTCTCGTATTTGCAAATTATACTCAGTTTTGTTGGGTTTGGTGATAAGGATAAATTAGTTGTTTGGTCTCTTTAATAAAAAAACATCGACATGGCTAGGTGTTGATATCGGATCTTCTTCGGTGAAGTTGGTCGCCTTGAGCTATGAAAAGAGAACAATATGTTTGAATTCGTATGCGATTGTTGGTTTGCCTGCGTCTGCGGTCGTTGATGGTCATGTACAAGAGTTAGGTGTGGTTGCTGAAGCAATTGAGAAAGGGGTTAAGATTTGCGGATCTAAATTATTTAATGCGATCACATCAGTCCCCTCTTCTGCGGTTATTATCAAACATTTAGAATTATCTAATGCGTTTTCCGAAGCTGAATTAGAAGATCAGATAAAAATTGAAGCTGATCAATTTATCCCCTATCCGCTGGATGAAGTCGCTATTGATTTCGTAGTACAAGGTCCCCACTCTACTAATCCGGAACTTAATGATATTGTATTGGTCGCCTGTCGTAATAATGATGTGCTGCAGCGAGAGGCTGCTGTAAATTCAGCGGGATTGAAGTGTGACATAGTCGATGTTGATACTTTTGCTATTGAAAGACTGCTTTCTTTTTTGAACAGAGAATCTATACAAAATAATGATCCGATAGCTTCAATAGATATCGGTGCTTCAACTATGACTTTAAATGTTTTGTTTCAAGGTCAGATTATTTATAACCGAGAACAAGGTTTTGGCAGTAATGAGTTGGTTAATGCTATCCATGTGCAGTGCGGGATGACGGTTGAAGAAGTAGAGCAATCATTCAGGTTGAATGAAATCAGCATGGAAATAGAGGCGATGTTGATTGAGCCGTTTAGAGAAACGATTAAACAGCAGGTGTCTAGGGCTTTGCAGTTTTATTACTCATCGAATGTGCAAAATCAATTGTCCAAAATTTATATTAGTGGTGGATGTGCTTCGATTAAAGGTTTAGTTGATATTTTAGAAGAAGAATTAGGTATAGCGGTAGAGTTGGCAGATCCTTTTGCCAATATGGACATTCAGGCAAAAATTAATAAAGAGCGCTTGAATAAAGAAGCCCCTGTTTTAGTTAAGGCTTGTGGTTTGGCGTTACGATTTTTTGATTGATAGGTAATTCATGGTAAAAATTAATTTAAGATCCTGGCGTGAAGAAAAAAATGAAGAAGCACAGAAGAGCTTTATGACGAGCTTAATTCTTACTTTTCTTTTGGCTGGAGGGGGTGTTTTTATTCTAGGAGAATATTTTGATCAGCAAACCAGCAGACAAGATGTTCGTATTCAGTTTTTGAAGGTAGAAATTGATCAGCTTAAAACTAAAATTCAGGAAATTGAAAACCTTAAAAAACTAAAGGCAAAGCGCTTGGCAAGGCTGAATACAATTCAAACTTTGCAGGGGAGTCGGCCTTTAATTGTGCGATATTTTGATGAGTTGATTCGCGTGCTACCAGAAAAATTGTATTATACTTCACTGGTTAGAAGCGGTGAAAAATTGATAATAAATGGTTTGGCGAATCGCAATCAAAATGTTTCAGAATTAATGAGAAATTTAAATGGTTCGCAGTGGTTTGGAGAGCCTAACTTAACGACTGTCGGCGCTAGGGAATCTGACAGAAGCTTTAATCTCGATGTTCCGTTGTCAAAAGGAAAACAAAAGTGATTGATAAATTTAAGCAGTCATTTCAAGGCTTTGACCCTAATAATTTAGACCTTTCTGCTGCGGGCGCCTGGCCTATTGGTATTAAAGTAATTACCTATATTATACTTTTCGTATTGGTTTTCCTTTTAGGAATGCATCTTTATATTAGTGATAAAGAACAAGTATTAGAAGGTAAAATTCGCAGTGAAGAACAATTGAAAACTGAATATGCAGCTATCGCCAATAGAGTTGCAAATTTAGCCGCTTTACGTAAACAAATGGCTGATGTGGAAGAACAGTTTAAAGAAATTAGGCGTCAACTACCCACTCGGAAGGAAGTTCCAGGTTTGCTTGAAGATATTACCAATATCGGAATTGAATCAGGGCTGTCGATCAATAGTCTTGTATTGCAGGCTGAGCGCAAGGATAAGTATTATATTGAATTGCCAATCCAAATATCTGCAAAGGGAACTTATCATCAAGTGGGGAATTTTGTCAGTGGTATTGCTGGAATTAAACGTATAGTCACTCTGCATGATTTTAATCTAACACCCAATTCTGATGGTGTTTTAAATATATCAATTACAGCCAAAACGTATCGGAATGACGATGAATAAATCACAGATCAAAAAGTTGATAATGTTATTCTCTGCTGTATTGCTCTCTGGATGCGTATGGGTTGATAATGTTGATGATATTGAAAGGTATGTCTCTGAAGTACAAACCAGACCTTCCAGGCCTATCAAGTCGTTACCGGTATTTGAAGCTTACGAAGCTTTTGTGTATGAAGGTACTGCATTGAGAAATCCTTTTGTGGCTGTGGTGCAGTTTGTTCCAGATGATGATGGCGATAATATTGCTGAAATCGTTGACCTAGGTAATGTATCTGCTCCAAATAATGATAGACGGAAAGTTTATCTCGAAAGATTTTCAGTGAAGGATTTGGTAATGGTAGGCAGCATCTCTAAAGGAGTAAAAGGGATGTGGGCGCTAATAGTTGATCCAAAAGGAGAGATTCATAGAGTCACTATTGATGATTACATGGGATTTGATCATGGGAAAGTTGTCATTGTTAATGCTACAAAAATCAAGCTAATTGAAATAATATCTAATGGTAGAGGGGGGTGGATAACCCGGCCTAGGAGTATTGAACTTGACCAGCCAAAGGATCCATAGGGAAAATATATGTTCACTGAAATTAGCCTTCTCATGAAGGTTGTACTTAGATCGTGTCGTCTTTGTAAATTAAGTTTTATCTTTTTGTTCGCTATTGTTATTAGTGGTAACTTGATGGCGAAGGATATTTTACTGTTAAAGTTTGATACTCAGCAATTGAGCCCGGGTAAAATAGAACTGAAAATGGAATTTGATTTCCCACCACCGGTTCCTACCGCATTTGTACTAAAGAATCCTGATAGAGTACTAATCGATATGTGGGGAGTCGAAAACGGCACCTCAAATAACAATTACACGATTGGGCAGCAATCTTTAAGATCGGTAGATTTAGTACAAGTGAAAGGACGTTTGCGGCTTGTTGCGAACTTAAATAGATTGACGAATTATAGTTCGTATTCAGAGGGAAATAATCTATTTATTATTCTAGATGAAAACCAGCAATTAAGTGAAGCTGCTGTAAGTAATACCCAAGTGATATCGAATCAAACTATGGCTTCCATTACAGATGAACCTGTTGAAAAACGTACAAGGGTGCAGGGAATTGATTTCGAACGAGCTGAGAACGGTATTGGACGGGTTAAGATTCAGCTATCTAATTCTAGATCAGGAACAGAAGTGTTTGAGGAAGGGCATAATGTCATCGTTAATTTAACGGGTGCCGTTTTGTCGGATGAATTAAATAAACGCTTGGACGTACAAGATTTTGATACGCCAGTAATGTTTATTGATACCTTTTCTCAAGGTCAAAACACTGGAATATTGATAAAACCTAGTGCTAAACCTTATAAATTTAAATCTTATCAAGTAGGGCGGGAGTTAATTGTAGATTTTTGGCCCTCTCGAAAGAAACGTTATGGGGCAACAAATAGCGGAGTTAGAAACAAGTCACCTTCTATAAAAAAGCAATTTACTGGAGAAAAAATTGATTTAAATTTTCAAAATGTAAAAATTCGCTCAGTGCTACAAATCATATCAGAAGTGGCACAAAAGAATTTGGTGGTAGATGATAGTGTGTCGGGGAGCATTACTTTAAGGCTGCAAAATGTTCCTTGGGATCAAGCATTAGATTTAGTATTGAAAACTAGAGGTTTAGATAAACGTTTGGTTGGTAATGTTTTATTGATAGCACCGGCCGCTAAACTGGCAGAGCGCGAAAGAATGGAGCTTGAGGGGCAAAAGCAAATTGAAGAACTACTGCCAATTGAAACAGAGTTTATTCAGATTAATTATCGTAAATCCTCTGATATGAAGGCTCGTCTTCAAGAGGCGAGCTTAGTAAGCAAGCGAGGATTTGTGCTGGCTGACGATGCGACTAACGTATTGATGGTACGAGAAACTGAAAAACAATTAGCAGTGATTCGCCATACGCTGGCGAGGTTTGATGTGGCAGTGTCGCAAATAATGATAGAAGCT
Source organism: Oceanospirillales bacterium (assembly GCA_029027825.1). Taxonomy (GTDB): domain Bacteria; phylum Pseudomonadota; class Gammaproteobacteria; order Pseudomonadales; family Balneatricaceae; genus Rs1. The sequence goes on along the minus strand of CP093399.1, from coordinate 3,291,098 downwards.
AAGTTGGTGGTTGCTTCAAGTGATATAAGTAAAGATTTAGGTGTTCGGTGGGGTTTGGGTTATGCTGGACAAAGTGGTAAATACGACATTAATGGTGCTGGTAATGGTAGCCTTGGTGCAGCTCCTTTGGCTGTTGATCTAGGGGTGTCCCCTCAGTCTGCAATAAGATTGGGGTATGTTGGTTCAAATGGTTTAAAGTTAAGTGCCGAAATTTCGGCACTAAGTACAACTGGTGATGCAGAAATAGTATCTCAACCGAAAATTATTACCACCAATGGTCAAACCGCAGAGATTGAATCTGGGCAAGAACTACCTTATGTAGTGGTTAAAGATGGTACACCTACTGTTCAATTTAAAGATGTTGTTTTATCATTAAAAGTGACTCCGCAGATTACTCCCGGTGATCAGATAGCTTTAGAACTTGAGCTAACCCAAGACTCTATCGGCCTAGTTTTGCCAAACGGTGAAGTAAGTATTAATAAAAACTCGTTAAAAACTTCTGTTATAGTCAAGGCTGGAGATACTATTGTGTTAGGTGGTGTGTATAGAAATGAAATAACTAGTGCAATTGCAAAAACTCCAGTGCTGGGTGATTTACCTTTTTTTGGTGCGCTGTTTCGACAGACTAAAAAATCAGAGAAAAAGAATGAGTTATTAATTTTTATTACCCCAAGATTAATTCGGAAAAGTTTAGTTAGTAATTAAGGTCCATATTGAATATATTCCTCGTAGGTCCAATGGGAGCAGGTAAAAGTACCATAGGATTACTGCTCTCTAAAGAATTAAATTCCCCATTTTACGATATAGATAAGGTAATTGAAGAGCGTGCGGGTGCAAATATACCCTGGATTTTTGACATTGAAGGAGAAGCCGGTTTTCGATTGCGTGAAGAGCAAACCATAGCAGAAGTTACCTTGCGTTCTCCTTCAATCATAGCCACTGGTGGTGGGGCGGTGCTAAACGCTAAAAACCGGGAAAATTTAAGTGCGAGGGGAATAGTCATTTACCTTCAAACTACCGTGCAACAGCAGCTTGAACGTACGGCTAAAGATAAAAATAGACCCTTATTACAGGCAGATTCGCCACGCGATGTGTTGACTAAATTAATGATTCAGCGTGAGCCTTTTTATGATCAGGTAAGTGATTTTACGATTTCTACTGATAAACGGCATCCAAAGTCGGTCGTTACCGAAATTGTCAAAAAGCTGCAGAAAATTGAAAAAGTGCTGCCTTAGGCGCTAGTGAATTAAATTCATTTGAATATGTCACCTTTTTTAGTAAAATTCTGATGCTTTCATGGATAATTCAAAGTAGAAACCTTTATTATCGTGAAATATTTCTGGTGGGCTTTTAAGTCAATATAATTGACGTATTGTTATCATCATGTATTCGATTTATTCTTTACACATACTTTTTAAAATACCGATATTAGATATTAAGATGTTAAATAGCTTAGGTTATTTTGGTGTGTGTAAGTGTTATATTTATGGAGAAATACTTTGAACTCTTTAAGAGTTGAGCTTGGTAGTCGCAGTTATCCTATTTTTATAGGGTCAGATATTTTACAAAAAGTGGATGTTGCCAAGTATATAAGTGGTCAGCAAGTCATGATTGTCAGTAACGAAACTGTTGCGGCACTGTATATGGATAAAGTTTGCGCTCTTTTTTCAAATACCTCCTTTAAGCTTGACCGAGTAGTTCTTCCCGATGGGGAGCAGTATAAAAATTTACAGCATGTCAATTTGATTTTTGATCAGTTATTGAAATCACAGCACAATAGGACTACTACTCTGATTGCTTTGGGAGGAGGTGTTATTGGTGATATGACCGGTTTCGCTGCAGCTTGTTATCAGCGCGGGGTCAATTTTATACAAATGCCCACAACGCTGTTGTCACAAGTAGATTCTTCAGTCGGAGGAAAGACTGGGGTTAATCATCCTCTGGGTAAAAATATGATAGGTGCGTTTTACCAGCCGCAAATGGTAATCGCTGATATTAATTTCTTTAGCACTCTACCAGCGAGAGAAGTATCAGCGGGTCTTGCTGAAGTGATTAAATATGGTTTGATTTACGACCCGGAATTTTTTGTTTGGTTAGAAAAAAATATTGGTGGGCTGCTCGCAAAAAATGTAGATGCTATGTGTTATGCAGTGCAAAGATCTTGTGAAATCAAAGCTGAGGTAGTGGCTGTCGATGAAAAAGAGCAAGGGATTAGGGCCTGGTTAAATTTAGGGCACACATTTGGTCATGCTATTGAAACCCACCAAGGCTATGGGAATTGGTTACATGGTGAAGCAGTGGCTGTAGGTACAGTTATGGCGTTAGATTTATCACATCGCTTAGGCTGGATTGAAAGAAGTTTACTGGAGCGTACTAAAAAGTTATTTATATCAGCTAACTTGCCCATTCACCCCCCTGAAAACATGTCTGAAGATGACTTTTTGAGTATAATGAGTGTCGATAAAAAAGTATTTGATGGCCATATTAGGTTAGTATTACTTGAGAAATTAGGTCGAGCTATCGTCACTGATAAATTTGATATGAATTTACTCAAAGAAACATTATCTCTATCAAGACAGAGATTGCTCTAGCATACATGTGCGGTAACAGTGTAACAGTGTAATAGTGTAATAGTGTAATAGTGTAATAGTGAGCTTACCTTTATTGAACAGGACATTTCAATAAGGTTTTGCTGGTGATATCAGCTATTGAGAAAGGGTGCTTGTTTTTTTCTGCAGCGGCTTATACTGGTTCTAAAATTGAGAAATAGAGTTTTGGTACTAGCTATTGGTCTATGGATCAAAGCTAGTTACATTAGAGGATAAATGTAAAAATGTCGGATGATTTGTATTTCGAACCCCCTTCGAGATTGCAGTTAGTAGATAAATTAGTGCATTTACTACGTTTTACTAATACTTTTCTGATCTTATCAGGAAGCTCCGGTGCCGGAGTTTCAACAATAATTAAGCAACTTCAGCATCTATCTAATGAAGATAATACGTGTATATTGCTGCTTAATATTGAACAAACGACTAACGTGTCGATGCTTCATCAGTTACTTAATAATGCGATTGATGAAATAGTACAGCCTAGTGAAGGCAGTGGCGAAGACCCTTTAATCCAGTTACATCAAAAGATTGAAAATTTAAAGAATCAACAGCTAAAATTATTGATTTTAATTGATAATGCTGACTTCATGAAAGGTGATGCCATTGATAGTCTGGTTAATCTTCAGGAGGCAAATCAAGGCAGCATGGCTATTGTTATAGGCGGTTCTGAAAAAATAGCTTCGCTTGCTACTGGGCTGGTAACAAATGATAATTTTTCTGGTAATTTGCACACTGAAATACTTAGTCCTTTTACACAATTGGAAACAGAAGAGTTTATTCAGCTACGCTTTGTTCGAGGAGGTGATTTTAGTAAAAAGCAACTTGCTGACATTTATAAAAAATCATTAGGATATCCGGGTCGTACGACCAAGCTAACTACGGAAATCATCCAATCGGGAAAAGTAAAATTTAATCAAAAAGCACTTTTTTTGCCAATCCCCCATATGATAGGTATTGGCCTATTGTTAACGGGAATCAGTGGTGTTTCTCTCTGGCAGTATTCCTCAGAAGATCCGTTAATCGTTAATAGTGAGCTCAGTCAAGACAGCCAGGAGTTGCCATTAGTTATTTCAGATGTAGATGATGCCCCGATAGGATTGGATACTGCACCGCCTGATTTTAATCAGCAGGCTAGTAATCAGAGTTTAGAAAACCAAGAGTTCTCGTCTATTGAGGATAGCGATCAGTCTTCGTCTAGTATTAATGTGATAAAAGCTGAATTGGACGAGCACCAAACTGCTACTGAGTCGCTAGAAAATCAGATATCTAGTCTCACTGATAAAATTAAAGCTCAAGAATCATTATTAGATAATGTGAGTGTTGAAAGCGGTGATACTGTTGCACAAAGTGATAACTCATTAACTTATCAAGTACCAGGTAGTATAGACACCAGTAATAAGAAGCTGCAACATTTAGATACAATAAGCGTATCCGACACTGTTCAGTTAGCATCAACTGACCTAACTGCCGAGTTTTCAGATGGTTCTGATAAGTTATCTGAAACTCTTAATGTAAAACGTCAATCAGCGGATAAAAAGGCGCTGCTAGCAGTTGAAAAGCTCCCTGCGATATCGACGGCTGATAATATTATAGATAGCGCTCAAGACCCGATTTTGTCTGGGGTTAAGGTTGGTAACAAAAAAAGTCATACTGGCTTAGAAGAGAACACTGACGCTGTAACAGCGCAAAAAATCAGTCAGCGCTTAGATCAGCTAACTCTGCTACTCAAGCAGAACATAAATCCTAAGCTGTTAGTTCAGCCAAGTGCGCAGGTGACGACTCAAGCGGGTGTTGAAGTACAAGAAAGTAGTTTTACTGGCAGAGAGGCTGATCCAGTCATCTTGGTAACAGCCGATCTTGATAATACTGTGATTATCGCTAGCACAGCATCCAGTGACACTGCAAGACTAGTGCAAAGTCAACCAATCGCCACCAATTTAGCGCCTGAGGTTGGAAATTGGTCAGGGGCTAGCGCAATTAAAAAGTGGCCATCTTCAGGGTTTACACTGCAGATATTAGCGGCTAAATCAGAGGCGAGTGTGATAAAATTTCTGAAAAGTGCAGCAAGCTCGCAAAAGATGTATCACTTTGAAACAATGGTTAAGAATCAGCCATGGAATGTCATTGTCTACGGACAATATTCAAGTCGCGCTGCTGCGCATGCCGCTATTTCCAAGCTTCCGATCAAGTTAAGGCGGCTAAAACCATGGGTAAAGAGCATAAAAAGCGTGAAAAACTCCATTAAATAATATTGCTTCAATGACTTAAAATAGCAAATAATGTCGTTAAATCGAAAACCTCCGGCATAATTTGTCGTATTTTGACCTGATCCCTGCCTGCAAATTGTTCAACCTCTCATAGATGTGTACACTATCTCTCCCCTTTTAGCCTTTAAATAAAGGTTTATAATAAAATAATAATGCGATAAGGGGTTGATTCTTATTAACTTATTGAGTGAAGTTGATTTATGAGTATAGGTCTTTATCGCGCGGATGAATTCAAGGATAACTGCGGTTTTGGGTTAATGGCCCACCTTGAAGGACGCGCTAGTCATGAACTGTTAGAAAAAGCTATAGAGTCGTTAGTCTGTATGACCCATCGCGGTGGTATCGCCGCAGATGGAAAAACCGGCGATGGCTGTGGCTTACTGTTGCAAATGCCACAAACCTTCCTGCGCGTTGCTGTTAAAGAGGAGTTGGATATAGACTTAGCAGATAAATTTGCCGTCGGCATGGTGTTTTTATCTGCCGATCCGATTAAAGCAAATTTAGCTCGTCAGCAAATGAACCTGCAGCTAGCTGCACAAAATCTGCAAGTTAGATGCTGGCGAGAAGTTCCTACTGATGATTCTTGTCTTGGACCGATTGCCAGACAGCACGAACCGCAAATAGAACAAGTTTTTGTTGAGCCACAAGGGCTGACTGCGCAAGAGTTTGCGGTTAATTTATTTGTAGCGCGACGCAAAACTGAAATAGCCCTAGATCAAGACGCAGAATTTTATATTTGTACATTGTCCGACAAAGTTATTTCCTACAAGGGTTTAACTATGCCTGCGGATATTGCTGTCTATTACAAAGACTTGGCAGATCCGCGCTTAACAACCGCTGTTTGCACTTATCACCAACGCTTTTCAACAAATACCGCACCGCGCTGGCCGCTGGCTCAGCCGTTTAGACTGTTAGCCCACAATGGTGAAATTAATACCATTGAGGGGAACCGCAGCTGGGCTAGAGCCCGCGCTAAAAAATTCGTCACCCCACTGATCGATAATTTGCAAGAGTTACAGCCGATTGTCAACAGTCAAGGTTCTGACTCATCCTCAATGGATAACATGTTGGAATTCTTATTGATTGGCGGTATGGATTTATACCGAGCAGTGCGCACCATCATTCCACCGGCATGGCAAAATGTCGATACTATGGACACCAGTTTACGGGCATTCTACGAATATAACTCAATGCACATGGAACCTTGGGATGGTCCCGCAGGCGTGGTAATGACCGATGGTCGCTACGCTGTGTGTATGTTGGATCGAAATGGTTTGCGTCCGGCTCGCTGGGTAATTACCAAGCAAGGCTATATTTGCGCCGCCTCTGAAATTGGCGTATTCGATTACAAACCGGAAGACATCGTCGCTCAAGGGCGAGTTGGACCCGGACAAATATTGGCAATTGATACCGTCAGTGGTGAAATATTACATACTGCGGATGTAGATAATAAGCTTAAAGTCCTGCAGCCTTACAAAAAATGGCTGCGCGAGAATGCGCTGCGAATTGAGCAAACTTTCAATTTAACTGAGGAGTCGCAATCTTTTCGCACTATGTCTGTTGATGAAGTTAAAACCCACATGAAGATGTTTCAGGTCACTTTTGAAGAGCGCGATCAAATAATTCGCACTTTAGGTGAAACGGGGATGGAGGCAATAGGCTCTATGGGTGATGACAAACCGATGGCGGTGTTATCGACCAAAGAGCGCTCGCTGTACGACTATTTTAGACAGCAGTTTGCGCAAGTTACCAACCCTCCTATCGATCCCCTGCGTGAAGCTGTAGTGATGTCTTTGGAAACTTGTATTGGCGCCGAGCTTAACTTGTTTGAAGAAACGCCAGAACATGCCAGGCGTATTATTTTAACCACACCGGTGTTGTCCGCCAGTAAGTTCCGCCGCTTGCGAGACAACCAATTTGCTGGTTTTTCGGTTGCCACTATTGATCTTAATTATAATCCTCAAGACTTATCCCTAGAGCAAGCTCTACAGCTTGCTGTGGATAAAGCGGAAGAAGAAGTGCGTACAGGCAAAGTGATTATCATTTTGACAGATGCGCTTTTAGTTAAAGGCAATCTTCCTATTCCCGCGGCAATGGCGACGGGGGCGGTGCACAATAGGCTTGTTGACCAAGGCCTGCGCTGTGATTCTAATATCATAGTTGAAACTGGTACCGTTAGAGATTCACATCAGTTTGCAGTGCTATTTGGCTTTGGAGCGACGGCTGTCTACCCATACTTAGTTTATCGGGTATTGAGAGACTTATGTAATAGTGGTGAACTGCTATTAGAGCCATTAGATAGCCATGAAAACTATCGTCGGGGAATCAATAAAGGTCTACTGAAAATACTCTCAAAAATGGGGATTTCTACCATTGCTTCCTATCGTGGAGCGCATTTGTTTGAAGCGGTAGGTTTAAGTGACGAGATAACAAACTTTTGTTTCAAAGGAGTAAGCAGCCGGATCCAAGGGGCTAAATTTGTTGATTTTGCAATAGATCAGCAAACATTGGCTAAAGAAGCCTGGTTGGCCCGTAAGCCGATTCGTCCCGGTGGTCTTTTTAAATATAAATTTGATGGCGAGTATCACGCGTACAACCCAGATGTGGTCACTACGATTCATCAAGCGGTGAAAACCGGTGATAGTAAAATCTATCAAAAATATGCTGACCTAGTCAACAATCGTGGTGTGGCTACCTTGCGTGACATGTTTGTGCTCAATACTAAGCAGCCAAAGCTGGATCTCAGTGAAGTAGAGCCGATTGAGAATATTTTAAAACGCTTCGATTCGGCAGCGATGTCGCTAGGTGCATTATCCCCAGAGGCGCATGAAGCTTTGGCCACGGCGATGAATGAATTGGGAGGCCGCTCTAACTCAGGAGAAGGAGGGGAGGACCCGGCTCGTCACGGGACTATAAAGCGCTCAAAAATCAAACAAATCGCCTCGGGGCGTTTTGGAGTTACACCTGAGTATTTGATTAATGCAGACGTAATGCAAATCAAAGTAGCGCAAGGTGCAAAACCGGGTGAGGGTGGCCAATTGCCGGGTGCAAAGGTTAATAAGCTGATCGCTAAGCTGCGTTTCTCTGTTCCCGGTGTCACGCTGATCTCACCACCTCCTCACCATGATATTTACTCGATTGAAGATTTAGCGCAGCTAATTTTCGACTTGAAGCAAATAAATCCAAAGGGATTAGTTTCAGTTAAACTGGTCTCTCGACCTGGGGTGGGGACTATCGCTTGCGGGGTCGCTAAAGCTTACGCCGACCTGATCACCATATCGGGTTACGATGGCGGTACTGCCGCTTCGCCGATGACATCCATTCACCATGCCGGATCTCCCTGGGAATTAGGCTTGTCCGATGCACATCAATCGCTGCGTGGCAATCAATTGCGCGGTCGAGTGCGGCTGCAAACTGACGGTGGCTTAAAAACCGGGCTAGATGTGATAAAGGGCGCTATTTTAGGTGCGGAAAGCTTCGGCTTTGGCACCATGCCGATGGTTGCTCTGGGCTGTAAGTTTTTACGTATCTGTCACTTGAATAACTGTGCTACTGGTGTCGCGACGCAAAACGAAGAGCTCAGAGAAGAGTTTTTCCGTGGCACGGTTGATATGGTAAAGAATTTCTTTACCTTTGTCGCCGAAGAGACACGACAGTGGCTGGCGTATTTAGGGGTTAGATCACTGGAGGAATTAGTAGGTCGCGTTGAATTGTTGGATGTGATTGAAGGTAATACCAATCGACAGAAAAACTTAGATCTCAGACCCATATTAAGTGATGGAGGTGTCGATCCAAGTGCACCGCATACTTGCCAAGTTGAGCGCAACGATCCCTATGATGCAGGTGGGCTCAACACGCAAATGCAGGCTATTGCCGAGTCGGCGATCGCCAAATTTCAAGGCGGCGATTGGCAGTTTAAGATTACTAATTGTGATAGATCTGTGGGAGCCAGAACCTCGGGGATAATTGCCCGTCACCACGGTGATCATGGCATGGCAAAAGTACCGATCAACTTTAGGTTTATCGGCCATGCTGGGCAGTCTTTCGGGGTGTGGAATGCAGGGGGACAAAACTTGTATCTAGAGGGAGATGCCAACGATTATGTAGGCAAGGGAATGACCGGTGGAAAAATAGTGATTAAAACTTTTTCCAACGTTAATAAAGATATGGAATCTACCGCTATCATTGGCAATACCTGCCTGTACGGTGGTACTGGCGGAAAAATGTTTGCCGCGGGCAGAGCCGGTGAGCGCTTTGCTGTTCGCAATTCTGGAGTACACGCGGTGATTGAAGGTGCCGGAGATCATTGCTGCGAATACATGACCGGCGGGCTTGTGGTTGTATTAGGTCCAACAGGTCATAACTTTGGAGCGGGTATGACCGGTGGTTTCGCCTATGTATACGATGCTGATAAATCGTTTATCGACAAATACAACAATGAGTTAGTTGATATCCAGCGGATCCACACTGAGGCAATGGAAGAGTACAAAAACCATTTACGCGGTGTCATTAAAGAATTTATTGAGGAAACGGGTAGTGAGTTAGCTGCTGAGTTGTACGAGAATCTAGAGGATTATCTACGCTATTTCTGGTTAGTCAAACCTAAGGCTGCCAGCTTAACCAAGCTACTCACCAATATGAGAGTGCGCCAAGAGTAACTATTAAGGTGTGTGAAAATTGCATAGTGCAATTTGTTTATATTGTACCTGAATCCTCGGCTTCGAAATGTATACAGAGCTGGTGTTATGTAGCTCATTGAAGTCACAGATTCAGGTTGAACAGACACTCGGTAATATCAGTGTCTGTACTACCAGTGAACTAAGGTAGTAGTGGTAAAAGCTATTGCTGAATACAGAGAGAGTTCTTTGTTGAATGAACTCCGAAGAGGTAACTAATGTCTACGCGATTACATAATGATTTTCTGTTTCTAGATTTGTCCCGTAAAGGGCCTGCCAAAGTGGAAGCAGAAGTACGTAAAGAGCGCTTTGCCGAAATATATGAGCCGTTTAAACCCGCCAGAGCCGCTAAACAATCGCATCGCTGTCTCGAGTGTGGAAACCCTTATTGTTCATGGAAATGTCCGGTACATAACCATATTCCAGACTGGTTAAAATTGGTAGCAGAAGGGAATATCATCGAAGCGGTCGAGTTATCCCATCAAACCAATTCTCTGCCGGAAGTATGTGGACGAGTCTGTCCGCAAGATCGGCTATGTGAAGGGGCGTGTACGCTTAATGATGGCTTTGGTGCGGTGACTATAGGCGCAGTAGAAAAATACGTCACCGATACAGCGATCGCGATGGGTTGGGAGCCTAATTTAGATAATGTCATAAAAACAGCTAAAAAAGTCGCTGTTATAGGGGCGGGACCAGCAGGTTTAGCCTGTGCAGATGTCTTAATTCGCAACGGAGTTTCGCCGGTGGTCTTCGATCGCCATCCGGAAATTGGCGGCTTGTTAACCTTTGGTATCCCTGAATTTAAATTAGAAAAAGCGGTCATGCAGAGACGGCGGAAGATGTTTGAAAAAATGGGCATTGAATTTAAACTCAATTGTAACGTTGGCAGTGATATTAAGATTGACCAGTTAATAGCACAGTATGATGCCGTTTTCATGGGTATGGGAACTTATACCTATATGAAAGGGGGCTTTCCAGGTGAGGATTTTGTCGGTGTTTACGAGGCGCTTCCCTATCTTATATCCAATGCTAACCACCATTTGGGATTCGAGAAAGATCCCGCCGACTTCATTGATCTTAAAGATAAAAAGGTGATTGTGCTAGGTGGCGGGGATACTGCCATGGATTGTAATCGCACCGCTATTCGTCAGGGTGCTGAATCGGTCACTTGTGCCTATCGTCGCGATCGCGCTAATATGCCGGGCTCCAAGAGTGAAGTGGTCAACGCCAAAGAAGAGGGTGTGGTCTTTAAATTTAACCGTCAGCCGGTAGCAGTTATCGGTGTAGCTGGCAAAGTTACAGGCCTTAAAGTAGTGCTTACGCAGATGGGGGAGCCCGATGAAAATGGGCGTCGTCGTGCAGAAGTGGTCGCAGGATCGGAGCAGATAATAGCGGCAGATGTCATATTAGTAGCCTTTGGTTTTAGGCCCAGTCCGGAACCTTGGATGAGCGAAGTCGGTATTCATTTGGAAGATGACGGTCGGGTAATTGCCTTGGAAAAATCTCAGTATGCCTTTCAAACATCAAATCCAAAAATTTTTGCTGGTGGAGACATGGTTCGTGGTTCTGATTTAGTGGTGACTGCTATTGCAGAGGGGCGTCAGGCGGCAGAGGGAATTATGGATTATCTAGAAGTATAATTATATTTGATAATAGTATTGCAAATCATTCGCATTAAAGGTATTATTATTGGGCTCGCAAGATAACCCGATTTAAAAAGTTTACAGACACTCTCTGTGAACTTTCAGATTAGGTTAACTTCACTCTTCCTTGTTTTATGAGTCATCATAGAGCAGGGAAACACGGTTCTTGTCATTTTTGGGTAACCTTTTTGGTTACCCTTTTTTTTGTCTAAAATTCCTATAAAAAACATTATATCAATTGTCCTCACAATGTTGTCGGGGACCTATCCAGATAAAACCTAAGCTTTGGGTAGTTTTTCGGTCCCCCGTGTCGTTTTAAACTTTTGGGTCTTCATCATCTCGAGTAATGACGTAAAATATTCGTAAAAAGCTCATACTGATGTAGCCAATAATTGCCAGCAGACAGCCAATTGCAATAATCACCACCCCTGCAAAAGCGACCAGCTCTTGATGTAGGGGTTTATTAACTAAAAACTCACCGCCCATCACCAGGCCAATCCCCAGTAGTGTCATGGCAAAACCCATTAAAATAAGAGTTAAGTTCTGCTGGGTTTTTACCGCTTGTCGCTGCAAAAATCGTTTGATTTTAAAAGCGAGGCTGGATTGTGTGGAGTTTTTAATCGGAGCTTTCATAATTATCTAGCTTGCTGTCGTCTTGCTAAAACAGCCGATGTTAACACTAAAGGTTAGCTTCATCGGTAAGTTTTTCACTAGGGATAATTTCTTTTGGTCGTTGATTTTTTGCCCGTGAGGAGTCATTTTTAGTAAGCTTAGCAGCGCTGATTCAGTATCAATATTGAAATCGAATTCAAGTAATTGCTGAGATATGACCGAAAATAATGGCTCTAAGTCAGCGCTAGGATTGTATTGAGATTCTTTAATATCGTCATACATGACCTGTTTTAATTGTATTAAGTGCTGCGTCGTTGGCCAGACTAGAACTAATAATCCATTATCTTTGAGTACTTTGGCGAATGGCTGTGGCATTAGGCGACTAAAAATTACCGTCAGTACATCTAAGCTTTGGTCAGCGACTGGCATATTGGCGCCACTGGCGACTAACCAAGTGATGTCTTGGTTGCGCTTGGTGGCTTCTTTGATGGCGTGCTTAGAGATGTCCAGCCCCCAAAAGTGCTGCGCTGCTAAGCTTTGCTGCCACTGAGAAGTGTAGTAGCCCTCACCACACCCCATGTCCAAAATAGTAGCACCACTCTTTTCTTTAAGCTGCTGCGATAGCACAGTGGTGATGGCATCAGCAAGTGGCAAGTAATAATCTAAGTCAAGAAACTCTCGGCGAGAGATTACCATGTCCGGGTTGTCGCCGGGATCTTTAGATTTTTTCTGCTGTACAACCAGTAAATTCCAATAGCCTTGTTTGGCGCGATCAAAACAGTGATTACGATTGCAGCGCAACACCGAGCTGTGTTGAATAAGCGGCTCTTTGCAAATAGGACAAGCTAAAATTGAGTGGCACAAATTAGAATCGTTCATGCGAGTTCACGAGCAAACGAGCTAAGATATTTTCATAAACGTTTGAAAGGGTATCCAAATCGTCGGCTTTAACACATTCATTAATTTTATGAATAGTCGCATTAACGGGCCCTAATTCAATAACTTGAGCACCAGTTGGAGCGATAAAACGTCCATCTGAGGTGCCGCCAGAGGTCGAGAGCTCAGCATTTAAACCAGTGACTGATTTAATAGCGGCTAAACTGGCATCGATTAGCTGACCTTGGGTGGTTAAAAAAGGATTGCCAGAGAATACCCAGTTAATTTGATAATCTAATTCGTGGCTGTCTAAAATACTATGTACCCGGGACTTTAAATCATCGGCAGTAGATTCAGTCGAAAACCGAAAATTAAAGTCAATTACCGCCTCTCCCGGGACTATGTTGTTGGCCCCTGTTCCCGCGTGATAGTTGGAAATTTGGAAACTAGTAGGTGGGAAGAACTCGTTGCCTTGATCCCACTGTTGCAACGTGAGCTCAGTGATGGCGGCCGAGGACAAATGTATCGGGTTTTTGACGAGATGCGGGTAGGCGACATGACCTTGTATACCTTTGATTTTCAATGTGCCGCTGAGAGATCCGCGGCGCCCGTTTTTAACAATATCGCCAAGCTTATCAGTACTAGAAGCCTCTCCTACAATGCACCAGTCAATTTTTTCATCCCGAGCCTCTAGAGCATCGATCACTCTGGTAGTGCCGTTAACGAATTCGCCTTCTTCATCACTGGTAATTAACAGGGCAATAGAACCTTGGTGATCGGGATGGTGTTGTAGAAAACGCTCTAGTGCTGTTATCCAAGCTGCAATGCCACCTTTCATATCCGCAGCACCGCGCCCAAAAATGTAGCCGTCATGTATTGTGGCAGTGAATGGATCACTGTGCCATTGCTCTACAGGTCCAGAAGGAACTACATCAGTATGACCGGCAAAGCACAGTAATGGGCTTGTAGTACCGCGTCTTGCCCAAAAATTTTTAACATTGGAAAAAGGCATTTTTTCAATAACGAAGCCGATCTTTTCTAACCGTTCAATCAAGACCTCTTGACAGCCGGCGTCTTCAGGAGTCACTGATTCACGTGAAATAAGATCACAGACGAGTTCGATAGTAGCGGATTTTTTCATTGATATGCTCTTAAGTTAAAAGGAGTAAGTCTGCTATAGCCACAAATTTTGTGGATGAGTATGCTCTACAGGTATTCATTTAGAGTGCACTGAGTGTCCATCTCAAGATGTAAAATCACTCTCGAGACGGCCCGTTAACTAGTTAGTTGTGCTTGTGCAGAGCCTCATTCAGTTCTATCGCAGACTGGTTTGTTTTTACTTCAATACGGCCAGTTTGCGAGTTGCGACGAAACAGTAAGTCAGACTTGCCAGCGAGTTCAGATGCTTTGACTTTGGAAAGTTGATTGTTATTTTCATCTAAAATAGAAACCTTAGCTCCTGCGGTTACATACAATCCAGCTTCAATAGTGCAGCGATCACCGAGGGGAATACCAGTACCTGCATTGGCACCTAATAAGCAGTTTTCACCGACTGAAATTACCACGTTATTACCCCCAGACAAGGTTCCCATAGTGGAGGCACTGCCGCCTATATCAGTACCGTTACCTATCACTACACCTGCAGAAATTCGCCCTTCAATCATGCTGACGCCTAAGGTGCCGGCATTAAAATTAATAAAACCTTCGTGCATGACCGTAGTGCCTTCACCGACATGGGCGCCTAATCTTACTCGTGAGGCATCTCCAATACGTATCCCTGTAGGTACCACGTAGTTGCTCATTTTCGGGAATTTGTCGACAGATAACACATCGAGAATTCGACCCGCCGCGCGAGCTGCTAGCTGTCGCTTTGGTAAGTCTTCAAGGGATACAGCACCTTCACTGGTCCAAGCAACGTTTGGCAGTAGCGCAAATTGACCGGTTAGATCGATAGCGTGTGGTTGCACTAAGCGCGAGGATAGTAAAGTTAGCTTTAAATAGGCTTCTGGAGTACTAGCTGGTGCAGAATCTGTGGCTAATATGGTGACCACCATCGGTTGAGTAGAGCCTTTGAGCGCTTCAACCACGGCTATTTGCTCTCTGTTATCTATCTCTAGCAGGGCTTCTTGTAAGGCTTTTAGTTGCGCCTGACAAATTTCAATAGCGGCATCGGTCCCGGTCTCATAGCCGATACACTGGCCAACAGCATCTATCAATGCTGTTGGCGGGTTCAGCAGTGGTTGGTTATAATAAACTTCTAACCAATCTCCATTTGACGATTGGGTGCCGATACCTATACCAAATGCAAAAAAACTCATATTACTCTCCTTAAACTGATAATTATTTCAATTCAGTCGCTGCTTATTTGGCGGCGAAAATATCTTGGTATTGGTCCGCTTTGAAACCAACTAATAGCTGGTTGTCAGTCTCTAATATTGGGCGCTTGATCATTGCGGGGTGGGCGATCATTAAGTCGATGGCTGTCTTTTGATCGATACTGTTTTTAGCGGCCTCGCTCTGCTGGCGCCAAGTGGTGCCGCGTTTATTGAGTAAAACCTGCCAATCTTGACTAGCTAAAAATTGCTCGATTAGACTTTTGTCGATGCCATCGACACGATAATCGTGGAAATTATAGGTAATGTTTTGGTTTTCTAACCACTTTTTGGCCTTTTTGATACTGTCGCAATTTTTTATGCCGTATAGCGTTACTTTCATTTTGACTCCCCTTGCTGCGGTAGGCTTTCGACAAACTTTCTAATCCGATGCGCCCCTGCTACACACTCTTCTAAGCTGGCAACTAATGCCATGCGCAGGTAATTTTTACCGGGGATTTTACCTTCTATAGCACGGGATAAATAACTGCCTGGCAATGTGGTTAAGTGTTGCTGAGCATATAAATCACGGGCGAACATTTCGTCATCAATCGGCGTTTTTACCCATAAATAGAAACCGGCATTCGGCTGCTTGACTTCTAAAACGGGGGCTAAAATATCTATCACTTGGGCAAATTTTTCTCGATACATGTCTCTGTTTTGCAAAACATGAGCTTCATCGGACCAGGCGGCGATCGAGGCATACTGGTGCTGAATCGGCATTGCGCAACCATGATAGGTGCGATATTTCAAAAATGGCAGTAATAATTTACTATCTCCGGCAACAAAACCAGAGCGCATTCCAGGTAAGTTGGAGCGTTTGGATAAACTGTGCATGACCACACAGCGCTGATAATCATTGCGACCAAGTAGCGCGCAGGCTTGTAATAAACCAACAGGAGGAGCTGCTTCATCAAAGTATATTTCTGAATAACATTCATCACTGACCAAAATGAAATCGTATTTGTCAGCTAAGTTAATTAATTTTTTTAAGGTGGCTAAATCAGTCACCGAACCGGTTGGGTTGCTTGGCGAACAAATAAATAACACTTGGCAACGCAGCCATACATCCGCAGATACAGCGTCGTAATCGGGGATGAAATTGTTTTCACTGTAACAATTTAGGTAGTGAGGTTGAGCTCCCGCTAAATATGCAGCACCTTCGTAAATTTGATAGAAGGGGTTGGGGCAGACCACTAACGCGTCCTTTTTGCGGGTAACTGCCGCTTGAATAAAAGCGAAAATGGCCTCTCTTGTGCCATTGACCGGAACAACGTTAGTTTCTGCAGTTAAGCTATTCTCTGCTAAATGGAATCTTTTTTGACACCAAGCAGCAATGCATTGACTGAGTTCTGGAATCCCCTTGGTGGTCGGGTATTTACCTAAAGAAGCGATATTATCAATGATGGTTTGCGCTACAAACGCAGGCGATTGATGTTGGGGTTCGCCAATCGAAAAAGCAATATGATCGAGTTCTACTGGAGTCACACTGGCCTTGAGATCAGCAAGCTTTTCAAAAGGGTAAGGTTGTAACTGTAATAACTCTGAATTCATGGTGTGCCTCGATAATATGCAGTTTAGGGGCCGGTGAGTGTCTTATCATCGCTGATGATGCGTTGTAAACAGCCGCAGATTATAGCGCAGTAGCGGTTAACTGCATACTCTGATAAAGCTTGCTTAGTTTTAAAAGCTCCAAGCTAAAAGCTACAAGTTAGAAGCTAAGAGCTAAGTACTTTCATCGGCATACTCAGTATTGGGTCGTCTTGGCTGGCGACTATCATAATAATAGCAATCAACAAACCCGCGGTAGCAAGATACCAAATACTTGAGAAAATCTGCCCGTATCTGTCCAGGGGAAGCAAGTGACTGTGGTGCCGAGTGCGCCATTCAAAAAGAATTTCTACACTGCCAATAAGTAGCATTATAGCGAGTAAGCTTAAATGGTAGATAAAACTAAAATAGACACCGACAGCAGCAGCTACGGCACACAGTGCAATACCTGTCACTGAGTTCACCGAGAAGCTAATGCTTTTTAATATATGTCCGCCATCCAAGGGTAGTACTGGCAATAAGTTAAACAGATTTAACAGCGCATTTAGAGAGGCTAAGGCAGCAAAAAAAGGTAGATCTGTGATCCAGTAAATTAATAGTGCGACCATTGATAAGATCAAACCGAAGGTGGGGCCCATTATCGAGATGACCACATCTTGCCAGCGGGTGTTAATCTTGCCATCGCTCAGTGCCAATCCCCCTAAAAAAGGGATTAAATAAATACCTTTAGTCGGCATCTTGAAGTATTTCATGGCGCGAATGTGACCGTATTCATGGAACACTAAGCAGGCGATCAACGCGAGTGCGAACTCGATCGAAAATAGCCAGCTGTACGCTGCTAAACTTGCTCCGGCGAAGAGTACTTTTATCGCCTTGGCGCTTTTAAAGAGCTTTAGCGCTAACGACCCCATACCAACTAAGCTAAATTTTTTCTTTACTAGCGGTTTTACCACCGGTATTTGCTGTTCAATATCGCTGGCGTTGCGACTTCCCGCACTGGTTTGTTGCCCGTTGATTAACAGTTGATGTTCAATTAAAAAAGGCTGCCACGTCAAATCGATATCCAGTTTACATTCAAATTTTAACTCGCCATTTTGCAGTTGAAAGTGGTGGCTGTGCGCGGTGCTTTGTTCGCTGCTGGCATTTTGCTGAGCGACAAGTTTATTGTCCCAGTAAAGCTGTTGCCATCCGGCCATTGACCCCTCAAGGCGTAAGGGTTTCCCTAAACATTCGATGACTAATAGTTCCACTTAATTTTCCTGCAAGAATCGATTAATTTGGCGGGCTTGATTGTAGCGTATTTTCAGTTAAATTAGCTGTTTTTTTACACATTGTCCCCTGGGAGTATTTACTATTTAAAAAGTTTCTATATTATCGGATTTATCGACTGAATAGATTGCTAGTCAATAGCCGCTTTTTTCTTAGAGAGCACTTTGAGGAAGACGCTAATAAAGGTCTCGAAATTTAGCTGGATTTTGTACTAGCATGCACTTAGTTTAAGTCAATCCGGTAGCTAGCCTAGATGTCGTTATTCTAAAACAACCTGTAAGTGCAAACCTGTTTTACATACCAAACCCAATACTGTTGAGAACATCCCTATGGGTACTACATTTTTTTCACTAATATCCCTGTTTGCCAGCTGCTTTATTTTGATGATGGGCAATGGGCTGATAAACGTGCTGTTGCCAGTGAAAATGGAACTTGCACGGTTAAGTACCGATACCATTGGTTTAGTGCTATCTCTTTACTATGTGGGGATGCTGGTAGGGGCTGTTTACAGTAAATATTTAATTCAACGCGCTGGGCACGTGCGTGTGTTTGCCGGATGTGTCGCACTAGGCGCAGTCAGTATTCTACTCTGCAGTTTCGATACCGATCCTATTCTATGGGGGGCAATGCGCATTGTGATCGGTTTTTGCAATGCCTGTGCCTATACAGCGATGGAGAGTTGGCTGAGTGATAGCTCGACCAAAGAGAGCCGAGGAAAAGTACTCGCCGCCTACAATGCGGTGGTGTTGAGTGGTTTATTTGTCGGCCAGTTCCTATTAAATGTCGCAGCACCTGGTGATAGTACCTTGTTCGTGCTTGGCGGGATTTTGCTTTGTTTGGCAGTTATCCCTATCGCTTTGAGCAAAAATTCTGGTCCGGTGATTGAAGATGTAACCCCGATGTCGATCACTTCACTACTTAAAATATCTCCCTTAGGAGTGGTTTGTTGTATCGCCGGAGGACTCATTTACTCGGCGCTATTTAATATGCTACCGGTCTTTGCTAAAACTTATGGAATTGTGGATCTGCAGCTAACTTACTACATGGGAGCAGCTATTTTTGGGGCTTTTATTTTTCAGTTCCCAGTGGGTTATCTGTCGGATAAATATGATCGGCGTTCTGTGATTTTCTTATTGCTATTGATCTCTGCGGGGGTTGGGGTGGTCGCTACGATGGTAGCGCCTTTCCAATTAGAGTGGCCGCTGTTCGTCGCAACCGCACTTACCACTGGGATTATAGCCTGTTTGTATCCGCTGAGCATCTCAGAAGCTTTCGATAAGCTGAAACAAAATGAAATGGTAGCGGCTATGGGCAGCATGATTTTGGCCTTTTCTATTGGAGGGGTGATAGGCCCCTATTCAGCGTCGATTGTGATGGGGACCTTTGGTAGCATCTCGCTGTTTTATTTTTTAGCCGTGGTGCAGTTGCTGCTCGCAAGCTTTGTCATGTATCGACTGAGTGTCTGTAAATCGTTGCCATATCAGCAGCAGGAGAGCTTCGTTATGCAAGGGGCTGCGATTGCAGCACTGGTAGATTTAGACCCACGTACTGAATACGTGCCGGTTGTACAACAACTCAGTGAAGAGGCGAAAACAGCGATTAGTATCGCACAGACAGATCAAGGTGCCGCCGTTAATATGGCGCGAGCAATTGCCGTTAATCAACCTGAACGCGCAGTGGAAATGGTGAGCGCGCTAGCGTCAGTGCCGGGAATTGATGTGTTGCGTTTATATGAAGTAATGCAACAAGCGCTGCCTTATCGAATCATGGAAGTGACTAGGGCAATAGTAGCAACTAAGCCGGAGTTAGCTTATGAATTGGTACAAAAATTAGCGGAATCTCATCCTGATCGAGTGGTCTCGGTGGCGGCAGAAATTGGTCATGCTCACCCAGATCTGCGAGTAGATATGGCTAAAATAGCAGTGGAGTCTGCTCCAGGATCTGCTATACAAGTCGCGGAGTACTATGCTCAAGTTGTATTGGATGAGCGGGAGGGGCTGCGCCCTGCTGATGAAGCTGAAGATACCAGTGAGCAAGATGTCGTTGATATAGCCACGCAAATTTGGGATGCGGGCCCAGACAAAGAACTTGACGTAGCGGTGAAACTTGCCGAAGTTGTACCGGAAAGCGCGGTCTATTTGGCCACTGAGCTGGCAGAAAACATTGTTGAAACAGATAGAGAAAAGCCAGTAGTTGCTGATGATAGTAGTGCAGACGTCAGTTTAGAGATTGTCTATCAAGAGGCGATAGAGATGGATGCGGCAATGGACTTGCTACAGCGGAGGAACGAAGCTGCACCAGTGAGCGCGATGGTTTTAGCAGAGGCGGTAGTTGAAGCGGTGACTGAATGTGCCGGAGTGTTTGCAGCAGAGTTAATTAGTATTTTTAGTGAAGATCTTCATATCGTCGCGGTTGTCGATGCTGACTCTAAAATGGCGAGAGCCCATCAGGCAGCTATTAATACCGATGTAGCCATTGATTTAGTGCAACGTTTATCAAAAGTAGCCCCTGAAAATACTACTGATGTTGCCGCAGCAGTGGTGGAAGCTATTCCTGAATCGGCTTCTTTACTATTAGATAATATCAGTGCGGGTAAAGAGTCAAAAGAGGGAGAGTGGGTGACGATGTTAACGCAAGCACCTAAAGAAATTGCTGATTTGAGTAATACCTGAATCAGGTAATAGTTATAAGCTACAAGTTACAAGCTTTGAGCTTATAGCTATTGTTTTAGGTGTAGTTTTTTAATGGATCAATTATTTTGACTAAATTTAGCGATAGCATGTATTAGAGTGCGAAAGGTATTATTTGGATGAGTTTTGTCGTTATTCGTCGTTAATTTGACCTTTACAGCTATTTTAATGTCGCTTTTGGCTAATTATGTCAGGTTTTTAGTAGTAGTATTCATAGATTACTTACTCTAATAGTCGTCTGCAAAGAGCTGCATTTTTGAGTAAGTATTAATTTTCTGCAACGCTTAGATTCGTCAAATATAGGGTTATGCTTGATTTTTGAAGTTGAGTGGATTGACTGCTTGGGTGTTCAGGACGAAATATCCAATAATAAGAATAAACAATGCTTGGATCTGGTCGGATTCAATATTAACTTACTGTAAAAATCAAGATTTGTTGCAAAAACTGCTTATCTTCTCGCTAAAAAATTTACTGTTAGCGAAAAGGGGCAATAGTTTTACTCAAATCAGCGATTCTCGTAAGGTTAAGGGCAAGTCTGACAGGTTTCTGGCGAGTGACAGGGAATTAACATGATTAAGCAGCAACACAATTCGTCTTTAGCAGCAGCAAGCATTAAAACTTCACGCATTGGTTTTTTACTGCTTGGTGATTACTCAATGATCGCGCTAGCTTCCGCTGTGGAGCCGCTGCGCATGGCCAATCAATTATCCGGTAAAGAGCTTTACAGCTGGTATTTAATTAGTGTCGATGGTGGCTGCGTGCAAGCTAGTGACGGAATGAAGATTCAGGTAGATACTGCTTTATCAAATGCGCCCCCGCTAGATACTTTAATCGTAGCTGGTGGTATTAATATTACCAAAAACTATTCAAAGCAAGAGCTTACATGGCTGAAAAATTTAGCCAATAAGAATGTTGTGTTAGGTAGTATCTGTACAGGCGCTTACGTTTTAGCAGCCGCAGGGTTATTGAATGGCTACGAATGTAGCGCCCACTGGGAGTATATTGCACCACTGCAAGAGGCTTTCCCGAAAGTAAATTGTAATCGTCGACTCTTCACTCATGATCGTAATCGACTAACCTGCTCCGGTGTCGGATCTCCGTTTGATATGATGCTGTATATTATTACCCTGCAGCATGGGCGGGCGCTTAGCGGTGCTATTTCAGATATGTTTGTCTGCGATAGAGTACGCTCTCAAGGGGATCAACAAAAGGTTCCGCTACGACATCTGCTCAGTACTGCTCAACCCAAGTTGGTCGAAATTGTTGAATTAATGGAAGCGAATATAGAAGAGCCCATTGAATTGGACGAATTAGCTTGTTTTGTCAGTGTTTCACGGCGGCAATTAGAGCGCCTTTTTCATCGCTATTTGAACTGCACTCCATCCAGATATTATCTGCGGCTGCGCTTAGATAGAGCCAGACAGCTGCTCAAGCAAACCACACTGTCAATTATTGAAGTATCTTCGGCCTGCGGCTTCGTATCTACCCCCCATTTTAGCCGCTGTTATCGTAAACACGTTGGGTTTTCTCCCAGAGAAGACCGTACCGGCATGTGGACCGATACTAGTTTAGAGATAAACACTTTAGAAACCGAGATGTCTGCAGAGGCTTTTGTGGCTAGTTCGTCTATAAATACGGTGTTACGAGCAGCGAGTGCTGAACCCAGTTTTGCCTCGATAAGAGTGGAGTGATTTTCGGCTAATGTGTCAGAGAGTGTTATTTTGTTGTTGGGGTAAGTAATAAGCACTGCGCTGATAACATGGCTAGATTGCATCATCTAGAGTGGCATTGAAATAACTGGGATTCGCTTATTTAAAATAATCACTTTGGTGATTTTTCATTTGCTTGATAATCCAAGCTTTTCGGCTCCTAATGTAATAGGTGGCAGGCTGCGCCGAGTACTTATTAGGGTTAGGCAGAATCGCGGCAATCGCCGCTGATTGTTGCCGGTTAAGTTGACTTGCGGGTATTTTGAACCAATGTTTAGCGGCAGCACTGGCGCCAAATGTACCTTTGCCCATCTCAATGCTATTCAGGTAGACCTCTAAAATCCGCTCCTTAGACCAGAGTAGTTCAATTAAAAGCGTGAACCAAGTCTCAAGTCCTTTACGTACCCAGCTACGCTGCGGCCACAAGAATACATTTTTAGCGCACTGTTGAGAAATAGTACTTCCACCGCGCAGCCGTTTTCCTTTTAAATTGTTGATAAATGCAAATTTAATCGCCGCATAATCGAACCCTGAATGCTCAAAAAAGTGCTGGTCTTCAGCGCTAATTACCGCTAATTGTAAATGTTTAGAAATCTTGGATACAGGTTGCCAAGTATGCTCGATATGAGTGTTTTTAAAGTATTGAATGGCCATTAGCGGGGTGTAGGGGACCGGGACGAACTTATAGATCAGCACCCAACCAATGCTCAGCGAGACAAATATCAGTACTAGCTTTAGGAACCAGTAGCGGAGTTTTTTTAAGAGAGATCTAAGAGAGGTTTGCAAAGTTAGCATTTGACCTGAAATATGACTGGAAACTGGTACCTGAAATCAGTGACTTGCATGCGATTCTGAGCAAAATATATAGCTGCTACGGAGCAGTGGAAAAGCCTACATTTTACACTGTGTATGCCCTTTGAAGTCACGGATACAGGCCGTAGTATACTTTATTACGAAAAAAACTGATTGGGCTGAGTCTTGATATAGGCTGAAAATCACCTTGTTTGGTTTTAGTACCCGCTTAAAATCACAAAATTCAGAATTATTGCTACTGAAAATAGGGATTTATAAACCCCCAAAAGCAGCGCTATGGCTGCTTGGCGGACTAGCAATGTTAAATGTTGCTGGTGATTTTTCCCTGAGCATTCAAAGTAACTGATTTGTATAGTAGACCATAATCATTCAGGTAGTTGGTAATAGTGGTAAATGTAGCAGTCTTAACCTTAGACCCATGATCAGCGGTACTCACGCCTTTGACAAAGACATTACCTAACAATAATTTGAAAGGGCTAGTACGGACAACTTGTGGTTTAAAGTATGCCTTATTGTTGGCGTATAAACGGGTTAAATTAGTGGTTTTATAAATCGCTGAATTCAAGACCAGTAAAGTATGTTCGGTACAATTTTGATACTGGTTATTCATCGGATTTGAGATCACTGAATAATTTGGATTGTGTAACATTTTGTTTGAGCCATTACTGATGGCCTCGATTAACTTCTGTTGTACTGCTGGAGTGGGAATAGTGATTCCCGCCTTTAATTGGTGTACGCCCCAGAAAAAGTCAACCGGATAGTCAGTGACTAAATCGCTAATGTGCGGCTGTTTACTGCGTTGGTATAAGTTGTGAATCACATAACCTTTGGCCTTCTTGCCATTCTTTAATGATATTTGAGAATAGATAGCAATCGCAGTATGGGTGAAATTGATGCCCCTCGGTAAGCTATCAGGATCACTACCGACTCGACTAATGATAAATGCTCTAGCTCCTTGACGAGCAGCGTAATGTTCGACTTGTTTGGCAAAATTAGCAATGTTCTCGGCAGAAAACTGGGCTTTGCCGTTGCTTTGGCTGCCTGCGAAACTCGGTACACTGATAAGTAGCAATAAGCTAATAAATAAATTTTTCATGAGTAGTTCCTTCTTTATGATCAATTGTCGAAGACAGTAGTAGGCTTTGCTTATTGCATCGCAGCGGCGGGTGAAGGGTCTTGCAGAATTATTTCATCAGAAATTTCCAGAGGGGCAAAGGCAGCATTTGAGTCTAAAAGTTCTGCCCCAGCTGCCGCACTAACCACACCGGCAGAACCGATCACAATCAGTGGAATAGCGACCACGCTGGCTGCTGCTCCTACAGATCCGACTACCGAGTGACCGCCCGCTAGTGCTGAGTGCTTGCTGGCTTTACTGGCATGGGTCGAAGCTGCAGAATCGGCCATAGTGAAGCTGGAAAGAGTGGCTAGTAAAGATATTGCGATAGTTTTGATAAGTAAGTTTTTCATGGTTTAAATCTCTTGTTGAATGATGTGAATGCCAGTGAAGTATTATCTTTATTAAACTAAATGGCTATAATAGTGTTGTTTGTAGCGTCTATCTGTACTTTGAGTAGTGCTAAATGATACTTTGTCTGGATTGTTCCGTTTTTGCTACTAGTAATGGAGTCTATTTCTATTAGCGCTACAGTGAAATTGTTGTCTGCTATGATGCACTTTCTCTAATAGCAGTGTTGATATTTTTAATTTGTTGGCTGAATTTTCTATATAAAGGGACAAATAATACGATGAATCAAGTTGAACAAATTACCCAAGTGATTAAAGGTCTGCTGAAGCAGCAGCGCATAACTTACGCAGCTCTTGCTGAGTCTCTGGATATGAGTGAGGCAAATGTTAAAAGAATGTTCGCCAAGCAGGCGTTCAGCCTACAGCGGTTAGAGGAAATCTGCGGCATATTAAATATTAGCTTCAGCGAGCTTTTTCTCTTATTGGAGAGGAAAAAAGAGCGAGTAACTACCTTGAGCAAAGAGCAGGAGCAGCAGTTAGTCAAGGATGTTAAGTTACTATTGGTCGCGGTATGCGTCAGAGATGCTTGGACAATCGATGAAATTATTGAACACTACCAGATTTCAGAGCATCAGTGTATTCAGCTCTTAGCTCGCCTGGATAAACTGAAGATGATTGAGCTACTTCCCGGTAACCAATATCGCTTATTAATAGCACAAGATTTTAAGTGGATTCCCCATGGGCCGCTGGAGCGATATATCACCCATTATGTGATTAAGGACTTTATGGCTGGTGGGTTTAAAGAGGCGGAAAGCTTTAGGTTTTATATGCCTGGCACTTATTCGGTCACATCGATTGAAACCTTGCGCAGAAGGCTCGAGGAATTGACTAGGGAAGCGGCTAGCTTGAATAGTAATGACGCTAAGTTACCGGTCAGTCAGCGCAAGCGGATCGGCTTAATGCTCGCTATGCGGCCCTGGGAATTGGAACAATTTCAGAAATTGCGAAAATAGGCAGGATAAATAGAAGTCCTAAGTCGAGATTGATTATAGAAAAGTATTAGCCGACATAATCTTGCTACCTAGCTGTGCAAGGTTAACTGACGGTTGCACCCAGCAATAAATGCCCCGCCAATAATTTTAAAATACGCCAGACTAATTGAAATAAAGATCTCTGCTGCTGGTTAATTGGCTCTCACGCGCCTGTATGTTTCTTTAAATGGTTGCTGCAAAGTCGGTTTTGAAATGTTTTCCCAATAGCGCATGATAAAAACTATCGTCGTTGAGTACCCCGATCAATTGCTTCTCGCCAGTCAGTAAGATAGGCAGGCCAGTGTGATACTTGATTTCAATGGCGCGGCGCATCCCGATATCCACAGGCGCTAGCGTAATGCGCTGTGTTGATAACTGACTAATATCTTGCTGGTGGTGACAAGTTTGTATCTCTATCGGCTGGCAATTGAGTGTTACTTGCTGCACTTGCTGGTGCTGGTCGAGTGATACATATATTTGCTGTGCGGTATCAATGCAGAGTGCGCTGGGTTGGGTTTTGTTGTCTGCTGGTAGATTGGCAAGGGGCGTCATTAAAGAGTGTCCTTTGAGCACGTTTAACGGGTTGGTATGGGCAACGAAATCTTGCACATAGGCATTGGCAGGTTTTAGTACAATATTTTCGGGAATATCATACTGAATAATTTTAGCCGACTCCATAATGCCAATTTTACTACCTATTTTGAGCGCTTCATCTAAGTCGTGGCTGACAAAAACAATGGTTTTCTGTAAGTTTTGTTGCAGTTCGATAAGCTCGTCTTGCAGCTGATTGCGAATCAGTGGGTCCAGTGCAGAAAATGGCTCATCCATCAATAAAATATCAGTGTCCATGGTAAATGCTCGGGCTAGCCCCACTCGCTGTTGCATTCCGCCAGAGAGTTGGCTGGGCAGTTTATTGGCCCATTTATCTAAGCTAACCATTTCTAATTGTTGCATCGCTTTTTGGTAGCGATCTTGCTTATTCATCCCCTGCATATCTAAGCCGAAGGCCACATTGTCTAATACCGTTAGCCAGGGCATCAGCGCAAAATTCTGAAAGACCATAGAAACCCGATGACTGCGCATGTGCAATAAGGTTTTACTGTCGCAGTTGGCTACATCTACCATCTGCTCACCATCTTTAACTAATAATTTACCTCTACTGGTTTTATTTAAACCATTAATGGCCCTTAAAAGACTGGATTTCCCGGAGCCAGACAAGCCCATTAAGACGCATATTTCGCCTTCTTGAATGTCGATAGTCGCATCGTGTACTCCGACAGTATCACCGGTAGTGTCGATGATTTCTTGTCGGCTTTTGCCTGCATCTAGCAGCGCCAGTGACTGCTTGGTATTGCTGCCAAATACCACATCAACATGTTGAATACTAATAGCTGCCATGTTCAACCTTCCTCTTTTGCATTAGGGGCTTTAAAGATCCGGTCTAAAATAATGGCCACTAAAACAATAGCTAGGCCCGCTTCAAAACCTTGAGAAATATTAACCGTGTTGAGTGCGCGTACTACTGGCTTACCTAAGCCGTCAGCACCGACTAAAGCGGCAATCACCACCATCGAGAGAGACAGCATAATACACTGGGTAATACCTGCCATTATGCTGGGCATTGCGGCGGGCAGTTCTACTTTGTAGAGCAGTTTAAACGGGGTGGCACCAAAAGCACGACCCGCTTCGATTAAGTCAGCAGGTACCCGACTAATACCTAGATAGGTGAGTCGGATCGGTGCTGCTATGGCAAAAATAATGGTTGATATTAATCCTGGAACTACCCCCAAACCAAAGAGTACTAAGGTTGGGATTAAATAGACGAAGGTTGGAATGGTTTGCATTAAATCCAAGATCGGACGCAATATGGTATACAGCCATGGCTTGTGAGCAGCGGCGATACCGATAGGTACGCCAAAGGCGATAGAAATGGTGGTGGCTGTTAATACCAACACAAAAGTTTCTAACATTTCCTGCCAATAGCCTAAATTTAGGATCAGTAGCAGTGCGACCACTACAAAAATAACTAAGCTGATACTTCTATGCAAAAACCATGCGAGGGCAGCGGTTGCCAGCATAGGTACGAAAGGAGGAAACCAAACAAATAGGCCTACAATGTTGAGGATTAGCCATTCCAGAGAGACTGAAATAGCATCGAAGATAAAGTCGGCGTTATCTGTCAGCCAATCGACCAAACTTTCCATCCAGCTGCCAATAGGGATTTTGTGCTCAATAATCCAGTCCATACTAGTGTCCATTATTTGAGATGAAATGACTGCGTACTACTGTGCCAGATAAAAGCAGAGCTTTATTGTCGTCGCTCGCTGTTGTAGTTAGCTGATGTACGCATCGGTATTTAGCGGGGAAAAGCAATAGTAGCTTATCTACTACTATTGCTTAAATCTGAATCCGTAATTTCAAAGTGAATGCAGAGCTTGCGCTATGTGGTGCAGTGAAGTCACTAATTCAAATTACATGGCTAAACTAGCTTGCACCGCTTGCAGTCCATCACCGCCGTCTTTGGTAGTCACGCCTTTTAACCAGGCATCTAAAACGCCGGGGTTAGCTTGCAACCATGTTTTAGCGGCCACTGCAGGTTTTTTGCCGTCATCTAAAATAGCACCCATAATTTCATTTTCCATGGCTAAGCTAAATACCAAGTTTGTAACCAATTTACCGATGTTGCTACACTCAGTTTGATAGCCTTTACGCACGTTGGTATAAACACTGGCACCGCCGTAATTTGGACCGAAATAGTCGTCGCCACCGGCTAAATATTCCATCTTGATGTTGGAGTTCATCGGATGCGGAGCCCAGCCTAAGAAGGCTATCCACTGTTCGCGTTTGGCTGAGCGGCTGACTTGAGAGATCATCCCCGCCTCAGATGATTCAACTAGTTTAAAGCCTTTAAGGTCAAAAGCATTTTTGTCAATCATGTCTTGGATAAGACGGTTACCATCGTTGCCAGGCTCAATACCATAGATTTTCCCCTTAAACTTATCTTTGTACTTAGCGAGATCAGCAAAGGTTTTAACCCCACCATCGTAGACATATTTAGGCACTGCCAAAGTGTATTTAGCGCCCTCTAAATTAGCGCGTACCGTTTCTACAGTACCCGCTGCTCGGTATTTGGCAATATCAGCTTCCATGGTAGGCATCCAGTTGCCTAAGAATATATCGATATCTCCATTGGCAAGGGAAGTGTATGTGACCGGGACTGACAATAATTGAGTAGATGTTTGGTAGCCAAGCGCTGTGACTATTTGTGTTGCGACCGCCGTCGTCGCCGTGATATCAGTCCAGCCTACGTCTGAGAATCTCACTTTGTCACACGAGCCGGCAACCGCACTGATGGTGAATAAGCTCAGAGAAAATACTGCCGCTTGCACTACTTTTTTATGCATGGATGTGGTTTTTTTGGTCGTCATGAATGTTTCCTTTTTTTATGAGTTATTATCTAACAGAACGGACAATTAGCTGCCGCTAGTCTTGCAAAAAATTGCTCGATGTTTTGCTTGGTTTTACACAAAAATATTATTCAGAGATCTGAGCATCCCTTCTATGTTCGGTCGTACGGTGTTAAGCATCGGCTCAAGATGCGTATCTCAGCATAAAATGGGTGATTTTATACTGAGATATTAAGCCATTAAATTTTTCTTTTCGGTTGATTTAAACGTTGTTTTAGCTTCCAGTTGCTATCTGTCCAGACCGGAGCATCGCTCGGTGCTAACGCCTTGCGGCCTAAAATCATATCGGCTACTTTCTCTGCCACCATGATAGTCGGCGCGTTTAAGTTGCCGTTAGTAATAGTCGGAAATACGGAGGAGTCAACGACTCTCAGCTGTTTGATGCCCCTGACTTGGCACTGGTTATTGAGAACCGCTAGTGGATCATCGTCAGCACCCATTTTACAAGTACAGGAAGGGTGATAGGCACTTTCAACATTCTCTTTAACCCAAGTGTCGATTTCAGCATCGCTCTGTACACTGGCACTGGGCTGAATCACTGCGCCGCGAAATTCATCTAAAGCGGGTTGTTCTAGAATTTCACGGGTCAGGCGAATGCAGCTGCGCCAGTCTTGTCGGTCTTGTTCGGTACTGATGTAGTTAAACAGAATATTAGGTTTAACCAGCGGATCATTGTCTACTATCCAGATTCGGCCTCTACTGGTGGGTTTGTTAGGGCCAACATGTACTTGAAAACCATGCCCATCAATGGCTTTGCCACCGTCATAACGCATCGCTGCCGGTAAAAAATGGTATTGGATATCCGGCCACTCTACGCCTGCTTTAGAGCGAATAAATCCACAGGATTCAAAGTGATTGGTTGCTCCTAAGCCAGTTTTGAAGAACAGCCAACGGGCGCCAATCATCCCCTTGCTGAATATATCCAACTTGCCATTCAAAGTGATCGGCTGGCTGCAATGGTACTGAAAATATACTTCTAAGTGATCTTGCAGGTTTTCTCCAACCCCAGGTAGGTCTTGAACTAGTTCGACCCCCGCTTGTTCTAAAACCTTGGCTGGACCAATACCTGAAAGTTGTAATAGTTGCACCGACCCTACTGAACCGGCACAGCAGATAACTTCTCTGCTGGCGCGCACTTGTTGAATAGTCGCGCCCTTTTGAAATTCAACCCCCTGGGCGGTTTTGCCCTCTAGCAAAATTTTGCGACACACGACACCGCTAATTAGACTGAAGTTACTGCGCTTCATAGTACGTCGTAAATAGGCATTAGAAGTGGAGGCGCGAACCCCATTTTTCACCGTCATATGCATCGGGCCAAAGCCCTCTTGCTGGTATCCATTATAGTCGGCAGTTTGTGGATAACCGGCTTCTACTCCCGCATCTATAAAAGCTTGGTAGAGTGGGCTGGTGCTCATTTGATTGCCGTCACAGGTGGTCAGAGGGCCATCGCCACCGCGATATGAACTTGCTCCCGCCATCCAGCTTTCAGCGCGCTTGAAATAAGGGAGGCAGTTTTTGTATCCCCAATCGTGCGCCCCTTGTTGCTGCCACTGGTCAAAATCTTTTGCGTGGCCGCGAACATACACCATGCCGTTAATAGAAGAGCTACCGCCTAGTACTTTACCCCTTGGGCAGTGCAGTATTCGGCCATCGAGACCAGGCTCCGCTTGCGATTCAAATTGCCAGGCGTAGCGAGCACTGTTCATTGGATAGGAAAGCGCGGTTGGCATTTGAATAAAGATGCTTTTATCGGTGCCCCCCGCCTCGAGCAATAGCACTGAATACTGGCCATCAGCACTGAGCCGATCCGCTAGCACGCACCCTGCAGAACCTGCGCCAACAATTACGTAATCATATACTTTGGCGGATGTTAGTACGGGCACTCGATATCTCCCAATTCTACGTAGACACTTTTAACTTGGGTGTATTGATTTAGAGTATCGATGCCATTTTCACGGCCGATGCCAGATTGCTTGTAGCCTCCGACTGGCATTTGTGCAGGTGAGCTACCCCAAGTGTTAATCCAGCATATCCCAGCCTGCAGCTTGGCAATGACTCGGTGAGCCCTTGCAAAGTCAGTGGTAACTAAGCCAGCGGCTAAACCGAACTCGGTATTATTGGCTCTTTGAATGACTTCTTCTTCAGTTTCAAACTTTAAAATGGACATTACCGGGCCAAAAATTTCCTCTTTAACGTTGGGCATATCGTCACTGCAATCAGCAAATACAGTCGGTTGCACAAAACAGCCCCTGGCTAAGCCATTCTCAGTCACTTGCTGACCGCCGCACACTAACCTTGCGCCAGCCTGCTTTGCCGCTTCAATATAGCCGAGAACTTTTTGCATATGATCTTTGGATATTAAAGAACCGACTTGGGTGTTGCTATCAGTGGGATCTCCGATAATCATTTTTTCAGTGCGCTGCTGGATTTTTTCAATAAACTGGTCGTAGATGCTGCTGTGTACGAACACTCTAGTACCGTTAGTGCAAACTTCACCTTGAGTATAAAAGTTAGCTAGCAGTGCACCGGAAACGGCATTTTCCAAATTGGCATCGGCAAAGGCGATAAATGCTGATTTGCCGCCGAGCTCCATAGTCACCTCTTTTAAGGATCCTGCGGCATCCGCCATTACTTTTTTACCGGTACCGCATTCACCGGTAAACGATACTTTGGCTATTCCCGGGTGACGGGAGAGTGCTTGACCGACTTTGCCATCGCCTTGCACGACATTAAAAACTCCGTCTGGCAAACCCGCTTCAGTATAAATTTCAGCCAGCTTTAAAACACTTAAAGGGGTTTCTTCAGAGGGCTTAAATATCATCGCATTACCGGCGGCGAGTGCTGGGCCTGATTTCCACATAGCAATTTGAATAGGATAATTCCATGCCCCTATACCAGCGCAAACCCCGAGTGGTTCACGACGTGAATAGTAAAAGTTAGTACCGCCTAAATCTTGCTGCTGACCACTGATAGTAGTCGCGAGTCCTGCATAATATTCAATCACATCCGCGCCTGTTTCGATGTCGACACAGTCCGCTTCTTGGATAGGTTTACCAGTATCTAGCACTTCTAGCATGGCTAGTTCAGCATTTCGCTCGCGTAAAATAGCCACGGCGCGCAGCATTATTCTGCCGCGTTCAGTGCCGCTCATTGCCGACCAAATTTGAAAGCCTTTTAATGCCGAGGCGACCGCCTTGTCGACATCTTGTGCCGCGGCTATTTGCACGTTGGCTAACAGCTCACCAGTGGCGGGGTTATAATTTGCAAAACTACTGCCAGATGTTGCGTCGCAGTATTGACCATGGATATATAATTGCGTTGATTTCATAGGTATGTTCTTTTTAATTGCTGGATACTCTGCTGAAACTAATTGTCTCATCAGGAAGTTGTTTTTCTAAATAATCAGCGATAATACGCTGGGCTAAATCACTGTCAATGCCATTCGGGTTAAGCGATCCACGCAGCCAAATTCCATCGATAAGTGCGGCAATTGATAGCGCGACAAATTTTGCTTGATCGGCGGGTAACACCCTTTTTAGCTCTAGTAATAAGTGCGATAAAAGTCGTTTTTCATTCACTCGTTGCAGCCTGTAAAGCTGCGGTTGATGCATAGCTTGCGACCAAAAAGTCAACCAGGTTTTAACGACCTTACTATCGACTTGTCGAGGGTCAAAATTACCACCGACAATCGCTTTGATGCGCGCATTGACATCATCTTTATCGCACAGCGCCAAGCGCCGTTGAACGCCTTGCGATAGCTGGCGTAAAATACTGCGCATGGTCTCTTCTAATAAGCCATCTTTACCACCGAAGTAATGATTGATGATCGCTGGAGAAACCCCAGCGTAACTACTGATCATCACCACACTGGCCTTTTGTAAGCCAACATCGTTAATCGCTTCCATAGTAGCTTCGATCAACTGGGGCTTGCGAATCGCCGGCATTCCTACTTTAGGCATTACTTGTAGCGTCCTTTTATATTGAATGCGCGTTTAATTAAATGTGCATTCAATAAAAATATTCGATTATCAATTTACTGTCAAGAAACTTAACTAAAAATGTCGTCTTTAGATCAAAGAATGGCTAAGTCTATTAGTCCAGTGTTTTAAAACATTACATGATAAAGTTTTACTCCGACTGTTTTTATCTGAGTAAAACGTGTGGTTTGCGACATTGTGTATTCAGATTCAGCTGCGTTAGAAGAACTTGATTGATAATAAAATACAGATATATCAATGATTAATAATTTTTTTTGAAATAGGAAAAATTGTAATTGGAATAATGCAGTTGAAGTTTACCTTACACTGTGCTTTATTCAGTTACTGTTCATTAATATATTGCTCAAGGATTAGTACTGCAAACATAATAATACTGTCTATAATTTAATCGATATTAGCAGCATAAATGGAATTACGGATATGCCTCTCAGTCAAGAATATTATGCGGAACTTGGATTTTATCATCAAGTCACTCAGCTGCGATCTGATACATGGGGTCGACTTAGTAAATTTACTGAACTGCTCAAGGGAAAAGAGCCCAGTCATCGAGAGTACAAGCGGATTAGAAAGTCTGTTAACTACTGTTTAAATACCTTAGATTGGATTGAAAAATATCACTCATTCCCCTCTACTGATAATTTTAGTAGCCTGTGGAAGGATTTCGATAGCTTAAATCACCACGGGCTATCGCAATCAGTCAAACGTATCTCTAGAGCTTTATCGAGTGACTCCTATCGGCGTCGAACTATCGATTTGGGGCAGGGGGAGGAGGAACAAGCTGAAGAGTTTGAGTCGCTGCACTATCAGTTAGAGAAAAGTTATACCAAAACCATACCGTATTTCGAGCTGTTAGTGGTTGATGATATTTCAAGTGCGGCAGTGCGGGCACTACGTCAAGTATTTAAAAATTCGCGTAGTTCAGAAGATAAATTTATTTACGACGTAGTGGTGGTGCCCAGCTTTGAAGATGCCATCACGGCGATTTTAATCAACAAAAACATCCAGGCCTGTATCTTGCGCCAAGGCGTGCCGATGAAAGCTAAAAAAAGCGGTATGGGAGGCTTGGATGAATTCCTAGTTGGGGTTAAAAGTTACAATGACGACGTAAAAAGAATTATTGAGCTGGGTAAGTCGATGAGTGATATACGTCCGGAACTTGATTTGTATCTAGTAGCAAATATAGCAGCTGAAAAAATTGCCGGTTCTAGAACCCAAGCTTTCAAAAGGATATTCTATCGTGACAACGACTATTTAGAAAAACATCACTGTATTTTAAGCGGTATAGGGGAGCGTTTTAAGACCCCATTTTTCAACGCGCTTAAAAAATACAGCCGTAAACCGACTGGTATTTTTCACGCTATGCCGGTATCCCGAGGCAAGTCAGCGATTAGCTCCAATTGGATTGGAGATATGGTTGATTTCTACGGTATTAATATTTTTCTTGCAGAAACATCCACCACTTCCGGAGGGTTAGATTCGCTGTTGCAGCCTAGCGGTCCACTGAAGGAAGCTCAAGAATTTGCCAGTAGAGCATTTGGCTCTCAAGAATCGTTTTTCGTCACTAACGGTACATCCACGGCTAATAAAATAGTCGTACAGGCGCTGATTCAACCCGGCGATATAGTGATGGTTGACCGAGATTGTCATAAGTCGCACCACTATGGAATGGTGTTGTCAGGGGCTCATGTCTGCTATTTGGATTCATACCCGATCAACGATTATTCAATGTACGGGGCGGTTCCGTTAAGAGAAATTAAAAAACAACTACTGGAATACAAAAGAGCGGGAAAACTCGACAAAGTTAAAATGCTATTACTCACTAACTGCACCTTTGACGGTATCGTTTATAACGTGCGACGAGTGATGGAAGAGTGCTTGGCAATTAAACCTGATTTGGTTTTTTTGTGGGATGAGGCATGGTTCGCATTCGCAACTTTTAACCCTATTTATCGACAGCGAACAGGGATGTATACCGCCAAAAAATTGCATCGCAAATTTAAGTCTCCTGAATATAAAGAAAAATATCGTCACTATGCCAAGCGCATGGAAAAACTTGACCCTAATGACGATGCTACTTGGCTAGATAATCGCTTAATGCCAGACCCTGATAAAGCCAGAGTGCGCACTTATACGACTCATTCAACGCACAAAACCTTAACCTCGCTACGTCAAGGTTCAATGATTCATATCTACGATCAAGATTATAATCAAAAAGTTGAAGGTCCATTCCACGAAGCCTATATGACCCATACGACTACTTCGCCAAACTACCAAATCTTAGCCTCTTTGGATTTAGGTCGTAGGCAAGTGGAATTAGAAGGGTATGGCTTGGTACATAGACAATTAGAAATAGCTATGAGTTTACGTAGCACTATGTACAACGATGACCGATTCAATAAATATTTTAAATTTTTAGTCAATAAAGATATGGTCCCAGCGATATATCGACAGTCTGGAGTTGAGTCATACTACGATCCTAAAACTGGATTTTCGCATATGGAAGAAGCTTGGCGCGATGATGAATTCGTGGTGGATCCGACTAGAATTACTTTAGAAATTGGTAATACTGGGATTGATGGCGACACTTTCAAAAATGAAATTTTAATGGAGCAGCACGGCATTCAAATTAATAAAACCTCACGTAATACTGTGCTGTTTATGATTAATATTGGCACGACTAGAAGTGCCGTTACTCATTTGATTGAAGTATTCCAAGCGATTATTAATAAATTTGAAGATCAGGCAGAGAGCCGTAGCCCGAAAGAGAAAGAAATTCAGGCGCTTAAAGTTAAGTCTCTGACTCAGGACTTACCTCCACTACCTGACTTTAGTTATTTTCACAGTGCTTTCAGATGCTCTGCAGGGGCAAATATAAACACTCCTGAAGGCAATATCAGAGAGGCGTACTTCCTTAGCTATAACGACGAAAACTGCGAATACTTCCACTTTGCCAAAGGTGAAATGCACGAATTAATGAAAACCAGAGAGCTAGTTTCTACTAGTTTCGTTATTCCATACCCTCCAGGGTTCCCAATATTAGTACCAGGACAAGTAATAAGTGAAGAAATTATTGATTATATGTTGGCATTGGACGTGTCAGAAATTCATGGCTACCGTCCGGATTTTGGGCTCGGGGTGTTCACAGCAGCAGCACTGGAGTCAGTTATTATCAAAAACCGTCCGACTTTGGCGATTTCTGCAGCAATTACTCCCTTTGAGGTTGTGGTCGAAAAAATCAAGCCAGTCAAAGAAAAAATCGTTAAACATAAAAAAATCAGATAATAAAAATTGTGAAATCGAGCGAAAGGATGAATCAACAATGAGTAAGCCTATTCTAAAAAATCTATCAGATATTAGACGCTATTTCTTAAGAAATGAAACACCTATGTACTTTATAAGTGCGACTAATTTTAATTTGTTAGGAATATCGACCTGGGTGAAAAATTTTAGATATATTAATTATCTTGATTGTTTTGATGGCCGGCATCCCAGCGTATTTATTCCCAGTGAATTACCGCATGCAGAGTTTGAAAGCATTGAAGATATTAATAATTATTTGTTAGAGCATAAAGACGTAGTCGACTATATTGCCAACCGCGCTAATGAAGGTGAAAAGGGTAAAGCAATATTTTTGATGTTTGATCAAAAAACTGAACAGTTGTGTGAAGAGCTAAATTTAGAGGTGTGTTTTCCCAGCGCCAGTCTGCGCAGTAAATTGGATAATAAGATAGAAACAGTGCGAATTGGAGACCGGGCAGGAGTGCCTAGTGTGCCTAATCTTTTATCCAAGATAGAAAATTATCAGCATTTACAGGAATTATGTAAAGAGGAGGGGCTAGGTGATGATTTAGTACTGCAAACTGCCTTTGGTGATTCGGGGCACACCACTTACTTCATATCTAATCGTGAGGAGTATAATAAGTACGCAGCAGAAATAGAGTGCGGCGAAGAAATAAAAGTCATGAAGCGGATTAACTGTAGAGGCTCGGCAATTGAAGCTTGTACCACCCAAAAAGGTACTGTGGTCGGACCTTTGATGACGGAATTAGTTGGCTTTAAAGAGTTGACTCCTTATAAAGGAGGCTGGTGTGGTAACGAAATATATGCTGGCGCATTTACCGATGAAATACGTACTAAAGCGCGCGATTATACATTTGCCTTCGGCGAGGCACTACGAGCGGAAGGCTATCGAGGTTACTTCGAATTAGATTTCTTACTGGATACTGACACGGGTGAAGTTTATCTGGGAGAGCTTAACCCGAGAGTGACAGGGGCCAGTTCTTTAACCAATCACGCCGCCTTCGCTCATGCTGATGCGCCTTTGTTTTTATTCCACTTATTAGAGTTTTGTGATGTAGAGTTTGATTTTGATGTTGAAGCTTTGAATGCACGTTGGGCAGAAGAAGATAATATCGATAGTTGGTCGCAATTAGTGATTAAACACACCGATGAATCGGTTGCGCTTATTACTGAAGCGCCTCAATCTGGTATTTATACAATGGATGAAGACGGCAATGTAAACTTTAGTTACTTTGATTATCGTCGTCGTGCAGTAGAAACGGATAATGAAGCGTTTTTCTTACGCATCAGTGATAGTAATGACTATGAATATGAAGGAGCAGATTTAGGTATTTTAATTACTCGAGGGCGTCTGATGACTGATGATTTTGAGCTGAATGACCGGGCAATGGCTTGGATTGATGGCATTCGTAAAAGCTATAAGAGTATTGAACTCTCTGACTCTCAAGTGGAAGTGGCGCACTCTCCAAGTTCATTAACTGCAGGAGCGTTCAAAATTCTGTAATAGGTCAATATATGATATTAATGGAACCCCCACTTTGCAGTCTGTCGCCCAACTGTAAAGTGAGGTTTTCTTTCGTCTATTTGTAGATCAATAGTTAGCTTTTCCCAGGTAGGTTAATCATCATTATTGATGGTCCGTAGGTTACTCGAATAATTACTTTAAAAGTTGTTCTATGTTAAATAGTTATCGGTAGATTTTTTGGATTAGAAATAAAACGCTGTGCTTAAAGGGATAATTCGACCAGCTGCTATGGGGTAAATATAGATAAATTATTGAGGTTGGGCTTTCTAGAGCCAACCTTTTTAAAAGCGATAATTAGGAGTACTTAACCGTACTATTATATGACATATAAATTCCAATCAATAGATGAAGCACAGCCGGGTTTAAAGTGGCAAAAATACTTTAATCAAATGTGGCCTAGCTATAAAAAATGGTATTTTTCTGAGGGTGTAAACGCCAGGCCAAGGTACTTGACTTGTCTTAATCAGCTGAAGAAATATATGCCTGAAATTGTCCCTATTTACCAGCAGTTAGTGGAGTTAGCGGGTGGTAGTGATGCGGCGGCTAGAGCCATTTCTATGTATAACCCACCTATGTACTTTTCCGGCTGTTCACAAGCCGTGTGGCGTAGACAGAGTGAACTTTTTTTAATCCGAAATTACGATTACCATCCGCTGTATACAGAAGGTGTGATTCTTAAAACCAAGTGGAATAAGCGGCAGGTCATAGGTATGTCAGATTGCCTGTGGGGGCTGGTCGATGGTATGAATGATTCTGGTTTGGCCGTTTCATTAGCCTTTGGCGGTAAAACTGAAGGTGGCTCAGGTTTCGGAATACCACTAATAGTACGTTATGTATTAGAGACTTGTGATACGACTGCGGAGGCGGTGGCCGCACTTAAAAAAATTCCCTGTCACATGGCTTATAATTTGACGATTGTAGACTATCAAGGGTATGCAGTGACTGTTTGGTTATCGCCAAATAGTGCAGCGGTGATACTCGAAGATTTAGCGTCGACTAATCATCAGGAAAAAATAGCTTGGAAACGGCACGCAGTGGCAACGAAAACCGTGGAACGCTTAATCTTTTTAGATCAAAGTTTGAGGAATGAATACCAAACATCTGCGCGTTTCATCCAAAGTTTTTTACAGGCTCCTTTATACAGTGATGCTTTTAAGCGTGGCTTTGGGACTTTATACACCACACTGTATCGCCCTACAGAGGGAGTAATGGAAATTATTTGGAAGGATCAACACTGGCTGCAGAGCTTTATTGATTTTGCTGAGGGAGAGCGGCAAATAACTTATGTAGATCTTGGGATATCCAGTTTAACTATTCCCAAAATAGTACCGCAAAAGAGTTAACCCGGATATTGCATGCAATGCCGTGATGATAACGCCGCTAGTTGTTTTTACAGGATTTTTTTCGATTGAACGCCGTTCTTGTGTGAACGGTTGATTGAGAAAGAAAAGTCTGTAAAAACAAGGAGCAAGCTAGAACACGAGCGATTGGGTGCAATATTCGGGTTAAGTGTTGGGCGAAAGTGTGGTCATCATCAGCGAGGATAATATGAAATAGACCAGCTCGAGGAGTTTTTCTCTTAATGTGGTTTTGAAAAATATAAGTGTAATAATATAATGAGACCTCGGTATAACAACTGCGCTTAGCTTCATTAGGTCTCTGTACGCGAACCCCGCTAAGCTTGGCGGAAACTAGCCCCGATTAGGATCACTTTTAGATGATTCTTGTTTATAAATAAGGAACGATATGACACCTTTTGCTATCGCTGGTATGCAAATGCATGTATCAGCAAAAGATAATTTAGAAGAGATAGAAAGACAATTAGCTAGCTTGGTGTTCCGTTTTCCCTGGGTGAAAATGGCAGTGTTTAGTGAGTTGGCAGTCGCCGGACCTGATCCTGCACTGGCTGTAGTGAAAGGGTCTGATACAGAGCTAAAGTTATGTGAACTGGCTGAACGCTATGGCTTATGGCTAATACCGGGCTCTCATTTTGAGCGTGTTGGGGATAGAATTTACAATACGTCTATTGTGATCAACCCAGAGGGGACAATTGTTAATCGCTACCATAAGATGTTTCCGTTTATGCCTTACGAGACAGGGATTACCGCTGGCAGTGAGTTTTGTATATTTGACGTGCCACATGTAGGGCGTTTTGGTCTGTCTATCTGCTACGATGCCTGGTTCCCAGAGACCAGTAGAACGCTGACAGCACTTGGTGCAGAAGTTATTATCCACCCTACCTTAACCGGGACTATCGATAGAGACATAGAGCTGGCCAATGCGGTGGCGACAGCCGCGCTCAATCAGTGTTACTTTGTGGATATTAACGGTCTCTCTGAGGGGGGCAATGGTCGTTCAATTATTGTCGATCCAGCAGGTAAGGTTTTACATCAAGCGGGGGAACTTGAACAAATTATTCCTATTGAAATCGACTTAGACCAAGTACGGCGTCAGCGTACTAAAGGAATCATGGGTGGTTTAGGTCAGCCTTTAAAAAGTTTTAGAGATAGGGCAGTTGACTTCGGCGTCTATCAAGATGGTTTTAACAATGATTACCTTAACAGTCTCGGGCCGCTAGTTAAAGCTGGCAGGGAATAACTTGCTAGCTCGATCTTTGACCAGTTGATAAACTGGTCCTAGTGAAGCGAAACTGTAAATTGAATGGCTATAAAAACTAAGTCAAGTGGTTCAGCTAAAAGCAGTAGATGATTAGTCAGCGATACTGCTCTGTGCCTGGCTGCTACCTGCGTTTTTGACTGAAAATATGCAAGTACCTGATCCAGGTGTTATTTAAAATTGCACCAGCTGAGCAGTCGCTAAGCTTGGTGCAAAATATAGCAGCCT
This sequence comes from Oceanospirillales bacterium, assembly GCA_029027825.1. Classification (GTDB taxonomy): domain Bacteria; phylum Pseudomonadota; class Gammaproteobacteria; order Pseudomonadales; family Balneatricaceae; genus Rs1. The sequence goes on along the minus strand of CP093399.1, from coordinate 3,250,382 downwards.
CTCGCAGTTATTCGAGAGCTTCAATCAAGGTGTTTTATGGTTATGACATTGATTTAACAAGCGATGAGGTATCCATTCTTCCTAAACCTGCTGGTTGTAATTTCGATTAAAGGCGATCGACATCTTGAGTTAGCAGTAGTTCTAAATTGTGACTAGCCGCTTCTTCCAGGCAAATACCCAGATCTTTGCGCATCCAATCGATGGCAAAACCGAAGTCGAATTTGTCTTGGCCCATACTTACTAAGCGGTTTTCCATCTGCCAGGAACCAGCAGCTCCATGTTTCAGGGTATTAACTACTTGTGGGATATCTAAATTAGCACTTTGGGCGAGCTTTAATGCTTCAGATAACCCTTGCAGTACTCCGGCAATGCAAATTTGATTGACCATTTTACAGCGCTGGCCCTGGCCGTTTTCGCCGAGTAATTGGATTTGTTGAGCATAGCTTTCCATGTAAGGTACCGCGAGATCAAAGCTGGCTTGCTGGCCACCGCACATCACAGTTAACTTACCGTTTTCGGCACCTGCCTGACCCCCGGAAACTGGTGCATCGATAAATGTAACCGCTTGTTTTTGACAGGCAGTTTGTAATTCTATGGCCAGTGTCGCGGAAGTGGTGGTGTGATCGACTAAAATAGCTCCCGCTTTCAATCCCGCTAAAATGCCATCGGCACCATAAACCACACTTCTTACGTCATCATCATTACCGACACAATTAATCCCAATGTCAGCATTGATCGCTGCTGCTCGGGGAGTAGCAGCATGTTGGCCAGCGTGTTGCCGGCTCCAATTGAGCGCCGTTTGCTGACTGCGATGGTGGACGGGGGTTTTGATGACCGCAGTTTTAAGGTGCCCAGCCATAGGGTAGCCCATAACACCAAGGCCGATAAATGCTGCAGATTTGTTGGTCATTGTCTTACTCCTTTGATGACGTTAGGTGATGTTTTGAGATGTCAGCATAACGGCTGTACTTGGTAATACTGCGTTAAAAAATGGCTAAATTTGCTCACGTATACCAGTAAAGCCTATAAAAAAGGGCACACTAACTTCGCTATTCCGCTGGTTTTTGCCTTGTATTACCTTCGTTCATGACGCTATGCTGAGTGTCTCATTTTCATAAATAGTATTATTGAAATTGAAATATGTCAAATGCATTGTTGTAATAGTTTGTAGAGCCAAAAGATTAAATATTAGCCTCCATTATCATTATTAAAGGCTGTGTAGCAAGCATCAATCAATTTAAATACCAAGTCATAGCGGCGAAAATCAATGCCAAAATTGCAGCGGGTGAATATCCACAAGGCAGTAAATTACCTACACATCGAGACCTCGCGAAACAGTGGGGAACTACCGCGGTGACTGTCTCTAAAACTTTCAATTGTTAGTTGAACAGCGTCAAATAGAATCGTTTGTCGGACGTGGAAGCTATGTTCTGGAACAGCGATTGGAAAATGTTATTCATGCTTCAGTTGCCAAAATTGATATTAATTTTTCGATATTACAGCCTTGCATAACAGCAAATTTAGTGGATTTACAGCAGCAATGTCAACAGAGCTTAAGTGCTATGAAAATACATCAGTTGTTATCATACAGTGAAGGTAGCGGCTTATTGGAGCATCGTCAGGCTGGGGCTAGCTGGTGTCGCAACTATGGTTTAAGTGTAGCAAGCCCCGAGCAGATAATACTCACCAATGGTGCACAAAATGCACTGACAAGTTTGATCCAACTCTATTCGAAGCAAGGAGATTGCATCGCTGTAGAGGCACAGACGTACCCAGGGCTATTATCAGTTTGCAAATACTTACGGCGTAGGGTTATCCCTATAGCGATGGATGAGCAGGGGATGATGGCTGAGGCGCTGCAAGCGCAATGTCTATTGGAAAAACCAGCGCTGGTGGTCCCCTCGCAACAAAACCCAACTGGAGCGACTATGTCCTTACAGCGGCGCCAGCAAATTGCTCAGGTAGTGGTGGATCAGGATATCTGGTTAATTGAAGATGATATTTACGCTTTTTTGAATCAACGAAAAATTCAGCCGATTACTGATCTGATTGCAGATCGTGCCTTTTATATTAGCAGTTTATCCAAGGCGATTGGCCCGGGCTTGCGCTGTGGGTACTTGAAGGTGCCAGTGGAGCAGCAAGCAATCATGAAAGACTTTATTCGCGCCACTTTGTGGATGCCATCACCTCTGGTTTTTGAAATGGCTAGTGGGATGATAAACTCAGGAGCAGCGTTTTCCTTGGCGAGTGAGCAAAAAAATATTGCATCCTTCAGGCAGCGATTGGTGACTGAGTACTTGTCAGAGTATCAAATAGCAAGGCAGAGTAGCAGCTATAGCTGCTGGTTACATTTACCTAAATGCTGGCAGAGTAGTGCTTTTACTCAAGCTTGTCATGAACAGGGGTTGTTAGTCAGTGATGCCGCATATTTTAGTGTCGTCGAACCGGTAAATGCAGTGCGACTATCAGTGATGGCGGAGGCAGATGACAAGCGATTTGTTGTCGGATTATCGCTATTAGCTCGCTTGTTGTACGGCAAAACAGATAGACCCTAAAATTAGCTGCGAACTTTAGGGTCTAAGCACTCACTCACTAAATGCTGTAAGGCAAACTGTTTGGCAGCTACCGGCCTTCCCTTGAGGAATCCTTGCATTTGTTGACAGCCTAGTTCAGAGAGGAGTTGCTGTTGTGCAGTGGTTTCTACGCCTTCGGCAATGGTGGTCATATTAAGATTGTTGGCAACATCCAAAATTGAGCGGGTAATAACTAAATCATCCTGATCGTCAGGTAATCCGGTAATAAAAGTTTTATCTATTTTTAGCTTATCGATTGGGAAACGCTTTAAGTACGCCAGCGAAGAGTAGCCAGTGCCAAAGTCGTCCAGCGCTATTTTTAAGCCTAACGCGCGTAATTCTAGCAAGGAATTTTTGGTGAATTCAGGATCTTGCATCAAGGCACTTTCAGTAATTTCAATCACCAGCAAACTAGGGTCTAAACTGGCGGTGTCGAGGCTGTGTTGTATTGAGCTGACGATATTTTTTGTAAATTGGTAACTGGAGACGTTGACCGCGATAGGAATAGCTTTGTAGCCTTGCTCTTGCCAGTGCTTGGCTTGTCTGCAGGCGGTATCTAATACCCACTGCCCGATCGGTAAGATTAGACCCGTATCTTCTGCGATCGGTATAAACTTATCTGGGGAGGGTGAGTTTAATTTCGGGCAATTCCATCTCAATAAAGCTTCACAACCTACTAGTTCATTAGTCGCTAAATCAAATTGGGGTTGGTAGTGCAGTTCAAATTGTTGTTTGCTTAGGCCTAAGCGCAAACCCCTTTCTAGTGAGAGCTTTTCCGATGCGCGCTGGTGCATATCATCAGTGAAAAATTGATAGTTGTTTCTACCTTGGGACTTTGCATGGTTTAAAGCCGCATCGGCATTTTTCAACAGTGAATCAAAATCAATACCGTCATCGGGGAAAGCGGCAATGCCAATGCTGGGGGTGACCACTAAATCATGATCGGCAATTTTAATCGGTTCAGCCAAGTCTATGATGATGCGACTAGCTAAGCGGCTTGCTGCCGAATAGGCTTTGTTGTGGTTAACTAAGATAATAAATTCATCGCCACTCAAACGACCTATTATATCTGACGCGCGGATGTTGGCGGATAGTCTTTTGGCAATATGTTGCAGTACTTGATCGCCAATGTTATGTCCCAAAGTGTCATTGATGTTTTTAAATCGATCTAAGTCAATCAGCATTAATGCAAATTGTTGCTGATGATTGAGCTCGCTGTATTTAATAATTTCATCGACCCTATCAGCCAGTATGTGGCGCTTCGCAAGTTGCGTTAATGGGTCATAATCTGCCAGATAAGTTAAGCGCTTCTCGGTCTTTTTTAGTTCCGTTATGTCGGAAAATATCGCAATGTAATTTAATATCCTGTGTTTAGTATCGATAAACGTAGAAATAGATAACCATATCGGATAAACCTTGCCACTTTTGTGCTTATTCCAGAATTCACCCTGCCAGTGCCCCTGTTGATGTAACTGTTGAAATACTTCTTCATAGAAATAGTCATCTTGGTGGCCTGAGCATAAAAATTTAGCATTCTTGTCGATGATTTCCTCTGCTTGGTAGCCGGTAATTTTGATACAGGCAGGATTGGCCGCTATTATTTTTAACTTAGTGTTAGTGACTACAATTGCATCGCTGGTCGATTCAAAAACTCTTGAGGCAAGTTTCAGTTTTTGGTTGTTTAGTGAGATTTCTTGTTGTTTTAAATCTAAGCTGCTCTGGTACTTTTTGAAAAGGCGCTGAAACCACACGTTGTAAAGGTAAATAATTAATAGAGTAATCAAAGCGGTGATCGCTAACACTATCATTAGGACTTGCATATCTTCACGGGACTGCAATTCAATCTGGCTGCTTTGCGTGGCTATGATTTTGTTGATTTTGCCCGGGGAAATATCGGCAATAACTATCCAATTTAAAGGTTCAATAGTTTCAATATAGGCAAGCTGGTTTTTATCTTTTAATGGTGTATTCAGCAGTTTAGAAAAGTCTATGAATCCTCCGCCCTGCTGTGCAAATGAGATGATTTCATTCGACAGGATGATATTCAGTGCCTGGTTATTTGTAAACAGATTGTGCTGTTGGAAATTGCTAATTAACTGGCCGTTCGTGTCTAATATGGTGATGTTAGCTTGGCTGTTGAGTTTTAATTTAGAGAGCCGCTCTAAGGCGTCTAGTCGCAAATCTTGTTCAAATCCTGACAGGTAGTCCCCCGCGCCTATCAGCCAATCAAAAGGTTCAAATACCTTTGCGTAGCTGATTTTTTCGCTGAGCTGTTTGGGCCTAGCAGGAGAGTACCATTGGTATTGCGAGTAACCGGCTTTTTGAGGGTTGTCTAATGAATCCAAAATTAGTTGAAAGTTGGTGGTGGTATTCGGAATATCAAAAAAATAGCTGCCTTCCAGCTTAGGGAAAGGGGGGAGCATGTGTACGAGTGAATCTAAGCCGTCGATAAAATAATAACCGCGGCCGTTAAAAAAACGGATATCTCGGAGTGTTTCAATAATCAGTCGCTTAATTTTTTCTGGACTCAAGATGTCTTTCTGTTGTCTATAAATACTGCTGGCGATAATGTGCGCTTTTTCAACCGCCGCTTTAGATTGACGCTTTAATTGATTTTCTGCTTGGGAGTTCATGTAAATAATGTAGTTACTGGCATTTTTCACTTCCAGCTGGATGCGTCTTTTGTGCGCTTCTCTAACTTCGAAATCTAAGGTTTGCAGTCGATGTTTATGATTGGAATTATCTTTTAAAAGAAAATAGCTAAAAATTCCAGCAATAATAGCTAATACTATGCAAGTGATACCTATTGATTGATATCTTAACAGAGATTTAGCTTGCGAATGTAGTGTCATAGTTTTCCAACAGTTTTATGATGGCAAATTTATAACAGATATATTTCCTAGGGTAAAGGTAGCTTTACGCTAGAGCAAAAAAATACATATTGTCTGAATTTAATATTAATATTAAAGACTTAAAAGAAAAACAAGTACAAAAAACACACTGTTTTAAGTACTGTAGCTAGCGCTGTTGCTATCCATCGTTTGTCGGTGGGTGTCAGGCCATTAGTCAGTATTAGAGACCTCTGCATAACGTTGCGAGCGAAGGTAACGCAAGGCAAAAACCGGCGAAATAGTGGAGTCAGTGTACTTAGTTATCCACGGAAAAATGTGGAATTTGTTTGAATACTCGCTAAGGTTCTGTTGATAAATGGGGCGCCGCGTCATTTTTACTGGGCTATCGATGTGAGTTGTCTATATTTTTACGCACCGTTGCACTGTACCAATCAATGAAGTTTATCACCCCAAATTCGTAAGTTTCTGAATAGGGTCCAGGTTCATAGCCGATTGAATTGATCCCCTGTTGGTTGCGCTCCGCTAGTATCTTATCTTGATAATTAGTTGCATCCCAGACTTCGCGTAGTTGACTCGCTTGGTAATCTACACCTTCTACGGCATCTTTATGTACTAGCCACTTGGTCGTCACTAAGGTTTTTTGTGCACTGATAGGAATAACCTGGAAGATCACACAGTGATCAGATTGCATGTGATTCCAAGAGTTAGGTAAGTGTAGAATACGCATCGAGCCAAGCTGAGGGTTTTTTATTCTGCCCATCAATTTAGCAGATGCTTTGCCATCGATACTCATTACTTCAACACCCTCTTTTAAAGGCATGCGAACCACTCTATTGGCCAGCCCGTGAGATACGTGCCGATGTGGGATATGCTCAGTGTCCCAAGCGCTAGCTTGCTTTTCATAGTGGGCCAAAAACTCACTAGTTACTCTGGGATCATTAGTATCGTCAAACTCGAGAAGACTGCCGAGTAACTCAGGATGTGATGCATTGCAGTGGTAGCACTCGCGATTGTTTTCTATTACCAATTTCCAGTTAGCGGCCTCTTCAATAGTACTCTGCAGAGCTACCTTACTATTTTCTATATCATAAGGTTGCATATACTCATTGAGAGTAGCGGCGAAAGGCGCAATATCTGGAGCAGCCCCCTTGGCTAGGCAGACAAAAACAAAGCCCCCTGCTACCTCGCAGTGCACAGTCTTTAAACCGTAATCTTGCATATTGAAGCTGTCGCCCATTTCTGAGCCGGCAAATAACAAATTGCCTTTTAAGTCGTAAGTCCACTGATGATATGGGCACACTAAATTGGCGACTTTTCCTTGTTGACCGTCACATAATTTTGAACCCCGATGACGACAGACATTGTGAAAAGCATTAATCTCGCCCTCGGCGCTGCGGACTAGCAAAATCGAATTTTGTGCAATATCAATCGCGATATAATCTCCCTTTTCAGGTAGCTCGCAACTCATACCGACAAAAACCCATTCTTTTTGAAAAATTTCCTGCATGTCTACTTTAAACATCTGCGGATCGTTATACAGCGGTTGTGGCAATGATAAATTACCTTTTCGAGAGGCAAGTAATCGATACATTTCACTGCTAGCTTGTGCAAAATCACTGTGTTTGATGTTGATTAAATCGTATTGGCTCACATCAAGTCCCTATCATTATTGTGGTTAAATTGATGGGCGAATCTTCGCCTAAAAGTTGCATAGAAAACTGCCTGATTACGACTTCCAACTGATCACAAATCACCGGTTTGATTTGCTGTTCTCTATAAAAATCGCCGTTAAAACTGATCGCTATCTAGGTGGGTTAAGGTGTAAGCATTTGCATGTCGTAATTGGGCAATATCCAAAACCACTCTGCGCAGATGATGTGCACAAATCGTATTATTAAGAGATTTCCTAGTACTTTGTGACTATTCACTTGAGTGATGGGAACTGCCTATTTGATAGCGCGATTCAAATTCACTTAATATTGCATGCGAGTACTATTATGACAAAAGCAGCCGCTTCCCTAGGCAGTAACTACCTTCATGAGATTAATACCAAAACCTGGAGCAATGGCCGGCACTTAGTACGATGTGTGAAAGTCATAGAGGAAACTGTCGATGTAAAAACCTTTTGTTTTATGGCATCGCAACCGGTGATGTTTTTCTTCAAGCCTGGGCAATTCGTCACCTTAGAATTAGAGATAGAGTCTCAGCAGATTATGCGCTCGTACACTATATCTAGCTCTCCCTCTGTCCCCTACAGTTTTTCAATTACGGTGAAGCGTGCTCCGAGCGGTTTAGTATCAAATTGGCTGCACGATAATTTACAGGAGGGTAATGAATTGGCCGTGCATGGGCCGGTGGGGTTATTTAATTGTATCGATTATCCCGCAGATAAAGTGCTGTTGCTCTCCGGCGGCGTCGGTATTACACCGGTGATGTCAATGGCGCGTTGGTACTTTGATACCAATGCTGAAGTAGACATGCATTTCGTACATAGCGCCCGCACCCCAGATGATATTATCTACCGTCGCGAGCTTGAGCATATGTGCTCACGGATTAGTAATTTTTCACTGAGTCTTATTTGCGAGCGACATAGCACCGGGCAAGCTTGGGCAGGATACAGAGGCTATTTAGACGCAGGCAAATTACAGATGATTTGTCCGGATTTTAGCCAGCGGGAAATTTTTTGCTGCGGCCCTGAAGTTTATATGCGCGCAGTCAGAGAATTACTAAAAAAATCTGGGTTTGACATGCGCCGCTACCATGAAGAATCCTTTGGCGCCACTCCAGAAGCCGTAGAGCAAAATGCTATAGATCAAGCTGAAATTGCCGTGGACCATGCGGACACCTTGAATGTTGATGAAATGTTCAGTATTGAATTTGTAAAGGCCGGAAAAAGTGTCCAAATCCACCCTGGAGAAACGGTCCACGAAGCATCTGCAAAGCTCGGACTTACTATTCCCAAAGCCTGCGGCATGGGGATTTGTGGAACTTGCAAAGTCATGAAGATTGACGGTCAAGTTGAAATGAGCCACAACGGGGGGATTACTGATGCGGACGTTGATCTAGGTTATATACTCTCATGCTGTTCAGTTCCCAAGTCTAACTTGCAGATTGAAGCTTAGGGAGCCGCTAAACAAATCACCCACAGGGAATATTTTATGCTTGGGCGAATCATTCAATTGGTAATCCTTATTACTCTACTACTGACATGATTAAAGCCATTGCGAGCTATCACCACTTGTAGCGAGTTATTAGGGTGTCGCGGATTGATTGAGGATTGTCGCTTTTAAGGAGAATGCGAGCGGCGATAAAAATTATTATCCAACTATCAAGCTTTTGCTCCCCTACATAAACTGAGGCCTCTGCATAACGTTGCTAGCGAAGGTAAGACAAGGCAAAAACTGGCGAAATAGCGGATTTTACTAGTGTAAATGAGCATATTGAGCCGGTTTTTAACGCCGTCTCACTGAGCGCAGTAGTTATGCAGAGCTCTCAAACTAAGACTGTCCTCACTGTAGGGGACTTTTTTATTCAGTCACTTAATTTTTATCTGCAAGAATAAGAATTATCTAAGATCAAGGATTCAGCCATGCAAAAATATTCAGGTTTCGGGTTGTTGAAACACGCCTTGAGTCATCATGAGAACTGGCAGCGTGTATGGCGTAATCCAGTGCCAAAAAAGAAATATGATGTGATTATCGTAGGCGGCGGCGGGCACGGTCTAGCCACTGCTTACTATCTTGCTAAGGTACATGGTATTACCAATATAGCGGTGTTGGAAAAAGGCTATTTAGGGGGTGGTAACACCGCTCGAAACACCACTATTGTACGCTCTAACTATCTGTGGGATGAGTCAGCGAAATTATATGAACATGCCATGAAGTTGTGGGAGGGGCTTTCGCAAGACCTCAACTACAATGTGATGTTTTCTCAGCGTGGGGTACTCAACTTAGGCCATACTCTGCAAGACATGCGCGATATTGAGCGGCGGGTCCACGCCAATCGTTTAAACGGTATTGATGGCGAAGTCCTCGATGCACAGCAAATAAAAGAAATTGTACCGATGATGGATTGCAGTGATAGACCCCGTTATCCAATCATGGGTGCCTCTTGGCAGCCGCGTGGCGGTGTTGCGCGTCACGATGCCGTCGCTTGGGGCTACGCCCGGGCAGCCGATGCTTTAGGCGTCGATTTAATTCAACAGTGTGAAGTAGTAGATATCATTATTGAAGACGGTGCAGCGACCGGAGTGATGACTAATTCACACGGTGTTATCGAAGCCGATCGAATCGGATGTGTCACGGCCGGTAATTCTAGTGTGATGGCGAAAATGGCGGGCTTTAGGTTGCCGCTTGAGTCGCATCCTCTGCAGGCGCTAGTCTCTGAGCCGATTAAGCCGATTTTAGATACGGTAGTTATGTCTAACCATGTACATGGTTATATCTCGCAATCCGATAAAGGTGATCTAGTGATTGGCGCGGGTATCGATGGCTATAATGGCTATGGGCAACGTGGTAGTTACCATACGATTGAGCACACAGTGCAGGCGATTGTTGAGCTGTTTCCAGTGTTTAGCCGAGTGAGAATGAATCGACAGTGGGGGGGGATTGTTGATACTTGCCCCGATGCATGTCCGATTATCTCGGCAACGCCGGTGGAAAATTTATTCTTTAACTGTGGTTGGGGTACCGGCGGCTTCAAAGCTACCCCGGGATCTGGGCACGTGTTTGCCGCCACTTTAGCGGCTGGTGAGGCCTCTGAAATGGCTAAACCTTTCTCTATGTTCCGCTTTTACGACGGTGCACTCATCGATGAACACGGCGCTGCAGGCGTTGCCCACTAAGGAGTTACTCATGTTTTATATTTACTGTCCGCACTGTGAAGAGCATCGTGAAGAGGAAGAGTTCCACGCCGCCGGAGAAGCGCATATTCCTCGCCCGCTCGATCCGGACCAGTGTACTGATCAAGAGTGGGGCGAATATTTATTTTTTCGCAACAACCCACGGGGTATCCACCACGAATTGTGGGTTCATGCTATTGGCTGCCGTAAGTTTTTCAACATGACACGCGACACGCAAAATTACGAGATTAAAGAAGTGTATAAAATTGGTCAACAGCCTAAAATTACAGGTGCTAGCGAAGCCGCTGCAGCTAAGGAGGGGGTTTAAATGTCACAGCAAAACCGCCTAAAATCTGGTGGACGCATTGCGCGTAACTGCCAAATTAATTTCAGCTACAACAACCAGAGTTATCCAGGCTTTGTTGGGGATACGTTAGCCTCGGCAATGTTGGCAAATGGTATCGATATAGTTGGCCGCAGCTTTAAGTACAGCCGTCCACGTGGGATTGTCGGTGCCGGTGCCGAAGAGCCGAATGCCATTATGCAACTGGGCGCCACAGAGGCCACTCAAGTACCGAATGTACGTGCCACACAACAGGAACTATTTAATGGCTTAGTGGCGACATCGACTAACGGTTGGCCGAACGTTGATTTTGACATGATGGGCGCTCTGGGAAGCATCGGCGCTAAAATGATGCCGCCGGGCTTCTACTACAAAACGTTTATGTACCCCAAGTCAATGTGGAGTACTTACGAGAAATATATCCGTAAAGCTGCTGGGTTAGGTCGCTCACCGCGAGAGAGTGACCCCGATCGCTACGATCATTACAATCAACATGCCGATATCGTTATTGTCGGTGCAGGGCCCGCTGGATTGTCGGCTGCACTAGTGGCGGCGCGCTCTGGTGCCAGAGTGATTATTGCCGATGAACAGGCGGAGTTTGGCGGCTCCCTACTGGATTCAACTGCCCTGATTGATGGCGAGCCCGCGATGCAGTGGGTGACTAAGGTGGTTGCGGAATTAACCGCTTGTCCAGAAGTGATAATGTTGCCAAGAGCGACAGTTAACGGCTATCACGATCATAATTTTTTGACTATCCACGAGCGCTGTACCGATCACATTGCAGATCGTGCCCCGACTAATATATCCAAGCAGCGTATGCATCGGGTTCGCAGTCGCTGGGTAGTGTTAGCGACCGGCTCTCATGAGCGGCCTCTAGTCTTTGCCAATAACGATGTGCCAGGTTGTATGTTGGCGGCGGCAGTCTCTACTTATATTAATCGCTACGCGGTAGTGCCAGGTAATCAGTTGGTCTTAATGACCACCAATGACAATGCTTATTCAGCGGCATTTGATTGGCACGCAGCAGGGCGCGAAGTTGTGGCGATTGTCGATACTCGTAGTGGTGGCGCCGGTGCTCAGGTTGTCGATAAAGCAAATTCACTGGGCATTAGAGTGATTAGCGGTGCTGCTGTTGTTGAAGTGCAAGGTAGCAAGCGAGTTGCCAGTGTTAGTGTCTCGGCACTAAATTCAGTAGGCGATAAGTTGACCGGCACTCTGGAGCAGCTAAAATGCGATACTCTCGCCAGCTCAGGCGGTTGGAGTCCAGCTATTCACTTATCTTGCCACACAGGCAGTCGTCCGGTGTGGAGCGATCAAGTGATCGGTTTTATCCCCGGTAAAACCGTACAAAAACAATTAGTGGTAGGCGCTATTAACGGCACATTTGATTTACAGAGTTGTCTGGCTGATGGCACTGCTACGGGTGAACTAGCGGTCTTGAATGCGGGCTTTACACTAGCCTCTGGATCAGAATATAGTGATGCTGCCAGTGCCGAGATCGTCACTGAAAACCCACCGATGGCGCTCTATCATATCCCTCATCCTAAGCCAACCAGTCGCGCGCCAAAACAGTTTGTCGATTTGCAAAATGATGTCACCGCTGCCGGTATTGAAATGGCGACCTTGGAAGGCTTTGAATCTATTGAGCACGTCAAGCGTTACACGGCGATGGGATTCGGCACAGATCAGGGCAAAATGGGAAATATCAATGGGATGGCGATTGCCGCCAAATCTATGGGCAAGACCATTCCCGAAACAGGGACTACTATCTTTCGTCCCAACTACACCCCAGTTACCTTTGGCGCGATCGCCGGGCGTCACTGTGCAGGCTTATTTGATCCGATGCGCTTTTCTGCTATGCATGAATGGCACATGGAGAACGGGGCATTGTTTGAAGATGTCGGCAATTGGAAGCGTCCTTGGTACTTTCCGCAAGCGGGGGAGAGTATGCAGCAAGCGCTCGAGCGTGAGTGTTTAGCGGTTCGTGAAAGTGCCGGTGTGCTAGATGCATCAACACTGGGCAAAATAGATATCCAAGGGCCCGATGCGCGTGAGTTTTTAGGTCGAGTCTACACCAATGCCTGGGCTAAATTAGCGATAGGTAAGTGCCGTTATGGGCTGATGTGTGGCGAAGATGGAATGGTTTTTGACGATGGTGTCACCGCCTGTTTAGCTGAAAATCACTTCATCATGACGACCACTACCGGTGGTGCGGCTCGCGTACTTGAATGGTTAGAAATTTATCAGCAAACTGAGTGGCCCGAATTAGATGTTTACTTCAATACCGTCACCGACCATTTTTCAACGGTGACAGTGACTGGGCCAAAGGCGCGTAAAATTCTAGAGGCAGTGGTTGATGATATCGATCTAAGCAACGATGCATTTAAGTACATGGATTGGAAAGTTGCGACGGTACAAGGTATTCCAGCGCGGATTTTTAGGATTTCATTTACCGGTGAATTATCTTTTGAAATCAACGTACAAGCTAACTACGGATTGCGGATTTGGCAGGCGGTTATGGAAAAGGGTGCTGCCTATAACTTGACTCCATACGGCACTGAAACTATGCATATTCTACGTGCTGAAAAAGGTTTCATTATCGCCGGACAAGACACTGATGGCTCTGTTCACCCCTACGATTTGGGAATGGGCTGGGCTGTGTCGACCAAGAAAGCCTTCAGCTTTATCGGCAAGCGCGGCATGCAACGTGCAGACTGTGTAAAGGAAGATCGCAAGCAAATGGTCGGTTTGAAAACCAAAGATCCGCTGCAGGTAATTCCCGAGGGTTCACAAGCGGTCAATGACCCGAATCAGCCCATCCCTATGACCATGCTCGGCCATGTAACTTCAAGTTATTACAGCGCCTGCCTTGGGCACTCGATAGCGATGGCATTTATTCGCAATGGGCACAACCGCATGGGTGAGACAGTTTTTTATCCGCAGCCAGACGGAACGGCGATTGAAGCAATTATTTGCAGCCCAATATTCTTAGATCCTAAGGGAGAGCGTCAAAATGTCTGATCAAAACAACCGCGCTGAATTTATCTATGCACAAACGATCAATTCTATGGATCAAAGACCCGTTAGCGACAGTGGTATTGAAGGGCGCAGCCCGTTAAAGCATGCAGATTTAGATACACAAGCTACAGCGCACCAGGGCGAGTTTGGCACCGTGCAGCTGACGGAGCTAGAATTGCTTGGGCATATTGTGTTGCGTGGTAAACTATCCAATCCTGGTTTTACCCAAGGGGTGGAGCGAGCGCTTGGATTGGCGCTGCCCGATACACTTAAAATGGTGGAAAAAGAGCAGGTTTCAATTCGCTGGATTTCACCTGATGAATGGCTAGTAGTGGTGCCGGGTGAGCGCAGTTATGAGATAGAGCAAGCGCTAGTCAATGAAGTGCAAGGACACTGCGCTGTTGTCAATGTGTCAGGTGGGCAAACTATATTGCGTTTAAGCGGCAGTGACGTGCAAAAACTACTGCAAAAATCAGTTCCATTAGATGTTCACCCGCGAAGTTTTCCGATCGGTAAAGTAGTGACTACGGTGTTCGCTAAAACTCAAGCAGTGCTTAGTCGCAGCAGTGAGCAGCAGTGGGAATTAGTAATAAGACGCAGCTTTGCAGATTATGTGTGGCTGTGGTTACAAGACAGTTGTGCTGAGTTTAAACTAGTTATAAAGCAGAATAAGTAGTTTTAGTTTACCCGCCGATGATTGCTGCCAGTGTTGACTTGTTTGACTAATTCGTCTCAAGTCATTGAATTGCTGAAAAAGTACTACTTTTGTCGGATAGCGGAGCATATATGAATATGTTCTAATTCAGACACTTTATCCCCAGTGACAGTTTTAAGGTTCTGTCACTGGGTTTTTTTATGCCTGTCATTTATCGATACGACTAAGACCATCTACTCTTAGCGCAATCCAGCTCTACTCAAATATATCATCCCTCGCAGCAATCATCATTGCTCTTTATCGCTAGCTACTAGTGTAAGTAGTTCTATAAGCTAGATAACAGATTATTAATCAATAGAAGTATATTACAATGAGACCTCTGCCTAACGTTGCGAGCGAAGGTAAGACAAGGCAAAAACCGGCGAGATAGCGGAGTTTACAGGTGTAAATGAGCATATTAAGCCGGTTTTTAACGCCGTCTTACTGAGCGCAGTAGTTATGCAGAGGTCTCACAATGTTTGAAGGCCATCTGAGCGCATCTAAAACCTGTCAATAAGTGGCAGCATGTAATCAAATATAAAATAAGCACCGCTGATAAAAAGGTTACATTTACTGTGTTGTTGATGATAGATAACTATGATTCATTTACCTATAACTTAACCCAATACTTGGCAGAGCTGGGGGCGCAGGTCTGCGTTAAACGCAATAACCAAATTAGTTTGGCGCAAATAAGAGAGATGCAACCTGAAGCGCTGGTTGTTTCTCCTGGTCCCTGCGGTCCTTTAGAAGCGGGTATTTGTGTCGCTGCTATTGCTGAATTTGGTCAAAAAATACCGGTACTGGGGGTTTGTTTGGGGCACCAGAGTATCGCGGTTGCATTTGGTGGCAAAGTAGTTAGAGCTAAAAAAGCCATGCACGGTAAAACCTCATTGATTAAACACACTAATCAAGGTTTGTTTAAAGGCTTAGACAATCCCCTGCAAGTGACACGTTACCACTCGCTGGTGGTCGAACCCAGCAGCTTGCCTGAATGTTTAGAAATTACTGCTTGGACCGAAAATGCCGACGGTAGTGTTGCTGAAATTATGGGATTGAAACATACTGTGCTGCCAATTCAAGGGGTACAGTTCCACCCCGAATCGATTTTGACGATTCAGGGGCATCAGCTATTGAATAATTTTGTGAATCCGTAGATGATCGTAATCACTGGGTCAGTGGTCTTAGCTAGTTGCTGAGTGTAAAGTAATTTTTTTAGTATATAGCAGCTGAATTGATGCCTGTAGTGACCCCTGATCCAGACAAAACTAAGTTGATGAAGAATTTATGATGGACATAAAAGAAGCGCTAGCAGTTATTGCCGAAAAGAAAGATTTATCTACCGCTGATATGCAAAGAGTGATGATGCAAATCATGACCGGCCAGGCGACAGAGTCGCAAATGGGTAGTTTCTTAATGGGTTTGCGGATGAAAGGCGAAACCGTAAAAGAAATTGCCGGGGCTGCCAGAGTGATGCGTGAGTTAGCGATCCCAGTAAATATTAAACATCAAGCCGCCGTTGATATCGTTGGCACGGGTGGCGATAGCGCCAATTTATTTAATGTGTCGTCCGCCTGTGCAATTGTGGTTGCAGCCGCCGGTGGCTGCGTCGCTAAACACGGTAATAGATCAGTCTCATCGACTACCGGTTCGGCTGATTTACTAGAAGCAGCAGGGGTTAATTTAGCATTAGATGCTAGCCAGGTTGCCCGTTGTATCGATGAAATAGGGGTTGGCTTTATGTTTGCCCCGCAATATCATCGTGCGATGCGCCACGCCATTGTACCGCGAAAAGAAATGGGACTGCGGACCATTTTTAATCTACTCGGCCCCCTGACCAACCCGGCGGGCGTTAAGCACTATTTACTAGGTGTTTTTAATCGATCTTATTGCCTGCCAATCGCCCAAGTAATGCAAGAATTAGGTGCTAAACATGTACTAGTGGTTAGCGCTAGCGATGGTCTGGATGAAATAAGCCTTAACGGTGAAACTTTTGTTGCTGAATTAAAAGAGAATCAAATCACCGAGTATAAAATTAGCGCCGCCGATGCGGGTATCAATCTACAAAGTTTAATTGGATTACAAGTCGCTAGCGCGGCAGAGAGCTTGACCATGATCAAGGCTGCTTTTAATGGCCAAGATTTAAAGGCGGCGGACATGATCGCATTAAATTCAGGCGCGGCACTCTATGCAGCAGATTTAGCGATCGATATAAGATCTGGGGTGGCTATGGCAAAAGAGGCGATTTCCAGCGGCGCTGCCAGTGCCAAATTACAGCAATTAGTCGCATTTAGTACTGCGTTTGCAACAGCCAAGTAAAAAAGAGAATTTTATGTCAGATATCCCCACGGTGTTAAAGAAAATTATTCAGCGTAAAATCGAAGAAATAGCAGAGCGCTCCGAGCATAAAAGTCTGGGCGATTTAGAGAAGAGCATTGCCGCTGCTATTGATAGTGATTTGACTCCTCGTGGTTTTACTCGGGCGCTAGAAAAGAGTATTGAACAGGGGCGTCCAGCGATTATTGCAGAAGCAAAAAAACGCAGCCCCTCAAAAGGGTTGTTGCGAGATCCTTTTATACCGGCAGAAATAGCTAAGTCATACCAGTCAGCTGGCGCGTCTTGCATGTCAGTATTAACCGATGCTGATTTTTTTGCTGGCAGCGAACACTATTTAATCGAAGCGCGAGCTGCCTGCAACTTACCAGTGATTCGCAAAGATTTTATTATCGATCCCTATCAAGTGTTCGAAGCTCGGGCTATCGGCGCCGACTGTATTTTATTGATCGTCTCCTGCCTTGAAGAGAGGCAGATGATGGAACTTAATAATTTAGCGCACCGCTTAGGTATGGATGTACTGGTCGAAGTACACGGTGGCGATGAGTTAGAGCAGGCATTAAGTCTGGGTAATAAACTACTCGGTATCAACAATCGGAATTTACATACTTTTGAGGTCAGCTTAGATAATACTTTTGAACTGTTGCCTTTTATCCCCCGCGACAAAATAGTTATTACCGAGAGCGCTATTCATAGCCGAGAAGATGTCACGGCGATGCGTGAGCGAGATGTGCATGGCTTTTTAGTGGGGGAGGCATTTATGCGGGCCGAAGATCCAGGCAGTAAGCTAAGAGAATTGTTCTTCTAAATAGTCGTCAATAAACTAGCTGGTGCAGTAAGTGCTAGCGATCCTCTGCGCAAACCAAGCAGCGTCTATCGACCTAAAACGGTGGTGAGCGCGTTGCTCTGATTAAAAACAGGTGTAATAGATGCAAGTATCAGCAAAGTGGGATGGCGATGTTCGCTTTAAAGGAAGAACAGAGTCTGGATTTGAAATGATCATGGATGGTGAGCAAAAGCGCGGCGCTAGACCACTGGAAATGATGCTGTTAGCAGTGGCGGGGTGCGCCAGTTATGACGTGGTGGGTATTTTACAAAAAGCCCGGCAGGATGTTGTCGATTGTGTGGCAGAGGTTGATGCTGAGCGAGCGGATGCAATACCTGCGGTTTTTACTAGCATCCATATTAAATTTACGATCACTGGTCGCAATATTAAAGAGAGTCATGTAGCAAGGGCAGTTCGCTTGTCTGCCGATCAGTATTGTTCCGCATCTATTATGCTTAAAGCTGCTGGTGTGCAAGTTACTCATAGTTATGAAATAGTAGAAGTGGCCTAGTATTATCAGTGCTCTCTAACTATAGCTGCTACAAACTTTACCCACAGAACAAAAATCTATTCGCGCTGTGGGTAAAAAATACAGCAGTCGTATGTGAGACTTCTACATAACTTACCCAGAGGGTATGATAACTCCGCTATCTCGCCGGTTTTTTTCTTGCCTAGTCTTAGCTCGCAACGTTATGCAGAGGTCTCATGTAATGCTAAGGTTATCTACTTAATCGGGAATATGGACTTTAGTATCGTATTTGACACGATTCATCGAAATTAAAGTTCTAAAGTTGCGCAAGTTTGGATTGCTGTAAATGACCCGCTCACAAAAAATTTCATAACTTGGCATATCAGGCACCACCACCACTAATACAAAATCGACCTCTCCCGTTACTTTGTAACACTGATGAACTTCATCGGCATTCCTAATACTTTTAATAAATGCTGCGTTGAGATCCATCCGGTCTTGCTGCATCATAATTTCAACTATCATATGTAAACTATTGCCGAGTTTGGCTTGATCAAGTAGTGCTACCCGCTTGTTGATTACCGCTGACTTTTCTAGGCGCTTTACTCTTTTTAAACAGGCCGGTGGCGACAAGCCGATCAGTGCAGCAAGTTGCACATTGCTGATGCCCGCATCCGTTTGCAGCTGGCGTAAAATGGCTTTATCAAGTCGGTCAAGAAACATAATTAATATAAACACCAAACAAAGAAATTAATATTAGTATAAAGGGTAATTAAATGGAATTAATTCTTGGTGGGGCACTTATAATTACAGCTATAAATTAACTCATTTGAGGCAAGGAAAGTGTTAATAAAGAGCGCTATAGCACTGTTAAAAGAAGTGACACAAGTATATTTGGTACTGTTAAAAGTAATGGTGCCGGCGATAGTGATAGTAAAAATACTGGATCTGTTAGGTGGAACCGAAATTCTTGGCCGCTGGCTGGCGCCATGTATGGAGCTGGTGGGGTTGCCTGAGCAAATGGGAATTGTCTGGGCAACGGCAATACTGACTAATATCTACATGGCGATGGTGGTGTTTGTTGATGTGAGCGTAACCTTGCAGTTGAGTGTTGCGCAAGTCTCTGTGATTGGGATTTTAATGCTGATTTCGCACTCAGTAATCATTGAAGGGGCAGTCGCTAAGATGGTTGGTGTAAGTTGGTCGATCACCATCAGTTTAAAACTAGCTGGCGGCTTGTTGTTGGCAGGCCTTGTTAATTGGCTGTATGGCGCACTAGACTATCAACAGCAGCCGGCGGTACTGCTGTGGCAAGCAAGTGCTGTGGAGCAAAGTTTAGCGCAGTGGGCTGTTGACCAAATACTGTTATTGATCAGTATATATTTTATTATTATGACGTTAATGTTGTTGCTAAAGCTACTGAGGAAAATGGGCATTGAGCGCCTGTTACATAGGGTCTTGAATCCAGTGCTCAGTTTACTGAGTATCAGCAAAAATGCCTGTAACATCACTATCATAGGTATTACATTAGGACTGAGTTTCGGTGCAGGACTACTTATTTCTGAAGTCAAGAAGGGTCATCTCAGTAGACAAGATGTGCTGCTGTCTATTTGCTTCTTGAGTTTGGCGCACAGTTTAATTGAGGATACGTTACTGATTTTAATGTTGGGCAGTGATATTGGAGCTATCTTATGGCTGAGGCTAGGGTTTGCGATTGTGGTGGTTGCTATACTGGCAAAAGTAATAGAATTAAAGAAGAGGCGCGACAGTAAGGCCTCTGCAAAATGTTACGAGCGAAGGTAAAACAAGGCAAAAACCGGCGAGATAGCGGAGTCAGTGTGCCCTTCATTTTGGGTGTTACAGATGTAAATGAGCATGTTGAGCCGGTTTTTAACGCCGTATTACCGAGCGCGTTATCATACCTTCTGGGTAAGTTATGCAGAGCTCTCACAGTATAAAACAGGTTAAAAAGCACTCCAAAAAGCCAATATATCTTGATATAGGTCATAACTTGTACAATTTAGCTCACGTATGGTAATGAGTCATCAGCAGAAAGATCTGCTCTGGGTAACTGACGAATTATTAGAGGTGTCCTATGAATATGTTGGCTGAATTACATAAAGATCACATTAATATGAGTAAGCTGTTGGCGGTATTGGAAAAAAATATAAAAAGTATCCGCCAAGGTGCGGTGGCTGATCTACCGCTGATGGCTGAGGCTATTGAATACATCGGACACTATGCAGATGTATACCATCATCCCCTAGAAGATATTATGTACACGCATTTCGCCGGTAGATCTACAGAGTTAAACGCGCTTATGCTGCAGTGTAAAGAAGAGCACCGGCAACTACATGCGCAAACCAAACAAGTTTTGCAGCCAATTAGCCAAATATTATTGGACGGTATTCAGCCTATAAGCGATATCCTAATCACCTTAGAAAAATTTATCCGGACTGAGAATCAGCATCTAAATTTTGAGGAAGCCAAGATATTTCCACTGATAGAGTCAATCGCCAGTGCAGAAGACTGGCAAGTGATAGCGAGAAAAGCTGGCTTTGAAAGTGATACTGTCGATGAGTTTGAAGCTAATCAATACGCAGCTATTTACGCGGAATTAGCGCAAGCAGCTAGGTGATTAAGCTATTGCCAATCAATATAAGTAACTAAAACACAGCTATTTACTACTATAAAAGTAGCTAGTATTTTAAAGCTTTGCTCGGTTCCGAGTCGTTATGCAACAAATTAACTTGCTTTTAATAAAATATTGCGCATAATGCTGTGTATTCATACAGTGTTTATTTGAACACTAAGACAATTATAAAGACGATAGCCCAGGTGATAATATGGACGATAATAGAAAAAAAGCATTAGATGCCGCTCTCTCGCAAATAGAACGTCAATTTGGTAAAGGTGCGATAATGCGCATGGGTGATCAGCCCCGAGAAGCGATTCCATCAGTGTCTACAGGCTCTTTAGGTTTAGATGTCGCGCTGGGCATAGGTGGTTTGCCTTTCGGTCGTATTGTTGAAATTTATGGGCCTGAATCGTCGGGTAAAACTACTTTAACCTTGCAAGTTATTGCCGAGGCGCAAAAACTGGGAAAGAGTTGTGCGTTTATTGATGCCGAGCATGCGCTCGATCCTAATTATGCAGAAAAGCTAGGGGTTAATGTTGATGATTTGCTAGTCTCGCAGCCGGATACTGGTGAGCAAGCACTCGAAATTACCGACATGTTGATCCGCTCAAATACAGTGGACGTAATTATTATTGACTCGGTCGCTGCATTGACGCCTAAGGCCGAGATTGAAGGCGAAATGGGCGCTTCGCACATGGGGCTGCAGGCTCGTTTGATGTCGCAAGCTTTGCGCAAGATGACCGGTAATGTGAAAAATGCCAATTGCCTATTGATTTTCATTAACCAGATCCGGATGAAAATTGGGGTGATGTTTGGCTCACCAGAAACCACCACTGGTGGTAACGCCTTAAAATTTTATGCCTCAGTGCGTTTGGACATCAGACGTATCGGTGCGATTAAGGTAGGGGATGAAATTGTTGGTAATGAAACCCGAGTTAAAGTGGTAAAAAATAAGGTTGCTTCACCGTTTAAGCAGGCTGAATTTCAAATCATGTTTGGTAAAGGTATTTTCCGCATGGGCGAGCTGATTGATATGGGTGTTAAGCAAGGGCTAGTCGAAAAAGCAGGCGCTTGGTATGCATATAACGGCAGTAAAATTGGCCAAGGTAAAGCGAATGCCGCGAAATACTTGACGGAACATCCTGAAGATGCGGATGCAATTGAAGCTGAAATTCGTAAGCAGTTATTGAATTTCGATGAAAAAGAGCCAGAGAAAGAGAAAAAGGCCAAAGAGCCTAGTGAATAGTATCTCAAGGGCCAAATGTTTCATCGGCTAAGCATAGGGGGTCTGCATGTTTGAGCAAAAACTGAGATCCGCTACTCTAGTGAAACCGATGTTATGCAAGCAGTCATACGGCTGCTTGCGAATCGTGAGCATGCAAAACAAGAGTTGTTTAGAAAACTGAGTAAGCGCTGTGATAAGCCTGAATGGCTAGTACAAGTGATTGATCGCTGTGAAGAACAGGGCTATCAAACTGCGCAACGTTACTATGCGATCAGTTAAGAGCCCGCTGAAAATTTTTAGGCGGCGATCATCTGTATATTTTTAGCATAGTCTCAATCTCCTACCTACCTACCTACCTACCTACGATTTATTTATCCTTACAGTTTCCGCTTATTTATAAGTTTTAAGACATTCGGTAGTCTGCTTTATACCTGGATCCGTGACTTCAAAGTGAAAACAGAGTGTAAAATATTGGTTTTACAGAGGAATTGAAAAATCTTAGCTGCACCCGTAGGTTCAGCGGGTATTTTTCTAACCGCTGTAGAATCAAGAGCTTGCGCTATGTAGTGCAGTGGAGTCACTGATTCAGGTTATAGCTAGTGAATTGACAGGAAAAGCAGAGTTTTTCAATTAAATCATGCGTTTTTGTTGGTAAAAACCACAAAAAATCTTGCTGCAGTTGATAGATGTCGAGAGCTCTCGCTAGTTGTAGCAACATAAAAAGTCAAGAAAAAGCAAATTGATCACGAGATATTGAATAAATAGATCGAACAATTTACCCCCTCGATATATAATTAGCCGCTATTTTTTTGCGTACAGAGTCCGTTAAATCTAAGCCTCTTCAATTAGCAGTGCTTTTAATACCCTGTATGTGTTTGTTATTTATGATAATGGATAATTAAAGTCGTCACTATGAAATACATGACCAGTGCTGAAATTCGTCAAGCTTTCCTTGATTTTTACCAAGAAAAGGGCCATCAAATTGTGCCTTCTAGCTCATTAGTACCTACCAATGACCCCACATTACTGTTTACCAATGCCGGAATGGTGCAGTTTAAGGATGTTTTTACAGGTGAAGATAAGCGTTCATATACGAGAGCAACGACCGCGCAGCGCTGTGTGCGGGCCGGTGGTAAACATAATGATTTAGAAAATGTCGGCTATACCGCTAGGCATCATACATTTTTTGAGATGTTAGGTAATTTCAGCTTCGGTGATTATTTTAAACAAGATGCAATTCGCTATGCTTGGGAGTTCTTAACCCAAGTGCTTGGCTTGCCGGTAGAGAAGCTCTGGGTAACAGTGCATCATACCGATAAAGATGCAGAAGCTTTATGGCGAGATGATATCGGCATTGATATGAGTCGTTTTTCTCGCTTGGGTGAAGATAATTTTTGGTCGATGGGTGAAACTGGACCCTGTGGTACCAGCACCGAAATATTTTTTGATCACGGCGCTGATGTTTGGGGTGGGCCGCCAGGCAGTGCCGATGAAGATGGTGATCGCTATATCGAAATTTGGAACTTGGTCTTTATGGAGTTTAATCGCGATGCAAGTGGCGAGCAAACAAAATTGCCTAACCCATCGATTGATACTGGCTTGGGCTTGGAGCGAGTGGCTGCGATTATGCAGGGCGTGCACAGTAATTATGAAATTGATATGTTTCAAAATTTGCTGAAGGCCGCTGCCGAAATAATTGGTACAGACGATCTTGAGGCTAAGTCGCTGCGAGTAGTCGCCGATCATATTCGCTCATGTGGGTTTTTGATTGCCGATGGGGTGTTGCCTAACAATGAGGGACGCGGTTATGTGCTGCGTAGAATACTGCGCCGTGCTATCCGTCACGGTAACGAACTCGGTGCTAAGGACGTTTTCTTTCATAAATTAGTGGCTGCTCTGAGTTTAGAAATGGGAGAAGCGTATCCTGAATTATGTAAGTTACAGTCGCAAATAGAAAAAGTAATACTCAAAGAAGAGCAGCAGTTTGTTAAAACTTTGGATAATGGTATGAGGCTGTTAAACCAAGAGATAGCTAAGCTGTCTGGATCTGAAATCCCAGGTGCTGTAGTTTTTAAATTGTATGATACTTATGGATTTCCGGTCGATTTAACCGCTGATGTAGCGAGAGAAAATAAGCTCAGCATTGATATGCCGGGCTTTGATATTGAAATGCAAGCCCAGCGTGAAAGAGCCAGAGCATCGGGCTCTTTCAATACAGATTTCAATGATAAATTAAATGTTGAGGGTTCGACTGAGTTTAGTGGCTATACAAACTTACAGGGCCAGGGGCGAATCACTGCTATTATAGTAGAAGGGAAGTTAGTCGATCTATTAAAAGCGGGTGATCGTGGTACGGTAATTTTAGACAGTACCTCATTTTATGGAGAGTCTGGTGGTCAGGTTGGTGACCAGGGGTCGTTAAGTGCTGATCAGGCAAACTTTATCGTTGAAGATTGTACTAAGCAAGCAGACCTGCACTTGCATCAGGGGCAACTGTTGAATGGAGAGTTAAAAGTCGGTCAAACACTGGTTACAACAGTTGATGTGGGTCTGAGAAAAGCCTCTGCACTTAATCACAGTGCAACTCATTTGTTGCATGAAGCGCTCCGGCAGGTGGTGGGTGATCATGTACAGCAAAAAGGCTCGCTAGTTGATCCAGAAAAGCTGCGCTTTGACTTTTCTCATTTTGAAGCGATCACTACAGCGCAACTATTGCAAGTTGAGGCTATGGTTAATCGGCAAATAATGGAAAATACCGCAGTGATTACTCGGGAAATGGATATTGCTGCCGCGAAAGCGCTGGGTGCACAAGCGCTGTTTGGCGAGAAGTATTCTGAGCAGGTACGAGTGGTTAGCATGGGCACTAACTCGTTTTCAATCGAGTTGTGTGGTGGTACTCACGCAGTGCGTACCGGCGATATTGCGTTGCTGAAAATAAAGTCCGAGGGCGGTTTTGCCTCAGGTGTACGTCGAATCGAGGCGGTGACTGGATACGGTGCTCTCAAACTCGTTGCAAACATGGAACAGCAGTTGTCGCAAATAGCCAGTTTAGTGAAGGGTCCTAAAGACAAAGTTCTAGAGAAAGTGCAAGGGTTGGCTGACAAAAGTAAGCTGCAGGAAAAGCAATTAGATAAATTGCAAAGTCAAATATCTGTACTAAAAGGCGCGCAACTAATCAATCATGCGATAGATATTAATGGCGTTAAATTGCTAGTGGAAACATTAGACAATGCCGATCCTAAATCACTACGTGAAACGGTCGAGCAGCTTAAAGATAAGCTCGGTAATGCGGTGGTGGTGCTAGCTGCGGTAAATGACGGTAAGGTTAGTTTGGTAGCTGGTGTCGCTAAAGCCCTCACCTCGCAAGTCAAAGCTGGGGATATTATAAAAGATCTATCAGCTAAAGTGTCGGGCAAAGGTGGTGGGCGACCGGATATGGCCCAAGGTGGTGGAGCAGATGCGCAGGCGCTACCTAAAGCACTGACTGATTTGTTGAGCGCTCTAGAAGAAAAGTTTAAGCAAGGTTGAGTAAGGGGTGTCTTAAAAGGGCAGATTGCCCTGATGCGCTTTATAGCAGTGCAAAAAACGATTTAACATCACCTAGTGGTTTGCAGCAGTTACCTGTTTGATACTGCTGTAACGATCTAGGGCAATAATGGAGAGAGCAACAGACATGGCTCTATATGTACAAAAGTACGGTGGTACGTCGGTAGGTTCAGTCGAGCGGATAAAAGCAGTGGCTGAAAAGGTCAAGGGTTTTAGGGATCAGGGTCATGAGATTGTGGTGACTGTCTCGGCGATGAGCGGTGAAACAAACAGATTGATCAGCTTAGCCAAAGAAATACAGGCGGTGCCTTCTGCGCGGGAAATGGACGTATTGCTCTCTACTGGAGAGCAAGTGACCATAGCTCTAATGTCTATGGCTTTGGAAAATTTAGGTTTAAAAGTTAAGTCTTACACTGGTTCTCAAGTGCGGATTTTGACTGATAGCACCCATATGAAAGCGAGAATTGAAGATATTGATGTTCATAAAATTCGCGCTGATCTAGATCTAGGTTATGTGGTAGTAGTGGCTGGTTTTCAAGGGGCGGATCTAGATGGCAATATAACTACTTTAGGCAGAGGTGGCTCTGACACGACAGGAGTGGCCTTAGCGGCGGCATTGAAAGCCGATGAGTGTCAAATATATACCGATGTAGATGGTGTTTATACAACGGACCCTAGAGTGGTTGAGGGTGCGCAGAGGTTATCGGAAATAACCTTTGAAGAAATGTTGGAAATGGCCAGTTTAGGTTCAAAAATATTGCAAATTAGGGCTGTTGAATTTGCGGGGAAATACAAGGTGCCTTTGAGAGTGTTGTCTAGCTTTAAAGAAGGCCCGGGTACATTGATAACAATAGAGGATGATGGCAACGTGGAAAAGCCAGTGATATCAGGAATAGCATTTAATAGAGATGAGGCTAAGTTGACAATCATGGGGGTTCCAGACATCCCAGGGGTTGCGTCAAAAATTTTAGGGCCAGTCAGTGAAGCTAATATAGAAGTAGATATGATACTGCAAAATATCGCAGAAGATCATACCACTGATTTTACCTTTACCGTGCATCGCAATGATTTTGATCAAGCGCTGGAGGTCCTGAATCGTACTTCTGAGCAGCTAAAGGCGAGAGAGGTGATAGGCGATAACAAGATAGCAAAAGTGTCTATAGTTGGTGTAGGAATGCGTTCACATGCGGGCGTAGCAACTAAAATGTTTGATGCCCTAGCTGAAGAAAGTATCAATATTCAAATGATATCGACGTCAGAGATAAAAATATCTGTAGTGATGGCTGAGAAGTATTTGGAGTTGGCGGTTCGATCACTGCATTCTGCGTTTGATTTAGGTAGAAATGATTCAATCAGTGAATGACGCATAAGTCTAATTACTTTATAGTGACTGCAAGCTTTAGAAGACATCATTTAGAAAAAATTAAGGAAGCGTTCTTGATAATTAAATGATGGTTGTATTCGAAAATTAGGAGATTTAAATAATGCTAATACTTACTCGTCGAGTTGGCGAAACACTGATGATCGGTGACAAAGTTACTGTTACTGTTCTAGGAATTAAGGGGAACCAAGTTAGAATTGGAGTAGATGCTCCTAAAGATGTTGCCGTGCATCGTGAAGAGATATACCAACGTATCCAACGTGAAAAAGAGGAGGCTGTAAGTTAAACTGATTAATTTTGAAATATTTAATCATAAAGGGTTTCTATTTCAAAATCAGTCTTGTATAGTGTGCGCCTCTTGAGGTGAGGTGGCCGAGTGGCTGAAGGCGCGCCCCTGCTAAGGGTGTATAGGGGAAACTCTATCGAGGGTTCGAATCCCTCCCTCACCGCCATTTGTAAAGCGCCCGTAGCTCAGCTGGATAGAGTACCTGGCTACGAACTAGGCGGTCGCACGTTCGAATCGTGCCGGGCGCACCATATTTGCAAATGACACAAGAGAAGAAAGAGAAAAGAAGAAAGAAGTAAGAAAAAAGAAGTAAAGTAAGAATTGGGAAAGGCGCCCGTAGCTCAGCTGGATAGAGTACCTGGCTACGAACTAGGCGGTCGCACGTTCGAATCGTGCCGGGCGCACCACCCAATGAATTAGAGAAAAGTTAAAGTGTAAGTTGAGCGCCCGTAGCTCAGCTGGATAGAGTACCTGGCTACGAACTAGGCGGTCGCACGTTCGAATCGTGCCGGGCGCACCACTCTTTACAAATGTTGAAGTACAAAATTAAGTGTAAGCTAAATTTTCAAGAGCAAGTTTCTTGTCCTTAATTGGAGTGAGTCAGTCAGTTTGTAAAGGTGGCATCAGCTTATACTAAACTAACCTTGCGCCCGTAGCTCAGCTGGATAGAGTACCTGGCTACGAACTAGGCGGTCGCACGTTCGAATCGTGCCGGGCGCACCATCTCTAATGTAAGTTACAATAAATTTTAAAATTCAAAACCGCGTAATAGTTAACTTGTTGGCTATTCAGGTTTTATGTTTCATTTGCTTTTATTAAACTGCTCCTTTGGGTTTGATCGGTAAATGTATTCAGTTGGTGAGGTGGCCGAGTGGCCGAAGGCGCGCCCCTGCTAAGGGTGTATAGGGGAGACTCTATCGAGGGTTCGAATCCCTCCCTCACCGCCATTTATTGATTCACCCTATCCTCTGTTTCGCTCTTCTATTCCCTATTTCTAAGTATCTTATTCTCAATCAGTTAACGCTGTTTTCTTGTATAGTCAAAATTTTGTCCTTTCAATAATCATCGTGTTGTTTTGATAGTAAATTAGTTGGGTTTAGAGCGAGTGACTGGTAATATCAATCGCTAAGTTTACGTCACTAATACCTGAAGTCCGTGACTTCAAAGTGAATCAAGAGCTTGCGCTATGTGGTGCAGTGAAGTCACTGATTCAGGTAATAATAAGCTTCTTTACAGGACAAAGCATGAAAATTGCAATAGCTGGGACTGGGTATGTCGGGTTATCTAACGCTATGTTATTGGCACAGCATCACCAAGTAGTGGCAGTTGATATCGATGCCAGTAAAGTTGCGTTGTTGAATAAACAGCAATCGCCGATCGCCGATCGCGAAATTGAAGATTTTTTACTGAACAAAAAAATAGACTTCCAGGCGACACTAGACTCTAAAACTGCTTATCTGCAAGCAGACTATGTGATTATTGCTACCCCCACCGATTATGATCCAATCAACAACTATTTCGATACATCCAGTGTTGAACAAGTCGTCGATGCAGTTTTGGCCGTCAACCAAAAAGCCGTGATCATTATTAAATCTACTGTGCCGGTCGGTTTTACAGAAAAATTAAAACAAGACAAAAACACCAATAACTTGATATTCTCCCCGGAGTTTTTAAGGGAGGGGAAAGCGCTACACGATAATTTATACCCCTCTCGAATAATAGTCGGAGAGCAGAGCGAAAGAGCACAAATTTTTGCCAGTATGCTTGCACAGGGGGCGATCAAACAAGATATCGAGATTTTGTTGGTCGATTCAACAGAAGCGGAAGCGGTGAAGCTGTTCTCCAATACCTACCTGGCGATGCGAGTCGCATACTTTAACGAATTAGATACTTATTGCGAAGTGCATAATCTACAAGCCAAACAAGTGATTCAAGGAGTTAGCTTAGATCCGCGGATTGGTAACCATTACAACAATCCATCGTTCGGTTACGGCGGCTACTGTCTGCCTAAAGATACCAAACAGCTATTAGCTAATTATAATGATGTACCGAATAATTTAATTGGTGCGATAGTCAATGCCAACGCAACTCGCAAAGACTTTATCGCCGATCAAATACTGAAAAGAAAGCCGAAGGTGGTTGGTATCTATCGACTGGTCATGAAAACTGGCTCGGATAACTTCAGAGCATCGGCAATTCAGGGGATCATGAAACGGATTAAGGCCAAAGGCGTTGAAGTCATAGTGTACGAGCCAAGTTTAAACGAGTCAGAATTTTTTCACTCTAAAGTATTCACTGATTTGACGGAATTCAAAAACAAAAGTGATGTAATTATTGCCAATCGACTCGATCAAGAAATTAGCGATGTAACTGATAAAGTATATACCCGCGATTTGTTTGGTAGCGACTAAGTAGTAGCGAATAAGTAAAAGCTATACAGGAAGTAATGGTCATGAGAATAAGTCATGCGGATGCTGAATTAATCAAGAAAAATATAATTAGTCTAACTAATTGCAATGTAAGGGTTTGGCTGTTTGGTTCGCGAATTGACGATGACGGAAAAGGTGGGGATATAGATCTTTTACTGAAAATGGATCAGCCAGTGTTGCGCCCTGCGCAATTGAGCAATACTATCATCGTTAAATTAATGCGACAATTTAACGGTCGAAAAATTGATGTTGTGTTAGAAGCTCCTAATTTGGATCTAAAACCTATTCATGCGATTGCTAAACAGACTGGAGTAGAGTTATGACTTTAGAGAAAGGGCAGCAAGAACGTTTAGCATTTCTAATGCGTATTATAGCAAAAGAACAACAGCATTTAAGCTACTCTGCAAATAAATTATTTTCACAGGAATTTAATAAAGATCGGGCATTAAGCTTAGAATACGATCCAGAGTTAGCAGAGACTTTAGAAGCTTTTGTCAGTAGGTTTTGTCGATTACAAGATACAGTTGGTGATAAGCTATTGCCCGCTTGGCTGAAAGCCGTACAAGAAAAACCTGCAACCTTTATCGATAATCTTGATAAGGCGGAAAAGCTAGGTTTATTAGCAAGTGCAGACCAGTGGTTGGGGCTGCGTCAGAATCGAAATAAAATGATTGATGAATATATAGAAGACTTAGATGTGTTGGTGGATGCGGTTCGCTTGGCAAACGAAGGAATTAATTTAATTAACGCTTTCGCAGATAACTTGATCGAGTTTCTATCGAAACGTTTTGCTTTATGAGTTTTGTTTAGAGCTTTAAGTTAGTCTTACAAGCTGTCGAGTTGCAGGGAAAGCTCAGAGAGTTAATAGATTAAAAACTTTGTGAGAGAATTTTAATACATATTGATGATGCAAAAATTGCAGTAATAGGCTTAGGTTATGTCGGGTTACCTTTAGCGGTAGAGTTTGGTAAAAAAGTTCAAACTATTGGTTTTTGATATCAACCAGTGACGTATAAATGAGCTTTTAGAGAATAAAGACTCTACGCTTGAAGTTTCTAGTGCTGAGATGGCTAAAGCCAAGAATTTGACATTTACGAGTGATCTTGAAAATTTAGCCAATGCTAATGTTTATATAGTCACTGTCCCGACACCTATTGATGAAAATAACACTCCTGATTTAACGCCGTTAATCAAATCATCGCAATTGATAGCTTCAGTGATATCTAGCGGTGATATCGTTATTTATGAATCGACTGTTTATCCGGACGCTACTGAGAGAGTGCGTATTCCACCGGTTTGAAAAAGGCAACGGGCTTAAATTTAACCAAGATTTTTTCGCCGATTATAGCCCTGAGAGAATTAACTCAGGGGATAATGTATATACCCGGGATTTGTTTGGGCAAAACTAGCGCTTAACAAAATGTTTTAGGAGAGATTATGTTTGATATAGAGAAGCTAAAAATTGGTTTAATTGGTTTAGGATATGTGGGATTACCTTTAGCTTTAGAATTTGCTAAAACAATACCGGTTGTCGGTTATGACGTTAACTCAGTAAGAGTCGCAGAATTAAATGCTGGGGTGGATAAAACCCTAGAAGTAAGTGATGTAGAGTTTGATGAAGCAGTTTTTTTTACAGCGACTGACGATAAGAATTTGCTAAAAGACTGTAATTTTTACATTGTTACAGTGCCAACACCGATAGACTCAAGCAAGCAACCTGATTTGCAGCCGCTTAAAAAAGCGAGTGAAATGCTCGCCGGAGTTCTTAAAGAAAACGATATCGTGGTCTTTGAGTCTACTGTGTATCCAGGTACTACTGAAGAAATATGCGTACCACTACTGGAAATAGGTTCAGGGCTTGTTTATAACCAAAATTTATTCATTGGTTATAGTCCTGAAAGGATTAATCCAGGTGATAAAGTACACAAAGTCACCACCATAAAGAAAATCACAGCGGGCTCCAATCAAATAACGGCAGATTTTGTTGATAAAGTTTATAACCAAATTATAACGGCAGGTACTTATCAAGCGTCGACTATCAAAGTCGCTGAAGCTGCAAAAGTGATTGAGAACACCCAGCGAGATGTAAATATAGCGCTAGTAAACGAGTTGGCACTAATCTTTAACAAGTTAGATATTGATACATTAGAAGTATTAGAAGCTGCGGGAAGTAAATGGAATTTTTTACCCTTTAGGCCCGGTTTAGTGGGCGGGCACTGTATAGGCGTAGACCCTTACTATTTAACCCATAAAGCTCAGAGTGTGGGCTATCACCCAGCAATGATTCTCGCTGGACGTAGGCTGAATGATAGTATGGGGCAGTACGTAGCCGCACAATTAATTAAAGCAATGTTGAAAAAAAGCATTCAAATACAAGGTGCTAAAGTTCTGATAATGGGGTTTTCATTTAAGGAAAACTGTCCCGATATTAGGAATACAAAAGTAATCGATGTAGTGCGTGAACTAGTTGACTTCGGTGTAGATGTTTCGGTCTCTGATCCTTGGTGCAATATAGAAGAGACAAAAATAGCTTATAACATAGATATAATAGAGCCACAAAAAAATAGCTATGATGGAATCGTTATAGCTGTAGCACATCAAGAGTTTCATGATATGGCTAAGAAAGATATACAGGCACTGGCTAAAGAGAATAGTGTGATTTATGATTTAAAGTACGTATTAGACAAACAGGATGTAGATTTAAGGCTCTGATTGTTTTCTAAAATATATTAAAAATGCTTAAAGTTATAAATAAAATAGGTAGGGGTTAATAGATAAAAAATGATATTACCAGTAATTATGTCTGGCGGCAGTGGTACTCGCTTATGGCCGCTCTCTCGATCCTCTCATCCTAAGCAATTTTTAGCATTGACTTGTAATAACACCATGTTACAAGAAACCATTAACCGTTTAGCTGTGGGTAGTCATGATCCGATCATTATATGCAACAATGAACATCGTTTTATTGTTGCTGAGCAGTTACGGGACAATGGCTCTAAAGCCAGTAAAATTATATTAGAACCAATCGGCAGAAACACAGCGCCGGCCATTGCGTTAGCGGCTTTATCCGCGACCGAAAATGGAGAAGATCCGTGCTTGTTGGTTTTAGCGGCAGATCATGTCATTCAAAATATACCCTCTTTTCAAAAAACCATTCAAAAAACCATAGCCTATGCAGAAGCTGGTAAACTTGTTACTTTTGGAATAGTTCCTACGCATGTTGAAACTGGATATGGTTATATAAAACAAGGCTGTAAACAAGAGCTTGTCAGTGGGTTAGGATATGAGGTTGATAGTTTTGTTGAAAAGCCAGACTACAAAACGGCCCAAAAATTTGTTGACTCAGGGGACTTCCTTTGGAATAGTGGCAGGTTTTTATTTAAAGCTTCTACATATTTAGAAGAACTTGAACTTCATTCACCAAAAATATTTGAAATTTGCCAAAGAGCTTTTAATACAAAAATTGAAGATTTTGATTTTACTCGAATAGAAGAGAGTATTTTTAAAGAATGTCCCGACGATTCGATTGATTATGCGGTGATGGAACGCACTGATAATGCGGTGGTAGTTCCTTTGGATGTTGGGTGGAGTGATGTGGGATCTTTCTCTTCGCTATGGGAGGTTAATAACAAAGATGCACAAGGTAATGTAGTTCATGGAGATGTTATTTTAGAAAATTCAGAAAATTGCTTTGTCTACTCTAGTTCGAGATTAGTAACGACAATAGGCATAGATGATTTAGTTGTGGTTGAAACAAAAGATGCAGTATTGGTTGCCCACAAAGATAAAGTACAAGATGTCAAAAAAATTGTAGCGAGATTGAAAGAGCAAGGCCGCGATGAGTATAAAAATTCTCGAGAAGTTTATCGACCATGGGGGAAATACGATTCTTTAGACAAAGGAAAGCGAGATCAAGTTAAAAGAATTACGGTCAATCCTGGTGCCAAGTTATCGGTACAAATGCATCACCATAGATCTGAGCATTGGGTGGTAGTATCAGGTACTGCGAAAGTGACCAACGGAGATAAAACGTTCTTGGTGACAGAAAACCAGTCAACATACATCCCATTAGGTCAAATACACGCGTTAGAGAATCCCGGTATCCTTCCATTAGAGTTAATTGAAGTTCAAACTGGTGCGTATTTAGGAGAGGATGATATCGTACGTTTTGATGATAAATATGGACGTAATTAGCATGCTAAAAAAGTTAATTAAGTTATAAATTTAATACCCTTGGAATTAAAATTAATAAAGTTAAAGTGGCATTGATTACGGGTGTGACAGGTCAAGATGGATCATATCTAGCGGAGTTATTATTAGAAAAAGGTTACGAAGTACATGGTATCAAGCGTCGGTCTTCATCACTGAATACTGAGCGCGTTGATCATATCTATCAAGATAACCATGAAAAGGATCAAAAATTCTTTTTACACTATGGTGACTTAACGGATTCGTCAAATTTAACCCGTATTATAAATGATGTGCAACCAGATGAAGTCTATAACTTGGGTGCGCAGTCACATGTCGCTGTTTCTTTTGAGTGCCCAGAGTATACTGCTGATGTTGATGCGATGGGCACATTACGTTTATTAGAGGCGATCAGGTTTTTAGGGCTAGAAAAGAAGACGAAATTTTATCAAGCATCTACATCAGAATTATACGGCGAAGTTCAAGAAATCCCACAAAAAGAAACGACACCATTTCACCCGCGCTCACCTTATGCAGTCGCTAAAATGTATGCATATTGGATTGTCGTTAATTATCGTGAATCATACGGTATGTATGCCTGTAATGGGATTTTATTTAACCATGAATCACCACGTCGCGGTGAGACATTTGTGACACGTAAAATTACGCGGGCGATAGCTAATATGTCTCAAGGCCTAGAGAAATGTCTATACCTTGGTAACATGGATGCACTGCGCGATTGGGGGCATGCAAAGGATTATGTACGCATGCAATGGTTAATGTTACAGCAAGATAAAGCCGATGATTTCGTGATTGCAACAGGTAAGCAAATCAGCGTTCGTGAATTTGTTGCTTTATCGGCAAAAGAAGTAGGCGTCGAGCTGGAATTTACCGGTGAAGGATTGAATGAAATAGCAACAATTAAAGAAATTGTTGGCGATAATGCCCCTGCCTTAAAAATAGGCGATGTGATTGTTAAAGTTGATTCCCGTTATTTTCGCCCAGCAGAGGTTGAAACTTTGTTAGGCGACCCATCTAAAGCAAAAGAAAAATTGGGCTGGGTTCCAGAAATAACGGTAGAGCAGTTGTGTGCTGAAATGGTAGAAAATGATCTGAATAAAGCTAAGCAACATGCAATTTTAAAAGAGCATGGATACGATATGACCATGATTGTTGAGAGCTAGATAATGAGTAATAATAACAAACGTATATTTGTCGCTGGCCACAACGGCATGGTTGGTTCTGCTATTGTCCGCCAATTGAGTAAAAATGTTAATATAGAGTTAATTACGCGATCCCGTCAAGAACTCGACTTAACTAATCAACAAGCTGTACTTGAGTTTTTTCAGACAGAAAAAATAGATCAAGTGTATTTAGCTGCTGCTAAAGTAGGCGGTATTGTTGCTAACAATGCCTACCCTGCTGATTTTATTTATGAAAATTTGATGATTCAATGCAATATTATTAACAGCGCTCATATAGCTAATATTCAGCAGTTATTGTTTTTAGGATCTTCGTGTATATACCCTAAGTTAGCAGAACAACCAATGAAGGAGTCTGCATTACTGACAGGCACATTAGAGGAAACTAACGAGCCTTACGCCATTGCTAAAATAGCAGGTATTAAGCTTTGTGAAAGTTATAACCGCCAATATGGCAGAGATTACCGCAGTGTGATGCCAACCAATCTTTATGGGGCGCACGATAATTTTCACCCCGAAAATAGTCACGTTATTCCTGCCTTAATTAGACGTTTCCATGAAGCTAAACTTAATAATGATGCAGAGGTTGTAGCATGGGGAAGTGGTAGGCCGATGCGTGAATTTCTATATGTTGATGATATGGCAGCGGCTTCTGCTTATGTAATGAATCTAGAAAAAACAATTTATGATCAAAATACCGTACCTATGTTAAGTCATATTAACGTCGGATCCGGAATTGACTGTACAATTCGTGAATTGGTGGAAACCCTGGCTAAGGTTATTGGATTTGAGGGTAAGATAAAGTTTGATGCAACGAAACCTGATGGTGCACCACGTAAACTTATGAATGTCTCAAAAATCGGACGATTAGGCTGGAAGGCTAGCACATCACTGGAGCACGGACTTGAAATGACTTATCAATGGTTTTTAGAAAACAAAAATCTTTTCATCAAATGAGGTTGATCTCGAAATTAAAAGAATTAAGTACCAATCATAGTTTTATGCGATATTTCGAAAATATCTCATGGCTTATGGCTGAGAAAATTCTTCGTATGGGTGTTGGTTTATTCGTTGGAATTTGGGTTGCTCGCTATTTAGGACCTGAACAATTTGGATTGTTGAGTTATGCACAAAGTTTTGTTTTTCTATTTACAGCGATAGCCACTTTAGGGCTAGATGGCATAATTGTACGTGAGCTAATCAAAGATGATACTCAAAGAGATGTTTTATTAGGAACTGCTTTATGTTTGAAACTAGTAGGTGCAATGATTATCCTCCCAGTGTTAGCCATAGCAGTGCAATTAACCAGTAATGATAACTATACCAATTTGCTCATTTTTATCATTACATCTGCAACAATTTTTCAAAGTTTTAATGTCATTGATTATTATTATCAGTCTAAGGTGCTTTCAAAATATGTAGCTTTAGCTAATAGTATTAGTCTTGCGCTATCTACGGTCATTAAAATTACACTTATATTAAATGAAGCTTCTTTAATAGCATTTG
The DNA here is from genome assembly GCA_029027825.1 of Oceanospirillales bacterium. Classification (GTDB taxonomy): domain Bacteria; phylum Pseudomonadota; class Gammaproteobacteria; order Pseudomonadales; family Balneatricaceae; genus Rs1. Next base: position 3,214,035 of record CP093399.1, on the reverse strand, counting down.
CCCTAGTAATTGTATTTGATAGTTTAGTCATAGCAATAGGCTTGATTTTATTTTATAAGAAAGCAAGTAAGAAAAATTTATCGAATTGGTGTTTTGAGTGGGTAATGGCTACAAAGCTACTTAAGGATTCTTGGCCGTTAATTTTGAGCAGTATAGTGTTAACCGTTCAAGCAAGAATTGATCAAGTAATGCTGAAAGAAATGTTAGGGAATGTGGAAGTGGGTTTTTACAGTGTGGCTATGCGATTAATTGAGGTGTTTGCTTTCGTACCTATGATTCTTAAATCTTCACTGTATCCTTCAATTCAAAAAGCAAAGGAGCACTCCGTTGAATTATATCAGAATAGGCTGCTGAATTTATATAGATTGAATTTTGTTCTATTTCTAGTGACCGCAATACCTATCTATTTTTTAGCAGAAGAAATTATTGCCTTTCTTTTTGGGAAAGAATATCAGCCGGCTGGAGTATTGTTATCATTAATGTCAATAAGACTCTTTTTTGCAAATATGGGAGTAGCAAGAGGTGTTTATATTTTAACAGAAAATCTAATGAAATTTTCATTGATAACTATGGTTATAGGTACAGCAATAAATATTATGCTTAATTATTTGTGGATAGGTGAATATGGCGGAAAAGGAGCAGTGGTAGCTACTATAGTCTCTTTTTCATTCACTGTGTTCATTATTGATTTTTTGTATTCAAAAACAAGAAACAACGTATTGCTACAAATGAAAGGTATAGTTACATTTTACAAATTAAGTTATAGGAAATTATGATGGGATCAGTGAATTTCGGAGTACCAGAAAAAGAAGCCGAATATCTAAAGAAAATATTGAATTTGGAAGTGTTTGTCGAAGGGGGGACTTATCATGGCGGAACAGCTAAAAAAATGAGTGAGAATTTTAGCAAAGTATTGACTATCGAAAAATCTGATGAAATGTTTACTAAGGCAAAAAAAAATTTAAAAGACATCCCAAATATTACTATGTTGAAGGGGGATACAAGGGATTATCTGCAAAAAGTATTAGAAGGCAACAATAATATTTTATTTTGGTTAGATGCACATTGGAGTGGCGGCGAAACTTATGGTCAAGATGACGAGTGTCCGCTAATTGAAGAACTAGAAATTATTTTTAACAGTTCGAATAATCACGTAATTTTAATTGACGATGCAAGATGTTTTTTGAAGCCCCCACCATTACCACATAAATATGAAAATTGGCCTACACTTGTTGAAATTGTTAAATCAATTCCAGAAAATTGGGAGTTAGTTGTACATGAAGATGTGATTTATATATTTCCAGAAAAAATAAGTAATGGATTCAAAACATTCATGCAAAAAATAATTACAAATAAAGCTAATAAAAAAACGGGTATTATTCAACGATTGATAAAAAGAGTGGTGGTGTGATTTGGTGATCAAAAGGATAAAACAAATAAGTCTAGTTAGAAACATTTACTTTCTATTACTGGGAGCTAGTTCTTTTTTAAAATGTAGTCCAATACTATTGCTTAAACAATATATATGGTTTTTGAAAGAAATAAAATTATTTACAAAGATGAATAAGAATGAAAATTTTTCAAAATTGGTGTGGTATCCATGTTTAAATGATAACTTAAAATATACACCAATAGAGCCTACGTATTTTTTTCAAGATAGCTGGGCAGCAAAACACCTTTTTGAATTAAAGCCGAAACACCACTATGATGTAGGAAGTTCTGCAAAAACAATGGGTATTCTGTCTCAGTTTGTGCCCATTACGATGATTGATATAAGACCGATTGAGTTGGAGTTAGACCATTTGCATTTCAAAGAAGGATCTATACTCGCGTTACCATTTGAAGATGAATCATTGGAAACGATATCATCGCTATGTGTTGTAGAGCACATAGGGTTAGGTCGTTATGGTGATCCCATAGATTCATTTGGAAGCGAGAAAGCCATCATTGAGTTAAAAAGAGTTTTGAAAATTGGCGGGACGCTACTGCTTAGTGTTCCTGTGGACAACGAAAATACAGTTTATTTTAATGCACACCGTGCTTTCAAAATAAATTATTTGATTGAGTTATTTGAGTGATTTAAAATCATTGATGAAAAATATCACTATGGTATAAAAATGTTTGATGGATATGATCCGTTGAAAGGATTTGGCACAGGATTATTTAGATTGAGGAAAGAGAGATAATGTTTATAAAATTGGGTTTTATAAAAAGAAAGCTTATATCACTATCTTTTATGATTTTTAATTTTCTTGAAAATAATGGTCGAGCTGATTTTAGTATTAACGGAGAGGCTTTGTTTTTAGAAAAAATTTTTCTATTGTTTAAAAAGGATAAAATAAAAAGAATTGTCTTTGATATTGGAGCCAATGTAGGTGAATATTCAAAAATGGTACAAATAAAATCAATTGATCATAATGTTGATATTGACTTGCATTTGTTCGAGCCTACTAAAAGCTGTTTTGAGGTGGTCGAGCGAGAATTAAGTGGTAGCAATGTTAGATTAAATAACTTCGGTGCGTCGAAATCAAATACCATTGCAACCATCTATTTCGATGAAGAAAAGAGTGGTTTGGCTTCGCTCTATCAAAGAAATCTAGAATGTTATAATTTGAAGCTTGATAAGAGTGAAGAAATAGAATTAAGACGTCTTGACGAATATATTAAACAGAAAAAAATAGATCATATTGATTTGGTGAAAATTGACATTGAAGGTCACGAGCTATCAGCTCTTGAAGGATTCGGTGAATATATGAATGGTAATTTTATAGATTATATACAATTTGAGTACGGTGGAGCTAATTTAGATTCGCATACTAGCTTGATGGATCTGTATCATTTTTTTAATAGTAAAGGCTTTAGTTTGGCCAAGATCATGCCAAATGGACTACACAGAAGAAAATATTCACCATATATGGATAATTTTCAATACTCCAATTATGTAGCTGTTTCGGATGGCATATCTAAGTGATTTTTTTTATATCAGATGGAAGGTTAGGAAACCAAATTTTCCAATATGCCTTCTTAAACACCCTCGCTCGCAAGGGAGAGAAGGTAGTCTGTGTCAATATGGATCAGTTTTTAAGCTGTTTTGATATGGGAAATGAAAATTTTCAATTCATAACGACTTCACGAATTCCTCTTTTATTATATAGAAAAATATTTTCAAAAATTTTATTTTTTTTAGTCAAATGTAAACTCATAAATTATATTGAGCAAGTAAGGAATGAAACTTCAGCTTTACCAGAAGTGAGGGTAATTAAAGGTATTTTTTCTTTTACATATGTCAAAACGGGTTTTTTTCAAACTGAAAAATTATTTATACCTGAAAAAATCGATTTCAAGTTGAAAGCTGAATGTTTGGCTAGAGCTAAACAAATATTGCAAGGGCTACCTGAAAGTAACAAGGTGTTCATCCATGTAAGACGAGGTGATTATGTATCAGAAGTGTTTCAAGGTGAGCGTGGTATTGATTTGCCGAAACAATATTTTATCAATGCAATAAATGAAATTGAAAGAAATGTAGAAAATCCATTTTATGTTTTATTAACAGATGATCCTGGGTTTGTTGATTGTTGTTTTGACCAGATTGATAATAAAGTGGTATCGAAAGAGGATTTAAACACAGATTTGGCGATTATGTCTTTATGCAAGTATGGAATTGTTTCGAATAGTAGTTTTTCGTGGTGGGGTGCTTTTTTGTCAGTAGATAAGAAGTTGATGATATTTCCAAAATATTGGTATGGCTGGAAACAAAAAATTGAGTCCCACCCAAGTATTCAGCCTTCTTGGTCAACCGTAATAGATGTAGTTGAAAATCATCGTCAAAAAAAATAAGTATTGCCTATAACGCGGAATTAGTTTAATTAATGAAGAGCCCGTAAAATACTAGATAGTCAACACCTATTGAACTTAGCTCCTCATATTTACTTCTTGGAAGTCAAAATATTAGTTCTCTTTAGAGTTCTAATTAATTATATAATGTTAATAACTCAGTATTATTAAGGAATCATATACTATGATAGTTGATGGACAGTTATCTCCTATTGTTCTATTTGTTTTTAACAGGCTTTGGCATACTAAGCAAACAATTGAAGCTTTGCAAAAAAATGATTTAGCGGCAGAAAGTGAACTGTTTATTTATTCTGACGGTTCAAAGGTTGGTAAGAATGAAGTGGCGGTCAATGAAGTGAGATCGTATGCAATGTCTATTACTGGTTTTAAAACAATAACAATCATTAAAAGAGAAAAAAATTGGGGATTGGCTGCTTCCATTGTTGATGGAGTATCTGAAATTGTTAACAAATATGGAAAGATCATTGTGCTCGAAGATGATTTAGTGACAAGCCCTTGTTTTTTAAAATATATGAACTCTAATTTGAATCTATATGCCACCAATCAGAAAGTAGCCTCGATTCATGGCTATATTTATCCTATATCTAATTTGCCTGATAGCTTTTTTATAAGGGGGGCTGATTGTTGGGGCTGGGCTACTTGGTCTAGAGCTTGGAAGGAATTTGATGCTGATGGACGATCGTTATTAAACCAGTTAAAAGCTAATGGTTTGGAATATGAATGTGAATTTAATGGTAGATATGGATACACAAAGATGTTGTCCGAAAAAATAAAAGGCAACAATGATTCTTGGGCAATACGCTGGTATGTTAGTGATTTTTTGAAGGATATGCTAAAATTATATCCAGGTAAGACGTATGTTAAAAACATTGGAAATGACAATAGCGGTACGCATTGTAGTACATCATTGGATTTCGATTCAGAATTAAATCTAGAATTTATTCAAAGTGAAATACAGATAAAGGAATCTGATTATAATAGGAAGAAATTCAATATATATTTCCGTTCCCTGAAGAAAAATGTATTTATAAAATTATACAATAAAATATTTAAGTAAAATATGAAATCAATAATGTCTAGTTTAATACCACCAGTGTTATATTTGGGTATAAAAAAGTTATTATTCAAGAAAAGTTCTTGGTATAAAAATTTTGATACTTGGGATGCCGCTAAACGTCATTCCTCCGGATACGATTCAAAAAAAATTCTGGAAAAAGTTAGAATTTCAACTATGCAAGTTGTCAATAGGGAAGCTGTATTTGAAAGGGACAGTTGCTTATTCGATGATATACAGTACTCATGGCCTCTTCTTTCCGGGTTGCTTTACGCCCATTCAACACTTGGAAAACTCAATGTGTTAGATTTTGGGGGGAGTTTGGGAAGCAGTTATCGCCAAAATATGAAGTTTTTCCAGAAATTACCTCAAGTCACATGGAGCATTGTTGAGCAAAATAATTTCTATGAGATTGGGAAAAAAGAATTTGAAACAGATAGTTTAAGATTTTTTTCAGATATTGATCTTTGTATAAATCAGATGCAACCACAAGTTCTTTTGTTAGCAAGTTGCCTGCAGTACATTGAATCACCTTATTCTCTGCTGGACAAATTGATAAATCCGAAAATTAAAATAATAATAGTAGATAGGACTACTTTCAGTTACTCGGATTTGGATGAAATTAAAGTACAAGTTGTTCCTCCTCATATATATGATGCGAGTTATCCTTGCCGATTACTTAGTCATTCCAAATTGAAAAAGTATTTTGTTCAAAAAGGGTTCGAAATTTTAGAACAGTTTAATTGTGAAGATCCAGCTAATTTAGCTTACAAATTACAAGGCATGATTCTTATAAAAATATGAAGAAATATTTAAAAAAGCTCTACATAAATGAACAATTTAATCCCAGATTTTTTGGACTTTTTATAAATCCATTTTATTTTGCTAGGAAGGGGTTATATTTAAATTTTTCAACCTTAATTACTCGATTAAGGGGCCGAATGCTTGATATAGGGTGCGGAACTAAGCCCTATGAATCATTGTGTCAGGTTGAGGAATATATCGGTCTAGAGATTGATGGTGTAAAAAATAGGAAAAAAGAACACGCTGATTTTTATTATGATGGCAATGTGATGCCATTCGAAAATTCTTCTTTTGATAGTGTGTTAATAAACCAAGTCCTGGAACACGTATTTAATCCTAATGTGTTTTTAAAAGAGGTAAATAGGGTTGTAAAAAAAGATGGACTTTTATTAGTCACGGTCCCATTTGTATGGGATGAGCACGAACAGCCTTTCGATTATGCACGGTATTCATCTTTTGGGCTTAAGCATATTCTAAGTCAACATGGGTTTGAAATTCTTGAACACCGCAAAAGCAATAACGGAATTGAAGTAATATTTCAATTGCTATCCGCCTATATCTATAAAATCACGCTAACAAGTAATAAATATTTCAACATATTATCAACAGTTATCTTGATCTCACCTATAAACATCATTGGTTTAATTCTTTCAAAACTATTACCAAAAAATGACGACCTATATTTGGATAATATCGTTCTTGCAAGGAAATTTGATGATTTATAATTATTGTACCTTGTTTGACAGTCATTATATAACACGCGGCTTAGCGATGTATGAGTCGCTTGTAAAATTCAGTGATAACTTCCATCTTTATATAGTTGCTTTCGATCAAGACTGTTTCGAACAATTATCTACTTTAGATCTCCGATATGTTTCAGTAATTTCCCTTGAGTCATTTGAGGATTCTAAACTTTTAGCAGTTAAACCAACAAGGACAATTGCTGAGTATTGTTGGACATGCACTCCTTCAGTAATAAAATATTGTATTGAGAAGTATACTTTACCAAGTTGTACATATTTAGATGCTGATTTATTGTTTTATTCAAATCCCGAAATATTAATACAAGAAAAACAACAAAAATCAGTTCTCATAACTCCGCATAGATATACCACACAATATGATCAAAGCAGCACAAGCGGTAAATACTGTGTACAATTTATGACTTTTGACAACACAGCTGATGGTATAGAAGTGCTTAATACATGGCGGGAAGCTTGCATTGAATGGTGTTATGCTAAATTTGAAGATGGGAAGTTTGGAGATCAAAAATACTTAGATTCCTGGACAACTGATTATAATTCGGTTCACGAATTAGCTCATTTAGGTGGTGGTGTGGCACCTTGGAATATTCAGCAATACGATTTTTCGGCCGTTGAGGGTAGTGTTAGTGGAGTCGAGAAAAGTACTAGCCAGTCATTTGATTTGGTGTTTTATCATTTTCATAATTTGAAATTTTCTGTCAATGGCTCTGTAGATTTAAGTACATATTTATTAGAAAAGAATGATATTAACTTAATATATATTAATTACATTAAACAATTGATTTTGATAGATTTAAAACTAACACAACGTTTTGGTGTCGGTAATTATCATGGGATCACAAAAGCCAGTTTTGATTGGAAAAGCCCGATTAGAATGATTAAACGTAAATTCAAAGGCAACTATAATATTGTTAATATTAACCAGGCTCATAAGAAATAATGTCAAATACAATTGATCTTCCAACATACTCAGACAATCGCGGTAAATTGACAGTAATAGAAAATTGTTTACCCTTTGATGTCAAAAGAATATATTTTATTTACGAAGTATCATCCCTACGCGGAGGACATCGGCATAAAAAAACCACTCAAGCGTTTGTATGTTTAAACGGAAGCTGTGAAGTATTTGTAAATGACGGTGAAACCAAAAATACATTCACGTTAGATTCGCCTACCAAAGCATTGATAGTCAAGCCACAAGACTGGCACACAATGGATAATTTTACCAAAGGCTCAATCCTCGTTGTGTTCGCTTCTGAATACTATGACGAATCTGATTATATACACGAGAATTACAAATGATTGAGTATGAGAATCTAAAACTAGTTAATGAGTCTCTATTTCAAAAGTATCAAGAAAGCTTCAAAAATTTTGTCGAAAGTGGGTGGTATATTCTAGGTGATAGTGTCAACAAATTTGAAGTTGAATTCAGCCAGTTTTGTGATACCCAAGAGTGTATTGGTGTTGCTTCCGGCCTTGATGCTTTAATTATAGCAATTGACGCATTTGACTTCCCGCAAGACAGTGAAATTATTGTTCCGGCCAATACCTATATTGCTACCATACAAGCAATTATTAAAAATGGGTTTAAGCCGGTGCTGGTTGAACCCGATATTACTACTTACAATATCGATCCTAATAAAATTGAAAATAAGATTACGAACCAGACTAAAGCCATATTAGTAGTCCACTTATATGGCAAAGCTTGTGATATGGATCCCATTTTAAGTTTATCGAAAAAGTATGATTTGGAAGTCATTGAAGATTGCGCCCAAGCACATGGAGCTATGTATAAAGGTAAAAAAGTAGGTTCATTTGGAGTCGGGTGTTTTAGTTTTTATCCAACCAAAAATCTAGGTGCATTAGGTGATGGTGGTGCGATTACTACTAATGACCTTGTTTATGCCTCCTACATTAGATCATTGAGAAATTATGGAAGCAAAAAAAAATATTATAATGATTATTTGGGTTATAACTCTCGTTTGGATGAAATTCAAGCGGGTTTCTTATCTATAAAACTTGAAATTCTTAATGATATTACCAATCACAAACGCAAGCTAGCAGAAACTTATTTTGAAAATTTATCGGATGATTTTATAAAGCCTATTCGTCAAAGTGACTATTTTGACGTTTTTCACATATTTAATATCAGGCACAGAAATAGAGATGCGCTAAGAAAATACCTATTGGAAAATGGTGTTAAAACAGAGATTCATTACCCAGTTGCACCAAACAAACAAGTTGCAATGCAAGGCATAATTGACGGCGATTATCCAATCAGTGAATTGATTCATGATACAACCTTAAGTCTGCCAATATCCTATTTTCATAGCCAGGATGATATTTTGAAAGTATGTAACATTATGAATGAGTGGATCAATTGAAAGGAATAATATTAGCAGGGGGCAGCGGGACAAGGCTATACCCAATTACTAAATCAATTAGTAAGCAGTTGTTGCCAATTTATGATAAGCCAATGATTTTTTACCCATTATCCGTTTTAATGCTGGCCGGTATTACAGAGGTATTAGTAATCTCTACCCCTCATGATATAGGCAGTTTCGAAATGCTACTAGGTAGTGGAGAGCAATGGGGTATTAAGATATCCTACAAAATTCAGCCAAGTCCTGATGGCTTAGCACAAGCATTTATCCTTGGTGAAGAATTCATTGGTGATGATAATGTTTGTTTGATATTGGGTGATAACATCTTTTATGGACATGGTTTTACCCCTTTACTCCAGGATGCAGCTAGATTAAAGGTTGGTGCCAAAGTATTTGGCTATCAGGTTAAAGATCCTCAGAGATTTGGAGTAGTAGAATTTGACCAAAACATGAACGCTATATCGATAGAAGAGAAGCCAAAAGAGCCTAAATCTAATTTTGCAGTGACTGGTTTATATTTTTATGACAATGATGTTATAAAAATAGCGAAGAGCGTCACACCTTCATTGCGTGGGGAATTAGAAATCACAGCAATTAATGAAGAATATTTAAAGCGCGGCACTTTAAAAGTCGAACTCTTAGGACGCGGCTTTGCTTGGCTTGACACAGGGACTCATGACAGTTTGATGGAAGCAGGCACTTTTGTTCAGACAATAGAACATCGACAAGGCTACAAAATTGCTTGTTTAGAAGAAATTGCCTACCATAATCAATGGATCACCAAGCAGCAAGTGCTGGATGCTGCAGCTCCTCTTAGCAAAAACTCTTATGGTATGTATTTACTTGATTTGGTCAAAAATGATTAACATACTTGTTACTGGTTGTGCTGGGTTTATCGGTTCTAATTTTGTTCCATATTACTTAGAGCAGCACCCTGAGTGCCGGTTGATTAATCTTGATTTACTAACCTACGCAGGAAACTTAGATAACTTACAGGAATGTAATTCTGAAGAACGCTATAAATTTATTAAAGGCAATGTTTGTAACCGTGCACTAGTAGAGTTTATTTTTAATGAGTATGATATTCAAGGAGTTATTCATTTTGCCGCCGAATCTCATGTAGATAACTCCATTGAAAATCCTGGGGTTTTTATTGAAACAAATATCAACGGAACATACACAGTTATTGATGTTGCAAAAAATTTCTGGATGACAAGCCCGTCAAAGTATAATAAACGATATCAAAATTGCCGGTTTCATCATATTTCCACTGACGAAGTGTATGGTAGCCTTGGAGAAACAGGCTTGTTTACCGAATCAACTCCTTATGCACCAAATTCCCCATATTCAGCATCTAAAGCTTCATCAGATATGATCGTAAGGGCTTACCATGAAACATTTGGACTCAATACTGTCATCACTAATTGCTCTAATAACTATGGCCCTAAGCAGCATCAAGAAAAGCTGATTCCAACAATCATTCGAAAAGCACTTGCAAATGAGCCTATACCTATCTATGGAGATGGAAAAAACATCAGAGATTGGTTATATGTATTAGATCACTGTAAGGGTATTGATTTAGCATTTCATCATGGTGTTAATGGAGAAACGTATAACATAGGTGGTTCTAATGAGAAAGATAATTTATACATAGTGAATAAAATTTGTGAGATTCTTGATCAATTACGCCCTAATGCTGGAATAGATGGCAAATCATCTTCGTATAAAAAGTTAATTGATTTTGTAGACGATCGAGCAGGTCATGACCGTAGGTATGCCATTGACGCCTCGAAGATAGAGAATGAATTAGATTGGTCAGCGGTTGAAAATTTTGACTCAGGAATAATAAAAACAGTTCATTGGTATTTAAATTACAATAAAATATAATCTGATTTAACCATATGTATCATCTAAATTTTATGTTATGTAAGGTTTATGTATATAATAATTACATATGTTTGATGCATTCCATAAGATATCCCTTCATGGTTTATGTGTTTATTATTTAAAGATTGGCTAAATTTTGTGTAAAGGCTAAATGTTTTGACTAACGAATTTAAAGAAAGAATAGTAAATAATTTTGAGTTTCTTGTTTCGGTCATCACTGTTGTGTATAACGACGTCAATAATATTGAAGCTACAATCATAAGTGTGATTAACCAAGCTGATATAAACTTGGAGTATATTATTATTGATGGTGGTTCTACAGACGGTACTGTAGATATAATTAAAAAATATCAAAACCATATTTCTTTTTATGTTAGTGAAAAAGACCTTGGTATTTATGATGCCATGAATAAAGGTGTGACCTTTGTTTCTGGAAAATGGGTCAGTTTTATGAACTCAGGTGACCGATTCTATAATAGTAGCACTGTATATGACACTATGACTCTCAACAATGATCCATCAATAGATATACTTTATGGCAACACACAAGTTATTTACCCAGATAAACAAAAATTCTCCAAGACTAAAGCTTTATCTAGTATAAAATTTGGTTCTGTTTTTTGTCACCAAAGTGTTTTTGTTAATGCTGTGCTGCTTAAAAGTAACCTATTCAATATTAATAATAAAATTAGTGCCGACTTTGAATTTTTTTATGATGCTTACAAATGTAAAAAGAAATTTAAACATCTAGACATTGTTGTTTCTTCAATTTCAGCGGGGGGGATTTCAGATACCAAAAGAGTGTCTACAGTCATTGGTTGGTGGAAAGTTGTTGATAGGACCGTTTTCATTGATCTTTGTTTTTTGTATAAGATCCTCATCGAATATACTAAATCTTTCATTAAAAGAATTTTACTATGAATGATCTATATATAAATAAAAGACACCTGTTCTGTACTAATTACCAATTAAAGTCAATCATTGGATTTTTTGTTGTTCTGACATGTGTTTTTCCATACATAACATTCTATTCTTTCGGCACAGATATCCAACCTTGGTGTATAATTTTTTTGTGCATGTATTTCATTATAATTATTCTATCAGGCTATAAGTTTAAATCGGTCCTTTCATTACTTTTCATCCCTATTTTATTTTCTATATCATTAATACCATTTGAGACTAATTACTTTAACGTAATCAGGAGTGTTTCAGGTTATATCGTAATCGGAGTTTCTCCTGTCGTTTTCCTCTATATTTTAAGGTCTAATTTTTCTTTAGTTGAAAATCTAATAAAATTTTCAATCCTCATATATTTTTTGGTAGCCACTTATCAATTTATTTTTAATAGATACTTTCTTGTAGAAATGCTAAATAGGATAAGCACTTTAAGTAATAGGGGAGTTACTTCACTTACGCCTGAACCTACATCTTATGGACTTTTATGTCTGTTTATGTTGTTAATATTAACTACACTGGATATCAAAAATAAAATATTTTATTCATCACTTTTAATCTGTCAAATTCTATTATTTTCACAATCTAGTATGGTAATTTTATTAGGTATTATCTTCATGTTTATGTACCTTTTAGCAAGTATCTCTCTGTATAAAGTTGTTTTATTGATGTTTTTATCTTTTTTGTTTTTTGCCGGTTTATTATATTTGAATTTGTTGGATATAAATGTCAGAATATTTTCAATCTTTATAGATCTATATCATAACCCTTTTGATTTGATAACAATTGATGAAAGCATAAATGATAGAGTATCTGCTATATACTTTTCAATAAAAGGTTTCTTTGATAACTATTTGATTCCGAATGGGTTTAGTAGCTACCAAAACTATGTGATTTCTGAATTACCTAATCAGACTGTTTTTTATAATTCAACTTCGAAAGTTATTATGAGTTATTATGGTGGGATCTTATTTCAATTGGGCTTTGTAGGTATGTTGATACCTGTTACGTACTCTTTCTTCATAATTAAATACTATAAAGCTAATATAAAGCAATGTATTGTTTATTTTTGTTTTATAAATTTTGTTCTTTTGCTAGCTATTCCAATGACATTTCCTTTGGTAGGGTTGTATATAGCTTGCCTTGTATTTAAGACTACTCGCATAAAACAATACCCCGTCGTCCCAATTAAGAGTTCTATGTAGTGAAAATTCTACTAATCCATAATAAGTATTTATCAAGAAATTTTGGTGTAGAAGATATTGTATATTAAATTGATTTTAAGTTAATTGAAAAAAAATTAGTTAAATAAAAAATATTTCACTACGTGGTTTCAAATGACAATATTTCAAATCGTTCATTAATAGTAAATATTTTATTTTCACTCGAACATTATTCCGCAGTATATAAACTCGTACGAGATAATGAAATTGATTTAGTTCATGTGCACAATTTTTTTCCTCTATTATCTCCTAGTGTATTTAAAGCTGCTAAGGACGCTGGGGCTAAAGTAGTGCATACGTTGCATAGCTATAGAATTTCGTGTATTTCAGGTATGTTTTATCGCCCTGATCATGGAATTTGTCAGATTTGTAGTCAAAAAAAATTCCCCTTAGCGGGTGTTTTCTACAAATGTTATAGATCTTCATTATTGCAAAGTTTTTTTGCTCAAGTAGCTTTTTCTTTCTACAGGTGTTTTGGATTATATAATAGCATCGACTATTTTTTTGTTTTGACCAAGTTTCAAAAAAAAATACTCCTAGATCTTGGAATGTTCAATTCAAAACTAATTTTAAAACCAAATTTCACTCCATATTCAGCAAAATTAAAAACTACAGTACCGAAATCAAATGACTATATTTTTATAGGCAGACTAGAGCATGCTAAAGGTATTTTTTTGCTACTAGATACTTGGCTGTCTCTTGACGAATCTTTTGTAATAAATGTAATAGGTTCTGGGCCTGAAGAAAAATGGTTTAGAACGCATTATGAGAAAAATAATATTATATTTTGGGGTAGTTGTTCTTATCAATTTACTCAGGATAAACTGTCAAATTGTAAATATTTAATTCAGCCTTCTCTTTGGTACGAAACCTTTGGGTTGACTATCATCGAAGCCATGAGATTTGGTATACCCGTTATCGGTTTAGATATAGGAACACGCCGTGATTTCATCCAAAATAAGATAAATGGTTTTTTAAGTGATGAAAACTCATTTAAAAAGTCTATAACTTTGTCAAGTGACTATTTTGACTATGAACGCCTAAGCCAGAACGCACTTAAGACCGCGCGTGAATTTGAAGAAACCCAAGTTATTGATAAACAGATTGAAATTTATCGAAGTATTATCCAACTTCAACAATTTGATTCTGAGGTTTTATTAAATAACAATATCAGTACAGATCTTACTAACCGAAGTAATATAGGTCAAGACACATGCTTTTTATCCATAATTACTGTCTGTTATAACAACTTGCATGGCCTAGAACGTACCGCCGCGTCGATTTTACCTTTACCAAAAGGGTTTGAGTGGCTAATCATCGATGGTTGTTCCACCGATGGTACAAGAGATTTCCTAGTTTCATTACCAGTTTCTAATGCTATTAGATTTCTTGTTGAGCCTGATAAAGGAATTTATGATGCAATGAACAAGGGAATTCTGTTGAGTAAGGGCTTATATGTTAATTTTATGAATTCAGGTGATTTATTTATTCGTAGTTCTTTGGAGTCTATTGTCGCTGAACAAAATGCTATCGCTGACATCATTCTGTATAATTGTAGTAGCTCAGATGTTTATGGAAAGCCTGTATACACACGTCAAGACCCTGATAATATAAATGAAATTAAAAAGTGGGCATGCCTACAACATCAAAGTTCATTGATTAAGCGATCAGTTTTTAATAAAACTGGGTTATATTCACTTGATTTTAAATATTTAGCTGATTATGAGCATTCTGTTAAAGCATATTTGAATTCAAGTATTACAATTTCATTTCAACCACAACTCAAACTTGCTAATTTTATTTATGGTGGGGTTTCAACAGAATATAGTAATTCAAAGAATATTGCATTTGAGTATAAAAAAATTCAAATTTTGTATTTTGGTAAATACAACAAACTACTGTTTATAACTAATATGCTGAAGTATCAGCTAGGTTTTAAATTTAAAAGTAGTTATGTTATTAATTTATTGAGGAAAATATTTCTGCAAAAACGATAATATGTTGTTTTTGAAGGGATGATTTTGTTATTTCTCATTAAATCCACCAAAATAAATATAGTTTCCTTTTTCGTTGTACCAATTCATTGTTAAAAATTAGTTTTAATTTCTAATATCGAAAATGAGGTTAAGTTGAAAGTTACAATTATAACTGTCTGTTTTAATTCTGATAAAACAATTCTTGATACAATATTATCAGTAAAACAACAAAGCTATAAAGATATTGAATACATCATTATTGATGGGGATTCTACTGATAATACTAACCAGATAATTCATGATAATATCTCGTCCATTTCTCAATATATTTCTGAAAACGATAACGGGCTCTACGACGCCATTAACAAGGGGTTAGCACTAGCTAGCGGTGATATTATTGGTGTTTTAAATTCTGATGATGTTTTATCTAGTGATAATACTATTCAACTTATTGTGGATTCATTTTCTGGTGTGTCTGCTGTTTTCGGCGATGTTAATTTTTATCGAGGTGATAAGTTTCAATCTATAAAGAGGCATTATTCTTCATCAGGATTCACCAAATATAAATTTTCTCGAGGAATTATGCCTGCGCACCCATCATTTTATGTATTACGGCAGTGTTATCTTGATGCAGGTTTTTATAATACCGATTATAAAATTGCTGCTGATTTCGATATGCTTCTAAGAATTTTCTCATTGCCAAACTTTACATTTAAGTACATCAATACTGAAATTGTTAAAATGCGATTAGGTGGTGTTAGTACATCAGGATTCAAATCTAATATCTTGTTGAACCAAGAGATTATGGAGTCATGTAAGAAAAATGGTATACAGACTAACTGGTGTTACATATTATCTAAATACCCTAAAAAAATACTTGGACTACTATTCAAATGATCGGAATTACAGGGGCTACTGGTTTTATAGGTCAATCTATTCTTACACAAATCCAAGCTATGGGTCGAGATCACCGTTGTTATGGTAGAACAATACCTGAATCTTTAAAACCGGATGGTTTCTTTAAAGGTGAAATTAATGATCGTTCAAAGTACAATAAATTTTTATCGAATGTAGATGTATTGATTCATAGTGCAGCCCGGGTTCATGTTATGGGTGATAGCGAGTCTGATCCATTAAAAAAATTTAGGGAGATAAATACCTTAGGTACCTTGAATTTAGCTCGCCAAGCGGCAGAATGTGGAGTTAAGCGATTTATATTCCTGAGTTCAATCAAAGTGTCGGGTGAGGGGACTCCTCTATACGACCCGTACAAGTATAATGATAGTCCACAGCCAATAGATCCTTATGGGGTATCCAAATTTGAAGCTGAGGAGGGTTTAAAAACGATAGCGTTAGAAACCAATATGGAAGTTGTTATCATTAGGCCTACTTTAGTTTATGGTCCCGGTGTCAAAGCTAATTTTTTAAACATGATGAAATGGCTTAATAAGAGAATTCCTTTGCCTTTTGGTGCCATTAACAATAAACGTAGTTTAGTTGCTTTAGATAACTTGGTCGATTTGATATTGGTTTGCATTGATCACCCTAAGGCTGCGAATGAGATCTTTTTGGTTAGTGACGATCACGATGTGTCCACTTCTGAATTACTCAGGTTATTAGGTCAAGCTTTACGAAAACAACCTATTCTTTTACCATTACCGATGGATCTAATTGGCTTATTATCAAAGCTAATCGGTAAGCCTGAATTATATAACCGATTATGTGGCTCTTTACAGGTTGATATTAGCCACACCAAAGATACTTTAAATTGGAAACCTCCTTATACTTTAGAACAGTCATTGTTAAAAACTGCCAATGCATTTAATAAATCCAGACGATCCTAAACTCCTTGAACAAACTTTTATTTTTTAGAGAATGATTATGTCGATCTTTTTTCCAATACTTTTTTTTTTAGTCGGTACTTTTATATTAACTGGTGCCCTGTGTGTGTATGCCATAAATAGAAAGGTAATTGATATACCAAATGAGCGCAGCTCTCATTCTGTTCCGACGCCACGTGGTGGTGGTGTTGCTGTGGTCATTTTATTCCTAGTTGCATTGATTTGGTCCGCATCTTCAGGCTTTGTATCCGTCTATATTGCTGCCCTGTTTTTTGCTGCTGGCGTTCTTGTTGCATTAATTGGTTGGTTAGATGATCATGGACATATCAATGCCCGTTGGCGTTTGCTCGTACATTTCATCGCTTCAGCGATTGTTGTGTTCGCCTGTAATGGCTTACCTAGTATTTCTTTATTCGGTTTGAGTATTGATTTTGATTGGTTTGGGCACTTGGTATCAGTAATTGCTTTAGTATGGATTCTGAATTTATATAATTTTATGGATGGTATCGATGGTTTAGCTGGAGGGCAAGCAGTGATTTCGGCTCTGGTGATGGGTGCTATACTCTTTTTTATATTTGACAACCAAGGGCTAGCTAATTTACATTGGCTACTAGCAATTTGTTGTTTTGGCTTCTTATTATGGAACTTTCCCGTCGCGAGGATATTTATGGGGGATGCCGGTAGCGGCTTCATAGGTATTATGCTGGGCGCTCTTTTGCTGATTTCTAGTCATATTGATCAAAGCTTATTTTGGGCGTGGTTGATTGTATTAGGGGTATTTATAGTTGATGCTACCTATACGTTGATCAACCGACTACTTCGTGGCGAAAAAATCCATGATGCGCACTGTAGTCATGCTTATCAATACGCATCAAAGAAGTTTAAGAGCCATAAAGTTGTTACCCTTACAGTCTACTTGATTAATATTGTTTGGCTTGCCCCCATTGCTTTATCTGTCTCATTGTATAAAATTGATGGTCTTAGTGGCTTGATAATAGCTTATTTACCCTTACTTTTTTTGTGCCACTTCTTTAAGGCAGGTTATGCAGCTAAAGAAGAATAGATCTTTTCTATTTTATCTTTTTAAGCCTCAGCTTACATGGATTTTTTAAATGCTCGATTATTTTTTACATCTAACTCGATTTAACAAACGTCTAATTTCATTAGCAATAGATACGGTATTATTAGCTACAAGTTTTTGGTTATGTTATTGGATACGCTTAGGCGCACTTACACCTATAGCGAGTTCTGATCATTGGCTGCTGTTGTTTTTTATCCTCCCTTTAACATTACTATGTTTCATACGATTGGGCTTATATCGTGCTGTTTTGCGTTATGTTAGCTTTAGGGTGCTACTGACTGTGCTTTTTGGAGTCGTCTTTTCAAGTTTTCTATTAGTAACCTCTGCCTTTATTTTTGAAGTCTTCTTACCTAGATCTACTGCGATTTTGTATTTTTCAATCACCTTTATCTTGATAGGCGGTATCAGGCTGTTTTTTAGGATGGTTATTTATCGGCTAAATATGAGGTCTACACCTGTGTTGATCTACGGTGCCGGTGCATCTGGGCGACAGTTACATTTATCCTTAAATCAATCCTCTGAATACTTACCGCTAGTATTCGTTGATGATGATGTTAAATTGTTAAATTCAAGTATTCAAGGATTGAGAGTGCACTCTCCTTCGGAGATTGTTTCTTTAGTAGAACGCTATAACATTGATAAAATTTTATTGGCTCTGCCTAGTGTTGCTGTATCAAAGAAGAGAGAGGTTTTAAATTTATTAGAAGGCCTTCCCTGTGAGGTTCTATCTGTTCCTAGAATGGTAGATTTAGTGTCTGGGGATGCCAAAATTGATGAGCTTAAAGAAGTATCAATTGATGATTTGCTAGGAAGAGATGAAGTTCCAGCGAATGAACCGTTGCTGTCTAAAAATATCACTGGAAAAACGGTCTTAGTGACAGGTGCTGGTGGTTCTATTGGATCAGAGCTTTGTCGACAAATTATTAAACTAGAACCAACTTATCTTGTTTTGTTGGATCATTCGGAATTTAGTTTATATGAAATTGATAAAGAGTTAAAAAATATTTGTACTAGTCAAAAGCTACTATTAGAGATAGTTCCAATTTTGGGCTCCGTGCAAAATAGGGCTAGGTTAGATGCCGTATTTAATCAATATAATGTTGATACCATATTCCATACAGCCGCTTATAAACATGTTCCTTTGGTTGAACTCAATGTTATAGAAGGGGTTTACAATAATATATTTGGTACTTTAAATTGTGCTAAGGCGGCAATTCAAGCAAATGTTATATCCTTTGTATTAATATCCACAGATAAAGCAGTTCGCCCCACAAATGTGATGGGTGCAAGTAAACGAATTGCAGAATTGATTTTACAAGCTCTAGCCAAAGAATCGCATTCTACTATATTTAGTATGGTACGTTTTGGTAACGTTTTAGGGTCGTCAGGTTCGGTTGTACCTTTATTTAGGAAGCAAATAGCCGCCGGCGGGCCTGTTACAGTGACTCACCCAGAGATCACCCGCTATTTCATGACTATTCCCGAAGCTGCTCAGTTAGTCATTCAGGCCGGTTCAATGGGAGAGGGTGGGGATGTATTTATTTTGGATATGGGCGATTCAGTCAAAATTGTTGATCTGGCTACTAAAATGATTCATTTAAGTGGCTTTTCGGTTAAAACTGAGTTTGAAGATGGGGATATTGAGATTGTTTTTTCCGGCCTCAGGCCTGGAGAGAAGCTCTTTGAGGAGTTGTTGATTGGTGACAATGTGTCTGGAACCGCGCATCCGAGAATCATGACTGCTTCCGAGGAAATGCTCGACTGGAAAGAGCTGTCGGCTTTTCTTGAGCGAATTGACTTAGCCAGTAAAGCATACGATTTAGAAGAGATAAGAGAGTTGCTGATGGTTATGCCGACCGGGTTTAAACCGACCGATGAAATTGGCGATTTACTGTGGAATAAAATCAAACAAGAGCAATCATTATCGGATAAGGTAGCTACGATTTAAATCTTAAAATATGGTTTTTTGTCACTCAATTGTCAGTGACAGAAAGTGCGGGGTATTAGGCGGTGTTTTTCAACTGATGATATTAACATCAATTTTTCCCTGATCTTCCTTAGTTGTTAATCCTGTCACTGATCCTAAGTAAGTCAGATATTTTCACAAACTGATTTTGATAATACTGTTATAAGTTCACAACTTGATTGTCTATCAATCTGGCGGCACCCATATATGCTGCTGCAAGTATCACTAATTCTTTGTCTCCAGGTTGTGCCAGCATTAGTGTGTTGGCATTGGCTATAACAAAATAATCTCTTTTAAAGCCCGCTTCTTCAAGCTGGATTTGTGCTTGCTCACAAAGCAGTGGAAAGTCAGAAAAACCTAATTTAAGTTGATGCTCAGTGCTTTGTAAGGCTTTGTATAATGCGGTTGCACGGCTACGTTCGTCTTCTGTTAAATAACCGTTTCTTGAGCTTAAGGCTAAACCCCCAGCGTCGCGTTTTGTCGGGGAGCCAATAACTTCTACAGCAATTGATAAATCTTGGGTCATTTGACGAATGATATGGAGTTGCTGGTAGTCCTTTTCTCCAAATACCGCGATGTCTGGTTGTATCATCGAATACAGCTTGCAGACCACTGTAGCGACGCCCTGAAAGTGCCCGGGACGACTAGTGCCGCAATATAAGTTGGAGGTCGCTGGTACTTCTACAATTGTTTGGTTGTCTCTGCCATGTGGATAGACTTCGCTGTCAGTGGGAGCAAAGAGCAAGTGGCATCCAGCATTGGTTAATTGCTGCTTATCTGCAGAGAGTGTTTTAGGGTACTTCTCTAGGTCTTCACCACTACCAAATTGCAGTGGATTGACAAAAATAGTTGCGATCACAATGTCTGCTAGGGTTTTTGCTTGATGAATTAAGGCGATATGACCCGCATGTAAATTACCCATAGTAGCCACCATGGCGATGGTTTTTCCCTGCTGCCTCAGCTCGCGTATTTGTTGACGAAGCTCGGCTAACTTAGTGATGACTTGCATGTTATTCCTTAATTCATATATTTTTATAATGGAGCTAGCGAAAAATGTCCCTAAACACTTTGTAATGAATAGACGTAATCCCCGGCAATCATCAAGCGAAACACAGAGGCTGCTCAACCCTCTCAGGTAATGCTTACTGTTTTTAGCAGCGACATAAGTTGCTTAAATATGGCGTTAGGTGAAGCAGTGCTCTGAGCTGGGGAAGCTGCCGTTTTTAACTTCTTCAGCATAGGTGCGTATGGCGCTTGGGATGTCCTTTGCTTCCAGCATATAGTTTTTAACGAAACGCGCCTTTTTTCCATCGGGAATATTGAGTATATCTTGCAGGACTAATACTTGTGCGTCAGTATCTGCTCCCGCTCCTATCCCGATCACTGGAATGCTAGCCGTATCGGTGATTTTTTTTGCGAGTTCACTGGGAACACATTCAAGTAAAAGTACACTTGCACCTGCTTGTTCCAGAACTCGGGCATCATTAAGTAACTTTTCGCGGCTGCTGTCATCGCGTCCTTGTACCTTATAGCCGCCAAACATGTTGACTGCTTGGGGAGTTAGGCCTAAATGTACGCAAGTTGGAATCCCTCTTTCGCTGAGCATGGCGACACTCTGTTCGAGCCAATCACCACCTTCTAGCTTAACCATGTTTGCGCCTGCTCGCATAAGTGCAGCTGAATTGATCATGCATTGTTCTACAGTTGCATAACTCATGAAGGGCAGGTCTGCTATTATCAAAGCACTGGTATTACCTGCAACAACGCATTTAGTGTGGTAGACCATTTCGTCCATGCTAACTGCTAAGGTGCTATCGCTTCCCTGAAGTACCATCCCTAGAGAGTCACCTACTAAAATAGCCTCAACGCCAGCTTTGGATATAACGTTGGCAAAGGTAGAATCATAAGCGGTTAATACTGCGAATTTTTCCCCGGTTTTTTTATAAGCATGTAGTGTATTGAGTGTTACTTTGCTCATTGGGTGGTCCTTTCATGCATTAAAAAGTCATTATGACGATGTTAAAGTTTGTCTAAGCTACCTGAAGGGCAGTCTGAAATTAGCTTTGATACTTTGGTGCCGTTTATAAATATATCACCAGCGAGCTCTTTAAGGGGGATTAAAACAAAATTTCTTAAATGAATATAGGGGTGAGGGACTGTTAATCGCGAGGTGTTAATGCAGATGTTGTCTAGTAACAATATATCCAAATCTAGGGTTCTTGCTCCCCAGTGCTCGATGCGAACTCTTTGATGGGCGTTTTCAAGTTGCTGCAGTCTGTCTAGCAGTATCTCAGGCTCGAGGTTAGTATGAAATGAGGCCACTGCATTAATGTAATCATCTTGTCCCGCAGGGCCTACTGGAGCGGAGCGATAAAGTGAAGATACCCCTACCCAAGTAGTGCCTTTGAGCTGCTTTAATTCATTGATTGCAATGTTTACATGCTGGAGCGGATTGTCTAAATTACTGCCAATCCCAATATAGCACTGCCGCAAATCACTATTTGTTTCTGGGGTCATTTTTTGCACGACTGCGACGGCTTTTTTTCCGAACAGGTTTAGCTTCAGCAATAGCGGGAGAGGCTGTCGCTAGCGAATCTTTCTTCTCAATAGGGGCGGGGGCATCTGTAGTGATTGCCGTTGCTTGAGTCGCAATGGGTTTCACAGGTGCTTGGCTTTTGGTTTTTCTTTTTATTGGAGTCTCTGTACTTGGCGCATCGGCTATCGTTTGCTGTTCAGAACTTGGTTGGGTAGTCTTGTTAATAATAGTTTTGTTAATAATGGTTTGGCCAATAGTAGCTTCGTTAATAATAGCTGCCTTAGTAATAGCTGCCTTAGTAATAGGTTGTACAATAATTGGCGTATCACTAACGGTCTCTTGTGGAGCAGCTTTTTTGTTTGGTGTTTTAGGGCGCACCTTGCTGGTTGCTTTAACTTGTTCAACAACATCAAATTTTTCAAAAACTGCCTTTTCGGAGCTGTGTTTAACGGCTGGTTTTTTCTTCTTTGGTTTGGGCTTTTTCTGGCTCTTGGTGTTGATCAAATTTTCTCTATCATCTGCTGAAGCTGATTGGAACTCTGTCCACCAAGTGCCCATATTATCTAAATCTTCGCCGCTCTTTTCTCTTAAAACTAACAGGTCATAAGCTGCTCTAAAGCGGGGATGTTCCACTAGTTGATAAGCTTTGACGTTAGGCTGTCGAATTAAGCGAAATTGCAACTCCCAAATTTCTCTAATATTGGTTGAAAAACGTTTAGGGATTGAAGTGCGTTTAACTTGTTCAGAAATTACTTTTGAAGCTGCTTCGGTCAGTGCTGTTAAAGGGGGAATGCGTTTATTAGCGAGCAGCTGGTTGAGTTGGTTTTGTACCGCAGGCCATAACAGCACGGCAAAAAGGAACCCAGGGCTAACGCTCTTGCGCTGCTTTAGCCTTCTGTCAGTGTTTTCCAGGGCATTAGAAATTAATTTGTTGGCGTTTTCTATGTTCTGATCTAGTGTGAATGCAGTTTGAGGCAATATGGTTTCTAATAATTTATATTCACGTAACAGCACTAATGAATCGTTACCATGACCTGATTGTAGTAGTTTTAATACTTCATCAAATAGGCGAGCTGGCGCAATATCGAAGAGCATCGGCGCTAATTCTTTTATAGGTTTAGCAGTATTCTCTTCTATACTAAAACCCAATTTGGCAGCGAAACGAATCGCACGTAACATCCTAACGGGATCTTCTCTATAGCGTTCGCTCGGGTCGCCTATCATGCGAATTTTACCGTCGGCTATGTCTTGGTAGCCATTGGTGAAATCATAAATACTTCGGTTGTTTATATCGTAATATAGTGCGTTGATAGTAAAATCGCGGCGCATAGCGTCTTGTTCAATAGTGCCGTAAACATTGTCGCGCAATATCATGCCAGTATCGGCTTGCTTGGCATGATTTTTTTCTGCTTGTTCGCTATGTGAAGCTCTGAAGGTAGCCACTTCAATTAGGTCTCTGCCAAATCTGACGTGCAATAACTTAAAGCGGCGTCCAATGAGTCTGGAACGATTAAACACCTTGTGTGCTTGTTCTGGATGAGCACCGGTCGTCACGTCAAAATCTTTAGGACGTTTATTCAATAGTAAATCTCTAACGCAACCTCCCACAAGATATGACTCGTAATTAGCACGCTGTAAATCTTTAACTATTTTGACTGCGTTATTGTCTATATCTCTAAAAGTAATATGGTGCGTAGACTCAGCAATAATAGTGGCATTGATTTTTTCAGCTCGTGCTGCATCCATAAACGAGATTGTTTTAGGCGCGCGTTCTGTAGAATGTTGAGAAGAGCTTTTTTTAGCTGTTGTCGAAATGGGCCTAGATTGAGATTTCTTAGCCGGCTTAGAGAACAACTTTTTAATATTTTTAAAAAAACTTGGCATTTTATGTCTTTATAGTTTTATAAGTGATTTTGGCTGTGCATGATAGCACTGATAATGCCTAAGCATAAGAGTAATTTGATAAGGTTGGTAAAGCAGGATGTTTCAGCTTGCGAATGGCTAGCCTAATTGAAAGATACAACGGGTAATAGATAGGTGTTTTGAGGTTGTTGATACAGCAACTAATATTTTATTTTTGTTTTATGTGCTGTTTATATGTAAATCAATAATCTGTCTGAATGTATATTTTTATTGTTAGGTATCAATATGTAATCTGGTTTTTATTTTTATTGGTAGATTTAGCATAGTAATTTTTTTATTATTGTAATCAAACTATAGCAGATAGTGTGCCAATTAATTAACATGTTGAAATATAACGATTAACTATGGTTTTAATTATGTGGAGTGTTACCTGAAACGAAGGCTGGTGTTACTTTTAGTAACTGCGGTGTAGGCAGGTAACAGTTTGAGGTAACACTTTTCTTCTCTATGTCATTGTTTGTATATAGTTTGTTTGCAGCAGGCAGTGGCTTTTGAAATAAATATCAATATTTGCTGATTAAGTTGATCTACAGTGCTACCTGCAGATCATTGTAGGGTTCACGCTTTGATTTTACGGGGAATACCAAGTTTTTGTCTTTTTTCCCAAAGACACTTTCGGCTTACACCTAACTTTTTTGCCAATTCAGTTTCATTGAGGTTATGTTGATGTTCTAAAACAAAGCGCTGGAAGTAATCATTGAGGGATAGCCCCCCTGATTGTTGATTGGATTCTGTCTGAACGGGTTTTATTCTTCTTTCAATATAGTTTATTACAGCCTCATTGAGGTTGTTGTTTTCTACATCTAAACCAAGTAGGTCGGTTGTTATGCAACCGGTTTCACAGAGGATAATTGCTCTTTCTATCGCGTTTTCTAGTTCTCTTACATTTCCAGGCCAGCTGTAGACATTAAGTGTCTGCATCGCCTCTTCGCTAAAAAACGCATGCTCACACTTTAAACGTTTGCAGGCGCGGTCAAGAAAGGTACTGGCTAGAGATAAAATATCTTCCCGTCTTTCTCGCAGTGGAGGCATGCAGATATCCATTACATAGAGTCGATAATATAAATCTTCTCTGAACAGACCTTCGCGGGAAAGCTTTTTCAGGTTTCTGTGGGTGGCAGCTACCAGGCGAACATCTACCTTTTTGTACTCGATAGAGCCGACTCGTCGAATTTCGCTTTCCTGTAGAAATCTTAATAGTCTCGCTTGAGCTTCTAGTGGTAACTCTCCTATCTCGTCAAGAAATAGCGTGCCGCCATTCGCCGCTTCTATCAATCCTATTTTTTGGCTGGTTGCCCCAGTAAAGGAACCTTTTTCATGACCAAATAATTCTGATTCTATCAGGTTTTCAGGGATTGCCGCGCAGTTGACCGAGATCATTGGGGCAGAGTGACGAGTGCTTTGTTCATGTATTGATCGAGCTGCTAATTCTTTTCCTGTCCCAGACTCGCCTAGAATTAAAACGGTAGTATCGGTCTTTGATACTTTATCGATTCTTTTGTATAGGTCTAGCATGACCCCACTTTTACCAATGAAATGGTTTTTTACTGGGGTGGCGTCATTAAGGATTTTTTGTTTAGTAGTTGGAGAGGCCTTCTTAACAGTGGCGCTGTTATCAGTAATCTGCTTGATAGTCTGCAGCATGTTGTCATGATCGAAGGGTTTAGCAATATAGTCTGTTGCTCCTAGTTTCATAACTTCAACAGCTGACTTCATGCTGGCGTAGCTGGTCATGATAAGAACAGGTGTAGACTGTGCTTTTTCGATAAGATCAGTCCCTGGAGCACCGGGTAATCTAAGATCGCTAATAATTAAATCGTACTCGGATAAATTATACAGGCTGGTTGCTTCATCAACCGAACCGCAATCGTCTACCGTAAAATGGCTGTTTAATAAAAAACGTTTTAAAGCAAATCGAATGACTTGCTCGTCTTCAACAATCAGAATATGGCTCATATTTATCTACCTAATCTCCGTTATGAGAACTGCCGGTGGCGGTGCTCGGGAGCCCGGGTAAGGTGATGATCACCTGTGTGCCATTTTTCTGATTTTTATTGGCTGGGCTAATGATTTCAATACTACCATAATGTTCGGTTAGGATATTATGAACTAATGGCAGGCCTAGACCTGTGCCTTTACCTGGATCTTTAGTGGTAAAGAAAGGTTCGAATAATCTATCAATTAATTGCTGTTCAATTCCGGTGCCTTCATCTGTGATCTTAATAGTTATTATCTCTGAGTGGGTCCGACAGCTCACCGTGATTCTGCCCTTTACTGGGGATGCATCGCAAGCATTATTTAATAAATTAATAAACACTTGTATTAATTGTTGTGTATCGCCCATTAGCAGGGTGTTTTTTGGTATATCACAATGAAATATTTGCTGTTTTCCTCGGCTGTCAAGTGCCACTAAATGAATAGCCTCATCTATGACTGATTGTAAGTCAATAGCAAAGTGCTCAGTATCGCTTGAAGCTTGACCTGTGTGGGCAAAACGCATTAAAGATTTGACAATTCGACTAATGCGCTTGGTTTGAATTAGTATTTGGTCACCCGTTTCTAAAACATTAGGATCGTTGGTTTCGAAGCTAAGATTTTGGGCAAGGCAGGCAATGCCGGTGACTGGATTGCCAATTTCATGGGCTACGCCTGCGGAAAATCGACCAATTGATGCGAGTCTGGCTGTATGTGCCAGTTTGTCTTCTAAAATGCGCTGTTCACTATTGTCTTCTAATAAAATCACCAGTGAATAGTCTGCTCCATCGCTGAGTTGATTTTTGTGCAGGTTTAGCCAGTGTGTGCGGTCGTTGAATTCGAGTGTTAAATCAGTCGCATGGTTATCCGGGGAGGTTGCAAATTGTTCTAAAAGCTTACCCCAGGGCTGGGGTAGTTCTTGTAATGATTTTCCCAAAGTGTCATCTGCATGACACTGAGTAAGGAGCTCCATTTGGAAGTTCCAAAAAATCACTTGGTGCTCTCTGCCGATAGTGCAGACGCCAAGCGGCAATTTTTGTAGTGTTGTACGATGATGGCGTCTTAAATTATCCAGCTCCGATGCGAGTCCGCTGAGGCGTTCTTGGTAGTTTTCTAACTGGTCTTCAAGCATCAATATATTGGGTGTCCTGAAGTTTCCAGAACCGTTTCTAGTGGTCAGAGGCTCAAGTAGTGATGCTGCTTTTACCGGTCCAATCAGTGCTGATAAGTTATGCTCCAACAAGCTCCTTAAACGCAATAAATCAAAGGGCTTTAAAGGGCCTGAGTTCAGAGAGAGATTGGATAGTGCTTTTTGCAGCTCTCTGCCCGCAGCTTGCGCGCCTAATTTGGGAGTGAGTAGCTTAATGATATCTTCACTGTTAAATGCGGAAAAAGATAAGCTGGACGGTTGTTCAAATGCATTGTAAAGACAAGCTTGAGCGGCTTGTAATTCATCGTCTGAGGCTTGAGTTAGCAAAGAAACCACAATCAGCGCAGTGACATTTAATATAAGGGACAATATTGCGGTGGATTGCCAGCTAAACTGGCCGATATCCAAGTCGCTCAACAAGATGCTGTGGGAAATGACCACTGGGTAAAAGGTGGTAACAAACCATGTGAAGATGCCAATGCACAAGCCTGCAATGAAGCCAAGTTTGTTGGCGCGTGACCAAAAAAGGGTCACCATCAGTCCCGGAAGAAACTGTAAAAAGGCGACGAACGCGCTTAGTCCTAAAAGTTGTAACTGCTTGCCCGCGCCATAATTTTGGTAGAAGGAATAGCTGATTACAAACACTAGTATAATTAGTATTCTTCTAACCCAAAGTAGCCAGTTATAAAAATGTGCGTTATTAGGGATGGAGATAAGTGGCAGTATAATATGATTTTGCAGCATAGAGGCAATCGATAGAACCGCTACAATAATCACCCCGCTCGCGGCCGATAAAACGGCGATAAACGAGGCAACCATCAACCATTGTGAGTCTAGTGATTTACTAATATAAAACAGTGTAAAAGAAGGGTCGCCACTAATCGCTAGTTTAATCGCCGCCCAGGAAATAATAGGCACAGCAGCTGCTAAGAAAAATAAATATAATGGCATTCCCCAAGATGCGGTGTGTAAATTATCCACCGACTGGTTTTCGTTAAAGAGTAAGTGGAACATATGAGGCAGTAGAATAACAGAGGTGAAAAATGCTAGTAATAGTGTCCTCCAGCTATCGCTTTCTGGTTTTCTTTCTAGCAGAGCCGCGGCATTGGCGGTTTCGCCTAGCCATTGCTGAGTTGCATTGTATCCCCCTAATACTTCTATATAGAGGTAAATTGCAAAGCCGACAAAAATAAGTAGTTTAATTAATGCGCCGGTCGCTATTGCCGCGACTAAACCATTGTTTCTGGCGCGCAGTGAGGGTCTTCTAGTGCCGAATAATATGGCAAAAATAGCGATTGAGATACAAAATATGATTGCAGTTTTGCTGTCTGAGCTATCTTGGTAGAGAATGTTGACTGAGTCGCTCACCGCTTGTATTTGGATGGAAATTAGTGGCAGGCTGGCAAATAATAACAATAGCGATGTGATGGTTCCCACGGCTCCGCTGCGAAACCTAAATGCGAATAGGTCCGCTAGAGAGCTAAGCTGGTGTCGGTTGGTGATGTTGAAAATGGGGATAAGTACAACAGGGGCTAGTAGGAAAGCCGCGCTTGCGCCCAAAAAAGTCGCCAGGAAAACTAATCCTGACTGATGAATAAAATCGAAAGAGCCGAGGAACGCCCAAATACTGGCAAACACCCCAAGGGATAGTACGTATACCGCTCTGTGCTGGGTGAGTTTTCGCGGGATGATCTGTTTTTCTGCGAGAAAGGCAATCCCGAAAATCAGAAATAAATAACCGGAACCAATGGTTAGTAGCTGCGTTAGAGTGAGCATTATAGAGTTTTACGCTGATGATTGACAAAAAAGCTGAGAATAATAAGTAATAGCCAGCAAATAAAAGTGTATTGAGGAGCAAAATTTAGTAAGAACCACCACTCAATCATTGCCGGAAAGAATAACCAGTAGCCAATGAGTAATAACAGCAGCACTCTGTGAAGTTGCATATTTCTATATTTATCCTAAGTAATGGTTGCTGTATTTTAGTGGCACGGTATTTATATTCCAGTTTAATACCGCCTCGTGCAAAATGTCATATTTATTAGCGTTAATTAATTGTTTGTTGGGTTTTTGCCCTAGAAAAGTTAAGGCTAGAAACAAGTCTTGGCTAACTTTTTTAGCGTTTAACGGAGTCGCCAAATTTTGTTTGCTGAGTTTCTGGCCTTTTAGATTGGATAGAATAGGGATATGCGAAAATTTAATGTGTTGATAGTTAAGGGCGCCAATTAGCAGGAGTTGATTAGCGGTTTCTCCCAGTAGATCATTACCTCTGACTATATGGGTGATGCCCATTTGCTGGTCGTCAACAGAGACCGCTAGTTGGTAAGCCCATAACAGGTCTTTTCTTTGCAGAATAAAATCGGCTAGCTGTTCGCTGTAAATATGTTGCCTTCCCTGAATGCCGTCTTGCCAGTTCACGCTGTTGTCTTGCGTGTTGAAACGCCAGGCGGTAGCCGCTGAGCTATCAAAAATAATATCGGCAGGGTTGGTCAGGCAGTGTCCGTCATAAAGGTGATTGTTGGTGCGAAGTGTGATTTGTTTACGTGAACAATTGCAGGGGTAAGCAAGTTGGATTTGTTGTAGTTGTAACAGAGCTTTTTGGTAGTCTGGGTAGTTGTGGCTCTGGTAGACCACCTCTTTGTCCCATTCTAGACCATAGGCGATGAGGGTGTCGATAATGCTGTTGGCGGCGCCAGGGAGTTCTCTTGGGGGGTCTAAATCGTCTATTCTTAAACGCCACAGACCTTGATTACTCTTTGCATCTAGGTAGCTAGCTAATGCCGCTAGTAGTGAGCCAAAGTGTAGATGCCCCGTTGGGGATGGGGCGAATCGACCTATATACATAAAAGTAGAGCCAGTGAATTGCTGGCTCAAATCCTTTATTTACCGTTTTGCTTTTCTTTGATTTCAGAAAGCGTTTTGCAGTCAATGCAAAGTGTGGCGGTAGGCCGTGCTTCAAGTCTGCGAATACCAATGTCGATATCACATTCTTCACAGTAGCCAAAGTCGTCTTCATCGATGCTTTCCATGGCTTCGCTAATTTTTTTAATTAGCTTGCGCTCACGGTCACGCGTTCTCAACTCGAGACTGAACTCTTCTTCTTGGCTTGCCCTATCGTTAGGGTCTGCATAAGTGGAAACCTCTTCTTGAAGGTGAGTAATCGTACTATCTACTTCCTCCATTAGTTCTTGTTTCCAAAGCATTAGTACATTACGAAAATGATCTTTCTGCTGATCATTCATGTAAACTTCGCCTTTTTTCGCCACGTAGGGGGAAAAACGAGCTGATTTTGTATTATTAGTGTCTGGCATATTGGCTGCCTCACTCTCCGAATGTTTTGGCGAAAAAATAATCGCGCTGTCCATACTATTGTTAAAAAATATCATCCGTATCGGAAGGGTGGTGAAAATACCAGACCTGTTTGAGATTGAAAAGCTTTTCATTCAAAAAATGAGAAATAAAGCAACTCAACTGACTTTATTAAATAATATTCATCTTATATTAAAGGAATGTTGGCGTTAAAAGTCATAATGCTTAAAAATATGAACGGCGATTAATCTGCTGGTTTTTGGATATATTGATCGATGAATTGCTGTGATTTAAGTTTTGTTTTGTATGAAATACTGACAGGTAAATATAATGCAATATGATAAAGCGCTAGTGAGTGCGGTGCTGATTAAAAGGTATAAGCGTTTTTTGGCAGATGTGCAGCTGGAGACGGGCGAAGTTATCACCGTGCACTGTGCAAATACCGGGGCTATGACTGGTTGCGCGATAGCGGGAAGCAAAATCTGGTTGTACAAAAGTGATAATCTTAAAAGAAAATACTCCTATTCTTGGGAGCTGGTGGAGCTTGCCAATCACAGGGGTTTTATTTGTATTAATACCGCTAGACCTAATCAAATAGTAGAGCGAGCTTTGTTGGAGGGGAGAATTGACGCTGTCGCCGCCTATAAAAATATTAGGCGTGAAGTCAAGTATGCCGAGGCAAGCAGAGTTGATTTTATGCTCACACAGCCAGGGCTAAAGGATGTTTACTTAGAAGTTAAAAGTGTAACTTTGCATTTGGATAGTGATTTGGGAGCTTTTCCGGATGCTGTGACTTTAAGAGGGCAAAAACATCTCATGGATTTGTTGGCAATGAAACAGCAAGGTGCACGAGCTATATTAGTGTTTTGCGTGTCACATAGTTTAATTAAAAGAGTCACAGTAGCGGATTTTATTGATCCTAAGTATGCGCAACTTTTAAATGAAGTGATCGCTAAAGGGGTGGAGGTTTATTGTTATGGTGTCGATATGTCGGTCAGTAGTCTACGATTGGGCTCACTATTGCCATTAGAGTTGCAGAAAGATGGCGGATAAGCGTAATCCTTAAGCTGTAACAAACTCGATGTGTGGATAAAAGTTATTGACTGACGAGAAATTGCAGGCATAAAAAAGCCCTTGTGATCCATCACAAAGGCTTCAATTGACTCCATAATCCCTGCGTATACAAAACTTCCTTGTGCAATTCCATATTTCCATTGCGCTTATCGAGGTCATCCTTTTGTATTCGTTCCATGAATAGGAGATCCGTACAGCTATTATGATTGTTGGTGAAAATTTATACATAGGAAAAAGTCTTATATTTTCGGTTTCGGTTAAAGCTGCTTTAACATTCCGCAGTTACAGCCGATCTGATCCTCAACAGTTGCTAGTGGCAGGTCACAACACTGACAATAGCTGCTGTTAATTTGGCTAGAGTAGCATCGTTCATAATATAGGCGGGCATTATATAAACTAGCTTGCCGAACGGTCTGACCCATACTCCCTGTTGTTTAAACTGCTGTTGAATTTTAATACTATCTACCGGCTGTCGTAATTCTATCACTCCTATCGTACCAAGAACTCTGACATCTTTAACGTTGACGAGCGAGCGAGCAGGGGTGAGACCTTTTAATAATGCCTGTTCAATTCTCGCAACTTGTGCTTGCCAGTCATTCATAAAGAGTAAGTCAATGCTCGCTGTTGCAATAGCACAAGCTAAAGGGTTGCCCATAAAAGTGGGGCCGTGCATAAAGCAGCCAGCTCCACCATCGGAAATAGTATTGGCGATGCTGGTGGTGGTTAAGGTGGCAGCAAGACTGATGTAGCCGCCAGTTAGGGCTTTCCCTAAACAGAGTATATCGGGAGTAATGCAGGCGTGCTCACAGGCAAAAAGTTTGCCGGTCCTGCCAAAACCGGTTGCGATTTCATCGGCTATTAGTAATATATTATATTTTTCACAGAGCTGTTTAGCTTGTACTAGGTACTGCGGGTGATAAAATCTCATCCCCCCCGCACCTTGCACAATAGGCTCAAGGATTAAAGCTGCGATCTTAGAGTGGTTTTCAACGATGATTTTTTGCAAGCTTTGGATATCTTGTTGATCCCACTCTTGAGTGAATTCAATCTTAGGACTGTCGGCAAAATAGTGTTTAGGTAATATATTACTAAAGATTTCATGCATTCCGGTGATTGGGTCGCACACAGCCATCGCGCCGATAGTATCTCCGTGGTAGCCATTGCGAATGGTCACTAAACGGTTTTTTGCTGGGCTGCCTTTAGCTTGCCAATACTGTAGTGCCATCTTGATGGCCACCTCGACAGCGACTGATCCCGAGTCGGCAAAGAAGACTTTCTCTAATCCCTTGGGGGTTATTTCTACTAATCTTTTAGCCAGCTCAACTGCCGGTTGGTGGGTGAGACCGCCAAACATGACATGTGCCATTTTGTCTATTTGATCATGTGCCGCTTGGTTGATTAGCGGATTGCCATAGCCGTGTATGGCCGACCACCAAGAAGACATGCCATCAATTAATTTCTCACCAGTGCCGAGGTGTAAATACACACCTTCTGTCGAGCTGACAGGTAGGCAGGGAGTAGGGTTGGTCATGCTGGTATAAGGGTGCCAAATATGTTCTTTGTCGAAGGCTAGTTGTTCCGGAGTCATGTTATATCCTTTTCAGTATTAGAGTTGCCGATACTGATTACGTCGATTCTGTCCATCGCTATTTGCCAGCGAATATTTAAATCAAAGAGGCTGATCCCATATTCTCGACAGGTGGATGCCTGATAGGCGGGTCTTGGGTCGCAACGCAGTACTTGTTCGATCATCGTACTTAAGCTTTGCTGGTGTTTTAGTAAGTACTGTTCGCATACCTGCTGTGCTTGAATGCTGAAAAATATAGGTTGTTGCAATGGGGAAAAAGATTCCGCCAAATCATTGCTAGCGGTGCTAATGGAGTCCGTATAGGGAATATAAGGTTTGATGTCAATGATCGGCGTACCATTCATTAAATCAGCGCTCTCAACATCAATGATTATTTGTCCCTGCCGTTTGTTGACCGATAGCAACTTTACTGCGGACATGCCTAGCGGGTTGGGTCTGAAGGGAGATCTGCTGGCAAACACCCCTATCTTTTTATTTCCTCCCAATCTTGGTGGCCTCACTTTAGGTTTCCAGCCTCTATCGTAGCATTCGCTGAAAATAAATATAATCCAAATATGAGAAGAGGTTTGCAGAGAGTCAATGATGTCATCGGAGCTAAATTTTGCATGCAGGATGATCGAAGATCTTACAGCAGGCGTCAGACCTGGTTGGCGAGGAATGCCAAATTTTTGCTTGAATGGGGACTGCATAACGCCAATTGACTGGATGCTAAAGTTTTCGATTTGATCCATCTTGTAAGGCCTGCATGGGTTTGAAAAGCGCATATTACGCTGATTGAGGCTTAGTCACAACGGCTGCTAAATAGGGGTTCTGGCGATCACCCACACATCAACTTGGCATACGCTAGTCATTAGCAGCTGCTTGGCAATTTCATTGACGGTTGCGCCAGTCGTCATAACGTCATCAATGATAGCGATGTGCCGATAGTTATTTTCTTGTACATCAAATGCGTCGAGTAAGTTGTTCTTGCGCTGTTTTGCATTTAAATTAGCTTGTGCTTCGGTATCTCTGTTTTTACTGACTAAGCGGTTGTCCACTTCGATCTTTAAGAGCTTGCTTAACTCTGACGCGAGTTGCTCTGTTTGGTTATAACCAGTACGCAACATCTTCTTCTTTGAAATAGGGACGGGGATCAGAGCCTCGGGCATTTCGAGGCAAGCAGGGAGCTTTTCCGTTAAGCATAGCGCCAACCAGCGCAAGTGAAAGCGCTGTTTTTCAGATTTGATCTTGGGCATTAAAGCATCAATTGGAAAGCTGTAGTTGAAGGTGGCGAAGGTTTGCTGAAAAAAAGGCGGTAGTTCGATGCAGTTTTTACATAGTGTTTGCTTGGTTGTGGTTGTTTCTATGGTTACTGAAAGAGGGAGTGCGCATTTGCTGCAAGCATTGCTCTGCCAGGGGAGGTCTTGCAAGCAGTGGCTACACACATCTAAGCGGTTGTCTGAGGCCAAGTCACAAAAAATACAATTTCGTTCAATAAACATACAGTTGTTTATTTATTCCTCTTTCATAAGTTGACAGATTGTTCGTTGCGATTATCATAGCCGGATAATAAATTTAATTAAGTTGCCAGCTTTGGTAGGAGTATCGTGTCAATGCAAACATCCCAACAGGTTCGTCACAATTGGACAAAAGCTCAAGTTCAAGAATTTTTTGATATGCCGTTCAACGACTTGCTCTTTAAAGCGCACACTATGCATCGTGAGCATTTTGATCCCAACCAAGTACAAGTTAGCACACTGCTGTCTATAAAAACCGGCGCCTGCCCTGAAGATTGTAAATATTGCCCACAAAGCGCTCGATATAATACCGGAATTGAGCGAGAGCGGTTGATGGAAGTGGAGGCGGTTGTTGCCAAAGCACGACAAGCCAAAGCGTCCGGGTCTACTCGTTTTTGCATGGGGGCAGCGTGGAAGCATCCCCACGCTAGGGATATGCCATACGTTATTGAAATGGTAAAACAAGTTAAAGAAATTGGCCTGGAAACGTGTATGACATTGGGGATGTTGGATGCGGATAAATCTGACCAATTAGCCGCGGCAGGGCTAGATTATTACAACCACAACTTAGATACCTCACCTGAGTTTTACGATAAAATCATTACCACTCGCACCTTTCAAGATAGGCTTGACACTTTGCATAATGTTCGCGAATCAGGAATGAAGGTTTGTAGTGGCGGCATATTAGGTATGGGAGAAACAGCTAACGATCGGATTGGGCTGTTAATGCAGCTCGCTAATATGGCGGCTCACCCAGAAAGTGTGCCGATCAACATGCTAGTCAAAGTAGCGGGCACCCCGATGGAGAATGTTGAGGATTTAGACCATTTGATTTTTGTGCGTACCATTGCTGCTGCTAGAATAATGATGCCAAAATCTCATGTTCGGTTGTCGGCTGGTAGGCAGGCGATGTCCGATGAAATGCAGGCCATGACCTTCTTTGCTGGTGCCAACTCAATTTTTTATGGGGAGTGTTTACTGACCACTCCGAACCCAGAAACCCATAAAGACTTGCAGCTCTTTAAGCGCTTGGGGATCAACCCTGAACAGCGGATTTCAGAAGATGATGACACCCAAACAGCAATGTTAGTGCGGGATATGCAGGCTAGCCAAGACAGAGCTCATTTCTATCCCGCGTAACTGCTTGATATCGTCGTCTATATTTAATGTCAGTGGGTTTGGAGTAATGCTATGTCTCTATCTATAGTGCTATCTCAGCTATCATTGTTTAATCTAAGCCTCAAAAAAATTGCGGATTATGCGGAATAGATCATCGCAGCCAATTTTCGTGGAGTTCATTTTGCGGGTTCAAGAAAATGTCTTTTGATGATTTACAGCAAGCTTTAGACTTGCGAAAAGAGCGGTCTCTGTATCGCAGCAGGCAAGTGTTGCAGGGGCCGCAGAGTGCTGTGATAAGTATTGCCGGAAAAAAAATGCTTAACTTTAGCTCCAATGATTATTTAGGCTTGGCAAATCACCCTCAAGTTATTCAAAGTTTTAAACAAGCTGCTGACGAGTTTGGAGTAGGTGGCGGGGCCTCGCATTTAGTGAATGGCCACAGTTATCATCATCAACAATTAGAGTTGGAACTCGCTGAGTTTTGTGGTCGGCCGCGAGCACTGTTGTTTGGTAGCGGCTACATGGCCAACTTAGGGGTGATTAATGCTTTAGTGGGAAGAGGGGACGGGGTGTTTCAAGATAAGCTGAATCACGCTTCGCTAATTGACGGTGGATTGTTAAGTGGCGCTAAATTTCAGCGTTATCTGCATAATGACCCGCAGAGCTTAGCGCTACAATTACAGCGCTCAAGCGCCAATAGAAAGCTAGTAGTGAGCGATGCAGTCTTTAGTATGGATGGAAATGTTGCGAAGTTAACGGAGTTGGCTGCCACGGCAAATGAGCATAAAGCATGGCTGATGATCGACGATGCCCACGGCATCGGTTGCCTGGGAGAAAAAGGCGGTGGTTGCAGTGAGTTGCAACAGCTTGATGAGCATCAGGTTCCCATTTTGATGGGGACTTTAGGTAAAGCATTTGGCACTTCCGGTGCTTTTGTGGCAGGCAGCGAAACCTTGATCGAAACCTTA
Organism: Oceanospirillales bacterium; assembly: GCA_029027825.1. Lineage (GTDB taxonomy): Bacteria > Pseudomonadota > Gammaproteobacteria > Pseudomonadales > Balneatricaceae > Rs1. The sequence goes on along the minus strand of CP093399.1, from coordinate 3,177,109 downwards.
ATTCAGTTTTCTAGAACTTATATTTATACCACTAGCATGCCGCCCGCTATAGCGGCTGCTAGTCGAGCAAGTTTAAAAATCATTAAAAGTGAAGCTTGGCGTCGCACTCATTTACAAAGCTTAATCAGCGCTTTTAAAATCGGCTGTCAGCAAATCGGTTTAGTCCTGCTGCCCTCATCTACGGCTATCCAGCCAATAATGATCGGCAGCGAAGCAGAATCCTTATTGTTTAGTACCAAGTTAGCGGCTTTAGGCATGCAAGTAACTGCGATTAGGACGCCGACAGTGCCTCTCAATCAAGCGCGTTTACGGGTTACATTAAGTGCTGGTCACAGTCAAAATGACGTACAAGCACTACTGCAAGCACTTGCACAAATAGTAAAAGAGAGCAATTTTGAATATTCATGTTAAACGAGTAATAGCAAATAAGCCGGAGTTAGTGCTGCTGCATGGCTGGGGAACTAGCAGTGATATCTGGCAGTCGTGGCTGCCTAGTTTAGCTGAGCATTTCTCAATTACTTGCATTGATCTACCCGGGCTTGGAAAATCAGTGGCGAAGGTCGAAGAAATGTCGATTGACAGCATACTATCAGCTGTAGCGGCTGAAATTCCCCGCAATTGCGTTTTATTGGGTTGGTCGCTAGGTGGTTTGATAGCCACTTTGCTGGTCAAAAAAATAACCACTAAAGTACGGGCTTTAATTACGATTGCCTACAATCCTTGTTTTGTACAAAAACCGGGATGGGACACGGCAATGCCGGCGGAACTACTGCAAAAATTTAGTGATGATTTATTGCGTAGTGAGCAGCGGGCGCTGTTAGGTTTCTTTCGGTTGCAGGTGCAAGCTGGCTCAGCGAGTAAAAGTATTTTAAAGCAGTTAAAAAACATTGATGCGCAACTCAGTCACAGTCAGCTAATCGCTAGTTTAGATTTGTTGAAAATTGACAGCCTTGCAGAATTACAACAGTTAAAAATACCTTCGTTGCATATTTATGGGGAGCAGGATCAATTGGCTCCTGCAGCTCTAAGTTCACAGTTAAAAAAATTGTCGAAAAAAATATCGGTATTCACGGTGCCAGGCGCCGGGCACTTACCTTTTTTGTCAGATGCAGATTTAGTGGCAACCAAGCTGCTTGGCTTTTTGGCTGCTATCGACAATGGTGAACGATAAAGTGGTGAACGCTAAAATGGTGAGGGATAAGTGAGCACACACATAAATAAAACAAGAGTGGCTAACTCTTTTAGTAAAGCTGCACCAACCTATGACAGCGCCGCTGCACTGCAACGCACGGTCGGCTATGAACTGCTTAATTTAGATGAGTTGCGCGACAGCAAAAAGTTACCAGTTAAACAAATTTTAGATATAGGCTGCGGCACAGGCTATTTTTCTGAACAGTTGCTGCTTCGCTATCCGGAATCTAGGCTGGTGGGGCTAGACATAGCTGAAGGCATGTTAGTGCACGCGCGACAGCGCTATAGGTCAGAAAAAATCCACTGGCTGTGTGCGGATGCCGAAAGTATCTCGCTGGCAAGCAGCTCTGTGCAGCTGGTTTTTTCGAGTTTGGCTATTCAATGGTGTGAAAATTTACCGGGGCTGTTTAGTGAAATTAGCAGGGTGTTAACGAGTGACGGTGTCGCCCTCATAGCGACTTTGGGCCCCGCTAGCTTATTTGAATTAAAAGAAGCCTGGGCGAGAGTGGACGGTAACGTTCATGTAAATAGCTTTGTGCCGTTGGATGATTTACTGGCTAGTTTGCCGAGTAGTCTGTCGCTAGAAGCCCGTCAGCAGCAAACAAGAGTGCTCGAGTATCATAAGTTGCAAGAGCTTACCTCAGATTTAAAGAAAATTGGCGCGCATAATATGAACTCAGGTGAAAGTAAGGGGTTAACTGGCCGGGCAAAGATTAGTCAATTTAAACAAAACTATGAGCGCTTTCGTCAGTCTAATGGTAAGTTGCCAGCCAGTTATGAAGTGTATTATCTGCAGTTGAAGAAGCGCTAGCTAAAGCAGCAGCTAAAAATCAATCGCCTTCTGTGCCCGTGTTTAATACAAGGGTTGGGAAGTAGCATTATCGGGAAGTTACAAATGGCAAGGCATCGATTTTTTATCGCCGGAACAGATACAGATGTAGGTAAGACTTTCGTCTCGCAAGCTTTGTTAGAGGCGGCAAAAACAGAAAGTATGAGTTGTTTTGCACTAAAGCCAGTAGCGGCTGGTTGCGAGCAAACGGCTGCGGGGTTGCGAAGTGAAGATGCGCTTAAGCTAATGCAGTCATCATCCGTAAAGCTAAGTTACCAACAGGTAAACCCGATTGCTCTAGAGCAGGCGGTAGCGCCGCATGTCGCGGCAAAAAATGCAAATAAGAATATAAGTTTGCAAAGAGTGGTCGGCTTTTGTCGTGGAGCGATGCTTAATCAGGTTGATTTTTTACTAGTCGAAGGCGCTGGTGGCTGGAGAGTGCCGCTAAATAGTAGAGAGACGATGGCGCAAATACCTAAAGAGCTTTCACTGCCAGTGATCTTAGTCGTTGGTATCAAATTAGGTTGTATTAATCATGCGATGCTGACTGTCGAAGCTATTTTAAATGATGGTTTATCGCTAGCGGGTTGGGTAGCCAATCATATAGACCCACAAATGTCTGCTAGTGCAGACAGTGTTGATGCGCTGAGGTCGGCTATTGGTGCGCCTCTCATCGGTACCATTCCCTATTTGCCGGATGCCTCCCCGCAAAAGGCCTCTGAGTACCTGCAGATTGCTATAATACTTTAGTATTTTTTGTAATTATTTCTAATTGTACGATTTATGTACTATACTGTTAAGTGATAAATATTGTCTTGTTGCTAGATAGGGGTTATTCAGTGATCCTGGTCTGCGATAGTTAGTCCTGATATTTAGCAATGATTGGATCTATGTAGTTCCAATTCATTGAAATTGTTTGGTATAAAATAGAGTGGATTTATTGCTATGAATATTGCGAACTCATTACAGACAGGTCAAATTGGATTAAATAGAGGATTGGATAACAATCCTAGGGCGGCTGGCGATTTTCAGGGAACTGGAAAATCAGCGATCCCTGAAACAGCCTCAGGTAAGAGTATAGAAAGCGCTGTTGCAGAGTCGGCCCTTGCGGCTAATACTCAGGCAGCCTCAACTAAAGTTGTCACTAGTATTAGCGAGACGCTAGGTACTAATGTAGATGTTGTCGTCTAGCTCAAGTTTTGAAAGAGGTGCTTAGATGGAACTGCATAGCTCGAATCTAAATATTCAAAATACCCCCTCGTCTTTTGCGGCGTCCGACTCAAGTCGGGAGTTGCGGTCGGTTGCTAATTTAACCGCGCAACAGTTCGCCTCAGAGGCGTTACAAACAAATATAACGCCGAGTAAGCTGTCGACTGTTGAGTCAACCGCTGTCGTCTCGCAAATAGCGGCTGGCCCCGAGGCTGCTGTGGCAGTTTATGGGAAAGTTAAAGCGGATTCTGCGCCGCCAACGGTAGCTAATGATAGCGGGTCAAAAAGCGCTGATGTAGAGATGCGCTCGAGTAAGTTATCTGCAGATATTGAGTTAGAGCAAGCTGAATTAAAAGTGGTGCAGCAGTTGGCAACGCGAGATAGAGAAGTAAAAGCGCATGAACAGACCCACGCTGCAATTGGCGGTAAATATGCCGGAGCTCCATCTTTTGATTTTACCAGTGGTCCTGATGGTCGTTTATATGCGACTTCCGGCAAGGTCTCGATTGATACATCAGCAGTAGAAAATGATCCTCGCGCCACCTTAGAGAAAGCTCAAGTTATCATTCGGGCGGCGCTGTCGGTGTCTGATCCTTCCCCAGCTGATCGGCAAATAGCTGCTGAAGCAAAATCGTTGGCATTACAGGCTCTTTCAGAATTACGCGAAGGTGATGGTGCTGAAACTGGAGATATTGCTATTCGGAAAAATGGAATAAAGATTGAGCAGCAGCAGTTAGAGCGACAGGAGTACTTAGCAGAGCAGGAGCTTAAACAGGCAAAGCAAGAGAGAAATCAAGCTTTGGCAGAAAGCCGCAAGCAGAGTAATGATAATTCTCTGGAAGTGCTAAAAGAGTACAACACGCAGATTAATGAAATCCAAGACACCTTAAGGCGTTTAAATTCACAGCTGGTTGATTCGGGGGCTTTTGGTAAAGTGTTTCCGGAAGGTTTTATGATTGATCAAAATGTGTGATCCGGTGTGCCGTTCGAGCACGCTTTTATTTAGTTGTCTTTAACCTGAGTTAGTGACTTTGCTACACGCATAGCGCAAGTTGTTGGCTTTTCTTCGGTTATAAAAATTTTCATTAAGTCCGTTAGTCTTAAGCATAGGTGCATTTATTTGGCGGATGCTGGACGCATATGAACTCGCAGTTACAGTTATTGAATTCCACTGTAGGAAATATCTTACGCTCTGATGTTGCTTTTGAAGTCGAAGATTTGTGCAATAGTTTGTAATCATCGAAGCTAGTGGTAGCAGTTATAAAAAGCTCGACTGGTCAGCGAAGGGCTCTCTTAGTCAGTAGCACACGGTTCAGGCGTACAGTAAGACTTGTGATTAAGGTAGTGATGGTGATCTGGCGAAAGCCGTTAACAGCCGAGTACAGGCCTTTTTGTGCACCCCAAGAGAATCTGCGAAGCTTGTGCATAACTTCCCTAAACATTATTCATCTAGTTTGCTGTTTTTTTTGTCTCCGTATTTGCGTGTGATGTAAAAAACTAAGATGATAATGCTTAACGCGCTAGGCAGGAAAATAATGGTTGGCAAATTAAAGCTGCCAAGCCAATAAATAAATAAAACTGCGCCGGCGGGGAAAGCTTTTGTTAAAAGAAAATGATTAGGCATGATAATCCGTTAGAGTAGAAATTTGAGTGCTATTGAGCTGAAAATTTTAGGTTTTTCTGCGTGTGGCCAGTGTCCGGCGCCCTCAATAATTTTGTAGCTAACGGTACCGAATAAACTATTAATGCTCTCTTGGTGAGCTGGGAGAATGTACGCTGAGTTTTTTCCTTTAATAAACAGTGTGGGTTTGTCAAAGCTTGGGTTCAGCTCAGTGTTTTTTCGGTGGTTGCTGGCAGCTGGAGCGAGACTGAGGGTGTGGTATTCTTTTTTCAAAATGGCAATGTTTGGGCGCCATGCAAAATTTTTGTGTTGATCTCGATAGAGATTCTTGAGTAGAAAAGCTCTAATTCCAGGGTCTTGTTCAAATGCTTGTAGCTGTTGGTCTGCGCTAGCTCTCGATGCTAGGCTGTCTAAATTAATGCTCAACAGGCCGTTAAAAATATGCTGGTGGTGAGGCTGGTATACCACTGGTGAAATATCGACCACAATCAGTTTGTCGACTTTGCCTGGATGCTGCAGGGCCAGCTGCATCGCTACTTTGCCCCCCATTGAGTGACCAATTATAGCGGCGGATTGTATCTGCAAATCCTGCATAAGCTCAGCGACATCATCCGCCATTAATGAATAATTCATGGCGTTAGAATGCGGGCTGCGGCCATGGTTTCTAAGGTCAACACTGATAACTTTAAACGATTTGCTTAAAGTTATCGCTTGGCTACCCCAGTTTTCGAGGGTGCCAAGTAGGCCGTGTAAAATAATAAGCGCCGAGCCCTCGCCGCTTATTTGGTGGTGTAGCTTCATTAATTATACGATCGCTAACAGTTCAACATCGAAAACTAGGGTGGCGCAGCCAGGGATTGCGCCGGGTGAGCCATTAGTGCCGTATGCTAGGTTGTGCGGGATGAAAAGTTTCCACTTAGCGCCGATATTCATTAATTGTAAGGCCTCGGTCCAGCCGGCAATAACGCCACTAACTGGGAATTCTGCAGGTTGGCCTCTTTCGTAGGAGCTGTCAAAAGTGTTGCCGTCAATTAATGTGCCGTGGTAGTGGCAGCGTACGGTTGAACTTGCGGTGGCTTTCTCGGCGCTAGCATCTCCCTGTATAGTGATTTCGTATTGCAGGCCTGAATCTAGAGTAGTGACTTCAGAGCGAGTGGCGTTTTCCTTTAGGAAAGCAATGCCATCAGCACTAGCCGCTTGCTGTTCTTTTGCTTGTGATTCTTTAAGGAGATCGTTTAATTTAGAGAAGGCTTCTTGGATTGACTCTACCGGAATGCGGAGCTCTTTGCCTTGGTATGAGTCTTCGATCCCAGCGGCTAGAATTGCAAAATCAATTCCCTCGAAGCTGTTTTGCGCGATTTGATCGCCCATTTGACGGCCGATTCCATAGCTAGCACATTGTTCCATTGTTTCAATTTTCAATTCAGGCATTTTATATCGCATATAGTCTGGTGTGGCATTGCGGCTTATGTATGTGTAAAACAGCAATGAAACAGTATTTGTGTTTGTGGCTAGCTATTAACTGCTCGCAATCTCAATAGTCTCATTGAAATATTGACTCCCACTATTAGCGAAGCTGAAAATTACTTAGCTTATCTAATATCTGGTACTCAATATTCACTGTGAAACCATCAAATCAGGTGATTGCTAGAAGCTAGCCTTTTTAGGGTGGGAGTGTGATCCAGCCCCTGGCGTTTTGTAAGACGAAGGCTAGCATAGATTTAATGCCCGCTCTAGAGGCTTATTTAATTAAACTGGCTAGTTTGTATTGTTATTCGGGCTGTATGTTAGTGATCGTGCTTTCAATCTTTCCTCTGTGCAATTTAGTGGTGATGGTTTGGCCTATCTCGACTTGTTGGTATTTTGTAATCGGCTGTCGCTCTGTCATGGTAATGCTGTAGCCTCTTTCTAAAGTTGAGAGGGGGCTTACGCTATGTAGCATGGCAGCGGCTGAGCTTAAATTGTGGCGATAATTTAAGTGCTGATGATGGGTGAGTTGCACGAGTTGGTCATACAGATGCGCTAGCTGGGTATTGTTATTGTCGATGATTGTTTGCGGGTTGAAGCTCATTATCTTCTGTTGGTTGAGGCTTAAGTGTTGTTTTGCCGCATTCAGCGTGTCTTTGGTTGGAATCGGTAGTCGGTTTCGTAAAGCGCTCAGCTGCAGCTGCTGTAATTGCAGCTTCTGTTGTGGAGATTTTAATCTAGCCACTAGTGCCTGGTGATGCTTGCTGCTGCTCGCAAGAGTAGCATTGATATTGTTGATTAGAGATTTTTGTAATTGGTCGATCTTGATTCTTAGGTTATCTTGGTCTGGGCTGATTATTTCTGCGGCTGCAGAGGGCGTAGGCGCTCGATAATCGGCGACTAAGTCGCAAATTGAAAAGTCGACTTCATGCCCGACAGCGCTAATTACCGGTAGAGTGCAGGCGAAAATACTTCTGGCTAGCTGCTCCTCATTAAATGGCCATAGGTCTTCTAGAGAACCACCGCCTCTAGTGATAAGTACTAAGTCGCAGACCTGTTGGTCTTGTGCTGTTTGTAAAGCTTTGATAATGGAAGCTGCCGCTTGGGCGCCTTGAACTTGACATGGATAAATAGTCACCGCTAAGCCTGGGAAACGCCTTTTTAAAACGCTCAGAACATCGTGAACAGCGGCCCCGGTCGGTGAGGTGATAACTGCTAAATGCTTAACCAGTGACGGGATGCTTTTTTTGTAACTAGCGTCAAATATTCCCTCTTTGAGTAGTTTGGCTTTGAGTTGTTCAAAGGCTAGTTGCAATCGCCCTGATCCTGCCTCTTCCATGCTGTTGCAAATGAGTTGGTAGTCACCCCGGCCTTCATATAAGCTTACTTTTGCTTGAACTATGATCTCGTCGCCTTCCTTCGGTTCGAAGTTGAGGTGTCGGTTGCTGCCTTTGAACATCGCGCAGCGTATTTGTGCTTTAGCGTCTTTTAAGGTGAAGTACCAGTGACCGGAGCTAGGTTTGGCTAAATTAGATAGTTCTCCTTGTACTCTTAAGCTTAAAAAGGAGTTTTCTAGCATTGATTTAACTTGTCTATTCAGCTGGGTGACAGACATGGCGCTGGTATCAGCGGCAGATGCTCTTCCTGATATCGGGCTTGCGTAAGCCTGTGGGCTAAAACTTTTATATGAATTCATCGGCGTATACTAAACTAAAGCAGCAGTGCAAGGGAATTAGAGTCGCTCTGGAAAGCGATTAGCAGATAAGTGTCAAAATATATGCTGTGTTCGATTAATTCTGATTGTTCCTGTCGGTAGTTCTGGGTATAATACAGCGCTTATTTTTAACCGTAGATCCATTCTGGTAGGATTGTTAATTATGTTGCGAATCGATGAAGAGGCTCTGACCTTTGACGATATTTTGTTAATACCTGGTTATTCTGAGGTGTTGCCAAAAGATGTTTCCCTTGTCTCCCGTATTACTAAAGAAATTTCCCTTAACATCCCGCTTGCCTCCGCTGCAATGGATACTGTCACTGAATCTGGTCTGGCGATTGCCATGGCACAGGAAGGTGGTATAGGTATTGTGCATAAAAACCTTACCCCTCAAGAGCAGGCCCGTGAAGTTGATAAGGTAAAGAGATATGAGGCTGGAGTGGTTAGTGACCCTATCACTTGCAGTTCTGATATGACGGTTGGGGAGTTGCGGAATATGGCTGATGCCCTTGGCTTTTCCGGTTTTCCGGTGGTCGATGATGGCTTGTTAGTCGGCATTGTTACCAGCCGTGATATGCGCTTTGAAAATTATTTAGACGCTAAAGTTTCTTCAATCATGACCCCTAAAGAGCGGTTAGTGACGGTTGAGGAAGGTGTCGATCAGGAAAAAGTACGCAATTTGTTGCGTAAGCACCGTATTGAAAAAATCTTGGTGGTAGATGGTGCTTTTGCTTTAAAAGGCATGATGACCGTTAAAGATATGTACACGGCACAAGCATTTCCAAATGCTGCAAAAGATGCCGAGGGTCGTCTGTTGGTCGGTGCCGCTGTAGGTACTGGTCTCGAGACACCAGAACGGGTTAAATTGCTAGTAGAGGCCGGAGTCGATGTTATCATTGTCGATACTGCGCACGGCCACTCTAGAGGTGTTATAGATCGAGTTTCCTGGATAAAGAAAAGCTTTCCTCAAGTGCAAGTAATTGGTGGTAACATCGCTACAGCCGCGGCCGCTATAGCCCTGGCAGATGCCGGTGCCGATGGTGTTAAAGTTGGCATAGGTCCAGGATCAATTTGCACTACTCGTATTGTATCTGGGATTGGTGTGCCGCAGATCACTGCTGTTGCCAATGTGGCAGAGGCGTTAAAAGACCGAGGTATTCCTTTAATTGCCGATGGTGGGATTCGTTTTTCTGGAGATATTGCAAAAGCAATTGCGGCAGGTGCCTCTGCGGTGATGGTTGGATCAATGTTGGCGGGTACTGATGAGGCGCCTGGCGAGATAGAATTGTTTCAGGGTCGCGCTTATAAGTCATACCGCGGCATGGGTTCTATTGGTGCTATGGCGCAGAGCTCAGGTTCCTCAGATCGCTATTTTCAAGATGCAGCAGAGGGCGCGGAGAAATTGGTGCCAGAGGGAATCGAAGGTCGAGTTCCCTGTAAAGGTAGTATGAAAGGTGTTGTACATCAACTCATGGGTGGGCTTAGAGCTTCTATGGGCTACACAGGTTGTGCCGATATTGAGAAAATGCGCACCGTTCCAACCTTTGTACGTATCACTAGTGCCGGCATGAATGAAAGTCATGTGCACGATGTAAGTATTACTAAAGAATCGCCAAATTACCGAATTTGAAATAAGTAGAGGCCTCGGCATAACGTTGCGAGCGAAGGTAAGACAAGGCAAAAACCGGCGAGATAGCGGAGTCAGTGTGCCCCTGTTTATGGGTATTACTGGTGTAAATGAGCATATTGAGCCGATTTTTAACGCAGTATCACCGAGCGTAGTAGTTATGCAGAGGTCTCAAGTAATTCGTCACAAGCGGGGTGCGATAAAGCTCTGCTTTTTTTATTTGCTATCGCCAATCAGCGACGATGGAGTTCCAAATTATGAGCGCAGATATACATTCACAAAGAATATTGATTTTAGACTTTGGTTCGCAGTACACGCAACTTATTGCCCGAAGAGTCCGTGAAATTGGGGTTTACTGTGAGATTTATCCCTGGGATTGTCCAGCGGAAGAAATTACAGCCTTTAAAGCTCAAGGTTTTATATTGGCAGGAGGTCCTGAATCAGTCACTGACGGTGAGTCACCAACCGTGGCGCAGGTCGTTTTTGATGCCAATGTGCCGATTTTAGGTATTTGCTACGGCATGCAGGCAATGGCAGCTCAGTTAGGCGGAAAGGTCGAGGTGTCCTCCCATCGTGAATTTGGCTATGCGAAAGTACGCTTGGCAGATAGTAGCAGTAGTTTGCTGGATGGCTTGCAAGATCAGCTGGCCAATAACGGGGCTTCGCTTTTAGATGTTTGGATGAGTCATGGAGATAAAGTCGTAGAATTACCGGATGGCTTTAGCGTCATCGCATCGACAGACTCGGCACCCATTGCGGCAATGTGTGATCCACTGAAAAACTACTATGGGGTGCAGTTTCACCCTGAAGTGACTCATACCAAGCAGGGAGGTGCTATCTTAGAGCGCTTCGTGCTTGATATTTGTCAGGCTAAAGCGCTTTGGACATCGGCGAATATCGTTGCAGATCAAATTGCAAAAGTACGTGCGCAAGTGGGCGATAGAAAAGTATTATTGGGCTTGTCTGGAGGAGTCGACTCATCAGTTGTCGCTGAATTATTGCACAAGGCGATTGGTGATCAGCTACCTTGTGTATTTGTTGACAACGGCTTGTTGCGTCTAAATGAAGGCGATCAAGTAATGTCGATGTTTGCAGATAACATGGGTGTTAAAGTTATTCGTGCAGATGTCAGCGAGATGTTCTTAAGTCGTTTAAAAGGTGTTAGTGATCCCGAGCAAAAGCGTAAAATTATCGGCAATACTTTTATTGAAGTATTTGATCAAGAGGCGACTAAGCTTAAAGATGTAAACTTCTTAGCTCAGGGAACTATCTACCCGGATGTGATTGAATCAGCAGCGGCGAAAACCGGTAAGGCGCACGTCATAAAGTCGCATCATAATGTCGGTGGTCTGCCTGATGATATGGCGTTCGAGCTAGTGGAGCCACTGCGCGAGCTGTTTAAAGATGAAGTTCGCAAGCTAGGCGTAGAATTAGGTCTACCTGAAAAAATGGTCTATCGTCATCCGTTCCCAGGGCCGGGTTTAGGGGTGCGAATTTTAGGAGAAGTGACTGAAGAGTACGCTGATATTTTACGTGCAGCGGATGCGATCTTCATGGAAGAGCTAAACAGATCAGGCTGGTACGATAAAACCAGTCAGGCATTTGCTGTATTCCTGCCAGTTAAATCAGTCGGTGTAGTGGGTGATGCACGGCGCTATGAATTTGTGATCGCCCTGCGTGCAGTCGAAACGATTGATTTTATGACCGCTCGTTGGGCACATTTGCCCTATGAATTGTTAGAGACAGTATCGGGTCGGATTATCAATGAGATATCTCGAGTGTCTCGCGTGACATACGATGTGTCTAGTAAGCCGCCAGCTACCATTGAGTGGGAATAATAGCGGATTAGTCGGCAGTCTTAATGTCTGTTGAATCTCCATCACTGGAAGCGCCGGGCTTGAAAAGCCCGGAATATTGGATGCAGCAGGCTTTGCTTTTAGCGCAGGCGGCTGCTGAAAATAATGAAGTTACTGTCGGGGCGGTGGTGGTGCTGAATGGCGAAATTATAGGGCGGGGAAGTAATGGGCCTATACATCGTCATGATCCTACTGCTCATGCAGAAATACTAGCCCTTCGGGAGGCGGCGCAAAACGTTGCCAACTATCGCTTAATTAATGCGGACCTCTATGTCACTCTTGAGCCATGCGCGATGTGCGCTGGCGCTCTCCTACACAGTCGAATAAAAAACCTTTATTTTGGGGCGCATGAATTAAAATCCGGCGCCGTTGAAAGTCATCTACAGCTGTTCAAGCAAGATTGTATGAATCATCAAATTAATGTTTTTTCTGGAATTGAGGCGCAGCGCTGTGGTCAGGTTTTGTCTGATTTCTTCCGTCGTCGTCGTCAAGAGAAGAAGCTTAGTCGGCAGCTTAAATAGCTAGCGGTAGAAAGATGTACCTTATCTAGCTGGATTATAAGGTAGAAGGGGTTTCAATAAGCCGCTGTTTTTGGGTTGGTTCTTGAGATGGCGGGGTGTTTTTTTCACTGTTCTTTTGCTGCTGGATGTCGATAGACTGCTGCAGTAATTGTTGCTCTTTCTCCCAAGTCAGAATCTTTAAATACTGTCGGATATTTTTCACATAATTGACCGGTTCATAGCCGCGAGCATAGCCGTGCTTTGCGGTTCTGTAATACTTAGCTTTAGTCAGCAAAGGTAGTTGTTTCTTTACCGCGACCCAAGCGTCAGGGTTGAGGCCAGCTCTGGTAGCTAAAATTCTAGCATCTTCTAAATGTCCGAATCCGGTGTTATATCCCGCCAGTGCTAAAAAAGTACGATCTGGCTCTTTAATTCTTGAAGGTAGTTTTTCTTTGACGTTGCGCAAGTATTCAGCACCGCCAAAAATACTTTGAATCGGATCTGTTCTGTCGGTCACTTTTACTTCTTTAGCGGCTGCTTTGGTGAGCATCATAATGCCTTTTACCCCAGTGGGGGAGACTGCTTTTGAGTTCCAGTGTGACTCTTGATAAGCAATAGCTGCTAGTAACAACCAGTCGGTACCATATTTTTTAGCTGCTGCTCTGAAGTGCTTCTCTAGAGCGGGGAGGCGAGTATTGAAATCTTTTTTAAAGGTGACGGTGTCAAAATAATTTAAAGGATTGCTGCTTTGATAGTATTTTTTGTTGAGGCTTTTGATGAGTGCTTTGGTAGCTTCTAAACTGAGGAATGTATTGACTGCCTCCTCTAGTGAACGGTCTTGTTTGTCGACAATTAGCCAGTGAATTTTTTGTGGTTTTTGTAGTTTGAAACCAATCTTCAAACCGGGAAAGAAGGGGCCGACGGCTTGAAAATCTAGTAGGCTGATAATCGCGATATCTGCTTCTTTATTGAATACTCGCTCTAGTATTTCGTAGGTAGTAATATGCTGAATACTCTCCCAGTGTAGTGTTGGGTACAAAACATTCTGCCTATTCATTTGTAGTTCTTGAGGTGATCCCGTGGCGAGGATTACGCGTCGTCCAACAATGTTTTTCAGTCCTCTTGGGTACTTGATGCCGCGGGTTTCTCGGTAGATAACGACGGACTGGTTGCTGGTGTAACTGTTTGTTGCAAGGATAGCCGCTGTGCTTGGGATTGTTTCGGATCGCCCGGGGATGCTTATGTGGCTGTCTCTAGAAATAAGGTCTCTAGTTAGTTGTGCCGGGTCGATGCGCACAGTTAGTTTTAAGCTTACATTTAAATGTTCGGCGAAGGCAGTGGCGAGCTCGTACTCAAACCCAGATGGCGAATTTTTATCTAAAAAGTAGGTGTCAGCAGAGTTTATGGTGCTTATGCGCAGCTCGTTTTTCTTGAAAATAGAGGCTAGCTGGCTGCTTTTTTGACTGTTTAAATGTAAGCCAAGAAAAATCAACAGACAAAGACTGAAGAAAAAAGCTAAAAAGTAAAATGAACAGGTTTTTCGACTCATATTGAAGTTTTTCTAGTACTCTAATGGTTGTGTCTAAGGTAAAATACCGAGCAAATTCTGCCGTGTCTTTTTCCCATGAGGATCGATCAAAAAATGTTTATTTTGCGTGGTGCCCCCGCTCTTTCAAAATTCCGTAAATTGAAATTATTGACCACTTTACAGCAAGCAGTACCAGCCGTGAGTGGTGTTTACGCCGAGTACATACACTTACTTGAGCTGCAGGGTTCACTTAGCGAATCCGAGCATGCCCAACTTGAAATTATTCTACAATATGGACCGTCAGTCGCCAGAGAAGAGCTGGTGGGGCAACTATTATTTGTCACTCCAAGAGTGGGCACTATTTCTCCCTGGTCCAGTAAAGCTACTGATATTGCCATTAACTGTGGATTATCGCAAGTTAAACGCCTTGAGCGAGGAACAGCATTTTACGTGGCAACAACTCGCGAGTTAACAGCGCAAGAGCAAGAGAAGCTTGAGCTATTAGTGCACGATCGCATGGTAGAGCAAGTGTTCCCAAGCATTGAGTTAGCGCAGCGCTTGTTTGATCAGGCTGACCCGGAGCCGATGCAGCATGTAGATATTATTGGTCTGGGAAAACAGGCATTAGTCGCTGCGAATATAGAGTTGGGGCTAGCGTTAGCAGATGATGAAATTGATTACCTAGTCGATGCTTTTAGTAAATTAGCCCGCAATCCTTCCGATGTTGAGCTGATGATGTTTGCTCAGGCTAATTCAGAGCACTGTCGGCATAAGATTTTCAATGCCTCTTGGGACATTGATGGAGAGGCACAAGAAAAATCGCTATTTGCAATGATCCGCAACACGAATGAGCTGGGGGGAGAGAATGTACTGTCAGCTTATAAAGATCATGCGGCAGTGAGTGACGGTAGTGTAGCGCCACGTTTCTACCCTTTACATACCGGACTTCCGACTGCACATCAATACGGATACAGCGAAGAGTCAATTGAAATTCTGATTAAGGTAGAAACTCATAATCACCCGACAGCTATCGCTCCTTTTTCGGGGGCGGCCACCGGTTCAGGGGGTGAAATTCGGGATGAAGGTGCGACAGGTCGAGGCGGAAAGCCAAAAGCGGGTCTTTCGGGTTTTACCGTATCAGACCTTAAAATTCCAGGGTTTGTTCAGCCTTGGGAGTCTCAGTACGGGAAGCCGAGCCGAATAGTATCGGCATTAGATATTATGATTGAGGGGCCGGTCGGTGGAGCGGCTTTTAACAATGAATTTGGGCGGCCAAATTTATGTGGTTACTTTAGAACGTTTGAGCAGGAAGTGAATGGTGCAGCTGGCCTAGAAATTCGAGGTTACCACAAGCCGATTATGATCGCAGGGGGCATGGGAAACATCAAATCTGATCATGTCGAGAAAGGCGAAATTGAAGTAGGAGCTAAACTGATCTGCCTAGGTGGTCCCTCCATGTTTATTGGTTTGGGCGGCAGTGCTGCATCATCAATGGCTTCAGGAAGTTCTGCTGAAAGTTTAGATTTTGCCTCTGTCCAGCGCGGCAATCCAGAAATGGAGCGGCGTTGCCAAGAGGTTATTGATAGGTGTTGGCAGCTCGGTGATAATAACCCAATAGCCTTTATCCATGATGTTGGTGCGGGAGGGTTATCTAATGCTTTTCCAGAGTTGGTTAAAGATGGCGGTCGCGGTGCTGATTTTGAGCTGCGAGAAGTGCACAACGATGAGCCGGGCATGTCGCCATTGGGGATTTGGAGTAATGAGTCTCAAGAGCGCTATGTGCTGGCGGTCTCTCCAGAAAATGTAGCGTTATTCGCGCAATTCTGTGATCGAGAGCGCTGTCCTTTGTCGATTGTAGGTGAAGCCACAAAAGATCACTATCTAACCTTAGGTGATCAGCATTTTAAGAACAAGCCGGTTGATTTGCCGATGGATGTGCTGTTTGGTAAACCACCTAAAATGCATCGCAGTGTCGAGCGGGTAGAGTATCAAGTAGATGCATTTGAGCCGGTAGATATTGAGCTTACGGATGCTGTCAATCGAGTGCTGAGCTTGCCTGCAGTTGCCTCTAAATCATTTTTAATTACCATTGGTGATCGAACGATTACCGGCCAAGTCGCCAGAGATCAAATGGTTGGTCCCTGGCAAGTGCCAGTTGCAGATTGTGCGGTGACTACGGCATCCTACCAAGGCTATCGAGGCGAGGCGATGGCGATGGGCGAGAGAACTCCTCTGGCGCTGGTGAATGCAGCAGCCTCAGGCCGTATTGCCATTGGTGAAACGATTACTAATATGGCCGCTGCGGCGATTGAAGATATCAGTGACATTAAGCTTTCGGCGAACTGGATGGTGGCGGCTGGGCACCCAGGGGAAGATGAAAAACTGTACGATACTGTCAAGGCCGTTGGTATGGAGCTGTGTCCAGCGCTGGGTATAACAATTCCAGTGGGTAAGGACTCCATGTCGATGCGTACGCAGTGGCAAGATGAGGGAGAGCAAAAAAGTGTCACCTCTCCAATGTCAGTCGTCATATCTGGTTTTGCGCCAGTGACTGATGTGCGTCGCTCACTTACGCCGCAATTACGTGCTGATTTAGGTGCTACAGACCTGATACTCATCGATTTGGGTGAAGGAAAAAATCGTATTGGGCTCTCTGCGCTCGCCCAAGTGTATAACGCAGTAGGTGAAGACGTTCCCGATGTAGATAACCCTGCCTTGTTAAAAACTTACTTTGCGGCAATTCAAGAATTAAATAAACAGGGCATGATCATTGCCTATCACGATAGGTCTGACGGTGGCTTGTTGACCACGGTTGCCGAAATGAGTTTTGCGGGGCACGTCGGTCTAGATATTAATTTGGACTTGCTGGCGGAATCTAGCGAAGGCTGCTTGGCAGCGCTGTTCAATGAAGAGCTAGGTGGAGTCATTCAAGTAAAGAAAGAAGACACTATCGAAGTGCTTACCGAATTAAATGCGGCGGGGCTCGGCGATATTACTTGTGTGATAGGTTCGCTGAATTGGGACGATGAAATACGAATACACTTTGATGAAGATGAAATATTCAGTGAAAAAAGAGTGCGGCTACAAAAGACTTGGTCGGCAACCTCTTATCAGTTGCAAAAGCTTCGCGATAATCCTGAGTGTGCTGAACAAGAGTTTAGTTTAATCGATAATGCACAAGACCCTGGGCTCAATGTATCTTTAAGCTTTGATATTAATGAGGATATAGCAGCGCCTTATATTGCGACTGGCGCGAGACCTAAAGTTGCAGTATTGAGAGAGCAGGGAGTGAATGGGCAAATTGAAATGGCCGCTGCATTTGATCGTGCAGGTTTTGATAGTGTCGATGTGCACATGAGTGACATATTGGCCGGTCGGGTTTCATTAAAAGATTTTAAAACTCTGGTCGCCTGTGGTGGTTTCTCCTATGGAGATGTATTAGGTGCCGGTGAGGGTTGGGCTAAATCAATTTTGTTCAATAACGTCGCGAGAGATCAGTTTGCCGCTTATTTTGAGCGAACTGATACACTGGCCTTAGGTGTATGTAATGGCTGTCAAATGATCTCTAACTTGCAGCAGATAGTGCCGGGCTCTGAACACTGGCCAACCTTTGTTAGAAACAAATCTGAGCAGTTTGAAGGGCGAGTAGCTTTAGCCCAAGTGCAAGAATCGGCATCGGTCTTTTTGCAGGGTATGCAAGGATCAATAATGCCGATTGCGATTGCTCATGGTGAAGGATACGCTGAGTTTGCCGAGCGGGATAAGTCGCTAGCGGCTGGCAACTCAGGCAAAGTAGCATTAAGGTATGTCGATAATTTTGGTCAGCAAACTGAGCACTATCCACAAAATCCAAACGGCTCTCCGTTTGGAGTGGCGGGTATGACCTCTGTTGATGGTAGAGTGACAATAATGATGCCTCATCCAGAGCGAGTATTCAGAGCGGTGCAAAATTCTTGGGCTCCTGATGAATGGCAGGAAGATGGTGCTTGGATGCGTCTGTTCAGAAATGCTAGGGTTTGGTTGAGCTAGCGCTAAACTAAGGATATTTGAGCTTAAAAAAGCCAGTGTTAAGCTGGCTTTTTATTGTCTGAAATTGCATAAATGGAAAATATTTCTCTGCAACAGAGCCTCTGAACAAGTCGCACACGCCCTTGGTGTGGAGGATTATTCAGAGGTTCCCTAATGGCAAGTGAATCTTGGTGAGTTTTACAGGGAAAATAGTGAGGCGGGGAGGCAAAAAAAATCCCCGCAGTTAGCGAGGATTTTATTATAAGCTGAATTAATTAAATTTCAGCGTAATCAAACTGGCAATTATCCGCCGATTTGCACGTCAACGCGACGATCAGCGCGCAAGCAGCTGATTAGTTCAGCACCACGGCCAGAACACTGTGCTTGAGGAGCAGACTCGCCTTGGTAGTCAACAGAGATAGAAGATGGCTTAACACCAGCTTGTGTCAGTGCATTTGCTACGTTTACAGCACGCTTTTGTGAAAGAGCCATGTTGTAAGCATTGTTGCCGATTGGGTCAGCGTGACCGATCAGGCTAACATTACCAGCTTTAGATAAACCGTTGATGTATTCAGCGATTTGAGCAACGTTTTCAACTGTAGCGCTGTCAAAATCAAAGAAAACTGCGAATTTTTTAGCGGCTGAAACGACTGCAGGAGCAGGGCTTCCATCGCAAGCAGCTTGATCTGCATCAGACCAAGAAGAGTGCTTAAGGCAAGCACCAGTGCTGGTACGCCAAATTGCTCCGTTTGAGTTAGTTACGTAACCGTGATTTTCTTGGTGCGCCATCGCAGATGCAGATAGAGTCACCGCTAGCGCCATGCTGGCAGTAATAGCGAACTTTTTCATTTTAAACTTCCTTTATAGTGTGAATATAGCTACTAACATCACTTGCACACCACTGTGACTCAAAGTGCCATTTAAAAATTGGCATGCGCATGTTCAGTTATTGTACTGGTTGTTCCTGTTATTTGGAACCCTAAATCTTAGCAGTATCAAGTAGTTTAGCAATAAATCCGCTAAGGGAGTACTTTTTTGAAGGGTTTTACAGTAACTTTTTCATAAACACCTTGTTTAGAGTACGGATCTTCGCTTGCCCACAGCTCTGCATCAGCCAGAGAATTGAACTCTGCAACGATCAGGCTGCCGGAAAATCCTGCCTGTGCAGGGTCTTCACTATCGATTGCAGGGTGTGGTCCGGCTAGGATTAGGCGCCCCTGTTCTTTTAAAGTCATTAAACGGGCGAGGTGTGCGGGCCTAGCTTTTAATCTTAAAGTTAAAGAATTTGCTTTGTCTTCGGCTATAAGTGCATACAACATGTGTAAAATCCTATGGGGAGGGTGGGGTATCTTGTGTGTCGCTATTTTTGTAAATATATAATCCCTGTAAGAGTAAAAATAAAAACAGCAAACCAGTGGCGCCAAACAGTTTAAAATCGACCCATGTTGACTCTGAATAATTAAAGACTACATATAAGTTTAAAACTCCCATGCCAGTAAAGAATACAAACCAAGCTAGATTGAGCTTTTTCCAGACATTTGGTTTTAAATCTATTTGCTTTCCCAGCATGCGCTGAATAATGGTTTTTTGACCAATAAACTGACTGCCGATTAAAATTACTGCAAACAGCCAGTATAAAACGGATGGTTTCCATTGGATAAAGGTCTTGTCTTTTAGGATGACGGTAGCTCCGCCCATAACAATGATCAGTACTAAGGTCACTATTTGCATTTTTTCAATTTTCTTGGTTTTTATCCAAGTGTAGCCAACTGATAGAATCGTTGCTGGAATAAGTACTGCAGTGGCAGTAATAATATCGCCAGTATATTTATATACACCGAAAAAGATAATAATTGGGAAAAGCTCTAAAAATAATTTCATGGGATCGGTAAAGACTCTGGTCAGTTGAATGAATTGGCAGCAAATCTACCAGATAATTAACGCTAGTGGTGGATATATTTAAAAATAATTTCAGTATCTATCTGTATCACTGATAAGATATATAATAATTTAAGCTAGATGCAGCGATTGAGTGAGATAAGCAGTGTAAGATATTGGCGAATCAATATACGGTACTATTTCTCTTTCTATCCCGTTGCTGAATTTGAATTCAAGCGTCAACCTTTATTTTTATTTTTATTTTAGCAGCCCCTTTTAAATCAGATTATTATGAATTTTCCCAACTATGATTTACATTGTCACACTACCGTCTCTGACGGGGAGTTGTCTCCTGAAAAGCTCTATGAGTTAGCCCTTGAACAAGAAGTTGAAGTGTTGGCAGTCACCGATCACGATACCGTTGATGGTTACCGTCATCTTATTGGACTGCAGCAGCAAGGGTTGTTAGGGACACAAATCAAACTTATATCAGGCGCAGAATTTACTTGTTTATTAGACAATCAAATTTTGCACATAGTTGCCCTTGATATAGATATTAACCACCCAGTTCTACTAGAGCATATAGAGCAGCTTAAAGAGTTGCGTTTAGACCGAGCTGAGCGCATTGCGAAAAAATTGATGAAAAGGAAACTGCCTGATTTATTACCGCTGGTGATTAGTAAGTCAGGACAAGGTCAAATAGGTCGTCCGCACTTTGACAAGGTGCTTAGTGAATTAAAAATAGATGCAACCGAAGCTGAGGCCTTTAAAAAATATCTAGGCGCGGGAAAAGTCGCCAATGTTAAAGTAGCATGGCCGGAATTAGAAACTGTGTTAAAGATTATATCGCTGTGTGGCGGAGTGTCGGTTTTAGCGCATCCGACTAAATATAATTTAACAATGAGTAAATTAAGAAGAATAATAGCGGCTTTTAAAATACTAGGCGGTACTGGGATTGAAATTAGCTATCCAGGTATTAATAGAGAACAGCAAAATATTTTACAATATGAAGTGGAAAAAAATAAATTATTAGTATCAGCTGGCAGCGATTTTCATACCTTAAAAAATAAATGGACTGTTTTGGGTCGATATCCTGCATTGCCCACAGGCTTACCACATGTGTTATCTGAATGTTTAAAATTAGGTGTCTAATATTAGTTTAATAAAACCTATATTTCACTATTAATTAAATAACTATAAAATTATTAAAGAGGTTTTATGAGTCAATTATTTCAAATACACCCTGATAATCCTCAAAAGCGATTAATCCAACAGGCGGTGGCAATAATTAGAAAGGGTGGTTTGGTCGTGTATCCTACTGATTGCGCTTATGCCATAGGATGTCATCTGGGAGATAAAAATGCGGTTGATCGAATTAAGCGTATCAGGGAGTTAGACGATAAACACAATTTTACTCTAGTTTGTCAAGATTTAAGCGAGATAGGCACTTATGCGAAGGTCAATAACCAGCAGTACAGAATACTTAAAACCTACACTCCGGGCGCTTACACTTTTATATTAAGGGCAACGTCGGAAGTGCCTAGAAGGTTATTGCATCCCAAGCGAAAAACCATTGGCCTGAGAATACCTGATAGCAACATAGCCCTGGAATTAATGAGGGAGCTTGGGGAGCCTATCATGAGTACCTCTTTAATTCTGCCCAATGAAACAGAACCACTAACCGACCCCTACGAAATTAGAGATATATTGCAGCATCAAGTCGATTTAGTTATTGATGGTGGTTATTGTGGGATGGAGGCAACCAGTGTTGTTAATTTAGTAGAAGATGTCCCAGAGATAATTAGAACGGGGGCTGGAGATGTTAATAATTTTTATTAACTATTATTATTTATAATAAATAATATCGATTGTATTTATCTTGATATCTATTTATATGTGAGTTAAATTGCCACTACTAAGATATTAACTGGAAAATAGTGATGACTGATTTTGTAAGAATATTAACGCGTAGAAACTCGCTTCGTAAACAGTGCCAAGAATTAACAATTGATGAATTAACTAAAGTTATTGCCGATTTGACAAATATTTTAAAAGAGCATCAATTACAAGATAAAAAGCTGGTTGAAGAAAAACAGGCCAAAACAAAAAAGATAGCGGCTATTCGCCAGGCAATGTTAGATTCTGGTGTTGATTTTGATGATCTTGTAGATATTATTCCGGTAGTAGTTAAGAAAAAAGTAAAAGCTAAATATAGAGTGGTGGTTAATGATATCACTCATGAATGGTCAGGTCGCGGTCGTACCCCGGTGATTTTTCAACAGTATTTTGATGCCAATAATGCAACAAAAGAAAGCTGCTTAATTACATAAATACTGTACAATAGAAAAAACCGAGAAGCTCTCTGAATGATCAGGGGGCTTTTTTTTTAACTTTTTAGAGGATGCGTCATAACTGAGTGATGAAAAATTACAAAAAGTACTGGCGCGCTCCGGATATGGTTCACGTCGTGAGATGGAGCGCTGGATAGATCAAGGTAGATTTTCTATCAATGGTGACAAGGCAAAATTAGGGGATCGAGTGACGCGCAGAGATGTGGTCCAGCTAGATGGTCGTAAAATTGAATTAGTGTCTGAAATTGACTGTCCTAGAAGGGTGCTGATCTACAACAAACCTGTTGGCGAAGTGTCGACCCGACATGATCCTGAAGGACGACCAACAGTATACGATCACTTGCCTCCATTAAAAAATAGTCGCTGGATCGCAATAGGCCGTTTAGATATAAATACCTCTGGATTATTGATTTTGACTAGTGATGGTGAATTAGCCAATAAAATGATGCACCCGTCGGCACATATTGATCGTGAATATGCGGTGCGTGTGTTGGGGACTATAGATGAAGACATGATCGCTAAATTGAAAGAGGGGGTTTTGCTGGAAGATGGAATGGCAAAATTCACCGATGTTCAGTTCTTTGATGGTGACGGCGCGAATAAGTGGTATCACTGTGTGGTTATGGAAGGGCGTAACAGAGAAGTGCGTAGGCTCTGGGAGTCTCAGGGGATTAAGGTCAGTCGATTGAAACGGGTTAGGTATGGGTCAATCTTTATGCCAAGCGATGTTAAAATCGGTACATGGAAAGAGTTAGATATCAAAGATGTCAAAGTGCTGGCGAAAAAGCTGGAGCTTGGAGATAAAAAACCACTAAAAATGAAGCCTGCTGAAAAAGCTGGATTCGAGCGACGTTATAAAAATCAACGAGTGCGTCAAGAAGTAGGTAGAAAGCGCCCAAGTTAAACGTGCTAAGGAGCTGTGTCCTAGATAGGGGGATCAGTTAACAGCAGTTTTTTGATAGTTGTTAAGTTTTGTAGTTATCAATATTACAGAGCGTATCTAAATATTAGTACGCTCTATTTTGTTTTTCTTTATGTGCTAGTATTCCAGCCTTTGTCTTAATCCGTATCACACAACTTGTGGCTTTCAGGGGGTGTTTATAATAGTTCCAGAGCGTGAGAGCTCGCATAACATAAATGTCTGCATCTTTCGCGAATGAAGTTAGAAATTGGTCGATCGTGCATATCCAGATAGATGGCTGCGATAGGTTGATTAACTCTGAAAATTGAAATAATCAAAAATTCACTGCTAAATATGGCCAAAGTTTCACGGTTTATCTTTTTTGATAGTTTGTGCTCGGTGCTCGCATCAAATATATAATAACACTGACGGCTACACACATCTGCGAACAAACCATCTTCTGAATAAGTGTTTTTGAAGTGCTTGATAGGATCGTCATCTGCAAAGCCGATCGTTTGTATCGTTTGCAAAGTCTTATTTTTTTTGCTGATAGATATTAAAGCAAGTCGTTCTATTCCCAGTCCTCTTTCTAAGCCTTGTAATAAAGCGAGCAATACTTGTGTTGGTTTTTCGAACTTAGATTTATTTATATTCGCTGTTAAATGTTTATCTATTAACTGATAAAAATCTATATTCAAATAGAGATCCTCACTGGCTGTTATATCTATGCTTTTGATCATAGGTACTTCTGGTGTTGGGTGTTGAGATTCGTTCGCTACCAATTCTTTAGCACCCATTTTATAATGAGATTTTATAGGCGAGGGAATGAAAAGCAGTTGGCAGGCTGGAGATGCAATGCCAGGGGCAAAATAGTCTCTCGAAGATTTTCCACAATAACGGTGAATAAGTGCGATCGTTTGTTCTTTTGAAAGGTTTAAATAGTCACTGACTAAGTCAATATTTCGCATCGTACTATCTGAATACCAGCTTCTTGATGCATGTAAGGCGAGCCAGTTAGCTAACTTTATGGGGAAGTGCTTTTGTTGGGTGATATGGTTTAATTTTCTAAGTTCTAATCTGCTAAGGTTAGGATCTTTTAAAGCTCTTTTATGAAGTTTGGTCAGAGTTTCGAAAGATGGAGAGGTGCTGTGGTCCTGAGAGAGTTGTGTTAATTCAGAAAGCTGCCATATTTTTGCTAGGTTTTTCGAAATCATCTGCATGCTACAACCCAATATATCATTTTCCACTTCTACAGGGTCGTGATTCTGTTCGTGGATACGCATTTGAATTTGCTGCATATGTAAAGGTGCGTGTAACCATAGCGACCAAAAACCTATGCTATAAAAAAGTGCTGCTAGGTATGATTCGTCAATTAAAGGTAAGTTTTTTAGATGCATCCAAGCCTGAAGTTGGTATGCCGCATGATGGCTGGTGGCTATCGCGTGTAAGAAACGTTTTTGTTGGACGTTGGTAGGGTTTAAAGACATCGGTTTGATATCGTTGACTATTCTTTCTATGCCTTCGTAGCCAAGTGAAGTGACCGCATGTAATATAGTTTTAACTGCTGAATTTTTAGCGTTATGCTTCAGCTGGGCTTCTCTAACGACATAAAGTGTTAGTACTGGATCTTTTCTTATAACAGCTTCAACTTGTTGGATAGTTGATTTATCATTACTGATCAAATGGTGGAGACGTTTTAAACTACTGGCCCTTGCGGGTAAGCTCTTATTGCCTAAAAACTCAGTCCAAGCATCTAATCCATATAAAATGTGCTCGTCTTCGCCTTCCAAATTAGTGATGATTTCCTCGGTCATAAAGCTTCCAAAGTTAGGTTAGAGAGTTGTTTTAGCAAAGTTAAATTTACAAAGTTGCTAGGATTTATGATTCCATAAATTGTAGCGTATAGTACCCTGTAATGTTGATAGGTGATGGATGCTAAATTAATATAGCCTCCTTGAAGTATTACTTATCTCAGGGAGCCTTGCAAATATGTTATTTTATATATGTAGGGCGCTAATTTTATTTTAATCTAACTAGCTCAGAAATCTTCTCGAGGTGATTGAGAGTAGTCATCAAACTAGAAAAATAATTATTTTTTTGGTGAATTTATAGGCTCTAGTTCGACGAATTGCCTGCCCTTCGGCATTAATCTGCATGGGCCATGTTTGCCAGTTTTAGCTGCTCGAAGTGTGGATATAGGGCATGCTAAAGCCTTGAACGTTAAATTTACCCCGATAATATTGGTCGCAGTAAATTAACTTGTTTTCAGCTAGGTCTACAGCATAGTCACTTTTATTTGTTTTCATTAATTGAAGTGATGATGCGTCGGTAGCTCTTCATTCTGGATTCGCTAATTTTGCCCTCGTCGATCGCAGTTAATAACGCACATTTAGGCTCGCTGATATGCTTGCAATCCCTGAATTTACACAGTCCAATAAAAGGTTTAAATTCGACAAAACCCTGGATTATGCTGCTTTCGTCTAAGTGCCATAGCGCGAATTCTCTGATGCCGGGTGAGTCAATGAGATCTCCGCCGGAAGGTATGTGAAATAATCTCGCGGTGGTGGTGGTATGTTTGCCTTTTTTAGTTGCCTCAGAAAGCTCCCCTACTTTAATGTCGACCCCAGGAAGTAGAACATTAATAAGTGAGGACTTACCAACGCCTGACTGGCCAACAAAAACACAAGTTTTATTGTCTAATTTGGCGTGCAGCTTGTCCATGCCACTGACTGATGTTGTGGATGCTGTTAAAACTTCATAGCCAATTTTTTGATAGCGCTCGATAAGTTCTTCGATGCTTGCTCGGTTTTTTGGATTGATTAAATCGGCTTTATTCAATAGTAATATTGGTTGAATACCGCTGAGTTCCGATGCGACTAGATAGCGGTCGATAAGGTTGCTAAAAGGCTCTGGTTCTATGGCAAAGGTGATTACAATACGATCGATGTTGGACGCGACCGGTTTTAACTCGCCTTGGCTGGTCGGTCTTTGTAATAGAGAGGTGCGCGGTAGTGCCGCAACAATGACTCCGGTTTCAGCGCCGCGTTGCCAGATGACTTTATCACCTGTGACTAGCCTGTCTAAGTTAGTTCTTAAATGACAGCGGAATATTTTACCCGCGTGCTCAGAGTCGATGGCTTCCACATCTACCTGCTGGCCAAAATGTGAAATAATAAGGCCCTGTTGTTCCGGGCCTAGTTCACTGGCTTCTAACTGCGAATCGAGTTTGTGGTCTTTTTTTAAGGCCCGTTCAGTACGTTCCTTATGGATTTTTTCCACTCGCCAAGCTTGACGGCGAGTTAATTTTCTTTTTGACATCTATCAGTGCTGTCCGAAGTTGGCTTTAACAGGATATAATCAGTTCCCAGTACAAAATGTCTAGGTTTGAAAAACTGGGTTTATTTGCTTCTTCGAAAAAATAGCTGTTTTCTCGAATTATGGTCAAATTACACTATATTAAGTGTTATTGGCTGTCCCTATTATAAGTGGCTGTGTCGCTGCTGTCTCATAAATGAGGAAAATTGATGTCACTTAAAGATAATCTAATTTGGTTAGACCTAGAAATGACGGGTTTAGATCCAGAAACGGATCAAATTATAGAAATTGCCACTATTGTTACCGATCCTCTTTTAAATATCATTGCTGAAGGTCCGTCTATCGTCATTCATCAGAGTGACCAAGTGTTAGACAACATGAATGCTTGGTGTATTGAGCAGCATGGAAAAACTGGGCTCAGTCAAAGAGTTCGCGAGAGTAAAGTGAGCCTTGCTGAAGCTGAAGCTATGACCTTAGAATTTGTTCGCCAGTATGTAGAGCAAGGCGCTTCACCTTTATGTGGTAATAGTATTTCTCAAGATCGGCGCTTTTTGTATCAATTCATGCCCGACCTTGAAAAGTATTGTAATTATCGGCACATCGATGTCAGTAGTTTTAAGGAAGTTGCTCGGCGTTGGAAACCAGAGTTGTTAGCTGGATTCTCTAAACAGGGAACACATTTGGCGTTGGATGATATTCGGGAATCGATTGCTGAGCTGAAATATTATAAAGAGCATTTTATTCGTCTTTGATAGTTTCCTGTGCTGCCAGCTGCGCTAGTGGCTTTTTGGTCGCCAAATGTTCTAGCGCCCACTGAATGTGTTCACTGACTAGCGGGCTAGACTGTGCTAGTTTTTGGCTCAGTGCCTGCTCAATAATCAAACCTCCATTGCTGTTGCCCAGCGCCACGGCAATGTTTCGTTGCCAGCCTTGAAAACCGGTTCTTCTGATAGCTGATCCCTCGGTCTTTTTTAAAAAAGTTTGCTCATCCCAGTCGAATAGTTCTAGCAAGCTGATGTCGTCAAGGTGGTGGCGAGGCTTGAAATCATCCTCTTCGCTAAACTTGGCAAATTTATTCCAGGGGCAAACAAGCTGGCAGTCGTCACAGCCAAATATGCGATTACCTATTTTAGGGCGCAGCTCGAGGGGGATCGCTGTTTTGCTTTCAATGGTGAGATATGAAATACAGCGTCGCGCATCTAATACTGAAGGGCTAACAAAGGCTTGAGTAGGGCAAATGTCCAAGCAGGCAGTACATTTTCCACAGTGGTTAGATACTTTATTGGCTGTGGTCGGGAGCGGTAAATCAATGAACAATTCAGCGAGGAAAAAATAGGAACCGGCTTTTCTATTAATAATTAGCGTGTGCTTGCCGCTCCAGCCTAATCCTGCTTGTTCGGCGATCGCTCTCTCCATAATAGGTGCGCTATCGACAAAGGCGCGGTAGCCAAGTGAGTGGCACTCTTGTTCAATTCGCTTGGCGAGTACCACCAGTCTTTTGCGGACGGTCTTGTGGTAGTCTCGGCCGAGTGTGTATCTAGCGATATAGGCTTTATCTTTGTTTCTCAAAATCTTGATAGCTTCTGTTCCGGGAGGTTGGTAATTCATCCTCAGGCTGATGATCCGACAGCTGCCGGGGACGATGTTCAGCGGATCTCGCCTTAAATCAAGATTGTTGGCCAAGTATTGCATGTCGCCATGATAGCCCTTGGCCAGCCATTCTTGCATCAGTTTCAACTCCTCAGTAAGATCGGGAATGATGATGCTTGCCTGTTGGAATCCCAGTCCTTTTGCCCATAGCTCGATGTTACTAGCGAGTTCGTTGAGCTGTTCCGGGTTTGGCTGTTGTTCTGCTATCAATTGCAATGCTCGGTTTTAAAGTGAATGTAGGGGTTGGTTTCCATGGTTTAGAGGATGCTTGGCTCGTTCAAGCGCTGTTAATCGGAGTTGTGAAGGTCAGAATACTGGAATGCGCGAAGAATTATAATCGAATACCCCCGCGAGTTTCAGCGCTTTGCTGCATATAAAGCTAAATATTGGTTGAATTCGTGGCTTCAATGTCGATAGTGAGTGTAAAATGTTGGCTGCGCAGTGTCATTGTCAGGTATGTCGCTAATACCCTGCTGCAATGCACGGTTATCTTTGGATAAATATTAAAAAATTTGATTGGTAGATGATGCATCAAGGGCTGCCATTTTTTGTAACTAATATAAAGAGGCCTCTGCATAACGTTGTGAGCACAGTAGTTATGCAGAGGTCTCATGAAAGGTGTTAAAGCTCAGTGCTAGTAGGTCAATATTTCGCCGAAGATGAAGCGGCCATGTTAAAATTTGGTCAGCAGCTCTTAGTGGCGATGGATAGCGAAGGTGTCGTGTTTTTGCAAGGGGATTTGGGGTTAGGTAAAACTACGCTTGCGCGAGGAGTAATTCGGGCCGCAGGTCATGTAGGGGCTGTCAAAAGTCCAACTTATACTTTAGTTGAACCATACGAGTTTTCCGGTTCTATGATATTTCATTTTGATTTATATAGGCTTTCTGATCCAGAAGAGCTTGAATATTTAGGTATAAGAGATTATTTTTCTGAAAATATGCTAAGTTTAATTGAATGGCCAGATAAAGGCGCAGGCTTTCTTCCATCGGCAGATTTAGAAATTAGTCTAACGATTCAAGGAGAGGGGCGCTTAGTCAGCTATCAATCATTTACAGAGAGGGGTAGGCTGGCAGTGTCTCGATTAAATTTGGCCTTGAATGGCTGTGTGTAACGCAACTAGCCGTTAAATGAATGGCTCGCATTAGTTTGGCAGTTTAGGTGTTTTTCTATTTTATATAGCTTGTAAGGTGTTATGGTCACTTTGTTAAAATTATCAATACAGAAAATGCTGCAAATTTCTATTCTCGCAGTAGTCATTTTTTCGCATACATCACTCTTTGCCAAACAGCAGATTAATAATGTTCGTATTTGGCTCGCCCCTGAAAGCACTCGTTTAGTGTTTGATTTGTCTGGGCCGGTACAGCATAAAATATTTTCTTTGAAAAATCCCGATCGAGTAGTTCTCGATATATCGGCCATAGATCTCAAATTTAATCTTGATAAATTGGATCTGAAAAATAGTCCGATTAAAAAAATACGGGCCGGTAACGGCCAGCCGTTGCGCATCGTGCTCGATCTTGAAGAATCACTCAAGCCAATCAGCTTTTCACTGGCGCCCAATAAAGACTATGGGCATCGGTTGGTGGTTGATTTAGCCAGAACCGGCAAAGCTAAAGCGGATAAGAAAAAGAAAAAAATCCACCCTGCAATAAAGCCATCAGCAGCTGCCGCTAAACCTGCCCAAACGAGTGTGGTTAATCAGAAGCCCCCAGCCAATAGTGATCAAGGGCGTGTCCATAACTACGCTGTCGGCAACGGAAAGAAACTCAGAGATATAGTGATTGCCGTAGATGCTGGGCATGGAGGGGAAGACCCTGGAGCTATCGGTGCCTCAGGTTTGAAAGAAAAAGTAGTAGTGTTAGCTATTGCCAAAGAGCTAGAAAAACTAATAGATGCTGAATATGGTTTTATCTCACGGATGATTCGTCGCAATGATTATTATGTGAGCCTCAGGGGAAGGACGGCTAAGGCGCGCAAGAAAAATGCAGATTTATTCATCTCAATTCATGCGGATGCCTTTAAGAATAAAAAAGCCCGCGGCGCTTCTGTCTGGGTACTCTCTAATCGTGGTGCGAGTAGTGAAGTGGGTCGCTGGCTGGCGCAAAAAGAAAATAGCTCGGATTTGATTGGTGGAGTAGGGAACGTCAATTTAGGTGATAAAGGTGACGTGCTAAAAGGGGTGTTGTTAGATATGTCGATGACAGCCTCGCGAAAAGACAGTCGAGAAGTGGCGAAAAAAATTCATCAAAATATCAATAAATTTGCCAGAATGCACAAAAAAAATGTCGAGAAAGCGGGCTTCTTGGTGTTGAAATCTCCGGATATACCGTCAATTTTGATTGAAACTGGTTTTATTTCCAATCCGGCAGAAGAGCGTTCTTTACGAACAACTGCCTATCGCAAAAAAATGGCTAGAGCTATTTTTAATGGTATAAAAGCCCATTTTTTACATAAACCCCCCGCATTTACTGAAATATACCGCCTGAAAAATGCTGCAGCTGTGGCGCAGAGCCATAAGCACAAGGTGATTAGTGGTGATTCTCTGTCGCGTATTGCGGTGCGTTATGGGGTGAAACTGGCATCTTTGAAAGCGATAAATAAAATCCAAGGTGACAAAATACGGATTGGTCAGAGCTTGCAAATACCTACTAGTTAGTTTCCGTCTTGGAGGCAATATCTACTTCGGGTGTCCCACTAACTAGACCTGTTTACTACTAGATGTGGCTATTTTTTATGACTAAACGCCTGCATCCAGTTTCCTGCATCTCAAACAATTGGATCTCTCCTGCAGTGATCCCGTTTTTGGATGAAAATAATTAATTTTTTAGGTTAGAGATAGCGATGCAACGAATTAAATTATTATCCCCTCGTCTGGCTAACCAAATAGCGGCTGGAGAGGTGGTGGAAAGGCCCGCCTCTGTGGTTAAAGAGTTTCTGGAAAATAGTTTAGACGCCGGTGCTACAAAAATCGATTTAGAAGTTGAGCAGGGGGGGATAAAGTTAATTAAAATACGTGATAATGGTCTGGGTATTGATAAGGATGACTTGTCACTGTCGCTTAGTCGTCACGCCACCTCCAAAATTATTCAATTGGCGGACTTGGAAGCGGTTGGCAGTTTAGGTTTTAGGGGTGAAGCGCTTGCCAGTATTAGCTCAGTGTCACGGCTGACTTTAACTTCTAGAAGACAAGGTGCAGAAGCCGCTTGGTCGGTACGCTCGGAAGGGCGGGATATGACTACTGAAATAAGCCCGTCTTCACACCCGCAAGGCACAACCGTCGAAATGCGCGATCTGTTTTTTAATACCCCGGCACGGCGCAAGTTTACCCGCACTGAAAGCACTGAATTTAAACATCTTGACGAAGTGCTAAAGCGCATGTCGCTTTCACGCTTCGATGTGGAATTTAGCTTAACCCACAACACTAAAGTGATTCGTCATCTTAAAGTAGCGATTAGCCTTCGCGATCGAGAGCGTCGAGTTGCAGCTATTTGTGGGCCAGCTTTTATCGATCAATCTATTACCGTAGAAATGCAGGCAGAGTCGTCGGGGTTAAGCTTGAAGGGTTGGATTAGTTTACCCACCTTTTCTCGATCACAAGCGGATTTGCAATACTTTTTTGTCAATGGTCGGATGATCAAAGATCGGTTAGTTACGCATGCCTTGCGTCAAGCTTATTCCGATGTGTTGTTCAATGGACGCCACCCCGCCTATGTTTTATATCTGGAGTTGGATCCGGCTCTAGTGGATGTAAATGTCCATCCAACCAAGCATGAAGTGCGTTTTCGTGAAAATCGGCTGGTGCATGACTTCTTGTTTAGGAGTATCCACAGAGTCATTGCTGATGAGCGACCAAACTTTCAAAAAAGCCCATCCTCCACGGTCTCTGGCAATTCGAGTGATATTATAGCTGCGGTGATTCCGCAACAGCAGGGGATGAGCCTAAATATTCCAAGTGAGCAAAACTCGACGTTGATCTCCCAGCCTGGCGCTAACTATATGACCAGTAGCTACTCAGGGGGAAATCAGCCAACCGGTGCTGCTGCAAACAGTATGCGCGAACAGGCCAGTGTCTACTCGCAGCTGGGCAGAGAAAATGGCACGGCTGCGGGCAGTGCGGTTAGTCTCGAACAGCTGTCAGAAAACCCGGAGCAGATTCCGCCACTAGGTTTTGCGATTGCCCAGCTGCATGGTATTTATATTCTAGCGCAAAATACTCAGGGAATGATCGTCGTAGATATGCATGCGGCCCATGAACGCATTGTATATGAGCGATTGAAAGCCTCGTACGGCAAAGAAAAAATTCGCTCTCAACCGCTACTAGTGCCGGTTAGCGTTGCCTTGAGTAGTCTAGAGGCGGATTGTGCCGATGAGCACCGAGAACTGTTTTCACAGTTGGGGTTTGAGTTGGCGCGTTTAGGAGAGGAGACCATTGCTATTCGACAAATTCCAGTGACCTTGGCGAAATCGGATGTAGAGCAGCTAGTCAGAGATGTGCTCAGTGATATGTTGTCTTTGGGCAGTAGTCGAAAAATCCAAGAGTCGGTTAATGAGCTGCTATCAACAATGGCTTGTCACGGCTCAGTGCGAGCAAATCGGCAATTAACTATTCCTGAAATGAACCAGTTGTTAAGAGATATGGAAACAACTGAACGCAGTGGGCAGTGTAATCACGGCCGCCCCACTTGGAGTGCGATGAGTTTGCAGGATTTAGATAAATTATTTATGCGGGGGCAATAAATGAGTCAGCAAAGTGAATTGCCAGCTGCTATTTTTTTAATGGGGCCCACGGCGGCGGGGAAAACAGCATTGGCGATGGATTTATACGATCAGTTGCCCTGTGAAATCATATCGGTAGACTCCGCGCTTATTTATCGCACTATGGATATAGGTACTGCCAAGCCAACCGCCAGTGAACTTGCAAAATATCCTCATCACTTAATTGATATTATTGATCCAGTACAAAGCTATTCAGCTGCTCAATTTCGCCTAGATGTACTGAAACTTATGCAGGATATTGTCAGCAGGGGTAAAATTCCGCTGTTGGTCGGCGGGACTATGATGTATTACAACGCGCTGACTAAAGGTTTGGCTACGCTACCGGAGGCCGATCAGCAAGTGCGACAAGAAATTACCGCACTGGCTGTAAAGCAGGGTTGGTCGGCGGTGCATGCGCAATTGCAGAAAGTCGACCCGCAGTCGGCTGTGAGACTGTCGGCGAATGATTCTCAGCGATTACAGCGTGCTCTGGAAGTGTATAGAATCACCGGTAAATCTTTAACTCAGCACTGGGCAGAGCAAAGTCAGCAAAAGCTCCCTTACCAAGTGCTTAACTTAGCAGTGATGCCCCGTGAGCGTAAGACCTTGCATCAACGTATCGAGCAGCGCTTTAAATTAATGTTGCAACAAGGTTTTATCGAAGAGGTTGAGCAGCTCTATCAGCGAGGTGATTTGAATTTAGATATGCCCGCTGTACGCTGCGTTGGCTATCGACAAGCCTGGCTGTATTTGAGCGGCGAAATAAGTCGTGAGGAAATGCTGGAAAAAGGCATCATTGCTACTCGCCAGTTAGCTAAACGGCAAATAACTTGGCTGCGCAGCTGGCAGGATCTGCACTGGTTGGAAAATGAGTCGACAGATTTAACAGCTAGGGTCTTGAAATTGCTAGACTCTGGCTCTATATAGATGTAACGTGTTTTGGTTATTAGTAGCTTGGAATGATATTGAGTATGATTTCAATAGCGCTAGTAATTTTTAGGATAAAATAAAAATGCTGTTATGATTTCATAACCCAGTTTATCCATTGTCCGTTACTAATATACCAACGCAATAGTGTGTGTATTAACGAGGCAGTTTCTGATATTTGAACGCCAGTATCGCGATCAAATATTCATTTTATAATTGGTAGGAGATTCCAATATGTCAAAAGGGCAAACGTTACAAGACCCTTATTTAAATGTGTTACGTAAAGAGCGGGTACCTGTATCCATCTTTTTAGTGAATGGTATAAAGCTACAAGGTCAGATCGAGTCTTTTGACCAATTCGTTATTTTGCTAAAAAACACAGTGAGTCAAATGGTGTATAAACATGCAATTTCTACGGTAGTACCATCTCGCCCAGTTAAATTGCCACAACCGGAAGATAAACCGGAAGAATAAAGGAACGATTTATTGTTTTTTGAGCGACCAGAGTCTGGCGAAAGAGCAATTCTAGTACACATGGAGATGGCTGCTGAGGCCGATCAAGAATCTCCCCGTGAACTAGAAGAACTGGCTCTTTCAGCTGGAGCAGATCCTATTGAAATGTTAACAGGATCTCGTAATAAACCTTCCCCCAAATATTATATTGGCAGTGGTAAACTTGATGAGTTGAAGCAGCTAGTGCATCAGCACGAAGCTACTTTGGTGATATTTAATCATGCGATGAGTCCTGCCCAAGAAAGAAATGTAGAGACAGAACTCGAGTGTCGGGTGTTAGATAGAACCGGCCTGATTTTAGATATATTTGCGCAGCGCGCGCGAACTCACGAGGGAAAGCTGCAGGTAGAACTGGCCCAGCTAGAGCATATGTCAACCCGGCTAGTAAGAGGGTGGACGCATTTAGATCGTGAAAAAGGTGGCATCGGCTTGCGCGGTCCCGGTGAGAAACAGCTGGAAACCGATCGACGCTTGTTACGTGAACGGGTCAAAACCATTCACAAGCGCTTGCAAAAAGTGCGCACACAACGCGAGCAGGGACGAAAAGCGCGCGCCCGCGCTGAAATCCCGACTTTGGCTTTAGTGGGCTATACTAACGCTGGCAAGTCATCGATTTTTAATAAAATCACTCGGGCTCATGTATATGCCGCAGATCAATTGTTTGCGACTTTAGATCCCACTTTGCGTAAAATTGACTTGGCTGATGTAGGTGCCGCTATTTTAGTGGACACGGTAGGCTTTATCCGCCATCTACCGCACAAACTGGTTGAGTCTTTTCGAGCGACCTTACAGGAAACCGCTGAAGCTACTTTGTTGCTTCACGTAATAGATAGTCAGGATGAAGAGCGCGCCAAGAATATGCTAGAAGTTGATGCAGTGCTCGCAGAAATAGGTGCCTCAGATGTGCCTATCTTGCAGCTATACAACAAAATTGACATGTTGGATGGGCAGCGCTCACGGATTGATTACGACAGTGAAGGCAAGCCAGTTAGGGTTTGGCTGTCAGCGGTGAGCGGCGAGGGCTTAGATTTAATGTCCCAAGCCATTACCCAGCTGCTCTGTGAAGATTTGATTGTGGATGTGATTAAAGTGGCCCCGCAATACGGGCAGTTGAGATCGCTACTGTTTGAGAAGGGAGCGGTAGTATCAGAATCAATAGAAGAAAATGGCGATATGCTGATTAGTGTACGGGTGCAGCGTAAAGATTTGCTGCAAATGTTGACGCGAGTTGGGATGCCTACAGGACCTTATCGGATAGTAGAAGTCTACTAGTCGAATTAAATGAAAAATTGTATTGAAGGGCTTAATCTAAAAGTGCTTCAATTTTTAACTTTGTACTCTTATAAAGCGGAGAACGATATGGCTTGGAATGAGCCCGGTGGTAATGGTAATAACCAGGATCCTTGGGGAAACGGTGACGATAAGAAGCGTAAAGACCGTAAAAGTGGTAACGAGCAAGGGCCTCCAGATTTAGATGAGGCACTTGGGCAGTTACAAGATAAACTGAGCGATATATTCGGTGGCAAGAAAAAAGGATCGGGTTCAGGTGCTAATGGCGGAACACAAAAGCCGGCTAATAATCCGCTAATGTTCGCTATTTTATTGGTGATCGGTGTGATTGTTTGGGCGGGGCTAGGTTTTTACACAGTCGACCAACAAGAGCGTGGAGTGGTGCTGCGGCTAGGTAAATTTAGCACTATCGTCAACCCGGGTCTACAGTGGAATCCACCGTTAATAGATAAAGTAACGTTGGTAAACACTACTCGTGTTAGAAGTTCTGATCACAATGCGCAAATGTTAACCGGTGATGAAAACATCGTTGATGTAGGCATGACAGTCCAGTATGTGGTTAGTGATGCCAGTGCATTCGTACTGCAAGTGCGCAACCCGGATGATAGTTTAGGTCTGGCTGCCGAGTCGGCGCTGCGTCACGTGGTTGGCGGAACGGATATGGATTCTATCTTGACCCAGGGCCGAAACGCGCTAGCGGTACAAGTTCGATCTTTGCTGCAGAGTTATATGGCTAATTATAATACTGGGATTCAAATTACCCAGGTAAACATCAAAAACGCGCAAGCGCCTGATCAAGTACAGCATGCTTTCGATGACGTGATTAAAGCGCGAGAAGATGAACAGCGCTCTAAAAACGAAGCTGAAACCTATGCCAAAGGTATATTACCTGAAGCACGTGGTGCAGCGAAACGCATGGTTGCAGAAGCGGATGCCTATCAACAGCAAGTTGTGGCAAATGCGGAAGGTGAAGCCTCACGATTTAGCGCTTTACTGACTGAGTACCAAAAAGCCCCAGTAGTCACTAGAGATCGTTTGTATTTAGACACTATGCAAAAAGTCTTATCAAATAACTCGAAGGTATTAATTGATTCCGACGGCAGTAATAACGTGATGTACTTGCCAATTGATAAATTAATGCAAAATAGAGGCTCAGCGGCGGCATCTACGAGTCTAGGCTTGGATGATAAAGCTATTCGTGAAGTAAGTAATCAAGTTTACGATCAATTACGTCGTCAAGCGACTATAAGGGAGACGCGACAATGAGCGGTAAGCCTTTAATATTATCAATAGTCATGTTAGTCATCGTCTTGATTGGCTCAAAATCAATTTATATTGTTCAAGAGACAGAGCGAGCGGTCAAACTGAGGTTCGGTGAAGTGGTTGAAGCGGACGTTGCAGCGGGTATCCATGTACTAGTGCCGTTTATGAATAAAGTGCGCAAGTTCGACGGTCGCCTATTGACCTTAGATACTCGTCCACAGGCCTTTTTGACCAGCGAGAAGAAGCGTTTAATCGTCGATTCATTTGTCAAATGGCGCATCGTAGATGTTCAGAAGTACTATACGGCCACATCCGGTGATGAGTTTCGTGCTTCAAACTTAATCTCAGTGCGAGTTGAGACGCAATTGCGTAACCAGTTTGGCACCAGAACATTAAATGAAGTTGTCTCAGGTGAACGTGAAAAATTGATGACTGAAGTTAAACTTTGGTTGAATGATCCGACCACAGCGCGACGCAACGAAGCTAAGGAAGATATCACGACAGTTGACCTTCAAGGTTTGGGAAAAGCCATTGGGGTTGAAATCGTGGACGTTCGGATTAAAAAAATCGAGCTGCCACCTGAAGTATCTGAATCGGTATATGATCGAATGCGTACTGAGCGAGAGCGTCTAGCCCGAGAGCTGCGATCACGCGGTAAAGAAGTTGCCGAAGGTATTCGAGCAGATGCAGACAGAGAAAAAACCATTCTACTGGCACAAGCTTACAAAACAGCTGAGCAAACTCGCGGCGTAGGAGATGCGAAAGCATCATCAACTTATGCAGCTGCCTACCAAGGTGACCCAGAGTTTTATAAGTTTACCCGTAGCTTGAAAGCTTATGAAGAATCTTTCAAAAGCGGTGGCGATGTTATGCTGCTTAAGCCTGATAGCGAGTTCTTTAGGTATTTTTCAAAACCTTAATCGGCTAAATAAGCATCAGTGTAGAAAATTGATGTAATTAACTAGCAGATTAATGTTAGAATAGATCAAGCCGGACTAATGCGTTAGTCCGGTTTTTTTGTGTGTGCAATAAAGTTACGCGGTTTTATTTGTCGTAACAAAAAGATCTAAAGGTAAGTCTAAATGGCGAATAATTTGTGGTATGAATTATTTTTGGCGTTTTGTTTGATGTTAATCATCGAGGGGATTCTACCTTTTCTATATCCTCAAAGGTGGCGCAAGCTGGTAACCCAGCTGGCAGCAATTGATAATACAGCGCTGCGCACTATCGGCCTAATAAGTATGCTTGCCGGCGTTGCTGGATTATATCTGGCCAGATAAGTTGAGTCATTCCAAATACAGTGGTGCCACCGCTGAATCAGGAATGCTAGAAATGATAATGTATGGAGAAACACATGGCTTTAGCTGAGCGCTGGCTATTACCTGACGGGGTAAAAGAAATATTGCCGCCAAAGGCACGTCAAGTTGAAATGTT
Source organism: Oceanospirillales bacterium (assembly GCA_029027825.1). Taxonomy (GTDB): domain Bacteria; phylum Pseudomonadota; class Gammaproteobacteria; order Pseudomonadales; family Balneatricaceae; genus Rs1. The sequence goes on along the minus strand of CP093399.1, from coordinate 3,139,282 downwards.
GCGTCGTCGTCTATTAGATTTATATGATAATTGGGGCTACGAACAAGTAATACCGCCATTAGTTGAACACTTAGAATCACTGTTGACTGGGGTGGGTAAAGATTTAGACATAAATACCTATAAACTAGTGGATCAAGAATCTGGTCAGGCGCTGGGATTGCGTGCTGATATTACACCGCAAGTTGCCAGAATTGATGCCCATAGAATGCAAAAACAAGGCGCTAATCGGCTGTGTTACTGTGGCTCCGTTGTGCATACTCGTGCCGAGAACATGCTGGCGTCGCGCAATCCACTGCAGTTAGGGGCTGAAATATATGGTCATGCCGGAATAGAAAGTGATGTTGAAGTCATTTCATTAATGATAGAAACACTGTTGACCTGTGGACTCGATGAAGAACTAAGCTTAGATTTGGGGCATGTCGATGTATACAGAGGTGTGGTAGAAATAGCCGAGCTTAGTGCAGATCAGCAGAAGAAGTATCACGAGCTAGTACTTAAAAAATCACTACCGGATTTAACTGAGTTTTTAGCGACACTCTCCCTATCGGAAGATATACTTGCTATGCTGGCGGTACTGCCTAGATTGAACGGTGGCATTGAAGTGCTAGAGCGGGCAAAAACAGCGCTAGCGCTAGCGCCGATAGCCGTTATTCAATCAATAGAGTATTTATGTCAGTTAGCTGACATAATGCAGGCGCGCTACCCGCAGGTCGATCTATATTTTGATCTGGCAGAGCTGCGCGGCGCAAATTACCACACTGGTGTGGTTTTTTCCGCTATATCGCCGCTGTTTGCCCAAGCAGTCGCAAAGGGTGGACGCTACGATGATATAGGCGCCGATTTTGGTCGCTCGAGAGCGGCCACCGGATTTAGTACCGACTTAGTAACACTGAGTAATATTAGTGAGAATATTGAACAGCGTGCTGGTGTATTAGCGCCAGCAGGTGATGAAGCTTCGCTATTAAAAGCAATAGCCGAGCTTCGAGCACAAGGTGTGCGGGTAATACAAAAACTGCCAACTGATAATCACGAGCTTGAATTAGGCTGTGATCGCAGATTGGAGAAACAAGCTGATAACTGGGTGATAATACCTAGAGATCATGCTCTTAACCTTTAAAGTAAGAGTCAGTAATGGGTAAGAATGTAGTTGTTTTAGGTACGCAATGGGGTGATGAAGGCAAGGGCAAGATTGTCGATTTACTTACTGAAGAAGTGTCGGCAGTAGTCCGTTTTCAAGGTGGACACAATGCTGGACACACCCTCGTCATCGATGGAAAAACCACCGTATTACATCTAATTCCGTCGGGAATTCTGCGTGATAAAGTGCTCTGTCTGATTGGCAACGGGGTGGTTCTATCACCGGAGGCTTTAATTAAAGAAATGGCCGGGCTAGAGAAAGCGGGCATTGATGTCAGTAGTCGCTTAAAGCTTAGTCCTGCTTGTCCGTTGATTTTGCCGTATCACGTTGCCTTAGATCAAGCGCGAGAGCTAAAGCGCGGTAATGCCAAAATCGGCACTACCGGCCGTGGCATTGGTCCCGCATACGAAGATAAAGTAGCGCGTCGCGGTTTGCGCTTAGCCGATATGTTAGAGCCAGAGCGCTTTCGTAAAAAATTAACTGAAGTAATGGAGTATCACAACTTCTCGCTAGTTAATTATTACGGCGTAGAGGCGATTGACGTTGAGCAAGTGTTTACTCATTGTATGGAAATGGCGAAGCAGCTGCGACCTATGGTTGCCGATGTGACGCAAATAATTCATCAAATGCGTGAGCGCAATGAAAGCATCATGTTTGAGGGGGCTCAAGGAGCGCTGTTAGACATAGATCACGGCACCTATCCCTTTGTTACATCGTCAAATACTACTGCTGGTGGTGTGTCGACAGGTAGTGGTTTTGGCCCAAGCTATATTGATTATATCTTAGGTATTACCAAAGCCTACACAACTCGTGTTGGTGGTGGTCCCTTCCCGACAGAGCTGAAATGTGAAGTAGGTCAAGGTCTAGCTAAACGCGGTCACGAATTCGGTGCGACCACTGGTCGTGCGCGTCGCTGTGGTTGGTTTGATGCGGTCTTACTCAAGCGCGCCATCCAAGTGAGCTCAATTACCGGTATTTGTTTGACTAAGCTAGATGTCATGGATGGTTTAGAGATCATAAAAATCTGTGTTGGCTATAAAGATGCGCAGGGCAATGAAGTGACATCTTTAATTGACAGTGAAGATTATGAAAATTCAATTCCTGTCTATGAAGAGATGCCAGGTTGGTCTGAATCTACTTTTGGCGCCAAAACTTTGGCTGAGTTGCCACAGGCGGCAATTGACTACATTGCACGTATTGAAGAGTTGATCGGCGCACCAGTAGATATTATCTCTACTGGACCAGATCGTGTTGAAACGATCGTCAAGCGTGACCCTTTCACTCTATAAAATCTGCAGTTTAAAAAGCCGAATTAGTGAAGATTAATTCGGCTTTTGTGTGCCTGAAACAAAATTAACTAATCAGTCATCTATCTGCCATTAAGTGTCCTCTCTGAGGAACACTTTTGTTGGGTTTGCTGAAGGGTTTAAAATAAATCGCTAAGTCTAAGCTTTGTATGGAATATTTCGTAAAATAGTTAAGCTATAATGCCGAGAACTTAAAATTAGGATGATTACATGTACAACCTCAAGGATGCTAAAACATGGCGCGAGCTGGCACAATTGGCAGAGCGGCATAAAAATGACCGGATCATAGATTATTTTCATCAGCAACCTGATAGATTTGATCGAATGAGCACTCAGGCTGGGGGTCTGTTTCTCGACTATTCAAAAAATAAAATCACTACTGGAATACTGTCGGGCCTCTTAGATCTTGCAAGTAACGCGCATCTAAAAGTTAAAATAGAGCAGATGTTTACTGGTGAAAAAATTAATCAGACTGAGGGGCGGGCGGTTCTACATACTGCACTGCGTAACCGAAGTAATAAGCCGGTGATCGTAGACGGCCAAAATATAATGCCTTTGATTAACGAATCGTTACAACATATCGAGCGATTTAGTGAGCAAATAAGAAGTGGTAGTTGGCTGGGCTATACAGGAAAACCGATTAAAAACATCGTTAACATAGGTATAGGAGGTTCCGATCTAGGGCCCAGTATGGTTTGCGATGCTCTGTATGATTATCAGCACCCAAATTTACAGTTTATATTCGTTTCTAGTGTAGACAGTGCACAGATCAAGAAAGCATTAAGATACTTAGATCATGAAGAAACACTTTTTATCATATCAAGTAAGTCGTTCACTACTTTAGAGACTCAGCTAAACTCTGAGAGTGCAAAGCAGTGGTTTTTGGACGCTTGTCAATCCTCTCAAGATATATCCAAGCACTTTGTGGCGGTTACCGCCAATGTTGATGCCGCTGAAAAGTTTGGTGTTGCGCGGCAAAATGTTTTTCAATTATGGGATTGGGTTGGTGGTCGGTTTTCGCTATGGTCCAGTATTGGCCTGCCAATAGCGTTGTGTATTGGCTATCAGAAATTTGTCGAGATGTTAGAGGGTGCGCATGAGCTAGATCAGCATTTTCAAACAGTGCCCTTTGCAGACAACCTTCCAGTGTTATTGGCTTTAATTGGAATATGGCACATTAATTTTCAAGCGGCAGATTCACAAGCAGTATTCCCGTACGATCAGCCATTGCATATTCTGCCGGCCTTTCTGCAGCAGTTAGATATGGAAAGCAATGGTAAATCAGTCGATATAAATGGTGAAAAAATTGATTATGCAACGGCTCCAATTGTCTGGGGGCAGACCGGCTCAAATGGTCAGCATGCTTTTTTTCAGTTGATGCACCAGGGGACTAGGTTTGTCCCGGTAGATTTTATCGGTTCTCAGACCAAAGACAGCCAAAACTCAAAGCACAGTCGTGCTTTACATACCAATATGCTGGCTCAAGCAGAAGCCTTCATGTTGGGCAGTGATAATAGCATCGATTCAAGTCATCAATATTGCGCAGGAAATAATCCCTCTAATACCATCCTGTTAGACTCTCTTAATCCCAAGAATTTGGGGGCGTTGATTGCCTTATATGAGCATAAAATTTTTGTACAAGGAGTTATTTGGAATATCAATTCTTTTGATCAATGGGGCGTGCAACTTGGTAAAAAGTTGGCTGTTAAAATGGTGGAACAGAGCCCAGAAGATCACGATTCTTCAACTGCCGGGTTGTTGAAAAAGCTGAATTTGGGGTGAGTCGTGTGCTGCAGCCGATAATATACTAAAAAACATCAAATGAAGATGTACTCACGCTAGTGGACTTCGTTAGTTCACTAGATGCTGCTTTTAATTAGCATTGCCCTTTATGTTTTTCTGAGTTCTCTTGATGTCGGTGTTTTTCAAGGTAGTTGGCACTCTTTATCATCCAAGACCAACTAGGCCTTTAATCACTACTGTATTATTTCAGCCATTAAGTTGAAGGTAATGATTTTCTACGCATAAAATCTCGTTTATCTACGATTTTTTTGCAGGCGGTAAAGTTGATAATTTTTACAACGGTAAAGTAGTGAAAAAACAACCATCTAGTGAATTAAATACAGTTTGAAGGCTATTAATTTAACTCAAACATCCTTGTCTGAGCGAACGTGCAGTTATGGAGTGATCAAAGACTTAACTGGTAATTCGATAGTTTGAGAAGGGATATTTTTAAACTGTAATTTAAAACTAAAGCTGTCGCCTTTGTTTAGTTTCGTTTTTTAGCCGATCAACATTACGTGCAAGCCGCCCGGTTTAAGAATGACAGTTTTTCCTGGTTCAATAGATAATTCAGGTAAGCGAGACATCTTCATCACACCCTCTACCATACTATGATTGTGCACCTCAATCGCTTTAACATTAGGGCTAGTGCCGCCAATTAAAGTAATAGTTTTTTCAGTGTTGTTGCTCAAGTGCATGAAGGCGGCGCTCATCATTTTCCCCGGTGGCACTGCGCGAACATAACCTTGATCTATATCTAGTCCTGCCGAGGCGTATGTGCTACAAAATAGACTAAAAATTAAACATAATTTAGTTTTCATATTAGTTTCTCAGTTGGTTAATAATAAAAGTTTTCTTGCTAATTCTTGTTGAATATCTGCATGACTGACTGTATCGGCTAGCTGTCCGGATTTATCAATGAGGTAGAGTCTGGAGGTATGGTCTACGCTATATCCCATTGCGGAGTTTTCTTGTTTGCTGAAGCTATAGTAGGCACCGTATTGTCTCACCAGTTTATCTAATTTTTCTTTGTTGGCGGTGCCTGAAATTAACTTGGGGTGAAAGTAGTGGCCGTATTTGTTTAAATTTTCCAACGTATCTCGTTCAGGATCAACGCTGATAAAGACGGGTTGTATTTGATCCGCTGACTGTTGTGGCAGCTTTTTAAGGATGTTTCCGGTGAATGCCAGCGCAGTAGGGCAGACATCTGGACAACTGGTATAGCCGAAATAGAGTATTACTACTTGACCCCGATAATCTTTTAAATTGAATTTTCCTCCGGCAATATCTAGGCTGAAATCTCCACCTAGTGTGCCTTCTGCACGGGCTGAAGCCTCTTGGATTTTTGAGCTAAAATAGCTAAATAGGCCAAATCCTAAGATCCCGCATGTCAGTATAAGATACAAAATTATTTTTTTGTTCATGCCTCTTTATTCCCTCATTATAGTGTTTGTATTTTAAACCAGTAACTGCTGTATTTATCACCGTGATAGAGGCTAATAATGACTTTCCAAGTTTTAGTCATAGAAGTGCAGATAGGTATAGATCCTCTGCTGTTCCACAGATTGTTGGTAACGGAAGTCTGTTTAAATCTAAATTGATTGATCCCCATATAGTCGTTAACACCTTCAAAGCGGATTTTAGCGCGCGTGATTAGTGAGCTACCACCGTCGAGTTTAATGTTGAAGGGAGTTAAAGATTCTATAGGAGAGGTAATGCTTAGCTGGATAGGGCCTTGTATGGTCTTTATCACGCAGCTAAGCTGCTGTAGAGGGCAGCTGACCTCAATGCTTGCTTTTTTTGGAATGAATAGGGCAGTCAGCTGATCTGATTTAAGCCAGAGTAGTAAAAATACCGGTAGCAGGAAACTGATAACTGCTAGTTGCAGCATTTTTGTAGTAGCTATCTTGTGCATAAACGCTGGTATTAAAGTGTAATTTTTCATTTGCAACTTAGCTAAGTGTCGAGTTGAGTATAAGAATGCGATCTGCCACCTTTTCATGGCAAATTTACAGTCTATTGTCAGCGAATACAAATACTATCGGTCAGTTTTTTATGAAAATAGATGATGGTTTTTGATGGCTATCATGAACATTTTTTTGTTTGAAAAACGCAGAATAAAGGCGTATTAGTAAGCTGAACTAATATTTTAGACGGATATATTTTAATTCGGTATGCCTATCAATAATACATGCAATACAGCGCTGATAGCGCCGTTATTAATATTTACGGGGCTTAGCTTAAATGCTGCTGGTTGATTTAATTCCTAGATGAGGGTGCCGTAAAAGCTCTGTACTCGGTGTTTCAGCATTTAACATCGGCCAAAAATGCACATTCATGACGATTAACTCTGCCACACAGCTAGTTTTTGTCTCGCCTTACCATTGTTCGCTATATTCTATGACAGCTTGTACAGCGAGTTGGTGACTCCTTCAAATAAATGACTGCAGAATTTTTAATGCTTGTTCATGTACTCTAGGGTCTCCACTGGCGATAAATTTGTCCGTTGAATTTTTATCCAACTCGCAGCCTCGCCAATCAGTTATCATTCCACCTGCCCCTTTTATTACTGGTACAAGAGGTAGAAAGTCATGAATGTTTGATTGTACGTCTATCGCTACGTCTATTTTTCCTGATGCGAGTTGTGCGTAAGCCATGCAGCTCCCACCATAGACATTTAATTGACTGGAATTTTTTAGTGCTAATAGGGCTGGCAGAGTTTGATCGTCATAAAAGTCAGGGTTGCTGGTGGACAACATAGCCTGATTAATACTGTTACAGTTTCGTACCCACACTTGTTTATTATTGCAGGTAGTGGGCCTGTCAATACGACCAATCCAACGTTCGGCGGTGACTGGCATGTCGATGACTCCCAATATCGGCTTCTGATTATGCAATAGGGCGATTAATGTGCCAAATACTGGAAATCCGGCTAAAAATGCTAGGGTGCCATCGATAGGATCGATAACCCAAATAAATTCGCTATTGGTTGCTTTGTCACCAAATTCTTCACCACATATGCCATGATCTGGGTGCAATTTAGCTATTATTTCTCGAATGCTCGATTCTACCTCACGATCAACGGAGGTAACTGGGCTCGCATCTGTTTTTATTTGTGGAATAATCTTAGTGTGACGTAAACGACGAATTAATTCGCCACTTACGTCAGTCATAAGATTTATACTTTTGACGAACTGCTCCAGATCGCAATGTTTCATCCCAGTCACCAACCTAATGATATTTATCTAATGAGATAGAATTTGCTTGAGAAAATCTTGCGTACGTTGCTGTTGTGGATGATTAAAAAATTCTTCAGGAGTGTTGCGCTCGACTATTTCTCCTGCGTCCATAAACACCACAGTATCGGCTACTGAGCGGGCAAATCCCATTTCATGAGTGACACAAATCATGGTCATTCCCTCTTTGGCTAAGTCGGTCATCACTTCTAAAACTTCATTAATCATTTCTGGGTCTAGCGCTGAGGTAGGCTCATCAAACAGCATAATTGCAGGATTCATGCACAGTGCTCTCGCTATAGCTACTCGTTGTTGTTGTCCTCCAGATAGCTGGCTAGGATATTTGTTGGCTTGCTCTGGAATGCGCACTCGCTCAAGAAGTTGCATTGCTTGTTTACGGGCCTCCTCAGTAGAGGTGTTTCGTACTAGTCTAGGGGCTAACATCAAATTATTGACGATCGTTAGGTGGGGAAATAAATTGAAATTTTGAAACACCATCCCCACTTCTCGGCGAACCGCGTCAATGTTTTTAACTTGATCGGTTAATTCGTTTCCATCGACAATTATTTTTCCAGAATTGTGTTGTTCCAATCGATTGATGCAGCGAATTAGCGTTGATTTTCCAGAACCTGAGGGGCCACAAATAACAATTCGTTCTCCTTTAGCGACGCTTAGATTGATTTTTTTTAACGCGTGAAAATCACCGAAATACTTATCGACGTCTTGTAGACTAATGACGCATTCAGGCGCTGTGTTAGGTAAGTTCATAATAGCCTCATTGTATGGTGTGACGGTTCATTCGACGCTCGAGTAAAGCAAAGATTTTTTGAGTAATCCAAGTAAGGATTAAATAAATGATCATCAGTGAGATGAAAATTTCATAAGGTGCATAAGTCTCAGAGACTATTATTCTCGCAATACCCATCATGTCCAGTAAGGTAATAGTACTGACCAAAGCAGTGCTTTTCATCAAGCTGATCACGTCATTACTGTAAGCGGGAAGAGATAGGCGTATTGCCAGCGGTGCAGTAATGTAAATAAAGCGCTGCACCTTTGATATTCCGAGTGCAGCAGCTGCTTCACCAAGTCCTTTAGGGACGCCTAGCACTCCGCCGCGAAGAATCTCTGACACATAGGCGCCAGTGTTTAAAGTAAGCGCGAGAATACCGCAACCAAAAGGTTCTCTCAGTATGCTCCACATGAAACTTTCGCGAATGAATTCAACTTGTGGCAAGCCGTAATAGATAATAAATATCTGTACTAATATAGGTGTACCACGGAAAACATAGATGTAGACCATTGCTGGAACGTACAAAAACCACTTTCCGCTGATGCGCATTAACATCAATGCTATCGCGAGTAATAATCCCAATATAGCGGAGAGAAACCACAGCTGAAAGGTTAAGCCAATACCGTCTAGTAATTGCGGTATGCTAGTCATGATCAGTGCAAAATCAAAGTTCATTTTCCCACCTCCAAATGTTTACTACCGTATCTTTCAAACCCCATCACGGTCAGAGTGATAATGCTTGAAAACGCTAAATAGATAGCTCCAACTGTTAGGTACATGACAAAGGGCTCGCCGGTAGTTCCGGTCGCCTGCTCGGCGACAAACATCGTCTCTTGTAATCCGATAACCGAGATAAGAGCGGTATCTTTGATTAGCGATAGCATATGATTACCAAAAGATGGCAGCGCTAATCGCCACATCGCGGGGATTCGAATGTAAATGAAGGTCTTAAAGTTTGAAATCCCCAATGCCCTAGCGGCTTCTATCTGGCCGGGATCTACGCCTAAAAAAGCACCACGAAAGGTCTCTGTAGCGTAGGATCCTACCACCAGACCAATGGCGATCGACCCTGCCCAGAATGGAGGGATATCAATAAATTTAATTGATGGATCAAAAATTTGGGCAATGGCGGTGAGCGTGATCGCAGAACCAAAATAGAATAAAAGTAGTACTAAAATTTCCGGCGTGCCTCGAAATACTACGGTGTAGCCATTGGCAATCGCGTGCAGTACCCTATTGCCAGATAGCTTCGCAGCTGAGCCCAATAATCCAAATATAACCATCAATACTAGCGAGACCAGAAAAACTTGTACAACAACAACAGAGCCCCAAAAAAAGTCATCCCACCAACCCACTAACGATTCCACATTACCTACCTCCCGGAAGTGTTATAGAAAAGCACAGACCCCGGTATAGGGGTCGTGCAGCTGGATTTGTTATTAATGAATAGTGAATGGGAAATATTTAAGTCCAAATTTCTCCAGTGATCCATCGCTGTGTAAGGTTTCTAACGCGGCGTTGAGGCGATTTTTTAATGGCTGATTACCTTGGCGCATTCCAATGCCTACTCCAGTACCAAAAAAGGCTTTTTCATCAATCTGTGGGCCGATAAAGGCAAATTTAGAGCCACCTTCCTTACTGAAAAATTTGAGATGTGCTTTCATCGGATTGACCATGATGGCGTCAGTACGACCATTCACTAAATCCAAATATAGCGCTTCATTTGATTCATAGTACTTGATATCTGTACCTGGTAATTTTGCTTTAAACCAAGCTGAGTAGGTTGAGCCCTTTTCCATGCCTACCTTGACCCCCTTAAAATTTTCTTCTATAGGAGCGCCTGCCGTATCAAATAAATTTAAATTACTATCTTTTTCACCGACTAAGCGACCAGCCGAAATACGATAGGGAATGGAAAAATCCATTTTTTTCAATCTTGTATCAGTTATCGACATCGAGGCGATAACTAGATCAAACTTGTTGGCTAGCAGGGCGGGTATCATGCCCGGCCACTTTTGACAGACATATTCAAAATCAGCGTTAATAATTTTGGCAACTCCTTTAGCAACATCGACATCGTAACCCGCTAGTTCACCGCTTGCGGTGCGATAGTTAAAAGGTGCATATGTGCACTCCATTCCAACCCGCAACGTTTCTGCACTCGCTGGTTGTACAACGGCTACAAGGGATAAAGCAAAAACAGCAGAGGCATAAGTAATTATTTTTTTCATATTGATATCTCCAATTAATAACTTTTAAATTTTATATCTAGGACATTTCTACAACTCTCCAGTAGGTTTGGATTTAAGTTAGTTTTTTATACTTTATAAATCCATCAATCTACTGGATTGATGATTATCACCTGAATCCGCTGGCTTCAAAGTGGATGCAGAGCATAAGAGATTGATTTACAGTACCGTTAAAAATATTAGCTGCAGTGGGTGTTTTCTAACTACTGTGAATCAAGAATTTTTTGCTATGTGGCGCAGTGAAGTCACTGGTCCTGGTTTAATATAGAGCAGACTACTTTTAATAGGGTGTCGTAAAACTACTGCTCTTGGTATAGCGGCGATAAACTGGGGTACACTGACTCTGCTATTTTACCGTCTTTGATTAAAACCATTCGGGTCAAGTAATGCTGTTGTCTACGCTTCGCTTGCTAAGTTTATCGACAGCCTATTCTAATGGGCAGTGTTGCTGTGCTGTTTAAATATGGACAAATCGATCCAGCGATAAGAAGTGGCAGTTAATTAGTCGCTGCTGTAGTAGGTCAAGCGCTGGATCATCAAAAATCGACGCGTTATCGTGGCTGTATGACAGCGCTGGAAATCATTTTCTACTTATCAAGTTGTAAATTTATTGTTGATGGAAAATAGAAGGTTAGTCAGCTATCTTTATTTGTTACTGCGGGGATTATGGATACTTTTAATATGATCGGTTAGATCAGGCATAAATTACGCCGGACCCATTTTATTTAACTGTGAAAAGTATGTGACATTATCCAAAATTGATTCCCTTGCTTGTCTATCCCTGTAGTCATTATAGTTCTTATTATATTGAGACCTCTGCATAACTACTGCGCTCGGTAATACGGCGTTAAAAACCGGCTCAACATGCTCATTTACACCTGTAAACTCCGCTATCTCGCCGTTTTTTGCCTTGTCTTACCTTCGCTCGCAACGTTATGAAGAGGTCTCTAACTATTAATATAGTCATTAGGGCAATTATTTAAATTAGCCCTAACTTCGATAATTAATTTTTAAAATTAAGCTCTATAATTAAGTCATTCCATATGGTGCAATTATTTTGGTCTTGTTTATGTGGTAGAAATTATACTAAACGTGATGTTGATCTTACGATAATAGTTATTTTATTCAGGGGGTATCAGTAATAATGATAGCTCTATTGACCTACTGTTAATTGAATTCTTCATAGCTAGCTCAATCAAAATCGAGAGGTGTGGATTTAGTTTTGTGGTTATTCGCTGGGTATCATTTCGTAGCGCTTTCGAAACGGTGCTGCCTGATCTGCCAGGGTACTCTGATGTTGATCCATCGAGCATGTTAAATATGTTGTTACGGAGTAGGGTAGATGTGATGATTTTAAACCTTTAGTTCAGCAGTAGTTATGCAAAGGTCTCAGGATATTAAAATTGCCGATAAACCACTATCCAATGAAGATAATTATTTAGGGTGTGCAAAAAATAGCGCTAAATTCGGTCGTGTCATTCAACGTGTTAATTCGGCTATTCAACGATTGAAAAATCTGGAAGGATCGACAAAGCCATGGCAATATATTAATTTTATATATAATTTTTTGCTAGCAGTTTTGTTTTTATTAGGATTTATCAGCCCTTATAAATCTCGTTATATCATTGGTTTTTAGACATTTTTAATATCTACTTACTGCATTGTTGATATATTATTAGTCACTGTTTTGATAAATTATAATCGAGCTGTAGTCTGGATGTTCTGAACGGACCTACTAGGCTTCGTGCCCTAAACAGCCAGTTGTAGAAGCGCTTAGAATGAGTCAGTAGCGCTACCTTTCAGTTCTAAAATATGCTGGCCTGATTATAATAAATAGTTAAATTTATAGTTGCACTGGTTACTGTCGAGTAACTTCTCATTATTAACGCCAGAAAAACTGGATTCAGTCGCTGATGAACCTCTCTCCTCCCGTACAACTTGAGTGCCGTGACTTGACGGTTCGCTTCGGTGGTCATGCCGCCGTTGACAGTATTAGCACTGCCTTTCATCCTGGTACTATCACTGCAATAGTCGGCCAGAATGGTGCCGGAAAAACTACGTTTTTTAACTTGCTCAGCGGGCAACTCCAGGCGAGTCGGGGAAAGGTGCTATTTGAGGGGCAAGACATCACAGGGCTGAATGCCGCAGCGCGGGTTCACTTGGGGATAGGTCGGGCTTTTCAGCTTACTAATTTATTTCCAAGTCTGAGTGTGCTGGAAAATGTCAGGTTGGCGGTAAGCGCCCGCCGTCGTTCAGGTTTTCGGCTATTCTCACTGGCAGATAAGCAGAGCGATATCATCGACCAGGCGATGTCGGTACTGAGATCAGTGGCGCTGCAAGATAGCTATCAACAGTTAGCTTCGCACCTGTCGCACGGCGATCAGCGCAAATTGGAGGTGGGAATGCTCATTGCCCTAGAGCCTAAAGTTTTTATGTTTGACGAGCCCACGGCGGGAATGAGCGCCGATGAGGCACCTGTGATTTTGCAGCTGATTCGAGGTTTACAGCAGCAAGGTGATAAGACCATTATACTGGTGGAGCACAAAATGAATGTAGTGCGTAGTCTAGCTGATAGAATTTTGGTCTTCGATCAAGGTAAGTTACTGGCAGATGGCGAGCCTAGTGCAGTAATGGCCATGCCTATAGTGCAGCAGGCCTATTTGGGTGTGCCACTCGAAAATGGTTCTTCAAGCGTGTCTGGAGAGGAATTTTAATGGCGCAGGAAAACCGGCGAGAGTCAGCGGCTAAACCTTTATTATCACTCAGTGGAGTACATACCCATATTGGTCACTACCATATTTTGGCAGGGGTTGATTTGCAGGTTTACCCCGCGGAGATAGTAGTATTGCTTGGACGTAATGGCGTGGGTAAAAGTACCACTCTGCGCACCATCATGCACCTTTGGCAGGCCTCTAAAGGTAACATTTGTTTTGATGGCTCTGACATTACTAAATTGTCGACTTCTCAGGTGGCGCGTCGCAGTATCGCCTATGTTCCCGAGGATATGGGGGTATTTAGTAAGTTGACGGTACAGGAAAATATGCACTTAGCAGCGCGCGAGGCACCATTAAATAGTGAGCGCTTGGATTGGATCTTGACATTGTTTCCGACACTGCAAAAATACTGGCAGCTTGAAGCCGGCAATTTGTCAGGGGGGCAAAAACAAATGTTGGCGATTGCCCGTGCGATTGTCGAACCACGCAAACTATTGATCATCGATGAGCCGAGTAAGGGATTGGCGCCAGCAATGATTAACCAGCTTATTAGCGCCCTGCAAAAAATTCAGCAAGAAAATAGCAGTATCTTACTGGTTGAACAAAATTTGCACTTGGCGCAACGTTTGGCTGACCATGTTTACGTCATGGATGAGGGTCGAGTTGTACACAGTGGCGCCATGTCACACCTACTAGAAAATAAACGGCTACAACAGCAGCTGCTGGGGCTGTATTTCGACCCGCTGACACAGCATTCTGCAGAAGAAAATGGTCAATCAACAGCAGCGCTACAGAGCAGTTAGCGGGTGAATATTGACGGTGATAACTGGGGAGGAAAGGGCGATAAATGAAGGGAAACTTAATCAATAGTCAATTGCTTTTGCCATGCATAAAGCCTATCCCACTACTGTTTTTAGCAGTGTTCGGCCTATCGCTGTTAGCGATGCCCGCCGCCACTTGGGTTACTATTAGTATTGCCGGTTTGTCGATGGGGGCAATGTTGTTTGTGATGTCCTCTGGGATGACTTTAATCTTTGGACTGATGGGAATTTTGAACATGGCCCACGGGGCCTTCATCACCTTGGGAGCTTTCATCGGTGCCTCAGTGTTTATCAGTTTGCGCAGCGTTGGCGATGGGCTGGGTGAGCTGGCGGATTTAGCGCTCTTATTGCCTGCAATTTTGGTATCGTCGCTAGTTTGTGCGCTGCTTGGCTATCTCTTTGAACGGCTTATTATTCGTCCAGTATACGGTGATCACCTCAAACAGATACTGGTCACTGTTGGCGGGGCAATTGTCATAGAACAGTTGATTCAAGTATTTTGGGGACCCAATGAAATCCCCTTGCCGCGTCCAGAGATGTTACGTGGCTCTTTTATAATCGCAGATATCGCTATCCAAAAATATCGGATATTGGCAGTGTTAATTGGCTTGGCGGTGTACTGGAGTATGCTGCGAGTGATTAATCATACCCGGATCGGTTTATTGATCAGAGCGGGGGTGGAAAATCCGGAGATGGTCGAAGCGCTGGGCTATCGCATTGGGCTGGTGTTTGTGCTGGTCTTCATTGCAGGTGCCGCGCTGGCAGGAGTCGGTGGAGTGATGTGGGGTTTGTACGATGAAATGATCACCGCACAGCTTGGCGAGCAACTGTTAGTGCAAGTGATAATTGTCATTATTGTCGGCGGTTTAGGCTCAATTCAAGGCTGCATGCTAGCGGCATTATTAGTCGGTTTACTAAGTAGTTATATGAGTTATCTGCTGCCCGCTCTGGCACCTTTTTCAAGCATAGGTCTGATGTTAGCGGTTTTGATGTGGCGCCCGCAGGGGCTTATCCCAATTATGAAGACTTAATAATGGAAAATATACTAAATTGGCGAGTCGTTAGTTCGGATCAAATACCACCAGTAAAGGTTGGGGTAGGAGTGCTAGTTAAGTGATCAAATTCTTAAAAAACGCGCTGCACAACCTGTTATCTGCTAGCTATCCACAGAGCAAAATGCTGGCGGCGCTATTGCTGTTAGTCGCGGTGGCGCTGAGCTTTGCGCCCTTTCTATTTCAGGGCACTGTCGCCTATAACACTTACACTAAAATTTGTATATTCATCGTCTTGGTGGCCAGCTACGATATGCTGATCGGCTACACGCGTATTGTCAGTTTTGCGCACACTATGTTTTATGGTATCGGTGCCTACGCGATGGCGATAACGCTGAAACAGCTGGGGCCGCAGTGGAGCTCGGTGATGGTTGGTCTGAGTCTTGGATTGATCGTGGCACTGCTGGCGGCGCTGTTAATCGCAGTGTTTTCGCTGCGGGTGCAGGCGGTGTTCTTCTCGATGGTGACGCTGGCGATTGCCAGTGCCTTCGCTATCTTGATTTCTAAGCTTTATACCATTACCGGCGGTGAGGACGGGATGATTATTCGCACTCCTCAGGAAATCGGTCCGGCTTTTAAGCTGGTTGCTGAAAAGGTTTTGGGCTTTGATGTGATCCAGTTCATAGCAGCGGCCTCGATTGACCCGAGTAACGTCGAGCGGCATTTTGAAGCCGCCTTTTTTAAGTTTTATTTCAACGGTAAAACAGTGCTCTACTACGGTATCTTCACCTTGTCGACGCTATTGTTTCTGCTGATGTTGCGCTGGATGAACTCTCCTTTTGGCCGGGTGTTACAGGCGATTCGAGAAAATGAATTTCGCGCGCAGGCACTGGGTTTTAGTACCGTTTATTATCGAACTTTAAATGTCTGTCTGTCAGCGCTGGTGGCTGCTACTGCAGGTGCTATGACTGCATTGCAGTTAAAGTACGTCAGTCCGGATGTCACGCTTTCTTTCACCATCATGGTCAATATATTGCTGATGGTGGTGATCGGTGGTATGGGTACGCTGTATGGCGCGGTGCTTGGGGTCAGTTTGTTTGTTCTCGCCGAAACTTACCTGCAGGACCTGATGGCGGTAGTGTATAGCAAGCTAGGGGAGGATTTTGTGTGGGCAGGACTCTTTAATCCAGATCGTTGGTTGCTATGGCTGGGAGTGCTATTTATTCTCAGCGTCTACTTTATTCCCCGCGGTATAGTCGGAGAGCTGCGTTATCGCGCAGAGGGGCGTCGTATTAAAGCTGCAGGATTGGTCAAGGATGATCAGTTGTAAGATGAAAACCTGTCAATTTAAGGGCGCTCAGTCACTTCTTGCTAACGATGTTTTTAGCTTGGAGAAATTAGCCAAGCGCTGCGCTGAACAGCAGGCTTGGCGCTCTTGCTAGATCAAACGCTTGCGAATGTTAACTACTACTATTTCAGCCATAATCACGACCGCGAAAATGGCCAGTAGTGCCATCGCCACTTGCTGCCATTGGAACAAGTTCATAGAGTCGTTAAGTACCACGCCTATCCCGCCAGCTCCGACTAAGCCTAGTACTGCAGATTCACGGACATTGATATCCCAGCGAAACAGCACAATGCTGAAGAATGCCGGCATTACTTGCGGCCAGTATCCCTTGAGCATCACCGCACCCCAAGGAGCGCCAGTGGCACGCAGCGCCTCGACAGAGCCCATGTCTACTTCCTCTAATGCTTCGGCCAGTAACTTGCCAACGAAACCTACTGAACGGAAGGCAATCGCCAGTACGCCAGCCAGTACACCGGGGCCAAAAATGGCGACAAATAATAGTGCCCAAACTAGCGAGTTAACCGAGCGTGAAGACACTAGAAAAAATCTGGCTATCCAGTGCGCCAATGGTGAGGCGACGATATTGGAAGCGTTCATCAGTGCCAGGGGTATAGAAAATATCAAAGTGACTAGTGTGCCCAAAGTGGCGATGTTTAAGGTCTCGATCATCGCCGCATGAACGGATATGGGATAGAAGGCAAAATCAATCGGCAGCATTCTGTTAAACATATCCATCATCTGTTCTGGCGCGTCGTAGAAAAATTCAGGAATGACTTCTACAGTGCGGATCGATAGTACTAGGGCGACCACAAAGAACAGGTAGACAGTGAAACGAGACAGTTTTTGCTTTAAGGTAAAGCGCTGCCAGTGGTGATCTATGTGCTTCATGAAAAAATTCTCCTGACCAGCGTAGATAAAAACTCCCAAAACAAAATCAATGCGATAATGGTGATCAATATTGCCGCCACGAAATCGTAGTCAAAACGCTGAAATGCAGAGAATAAAGTGCCACCTAAACCGCCTGCACCTACTATTCCGACCATAGTCGAGTTGCGTAAGTTTGAGTCAAACTGGTAAGTGGCAAAGCCGATAAAGCGAGAGAATACCTGCGGCATCACCGAAAATAGAATCACGCTGACAAAGTTGGCGCCTGTGGCCTGAATGGCTTCAACTTGCTTAAATGAAATCTCTTCGATGGCCTCGGCAAATAGCTTGGCGATAAAACCGATAGTAGCAATTACTAAGGTCAATATGCCCGCCAACGCACCAAAACCGACACTTTTAACAAACAAAATGGCGATGATCACTGGATGGAAAGAGCGACACAGCGCAATAAAAGCCCGCACCGGTGTGCTAATCCAACTGGGCATCATGTTGCGGGAGGCCAGCAGACCAATAAACAGTGATAGAAAAATACCTACTACACTGGAGATGACCGCTATTTCCAAGCTTTCAACCAATCCATCGAGCAGCAGCTGCCAGCGGCTGAAATTGGGGGGGAACATCCGATCAAGGAGCTTCTCTGCGTGACCTAGGCCCGCCACAAATCTATCCCAGTCTAAGCCCATCGAATTGATTGAATAAACTAAATAGACGGCGACTAGTACCCACAGACCACTTAACCACCAGTTACGTGGGAAGGGGTTGCGGACTTTATCGGTTTTTAGTGGTGTTAATCCAGCCATGATTCTCCCCCGTATATAGTCTTTAAATGCTCGTCGGTGATGCCTTCAGGATCGCCGTCATAGACGATATAGCCGTTGGACATGCCGATGATACGCTTGGCAAAACGCTGAGCTAACCTAACATCATGCATGTTGACCAGCGCCGGGATGTTCTTTTCGGTCGAAAAACGCTCTAACAACTCCATGATTTCCACGGCTGTTTTAGGGTCTAACGAGGATGTCGGCTCATCGGCGAGCAGGATTTTTGGATCCTGCATCACCGCTCTGGCGATACCGACGCGCTGCCTCTGACCACCGGATAAGCTATCGGCACGCTTGTTGGCATGATCTATCAGCCCGACCGTTTCCAATAATTCAAAGGCGGTGTTGATGTCAGCTTGGCTATAGTTTCTGCGCCAAGCTTGCCAGGAAGTCATATAGCCGAGACGGCCGCTGAGTACGTTTTCAATAACAGTTAACCGCTCGACCAAGTTGTATTCTTGAAAGACCATACCGACGTGACGGCGCAAGTTGCGCAGTTGTTTACCGCTGGCTTGGCAAACATCCGCATCATTGAAGATGATCTGTCCTTCTGTAGGATCAATTAGGCGGTTGATGCAGCGTAATAGTGTGCTTTTACCAGTGCCAGATGGACCGATGATAGCGACGATACCCGGGCTGTCTATATTGAAATCAATCCCTTTGAGAATTGGATTGCCGGCGACATATTCTTTCTTCAGCCCTTTTACTGCAAGGAACCTTTGGTTTTCTGACATAGTTATAATCCTGCGGTTAATGGTCATCCCATGACCTTGAGGTAGCTTATCCTTAAGTTACCTGAATCACTTTATTTTCTGGATCACTGAATCCGTGGTTGGCATCCACTTTCAAATTATGGATTCAGATTTATGATAGTGATATTGTTTTTTGGACAAAATTGTCCGAAAACTCCAGCTGATATAATAATCGTTTAGCCGATCAAAAAATCTAAGCTGGAATCTCGGTGAGTTTTATTATCTTGATTTCGGATAAAAGTTATTTTATTAACATCCTTCGATAACAGACTAATCTGCTACTGATTAGTCTGCTCTAATTCACTATTTAAAGTGCAGTGCTATCGAACTTGGGACTCGTTCCGTTGGTTTAGCTGCTGGCTTTTTGTGCCGCCAGTGCCTTAGCGCGTTTTTTAGCCGCCTTAGCTGCGTCCTTTTCTGCCAGTTTCTTTAGCCCTTTCTTAGTGTAAGCAGTACCTGTTGCGTGGGCGATATCGCGAATAACTGCCCAGTCTTTCTGGTAAGTCACCGGGTAAAAGCGATCGGCACCGCCGAAAGTTTTAGACATTTCAGCAGAGAAGCGGAAAGTTTTGAAAGCTTCTTTGATATTGGTCACTAGCTCAGGTTTTAAATCATGCGCGTAACCAAAAGAGGAAGTGGGAAAGCGTGGGCTAGTATAGATGATTCGAAAATCTTCAGCTTTGATGCGCCCGGCATTAACCATACGGTGAAATACATCTGAGGCCACGGGTGCTGCATCGTAATCCCCAGATAATACTCCCATGATTGATTGGTCGTGCTTGCCTGAATACTTAACTTTGTAATCGGTATCGGGGGTGATGCCAACACTTGGGAAAAGTGCACGTGGGGCTAAGTTACCTGAGTTAGAAGAGGCTGAAGTGTGCGCGACTAACTTACCTTTCAGGTCTAGCATAGTTTTAATCGGACTATCATTTTTGACGATAGTGATTAAGTTATAACCTTGAAAGCCTGCTGCGGTGCCTTTTACGGCTAGCGGAACAAAACCGCCTAAGTTTACTGCATAGCCGGTTGGACCGGTTGAGAATCCCGCGATATGTAGGCGGCCAGAGCGTATTGCCTCAACCTCTGCGGCGTTGGAGTGCACGGTGTAATAGACCACTTTTTTACCGGTCAGGTCACTTAAATGTTTTTGGAAGTCGGCGAACGCATCTTTGTAGACAGCGGGATCTTCGACTGGGGTGTATGTGAAAACTAAAGTGCTGGGATCTCTCCACTTTGAGGAATCCTTAGGTGAATCAGCGACCAAATCCATATTTTCATCGCAAAACTTGTCGTCTAAGACGCCTCTATTAGTGCACTCGGTGGCTTGTACCATGGAGGCGCTGAGCAAAATAGAGCCTGACAGTAGTAGTCCTGGTAGTATTTTAGTTATTCTAGACTTTTTCATTGTTGTACCTTTATTGATGTTTTTATAGGTCACAAAGTTGTGCCAAAGAGCGTTAGCTGTCACTTGATAAACCAACTTGAAACGACTAACTTGGAAAGACTAGAGCAAGTAAGGTGCCAAAAAATTAAATAGTTTTAAATCAACAAGATGAATAATAGACAAGTGTTCTGATTGTATTAAATGGACATTTTTGTCTATATTAAAAACAACTGTTTCTCAATATTGTCCGTTTGTTTATTTGAAGACTTTTTTATTTAAATAGTGTTTCTTCATCTTTCGATATAAAGTTTTAGTGGTCAAATTGAGTAACTGGGCGGCTTTACTGACTTGGCCTTTGGCCGTTCGCAATCCCTCTTCTAACAGCTGCCGCTCAAATTGCTCCATGCGAGCTTCGTAATCGCTGCTACTTAAGGGCGTGGAATCAGTGCTGTCGAAGCTGTTTTCCGCAATACCTAAGACGAAGCGGTCGGCGGCATTTTTTAGCTCTCTGACATTGCCAGGCCAGAGTTGCTGTAGTAAATCAGTGACTAGTTGCGAGGGTAGCTCGGGCATCTCTCTGGCATAGCGCTGACAGGCTTTGCCAGCATAGTGTTGAAAAAGAGGCAGAATATCTTCGGGGCGCTCGCTCAATGCTGGGACGCTGATGCTGGCGACGTTGAGACGATAAAAAAGGTCTTTTCGAAACTTGCCTTGTTCCCCCAGTAGCGCTAAGTCATCTTTACTGGCGGCGATTACAGTCATCTTGACCGGGATAGAGGTGCTGCTACCGACACGCTCGATACTGCGTTCCTGCAGTACTCGCAATAATTTAATTTGTACCGAAAGCGGCATAGACTCAATTTCATCGAGGAATAAAGTCCCGCCGTCAGCCACTTCAATCTTGCCGATGTGACGCTTGTTGGCGCCGGTGAAAGAGCCAGCTTCGTGGCCGAATAACTCGCTTTCGATCAAGCTCTCACTCATACCGCCACAGTTGATGGCGATAAAACGTTTATCGCTGCGCTCACTGTATT
The DNA here is from genome assembly GCA_029027825.1 of Oceanospirillales bacterium. GTDB lineage: Bacteria > Pseudomonadota > Gammaproteobacteria > Pseudomonadales > Balneatricaceae > Rs1. The sequence goes on along the minus strand of CP093399.1, from coordinate 3,118,026 downwards.
GATGTAATGCGCGGGCCACAATGTCTTTGCCGCTGCCGGTGGCGCCGTAAATGATGGTGTCGACGTTGGCGGTGGCCAGGGCTAAAATTCTCTGGCGAATCTTTTGCATGGCCGCGGATTCGCCAATAATAAACTTATCTATGCCGCTGAGCTGGGCGAGGTTTTGCTTTAGTTGACGGTTTTCTAACACTAGCCTTCGCTTGTCCAGAGCGCGCCGCAGTTGGCTGATTAAATACTCGGGCTGCAGTGGTTTTTCTAGAAAATCATAAGCGCCTTCGCGCATTGCCTGAATTGCCATGGGGATGTCACCGTGACCACTCATCAGCAGTACCGGGATCGATGTATCCAGTTTTTGTAGTTGTGCCAACAGTGATAAACCATCCAAATTGGGCATTTTAACATCGCTTAACACCACTACCGCACTGTCGAAGCTTAAACTTTTCAATGCCAGCTCCGGCCGTTGATAAGCGGCGACCTTAAAGCCTTCCAGCGTCAGCATTTCCGATAGCGCCTCGGTTATCTCCGGATCATCATCGATAATGACCACTATTACATCTTCTATCATTTTGCCTCTGCTAATTTTAAAATCACACTGAAACAGCTTCCTTTATTCGGCTCTGAGGTTACCCTTATTTGGCCGCCAAAGTCTTGTATTATGTTATAGCTAATCGATAAACCTAGCCCCAAACCCTCACCCACTTTTTTACTACTGTAAAAAGGGTCGAAAATCGACTGCAGTTGCTCGTTGGGCATGCCGATGCCACTGTCTTGTACTTCAATCCAACACTCATGCTCGTGCGCTATTACTCTTATGTCAATTTGCCGCTGCTGAGTGTGCTGCACTGCATCCAGTGCATTGCTCAGAAGATTGATTAATACTTGTTCGAGCCGAATAGGTTCAGCCATCACAATGGGGGAGGTGGCTTGCGGGTTATAACTTAACTGACATTTCTGCTCGCGTATTTGACTGGCCATTAAGTCGATCGCATCTGTGATCACGCACTGTAAATATACCGGTGACATCTCAGTGGCTGCTTTACGAGCAAAAGATTTTAAGTGGCGGGTGATAACCGTCACTTTATTTAATAGGTGCTGAATTTTCTCATGGCTGCGTTGCACCGACTCTAACTGCTGATTTTGTAAGCGTAATCCAGCGATATGTAAATGGCTGGCGATGGCGGTTAGCGGTTGGCTTATCTCATGGGTAATGCCGACGCTCAGTTGCCCCAATGCAGCTAGCTTGGCAGCTTGCACTAACTCATGTTGAGTAGCCTGCAACTGTTGCTCAGCGAGTATCCGCTCCTCTATTTGTGCCGCGAGTTGCCGATTGCTACGCTCTACTTGAATGGCGGTTTTTTGAAAGTGCTGTAAATCTCTCGCCATAGCAGAAACTTCATCATTGCCCAATATACGAATCTTGGTGTCTAGCTTAGCCGAGGCGATGGAGCGCATGTTTTGCTGCAACTCCAAAATCCGCTGCAGTACATTGCGGCGCACATAGAACCAGGAAATAGCCCCGGCTATCAGCAAACTGAAGAGAGACAATAGTAAGTTGCTTTGCATATTACGGTTGATTGAAGCAATTGCTCGCTGCAGTGCTTGACTGATTCGATTATTGGTTGAGTCAGTATATAAATTGACTTGCGCAGCGAGTTGATGAATGTGTTGAAGACTGTTTTGCAGCAAAAAACTCTGTTGATGACGCAGGTTTAACTGCCGGTTTTGGAGTATGAATATCGCTCCTTGGCGATCGCCGTAGCTTAAAAAGGTGTTGATATGGCTGTGTAAAACACTGTTGTAAAAGTCTGGTGAGGCATGGTTAAGTCGCTGTTGAATTTGTACCCCTAGCTTTTCTAAGCGTAAAAAACGGGCATCCAAGCTATGAAACGACGAGGCGCTATCAATATTTACTACCGAGCCGGAAAAATAGAAGAGTTTATTAATGACTGATAGCTTATCCTGCTCAACAGGCCAGCTTAAGTCTTGCTCTAAAGCGTCAATGATTTTTATAAAGAGTGGCGAGAGCTGCGCCGATTGTCGTGACAGTTCAAGCAGGATCTGCTCACGGTGTTCGACACTTTGATTAAGCAGTAATAGGCTGTTTTTAATCTGCGCAATTAACTCGCGAAAATAGTGGTCATAAGCGGGTAAATTGCGCATCAGCGAATCCATGCTGGCAATAGCAGTATTGAGTTTTTGCATGGTTTGTCGGCGCAGCAGATTAGATTCTGCAGTGACTAATAGCGGGGCCATGGCCACGATTAACCGGCTCTTATCGTTTAATCTGGCGGCGGCATCTAAGCCTGGGATATCCTGCTTTTCCAGCAAGTGCAATTGGTCTCTTAAGTTGAGGTAGGTTTGAGTTGATAGAGCGCTAACCAGCAGCGTGATGGATGAAATTAACACAAAAGCTAGAAATAGCCGCCCGCCAATACCGAACCGCTGCAGCCAACTTATTTTAAACTTGATCATTGCTTGGGATACTCTAGCGAATAGTCGTAACTTTTATAAGCACATCTGTGCTGCAGAAGAATGTATCAGGTGTCGATAGGCATTATCAGTGTGTTAGAATGTGCCGCGAGACTTGGAACCAATCTTAATTATTTTTTATACTGTTAGCTACCATATAAAGATAATAAATACCTGAATCCTTGATTTTACAGTGGCTGCGCAAGCTAAGGTCAGCTAAGCACCACATGGAAGTCACTGACTAAGGAAATAAGTATTCAGCAGTAAAACTTATCTCAGGAGATTTACAATGAAATCGATATTTAGAGCCCTAATACTGGTGAGCTCAATTATCAGCTGTAGTCAAACAATGGCCGCAGAACCCATCAAGATTGGCTTAGTTCATGGAAAAACAGGCCCCTTTGAAGCTTATGCGGCGCAGTCGAAAATCGGGCTGTTGATGGGTTTTGAGTACGCTACTAATGGCAGTATGCAAGTGCTAGGTCGTCAGTTACAAGTGCTGGAAAAAGATACTCAGTTTAAAGCAGATCGCGCTCGAGCATTGCTAGAGCAAGCTTATGGTGATGACGATGTGGTGCTGGCAATTGGCCCTATATCGTCGGCGGTGGCACTAGCAGTGATGCCTATTGCCGAGGAGTATCAAAAAATAATCATTCCACAGGGCGTGGCAAATTCCATCACTGGTGCCAACTGGAATCGATACACGTTTAGAATCGGTCGCAATTCCTCTCAAGATGCGATCGCAAATGCGTTGGCTGTCGGTAAAGCCGGAGTGTGTGTCGCAGCGTTAGCGCCGGACTATGCCTATGGTCGCGATGGTATCAAAGCCTATGGTCGGGCTCTGGAATTGACTGGTGCTCAACTTGTCCACAAAGAGTTCGTAGCCACCGATACCAAAGATTTTACCGGCACAGCTGAGCGCTTATTCAACAGCCTGAAGAACAGATCTGATTGCGCTGAAAAATATATATTCACCATGTGGGCTGGCAAAGGTAATCCACTGGGAAAAATTAATGATTTACAGCCAGATCGCTTCGGTATTAAGTTGACCAGAGGCGGTAACATACTGCCGGCACTGGTTACCTATAAGCCGTTTGTAGGCATGATCGGGGCAACTTATTACTATTATGAAAGCCCTAAAAACGCTGTCAATGACTGGCTGGTCACCGAGCATAAAAAACGTTATAACTCACCGCCAGATATGTTTACCGCTCAGGGAATGGCGCAGGGGATGGCGATAGTTGCAGCGATCAAAAAGGCCGGCTCTACAGAAACTGAGCTGCTGATAAAGTCCTTTGAGGGACTATCTTTCGATTCACCTAAAGGTATTATGCAGATTCGCGCTGCGGATCACCAAACACTACAGGAAATGTATCAATATAAAATTCGTGTCGATAAAGCAGTTGACTGGGCGATCCCCGAGTTGACTGGTACGCTGAAAATTACGGAAATGGATATTCCGCTACAGAATTAACCTCAGCTTAGACTACTGCTGTTGCCACTATGCTTTTAGTCGTGACGGCGGTCATCTCTTCGATCTAAATTTTCAATTCCAATACCTGAAACTGCTGTTCGTAACGCTTCTTTGGCTGTTAGCAGATTTTACTATCTCGCTGAATTATCGTTTTTAATGTCTTGTTTAAAACTCAAGTATCAGCAGCTGCCCAGCTGCCCAGCTGCACTTAAGCACTAACCTAACCACATAGAAGTACTTACCTCAACGTCCGTAACAGGCGCTTTTTCAACTAGCTGGTGGTTTGGTCGCGTCGCCTAACAAGTAGCTGAATAGTTAAAAATCAGTACAGTGGCGAACAAATTATTACTGCATTTTCGATAGTTCAGTGATGCAGAACTTAAGTTCAGAGCAACTGTGATGAAGAGTGCAGAACTTATCTTCATAATGCCCCCGCTACCTGTAAATAAAGTGATATCTCAGGACAAGAAATTCTATACATGCACTTAATCCCTTCGGCTAGAGTATTGAATAAAAAAAATTATATTTAATTTTATATATTTATTCTCTGGGGCTAGCCTATAAGTTTTAACGCAGGTTTTAGCTAGTAGAGGATTAAGTGTTTGTTGAAATTGAACATAATAGGTAAGAATTTTAAAACCAAATTCAACTGAATTGAACATACTTTATCTTGCAAGCATTAACAGTATCTTACGCTCAGTATTCACTGTGAAGACTTGGATTCGATATTAAGTAATTGCTGGTTGTAATTATAGAGATTGCAGGTGATTTCCAAAGACCAAAGCTGAGTAATAGCAATGGCAGCTAGAGATAAAAATAGTGCCGATAACCGGGTAAGAGGCTGTTGTTTAGATTGCGCTGCATGTCGCGCTAAAATTACTGATTCAAATTATAAATATAACTAAGGAATGAAGATGGCTGGTGAATCCGATTATATCGTAACTTTCGAGGGTGTTCGAAAAAGCTACAATGGTGGGGAATATGTGGTTAAAAACCTTGATTTGCAGGTGCGTCGGGGAGAGTTTTTAACGCTGTTAGGGCCTTCAGGTTCCGGAAAAAGCACCACCTTGATGATGTTGGCAGGATTTGAATCGCCAACTCAAGGTAATATTTTACTGAATAATGTCGTGCTGAATAATATTCCAGCTTACAAGCGAGATATAGGCGTAGTCTTTCAGAATTATGCACTCTTTCCACACATGACAGTGGAAGAAAATGTGGCTTTTTCACTACAAGTCAGAAAAGTCCCCAAGAATAAAATAGCCGAGAAGGTAAAGCGCGCGTTAGATATGGTGCATTTAGGTCCTTTTGCCAGTCGCAATCCAGCGCAGCTTTCAGGTGGGCAGCAACAGCGTGTGGCCATGGCTAGAGCGTTGGTTTTTGAGCCTAAGCTAGTATTGTTGGATGAACCTCTTGGAGCGCTGGATAAAAATTTGCGCGAAGATATGCAAATTGAGCTTAAACACATCCATGAGAATTTGGGGGTGACTATGGTTTTTGTTACCCACGATCAAGACGAAGCATTGATCATGTCGGATCGGATCGCGGTGTTTAATGACGGCATCATTCAACAGATAGATCGTCCCGAGGTGATTTATAACCAGCCTAAGAATAAGTTCGTCGCTACTTTTATCGGCGAGACTAATATGCTCAAAGGTACTATCAGCAGCCTAGATAACGACTGTTATATAGTCGCTTTAGCAGGGGGAAATACTATTCGGGCGAAACGAGTGGAAAATTTGTCTATAGGGCAGAGCGTCAATGTTTCAGTGCGTCCTGAGAAAGCTTCCTTCATTAAGCAAAATTCAGAGATCGATTATGTAAACCAAATCACCAGTTCTGTGGTTGAAATTATCTATCATGGCGATCACTTGTGTCTAACATTGAACAATGGGCAGGACAGTGATTTTATCGTTAAAGTCCCCACTGAATATTTAAACCATGACTTCAGTCCTGGGCAGCAAGTTGCCGTGGGCTTTCAGCCGGAAAATTGCCGGTTACTTTCTTCTTAATAAATCAAAATACTAAATAAAAAAAATGGAGTAATAGATGAAGAGACAATTCAAAACTATGTTCGCAGTTGTTGCCACGACATTGCTAGTTAACACGGCAGTGCAGGCACGACCTCTAACCGTTGTTGGTTTTGGTGGAGCGGCACAAAAAGCACAGAAAAGCACCATGGTCGACCCTTTCACAGCTAAGACTAAGATTGAAATACTGGCAGATAGTTACAATGGAGGCCTTGCCAAAATTAAAGCGATGGTCGACAGTAAAACGGTTACTTGGGATGTGGTGTTACTTGAAGATCCTGATTTGATTCAAGCTTGTGAAGAAGGTTTGATTGAACCTATGGATTGGGCCTCAGTTGGCGGAAAAGATCTATACTTGGACTCCGCAATTAGTGAGTGTGGTTTGGGACATATCATCTGGTCTAATGTTCTCGCCTACAATAAGGCAACCTTGGCAGCGGGGCCTGAAAATTGGGCTGATTTTTGGGATGTTAAGAAATTCCCGGGTAAGCGCGGTCTTCGTAAAGGTGCCAAGGGAAATCTAGAGTTCGCTCTAATGGCGGATGGCGTGGCGATTGCAGATGTTTATAAAGTACTGCAAACTCCGGCTGGAGTGGATCGTGCCTTTGCTAAACTGGAAGAGCTTAAGCCGCACGTACAGTGGTGGGAAGCAGGAGCTCAGCCTCCTGAGTGGCTAGCATCTGGCGATGTAGTGATGACTTCAGCCTATAATGGTCGCATTACCAATGCTAATAAAGAGGGCTTAGACTTCGGTATCGTATGGCCTGGTCATCTTTACAGCGTCGATTCTTGGGTAGTTGTCAAAGGCAGCCCGAATAAAGCTCAAGCGTTTGAGTTTATCGGTTTCGCTAGTTCTGAAGGACCAGCTTCTGAATACCCTAAGCTAATTCCATACGGCGTGCCAAATAAAGCTGCTATCAGCCAGCTTCCCGCTGCAATTACCAAGGATTTACCTTCTTCAAATGCCAATATTGTAGTGGGATTACGTGAGAAAACTGAGTTCTGGGTAGATTATCAGGACGAGCTGAACGAGCGTTTTAACTCTCTGGTCTCTCGATAAGTAATAGCTATAGACTGAGCGGAATAATGGTGTAGGGCGAAAAAATTAATGTTAATGACATTTTAATATGAGACCTCTGCATAACGTTGCGAGCGAAGGTAAGGCAAGGCAAAAAACGGCGAGATAGCGGAATTTACTGGTGTAAATGAGCATATTGATCCGGTTTTTAACGCCGTATTACCGAGCGCAGTAGTTATGCAGAGGTCTCAATATAGTCGTTAATGATTTTTTAAACTGCAGCATACTTTCGTCACTGAGGCAGGTTTAAGCTTATATATTTGCTTAAACCTGCCTTTGTGCAGTGAATTGAATGATCTTAAATTTGTTTTTTTATTTTACTGAATTTACTTTTCAATTCGTAAAAGCCCGTAAAAACAATCGGCTGCGTTAGTGTCAGGGTATCGCCTGTATTATCTATCGACTAAAAAGCATTTTCATTCTCTAGATGGTGGTACTTGGAATTGATACTCCACTGATAATACGCAGTAGCTGTGTCGAGTAGTTTTATGTGGTTATGGTTTTTACTATATTTTGAAAATTTCAAACGATGCGCCCGTAGTGGCTCCGCTTGGAAAAAGAATTCCGTGTAAGCGAGTAGTAAGTTAGCGCTGAAGCTGTAGTCGGCAATTTTCACACTGATTGAGCTCTGTTGCCAGGGTCAAAGCGGCGGTTTTATGATTGTCATAAGTGCTTAGCGCTCAGCTTCAGTGCGATTCATCACACTATCCTGAATCCGTGACCTCCATGGGGAGCTTGCTTCCACTGTGAAGCCACGGGTTTGGGACTATTATAATAATGTACTAAGTGCGATATTTATATTGCATCGAACACAGGAAGTTTTTTATGTCTTCTAAGCTTGTTAATAATGAACTCGAAAGTGAGTCGATAGATCAATCGTCAAAAATACCACGTGATCGCTCGCAGTGGTTGAAAAAATTAAAAGCGGTAGCGCTGGTAGCGCCTTTATTTTTATTTACCTTAAGCGTATTTGTGGTGCCAGTCATTATGTTGCTGGTGCGCAGTGTCGATAATCCTGAACTACAGGCGACTTGGCCGAAGACTGTGAATGCCTTACAACAATGGGAGGCAAAAGCACTCCCCGATGCTAAAACTTTTTCGTTGTTGGTGATTGAAATAAAGCAATCTAGAGTCGACAAAACACTATTTAAAGTATCTAAACGATTAAATTATGAACTGTCAGGTATGCGCAGTTTAATTAATCGCACTGGCCGAAAATTAGCACGTATCGAGCTAGGTACACCAGAAGTGGTCAAACAGCAGTTGCTGGATATAGATCCGCGCTGGGGAGAAATACATACTTGGCAGGCAATTAAACGCGCCTCTCCAGTTATCACTAGCCATTATTTATTGGCGGCTACCGATCTGCGCTTAAATGATGCCGGGGAAATTGTAGCTGCATCCGAATATCAGGCAATCTATATTGATATTTTGTTGCGTACCTTATGGATAGCCTTCGTCGTCACCATGCTCTGCTTAATTTTGGGCTTTCCCCTTGCGCACCTAATGGCCAATGCACCGAGTAAATGGACCGGTTGGTTGATGATAGGTTTGCTATTGCCGTTTTGGACATCGCTGTTAGTTCGCACCAGTGCCTGGATGGTGTTACTGCAAAAAAATGGAGTATTGAATAGTATTTTGCTGGATATCGGGGTGATTAGTGAGCCGTTGGCCTTATTGTACGACCGTCCCGCTACGTTTATAGCAATGACCCACTTGTTACTACCCTTCATGGTGTTGTCTTTATACAGTGTGATGAAATCGATTTCGCCGGTATATATGCGTGCCGCGCTTAGTTTAGGTGCTCATCCGGTGGTGGCATTCATCAAAGTATATATTCCTCAAACTTTGCCTGGGGTAGCAGCCGGTGGTTTGCTGTGTTTTATTCTAGCGTTGGGTTATTACATTACTCCAGCACTAGTAGGGGGCGCTGATGATCAGATGCTTAGTTATTTCATTGCCTACTATACCAACCAGGCAATTAACTGGGGTATGGCATCTGCTCTTGGGGTCGTTCTGTTGCTGATTAGTGGTTTATTATTTGTCGTTTATATTCGGCTGTCGAATAGTAATAGTTTAGATAAGAGGTAAGTAACGTGGCTTTTCAAGCAAAAATACCATCGATTAATAGAATCGCTTATTTGGGTTATTTGACCCTGGCGATTGGCGTGCTGATTTTTTTATCGCTGCCGCTACTGGCAGTGCTACCGATATCTTTTAGTGCTGACAGTTTTTTAAGTTATCCGATATCGGGATTTTCCATGCGCTGGTACGAGGAGGTTTTAACCTCACCAGTATGGATAGGATCATTCAAAAACAGCATGATTGTCGGCGTCATTTCAACAATCATCGCGATGATTTTGGGTACCTTGGCGGCACTAGGTTTGAATACATCAGACTTCAAAGGTAAGGCGCTAGTGACGGGACTGATGATATCGCCAATGGCAGTGCCAATGATTATCTCGGCACTGGGGCTGTATTTCTTCTTTGCCCAGTTGGGGATAGGAGCTACTTATACGGCGTTGATCTTAAGTCATACCTTGTTGGGTACTCCCTTCGTTTTAATTACTGTTAATGCCACCTTAAAGGGCTTTGATTTTAATTTGATGCGTGCCGGAGCCAGTTTGGGAGCGGGACCTGTGACAGTGCTGTTTAAGATAGTATTACCGCTTATCTTACCCGGTATTATGTCTGGGGGGCTATTTGCTTTCGCTACGTCATTTGATGAAGTGGTGGTAGCGGTCTTCGTTGCCGGACCCGAGCAACGCACGCTGCCAATGCAGATGTTCGATGGCTTGCGAGAAAATATTACCCCGGCGATTCTAGCTGTGGCGATGTTATTGACCTTGTTTTCACTGTTGTTACTCAGTGTTCTAGAATATTTGCGCCGTCGCAGTGAGCGGATGAGTGTAGTTCAGAGTTAGTGCAGAGCTAGTTCTAGAGAGTCGATTGGGCAAAAAAACTGCTCAATCGATCAGACGCATTAGCGCCACACTATAAGCTTGCTGTCATCGATTGGCCTGTTCTCAACGAATCTCCAATCTTTATATCGTACAAAAAACTCCTCAAATTTTCTTTTTAGCGCAGCTTTTTAACATTGCTATTTAGTGAAACTATCGTTCAAGTTAGTCAGGTTGCTAGCTTTCGTTTTTGAGGAGCGTTATTATTCCCAGATGAGTAAACGAATGATATTACTACCGCAAATTTCAGACATTGATTTGCGCCAGTTTCGCACCTATAAAACAGTCGTTGATTGTGGGGGACTGACGGCGGCTGAACTCGCTTTGAACAAAGGTAAGTCCGCGATAAGTATGGATATATCCGACCTTGAAAAGCGCTTGGGAATAACTTTGTGTCACCGTGGTCGCACCGGGTTTTCACTGACCGAACAAGGTCAAGTTATCTACGATTCTGTCGAGGAGTTACTGAGTAATCTCGAGCAGTTTCGGCAGCAAGTACACAGCGCGCAAATTCAATTAACTGGCCGCTTGGATCTCTACATTGCCGATAATGCAGTCTGGGACTTTCAATTGGACCTCGCCGAGGTGATTAGTCGCTTCCACTGCCTAGAGCCTAAAGTTTATATCAATATCAATAGCGGAGACCCAAGAGAAGTCGAGCAAGCGGTGCTCAGCGGACAGGGGGCACTAGGCATCAGCGTGCTGCCGAGAGAGTCATCTAGCCTCAATAGCTACCCACTTTTTTATGAGGAATTATTTCTCTACTGCGGCGTTAACCATCCTCTTTTTGCCACTGACTACGATGATATATCGATTGAGTTATTGCGCGAACACCAATTTATTGAAATAGTCACTTTGCATGACGTCAGATTAGAGCGATTGTTGGGGCAGTGTAAAATCACCGCATCGGCAAAGAATTTAGATATGCGGGCGGCAATGATCTTAAGTGGTCAGTATCTAGGTTTTTTACCCAGTTATTTGGCGCAATTATGGATCCGCAAAAATAGTATGCGCGCGCTGATGCCAGAGGTGATGTTTACCAGAAATGATGTGTATGCTATCACTAGTAAGGCACAGACCAAAAATCCCGCTCGGGACAAATTTTTGCAAGTATTAAAAAGTACCTCCGGGCGTCGTAACGACGCTGAAAGCGCCTGATCGCAGACCATTCTCGATAAGCCGTACTATTCTATCCTCATTGCCAGCTTTCAATTGGCAGTGCACTTTTTGAAAATTCCCCTACTGGCAGCTTATAGCTTATAGCTTATAGCTATTCTAATTTTTAGTTTTGAACACTAGAACCTAGGTTCAGTTTTGCAGTAGCGCTAGCATCAAGCTAGGGTAATATAATTTGCGCCATTCAAAATAACTTAGTTAAGGCGCATATGATGTTGAAAGTCAGCGGTATTTTTATTAATGGAGAGTGGCGACAGCAGCAGGGGCGCGAGCAGCTAACAGTACATAACCCTGCCAGTGAAGAGAAGATTGGTAGTATCGCTGTGGCGACTGAGCAAGATTTAGCAGATGCCGTGTCTGCAGCTGAACAGGCTTTTAAGACTTGGCGGCACTCAAATCCTTGGGATCGGGCGGCGATTTTAAGTAAAACAGCACAATTGTTACGCGAGCGCAGCGCAGCCATCGCGCTGGCTATGTCAACTGAAACCGGCAAACCACTGGCCGAGAGCGTCGCAGAAGTCGGTGCAGCAGCAGAGCAATTTGACTGGTATAGCGGTGAGGCGCAACGCATTTACGGTCACAGTATCGAGGCGCGTAATCGCGCTACCCGGATGCAGGTGATCTATCAGCCGGTGGGGGTGGTCGCCGCTTTCTCCGCTTGGAACTTTCCAGCGCTATTACCCGCGCGTAAGATTGCCGCCGCACTGGCGGCCGGTTGCACGGTTATTATTAAGCCTGCTGCCGAGACTCCATATTCATGTGCAGGTGTAGTACAAGCTTGTGTGGATGCTGGTGTACCAGCAGGGGTGTTAAATATGCTGACCGGAAAATCAACCCAGATCTCCGAGTACTTAGTGCGCGCTGAAGCAGTACGTAAAGTTTCGCTGACTGGTTCTACGCAAGTGGGTAAAAAAATGCTCAGCATTGCCGCAGAGGGAATTAAAAAGGTCTCAATGGAACTCGGTGGTCACGCACCAGTGATTGTATTTGAAGATTTTGACGGTGCTGAGGCTGCGAAAATTGTGGCGGTGTCTAAATTTAGAAACTGCGGTCAGGTATGTGTCTCACCGACTCGTTTTTATGTGCACGAAAGTCAATACGATGCCTTTGTTGAGGCATTTGTTGAATATGCGCAGAGTCTCAAGCTTGGGGCGGGTACTGAACCGGGTGTCACTTTAGGGCCTATGGCCAACGTGCGTGGTTTGCGCGGCGCGCTGGATCTGATCGATGACGCTGTCAATAAAGGAGCGCAATTACTGACCGGTGGCAAAGTCGCAGCGGAATTTACCAAGGGCTACTTTATCGAACCTACCGTACTTGGCAACGTGCCAGCCGATGCCAGAATAATGCGCGAGGAGCCTTTCGCGCCAGTGGCACCCATCGTTAAATTTTCCAGCTATGAAGATGTGATCGAACAGGCTAATAGTGTTCCCTGGGGCTTGGCAGCTTATCTATTCACGCACAATTTAAAAACTGCCGCTGTGGCGGCCGAAGATATTGAGGCCGGTATGGTGGGAGTTAACGAAGTATTGTTGGCGTCGGCGGAAATGCCCTTTGGTGGCGTTAAGCAATCAGGCTATGGTCGCGAAGGTGGCAGCCTAGGTATTAAGGACTATTTAGAAGCAAAATTTATTAAAACCAGACTGTTTTAAGACCCGCGACACAGCGAATATTATAAAAAGGATAAAAGAGATGTCTAACAAACCAGAAACACCCAAGAAATCTTTACAAGAGATCGATCAGCAGTTCCATATGCACAGTAATAGCTCGATTGCGATGTTAGAGAGTGACGGTCCAGTGATCATCGAGCGGGCGCATAAAATGCGTATTACCGACAGTAATGGCAAAGAGTACTTAGATTCAATCGCCGGTTTGTGGTGCATGACCTTAGGTTATGGGCGCACTGAAATTGGCGATGTAGCTAAGGAGGTCATCGATAACTTAAGTTACATACACACTTTTGCCAACCACACTTGTGAGCCTACGACACTACTCGCTGAAAAGCTGGTAACGATGTTTAATAGCAGCGTCCCCGGCGCGACAATCTCAAAAGTGTTTTTTGGACACAGCGGTTCTGATGCCAACGATACCAACGTCAAACTGATGCGTTTGTACAACAATTTACGCGGTAAGCCAAATAAGAAAAAGGTCATGTCTCGTACTGGCGCCTACCATGGTCTAACTACCTTGGCGACGGCATTAACTGGTATTCCCGCATACCATAAAGCTTGGGATGCGCCGATTGATCAAGTGATACGACTTTCTACTCCCTCTTATTACCGCTTCCATCAGGACGGTGAGTCTGAAGAGCAGTTTACCGATCGTCTGATCCAAGAAATTGAAGATGCGATTGCCAGTGAGGGAGCTTATAATATTGGTGCGTTCATCGCCGAGCCGGTGATGGGTACTGGGGGCATGTTCATACCACCGATCGGATACTTTGATAAGCTGCAGCCAATTCTAAAAGCGCACGATATTTTGTTTATGGTCGATGAAGTAGTAACAGGGTTTGGTCGAACTGGAAAGATGTTCGGCAGTGAAACCTACGGACTTAAACCTGACTTTGTGACTCTTGCCAAAGGTTTGACGTCGGCCTATGCACCGCTTTCAGCTAGCTTGATTTCAGATAAAGTCTGGGATGTATTGAGAAATGCCAGTGCCGAGTACGGGCCGGTAATGCATGGCTTTACTTATGGTGGGCACCCATTGAGCACCACTATTGCACTGAAGGCGATTGAGATACTGGAGCGTGAAAATTTGGTGGCAAATGCGGCTGAAGTCGGTCCATATCTACTAGAAAAAATGCAGCAAGCTACTGCCAACTGTCCTTATGTCGGTGAAGTTCGCGGTATAGGTGCGATGTTAGGCGTAGAGTATGTCGCGGATAAAGCAACCCGTCGATTATTCGATCCGGCGTTGGGCGCACACAAAGTAGTCGCAGCAGAATGTGCCAAAGTAGGGCTGATATCCCGTGCGCTTCCCTTTATTGAAGTCACCAATATGGCTCCACCGCTGATCATCACCAAACAAGATGCCGATGAATGTGTAGAGCTTTATACACGTGCGTTGACCGCAGCGCTGCCGGCGTTAGAAAAAATGGCTTTACAGTCTAAATAATTAGCCAGACTAAGACAGCCACAGTTGAAAAAACTACTGTGTCTGTCCGTCGAGCAGTTTAAATATTAACCGGGCTAGGGGGAATTCTTAGACGGTAATTAGTTCTGCAGTCCAAGTATAGAATTTCTGACTCTCTATGCATTACCTCTCCTAGTAACACCCAATTCACTGACTGGCAAACTCAGCGAGAGTTTGGCTCTGTGAAAATTTCTAATTTACCTGTATTATTCTATAACGATATGAATTTTAGACACTTATAGAATTGATCTGTTTTTTTTCCTGTTATTACCTTCGTCTGTCACGTTTGCCTAGCTTGTTTAAATGGACTTCAATACGCAAGTAATAGCCTGAATCAGGTTGAACATTATTGCCAATAGAGAGAAGAGTATATGCTAGCAACGGAATTTTTAAGATCTCAGTGTCAGGCTGATTGGGATTTAGTCACTGATCATGTTTTTTGTCGCGAGCTGGCAGATGGATCATTACCTGAGGCGAAGATGCAGTGGTATCTAGCGCAGGACTATAAATTTGTCGATGGTTTCGTACGACTTTTGGCGACCGCTATTGCTCATGCTCCGACGTTGGCTGACAGCATACCGGCAGCGCAGTTTTTGGCGATGATCACCGGGTCGGAAAATAACTATTTTCTGCGCGCATTTGATGCACTCAATATGTCTGAGACTGCTAAGAACCCGCCGACAGCCCCGCAAACATCAGATTTTCAGCAATTAATGCACCGTGCACGAACCTCTGGTCGCTACGAAATTATGTTGGCGGTATTAGTGGTCGCTGAGTGGAGTTACCTAACTTGGGCAGAGCGCTATGTTGATTACCAGGAAAGTTTGCCTTTCTGGTTTTCAGAATGGATTGATTTGCACTCAGGACCGGGCTTTCAAGAGGTGGTGGACTATTTGCGTAGCCAACTTGATCAGATTTGGGATCAGCTCTCAGTCACCGAGCAAGATGCGGTTAGCACGATTTTTACTCAGGCGATGCAATGCGAAAGGGAATTTTTTAATGCGGCATACGCCGCTAAGTAATTCAGATTAAGAGCGATGGGTGAATCGAGCTAGCAGCAATAGATACATGCGGGTGCCCAGCTAACTCGATGAAAAACTAGCTTGGCTAGTGACAGCGGTTGCTAGCTGTGTGATAAGTGTAAGGTTAGCTTATTTACCTGGGCGAGAAACACAGGGCTATTGATTACTTTATTCAGCTCTTGGAATTCACATTTCTTTAAAGCATCGGGAATATTGATAAAAGCCAATCCAATTGCCGAATAGCTATTGATGGGTAAAAGCGCGGCTATATCATCTCTTTTATTTAATACTAATGCCTCTGCCAGCTGACCGGAAATGTAGCAAATTATGTTCTGTTGTAAGTCACTAGCACTGCTCTCATCAAGTGAAGATCCTGCAGCTAAGAGTTGCAGTGCTTTGCCTATTTGATCGGTCAGCGCTTGCGGTAATCCCCACTGAGAACTAAGCGCACGACCAACTAATGGGCTATTTAGTGAATATTCTGTCTGTAAAGCTAGGCTGCGCTCGAAACTAGATAATTGAGTGTTTAAATATATATCGGCACTTTCGGGGCGGGCGGATAAAATTGCCTGGTCGCCTAAGTACGAGAGTAGACAACTGGTAGAAAGCTGCGCTGGGTCTTCATGGTTAGTTTGTTTAGCAATAATATAGGCAATTGAGCTGGCGATATGACTAACCTGCCATAATTTTTCATAGGCGAGCTGTTGCTCTGAACTGACGAATTCCGCGCAGGAGATGCAGCATTGAATAACGATATCTTTTACTTTGTTTACGCCTAGAAAAACAATCGCGTGATTAACACTGGTAATGGGCTTATCTAGCCTATACTGCGGCGAGTTGACTGCTATTAAAATAAGAGCGCTCATCTCAGGATCAGTCTTAATTAATTTATACAGTTCGTTTGCTGGGTAGCTTTTTTTAGCTAGTGCGAGTAGCAGCGGGTTAGGTTTACTTGAAGAAGTTAAAATATCTGCGAAGCTGTCTTCAACTATTTTATTTAGGGAGAGCAATTTAAAATTTTGGTAACTGGCTGGTATTTCAAGATCCGGATTTAAAGGCAATTCGATTTCGGGTTCAGGCTTAACTGCTGATACTGTAAGCGGTTTGTTTTTTATGGCTTTTTGTTTTAGTTTCTGAGCTGTTAAATTCTGTATGTTGACGATGTTTTTTTTACGATTCCGCTGCATATTCCAGATCAGTAATAAACTTAACACCACCACAATTGTAATTATAATTTGTACTACCATAGATAAAAAAGTCCAGTAAATTTTATAAAATGTAAGTTTACTCTATTAATAAAACATCAACAAATAGAAAAGTAATACAAGTTATATTGTTTAAATGCAGATTAATACTTGATAAACAAGTACTGTATTGTGTATCTATTTGACGGCTTAGTTGTACCTGCATCAGTGACTTCACTGCACCACATAGCGCAAGCTTTTGATTCTACAGCGGTTAGAAAAATACCCGCTGAACCTACGGGTGCAGCTAAGAATTTTCAATTCCACCGTACAACCAATATCTTACACTCTGTATTCACTTTGAAGTCACGGATTCAGGTACTATGTTCGGTAATACGGCGTGAAAAATCGGCTCAACATGCTCATTTACACCTATAATACCCATAAACAGGGGCAAACTGTACCCAAAGTGAGGGGCATACTAACTCCGCTATCTCGCCGGTTTTTGCCTTGTCTTACCTTCACTCGCAACGTTATGCAGAGGTCTCAAAGTAAAATAGCATAGAAATATTTCTATGCGGCAATATCTCTGGCATAATTAGCTTATCAGTTTATACGCACCTATTATACGCACCTACTGCCTTGATACGTAGCGATGCTTTAATACTTTAATCAGTGAGATACCTTGTGAAAAACTATAGTGACCAGCTAGAGAAAATCAAATCTAAAAATGGCTTTATTGCGGCGCTTGATCAAAGCGGTGGCAGTACTCCTAAAGCGCTAAAAATTTATGGCGTTAATGATGATGCATGGAAAGATGATGAAGGTATGTATGCAGTTGTTCATCAAATGCGTAGCCGTATTATGACCAGTAAAAGCTTTACTGGCGAGCGAGTCATCGGTGCAATTCTTTTTGAAAACACCATGGATCGAGATGTAGCAGGAAAAAGTACTGCTGATTACCTTTGGCAAGAAAAGGCAGTTGTACCTTTCTTGAAAGTTGATAAAGGTCTGGCAGATGAAGAAAACGGTGTTCAGTTAATGAAGGCAATGCCCGATTTAGATGCTCTATTAGTCAAAGCAGCCGCTAAAGGTATTTTTGGAACTAAAATGCGTTCAGTGATTAAACTGGCCAATAAAGCAGGTATTGACGCGGTAGTTGAGCAGCAGTTTGAGGTGGCAAAGCAGATCATAGCCGCGGGTTTGATGCCAATTATTGAGCCTGAAATTGATATTCACTGCGCAGAAAAAGCGTTGGCTGAGGATCTGTTAAATACGGCTCTAAAAGCCGCGCTGGACAACTTGGCAGCTGATCAAGAAGTGATGCTAAAGCTAACCTTACCTGAAACAGCCAATCACTACGCTGATTGTGTAGCGCACAGCAAAGTAGTTAAAGTTGTCGCTTTGTCTGGAGGCTATAGCCGCGATGAAGCTAATCAGAGACTATCGGCAAATAAAGGGGTTATCGCCAGCTTTTCACGCGCACTGTCAGAAGGTTTGTCAGCGCAACAGTCTGACAGCGATTTTGACGCGACCATGGACTCATCCATCGCCGCTATTTATAAGGCTTCGATTAGCTAACATACACAGAGGATCAAACGGCAGAGTGATCTTCTGGCGCTTTTGTAAGTGAGTGTATGAGACCTCTCATAACGTTGCGAGTGCAGTAGTTATGCAGAGGTCTCTGTATATAAAAAAGGCAGTGGTTGAGGATATCAGCGACTGCCTTTTTTCTCTTTATCGTGGGTTCGAAAATCGATCCATGTGTTCATAAAATTCCATGGGGCTGTTGCTCTTATTCATTGAAATCATTAATAGCGAGTTTTCTAAATAACTCATTAAAAATATAAGATATTGTTTTGTCCTGCTGCGGCTTAATGAAATTTACTGACAAGTTCGGTATTAACGCATTTTCAAGCATCCCTAACCATTTTATCACTTAACTGGCTATATAAATCGGCCGGTCACATCAGCTCAGTGCTAAATCGAAAAAATCTTGTAAAAACAACTAACAACAATATCCCTGCTTAGGTTAACTCCTTGTAAAATAAGAAGTTTCATGATTTTGGTTTAACTAATTGATTTATATCAAATAATATCCTGTGGATGCTTGATCTACATCAAGTTCAGTTGTCTGTTAATTATTTATAATTAAGCACTAATGATTGGAGAGTTAAGAAGTTGACGAAGAGCCAGATGCCAGTATATAAAAATTTTATTAACATTAAAAAAATAGTATTAAGCCTAGTTTTAGTAAGTTTGTATGGCGTTTTTTCACAAGCTGCGCTGGCCATGTTTACGGTGACTGAACAGCAACAGCTGCAGACTATCAATAAATCTTTTTCAAATATTAGCCGGGTGACAGAGAAGCTAGCACTGCAGGATGATAAAGTGCTGGTACGCGAGATTTACGCCGGTCAGCAGTTGTTAGGTTACGCTTTTAATACTAATGATGTACTGAATCTCCCCGCCTACTCAGGTAAACCGATCAATACCTTGATCGTGATGGACCTCAGCGGAAAACTCGTCAATACCCGAGTGTTGGAACACCACGAACCCATTTTGTTAGTAGGTATCCCCGAGCACAAACTATTTGACTTTGTCGATAAGTATAAGGGGTTGATGGTCACTGACAAAGTGCGAATCGGTGCGGGAAATAACAGTGATGTTATCAGTGTCGATGTGATATCCGGTGCCACTGTGACGGTGATGGTGGTCAATGAAGCTATTATGCGCTCGGCTAAAAAGGTCGCATCTATCTTGGAAATTGCTGGCTTATCCGTGCAAAGTAAAGTTCCTGCTGCCAGTATCAATCAAGATTTCTACCACCAGGCCGGGTGGAGTAATTTAACCGGTGACGGCTCGATTCGCAGATTATTACTTGATCAGCAGCAAGTTGATGCCGCTTTCGTCGGTACTAAAGCCCAGACCAAAGCCGGTACTATTCATTCAGACGCTCCTTTTATCGATATGTACTACATGCCGCTCAGCGTGCCGAGTATCGGTCGCAATGTATTGGGCGATAAGCAGTATCAGTGGCTGATGACTGAAATTGGTGAACGGGATCTAGCGATTGGAGTGATGGCCAGCGGCGAGTATTCGTTTAAAGGCAATGGTTATGTGCGCGGGGGGATTTTTGACCGCACGCAATTGCAGCAGGGCGATAAAATAATCAGTTTTAGAGACAGTGATTACTATCGCCTAGACGATGTCTACATAGAGGGCTTTCCCGGATTTTCTGAAATGGCGATTTTTATCATCCGCGACAGCCATGAATTTGATATAGGCGCACCTTGGCAGCTGGAGTTGCTAGTGCGCCGCCAAGTAGGTGCGCTGGACAGTGTGTTTAGTAGTTTCTATGGCGCTTACAATGCACCTGAACAATATGTAGTACGGCCGCCACCGGTGGTTGTAGAAGAGCCTGAACCTCTGTGGGTTAGTGTCTGGGAGCAAAAAAGTTTTCAAATAACGGTGTTGACGGTGGCGTTGGTACTACTGTTCGTGATCATTTTCATCCAAGATTTACTAGTGCGAAAGCCTAAGTTGATGCACGGGTTGCGCACCGGCTATTTGATCTTCACTGTAGTATTTATCGGCTGGTATTCACTAGGGCAGCTGTCAGTGGTTAACGTCTTTACCTTTGTGCACGCTTTTCAGAGTGATTTTAACTGGGATCTGTTTTTGTTGGATCCGATGCTATTTATTCTCTGGGGTTTTGTCGCTATGACCATGCTGTTGTGGGGCAGGGGGATATTTTGTGGTTGGCTCTGTCCCTTCGGTGCACTACAAGAGTTAATTAATGAACTGGCGAGACGGCTAAAAATCAAACAGTATGAAATACCCTTTGCCATCCATGAGCGCCTATGGGCCATCAAATATGTGATTTTGTTAGCGCTGTTTGCAGTGTCTTTAGAATCGCTGGGACAGGCGGAACGGCTCGCCGAGATAGAACCCTTTAAAACTACCTTTCTACTGAAATTCCAACGCGATTGGGGCTATGTCTTATACGTAGTAGTGCTGCTGGTGATTAATATATTTACCCGCAAAGTTTACTGCAGATACATATGTCCGCTGGGAGCTGCGCTGGCAATACCGGCTAGATTACGGTTATTTGACTGGCTTAAAAGGCGCAAGGAATGTGGTCAGCCTTGTAGAACTTGCGCCAGAGAGTGCGAAATTCAGGCGATCCACCCAGATGGTCATATTAATGCCAACGAGTGTCATCAATGTCTCGACTGTCAAGTTACTTATTATAGAGATGACAAGTGCCCGCCACTGGCGAAAAAGCGCCATAAGAAAGAGCGCGCCGCGAAGGCAATGAAAAAAATTGAGGCGTTGGATATTAGCGACGTCGCATAGTGTTTTTGAATAATCCTGAGCCGGTGATTTTATTTTGCATACAGACCGTGAAAGGTTGATTTAGCTTGGTTTTAAAAAAATTGTCTGATCTTTGAGTTCAGAGAAATCTTTTGAAGATAAATAAATTAGTTACGTCAGGGTTTGTATTGAAATATCGGCTTCAAACTAGTTGTATTAGCAGTTAACATTGCGCTGATTTAAAGACAGCGCATCAAAATCGGAGATCTAAAATGATTGATCCTAAAGACAAAAATTTACCGGCAATCGATGTTGCCGACCCGCAAGCTAGCGAGCATGTAAAGGTCAGCCGTCGACTATTTTTAGGCGGATCAGCCGCACTAATGGGAGCGGCGGGAGCGATTGGCGCCGGAGTGGGTGCTGGATTACTGCCGGCAACTGCGCAGGCTTCTAGTAACACCAAGCACAGTGTTGGACCTGGTGAGCTGGATGAATACTACGGTTTTTGGAGTGGTGGGCACTCCGGTGAAATGCGCATTTTAGGCATTCCTTCAATGCGTGAGTTAATGCGTATTCCGGTATTCAATGTAGATAGCGCCACTGGCTGGGGTATCACCAACGAAAGTCGTGAAGTGTTGGGCGAAAACGCGCCTTTAAATGGTGATTGCCATCACCCGCACATGTCGATGAGCGATGGTCGTTACGACGGCAAATATCTGTTTATTAATGATAAAGCTAATTCGCGTGTCGCTCGTATTCGCTGTGATATCATGAAAACCGATAAAATTATTACTGTACCGAACGTACAGGCAATCCACGGTTTACGGGTGCAAAAAGTTCCTTTTACTAAGTATGTATTTGCCAATGCAGAGTTTCGCATGCCCCATCCAAACAATGGTTTGAAAATGGATGACATTGCCAGTTACTATACTATGTTTAACGGTATTGATGCTGAGAAGATGGAAGTTTCCTGGCAGGTGATTGTCGATGGCAACTTAGATAATACCGATGCAGATTACACCGGTAAATACGCTTTTTCCACTTGCTACAATGCAGAGGGCGCAGTTGATTTAGAAGGTACAATGCGCAGCGAGCGCGATCACCTAGTTATCTTCAATATAGAGTTGATCGAAGCGGCAGTTAAAGCGGGTGATTTTACAACGTTACCAGGTTCTGATGTGCCGGTACTTAACGGCCGCAAGGGTTCTAAGTTAACTCGCTATGTTCCTGTTCCTAAAAATCCGCACGGAATTAATACCGCACCCGGTGGTAAGTATGCGATCGCCAACGGCAAGTTATCGCCGACTGTTACTGTCTTCCAGCTAGATAAGTTTGACGATCTGTTCGCCGATAAAATTAAGCCCCGCGATACTGTTGTCGCCGAAGTAGAGCTAGGTCTAGGACCGTTACACACCGCTTTCGATAATCGCGGCAATGCTTATACCACGCTGTTTATTGACAGCCAAATCTGTAAGTGGAATATCGAAAAAGCGATTGAATCATACAGTGGTAAGCAGGTTGATTACATACTGCAAAAGCTAGATGTTCACTACCAGCCAGGACACAACCATACCACTATGGGTGAAACACGTGACGCTGATGGCCAGTACTTGGTATCGCTGCAGAAGTTCTCAAAAGATCGCTTCTTGCAATGTGGACCGCTGCACCCTGAAAACGATCAGTTGATTGATATTTCAGGGGATACCATGAAATTGATCCATGATGGTCCTACTTATGCAGAGCCGCACGATTGCATTATGGTACATCGCTCGCTGGTTAAAACCCGTAAGATCTACGACCGTAAAGATCCCTCTTTCGCCAGTACTGTTGCAATGGCCAAGCGCGACGGTGTCGATCTTAACTCGCAATACAAGGTGATTCGTGACGGCAATAAGGTAAGAGTCTACATGATGTCGGTCGCACCGGTGTTTGGTCTTACTGAGTTTAAGGTCAAGCAGGGTGATGAAGTGACTGTAGTGATTACTAACCTAGATCAGATAGAGGATGTGACACACGGTTTTTGCATGGTAAACCATGGGGTGCAGATGGAAATCAGCCCACAACAGACTGCTTCAGTTACCTTTATCGCCGATAAGGTCGGTGTACATTGGTATTACTGTAATTGGTTCTGTCATGCGCTGCACATGGAAATGCGCGGTCGTATGTTGGTAGAGCCTAAGTAAGAAAGTGCTCAGGGCCCGCACTGTTGCAGTGTCGGGCCAGTTTCAAACTGTTATATTGAAATCGAAGGTTAATAATGGCCTGTTACAATCTAGTCATTAGCAGTAGCTTGCTATTTATACTGCTCGCTGGCAGCAATGATAGCTACGGCCAAAATTTTTACCTCAAGCCTGCAGATAACTTGCAGCAAATATTAGACAGTACTGTTGACGGCGATAAAGTGCAGCTGGCCAAGGGTACTTATTTTGGCAATTTTGTATTGCCAAATAGTATAGAACTGACGGGTGACGTCGACGCCATTATTGATTCAGGCGGCGCGGGGCACGGCTTGGTGATTAACGCCGCGAACAGTTACGTTCACCATCTTCAGCTGCAAAATTGGGGCAGTGATTTAACCGATATGGATGCGGCCATCTTTATTGCTAAGGCTGCGACTAACAGCGAAGTGGCGCACAATCAACTATCCGGTGGAGGCTTTGGTATCTGGGTTGACGGCACCCGTAGCGCCAAGTTAATTGGCAATCAAATTGTCGGTAATCGCCAATTGCGTTCCACCGACCGGGGCAACGGCATTCACTTGTACAATGTCAGGGATGCGCTGATCAAAGATAATAGCGTGACCGCGACCCGCGATGGCATTTATATCGAGTCTAGCAATGACAGTACTTTAGAAAACAACCAGCTGAAAGATCTTCGTTACGGCATACACTATATGTATTCCTATAGTAACCACTTGCTCAACAACACCACGATCAACACCCGCACTGGCTATGCATTGATGCAGTCTAAGTATTTGACGGTTATTAACAACCGCTCTATCAACGACGTCAATTACGGTATGTTACTCAATTATATCACTTATTCTACCCTGAAAAATAATCAGATCAGCGGAGTGCAAAATCGACGCAACCCACAGATGGGGAGAGCGAGTGGTAGAGGCCTAGAGGGCAAGGCACTGTTCATCTACAACTCGCTGTATAATGAATTTAGTGGCAATCAAGTCTCAGATAGCGATATCGGCATCCATTTAACAGCCGGCTCAGAAGAGAATCAGTTATTTAACAACGCATTCATCAATAACAAAACTCAAGTTAAATACGTCTCCAGCCGATCGCAAGACTGGTCGGGTAACTATTGGAGTGATTATCTGGGATGGGACATGAACGATGATGGGATTGGTGATACCGTTTATGAGCCCAATGATAATGTCGATCGATTACTGTGGAAATTCCCGGCGGCTAGATTACTGTTTAACAGCCCGGCAATTGAGACTTTACGCTGGGTACAAAACCAATTTCCAGTGTTCAAGGGCTCGGGGGTGGTAGATAGTGCGCCGTTGATGAAGCAGCCGATAGCCGTTCTTACTAAAGCGCTAAAAACATCCAGCGCAACAGCCAATAGCATCTCTAAAATAGCGACAACCAGCGCATCTGAGCGAGTCGGCAGTGTCGGCAATGGGAATAAATGAATGAGTATCGTTGAATTACAGCAAGTCGAAAAAAAGTACCTCGGAGTACATGCTCTCCACAGTTTAGATTTAAGTTTGCAGCAGGGCGAAGTACTAGGGTTGTTTGGTCACAATGGGGCCGGAAAAACCACCATTATTAAGTTAATACTGGGATTGATCGAGGCGACCTCAGGGGAAGTTAAGGTCTTCGGCGAAAACCCCTGTCACGGCAAGGCGTTACAAATCCGCAGTAAATTGGGATTTTTACAGGAAAATGTCAGCTTCTACGAGCAGTTAACCGGTTTAGAAGTACTAAATTATTTTGCCCGGTTAAAAAAAGTCGACCGCGCTAAGTCAATGCAATTGCTGGCGCAAGTGGGATTGCAAGATGCCTGTAAACGCAAAGTAAAGACCTATTCTAAGGGAATGCGACAGCGTCTCGGTCTAGCGCAGGCACTGTTGGGTAATCCAAAATTACTGCTGCTCGATGAGCCGACGGTCGGCTTAGATCCGATCGCCACCCAAGATTTCTATTTAACGATTGAGCAGCTCAAACAAACCGGTTGCACAGTAGTGCTGTGCTCGCACGTATTGCCCGGTGTTGAAAAATATATCGACCGCGCGTTGATTATGGGTAACGGTCAATTACTGGCTAGCGGTAGTTTAGAGCAATTGCGCGATCAGGCGGCGCTACCCGCCCTGTTTAAGCTGCAGGGCAGTGCGTTGGCCCTGCCTGCTGAGTTAGCCGAGGCGGTAGTGAGAACCGATTCGCTATCGGGGCACTATCAGCTCGAGGTCGCCATGGGGCAAAAAATGCAAGTATTAAAACAGTTGGTTGAACTGCAAGGTTTACAGGATTTGCAGATTTCTCTGCCTTCACTAGAAGATCTATACCGGCACTTTATTCAGGTACAAGGCAATACAGAGGTGCAATTGTGAGAGCAATATTAATAGTCGCAGGTAAGGAATTTCGGGATGGACTGCGCAATCGTTGGGTGCTTTCTATCTGTATTATATTATCGATGTTGGCGATGGGGCTGGCCTATTTTGGCGCGGCAGCGGCCGGTCAAGTGGGTTTTACATCGCTCTCCACCACCATAGTTAGTCTGGCGAGCTTAGCGGTGTTTATCATCCCGTTGATCGCGCTGATGTTGGCTTACGATGGCATAGTTGGCGAGGACGAAAGTGGTACTTTGCTACTACTGATGACTTATCCACTGGCACGCTGGCAGTTGCTGCTGGGTAAAATGTTGGGGCAAGGGGCTATCATGGCTTTTTCTACCACAGTAGGTTTCGGCTCCTCCGCAGTGATGATCGGCTTGTTTTCAGCGTCTACCAGCTGGCAAGAACTGCTGGTTCCCTACACAGTTTTTATATTTTCAGCGATATTACTAGGCTGGATTTTTATCGCCATTGCCTATGTAGTTAGTTGCAGTGTCAGTGAAAAATCAAAGGCAGCGGGGCTCGCCTTAATCCTATGGTTTTTTTTCGTATTAGTCTTCGATTTAGGACTGTTGGGACTTTTAGTGTCTACTCAAGGTGATCTGAATGCCGATTTATTTCCCTATTTACTGCTGCTAAATCCGACTGATATCTTTAGATTGGTTAATATCAGCTACTTTGCCGAGCAAAATTTAAGCGGCTTGATGGCTATTTCTCAGCAGGCGCAGTTCAGCATGGCGGCGATGTTTGGCGCACTGCTGTTATGGCTGGTGCTACCGATCGCTACATCGGTGTATATTTTTAACAAAAGGGGTTTATAAAATGAGAAATTTAACTAAAATGCTGGTGACAGCCTTGTTAGCCGTGGGTGTGTTAGCACTGCAGGGCTGTCAAGATCAAAAAACAGAAGCGATGGTGCAACAGGTCATAGCGATAGAAAAAAGTGATCAATGTCATCTTTGCGGCATGACAATTAGCAAATACACAGTCCATAAAGTAAATCTATAGTAGAGAGTGATCAGGGGCAATATGAAGTTTTGCTCTACTAGTGATATGTTTGCCTTTATTTTGGATCCAGAAAATCAACATAACATCCAGCAAGCTTTTGTCCATGATATGGCGGTCACGCCCTGGGGTCACCCAGAGGAAGATACCTATACGGACGCCAAACTGGCGTTTTATGTGGTCGGTCACGGCAAAAAAGGTGCGATGGGGCCTACCTTAGCCAGTTTTTCGAAACGCCAGGACGCTAGTGATTTCGCAGCGAGTGAAGGTGGAAAAGTACTGAGCTTCGAGCAAGTGGATCTGAAAGTGCTGGCGGCGATGACTAAGATGAAAATGTAAGGATTTAGGTTGAAACTAGTTAGCTGTTATCACGGCGAAAAACTGCCTCGACTTAACAGCGCTTCAGCAACGTTATAAGTAGCAGGTTTCAGTCAGGTAGACGTTACAAGTAACAAAAATCATTCCTCAAATAATTTCTCCAGCATAACAAATCTCTGCACACCCCACCATGGGGTGTGCAGAGAAATTCGTGCTTTGCAAGGATCTCGTAACACCATCAGTATGCTGGTTGTATTAATCGCCAACTCCACTGTGCGCAAGTCGCATATGTGATTTTTTCAGAGGCTCAATGATGTACGTTATCTTGAAGGATGGTCGCAAATTAAGATACTAGACAATAAAGCTAAACTAGTTTAAATATGTCAGCGCAAGTAAGGCGTTGAAATGATTGGTTTGATGAGGCTTTATCGCTCGCCATGTTTTAGGTAAACTATATTACCCACAATATGTGGACGGCATAATCTTACGCTGATTAGCGTGTCTTCGCCACAGCGCAGCAAAAGATGCTTTTAATCTCTTCTCTGTGTCCTCTGTGGTAAAACCAATCCTTTAAAGATTTTTTCACCACAGAGGACACAGAGGCGCTGCGCTGCACAGAGGAAAAACAAAACACTACCTGATTAGTGCTGTGTCTTCACAGACTAACCTAAAGTAAAAAAAAATTACAAATAAATGACGAGACTATAATCTAAACCATTATTAAATGATAAAAATATATTACTATAACTTCGATTAACTTGTTGTAATTAATCACTTTGTTAGACAGTTGTCTAGTCAAGCGGAGTATGATGGTCAATCAGGTAATCTTATAAACAGTAAGAATCTATCAATGAAAAAGTTAATATTACTGGTGCTTATTGGTGCCGGTGTTTGGAACATGTATCCGAGGCAAGAAATTCAAGTCCTGACCAATGCCGATCTCGAGCTAGTAGGTACGCCCTATCTAAGGGTTATTAATTCCTCTGCAGCTGCCCAAAGCCCACCGACTTTAGGTTATCAACCGGCAGTCAGTTCAAAATACTCATGCGATGGGCGTCAGTATTGCAGTCAAATGAGCTCGTGTTCTGAGGCTACATTTTTCCTACAAAACTGCCCAAATCCAAAAATGGACGGTGATTCCAATGGTATTCCATGTGAACGTCAATGGTGTAAATAAGCACTAGCGTTAGAAAATCTAGCATCAGGTGCTGCGGATGCCCATTAGTTCGATCTGCTAGCCTATCTAGATGTCACTGTTTTGGCTTGAGCAATTCCTACATCTAGTATCCAGTAGATCGAATATAGTATCTCTCTAGTTACATCCTAGTTTCTAGATAAAAATGGGTTAACGAATAACTTCACCGCCAAAGGCACTTAATAGTTCTGGTAATAAACGCTGTAGCTCTAAGGTTAATCTAGCGGTATCGGAATCTAGTCTCTGTAAAGGATCTTCAGAATCTTCTTCATTCAATTCAGTGGATAATTGATCAGAAGGCTTAAAGCGCTTGATAGACAGGTCTTCATGTAAAATAAAGCTGAGGGTTTCATCCCACTCTAAAGCGAGTTTAGTGACTTGTTTGCCAGCGTCTAAGTGCATAGTAATTTCATCACACTGCAGTTCTTGACCTTTCACTTTGATAACAGCGCCGTCGCCACTCTGATCTTTTAACTCACATTCTTCTAGGCATTTGAACGCTGGCACTAAGCTCTCTTGGTTTAACCACTGTGACATCATGACTGCAGGTGAATGGTTGACATCGGGCAGTTTAACCGCAAGTGTGCCTAAGCTATTGCGCAGTAAATTTAATAACTCTTCAGCTTTAGTGTAGCTTGAGCTGTCTACAACCATAAAGTTATGTTGCGGGACTATTAGCGCGCTGGTTTGACTGTATTTGCTAAATGCACGTGGCAGTAAGTCTAAGACGATTTCATCTTTTAAGCTAAGCTGTTCTTTACGATAAATTTTGCGCCCCTCTTGCTTTTGTATAATCTCAATTTTGTCTTTTAACTGTTGATTGACGACAGAGCTGGGGACTAATTTATCTTCTTTTTGCGCGGTAATTAAAAAAGCACCGTTACTTTGAAACACTTGTTGGTTGTGCATACTTGAATGAGGAGATACCCAGCCATAGCGAGATAATTCTTGGCTTTTACAGGGGGTGAATGAATGTTCTTCAAACGCGGACTCAAGTTGGTCGGCGGTGTAGCTGACATTTTCGGTAAAACGATAAAAAATAATATTTTTAAACCACATATACAAAAGATCCTCAAAGATGGCGCCAAATAGCATCTCTACAAATAAAGCTCGGCGGTAGTTGTTAACAGCCGGTTATTATATTGATTAGTTATCTGACTAACGAGAAATATCGCAGTTTTATGTCAATTTTAGTGGACGGACTTATCGTCGCTATCGATTATATGCATGGCAATTTGTGCTGCATTTTTGCTAGCTGTAGTGAGGAAAGTGCTAAAATCAATGCTGGCATTAGCATCACTGCGTAATCGGTCTGATACTGTTTTTGCGACAATGAATGGGCATTGATATTGGTTGGCAACCACTGCTACAGCAGCCGCTTCCATATCGACAAGTAAAGCTTGTTGGGCTTGTTTATGGATGATGTTTTTGCGCAGCTCAGTGCCTACAAACTCACTGCCTGAGGCAATTAGCCCCTCTATAACACGGATGCTTGGGTGCTGTTTTGCGCTGTTGATTAGTGCAGTTCCATAAGCTGAAATTGTCGACTGTATAATCGGGCAGTGTAATTCGCTCTGTGAAGCGCTTAAAATTAACTCTCCCGGACGCATAAGATAATTGCCGCTGGCTAGAGATGAAAAATAATCGTGCTGAATTACCTTGTCAGTGATTATCATATCTCCGATGTTCAGAGAATGGTGCAATGCTCCGCCGACGCCGAGTAAGATGATTTGATCTATTGTGTACTGTTCTAAAATAAGTGCTAACTTAATACCAGCATTGATGCTTCCCATCCCTGATTCAGTGATAAATAAATTGCGCTGCTGATGCGGGTATTTAAGCATGGTTAAATTTAAACGAGTACTGATCGTTAGCACTTCAAAGTTATCGCCTAAGCTGTCAATTAGTGCTTGTTTCTCTGCTGCTAGCGCGCAGATAAAGAGGATGTTATGCATCGTTGTTCTCATAGGTTTTAGCGATAGTTGGGGTTGTCGAATGCTTAAAAGATCGCCGTAAAAGTGGCATATAGACCCATCCAGGGTATGCTGTAGGCGCCAAGTGAGATGATCAAGGTTCCGCTGATTTGCTGGCTGATACGCTTGCTGAGCAGGTTTTTTAACTGGCTGGCTAATAGGCTGGTGGTCATCATTGCCGGCAGTGTGCCTAAACCGAAAAATAACATCAATAACGCACTTTCAGAACTGCTGTTAGCCGCACTGCTCCAAATCAAAGTACTATAGACTAAGCCGCAGGGTAACCAGCCCCAAAATATACCTAACAGGAAGGCTTGTTTGACACTAGTAACAGGCAGCAATTTGCTGGCAGCTGGGCTGATGTAACGCCAGAGTTTGTGGCCAATTAATTCAATTTTGGTTAGGCCTCGCCACCATTGCGCGACGTAAAGCCCCATGGATATGAGCATTAAGGCGGCAAAAGTACGCAGTAAAACTTCAACTGCAGCGTATTGCATTAAAAAGTCTAGGCTGCCTAATATGGCACCAGCAAGAGCGTAGCTGCTAATGCGGCCAATATTGTAAAAAAATAGAGACAAGGTTCTATTGATGTTTTGCGCTAAGGCGATACTGGAGGCAATTCCTCCGCACATACCAATGCAATGCGCGCTGCCTAAAATTCCCAATAAAAATGCACTAGCCAACGTTAAACTATCGAACATTTGTTATTCTTTACGCTCAGTCGTAGTTGATTTTTTAGCAGCGGAATTATTAAAGTCATGCGGGATTAGCTCTTCGTCATCATCGAATAAAATTCTCATGGCAGGGGAGTCAAGATCATCATATTGGCCGTTATTAACATTCCAGAAGAAGAAAATAATCGCGCCAAAAAAGAACAGTACTGAAATGCCAAGTAGGAAAGGTAGTATTTCCATGAAAACTTCCTATGTCTGTTTAGACAATTGTTGAGGATTGGAGGTAGCTATTGCTTTTTGCGGCTCGGCCTTGCTCAATCGTAAAGCATTGCTAACGACTATCAGTGAACTAAGAGACATGCCTATCGCCGCAGCGTAGGGAGGAATTAATCCGAAAGCAGCGAGCGGTAGTGCTAGCATATTGTAACTGAAGGCCCAGACAATGTTTTGTATTATCACTCTTTTGGTTTTTTTTGCCATTAATAATGCCGTGGTAATTACCTGCAATTCGCCGCTAGTTAAGACGGCATCAGCATGGGTTTTAGCTAAATCTGAGGCGCTACCCATGGCAATAGAGGTCTGCGCGCCTGCCAGTACCGGCAAATCGTTAATACCATCACCTACCATCACAACTTTGGCGCCTTGTTGTCGTAAGTTATTAATATAATCAATTTTATCTTTTGGGCTGGCTGCTGAGCAAATTTGCTCAATGCTTAATTGCGCTGCAATATCATTCACACTTGATGAGCTATCACCCGTTAACATATGCACGTTAATATTTAGCTGTTTTAGTTGTGTAATACAGGCTTTACTATCACTGCGTAAGACGTCAGCGATTAAAAACCAAGCGATGACTTTTCTAGTCGAGCAAAGTAGTAGCCAGTGTCCGGTATCGCTAGGTGCAGTGATAGTCGTATCTTTGAGTAATTGTGCTGAAAATTCAGCTTTACCGATCCGGTATGTCATACCTTTGACTGTACCTTGAATTCCAAAGCCTAAAGTCACTTGAATGTCCTCGGCTCCAGTCACGCAATAGTGTTTGAATGCACGCGCTATCTGGTGTTCTGAGTGCTGTTCGAGAGCGGCGGCTATTTCTAGTGCCGGTTTTTCGCCCGCTGTCGCGACTGTTTGTTCGATGGTGAGGTTGCCTTGAGTCAAAGTGCCGGTTTTGTCAAATACAAAATCTGTTGCCGCTGCTAAATTTTCAAGGACGTGCGAGCGCGTGATTAATAAGCCTTGTTGCCTAAGAGTGCCAGTGGCTGTGGTTAAGGCGGTAGGTGTTGCAAGTGACAGAGCACAAGGGCAAGTAACAACTAAGACTGATAAGGTGATCCAAAATGCTTGAGATGAATCGATAAAGTACCAACTGATACTCACTATTGCTGCAGAGGCTAGTACACAAGCGACAAAGTAATTTGCAACTTTATCGGCAATAACAGCAACTTTTGGTTTATCTTGACTGGCGCGTTCTAACAATCTTACGATGGCCGATAGTTGAGTTTGGGCGCCAATTGCAGTGACCTTTATCTGCAGTGGGTTTTCAACATTTAATGTGCCGCCGATCACATGATCATCTAAGTTTCTGCGCTTAGGTAAATACTCGCCGGTTAGCGCTGATTCATCAATGCTGGAATAGCCTCGGGTAATGACTCCGTCAGTGGGTATAGTCTGCACGGGTTTGACTAAAATGCAATCGTCGACCGATAATTTAGAACAGGCAATCAATTGCTCACTGATGACGCCGTTTTTATCCTTAGTTAGTCTAATGGTCGCCTCTGGTAGCAAATTTTGCAGGGCGTTTCCCGCGCGTCCAGTTCTGTGTCTAGCCTGCATTTCAAGGTAGCGGCCAAACAGCAAAAAGAAGGTAAACATTGAGACCGAGTCGAAATATATTTCGCCACTTGCCGATATAGTGGCCCAACCACTGGCAATGTAGGCGGCGCCTACCGCTAAAGAGACTGGCACATCCATGCTGAGATTGAAGGTTTTTAAATCTCTATATGCGGCGAAGAAAAAGGGCTGTGCTGCATAAAAGACGATTGGGGTGCAAATCGTAAAGCTGATCCAGCGCAGCCAGTTCTCGGTGCTTGAATCAATACCACTATAGCGGCCAAAATATAAAGCAATTGCCAAGGCCAGCACTTGCATCATGCCTACGCCTGAAATACCGAGGCGACGCATGGCTTTTTTTTGTTCAGATGCCAGTATTTGCTCTTCAATATCGGCACGATATGGATGACCAAGATAGCCGATGTGGTGGATTGCGGCTAATATGTCACTCAATTTAATTTCAGAGTCTTGCCAGCTTACCTGCGCCCGGTGGTTGCTCATGTTGACGTTGAATTTGTTGATGCCGGAGAGTTTGTGTAAGTGTTTTTCTAGTAGCCATACGCAGGCAGCGCAAGTAATTCCCTCAATCACTAAAGTCGCTTCTTTTTGCCCTTGAGTATCGATGGTGACGAAACTGTTTTGCAATTCTTGGTCGTTGAGTAATAGCAACTCATCGGGAATTAAGCTTTTTCGGTCTCTGCTAATGTTGTTGGCAGTTGTGGCCTGGATCACTAGATTACGGTGTTGATAATAATTATCTAAGCCGCTAGCTAAAATTGTTTGTGCAACTGCTAAACAGCCGGGACAGCACATTTTACGGGCTGTTCCATCAATAGTCAGCTGGAAATTAGAATGTGTTGGGATACTCAGAAGACAGTGATAACACTGTCCGTTCGCAACTTCATTTTGCTGCATGTTATTGAGGTTTCTCGGCCTTTAATAGTAGAGTGAGTCGGTCATATGGAGGGTTGATTTCACTACTTAGACGCCAGTTGTTCTCCGGTGGGTTAACCATGATGTAGCGTTTTCCTTTGATTGCCGAATTTAGCGAACCAAGATACACAGGTTGTCCTGCAACTTGTCGAAGTACTACATTAAAATCATATTTTTGTTGAGTAGGAGAAACAAAACTAAAATTTAGGGTCGCAGGAAATTGCTGAAAATCACCCGATAATTTGACGGATAAGTCGCCAGTTAAATTATCATAGGCTATATTTGCAGCAATTTTTTTATCGTAGGCGAACTGTACTTTAGTAGGATCACTATAATAGCCGCGTGCCATCCGATAGTAGTCATCTTTGACTATACCATCTGATGAGACGATGGAAACGACTAAAAAAGTAGTCCCTGCAATGACGGTTGCGACTAAGGGAATCATGGCGAATAATAACCAAGGTTGTTTGTACCATGGGTCGTTCGCATACTGTTCTATTGTTTTCATTAAATGTATTTACTTATACCTAGATTATTTCGCTCATCTTACATCAACTGAGTAAGATCTGCGATTGAAGTTTTACCGGAATAACGGGTAAGATAAAGTTCATCTTAGCCGTCATTAGGTTTTAAAAATCCAAACAGTTCAATTAAAAAGTAGGTGAAATAAAGCGGCTTTCAACCTCGGAATTGATCTCTGCTACACTGATCGCCTGTACCTTAATTTGAATCACTGTTTTGCTTTTAGAGATGTTGCTAGTGTTGGCCCTGACTTGAATGGGAAAGTTGATAATCTGACCTGCTGGCACAGCAACAATCGGCTGATCGACAACTAATAAGCCTTCAATACCACTAGCTGAAATTAGGTATTCTAAATCAGTATGGCTTTTGTTGGCGATCTTTATCGTATAAATATTTTCTATTATGCTATCTGATATTTCTACAAATAAATGGTTGCGATCTTTGTGGACGTCTACCTCTATAGGCACTCGATCAAATATTACATAAGCAAAGTAGAGTACTAGCATTGTTACCACGATTAGGTAAGCCATTAACTTGGGACGAATAATCTTTGTCTTACCTCCCTCTAAGTTTACTTCAGTGGTGTATTTGATTAATCCCTTTTCGTAGCCGACTCTACTCATAATATCGTCGCATGCATCAACACAGGCGCCACAGGCAACACATTCGACTTGCAAGCCGTCTCGGATGTCGATGCCGGTAGGGCAGACGTTAACGCAGTGCATGCAATCTATGCAGTCACCTAAACCCTCGGCTTTTGTATCAATTTTGCGACTGCGTTTGCCGCGGTTTTCACCGCGTTTTTCATCATAGGATATAATTAAGGTATCCGGGTCAAACATGACACTTTGAAAACGCGCGTAAGGGCACATATCAATGCAGACTTGCTCTCGCAACCAGCCGGCATTTCCGTAAGTTGCTACGGCGATAAAACCGATCCACCAGAATTCCCAAGGCCCTAGTTCAGCGGCTAAGAAGCTGGGTATAAGTTCTATGATCGGTGTAAAGTAGCCAACAAAGGCTAAGCCTGTGGTCAGTGCCAGCACAAACCAGATGGTATGTTTAGCGCACTTTCTAAAAAACAGTGCTTTGGTTATCGACTTTTTGTCTTGGCGCATGCGCTGGTTGCGGTCGCCTTCAGTGATCCGTTCAGCCCAAATAAATAACCAAGTCCATACAAATTGAGGGCAGGCATAACCACACCACAATCGACCGGCAAAGACCG
Source organism: Oceanospirillales bacterium (assembly GCA_029027825.1). Classification (GTDB taxonomy): domain Bacteria; phylum Pseudomonadota; class Gammaproteobacteria; order Pseudomonadales; family Balneatricaceae; genus Rs1. The sequence continues at coordinate 3,082,936 of CP093399.1, read as the reverse complement.
TTACTACAAAGAGTACAAAGGCCAATATAATGAGCATCAGCGACAGCAGCATGAAATCTTGCGGCCAAAAAGTGGCGTTAAAAATGTGAAATTGTCGATTAGGTAAATCAAATAAGATCGCTTGTTGACCGTTCCATTGTAGCCAGGGAGATCCATAAAAAAGCACTAGCATAATAGCGCCAGATACAATTCTGAAATTTTTGAAGATACCTTTATAAAATTTGACGTAGATATGCTCACGTTTTGCATATAAGTCGTATGTTTCAACAGTTTTTTTAGTGCTGGGAGTGATGTCGCTAACTGGAATTTTTTTCATGTTGCTGCTCACTATTCGGCGGTGTCTGGTCTGGCGTGTATTAGTATAATTATAGTGTTTTAAGGTCGGTAATTACTTGAGACCTCTACATAACTTACCCAGAGGTATGATAACTGCGTTCGGTAATACGGCGTTAGAAGCCGGTTCAATATGCTTATTTACACCAGTAATACCCATAAAAAAGGGCGCACTGTACCCAAAGTGAGGGGCATACTAACTCCGATATCTAGCCGATATTGCCTTGTCTTAGCTTCGCTCGCAACGTTATGCTGAGGTCTCTATTTATCAGTTTAACTATATTGTTGGTTTAATTCCGGTAAAAAGTCAAAAAAAACGCTATAACTAAGTTATAACGCTTTTTTTTAGTGCTCAGGTTATCACTTGTCTTTATTTGATAAGCTATATACATAGCCGGAAATCAAATTGATTTTGTCGTCGCTGAGCAAGTCTTTATGTGCAGGCATTGAACCGCCACGTCCGGTGCGAATGGTGTGCGTAACTTTTTCATAAGAATCGCCATATAACCAGATATTATCAGTTAAATTAGGCGCGCCTAGTGCTTGAACTCCAGTACCATCAGTGCCGTGACACGCAATGCATAGTGCTTGGAACTTAGGTTTAGCTCTAGCGATTGCCTCGGCATCAAGCCCTTCAGTGCCAGATAGACTTAGCACATAACTAGCCATGTCTCTTACTCCAGCTTCGCCAAGTACTGATCCCCAAGCGGGCATTGAACCAGTTCGTCCATTGGTGATTGACTGCTTTATCATGTCCGCAGAACCGCCATACAACCAATCAGAATCAGTTAAGTTAGGAAAACCATAGGCGCCAGTTGCCGCTGGACCATGACAGACCGAGCAGTTGTTGGCAAACATCCGCTGGCCCATTAATAAGCCGGCCCGGTTCTCCTCGTTCTTTAATTCTTCGATAGGTAGCGCCGCATATTTTGCAAAGATTGGCGCGTATGTGTTTTCTGCGTGTTGAATTTCTTCTTCATACTGGCTGGTAGATGACCAATTTAACACACCTTTAAAATTACCCAAGCCTGGGTAAAGTACCAAGTACCCCAGTGAGAAAATAACAGTACTCATGAATAGGTAAAACCACCAGTTCGGTAGAGGATTATCTAATTCAGCAATTCCGTCAAATACATGCCCGGTGGTTTCTTCAGTAGCACCTTTAAACTTCTCACCTTTGCGGGTGTGCAATAACAGTGCTGTACAGCCGAAAATAACGGCCAGTGTAATGATGGATATCCAAGCACTCCAAAAAGGGCTCATGGTGTTTCTCTCCTGTCATTGTTCTGAGTCTTACTTTCATCAGTTGTGGCTTCAAAGCCATCTTCTTCAAATGGTAGATTAGCAGCACTATCAAAGCCTTTTTTGTTGCTGGGTAAAAGTACCCAGACAAAAAGTGCCAGAAATGTGATTAGCATCACTACTGGAATGTAAGGACCATAAACTTCGTAACTCACAGTTATTTACCGTTTGTTGTTATAGACTGTATGTTTTTTACCTAGAGATTGTAAATAAGCGAACAATCCTTCAATCTCGTATCGACCAGCAACTTCATCTTGTGCTGTCTCGATTTGCTCCGCTGTGTATGGCACACCGAACTGGGCAAAAACTTCTAATTTTTTCTGCGTATCCTTGCCGGTTAGCTTATCTTTAAACAACCAAGGATAACTTGGCATTTTCGATTCGCTAACTACATCGCGAGGATTGTACAAGTGAGCTCTGTGCCAGTCGTCAGAATAGCGTCCGCCAACACGGGCTAGATCAGGTCCAGTACGTTTTGATCCCCATAAGAAAGGGTGTTCCCAGACGAATTCGTTGGCTGTAGAAAAATGTCCATAGCGTTCAGTTTCAGCTCTAAACGGACGTATCATTTGCGAGTGGCAAACAAGGCAGCCCTCGCGAATGTATATGTCACGCCCTTCCATTTCAAGAGGGGTGTAAGGTGTTAAGCCTTCAATAGGTTTGGTTGTAGATACCTGGAAAAATAACGGCACAATCTCGGCTAGACCACCACCACTGATTACCAAAATTATTAACAGAGCCATTAAACCAACATGTCTTTCAATAGTATCGTGCTTTAACATAATATCGGCTCCTTAAGCTGCTTGTGGTTTCGCGTTATCAACAGCTTTATTAGTGCTGCGGACAGTTAACCAAACGTTGCAGGCCATAATCAACATACCAGTGACCCATAAAACACCGCCTAACCAGCGAACAAAGTAACCAGGGTGACTAGCTTCAAGCGCATCAACAAAGCTGTAAGTTAAGGTGCCATCAGAGTTGACTGCACGCCACATTAATCCCTGTAAAATACCGTTTACCCACATTGCGCAGATATAAAGAACAGTTCCGGCGGTGGCTAGCCAAAAGTGAATATTAATCATCGCAGTGCTGTACATAGCTGATTTGCCAAATACTTTAGGAATCATATGATAAGTTGCACCTATCGATATCATAGCAACCCAGCCAAGTGCTCCGGCGTGTACGTGACCAATGGTCCAGTCGGTAAAGTGAGATAGTGCATTTACCGTTTTGATTGCCATCATCGGCCCTTCAAAGGTAGACATACCATAGAAAGACAGTGATACCACTAGGAAGCGCAATATTGGATCGGTGCGTAACTTGTGCCAAGCGCCAGATAAAGTCATCATTCCGTTAATCATACCGCCCCATGAAGGTGCTAGTAAAATCAACGACATTACCATCGCCACAGATTGAGTCCAGTCTGGTAGCGCAGTGTAATGCAAATGGTGACCACCAGCCCAAATGTAAGTCGCTATTAACGCCCAAAAGTGAACAATTGACAGTCGGTAAGAGTAAATAGGGCGGCCAGATTGTTTAGGAACAAAGTAATACATCATTCCCAAGAAGCCTGCTGTTAGGAAGAATCCTACGGCATTGTGTCCATACCACCACTGAACCATGGCATCGATCGCGCCAGGATAGACGGAGTATGATTTCCACATTGATATCGGGATAGCGGCGCTGTTTACGATGTGCAATATGGCAACCACTATAATAAACGCCATAAAGAACCAGTTGCCCACATAAATATGGGAAACTTTTCGCTGTTGAACGGTGCCGACAAAGACGATCAAATAAGCAATCCAAACAAGAGCGAGTAGAATGTCTATTGGCCATTCTAACTCGGCGTACTCTTTGGTGGAGGTTAACCCCATAGGCAAAGTGATCACAGCTAAAATGATAACCAGCTGCCAACCCCAAAATGTAAAGGGAACTAGCCAGCCGCCAAATAATCTAGTTTGACAGGTTCTTTGAACTACATAGTATGACGTCGCAAACAATGCGCTACCGCCAAATGCGAAAATTACAGCATTTGTGTGTAGTGGTCGAAGACGACCAAAGCTTAGCCATGCGGTATCAAAATTAAGTTGGGGCCAGACTAATTGTGCAGCAATTAGAAGACCGACAGTCATGCCGACAATCCCCCAAACCACTGTCATAATAGAAAACTGACGCACCACGTTATAGTCGTAAGTTGGGTGTGCTATTTCAGTGCTCATGTAAAATTCTCATCAATAAGCGTTTATAAAGTTATTATTAGGTTAATTATCTTGGAATAACACTAGTTTTACAATGATATTCAGTCAACTATTCAACAAATGTAACTTTTTTTGTTATAAAACTGTTTCATATCATTACTTTGATCACTATTAGGAAATGTCTGAAAAGTGAGTTGCAACATTAAGCTAGAACAGCTACCGCTCAACTACCAGTATTCTAAAAGTAACTTAAAGTGGTTTGGAAAAAATAATTGCCAGATTCCATGGGGTTAATCACTAAATCTATAATGTAACATGCAATTCAGATCGTCAATACATACGGTGAGTATTACCTGAATCAGTGACTTGCTGCACTACATAGCGCAAACTCTTTATTCTACGACGGCTAGAAAAATGCCCGCTGAACCTGCGAGTGCAGCTAAGATTTTTAAATTCCACTGTAGAGCCAATATTTTACACTCTGTCTTCACTTTGAAGTCATGGTTTCAGGTATTGGGCTTTGTTTTGAATCTCACAATATTTCAGGTGTTCCTCCAAGTGTCCTCGTCCCTTATGCGGTGCTTACAGTGCTTTTAGGGTTCTTTGAAAACGGTTTTCTTCAGACATTCAGCATGCTTGCAGTAGGTGCCTTAATCACCAGTTTCTTTATCTGTCAGGGGTGTGTGAGGAATTCAGGATATATCCAAGCACTTTAAGTATAGAAGATTTTTCTAAAAGCGCTAAGATTAAACAATGTATTAAATTTGCCATGGAGGGCGGATTAAAGTATTAAGTGGATGTCGGGCGATATAATTAGGGTGTAGGCAATATTTATGGATGGGTGGAAGTGAAATTACTGATAACAGAATCTGTGGTTGAATATCTAAACAATGAGAGGATTAATGAAAGTGGTAGGCTGACTAAAGGTATGGTCGTTCTCGCCCATGGTTCTGGTATATCTATGGATCATGAGTATATGAATAATTTGAGTAAACTGTTAAATGAAAGTGGTTTGAAAGTGGTTAGGTTTGAATTTCCTTTTATGGCCAAGAGGCGCCTAACCGGAAAAAAAGGCTTCCCCGATAAAATGCCAGTTTTATTAGCAGCTTATCTTGCTGCGATCAAAGAAGTCCTTGTTTCGCCAGAAAATCACCGATTGCCACTGTATTTGGCTGGTAAATCACTTGGCGGGAGAGTAGCTACTTTAATAGCAGATTTTTTGCATCCTATGACTAACCGCAGTCAGCTCGGTAGTGCTTTTGCAGAGCTGTCAATTACTAGCGAAATAACGGTCAAAGGAGTTTTTGTCTACGGCTATCCTTTTCACTCCATCAAAAAGCCAGAGCTATTGCGAATTGAGCACTTACATAAGATAGCAACGGATGTTTATATTTTTCAAGGCAGTAGGGATAAGTTAGGGACAAGGGACGAAGTGCTTAATTATCCATTAGGTAAACGAGTAAAAATTCAGTGGTTTGAAGATGCTGATCATGATTTAAAGCCCAGAGTTAAATCTGGGTATACTCAAGAGCAGTATTTGAAAATATCGGCTCAGGCGGTATCGAAAGTTTTGCTTGGAAACTAAGTCTTTCGAAGGGGCTGTCTCTGATAGCGACGTAGTATCTAGGAAAGCAGGCTTGGCCGCGGCAGCTCGGTTTGATCATGAATAAGTTCTAGGGTAAGGTTTTTATAAGTGCCTTATATTGCTTATCTATTTTAATGACCAATGATCGACTGTAAAATAGCTAGCAAATGGATTTAACTTAATCGTGATTTCGCTAGTATATAGCCTTCCTCTCAAGCAATAATTTTGCGACAATAGTGACGCCTAAAATACAGGCTATTTGTTATGTTTAAAATTACCTTGTAGGCAAGTACATGGCTGGTAAAGAAGTAGATCATTTACTGGATACAAAGGGGTTATACTGTCCTGATCCAGTGATGTTACTGCACAGTAAGATACGAGATATGTCGGTTGGTGATACTTTATTGGTTGAAGCAACAGATCCATCTACAGAGCGAGATATACCTAAATTTTGTATGTTTTTAGGTCATGAGCTAATTAACCACTACGAAGAGAATGATATTTACAAATATATTATTCGTAAAGGTATAGCTGAATAGTGTGCAATTTGGCTGGTTTAATATAAATATATCTCATTAATAATAGTGCAACTTGGGTTTTGTGCTACCCTAGTTGGATAATTTGCTACGACCGAGTCAGTTTCGATTATCCGGCTTGGGTCTCAATATTTAAATTCAGAAAACTCGAGAGTTGTGTCGTGATTCAAGAAGTAATCAATGTAGAAAACGCTGGCGCTGAAAAACCAGCTGCCAATAAGAACAAAGCTAAAAACAGAGCAAGTAACCAGGCTGCCTTAGCGATGTTAATCGAATTATATCCGCAGACGTTTAGTCGGACAAATATTCGCCCGCTCAAAATTGGAATTCAAGACGATTTAATTGCTGATGAAAAGGTTGCTAAAAATAAGATAAAGCGTGCTTTAGCATCTTATGTTCGCGCTCCTAATTATTTTCGGGCTATGAAGTTAGATGTTGAGCGCATCGATTTGACAGGTAAAGATGCAGGAAAAGTAACTGAAAGTGAAGCCGAATACGCTAAAACTCAGTTAAAAGAGTTTCATCAGCGTCGCAAAGATAATCAGCGTTTGCAAGAACAAGCTAAAAAAGATCAAGAAAAACAGCAGCGTATAAATAGTAAGTTGGAAATGCTGTTAACCAAAAAAGGTTGATTTCGGGTGTCGTTAGGGGTTTAGTCGCCTTCGATTGCATCGTTTCCTCGCTTGTTGCTACAGCTCTAACATCAGTACACACTAATCTTGTGTGCTGGTTTTTATTCTTCGAATAGGTCCCTTATCTATCGTTTTACCTTAAAACTCCTCCCGTTCAACGATAGCCTCCTCTTCTTTTACTCTCTAATTAGTTCTTCATAAAAATCCAGTATATCTCTGGGATAGTTAGAGGCCGCCTTTTTGTTTGAAAAAGTTGTTGGCAACAGCTTCAGAAAATACGAGACTTATCCTTAGTATACTTATAGAATACGGTGCCAAATGGTAAGCTCAATCAGTCATGTATTTATGTTTGAGAGATAGTAAGGTAAAGGGCAGCTAGCCCTCGTCAGTATTGGAGAAGAAAATGATTACCGGTAGTATTGTTGCACTTGTTACCCCAATGACCCCAGCGGGGGATGTAGATTGGTCTGCTTTGGCTGTGTTAGTTGAATTTCACATAGAGCATGGCACTCGATCAATAGTTGCCGTCGGCACGTCTGGAGAGTCTGCTACTTTAAGCCCTGCTGAGCACTGTGCCGTTATTAAGCGGATTGTCGAGTTGGTTGCAGGGCGGATTCCGGTGATAGCCGGTACCGGTGCTAATAATACTAAAGAGGCAATCGAACTTTCTAAAGAGGCCAAAGCACTGGGTGTTGATGCCTGTTTATCGGTGGTTCCCTATTATAATAAGCCGACTCAAGAAGGAATGTACCTGCATTTCAAAGCGATCGCCGAAGCCGTCGATATACCGCAGATTTTATATAATGTCCCTGGGCGAACGATTGCAGATATGCAGGAAGAAACTACCTTACGTTTAGCTAATGATGTCGCTAATATTGTCGGTATTAAAGACGCGACCGGTGACGTACAAAGAAATAAATCATTAGTCAGAAATGCCCCTGAAGGGTTTGCTGTCTATTCAGGTGATGACGTAACCGCTGTAGAACTTATGCTCGCTGGAGGTCACGGTAATATTTCGGTTACCGCAAACGTTGCCCCGACTAAAATGTCAGAAATGTGTGATCTGGCCATTGCTGGAGATGCGATAGGAGCTAGGGCACTCAACGCTGAATTAATGGATTTACACAATCAATTATTTATGGAGTCAAATCCTATTCCCGTCAAATGGGCAGTCGCGCAATTGGGACTGATGGGAGAAGGTATTCGATTGCCTTTAACGCCGCTTTCTGAACAGTATAAATCACCCTTATTGAGTGCCATGAAAACCAACCAATTACTGTGAATTGTAGATTGACAGTAATCGCTTTTAACCCAGATTCGAGGTTGTATGAAATACCAGCATATTAGTAATTATCCAGTAGTTATCTTAAAGCAGTACTCTAAGAGTTATAAAAGTTTGTTAGTCGAAAGTATATCTTTGCGAAGCGTAGGACTTGCTACAGTATTGAGTGTTGGTTTTCTGACGGGTTGCAGTACCTTATCGAACAATGCTTTGTACGGTGAAAATGGCTTGATTCACGATCGCAGTAAAGAGTATCAAAAAGTAACTTCATCGGCTCGGTTGCAAATTCCTGGGCAGTTAAATGCTAAGCAAACTAGAGACACGATGGAAATACCGCTACGCGTTCTGGCTGAGTCAGCACCGATCAATCAGGTTAAACGTCCTGAGTATTTTTATGCGGATTCAGGGTCTGAATCAGTAAATTTTAAGCAGGAAGGCTCGGGGAAAGTATTAGTAGTTGACGAGCCAATTGATAAAATTTGGTCAAAAGCTCAGCAATTTATGGAGTTTAATAATTTAGGTATTAGCGGCTTAGATTATCAGCGGGGGATTATTGAAAGTGATTGGTTAGTCTTAGAAGGCGATAAGTTCGGTGTGGTCGATGGCTGGATCAAAAAACTGACTCTGCAAAGTGTTACTGGCGATAGTAAGAACAAGCTGCGCATTCAGCTACGAGCTGATCAGCAAAATCCATTTAGAACCGTGATCAGTATGGCACATGTACAGTATCCGGTTAATAAAGCGGTGGATAAGGTCGATTGGAGTAAAGAGTCAGAAAACATCTCCTACAAAACCGATATGCTTTACGAATTGTTGCGTTTTATGAGTAAAGCGACCAACGGCACTGAAAATAGTGGCTTATTAGCGAGTAAATTTAAGCGTTCACAACGCGAGGGATCGGTGCTTTTCGGCCGCAATGCTAACGGTAAGCCTGCACTGAAAATTTCAGGTAGTTTAGAAAATGCTTGGCGGCTGGTGGATAACTCATTAACTGCAAACCAGATAGATGTCGGCACCAAAGATCCTGTAGGCAGTGCGTTCTATCTTACTTTTACTTCTTTGACGCCAGTAAAGGAAGAAAAGCGTGGCTTTTTTGAATGGTTGCATGGTGATCGCGGTCCTTTGACTTTTGCTTCCTTTGGTATCGGGGATGATGATCAATCTGACGTTAAAAATGTCAGTTACACCGCTAAAGGGCAAGTTGAGTCCAGCAAAGAATTGGCATTTACCGATCCCAATCATCCAGCTAACCAAGAAGGGTTTAAAGTGTGGCTTGGCGGAAAGGTTGTCTATAACTTTAACCGAGGTTTTAACAAAGGCTTCTTTAATATAAATACTAATGTGTATGAGCTTACCGCTGGCTACCAACTAAAATTGAAATTCCGTGGCAATGCTACGTTCGTCACCGTGTTTAATAAGAAAGGTGAAGAGGCGGCATCGGTCCCGGCAGAAGAATTGCTGTGGAGAATTAAAGACAGTATTCCAAGAGCCTGACTGTCTTAAATGAGATCTCTGTATAACGTTGCGAGCGCAGTAGTTATGCAGAGGTTTCAGGTAGTCAAACACCCACTTAGTCAGTGGGTGTTTTTGTTTAGGACCTTATCTTGAGTATTGCATATTTGAATTTGGCTGACACAGTGGGTTAATCAAAAACCAATAAAAGTGGCATGTAGTACCTCTATATTTAAACTCTATATTTAACCTTTATATGACAATAATAACTGGAGAACCAATGAGCGCTTATCAAGTAATGGATGTGAATGATGACTTACCAATTAGAGTGAGTGGCAAAATTCACAGCGGAAAAGTTCGATCAGTTTATAAATTAACTGCAGCAGACAGCGCCAGACTGATTGTCGAAAAAGGTTACAAAATAGCTGCTGATACGCCACTGGCGATTATGATTATTAGTGATCGTATCTCGGCATTTGAATGTATTTGGAAAGGTGAAAATGGATTAAATGGTGTGCCTGGTAAAGGTGCTGCTCTAAACGCTATTTCTGCACATTGGTTCAAAGCCTTTGATGAGGCTGGACTAGCCGGCAATCATATTGTTGATGTCCCGCATCCCTACATCTGGATTGTACGTCAGGCACAGCCGGTTATGGTTGAGGCGATAGCACGTCAATACATCACTGGCAGTATGTGGCGTTCATATGCTCAAGATGTGCGTGATTTTTGTGGGATTACGTTAGACGAGGGATTGCAAGCTAACCAAAAGATGCCAAAATTATTAATCACCCCCTCAACCAAAGGCATTATCACCGGTGTAAGCGAAGTACCTGAAGTAGATGATGTCAATATCAGCCGGGAAAACATCATTAATAATTTAGCCGCATTTAAATTTAACAGTGCTGATGATGTGGATCTGTACGAAAAGCTATTAACAGAAGGCTTTGACTTAATTACTCAGCAGTTGGCAGCGGTTGAACAAATTTTTGTCGATACCAAATTTGAATTTGGCTACGTTAAAGACTTAGCCGGCAATGATGAACTAATTTATATCGATGAAGTAGGTACCCCTGACTCCTCCAGAATCTGGGACGCTGAAGCTTATGATGAAGGCCGGATTGTAGAGAACTCTAAAGAAGGTTTTCGTCAAATGTTGCTTAAATCAGTGCCAGTACCTGAACTGCTGTTGGCGAAAGATAAAATGTCAGAGCGTTTAGATATGGCGGCGGGCTTTCTGTTAAGTGAGGCAGATTTGCTGGAGGTGAGTAACACTTACACTAGTATCGCCAAGACAATTACTGGTAAAAAAGTGCAAATACCGGCTGATCCTAGAGCTGAAATTATTGAAATTCTTGATCGGGATTATGGATTAATCACCGCTTAATTACGATCTAGCGATGACGGCTAGAAAACTCGAAGATGATTAGCTTGGTTAATGAGCCAAGCTAATTATATTGACTCGATATTAGAACTCAGCGCGGCTCGAATACACTGTTAAATCGCTGATGTTGTCTACCGCAGTAGTTATGCAGAGCTCTCAGAGTATTAACATCTGTTAATCAAATACATGAATCACTTTTCCAACCATATTTGTTTTAGGTACAGTCCCCCAATAGCGACTATCGTTGGAATTGTCTCGATTATCGCCCATCACAAAATAATGACCTGCCGCTACTCTTATTTGGTGGTTTAGCGATTTTCTGCGACTATCATTAGCGACGTTATAGGTAATGTTTCCAATGCGCTCCTCAAAAATCCGCTGTGTTCCTACAGTGCTGAGATAGTGAGTACTGACTTCTTCGCCATTAAGATAAAGGATTTTTCCGTCATAAATTATTTCGTCTCCAGGTAGTCCAATCACTCTTTTAACAAATAAGGTTGAGGTATCTTTTGGGTAGAGAAATACAACTATATCGCCGCGTTTGATGATTGCGGACAGTGCTGATTTTTGAATAGTTATGCCGAAGCTCCCATAATTCCCATAACCAAGTTTTTTCGCTATTAAATAGCTGCCTTTCTCTAGGGTTGGATACATAGACGTTGAAGGCAATCGAAAGGGCTCATACAAATAGGACCTGACTAAAAATGTAGTGCTATAAAAAATAGCCAAAATAGCCAATAAAGCAAACCATTTACTATACCAAGGCCTAGAGATAACGGGCTTTTTATTTGCGGCTAATTTGAAGCAGTGTATGGCACAGGTAGTCATTACTAGCAGCGTGATAGGTTTATATTCAAATAGTGGCAGTTGATATTTGGCGACTGCTATATACTCAATAATCGCGGTGCAAATGATCAGTATAAAATAGCTACTCGCCCAGCCAGTTCGTGTCACATATAGCATGCCCAATGGTTGAAACAAAAAACCTAACAGTGCAGCGATCCATTTATTTGCTTGCCAATTCATCGATTAAATTACCTTGAGGCTATGATTACTAAGAGGGCTTTAGTTGGGTTAGCTAAAAAATTCAGTAATTGCGACTAAAGAGTGCACAAGTATGTGTAGATTAGCGAGAAAGTGCTACAAAAAACATAAATATGGCTAGATATTTTAATTGATCTGATCAGCCAGCTAACGGCTGGGGTCAATAGCTCATTTGCTGCCATCTGAAGTCTAGAGTTACGCAGGTTGCCAAAGCCTCTGGATAAGTTCCTAAGCTCCCACATCGCCAAGTTTACGGAGCTTACAGAGGAGTTTAAATGGTTAAATCAAAGCTTAAGATCTGCTTGTCGCGGAAATACCGCACCTTGGTGTGCAATGGTGAAAGAGGCAGCTTGAATGGAAACTGCTAAAGCATCTCGCACTTGTGCTTCGCTTAAGTGCTCTAATTTAGCAATCGATAGCAGTTGATACGTTTCTAACTGATGTAATAAGTGCGCCATAAAGCAGTCACCTGCGCCCACAGTATCAATGATTTTAGTCGACTGGGCGGGTACATGGATAAATTTATCATTCAGTAAAGCGTATGCGCCGTTTTCAGCGTCGGTGATGATCGGTAATTTTACTCCACTATGGCGCCATTTTTTCATCAATTCCAATGCTGTATTTTTACTGAAATTAGCTATTTTATATAGTAGGCATAAATCTTCTGCACTGGCTTTTAAAATGTGTGCGCTGTCCATTAGTGCGCTGAATTCATCGTGCCAAATACCTAAATCAGGTTCTATGGCAGTGCGGACATTAATATCAACAGAGATAACGCAGCTAGATTTTTGCTGGAGAATTAAGTGGCGAAAGCTATTAGCGGTCACTCCTTTAACTAGGGAAAAGGAGCCAAAATGCAAGCAGCTGACCTGTGAAAAATCTTGGTTAACTAGTTCGTTAAGCTGAAAGTTAAGCTCGGCAGTATTGTGTCCATAGTAACGATAGGAGGCGCTTTTATCACTGTTGTAAGTTACCAACATTAAGCCTGATGAATGCTCTGATCTAGTAATGTACTGCTGAGAAACGCGGTGTGTTTTAAGGTGCCGTAAATGTCTTTCACCAAATTGATCAAAAGATATATTAGTCATTAAAGCCACTTGGCTGCCGGCATTTGCTAATGCGACAGCGACATTCAGTGGCGAGCCGCCAATGATAGTGTCAAAGCTCGTAGTTTGTGGCTGATTAAAGCAGTCAACTAATGCTTCTCCGCAACTTATGATCATTTTTTTTCCTGTATTATATGGGGAGTCAGCGGCTCCTTAGTTTAACCAAGTGTCATAGTCTGATACCAATAAGTGCAAAGGCTGCTGGTCTTCACAAATTTTTGAGAAGCGACCAATCGGATCTAAAAAAATATTATCAGTCAGATCATCATTAACATTGCTTACTTCTCCTATCAATACATCGCCTCCCTCTCCCCAAAAAGCGTGCCAGTGATGAGGTTCTATAGTGACACTTTCTCCTGGTTTTAGCGCTAAGTGAGTACCCGCCTTCAAACTGATGCGGCGACCGTCGACCAAAACATGCACAGCACTTTCCCGATCTATTTCTCCATAGGGGGTTGATGACCAAAGTTCAAGAACTAACGTGGCGCCTCCGCGGTTTATAATATCTTCGGTTTTAAAATTATGGTGATGCATGGGGGATATCTGAGCCTGACGGCTGATCATGATTTTTTCTGCATAGAGCATTCCCATACCTTGCTTAACGTTTGATTGTTGGCCATTGCGTACTGTAAAAAGAAATAAGCCTAAGTCTTTAAACTTACCTTCGCCATAGTCAGTAATGTCCCAGCCCATCCGACTTTGATAAATCTGTTGTGAATCAGTACTGATCCGCTCTTTCATTTGAGTTGGATTCCAGTAGGCAAAAGGCGGTAATCGGTAGCCAAAAGAGCGGATGAATTGGTCACTTTCTAAAATAATCTCATTGACTTCGGAACGATTCATTACATTTATCCAGCTATTATAAAAACTATTGAGTAAAAAGGGGCTAAAAACGGTGTGCCGTAATCGAGCTGAATACCTTTAAATATCTGCCCAGATATATGTATGCAGCAGGTGGCTTAGGCTGATATTTTTCACAAGTTGTATTAGCTAGGGATCTCGCACACTGCTACGGGGCCTATTGAACATATGTTGTCAAAAAATAGCAGTGCTTTGCCTACCCGATTAAAGACAGTTAACTACCGGGTTAAGATAATTAGAGCATGGCTTGAAAGGGCAATAAAACTAACTTGAGATGAGCGTCTGGCAACAAACCAATACTAGGGAGTTATGTTTAGAATGTACATTATAAAAAAGTAACGTTTTGTAAAATAGCAATGGGAGTAAGTGTCGAAAATTGCGAAACAGGCTTTAGACAGACAATAACCTAAATCAGTGGCTTCACTGCACAACATAGCGCAAACTCTTGATTCTGATTCTGCTTCGGCTATATTGTGAGTTTTGATTAAAGCCCTTGAGCCGACTTACCTCCGCTGGTCACGTTATGTATGAGGTTTTAGATAAATAATTTTTCTAAAATGGACAATCCAGAGTGAAAGATAAAGCTCTATTGTCTTCTGGGTGGTTGAATCCTAGAGTTTGTGCGTGTAGGCATAGTCTTGCCGAAAGAGCGAGTGCTTGGCTGTGCGCATAAAATCGATCGCCGCAAATAGCATGCCCCAACCATTGCATATGCACTCTTAATTGGTGGGATCTGCCAGTTTCAGGGTATAGCATAATACGGCTGGTCTTTGCGGATCGCTCTGTGACACGCCAGTGAGTCGTAGCATTTTTCCCCCACTGGTAATCTACTATTTGTAGAGGTCGGTTCTCCCAGTCACAACGTAAGGGTTGACAAATAGTCCCTTGGTCATGCGCCATTATGCCGCTGACAATCGCCTGATAACTCTTCGTCACGGCTCGTTCTTGAAATGCTCGGCTCAGGCTTTTATGCGCTGCTTTGTTAAGTGCAATCACCATCAATCCGGAGGTGGCATAGTCTAAACGGTGTACAATCAAAGCGCTGACATGTCCCTGATTGATAAGTCTAGTGATTAAACAGTCCTGTTTATCGGGCCCTTTGCCGGGCACCGAAAGTAGGTCGTGAGGTTTATCCACCACCAACAGCTGATCATCTTGATAAATAATTTTAATCAAAGGGAAAAGAGCTTCTTTTTCTTAGGTTTGGTTTTAGTAGCACCGTTGATCTTTTTTTCGTTGGATTTAACTTTTGAAAAAAGTGCCATCGTCTCTATATGCGTGGTGTTTGGAAACATATCCATCACACAGAATTTAGTTATTTTATAGCCTAAAGTCGCGAGTAAAGCGGTGTCTCGCGCCAGTGATGAGGGATCGCAAGCGATATACAAAATCAACTCGGGAGAGAGCTTAGCCTGCTCTTCGTCTCCAGAGAGCAAGCTAGAGATCAGCTCACTCGCACCGCTGCGTGGCGGGTCTAGGATGATTTTGTTAAAAGCTTTCGCATACCAGGGATGGTGGATTACCGACTGTGCTAAATTTGCACTGAAAAACTCACTATTTTCTATTTTATTATAAAGGGCATTTTCAGAAGCCCGCTGTACCATTGACTCGCTGCCCTCAACACCGGTTACCGTTGCAACATGTTTAGCGATAGGGAGGGAAAAGTTGCCTAAACCAGAAAACAAGTCCAAGACGTGATCTTTTTCGGTGAGAGCCAGCCACTCAATGGCTCGGTTAATCATTTGTTTGTTTACTTGAGAATTAACTTGCAAAAAATCCCCAGAATTAAAACGTAGTTCTACCTGGTTTACGAAATAGCTTAAATTGTCGGCATTAGTCTGCAGTGGCTCGATTGCCGAATCAAACTTTAAGAACCCTTGTAAACCTAGTTCAGTGAGCATAGTAGCGAGAAGATCGCGAGCATGCTTGCTTAAAGGTTCTTTACAGCGAAAGGTCAGGGCACCGCTCTGATCGCCTTGCTGATATTCAATATGAGTGATCGCTTTAGCATTACTGATCTGCTGCAAGGTTTGACGTAATTGATCAAACAAGCCACATAAATTTTCCGGTAAGATGTTACATTTCGCCACTTGTAGTAATTTGCTGCTGCCTTTTCGACGAAATCCAACAATCATATTATTGCTTTGGTTGAGTCTATTTACGCCGATCCGAGCCGTGCGACGATAGTGATAGGGAGCAGATCTGATCGGCTCTTGGATAGAGACTGGGATTACTTTAGCGCTTCTTGCCAGTAAAGATAAAACCGCTTGTTGTTTAAAGTCCAATTGTGCTGTTGTTTCAATATGCTGTAACTGGCAACCACCGCAATGGTTGTAATGCTCGCAGTTCGCATCGACTCTGTGCACCGAAGGTTGCTCAATAGATACAAGCTTCGCCTCGTCATAATTCTTGTGTTGCTGACTGATTTTTACTCGGACGATTTCTCCGGGAATAGCACCATCGACAAAAATGGCTTTTTGTCCTTTTTTCGTGGCTATTTGCTTGGATACACCTCGACCTTCCAAACTTAGGTTGTCGATGGTCAGAGTCAGTTCTGAGAGTTTTTGTTTATGTTTTTTGGGGCGACCAAACTGGATTTTATTGCTCGACATTGAATTTGCCTGTGGTTGAAAACTTGTCAAATATTGCTGATCTATGTCAGGTTTAGCGTATTATATCGTTTGTTGGCTGCTCAGCACAGGATTTTAAAGGTCTCAGAGCTATTCAGGTCTATATAGTCACCTCTTACAGTAGCCTTATATAAAGCTCTATAGGTACTTCTGAATAATTGATGGACTTCTTTTGTGCACGGCTTATGATAGTTGAAGAAGTTAAACAGATAGCTGCAAAAGTTAAACAGATAGGTGATCGTGTGCAAGAACATCCCTTTGCAAAATATGTACGAATTTTAGGAAAAGGAAAGAAAGGTTCTAGGTCTTTAAATCAAGCAGAAGCAGAACACGCTATGGGCATGATTTTGGATGGCCATGTCAGAGCTGAGCAACTTGGAGCTTTTATGATGTTGCTCAGAGTTAAAGAGGAATCACCAGAGGAGCTGGCCGGTTTTATTACAGCCGTTAGGGCGCGCAACCCTGCACCTGATAATCTAACCGTTGCGCTGGATTGGTCGACTTATGCGGGTAAAAAGCGTCAACTGCCGTGGTTTTTATTAACCGCTTTACTGTTGAGTGAGAACGGCCATAGAGTCTTAATGCACGGTGCTCGTGGTCATACTGCTGGAAGGATCTATACGCAGGATGTATTATCGCTATTCTCGATAGTTAGTTGTACTAGCTGGCAGCAAGTATCAGAGCAGTTAAGTGCAGATAATTTTGCGTTTATGGGGATTGACAGTCTCGCCCCAAAAGTGGCTGAAATCATTGATATGCGCTCGATCTTTGGTTTGCGATCCCCTGTACATACACTGTGTAGAATGTTGAACCCACTACAGGCTAAAAACTGTGTAGATGGTGTTTTTCACCCCGCTTATGCGCCTATGCATCAAAAAACTAGTGCTATTTTAGGGGTGCAAAATAGTCTGACAATTCGTGGCGATGGCGGAGAGGCTGAAATGCGGCCAGATGCCGATTGTGAAATCCGCTGGATTAAGAACAAGCAGCTATCAGAACAGTTATGGCCACGGATCTACGCTAAGCGTGAAGTGAAAGATAGTGAACTCGAGGTTGAACAACTGATCCAGCTCTGGCGAGGTGATATAGAACATATTTATGGTAGAGGAGCGGTGATTAGTACCTTGGCTGCAACCTTAGTTTTGTTGGGAATTTGTGGTGATCAGCCAGGCAGCTTGGAAAAAGCCAATCAGATGTGGCAAGCAAGGGATAAATCCAAATTTTAGTCTGATTTTGCTAGCCACTTAAGCATCAATTACATAGAATGACAGCGCCTAAAAATTGAACTAATACCCCTCAAACACTACAGTGTTAAATATTATAAAAGGAAAGCCCGTGTCTGATTTTATGAGACCCTTTAATTTGTTGCTTCTACCTCTCGCTTTCATTGCCGCGGCTATTTATTTTCTTCCTTTTTCTAACATGATACCTCAACAGTGGAATTATTTTATTCCCTGGTTGCCTTTGGCAATTAGCGGCTTTCTTTTTTTAGTGGTCGGTTTTTTTAATTTCAGTCGTATCTTATTTGCCGGACTAATAAGCCTTTCTGTTTGGACTTTTCTAAAGCTAGATTTTTCCAATCCACACTACACTCAGCTAGCGATAGTGGTTATGTCGGTGAATATGTTGCTGATAGCATTTTATAAAGAGCGTGGAACCTACAGTATTACCGGCTTGTTTAGAATCGTCTTCATCTTTTGTCAGCCAGGCTTATTGGCAGTCGCCTATGTGTTTCAAACCAATGAGCTCCATCAGCTGATTAGCTGGCCGCACGTTTCGATTGAAGGGTTTAATATTTCAATTCCAGCACTGGCGGTTTTTAGCGTATGTTTTCTATATTTACTGATTAAGCTTTTCGTCCAGACCTTATTGATAGATGCCTACCTGCTGGTTTCGTTGGTGTTCTCTGGATGGCTGTTAGTAATGCCTCCAGTTGATGAAATACAATTGAGTCTATTGGTTTCCTTGAATCAATTGTTGTTAGTGATGGCATTATTTAAGCGTACTTTGAGTATGGCTTATATGGATGAATTAACGGGTCTTCCAGGAAGAAGAGCGCTTAATGAACGAATGGTAAAATTAGGTAAAAACTATACCGCGGCGATGTTGGATATCGATTTTTTCAAAAAATTTAATGATACTTATGGCCATGATGTAGGTGATCAAGTATTGCGCATGGTTGCACAAAAAATTCGTCAAGTAAAAGGTGGAACAGCCTACCGTTATGGCGGAGAGGAATTCTGTGTTCTTTTCCCGACCACAGATGTAGATATAGCAGCGGATGCGCTAGAGCAAGTTAGGGTCCAAGTTGAGCAGGCTAGCTTGAAAGTGCGTAGTAAAAAGCGCAGTAAAAATAATAAAAAAGGACGTGGTTTGCGGGGCAAAGGTGGCAGTGGTGAACAAGTGTCAGTGACTATTAGTGGTGGGTTAGCTGTGGCTCGTACTAATACTAATCCACTAAAAGCGGCTGATATAGCGTTGTATAAAGCGAAAGGACAAGGACGTAATCAAATTTGTAAACAAGTTGTAAGTTAGTTTTCGTCTAACCTGAATCCGTGGCTTCAGAATGGATGCAGAACGTGAAATGCTGGTTTTACAGCAGTATTGAAATAGCGGCAATCTTAGATTCAGTGGATTTTTAAGCTAGGATGATTAATGGTTTATGCTAAATGCTAAATGCTAAATGCTAAATGCTAAATGCTAAATAGTTGACTGCAGTAGTGCTACGGCAAGCTCTTTGGGCAGGGGAGCTGTGAATGTTATATAGATCAGCCGACGTTTACTACGCATCCTCGTGAAATATACTGTGAACCTTGCTGGTGGCTTGCAAAATTATTTATAGGCTCAAAATTTAGGCAAAATAAAAGGGCTCATATAATATCCATATCTGAGCCCTTGCCTTCGACTTCCTTGCCGATACTACATTTCCCTATGTAGTAAGTGAGTTCCCAATGGGAATAAATAGGATCCTTCCTAACTCTCCATAACTATATTATCTCTAATCTTTAATATTAAGAACATAAGATATATTCTTAATTTTTAGTAGAGAAAAATAAAAGGGCTTGAATGTCATCCATTACAAAGCCCTTGATTTCGGCATCCTTGCCAATACTACTTTAATCCTTAAGTAGCATATTGAGTTCTGATCCTCAGAAAATATAGAATCCATTCTATCCCAACATGTAAGTTCGCTAGTGCTAAATGAATAACAAATAGTGAATCGATCTTAAATTCGTCCTTGTAAAATCTGTCCAGCTTCCTTGCCGATGCTACTCTTTCCTTGAGTAACTTTAGAGCTTCCCATCCTAGGAATTAAATAAGATCCTTCCTTAACTCTCCATAAACAAATTATGCTTGATGTGGTTGTTTATAAACATAGGATTAATTCCTAAACACGATGCTAAAGATTGATTCAATATAATTGTTTGTAAATAGAGTCTAAAAGATTTTACTAAAAATAAATGAGGCTTAAAAAATGCTGGAAATTATAATAACTAATTTTGGATTGAGAGCGTTCAAAAGCCGTGGCTGAAAAATGAATGTAGAGCGTCGTTTGGAAGTCATCACTGATTCAGGAGAGTGATACGAGGCCTAGTGAGCTATAGTCAGTAGGCCCCCATAGTTTTATGTAGCAACGGGAAGTCATTGGTGCAGAAACAGCTAAAACTACAGGGGTTTCTTTCTTCGGGCAAAGAATGTTTTTTATTAGCCTTTGATGGGTAGGCCAACGGCTTCTTTTACTTCTTCCATAACAATGTAGCTCTTTGAGTTTTTGACCCCTGGTAAGGTGAGCAGCATTTCGCCTAGTAGCGCTCTGTATTCAGACATGTCTCTAATGCGTGCTTTTAATAAGTAGTCAGAATCTCCTGAAACTAAGTGACATTCTTGAATGTAAGGGAGGAGCTTTACTGCTTGATTGAAAGTTTCAAATGCATCAGGTGATTGATAGGAGAGCGCAATCTCTACAAAAACTAACATGTCAAAACCTAACGCGCTGGGATTAAGTTTGGCGTAATAGCCTTCAATAAATTTCTCTTTTTCCAGTCTTCTGACGCGCTCTATGCAAGGTGTCGTCGAAAGTCCAACATTGTCAGCGAGTTCAGTATAAGAAATTCTGCCATCGTTTTGTAAAATTCGTAGAATGTTACGATCTATTCGGTCTAGTTTACGCATAATTATAATCAGATTAATAATGAAATGGATTGCGAGTAGAGTTGTCTACCACAGTGCTAGCTCTTATTAAAATAGACGACTAAATATAATTTTTTAAGTGCTATCTATCATAGCGGGGATTAAACCTAATTTAGGGGTAAAAAACAATAAATAATTCTAACAATAATGTAATAATCTGGAATATCTTATTGTTAAATGCTTTAAATAGACGAAAATCATCAATTTCTCGGTTGTGGTTTATTACTGGATTTCAATTTTAGTGAATTTAATCCCCTATCGTGAGTTGAAAGCTATTGAAATAGTTTACTTTGCGAGGTATTTTCAAGTGCTTTAGCTTCAGTTGTGCTGAGGCTTTGAGCTATGGTTAATTGTAAATTCATATTAAATAGGTGAGGAAGTTTAAATGGCAAATCGTAGTATTATTTCAACAGATCAAGCTCCAGCTGCAATTGGTACTTATTCACAGGCAGTAAAAGTTGGCAGCACTGTCTATATCTCAGGTCAGATTCCCTTGGATCCCGTTACTATGGAAATAGTTGCTGGCGGCTTTGAGGAGCAGGCTGTGAGGGTCTTTGAAAATTTGAAAGCAATTACTGAAGCCGCTGGTGGCTCAATGGACGATATTGCAAAACTATCGATATTGATGGCTGATTTAGGTAATTTTGCCGCCGTTAATGAAGTAATGGCTCGTTATTTTAAGCAACCATACCCCGCTAGAGCGGCTTATGAAGTTAAAGCGTTACCGAAAGCGGTAGATATTGAAATTGAGGCAATTATGGTTATTGGTTAGTTACAAGTTACAAGTTACAAGTTACAAGTTACAAGTTACAAGTTACAAGTTACAAGCTAAAAGCTAAAAGCTAAAAGCTAAAATATTGTCCGGTGCTGCAAATTAGTGGGTGCGGTTCTTAACTAGTGGTTTTATGGAAGTGGGTAAAAGATGTCTAGAGCGGCACAGGCAGTTATAGATTTATCAGCGATAGAGCATAATTTTAAATTGGCAAAATCTTTAGCCGCAGCAGCTAAGACGATTGCCATTGTAAAAGCGGATGCTTATGGTCACGGTGCTGTGCCAGTTGCGAAAAGACTAGAGCCTTTGGCGAGTGCTTTTGGGGTCGCCTGTATAGAAGAAGCTCTCGAGCTGCGAGAGGCGGGTATTAAAGTGCCGATTTTATTGCTGGAGGGCTTTTTTACTGCAGATGAGTTACCGATCATTGCCCGTAATAATTTTTGGACTGCTTTGCACAGTGAATTTCAAGTTAAGGTCATTCAAGAGGCTAAATTGTCTCAGCCAATTAACGTCTGGCCGAAATTAGATTCAGGCATGCATCGTTTAGGCTTGACGCCCGTGGAATTAACTAGTGTGTATCGTCAATTACAAGCGAGTAATAACGTGGCTGATATTGTATTGATGTCGCATCTGGCTTGTGCGGATGAGCTTGAAAATCTGATGACAGAAAAACAGTTAGCATTTTTTGACTCGGCGGTTAAAGGGTTGAACTCGGAGCATTCGATCGCTAATTCTGCTGCAATACTAGCGCTTGAAAATACCCATCGACAGTGGGTAAGGTCGGGGCTAATGCTCTATGGTGCCTCACCTTTTTCCGTTCCTCAGGATTGGGCAAAGCAACTAAAACCGGTGATGAATTTTACCACTCAAGTGATAGCACTGAAGGACGTCGCAGTGCGTGAAACCGTTGGTTATGCCGCTAGCTTTGTCTGTCAGAGCAAGCGACGTATCGCTACGATTGCGATCGGCTATGCGGATGGTTACGATCGACATATTGTCAATGGGTCACCGATTATGGTGGCAGGGCAAGTGGCTAGCATTGCGGGCCGAGTTTCAATGGATATGGTAACCGTGGATGTGACCGGGCTAGCCAATGTGGTGGTAGGTAGTGAGGTGGAGTTATGGGGAGATAATTTAGCAGTGGAAGAGGTGGCTAAAGCGGCCGATACTATCGCTTATACTTTGTTTACTGGCGTCACCAAGCGAGTGCCAAGAATATATGTTAACTGAGTTACTAGCGTTACTGAAAGAGTACAATTTTCAATGATTATTTTGGGGATAGATCCAGGTTCAAGAATTACTGGATATGGCGTCATTAACACTATTGGCGGGAAAAATGAATATATAGCAAGCGGTTGTATTCGTATGAAAGAAGGAGATTTGGCGGATAGATTAAATCAAGTTTTTGCCGGTGTAACTGAAGTGATTGAAATGTATTCCCCGCAGGAATTTGCTATCGAGCAAGTTTTTATGGCTAAAAATGCCGATTCAGCCTTGAAGTTAGGGCAGGCTAGGGGAGCCGCCATCGTTGCAGCCACTCAGCAGACGCTGGACGTCTATGAGTATGCGGCGAGGAAGGTTAAACAGGCGGTGGTAGGTAATGGTGGTGCCGACAAAGGCCAAGTGCAGCACATGATTGCACGAATTTTAAAACTGCCAGGTCTACCGCAGGAAGATGCGGCGGATGCGTTAGCCATCGCAGTCTGTCATGCGCACACCAGAGCGGGGCTGGTGAAAATGGCGGGTGTTTCTAGTCGCAGTCAGCGTCGCTGGCGCTAGGCTATTAAATTGGTATATAGGCCTGCTTTATTGGAGCCTGTATTCTAATTTTTCATCTAAAAATAGACTCGTGTCGAGGCGTCCGTAGTTGATATCTCTCGATGAAAACTGATTAGTGAGTTGCCCAGTCACGGTTGTTAACGCTGATGCTTTTTACCTGGGCGTAGACCACTTGATTGAGCGCTAATTTAAGATCTTCAAAAGCCCATAGCGTTATTTCGGCCCATAAAATATTGTCCCCAATAGTTAGCTTAACTCGGACATTTTGTGGCTCTTTAATAATATCGATAATAGTTACTTTGAATATATTACGAATACTGGTTTCACTGCTGGGTGCTTTGCGCAGTGTCAGTGATATATCTTTTGCAAACACTCTAATTCGAATGCTTTCGCCGAGCGGTAAGTTGAGTCTATTCACCCAAAATACTTGCTGTTCATTGACCGCCAGTGCGGTCAGAGAATAGCGCGGGTGATGTGCGCTTATTTGGCTGTGTAATATCGCGGAAGGTTGGTTGTTATTAAGCCAAGGTAAAATTAGTTTATCATTCCAAACCGCTTCTAGTTCACCCTGTAAAACTAGCTTGCCTCGCTCTAATAATAATATTTCGTCGGCGAGAAAAAGTACTTCATCTAATGAGTGGGTGACGTAGATAATGGGTAACTTGAGCTCTTTGTTGAGCTTAGCTAAATAGGGCAAAAGTTCTCTCTTGCGTGGTAAGTCTAAAGAGGCAAGTGGCTCATCCATTAAGAGTATTTTTGGTCTACATAATAATGCTCTACCAATGGCAACGCGCTGCATTTCTCCACCTGATAGCTGGTTTGGGTAGAGCTTGAGCAGGTTTTTAATATCTAGTAACTGTACTATTTGCTGGAAAAATTCTCGATTGGGGTCTAAGTGCGAAACATAGCCATATTTTAAATTTTTCAGCACGCTAAAGTGGGGAAATAATCGCGACTGTTGAAATACGTAGCCGACGCCTCTTTTGTGCACCGGTAGATTTATGGCAAGCGCTGAGTCAAAGAAGCATCCAGCACAGGTTTTTATGAAGCCTGCATCGGGTTGGCTGATCCCGGCAATCATATTGATCAAGGTGGTTTTTCCTGATCCTGAACGGCCAAATATAACACTGATGCCAGTATCGGATATTTGTGTATCCAGAGAAAAAGTATATTGATTGAGAGTTTTAGTTATTTTTAAGTGCATCCCACTTAACTCCTACCGCTAGCGTGTCGCAGTTTTTTTTCTAGCCAGTAAGAGGCGATTAGAGCGATCAGTGCAATAGTAATGGCTAAAATACACAGTCGCAATGCCTGCATCTCAGCTCCTGGGGTTTGGATGAAGCTATACATGGCTAGAGGGATGGTACGTGTGACTTCGGGGATGTTGGATACAAAAGTGATGGTGGCGCCGAATTCCCCCAAGCTGCGAGCAAAACCTAAGATAACCCCGCTTAAAATACCTGGGCTAATCAGTGGTAAAGTAATAGTGATAAATACTTTTACTTTGCTGGCACCTAAAGTACTAGCCGCTTGTTCGAGTTTGTAATCGACAGCTTCTAAACTTTGTCTAATGGCCCGTACCATCAGGGGGAAAGAAACAATAGCGCTGGCAAGAGCCGCACCCTGCCAGCTAAAACTAATATCAATATTTAAGTTTTGTTTTAAAAAAATACCGATAAACCCCGTAGGGGAAAAGCTAATCAGTAATAAGTAACCAATCACCACCGGCGGCAAAACTAGGGGTAAATGAATAATTGCATCTAAAATAGGCTTGCCAATAAAGCGGCTTCTGGCAAGTATCCAGGCAAAAAATAAAGCGAACGGCAGACTAAAAGTGACTGAGCTAACCGCCACTTTTAGACTGAGTGAAATTGCCTGTATCTCGAAATCAGTTAGCATTTTTTAAGGTTGAAAATCCATACTGTCGAAAAATTTTGCCGGCGGAGTCCGATTGTAAAAAATCATAAAAAGCAGCGGCGTGTGATTGGCTAGCTGAGGTCGGTTGCATTTTTAAAGGCTGATCAATAACGCTGGTGCGGTGTTTGACTAATGCCATTGGGTATTGAATGCGATCGTGGCTGCCAGCTAAGAAGGTCGCAACTATCTTCACTTTAGACGATGATAATGCATCGGTTTTGTAAACAATCCCGATGGGAACAGTCGCTCGTTCGATAAAAAGCAGCGCGCTGCGAGAGTTACCGGTTAACGCCAGCTTACTTTTGACAGAATCCCATTGATCTATAGATTGTAAAGCTTGTTTGGCATAAATTCCGACGGGAACATGACTAGGGTCGCCGGTGGCTAAGCGGTTGTTTTGTAAAAGTTCTGCAAGGTTGATCGCTGCCGCTGATTGGCTGTCGTCGGCTGGTATTTGACTGCTTGGTATGCGACTGTTTATAGGAGCGGCAAGTACTAATTGATTCTCTAGTAATGCCGTTAGTGTCAGTGATGAAACTCTGTCTTCAGTTAATAAATATTGCATCCATTTATGATTTGCACTGATAAAAATATCTGCGGGGGCGCCGTGTGCTATCTGCCTTGCTAAAGTTGATGAAGCGGCGAAGACGCCGATGACTTGCCGCTGGGTTTTCCGTTCATAAATAGCGCTAATTTCATTGATCGATTGGGTTAAAGATGCAGCGGCATAGACAGTAACTGGCTTGGCGTAACTAAATTGCGAAGTTATTAAACTGCTTAAAAAACTAAGTGTTAATGCTATTTTTGGAGAAAATATCATAGTTCAAGTCAGTGCTTCTCAATGTTATTTGATGAGTGTCATTGGGGCCAGCCTGATTTGCAGGTCAGCCACAATAACTTTAATACAGATTGTATCAGTAAAGTGTTACAAAATGCGTGGCTAGTCGTGTAAAAGTTAATATTTGAAAGCGATATGAATTTGTCGGTATTTCTGAGATAATGGGGGATTATTAAAGTCGTTAGTTGTTAATCTCATTTACTGTTATTTAACGACCCTGTCAAATGTGCTACCGGCAACATTGGGTAGACATATCAAATTCTAAATTAATTGTGTAATTTTAATGATCAGAACTGCAGAATACCTTTTTGCGAAAGAACCGCATTGGGCAGAGTGTTTCGGCACGGCCAGCTTTTTACCGACAACTCGCCAGGAAATGGATTTACTGGGTTGGGATAGCTGTGATGTCATAATAATCTCCGGAGATGCCTATATCGACCATCCAAGCTTTGGGATGGCGGTAATGGGTCGTGCTCTTGAAGCGCAGGGATTTAGAGTAGGTATTATCTCGCAGCCTGATTGGCAAAGTACCGAGGATTTCGGGGTCTTAGGTAAGCCTAATTTATATTTTGGGATTACCGCGGGTAACATGGACTCAATGATCAACAGATATACTGCCGATCTAAAAGTTCGACACGATGATGCTTATACCATTGATGGCGCAGAGGGGAAGCGGCCGGATAGAGCGGTTATTGTCTATTCGCAGCGCTGTCGTGAACTCTACCATGAAGTTCCGATTGTTATTGGCGGAATAGAGGCGAGCTTAAGGCGTATTGCGCAGTATGATTACTGGAGTAATAAAGTTCGGCGCTCAGTGTTAATTGATTCAGGGGCCGATATTTTACTGTATGGCAATGCGGAGCGAGCAATTATTGACGTCACTCATGCTTTAGCGGAAGGTGTTGATATAAAAGACATCACTGATTTACGTGGCACCGTGGTGTTACGTGATGTGTTACCTAGCGGTTATATTGAAATTGACTCATCTAGAATAGATTGGTCCAGTAATGTCGAAGAGATGCCAAATCCTTATCAATATATTGAAGATAAAGAAAAATGTGCTTCTTCTAAAGTAGAGAGCGGCGAGATAGAGACCGTGCCGATTCGTATTATCCCCGAGCCTTTGAAAGGCAAACAACGCTTAGATAAAGATAGTACTTATATACGCTTGCCCTCCTTTGAAAAAGTCTCTAAAGATTCTGCGCTCTATGCTCATGCCTCAAGAGTATTGCACTTAGAGTCCAATCCGCACAATGCAAAGGCGCTAGTACAGCGCCATGGGACCAAAGAAGTTTGGGCAAACCCCCCTCCGATTCCTCTAACCACAAAAGAAATGGATGCCGTGTTCGGCTTGCCTTACCAGCGGATCCCTCATCCATCCTATGGAAGTCGTAAAATTCCCGCTTACGATATGATTCGTTTTTCAGTCAATATTATGCGCGGCTGCTTTGGTGGTTGTACTTTCTGCTCGATCACTGAACATGAAGGGCGAGTGATTCAAAGTCGCTCTAGAGCCTCTATTATTAAAGAAATAGAAGAGATTCGCGATAAAGTTCCAGGTTTTACCGGCATGATTTCGGATTTAGGTGGGCCAACTTCCAACATGTATCACTTGAATTGTGTTAGTGATGACATTCAATCTTCATGTCGAAAGCTATCCTGTGTGTATCCAGTTATTTGTAAAAACTTAAAGACTGATCACAGTGAGACAACGCAGCTGTATAGAGAAGCTCGACAAATTCAAGGGGTGCACAAAATAGCGATTGCCTCAGGATTGCGCTATGACTTGGCAGTGGAAGATCCTGAGTACGTAAAAGAGTTGGTGACACATCATGTGGGAGGGTATCTAAAAATAGCGCCTGAGCACAGTGAAGAACAAACATTGAACAAAATGATGAAACCGGGCATGGGAACTTACGACAAATTTAAGCGTATGTTCGATAAGTACTCGAAAGAGGCGGGTAAAAAGCAGTATTTAATTCCCTACTTTATTGCGGCGCACCCTGGTTGTGAAGATGAAGACATGTTGAACTTGTCGCTGTGGTTGAAGAAAAACAAATTCAGAGTAGATCAAGTACAGACTTTTTATCCATCCCCGATGTCGCTGGCGACAGCGATGTATCACTCTGGTCGAAATCCGCTGAAAAAGGTGACCTATAAGAGTGAAAAACTCTATGTCCCTAGAGAATATGAGCAGAGACGTTCGCAAAAGGCGCTGTTGCGTTATCACGACGAAGATAACTGGGATAGGTTGCGGACCGTGCTAACTGACATGGGGCGCGATGATTTAATAGGTACAGCCGATTGGCAGTTAGTGCCGGCAGCTGAAAAGAAAAATGGCTATAAATATGTGCAAAAATCCAAGCACACAGAAAAAGGCAGTGTTGCTGCTAAAGCAAGTGCCAGCAGCCAGCCAGAGAGTCAAGCGGCTAAAAGTAAGGTAAAAGGTGCTGGTGGTAAAGTGATAGCACGCGCCGCTGCTGCCGCTTCGGCCCGCAAGAAAAGTAGTCCTAAGAAAAGTACCCGTAAGAAGTCTATCAAGCGCAGTTGATATGGTCCTGAACCTGTGATTTCCATGTGGAGCTCAGCGTAACGTAGTTATTATGCTGAGCTCTCACAGTAATTCTCCGCGAAGCGGACAGTTAGATTTAGCTGTAAAGGTTTGAAAGCCTTTAACCTGCTTGGTGAGTGTTTCTATACTCTTCTAAATACAAGGCAATACGATTGATTGCCTCAATAAGCTGATCTTCTCGTGGCAAAAATACCACCCGAAAATGTTGATTGTCGCGTATATTAAAACCGGTTCCCTGCACGATCAAAACATGATGCTTAATGAGTAAGTCTAAGGCGAACTTTTCATCGTTCTCAATAGGGTAAACGCTAGGGTCCAGCTTGGGGAACAAATATAGAGCGCCCTGTGGAAAAGTGCAGCTGACGCCGGGGATCGCGCAGAGAAGTTTGTGGGCTATAGTTCGCTGCTGATATAGACGGCCCTCTGGTGCGATTAGTTCATTGATGCTTTGGTAGCCACCTAATGCGGTTTGGATAGCGTGTTGTGAGGGGACGTTGGCGCACAGGCGCATATTCGATAACATATCTAGGCCCTCTATATAATCTTTAGCTTGATCTTTTGCGCCGCTAATAATTAGCCAGCCGGTTCTAAAGCCGGCGACTCGATAAGATTTAGAGAGTCCGTTAAAGCTAAGGCATAGAATGTCGTTACACAGAGAGGCTAGGGGCGTGTGTATTGCCTGGTCATAAATGATCTTATCGTAGATCTCATCGGCAAAGAGACACAAATTAAACTCTCTAGCTAGCTCGATTATTTGCAGTAAAACAGTGTCGGGATAAACGGCCCCTGTTGGGTTGTTTGGATTAATGATCACAATCCCTTTGGTTTTTTCGGTAATTGAGCTGCGCATATGTTCAATATTGGGATACCAGTCTCGATCTTCGTCACACTGGTAATGTATAGGTTTTCCGCCCGCTAGACTTACAGCAGCCGTCCATAGAGGGTAGTCAGGTGCCGGAATTAGCAATTCGTCACCATTGTCTAACAAGCCTTGCATGGCCATCACGATTAATTCTGAAACACCGTTGCCTATGTAAATGTCTTCGGCATCCACATTTTCAATGCCTATTTTTTGACATTCTTGCATAATAGCTTTGCGCGCAGAAAATAGCCCTTTAGCATCACAGTATCCCTGTGCAGATGGCAGATTATGAATTACATCTTGAATGATTTCCTCTGGGGCGCTAAAACCAAAAGGTGCAGGGTTGCCAATATTTAATTTAATGATGGTAGCGCCTTCATCTTCCAGGCGTTTGGCTTCTTGTAAAACCGGTCCGCGGATGTCGTAGCAAACATTACTGAGTTTTTTGGATTTCTTGATGAAGCGCATTGCTATGTCCATGTAAATGAATTTAAAAGAAAATTTTGTAAGATATGTATTTTTCTACATGATACTTACTTTTATTAACGCTTTAAACAGTGAATAATACTGTTTTAATAAATTTGTCATGATAATTTTCTGTGAGGACGTGCATTTCAGGGATAATTATTGTTTATGGTTTTTGTTTTAGTGTTTATTGTTGGTTGGCGGCTAAGTGCTAGTTGTTAATCTGTTTTTGTGAAATAGTAAAAAATGCCAGACTGAGGTGTGAATGAAAAGTTATCAATGGATGTATCAGCATGTAGTGGAGCGGGTTGGACTTGAAAGACTTGAGTCACGATATGACCTGGTGCGCTCAGAACAAGAGCTCAGTGAACTGACAGATAGTTTTATATTGTCTAATTTATCGAGGCGGGTTTTTCGAGCGGGAATTAAACATTCTGTAGTGGATGCTAAATGGCCTGAGTTTGAAAAAGCATTTTTCGGTTTCGCTCCGCATAAAGTGGCGCTAATGAGTGATGACCAGCTTGAAGGGTTGATGCAAAATGAAAAGATTATTCGTCACTGGGGGAAAATAAAATCGACGCGATTAAATGCTTTTATGGTGACTGAATATATCGAAAAGCATGGCAGTTTTGCCAAATATATTAGCCAGTGGCCGGTAGCGGATATTACTGGTTTATGGGCTGAGCTGAAAAAACAGGGATCACATTTGGGAGGGAATTCAGGAGCGTGTTTTCTGCGGTTGATTGGTAAAGATACCTTTATACTTACCGATGAAGTAGTTGCTGGATTAAAAGCACAGGGCATCGTAGAAAAAAAACCTACCTCTAAAAAAGATTTAGCAGCAGCGCAGAGTGCGTTCAATCAATGGCATGCAGAATCTGGAGAGCCATTAAGTCACATTAGCAGGCTGTTAGCTTATACTGTGGGCTGGGAGTGAATCGTTAATTATTGGGCTCCTGTAAAACAGGCGTTAATGACTGAAGAAATAAAGGTAGAGAATCGGCAATTTTACGAACCGGTTTTTTGCCGGGCAATTCAAACCAGACTTCACCACTATCGTTGTTAACGCAGAGCATGCCATCTTCTGGGGAGGTTACTGCAAAGAAAAATGAAAGTGGCTGCTTTCTTTTTCGCTTATCCATTGCCTGGCCTAACAAATTGCTGCGCAAGCGTTCCATGTCGTCTTGGTTCCAAACTTGGATCAGTTCAAGCTTGCCGTCGGAGGTCGTAGCTGTTAAATGCTGTGACCAATATCGAGAGTAAAAAGCGGCTAAATCTGGGTGGATATCTAATCCTAAAGCATCTCCAAGTCTCTGGAACATGTCCTGCTGAGTCGGGTTTTGATGCTGTTTAACAGGGGACCAGTAGCATGCATCGCCGTCATTGAAAGCTGAGCCACTATCTGTGGTATCGCTACTGTTGTAGCAAACAGATGGCCATGCAGCGTCAAATGGTATCGATAGGCACTCAGCATTTTGCTGGATACGATGTAAAGACAGCCAGTCATTGACAAACATATCTAGTGACTCGTTGACCGTAAGATCGGGAGGGTTATTATTTTGTATGCTCATAAATTGATTATATTATCCGAATTCAGGACTGAAAAAGTATAGATAACAAGAATAGCGAGTCCCGTTACAGATGCAAATTAAAAGTGTCTAGGAATTAGTGATAAAGAGTAGTTTGCCCAGTTTATCTCAGTGTTGATCAAAGAGTGACCGAAGCAAGGTGGGAAATGCCAAAAAAGTAAATAAAACAGTAAAAGACACGATAATGGTTTGACTTCGCTCCAAAAGTAATTAGAATTCGCACCTCGGTTTGAGGCGATAAAGTTTTCTTCAAATTGTTAGAAGTTTAAAGCCATTTTGAGTGGTAGTGCAGTCGGTTATAATAATTGGTTGTCGCCATACTTATGTTGGTCGCGGGTCAATAACCCGTATAGAAGTAGATATACCATGTGGAGTGGTAGTTCAGTTGGTTAGAATAACTGTCTGTCACCGTAAGCGTTGGTCGCGGGTCAATAACCCGTATAGAAGTAGAAATACCATGTCCAGTGGTAGTTCAGTTGGTTAGAATAACTGTCTGTCACCGTAAGCGTTGGTCGCGGGTCAATAACCCGTATAGAAGTAGATATACCATGTGGAGCGGTAGTTCAGTTGGTTAGAATGCCGGCCTGTCACGCCGGAGGTCGCGGGTTCGAGTCCCGTCCATTCCGCCACTAACTAAGGTTAGTGCTCTATATTTAGAAGGTGTATCAATCACAGTAAAATGCTCGCTGTGGTTTATTGAAGAGCAAAACAAGTACAAACAGTGGGAGTGTAGCTCAGCTGGGAGAGCGTCGCCCTTACAAGGCGAATGTCGGGAGTTCGAACCTCTCCACTCCCACCACTTGTACAGATTTAAAAATGAAAATTTTTATTTCGCCATACCATGTGGAGCGGTAGTTCAGTTGGTTAGAATACCGGCCTGTCACGCCGGAGGTCGCGGGTTCGAGTCCCGTCCACTCCGCCACTAACTTAGGTTAGTGCTCTATATTTAGAGGGTATATTAATCACAGTAAAATGCTCACTGTGGTTTATTGAAGAGCAAAACAAGTACAACAGTGGGAGTGTAGCTCAGCTGGGAGAGCGTCGCCCTTACAAGGCGAATGTCGGGAGTTCGAACCTCTCCACTCCCACCACTTGTACAGATTTAAAAATGAAAATTTTTATTTCGCCATACCATGTCCAGTGGTAGTTCAGTTGGTTAGAATGACTGTCTGTCACCGTAAGCGTTGGTCGCGGGTCAGTAACCCGTAGTTAAGAAGTTATACCATGTCCAGTGTAGTGCAGTTGGTTAGAATAACTGTCTGTCACCATAGACGTTGGTCGCGGGTCAATAACCCGTAAGTTAAGTTGTTATACCATGTGGAGTGGTAGTTCAGTTGGTTAGAATACATGCCTGTCACGCATGGGGTCGCGAGTTCGAGTCTCGTCCATTCCGCCACTAACTTAGGTTAGTGTTCTATATTTAGAAGGTATCAATCACAGTAAAATGCTGGCTGTGGTTTATTGGAGAGCAAAACAAGTACAAACAGTGGGAGTGTAGCTCAGCTGGGAGAGCGTCGCCCTTACAAGGCGAATGTCGGGAGTTCGAACCTCTCCACTCCCACCACTTGTACAGATTTAAAAATGAAAATTTTTATTTCGCCATACCATGTCCAGTGGTAGTTCAGTTGGTTAGAATACCTGTCTGTCACCGTAAGCGCTGGTCGCGGGTCAATAACCCGTATAGAAGTAGATATACCATGTGGAGTGGTAGTTCAGTTGGTTAGAATACCGGCCTGTCACGCCGGGGGTCGCGGGTTCGAGTCCCGTCCACTCCGCCACTTTTAGGGAGTCTCATCTAAGAGTGAATTTTAAACGATAGCGATATAAAAGCTATTGCATCAAACGCGGTCGATGTACTAAAATGAGTCACTAAGTGGGAGTGTAGCTCAGCTGGGAGAGCGTCGCCCTTACAAGGCGAATGTCGGGAGTTCGAACCTCTCCACTCCCACCACTTATTCTAAATATCCTCTCTCTGTTATATCAATCATCTAGTAATCTTAAAAAAGGTTAGCCCGATGGACTTCCAAGATTCTATTTCACTACAAACTCAGTTATTAGATTGCGATTTATACCGTCGAAAAAAAATTTCAGTTCATCTTATTCGCTCAGATCAAGTGCATGCTCAAGTGAGTGGAAATAAATGGTTTAAACTAAAATACGATTTGCTCGATGCAAAACAGCAACAGTGCCGACAAATTATTAGTTTTGGCGGAGCGTATTCTAATCATATTCACGCCTTGGCTTATGCCGCTAATGCTCTGCAGATTCCAGTGCTCGCTTTTATCAGAGGAGAGTGGTCAGCAGATAATCAAACGCTACAAGATGCCCGTGCTTGGGGTATGAAATTAAAAAGTCTTTCTAGAGAGCAGTATCGAAATAAATCTGACCCTGAATTCATCGCCTCACTGCACAAACAATACCCTGATAGTCTAATTATTCCAGAGGGAGGCTCTAGTGTTAAAGCGCTAAAAGGCGTTGCTGAACTGATGATTTTAATTGAAGGAAAGCTACCAAAACTTAATTGTTTAGTAGCGGCTTGCGGTACTGGAGGCACTTTGGCTGGGCTGATTTCAGCGGCTCGTCATACTGATCAGATATTAGGCATCCCGGTATTGAAAGGAGCAGCTTTTCTCGAGGCTGATATCGAGCGTTTGCTGGTCACGGGGCAAAGAATAGCGGGTTGTCAGTGGCGTTTAGATTTGGCGGGTCACTACGGTGGCTACGGCAAAGTAAAAGGCGAGCACTTGGCTGAAATGAAAAATATTGAACTACAGCATAATGTCACTTTAGAGCCGGTATACAGCGCTAAAATGTGGCGTAGGTTCGATGAATTGGTCGCTAGCGATTACTTTGATGAAGGTGCTAATATTGCATTATTACACTCAGGCGGGCTACAGGGGCGCAGAGGTTTTTCTCTATGAGGGCGTTTCCAAGTAGCGATTTTTGCCTTGTCTTACCTTCACTCGCAACGTTATGTTGAGGTCTCAAGCTAGTTTTCTATTCGTTAAAAAGGTTGTTAAAGTCTGTCGCTACTCTTTTAAGTGGCTGTTGAAAATTTCGGTGATTTTCGAGTAGTATGTTTTTTAATGACAATCAACGTGAAATTAGAGAAAGTGACTGCTGTGCAGTAAATTGCTCAGTGTTCGGTGTGGCTCTTGGCTAGCTGAGCAGAAAATTTTGTTCTATAATCCGATCTCTATTAGATAACCTGGGTGCTTTATTAATGAGTAAATTTCAAAACATCGGTTTAATCGGTAGGTTAGGCAGTACGAAGGTTATCGATACTTTAAAGAATATAATTAGCTACTTTTCCGAGCAAGAATTTAAAATCATTCTCGACAAACGGATTGGCGAGTTGATGCCGGGTCACGGTGTAGATACCTGCAAACAAAAAGAAATGGGTGATCTATGCGATCTGGTGATTGTAGTGGGAGGAGACGGTAGTTTGCTTGGTGCTGCGCGTGTATTGTCAAGATTTGATGTGCCGGTGTTAGGGGTGAATAGAGGGCAGTTAGGTTTCTTAACTGACATATCGCCGAAGAATTTTGAAGAAAAATTTGCAGAAATCCTCGAGGGAAAATATACCGAAGAGGAGCGTTTCTTACTAAAAATTGTAGTGAGAAGAGATGGCGAGATAGTTGGCGAGGCCGATGCGCTGAACGACATGGTATTGCACCCAGGCAAGGCGACCAGAATGATTGAATTCGATCTTTTTGTCGAAGGTAGCTACGTTTACACCCAGCGATCAGACGGTTTGATAGTTGCCACACCGACAGGCTCGACCGCTTATTCTCTATCGGGAGGGGGGCCGATTATGCACCCTAAACTCGACGCTTTAGTCTTAGTACCCATGTTTCCGCATACACTATCATCAAGGCCGATTGTGGTGGATGGCAACAGCGATTTAAGATTGATCATCAGTGAAGTCAATGAAACGTATCCGATTGTTTCTTGCGATGGACAAGTGAGCATTAATTTGGCACCTGGAGATGTTATTCATATCAGCAAACATCAACACAAACTTAAATTAATTCACCCTGAAGGTTACGATTTTTATCGCACTTGCCGTGAAAAATTAGGCTGGAGTGCGGGCCTTACCGCTAGAACTTCGAGTTTATAAAGATGATTAAACAATGTGCTGCGCAAGGTTATGACATCATCGGTGATGTGCATGGTTGCGGCTTAGCTTTAAAATTGCTGTTGACTCGATTGGGTTATTCAAAACGCAATGGTGTCTATTTCCACGCTACTAGGAAAGTGGTGTTTCTTGGCGATATCATTGATCGTGGTCCAAGGATAAGAGAGGCGCTACACTTAGTTCGCGATATGGTCGATGCCGGTAATGCGCATATTGTGATGGGAAACCACGAGTATAATTATCTGAGTTATAGTACTTCTGGTGAGTCGGTGCATATGCCATATTTACGGGAGCACACCTCAAGACACCAAAGAATTTTGCAGGAGACGATTAACCAGCTGGCGAATCATCCACAGGATCAAAAAGACTTCTACCAATGGATGATGAAGCTACCGCTGTTTCTTGAATTTGACTCCTTTAGAGTAGTACATGCCTGTTGGCATAAAGAGCTGGTGGCGAAAATGCTTGAAACCACTGGTTCCAATACTATCGATAGTGAGTTCCTCTACCACTCAGCGATTAGGGATACTTTTGAATGGACAGTGATGGATCGACTGTTAAGAGGTACGCAGATTAAGCTGCCAAATAATGAAACTATGACCTGTAGAGATGGTTATGTCCGTCAATTTTTTAGAACTAAGTTTTGGATGAAAAATCCAGAGCTGTACGGAGAGGTGGTTTTTCAGCCTGATCCGCTACCGGCGAATATGTTGCACCGGGTTTTATCGCAAACAGAAATTCAAAATTTATACTATTACCCGCCTGAAGAAAAAAACTTATTTATTGGTCACTATTGGTGTGAAGGTACCCCTGCACCTATTACCAACAATATCGCCTGCTTGGATTATAGTGCGGTGAAATTCGGTAAATTAGTCGCCTATCGTTACGATTTTGAAAAAACCTTACGGGCAGACAAGTTTGTAAGTGTTAACGTACGTACAGAAGTTTAAAACTCATTCACTAGCGTTGTACTTTAAGGCTGATGATTTTCAAACAGAACCGGCGTAATTAAAAGGGAAATTGGCGTGATTGAAGTGTTTAGAGCCCCTTTAGATATAGATCTGAGTGCTTTTACCAAACAGTTGTGGGCATTGAAAATTAGCCATAGAGTGGTGTTTGAAGAAAACCAAATATTACTAGTTGCCCAGTCGCAATATGCAGCGAGTGTCTATCAGCTATATCAATATTGGTTAACGCATGGCAGGTTTTCTGAAGCGCTAGTGCTTGAAATAGAGACGCAGCAAACTATTCAACAAGCTAGCCCGGCGGGTTTTAATCGCAGCAGAAAAGTTAATTTCAGTAAGATTCCGGTGGTGATTACTCTGCTGCTAGTCAGTTTGTTGATGAGTACGGTTGTGAATTTTGGTGAAAATACTCAACTGCTGCGCTACTTTACCATCACTGATTTTCAGCTTTTCGATGATAGAGTGTCATATACCTCTTTAATGTTTAATCTTGAAAGCTGGCAGCTATGGCGATTCATCAGTCCTATATTTCTGCATTTTAATCTTTCTCACATCGTCTTTAACAGCCTTTGGCTATGGATTGTCGGCACTGTTATCGAGCAGCGACATGGTAGTAGCGCGCTGCTGTTTATTGTCTGCACAGCTGGAATATTGTCTAATATTGCACAATATCTGCTATCCGGGCCTATTTTTGGCGGGATGTCGGGCGTTGTCTATGCCATTATCGCTTATGCTTGGTTGTGGGATAAACTACACAACAATGAATTGCGTATAGTCAGTAATGCTTTGATGGCGTTTATGATGGGCTGGTTGGTGCTCGGCTATACGGGCATACTCAGTCAGCTTGGCATGGGCAATATTGCCAATACCGCGCATTTAGTTGGTTTAGCGTGCGGTTTATTAGCAGTGCCTTGCCTAAAAGTCTGGCGGCTTCAGCGCTAATTTGCCTCGGTCACATATCGATATAATAGCTGCTCGTTTAGTGTAAAAGGGCTGAAAATCTGCTTGCTCAGGCTGTGTTTATCTAGAGGGCTCTACTCCTCGCTCCTGCTAACTGAGCTGATAAACTGTTGCATCGCCGTAAAAGGTTATTAAAGCTGACGTGAACGATCGAACCCCTAGCTGTGAACGCTATTTTGATTCAAGATCCTAGTAGTTTTACAACGTGAGCAATATAATACCTGAATCAGTGGCTTCACTGCACCACATAGCGCAAGCTCTTGATTCTACAGCGGTTAGAAAAATACCCGCTGAACCTACGGGTGCAGTTAAGATTTTTCAATTCCACTGTAGAACCAATATCTTACACTCTGTATTCACTTTGAAGTCACGAATTCAGGTAATAGTTCGGCACGGACCATAGCTTTTTCTACAAATTGAAATTAAAAACAGACTAATAAATAGAGTTTTCTAATGAATTATCAAGAATTAATTGAAAAAATGACACCGCAAATACATCAGTCGATCAAACAGGCGGTGGAGTTGGGAAAATGGCCTGATGGTAAAAAGATGACTGCTGATCAGCTAGATATTTGTATGCGCGCGGTTATTCACTATGATCAAAACTTACCTAAAGAACAGCGCACTGGTTTTATAGATAGAGTCAGGGCGGATGGTTCAAGCAAGGGAGTCGATCCATTAGCTGAACAAGTAATTAAAATTCACTAATCACAATAAAGAAATTTTAACCACAGTAACAAGCAAGGATAGCGATATTTTAGGACGAATTACAGGAGAAGCTGAAACTAGTTAACATTACTGCAGTTACGCAGCTGGCAGAGAATTATAATTGATTTTAAAGCTTTATTAGCGTTTGGTCGTCGGGCAGAGGCCAAAATAAAACAGGTTTGACAAGAACTTATGACAGTATTAAGAACAGGTAGCGTACAAAAGATGCGCACCGAGATAAATACCAAACAGAGCGATACCGTTCAGTACTATTTAGAATTAGATGATCAGCCACTCTTGATGAACGAGTTACTAGGCCGCACTATCTACCTAAAAAATTTAGGTGAGATAAATTGTAGCCACTGCGGGCGGCTAACCAAAAAGAGTTTTAGCCAAGGCTATTGCTTCCCGTGTTTTAAAAAGCTGCCGCAGTGCGACTTATGTATGATGAACCCTGATAGATGCCATTTTCACTTAGGTACTTGTAGAGACGAAGCTTGGGCGGAGTCAGTATGCTTTAATGAGCATATCGTCTACCTCGCTAATTCGTCGGGTATAAAAGTCGGTATTACTAGAGCTACCCAAGTGCCTACTCGATGGATGGATCAAGGGGCGATAGCAGCGCTACCGATTTTTAGAGTAAAAACTCGCCGACAGTCGGGGTTGATTGAAAAGCTTTTTTCCGCACATATTAGCGATAAAACCAACTGGCGGAAAATGCTCAAAGGCGAAGTAGTCGAGGTTGATTTAGTGGATGTGCGCGAGAAGATAATCGATAAAAATAAAAGCCAGCTAGCTGCTTTAACGCAAGAGTATGGATTGCAAAGCATTCAACCGATCAGCGATCTGCCAGTGACAAACATCAATTATCCAGTGCTGGAATACCCACAAAAAGTTAGCTCGCATAACTTGGATAAAACCGCGCAAATTAGCGGCGTGCTGCAGGGGATTAAAGGTCAGTACTTGATCTTGGATACTGGGGTGATTAACATCCGCAAATACACCTCTTACTTCCTGGAGATAGGTTTACTAGACTAGTTCCCATTCAGAAACGATGAGCTACTACGACAGCCCCACTAATCCAATCTAATCACCACTAGATATAGTTATTTGGAACAACCAAGCGCCCATATCTAGTGTCGCTCATCTTGAATTATTGGATCAGCCTCGCTACGCCCCTGTTTCTGGATGAGAACTAGACTAAATGGGTTGCCAGCGGGGCAAAAGTTAGCAAAGTATAAATTTCTTTGCAGCAGGCACCAATCTACAGCAGTCCCGCTTGCAGGAATCGTTGTTTTTAGGATTGTTGATAGCGAGTTTTTGATAAAGAGTGCTGCTTTATTGGTTGATTTGTCTCTATAATATGCGCATGCAATATTTTGAGATATTTGCATCGAGCTGAGTATCAACTTACTCATTAAGGATGCAGATTAGACAGCTATGTGTGCTTTGTCGTCATAGTAAGGTTAACTCTCAAAGTTTTAACAAGCTTTAGTTACGAGGTTACAACGATGTCACAGCCAAAAGTAATATATTTAAAAGACTACCAAGTTCCCGCATATTTAATCGACAACACGCAGTTGAATTTTGCATTGTATGCCGAGTATACAGAAGTGACTGCTCAGTTAAGCTTGCGTCGAAACCCTGAATCAGAAGATCACAGTGGCGAGCTATTTCTACACGGTGACAAAGAGCTGGAACTAATCAAGCTAAGCGTCGATCAGCAAGAGTGCAGCACCGCAGATTATACTAGAGATGAATCTGGTTTGACGCTCTCTGGTTTAAGTACTGCGTTGCAGTTAGAAATTGTCACAAAAATCTATCCCGATAAAAATACCGCGCTAGAAGGTTTATATCGCTCGGCAGGGATGTACTGCACACAGTGCGAAGCGGAAGGTTTCAGACGTATAACTTTCTTCCAAGATAGACCTGATGTAATGTCCGTGTATCAAACAACGCTCAGTGCTGATAAGGCGCAATACCCGGTTTTACTCTCTAATGGTAACCAAGTTGCGGCAGGTGACAGCGACGACGGTCGTCACTGGGCTACTTGGCAAGACCCGTTCCCCAAGCCCTCTTACTTGTTTGCGCTAGTCGCTGGTGATCTTGCATGTATTGAAGACAGCTTCACTACCCTGTCTGAGCGGCACGTTAGCCTGAAAATATTTGCCGATAAAAAGGATTTAGGTAAACTTGATTTCGCGATGATTTCATTAAAAAAATCAATGCTCTGGGACGAGCAAGTATACGGTCGTGAATATGATTTAGATGTGTTCAATATTGTCGCTGTGGATTTCTTCAATATGGGGGCAATGGAAAATAAAAGCTTAAATATTTTTAATACCTCCTGTGTGTTAGCTCATCCTTTAACCACTACCGATGCCACTTTTCAAAGGGTCGAAGCGATTGTTGCCCATGAATACTTCCATAACTGGTCGGGCAATAGGGTCACTTGCCGAGATTGGTTCCAGCTCAGCCTGAAAGAGGGATTTACCGTGTTTCGCGATGCGGAATTTTCCTCAGACATGAACTCAAGAACCGTCAAGCGCATTGAGAGTGTTCAAGATTTACGGACCGGGCAGTTCTCTGAAGATGCAGGACCTATGGCGCATTCAATTAGACCCGCATCATTTATTGAAATTTCTAATTTTTACACGCGCACCGTCTACGAAAAAGGTGCAGAAGTAGTTGGGATGGTACATACCTTACTAGGCGCTGAAAAATTTAGAGAAGGTAGCGATTTATACTTTGCCAGACACGACGGTCAAGCGGTCACTACCGATGATTTCATCAGTGCCATGCAAGATGCTTCGGGTAAAGATCTGAGCCAGTTCAAAAATTGGTACAATCAGGCGGGTACTCCACTGCTGACAGTGACAGATCAGTACGACGCAGAGCAGCAACGCTATCAAATCACTATCGTACAATCTTGCCCAGCAACCCCTGGACAATCTGAGAAACTTCCATTCCACATGCCATTTATCTTAGGCTTGTTGGATGAAAGCGGCGCAGATATACCATTAGATGGTGCCGGCTCTAAGCTCTTAGAAATCACTGAGCTAGAGCAGACATTCAGCTTCGGCAATATTAGTGTTAAGCCTATCCCCTCACTGCTAAGAGGATTCAGCGCACCGGTTAAACTGGATTATCAATATACTCGCGCAGAATTGGTCTTTCTAATTAGTCACGACTCCGATGGTTTTAACCGCTGGGAGGCGGCGCAAAAATTAGGCATCGATATCATCTTGGAGCTGGTTAAATGTTTAAATAGCGGAGCCCAATTGAGTTTAGATCCTTGCCTTGTTGATGCTTATAGAGCAGTTCTCTGTGATAGTTCACTAGACAAAGCGATGATAGTGCAAGTGATGACCTTGCCTTCAGAGCTATATATAGCAGAACTTTGTGAAGTGGTCGACGTGGCTAATATTCATAGCGCCCGAGAATTTGTTAAAAAGAGCTTAGCAGCAGCGCTAGAAAATGAATTTTTGGCGGCCTATAAAGACACACGTTCCGCCGCAGAAGCTTATCAACCCGATGCTAAGAGTATTGCTAGACGACAGCTACAGAATTTAAGCCTCAGTTATTTAATGGCACTAGGTCGCGAAAGTTACTTAGAGTTGGCACTGCTCCAGTATCGCGAAGCCGACAATATGACCGACAGTATGGCGGCCTTAAAGTTGGTTGCACACTCTGAATTTGCAGAGGCTAGCCAAAATTTGTTAACTGAGTTTTACAACAAATGGGCGGACGACACTCTAGTGATCAACCAATGGTTCTCTGTACAGGCGGTGGATCCTAAACCTGGGGCGCTTGAAAAGGTTCGTCAGTTGATGAAGCATCCAGCGTTTGATTTTGTTAATCCCAATAAAGTAAGAAGTTTAGTGGCTGCTTTTTGTATGCAAAATCAGGTTAATTTTCACGCGATCGATGGATCGGGCTACGTTTTCCTCGCCGACCAAATAATTGCATTGGATAAGACTAACCCACAGTTAGCGGCTAGATTAATCGGTCCGCTATCAAAGTGGAGTAGCTATGCTAAAAATAGACAAATTCAAATCAAAGAGCAATTAACTCGCATCATGCAAAGTGGCGAGTTGTCTGCGGATGTCTATGAAGTTGTCAGCAAAAGCTTGGCTTAAAACTTGATTTAAAGCCTCGTTTAAAATTTAAACTGCTAGAATGAGATCTCCGCATAACGTCGCGAGCGCAGTAGTTATGCAGAGATCTAAGAATGGTAAACAGGCTCACTTGCACTCAGTGAGTCTTGTTAACTGATTATGCAAGAAGCGCTAGCAACGTGCGGTTAACGAGCATTGGACAGTGAAGTTGCTGAGTGCGTTATAAAGTTAAAGCTAAATTGATTTGCAGATTGATAGAACCAGATACATAAGTTAAGGTCAATTAAGAGCAACAGACAAACCTTAACGATATAAAGATATATTTAGCATGTTGTAGGGAATGAAAGAACCAGCAAATTCTACACACCTAGGTTGAGCTTATTCAAAGGCTCCATAGGGAAACTGAATCCTATTTAGCAGCTAAGTTACCGGTAAATTAGTTTCAAACGAGCTCAGGAGCTGATCTCGTAATAATCATTTAATATGGATAATAATATGGCGCGTACACTTTCAATAGATAATAAATTTGATATACAACAAAATTATCGTCGTTATTTAAAATTTTATGATTTGCACAAAATGCACAGTGAACAATACAAAATATCCAAGGCTAGCCGTGTGTGGATTGCAGCCATTGTTGCGGTGGTTTTTGCCATGGGGTCTTCATTTTTTATGGGAGTTGCCGCAGGTTTATTTGGCTTGTATTTTTACCGAGTGATCCGTGCATGGGCCGACAAGAGCAGTGCCGAGGAAAGTCGTGAAAGTTCAGAGCGATGGTTTGCGACCAAAGATTTAAAATTTGAAGGAAGAATTTTATATCAGCGCGAAGATGCAATGTTAGAAAACCCATTGAATCCTTTTGATGATGCAGAATATAGTTAAGCAAAAAGGCTATTGATAGATATACAACATCGTTTGCGGGTAGCTGAATCAGTGACTCTTAGCATAAGCTATCCTGATAGACCATCATACTCGGTTTGACTTGATAGCTATCTAACAAAGTTATTAATTCCAGTTAAGTGAAGTTGTAATAGATTCTTACCATTTAATAATGGTTTAGATTATAGCCAAGTTATTCATTTGTAAATTATTTTTACTTTAGACCAGTCTGTGAATACACAAGGCTAATCAGGTAGTGTTTTGTTTTTCCTCTGTGCAGCGCAGCGCCTCTGTGTCCTGTGTGGTGAAAAAATCTTTAAAGGATTGGTTTTTCCACAGAGGACACAGAGAAGGGATTAAAAGCATCTTTTGCTTTTGGCTAATGTGGCGGAGACACAGGGCTAATCAGGTAAGCTATTGCTCTTCAATTAAAAGCAGTTATGGATTATGGCAAAAACAGAATTCCAAGGATTGACTAACCGAACCCGAAAAATGCTCAATGCCACTGAAAATCTAACTCTAGATTTTAAACGCGAAGCTGGCGGGGTGAAAAGTAGTGATTTTGTAGCCTTTGCCAATGCGCAGGACGGTGGAACTTTACTGATAGGTGTCGATGAATATACCACGGATGCCGGTCTACAACGTGGACAAGTAGTCGGTTGTTGTGTTGACGATAAAGCTCGATTGTCACTAGTAAATAAAGCCTTAGAGTGCACTCCCAGCATTAACGTAGAAGTATACGTTGAAAATCTAAGGGCAAAACCAATACTGCGAATTGAAATTCCCGCCCAGCAAAACCGGCCATTTTGTAATTCCCGTGGCGAGTACAGCATCAGGGCCAATGGTCGCAATCGCGCACTCTACCCCACTGAACTACTCAATATATTTCTCGATGCTGAATCGGCGTTATTTTTTGATCGCTTTCAGAAAGTGGCGGGGCAGCTGGGAAATCAAGTCGCGCAAATAAATTCGGTACTGGATGATGATTTGCTGAAAGTCAGTGTCAGTATGGCTCAATTTGAGCAACAGCTAAACAGTGCGTTCTCCCGAATTGGTCAATTGACGGACAGTAATAAAAAGCGCTCTAGGCTGCTGTTAGACAGCGTTAAAGATAATCAGTTAAGTTTAATTAATTTAGAGCGGGTACTGGTGGAAGATGTCAGTGCAGAAATGCATGCCGATCATTTCGAAATGCTAGCGGCCAAGCTAAATGAAATTCTAGCTTTAATCAATAAGTCTTAAGCATAGTGCTGAATCAATGACTGCGAAACGTTGCGAGCGCAGTAATTATGCTGAGGTCTTTATAAAGAGGTTACAAACACAATGGTTGATGGTTATGCATAAACTGAGCAATAAAACGGCGTGGATCTTTGATCTTGATGGAACCTTGACTATCCCAGTGCATGATTTTGCGCATATGAGAAGAGAGTTAGGGATGGCGGCAGATGCTGATATATTGGACACTTTAGCTGCCACCCAAGTAGAGTTAAGAAAAGAGTTGACCGTTAAGTTAGATAGGCTCGAGGCCTTTTATGCCGCTAAAGCAGCCCCCGCATTAGGTGTCAAAGAACTGCTTAAATATTTAGCCGATAATAAATGCAAGTTGGGTATTTTTACCCGTAATACTAAAGAGATGGCAGTGTTGTCTCTTGAGGCGATCGGCATCGCACAATATTTTGCTGATCAGGCAATTATTGGTCGCGATGATGCGCCGCATAAACCCAATCCGCAAGGGTTGCTGAGATTGCTTGGCGATTGGCAAATGACGGTTAAAGATGCGGTGATGGTCGGCGATTTTAA
This sequence comes from Oceanospirillales bacterium, assembly GCA_029027825.1. Taxonomy (GTDB): domain Bacteria; phylum Pseudomonadota; class Gammaproteobacteria; order Pseudomonadales; family Balneatricaceae; genus Rs1. The sequence goes on along the minus strand of CP093399.1, from coordinate 3,038,038 downwards.
ATTTGACTTAGAAGTCGGTAGAGCTGCAGGTACAGCAACAGTGCATGTCAATGAAGACCCGCGGCGCTGGCCTGAGTTAACCGATTATCACTACCCAACTCTTTGCGATTTACATCAGGGATTAAACCCATCGCTGTAAAAGCAATAACTTGTGTGTTGCAGTGAGGTCAGTGCTTAGGTTTAATAGATTTGAAGAGCAGGTGGCTGTAGAGGGTCACCGTTGAACAGTGCTGCCGGGCGCTATAACAGCAGTCTGTACAGAAGTGAAAAATGATAGCCAGTGCTGATTGCTGGCTATCAGTGTCGCTGTTATTGTTGGAAAGGGTAGATTGATCCCAGCTCTAATATCTGGGTTAACTCATCCAAAGCTGCTCTGGACTCAAGCAACAGTAAAGGGTCAGCCAAATCGGCTTCAGTTAACCGATCCCGATAATGTGCTTCAACCCACGTGTTTAAGCGCGTATACAGCTTCTGGTTAATAAAGGTTGCCTGATTCGCTGCTGCTATTTCGGCATCGTTCATGACCACGCGTAAACGCAGACAGGCAGGTCCGCCACCGTTAGACATACTCTGTTTAAGATCAAACACTAAAGTTTGATCAATAGGGCTATTCCCCGAGACAAGTGACTGTAAATATTCCCATACTCTCGGGTTGTTCTGACACTCCTGAGGTATCACTAATACTGTTTTTCCATTGGGCATCGACAGCAATTGGCTATTAAATAAATAGCTACTCACTGCATCAGCAACGCTGACTAAGGCGGTCGGCGCTTCAATAATATGAAAATCCCCAGCCATTTTTTCGCTGAGTTCAGCTTTGACTGCCGCTTGGTCTAGAAAGGCTTGTTGATGGCAAAAGAGCAGATTGGCGTTGCCGACAGCAATTACATCATTGTGAAAAACACCCGCATCGATTATATCGGGGTTTTGCTGGGCATAAACAGTGTGTTGATCGCTCAGCTGGTGCAGTCTAGCCACGGCCTGAGAGGCTTCCAAAGTATGCCTTGCTGGATACTTCTTGGGCGCTACTTTACTGCTGTCAAAGGCGTGCTTGCCATATACAAAGAATTCAATGCCCTGTTCCCCATACTCATGACAAAAACGGGTATGGTTAGCGGCGCCCTCATCGCCAAAATGATCGACACTGGGTAGCGCTGGATGGTGAGCGAAATGTGCCGGGTCATTAAAAGTGGCTTTTAAAATATTCCCGGTTACTTGGTGTTCGATAGAGCGATGGAATTTGTTACTTAGATTGGCGGGGGTAAAGTGGATTTTATTATCGCTAGTGTCACCACTGGGGGAGATAGTGGCGGCGTTGGCAGTCCACATACTAGACGCTGAACAGCAAGTTGCCAAGATACGTGGAGCCTGCTTTGCCGCTTGTTCGAGTACATTTGCATCGGAGCCACTAAAGCCTAATTTACGTAAAGTATCGATGTCTGGTCGCTCTTGTGGCGCCAGCACACCTTGCACAAGTCCCATATCTGCAAGGGCTTTCATTTTGGTTAACCCCTGCAGGGCGGCTTTTTTGGGATTGGCGATATTCGCTTGATTCTTAGCGGAAGCGACATTGCCAAATGATAGTCCAGCGTAGTTGTGGGTAGGTCCGACCAGACCGTCAAAGTTAGCTTCAATCGCTTTCATTTTGTTACTCCTAGCGCCCCTGTCAGGGATGCTGACAACGGCTTATTATTCAGAGATAAGCCCCAGCTGAAAGGCCAAGGTATCTGATTTCTTTTATAACATATTGTGGTAGATAATCGCTCAGTTGCCGCTGAGCGGCGCTGGTCAAAAAAACGGTATCAATTACCTCTAAAGCAAGCTGGCTTTAGACTTGAATCAGTGACTTCACTGCACCACATAGCACAAGCTCTTGATTCTACAGCGGTTAGAAAAATGCCCGCTGAACCTACGGGTGCAGCTAAGATTTTTCAATTCCACTGTAAAACCAATATCTTACACTCTGTATTCACTTTGAAGTCGCGGATTCAAGTTAGAGATAATCAGTTATATTGACCAAGCTGTCAGTCGTCATTTAATTAATCGGCAATTAAATTTATAGCGTTAAACCCGGAGCTAAAGTATCAGGCATTACTAAAGTATCAGTTTCCATACCTGCCACTGGGTAAGCGCAATAATCAGCGGCATAGTAAGCACTGGCACGATGGTTGCCACTGGCGCCAACACCTCCAAACGGAGCTGCGGAACTGGCACCTGTAGTCTGCTTATTCCAATTGACAATACCGGCACGAATTTCAGTATAGAAAGTCTGATAATGCTGTTTGCTGTCGCTGAATAGACCGGCCGCCAAACCGAACTTAGTGTTATTGGCGCCTTTGATAGCCTCGTCAAAGTCGTCATAGCGAATCACTTGTAGCAGTGGGCCAAAATACTCTTCATCTGGTAAATCAGCTATCTGGGATACATCAATCAGACCTGGGCTGACAAAGCCAGTACCGGCACTAAGCTTCTCTAGAGTGACAATAGGCTGCGCACCTAAATCGATCAGGCCCTGCTGAGCGATGACCATGTTTTCAGCGGCTTGCTCGGAAATTAAGCTGCCCATGAAGGGTGCTGGCTCGTCAAACTGGCCGCCGACCTTAATGTTGTTAACCGCAGTGGCTAACAAGTCTAAAAACTCATTGCCAAGAGCGTTGCGCGGTACAAATAAACGTCTCGCACACACACAGCGTTGACCGGTAGTGATGTAAGCTGATTGAATAGTCTCGTTAACAGCAGCGCGTAAATTACTGATTTCACCAATAATTAGTGGGTTGTTGCCGCCCATTTCTAGAGCGAGGATCTTATCTGGCTGGCCGGCGAACTGGCGGTGCAGTAAATTACCGGTATTTGAACTACCAGTGAAGAATAAACCGTCAATGCCAGGGTTCCCAGCTAGGGCGATACCTGTTTCTTTCTCGCCTTGGATGAGGTTGATGACACCGTTCGGCAATCCAGCTTCCTGCCACAGTTCAACCATGTACATGCCGACTTTAGGGGTAAGCTCGCTCGGCTTAAAGACCAAAGTATTACCCGCTATGATTGCCGGTACTATGTGGCCGTTTGGTAAGTGGCCCGGGAAGTTATACGGGCCAAAAATTGCGACTACGCCGTGCGGTTTGTGCCGCAAGGTGCTTCTTACTGCTCCCATGTCGGTAGATGTTACGCCGCTGCGCTCACTATTTGCTTTGATCGAAATAGCAATTTTTCCAGCCATCGCGCCAGCCTCTGTTTTAGTTTCCCAAAATGGCTTGCCAGTTTCCTGGGCGATTAAACGCGCTAGCTGCTCTTTGTTTTCCACTAGCAGTGCGCCAAAGCGTTGCACAATTTCGCAGCGCTCAGCTAAGTCGGTAGTCGCCCAGCCTGGGGCTGCCTTACGTGCAGCTTGTACAGCTTGTTCTACTTGGTCGACACTGGCGCAATTGCCCTGCCAAAATACGTTACCGGTCGCGGGATCAAACGAAGTGAGAAGCGTGCCTTCTCCCTCAGTCCACACGCCATTAATAAATAGAGAATTAGACATAAAATTTACCTCTTAGGGCCATTTAAAGGCACAATTCGCACGGTACTTCCATCAGTGACATTCAGTGCCTGTGCGGTTTTTGCTGGAATAGTTATCTGCTTGGCATCGCGCTGTGTGATATTGCTCATAACACAGCGGAAGTTGGCAAACTCGGTGTTGCTAATAAGATATAGCTCAGTTTCTATCTCATCCTTAACGGCTGAATCAGAAACGATAACGGTGACACAGCGACTGTCCTTAACTGCGCGAATATCATGGATATTCGCTTCAAGGGTAGGGCCGCCGTCAAAAATATCGATATAGTTTGAAAAACGCATCCCCTCACGTTCTAATAATTTACGGGCGGGGATGGTATTCTCATGGGTTTGGCCTATGGCTGCCCTGGCGCTTTCTGGTAATAGCTCACTGTATAAAGTGTATCTTGGCATCAATTCGGCAATAAAGGCTTTATCGATCGACGAAGTCTTGTCGGCCGTTGTAAAGTCAATCGCAAAAAAGTGTTTGCCGAGCCCCTCCCAGAAGGGAGAAATACCGTCTTTATCTGAGTAACCGCGCATTTCAGCGACCAATTTTTCATCAAACAAATGTGAATATTGAGCGATAAACATAAATCGACACTTTGACAGTAGGTGACCATTTTTAGAATGGCGGTAGTCTGGGTGTAAAAATAATGTACAGAGTTCAGAGTGACCAGTGTGATCGTTACTGATGGTCAATGTCTGCATCTGGTTGTAAACGTTAAGCTCTTTAGAGGCGTGCACTAAAGTTCCTAAGCGGTAGTTATACCAAGGATCAGAGAGGCCGACTGCTGATTCAATAGCGCATATTCCCGCTACTTTTTGCGTACTGGTATCTTCTAGAACAAACAGAAAGAGCTTCTCATTACTGGTGTTACCTTCGGCAAAGGCTGCCAAAGCGGTTGCTAGCTTTTTGGTTACGACTGCTGGATTATCTTGTAATGAAGTAAAACCTGGGCCGGTAATTTTGGCAAGTTCAGCAAGCACAGCTGCGTCTGTTGCCTCTATTGGACGTATGATCATCATCGTTGATTCTCCAAAGGTGATTGAGTCGTTGTTTTAGGTGTAGAACTGAGAGGTAATACATAAATAGTATCCCCTTCTTCTACCTTTAATAGTTGCGCTTGAACTGGATTTAAATAGATATCATGCAGGTCAATTTTTGCATGGATGCAAGTGTAATCTCTGACTAAATTATTGCTGATTAATGCATCATTGGCCCTGTCTGTAGGGGCTGTATTAATTCTCACAGTAGCGCTGAATTGTTCGACAATGGTTTTGATAGTAGCAGTGTCACACTCCAAGGTTGGCCCGCCATCAAAAATACTAATATAGCCCTTTTGGCGAAATCCTTGCTCAGTCAACAAGTCTTTAACGGCGGTTAAGTTTTGCCGTAATTTTCCGATTACCACTTGCGCTGGTTTTTCTAATAGTGGCACATATACCGGATATTTAGGCATTAGATCAGCGATAAAGCCCTTGGCATTGATACCGGTTAAATAGTTTGCCCGGTGAAAGTCCATATTAAAAAAATGTTGACCGAGCGCCTGCCAGAATGGCGAGCGCTGGTTTTTATCGACAATACCCTGCAGTTCTAACACTAATTTTGTAGCGAAGCGCTCAGGGTGTTGACCGATAAACATCAACCGCGATAAAGACAGTAGCGACAGTTGGTAACTTGCATGCTTACAGCCGGCTAAGAAAAAAGTATAGAGCCGTGAAGCACCTTCGTAATCCTGACTTAAGTGCAAAGTATCAATAGTATTTTTAATCTGTAACTCAGCAGAGTGATGCTCTAATTGAGCACAGCGAAAACTATAAAAAGGCGAGCTGTAGCCCACGCAAGCTTCGATCCCTGAGATACCTAAAATTTCTTGGTCGTCAGTATCTTCAACCACAAAGTGATAGCTCTGATCGCCGGGAGCGGTCACTTTTTTTTGCAGTGATTGTTGAGTGCTACTGATCAGTTGCGCCAGGTGATCGCGGTTATTCGGCAGCGTTGTCATGCTGCCCCCGGCGGTTACGGCCAAGTGCTCGATAGCGGGCAAGTCGGCAAACTGTGCTGGGCGAAAGATCAGCATGTTATTTTTTATCTGCTTTAGCTAGCCAACTTAAGTCATCAGAAGTAGCCAGTTTCATTAACAGTAGTGCACTTAGTTTGGCGCGTACCGTTAAACTTTTAACTTTTAGGAATTCATCAGATGAGTGAATCTTGCCACCTTGTACTCCTAGCGTGTCGATGTTGGGAATACCCGCTTCAGCTAAGTTATTACCGTCACAACAACCGCCAGTAGGCAGCCAAGTTAAGTCCAAGCCCAGTTCTGCACCGCAATCACAAGCGAGACGGAATAGTTTTTCGTTAGCTACGGATAGTACTTTTGGCTTGCGACCAAAATGACCGTGCATTTCAATAGAGAGGCCGTCGCGTTGATTTATTTCATCCAAAATAACCTGAATCTTATCTAGGCACCACTGTTCATCTTCTGGCTGCTCTAGGCGGATGTTAAATCGTGACAGACAAAGATCGGGTACAATGTTGTTCGCGCCACCACCTTCCACTAGTGCAGGATTAATAGTAACGCCTTGGCGCTGTCCGTTTAAATCGTCAAGTGCGCTGATGAAATCACACATAGCGCGGACCGCATTGCGACCTACGTGATGCTCACGGCCGGCGTGAGCGGCTTTGCCTCGGGAAATAACACTAAAGTTACCACTTCCTTTGCGGGCTCCTGCAAAATTTCCATCGGGGAAGCTAGGCTCATAAATCATACCTAAGTTGACCCGAGTTGCCGCTTCTGCAATCAGTGGAGCTGATCCTTGAGAGCCAATTTCTTCATCGGGGTTAAAGAGTATTTCCCAGCCAATCTTGTTGGCATAAGGGCTGCGCTCTAAAGCTTCTATCGCTTTGAGCATGACGATTAAACCCCCTTTAAGATCGGCAACTCCCGGACCGTTTAAGGTTTCATCATCTAGCCAAGTGGTGGTTTGAAAATCTGAATCAATCGGGAATACGGTATCTAAGTGTCCACAAAAGAAGATTTGCAGTTCTGCATCGGGGCGTTTAGTTAAACGAATCGCATCGCCCATTGGTAGCTGCTGTTCGACGCCTTGATTGTCAATGTGCTTGAAAGGAACGACCGGGATAATTTCAACTTTGGCATCGAGTACTTGTGCGTACTCAATTAATTTTGCACCGACGGCATTGACGCCTTCAGGATTAAAACTCCCAGAGTTAATGTGGGATAATTCGATGGTTCGAGCCAGCATTACATCGTACTGATCGTCAATCCAATTTAGCCAAGTCGCAAAATCACTATCTGTTTGAGGGGCCATGGTATTTTCCTGATTACAGCTTAGATAACTAGCTGCTCTAAAATTATTAAAATGGGGGAGCTTCAAAAGCTTGGGTAACATTGCGCGTTCTAAATACAGCGGGTTAATCCCAACAGTAAGAAATAAGGCCGCTGAACTTGGCTAAATGGGATTAAAGCCAATAAAAGCTTAGCGGTAGCTTTATTTTCGTACCCCCAAATAAAGAATGCCTACTGCGATCGCTGCACTATTTCAAACTGAGCATTATTAGGCTGGGTCGCTGCTAGCTTAAGCTGCTATCCCTAGAAATGACTCCTAGTAATGTCACAGCTCAAAGTATTAGATCGCCTTCACCTAGTGTTTACCACTATGTGTTGGCGATTAGTTTTCTGAGCACAGCAACTCGCTAGATATAGCGAGTCTAGATCGCTATTTTGAAAAACCTAGCTCTCTTTGGCGATTACTTTAGCAATTGCAGCATCCAATTTTTCTAAACCTAGCTTAATGTCGGCATCGGGAATGATCAGTGATGGAGCCATACGCAACACCTTAGGACCTGCGACAAGCATCATCAAACCTTCTTCGCGGGCTGCGGCCATAAATAATGCAGCTTTTCCCTGCCATTTTTCAATCAGTTCAACGCCGATCAATAAGCCTAAGCCACGGGTGTCTTGGAAAATCTGGTATTTGTCATTAATAGCATTCAGACCATCTACAAATAGCGCACGTTTGCTCTTTATAGCCGACAGTACTTCTGGCTGAGTAATTAGATCAACCACTACTTCGGCAACGGCGCAGGCTAGCGGGTTACCGCCGTAAGTACTACCGTGAGTACCAAAATTTAAGCTGGCGGCGCATTTGTCAGTAGTTAGCATCGCACCAATTGGGAAGCCGCCACCTAAAGATTTAGCCGAGGTTAAAATATCGGGAGTAACGCCGAATTGCTCATACGCATAAAAAGTACCGGTGCGTCCTGCGCCTGTCTGTACTTCATCAAAAATTAGCAGTGCATTGTGTTCATCACAAAGCTCTCGCGCTGCTTTAACAAACTCAAGATCAGCGTTAATAACACCGCCTTCTCCTTGAATTGGCTCTAATACAACTGCGCAAGTACGTGCGGAAATTGCATTTTTCAATGCTTCAATATCGTTAAAAGGCAAGTGAGTGATGCCGGCGGGAACCGGTTCAAAACCTTCACGATATTTCTTTTGGCCGCCAACAGAGACGGTAAATAAAGAGCGGCCATGGAAAGATTGCTCAAAAGTATTGATTTCGTGTTTCTCGGGGCCAACATTATCGTAGCTATAATTACGGGCTAATTTAAAAGCGGCTTCGTTAGCTTCAGTGCCCGAGTTGCAGAAAAATACTTTATCGGCAAAAGTCGCTGCACATAATTTTTGCGCTAGACGCAAAGCTGGCTCATTGGTGAAAATGTTGGATAAATGCCATAAATTATCAGCTTGGGCTTTTAAAGTAGCCACTAGTGCCGGGTGACAATGACCCAGTGCAGTGACGGCAATACCGCCAGCAAAATCGATATACTCTTTACCTTCTTGGTCCCAAATTCGCGAACCTTGACCGCGTACCGGTACCATCTGTTGAGGGTTGTAGTTAGGTACCATTACTTCATCAAATAGTGCACGAGTTACGTTTTGTTTAGTCATTTTTGGGATCCTTAAAGTAGCCTATGATCATGGTGTATTGGTGAGGTTTCAACATACTGTTATAAAATCTGTTTAATCTCGATTATAGAGGCCGGGATAAAATTTAGCGCTAAGCCCGATTGATTTATTATGTGTCACCCCAGTAGCGAATGCTAGAGTAAGAATTTAATTAGAGCGACATTTAATTGGTAAAAAAAGTCATTTATAATAAACTAGTTTAAATTAACGTCATACAATACTAAGTTTCGCGTCGTTATATCAAAATCCTGAAGTTCGTGACTTCAAAGTAAATCAAGAACTTGCGCTATCAGGCGCAGTAAAATCACTGATTCAGGATAATATAAGGTTTATGGAATGCTACATACTGAGCACAAATCTAACAAAGAACTGCGTTACGGCTTTATTTTGTTACCTAATTTTTCACTGATTGCGTTTTCTTCCGCTATAGAGCCGCTGCGGATGGCCAATTGGATCAGCGAGCGAAACTGCTATGCCACGGCGTTGATCAGTCATGATGGCAAGCCGGTGACCAGTAGTTGTGGCGTGCAGATTCAAGTCGATCACAACTTAAAAGAGCTGCCCTATTTTGATGCAGTATTTGTCTGCGGAGCCAGCCCTGTTGCCCGTACCGGTAATGAGGCGGTCATCGATTGGTTGAAAAAACAATTGAGTAGCAACATAGCGATTGGTGGGATCGGCACAGGTTCATATGTATTGGCTATTGCAGGTTTGTTAGATAAGTATCGTGCGACTATTCACTGGTGGCATATTGAAAATCTAAAACGAGAGTTTCCCAAGACGCAAGTCACCAACAGATTATACGAAAAAGAAGGCGCGCGATATACTTCCAGAGGGTGCACAGCGTCAATGGATATGATGTTGTTCTTAATTGGTCGACAGCAGAATATGGATTTAGCCGCTTCTATCTCAGAACAGTTTGTCTGCGAGCGAATCCGCAGTACCGATGATTTACAACGCATACCAATAAAATCCAGAATCAGCGCCAATCAGCCTAAGTTGATAGAGGCGGTCACTTTAATGGAAGCTAACATTGAAGAGCCGTTAAGTACTGATGATTTAGCCCATCATGTAAGGCTATCGAGGCGCCATTTAGAGCGCTTATTTAAAAAATACCTGCACAACGTTCCCGCTAAGTACTACATTGAATTACGTCTGACCGAGGCGAGGAAACTGTTGCGGCAAAGTGATAAAACTATCCTGCAAATTGGCATGTTATGTGGTTTTTCAAGTGCATCGTATTTTAGTACCGCCTACAAAAATTTCTATGACATTACGCCAAGAGAAGAGCGGAAATTGGTTGATTGAAGTTAAGCTAGAAGATAGAAGATAGAAGTTAGAAGTTAGAAGTTAGAAGTTAGAAGTTAGAAGTTAAAAGTTGGCTAGGCAGTGGGCTTCAGCTTATAGGCTGAAGCCCTAATTACTACTATAGTTTAGCGAGTAGTTGCTCTAGTTTAATTTGATCTGCTACAAAGCCATCGATGCCCGACGATAGTTTTTCGTTGGCCATCGCATCGGCTTTTAGCTGCTGGGAGAAAGTAGTCTCATCAATACTGACTGCCACTTGCTCGGATTGCGCTGATTGCGGATTTAATTGGCGCTCTAAAGGCTCCATCAACTGGTCAAGTGCCTGCATTAACTGCGGGCTAATTGTCAGGCGATCACAACCTGCCAGTGCTTGAATTTCACCGACGTTTCTAAAGCTAGCGCCCATTACTATCGTATTATAGTTATTGGTCTTATAAAAATTGTAAATGCTAGTCACTGACTGAACGCCTGGATCATTTGCGCCGCTAAAATCTTTTTCAGGATAAGTGGCTTTATACCAGTCTAAAATTCTGCCGACAAAGGGAGAGATCAAGTACACGCCAGCATCAGCGCAGGCAGCTGCTTGGCCAAAGCCGAATAACAGCGTTAGATTACAGTTGATACCCTCTTTTTCCAGCTGCTTGGCCGCTTGAATACCTTCCCATGTCGACGCGGCTTTGATCAAAATTCGATCGTTGCTTATGCCTGCTTTATTATACAAATCAATAATCTGATGAGCGCTGTCTAAAGTGCCTTGGATGTCATAAGACAATCTAGCATCCACTTCAGTTGAAATGCGCCCCGGGACAATTTTCAATATTTCCAAACCGATTAAGACTGCTAATTTCTGGGTCATATTAGCGAGTACTTGTGCATCGCTACCGCCTTGCGAGCTCGCCCATGTTTTTGCTTCGCTCAACAGTGGGGCGTAGGCGGGTAAGCTGCTCGCTTTGAGTAAAAGTGATGGGTTGGTCGTCGCATCAACCGGTGAAAACTGCTTGATTGCTGCAATATCGCCAGTGTCGGCAACCACGGTGGTCATGGTTTTTAGCTGTTCTAATTGGCTTAACATACTCAATATTCCTTTTATAAAAACGCATTTACTCTAGCAAATGCTTCGTTTAATACTTGAATACCAGCATTCTCTTTATAAGCTTGCTCGCTGATAACTCTTCTAAATTGTTTGCCGCCTTTCATACCGTGAAAAAGCCCTAACATATGGCGGGTAATATAACTTAAAGGTACGCCATTGGTTAGTTGCTGCTCGATGTAGGGAAACATTTCTTGTAAAATTTGCTGTCTAGATTTTATAGCGCTCGACTGCTGGAAAAACAATTGATCGGCACTTGCTAAGATGTCATAGGGATTGTGATACGCCTCTCGACCAATCATCACACCATCGACAAACTTTAAGTGTTGCTGCGCTTCGTCAGTAGTTTTGACGCCGCCATTTAAAATGATTTCTAAGTGCGGAAAAACCTGCTTTAGTTTATAGACCCGATCGTACTGTAAAGGCGGGACATCGCGGTTTTGCTTAGGACTTAAACCCGCCAAAATGGCCTTTCTGGCATGCACAATAAAAGTGCGACAGCCAGATTGCGCCACAGTGTCGACAAATTGCTGCAAAAGCTGATCAGAATCTAAATCATCAATGCCTAATCGATGTTTAACCGTCACTGGAATACTCACAGCATCCTGCATACTCGAAATACAGTCGGCAACCAGTTGTGGATGCGCCATCAAGCAAGCGCCGATCATATTGTTTTGTACCCGATCACTCGGGCAACCGACATTGAGGTTAACTTCATCATAGCCATAGTCTTGCGCCATTTTTGCACAAGTTGCCAGCTCAGCAGGGTTGCTACCGCCTAACTGCAATGCCAGCGGATGCTCGGAATCGTTATAGGCTAAATGCCGATCTTTATCACCATAAATTAGCGCGCCAGTGGTGACCATCTCAGTATATAAAAGAGTATTGCGACTGAACAGTCGATGAAAGTGCCGACAGTGTTTATCTGTCCAGTCCATCATCGGCGCCACTGAAATGCTGCGATCTATTGAATTTGTGGTGCTGTGTAGGTTTTTGGTCGAATCTATTGCTGTTTTCAAATTTTATAATACCGCTGTATTCTGACTATTTTACTGTGTTTTTTGACTATTGAAGCGCTTGAAGTGCACTTGTTTCTAAAAAGCGTCTCAGTAATTAAGAGCATATATATCGCAACAATAACCAAGACAACCAGCAAGACTGGAAGGGTTAGCTATAAAGCCGATATACGGATCAAGAAATCCGGGAAAATTATACACTGAGAGGCCTGAGTTTTCGAGAGAAAACGATTAGCTGAAGGATGGGTTAAAATTCGAGAGATTCAATTAACAGAGCATGGGGAGTTAGATAAGCTTAGATGTAAAGGGATTTCTGTTGGTGGCATGGTGCGGCGTTACGTTCAGAATCAATGGGGTAAAAGGACTCAAAGGCTATTGGATTATGGCTTGGAAATACAACCTAATAAAACAAAAATGATACGCTTTGGTCTATTTTCTCTAGCACAATGTAGAGCCAAGTCATCAAGGGTTAAACCAGGGACGTTTGATTTTTTAGGTTTTACTCACTATATAGGCAAGAAATTGTCAGGTGAAGTGATAGTAAAGAGAAAGACGAAGCGAGATAGGCAAATAGCTTAACTGAAACGTATAAAGTTAGCGTTTCGAAAACGACTTCATGACAAACTCTGGAAGACAGGACGCTGGTTAAGGCGAGTTGTTCAAGGATATATAAATTATTATGGTGTTCCTTACAATGGTCACAAACTGGGCCAGTTTATTGAGAAGTTAAGAAGCTGTGGTTGAAAATCTTGATACGACGTAATCAACGGCACCGTATGACGTGAGAGCGATTTAAGTATTATATGAGATGTTGGTTACCTAAGCTTAGGATAGGATCCTTATCCAACACAGCGCTTTTACGCCAAATACCCGAGACAGGAGCTGGATGCGTTAGTAGCGCACGTCCGGATCTGTGCAGGGAGTGGTCAGTAATGACCATTCCTACCGTGACCGATTAAGATAAAGATTAGACCAAGGGCGTATTAAAATAATTGAAGGTGTGTTTTTACTTCTAAGAGACCTCTGCATAACGTTGCGAGCGAAGGCAAGACAAGGCAAAAACCGCTGAGATAGCGGAGTTTACTGGTGTAAATGAGCATATTGAGCCGGTTTTTAACGCCGTATCTCCGAGCGCAGTAGTTATGCAGAGGTCTCTCTAAGTTATAATCCCTGCTTGTCCTGTATAAACTAGAGAAGCTTTCTCAAAAATTGCGTGGATATTATAACTATTTTGGAGTGGTTGGTAACATGGCAATCCTGTATGAGTTTTACTCGCATGTTGTTGAATTACTGTACAAATGTTTGACTCGACGGAGTGGACTATGAAGCTTCACTAGGTTAAAATTAAAGTGTTCAATAGACTACAGAGCGCAGGCAAAACCGGTGTTAAGGTATCAAATCGGAGTCGCAGGAATAAAGTGTAGAGAACTGCGAGAGCGAGTACAACCGAAGAGCCGGATGCGGTAAAACCGAACGTCCGGACCTGTATGGTGGGCTCTGAAAAATTGGAGCTCCTACCACGACTGTGCACTATGTTCGTACAGTCATTTATATTCATTTTTCTAACAGTATTAAAAGGAGTTTTACATGAAAATTTTAGGAATGGTTATAATCGCTTTTGGTTTGGTTGATTTAGTAGGAAGTTATACAGGACTTGATTTATGGGGGAAAATTGGGATCGAACTTCCTGAACTCATATGGCAATATTCATCCTTTATTGAAATTGGCTTAGGTTTTTTCATAATGAAAATTGGTTCAAATGAAAGTGACGGTACCGAAGAGTCTAATCCAGGTGCTGGAGATCAATAATCGTTCATAATCAATGGGATCAGAGTAGAACTACACTTGGTTAAGGTTTAACTATTTGTTTGAACTAGATATTATCTAAAACAAATGCTTGTTTCATTAAATCTTATTTTCCTTGTTCTATTTAAGAATGAGGAAGTTAGATGGTTCAAGGCATCAACTCTAAGTACCATTACAATCAAAATAAACTGTTACCTGTTGTATTTAAACACTTTATTTCTTAACTAAGTGCCATTCTACTCTGGCTCCATTGGTTTTTTCGGTTAAAATAAGTTTAATAAAAAAAAGTGAAGCATCATTTTTTCTCGTGTCTAGGCGTAGTTTCGTGGATTGACGTTGTATAGGAGCTGAACTTAGTTATAGGTTAATTGTTAGGTGAATAATTTGCTTGAATTTATAGCGGCAAAATCTGATCAAAACATCTTGCTGCGAGATATTTTAATTGAGTCTAAGGGGCACTGGGGATACTCAGCTGAGCAGTTAGAAATCTGGCGGATTAATCTAAATTTTAAGAGTGAATATATTTTAAATAATACCGTCAAATTGATTACTAAGGACTCGAAGATAATCGGTTTCTATGCGTTGGTTAAAGGCGATGTCGATATGTTAGATCACTTTTGGTTGTTGCCTGAGGCAATCGGCATTGGATATGGCCAGCTTGTTTTTCAGCAGATAATAAAAGAGTGTAATCTGCTTGGTATTCGTCAGTTTATTATAATTTCGGATGCAGATGCAGAAGGTTTTTACTTGAAACAAGGGGCTATCCGAGTTGGTGAGGTTTATAGTAAACCGCAAAATAAAATGTTACCTAAATTGAAATTCATCGTCGATGAAATGATCGAACCGACATAGCTATCGTCAAAATAACTATTACCTTCTAAAATACATCCCACTGCTATAGCTCCTTTTTTCTCGTCAACTTTGGCTACTTTGTTAAATATATTCAAAATTATAGTACAGTTGTACTTTTGTGTATTACACTAGCTCCACTGTACTATAATTTTGGAATTAACAATGAAAGATATTTATTTTGAAGCGAGTGTCTATAAACCCACAATACGCAAAAAAATCAGCCGTTTTGTCACGCATTGGCTAACTGAATTAGCGCCTGCTTTAAGTCTGAAACTGGCCACTAAAATTTTAGGAAATCCATTTAGTCGGCGAGTCTATGAAATGCGCACTATGGTTCAGCCTAGTGTGGTCTGGGTGCCTACTAGCCTAGGTGATGTTTGCCTGCAAAAATTCCAGTTGAGTACATCTGGTGATCAGCAGCACATTTTTCTCTGTCACGGCTGGGGTGACAGCAGTACCAGATTTACTCAGCTAATCGATCATCTTTTAGAGGCGGGTTTTACAGTGTGGTCTCTCGATCAAGTCGGCCATGGTAAATCGAAAGGCAATGCCTCTCATCTGTATGCTTTTATTGAGGGCAGCCAAAATGCACTGCACTATATGGAGAGTATTAATGCGACCCCTCAGGCTGTTATCGGCCATTCGATGGGAGCGTTGGCGGTGATTAATCTGCCGTCGGCGATGCTTAAGGGGAAAAAAATTATCTTGATCTCAGCGCCTTCTCAGTATTTTGAAAACATGTACGATGCTGTTACCGGTGCAGGAATCGCCAAAGCTATGTTAACCAACCTTTTAGAAGGGGTCTCTAAAGCCTATAATACTCGCTGGCAGGAGTTAGCTCTAAATGAAAACTTGGCAAAGGTCGATAAAAGTTTTTTGTTTATGCATGACACTACAGATCCAACCTGTGCTTATGCAGCGACTAAAGTGCTGCTCGAAGATGTGCAGCATGAGTTTTTTACCACCAATAATCTCGGCCATATTAAATTGCTCAAAGACAGTGCGCTACATGCAAAAATTGTTGAATTTTCCAGTGCTGCCTTGCAGGAACACCGATGAATAAAAGGGCTTTGACGCGCAGCAAAATTTTACGTAAAGGTATGGAGTGCGCTAGTACCATAGGATTACTAAGTGTGACTATCGGGGTCGTGGCGAAATCTTTAGCTATGTCCAGAACGGGGGTGATTTCGCATTTTTCCAGTAAGGAAGATATGCAGATAGAAATTTTAAAATATACTGAATCTTTGTTTGTCGAAAGAGTGCTGAAAAAATCTTATAGTCAAGATCCGTTGGAGAACTTACACAGCCTTAAATATAATTGGTTGTATTGGCTGGGACAAATGCCGATAGCAGAGCAGGTGAGTTGTCCTTTTATTAAGGCGCTAGTTGAATATCAGGGCCGCAGCCCCAGTAAAATTAAAGTATTTATGCAAGATCAGCAACAGCGCTTGTTAAATTACTTAACTAAGCTTATTGATAGATGTAAAAATGCAGCGGTTTTTAAGCTTGATACCAATAGTGAGCTATTTGCCTACGAGTTTTATAGCTTGTATATCGGTCATATGGTGCAAAAGAGTTTAGTCGATTTAGAGCAGGCGGATCAGCGGTTCTTTATTATTATTGAGCAGTTGATAGCCCGTCATTCTATTGCCAAGTAAGCAAGTAAGTTTTCGATTGCTCAAAGCGGGTGACTAGCTCTGTTCGCGGGAGGAGAGCATTGCATTATTGATTAATTAGCTAATTCAATAGGGTGATTTACACAACCTTTATAGCCAAAAAAATCGCAGAAGCAGCTTAAGGATATTGATGATTTGCATTGAATTCATTTTTTGTTAATCTTTTGTTTGAGGTATGTTTTATGGATTATGTGATTAAAATTATTGCTAGTTTGCTGATTGGATTGTCTTTTTCAGTAGCAGCTGAGATATTTCAATATAAAAATGATAGTGGCAAAAGAGTTTATGTCGATAGTCTTTCGCAAGTCCCGGTCCAGTATCTCGATCAACTACAAAAGCGCCGCAGCGTGGTTGAATTGGAAATCAGTGCAGAGCAACAGCAATTATTCGCTGCAGAAAACAAACTTAGAGTACAAAATATAACCGCTAGGAATGCCCTTTTACGACTAAAAAAAGTCCAATCCCTGTTGAAAACTGATATCACTATTAATGCAAACCAAGTGATCGTGCCTGTGTCAGTGACATATGCAGGAAAGAAGAAAACCTTAAAGTTGCTTTTAGATACTGGAGCATCGATGACCGTTTTGCATAAGGGAGCGATAGAGCGATTGCAGTCTAGTAATGCCAAAGTATCGTATGCACAAGTTGCTGGTGGGGGATTGATAAAAACCTGGGCGGTAGTTCTAGATACTATTAATTTCGGGCCCTATCAAGCCAAGGGTAAAAAAGTAGTGTTGATAGAGCATCTGGGAAGTTCGGCTTTTGATGGGCTATTAGGTATGGATTTATTAGCTAATCGAGAGTATCAAATAGATTTTTCTACACAGAGGATTATTTGGGACAAAGAGCAGTACTCTGTAGTAGAAGAGCAAATAAACCAACTGAACTTACAGTTAAATCAATAGCGTTCTCAGTCAAAATGACTCCGTTATTTCCCGCTTTGTTGCCGTTATTATTTTTCTGATCAGGTTATGCAAAATTCTTAAATAGAGGTCTCAAATAACTAATTGGTGATTTCAAAGTGGAACTAAAGTTGATGCTAAGCACCACATGGAAATCTTAGTTCAGATATAGTTAAAAGACTACTTGAGCTATCGCCCGCAACGTAGAGCATCCAGTGTTAGTTCACTACCGATCGGGTAAAGATAGAGCTGCGCTGCTATTAACTGGCCTATCTAATGACACTTTACAGTTAGGAAAAGCGCATTTACAGCACCGGGATAGGTGGATTTTAGCTCTCAAGTTTTAATCGCCTTTAATTACCTTTGAACAGCGTTTAGTGGTAGATGATTTCCCTTTTCAATATTATAGAAGCGAGGATCAGTGATTGGAATTACAATCAGAGCGGTTATTAATACGTTCATTTATCTGCTCGGATCAAGATGATTTCGTGGCTCATCGTTTAAACCAGACGTTGTCTCAGTATATTGTGTTAGGTCAAACGAAGGCGCAAGTCTTAAGCCGGTTCTCACAAATAATGGCAGGGTGGAATGGGGCTGAGGGCGATAAGCTAGCGCTGGCGATCGAATACCGGGAAGATCACAACTATGCCGGCGATTTGATGTTTAGGTACTTGGACATAGAGGCTAAAGTCGCTGAAATTGGCTACAGTCTTAAAGCTGATTATCATAAACGCGGCATCGCATTAGAGGCGTCAAAACTGCTGCTCAATTATGTTTTTTCACAGCTGTCGGTTAATACAGTAATGGCCTATTGTGATACTCGAAATATTGCCTCTTATAGGCTGATGGAAAAGTTGGGAATGCAGCGTAAAGAGTTGCTCCCGAACAGCGCTAAGATTGGCGAGCAATGGTGTGATTCTTACAGCTATGCCATCGATAAAATAACTTGGCAGCGGTTGCAAAGCTGCAGTGACGGTTGATTTTTCGCAAATAATTTTGCTCTCGGCCCTATTAATACCCTCTATCAATAGCCTCGCTAAAACTGCTGAATTTTTGGCCTAAACGGTGTTTAATATCGTTGTGTGTCAACTGGTTACAAAGGCTGTAAAAAGTTGTCTGAATAAGTAATAATAGCCGTAAATGTCTATCAATTTTGGAGGTGCTGAAATGTCTGTTTACGATGCTAAGGTTGTTTGGGAAAGAAAACCGCAGGAGCTTTATACCGATAGTAAGTATTCGCGGGCTCATCAGTGGCTATTTGATGGTGGGGCAGTGGTCGATGCTTCCGCCTCGCCGCAAATTGTGCCGCTTCCTTGCTCAGTCGCCGCCAATGTTGACCCAGAAGAGGCATTTGTCGCGTCACTGGCAAGTTGTCATATGTTGTTTTTTTTAGAGGTGGCAGCCAAGAAAAGATACTTAGTCGATAGATATGTGGATAACGCCATTGGTGTCATGGAGCAAGATGCCGAGGGTCTTATGAGTATGACGACCGTCACTTTAAGGGTGGCAGTTACTTTTGCTGGGGATAAGCAGCCGAGTAGAGAGCAATTAGAAAAAATGCACCATTTATCCCATCAACAGTGTTTTATTGCCAATTCAGTCAAAACGCAGGTGCTTACTGAAGTGATTTTTATCGAAAAACAGGCTTGAGCAGATTTAGCAGCGTTTGCTAGACTCGCCATTGATCCAAGTTTCTATGACTTTTAGCTCAGTATCCAGTAGTGCAAAATCTGCTCGGTAGCCCTGCTGGATACGACCTAGTTGGTCAGCGAGCTTTAGTAATTGCGCAGGATATAAAGAGGCCATGCGCAGTGCTTCTTCCAGTGGTAGCTGCAGTAATTGCACGGTGTTTCTGACCGCGCTCGCCATATCTAGATCTGATCCAGCCAGTGTTCCTTCGGCGGTCGTCACTTTGCCATCTTTTCTATAAATTCTGGTACCCGCCAAGTCAAATTCACTGCCAGTTGCCCCCACTGTGTGTACAGCGTCTGATACTAGTAGCATTTTTCCGGGGGCTTTGGCTTTAATGGCGATTTTGAGCGTCGCAGGGTGAACATGATGATTATCGACAATTAGCCCGCACCAACTTTCAGGGTCTTCAAGTGCAGCGCCAACCACACCAGGTTCTCTGCTAGTTAGTGGTGACATAGCGTTAAATAGATGGGTGAAACTAGAGACCCCTTCGTGCAGTGCCTGGCGGATGCAATCATAACTCGCATTGCTGTGGCCAACTGACACAATAATGCCTGCCTGCGCCACACTCTTGATAAAACCTTCGGCGACCATTTCTGGAGCTAGCGTGACCATGGATGAGCCAATATTGCGCAGTTGTAGCAACTGCTTTAAAGACTCTTGGTCGGGGGTGCGCAACTTAGTTTCACTGTGTACGCCCTTGCGAATAGTGTTGAGGTAAGGGCCCTCTAAATGCAGCCCGAGAAAACCAGGGGTTTTTTCATTTAGTGCCTGTTTAGATGCGTCGATCGCCGCTTGCATCTTGGCTTTATCATCGCTGATTAGAGTTGCTAGGAAGCCGGTGGTGCCATAAGTGCGATGGGCGATGCCGATAGCGGCAATCGAGTCGATGCTCGGATCGTTGTTGAAGAGCACGCCGCCGCCGCCATTTACTTGAGTGTCAATGAAGCCCGGCACCAGCAGATTACCTTGTAAATCTATTACTTCTAAATTACTTAAACTGGCTAGTTCTGCAACCATAGTATCGGGGATAATATTGGCAATTTTTCCAGAATCTATGATTAAGCTATTATTTTTTATAATCTGGTCAGAAGTAAAAATTTGGCAATTAGTTAACACAAAAGACATATTATTTAACCTTACTTAAGTGAGTGGCCAAGATGATCGCGCCATCTAAAGCATCCCCTTGAGCGGGGACAATGATAGGTTTTGTTTTTTCAGTTGGCCGGCTATTTGCAAATATACGACTGGCGATAGGACCGATGAAATTAGCATAGCCGCCCATCAGTGATATTTTTTTAGCGCCTAAACTGACGGTCCTGTCTAACAGCTGGATGACTTCTTGAACACTATTATCGATTAATTGTAACGCCACTGGATCCGAGCGCTGGTAGTACTGAATAATCATCGGTACTAGCGAGCCAAAATCTGCCGGCTTGGCGCTGTCAGCCCATTTTAATAATTGCGCCGGGCTGTTGTCATGCTCTTGCATAAACGCCACAGTGAGAGGGCTTGTACCAGATAGACCTTCAAAGGCGCCGAGTGCGGTGCGGACAAATTCCAGACCTAATCTAGCGCCACTGCCGTGATCAGAAATCGCTAGCCCCCACCCTCCAAGTACTTGTAAGTGCTGACCGGTTTTAATCATTGCACAAGAGCCGGTGCCTAAAATCAATATGGCACCGTCCTGACCTTGGTGAGCACCTAAACAAGCGATGCTTGCATCACTATCGACACAGAGTTTGGCAAAAGGGTGTGGATAGTCGGTAATCGAACGATTCAGTTGCTCTGATACGGCACCAGCAAGGCCCAGAGCTGCATAAGTATGCTTTAAAATGCTGTTGCTCAAACCCGCTTCATGCAGCGCTTGTTCGGTGGCCTGTTCAATTGCCTGGAAAACAGTGGCGGCGCCCAATCTCACATTGGCGCTGCCGGCAGTACCTTGACCGATACATTTGCCCTGCGCATCGCACAACCTTACCCGGCAGGATGTGCCGCCGCCATCTACACCTAATAACCAGCGGCTGTTATTAGTCATTGATATTATCCAATAGTTCAGTCTCAGTTTTTACTTGTTGGTAGTATTCGGTGTGTTGCAAATCCGCTGCTGCTTCAGTATCAATGATAATAATGCTATTAGCGTGCATTTGTAAGGCGGAGGCTGGGCAGCTGGCGGATAGCGGACCTTCGATTAAATCTTTAACCGCTTTGGCTTTGGTCGCTCCGGTGGCGAGTAACAAGATTTTCTGCGCTTGCAAAATAGTCCCTATGCCCATCGTGATAGCGAGGCTTGGCTGGAACTCACCGGGCTTAAAAAATCGCTGGTTATCGGCAATAGTGGCGCAGGTTAAAGTTTTAATTCGGGTGCGTGATACTAAGCTAGAACTAGGCTCATTAAAACCGATGTGCCCATTTCTGCCGACTCCAAGAATTTGTAAATCAATACCGCCGGCTCGCTGAATCAGCTGCTCGTAATTGGCTGCCGCTTCACTCGCTGCCATTAAACCATCGGGGACGTAAGTGTGGCGTTGCTTAATATCGATATGGTCAAATAAATGGCTCTGCATAAAATAGCGATAACTTTGCGGGTGTTCAGGGGCGAGGCCAATATATTCGTCTAAGTTAAAAGAGCGACAGTGCTTGAAGGATAGGCCCGCCTGTAGATGCAATTTGATTAACTGCTGATAGAGAGCCACAGGTGTGCTGCCGGTCGCTAGGCCTAATACTGCATGAGGTTTTTGCGCAATTAAACGCTGGCAGTGAGCGGCCCCCCGCACGGCTACTTCTGCTACTGAACTGGCAATAATGACCTGCATTGATCGCTCCTGAAAATTTTGTTGTAGGGGCTCGATCGCCGATGGTAATCGAGGTGTTTTAAAACCTGTTAATACTGGCATTAAAAGGCATGTTTAAGCAATAGCGATTATTTTGTAGCACCATACTTTACTAGCCTGAATAATTACCACTGTTATCAGGCGGCTCTAATTTGGCGGCTCTAATTAGGAAGCTCTAATTAGGCGATTCTATATAGGTGGCTATTGAGTCTGTTGTTGAGTAAGGTCTGTCGAGGAATGAAAACCAGCTAGGTTTTTTTTCCTAAGATCACTGGCTGTTCTGCCAATCCCGGAATTTTTAAATCTAGACAAAATGTTTGTCCCGCCGGCTGCGCTGTCAGCTCGGTACTGCTCAGCCCTTGGCTGGCGCTAGTGACAAACATTTTAGTGAAGTTTTTTGCGCCAAATGCCGGGCAAGTGGGCTGAGCCGTGGGTATCGATATTGCCTGTAAAAACTGTCCTTTTTCCGAGTACTGTGCGATGCGTGATGCGCCCCACTGGGCAATCCATAAATTACCTTGTCGATCGCAAATCGCTCCATCTGGGTTGAGGTTCTGCGGGCGTAAGTCGATAAATAATTCAGCGTCGCCCACCGGCCAGCCGTCCTTGAAGTCCAATTGCTGACGCCAAATAATCTGCTCTGTAGTATCGGTATAATAGGCAAACTTTTTATTTGCCGTAAAACAGATGGAATTGGGGATGCTGAGCTGCGTTTTCAGCGCCACCAGCTCACCTAAGTAATAGCGATAAATGCTTCCCGCAGCAGATTTTGCCTGCTTATCCATGGTGCCTATCCAAAAGCCTCCCCAGGGATCAGCACGGCCATCATTGGAGCGGTTATTCGGGATGTCAGCCTCCAGTGGGCAGATGATTTGCTGGCTGTTATCGCAGTGATCGCCGCTAATGTTTAGCTTAATCAGCGCCGATTCGCTGGCGATCAGTAGGTGATCTTGATCGATCCAAGCAGCGGCTGAAACATGCTCGTTAAATTGCCACTGGTCAATTTTCTGGCTATTTAGACGTTTGCGAAACATTTTTTTGGCTAGTATATCAAACCAGTATAGCTCTTGATTAAGTGGGTGCCACAGTGGCCCCTCGCCTAATTGACATGGAGTGTTATCGAAAACTTGCATTCTTTTTGGCTCCTCGCCAACAGGCGGCATGAGTGGCAATGATTGAATCTATGCCGAATACTGCACGCAGTATCCGGGCTAACTACTTGGCAACTGCGGCATCGTAGGCTAGCACCATTTTTACAGCGCTAGCGTGCACTTGCTCGGCGCTATCTCCCGGTCGGTAGAGAGCAGATCCTATGCCAAATCCTTGGGCACCGGCGGCTATCCAATCGCTAAAATTATCGGCATTAGCGCCACCCACGGCAAATATAGGGACACTTTTAGGTAGCACTACTGACATCGCGGCAAGCCCCTTTGGGCCGATGATTGACGCGGGGAATATCTTTAACCCGTCGGCACCGGCATCTATCGCCGCAAAGCATTCGCTCGGGGTTAATACTCCCGGATAGGAGAGCATCCCCAGCAACTTGCTTTTATGGATGACAGCTTGGTTATAATTTGGTGAAACGATCATGCTGGCTCCGGTGTTAGCCACTGCTGATACTTGCTCGGGGTTGAGTACCGTACCCGCGCCAAAAATAGCTTGTCCGGCAAAGCGTTGCACCATTAAGCTAATACTTTGTAGGGCATCAGGTGAATTTAATGGTACCTCAATTTTAGTAATTCCAGCGCTGATCAATACCTGGCAAATAGCAATTGCATCAGCAGGTTCTATGCCTCGTAAAATGGCGATAAGTTGACGATCTGACACGGTTTGCTCCTCAGTTAAGGTGAATGATGAGTTTAGTGGCATCCAAGATACTCATGTATTTTTCGGGATAAATTTCAGCTTTATAACATTACTCGGGTTTACTTTTTTGTAGCTCATTGAAAGCTAAAGATAGACCTTCTAGAGTGAGTGTTTCAGCAGTCGTGTGGCTGCTGTTAATACCGACTAGTGAGAGGGCTTTTTCGTAGAGTAAGCACAAGTTCGACTCGCCGATTAAGAACACCGTTTGTTGACGATAGCTGCTGCCTTTATCTGCAAGCTCTAAACCTATTAAATAGCCTGATAGCGCCGCGTTAACTGAGCCTGCTTGGCGTCCATCTATCAGTGCTTGTGCCCGCAGTGAAAACAGCTTGGCGCCAATGCTGGCAGGATGGTCGACACTGCACAAAAGCGCTTGGCTAAAGGCTTGCTGATCCCAAGCCTGAGTGTTCAGCGAGTGCTTTAATATTGATTGTTTGGCAAGTAGTCCATACAGCTCGCCAGTGATATAGGTTTGAAATTTATGAACTTTTCCCGCTTTAATTTCCACCCATTTCGAATGGGTCCCCGGTAGGCAAATCGGTCCATTAAAGTTGGGATGCTGGGCGATAAATCCTGCTATTTGGGTCTCTTCACCGCGCATCACGTCCGCGGGGAATGGCTGTTTAATCCCCGGGCAAATGTACACGGCGATGCTCGGGTCTCTACTGGGAATTTGACAGGCGGTGGTCGCAGCGGTACAGGGAGTTTGCGTATAGGGAACCTCTGACCATCCCAGCCTTGATCCGAGCATGCCACAGGCAATCACAGTTGTGCATTGATTAGGGGGCAGCCAAGTTGAAATTTTCTCTAATAGGATGTTTTCAAATTCAGCGGGGCGCAGGCCGCTGCTGCCATGCTCGCTGTCTGAGTGAGCTAAAATTTGCTTGGCGCTATTCAGCAGCCAGATGCGCAGCTTACTGCTTCCCCAGTCGATCGCGATCCAAGTGTCTTGGTTAGATCGCAAGCCGTCGCGCGGCTGATGTATCATATTACTCAGCATGGTTTTTTCTCAATGCTAAAATTTGGGTGAAAGACAAAAGAGTAATTAGCCAGTGACAACCACACCGCCATCGACGGTGATCGCTTGTGCGGTGATCATCCGGCTCGCTTTGGATGCGAGAAATAAAGTGCTATCGACAATGTCTTGTGCCGCAAGGTGCTCTTTAATGCACTGTCGATCTAAAGTCGCCGCTAAATCGCGAGGGTTGGCCCACAAATCGAGTTGTTTTTTAGTCAGTACCCAGCCCGGTAGTAAGGTATTGACTCTGATGTTATCTACACCAAGTTCACGGGCCAGTGCGCGGGTCAGCCCAGTAATCGCGGCTTTAGCGGCGACATAGGCTGGGTAGCCTGAATTGCCCATAATGTACGAGTTTGACGAAAAGTTAATAATCGCCCCGTGGCCTGCTTGTCGCATGCCGGGGGCAACCGCTTGGGCGCTAAAAAAATGTGGCCGTAAATTAACTGCCATACCCTGGTCCCACTGTTCACAAGTGTAATCGTTAAGGGAGTGGCGAGCGTCATTAGCCGCATTGTTGATTAAGGTCGTAATCGGTCCGTGGGCTTGTGCTGCTTGTGCAATTTCCGCTTGCAGAGCTTGGATGTCGGTGATGTCACATTTGATAAACAGCGGTGCCACTTGATATTTGGCCAGCATTTTACCGACGAACTCACTGGCGTCGGAGCGCTGCACAAAAGCAACTTTAGCTCCCTGCTGGATGAATCCTTCGGTGAGTGATGCACCGATGCCCGATCCACCGCCTGTAATGAAAACACTCGAGTCTGCTAAATCGTGAAAGGTAACCAATGCTGACATTACTTGCTCTCCAATGAGGTGCTGATTATTTAGCGGGTTTAGGTATGGATTTACCGGCAGTCATTATCTAGTTAATGGCTCTCTCGGGTAACCAGTCGGGTGTCTTTACCGACTAAAAAATCTAAATCGGCTCCTGAGTCGGCTTGCATAACGTGATCTATATAGAGTTTGGCGTAGCCTCGGGTGTAGTGGGGCGTATCGGGTTGCCAGTTTTTGCGGCGCTCTGCTAGCTCTTCGTCACTGACCTCTAGAGTGAGAATTCCCTCTTTAGTTGATAAGTGGATCATATCGCCAGTTTTTACCAACGCTAAAGTTCCCCCGGCATTGGCTTCTGGAGCGACATGTAACACCACTGTGCCAAAGGCGGTACCCGACATTCGTGCGTCTGACACTCTGACCATATCGGTAATACCTTTTTCGACTAGGCAGCGTGGGATCGGCATATTGCCAACTTCTGGCATGCCTGGATAACCTTTAGGTCAGCAGCCCTTGAGCAATAACACTGTGTTTTCATCTACGGGTAAGTCGGGCAGGTCAATCTGGGCTTTTAAGTCTTCAATATTTTCGAATACGTAAGCCTTACCACGATGTTCAAGCAAGTGCTGTGAAGCGGCACAAGGTTTGATGATTGCGCCATCAGGAGCTAAGTTTCCCTTGAGAACTCGCAGCCCCGCTGCCGGTTTTAAGGGGTCGTCAAAGCTGTAAATAACATCGCTATTAAAGCATTGAGCGCCGGCGTAAAAAGTGCTGATGTCTTTGTTGAGGACAGTGTTGGCTGGGTAAAGTCGGTGAGCTAGCTCTTTTAAAACCACTGGCATGCCCCCGGCATAACAGAAGTCTTCCATCAGATATTTTCCCGATGGCATACAGTTGACCAATAGCGGGATGTCACTGCCAAGTTCAAAATCTTCAAGGGTTAACTCAATCTCACAGCGACCGGCAATCGCCAGTAAATGGACCACTGCATTGGTCGACCCGCCGACTGCGGCATTGGCTAAAATGGCATTCTGAAAGCTTTGCTTAGTGATGACTTTAGACATACATAAGTCTTCTTCAACCATTTCTACAATGCGTTTTCCGGTTAAGTGTGCCAGCGCTGCGCGTCGGGCATCTACTGCGGGTAGCGCCGCGTTTGTCGGCAGGCACATGCCCATCGCCTCGACGATAGAGGCCATAGTGGATGCCGTTCCCATAGTCATACAAACACCGGCGGAGCGACTCATACCCGACTCGGCGGCCATGAAGTCTGCGAGGCTCATATCTCCAGCGCGAACACTTTCTGAAAATTTCCAAACATCAGTTCCTGAACCAATATCTTTACCTTGCCACTTGCCGTTGAGCATCGGGCCAGAGGAGACCACAATAGTGGGCAAATCGACACTTGCAGCGCCCATTAACTGACCGGGAGTAGTTTTATCACAGCCTCCGAGCAGCACTACGCCATCGATACCATAGGCCCGAATACTCTCCTCTACATCCATCGCCAGTAAGTTTCTAAACAGCATAGCGGTCGGTTTCATCTGTGTTTCACCGAGCGACATCACCGGAAACTCGACCGGAAATCCACCGGCTTCCCAGACGCCGCGTTTGACTACTTCGGCAAGTGCGCGTAAACCTGAGTTACAAGGGGTTAGTTCAGACCAGGTATTACAGATGCCAATAATAGGGCGACCGTCAAACACATGATCGGGAAAGCCTTGATTTTTCATCCAACTGCGATGAATGAAGCCGTCTTTATCTTGCTTGCCGTACCATGCTTGGGAGCGTCGGTTTTTTTTGTCAGTCATGATTCTTTTACCCTAAATAATCCACAGCACACTGGGAAGTTATCGAATAAATCTATATTTAAATAAGTTCCATATAATGAAACTTGGTTTCAAATATTGACAATATGCGCTATTAACCAGATACTTGTCAATAGTTTCGATAGGATTTAAAAAGGCAGCTTGAATGAAAATACGTAATAACAGCGATGGCACAGTCGGTAAAGCATTGGATTTGTTAGACCAAGTGGCGGCCATTGGGCGACCGGTGCGCTTCAGCGAATTGCTGACCGCCAGCCCCCACCCCAAAGCGACACTGTATCGCCTGTTGCAAACGTTAACTAGCCAGGGGATGTTGGGATATGATAGTGAGAGGCAGCTGTACAGCTTAGGGGTGAGGCTAGTCAGGTTAGCGCATGCCGCGTGGCGACAATCTTCACTGGCGCCTATAGCTAGGCCGCTGTTAGATGAGCTTTCATTGAAATTATCGGAAACCGTACATCTAGGTCAGTTAGATCACGGTCAAGTTCTGTATGTCGACAAGCGCAATCCCGCCTCACCTCTGGCGATGTATTCAGATGCCGGTAAAATTGGGCCAGGTTATTGCACGGGCATAGGTAAGGCGATGTTAGCTTTTCTGCCAGTAGAACAGTGCCAAAGCTTAGTGCAACAGCAGTCTTTTCATCGCTATACAGCCAATACTCTCGTCAGTGTAGAGCAGTTATCAGCGGAGCTCGCTGAGATTCGTCAACAACAAGTTGCCTTTGATCGAGAGGAGCACGAGCCAAATATCATCTGCATCGCCGCCCCGATACTAAGCAGTTCTAAAAGAGTCTTAGGTGGTCTATCAATCACTACCTCTACCGCACGTTATTCGCTGTTAGAATTAGCTGCATTTAAAGTAGATTTACTGGCTACTGCCAGTAAAATTGGCGCGCTGGCGGAAACTTGGGATTTTCCTGAGACTAACTAGTTTCCATCCAAAAACAGATGTTGACTGCGGGTGCCCCAATAGTTAGATCTGTTGGTTACTAGGGCCCAATTAATGAGGGAACGTATATTACATCCCTAAAAATGTAATTAAATTCCCCCCATTTTCATTGTCAATGATGGATTTACAATAGCCTTAATAAGGCTTTACCTTATATAACAAAGAGAATAAATCCAACTCTTACTCAGCAACTTTAATACGGTGTATCCATGTTCTAAACTAGAACTTAAGTTGTCTTATAACTTTTATCGACTATATTTATAGGATGATAATAATCGTTATGGAGTACTTTCATGAGATCAGAACTCAAATTAATCATCCGCAATACCTTAGTGGTTTTGGTTGCCTTCGTGCCAATCTTTTCCTTTGCAAAAAATGTAAATCAAGAGACGATTGAAATCGTCTACCCTGTATCAGAGGCCAAAGTAGACCAGCGTTCGGCATATTTTATATCTGTTATAGAACTGGCAATGAAAAAATCCAAGACATCTTATAAACTAGTTAAAAACATTGTCCCTATGACTCATGCGCGAAAACTAATTGCAGTCAATAAAGGCGATATTGACTTTGTATGGAACGGAGCAACATCGAGCTTAGATAATAAATTAGATAGAATAAAAATACCGATATATGGGGGGATGAATGGCTACCGAGTGTTCATTACGCATCAAGATAATATTGAATCGTTCTCAAAAATTGATAGTTTTGATCAGCTGAAATCGCTTGTTTTCGGCTCGGGAATTGGCTGGGCAGGTACTACGATTTTAGAGAATGCCTCCCTTAATGTTGATCAAGCTAAATACGAGTCATTATTCCATATGGCTAGCAAAAAAAGAATAGACTTATACCATCGAGGCATTCAAGAAGCTTTCATTGAAATAGCCGAAAGGAAGGCTAAATTACCTAATTTAGCGGTGGTTAATAACATCGGCATTTATTATGACAACCCCGTTTACTTCTATGTTTCAAAGAAAAATAAAGCACTCTCAGTGGCCTTGAAATCAGGCTTGGAATTAGCGTTTAAGGATGGAAGCTTTAATACGTTTTTTATTAATAATCCATTCATTAAGTCCGCTTTAACACAGGCAAAAATAAATGACAGGCATTGGTTCAAAGTAGGTAATCCGTTATTAAAAGCTGATGATTTAGTGCGTAACAGCAAATACTACAGCAAGTTGTCACTCCCACGTGTAGTGGCATACTGACAAGTGTTGATTTCAAAAGTATGAAAGTACTCAATGTTGAGGTTGTTGCAAATATGCAGGCTGTTTTTGCTCAGCAGAATGTTGACCTAAGTGCGCTCTAAACTGCGCATTATCGCGGATGATTTTTCTGATGATAGTTGGTTTGAAATACAGAAAAGCAAATAGCTCAACAGCGTCTTTTAGACAGTTAGGTTTAATCTACACAATTATCTGCTAATAGAGAATTTAAGTTAAACTTTATCCGTAACCTCGGATGCTTCTTGTATCCGCTAAATAAATGCATCCCTGCATAACATTCATAGCATTAGTGGCTGTTTTTCTAACCGCAGTGAATCCATAGCTGGTGCTAAGCAGTGCAGTGAAACCTCTGATTCAAGTTAAATTTTTGATTACCTTGGCGGGGACTCCGGCGGCCAGCGAGTTGCTAGCGATGCTTTTATTAACCACCGCACCTGCAGCTATCACAGAGTTTTTACCGATAGTGACTCCGGGTAATATTTGTACCCCCATGCCAATCCATACATTATCTTCGATATAGATTGGCAGAGCGGTCTCAGAGCCGGTTGCGCGTTCTTCGGCATTCAGCGGGTGGGTAGCGGTAGATAGATTGACATTGGGGCCAAGCATCACATTATTGCCGATAACTACTGGTGCTGGATCGAGGATAGTGCAATTGTGATTAGCGTAAAAGTTATTACCTAATGTGATATTGTAGCCGTAATCGCAATAATAATTGGCCTCAATAACCGCCTTGTTAACACTATTTAGCAGCTTGCTTAAAATTTGTTGTTTTTTGCCTTTCTGATCAGGATGAGCTTGATTATATTCAAAGCATAGCGCTTTCGCTCTGCTGCGTTGCTTGCGCAGCTCTTTGCACAGAGGGTTGTACGCTTCACCATCGAGCATTTTTTGCTGGTCATTTTTCAACTTAGGGCTCTTTATTAGCTGTGAAAATTAATGAGAAAATCTCACGAAGGTAACATTCTACCTCGTTTGTATAAAAATTATTGGTAGCGTTTGGACTTTTCTGATAGCTGCAGAAGAGGTCGGCGTTTGGAAAAATGAGCTGTTTATAATAGGTATGTGTTTGTCGGTTGAAACTAGTTGCTGTAAAAGGTTGAATTGCCGCACTAGCATGCCCATTAATTGTGTATAAAAACAGGCTGACAGGCAAGGGTGTTTAAATGGCGATTTGGGTAGATGCGGACGCTTGTCCTAAAGTGATCAAAGAAATTTTGTTACGCAGCGCACAGCGGACTAAAATCTGTTTATATTTTGTGGCAAATCAATATATTCCCGTACCAAACGTGGATAATGTTAAGTCGATATGTGTTGCGTCGGGTTTTGATGTGGCGGTTGTTGTAATTGTCAAGCGCTGCTCGGTTGTTGACTTGATTATCACCAGCGACTTGCCGTTGGCCGGCGAGGTTATAGAGAAGGGTGGTAGAGTGCTAACGCCGCGTGGCGAAGTCTTAGATACTGAAAATATTAAGTCTAGATTGAATATGCGTGATTTTTTGGAAACGATGCGCAGTAGTGGTATTCAGTCTGGTGGGCCAGATAAAATGAATCAAAACGATCGGCAGCTGTTTGCTAATCAGCTAGATCAGTATTTGGTTGGCTGGATGAAACGGCAAACTAAGAATAGAACCTGAATCAGTGACTTCACTGCGCCACATGGCGCAAGCTCTTGATTCTACAGCGGTTAGAAAAATGCCCGCTGAACCTACGGGTGCAGCTAAGATTTTTCAATTCCACCGTAGAACCAATATCTTACACTCTGTATTCACTTTGAAGTCACGGATTCAGGTAGAATTTAACAACCATAGAGTGAAAAGTGAAGGTGCTAAGTGCAATGCCTCAGACGCAATTAATAGACCAGTTTGGTCGTAAAATAACTTACGTTAGAATGTCTGTGACTGATAGATGTGATTTTCGCTGCGTGTATTGTATGGACGAAAAGATGACCTTTTTGCCTCGCGATCAAGTGATGTCACTGGAAGAAATTCACTTGATTACCAGGGCTTTTGTGGAATTAGGTGTCAATAAAATTCGCCTGACCGGTGGCGAGCCACTGGTTAGGCGGGATGTTCTCTCGCTGTTTGATGGTATTGGTAAACTTGAAGGCTTAAAAGATTTTTGTTTGACAACTAATGGCTCGCAACTAAAAAAATATGCACGGCAGCTAAAGAAATCTGGTGTTAATCGAATAAACATTAGTTTAGATAGTTTAAATCCGCTGCTGTTCAAAGCGCTGACCCGTATCGGTAATATAGAGCAAGTGATAGAGGGGATTGATGCTGCGGTTGATGCAGGTATTGAGCGTATCAAATTAAATGCGGTTATTTTAAAAGGCCGCAATGATCACGAAGTATTAGACTTAGTTGATTTTGTTCGTGATCGTGAAATTGATATATCATTCAGTGAAGAGATGCCATTGGGCGCGATTAGCTCGCATAATCGCGCTGAAACCTATTATTCTAGTGATGATGTATTTTCCGCTATTGAGCAGCGCTACCCGCTAAGTCGCTCCACCTTGAATACCGGAGGCCCGTCTCAGTATTGGAATATGGCTGATAGTAAAAGTAAGATTGGCTTTATCTCACCTCATAGTCATAATTTTTGTGGCGATTGTAACCGAGTGAGGGTAACGGTCGAAGGTGAATTATTACTCTGTCTCGGCAATGAGCATGCGGTGGATTTAAAACAAATAATCCGCGATAACAAGGGTGATATTGAGGTGTTAAAGCGCCATCTCGTAATGGCGATGGCAAATAAGCCCAAAGAGCATAATTTTACGGTGGATGGTGATGTGCAAGTAGTGCGTTTTATGAGTATGACAGGAGGGTGATGCAACCTTTGGAAGACAAATCGTTAGCGTCGGTTATCGACATAAAAGCGTTCACTTTCGAATATAACGAAGTACAAGATCGGATTCTTCTTTCGGGAAATCTCTATAACGATGGCCAAGAAGTCAGTTTTTGGATAACTAGAAGGCTGGCACTGCGACTGTTAAATGCCGCCATTAATTTAATCGAGCGAACCTCTCCTGCGGTAACCCTCGCGCCACTTGAACATCGATCAGCGATGGCGATGTTTGAGCACCAAAGTGCCCAGCTTACATTAAGCGCAACGACTCAGTTGAGTGCTGATTTTATAGTGACTAAAGAGGGCAGTGACACTGCTGCAACGCCAGAGCCTAAAATAGCTGCTAATATTTTGCAAAGATTGGATATTAGCTGCAAAAATCAACACTATAAATTGAGTTTTTACACATCCTCCACGGCTGGTGCAGTGGCGGTATCATCGATTGATTACAATCAGCTGCATCAAATTATTAGCTTAATTCATCGAGGGGCGAAAGCACTTGATTGGGGGGTGTCAGATAACTTATTTTTGGCGGCTAATGCGAGTGAGTATACACTCCAATAAGCTTGTAACTAACAGCGGTGCCTATTCGCTGATTTCAAACATAAAAGTAACCGGGCCATCATTTACCAGACTAATTTGCATATCGGCAGCAAACTGTCCCGACTGAATCTTAAGTTGGCTAGCTTGCGCTTTTTTAACAAAATCATCATAGATAAACTTCCCGTGCGCAGGATCGGCTCCTCTGGAGAATCCAGGTCTTGATCCTTTGTTGGTTTGGGCAACTAAAGTGAATTGCGAGACGACTAATAGCCCGCCATTAATATCTTTCAGGCTCAAGTTCATTTTCCCATCCCGATCGGGAAAAATTCGATAGTTGATAATTTTTTTCAACATTCGATCGACGTATTCAGTCGAGTCATTCTTCTCCACGCCAAGTAGCAGTAAAATACCGACATCTATCGCCCCGAAAGTCTTTGAATCTACCTCCACTTTGGCGTGGGATACTCTTTGGATTAGTGCTTTCATAAGACAGTGTTTCCCCTAGTTAAAGTGTATTGTATAAGACTTATTTTCGAGAATATTTTCTCTTATAATCAAAATGATAGTGCTTTCCCATGTTGCAAATCAATTCAAAGGTATTAATTATAGCAATTTTTCTTTATCTATATGATGCTCTGTTAATTTTGTATAGACTGCACCGTCTTACATAGGCAATTTTAGATCGAGTGCACCCATTCGATAGTTCACTTTTTATCAAATATAGGTTATTTAAGATGCGATTCAAATTTTTGTGTTTTATTAGGGCTCTATAAAGTTGGTAGCTTTAACCTGAATCAGTGACTTCACTGCACCACATAGCGCAAGCTCTTGATTCTACGGCGGTTAGAAAAATTCCCGCTGAACCTACGGGTGCAGCTAAGATTTTTCAATTCCACCGTAAAACCAATATCTTACACTCTGTATTCACTTTGAAGTCACGGATTCAGGTTTAATTTATATACATGGAATCAGAGATTCTAAATAATGAGTTTGAAATGAGAAACAAAAAAAATAATCCAATTAATCGTACCGCTTTCTTGGGAAAATACGGCTCAGCTTTCGTAATAGACGTCGTTATTATTGTTATATCCACCATAATATTTTTACTGATTTCTATAGAACTCGATGCATTTGAACTATTTGTCAGTTTCGTTAGTAAGCATGAAAAATACGAATTAGATGAGTTGGTTTTGGCTCTGTTATTTTTTTCTATTGCTCTTATGGCAATAATAATACGGAATCAGAAATATTTAAATATAGAAATTAATACCCGTGTAGCCAGCGAAGAAAAACTTAATCGCATGGTCTTTTTTGACGCGCTAACCGGCTTACCAAACAGGGAACTTTGCAAAAATAGGTTGCAGCAATTTATATCACATGCAAAAAGAAATAAACGATTAGGTGCCGTATTCTCTATAGATTTAGATAATTTTAAATATATAAATGATTCGTATGGGCATGTATTTCGAGATGGATTATTAAAAAAATTTAGCAAACGACTTTTAAAACAATTAAGAACCGATGATACGCTTGCTAGGATATCAGGTGATGAGTTTTTGATTATTATTGACTCTCCTGTGAATCTTGACAGTATCAGTCTCATAGCAGAGAAGTTGATGGCAAGTTTAGCCCGTCCATTTTTTTTGAATGGCGAGGAAATTTTTATTAATATGAGTATTGGTGTATCAGTATACCCAACAGATACTGGAAGTGTGGATGACTTACTGGAATATGCAAATGTAGCATTGTATAACGCGAAGCTTGAAGGCAAGAGTACTTATCGGTTTTATTCAGAGAAGTTGGAACAGAAATCAAAATATAAACTTAAAATAAGTAATGGTCTACGAAAAGCAATAGAAAATGATGAGTTTGAAGTTTATTATCAACCTGTTATTGATACTCATACTGAAAAAGTAAAAGGTTCAGAAGCGCTGTTGAGATGGACAAGCGAAGGATTAGGTTCAATTGGCCCAGATGTATTCATCCCAATAGCCGAAGAAATTGGCATGATGGACAAAATTGGGAGCTGGGTACTGAACCAAGCATGTAGGCAAAACCAGAAATGGCGGGATATGGGCTTTGAGCAGTTAACCGTCGCTGTAAATATGTCTGCGAAGCAGCTCATCAGCCATGAATTTGTGAATAATGTAAAAAATGCATTAACTGTTTCTCAGTTGCCTGCTAAGTGCTTGGAAATGGAATTGACAGAGACTGCGGTGCTTCAAGATGTTAACTCTGCCATTAAGCAGCTACAGTCACTAAAAAAAAATGGGTGTTTCAGTTGCCTTGGATGATTTTGGCACAGGCTACTCATCAATGAGCTACTTAGTGAAATTAAAAATTGATAGATTAAAAATTGATAAGAGCTTCGTTGATAATATTCCGTCCAGCATTGATGATGTAATAACTACTAAAGCTATTATATCCCTAGCTAAAAATTTAAGTTTGAAGGTTACGGCTGAAGGAATAGAAACGCAGCAGCAAAAGGAATTTTTTGAATCAACCGATTGTGATAATTTACAAGGATATTTTTATAGCCGTCCAATACCCGCACATGAATTTGAAGCATTACTCAGAAAGTCTATGAGCATTTCCCCTGTGAATGTAAGCCCTGAGTCAGTGACTGCACTGCATAGCACAAACTATTGATTATATAGCGGTTAGAAAAATATCTACTGAACCTATGAGCTTTATGCATGGATGCATTTATATAGTGGATACAGGACAGATATTAGATTGCAGTTAGTATTTCAAATGTCACTGTAAAAGCTAGACATTACATTCTGTATTCACTTTGAAGTCACTGCTCAGGTAAGCCTGCATTCGCGGAAGAGAACACAGTGAAATGCCTTGTCCTTGCCAAATTTTTGACAAAGGAGATGAACCTTTAGTCATCCTATTTTGTAGAATAATAGAAGAGCTTGCTTCTCAAGCCTCATGTGCTCTTCGTTAACAGCCTATCCACCTATCCACCTATCCACATGTATATGTTAAATCCTCAAGACCACTATTCGTACCGAATATGCAAAAGTTGTCTTTTTTCGGTTATGTTTGGGCGCTACAAAAAATTTAGCGCTTATTTAAGCATGCCTCAGCCTAGATTGAGTCTTTAAACTAGGCTCCTAAAAATAGCATGTTTTGTGTTGCCGCATGGCGCCACCTGTCAGTTTCAAGGGATATAGTGGGGTGAAATAATAATATTATGGTACATGAGAAACTATGCGGTTTTCATATCTATATGATAGATAGTGAGTTTTTTTGTAAAATAGATGATATGTGTTATGCTTTATTTCGTGATTTTTTCCGATAATTTGATTATTATCATTTTTTGGAATTAAAAGTTTCTATTTGACAAAAAATCGATTTGTATTTGGTAAATTAGCGCGAAGGTAATTGTCTTAATATGAGAAATAAAGAGATTGGAATGACCGATAAAAAAACAAACCGAATCAATCATACTGTCTTTATTGAAAAGTATGGCACTCCTTTCGTTAAAGAAGTCGTTATTATTATTGTAGCAGCCATTATTTTATTGCTGGTTTCTATAGAAATAGATGCATTTGAATTGTTAGTTGATTTCGTTAGTCAGCATGAAGAATACGAATTAGATGAATTCGTTATGCTGTTACTAATTTTCTCAATTGCTTTCATGGTTATTATCATAAGAAATTTAAAATATTTAAAAATTGAAATTAATTTACGTGTTGCCAGTGAAGAAGAACTCAATAAAATTATTTCTTTTGATCAGTTAACAGGTCTGCCAAATAGAAGGTTATGCAAAAATAGACTACAGCAGTTAATTTCAAAGGCCAAAATTAATAAACGACTAGCAGCAGTATTTCATATAGATTTAGATAATTTTAAATATATAAATGATTCATATGGGCACGTGCTCGGAGACGAGTTATTAAAACAGTTTAGTCAACGGTTATTAGGGAAATTAAGGGTAGATGATACGCTGGCAAGGATATCTGGCGATGAATTTATAATGATTATCGACTCTCCTTCAAACATCGATTGTATCAGCTTAATAGCAGAAAAATTGATAGTAAGTTTGAAAAGTCCATTCTACTTAGAAGGTGAGGAAATTTTCACTAATATGAGCATTGGAGTGTCAGTATACCCAACCGATGCTGATAATGTAGACAACCTGTTGAAATATGCAGATTCAGCAATGTATAGAGCTAAGCTTGAAGGTAAGGGTACTTATCGATATTATTCAGAAGAGTTGCAGCAACAGTCTCAATATAAACTTAAAATAAGTAATAGTTTACGTAAAGCGATAGAAAACAATGAATTTGAAGTCCACTATCAGCCAGTTATCGATGTTAAAACGGAGCGGATTAAGGGTTCCGAAGCACTGTTGAGATGGACGAACAAAGATTTAGGAAAAGTTGGTCCCGATGTCTTTATCCCAATAGCAGAAGAAATAGGGATGATGGACGAAATTGGTGATTGGGTACTGAATCAAGCGTGTCGGCAGAATGAAAAATGGCGCAGTATCGGTTTTGATCAATTAACTATCGCTGTGAATATGTCGGCGAAACAACTTGCTGGCTCTAGTTTTGTAGCGAATGTGAAAAATGCGTTAGCGGTCTCTAAATTGCCAGCTAGGTATTTGGAAATGGAGTTGACCGAAACGGCGGTACTTCAAGATGTTGACTCTGCGATCAAGCAGTTGCAGTCATTGAAAAAAATGGGTGTTTCTGTTGCGTTAGATGACTTCGGTACCGGCTATTCATCAATGAGTTACCTAGTGAAACTGAAGATCGATAGATTAAAAATTGATAAAAGTTTTATCGATAATATCCCGTCCAGCATCGATGATGTAATTACCACTAAAGCAATTATTTCGCTCGCGAAAAATCTAAACTTGAAAGTCACTGCTGAAGGGGTTGAAACACAGGCCCAAAAAGAATTTTTTGAGTCAACTGATTGTGATAGTTTACAGGGCTATTTTTATAGTCGTCCAATACCCGCACATGAATTTGAAGTATTACTGAAGCAAGCCGTAGAGGCTGAGGCTATAGCAGTTGAGATGGATTGAATGCGATAGTTTTAAATGCATAGTTGAATAGGTAGATGAATAGGTAGATGAATAGGTAGCTGAATAGGTAGCTGAATAGGACGTCTCTATCTAGTTCAGATATCGCATTCAGCTATTACAGTCGTTTGGCTTCGTTGTTAGTTCATTGAGATTCCTGATTAGCCCTGTGTCTCCGCCACAGCAAAAGATGTTTTTAATCTCTTCTCTGTGTCCTCTGTGGTAAAACCAATCCTTTAAAGATTTTTTTCACCACAGAGGACACAGAGGCGCTGCGCTGCACAGAGGAAAAACAAAACACTACCTGATTAGTGCTGTGTCTTCAAAGACTAACCTAGAGTAAAAAAATTACAAATAAATGACCTGGCTATAATCTAAACCATTATTAAATGATAAAAATATATTATAACTTCGCTTAATTTGTTGGAATTAATAACTTTGTCAGACAGCTGCCAAGTCAAGCGGAGTATGATGGTCAATCAGGTTGAGTTTTATTAGATTAACCGAACGCCCTAGAGCACAGCTTAATGGAAATGTTTCTGTAAAGGCAATGAGCTGCCTTTAGTATTTTTAATACCGTTGTAAGGTTAATAAGCACCGCATGGGCGCCACTGATACAGGTGACATACTCATATTGATGAATGGAGCTAGAGCTCAGTACTAACTCCAAGTGTTAACGTCATCGGCGTCAATAAAATCCTTTCTTTGAGGATTAACAACACAAAATTTGTGACCAGTAGGGGCTTCCATAACGACCCATCGTTCAAAAGTTTCTACTATTTGAGCGCCAATCATTTGCAAACGCTTAACCTCTGCTGCTATATCATCAGTTTCAATATCAATGTGTACTCGGCTTTCATGAGTGGTTTTTTGAATTAATATATTGGGCTGGTTCTCTGGTGAGCTAAGGTGCGAGTATTGAGAAGACCATACTTCACTAGAGCGAACACAGGTTAATCCCAAAGCTTGTTCCCAAAAAGTATTCGCCTGTTCAATGTCATCAATTTTACAGTCTAAAACTAATGCGGCTAACCTGCTTCTATGCATAGTACCTTCCTGTGTAAGTCATACGCTTTTTATGCTGGTGGGCTGGTTGTCAATAATTACCTTCGTCGGACTTATTTAGTGAGATCTCTTAGTAGTCATCAGCTAGTTGCTCAGAGGTCGCTAAAGGTATTTTTACCAACGGATACCAAACTTCTTTTTAACTTTACGGTATAAACTTAAATCATCGTTAAATCCAAATTGATTCCAGCCTTGTCCTACCACACCAACATACACAAAAAATGCAGATAGACAGCTAATAAGTATGCTGCCAATTAGTTTTTCGGTAGGTGAATTGGCAGTGTGCCATAAAACATATAGACAGAAGCCCCCAAAAGCGGCACCAGCGAAGCTGACTACGCGGCGCAATATGATCCATACTGTTGCTACTATTTTCTGGGTGCGGGTTGCTTGAGCATTGCGATCAGGAGATAGGTACCAACAAAATAGGCAACTCAACGTTATAACTATAGCTAACCAGAACCATAATGGCATATAAATTCACTGTATTAATGCCTGCCTATGCAGGGCTGTCGGAAGTGGGTGGTCTTCAGTCACTTTACTCTTTTTTCTGACTGACGATAATCATTAACTTTTTTGCACAGTAAATAGTTGGATGGTATAGCTGATGGATTATCAATGTAAGGTGAATTGATTAATAATTGAAAGCAGCTTAATTGCTGCCTTCAATGGATCGCTTAGCTATTCTCTGAATCGGTTATTTCCATGTGGTACTTGGCAAAAACTATTGATTCTACAGCGATTTGAAAACAGCCGCTAAACCTAAAAGCTTCATGCATGGATGGATTTAGGGATTAAGCAATAGCATCGCAAGGCGCGATGTAGGCATAACCTAAGTTGTTAGCGACAGCTTCATAGGTGATATCGCCACGGTGGACATTTAAACCATTTAATAAGTGTTTATCGTCTTTCAGAGCTTGCTTATAACCTTTATTGGCTAAATTGAGGATAAAAGGTAAGGTGGCATTGGTTAGGGCAAATGTCGATGTGCGAGCAACACCACCGGGCATGTTAGCAACACAGTAGTGAACTATCCCATCTACGTTATAAATTGGATCTTGATGTGTAGTTGCTTTGGAAGTTTCAAAACAGCCGCCTTGGTCGATAGCGACATCTACTAACACCGCCCCTTTTTTCATTTGCTTTAGATTTTCGCGGGTCACTAACTTAGGTGCCGCTGCACCAGGTATCAATACTGCGCCTATCACTAAGTCGGCATTTAGTACTTCAGACTCTAGAGATTCGGTATTTGAATACAAGGTTTTAAGAGCGGGCCCGTGTAGAGAATCTAGCTCTTTTAAACGAGTTAATGAGCGATCTAATATAGTCACGTCTGCACCCATACCAATGGCCATACGCGCGGCGTTTACACCGACCACACCACCACCAATGACCACTACTTTTGCCGGTGATACCCCCGGTACTCCACCTAGTAAGGTACCCAGTCCTCCCTGGGCTTTTTCGAGGGCGTGGGCACCGGCCTGAATAGCCATGCGCCCAGCTACTTCACTCATAGGCGCCAATAGTGGTAGACCTCGATTGTCGTCGGTGACGGTTTCATAGGCAATAGCGACAGAATCAGATTCAACCAATAGTTTAGTTTGTTCAGGATCAGGGGCTAAATGTAAATAGGTGAATAAGATTTGCCCTGACCTGAGCATTTTGCATTCGTTTGGCTGTGGCTCTTTTACTTTGATGATCATATCTGCCGCTGCGAAAATTTCCGCTGCTGTGTCAATAATTGTGGCGCCAGCTGCGAGGTACTGTTCATCGGTAAGACCTATTTCAGTACCGCCATCTTTTTGCATCATCACTTGGTGACCAGCGGCAATGACTTCTCTGACACCTGCGGGTGTCATACCAATCCGGTATTCATGGTTTTTGATTTCTTTAGGTACGCCGATTAACATAGTCAAAATCCTATTTTAAATTATTTGTTATTTGCATTTAGAAGCTGATTGTTTAATTTAGTCGGTACTGCATTAAGGCTGTTATCTAGGCCTCTTTTACTTAAGAGTAACAAAAAACTAAAAACAAAAAATACTTTTATTTCGTGTTATTTCGGGTTATTTTTCTGCTGTTTTTGATCTTGGTAGTTATAGTTATGGTGGTATGGGGTTGGTCTAGGGTTATTGTTTAGCCTCTAATGCCGTTGTCTTGTAGTTTTAGTAGCTGTTTAACTATAAGTTTAAAGCCAAAATTAAACTCTTCAATAGTTTGTCCAGCACAACCTAATCTAAAATAGCTGATTTGTGCGGTGCTCTGGGGTAGTACAAACTCTGCTTGATGCTGAATATAAACGCTTTGCAAAGCGAGCTCTGTAGCCAGCTGTTGGGTGTTTATTTGAGTGTTAATCCACAGCGCCATGCCCCCGTCTGGCTCTTTGCATTGCAGGTATACACCTTGCTGCTTGGCTAGTTCCAATTGCAGTAGAGCATTTTTAAAACGTTGTAGATAAGTTTTATTACAACGGCGAATGTGTCTATCAAAGCCTTCACTTTCCATCCACCTTGCGAGCGCCTCCTGTAATAATACCGGGGGTTTGTGGTTAATAGTGGTTCTAAGGTTTATCAGTGGTTTTAACAGTGGTCGTGGTACCACCAGCATGCCCGCACGGGCCGCGGGAAACATGATTTTAGAAAATGAGCTTAAATAGATGACTATATTAGCAGGGTCCGACGCCGCCATAGGGGGCAGTGGTTGACACTTGTAATGGAATTCATGGTCATAGTCATCTTCAATAATAAATAGTTGATATTGTAGTGCAATTTGATAAATTTCAGCGCGTCTGCTCGGGGATAAAGTGACTGTTGTAGGGTATTGGTGCAGTGGTGTTAGATAGATACACTTGATGAGTGACTGACGGGCTAGATCTCGTAAATGTGCCGGCTTGATTCCCTGTTGATCTTGCTCTACTGCAATCAACTGCGCACCAGCTGCCTGAAATGCTTGCCAGGCTGGAGGATAGCCCAAAGATTCAACGGCTACTTTGTCATTAGCTGTTAGCAGTAACTGCGCCACTATATAGAGTGCTTCTTGAGAGCCGTTGGTAATAATCAGCTGCTTGTTTTGCAGTCCTCGGCTGCGCCTCAGAAATTTAAGCCCTTGCCTGATCAGCGTTGGATCACCTTGATTATCACCGTAGTTCAGCGCCTTGAGATTAGGTCGCTTTAATGCATCATTCAGGTGTGATCGATATTCTGCAAAAGGAAATAAGCGGGTATCGGGTCTGCCCCCGGCAAAGTTGTATTGGAAATGTGCGGTTGATTTTATAAAGTTAGTTTCGACTAATTTTCTATTCACTTGCCAGTTAAATTGCTGTGCAGTGGGGGTGTTTATTGCCGATAGATTGAGGCTCTGATCAATAGGTAAAGGCGAGCTGACCCGGTAGTGTGATCGCTCTATATTGACCACCCAGCCATGGGCTACGAGTTCGGCATAACTACGCATTATGGTATGACGATTTACTTGCAGTTGTTCAGCTAGCGCTCGTGTAGAGGGGAGTTTTTCGTCGGCGAGTACCTGTCCGCTTTTAATGCTGCTGACAATCGCTTGTGCCAGGCGCAGATAATAAGCTTTGCTTGAGTTAGAAATGCGTAAGGTTAGCTGGGTCATCGTTACCTCTGGTCTATTGCATATTAAAGTTCTGTTTGTTTAAGCTATACCAAGAATGGGTAATAATCAATTTTTTAAGTAGCTATTGAATGTTGTTTTCACAGACATCAGAGCTTTAAGCTTCTACATCGCTAAGGGGTTAATAAAGTATATACCAGAACATTTTCAGCAACAAGACTGGCAGAGTGCTCTCGATATAATGTCGAGGCACAGCTTTGCCCAATTAATTAGTGTACAAGCTGATAGTGCATTACAAATCAGCCATATACCTGTGCTCTACGATGTTGATAACCATCAGCTAATATTCCATTTAGCCGCGGCAAACCCTCACAATAATGGCTTGCAGGATTGTACGTCGACACTGATTTTTAACGGGCCACACGGTTATATTTCTCCGAATTGGGCTGATCAATTACAAGTACCTACTTGGAATTATGCCGCTGTGCATATCAAAGGGGAGATTGTTGAAGAGACCGAGACTACTGTGAAAATGGCGGCCATGGCCAAACTAGCAGATTATTATGAGCAACCACTCCAACCGGCATGGGATATGTCACAGCTCACTGAAAAGCTCAGTACAGGGCTACTCTCGGCGATACGCTGCTACCGAATGCGCATTGATCACTGGCAGGCAAAAATTAAATTAAGTCAAAACCGATCACCGATAGCGGTTAAGCAAGTGGCAGCAAATTTGCTACTGAAAAATTATCCAAATCAAGATAATCTCGCTCTGTCTGAGTTGATGTTAAGGAATCTACCTAGGGCTTGATTATCAAGCTGGGATGGTCACAGGTACGAGTGAGGGATTTTTGTTCACTGCTGATATTATTGTGTCTTTGAGTTTTTTTATATTTTATAATATTTTGTTTATATTCAGTTGTCTGCAAGGATTTGTTCAACCTGGATCCGTGACTTCAAAGTGAATGCAGAGCGTAAGATATTGGTTTTACAGTGGAATTGAAAAATCTTAGCTGCACCCATAGGTTCAGCGGGTATTTTTCTTACCTCTGTAGAATCAAGAGCTTACGCTATGTGGTGCAGTGAAGTCACTGATTCAGGTTCAAGGTTTAATTAATCGCTGAATCAGTTGAGGTATACCTTTACTCAGTTCATAATCATTTTTTATTTAAAAATGTGTCGAGAAACATAATGACAGAACCCTCTTCAATGAGTGTCTATAAAACCATTACTTATACTGTGCTCGCTCTGCTGGCTTTCGCCGCTAATTCGGTGCTTTGTCGAATGGCACTAGAAATGCAATACGATGGAGCGGAAATTGATGCCGCTAGTTTTACCGTGATTCGATTGTCCTCTGGTATCGTGGCGCTGTTGGTCATTGTTGGGCTGAAATCTTGGTGGGTAAATAAGTCGCGAACTGATACTGAAAATCGCTTAGCTGGTCAAGTTCCTGCTGAGGCTTATCAAAAAACTAGCCAAGGTAGCTGGTTTGGGGCGATCAGTCTGTTTATGTACGCGGCGGCTTTTTCTTTCGCATATGTTTCGCTAGACACGGCAACTGGGGCGTTGATTCTGTTTGGTGTTGTGCAAATGACTATGATTACTAGCTCATTGTTTTCGGGAAATAAGCTGCACTTTATCGAGTGGTTAGGCGTGGCGCTGGCTATTGTCGGTTTCGTGTATTTGATGTTGCCGGGTGCTACAGCTCCATCCGTTGCAGGATTAGTGTTAATGGCTATTTCGGGAATAGCTTGGGCTTTTTATACTTTGGCTGGCAAAGCGTCTAAAAGTCCGCTGCTAGATACCAGTTATAATTTTTTACGCACCACTCCTTTCATCATTATATTGGCGATTTACAACATCGATTCCTACTATCTATCCAGCACGGGTGTGATGTTGGCTATCGCTTCTGGGGCTCTTACCTCAGGGTTAGGTTACGCAATTTGGTATCAGGCTCTCACTGCTCTGAAAACCATACAAGCAGCTGTATTGCAGCTGTTAGTGCCAGTTATCGCCGCAGTGGGCGGGGTGATTTTTATCGATGAGCTATTAACCGAACGCTTGATCTTATCGGCAGGGCTGGTGTTAGGTGGGATTTTATTAGTAGTGATTGGCAGGCGCTTCACTGCAGTTTCTAAAATATGAATATCAATATATAGGACAAAAAAAATCGGGCTAAAGGGATAGGCTTTCAAAAGTTGGGCTTAAAATAAGGATCTTAAAATTGAGTTCAAAAATTATAGATTAAGGTATGAATTATGAGTGATTGGCGTATCAAAAACAGTATTATTTTGTTGCTTAGTGGAGTAAGTCTTGTCTTAGT
The DNA here is from genome assembly GCA_029027825.1 of Oceanospirillales bacterium. Lineage (GTDB taxonomy): Bacteria > Pseudomonadota > Gammaproteobacteria > Pseudomonadales > Balneatricaceae > Rs1. Next base: position 2,993,271 of record CP093399.1, on the reverse strand, counting down.
ATCGGGTTGTGCTAGTTTAAACCAGGCCGAGTGCATTAGTGCCAATTGGTTTGATCTTGGCTATGACGATGTACAGCAGGGAAACAAGTCTTTGTATGTTGCTAAGCATACAGATGCCTGTGCTGAATATGGGATTACTCCAGATTTCGCACAATATAAATTAGGTTGGGAGCAAGGTTTAACCAAGTTTTGCACTGCTCAGTCGGGTTGGCGTCACGCCAGATCGGGTAACTATTATCACAATACTTGCCCGCAAAGTAGTGAGCCACAATTTTTTTCTGGCTTTCGCCTAGGGCAAAAAATTAACGCTAGGGAAGCAACCATAAGCACCGCTAAAAAAGAGATTAAACAATTATTCGTTAATATAGAAAACGAGAAATTAACCGAAGAGCAAAGATATGCACGCTACAGTGAACGCTTTAGCTTAACTCTTGAATTACAGTTAATGGAATTGGAATTGTCTAGATTAAAAAACCAAGCTCAGCTATCGGGTTTCTGGTGAAAAAAATGATTGATAGGACTGGGTATTATGCATGTTTTTCAAGCTCAACTGAGTGATCTTGAGGCTTTAGTCGCTTTAAGGATCAAGGCGATGCAGCCAAGTTTAGAGGCAGTCGGTCGCTTTGATCCAGCTCGGGCAAGAGAGCGGTTTGTAAAGAGTTTCAGCGCTGCCAATACTTTTAAAGTGTTAATTGACCAGCAGCTAGTAGGATTTTATGTGGTGATTGAAAAAACTGATCACCTATGGCTCGACCATTTATACATTGATCCGCAATTTCAAGGGAATAGTTTAGGCAAACAGATAATAGAAACTCTAAAGCAGCAAGCCAAATCTAAGGCCGTGCCCTTACGTTTAGGGGCCTTGCAGGAAAGCCGCGCGAATGCTTTTTATCTGCAGCAAGGTTTTGTGCAAATAGATCGGCAAGAGTGGGATAATATTTACCAGTGGTCTGAAGTTAAAATAACACAGTAATAGGGTTTAGCAGCCAATAACCTGAATCAGTAAAAGCTAAAAGAGATACAGCCATGATCATTAGATCTTTTTGCCAATCAGACTTTGCCAAAGTACAAGCTATTTATCAACAGGGGATAGCTACTGCTAATGCGACTTTTCAGACAAGTCAAAAAAGTTGGCAGCAATGGCAGGACTCTATGATAGAGACCTCTGTATTAGTCAGTATCGATAGTGAGTGTCCCTTGGAAGCGCCGCTAAAAGGCTGGGCTGGATTATCGCTAGTATCGACAAGGGCGGTATACTCAGGGGTCGCTGAAGTGAGCATCTATGTTGCACAAGGGGCAACAGGCATGGGGATAGGTTCACAATTAATGGCCGCGTTAATTGAGCGTTCTGAGTCTTTAGGATTTTGGACTTTGCAAGCGGCCATCTTCCCCGAAAATAAGCTCAGTATAGCGTTGCATATCAAATATGGGTTTACTATTATTGGTCAGCGCAAGGCGATAGCAAAATTACAAGGTAAATGGCGAGATGTGGTGCTGTTGGAGCGCCGGAGCGCTCTGGTCGGAGCTGATTGAATAGAGTGATTCTTTATCTATCAAATGCAGAGGTCTCATGTAGTTATTTGGCATGAACAAACATCTACATTTAGTATCGCGCATCTCTAGCAATAGGGGACCTCGATACAAGTTTATCAATGAAAACTATTTAGGCTGGTGTTTGCCAGTATTAACACTTAATAAAACGAGCTGAAATGGAATTAACGCTGCAGTTTATAGTCGTAACTTTATTTATTGAAGTGGCCCCAGGCCCTGCGATGTTGTTCGTCTTATATCAATCTGGATTTGGTTTTCGCTACGTTATCACGGGGATTTTGGGGCTGCTAACGGCCAATATTATTTGGATTTCAATCGTAGCCACAGGTTTAGGGCTATTGATCAGCCAGTCAGCTGTCGCCTTTGAACTGTTGCGCTATTTAGGTGCCGGCTATCTAGCTTTCATTGGCTATAAAATTTGTCGTTATGGGCTGGGTAAGCAACAGGTAATGACGGGTGAGAAACCTAAAAAATATTGGCAGATTTATCTTCAGGGAATATTAACTTCACTTTCCAACCCTAAAGCGCTGCTGTTTTTCTTGGCGCTGTTCCCCAATTTCACTCGCCAAGAGTTTTTCCTTGCAGATATTCTGTACTTTGGTGCTTTAAAATTGTTAATTCTATTGGTAGTAATGAGCGCTTATGGTCTAGTGGGAGGTAAAATATTTGATTTTGTCAATCTATCTAAAATGGCAAATGTTGTCAGTCGTTTGCTAGGTGTCGGCATTGTAATTGCCGCCGTTGCGATCATTCGTGGATAATCAAATTAGTCATATAATGATCCTCTGAATAAGTCCCGCATCATCTCTACGGGTGCACGAAGAAGTCTGCAGTGGTTAGCTCGCTAAAAAGCTAGGCCCATCAATAAGCCTTTTTCACGCCATAAATTCACTTTTACACCATCAATCACAATTTCTTTTTCAGTAAGATTTTCAATAAAATCACCGGGCATTTTTGCCTGATAAAAAGTATAAATAGCATCGGTAGGCGTGTGCTTTAACTTCATTTGTGCAGCAATTTTGCCATTTATGTTGCAGTAGCGACCGCCAATTATTAGCCATTTGTTTTTATCTAATTTACTGGAACTCACCAGATTAAATCCCAGTCTATTGAGGTGCCCTTGTACTGTTTTAAGATGAGGACTGAGCACCTCCATCTGCATTTTACTGTTGTGATTGTATGCGATTTCTTGAGAAATGGCAGCGTAATCTTGTTGATTAAAGTTTAGTAAGTACCAACTGATGGCGATGACTGCAGAGGCGGCTATTGCGGCAAAAATATTTCCCACAGAGTTCCTGTGGTGCTTTTTATTGGGATTAACACTAGTTGTTAAGCTCTGCAGTTTAGCAATTTGTTGTGCTGATAACTGCTGCTGTTGGTAGTGTTCAGCGAGCTGTTCTTTAAAGTGCTTAGTATCTTTATTCATATGACGAAACCTGCCCAATGATATGCCCATATTCCTGCTGTAAGCGTTTTTTTAATCGACTTAAACGGGATAACAAAGTACCTCGTGGAATAGCTGTTCGCTCTGCCAACTCTTGCATTGTCACGCCTTCTACAGCCCATAGATAAAGAAGTTCTCTATCTTGATCGTTTAGCTTCGCTAAAATTAAGGCAACATGTTGTTGGTCAATAACCATCTCTTCTAAATTTTTCAAGGTTGTTTGTTCATCTAGCTCTATAAGAGCAGATGAGCCGCTATCAACCACTAGTTCAAGTTGCTTGCGACGATACTGATCAATAAATAGATTGCGAATAATGCGTAGCATATATGGTTTTAATTGACTGGTATCTAATTGCTTTCGCAAGGATTTTTCACAGCAGCTTTGTAACAGGTCATATGCTTGATGCTCGTCGTGAGTTAAAGACAACGCGTAGCGATATAAATCATTTAATAACGCTTTGCTAAAGCTTACTTTTTTAGTGGGTCGGAAACGCTCAAACATAAATTAGGGTAGCAGATGATTTTGCTACATCTCTCCAAGTATAGTTATCAATTATCGCTGCAAAGCTGTTTTAGCTAGACTTTAGCAGACAACAGCCGGTGTATTATCAGGATGTTGTCTGCACTATCCATTATGCAAATTAGCTGTTCGCTGGGACTTTTTTATTCAAGCTTAAATAGAGTTTACTACGCTTTACTATTTGCTTAAATGTGAATCTAGCTCCTCCGCTAAACAGGGCTAAAACAATGCTCGCGGCGAGTAACGCAAATTCTCTTTTGACACCATTTAGATTAGCTATCAAGCTTTTATCGAATGAGAGTTTTTGTAAAATATACCAAACTAGAACCCCAGTACATATTACAGCAGTAGCTTTCAATCGCTGATTCTCTGCAAAAATTAACAAGCCGCCACGGGCGAGTAATAAAGGTTGGTAAGTAGCGAAACTCTGGATTTTTGCATAGTCTCCAAATAGGCCGGCGATAATAAACGTGACCCCCAGTGACAGCCTTAATAGTAGCCCCAGTGCCTCCCAATTGACGGTTAAGCTTTCGGTGCGTAGACGTTGATCAATGCTCTTATATCCTGAGCCTAGATTGAATAATACAAACATCATTCCAGAGAGCGTTATATCTCTTATCTGTACAAAAATCGCCGGCGATGTATAAGTATCGACACCAACAGAAGCGCCAGGGACGGTGTCTACCGGGAGTGATACTACAAAGCTCCAGAGTAGGAATGCGTATAGAAGTGCCAGTGGCCTCACTAAAAAGCCACTAATTAAGGCAATGCCAGAAAGTAGTTCAAAGCTGGATAAAGCGGTTAAAAATGTCCAGGGAGAAAGTCGTCCGCCAGAAAATAAGAAGTCTTGGAATAGCTCGTTAATATAGCCAGATGTCCCCATATAATTGGCCACCATGGCTGCTTGAGTACTGGCATCTAGCAGTAAATTTAATTTGGATATTCCGCCAATTACAAAGACTAAACCTAACCCCACCCTATGTAAGAGGGCAGTCATATTGAGGATATGTTGATTTAGTTGATTTAGCTCATTCAGTTTGTTCATTTTATGTCTCAGTCAAAAATATTAAAAAAGGAACACATAAACAGGCTCAATACCGCTGTCCTAACGCAAAATCGTACTAAGTAACAAACAAAGGAGGTATTTGTCACTGGTACTCAGAATAGCAAAAATTGATTTTACTTTAGGTCCCCTCAGCGAATATTGAACCTGTTTACATGTTTTGACTTGAAAAACTCATTAACTATCAATGTTAGGTAATGAGCTGTTTTAAGTAATCTCTGGATCGGTCACTTGCAAAGTAGCGATAGAGCAAATGCTCGATGCTGCAGTGCAGTGACTAATTCAGTTAAAAGTCAAAGGAGAACAGTAGTCATTCATTTTATTAACGTTTCAAGAGCTGTTTTGATTGCATCAATTTTAAAATAATTAGAAAAGCTTGCTTTTAAGTGCTCTGCCTCAAGGACTAGCAGGTTGTGAATTTTAGAAAACAATACCTGCAAGGCAATATTATTTATTAATATCGTCACGTTTCTGTGGTCGTTTACTGTGTATTTATTGAATATTTGACTCTGTATTCAGTTAATTGTACGAAAGTACAGTTGTTTGATGCGCTCTTTTTCTATAGATTAACATTCGGTTCATAAATAACATTTTTGTATGCAGATTACTCATTCGGTTTAATTTTGCATACGCCTATATTGCGACAGGGAGTCAAGCCAAATGAGTAACTCAAATTTTATTATAATTGACAATTTAGATGAATTTGTTAATAAAGTTGAGGTGGGCGACCCTGCGCAAATAGATTCAGAATTACGTTTGAAAATTATTATCCCGCCATTATCGCTAGTCGGCGAGTTTATCTTATTGAGAATTTCTGGCGCTAATGGTGGTACCACTATCGCCAGAGAAATAACGCAGCAAGATATTGCCAATGGTGAAATTTCCGTTTTTATGCCGATGGCTAATATTTCAGACGGCAATGGTTTAGTGCAAGGTGATTACGCACTGACCTTAACGGTGGCTAATATCGCTGGTGCCACCAAAAATTATCCGGAGATAGCTACCTTTACTTTGGATACTATTAGTACTGATGCGCCGCAAGTTGCGTTAACCAACGATTCAGGTGCTTCAAATACAGATTTTCTCACCAGTGATGCCACCGTACAGGTCACTAGTAGTGAAGCGACTAGCAGTATTGAGTTCAGTGACGATGATGGAGCAACATGGTCGGAAAATAAGCCGGTGGCGACAGAGGGAGAAAATAAATTACTAGTACGTGAAGTGGATCAAGCAGGTAATGCTAGTAAAGCAACTACTTTAACTTTCACTTTAGACACCATCGCTCCTGAAGTTGCGGTCAATAACATTATTAGTACTAACGATACCACGCCAGCTATTACAGGGGTTGTTAATGATCCTAATGCCACTGTGGTAATTCGTATTGCCGGGATTGATTACCCGGCAATTAATCTAGGTAATGGCACTTGGCAAGTCAATGATAATGTCATCGGTAGCCTAGTTGAAGGCGCTAATCAGATTGAAGTTACAGTAACAGACACCGCGGGAAATCAGCGCACTAATTCAGGCTCAGTCACTATAGACACCCAGTCGCCTGAGTTTAGTCAGCAAAATTTTACCTATGTAGAGAACCAGTTAGTGGGAGCTGTGGTAGCAACGCTAATCGCTTCAGACAATATCCTAGTCAGCGAGTTTAAATTTAAACATCAGGATTCATCGCTGCATGCGAACAGTGAGGATGGATTTTTTAGAGTGAATGCCAAGGGTGAAATTAGTTTCACCGTTGCAGGGGTCGCCAGTGAGGCAAATGACTTTTCGCTAGGAGATAATCAAGAAGCCTATGTTGTTATGGCCCTGGATCAGGCTGGAAATTCATCAGAGGCCGTTATCACCCTGCAAGAAAGTAGTGTCCATCAAGGTGTGACGCTTATATCAAGCCGTGACTTAGTGGTTACTGAAGGTGAGATAGCTAACTTTTCGATAGATATTAGCAATGCGGCAAAAGGCGCAGTACTGACGCTAGATTTTGTTGATTTGGGTGCGACGGAAAATGTGGATTATAAACGTGATGTTTACCAGTATTCTCTAGATGGAGGGAGTTCATGGCAGGATGTCGCTGTTACCGACCAAATCAACTTAGGCTCAGCAGGTGATCATAGCGTACAGCTAAGATTAGATATTGTTGCCGATAATGAAATGGAGGGACCAGAGAGCTTTCGCTTAAATATGCGTGTCCAAAACCCCGGTGTAGCGATCAGCGTTGAAGCAACTGCTACAGCTGAAATCCAAAATAATTCAGTCGTCGCTAACGATGATGGATCTGCTACTAGTGAAATTTTAAATGCTTCGAATTCGACAACTGAAGAGAAGAACATCTCCGACACCTATGCGATCAATGAAAGCAACTCCGATGGAGCGGGCCTTGAAGATGGCGGTTACGTAGTCGTATGGCAAGGTAAAGACTCGGCGGGATACGGCGTCTACTCACAAAAGTTTGCCGCTAATGGTGCAAAAATAGACGGCGCGATCTTACTCAATACCTTGCAGAAAGGACACCAGAGCGAGCCCAACGTGGCCGACTTAGGCAATGGAAAATACTTGGCGACGTGGGTGGATGCCTCGACCAATCCGACCAGTATTCGCGGTCAAATTATGGACTCAGATAATCAATTTAAAATTGGTGATGAATTTGTGATCGCCGATAAACAGGCGATTAGATACGACCCTATCGTCGGCCTTGAAGACGGTGGCTTTATCGTCACTTGGACATCCAATATAGCAGCACAAGACAGCTCGGGATTTGGCGTATACGGTCAGCGCTTCAATGCAGCGGGTGAGAGAGTAGGGATTAAGTTCCTGATCAATCAAACCACCTCGGGCAACCAGGAAGACTCGGATGTCGCCTTAGTCAACGGCAACTTAGTAGTGAGTTGGACCGGGGCCGATGCAAATGGCAAAGGGGTGTTTGTCAGAAAATTCAAACTAGAAAATGACATCGAGACACTCACCGATAACTTTGAAGACGGCTCTAGCAATGGCTGGAGTAATGGCGATGTGACAGATGGCGGCAGTGCCGCGAGCCAATTCTTAGGTCAATTTGGCCGTGGTGAATCCACCGCCAAAACCTACGACTTTGGTGCGGCAAATGCAGGCAAACAAGTCGACATCAGCTTTGATTTTTATGAGATAGACACTTGGGATGGTGAGCAGTTCTTAGTTTTCATCAATGGCACAGAAGTATCCGATAATCGCCATTACTACTGGCGTAGTGAGGCTAATAGTAGCTCACTGGGTAATATTGATGGCACCGGATCAAGAGCAGACAGCAAGACTGAATACACTTTTAAGGCCACTTTAGATGGCGACGGTCGGGTTACTTTAGGATTTGGCTCGACTCTAAACGAAGCTGTCAGCAACGAATCTTTTGGCATCGATAACATCAGCTTATCAACCAGCAGCGTGTCGCCGATCGGTGATGAGCAGCAGGTTAATAGCACCACCAAATACAACCAAGAAGAAGCGAGTATCACCGCCTTATCATAAGAGGGCAATGAGTTCACTTGGACCTCGTATCATCAAGACGGCAGTGGTGATACAGTGCTGTTGCAAAAGTTTGCTAATGACGGCAGTAAATTTGGCGCAGAAAATCAGATCAACACCATCTACAAAGGCAACCAAAATGACTCAAGCGTCACCGAGTTAGAGGCGGGCGGCTATGTAGTGACTTGGACATCTTACGCCCAAGATGGCAGTTACGACGGTATTGTTGCCCAGCGTTTTGCCGGAGATGGCAGTCGTCGTGGCGCAGAAGTAAAAGTAAACGATACGACATACCATCACCAGAATCAGCCGAGTATCGACTCACTTGAAGATGGCGGGTATGTGATCTCGTGGACGGGTTACAATAAAGAGAACGCCTCTTACGACATCTATACCAAGCGTTACACGAAAGACGGCAATGAATATAGAGAAGTGTTAGCCGCTGAAGAAAAGAATATCTCCGACACCTATGCGATCAATGAAAGCAACTCCGATGTGGCGGGGCTTGAAGATGGCGGTTACGTAGTCGTGTGGCAGGGCAATGACTCGGCGGGATACGGCGTCTACTCACAAAAATTTGCCGCTAATGGCGCAGAAATAGACGGCGCGATCTTACTCAATACCTTGCAGAAAGGACACCAGAGCGAGCCCAACGTGGCCGACTTAGGCAATGGAAAATACTTGGCGACGTGGGTGGATGCCTCGACCAATCCGACCAGTATTCGCGGTCAAATTATGGACTCAGATAATCAATTTAAAATTGGTGATGAATTTGTGATCGCCGATAAACAGGCGATTAGATACGACCCTATCGTCGGCCTTGAAGACGGTGGCTTTATCGTCACTTGGACATCCAATATAGCAGCACAAGACAGCTCGGGATTTGGCGTATACGGTCAGCGCTTCAATGCAGCGGGTGAGAGAGTAGGGATTAAGTTCCTGATCAATCAAACCACCTCGGGCAACCAGGAAGACTCGGATGTCGCCTTAGTCAACGGCAACTTAGTAGTGAGTTGGACCGGGGCCGATGCAAATGGCAAAGGGGTGTTTGTCAGAAAATTCAAACTAGAGAATGACATCGAGACACTCACCGATAACTTTGAAGACGGCTCTAGCAATGGCTGGAGTAATGGCGATGTGACAGATGGCGGCAGTGCTGCGAGCCAATTCTTAGGTCAATTTGGCCGTGGTGAATCCACCGCCAAAACCTACGACTTTGGTGCGGCAAATGCAGGCAAACAAGTCGACATCAGCTTTGATTTTTATGAGATAGACACTTGGGATGGTGAGCAGTTCTTAGTTTTCATCAATGGCACAGAAGTATCCGATAATCGCCATTACTACTGGCGTAGTGAGGCTAATAGTAGCTCACTGGGTAATATTGATGGCACCGGATCAAGAGCAGACAGCAAGACTGAATACACTTTTAAGGCCACTTTAGATGGCGACGGTCGGGTTACTTTAGGATTTGGCTCGACTCTAAACGAAGCTGTCAGCAACGAATCTTTTGGCATCGATAACATCAGCTTATCAACCAGCAGCGTGTCGCCGATCGGTGATGAGCAGCAGGTTAATAGCACCACCAAATACAACCAAGATGAAGCGAGTATCACCGCCTTATCAGATGAGGGCTATGTGGTCACTTGGACCTCGTCTCATCAAGACGGCAGTGGTGATACAGTGCTGTTGCAAAAGTTTGCTAATGACGGCAGTAAAGTTGGCGAAGAAACTCAGATCAACACCATCTACAAAGGCAACCAAAATGACTCAAGCGTCACCGAGTTAGAGGCGGGCGGCTATGTAGTGACTTGGACATCTTTCGCCCATGATGGCAGTTACGACGGTATTGTTGCCCAGCGTTTTGCCGGAGATGGCAGTCGTCGTGGCGCAGAAGTAAAAGTAAACGATACGACATACCATCACCAGAATCAGCCGAGTATCGACTCACTTGAAGATGGCGGCTATGTAATCTCGTGGACGGGTTATAACAAAGAGAACGCCTCTTACGACATCTATACCAAGCGTTACAGCAAAGACGGCAATGAATATAGAGAAGTGTTAGCCGCTGAAGAAAAGAATATCTCCGACACCTATGCGATCAATGAAAGCAACTCCGATGTGGCGGGGCTTGAAGATGGCGGTTACGTAGTCGTGTGGCAGGGCAATGACTCGGCGGGATACGGCGTCTACTCACAAAAATTTGCCGCTAATGGCGCAGAAATAGACGGCGCGATCTTACTCAATACCTTGCAGAAAGGACACCAGAGCGAGCCCAACGTGGCCGACTTAGGCAATGGAAAATACTTGGCGACGTGGGTGGATGCCTCGACCAATCCGACCAGTATTCGCGGTCAAATTATGGACTCAGATAATCAATTTAAAATTGGTGATGAATTTGTGATCGCCGATAAACAGGCGATTAGATACGACCCTATCGTCGGCCTTGAAGACGGTGGCTTTATCGTCACTTGGACATCCAATATAGCAGCACAAGACAGCTCGGGATTTGGCGTATACGGTCAGCGCTTCAATGCAGCGGGTGAGAGAGTAGGGATTAAGTTCCTGATCAATCAAACCACCTCGGGCAACCAGGAAGACTCGGATGTCGCCTTAGTCAACGGCAACTTAGTAGTGAGTTGGACCGGGGCCGATGCAAATGGCAAAGGGGTGTTTGTCAGAAAATTCAAACTAGAAAATGACATCGAGACACTCACCGATAACTTTGAAGACGGCTCTAGCAATGGCTGGAGTAATGGCGATGTGACAGATGGCGGCAGTGCCGCGAGCCAATTCTTAGGTCAATTTGGCCGTGGTGAATCCACCGCCAAAACCTACGACTTTGGTGCGGCAAATGCAGGCAAACAAGTCGACATCAGCTTTGATTTTTATGAGATAGACACTTGGGATGGTGAGCAGTTCTTAGTTTTCATCAATGGCCCAGAAGTATCCGATAATCGCCATTACTACTGGCGTAGTGAGGCTAATAGTAGCTCACTGGGTAATATTGATGGCACCGGATCAAGAGCAGACAGCAAGACTGAATACACTTTTAAGGCCACTTTAGATGGCGACGGTCGGGTTACTTTAGGATTTGGCTCGACTCTAAACGAAGCTGTCAGCAACGAATCTTTTGGCATCGATAACATCAGCTTATCAACCAGCAGCGTGTCGCCGATCGGTGATGAGCAGCAGGTTAATAGCACCACCAAATACAACCAAGATGAAGCGAGTATCACCGCCTTATCAGATGAGGGCTATGTGGTCACTTGGACCTCGTCTCATCAAGACGGCAGTGGTGATACAGTGCTGTTGCAAAAGTTTGCTAATGACGGCAGTAAAGTTGGCGCAGAAACTCAGATCAACACCATCTACAAAGGCAACCAAAATGACTCAAGCGTCACCGAGTTAGAGGCGGGCGGCTATGTAGTGACTTGGACATCTTACGCCCAAGATGGCAGTTACGACGGTATTGTTGCCCAGCGTTTTGCCGGAGATGGCAGTCGTCGTGGCGCAGAAGTAAAAGTAAACGATACGACATACCATCACCAGAATCAGCCGAGTATCGACTCACTTGAAGATGGCGGGTATGTGATCTCGTGGACGGGTTACAATAAAGAGAACGCCTCTTACGACATCTATACCAAGCGCTACACGAAAGACGGCAATGAATATAGAGAAGTGTTAGCCGCTGAAGAAAAGAATATCTCCGACACCTATGCGATCAATGAAAGCAACTCCGATGTGGCGGGGCTTGAAGATGGCGGTTACGTAGTCGTGTGGCAGGGCAATGACTCGGCGGGATACGGCGTCTACTCACAAAAATTTGCCGCTAATGGCGCAGAAATAGACGGCGCGATCTTACTCAATACCTTGCAGAAAGGACACCAGAGCGAGCCCAACGTGGCCGACTTAGGCAATGGAAAATACTTGGCGACGTGGGTGGATGCCTCGACCAATCCGACCAGTATTCGCGGTCAAATTATGGACTCAGATAATCAATTTAAAATTGGTGATGAATTTGTGATCGCCGATAAACAGGCGATTAGATACGACCCTATCGTCGGCCTTGAAGACGGTGGCTTTATCGTCTCTTGGACATCCAATATAGCAGCACAAGACAGCTCGGGATTTGGCGTATACGGTCAGCGCTTCAATGCAGCGGGTGAGAGAGTAGGGATTAAGTTCCTGATCAATCAAACCACCTCGGGCAACCAGGAAGACTCGGATGTCGCCTTAGTCAACGGCAACTTAGTAGTGAGTTGGACCGGGGCCGATGCAAATGGCAAAGGGGTGTTTGTCAGAAAATTCAAACTAGAAAATGACATCGAGACACTCACCGATAACTTTGAAGACGGCTCTAGCAATGGCTGGAGTAATGGCGATGTGACAGATGGCGGCAGTGCTGCGAGCCAATTCTTAGGTCAATTTGGCCGTGGTGAATCCACCGCCAAAACCTACGACTTTGGTGCGGCAAATGCAGGCAAACAAGTCGACATCAGCTTTGATTTTTATGAGATAGACACTTGGGATGGTGAGCAGTTCTTAGTTTTCATCAATGGCACAGAAGTATCCGATAATCGCCATTACTACTGGCGTAGTGAGGCTAATAGTAGCTCACTGGGTAATATTGATGGCACCGGATCAAGAGCAGACAGCAAGACTGAATACACTTTTAAGGCCACTTTAGATGGCGACGGTCGGGTTACTTTAGGATTTGGCTCGACTCTAAACGAAGCTGTCAGCAACGAATCTTTTGGCATCGATAACATCAGCTTATCAACCAGCAGCGTGTCGCCGATCGGTGATGAGCAGCAGGTTAATAGCACCACCAAATACAACCAAGATGAAGCGAGTATCACCGCCTTATCAGATGAGGGCTATGTGGTCACTTGGACCTCGTCTCATCAAGACGGCAGTGGTGATACAGTGCTGTTGCAAAAGTTTGCTAATGACGGCAGTAAAGTTGGCGAAGAAACTCAGATCAACACCATCTACAAAGGCAACCAAAATGACTCAAGCGTCACCGAGTTAGAGGCGGGCGGCTATGTCGTCACTTGGACATCTTACGCCCAAGATGGCAGTTACGACGGTATTGTTGCCCAGCGTTTTGCCGGAGATGGCAGTCGTCGTGGCGCAGAAGTAAAAGTTAATGATACGACATACAAACACCAGAATCAGCCGAGTATCGACTCACTTGAAGATGGCGGGTATGTGATCTCGTGGACGGGTTACAATAAAGAGAACGCCTCTTACGACATATATACCAAGCGTTACACCAAAGACGGTAATGAATATGCAAATGTAGCTGAGATGAGTGTAGAAAAAAATGGTGATCTTAGGATAGATATCACCGATTTATTAAAAAATGATCTCGATCCTGAAAACGATGATTTTAATTTAGTCTCAGTACAAAATGCCAACCATGGCACGGTAGAGCTAGTGACCTTAGCAAGCGGTGTTAAACAAGTTGTTTTTAAAGCAGCGGATGATTTTATCGGCAAAGCATCATTCACTTATACGATTGAAGATGAGCATGGAGCACAAGATTCAGCCACTGTTTATGTCGATGTTATTAACCAGCGTTCAACCCCGCTAATTTTAGATTTGAATGGCGATGGTGTAAATACTCTAGGACTTGATCAGCAGGTAATGTTTGATATTGACGCCGACGGCATAAAAGACCTCACTGGTTGGGTGAGCAGCAGTGATGGATTACTGGTGAGGGATGTCAATCATGACGGTGTAATTAATGATGCAAGTGAGTTGTTAGGTGAGTACAGCATCAAAAAAGATGGTACTAAAGCGACTGATGGATTTGATGCACTCACAGATCTAGATACTAATGAAGATGGTGTTTTTGATCAAAGAGATGCAAGCTATTCGGAGCTGAAAATCTGGAAAGACCTCAACAGTGATGGAATTAGTCAAGCACATGAACTGTATTCTTTAATTGATGCCGGTGTCGACTCTATAAATCTGGACAGTTTCGCTGTCTCCGAGCAGTCGAATGGCAATTGGACGGGATTGCGTTCCTCATGGAATGATCTTCAGCATAACAGCCATGTAATAGATGATGTTTGGTTCGGCTATGAAAAAGCAGAGCAACAAAAGTTAAGCTTGGCTGATTTGCTAGAGTCGGATACTCAGCTAATAGACCGTTCCGCTGAAAATTCCAAGAATGCAGATGATCAGGACAGTTTATCCATCAATTTAAATCCAAACAATGATCTAACCCAAAGCTCTATAGATGGTGGGATCAACACAGTGGCGGATATAGCAGAGAAAGTTGAATATGCAGCCGATTCTTCAGCGCTTATTCAAGACTTGATTGAGTATCAGCAAGTCATGATTGACTAACCTTTATCAGCATTAAGCTCTGTCTTATTAAGCAGAGTTCATCAGTTGGAAAAAGTCCTTACTCTACAGAGTAAGGACTTTTTCCAACTTTCCAACTTTCCAACTTCTGATCCTAGCCTCCCAAGCCGATAGATTAAAAAATCACTTTACAATAGCTGTTTAGCATGAGAACTTCGCGGGTCGATGAGTGCTAAGCTCGCAGCATCACTTTGGGAAATAAATAATGACACTTAAAGATTCGCTACTCGCCTTAATTATCATTCTAGTTTGGGGTGTTAACTTCGTGGTAATAGCAATGGGCCTCGATGGGATGCCGCCGCTATTAATGGGGGGATTAAGATTTTTATTAGTTGCAGTGATCGGCTGTTGGTTTGTTGCCAGGCCGAAGATGCCGTTAAAATGGATTTTAGCTTATGGGATGAGCTTAAGTTTTGCTCAGTTTACATTCTTGTTTGTGGCGATGTCTGTCGGTATGCCCGCAGGGCTTGCCTCGCTTATCTTGCAATCTCAAGCGCTGTTTACTCTAGTTTTTGCCTACCTAATTCTAAAAGAACAAATAAATACCACGCAAATATTGGCCATAATAGTGGCCGGCATTGGCCTGGCTGTTATTGGTCTGAGTAGTGGCAACACGCAAATGAGTCTGTTAGGCTTTATCTTGACGCTAGTTGCTGCTTGTAGTTGGGCATTTGGTAATTTAATCACTCGTACTATTTCGCAAAAAGGCTATAAGGCGGATGTCAGTTTGATCATTTGGTCGGCGGCTTTTTCTTGTGTGCCATTTTTTATAATTTCATATTTTATAGAGGGGCCAGAGCTGATTTTAGCGACGCTGCTTAACATTAATATGACCTCGGTTTTTGCACTGCTATATTTGGCGGTGGTAGCAACCATGCTAGGTTATAGCCTGTGGAGTTATTTATTAAGCCGCTACCCCGCTGGACAAGTGGCACCTCTGACCTTAGGCGTACCTGTTGTTGGTTTAGTCAGTGCATCGATAGTATTGAACGAACAACTTGGTCTGGTGCAGTTAATAGGGATTTCAATTGTGATGTTTGGTTTAGTAATTAACATGCGTTTAGATAAGCTGATAAAACAAATTCTATTTAAATCATAAGCTTAGCAGCGATTTATCAGGCATGCAGAGCAACATCCCTGCTCTACTGTTTTTTCAGCATTCGTCTGTACAGTATGAATAGGCTCCGTTTAGGGCTAAACATATTGGCTGAGTATCTATTTTTACTGAATAATGAACGCAGTGCTTCCAGTCGTTACTGTGTGCAAAATTTTATTTAGAGGCTATGCTTCGCAAAAATTTGTCTTTTTAGACCACTCTGCTCAAACCTTTCTAAAGTCTGGTTAATACTCATGATTAGAGCAGCTGCATTTTTGGATTTTTTCGAGATAAAAAAATGAATTTCTAGGGGGTGTACCTCCGGAATATTCATGAAGCCAATGTTAGCCAAAGATATTTGTCCACTTTTTTCTGCATGAATCATAATCTCTCTGTAATGAATTGATAAATCGCACCGAGATTTACGCGTCATCTCTACCAGTATCGAAGTGTCATTAACAGTGCGATCGACAAGCGTGTTAGTGTTGAAATCTATACCCTCTAAGTTATAGCCAGCTATTCCGCAAATAATGTAATCAGATAAATCGTTGATAGATTCGAGCTGCGGTGGCTGCGGGTATTTAGTTTTGCTGTACATAAAAGTGTAGTTGACAGTGTAGATAGGCTTTGATTTTAGATAGACTTTAAGGCGCTCAGGGTTTGCCGATGCATTGTTAAGTATATCCATCTTGCCACTGGCTACTTCGCTTAAACAACGCTTCCAAGGTTTTAAAAAAAAGCGGTGCGGTAGATTGTTCTCTTGCAGTATGGCACGCAGTAAGTCGACGCCTGCCCCGGTAATCTTTTGGTTTTTACTATATACATAGGGCGCCCAATAGTTGCTGTCATCACATATGGTGAGTACATGTTGAGTTTTTTTTAACTGATGAGCCGTTATTGTTGCTGGGGTGATTAAAGTGATGATAGCAATAATGCTGAGACATATAGTTAACAACCGCATATAGAAACTTCCGCTTGATATAGAGATAAAATAATTCTCTAATCAGCATAGTTCAAAAATCTGAATTTGCTAATCAATATGGGTAAATAAATTGGTTAAGTTATTGAATCATTGACGGGTTTTTTCAGTAAAAGTTGGCTGGGGTTTTGGGGCGTGATTATTGAGAGCGCATAAAAAAGCCTCTTTAAAAGAGGCTGTTATAAGCTGTAAGTTACAAGCTATCTTGGTAAGCTTTTTCTGCGACTAGAATGGCTTGTTTTGCCGCGGCGGCATCTCCCCACTCTTCAACTTTAACCCACTTACCTTCTTCTAAGCCTTTGTAGTTTTCAAAGAAGTGCTTGATACGGGCAAGCTCAAGGGTTGGCAGATCCGATAAGTCTTGGATGTGATTGTAAGCTTTGCTCAATTTTTCGTGCGGTACCGCAATCAGTTTCGCATCTTCACCGGCTTCATCAGTCATATTTAAAATGCCGACTGGGCGAGCGCGGATCACAGAGCCTGGGATAACCGGGTAAGGAGTGATCACTAACACATCTAAAGCATCGCCATCGTCTGCTAAAGTGTTATTGATGTAACCGTAGTTCGCAGGATAAAACATTGGAGCTGCCATAAAGCGATCGACAAAGATAGCATCTTGATCTTTTTCAATTTCATATTTTACCGGCGAACTCTCCGCGGGGATCTCGATAATTACGTTGATGTCATTTGGTAAATCATTACCGGCAGAAATTTTTGCGAAACTCATGTGTTTTCATCCTTAAGCTAATTAGTTAGAGATCTCTGTGCAAGCACTGCACTTAGTGAAGAGATCTCTATTAAGCGTGGCTGCTAGCCAAGCTTGGTTAAATATGACCTGAATCAGTGACTTCACTGCACCACATAGCGCAAGCTCTGTATTCACTTTGAAGTCGCGGATTCAGCTATTAGCGACCTGATTGCAACGCTATTAAATTGGCAAATAAGCGTGTACCGAGATCGCTATCAATATTATTTTTTGATTATCGAGTCAAAGCGCTGATGATATTCCATTAATACTTCTACTTCCGCTTTTGAGCCTAGTGACACCGATACGCGCTCGTGTATATCCGGTGGCTCAACATCCATGATTGGGCTGTAGCAATTGGTCGCCAAACCACCCGCTTGCTCAATTAACATGCTCATCGGGTTGCCCTCGTACATTAAGCGCAGTTTGCCCGGCTTTTGCGGTACTCTTGTATCCCACGGGTATATAAAGATGCCGCCGCGGGTTAAAATACGGTGAATTTCAGCGACCATCGCTGCCACCCAACGCATGTTGTAATTTTTGTTGCGAGGACCATCAACACCCTCCAGTACATCATCGATGTAAGCTCGCATTGCAGGCTCCCAATGACGATAGTTTGACATGTTGATCGCAAACTCTTGGGTCTCTTCAGGAATCATCACTTTTTCGTGAGTCAGTAAAAAGTCACCGGTTTCGGACAAGGTAAACATGTTGACGCCGTTACCAGTGGTTAATACCAACTGGGCAGAGGGACCGTACAATACGTAACCTGCAGCTAGCTGCTTTCGACCGTTTTGTAAATAAGGTGCCTCGTCGTGGTAGCCCTCGGCGGGATTTGCTTCCAAAATAGAGAAAATAGTGCCGACTGTGACGTTAATATCGATGTTGGACGACCCGTCTAGCGGATCGAAAACAACTAAGTACTTACCGTTCGGGTTAGCCAGTACTGGCTCACTTTCTTCCTCTGATGCCAAACCTGCTACTGTCATATGATTTAACAGATATTTTTTGATGATCTCATTAGAAATAACATCAAGCTTTTTTTGGGTCTCACCTTGCACATTGATGTCTGTAGTGGTTCCTAAAACCCCAGAAATAGCGCCTTGGCGCAATTTCAAAGTGATTTCTTTACAGGCAACCATCAAAGTGGCTATAAGATCGGTTAACTCTTCGTCTTGCTGTTCGCGGCGCAAAAACTGGCTGAGCATTTGCATGGTAAAGGTACCTTTTGGATGAATTCAGAGCGGCATTTTACGCCAAAGAAACACAAAAATCACATTTAGCCCCAAAAAACTGTCTTTAATTTGACCTTTCTGACTTTTAATTTACTAGTTTGATAATTGCCCTGATATTTTTACTGTATCATAGCGCCTTTATTTTTTAGACGAAATTAGACCAAAGGCTGATTTAGCTAATATGATCAGATATGTTGGCTATCGGTAAAAAAGGACGGGCTCGATGCATATTCATATTCTTGGTATTTGCGGAACATTTATGGGTTCCATGGCAATTTTAGCCCGTGAACTGGGTCATAAAGTGACGGGTTCGGATGCTAATGTCTATCCGCCGATGAGTACCCAATTGCAGCATCAAGGTATTGAATTGATGCAAGGTTACAAAGCAGAGCACTTGCAGCCAGCGCCTGATTTAGTAGTAGTAGGCAATGCACTAAGTCGCGGTAATGAAGCGGTTGAGTATATGCTAGATAATGGTTTGCGCTACACATCTGGTGCTCAGTGGCTAAAAGAAAATGTTCTGCAGGACAGGTGGGTACTAGCGGTAGCGGGAACTCACGGCAAGACCACCACCGCTTCGATGCTCGCTTGGATTTTAGAGTATGCAAAAATGCAACCCGGCTATTTGATTGGCGGAGTGCCGAGCAATTTTTCAGTATCGGCGCGCTTGGGAAGCAGTCCTTTCTTCGTTATCGAAGCGGATGAATACGACACTGCTTTTTTTGATAAGCGTTCTCAGTTTGTCCATTATATACCTCGTACCTTGATTGTTAATAACCTTGAATTTGATCATGCAGATATCTTTGATGATTTATCGGCTATTCAGCGCCAATTCCATCACTTAATGCGCACGGTCCCCAGCACTGGACAAGTAATTTATAATGCAGATCAAGAGTCTGTTGCACAAATGTTGGAGATGGGATGCTGGAGCGAAAAAATTAGCGCCGGACAAAGTCGCGAGGAAGGAGATTGCGGTCACTGGCAGTTTAAGCTGTTGGCGGCTGACGCCTCTCATTTCGCACTGCATTTACACGGCGAGTCAGTTGGCGAAATACGCTGGCAGCTCACCGGAATCCACAATGCCTACAATGCTATGATGGCGCTGATTGCCGCCCGTCACGTAGGGGTAACACCTGAGCACGCCATAGCAGCATTAGGCTGTTTTGCAGGGGTGAAAAGGAGCATGGAATTAATCGCTACCGTTAATAATGTGCAAGTTTTTGATGATTTTGCCCATCATCCAACCGCGATCGCCACCACTTTAGATGGCCTGCGCAAAAGCGTTGCTAATGAGCGCATCATAGCGGTGATAGAGCCCAGATCCAATACTATGCGTTTAGGTTGCCACAGCCAGCAGCTAATGGCCTCAGTGGCACTAGCTGATCAGGTTGTTTGGTATCAACCTGAAGGATTAGATTGGCAGTTGCAAGATCTTTTAGCAACAGCCGACAGCAGCGTTGATGCCTGTGTGAAAAACGATATAGAAGCAGTGGTTAGCGCCGTGGTGAACAGTATTAAAAAAGATCAAAAAACTCATATAGTGATTATGAGCAATGGTGGATTTGGCGGGATACAGCAAAAAATAGTATCGCGCTTAGCAGAGCAAGTTGCGGGTGTTTAAAATGCATCCGCCAGCGTTTTCATCTGCAGTGACTAACATAAAAAATCGAGTAATAGCTTTTTTAGCGAATTCAGGTGAAAAATCATGAGCGACTTTAAACAAAGTATTACGCTGGCCATCACTGGAGCGTCGGGTGTGCAGTATGCTTTGCGGCTGATGGAAGTATTGCTGGCACAAGATATTCGAGTGCTGTTAATGGTGTCGAAGGCCGCTCAAGTAGTTGCCGCCACCGAGACCACACTAAAACTACCAAGTACCGCCTCCGCTCAGCAAGAATATTTCACTCACTTGTTTTCAGCCAAATCCGGACAAATTAAAGTCTTTGCCAAAGAGCAGTGGATGGCACCGGTCGCCTCTGGCTCAGGCTCGCCAAATACCATGGTGATCTGCCCCTGTAGTACCGGGACTTTATCGGCGATTGCGGTTGGCGCCAGTAATAATTTAATTGAACGGGCGGCAGATGTAGTATTAAAAGAGCGGAAAAAGTTAATTTTAGTGCCTCGCGAGGCGCCATATTCCGAGATTCACCTGGAAAACATGCTGAAACTAACTAAAATGGGGGCTGTAGTTCTGCCTGCAAGCCCTGGTTTTTATCATCAGCCACAGTCAATCGCTGATTTGATCGACTTCGTGGTCGCGAGAATTTTGTCCCAAATAGGTCTCGAGCAAAATTTGCAAAAAGATTGGGGAAGAGAATATTTACAAACACAAGAGAGTAAAGAATAATGGCTAAAATATTGGCCTAAGATACATCTACCGATGCTTGTTCCGTCGCCTTAGAAATTGATGGCGAGCGCCGTGAAGTTTTTAAAGTAATTCCGCGTAAACACACCCACGAGTTACTGCCTATGGTGCAGCAGATATTGGCGGATGCGCAACTCAGTGTTCAGCAATTAGACGCGATTGCCTTTGGCCGGGGCCCCGGCTCTTTTGCCGGTATCAGAATTGCAACCGGCGTCGCACAAGGTCTGGCATACGCTGCCGATTTACCGGTGGTGCCAGTCTCTTCACTAGCGGCTTTAGCGCAGGGCTATTTTCGTCAAACTAACGATAGCGATAGTCTGATTATAAGCGCTTTCGATGCCCGTATGAATGAAGTTTACTGGGGCGGATACAGCATTAAAAATTCGCTTGCCTGTGTGCAAGTCGCTGAAGTTGTGGCTGCTCCCGAGCAGTTGATCATAGACGGACAGCCGCTGCTCGATACTCGGCGTTGGGTGGCTGTCGGCAGTGGCTTTAACTACCTAGATAAAATGCCTTCTCAATTGACAGATAAACTGTCAGTGATTGAAAAAGACGTATATCCGCATGCGCTTGATATTGTCTGTTTAGCCAGTGATCAATTCGCACAGGGAAATACCGTTAGTGCCGAAAATGCACAGCCCGTGTATTTACGGAATCAAGTAACTTGGAAGAAAAAGGACCAGCAGTAGTATGGAATGGATTCATGTTTTTGGCTTGGCTGTTATACAAGGTCTCACCGAGTTTTTACCTGTGTCGAGTTCAGCGCATCTCATTTTGCCCTCTCAAATACTGGCTTGGCCAGATCAAGGATTAGCCTTTGATGTGGGTGTGCACTTAGGTACTATTTTTGCGGTAATTTACTATTTTCGCAAAGATGTCGGCGTGATGTTGATCGCCTTTATCGATAGTCTTAGAGGCAAAAAGTCGATAGACAGCAATACCGCATGGTTTATTATTGCAGCCACCGTACCTGCGTTAATCGCCGGTTTACTACTCAACGATATCATTGATCTTTACGGACGTTCAATCTTAGTGATTGCCGGCGCAACGATGATTTTTGGTGGCGTACTGTGGTTTGCAGATACGCGGCAAAACCAACAGAAAGCCATTGCTAACCTCACCTGGAAAGACAGTATTATCATTGGTCTCTCGCAAGCCTTGGCACTAATTCCCGGTACATCGCGCTCGGGAATTACCATGTCAGCGGCGCTAATGTTAGGTTTTAGTCGGGAGGCTGCTGCCAAATTTTCTTTTTTCTTGTCGATACCGATAATACTGGCAGCGGGCTCTTATAAAGGCTTAGAACTGGCTAATTCTGAGTTGCTAGTGCGCTGGGATATGGTCATCGCCGGGGTGCTGGTCTCTGCTTTAGTGGCTATCACTTGTATTCACTATTTCCTTATTTGGTTGGAGAGAGTGGGGATGCTACCTTTCGTTATCTACCGCTTTATCTTAGGTTTTGTGTTACTGGCAATATATTTTGGCAGCGCTGCCTGATGCTTGCCAACACTGATAGTTTACTAGTGGTAGCAGCAAAGCATGGCGGCTTGCAAACGATGGCGCAGCAAATTGCCCTGGATCTAAGTCTGCCTTATGTCAAAGTGATAAATGACCCAAAGCGCTGTGATTTTCAAACCTTGCTGTACCTCACAGATAGTGGCTTACAACTACAGCAGTGTGGCAAGAAAGCGCCTGGCCCAGTCTGGGTAGATTTCGTTAAAGGCGCCGTCGCGCACCGGCGTAAGTTTGGTGGTGGATCGGGGCAAATGATCGCCAAGGCGGTCGGTATAAAAAGTGGCGTGCGCCCCAGTATCATAGACGTCACGGCTGGACTAGGTAAAGATAGCTTTGTGTTGGCTACTTTGGGCTGCGAAGTACAGTTAGTGGAGCGCTCACCCATAATTCATAGTTTGCTGGCAGATGGCTTAAAACGAGCCGAGTTAAATTTCGAAATTATGGATATTATCCAACGCATGCAGCTAGTGTGCAGTGATAGTATTGATTATTTGCAAAAAGTTAGCGTTAGGCCGCAAGTCGTTTACGTTGATCCGATGTTCCCGCACAGCAGTAAAAGTGCCAGTGTAAAAAAAGAAATGAGTCTGTTTCGGGATGTGGTCGGCGATGATACAGATGCCGGTGAATTGTTAGCGGTTGCACTGGCGACGGCCGAGTTCCGAGTCGTGGTAAAAAGGCCTAGAAAAGCGGATGTCATTAAAGTGGCAGGGGATGCGACACTGCAGCCCAGTTATGCTTTAGAAGGCAAGTCTAGTCGCTACGATATCTACGCATTAAAAAAACTAGATTAGCAGTCAGAGGGCGCTGCGGCTAATTGAATGCTAACGACCGATAAAAGCTGTGGTATGTATCAGTATTGCAGCTGTTCGCAGGTGCTCATTCGACTGCTGTTTAATCTCAATAAGCCTTACTCCTGAAGTTCAGCGGCTCCTCTAATAGCCCCCTATCAACTATCCCTCTCAATACCCTTATCGGTCCCTTATGGAATCCTCTTGTCGGCCAGTCCAGCTAAGCAAAGTTCGGCATAAATCCAGCTACGTGCTAATGGCTTTCGCCAGGTTATCAGTTTAGGATTTAAGCCGATAGCCGGTTTTGAAAATCCAATAGGTGCCGGTCAGGCAAAGGAATAGAAAGGTAAGAGTCATCGCTAAACAGAGCACAATATTGACATCTGCGACGCCGTAAAATGCCCATCTAAAGCCACTGATTAAATACACTACCGGATTAAACAGAGTGATCGTCTGCCAAGGTTCTGGCAGCATAGAAATTGAATAGAAAGCACCGCCTAAAAAGGTTAGCGGGGTGATGATCATTAAAGGAATTATTTGCAGTTTTTGAAAATCATCTGCCCATATACCGATCATAAAACCAAACAGGCTGAAGGTCACTGACGTCAGCACTAAAAACACCAGCATCCAGATGGGGTGCAGAATGCTATAATCTACAAAGAGTTTTGCCGTCGCTAACGTCACCAGGCCCAACACAATAGATTTGGTAGCGGAGGCGCCGACATAGCCCAATACAATTTCAAAAGGTGAAACCGGAGCGGATAATACCTCGTAGATAGTCCCAGAAAACTTAGGAAAAAAGATGCCAAAGGATGCATTTGAAATACTTTGACTTAACAGAGATAGCATCACTAAGCCTGGGATAATAAAGGCGCCGTAACTAACATCATCAATATCCCCCATCCGAGCACCAATCGCTGAACCAAAAACTACAAAGTACAGCGACGTTGAAAGTACCGGAGATGCCAAACTCTGCACTAACGTACGTATTGATCTGGCCATTTCAAAATAATATATTGCTTTAATACCGTACCAGTTCATGTGTTAGTTACCTTTAAACTGCTCTGTTGAGCGCTGTGCATCGCTAAATGCATCAAACTCAATGTGGATATGGATAATGTGCTTGAAATTATTGGTCGGGCTCATTATTAACCAAATTGACGAAGATTTCTTCTAGAGAGCTTTCCGATGAATGTAAATCTTTTACTGATAAATTTGCTTCTCTAAGACTGGCCAGTAAGCTGGAAATGCCATTTTCTTGCTGCTGCATATCGTATTGATACTGTAAATCGAAGCCGTCTTTTGCAAGCAACAAGTGATATTTTTTGAGAGATTCAGGGAGCTGCTTAATAGCTTGCTGCAATTGAATAGTTAAGGTTTTTTGCCCTAATTTGCTCATCAATACCGACTTTTCTTCCACTAAAATTATTTTGCCTTTATTGATGATGCCAATCCGGTCGGCCATCTCCTCGGCTTCTTCAATGTAGTGAGTGGTTAAAACAATAGTGACTCCGCGGTCGCGCAACTCTCTTACCATCTCCCACATGTCCCTTCTCAGTTCTACATCGACACCGGCCGATGGCTCGTCCAAAAACAAAATTTTCGGCTCGTGGGACAGAGCTTTAGCAATCATCACGCGACGTTTCATTCCGCCGGAAAGTTCACGAATTTTCGCATCTTTTTTATCCCACAGTGACAATTGACGCAAGATTTTTTCAATGTATGCGTTATCTGGAGCTCTGCCAAAAAGTCCGCGACTAAAGCGAACGGTGGCCCAGACGCTTTCAAAAGCATCTGTGGTGAGCTCTTGTGGCACCAAACCAATTTTACTGCGCGCGGTTTTGTAATCATCAACAATATTAGATCCATCTGCGGTTATGATCCCGCCACTAGAATTTACAATCCCGCAAATAATACTGATCAGAGTGGTTTTTCCCGCACCATTGGGTCCTAATAAAGCAAAAATTTCCCCGCGTTTGATCTCTAAATTAATATTTTTAAGTGCCTGAAAACCGGTATCATAGGTTTTATGGATATTAACAATGCTGATGATTGATGACACAAAATCTCCTTGTAAATGACGCTGTAAAATAAAGTGCAGAAAACCAGTTTGAAATGATGGTGTGTTAATTGTTTCAGAGGATGCCAATATAGCTATAATATGCAGAATAAGATGCACCTTTTCAGATAAATCTGAAAATAAACTTGGAATCGCCATGCACGTTAACCCATTCGAAAAAAAAAGTCGTCAAAGCTGGCAGCAAAGCCATCCACTAGTCACCGTAATAGCGGCGGCGGCCGATGTTTTTTGGTTTAACCAACAATATCAACCTTTTGCCAATAGTGAATTACCTTTAACGCGAGCAGATATCGATGATGCCAGTGCCAGATTGAGTCGATTTGCGCCTTATATAGCGACAGTATTTCCCGAAACAGCCGCACATAACGGCATTATAGAATCGCCTTTACGTCCGATTACTCATTTGCAAAGGGCACTCGCGCTAGAGTCTGGCGAAACACTCCCAGGTACACTGCTACTAAAATGTGACAGCCACCTCCCTATATCAGGCTCTGTTAAAGCCCGGGGTGGAATCTATGAAGTCCTTAAACAAGCGGAGCAAATAGCCATAGCTGCCGGCTTGTTGACCCGCACTGATAACTACCAAAAATTAACCAGTGTCGCCTGTAAAGCGCTGTTTTCTAAACACAGTATCTCAGTGGGTTCTACCGGTAATTTAGGGCTGAGTATTGGTATCATGAGTGCTAAGCTTGGCTTTAAAGTCACCGTACATATGTCGGCAGATGCCAGTAGTTGGAAAAAACAGCTTTTGAGAAGCAAAAATGTAACAGTTATCGAATATGACGATGATTACTCTAAAGCTGTTGAACAAGGTCGAATACAAGCCTTACAGACTAAAAATTGTCATTTCGTCGACGATGAAAATTCTCAAGATCTATTCTTAGGCTACGCAGTGGCGGCATTAAGGTTAAAGCAACAACTAGCAGAGCAGAAAATTCAGATAGATGCTCAGCACCCGCTGTTCGTTTATCTCCCTTGTGGAGTAGGGGGAGCTCCCGGCGGTATCGCCTTCGGCTTGAAGCAAGTTTTTAATGACCACGTGCATTGTTTTTTTGCGGAACCCAGCGCCTCTCCCTGCATGTTACTCGGCATGTATACCGGCTTACAGGATGGTGTGGCTGTTCAAGATTTTGGACTGGATGGAGTAACCTGCGCCGACGGTTTGGCGGTGGCAAGAGCTTCAGCATTCGTCGGTCGCTTCATGCAGCCAATACTCAGCGGAATATACACCTTATCTGACCGTGAAATGTATCGTTTAATCGCTCTGATGAAAGATACTGAGGAGCTTGCATTAGAGCCTTCCGCGATGGCGGGAGTGATAGGGATGCAGCGATTATATAAAAGCGGCACAGAGTACCTTAAAGCGCAAAACCTAACGTCGGTAATGAGTAATTCAACTCATATAGCCTGGGCGACTGGTGGCAGTATGCTGCCGGATAAGGAGCGGCAAGAGTATTACGACATAGGTAAAAAAATATTGGCGGAAGAAAACTGATTGCCTCAAACCATTGTAGACCTTTGCGGCAGATAAAGAGACAAAAATGCCGGGTTTTTCAGGGTTCAGGCAGGTAAAATTGTCCAGGCAATGTTTAGTAGATGGTATTGCTTAATGATTATGTCTCAAAGAATCCAAGGGAGGTGGAGAGAGAGTTTGGTGTCCCAGAGAGGAATTGAACCTCCGACCTGCCGCTTAGGAGGCGGCTGCTCTATCCAGCTGAGCTACTGAGACAATCAAGATCAGCTATTATACCTAGATATAATAGATTGAATAGATCAATGCCTTGTTTAAATAAGGTATTTTAGGAGTTAAATGGCTATAGAGCTGATATTTTTACGCTTTACCGATTCGCGATTGTCCGCTGTAATCGCCTTTATCGCCTTTGGCGTCGTATAAAATATTATGCGCCTGTTTGCCTTGTAGGATACTGAGGATTTTGTCTAAATTCTTTTGGTTTCTTTTCAATACTTGTTCGTTAATGCTATTGGCATCAATCACAGAAGAAAGTGCCTGCTCAAGTTTTTTCCAGTTTTCTAGATATGCAAGTTTGACTTTTACAGAGGGGCAGGAATTTAAGAAGAATTGAATACTTTGTTTATCTGATTGGTAGTCAATACTTTTTAATAGAGTTTGTCTATGCTGGATGTTGTTAGAAAAATCAGTTAACAGTAGATTTTTATCTGTAGCGCAGAGTTTGATGGTTTCAAGATTTCGTTGGGTTAATGCGACCAGTTCTTCTTTTATTACAGAGTTGATCTTATTAAGTAATTCGATGCCAGTTAACGTTAAGGCATCGAAAGATTGGTAGGCTTCTATAGACATAGATTGATTAACTCAATTGCGACTCAAAACTTAATAATTTTTCAGCCACACTCGTATAATTAATAGAATAGCTACCATCTGCAATGGCTGCCTTTATAGTGGCGACTTTTTCTGCATTAACATCAGGGCTGTTAGCGATGATGGCATCAGCTTTTTTAAGCGCTTGTGCAGTGCTGCTTAATTCAAAAGTGTCTTTAGACCCATTTTGCCTAGCAGGAGTGACAGTGGGCTCAGCCCCCGCAGTACGCTGGGTGCTGACCTTGCCACGAGTCATCGAATGTGATGATGCGCTCGTAAGATCAATAACCATTTTTATATCCTCAATAAGTTCTAATTAGCTTAGCGGCCACGCGAAGAAGAACTTTAGTAAAAAATAGAGTTTTTTAAATTAATTTCGAAGTTTGTAATAAATAGTAAAAATTATTATGAAATAGCATTTTCTTAGCTATTATAAACAATCTAATTCTCTCATGAAAATTAGGAGCAATCAATAAATTAGTTTAAAGGGTTAATCGTTACTTTTCCTGCTGTAGACACGTAAGCTCTAATGATTTTTCCCGATCGGTTATTCCTTACGCGTATTTGACGGCCCCTTTTTCCATTTTGCAGTGCAGTCCCTAAGGTGGAAATTCTGAGATCTCCGCTGCCGGCCTGAATAATAATTGAATCCCCTTTGTGAATAAGTGTGGGTGGGGTGAGTAGGTAGGGTGTGATGGTTTCACTTTTTTGGATGACTCGTTTGGCTTCTTGGCCAAAAACTTGTTCGGGGGAGGTAAAATAACCTCTGTTCTTTTTTGTAATATTGGTTGTTATAAAGCTGATGTTTTTTGTGGAGAGTTTTTGTCCTTTGTTAATATGAACTAATGCGGTCGCAACAGGGTAGAAAATAGAGGCTTTAATCAGGATATAAGTTGACCAATTGGGTTTGTCGCATCTAAGTCGCAGGGTTATTCTTCCGCCTGGTGAAATCTTTTTGATCGCCGGCAGAAAAAAACTTTTACATTTCGAGTGTTTTTTCTGCGTATTTGGTAGATTAAAGGCTATATTAACATTAGCATCTGGATATATTTTGGATATATCGGATAAAATCTGATGTTCAATTTTTTGATAAAGAGTAGTGTTGATAACGGCGAAAACGTTAAAAGAGCTAATAAGTAAGCAAATATAGCCGTTGTAAATTATAAATTTTAAGAAGGTCACGTTTTTGTCCTGAGCTATCAGTAGGCGTAATGTGAATCACTGATTTCGTAAAAAGTTGGGGTTTAATATAAATCATGTCAGGTATTCTAGATAGTGTAAACCTACGTACCCAGTTAGTGGGTCAAAATAGATTAGAGCTATTGTTGTTTAATTTAGCGTCTGACCAGCAGTATGGGATAAACGTATTTAAAGTGAGAGAGGTGCTGCAATGCCCCAAACTTACCGAGATTCCAAGACAAACAACAGCTATCAAAGGGATGGCGCATATTCGTGGCGAGACTATCCCAGTATTGGATTTGTCGGAGGCTATAGGTCGCGATCCGCTTGCGCGGGATAAGCCCGATGAGGCTTTTTTGATTGTTGCCGAATATAATAAGCGCACTTTGGCTTTTTTGGTAAGGAAAGTGGATCGAATTATTAATACAAACTGGGATCAAATTAATGCGCCTCCAGCAGAAATAGGTGTTGAAAATTATTTGACGGCTATTTTCGAGCACGAGAATTCTTTGATAGAAATCCTTGATGTTGAGCAAATATTGGCAGATTTGTACCCTATGTCTACTGAGGTTAGCGCGGAAATAGCAACTGAAGAAGTTCGACAAAGAGCTAAGTCACACAATGTTTTGATCGTTGATGATTCTAGTGTTGCTAGAAATCAGATGGAGAGAAGCTTGAGTAATCTAGGAGTTACTGTTACTCAGTGCAATAATGGCATGGAAGCTTGGAAGATGTTAGATGGGTTAGCAGCAAGTGGAGTCGCCGTAGATGAGCACTTTTTGATGATGATCTCTGATATTGAAATGCCATAAGTTGACGGTTATACCTTAACAGCGATGGTGCGGGAGGATGAGCGTATGGATAAGCTACATATAGTTCTGCATACTTCGTTAAGTGGTGGTTTTAACGTGTCGATGGTCAAAAAAGTGGGTGCGAATGGCTTCTTGGCTAAATTTAATCCCAATGATTTGGCTAATGCTGTTATTGAAAGAATTGATGTCGTCACAGGGAGGTAGAGCTGTCACAGATGAACTCATTTAATATTACATCTTTAGGTTTTAAACAATTCAGCCGCTACTTAGAAGGTAGTTGCGGGATTGTTCTTGCTGAAAATAAGCAATACTTAGTGCAGTGTCGTTTAGCTAAAGTGATGAGTGAAAATTCGTACTCGGATTTAGAGCAGTTAGTGTCAGCAATGGCGCTTCCCTCGGGAAGAAAGCTTAAAGATCAAGTTGTTGATGCTATGACGACCAACGAAACATTGTGGTTTCGAGACTCTCATCCCTATGAAGTATTGATTAAAAAGATTTTTCCCGAGATCATGAATACTTCTACATCAAATATTAGAGTGTGGTCGGCTGCTTGTGCAACAGGCCAGGAGCCCTATTCAATATCGATGGTTGCTCAGGAATTTGTAGATGCGACCCCGAGTGCACGTGGTGCTAAAATTAGTATAGTTGCAACCGATATATCGTCTACTGCTTTGGCTTTGGCCAAAAAAGGAGAGTATGAATTGTTTGCGCTGGGGCGTGGTTTGAGTAAGCGGCGCCAGGATAAGTTTTTTAGTCAGGTAAGTGAGGGAGCTTGGCAGGTTAATCAAAATGTCAGGGCTTGTGTTGTATTTAAAGGAATTAATTTGCTTGAGAGTTATGGTATGCTGGGGAAGCTAGACTTGGTATTCTGTCGTAATGTATTAATATATTTTTCAACTGAATTAAAGAAAGTTATTTTACAAAAAATACATGCTCAATTAAAGACTGGTGGTTATCTGATGTTAGGAGCGTCTGAGTCATTACCAGATTTGTCTGATAAATTTGAAATGATTCACTGTAAGCCTGGTATTGTATATAAAGCTAAATAAATGCGGTTATTGTAGTTTAGATTTTTTTCTATTTCAGGTTCCTGAGTCAATCCAGTCTTGTAGCGCTACTATATATTAAATGCTTGCCATGGTTCGCAGTGCTAAAATCAACGCAATGGCCTAAAATCTTCGTCAAGTAGTCTTGCTCTGCTTCGTTCACTATCCTTACTCCGTCACCCTATTCATATTAATTGCGAGTCAGCAGTGTGATATTTATTTGATGGGCTTCTTAGTTTTATTCCCTTATCTCTTTTCTCCTTTCTATTTCTCTTTCTGTCTCGGGTATGTGAATTATTCGATATGATTTTCTAATGTAATAAGTGTCATTATTTATTTCGTCTTCATTTTGCCGTTGTGTTGTGTTGTTTTGATAAAATTTGTGTCGGTAAAGCGGCAACGAAGATTCTCTTTAGGTGGCATAGTGTTGCCTTTATAAAATAACAATAGAATTAAACGTTTAATATCAGTATCTTGACGCGACAAAATAGTTGGCATAAAGTTTGCTTTATATTAAATAAAATACGAGGTGATTAATGGCAATAAATTTTGACAATGCTTTAGGGATACATCAGCAGGCTATTCAAGTACGGGCTGACCGTGCTGAAATTATTGCAAACAATATTGCCAATGCTGATACGCCATATTTCCAGGCTAGGGATATGGACTTTAAAGCGATTTTAAGCGGTGCGGAAAATAAGTTTTTACAAGCGACCACAACTAGTTCGTCACATGCTTCTACAGTCATTAATCCAGATTTTGCAGCCGATCTGATGTATCGGATTCCTACACAGCCTTCTGTTGATGGCAATACAGTGGATGTTCAAGAAGAGATGGCAGAATTTGGTCAGAACAGTTTAGCGTATCAGGCTTCGTTTGAGTTTTTAAATCGAAAATTTAAGGGTATTAAACTCGCAATTAAGGGTAATTAGTAATGTCTTTAGCAAATATATTTAGTATATCGGGTTCGGCAATGAGCGCTCAGAGTATTAGATTGAACACCACGGCAAGTAATATGGCTAATGCGCAAAGTATTAGTTCGAGTGTTGAAGATACCTACCGTGCGAGAAAGCCTGTGTTTTCGGTTAAGGAGCCAACGTTTGATCAGCTTAATTCGCGGCAGGTAGGTTTGTTGCCGGGTCAAGGAGTTAAAGTTCAAGGGATAATAGAGAGTATTGCGCCATTGCAGCCAGAATACTTGCCTAGTCATCCAATGGCAGATGAGAATGGTTTTATTTACTATCCGAACGTTAACGTGGTCGAGGAAATGGCGGATATGATATCTGCCTCTAGATCTTTTCAAATAAATGCTGATGTTATGGATTCAGCAAAGAAAATGATGCAGCGTGTCTTGACGCTGGGTCAAGCGTAGGTGATTTATGAGTACTATCGATCCAAATAACGGCAATATATTCAATCAGATAAACAAAGCAAATCAGGGGAATGCTGCTACCCTAGCTGGGAATAAGGCTAAGGAAGACAGTGATATGTTCATGAAGCTGATGATTGCGCAGCTGAAAAATCAAGACCCAACAAGTCCGGCAGATACGGAGGCGTTTATGGGGCAAATTTCGAATATGAGTCAAGTTGAGAGCATGAATAATTTAACTAACTCGATTCAGTCAATGAGTATGTCGATGCTGTCTAGTCAGTCTGCTTTGCAGGCGTCATCAATGGTCGGGCAGAATGTTCTGATATCGACAGATAAGACTTTGGCGAATGAAGCAGGTGGTGTAAATGGAATGCTGTCTCTGCCAGGAAATACTGAAAATGTCCGCCTGACGATTACCGATGCAAATGGAAAAGTTGTTGATACCGTTAATTTGGGTAAATACTCTTTCGGGAATAATGATTTTAGCTGGGCGGGTAATGCAGATTATGCCGGTAAGCAATATTCATTCAAGGCAGAAGCTAAATTAAGTAATGGTGAGTATCAGAGAATTGATACTTACTTAGATAACAAAGTAACAAGTGTGACCCTTGGGAAGAACGGTATTGGCATGCAGATTAATACTGCTGTTGGTTCTACCGCAATGGAAATTGTACTAAGAATGGGTGTGTAGGAGAATATAAAATGGCAGGTTTTAATACAGCAATATCCGGGATCCGAGCTGCAACGCAAGCTTTGGATGTTACCGGTAACAATATTGCAAACGCAAGTACTACAGGGTTTAAGTCTTCTCGTACCGAGTTCGCAGATATATATTCAACAGCGGCTATAGGCTCTGGAGCGAGTAATGTTCCAGGTTCCGGTGTTTTGGTGTCGGATATCGCTCAAGATTTTAGTGGCGGTAACGTTCAATTTACCAATAACAACCTAGATTTGTCGATCGACGGCAGCGGTTTTTTCAAGCTTGACGATGGGCGCGGTAACGTCACTTATACGCGAGATGGGTCATTTGAGCTTGATAAAGATGGTTTTATCATATCTAAGACCGGCTCTAATTTGCAGGGTTATGGTGTTGATGAGCGAGGTAATCGTCTGCCTGTTTCTGATTTGAGAGTGCAGGAGAAGGAAAGCCCGCCAAAAGCAACTGAAGTGATGGCGTTATCTTTTAATATAGACGAGGCAAAAGATGCAAGTGCACTTATAGAGCCATACTCTAGAGTGGAGTCTGGTTCTTATACATTCAGTACGACTGTCGGAACGTATGATAGTTTGGGTAATGAACATACCATTCGTTACGATATGGTTGAGCAGCAGCCGAAGAAGGAAATACATACGTTTGAGTTGCCGACAAGTGGTCCATTTTCGGTGTCAGGATTAGCGATGGATACAACCTCGATGGGCGCAGTGCCTGCTGATTTTGCAACGGCAGTCGGTGGTGTACAAACGATAAATGGCGATAAGTTGGCGGAGTTGCAAATACGAGATTCAAGAATTGCCAGTATTGCCTATGATACAAACCCTGCTATCAATAAATTAATTGTTACCTATAAGTCAGATTCGACAGAATATGGTGGGCTTGTGACTGGTACCAATTTGGTTAACGAAGTGGTTACTAAAATTGATAGTAATGAGAAGCATGTGTTTAATATTCCAGTGGGTGCTGGTGTTGCTCCAAACCCACTTGGGTCTTATATAAGTTCTCAGCAATTTTCTATCGGTGATGTGAGTTTTAGCTTAAATGCTTCAGCCACCGAGCCTTTAACACGTGAAGATATTGCCAATGAAATTATTTCTAAGCAAACACAGATTAGAGATTCAAACCCTAATATCGAATCAATTAAATTTGACCCTGCTAGTAATAAATTAACTTTTGTTTTTAAGGCTGCTTCAGGAAATGTAGGAAATACTTCTTTAAATATCTCTCAAACAGATGGTAACTTTTTTGGTGGCACAGTAGCGGTGCCTGATACAGTGGTTTCTGCTGATGAGCGTATAGACGGCGACAACTCTTTTCAGGGGGTTTATCGTATGTACGCTTATCTGAATCCTTTAGGGCAGCGGCCAGAAGCTTTGGATATAGGTAAAATTTCAGATGCGGGATCAGCGCTTGCTCAAACTGAAATAGGACCGATAATAATTAAGTTTAATCCCTCAAATGGTATCTTGAAAAGAGTCAACGTTGACGATGTGCCTACAGGTGTTGGTGCGCAAGTACCAAAGATTATAATTAAAAATGCTGATCCTGCAGATGCATCAACCACAATTACACTAGATATTAGTGGTACTACTCAATTTGCGAATGAGCAAATTGTTAAAAGTCAAAGTCAGGATGGTTATTCCAAGGGTGATTTAACGGGGGTTAGTTTTACGGCTAATGGTGAGATGATTGCAACTTTCAGTAATAATCAAAATACTACACTTGGTATCGTTGCTGTTGCAACTTTTGAAAACCAAGCAGGCTTACGTCCCAGTGGTAATACCCAGTGGCAGGCGACGAATACATCGGGTGAGCCGGTGTTAAACCCACCTGGTTCTGGGCTTAATGGTAGTCTTAGATCGTCGGCCCTAGAATCTTCTAATGTTGACTTGTCTGCAGAGCTGGTGAAACTGATAGAGTTTCAGAGAAATTTCCAAGCGAGTTCCAAGACGCTTGAAACACTAAATACAGTGACTCAGACAATATTGCAGATATAATCAGCTTTTTGATCTAAAAGAATCCTTAGTGGACCTATTCGCTAGGGATTTTTTGGTTATTAAATGTTTTCTGCTGAGCTGGTAACTGTTGGTATGTAAATTGCTTTAGTTAATTATTGGTATTCAATGCGGCAATAGAATGGCGGCGGTTAAAGTACAATTATTAGGCGGTTAAATGGATAAGGTAATATTTTTGGCAATGAGCGGCGCTAAGCAGAATATGCTTTCGCAGCAAGCGCATGCTAATAACTTGGCGAATATATCCTCGACGGGTTTTAAAGCAGACCTAGAGCAGGCAAGGTCAATGCAAGTTTTTGGTGATGGTCATGAATCTAGGTTCTATTCATTGTCAGAGCGTCCAGCAACAGATAGGACATCAGGTACGCTGTTGCAAACAGGACGTAATTTAGATATTGGTTTGCAAGGCGATACTTGGTTGGCTGTTCAGGCATCTGACGGAAGTGAGTCTTATACCCGATCAGCTGAGTTGCAGACAACTCCGCAGGGGTTGTTAGTAAACGGCAGTGGATTGCCGGTTTTAGGTGCTGGCGGAAATGAAATTGTCCTGCCCCCTTATGAACAGATTGATATTGGCGTGGATGGCTCGATTAGCGTACGAGTACAAGGGGCGTTGTCGGCAGAGCTGATCGTGATAGATCAGCTGAAAATGGTCAGTTTGGATCCTAAAACTAGCTACAAGGGAATTGATGGCTTAATGAAGGTGAATGGTGGTGCTGCTTTGGATGTAGATCCTAATGCACGTTTGTTGAGTGGTTTTGTAGAGTCAAGTAATGTGAATGCAGTTCATGAGCTAACTAATATTATTAGTCTGTCTCGTCAATTTGAGATGAACATAAAAATGATGAAAACTGCAGAGGAAAATTCTGCTGCTGCTGCAAAAATTTTACAGTCTTAAAGGCTTATCTTAGGGGAATTATATGAACGGTGCGTTATACGTTGCTAAAACAGGTCTTACGGCACAAGATACTCAATTAAAAGTTATCTCGAATAACTTAGCTAACGTCTCTACTGTTGGCTTTAAAAAAGACCGGGCAATTTTTGAAGATCTGCTCTACCAAATTCAAAGAGCGCCAGGCGCCGATTCAGCGGCGGGAACACAGCTTCCTTCTGGGTTACAGTTGGGTAACGGTGTACGCGTAGTAGGTACGCAAAAGCAATTTACTGGTGGTGAAGTACAAATAACCGATCAGCCTTTTGACGTCGCGATTAATGGTAATGGTTTTTTCCAAGTGTCGCTGCCCAGTGGCGAAATTGGTTACAGTAGAAACGGTCAGTTCCATCTTAATGGTAATAATGAGCTAACTACAGCAGAAGGTTTGCTGATAGAGCCTGCCATCACGCTCCCCGCAGAAGTGAATAACTTTTCAGTAGGGGTTGACGGCTCAGTTACAGTGACCACCGCTGGTAATACAGCACCGCAAAATATTGGTCAATTGACCTTGGCGGCTTTTGTCAATCCAGCGGGCCTGTTGGCAATAGGGCAAAATCTCTTTACTGAAACTGCCAGTAGTGGTGCGCCAGTCGTTGCTAATCCAGGGGAATCAGGGCTGGGACAGACTCGACAATATATGCTAGAAGCTTCTAACGTCAATGCTGTTGAAGAGCTAGTAAATATGATAACTACTCAAAGAGCCTATGAAATTAACTCAAAAGTTATTTCTACCGCTGATGAAATGTTAGGTTTTGTTAATCAGCAATTATAATTAAATTTGGAAGTAGTTAAATGATAAAACTAATATTGATCATCTGTTCTATTTTTGTATTGACCGGTTGTGTACAAAAAACAGTCAAGCCTGATGATCCTTATTATGCACCTGTTCCAGTGCAGAATCTTCGTCAACCAGCTCCGGTTACCGGGTCGATTGTAAATCTTTCGTCACGCAGGGATTTGTATGGGAACGGTCGAGCTAGTCAGGTAGGTGATATTATTGCTGTGATTTTGGATGAGAGTACTTCAGCCAGTAAAAAAGCTAAAACCAGCGCAGACAAAACCACTAAAACTACGGTAACTCCTCCAACAGTTTTTGGACGCGTCTACGATCGATTTAATATAGCAGTGAATGGGCCAACCACCGCTTTTGAAGGTGAGGGGAAATCAGATATTAGCAATAGTTTAAACGGCAGTATTTCAGTGACTGTACACGAGGTTTTGCCAAATGGTATTTTGGTAGTACGTGGCGAAAAATGGCTCAATCTCAATCAGGGTGATGAGTATATTCAGCTCAGTGGTATGATACGTCCGCAAGATATTTCTGCTGATAATACGGTGTCTTCTTCGAAGTTAGCTGATGCGAGAATAAGCTATAGCGGTACCGGGCAAGTCAGTGACACGAATACCATGGGCTGGCTGGCAAAGTTTTTTATCAGCGCGCTGCTGCCATTTTAAACGAATCGATTGATCGCTGAATGTAGTTTGTAAACAGCTTCAATTAAGTAAAATAAGGTGATTTAAATGCCAAGAATTCTGATATTTTTAGTGACCATGGTTCTATCTGCCAGTGTGTTTGCGGAAAGAATTAAAGATTTGACTTCTATTTCTGGAGTGAGAAGCAACCAGTTAGTGGGTTATGGTCTGGTGGTTGGTTTAGGCGGAACTGGCGATAAATCTAATTTTACGTCACAGACGTTTAGAAATTTATTGAATAACTTTGGTGTGCAAATACCTGCAAATATTGATCCTAAATCTAAAAATATTGCCGCTGTTGCCATCCATGCAGATTTGCCCCCTTTCTCCAAAGTAGGTCAAACCATTGATATAACCATCTCTACTTTAGGTGATGCGAAAAGCTTACGCGGTGGTAGTTTGCTGCTGGCGCCACTAAAGG
This sequence comes from Oceanospirillales bacterium, assembly GCA_029027825.1. Lineage (GTDB taxonomy): Bacteria > Pseudomonadota > Gammaproteobacteria > Pseudomonadales > Balneatricaceae > Rs1. The sequence goes on along the minus strand of CP093399.1, from coordinate 2,955,712 downwards.
GTGCCGATGGTAAAGTATATGCGATAGCGCAAGGCAATTTAGTCGTTGCAGGTTTCGGTGTTGAAGGTGTCGATGGCTCGAGAGTTAGTTTGCATGTGCCTACTGTCGGACGTATTCCCAATGGTGCATCAGTAGAGCGGACAGTGCCGAATGCTTTTTCCCAAGGTGATAGCTTAACCTTAAACTTAAATCATTCTGACTTTACAACTGCACGCCGTATATCGGAAGTAATCAATAACTTGCTTGGTGCTGAAACTGCGATGGCTTTAGATGCAACATCGATTAGAGTGCGCGCGCCAAGGCATCCGTCGCAACGTGTCTCTTTCGTGTCAGTGCTAGAAAACTTAGAAGTGACACCCGCTAGAGAAACTGCCAAAATCATTATCAACTCACGCACGGGCACTATAGTAATAGGTCAAGACGTACGTGTATCTCCGGTTGCTGTCACCCATGGTGGCTTAACTGTCACCATTACCGAGAATTTAGATGTAGATCAGCCAAATGAATTTGCAGCTGGTGCTACTGTTATAACCCCGAGAACAGGTATTCAGGTAGATGAAGGCTCTGGGCATATGTTTAATTTTAGTGCTGGCACCTCGCTGCAGCAGATTGTCGATTCAGTTAACCAAGTCGGTGCGGCGCCAGGGGACTTAATGGCTATATTAGAGGCGCTGAAACAATCAGGCGCGATTAAAGCTGATTTTATTGTCATATAGAATTATAAAAAAGTGAATTAGTGATGAGCATTGATAATCCAAATGTATCGCAAAACAGCAAGCTGTATTCAGATCTGACCAGTTTGCAAAAACTTAAAACTCAAGCGCGAAACGACAGTCCTGAGGCGTTACGTGAAGTGGCGAAGCAGTTCGAGCAAATATTCCTCAATCAAATGCTTAAAAGCATGCGTGATGCCAACGATTCTTTTTCTGATCCTGATAACGTATTTACCGGCGGCGACGTACGCTTTTATCAAGCTATGATGGATCAGCAAATGACGATGAATATGGTTGAGGGCCGGGGTATTGGGTTAACGGAGATATTGGTTAGGCAGCTCAGCAATCAGCTTAAAATTGCGGTCAATAAAGAAGACGATTCAGGCAAAGATCAGCAGCTGAATACTGAGGATTGGTTACGTAGAGCGTATGGGAATGGCGCCAATTTGGCTGCCTCGGCGGTACTTGGTGAATACCAAGGCGTCAGCAAAAACGACTTGGGTTTGCAAAAATCAATTAATGAATTAAAAGAGCTCAAAAATAATCTGTACAACGAAGTAAATACCGATATGCCTGATCGTTTTGCTTCGCCACAAGACTTCGTTGATAAGCTAATGCCACTGGCAGAAAAAATTGCCACTGAATTAGGTGTGGATCCTAAAGTTTTACTAGCCCAGGCTGCCCTAGAAACTGGTTGGGGTAAGCATATGGTGCGAGGTAATGCCGGTGAAAATAGCTTTAATTTATTCAATATCAAAGCTGGTCGGAGTTGGGGTGGGGAGTTTAAGGCGGCCAACACTTTAGAGTTTAAAGATGGCGTGATGGCCAGAGAAATTGCTAAATTTAGAGCTTACTCATCGTACGAGGAAAGCTTTCAAGATTATGTCAATCTACTGAAAAATAGCCCACGCTACAAAGAGGCGGTTGAGAATGCGGCTGATCCGCATAAGTATTTGAAATTATTGCAAAAAGCAGGTTATGCAACCGACCCTAAATATGCGGATAAAATTTCTAGCATTTTTAATAGCAGTCTTTTTGAAAACAGTGCAAAACCGACTAACGAAGGTTGATAATCGGCCGATATAAATAGATATGCACGCATCGTCGGTGCAATTATTGTTAGCCCGATAAACACGGTTAAATTTTTTTCAAAAGATCTCCCAGAATTAAGTAGCAAGATCGAATAGTATCGAGGTGAAGGAGGAAGTATGTCAGGTTTTAATTTACTCAATATTGGTAGCCAAGCGCTGCAGGCTAACAGAACAGCGCTATCTACAGTTGGCCAAAATATTGCGAATGCCAGTACCGAAGGTTATTCACGACAAAATGCAGTTTTTGTATCGAGAGTAGATAGAAATGGCTCCTACATACACAATGTTGACCGGGCTACCGATCAGTTCATTAGTCGCCAGTATTGGTCGGATATTTCTAGCTATCACAGTCTCAATTTTCACGATACTTTAACCAGTCAGACCGACAATCTATTAGCCTCTAGCTCAACTAGTATCTCTGCGGCTTTAGATACCTATTTTAAATCAATGCAAAATGCTGTTGATGACCCTACCTCACTGGCAAACCGAGAGCTTTACATAGAAGAGAGCTCGGCGCTGGCACGTCGTTTTAATAATTTGTCGGCAAATTTGAAAATTCAAAACGATTCAGTTAATGCCACCATGAAAGCGTCAGCAGATAACTTGTCGCAATATTCTAAGTCAGTCGGTGAATTAAATGATCAAATAAACTATTTAATCAGTCGTGGGCAATCCGTTAATGAGTTGCGTGACCAGCGTGATGTGTTGGTGAATAAAATTGCTGAAATAGTTGATGTGCACGTGGTAGAGCAGGGCAATGACTTTAATATATTCATTGGTAATGGCCAGCCGCTAATTGTTGGTAAAACAGTCAATAAAGTCGAGCTTAGACAAGGCAGTCCCGACGAATCACAACCGCAAATTTTTATTAATATGTCTAGTTCAGATGTTGATATCACTCAGCAATTGACAGGTGGTATATTAGGCGGTGCAAAAAAATTCCGCAATGAAATATTAAACCCCAGTCTTAACGAATTAGGCAGGATAGCATTGGCACTTGCCGATGTGACCAATACTCAGCATCGTAAAGGTATGGATTTAAACAATGAATTAGGCGGCGATGTCTTTAAAGACATTAATTCTGCTGATGCTATGCGGACAAGGCTAAAATCCGATAACGATAACAAATCGACTATCTACTCTACCTTTGTCAATATAGAAGATACCTCTAAGCTAACCTTGGATGATTATGAAATGATCATCCAAGAAGACGACCGATTACTGATGAAGCGGCAACCATCAGGGCGGGTTGTGTCCCTTACTAAAGTGACCAGTATCCCGGCGACAGGCCTCGCGCAAAACACCTATTTTTTAGATAATTTCACCGGTAAGTTAAACGTTAAGTTAGATGGTATAAACATAGAAGTTAAAACAGTTAATCCGTTGAGTGTTAATGATCGGTTCCTGGTGCAGCCAACCCGAAATGCTGCTGAAAAAATAAAAAGCGTCATGACCGATGCTAATCAAGTCGCCCTGGCGAGTCAGATCCGAATCATCACCAATCCGAATAACCTAGGCTCGGGAATTGCAAAGGCCGCAGTGACTAATCCTGATTCAACTGACTTTTTAAATATAGCGACGGCCGGCCAGTTAAATCCACCACTGCAAATTGTATTCAATAATGATGACCCAATTGAGTATAGTGTATTTGATGTATCAAACCCGCTGGACCCAAAACCTATCACCTTAAACACCATTGTGCAAAGTGATATTCCCTTTGTCCAAGGGCAAAAAATTGTGCTGGATGGCTACGAAATTGAAATCCAAGGTGTGCCTAAAGCAGGGGACAGATTTAGTTTTGATTTTAATAAAGACGGTGTCTCAGATAATCGCAATGCCTTGGCTCTTTCTGATATCCAAGCTGAAAAACTATTGATAAACGGCTCGCTGCAAGATCATTACTCAGGCATCGTAGAGGCTATTGGAGCAAAATCAGCCAGTGGTAAGATTAATTTAATTGCCAGTGAATCGGTAATGAAAAGTACGCAAAATACTTTAGCAAGTATTATTGGTGTTAACTTGGATGAAGAGGCGGCACGTTTGGTGCAATATCAGCAGGCCTATTCTGCGTCGGCGAGAATTATTGCCACCTCGCAATTGTTGTTCAATACATTATTAGATAGCTTGTAAAGGAGAGGGTTATGTTAAGAGTCACTACAGCACAGCAATTCACCAACGCTATCGATAATATGCAGCGTTCAAATGTATCACTAGATAGATTGCAACAGCAGGCATCCACAGGAAAACGAGTGCTGCAACCCTCTGACGATCCTGTAGCTGCAGCACAAATTATCAAGCTCGAGCGAGAGCTTGCACAGTACGACAAATATGATATTAATATTAAAGTCACCGACCGAAGATTGACCTTACAAGAGTCGATAATGTCGACCATGCGTACATCGATGAACAGAATCAAGGAGCTGCTAATACAGGGATCGACAGGTACTTTGACAGACAGTGATCGAGGTTCTATTGCGGTGAATATGGAATCTGAAGTAGAATTTATGGCGGGCTTGATGAACAGCCAAGATAGCCAAGGAGAGTATATTTTTGCCGGCTCAAAAGGTAATACAAAGCCCTATCAACTACAAGTAGATGGGAGCTATGATTACCAAGGTGATGATGGGCAGCGAAGGATTCAAGTATCCAACGATTTATATATACCCTCTAATGACTCCGGGCAGTACTTGTTTGAAGCGGTATCTGCAGATTTGGTGACTAGCGTAAAAGGCGCTTATTCAACCTTAGGCTCAACCGCGCTAGTAGCAAATGTAAGTTTCGCCAATCAAGCAGCGCAAGATGAATATTCTGCCGCGACGAAAGGCTTGGGTGATTTAACGATTACGGTTGATCCAGCTGGCACTAGCTATTCAATAACAGACAGTAGTGGTGATCCGGTCATTGATAAAAGCGGCACAGCTATCACTGGTGTTTTATATCCAGCGCCTGGTGTTAAAGTTGAAGTGCATGGTATGGAATTTGATTTGCTGGCACCGCCCGGTGCTCCAACAGCCACTCCTGCTGAAATCACTAATGTACTGCATGTAGAACCTGAGCAAAAAAATATTTTAGATATAGTGCAGAATTATGTTGATGCTTTGAAAGTACCGTTGAGTGATCAGCAAAAGCGTGATGATTTTTCAGCGGCGACCAGTAAAATGTTCGAGCAATGGAGTCAGGCCTCGGAAAGAAATATAGAAAGTGTGACCCGCTTGGGCACCCGTTTAAAATTTATTGAGACGGTGCAAAGTAATAATTTGGACTTTAAGCTATTTGCAGAAACTAGTTTGAGTAGTATCCAAGATGTAGATATGCCCGCAGTAATCAGTAAATTTAAATTAGAAGAAATTACCTTGCAAGCCTCGCAGGCTATATTTGGACGTGTAGCGGCGTTAAGTTTGTTTGATCATATTTAATAGAAAGCGGGGGCTGTATATAAGTTGTTAGTTAGTTTTATAGCCATAAGCTTTTTTCATTTTCGTCGATTTATTGCTGTTTTTTATTTGTTGCAATAAATTATCCTTCCTGTTTAGGCTTATATCAAGTTGATCTTTAGTCATTGATTTGATATCTAAGCTTATCTTGTTGATTTTTTCTAGCTCGCGGCTATCGCTGGGTAGCACGGTGTTAGGTAGTTGATTTAACAGCTGCTCGCGTTCCTGTTGTAACTGCTGTGCTTTATTCCAGTCTCCCAGATTGAGTAGTTCAGTAATTTCTTTGCTTAAGAGTGTCGCTTTATTCAATAAATTCAGCATCTTGTGTTCTCATGTAAAAAATATAATTAAAATGATTAAAGCTGTGGCAGTTCAAGTCGATACTCTTTATAAGCTAGCTGTTTAATGTAACAAAATAAATAGCTAATTTGTAAAAACAAGTTAAAGAATCCTTTAAACAGGTCGATAACCTCTGTAACACAGTATCACTTACACATTTTTAGTAAGTGTTGGTAAAAAGAGCCAGCTATATTTAGCTGGCCATTGAGGAGAAAGTCTCATGGCAATGGTAATCAATTCTAACATTCAGTCACTTAACGCACAGCGTCACTTGAATAATTCGCTAGATGCACAAAATACAGCGACTGAACGTTTATCTAGCGGTTTACGTATTAACTCCGCTAAGGATGATGCAGCTGGCCTAGCAATTGCAAACCGTATGACTTCGCAGATCCAAGGCTTGGATCAAGCTATTCGTAACGCGAACGACGGTGCTGCACTTATTCAAACCGCTGAAGGTGGTTTGGAAGAAATGACCAATATTCTACAGCGTATGCGTGAACTGTCTATTCAGTCTGCCAACGGTACTTACGATTCAGGTAACCGTAATACTATCAACGCTGAAGTTGATCAGCTTAAAGCGGAAATAGATCGCATCGCCGAAACAACTAGCTTTAACGGTCAGAATATTTTAGATGGGAAGTTAGGACAGATTGATTTGCAGGTTGGTGAAAATGCGAATCAGACTATTGCAATAAACATCGATAACCTAAATACTAAAAATTTAGGTGGCAACGGTGCTGACTTAGTTGGTTCTTCATCAGGCCAAGACCTTCTTACCGAATTAAAGAAAGTTATGTCAACTGGCGCTGTAGCAGGGGCTGGACAGTTGGAAATCAATGGTGATGCTGTTGCCGGAATGTCCAACGCTGCAAGTTTAAATGAAGCAGTGCAGACTTTGAGCGATAGTGTCTCCGGTGTTGATGTTAGTTATTTTGTGGAAATTACCGCGGATGCAGTAAATAATGGTACTGGCATTTTACAAGGTGATGACGCTCTTATTATCACATTAGAAGAAGCAGATGCGAGTGGTACATCTACTGTTCTTACAATCAGTGATACTTCTTCTTTAAAAGAAGTCGTTGCCCAGATTAATGAAAAAGGTGGGGATAATGTTAAAGCTTCCATTGATGATAATGGTAGGTTAGTTATCTCTTCTGAGAACCATCAATCAATAGCTATCACTGGTAACGGTGATGGCCAGGCAAACACTGGCTTCCTTGCTACCGGAGTGACTCAAGAAGCTCAGCTTAAATTTACCATCACTGATTCTAGTATTAAGTCCATAGACATTGAAGCTGTTACTAATGGTACCGCTCCAAATCAAATGTTTGTCTCTGACTTAGGTCTTAATAAAAGTGTCAAAGGATTAGTAACTTCATCACTTACCGGTACGGTTGCAACCAGCACTGTATTACCTGCTTCCATAGACGCTGGAGATCTAGTAATCAATGGTGTATCTATAGGTGCCGCAACTTCTGGAACAGATGCTGGAACCAGAATTACTTCCAATATCAATGCTATCAATAAACACACAGCAGAAACAGGTGTTATCGCGCTTGCCGTTACTGGTGGGTCTTTTGCCTTGCAATCAGTGGCTGGTGGTCAAATTTCTATTGAAGCAGGTACTATCGGCAACGCTGGCGATAGCAATGAAGCTAGGGAAACTCTTTTGTTTGCTGCAACTGGTTTGACGGTACGTAACGAAGCAGAAAGCGTATCAAACGGTGTGGCGGGTATTGATTTGACAACTGCAGCGGGTGCTCAGAAAGCTATAGCAGTGTTAGATGAGGCTATTCAGCAAGTTAGTGAAGAACGTGGCGAATTGGGTGCTATCTCAAACCGTCTGGATTACACTACGCGTAATTTGGCTAACATCTCAGAAAATGCTTCTTCTGCAAAATCTTCGATTATGGATGCTGACTTTGCCGCTGAATCTGCGAACCTATCCCGTGCACAAGTTCTGCAGCAAGCAGGCAATGCTATGTTGGCGCAAGCCAATGCTCGTCCTCAGCAAGTTCTATCATTGTTACAATAATAGAGTAAGCGCGAGTAATTAAAGAATGACTTTAACCCCTCGCCAATTTAGGTGGGGGGTTTTAGTTTAGGAGGTTATATATGTCAGTGGAATCAATCGGTAGTGCGGCTACAGCGGTTCAGTCTACGCTAGCTTCTTCGCCTAACATTGAAAGACAAGAGAAAGCAGAACGCATTTCTCAAAACGTGCAGTCTGAAATTCAAGTTGCCAATGTTAAGGAAGTGGATAAAGCAGAATTGCAAAATGCTGTGCAAAAGTTAAATGACTTTACCAGCAATAATACGCAGCGTAGTTTAAGCTTTTCTCTTGATGAAGATTCGCAAGAAATGGTCGTGACAGTCCGCGATGCTGAAACACTGGAAGTGATTAAGCAAATGCCAACAAAAGAAGCGTTGGCAGTCGCTAAGCAAATAGAGAGTATGTTGGGTTTGATTCTTAACGATAAAGCCTAATAAAAACCGAGGCTAGAATAGATTAGTCTCGGTTCTTTAATGAAATGATTTTTTAGCAAAAGGCAATATAGTTGTTTTTTGTTAAGGTATCAATATAGCCCGGGAGACTTCAATGACAACTAATATACTCAGTGCTTTAGGTAATGCCTCAGGTATCGATACTAAGCAGTTGGTGAAAGATCTAGTTGGTGCGCAAAAAGCAGCTCCACAAGCAAGATTAGACTCTAGGACAGAAAGTGCGCAAGCACAGCTCTCTGCTTACGGAATTTTAAAGAGTAGCTTAGTTGAATTCCAAAAAATACTCACTCCACTATCTGATCCAGCTCTATTTGAAGCTAAATCGATTAATGTACCTGATACAGATGTAGTTTCCTTTAATAGCCTGACAGCTGCAGCTCAAGCTGGTAGTTATCAATTAGAAGTAACGCAAATAGCATCAGCACAATCTATTGCATTTAACTCCACCGAAACAGACTCAACACAAGCATTGGGGAAGGCCGGCACTCTTACCTTTAGTATAGGGGAATGGGCAGGTTCTGCATTCTCTGTTAATCCCGATAAAGTAGGATTCTCCGTTGAAGTAACAGACGATGATACTTTAGATTCTATAGCCGCTAAAATCAATGACGCAGACTCAGGTGTTCTCGCTTCAGTAATTACTATTGATGGTAAGCTTCAATTGCTGATTACCTCGGAGTCAGGAGCGAAAAATGCGCTTGAAATAACCTCAGACAACACTGCGCAATTAGGCGGTTTTGAATACAACTCAACAATAATAGCTGAGCAAGCTCTTTTAACCAACCCAACTATTATTGAAACTCAAACAGGTCAAAATTCTATTTTTAAACTCAACGGTTTAGAAATTACCCGTGATTCAAATACCGTTGGGGATGCAATAGTAGGTCTCGATTTTACCTTAGATAAAGCAGATATAGGTAACAAGGTATCGTTTTCTATTTCTCAAGATAAATCCAGTGCAGAGACCTCCATAAGGGAACTTGTAAAGGCTTATAATATATTAAAAGAAACCTTGGGTGCGTTAGTTGGAGTGTCAACGGATGAAAATAATAATCTGGTAACAGGTGGTCTTGCCAAAGACGGGACTGCTAAAAATTTAGTAAATAGAATTAGCCAGGCAATGGCAGGTACTGTTAATGGTATGAGTCCGCTTGATGGTTTTAGTGCATTGGCATCAGTAGGTGTGACAACTAATTTAGATGGCACTCTGGAAATAGATGAGGAACAATTTAAAAAAGTGCTATCCGAAAATTTTGACAAGCTAGGCAAGCTATTTGGAGTGAATACTGATAGTAATTCAAGCTATATAAAGCTCCAGACCGGTAGTTTTTCCAGTAATGCTACGGCAGGAGACTATGTTGTTAATATTACACAAGCGCCGACCAAAGGGAGTTTATCAGGTGTTGCTCCTCTTGGATTAGATTTAAGTTTATCTCCTGTTGAGTTCGCCATACAAGTTGATGGGCAGAACAGTGAAAGTATAATTTTGTCCGGAACTTACGGGTCTATCGAGGAACTGGCAGCCGATTTGCAAAGCTCAATCAATAGCGATAGCAATTTTAAAGATACTAATCTGGCGGTAGATGTAACAATTGATGCAGGTAAATTAATAATTACTTCAAGATCTTTCGGCAGTTCCTCTACTGTTGAAATAATCAGTGATGTAAATAACAATTTAAGCACAATTGGATTGGATATAAGCAGTAGTACTAAGCTAGAGGGTGTAGATGTAAAAGGTACCATAAATGGTGAAGATGCATTTGGATCTAGCAATATACTATTGCCAGCAGTCGGCTCAAGTGCATATGGGTTAAATATAGAAGTTGGCGAAGGAGCGCCTCTGCAAGAGTATACTGTTTCGTTCTCAAGGGGGCTGGCTGGGGATATAGCTTTACTAGTCAGTTCAGTGTTGTCAGATAGCGGGCAGATAGCCAGTAGAGAAGACAGCATTGAGAGCGAGAAGGAAAACATAAGCTCAGACCAAGAGAGGCTAGATCGAAAGATGACAGCGTATCATGAGCGCTTGGCCAGTCAGTATGTCGCAATGGAGCGAATTATCGCGAGTTTAAGTTCTACCTCGAGTCAATTGGACGGTCTGATAGATCGTTTACCGTTCACCGCATCTAGATAAAAAGGTTATAAATAAATGAGTGTTAATTTAACGGCGATAAATCAATATAAAACTGTCGATGTAAGATCTGCAGTCGCTTCAGCATCGCCTCATCAATTAATTTCTATGTTATATGATGGTGCGTTAACGGCGCTAGCCAATGCAAAGGGTTGTATTGTAAGAAAAGATATAGAGGGTCGGACAAAATCCCTTAATAAAGCCAATGCAATAGTATTGGCTTTGCAAGATTATTTAGATCTTGATAAAGGAGGTGAGGTGGCTGAGAATTTGAGCGCCTTGTACCGTTATATAACAACAGGTATCATAGTTGCTAATCGTGAACAGAATGCTGATAAAATTCAAGAGCTTATAAATCTTTTGCTGGATTTGAAAATGGGCTGGGCATCAATGCCTTTAAATATTCGAAAAGGTAAAAATTCTTAGGTAAATAGAAACTTATGTTAGATGTTAATTCCGCAGAATATCGAAGTGCAGCGTTATCTTTAAACTACGAATTAGAATCAGTATTTAGAAAGAACATGCTTTTCTTCTCAAGTGAAGACAAAAAAATATATAATGTGTGTAAAAATTATACGCCTACACGCATTGCATTGCGGTTAGATCCACAAGGCTATATTAATTTATTTAACCTTAATAGTAATTTGCCAGTATATTCGATTGATCCCCAAGAGTACGCTAAAAAACAAGTAGAGCAATTCATGCGGGAGCGGCCGCATTTTACTTTTAATATAGGTATTACTGATAATAATCGCTCTGATTACCCTTATACAAAATGCTTTTCTGCTATGTATGCTAAATATACAGAGCTTGTGCCCAATTACTATCATGAAGAACAGGTACGAGTTGATCAAATGTATATGTTTGGTGGCGGCTTATACTTGCAATTACAGCATTTACTCAATCAGCTAGATATTAAAAATTTAACGATACTAGAAACTGATTTTGATTCATTTTACGCATCCATGCATGTTATCGATTGGTCAGAAATTTATAGGTATTTTTCTCGCGACACATACAGTCTTGATCTGACATTTATTAGTGCAGATGACGATGATTTTTTGAAATTGGGGGGTAAAATAGTAGAGCTGGGTGTTCATCACTATGCAAAAGTAGATTTGTTTTATCATTATCAGAACCAGCAATTATTAAATATTGCCGGTAATATAAAGCGTTACGTGAAAAATACAGTTGGAAGTTTAGGTTTTTTTGAGGACGAGCGTATTGGTCTTTCCCATACTTTACAAAATCTGAAAGGTGGAATCCCTTTCTCTGTGACTCGTAAAAATGCTGTAAATAAATTAGCAAATACCCCTGTATTGATAGTAGGAAATGGACCTTCTTTAGATGATGTTGAAGAATTTATAAAGAGAAACAGAGATAATGTTATTTTGGTGTCCTGTGGCACCGCGCTAGGTTCGCTGAAGAAAAAGGGGATCGTCCCCGATATTCATCTAGAGCAAGAGCGTATGTTGATAGTACATGATGTTTTAATTGAATCGACGACTCAGGAATATAGAGATAAAGTCTTATTCGTTGGATTAAATCCTTGTCATCCTGCCACTTTTGGTTTGTTCAAGAATAAGTACATGGCGATGAAATACAATGATCTTGGTACTCAATTAATGCTAAGTTCAAGCATCGAAAATCTTAGTCAATTAGCTAATTGTAATCCATTAGTTTCAAATTTTGGTTTGTCTTTAGTCGCGAGTTTGGGGTTTGAAAATGTCTACCTTGCGGGCGTCGATTGTGGGATGAAGACAAGCCAAGGGCATCATTCAAAAGATAGTATTTATTACCCGGTGGGTGGTGGGTTCGAACCTTCTGCTGCCGATTTGAGTGAGGTTGAAGGTAATTTTCAGGACAAGGTTTATACGACAAGCCTGTTTAATCAGTCTCGATTGTGTTTACAGTTGGTTTTAAAAAATCATAAATTGAACTGTTATAATCTGAGTGATGGAGCAAAAATTGAAGGCTCATCCTCGTCAGCTGACTTAGAAGATTTAGAGTTTTTGCCAATAGAAAATAAACGGAAAAGGCTCGAAGGGGTTTTAGAGCAGTTTTTTTCTGGTAAAGACACACAAAGCGATAGTGTTACAAAGCAGCTTAGTCAGCTTAAAACCGACTTTAAACAATGCTTGGGAACTGTAGAGCATTACTTTGATATTACTGATTTAAATTTAGACCAAATGTTTGAAAATTTCAACAATGTTGAAAAAATCATTAAGAGTTACAAAATTAGTAATCTATCACTATACACATTGCTAAATGGTAGTCTTCGTGGATTAGCCGTGAATTTGGTGGTCTCTAAGAGGAACTTGCCTCCAGAGATATTTGATGACTACTATAAAGCCATTAAGCCTGAAATAGACTTATTCTTTAAAGAAATCAAACGGCAAATGAGACAGTCAACATTAGCTTATGATATTGTGGACTGATAGTTAATAATAATGGTGATTTAGTTTGCTGCGGCTCAGAAGGATTAAGTGTGTTTAATAACAAAAGTATTTTAATCACAGGGGGAACAGGCTCCTTTGGCAGAAAATATACCCAATATATTCTTGAAAGATACCAGCCTGAGCGGTTAATTATTTTTTCAAGAGACGAATTAAAGCAATACGAAATGCAACAGAGCTTTAATCATCCTTGTATGCGCTATTTTATCGGTGATGTAAGAGATGCTGAACGTCTGGTGCAGGCAATGCAGGGGGTGCATTTTGTTATTCATGCCGCTGCTCTCAAGCAGGTACCTGCCGCTGAATACAATCCGATGGAGTGTATCAAAACTAATATACATGGCGCTGAAAATGTTATTAAAGCAGCGATAGCCAATAATGTAGAAAAAGTCATCGCACTATCTACTGATAAGGCATCAAACCCAATCAACTTGTATGGTGCCACTAAATTAGTTTCTGATAAATTGTTCGTCGCTGCAAATAACACTGTAGGCAAAGGGCAGACTCGGTTTTCCTGTGTAAGATATGGCAATGTGGTCGGCTCTAGAGGCTCTGTCGTTCCATTTTTCAAGCAACTAATAGCGCAAGGTACCCAAAGCTTGCCAATTACTCATCCTCAAATGACCAGATTTTGGATTACTCTAGAACAAGGTGTTGAGTTTGTTTTAAAAAACTTTGAAAGAATGCAGGGGGGAGAGATATTTGTACCTAAGATACCTTCTATTAAGGTCACAGATCTAGCTGCAGCTTACGCACCTGATTTAGCCACTGAAATCATTGGGATTAGACCAGGTGAAAAACTACACGAAGTGATGTGTCCAGCAGATGATTCTCATTTGACAATTGAGTTCGATGATCATTTTGTCATTATTCCGACCATTACTTTTTTCGAACGCGAGTGTAATTATGATGTCAACCGATTAGGTGAATTTGGGCATAAAGTAGAGGAAGGTTTTGAGTATTGTTCTAATACAAATCCCCATTTTCTAAGAACAGATCAGATTTTAAATTTCGATCAATGAGTAACGACCTGAATTATATTCCTTATGGAAAACAGCATATTATTCAGCAAGATATTGATGAAGTTGTTGCAGTGCTCAACTCTGATTTTATAACCCAAGGGGATAAAGTCCCACAATTCGAACAACATATTTGTAATTATACAGATGCAAAATTCGCAGTAGCAGCTAATAGTGCTACCTCTTCATTGCACCTAGCCTGCCTTGCGCTTGGTTTAACCGCTGGAGACTGGCTTTGGACATCGCCTATCAGTTTTGTCGCTTCAGCCAACTGTGGGCTGTATTGTGGCGCCGATGTCGACTTTGTTGATATCGATCCAGATACCTATAATATTTCAATTAGTGCATTAAAAGCCAAACTGATTATTGCGAACAGAGTTAATAAACTACCTAAAATTCTCGTTGCTGTGCATTTGGCTGGGCGCTCTTGTGACATGCAGCAGATTTACCGACTGTCAAAAGAATTTGGTTTTTTTGTTATTGAAGATGCCTCGCATGCAATTGGCGCTAAATATTTAGGCCTGCCTGTTGGTGGTTGCCAGTATAGTGATATTAGCGTGTTCAGTTTTCATCCTGTTAAAATCATCACTACAGCAGAAGGCGGTATAGCTACAACAAATAATCGTGAGCTAGCCGTTGATATGCAACAGTTACGATCCCATGGAATAACTAAAGATAGAGGGGTGATGACTGAGGATCATGGTCCTTGGTATTACCAGCAACAGCAATTGGGATTCAACTATAGGATGACAGATATCCAGGCAGCGCTGGGTGTTAGTCAGCTATCTCGTTTGGATGATTATGTTGCGGCGCGTAACACTTTAGTAGAAAGCTATAATCAGCTATTGCGAAATTTTCCTCTAAAAACACAAAAAAACAATTTAGATTGTTACTCATCTTATCATCTGTACATTATTTGTTTAGATTTAGGCAAATTGACGGTGACAAGAAAGGAGGTTTTTGAGTCTTTAAGGGCAGCTAATATCGGCGTAAATGTACATTATATTCCCATACATACTCAGCCTTACTATCGAAAATTAGGTTTTACTGATGGTGATTTTCCACAGGCAGAACAATACTATCAAGAGGCAATTTCACTGCCCTTGTTTCCCGCATTATCCCCAGATCAACAGAAATTTATTATCAACTGTTTGAAAGAAGCTTGCAAATTGTAATATAGGTCAACAAGTATGAAAAAAGTTACCTGAGAAAGATAAAACAGATAAACTAAGCGGCTGATTTTTCTATTATATTAGGGGTTCTCATGAAAGTGGCAATTATTCCCGCACGTGGCGGAAGTAAAAGAATTCTCCACAAAAATATAAAGCTTTTTTGTGGAGAGCCGATTATTGCATATTCTATCCAAGCGGCGCTTAACAGCGGTTGTTTTGATAAGGTGATAGTTACCACGGATGATCCCGAAATTGCAGCTGTTGCCAGAGATTTTGGAGCAGAAACCCCCTTTGTGCGCCCAGCCGAACTCTCAGATGACTATACGGGCACAGCTGCGGTGATCACTCATGCATTAAACTGGCTGATCAATTCAGGACAAAAACCAGAATATGCATGTACCCTTTACGCTACAGCGCCGTTTGTTCAACCGTCAGCGCTCAAAAACGCATTACATAAATTGCAAAATAGCCCCGATCATTCTTACTGCTTTGCGGTTACCGAATTTAGCTACCCAATTCAGCGCGCTATAAAAGTCACAGAAGAAGGCGGGATCGCTATGTTTCAACCTGAGTGCTTTAATAGCCGTTCACAAGATCTGGAAACAGCTTATCATGATGCCGGTCAATTCTATTGGGGAAAAACGGATGCTTTGCTCAACGAGCTTCGAATGTTTTCAGAGGTCGCTATACCTTATGTATTGCCTAAGTACCTAGTACAAGATATAGACACTTTGGATGATTGGATACGAGCAGAGGCGATGTATAAAGTCTTGGATGGTTGCTATGAGTAATAAGGTATTGTTCAGAGTGAATGCTGGGGAAACCTCGGGAATTGGCCACTTGGTAAGATGTGTCAACATCGCTCATGCTCTGTCTGAGCAGGGAGTGGAATGCCATTTTGCCCTAGGTTACGCAGAACAAAGTATCGTAGCATTTTTGCAATCCTATAGTTATGAGTCTTTATATTCTTTCTCGTCTGCTGAATTTGACGAAGCAAAAGATGCAGAACTATTCGCAGTGATAATAGCTAATTATAGACCTGATTGGGTGATTATTGATGACTATAGACTAGGTGTCGACTGGGAAAGGATTGTCAGTACTCAGGGCGTTAAAATTTTAGCTGTCGATGATCTGAAACGTTACCATTATTGCGACCTGTTGTTGGATATACGTTGGCGAGGTGTAGGTACTATTGATGCTTACAACCAACTTGTCCCTAAGAATTGCATCAACCTGTTGGGGCCAAGTTATGTGCCGCTCTCTTCTTATTATAAGCAGAGTAGAGTAATTAAAAAATCAGTGGCTGGATTTACCATGATGCTTGGGTTAGGTGGTGGTGGGGCACTGGATTTTTTCGCAAAAATATTGGCTACACTGTTAAGCCAAAAAAATGTAATTAAAGTGGAATTATCTGTTTTAGTGCTGGTTGGGCCATTGGCGACTAATACGCAGGAGCTGATTAATAGCTATAAAGATCACCCTCAAATAACTTTCTTGGAAGGTGTTACTGAATTATATCCCTACCTGTGCCAATGTGACTTGTATTTTGGGGCCGCTGGTGGAGTGATGTACCAATTAAGAGCCTTAAACATTCCAGCGATTACTTTTTCACTAGCAGATAATCAAGATAACCCCACTCATTTTTTAGAAGATATAGGTCATTATTTTCATCTTGGTAACCTCGCAGATTTTGATGAGCGGGCCCTGTTAAATTTTGTCGAAATATTGTTTGAAAATTATTCGCGGGTACTGAATCTATCAAATAGTTCACTGATCACTGTTGACTGCCAAGGGGCGAATAGGATTGCGGAGGCCATTATAGAATACCCGATTATAAAAGAGCACTCCCAGTTGGAAGATAAATCGCTTAACAGACCACAAATGGAAGAAATAACCTCTACTTATCTTATTAGGTCTGTCGTCGATGCGGATATTAATCATTATTTACAAAGTCGAAACTTAGCGGCTAATTGTAAAAATATGATCGATAGTTCGCCCATCGAAAAATTACAACATTACAGTTGGTGGTTTGCTAGTAAAAGAGAATCATATTTATTATTTAATAACCATGAATCTTGTCTGTATATTTGGCATCAAGTAAAAATGATTGATGCCGATAAATATCTGATAGGGGGCTGGTTTGTTTGTCATGAAGGTGTAGGGTTCCAAGATTCAATAATAGCCCTAAACTGGCAGCTTAAAAAATGTGAGCAACAATATCCTGGCATTCCTTGGATTGCGGTTATCAACCGTGACAATAAATATGTAAAACTGATGAATGATTACTTGGGCTTTACTGAAATAGGTATTAATCATCAGTGTTTTCAAGTTGTCAGTCATTTGTTTGAGGGTGCAGATCACGATCAGTTTTATTTCGTGATTAAAGAAGATAATCACTAAGAGAATTTTAATGGGAATAAGTACTTTACGTATCGGCTTTATCGGTGGTTCGATGTGCTCAGCTGTTGGTTATGCGCACGCGGTTGCTTGTCAGATGGACGGAAGCTGGGAGCTAGTTTCGGGCTGTTTCTCTACTGATAAGGCTAAAAGTAGTGAAACTGGTAGTGTGTGGGACTTGCCGCAGTCCAAAATATATACCGATTGGTCTGAGTATATAAATAGTGAAAAAGAAAATGTTGATGCCGTTGTCGTTTTAACACCGACTCCTAGTCATGATAAAATTGTCTGCGCTTTATTGATGGCTGGTGTCGCTGTCATCTGTGAGAAGGCGATGGCCGCAACCATCAGCCAATCAATTAATATTCAGCAAGCTTTAAACGCGAGCAAAGGTTTTTTAGCGGTGACTTTTAATTATAGCGGCTATCCAATGTTACGTGTTTTGCGCCAGCATGTGTTACAAGGTGATTTAGGAAGGTTGAAGCAAATTCAAATAGAAATGCCTTCTGACGGTTTTATTCAAGCGCCAGAAAAAATGAATCCTCAAGCTTGGCGGTTAAAGGATGGTGAAATACCTACAATATTGTTGGATCTTGCAGTGCATTTACATCATCTGTGTGGCTTTGTTACGGGCCTTAAGCCCTTAAGCGTTAATGCTGATTTTCATCATGATTCAATTTTTGAAGGTATTGTAGACGACGCTTATTTGTGGGCTAAATATGAGCATGGGGTTCGAGCGTCGATGTGGGTGAGCAAGTCTGCCTTAGGTCACCGCAATGGACTGCGAATCAGAGTTTATGGTGACAAAGCAAGTGCTCAGTGGTATCAAGAGCAGCCTGAAAAGCTTGACATATTTGCCAAAAACTCCGTCAAAAGTACCTACGATAGAGGTAATAGTCTCTATCCTGAAGAAATAAGAGAGCGTTTTAAACCTGGTCATCCAGCTGGGTTTGTTGAAGCTTTTGCCAATTTGTACCAAGATATAGCTATGGCATTGACAGAATTCAAACTTCAGAAACAGTTTGATTCCCCTTATGTATTTGGTTGGGAGCATGCCCATGAAGGTTTAGAGATGCTGGCAGCAGCCACAAAATCCAATCTGCGGCAGCAGTGGGTTGATTTAGAAAAGAGGAGTATAAATTGAAAGTAATTAAAATTGGCAAAAAGCGAATAGGTATTGATGAAAATACGTTTGTTATTGCTGAATTGTCTGGCAACCACGGTGGAGATTTAAATAAAGCCCTAGCATTGCTGAGAGCGGCGGCGCAGACCGGTGTAGACGCAATAAAATTGCAAGTTTATCGTCCGGATACTATTACTCTGAACGTTGATTCGGGTGATTTTGCGATTGCTAAACAGAACGCATGGGCCGAATATAACAATTTATACGAATTGTATGAATATGCGCACACTCCATGGCAGTGGTTACCGGCATTGTTTGCCGAGGCAAAAAAGTACAATATTGAGCTATTTGGTTCGGTGTTTGATGAAACATCGGTTGATGAACTGGAAAAATTTCCGGTTAAAGCCTATAAAATAGCTTCCCCTGAGATTGTCGATATTGCCCTGTTAGAAAAAGTAGCCAAGACTGGGAAACCTGTGATTGTATCCACAGGATTAGCTAATATAGTGGATGTTCACGAAGCGGTGAGCTGTTTACGCAGTCATGGCTGTGAAGATATCATATTGCTTAAATGCACAACCGCCTACCCAACACCACCAGAAGAAGTAAACCTGAAAACAATGCTCAATCTACAGCAAACCTTTGGTTGCCACACAGGCTTATCAGACCATACTGTGGGCATCGGAGTGTCGATAGCGGCAGTCGCGTTAGGTGCGACGGTCATTGAAAAGCACATAAAACTAGATGACGGAGAAGAAACGGTCGACAGTTTTTTCTCACTAACAACCATTGAATTTAAGAGTATGATTGAAGAGATTCGCCGTGCTGAATTGGCCCTAGGTAAGGTTTGTTACGATTTAACACCTAAGGCTAGTGAGAATAAAAATGGGCGCCGTTCTCTCTACGTCAGTGCAGATATTGCTAAAGGTGAATTTTTTACAGAGAAAAATATTAAATCGGTAAGACCTGGGTTTTGTTTAGCACCCAAGTATAAAGCTAATGTACTGGGTGCTAGAGCAGCGATAGATCTTAAAATGGGTGACAGGTTAAAGTGGAGTGTTATTAGTAAATGATTGTTAATACAGTACTAGACGTCGAACAGTTTATTGTCGAGTTTATTAGCGATGAATCCGATATGGAGATAGCTTTGATAGATCCAGAAAGTGATTTTATAGAGACTGGATTATTGGACTCTTTCGCTATATTAAATATGATTATAAGCTTAGAGGCTAAGTTTAAGGTTAAGTTTGAGCCGCAAGAGCTGGCGAACAAAGACTTGCGCATTATTAAATCCTTGGCTAAAGCAGTGGCTGCTAAATTAACTTAAGGTCAGCTCAATGTATTGTATATATGATCAGTTTTTAGAAGTTACAAAAATAGATTCAAGTAAAATAGCTCTGAGAGATACTGATAAGGAATACAGTTATCAGTATCTATTAGAGAAAATAGACGCTTGGGCTAGTTTGTTGTTAATCTCAACCAGAGAGCGGCCGAGAGTTGCCGTTTTATCAGACTCTATACTGGATTCTGTAATAATAAGTATAGCAGTGGCAAAAATTAATGCGGTATGTGTGCCAACAAATCCGCAAATGACATCAGAGCAATTGACTGCGGGTTGGCTGGCCACGGACGTTAATATCGTTGTCTATCAGTCAAAGTATGCCAATAAAATAGCTGTAGTTAATATTTCGCCATTTATTGCTATAGAATCAACCGATAAGAAGGTCAGCAATAAAACTGAGTCTCTGGACTGTGAACGAGTTCAGTCCTGGTGTTCGGAGAGTGATTTTTTAATAACATTATCTTCAGGCTCTACCGGGGATCCAAAGCCTATTGTGATCACTCAGGAGATGAAAGCATTACGCGCGCAACAAACATCCTCGCTCTATCAATTAAACGCTCAGGATGTTGTTCTCTGTGTATCGCCTTTCTTTCACTCTCTAGGGCAGCGTCTGGTCTTCGTCCCGTTATTGCTGGGCGCCAGCTTAGTATACTTAGAAAAGTTCTCCCCAAAAAAATGGCTAGAACAAGTTCAGCGCTGTCAGGTTAGCTTTGTTATTAGTGTGGCCTCTCACTTATACGCACTTAAAAGTTCGCTTTTGGGTGAAGCAGATCAATTGAAATCACTAAAGACTATTGTCTCTTCATCTGCACCTATAGATGCTCAATTCAAAGAAAAAATATTTGCTGCTATCGGCTGTGATTTCCATGAAATATATGGTGCAACAGAGGTTGCGATCGCGACAAATTTATCACCACAGCATGCTGCTACAAAGTTTACAACAGTAGGTTTGGCTTGTGAGCAAGTTGAGATCAAGATTCTAAATGATGCTAGCAATGTAGTTGAAACGGGGACAGTTGGGCAAATAGCTGTGCACTCACCATTAGTTTTTTCAAATTATTATAAGCGTTCAGATTTAACTAAGGCGGCGTTTAATGGTGAATATTTCCTTACCGGAGACTTAGGGTTTATCGATACAGAAGGCTTTTTAACGTATGTTGGACGACAAAAGGACATCATAATTTCAGGTGGTATTAATATTTATCCGAAAGATGTAGAAAAAATAATTTCTCAGCATTCTGAAATTGAACAAGTTGCTGTGATTGGTGTCTGTGATGATTTGTTAGGTGAAGTAATAGTGGCTGTTTGTGTCGCTAAATTTGATTCTGAAATAGAATCAGATTTGCATCGTATGTGTCGCAAAGGTTTAGCTTCTTATCAGCGACCTTTGAAATATTTCTTTGTAGAGGCGCTTCCTTTGACAGCGACGGGTAAAGTGTCAAAGAAAGCATTGAGAGCTGAATATGGAGACAAAAATGATGATTGGACTGCTGTTCTTAAAATGATGTTGTATTAAAAAACTGACCTTATCAATGTTCTATCCGTTAATAGGTAGACGGAAAAAGTTAATAAAATTGAAAGTTTTTTCAATCAATGGAATTAGGTTGAAAATGTCATTTCGAGGTAGGGGTTTAATGGCCAGTTTTGAATAATGCTTTGAAGCCCGGTGCTAAAAGGCATGGTTGTGGATTCGCTGAAGAGGTTTGGCCATTGATTTTACTTTTAAAAAATAAGTTAGACATAATAGGATTTGTTGATCATTTTAATCTAGTGCCTACGTTATAGTGGTTAACGGTTCGAATCTTTTTAACAGAGAAGTTTGCCAATGCATCTAAAAGACGCATTAATAATATATACAGTCGCTAATTTAGCCCTGTTTAGGTGGGTAAATTACAGGTAGAAAAGAGGGTGGAAGCAGTCTCAATTGTAATTTTAGCGACACTGATTGCCATAAACCTGTCATCTTTAAAGTTGTGAGAAGCGTTGCATACCAATAGCTGATTCTGCATTAGCTATTCTATATACTGATCTGATCGTAGAACGATCTAAACACCAAACTCCAACCCAAAGGCTATATGTTCACCTAAGCTCTCACAGTCGGTGACAAAACTAGCCTGCCACTCTCCTCTACAGATCAGCTCCGGCTGCACTTGTTTCCATTTTAAGCCTTTACAGATGCTCTGTATCGCTTTTTGGGTGCCAGTTCCATCGTGACCGGCGCGGATGTAAAAGCCGAACGGCATGCCTTGCTTAACTTCTAAGCAAGGGTAGTAGATGCGGTCGAAAAAGTCTTTAAGGGCGCCGCTCATATAACCTAGATTTTCTGTTGTACCGAGAATGATAGCGTCACAGGACAGTACGTCTGCAAAGGTGGCTTGTAGTGGTGGTATCCATTCAATCACTAAATTGATTTCATCTTTGATGCAGTCTGCATTTACTCTTTGCGCGCCTGTCAGGGTCGCTGTTGCCAGTTGCTGAGTATTGCTTGATGGAGCGTGAGCCACTATTAATAACTTTTTCATTGCTGTTCCTCTAAATAGAGCCTATCAATAAGTCCGTTATCTTTTTAGTGGATAACTTAGTGATGCAGCCAAGTTTCGTTTAAAAGCTGGTTATGATTAGACAAATCCCTACGTCTGATTCCTTCTGCGGTGGCATGATAAATTGTTCCAGACAATTTGTTAGTCTCAAATTTTTCCTAAGAGTCTGTTTTTTCAACTCTGTATTCGCTTTGAAGTTGCGGATTCAAGTATAAGTAAATAGGGTTATAGTGACTAGTTCAGGAGCTGAATATAACGTTTATCTTGGTTGAAAATTAGCTGGAGGCTGAATTATTTAAATAATTATTCTTGCTTTAACAAAAGTAATCATTTAAACCCTGCGGCGCTTAGGGTAAAATACGCAACTTTTTAAATGAATTTGATATAGAGCGCATAATGGAAGTTAATCCAATTGTTCAAGATCTAAAAGATATCGAAGGCCGTACTAAGCAGCTGTATCAGTATTTAGAGTATGCGGAGAAAAAAGACCGCCTTGAAGAAGTGACCCGCGAACTAGAGTCTTCACAAGTATGGGACGACCCTGAAAATGCCCAAAAGCTGGGTAAAGAGCGTGCGCTGTTAGAAAATATCGTCAATACTTTAGAAGATTTGTTAGCGGGGGTCGATGATCTGCGTGAATTACTAGAAATGGCTGTGGCGGAAGACGATGAAGAAGCCGTCGCTGAAGTGATTGATGAAGTGGCTGGATTAATGTCGAGGCTCGAAGCGCTTGAGTTTCGGCGGATGTTTTCAGGCAGTGCTGACGCTAATAATGCATTCTTGGATATTCAATCTGGATCAGGTGGTACCGAAGCTCAAGATTGGGCTGAAATGGTCTTGCGAATGTTCTTGCGCTGGGGGGAGAGCAAAGGCTTTAAAGTTGAGTTGTTGGAAGTTTCTCCTGGGGATGTGGCGGGTATAAAAAGCGCATCGATTAGTTTTGTCGGTGAATATGCGTTTGGTTGGCTGAGAACCGAAACCGGTGTGCATCGATTAGTGCGCAAGTCGCCTTTTGACTCAACCGGTAGACGTCACACTTCATTTTGTTCAGTATTCGTCTCTCCAGAAATAGATGATAATATTGAAATAGACATTAACCCCGCTGATCTGCGTGTCGATGTCTATCGTGCCTCTGGTGCCGGTGGTCAGCACGTCAACACTACTGAATCGGCGGTGCGTATTACTCACGGTCCTTCCGGGATTGTAGTGCAGTCTCAGGCGCAGCGCTCGCAGCATCAAAATAAAGATACTTGTATGAAGCAGTTGCGGGCTAAATTGTACGAAATGGAAATGCTCAAACGCTCTGAAGCTGCGCAGAGTGTCGAAGATTCTAAAGCGGATATTGGCTGGGGAAGTCAGATCCGTTCCTATGTGCTAGATGATCAGCGCATTAAAGATTTAAGAACTAATACCCTGACGTCTAACTGTGACAAAGTGTTGGATGGAGATTTAGATCAATTTATCGTGGCTAGCTTAAAAGCTGGTTTATAAAATTATTACAGGCTTAAAAAATGTCAGATATCAATGAGCAACAAGACGAAAACCGTTTAATAGCAGAGCGCCGCGCTAAATTAGAAACACTAAAGCAGGCAGGCAGCGCCTACCCGAATAAATTTAGACGCGACAGCTACGCTGAAGATTTGCTTACAGAACACGGCGAAAAAACCAAACAAGAGTTAGAAGAGCTGGCGATTACTGTCAGTATCGCCGGGCGAGTAATGTTGAATCGTGGTGCTTTTGGAGTGATCCAAGACATGACAGGCCGGGTGCAGTTTTACGTTAATAAGGCGGCCCGCCCATTCGCTAAATCGTTAGATTTAGGTGATATCATCGGTGTTACTGGTATTTTGCATAAATCTGGCAAAGGCGATTTGTACGTAGATTTAGGTGAGTATCAGCTGTTGACTAAAAGTTTGCGACCACTGCCTGATAAGCACAAAGGTTTGCAGGACACTGAAATGCGCTACCGTCAGCGCTATGTAGATTTAATTACTAATGAGCACTCTAGAAGAGTTTTTGAAATCCGCTCGAAAATGGTGGCTGGGATTCGTAACTTTCTAGTTGAGCGACGTTTTGTTGAAGCGGAAACTCCAATGCTGCAAGTGATTCCCGGCGGCGCGGCGGCGCGTCCGTTTGTCACTCATCACAATGCCTTGGATCGTGACATGTACTTGCGTATCGCCCCTGAGTTATATTTAAAGCGGTTGGTGGTCGGTGGTCTTGAGCGCGTATTTGAAATTAACCGAAACTTTCGTAACGAGGGGCTTTCTACGCGGCACAACCCTGAATTCACCATGTTAGAGTTTTATCAGGCTTACGCTGATTTTAATGATTTGATGGATTTGACCGAAGAGATGATGCGCACTTTGGCGCAAGATGTCTTAGGTACAACTACAGTGCATTATCAAGGTAAAGATTACGACTTAACTCAGCCCTTTACCCGAATTAGCGTCTTTGATTCTATTCTGCATTATAACCCTGAATTAACAGCGGCTGATCTCGATACTTTTGCAGCGTCAAAAGCGGTCGCAGAAAAACTGCAAATTCCGTTAAAAGATAGCTACGGTTTGGGTAAGATACAAATCGAAATATTTGAGAAAACCGTCGAAAGTCGTCTAGATAGCCCGACTTTTATCACTGAGTATCCCGCAGAAGTTTCGCCGCTTGCGCGTCGCAATGATAATAATGATTTTATTACCGATAGGTTTGAGTTTTTCGTCGGTGGTAGAGAAGTTGCCAATGGTTTCTCTGAGTTAAATGATTCAGAAGATCAAGCGCAGCGCTTTAGAGATCAAGTCGCCGATAAAGATGCCGGTGATGACGAGGCGATGCACTACGATGAAGATTATATTACGGCCTTTGAATATGGTTTGCCGCCAACGGCGGGAGAGGGGATTGGTATTGATCGTCTGGTGATGTTCTTTGCCGACTGTGAATCGATTCGCGACGTTATCTTGTTTCCGGCGATGCGTCCAAAGATCTAAAGCGAGTAATTATCGCAGTAAAAGGCAGCTATATTTAGCTGCTTTTTTGTGTCTAAAGCATTAATTTAAATAGCTGATTGGTCGGTGCTAGCTGTTTTTTAGGGTTTGCGATTGTTATCAGTTGCCGAGTTAGTATTCGAATTTTTAGTTTTTGGCAGTGGTCGACTGTTTCGCTTAAATAGCGCGTATCAGATAGACAAAACTGCGATTTTACTATAGAATGCCGCCGTTTGCCTAAGAGCTATTTATTAATCGTAGATGGCGGTTGAGGCAGTACAAATTGTAGCTGAAGAGCGGGTATGTTTTTTTATAAGACACTCGCTTTTTTTGCAGATAAGACACTAAAATTTAGCATCGCATACTATGCGAGGAGGTTGCTTTGACAAGACCAGCCATATTGGCACTTGAAGACGGGAGTATTTTCAAAGGGATCGCTATTGGTGCGAACGGAGTATCGACAGGGGAGGTTGTGTTCAATACTTCCATGACGGGATACCAAGAGATATTAACCGACCCTTCTTATAGTCGTCAGATAGTTACTTTAACTTATCCACATATTGGCAACGTTGGCACCAACGTTGAAGACTGCGAGTCGAGTAAGACTTGGGTTGCCGGATTGGTTATTAGAGATTTGCCTTTAGCGGCTAGTAGCTTTCGCAACGAGAAAGACTTGGATGTCTATCTGAAAGAGAATAACGTGGTTGCGATTGCCGATATAGATACCCGCATGTTGACTCGTATACTACGTGAAAAAGGCTCTTTGAGTGGCTGTGTAATGGCTGCGGATAGCGCAGAGCAATTAGACGAAGCGCTCGCGTTGACCAAAGCAAAAGAGTTCGCAGGGTTGAAAGGCTTAGACCTGGCCAAAGTAGTGACCACCAAACAGCAGTATCAGTGGTTGTCATCGACTTGGGAGCTAGGTAAAGGTGCTAATCAGCGATTGGAAAGTGAGTTGCCTTATCATGTTGTTACTTACGATTTTGGGGTGAAGCATAATATCCTGCGGATGCTGGTGGAGCGCGGTTGTAAGTTAACTGTAGTGCCGGCAACCACCCCTGCGAGTGAAGTTCTGGCGATGCAGCCCGATGGTGTGTTTTTATCGAACGGTCCTGGAGACCCAGAGCCCTGTGATTATGCGATCACTGCCATACAAGAAATTCTCGCGACTAAAATACCGGTCTTCGGAATTTGCTTAGGGCATCAATTGTTGGCTTTAGCTAGCGGTGCAACAACGCTTAAAATGAAGTTTGGTCATCACGGTGCCAACCACCCAGTGAAAGACTTAAGCACTAATAAAGTGATGATTACCAGCCAGAACCACGGTTTTGCGGTAGACGAAGCTTCGCTGCCAAAAAATATGCGAGCCACTCATCGATCGTTGTTTGATGATTCTCTGCAGGGCATTGAGCGCACGGATACGCCGGCCTTTAGTTTTCAGGGGCATCCGGAGGCCAGTCCTGGGCCCAGAGACGTAGCACCGTTGTTTGATCGATTTATTGATGAGATCGTAAAGCATAAAAGCCAAGCTTAGAGCTTAGGTATGAGAGGTTAATGATCTTAACCTCTGCGCTTCATGTTAACTGAAGTTTTTTCAACGACAACAGATTTTAGTGGTTATTATTATGCCAAAACGTACGGATATACAAAGCATACTCATTCTAGGTGCCGGGCCTATCATTATCGGACAGGCCTGCGAATTTGATTACTCAGGTGCGCAGGCTTGTAAAGCATTGCGTGAAGAGGGATACCGGGTCATTTTGGTGAACTCCAACCCTGCAACTATCATGACCGATCCTGGCATGGCTGACTCAACCTATATTGAGCCGGTGAAGTGGAAAACAGTCGCTAAAATTATCGAAAAAGAGCGTCCAGACGCCATATTGCCAACCATGGGTGGGCAAACGGCACTTAATTGCGCGTTAGATCTTGAGCGCGAGGGAGTGTTGGCAGAGTACGGTGTTGAGATGATCGGTGCTAACGCTGATTCAATCGACAAGGCAGAAGACCGTAGACGCTTTGATATAGCGATGAAAAAAATTGGCCTCGAGTGCCCGCGTGCCGATGTGGCGCACACTATAGAAGAGTCATTCGCAGTATTGGAAAAAGTAGGCTTTCCGGCAATTATCCGTCCATCCTTTACCATGGGTGGTTCCGGTGGTGGTATCGCTTACAACCGCGAAGAGTTTGTTGATATTTGTACCCGCGGTCTAGATTTATCTCCCACCACTGAAATTTTAATCGACGAGTCGCTGATCGGTTGGAAAGAGTATGAGATGGAAGTGGTTCGCGACAAAAATGATAACTGTATTATTATTTGTTCGATAGAAAACTTCGATGCGATGGGTGTGCACACCGGTGATTCAATTACGGTGGCGCCTGCGCAAACTTTGACTGATAAAGAATATCAGATCATGCGTGACGCCTCGCTGGCAGTACTGCGAGAAATAGGGGTTGAAACAGGCGGATCAAACGTACAGTTTGGTATAAATCCCGAAGATGGGCGGATGGTAATTATTGAGATGAACCCACGGGTATCTCGCTCATCTGCGCTAGCGTCTAAAGCAACCGGCTTCCCGATTGCCAGAATCGCCGCTAAGTTAGCGATTGGCTATACCTTGGACGAGCTGCAAAACGATATTACCGGTGGTCGAACGCCAGCATCGTTTGAGCCTTCCATCGATTACGTAGTGACCAAAATACCACGCTTTACCTTTGAAAAATTTCCTCAGGCCAATGACCGTTTAACCACGCAAATGAAATCTGTAGGCGAGGTAATGGCGATCGGTCGTACTTTCCAAGAGTCTTTGCAAAAAGCGATGCGTGGCCTAGAGACAGGCGTATCAGGATTTGATCCCTTTATCGATATTACCCACGAAGACGCGCGCGTCGATATCATTAGAGAGATGAAGCAGCCGGGCGCAGATCGTCTCTGGTGTATTGGCGATGCAATGCGCATGGGCATGTCGGTAGAAGAATTGTACGGACTATCCGGTGTTGACCCCTGGTTTTTGGTGCAGATAGAAGATCTGATTAAAGACGAATTAAACTTGCAGAAAACGGCGTTACACGATCTGTCAGCAGATCAAATCTACCGTTTAAAACGCAAGGGTTTTTCAGATGCTCGCCTAGCTAAGTTGCTAGCAGTGCCTGAGAAAACTTTCCGTAAGCAGCGTCAGCGCATGGGTATCCGTCCGGTCTATAAGCGGGTTGATACTTGCGCGGCAGAATTTTCAACAGATACTGCCTATATGTACTCAACTTACGAGCAAGAGTGTGAGGCAAGACCGACTGATCGTAAAAAAATCATGATATTGGGTGGCGGTCCAAACCGCATTGGTCAAGGTATCGAGTTTGATTACTGTTGTGTGCATGCAGCGCTGACTGCGCGCGATCAAGGTTATGAAACAATCATGGTCAATTGTAACCCTGAAACAGTCTCAACTGACTATGATACTTCTGATCGGTTGTTTTTTGAGCCGGTGACACTGGAAGATGTGTTGGAAATTGTCGATGTTGAAAAGCCGGTAGGTGTGATTGTTCAATACGGTGGTCAGACCCCGCTTAAGTTGGCAGTAGAGTTGGAACGTGCCGGCGTACCTATCATCGGCACTCAGCCAGAGGCTATCGATAGAGCGGAAGATCGCGAGCAGTTCTCGCAGATGATTCAGCGCTTGGGGCTAAGGCAGCCAGAGAATGCAACCGTTCGCTCAACAGAAGCTGCGGTGATTGAGGCTGCTAAAATTGGCTATCCACTCGTGGTTCGTCCCTCCTATGTGCTAGGTGGGCGGGCGATGGAAATAGTTTACAAAGAGACCGAGTTAAAGCGCTATATGGCCGAGGCGGTGCAGGTCTCTAACGACGCGCCAGTGCTGCTCGACTATTTCCTCAATAACGCCATCGAAGTAGATATTGATGCTATATGTGATGGTGAAATTGTGGTGATAGGCGCTATCATGCAACACATAGAGCAAGCGGGTGTTCACTCTGGTGACTCTGCCTGTGCATTTCCTCCGTATAATTTACCGAAGAAAGTGCAAGATGAGATGCGTGAGCAAGTCAAAAAAATGGCTCTTGAGTTAGGCGTGATTGGATTGATGAATACCCAATTAGCCTATCAAGACGGCGAGATATATGTGATCGAGGTTAATCCTCGAGCTTCGCGGACAGTGCCTTTCGTCTCTAAGTGTATCGGTCATTCACTGGCAAGTATTGCCACGCGAGTGATGCTGGGTGATAGCTTAGAGAAAATAGGCTTTACCGAAGAAATTATTCCCAAGCTAATGCACGTCAAGGAAGCGGTCTTCCCGTTAAATAAGTTCCAGGGAGTTGATCCAGTGTTGTCGCCGGAAATGAAGTCGACAGGTGAGGTGATGGGCTCTGGAGAAACCTTTGCTGAAGCATTTATGAAAGCTACTATTGGCGCCGGTGATGTGTTGCCGTTAGTCGGTAAAGCTTTTGTTTCGGTACGCAACATGGATAAAGCGGGAGCGGTGAGAATTGCGCAATCGCTGTTGGAAAAAGGTTACACCTTATGTGCTACTGAAGGTACTGCAATAGCTCTGCAAGCTGCGGGTATGGAAGTGGAGCGAGTTAACAAGGTGATGGAAGGGCGGCCAAATGTTGTTGACATGATCAAGAACGATGAAATAAGCTACGTAGTTAATACCACCGAGGGGCGTCAGTCAACAGCCGACTCTGCGGAAATTCGCCGAAGCTCGCTACAGCATAAAGTGCCTTATACCACGACCATAGCAGGGGCTGAAGCGATTGTGATGGCCCTCACCTACGGTGAAGAAAAAGTAGTGCGTCGTCTGCAAGATATGCACGGCTAAATTTATTAAGTAATCTTCTCTCAATTGGAAGATAAATTGGATATTTGTAACGGTGGGTGAGAGCTCGCCGTTTTTTATTAAGGGAGTTGTAATATGAGTCGAGTACCTATGACCGTCTTCGGTGAAAAGGCGCTTCGTGAAGAGTTGGATTATTTGAAGTCAGAGAAGCGACCGCGAATAATCAAAGATATCGCCACGGCAAGAGAGCATGGCGATCTAAAGGAAAATGCTGAATATCATGCAGCGCGCGAAGAGCAGAGTTTTACCGAGGGGCGTATCCAAGAGTTGGAGGGGAAATTATCGAATGCGCAGGTGATTGATGTCATGGAAATTCCGTACGCTGGGAAAGTTATTTTCGGCACGACCGTACAGTTGATTAACTGCGATACAGATGAAGAAGTTTGCTATCAAATTGTCGGCGATGATGAGGCGGACATAAAAAAGCATAAAATATCAGTTAACTCTCCGATCGCGAAGGGGTTGATTGGTAAGTTAGAGGGTGAAGTGGCAACCATCAAAACACCCAAAGGCGTAGTTGAGCTTGAAGTAGAAAAAGTACAGCATCTATAAAGAGTCAGCAACCAAGGGCTGCGGCTTAGTAGTAGTGTGAAGGTTAGCTAAGTTCAATGATGCTTTGAAAAACTTCAGTTTAAGAAAACTGAAGTTTTTCAAGCTGAGCGGGCTTATTGCTGGCCAGTCGCTCTTAATATGTTCGATAATTTAGGGTTGGCTTCAAGAGAAGGGCGGTAAATTAGTACTATGTGGCCAACCTCTTGAATGATTTGCGCTTCAACAACCGTGCAGAGTTCGCGGATCATTTTCTTTTTTAGGTCGCGATCAGAGATGGAAAATTTTACTTTAATTAGTTCGTGGTCTTCTAGTGCTCTATCTACTTCAAGTTGTAAATTTTCAGTCAGACCTTTGCTGGCAACCGTCACTAGCGGGTTTAGTTTGTGACCTAAAGTGCGAAAGTGCTTTTTTTGATCTTGGGTGATGCTCATTGTGTAAAATACCTTGGTTTGCTGGTCTGTGGGCAAGTTTGCCCTATACTAATGCCGATAAAAGGGCTTAGTATTTAGATCCCGTTTAAATTTGTTGCTATTCTATCATTATTTTATGATTGCGTAATGATCGCCTTGCATTGAATGTTATTAGTTCTATCTTTAATTGAGAAAATATTTTGGCAAAATCAAAAAGTAGTGGTCGCTGGCTACAAGAACACCTTAGTGACCCGTACGTGAAAATGGCGAGAGAGCAAGGTTATCGTTCAAGGGCCAGTTTTAAACTGCTAGAATTACAAGAAAAGGATAAGCTGATTCGCAGTGGCATGCTAGTCGTAGATTTGGGAGCAGCTCCTGGGGGTTGGTCACAAGTAGCAGCTGAGTTGGTGGGTGATTCAGGGCGGGTCGTCTCCTCAGATATACTGCCGATGGATGGCATGGCTGGGGTTGAATTTATCCAAGGTGATTTCACCGAGGAAGCGGTATTAAGTGAAATACTAAAAGTGATGGGTGGCGCCACCGCAGACCTTGTAATTTCAGATATGGCCCCCAATATGAGTGGTAATGGTGCGGTAGATCAGCCTGCTTCAATGTATCTGGTTGAGTTGGCTTTGGATATGGCGCGCCAAGTTTTGAAACCAAAAGGTGCTTTTGTTGCCAAAGTGTTTCAGGGAGAAGGTTTTGATCAGTATGTGAAAGATGTGCGCACGAACTTTGATAAAGTAATCACTCGCAAGCCTGCATCTTCCAGGCCTAGGTCCAGGGAAGTTTATATTCTAGGTCGAGGCTTTAAAGGCTAGTAGTTGAGGCCTCTAGTTATCTAGCTAAGATATTTAGCAAAAAACAAGTTGGTTTGATATAGAGTGCTAGTTTGCTCTAAATTAATAAATGTTATAAATCTATAGAGGATTATCTCTTGAACGAAATGGCAAAGAATCTGGTTCTTTGGTTGGTTATAGCTGCAGTGTTACTGACAGTGTTTAATAACTTTAATACTGAAGCGGAGTCAACCGGTTTAAATTATTCAGAATTTGTTGCAGAAGTGCAGGATGGAAGAGTCGCTAAAGTGGTTATCGACGGTTATACCATCATGGGAACTCGTAGAAATGGCGAGCACTTTGAAACTGTGCGCCCAGCATTGCAAGACCCTAAGCTTGTGGATGATTTACTTGCCAGTAAAGTGATAATCGAAGGTAAACGTCCCGAGCAGCAAAGTGTTTGGACTCAGCTTTTGGTCGCCGCTTTTCCAATCTTGATCATCGTGGCGATTTTTATGTTCTTTATGCGCCAAATGCAAGGTGGTGGCGGTAAGGGTGGGCCGATGTCGTTTGGTAAGTCCAAAGCGCGGATGGTCAGTGAAGATCAAATTAAAACAACTTTTGCCGACGTGGCAGGGGTAGATGAAGCGAAAGAAGAAGTGTCAGAACTGGTCGAATATTTACGCGACCCAGGCAAGTTTCAGAAGTTGGGAGGCCGTATTCCACGTGGTATCTTGATGTCAGGTGATCCTGGAACCGGTAAAACCTTGTTGGCTAAGGCGATTGCCGGCGAGGCAAAAGTGCCTTTCTTTACTATATCGGGTTCTGATTTTGTTGAAATGTTTGTTGGTGTTGGTGCATCGCGAGTGCGCGACATGTTTGAACAAGCTAAAAAGCATGCGCCTTGCATTATCTTTATCGATGAAATTGATGCGGTAGGTCGCCATCGTGGTGTAGGTATGGGCGGTGGTAATGACGAGCGCGAGCAGACTTTGAATGCACTGCTAGTTGAAATGGATGGCTTTGAGGGAACGGATGGGGTAATTGTGATTGCAGCGACTAACCGTCCCGATGTATTGGATCCTGCATTGTTGCGTCCCGGGCGTTTTGATCGCCAGGTGCATGTTGGGCTGCCAGATATTCGCGGCCGTGAGAAAATTATGGAAGTGCACTTGCGTAAAGTGCCTGTCGGTGATGATGTTAAGCCTGAATTAATTGCGCGTGGTACACCTGGTTTTTCCGGGGCTGATTTGGCCAATTTAGTCAATGAAGCGTCGCTGCTGGCTGCACGTAATGGCAAGCGTACTGTCGGTATGGAGCAATTAGAAAAAGCTAAAGATAAAATCATGATGGGTGCCGAGCGCAAGTCGATGGTGATGTCTGAGGCCGAGCGTCTAAATACTGCCTATCATGAATCGGGTCACGCGATTGTTGGGCGATTGATGCCGGGGCATGATCCCGTTTATAAAGTATCTATTATCCCGCGTGGCAGAGCGTTAGGTGTCACTATGTTCTTGCCGACAGAGGATAGATACTCGCACTCAAAAGAGATGATACTGTCTAACATTTGTTCGCTATATGGCGGGCGAATCGCTGAAGAAATAACCCTGGGAAAAGATGGCGTCACAACTGGGGCTTCCAATGATATCCAGCGTGCGACAAGTATGGCGCGTAATATGGTGGTTCGCTGGGGGCTTTCTGATGCAATGGGTCCAATTTTATATGATGAAGATGAAGCGGGTCCTTTTGGCGGCGGTGGCTACGGGCAAGGTGCTAAACAAATGGCACAGAGTACCTTGCAAAAAGTCGATGAAGAAGTGCGTAGCATAATTGATCAGTCCTATCAGCGTGCCAGCAAAATTTTGCATGACAATCGAGACATACTAGAGTCGATGACTGCGGCGCTAATGAAGTATGAAACGATTAGTGCTGAGCAGATCGACGAATTAATGGACCGTGTAGCTGTTAGTGATCCGATCGATTGGGGTAATGATCAAGAATCTGAAAAATCTGACTCAAGTTCAAAATCTAGTAAAGTTGCATCGATTGCTGCGAAGAGAAATGAAAAATCTGACCAAGCAACAGATGATGTTGCCGATGATACTCCGTTGGCAGGCGATAAGCCTGCGGCTGATGATGAGAAAGATGATGGGCCGAAGAATAATAGCTAAGCTATAAATTATAGTCTCAGAAAAATCTAATATAAAACCAGCAATGATCAGTCTTGCTGGTTTTTTTTTGACAGTAAGTGAAGCAGCTGAGGTTGGTTGTGATCTAGTAGTCTCAGGCTGCTTTTAGCGTTCTCTTGAGGGGTTCAATGGCAATATTGAAATGTGCGAATATTAACCTAGATCTGTCAGAAACACAGGTGATGGGTATTTTAAATGTCACCCCAGATTCGTTTTCCGATGGCGGCTGTTTGCTAAAAGATCAGCGGCTAGCGACAGATGTGATATTGAATAAAGCCCGGAAAATGATAGCCAGTGGTGCGACCATCTTGGACCTAGGGGGTGAGTCAACTAGACCAAATGCGCAGCCGGTCTCTGAGGCTGAAGAAATGGATCGGGTATTGCCAGCGCTTGAATTGCTTAAAGCGCACACCGATATCGTGATTTCAATAGATACTAGTAATGCGAAGTTAATGACGGAAGCTGCTAAGTTAGGTGCTGGGATGCTCAATGATGTGCGTGCACTGGAGCGCGAAGGTGCGTTACAAGCGGCGGCCGATACTGGTTTGCCTGTCTGTTTAATGCATATGCAGGGTAGTCCTGAAATCATGCAGCAAAACCCCAGCTATAGCCAAGTAGCTGTTGAGGTGCTGGATTATTTGCAGGGGCGGGCCGAGCGATGTCAGCAGTTAGGTATAGGTGCGGCACAAATTATACTGGATCCAGGTATTGGTTTTGGTAAGAGTCTAGCGCAGAATCTGCAGTTGTTGGCTGCTATAAAAAAATTCAGTGCGTCGGGGTATCCAATTTTAATTGGTACATCGCGAAAAAGCATGTTTGGACAATTGCTGCAGCGTGAGGTCGGTGACCGGTTGGCGGGCAGTCTGGCAACGGTGGCGTATGCTGTGATGCAAGGTGCGGCGATTGTTCGAGTGCACGATGTGCAAGAAACAGTTGATGTGGTAAAAGTAATACAGGCAATCGGCATCTCAGCTTAAATTTTAGCTGTGAGGCAGGTCAAAGGACTGCGATGCAATCGTGGCTAAATAATGGACAGTAAGTATCAGGAAGGTATGTAGATGAGTAAGAAATATTTTGGAACCGATGGCATCAGAGGTGAAGTAGGTCAGTATCCAATTACTCCGGATTTCATGCTGAAGCTAGGTTGGGCGGCGGGCAAGGTCTTTGCGCGCGAAGGAAGTAGCAAGATCCTAATCGGCAAAGATACCCGTATTTCTGGTTATATGTTTGAGTCTGCACTCGAAGCCGGGCTAAGTGCTGCCGGAGTCGATGTGCTGTTAACGGGGCCGATGCCGACCCCGGCAATTGCCTACTTAACCCGTACCTTTCAAGCAGATGCCGGGATTGTGATCTCGGCATCGCACAATGCGTTTGCCGATAACGGTATTAAGTTCTTTAGCGCATCAGGCACCAAGTTAGCCGATGAAATTGAGCATGCTATCGAAGCACAAATGGATATGGCAATGACCACTGTCGATTCATCAATTCTTGGTAAGGCACGACGGATTGACGATGCGCCAGGTCGATATATCGAATTTTGTAAGGCGTCAGTGCCTTCAGGTTTTAATTTGCGTGGGCTTAAAGTGGTGCTCGACTGTGCCAATGGAGCTACCTACCACGTTTCGCCAGCGGTGTTTTCCGAGCTTGGCGCGCAGGTTATAGAAGTAGCTTCTTCACCTGATGGGATGAATATCAATGAAAAATGTGGCGCGACAGATACTGCAATGCTGCAAGAAAGAGTAGTGGCTGAACAGGCGGACCTGGGGATAGCATTGGATGGTGATGGCGATCGGGTCATTATGGTGGATCACTTGGGCGAGGTGGTCGATGGTGATGAATTGCTAATGATTATCGCTAATCATCTAAAGCAGGCCGGTGATTTGCCGGGTGGCGTGGTCGGTACTTTGATGACTAACTTTGGTTTTGAGCAAGCTTGTAAACGCCTGGAAATTCCCTTTGTGCGGGCTAATGTCGGTGATAGGTATGTGATGGAGCAATTGGCTGATAGAGGGTGGAATATCGGTGGTGAAAGCTCTGGGCACATTATTTGCAAGCATCTTAGCACTACTGGTGATGGAACCGTTGCTGCACTGCAAATTTTAGTGGCAATGGATGCTACTGGGCAGTCGTTGGCGCAAATTAAAAAAGTGATGCAGAAACTGCCGCAAAAAATGATTAACATAAAAATGGCAAAGAAGGTTGATTTGCAAAAAAATAAAGCTGTCCAGCAATTGGTCAGTGAAGCTGAGTCTCGTTTAGCTGGTAGCGGCAGGGTGCTATTGCGGCCATCGGGGACTGAGCCCGTAGTGAGAGTGATGGTGGAAGGTGAAAATCCCGAGCTAGTACTTGAAGTTTGTGAAGATTTAGCAAAAAAAGTAGAAACTGCATTAGAATCACTTGTTTGTTAAAAGCAAATTCGTTAATATTTGCGCCTCGTTTTTAAGGATCTAATATGCGTCAATCAATTGTTGCTGGAAACTGGAAAATGAACGGAGCGAGCAGCTTTGTCCAAGAAATGGCACAGCAAATTAATTTGCATGCAGCTGATCTTGATAATGTTGAAGTAGTATTGAGTCCTCCATCGGTCTATGTTGCTCAACTGCAGCAATCGGCTAAGAGTTATGCGACTGCTGCGCAGAATGTGCATTTTGCAGAGTCAGGTGCTTATACTGGTGAAGTGTCAGTCGCCATGTTGCAGGATATAGGCTGCAAATATGTACTTATTGGTCACTCGGAGCGAAGAGAGATATTTGCCGAGTCTAAAGAGTTGATTGCCAAGAAGGTTGCCGCTGCTGTGCGCGGTGCAATTGTACCGATCTTGTGTGTAGGGGAAACACTGTCGCAACGCAATGCGGGGCAAGAGTTCGAAATAGTTAAAAATCAAGTGTTGAGCGCGTTACAAGGTTTGGATTTGTCGGCTGATTCACTGGTTATTGCGTATGAGCCAATTTGGGCGATAGGAACAGGCGAGACTGCCTCTCCAGAGCAAGCGCAGCAAATGCATGCGCATATTAGAAAAGTATTAGCGGTTGAAGTTTCAGCCGACTTAGCAGAAAAAACACGAATTTTATATGGCGGTAGTGTCAATGCGCAAACAGCAGCGCTACTGTTTTCTCAGCCTGATATAGATGGCGGTCTAGTAGGCGGGGCCTCTTTAAAGGTTGAAGATTTTAAATTAATTTGCAGCGCAGCTGCGAAATAAATTGGGCGGTAGTTAAGTGGAAACAATCATACTGGGTGTACATGTGCTTTTGGCGGCAGCGATTATAGCGTTAGTAATGCTGCAGCAAGGTAAAGGTGCAGAGGCAGGCGCTTCTTTTGGTGCCGGGGCTTCTCAGACAGTGTTTGGTAGTCAGGGGTCGGGTAATTTCTTGTCGAGAGCGACTGCAGTACTAGCTACTGGGTTGTTTGTAACAAGTTTTACCTTGGCGTATTTTGCTAAAGAGCAAGCTGGTTACGTTTCACAAGTTGGTATTCCAAGTGCAGAGGCAGTACAAGCTGCAGAGCAAAGTGCGCTGCCAGATTTGGGTGAATTGCTTCCACAAGTACCTGCGGATTCAGATATTCCGGCGTCTAATTAATGTTAAGTTTAGCCCAGGTGGTGAAATTGGTAGACACGCTACCTTGAGGGGGTAGTGACTGTATAGTCGTGCCGGTTCGAGTCCGGCTCTGGGCACCATTTTTAGAAAAAGCTCTGTAAGGAGTTGTGTTAATCTGACTTCGACTAGCTGTTACTTCTTAGTGAGAGGTGATTAGTTGTAGTTAGTGAGTGAGATAAGGCAAGTCGGATCAGTCAATGTTTGTGGTTGATGATCTGTAAATAGCTTGTTTTTAATTTTGCTTTAGATTACAATGCGCACCGACTTGAGTAGTAGTTGAAGTCGCTAAGGTCAAGTTATAGATTAGAAAAGTTTGATGCGGGGTGGAGCAGCTTGGTAGCTCGTCGGGCTCATAACCCGAAGGTCGTAGGTTCAAATCCTGCCCCCGCTACCAATTTGATGTCAGCTAGTTGTAAATCATCTAGCAGTGAGTCAAATTGGTTGAGTCTAGGTGTCGTTACTCTAGCTACAGCTTGATAGGTTGTAAAAGTACTAAGGGGTTTTTGTGCAGAGCAGTTAGCTGGATAATAATCGCCCGTTTAATAGGCCCCTTTTAAGGGGCTTTTTCGTAATTACGAGAAATGAAAATCTGTAATAGCACGATTTTTATTGCTCTGATTAAAGAATGGGCCTACGTGGCCCATTTTTTTGTTATTGGCGTAGTCGTTCAAAGCAGCGATTGTGCAATAATTTATTAACAGCAAGCTGAAAAGTTGGCTTGTTGTGCACAATTTGTTGTGAATTAATATTTGAGGTACGCAGTGTCTGCGAAATTAAAACAGTTACAAGAAATGCTCGAGCCTGTTGCTGAATCAATGGGTTTTGAATTGTGGGGAATTGAATATATTTCCCAGGGGAAAGACAGTATTTTACGCATCTACATCGATGGTGAAAACGGTGTTTCGGTTGATGATTGTGCGTTAATGAGTCATCACGCTAGTGGTATTCTGGATGTGGAAGATACTGTTTCCGGAAAGTATAGCTTAGAAGTATCCTCACCAGGTTTGGATAGATTGCTGTTTAAACTGGAGCATTACCAAGCTTACATTGGGCAAGTGATTAAAATTAAGTTACGTATGCCATTTGATGGACGTAGAAATTTCAAAGGTCTGCTTAAAAGTATAGAAGATGATGATATTGTTATCCAAGTAGATAATGAAGAATTTCTACTACCGCTGGATTACATAGATAAAGCGCAAGTTGAACCACAGTATTCTTAAAATAACTAATTGGTACCAAAATTACTTGGGTACCAGCAGGGAAAAATAGCGAGGCATTGATATGAGCAAAGAAATCTTGCTGGTAGCAGAAGCAGTTTCGAATGAAAAGGACGTATCTAAAGAGGTTATTTTCGAGGCGATAGAGTTGGCGTTAGCAACGGCGACCAAAAGACGTTTTGAAGATGAAGAGTCTGATATTTACGTAAAAATTGATCGTACAACTGGTGATTACGATACTTTTAGACGCTGGACAGTAGTCGGCGATGAAGGTGTTGCGATTCTTGGTACTGAGTGGACTTCGCAAGAAGCCGCAGAGGTTGATACCGAACTAAAAATCGGTGATGTATATGTAGAGCAAATCGAATCAGTAAAATTTGGCCGCATCGCCGCGCAAACGGCGAAGCAAGTGATCGTACAGAAAGTACGTGAAGCTGAACGCGCTAAAGTGGTTGAGATGTACCGGGATCGTGTTGGAGAGTTGATCTCTGCGAC
Organism: Oceanospirillales bacterium; assembly: GCA_029027825.1. Lineage (GTDB taxonomy): Bacteria > Pseudomonadota > Gammaproteobacteria > Pseudomonadales > Balneatricaceae > Rs1. Next base: position 2,916,375 of record CP093399.1, on the reverse strand, counting down.
GGTTAAAAAAGTAACTCGTGATAATATTATTATCGATCTTGGCAATAACGCAGAAGCACTGTTGCCACGTGAAAATATATTGCCGAGAGAAGTATTTAGAATTGGTGATCGTGTTCGTGCCGTACTGCATGAAATTCGCACTGAAGGTCGCGGCCCTCAGTTAGTCTTATCACGTACCAGCCCTAAAATGCTGATTGAACTGTTTAGTATTGAAGTGCCAGAAGTGTCAGAGCAGGTGATTGAAATTCGCGCCGCTGCTCGCGATCCTGGATCACGGGCAAAAATTGCCGTCAAAACTAACGATGGTCGTATTGATCCAGTTGGTGCTTGTGTCGGCATGCGTGGCGCACGAGTGCAAGCGGTATCGAACGAGTTAGGTGGTGAACGTGTCGACATCATTACTTGGGATGATAATCCAGCACAGCTGGTGATTAATGCCATGTCACCTGCTGAAGTGGTGTCTATTGTCGTCGAAGAAGATAAGCATTCTATGGATATCGCAGTCGCTCAAGAAGCACTGGCGATGGCTATTGGCCGCAGTGGTCAGAATGTTCGTTTAGCCTCTGAGCTTACCGGCTGGGAACTAAACGTAATGACCGAAGAAGATGCTGCTAAAAAGCAACAATCTGAAGTCGGCGGCATCGTTGACCGCTTTGTCGAAGCTTTAGATGTCGATGAAGATGTCGCAGCGGTACTAGTTGACGAAGGATTTAGTACACTTGAAGAAGTGGCTTACGTGCCGGTTGATGAAATGCTGCAAATCGATGGTTTTGATGAAGATATCGTTAATGAACTTCGCACTCGCGCCAAAGATGCACTGCTAAATCAAGCACTCGCAAGTGAAGAAGTTTTAGAAAAAGCCGAGCCCGCGGAAGATTTACTGACCATGGAAGGCATGGATAAGCACTTTGCTTTTCTGTTAGCTGCCCACGGTATCATCACAATGGAAGATCTTGCTGAGCAATCAGTCGATGAGCTGTTGGATGTAGAAGGTATGACCGAAGAATTAGCTGCTCAATATATTATGACAGCCCGCGCCCCTTGGTTCGCGGATGAAGCGTAAGCCGAGGTAGGAGTAAAAATATGTCAGAAGTAATAGTTACAGAATTAGCCGATGTGATCGGTGTATCCCCAGAGCGTTTAATAACACAAATGGCTGAAGCTGGGATCAAAGGCAAGAAGCAAGACTCAAAAGTAACCGATGATGAGCGCCAGGCGTTATTGTTACATTTAAAGCGTGCTCATGGAGAAGCTTCGGCGGATGAAGATGGTCAGCCGAAAAAGATCAGTTTGAAGCGTAAGTCTACGACTCAGCTGAAAACTACCGGTGGTTCTGGGCGCAAGACAGTGAATGTCGAAGTGCGCAAAACCCGCACTTATGTGAAGCGTACTGAAGTAGAAGCTGAAGAAACGGCAGTGGCAGAAGTTGCAGCAGTTGCGACAACTGAAACCGTAGTCGATAGCCCTGTTGTAGCAACTGTTGCCGCGACCGCTAAAACTGAAGATAAAGCAGATGTTGCAGCTAAGTCGATAGAGACACCTAAAATTCCGACCGCTGCACCAAAAGTTCCGGTTGTTGAAGAGCAAAAGACTGCGGCTGAAATTGCTGAAGATCAACGTCGAGAGCAAGAGCGACTAGCTGCTGAAAAAGAAGCTGAGAAAGCTGCTGAAGCTGCCGCCAAAGAACATGTTGCCCACGAAGGTGAGCGACTAGCTGCCGAGGCAGCGGCGCAGAAAAAAGCAGTAGAAGATGCTGCACGTATTGCCAAAGAAGATGCTGAAGATCAGGCTAAAGCTGATGTGATAGCACAGGCAACACCGAAAAAGGCACCGGTACATAAAAAGCCTGCGCGTGAAGAAAAGAAACCTGTCAAGAGTAAATCTACTGGGTCAGGTAGATCTGATAAGCGTAATCGTCGCGGTAAGATTTCACGAAATGCACGATCTAAGCCGGCAGTGCTAAGTTCAGGAAGTCCTAATCAACACGGATTTACTGAGCCCCAAGCGGCGCGAGTCCATGAAGTAGCTGTACCTGAAAGTATTATCGTTGCTGAGCTGGCGAAGAAAATGTCAGTAAAAGCTGCAGAAGTGATCAAAGTTATGTTCAAGATGGGGGCTATGGCCACCATCAACCAAGTAATTGATCAAGATACCGCTATCTTAGTCGTTGAAGAAATGGGCCACATCGCCAAGCCGATGGCCGATAATGCGATTGAAGAAGCATTACTCGAATCAGTAGATACTGAAGGTGAAGCTGTTTCCCGTGCACCTGTTGTTACGGTAATGGGTCACGTAGATCATGGTAAAACCTCACTACTGGATAATATTCGCTCATCGCGGGTTGCCTCTGGCGAGTCAGGTGGAATCACTCAGCACATAGGTGCGTACCGAGTTAAAACTAGTAAAGGTTTAATTACCTTCCTAGATACTCCTGGTCACGCAGCATTTACTGCGATGCGTGCACGCGGTGCGCAGTTGACTGATATCGTAGTCTTAGCGGTTGCCGCTGATGATGGAGTAATGCCACAAACTAAAGAGGCAGTCCAGCACGCGAAAGCGGCGGGTGTACCTTTAGTTATAGCAGTCAACAAAATTGACAAAGAACAAGCCGATCCAGATCGCGTCATGAATGAATTAGCGGCGCTGGATGTCATCCCAGAAGAGTGGGGTGGAGATGTGCAGTTTGTCAAAGTCTCAGCTAAAACAGGTGAAGGTATTGAAAATCTGTTAGAGGCTATTTCACTGCAAGCTGAATTGCTTGAATTAACCGCAGTAGAAGCGGGACAAGCACAAGGTATAGTGATTGAGTCGCGTCTAGAAAAAGGCCGTGGCGCGGTTGCTACCGTGTTAGTGCAATCAGGTCAGTTGAAAAAAGGCGATATAGTATTGGCTGGACTTCACTATGGACGGGTTCGCGCGATGATGGATGAAAATGGCGAAGCTGTTACTATTGCCGGCCCCTCTGAGCCAATTGAAATTATTGGTCTAGATGGAACGCCATCAGCGGGTGCTGAATTCACTGTCGTCAGTAACGACAAGAAAGCGCGAGAAGTTGCGCTGTTCCGTCAAGGTAAATACCGTGAAATAAAGCTTGCTCGTCAACAGGCGTCTAAGCTTGAAAACTTGTTTGCCAATATGGAATCAGGTGATGTAGCTACCCTTAACATCGTTTTGAAAACTGATGTAAGAGGTTCGTTAGAAGCGCTAACTACGGCACTGGAAGATTTGTCTACGGATGAAGTGAAAGTTGTTATAGTTTCATCGGGAGTAGGTGGTATTGCTGAAACTGATGCTAACCTAGCGATGGCTTCTTCAGCGTTGATGGTTGGTTTTAACGTTCGTGCTGATTCCCAGGCGAAAGCGATTGTTGATCGTGAAGGTCTGCAGTTACGTTACTACAGCATAATCTACAACATTATCGATGATGTTAAGCAGGCAATGAGTGGTTTATTATCACCAGAGCTTCGTGAGGAAATCGTCGGAATTGCTCAAGTGCGCGACGTGTTCCGCTCACCTAAGATTGGCCTAGTTGCCGGTTGTATGGTGACGGAGGGATCTGTATTCCGTAACAAGAAGATTCGAGTGCTACGTGATAACGTGGTTATTTACGAAGGTGAGCTTGAATCACTGCGTCGCTTTAAAGAAGCTGTTGCTGACGTTCGTCAAGGCATGGAATGTGGTATCGGAGTGAAGAACTACAACGATGTCAAAGTTGGCGATCAGATCGAAGTATTTGATACTGTTGAAATAGCTAGAACTATAGACTAGTTCTAAGTGTTTTATTTTAACTGATATTAGATTAAAAAACAGAGACCTCTACCTTGGTAGGGGTCTCATCATTTAGGTAAGAAAGTTCCTATGGCAAAAGAATATAGCCGGACTCAGCGTATTGCTGAGCAAATTCAGCGTGATCTAGCTAAGCTTATTCAGCTTGAAATTAAAGATCCACGGATAGGCATGGTGACTATTAGTTTTGTAAAAGTAGCTCGCGATCTAGGTTATGCAGAAGTATATTTCACAGTGATGCCCTTTGGCGAACAAAGTGAAGATGATGCGGTCAACGCAGCTTCTGAAGTGCTAAAAGATGCCGCGGGTTACCTGCGTAGTGAGCTAGCGCATAATATGCAGTTGCGCACTGTGCCAAAATTACGCTTTCACTTTGATGCGAGTGTTGATCGAGGCCGTCGTTTACATAGCTTAATCGAACAAACTGTCCGAGAGAGCAAAAAAAGCGCCGCGCAAAAAGATGACACCGACAGCGAATAATATCGAGCATATACAATGGGAAGAAGACACAAAGGCCGTCAATTAGACGGCGTTTTTTTATTAGATAAACCCCAAGGTTTGAGCTCAAACGGTGTTTTGCAATATGTGAAACGTCTTTACGGAGCGGCCAAAGCCGGGCATACCGGTGCGTTGGATCCTTTGGCGACAGGTATGTTACCACTTACTTTTGGCGAGGCTACTAAATTCTCTCAATTCCTCTTGGAGGCAGACAAGCGCTACTTAACCACTGCTAAATTAGGAATTCGTACCGACTCCTCAGATGCAGAAGGTAAAGTGGTTGAAGAGCAGCAGGTTGGTGAGCATGTCAATAAAGCGCTGATTGAGCAGTTCTTGGTCAGTCACTTTACCGGGGAAATCGAACAAGTCCCATCGATGTTCTCAGCGCTCAAGTATAAAGGTCAGCCCTTGTACAAGTTGGCGCGAAAAGGCGAAAAAATTGCCGTTAAGCCTCGTACAGTTAATATCTTAAATATTAAATTATTGGACTATCGACCGGAAGTCGGTGAGTTGGATTTAGACATACGTTGCACTAAGGGTACCTATATTCGCTCTATTGTTGAAGATCTAGGTTTGCTATTAGGTTGTGGTGCTCATGTATCGGTATTGCGTAGGCTGGAATCCGGGCCGTACAAAGCCGATATGATGATTACGGTTGAGCAGCTTGAAAAAATTGTCAGCGCTGTGCAAATAGAGGAGAGCGACGATCAACAACCCGCTATTGAGGCGCTAAAATATCAGCAGTTAGACGCGCTATTGCACCCAGCTTATTCCCCCGTTGAGCACTTTCCAAAAGTAATCTTAAATGAAGCGCAAAAGTTGGCTTTATTTCAAGGTAAGCCAGTTGAGCTGCAAGCTAGTGAAATAGAGCTAAGCAGTCCTTTAGTGCGCATTCATATCGCTAAAACTGATCAGTTTGTCGGGATTGGCGAAATCAACTCACAGCATGTTTTAAGCTCTAAGCGGTTGCTGAATACCTCGACTGAGGCTTAATGATCGGCAGTGTTGCCGAGCTTCAACTTCTTGCAGAGGTTAGAGATTAGCTACTGAACTTGTAAGTTTGCTCTATGGATGTATTTTGAAGCCACAGATTCAGCTAATATAAAATGACAACAGTGTATCGGCGGTGTTATTATACCGCGGGTATTTGGCGACCTACTAAAAATATGCTTGGTAGTTCGTGTCCTTAACTAAGGTAAGACAGGCTAAGCCTGATTATCTGCATATTAATATGGAGTAGAATAAAATGGCATTATCAGCTGTTGAGAAAGCGCAAATTGTTGCGGATTACGGTCGTGGTGAAGGTGATACAGGTTCTTCTGAAGTTCAAGTAGCGCTACTAACTGCTAACATCCTAGCTCTTCAGGGACATTTCAAGTCTCACATTCATGATCACCATTCACGTCGCGGTCTAATCCGTATGGTAAACCAGCGTCGTAAATTACTTGATTACTTGAAGAAGACTAAGGTTGATAGTTACCTTGATCTGATCAAGCGTTTAGGACTACGTCGTTAAGACTTGTTCTGGGCCGTGCTTGCACGGCCCTCTTTGTTTTTAGCAAGGTAACTTTAGACACTTACCGGCTTTAAACCTGAAAATGGCAATACCGCCAGTAGATCTTCATTAAGTGCTATTCGCCCGTACTCATTTATCTTTTGACTTGCTCTGTACAGCTTTGCTGAGCAGCCAGGCAGAGAATAAACGAGTACTGGCATTTAAAGCGAGCTTATTGTCGCCTCTATTGGTTTTATATTTATTTAAAAAGAGGATATATCGTGCAAGCGATTACTAAAAAATTCAAATTAGGTAACCAAGAAGTTACTTTAGAAACTGGCCGCATCGCGCGTCAGGCAACTGGTGCAGTATTAGTTACGATCGAAGGCGTACAAGTTTTATGTACAGTGGTCGGTTCTAAAACAGCAAAAGATGGTCAAGATTTTTTCCCATTATCAGTACATTACCAAGAAAAGTACTATTCAGTTGGTAAGATTCCCGGTGGATTCTTCAAGCGTGAAGCGCGTCCTTCTGAAAAAGAAACGCTGACTTCGCGTCTTATTGACCGTCCGATCAGACCACTATTCCCGAAAGGCTTCATGAACGAAGTGCAAGTTATTTGTACTGTAATGTCTGCTGATAAAGTCAACGATCCGGATATTGCGGCGATGTTGGGTGTCTCTGCAGCACTAGCTATCTCCGGTATTCCTTTCCAGGGACCGATTGGTTGCGCACGTGTTGGCTTCACCGAAGATCAAGGCTATATTTTAAACCCTACTTATGAGCAGTTAGCTAATTCTGAGCTAGACATGGTTGTAGCTGGTACTAAAGATGCCGTGCTTATGGTTGAGTCAGAAGCAGACGAGCTTAGTGAAGACGAAATGTTGGGCGCGGTATTATTTGCTCACACAGAATTCCAAGGCGCAATTGATGCAATAGCTGAGTTAAAAGCTGAAGTTGGCAAGCCAACTTGGGACTGGTCTCCTGCTGAAGTTAACCAAGCACTAGTTGCTCAAGTTACAGAACTAGTCGGTGCAGGTATAGCAACAGCTTACCAAACTGCCGATAAGATGCAGCGTCAAGCGATGCTTGCTGAACTGCGTACTCAAGCAGTTAGCACTCTTTCTGGAGAGGAAGGTCAATCTTCAGCTAAAGAAGTATCTGGTGTGGTAAGCGCTATTGAAAAATCGACAGTGCGTCAGCGTATTGTTAATGGTCAACCACGTATTGACGGTCGTGACACTAAGACAGTTCGCGGCATCGATGTTGAAATCGATATTCTTTCTGGTACTCATGGATCTGCTCTGTTCACCCGTGGTGAAACTCAGGCGGTGGTTACTTGTACTTTAGGAACTTCTCGTGATCAACAGCTAATCGACGCTATTGAAGGCGAGCGTAAAGATCCGTTCATGTTACATTACAACTTCCCTCCTTATTCAGTGGGTGAAGCAGGTCGTATGGGTTCTACCGGTCGTCGTGAAATCGGTCATGGTCGTTTAGCGCGTCGCTCTGTTGCTGCAATGTTACCGAACCAAGAAGATTTTCCATACACTATTCGTATCGTATCAGAAATCACTGAATCAAATGGTTCTAGCTCAATGGCGTCTGTTTGTGGTGCCTCTCTAGCGATGATGGATGCCGGTGTACCTATCAAGTCTCCTGTTGCTGGAATCGCGATGGGCTTGGTTAAAGAAGGCGAGCAGTTCGCTATCTTAACCGATATTTTAGGTGATGAAGATCATCTAGGTGACATGGACTTTAAAGTAGCTGGTACTGAGCAGGGTATTACTGCCTTGCAAATGGATATCAAAATCACTGGTATTACTGAAGAGATCATGGAACTTGCTTTAGACCAAGCGTTAGATGCACGTGTTCATATCTTAAAAGAAATGGCTAAAGTGATTGGCTACGCACGTCCGGAATTACCAGACAATGCGCCTGCAATGACTATGATCAAAATCAATCCTGAAAAAATTCGTGATGTGATTGGTAAAGGTGGTGCAACTATCCGCTCAATTACTGAACAAACCGGAGCGATGATTGATCTAGATGATGACGGTACCGTTCGTATCTTCGCCGCCGATAAAGCTGCCGCTAAAAAAGCGACCGATATCGTATTGGGCATTACTGCTGAAGCTGAAATTGGTAAGATTTACGAAGGTAAAGTGGTTCGTCTAGAAGAGTTCGGTGCGTTTGTAAATATCTTGCCTGGCAAAGATGGTTTAGTGCATATTTCACAAATCGACAACAAGCGTGTTGAAAAAGTGACTGACTACATCAAGATGGATCAAATGATTAAAGTCAAAGTACTAGATGTCGATGTACGTGGTCGAATCAAGCTTTCAATGAAAGATTTAGCTGAAGATTAGTCTAACGCTTAATACATTGCTTAAAAAAACCTCCTAGTGAGGTTTTTTTTCGTCTGCTGAAAATAATTGAAGTAGTAGTTTTCGCCCGATAAGACCATGCTTATCGAGCGAGATGGATGCAGAAGGGCTGAGCTGCTGCAGAATTTTTTCCCGTTAAAAAGTCAGCTCACTAAGATTTACTGGCGATTTTCTGGTTAAATTGTGCGGAGCTAGTAATACAAGTATCTAAGTCTTTGATAATACCGTTCTTGATACTGTAAACCCAACCGTGGATAGAGAGAGTGTCGCCTCTGCGCCAGGCATTTTGTACTATGGTGGTATTGCAGACGTTGATGACTTGCTCTTCTACGTTTAATTCACAGAGCATGTCTTGTTTTTCTCGACCAGTCAGATGATTGAGCTTATCAGCATTGAAGCGGCTGACATCTTTAATATGGCCTAGCCAGTTGTCGATTAGACCGTGGTCGGTGTCTTCCATAGCGGCGTTTATGCCACCACAGCCATAGTGACCACAGACTATAATGTGCTTGACCTTTAATATTTCGACCGCGTATTGAATAACAGACAGGCAATTGAGATCTGTGTGCACCACTAAATTGGCAATGTTGCGGTGGACAAATATTTCACCTGGAGGTAAATTGACAATTTGGTTAGCAGGAACTCTACTATCAGAGCAGCCGATCCATAAATATTCTGGGGCTTGTTGTTGCGACAGTCGGGTGAAAAATTCAGGATCATTTTCCTTGATATCATTCGCCCATTCTAAATTTTGTTGAAAAAGATGGTTTAATGGCTTCAACTTTTAGTTCGCTCCTCTCTATTCAATAACAATGGAATGATGAAAATATTATATTTCCAATGCATTTTTAACATGGAAAAAGTGGTGGTTTTTGATCATAAATTCCACTTATTTTGCTGTAATAAGTGTCGGCATTATAAAGCAGAATAGCTAAAAAGGATAAAATATTATGAGCAAATACTTTATTATACCCTCAGTTATAGGGCATGATCGAGCTAACATAGGCATAATGGCCTTTTCTGTTCGTGACTTCAAAGTGAATGCAGAGTGTAAGATATTGGCTCTACAGTGGAATTGAAAAATCTTAGCTGCACCCGTAGGTTCCGCAGGTATTTTTCTAACCGCTGTAGAATCAATAGCTTGCGCTATGTAGTGCAGTGAAGTCACTGATTCAGGTTAGAGGCAATTAAAGTTTGTTATAACCGAATCCTCGGCTTAAAAGTCAAGACCGATTGATGTAGTTAGTAAGTGTAATGTATGTTGCGGCCTTAATCTGGTACTTATCAGTACCTAGATTTTAAAATAAAAAGTAAAAAGAGTGATTATAGATGACTAAAAAAGTTATAAATCTTGTTGCCAGTATTATTTTATTATTAGTCCCGTTTAATGCGTATGCATCTACAAACTCATCGCTTACCGCTGCGCCTGTTGGCGGTGAGAATGCGTCTTTAATTGCAATCGATGACCCGAATAGTAAGGAAGCTGTTAGAGAATTAGTGGCTAAATTAAGTGACACGGATGTCAGGGAATTATTGATCCAAAGATTGGATGCCGTGACAGAAAATAACTTATTAGAGAATGATCGAGTACTTGATGTAGTGAGTAAAGGCTTCGCTGCCTATTGGGGAAATGCGGTATCAGCCGTATCAGAAACCCACTTAATATCGACTGCTATTGATGGTATATCCAAGGTGATTGCTAAAAATATTGAGCGAGAAGGTGGGCAACATATATTGTTCATTCTGATACTGGCACTTGTATTTGGTGGCTGTGCAGAGCGATCTATCGCATTCTTGTTTCGAAATAAAAAGAGACAATTAATTGATGAAGTTTCGACAAAATTATCCGGAATATTACGAATCATATACACCCGTTTAGCCATTGATATAGCAGGAGTCATGGCATTTACCCTTGCCAGCTATGCGGTGATTGCCGCCAACTACTCAAACGGAACATTGCTAAATCAGCTCATCTATATAGTGACAGTGACACTCACTGCTTTTGGTCTAAGTTATGTAATCTGCAGATTTTTCTTCGCTCCGAAGAGACCTGAGATTCGAATTTGTCAGACATCAGACCAAAGGGCACAGCGTTTAACAATGAGCTTTTCCATCTTAGCGAGCTATATTGTGTTGCTTCACTCTGTGTTTGTATTGTTATTACAAATAGGTGTTGAGAATTTTGGTGGATATAATTATATGATTCAACTGGGTTTTTATTTGAATCTTTCGATGTATTTATTCGCGTCATTGACCATTTGGTATAACCGTCAAGGACTCACTGACGTTCTATTAAATAATAAGAAGCGAGTGACACAAGCGATTGGAGAAAAGACCGAATACATTGATAGCTGGTTCGCAACCCATTGGCCTAAAATTGCCATTGTTTTGATTATATCTAAATACTTTTTAGTTGAAGTGATCATCAATTCTTCAGATGTCGGAGTTTATTCGGCGGGGGCCGTTTACATGACCTTTATTGTGATATTTTTATGGCCGGGGGTTGATGCGACGGTGTCGCTGTTTGTTTGGAAATCAGTTGATGTTCCTGATAGCGAAACAGTTGCAGCAGGAAAATCAAGAAGATCAATGCAGCAAGGCTTGCTTAGGTCAGGTAGAACCTTTGTGGTGGGTGGAGTATTGTTCGTTTTAGCTAGCTTGTGGGGATTGAGGATACTAGATCTCGCTCAAAGTGGTTTAGGTGCTCAGTTAGCGGGTAACTTAGTGGAGATTTTATTGGTCTTGTTGCTCTCATATTTTTCGTGGGAGTTTATATCAATATTTGTCGATCGCTGGCTTACGTTGGAAGGAGGCGAAAGTTCCGAAGATGTGGGAACTGAAGAAATAGGTGGTGTTGGTTTATCGCGGGTTGCTACTATTTTACCTATAGTTAGAAAAACAGCGCGCTTCGTCATCGTGGTGATTACCATTGTGATGATTTTAGATAATTTAGGGGTAAACATTGCACCGATACTTGCAGGTGCTGGTGTGTTGGGCCTTGCGATAGGTTTCGGAGCTCAAACCTTAGTTAAAGATATAGTTTCGGGAATGTTTTTCTTAGCAGATGATGCCTTCAGAGTAGGTGAATACATTGATGTTGGTGGCACTATGGGTACAGTGGAAAAAATATCGCTGCGCTCCCTTAGGCTCCGCCATCATCGCGGTTTGGTACATACCATACCTTATGGTGAAATACCCAAACTGACCAATTACAGCCGTGACTGGGTAATTATGAAATTACGTTTTCGGGTACCATTTGATACAGATATAAAACAAATCAAAAAAATATTTAAGAAAATTGGTAAGAGCTTGTTGGAAGACCCTGAGTTAGGCAAAGACTTTTTACAACCTTTTAAGTCTCAAGGAGTCGCAGAGGTAGATGACAATGGTATCGTCATTCGGGGAAAGTTTATGGCGAAACCTGGTAAGCAGTTTATGATTCGAAAAGAGGTGTACGTCAGAGTACAGAAAGCATTTGAAGAAGCGAACATACCTTTTGCCCGAAAACAGGTTATGGTGCATATTCCCGGCTTAGAGAATTTAGAAGCGCTGCGTAACAACGACTTAAAAGCAATTAGTGCAGCAGCTGCTGAGTCAGTTGAAGAGCCCGCCGTTTCAACACAAAAGCTGTGAGTACTTTGCCATAAGGTCCGATTTTTAATATTTAGGATCTTGGTTGAGAGCCAGTTAATCTACAGCAAGAATTGATGGGATCTGTTTTTATGCTGATTTTCGTTAAATAGCATAATTCTGTTGCCGCACGTCATCGTCAAATTAGCCTCTAAAAGGTTAATTTTCGATCAATATTCTAAGCTAAAATGCATGCTATTTATTGATGCCTGAAGTCCGTGACTTCAGAGTAGGTGCTCAGCGTACGATATTGGTTTTACCTCGGAATTAAAAAATATTAGAGCTGCAAACTGATATACCTGCTGCACCCATGCATAAAACCCTTAGAGAGCCTCTGAGCATCTTCTTTGCGGGGCATACAAAAAATGGTGCTTACGTTAACAGCTTTCACCAGACAACCAGCATGCCTATTGCCGTTGCCTTTATTACCAATTTCTCTATACGCCAGGGGCGTGTGTGGCTTGTTCAGAGGTGGGTGTATTTCAAGCTGCTGTAGGATCAATAGCTGATGCTAACGACACTTGGAGGTCTCTGATTAAGGTTATAGACTCTTGTTGCTCAACTAAAGCATGTGGTTAGTTCTTTTTAACCTTAATTATTCCCTCTGCTCTGGCCATAAATGTTAATTTATCACGGGCTAAATTCAATCCTCCTTCATGGTTGAAGGTGGTTATTGCTCCATCTTTATCTAAATCAGCACCTTCAAGCAGGGTGTTTGATAGAATATCTAATTCATCAATATAAGTAAGAGCTTGAGCTATCGACATGGTATTGGCGACCTTTCTACAAATACGCTCCATTTTTTTAGCAATGCCCGCTGTATTATAAGCACTCATGATAATAGCTTTGCTGTGTAACTTGACATTTATTGAAGCTTCATCAGAGGCTGCAAGTTTCGTTTCCTTAGCGATATCGTAAGTTGCTTTAATTAAACCGTAGCCTAAGCCGCCCTCCTCTCCAGAAGTAGACTTTAAAGCGTGCTGTGCTTTTTTTATATTCAGTTTTATCCAGTTAAGGTCTTGGTCATGGATACGGGAAAGCTTGATATACAAGGTGGCGATAGCTGCTTCTTTGGTGGCTACTTGTAGCAGCCCCATTGTTTTTGGCGCCTCAGGCCAGCTTTTAATTAAATGATTAATGTGTATATGGGATGTTGGTGCTGCTGCCGTGAATGTCGTGAAAACGATACTAGAAAACGTGAGTATCAAAACGACTATTGATTTTATTATTTTATGCATAGTGATCCTTTTCCGGTAAATGGATATTTTAAATGAGTATGTGTTGACCAGTAGATTAAACTTATTAATGCTATCATTTATACAGTATCTAAAGTGAACAGCAAGTTTGCACAGGTTTAAATGATATTTATTTACCCTGATAAGACTTTAGTAAGTTATTGTTTTTATTAAATGACTCACGTTAAATCTCATAAACAGTGCGAGTTGCTATGTAAGTGATCTTAAAAGGGGCTTGACAGAAGTAGTCTAAACTAACAGCGGATCAGCCTGTTTAGCTTGGCATCACACTATCTTTATTCAGTAGCAAATTCTTCTTCTCAAAGACGTTAAAGTTGTCTTAAATAGCTTCGCGCTTGTGATGCCCAATGACTCTAAATTAAACTTAGGAGTAAGTTGCCGATACCGTATAATAAATAGTTTTAGACTACAATTAAAACAGAATACAAATTTTATGAGATATTTGGATAACACATAATATGTTGGAATTAATCTATTTTTGTAGTGCTTTTGTCTGTGGCTTCGTGCTATTGCAATTGCGATTACCACCGCTGATTGGTTTTCTTGCTGCTGGGTTTATTCTGCACAGTGTCGGTTATCGAACAACGGCAAGTTTGGAAATTATTTCTTCACTAGGTGTCACCTTACTACTTTTTTCTATTGGTTTAAAACTGCAAGTAAAAACCTTGGCTAAAATTTACGTATGGGCGCCTGCGACGCTGCATATCATCGCCTGTACAGCGCTTTTTTCTGCAATAATACTGCTGTTCGGTCGCTTTTCGCTCCCCCTATTCACTGGTTTAAGTGTTGAAAACTCACTGTTAATTGCATTTTCATTTAGTTTTTCTAGTACTGTTTTTGCGGTTAAAGTATTGGAAGAAAGGGGAGAAATGGCCAGTTTTCACGGCAAACTTTCGATTGCAATACTGGTAATGCAAGATATTTTTGCGGTACTCTTTCTGGCGGTTAGCACCGGTAAAATACCTAATATTTGGGCGCTGGCTTTATTAGCCGCTCTGGTATTGTTTAGGCCATTGATGTTCAAAGTATTGGATAAGTCAAAGCATGGCGAAATGTTACCGCTGTTTGGTTTTTTCTTTGCATTGTTCATCGGCTATCAATTATTCGAATTTGTTGGCTTAAAAGGCGACTTAGGCGCGCTGTTGATCGGGATGTTGTTCGCCTCTCATAAGAAATCTGGGGAGTTGGCGAAGTCATTGCTTAATTTCAAAGATTTAATGTTGGTCGGGTTTTTCTTAACTATTGGTTTGAATGCCGCGCTTTCTGGGGAAGTGTTATTTGCAGCTATTCTGTTAGTGGCGATATTGCCGTTAAAAGTGCTGCTCTATTATCTGTTTACTAGTATTTTTAGAGTGCGGGCGCGCACTTCACTATTAAATGCTTTTACCTTGTCAAATTACAGTGAGTTTGGCCTGATTGTCTGTGCGCTTGCCGCTACCAATCAATGGCTGCCAAGCCAATGGCTAGCGGTGGTTGGGGTGGCTGTTTCGATTACTTTTATCATCGCATCGCCACTGAATACCTCATCAAATCGGATCTACATGAAAATTGAAGATTGGCTGTTGAAATACCAAACAAAACGCAGATTGGTTGTCGAACAAGAAGTTCCTTTACACGATGCTAAAATTCTAATTTTTGGCATGGGAAGAATTGGCTCGGGGGCCTATGAAACAATCAATCGCCACTACCCAGGAATAGTCACTGGTGTAGATATTAGCCAGGAGAGCACTCGTTATCACCGTCAGTTAAAGCGTAGCGTGATTATGGCAGATGCGACAGATCCGGATTTTTGGCAGCGAATAAATCATTCTCAAGTGCAAATGATCATGCTGTCTATGCCTAAACATATTCAAAATGTTTTAGCTTTAGAGCAGTTGAAGGCATCAGGATTTAAAGGCAAGGTGGCTGCCATTGCGGGTTATGCAGATCAGCAGGCGGAGCTAGAAAAGCTAGGCGTCGACAGTACTTTTAATTTTTATTTAGAGGCGGGTAGTGGCTTTGCTGAACACGTGACCGAAAAATTATTCGATCATACTGATCCATAACCTCAAAACAAGTACCACAGATTTTTGGCGTGTGGAACTTGTTCAGGAGTAGTCTTAGTCTTGTGCTTGTTGCTTTAAAGCATAGAGGACATCCAGTGCCTCTCTTGGCGTTAATTCATCGGGGTTGATCGCTGCTAAAGCTGTCACGGCTGGGTGTGGTTGGGCAATAGGCACTGCAAACATGTCGTTTTGATGGGGCTGATTTGCTAGCTGAGTAGCATCCAATGGGATGCTTTCACGCTCTAGTTGCCGCAGCTTTTTTCTGGCATCGGTAATCACATTGAGTGGAATGCCAGCCAGTTTAGCCACTTGCAAACCGTAGCTTTGACTGGCTGCGCCCTCTTTCACTTCGTGCATAAAGACAATGCTATCTTTATGTTCCAACGCCGTTAAATGGACGTTTTTTACATTGCTGATCTGTTCTGGTAATACTGTCAGCTCAAAATAGTGAGTGGCGAACAAAGTGAAAGCATTGACCTTTTTGGCTATGTGTTCCGCGCATGCCCAAGCGAGCGATAAACCATCAAAGGTGCTTGTGCCTCGGCCGATTTCATCCATCAGCACTAAACTTCTATGAGTTGCATTGTTTAAAATATTGGCAGTTTCTGTCATTTCCACCATAAAGGTTGAGCGCCCACCCGCCAGGTCATCTGATGAGCCCATGCGGGTGAAAATTCGATCAACTAAGCCAATCTCTGCCTGTTCAGCGGGCACAAAAGAACCGATCTGTGCCAGAAGTGTGATCAGTGCTGCCTGGCGCATATAAGTGGATTTACCCCCCATGTTAGGTCCAGTGATGATCAGCATTCGTCGCTGCTCATCCATCACTAGATCATTGGCGACGAAGGGGATATCAGAAACTTTTTCAACCACAGGATGACGCCCGGCGCGGATTGTTATACCGGGTTTTTCACTCAGCAGCGGTGCGTTGAACGATAAAGTGTTAGCGCGTTCAGCGAAATTGGCTAAAGTGTCCAGTTCAGCGAGGGCGGTAGCGCTATCTTGAAGTGCGTTAAGATGTTCGGCTATATCTTCAAGAAGTTGATCGTATAATAATTTTTCTCTAGATAAAGCGCGACTTTTGGCGGATAGAGCCTTGTCTTCAAATGCTTTCAACTCTTCAGTAATAAAGCGCTCTGCATTTTTAAGGGTTTGCCGACGGACGTATTCAGCGGGGAGCTCAGCAATTTGAGCCTGAGCTTTGCTTATTTCAATGAAATAACCATGGACCCGGTTATAGCCAACTTTCAAAGTTGGTATGCCGGTGCGCGCTTTTTCTTTAGCCTCTAATTTAAGTAAGTAGTCGCCGGCATTCTCGCTGATCCCTCGCAGCTCGTCCAGCTCGGCATCAAAGCCTGCTGCAATCACTCCACCCTCTCGAATAACTACCGGAGGATTATCGATAATAGCGATCGTCAACAGCGAGCTCATCACCGGGTACTCGCCAATCTCGGTCGATAAAGTGAGGATCCGAGTCGCGGGATCCGATTGTAATTTTTGCTGCAAGTTAGGCAGTATATTTAAGCTGTCACGCAA
The DNA here is from genome assembly GCA_029027825.1 of Oceanospirillales bacterium. GTDB lineage: Bacteria > Pseudomonadota > Gammaproteobacteria > Pseudomonadales > Balneatricaceae > Rs1. The sequence goes on along the minus strand of CP093399.1, from coordinate 2,899,742 downwards.
GCGCTCAAGGTCTCTAGGTCTAGCTGAGCGCAAGGCGACTCGCGATAAAATTCGCTCTATATCGCCAATTTGCTTAAGGTCTTCGGCAATCTTTTCAAAACGGTAGTCGAAGAGTAACCAGTGGATCGCACGCTGACGACTGTTTAGAATATCCAGGGTACGTAGCGGTTGATTAATCCAGCGGCGCAGCATTCGAGAGCCCATCGCTGTGCTGGTATTATCAATCACACTGACTAAGGTGTTTTCGCGCCCACCGGATAAGTTTTGATCTAATTCTAAATTCTTACGCGTGGCGGCATCAATAATGACGGTATCGCAGCGCTGATCTATTTTAATCCGCTGTACATGCGGTAGTGCTGAGCGCTGAGTATCTTTAGCATATTGTAGTAGGCAACCTCCGGCACTGATTGCAAGTTCCATTTGATCACAGCCGAAACCTTGCAAGTCCTGGACATCAAATTGTTGACACAAAATGCGTCTGGCAGTTTCTGCTTCGAAATGCCAAGGTGCTTGAGATCTCAACCCCTGGCAATGTTGGAGCATTGTTGCCAGAGCGCTGTCTTCGTTGAACAGTACTTCTTTAGGTTTTAGACGTTCTAATTCACCTTGTAATGCCTCTTCTCCCTCCAGTTCCTGCAGGCTAAAATAACCGGTGCTTATATCGACTACCGCTATCCCAAAATGTTGTTGATTTTGGTTGATAGCGATTAGTAAATTGTCACTATGTTCATCTAAAAAAGCCTCGTCACTTAAGGTGCCAGGCGTCACAATACGGACTACTTCTCGAGCGACTGGTCCCTTGCTGGTAGCGGGGTCACCCACTTGTTCACAAATCACTACGGACTCGCCAGCGCGGACAATTTTAGCAATATAAGTTTCTGCAGAGTGGTAGGGAAATCCCGCCATCGGGATTGGCTCCCCACCGGCTTTACCTCTCGCGGTTAGCGATATTCCCAACAGTTGCGAGGCGCGCTTAGCATCGTCGAAAAACATCTCATAAAAGTCGCCCATCCGATAAAACACGATCTGATCAGGATGCTCGGCTTTGATCTTAAAGTATTGTTGCATCATTGGCGTGTGTTGGGTTGTAGCGGCAGCGGTCATATATGGATTTCTTTAGCGAAGGGTTAATTTAAATGAAGATGATTTTACGGGAATTAGTGGTTAAAGCGTAGTATTAGTTATTAATCTGTTTAATTCCATGCTCAGAGCTCAGCACAGTTACTGGAATCTAGAATGGGGTGTTAAAAATCGGTTCAATATTCTCATTTTAGAACTATAATTTTCATCAACAAAGGCATGCTGTACCTTTAAAAGAGAGGGGCGAACTAATTCCGCTATTTTGCCGGTTTTTGCGGCTTTTGATTTGCTAGGTTATGAAGCGCTATCATTTAGTGCGTGGTTTTTTAGTGGGTTTTCGGCCTGAAAATGGGGGGGGGCGAGCTGGAGTTGTCTGTAGTGGTGCATTAATGGTTATCGCCCTTGCATATATTGGCAGTGTTGGTGTTTTTATTAGTATGTTAATTTTAGCTTATCTTTTGTTTGTAACGAGCCGGTCGGGCTTGGCTAATTATAGTTAGAAAAACTGGATTAGTGATGCTCTCGACCGCATCTGGGGGTAACACTTTGCTTAAGCGACTAGCCACTCTATCATCGATCCGTACCGAATATGCACAAGCTGAGCGCATTACCAAGTTATTGGACTTGCAGCTTGGAGAGTCGGCATTAGAGCATGCGCCTATAGTTCCTTTGGCAAATGGCGAAATGTGTATTGCTCAGCAGCATCTCTTGTATAAACATACTCGCGCATCGGTTGAAAAAGTAGTGTTGGATATTGAGTACCATAAAAACTATCCAATCTTTGTCGGCGCGGTGCAAAATGGCGAGCATGAAAGCATTTATATCCAGATTGGAATTGTTGGTTATGACAATTATCAAAAACGCACAGCAGTGCGGAAAACCAAACTAGTCTATGGGCGTAAATGGCGAGTAGAACCGAGCTTGCCCACCTCTGAAATAATCCAAACGGTGTTTTTAGCGCTTAAAGTTGCTCGGGAGCACGAAGTGCGAGAATTGTTAACACTCAAGGTTATGCCCGCAGAAATAAGCCCTAAACATAGCCCGCAACAATCATCAGTTCCAGCTGATGCTGTCATCTGTAAAGTCAGCACGCCGTTTAACAATCATCATGATTTGCCGCTGCTGGCTAGATTACAAAAGACCTTTACCGAGCGAGAGCTTAGCCGTTCAGTATCTAAGTCCTGTTCTGTAGAGCAGATTAAAGCTGCGCTCTCCAAGCTTCGCTATGATGGCGCTAGCTTTACACTGGAAAATATAGAGCGGCGGTTTAACAGCGACTGGCTGCTAGATATCAAGATTACCGTCGCTCAAGATACCCGTTTAGAAGAGTTAAGGGTGCATAATATCGATGGGCACGAAAGTGTTGATAAGTCGTGTAGTATTACCCTTATTTTAGCCTCACTTTCGGTGAATCAACTCTATTACGCTGTGATGGATGCACTGTTGCTCTTGAGTGAGCAGCAAGTAGCCAATAACTTTAGCTACCGAGGCTTTTGTCGATTTAATAAAAATAATGATTTGGCAGCCATCGCCGAATTATCGATTAGCTTGCGACAGTCTACCAATGCGCACCAACAAGATGCATTTGTGCGTGAGTTTAGTGCCGCTAATTACCAGATAGATAAGGGTAGAGTACCGTCACTATTTAAAGGTGCCTTAACCGATAAAATCCACAAAAATTTACAGCAAATACCAGAGCTAGAAGGTGTTTTACCGAAGATTTCTTAGCCAAGTACAGGTGATCTGATTCGGTGATTGGGGTTTGGCTGCCTTTAAAGCCGTTTATTTAACCAGTTTTCCCTCCAGTATGTCTCGATTCTGCAGCACTTTTTCACTCATAAAACTGACAAAGGCTTGGATTTTGGCGTTATTACGCAAATCAGGATGACGTAATACCCATATATGGTGCTTAGCTTCCGTAGTGTAGGGGGGGATTCTAACTAAGTGCGGATCCCGGTCTCCCATGATGCAGGGGAGGATAGCGACGCCTGCACCACAGCGGCAAAAAGAGGCCTGTAATGTAGCGCTGAGAACTTTGTGTTTCGATGATAGTCTAGGGTAGTCTCTGGCGATTTTTCCAATCGGCTTGCGCAGCTTGTCGTTCCAACCAATCCAAGATTGTCTGGCCAGCCAGTCGCTATCGAGCATCTTTTCTTGGTACTTGGCAGAGATATAGCAAGCGCGGTGGATTTCTCCCAGTTTACGGCCGATAAGATGTTCCGGAGGTTCAAGGCAAAGTCGAAAGGCGACGTCTGCCTCGCGGTTATTGAGGTTGAATATTTTGGTTGAGTCGATGATTTCCATTTCAATATGCGGGTGCTTATCGCAAAACTCGGCAAACCAAGGCATCAATAAATCATGCGCGAGCAAGTCGGGCATGGTGACTTTTATACAGCCACGTAAGCTATTGTCGTGATCGGCAACCCGCCGTTGAACTCTGTTGAGACGCTCCTCAAGAAAGCAGGCGTCTTCAAAAATTTGATCCCCTAGTAAGGTGAGTTGATAGCCTTTGTGTGAGCGCTCAAACAAGCGTTGCTCTAAGCTCGCTTCAAAGCTGTTAATGCGCCGTGAGACAGTGGCGTGGTTGACCTTTAGTTCGATGGCGGCTGCTCGAATTGAGCCGGTCCGGGCAACGGTTAGAAAATATTTTAAGTCATCCCAATTCAAAACAGGCTCCTAGGAAATTGGCCGAGAATAGCGATCGTCGCTAGAGTGAGGCTATTATAGGCAGATATTTTGGTTATTTTCGGCGAATAGTCGCGATTTAACGAAGATTAGCGGCAAATAAGAACAAATGACTGAGTCGCACTCACTGACTCTGTCCTCTATGGTTTTTAGCGAAGCGATTTATTGCAGTGCTCGAACGCTGTTTATAAATTCAACCAGCAGTTTATCGCGTTTTGTGCGCATCTCTTTGGTGCTAGTTTTGGCGGTGATAGATGCCATACCTTCGGTGAGTAATTTGATGGTGCTTGGATCGAGCTTAGGCTGGCCTAAATCATCCATCCAACTTTGAAAAGGCACTGCTAAGTGCTCACAAAAACCAGCCATACCTTTGTCTCCACCACCTAGATGGAATAGCGAACTAGGGCCAAGCGCAGCCCAGCGCAACCCCGGACCATAAGCGACCGCTTTATCGATATCTTCTAAGCTAGCAACTCCCTCTTTCAATAAGTGAATACTTTCCCTCCATAGTGCCGCTTGGAGGCGGTTGGCAATATGACCGGGGATTTCTTTGTTGAGTCTGATAGTTTGCTTGCCAATACTCTGATAAAAATGCTCTGCTTGAGTGAGCAGTTGCATATTTGTCGCATCATTGCCCATCAGCTCCACCAGAGGAATTAAATGTGGAGGATTGAAGGGGTGTGCCAATATTAATTTTGCGGGGTCTTTGAAGCCTTGTTGCAAAGCTGAAAGTGCTAAGCCTGAGGTGGATGTGGCGACAATCGCCTGCTGCGCTAAATGAGGTTCTATTGCGGCGTAAAGCTGATGCTTCAATGTCAGGCGCTCGGGGATACTCTCCTGAATAAATTGGGCATTTTGTACCGCAGATTCAGCTTTATTGTCAAATATTAAGCGCTGCGTGTCAGCTGGGCTTTTCCAGCCAAGAGCCTCTAGAGTGGGTTGTGCATCGTTAATAAACGCCAGTACTTTGCGCTGAATATCAACGTCGGGATCATAGAGGGTAACTTGTCTACCACTGGCTAAAAATAATGCCGCCCAGCTCATCCCTATAGTCCCCGCTCCTAAAACTGCAATCCTATCAAAGTCTTTCATGTTAATTTTTCCTTAAGGGATATAGATATTTACGACAAAAAAACATATATAACTGTACCACTGATCATCAGCTATTGGTTGAACATTTCGGCTGAAATCTGTATACATGCTAGAAACTTATAAAGCGATTAAGAAAGGTAATAATGATGGGCGCAACAACGATAAAATCTAAAGCGGCAGTAGCTTGGGCAGCGGGCCAGCCTTTAAGCATTGAAGAAATTGATGTGATGCCACCTCAAGCGGGTGAAGTGCGAGTAAAAATTATTGCCTCTGGTGTCTGTCATACCGATGCATTTACTTTATCAGGTGATGATCCAGAGGGGATCTTTCCGGTGGTGTTAGGTCACGAAGGCGGTGGGATTGTCGAGTCTATTGGCGAAGGCGTTACTAGTGTGGCGGTCGGCGATCATGTTATTCCGCTGTATACCCCTGAATGTGGTGAGTGTAAATTTTGTAAGTCGGGTAAAACCAATTTGTGTCAAAAAATTCGCGAGACACAAGGCAAAGGCTTAATGCCAGATGGCACTAGTCGATTTTCAAAAAATGGTCAACCAATTTTTCACTACATGGGCTGCTCGACCTTTTCTGAATATACCGTGTTACCAGAAATTTCACTGGCGAAAATCAATCCAGAGGCGCCTTTAGAAGAAGTCTGCCTGCTAGGTTGTGGTGTGACTACAGGTATGGGAGCGGTGGTAAATACCGCAAAAGTACAACCTGGTGATACAGTTGCGATCTTCGGTTTAGGCGGAATTGGTTTGTCGGCAGTGATTGGTGCACAAATGGCTAAAGCTGGGCGGATTATCGCGATCGATATTAATGAGTCTAAATTTGAGCTAGCTAAGCAGCTCGGTGCTACAGATTGTATCAATCCGAAAGATTACGATAAGCCTATTCAAGATGTGATTGTGCAGTTGACCGACGGTGGTGTCGATTTTTCCTTTGAATGCATTGGCAATGTAAACACCATGCGCTCAGCGCTAGAGTGCTGCCATAAAGGCTGGGGAGAATCTGTGATCATCGGTGTTGCCGGGGCCGGACAAGAAATATCTACCAGACCTTTTCAATTAGTGACCGGGCGAGTATGGCGTGGAACTGCTTTCGGTGGTGTTAAAGGCCGCTCTGAATTGCCAGAATATGTGGAGCGCTATCTGAAAGGAGAATTTAAACTGGATCATTTTATCACTCATACCATGGGCTTAGAGGGTATCAACGAGGCTTTCAATCTTATGCATGAGGGGAAAAGTATTCGCACAGTGATTCACTTTGACAAGTAAATAAATCTGCTAGATAGTCCCAATGCAATGCATTAGGGCTATCTATCTATCTATCTTCATATCCCACTAAAATATCTCTTTTTCTATCTAGTCTGGTTTTCATAATGATATGTGAAACCGTCGACTTAACGCCCGCCAGTTTATTGATATCGGTGATGCACTGTTGAAAATCGTCGAAGCTTGGGGCAGAGACAAACATTGACCAATCCCACTCACCACTGAGTGAATGTACGGTTTGAATATAAGGCATTTTTTCTAAGGCTATAAATGTTTCCTTAAATGCTTTGTTTTCTGCGAGGACCATCACAATCGCCTTAAAATTCTTGTGCAGTTTTTCATGGTTGATTTTAACGGTGTAACCTTGGATTATCTCCGCTTTCTCTAAACGGTTGATACGCTCTTGAACGGTGGCTCTAGAAACGCCAATTTTACGAGCTAGGGAAGCGTTGGATTCTCTTGCGTTGGTTTTTAGTAGCTCAATTAATAGCTGGTCTTTCTCTGTGAGCTTGATATTTTCGGTGTCTGTCGTGGTTTTCATAATTAAAAGAATCGTAGTAAAAGGTTGTCACAGGGCTGGTGGGCAATCGTGTGAAAATTTAAAGTCGATCGCTATCGATAGCGCATCATAAACTATCTGTAGCTACTTAAATAGCTATACACAGCAGCAAAAAATTAAAGCCTGTGAATAAATGTGATGAACAATCGGCTTAACTCAAAATTTAAGCCCCACTTAGTGATTAATGACTGCCTGAGACGTGCGATATATCTTGCTCAGCACGGACTGTTTTTTCCAGTGGTCGATCTAAATCCTGAATAATGCCGCAATCTTTATGGCTGCCGGGTGTTTTGCATTGTTGGCGCAGTGTGTGTAACTGATCTTCAAGTAATTGTAATTCGGCAATCCTGACACTGACGTGCTGTAAGTGCTCGTCGATTATTTGATCGATAGAATGGCAGTTTGCGCAGGGGTCCCGACGTGCTTTTAATAACTCTAGTATTTCCGCATGGCTCATGGCTAGTGCCCGACAATGTCTGACGAACGTCAGTTGATCGATGTGGCGCTGTTGGTAGTGACGGTAATTATTGACGCTATCTCTAGCGCTGGCAGGGATCAAGCCATTTTTTTCATAGTATCGAATTGTTTCCACAGTACAGTTAAATTTTTTAGCAAGTTCACCAATTTTCATCATTCACTCCTTGACCCTGTAGTGGCTTCAGGGTGTTTAATCTGAGCATACAAAATATTTAGCAAAATTACTAATTGGTTTTTATCTTTCGATAAGTTTGTTGCTTGGCATTGTGCAATGCAGTAGGCAAGTATCCGCGGACTAAAACTAACTGATTACCTACTCACCGAGAAAAAATTATGCGTTTAGTTAAAAAATTTAGTCAAGCTGCGCCAGATGATAAGACTGAGCAAGTTAAATGTTGCGGCGGACATCAAATACAGCAGCCGTCAGTAGAATCAACAGTGAGTAGCTTGCCAGGTACTAGAATTGACATCAAAATTATGCAGATGGATTGCCCAACAGAAGAGCGTCTAATCCGTGCAAAGTTGGATAAGCTACCTGGGGTGATAGCGCTAGAGTTTAAGTTATTAAATCGAGTGCTAACCGTGGTGCACAAAGATGCGGATATAGAGCAGATTATCAAGGCGATAGAATCCTTAGGCTACAGTCCGCAACTAAATTTTAGCGCAGATTCCGCTAATGATAAGGGAGCCAAAAGAAACTATATATGGTTGATTGGCGCTGCGCTGATCGCTTTTGCGAGTGAAGCGGTCGGTTGGATAGCTGGGCTGCCCGATTGGCTGTCCATGTTATTAGCTTTTAGCGCGGTGCTGTGTTGCGGGATTAATACTTATAAAAAAGGTTGGCTATCAATTATAAATTTTGAGCTAAATATCAATGCCTTGATGAGTATTGCAGTCACTGGCGCTTTTGTTATAGGTCAGTGGCCGGAAGCGGCAATGGTGATGGTGCTGTTTAGTCTTGCGGAAGTGATTGAGCAAAATTCGCTACACAAAGCCGGCAGCGCAATTAAAGGATTACTGGAGCTGACACCTGCGGTTAGCACAGTGTTACAGAAAGATGGCAGTTGGCAACAAATAGCGACCAACCAAGTAAAAGCCGGGATGATCGTAAAAGTAAAACCTGGAGAGCGGATTAGCTTAGACGGTGTAATTAGCCAAGGTTCGGCAAATATTGATCAAGCCCCGATCACCGGTGAAAGTATTGTGGTTGACAAGAGCGTAGGCAATTCCGTGTATGCAGGTACCATTAACGGGACAACTGCCTTTGAATTTTCGGTGACAGCGATTGATAAAGATACCACGTTGGCGGCTATCATTAGAGTTGTCGAACAAGCCCAAAGTGATAAAGCGCCTATTCAGCGGTTTATCGATAAGTTTGCGAGTGTCTACACCCCAGTGGTGTTTGCAATTGCTGTTTGCGTGGCAGTCATTCCGCCAGTGCTTCTTTCAGGGGACTGGCAGCAGTGGATTTACAAAGCATTAGTGCTATTGGTCATCGCCTGCCCTTGCGCTTTAGTTATCTCGACACCGGTGACTATCGTCAGTGGCCTAACAGCAGCGGCGCGGCGTGGGATATTGATTAAAGGTGGGGTGCATTTAGAGCAGGGGAGGCACATACAATGGCTGGCATTGGACAAAACCGGGACCATCACCCAGGGAAAACCAGTGTTGACAGATTATCTAGCGATGCCCAGTACCAGCTCAAGTGGGCAGGTAATAGAGGATTTAATCCCGCTTGCGCTAAGTCTAGCTAGTGAGTCTGATCATCCAGTTTCTAATGCTGTTTCTCAATATTTCCTAGATAAAAATGTGCAGGGATTGCCGGTACAGAATTTTACAGCGTTACTTGGGTTCGGTATTGAGGGTGAGATTGAAAATGTTAAATATTATCTAGGCAATACTAGGCTTGGGGAACAGTTGGGGCTATTGACCGACGAGCACAAAATACTATTAGCCCAATACGCACAGCAAGGTAAAACCCTCAATCTGTTGATGAGTAATAATCAAGTGCTGGCGCTGTTCGCCGTTGCTGATCAGGTCAAAGAACACAGCGCACAAGCAATTAAAGAACTGCATCAACTGCATGTAAAAACGGTGATGCTATCAGGGGATAATCAACACACTGCCAAAGTGATTGCAGAGCAAGTCGGTATCGATCAAGCTATCGGCGAGCTACTTCCTGAACAGAAATTACAAAAAATTGAAAGCTTACAGCAAAATGCTGTGGTGGCGATGGTTGGGGATGGGATTAACGATGCGCCAGCCATAGCCAGAGCTGATCTGGGCTTTGCTATGGGTGTTCTAGGTGCTGATACTGCGATTGAAACTGCAGATATAGCTTTAATGGATGATGACTTGCGAAAAATTCCCGAGTTTATCAGGCTATCTTCTAAGGTTCATCGGATCTTAGTGCAAAATATTTGTTTTGCGATAGGGATAAAGGTGTTGTTCTTGACTATCACTATTGCCGGTTTTGGGGATATGTGGATGGCGGTATTTGCAGATGTTGGTGCAAGTTTGCTGGTGGTGGCTAATGGTCTGCGTTTGCTTAAAGCATAGCTGAGCAGATGGCCTCTGGTTTCAAGCGCATCAGAACAAGCATGTTAAAGATGCACTCAATAAAATATCAGAATCATAGAAACAGCTGGTTGTGCTAGCAAGATAAAAGCGCTATAATGCCGCGCTCTTTTTAGAGATATTTTGTCCTAAAAAGAGTGTCAATATTAACCTCCTTGCTTTTAAATCATTTTGATTAAAGGCTTTTTAACCCGTAGGGAGCTACAATGCGTCATTACGAAATCGTTTTTATGGTTCATCCGAACCAAAGCGAACAAGTATCAGGTATGGTTGAACGTTATACTAACGTTATCACTACTGCTGAAGGTACTGTTCACCGCATGGAAGACTGGGGCCGTCGTCAATTGGCTTACCCAATCAACAATGCACACAAAGCACACTATATCTTGATGAACATCGAGTGCAACCAGGAAACTCTGGATGAGCTAGATAACATGTTCCGTTACAATGATGCGGTTTTACGCAACATGGTAATTCGTCGTAAAGCTGCGATTACAGATGTATCTCCAATTAAAGCTGCAGAAGCACGTGAAGAGCGTCGTCCACGTCGTGAAGATACTCGTCCTAAGCCTGAAGCTGCTAAGACAGAAGAAACTGTTGCTGCGCCTGCTAAAGCTACTGAAGCTGCAACTGCAGAGTAATTGAACCCAAGTTCAAAGGAGATATAAGATGGCTCGTTTTTTCCGTCGTCGTAAGTTTTGCCGTTTCACTGCTGAAGGTGTAACTGAGATAGATTACAAAGATCTGGATACGTTGAAAGGATACGTAACAGAGACTGGTAAGATTGTACCAAGTCGTATTACCGGCACTAAAGCTCGTTACCAGCGTCAGCTGGCAACTGCTATCAAGCGCGCTCGTTTTATTGCGCTATTGCCTTATACTGACAATCACCAGTAATTAGGACTACGATATGCAAGCCCTTGCAGAATTTATACTAAAAGGTCGTACACAGGCGATAGTTGTGGCGGTTATAGCCGCCTTGCTACCACTGTTGTTCTGGATAAGTGCAGCAGCAGTGTGCTTAGTTACTCTTCGCAAGGGAGTCGCTAAGGGAGGGCTAGTTATAGTTTGGGCGTTGATTCCGGCTATAATGTGGTCTCGTCAGGGAGATTTCACACCTATAATTGTGATTGTAGGTAGTTATGCTCTGGCAATAGTTCTGAGAAGTACCGTGTCTTGGCAGCGAGTCATACAAGCCGCGTTGTTGCTAACTGTATTTGCAGGTTTAATACAGCAGCATTTCAATGGCGATGTATTAGCACAGCTTGTGCAAGGCGTACAACAGATGATGATGCAGACATCACCTAAGACAAGTGAATATTTGTCCGCGGAGTCGCAATGGTTGCTACAGGCAACGTTAGGGGTATTTGATACCCTGCATTTTGCGATGATGTTTTCAAGCTTACTGTTAGCTCGCTGGTGGCAATCTAGGTTGTATAATCCAGGTGGTTTACAGCAAGAGTTTCATCGGTTACGGTTTTCTCCCTGGTTTGCATTATCGCTCTTGGCGATAATCATCATCGCTAAAAGTAGCGGCGGGGAATTTATTAGATGGATACCGGTAATGGTAACACCACTAGTAATAGCAGGATTTGCATTGGCCCATGGCAGTGTAGCGAAACGAAGTTTAGGTAGGTCTTGGTTAGTAGCATTATATATTGCTACCATTTTACTAGGGCCCTATGTGATTACGATGTTGGTTTTTATTGCCGCGATTGACACTTTTGTGGATATTCGCAATAGAATTCCAGCTAGTCAATAAGTACTGCGATAGTTAAAATCGCAGAACAAAAGAGGTTTACGAGATGGAAGTTATTCTACTCGAAAAAATTGGTAAACTTGGCGCACTAGGCGACAAAGTTACTGTTAAGTCAGGTTTTGGTCGTAACTATTTAGTTCCTCAAGGAAAGGCAGTGTCTGCTACAAAAGCAAACGTTGCAAAATTTGAAGAGCGTCGTGCTGAGCTAGAAAAAGTTGCAGCTGAGAAGTTAGAAGTTGCGCAAACACGTGCTGCTACTCTGGAAGACTTTACTTTAGAAATCGGCTCAAAAGCTGGTGAAGAAGGTAAGTTGTTCGGATCAATCGGTACACGTGATATTGCCGATGCACTAGTTGCTGCTGGCAAAGATATAGACAAAAGTGAAGTACGTCTTCCAGAGGGCGCTTTGCGTCATACTGGCGAGTTCGAAATTACTTTACATTTGCACAGCGAAGTTAATGCTGTGATCACTGTTAATGTTACTGGTGTAGAGCTTTAATAAAGCCCTTTAGCAGACATTTTCAGAGCGCTAAAAAGCACTGCTTAGTTTCGACTTTGTGGTGCTTTTTTATGCCTGTAGATTGTGTCCATCGCCGACGATGGTGGCTGCTTTTGAGCTTCCTTTGCAAAAGCGCAAAAAAGCACGTATATTGCCCGTGTCGATTTTTATACATGTGAAAGTCGATTTCGTTCTCGGGGCGGGGTGTAATTCCCCACCGGCGGTAAGGAAGTGATTCTAAGCCCGCGAGCGCCTGATATACATATATTAGGGTCAGCAGATCTGGTGTGACTCCAGAGCCGACGGTCACAGTCCGGATGATAGAGAACGCGACAGATTAAGTAACAAACTATTTATACGCTAAACGCTATAAATAATAACACGGTATATTAATGCTGTGTGTGCCTGCCTGTCCGCCCTGATTATTCATTGACTAAATCTGAATCCGTGTCATCAAAGTTAATACAGCGTGTAAGATATTGCTTTACAGTGGATCTTATTCTAATTTCCGTATAATCAATAACTTGCGCTATATGCTAATGTGAAGTCACCGCTACAGATTAAAGATAACATAGGGTTAATAACTTGAATCAGAGCTCAGCAAAGCCAACCAATTACCAACCTCAAACTCAGCGCATTGCATTTATTCACGCAACATGGCACGAAGATATCGTACTCAACTGTCTATCTGGTTTTAAAAAAGAACTGCTTACGCGCGGATTTTCTGATCAGTTAATCGATGTGTTTGCGGTTCCCGGAGCCTATGAAATTCCGCTACAAGCTAAGCTGTTGGCAAAAAGTGGTCAATACATGGCTATTGCCGCGAGTGCGCTAGTAGTTGATGGTGGAATCTATCGTCATGAGTTTGTCGCGCAAACAGTATGTGACGCGCTTATGCAAGTGCAGTTAGAAACTGAAGTGCCAGTACTTACCGCGGTACTCACCCCTCATCATTTTCATGAGCATAGCGAGCATAAGGATTATTTTAGCCGCCACTTTTTGCAAAAAGGAGCTGAGCTGGCCAGTGCCTGTGATGTGATAGTGCGGCTCACACAGCAACTAAAGTGTGCATTGTAGGGCGCTGTATTGCCTGGTTAGCGGTGGTGTCGCTTCATGCGGCAACGTTAACATGCTAATATATTGGCCCTTTGATACTAGGAGTCGGTCGGGCCCCTAGCATAACAACCCGTGGATATTTAAATGAACTACCCTGAGTTTTCTAGTAATTCTGGATTTGATGCTGAGATAGAAAGCATTAAAAAACCACCTCAATCGATAGAGGCTGAGCAGTCTGTGCTCGGGGGGTTGATGATAGATAACAATACTTGGGACGTGGTCAGTGAAATCGTTTCAGAAGAGTTATTTTATCGCCATGATCATCGGTTGATTTTTCGAATGATGACCAAGCTGGTTAACAATCAGCAGCCGGTCGATGTTGTGACGCTATCAGAAGAGCTTGATCGCACCGGCGATTTAGAGGCTGCAGGCGGGCTAGACTATTTAATTGAACTAGCTCGTAACACGCCCAGTACTTCAAATTTACGTGCCTATTCGGTGATTGTCCGCGACCGAGCGCTGCTGCGACAAATGATTTCAGTCTCTCAGGAAATAGCGGATAGTGCCTTTGAAACTGAGGGCCGTGATGCGCAAGAAGTACTCAATGAAGCAGAGCAGCGGATCTTTGAGATTGCTGAAAGTCGGCCTAATGAAGGCGGCTTTATTCCGATTAACGATTTGTTGAAGGGGGCTGTGGATAAAATTGATTACCTGTTTAATAACTCGGATCAATTAACTGGAATTACTACCGGCTTCGATGATTTAGATGAAAAAACTGCCGGTTTGCAGCCTTCTGATTTGATTATTGTCGCTGGGCGACCTTCGATGGGTAAGACCACATTTGCAATGAACTTAGTGGAAAATGCACTGATGGCACAGAACAAACCGGTTTTGGTTTTTTCTTTAGAAATGCCTGCAGAGCACTTAATTATCCGGATGTTGGCGTCATTAGGTAAAATTAATCAGACCCGATTGCGCAATGGGCAGTTAGAGGAAGATGACTGGCCAAAATTGACTACGGCGGTCAATATGTTACGTGATAAGCCGCTATTCATTGATGATACTTCAGGTATTAGCCCCACAGAAATGCGTACTAGGGCCCGTCGTGTGGTTCGTGAGCACGGTGAAGTCTCAATGATTATGATCGATTATTTACAGTTGATGCAAATTAAAAGTCGTCGTTCAAATGCTAGCAGAGCGGAAGAGATTTCTGAAATATCCGGCTCTTTAAAAGCTTTGGCTAAAGAGCTGACCTGCCCAGTGGTCGCTTTGTCACAACTTAACCGATCGCTGGAGCAGCGGCCGAATAAGCGTCCTGTCAACTCTGACTTACGTGAGTCGGGCGCGATCGAGCAAGATGCCGACGTGATTATGTTTTTATATCGTGATGAAGTTTACAATGAAGATTCAGCGGATAAAGGTATCGCTGAAGTGATCCTTGGTAAGCAGCGTAACGGACCAATAGGCAGTATTAAACTAGCGTTCGTTGGACAGTATTCTAAATTTGAAAACTTGGCTCACGGTAGTTACGAGACCTTCGAAGATTAATTGCTGCAGAGTAAAATTGAAGCTTGAAAATTTTAGTTTCTGTTTAAGGTTTTGTTGCTGCTGGTACTTTGCAGATAAAAATACCCCTCTTAAACTTGAGCAGTAGTAGGTTTTTTTGATTAAGAGGCATTAAGTTTCGACGTTGAACATTTCTATCTGACCGTCAAAATCTGCAAAAAGATCTTCTTGTTGCAGCTTAGTAATATCGCGTTTAAGGCGCTGAGCAATGATTCTCGACTTGCGGGATTGGCAGAGTTGCACGACGGTAAATTTTTGATTCTCTGACATTTCGTGCCAGTGAAAGCGTTCGATCCGCGAGCGTAAACAACCTTTGCAATAGCCTTTCGGCCCTGCAGTGCAAACGCCGATACAGGGGCTGTCAACCTGAAACATCTCATGTTGATCTTGCCATTTGTCCGCTCGCTGATCGCTATCCATATCAGGCGCTAGTTTTCCCCGCATCCCGCTCTATAGCGCGTTTAAATAATTCGGGAACTTCAGACACTTTGCGTTTTTGGTAGTCAAAAAATACGATACCGGTTTTGGCGTGAACGATTTCTTCTGCGGTTTTTTTATTAGAGATTAAGTAGTAAAAATCACAGCCGTATTTTGTAAAGTCTTGCACGCTAATGTCGATTTGCAGAATATCGGCATGAAAGCTTTCGCCGCGATAAATAATCGCCGAATCAGTCATGATAATTCCACTGCCATCGACATCTAATTCTGTGTAGTGGTGGTAGCTTAAAAATTGCACTCTGGCCTCGTGAATAAAAGCCAAGACGGCTTCGTTGGCCAAGTGCCCACCATAATTAATATCATTGATGCGCACCGTTAACGAGGTTGTGAAGCTGTAGTTTTCGGGCATGTCTAATTTTATACGTGGCATTGTAGATACTCCTAAAAACAGGGGCTTAAAAATTATTTGCAGTGAATACGATGATCTTCTGCTTAAGTTTTGTCTAATTAGATACTGACCAGAATAATTTAAACTGCTGATTACATCATAGCATTGTATGCTTTAAAATGGATTAAGATTTTGATTTCACTCATATATTCGATATAAGGGGCTATAAATCTAGATAATTAACGTGTTGGCAGTGTGTGGTAAAGCGTGGCTGATGGCGACCGCTCATAGCATTAAACTTCAGTAGTAAATCATTACAAGCTATTGATAATAAGCTAGTTTAAAATTATCCTTGTCGTTTATGGGTTAGTTGATGTTAATCTGAAATGGCCCTGTTTGATTCTTTGGGAGTTTTTTAAAACGACAAATTATTAACCAAAATCGTCATGCAATTTATAGGTCACTTATTTTTAGTTATTAATGATATATTAAGATTTATCTCTTACTACTTTAATCATCAGGAGCGTTTAATATGAACGATAAGGTCGAAACGGACTATCATATTGGGCAAGACAATATCACCCCATTTGGATTGGATATCCACAATCCGGTTTTTTTGATTTCTGGATTAAGTGTTATTGCATTCGTCCTAGTGTCGATAATTTTTAAAGAGCAGGCCGGGGCATTTTTTGGCTGGCTAAGGCCCGCTATCACGAGTACCTTCGATTGGTTTTTCCTCTTGTCGGCCAACATATTTGTGCTGTTTTGCCTGCTGTTGGTGTTGTCGCCGATGGGCAAAGTTCGCTTGGGCGGGCCAGCTGCTAAACCCGAATTTAGCTATTTAGGTTGGTTTTCGATGTTGTTTGCTGCAGGTATGGGAATAGGGCTGATGTTTTTCGGGGTATCAGAACCTATGTCGCATTTTAGCTCTTCACTGGCTGGGGTGACGACCGATGCAGTGACCGGTTTGAGAACAGATTGGGCGCCTTTAAATGCCGCGGTAGGAGATACAGAAGCGGCGCGAAATTTAGCCATGGCAGCCACTATTTTTCACTGGGGGCTGCATCCTTGGGCGATCTACGCAGTGGTCGGGCTGGCGCTGGCATTTTTTTCCTTCAATCATAAATTACCGCTGACTTTGCGCTCTGCTTTTTATCCGCTACTAGGTGATAGAGTATGGGGTTTTTGGGGGCATCTGATTGATATATTGGCGGTGTTTGCCACCTTGTTTGGTCTAACCACATCACTTGGTTTTGGTACTACGCAAGCGCTCTCCGGCTTGAATTTTTTGTTTGGTTGGGGGACTGGCTCTTTCGCTATCGTGTTGTTGATTGTGGTGATTACTGCAGTGGCAATAAGCTCGGTAGTACGCGGTTTAGATGGTGGGGTGAAAATTTTATCTCAATTAAATATGATTTTAGCGCTCTCATTACTTTCCTTTATTTTGATTGTCGGTCCTACCAATGACATATTGAGTGCCATTTTTGGTGGTGGCTTAACTTATCTTCAAGAGTTACTACCACTGTCTATACCTTTTGGTCGCGAAGATAGTAATTTCTCGCAAGGCTGGACTTCATTTTACTGGGCGTGGTGGATTTCTTGGTCTCCATTTGTTGGCATGTTCATCGCCAGAGTATCAAAGGGGCGAACAGTGAGAGAGTTTATACTTTGTGTGGTTATCGTGCCTACTGTGTTGGGAATAATTTGGATGGGTGCTTTTGGTGGTACTGCTATCAGCCAGGTAATAGCTGATGCTAGCGCGCCAGTGTCCAGTGCTGCCCAAGAGCTTAAACTTTTTGTCATGGTGCAAGAATTTCCGTTTTCTGGCATTTTATCGATGATTGGTATCGTGCTAGTGCTGGTCTTTTTCATTACCTCTTCTGATTCTGGATCGCTAGTGATTGATTCAATAACAGCGGGCGGTAAAGAAAATGCGCCGGTATTACAAAAGGTGTTTTGGTGCTCTTTTGAAGGCATAGTTGCCATTGTGCTGTTGCTAGTTGGTGGCTCTGAAGCGCTAAACGCCTTGCAGGCAATGGCTGTTTCTACGGGCTTACCATTTACAATAGTGTTGTTGGCAATGTGTGTCAGTTTGTATATAGGACTTAAAAAAGCGAGTGATGAACTGCAATCAACTCCTTGATGATCCTAGGAGTGCTGATGTTATTTCAGAGCTAGTTTTGTTAACCGGACTCGATAGAGCCAATGACTATTCTATTTGCCAGTCGATAGGAGTTTTGGATGGTTATTTTGATTCGCTGACTAGAATTATCTGTTAATTAAACTAGACTAATTGTGTATGGAAAAAGCAGTGATTTTTTAGTTGTTATTTTATTTGGTGTGCCTGCTAAATTGGCAAAGTTTACCAGGTTTGATTGTTTACGGACCTTTACATGGCTCCGCAAGTACAGCCGTCATGTAAAGGTTTTTTTTATGGCTGAATATATAGATAGGTAGATAGAGTCATGATCATTTGGAGAAGCAGGCCTGCTAACTAAAATTATTTAGCTAGCCGTCCCAATTTTAGTTGCTACAGTGCACTCTAGCATAGGGCTGTGCATAGGATCGGGAATTGCCTCCGTAGAGTTTCACTAAGTAGCGCTCTGGGCAAGGTGCAATAGAGGTTGATCCGAAGCGGAGCGATAGCTAATTCCAGCTTAAAAATCAATTCAATTTGCGGTGATAGTCAACATCCCCAGCGGGGATATTGACTGCGCTATTGTACCGATTATAAATTGTTAAGCTTACCGCTCGCGGTGAGGGCTGCCTTTACTGGTATCCTTCTACTCCCTTCATATCTGGCAGTTCATGAGCGATGCCTTTGTGGCAATCAATACAGGTTTTCTCGCCGCTAGCTAGAGCTGTAGAGTGCTGACGCGCTGCTCGCTCTGCTTGCAAAGTGAAATCCATGCTATCAAACTCGTGACAGTTACGACATTCTAAAGAATCGTTGGCCTTTAATCGAGTCCACTCATTTTGCGCTAAATGTAAGCGTTTCGCCTCAAATTTTTCACGGGTGCTGATGGTGCCAAAAATTTTGCCCCAGACTTCTTTTGATGCCTGCATTTTGCGGGCGATCTTGTCTACCCATTTGTGCGGAACATGGCAGTCGGGACAGGTTGCCCTGACCCCAGATCTATTACTATAGTGAATAGTCGGTTTCAATTCTTCAAACACATTGTTACGCATCTCATGACATGAGGTACAAAATGCCTCAGTGTTAGTGGCTTCCAGTGCGGTGTTAAAGGCACCCCAGAATAAAATTCCGGCGACGAAACCACCAATAGTCAGAAACCCCAAGCTGTAGTGTACAGCCGGCTTGCAGAGTATTTGATAGAATTTTTTTAGTACTCGCATGATCTACCTCCTATTCTGCTAATGCGCCAGTTGGTTCAAATGTATTTTCTACCAATGGTTTCGCTTTTACTTGTGGCACGTGACACTGTAGACAGAAGTAGCGTCTTGGAGACACGTCACTTAAGGCTTGTCCGTCGCGGTTGATAAAGTGAGTGACGCTTATTTTGGTAGCCCCGTAACGCTTAAAGTTTTTAAAACTATGGCAAGTCAGGCACTTGTTGGTTTTTCGATCAACTTCATAGCCTCTGACATGATGGGGAATCAGCGGCGGTTGTTGAATATAGCTAATCGGTTGCTGTAAGTTTTCCTTGGGATAATTTTTCAACTTCTCGGCAGGATCTTGTACGTCTAAACTTTGTGAACGCAATGACATAACCCCTTCATTGGCGGCAAATACCACACTTGATACAAGTAACAAAGTTGCTAATAATAATTTTTTCATGATGGTTCTCCACTTACTTAGCAGATTCTTTGTACGGTGATTAGGACAAAGAACTGCTAAGTTGCTCGAAGTGTTGGTTAGGCTTTCATTATTTTAATGGCGCATTTTTTATAATCGGTTTCTTTAGATAGAGGATCGGTAGCATCCAAAGTCAGGCGATTAACTAGTTGCTTGGCATCAAAAAATGGAATGAATACTAGGCCCTTTGGTACTCTATTGCGCCCGCGCGTTTCGATTCGACTATTTATCTCACCACGACGTGATATGACTTTTACTTCATCGCCACGTCTCAATCCGCGGTCTTTAGCATCATCTGGGTGCATAAATACCACAGCATCTGGAAAAGCTCTATATAGCTCAGGTACCCGTCTGGTCATTGTGCCTGAGTGCCAGTGCTCCAGTACTCGACCGGTACATAGCCATAAGTTGTACTCTTCATCAGGTGACTCAGCTGCTGGCTCATAAGGGAGGGCAAAAATGATCGCTTTTTTATCTTTTTTACCATAAAACTGGTAGCCAGTTCCCGCTTCAACGTAGGGGTCGGACCCCTCCTTAAAGCGCCACAAGGTTTCTTTGCCGTTAACTACCGGCCAGCGCAAGCCGCGTACTTTATGGTAAGTATCAAAGGGTGCTAAGTCGTGCCCATGGCCGCGACCAAAAGTGGCGTACTCTTCAAATAATCCCTTCTGTAAGTAGAAGCCAAAGTGATCTACTTCATCATTCATCCGACCTTTAAAGTCAGACGATGGGAATTCATCGACTTGGCCATTGCGAAAGAGTATGTCGTAAAGTGTTTTGCCTTTATATTCTGGTGACTTGGCGAGTAGTTCATCTGACCAAACCTCTTCCACCTTAAAGCGCTTGGAAAACTCAACCATTTGCCAAAGATCCGATTTAGATCCTTCACTGGCAGGTACTTGCTGATACCAAAACTGGGTGCGACGCTCAGCATTGCCAAAAGCACCTTCTTTTTCGGTCCACATAGAAGTGGGCAGTACTAAGTCAGAGGCTTGAGCGGTAACAGTTGGGTACGGATCAGAGCAGACAATGAAAGCTTCAGGATTACGATAGCCTGGCAAGCCTTCTTCATTCATGTTGGGGGCTGTCTGCATATTGTTATTACACAAAGTCCAGTAAACATTTAATTTACCGTCTTTAAGCATGCGGTTTTGCAGTACTGCGTGGTAGCCATTTTTAGCAGGTACAGTTCCCTCAGGTAGCTTCCATATTTTCTCTGCAATATCGCGATGGGCTTTTTTCTTAACCACTAAATCGGCGGGTAGGCGGTGCGAGAAAGTCCCGACTTCACGCGCGGTGCCGCAGGCAGAAGGCTGGCCAGTTAGCGAGAATGGTCCACAACCTGGCTTGGAGATTTTACCGGTTAACAAGTGGATGTTATAGCACATGTTATTGGCCCACACTCCACGTGTGTGTTGGTTAAAGCCCATGGTCCAGTATGAGACAACATTAATTTTAGGGTCGGCATACAGTTTGGCTAGACGCAGTAAGTTTTCTGCGGGGACACCCGATAATTCCTCTGTGTATTCAAGAGTATAATCGCTGACAAACTCAGCAAACTCCTCAAAGGTCATAGGTGTTGAACTGCCTTTGCCAGGGTTGGCGGCTGCTTGCTCAAGAGGGTGTTCAGGTCTTAAACCATAGCCAATATCAGTGGTTCCGCGGCGGAAGTTGGTATGTTTTTTGACGAATTCGTGGTCTACATTACCGCTTTCAATAATATAATGGGCAATGTAATTGAGTATCGCCAAATCTGTTTGCGGAGTAAATACCATGCCATTGGTAGCTAGTTCAAAGCTGCGATGCTTATAAGTTGATAGAACAGCAACTTCAACGTGCGGTGCGCTTAGCGCTCTATCGGACAATCTGGTCCACAAAATAGGGTGCATTTCTGCCATGTTAGAGCCCCAGAGGACAAAGGCGTCGGCTTTTTCTAAGTCATCATAGCAGCCCATTGGCTCGTCGATGCCAAAGGTGCGCATAAAACCACCCACCGCGGATGCCATACAATGTCGAGCATTGGGGTCAATGTGGTTGGTGCGAAACCCGGCTTTCATTAGCTTAACTGCCGCATATCCTTCAAAGACCGTCCACTGTCCTGAGCCGAACATACCGACAGGTGGCATTTCGTCGGAGTTACGGGTTTTGGCGATGGCGGCTTTCCATTTTTCAGCCATAATGTCAAAAGCTTGATCCCAAGTGATCGGCGTGAACTCACCGTTCTTATCGAATTTGCCATCGGTCATTCTTAGCATCGGTGTTTTAAGGCGATCTTTGCCGTACATTATCTTGGAGAGGAAATAACCTTTTACGCAGTTTAATCCTTTGTTGACAGGTGATTCGGGATCTCCTTGGGTGGCGACAATTTTGCCGTTTTTGGTACCTACTAATACTGAGCAACCGGTCCCACAAAAGCGACAGGGAGCTTTGTCCCAATGGATTTCTGTATCTGCTGTAGAGGTGATTAAGTTAGTGGCTGAGGTGGGTAAACTGATACCTGCGGCAACAGCTGCAGCACTGGCAGCTTGTGCTTTAACAAAGTCTCTTCTGTTTACTTTCATGGCTATTTCCTGTTAATCAAAGTGAGAGTGCTACCTTTCATTAGGCGCTACTCAAAAAACGTCATACTGGTGGTTGTTAAAAACATACGATGCAGTTCACTGCTGTTTTGCAATCATTAAAACAACTGAATAATCGCAAGCGTGTGGTGATCGCTTGTTGACGGTTAACCAGCCCGTCGGTAATCTAATTTTTTGGTTGC
Source organism: Oceanospirillales bacterium (assembly GCA_029027825.1). Classification (GTDB taxonomy): domain Bacteria; phylum Pseudomonadota; class Gammaproteobacteria; order Pseudomonadales; family Balneatricaceae; genus Rs1. Next base: position 2,877,714 of record CP093399.1, on the reverse strand, counting down.
CCTTTAGGTTAAAGGCATTATTTCTAATCAGGCGATTTGATGAAAAACCAGTGAACTTGATACTATATGCTCAATATTCTGGAGTTTTTCCATACGTTTGACTAATTCAAAATTGCTGTCTGCCTCGGCAACCACCACAATCCGCCCCTGCTCATCACTGCCGTGCACTTCGCTGCCTGGCAGCTGCTGAATAACTTCAATCACCTGCTGTTTGTGTTGGGGTCTGGTCATTAGTATCATTGAAATCACATGCGCAGTGTCATCATCAGGCTGGTGGCTTGAGTATTCAATTTCCATTAATGCTCTCCTTTAGTAATTGTTAAACTTTGGGTTGGGCAAGGTTTTATACAAGCACCGCAGCCATTACATAAATCAGTATTTATGACCGGTTGAGCAGGGCTTGCAAGGATCGCTTTGAACGTAATTGCCATTGGTTCACAAGCATCTTCACAACTGCGACAAGTTACTTTTTGCATCGCTAAACAACTAGTATCAATGCTGACCGTTTGTTGCCAAGGGCTAGTACTTTTAAGATTAAAAATTGGCTGTGGGCAAACGCTGGCGCACTGATAGCAGTAACTGCACTCTCCTTGAGAGAAGTCTATCGTTGGGAAGCCGCCATCACCTTTTTTAATAATTTGCGTTTCACAAGCTGAAATACACAAAGTGCAGCGCTCGCATTTATCAAAAAAATCTGTTTTGGAAACAGCCCAAGGTAGTGCTTGATGGGTGGTATTTTGCCGGCCTTTAAAAAATTGGCGCCTGGCTAAATTGGTCATCGCAGTAACTCATTTTTAAAAAAATTATCTAAGAGCCTGGCGGCCCCATGATGAGTTGTGAAATCCAAATTGAAAAACCAAAACCGCTAACAATTACCACGGCTAGAACGGGGGCTAATATAACGGTAATGAGTAAAAATACTTTTAACTCATCTTTGGGTTTTATATCTTGATTCATATCGCTGCTCGCTACTAAATAAGATTGAATTCACTGGCTATTAGTTTTTCAGTTAGTTTTCAGGGTCAAACATATCGTCTGCGAATTTCATTGCTGGGCACTAAGTTTTGCAAGTTAAGCCAGTAAATCACTTTCGCCAAGTCTCTGTTTGCAGATGAAAACTACTTGTTTATTATGATGAATTCTTTCGGTTCTCTGTAGCCGTATAATACGCTGATCCTGGATGGCGGATGCAGAAAGTGGCTGTTTAGCTGCGCTGCATCATTCGCTGTCTAATTATATTGGCTACTTGTTCTTTGTTTGATCTAAATCAATGTTTAGTTATTTAGATTGAGATAGGAATTAGCGTTTGAAGGTGCTAGTTTTTTGGTGGGGCCAACAGCTAAAATTTCTAACTAATTAGTGGCTTAAGAGTGAATGTGTTGCGTATATTACTGGCTGTGCTGTGCCGTAATTCAAAGATCAGGACTCAATTAATTCTTGTTGTAACCAGTTGATAAACTCTTGGGTTTTTCGCAATTGGGTTTTATAGCTGGGGCTAATTAAATAATAGCCATAATTTGTCTCAATACTCAGCGCTAAAGGATTAACTAGTTTACCTTGTTGAATAGATTGGCTGGCTAGAAAATCTGGAATTAGCGCTAGTCCCAGCCCTTCTTCAGCGGCTTTAAGAGCCATGAAAAAATGTTGAAAACCCATCCCTAAATTCAATTCCTCAGTGCTAAGTTGCTGAGCGATCAAGAAGTTATTCCACATTAGTGGACGTGTATTTTGTAACAGTAGCCGGTGTTGCAAAATCTCTGCTGGCTGCTCAATACTATTTTTTTCCATCAGTTGCGGTGCCCCAACTAAAATTAGCCGCTCTTTAAATAACTCGATACTGTTGACTGATACTGCAGTATGTAGCAGGCAACGGATGCAAATATCCGCCTGGGACAAGTTGAAATCGGGTGAGCCATCGCCATTGATTAAATCTACTTTAAGGTGTGGGTAGCGGTCTTCAAAACTGTGAATTCTCGGAATCAGCCAAATGTTACTCATTGATGGAATAACATCGAGTAACAATTGTTGCTGTTTGGGGTTGCGCTGCAGTGATTGGCCGCCGTTATTTAATTCATTGAGGGCCTTAATAACGGTGGGTAGATACTGTCGGCCTTCAGTGGTTAAACTAATACCATTGGCCGAGCGTATAAATAAAGGCACACTTAAAAAGGACTCCAATAGCTTTATTTGTTTACTAACCGCCCCCTGCGTCACGCAGAGTTCTATCGCCGCCTTGGAAACGCTGGATAATCTTGCCGCAGCGGCAAAGCTTTTTAAGGCTTGCATAGGGGGTAGGTAGTCACGCATGGTTGCTCTCAATCGGTTAGCTATCAATTTTTGGCGTTGTGCCGGATGTTAATTACAGGTTGTTTTAGCTTGAGTAAAAGTAATTGTTTCTGGATTCTATATTCTGTTTGCTCATGACTAGTGATAATAAATCCATTGCAGCTCTACTGCAACTTGCTTTAAATATAACTCCCTACGCGAGCCAAATACCCAGTGTTAGCGCGGATGGTTAAAATTCACTCTGGAGAGTTATAAATGACTGCTGTATTTCAACGCAATTGTAATGTGACAATGCCGATTGCCGTCCGCGGAGACGGTCCTTATATTATCGATCAACACGGAAAGCGCTATTTAGATGGATCGGGTGGCGCCGCAGTTTCTAGCTTAGGTCACTCCCATCCGGTCATTATTGATGCGATTAAAAGCCAAATTGATAAAATTGCCTTCGCCCACACCGGTTTTTTTAGCTCAGAGCCCGCTGAGCAATTAGCCCAGTTTCTTGTTGATCAAGCTCCTGGTTGTATGGGTAAAATATATTTCACTAGTGGTGGTTCTGAAGCTGTGGAAGCGGCTTTAAAGTTAGCCCGTCAATATTTCCTTGAAAAAGGCGAGTCGCAACGTTCTTTGTTTATTAGCCGTGAGCAAAGTTACCATGGAAACACTCTAGGAGCACTGAGCATAGGTGGTAATCCTTGGCGACGTGAGCCTTTCGCACCGCTAATGACCAAAGCTAATTATATCGCACCTTGCTATGCGTATAGAGGGCAGCAGGAGGGAGAGAGCGAGTGGCAATATGGTCAGCGTGTGGCGCTGCAGCTTGAGCAAAAATTGGCTGAGTTAGGGGCGGATAATGTGATTGCCTTTATTGCAGAGCCAGTGGTTGGTGCCACTTTAGGCGCGGTGCCGAGTGTGCCTGGCTACTTTAAAAAAATAGCCCAAATTTGTCAGCAACATGGCATCTTGCTGATTCTCGATGAGGTGATGTGCGGCATGGGCAGAACTGGTACATTGTTCGCCTATGAGCAGGAGGGAATAGTGCCCGATATAGTGACGATGGCGAAAGGCTTGGGTGCCGGTTATCAGCCAATAGGTGCGGTGCTGGTTAGTGCAGAAATTCATGATACTATCGCCAGCGGCACTGGTTTTTTTCAGCATGGGCATACCTATATTGGTCACCCAACTGCTTGTGCTGCGGCTTTAGCTGTGCAGCAGGTGATTGTTGAGGAACAGCTTTTATCCAAGGTGAATAGTCAGGGAGATTATTTACAGCAACAGTTACAGCACTATTTTGCAGAGCATCCAATGATAGGTGATATTCGAGGGAGAGGTCTGTTTAGAGGGCTTGAAATAGTCAAAGATAAAGCCGATAAGTCACCTTTGCCGGTGTCGTCGCAGTTTCATCTGCAGCTTAAAGCACAAATGATGGAAAATGGTTTGCTCTGTTATCCAGGAGCTGGATCTGTGGATGGTAGGCTAGGACACCATGTACTTATCGCCCCCGCATATATTGTACAACAAGAAGATTTGGATTTTTTAGTCGCAGTATTAGCTAAATCGATTGATCAAATTTTAAGCAAAATAAATTATTGAACTCTTAGCCTAACGTAGTCGTTAGCTAGGCTCTCTTATTAAGACAGTGGTTACTATGAATGAACATTTGACACCTCAGGCGCTCTTTGATGAAGAGCAGAAAATCATGCTGGCAGCGGATAAAGCGATTATCATTGTCGCTCCAAACGGGGCACGAAGAAATAAAAAAGATCATGCACATTTACCAATAACCGCGCGGCAAGTGGCTGCGGATACACTGCTAAGTTATCAGGCGGGAGCGACCATGGTACATGCTCACGCCCGAAAAGCGGACGCGAGCCACAGTCTGGAAATTGATGATAATCATCGGCTTTATGACTGTTTGCGTGAGACAATTGGTGAAAATATGGTGGTGCAACTCACCACGGAAGCGATTGGCATCTACCCGATTTCTCAGCAGATGGCGATGATTAAAGCCATCCAGCCAGAAGCCGCTTCGTTTGCGCTGCGTGAATTTATTCCCTCTGAAAATGAACTTGCAGCGGCGGGTGAGTTTTTTCACTGGGTGGCACAGCAGGGTATTGTCGCGCAATACATTTTATACACAGCAGAAGAGGTAACTTGGTATCATCAATTAAAATCTAAAGGTGTGCTACCAGCCAATCGGCATCATCTATTATTTGTCCTGGGGCGATATAATCAGGGTCAGTACTCCGAGCCTGGCGAGTTATTCCCCTTTATCATAGAGCACCAAGATCACACTCCGTGGGCGGTTTGCGCCTTTGGTCGAGATGAGCATCGCTGTGCGAGTGCCGCGCTCTCATTAGGCGGAGATGTACGCGTCGGGTTTGAAAATAACTTGTACAACATGCGTGGCCAATTTGCCTACAATAATGCGGTGCTGGTTAAGCAGGTAGTCGATACGGCGAGTAGCATGGGTCGTGAAACGATGAATGCGGCAGAATTTAGACAGTTGTTCAATGAGACCTCTGCATAACTACTGCGTTCGGTAATACGGCGTTAAAAACCGGCTCAATATGCTCATTTACACCTGTAATGCCCATAAACAGGGGCACACTGACTCCGCTATCTCGCCGGTTTTTGCCTTGTCTTACCTTCGCTCGCAACGTTATGCAGAGGTCTCTCAATATAAAACCTTAATATCGCATTCACTTCTAGGACGTTTATACATAAAAAAAGAGCCGCTAGGCTCTTTTGGTTTTGGTTCTTTATTTTAAGTGTCTACTGTATTGAAGTACTGGAAGAGCTTACAGCGCTGCTATTTTTTCGCGCTGCTCAATCAGTTTGTCCTGTGCTGCTTTAAAGTCCGCGATCTTTTCGCGCTCTTTAGCGACCACCGCCTCGGGTGCGTTAGCGACAAACTTCTGGTTGCCAAGCTTTCCTTCAATACGGCCGATCTCTTTATCTAGCTTTTCAATCTCTTTATTGAGACGAGACACTTCAGCATCTTTATCGATCAATCCAGCCATTGGCACTAGCACTTCCATCTTGCCGACTAGCTGCGTCGATGACATCGGTGCTTGATCCCCTGGGTTTAGCCAGGTAATTTGCTCCAGAGAGGCCAGTTTCATTAAGAAATTACGGTTAGCGGCTAAGCGTTGTTGATCTTCTTCACTGCCGTTATTTATTAATACTGTCAGCTCTTTGGCCGGTGAAATGCCCATTTCGCCGCGAATATTGCGCACCCCAGTAATCACCCCTTTTAACCAATCGATATCGGCTTCAGCGGCCAAATCAATTTTACTGAGGTCGGCTTTTGGATAGCTTTGCAGCATGATGCTGTCGCCGCTAACGCCAGCGAGTGTTTTAATCGACTGCCAAATTTCTTCGGTGATGAACGGCATAATCGGGTGCGTTAAACGCATGATCACTTCTAGTACCTGTACTAAAGTGCGGCGGGTACCGCGCTTTTGCAATTCTGTCGCCTCCTCGTTCCATAATACCGGCTTAGATAGCTCTAAATACCAGCCACAGTATTCGTTCCAGATGAAGTCATATAAAGTCTGCGCTACTAAATCTAAGCGGTATTCTTCAATGTGTCTGGCGACGTCAATTTCGATCTGCTGTAGTTTGCTGCTTATCCAGCGATCGGCGAGAGACAGTTCAACCTCTGCACCATTTTGGCCGCAGTCTTCACCTGCGGTGTTCATTTCTACGTAGCGAGCGGCGTTCCAAATCTTGTTGCAAAAATTGCGATAGCCTTCTAGGCGCTTCATGTCCCAGTTGATATCGCGACCGGTTGAGGCGAGTGCCGCCAAGGTGAAACGCAGTGCATCGGTGCCGTGTGCGGGAATGCCATCAGCATATTCTTTTTCGGTGCGCTTGCGGATTTTGGCGGCCATTTGCGGTTGCATCATGTTACCGGTGCGCTTGGCCAATAGATCTTCTAAGCTGATGCCGTCAATCATGTCGAGCGGATCAAGCACATTGCCTTTGGTTTTAGACATTTTTTCGCCGCTTTCATCGCGTACCAAACCGGTGATATAGACCGTTTTGAAGGGGATTTGCGGTTTACCTTGTTTATCTTTGCACAAATGCATGCTCATCATCATCATCCGGGCAACCCAGAAGAAGATGATGTCAAAGCCGGTGACCAGTGTATCGGTGGGGTGGAAGGTCTCAAGCTTGTCGCTCTGCTCAGGCCAGCCCATGGTAGCGAAGCTCCATAGACCCGAGCTGAACCAAGTATCTAAGACATCATTGTCTTGAGTTAGGGTAACTTCGCTGCCCAAGTTGTATTTCTCACGCGCTGCGCTCTCGCTACTCGCTACATAGACTTTGCCCTGGGCATCGTAAAATGCCGGGATGCGATGGCCCCACCACAGCTGGCGGGAAATACACCAATCTTGGATGTCGCGCATCCAAGAGAAGAACATGTTTTCGTACTGCTTGGGCACGAATTTAATCGCGCCGTTTTCCACGGCCTCAATCGTTGGCTTTGCCAGTGTTTTAGCATCGGCAAACCACTGATCGGTTAACATCGGTTCAATAACTACTCCGCCGCGATCGCCGTAGGGGATGGTCATGTTGTTTTCTTCGATCTTTACCAAAAACCCTAGCGCTTCAAAATCGGCAACCACTTCACGGCGTGCAGCAAAGCGCTCCATGTTGTGATATTTTTCGGGGATATGGCAGTTGATCTCGCTGTTCAGGGTGCCGTCACTGTTAAAGCCCTGACCCACTTCGCGAATTTCAGCGGAGAAAGTTAGCACATTAATCATCGGTAATTTGCGACGTTTGCCGACTTCGTAATCGTTAAAATCGTGTGCAGGGGTTATTTTTACACAGCCGGTACCCTTCTCCATATTGGCGTGATCGTCGGCGATAATAGGAATGCGACGACCGACTAATGGCAGGATGATCTCTTTGCCAATGATGCTTTGAAAACGAGGATCTTCGGCATTGACCGCGACGGCGGTGTCGCCAAACATGGTCTCTGGGCGAGTGGTGGCGACTACAATATAATCATCGCCCGCATCGGTGGTTACACCATCTGCCAGCGGATAGCGCAAATACCACATCTTGCCTTTGATTTCTTTACTCTCCACTTCAAGATCGGAGATGGCGGTCTGCAGTTTAGGGTCCCAATTGACCAGCCTTTTGCCGCGATAGATCAAGCCTTCATCGTAGAGGCTGATAAATGCCTCTTCCACAGATTCCTGGAATTTAGGGTCCATGGTGAAGCGCTCATTATCCCAGTCGACTGAGTTGCCTAAGCGGCGCATCTGACGAGTGATGTTACCACCGGACTCTTCCTTCCATTCCCATATTTTGTCAGTAAAAGCGGCACGGCCCAAATCGTGACGGGTCTGGCCGGTGTCGGCGGCGAGCTTGCGCTCTACGATCATTTGCGTGGCGATGCCCGCGTGGTCAGTACCTACTTGCCACAAAGTATTCTTACCTTGCATGCGTTGGTAGCGCACTAATGTATCCATAATGGTGTGCTGAAAAGCGTGGCCCATGTGCAGGCTGCCGGTGACGTTTGGCGGTGGAATCACCATTGAATAAGCTTCACCTTTGCCACTTGGAGCAAAGTAATTATTGTCCTCCCAAGTTTTGTACCAAGAGGTTTCTATGCTAGCGGGTTGGTAAGTCTTATCCATTGGTTTGATCTCTAACTTTAAAAAGGCCCTGAGTGAACTCATGGCGCAGTAAAAAAATATCTTATGGCGGTTTACATCGGGCTAATTAATATTTGTCACCAATGGACGGCCATACAGCTGAAATACATTACGGATCTCCCGTAAAAAAGTGGCAAATTATACCTTGTGTCTAGTGGGGATAATAGTCGATCGTCACATTGAGGGGGTGATAATTAGCTATAGCACAATTTAGTTAACCCTTGGCTGGCGAGATTTGCTGAAAAATAGCAATAGCGAAAAGTAGGGCAGTAGTCCAGTGCTGAGAAATGGCGATTAATGGTGAGTAAAACCCTCTTATCGCTCTACAGAGCAAGCTCAGCTAGCCCAAAGCTCTCAGTGTGTAAGTTTCTGCAGATTTAGTGGTTGCGCTCAAACACATAGCTATCGGTAAAGGGCAGCTGCTGGGAGGGTGAGTAGGTAATTAAAGTGGCCGGTAGATCTAGGTGTAAGAACTCACCTGCAGTTAAACAAAATTTTGCTGAAAATCCGGTTTCTAAATGATGACGCCAATTGAAAGTGCTGATGATTAAACGCCCTTTAGGGTTGAGCATCGCTGTTAAAGTGAATATTAATTCTATGCTAGGTTTGTATCTAAAAACGGTAATGCTATCGAATTTCCCCAAGTCTTGAAGTGCCGATAAATCATCTAAATCTTGATGGCAAGTGGTGAGCTTACAACCTTGTTCAGAGGCAAAAAATTGTAAATTTTTTAATCCGACCTCAGAGACATCAACGGCAGTTACTTGGTACTGTGGATCTTTGCTTAGAGCTAATGCCGCCGCGCCCTCGCCGCAAGCGACGTCTAATAGTCTGCCGGTTTTAAGGTGCTGAACGTTAGCGGCTAAAGAGGGTGGAGGGTTAGGTCTAGAGGGCTGCATGCTAGTGTATTTAACATCCCATTTGAGTTTGTCCGCAATCGTCATTATGCCACGTCCATTTTAAATTGAGATCCGCGAACTAAACCGGTCAGTTGACGGTCGTGGATCATGCATGTAATAAGCTGATGATAGCATACTGCTCAGCGAGCTGTGGTCTGTTATCTACTGGTTGGGAGTCTGGCTGAAAATAGCGATAATCACGGCGCTAGCGAAGCTATTTCGGGTGGTGGTTTACGGGGAGTTGGAGTTAATGCTCTGTAACAGTTTGTCATGCCAGCTACTAAATAGTGCTGGCTTGGTTTTCCTGGGTACTGTTAATACCTTTTTCTTAAGCTGGAACCTCGCGCATCTAAATTGGCTAAGATCGCTTTCATTTCATCTGCTTGTTCAGAAATTTGCTTAAGCTTTAGTGCCGTGCGAGCTGCTTTTTCTAGTTCAATGCTCTCCTTGATTTTCTTTTCTCGGATCGCTGAACCAGTTCGCCCTGTGGCCAACTTGAGCTTAACCATCGGCTCGATCTCTTGTACAGATCTGTTGCTAGCCATTAGTCTAGTAGTTGTGCCATGTATCGAAACTGAGGTGTGGGATTCTACCTCTATTATTTCTTCACTTTTTTTTTAGCAGCAGTGGCGGCGCTTTTTATCGCGGCTTTGGCTGTCGCGGCTTTAGCTGCAGGTACAGCTCCTTCGCTGGTTGGGTAGACAGCAGTTCTGGGCAGCATGGTTTTCATGCCTTTCAAGCTTACGCCGTCGTATTGTTCCATGGCTTCGACAAATAGTTCAGCGAGTTCAGCTCGGCTATCAGCATAGTCATATTCTTCAATGCTAAAGCAAGCGACACCATAGTGACGCATGTCTTTATAGAGAGGAGCATCTATCTCGGCATCTTTCGCTAACTGGAATAAAGTCCAGCGCTCTTCGATGCTATTTGTAGTGGTGCCAATATATACAGTGTTACTGCGGGAGTTCTTTATGGTAAAAACAATCAAAATTTATCTCTTATCAACTAAAACTTAATTTTGTTACTTTTAATTCCTTTAAAAGCGTTACTGGTTCCTTGATCAATAATTGACAGCGGTCATAAAAAGCCATGACCAGCTGATAAATATTTAAAAGGTCGCGCATTCTAATCCACTGGCAGATAAAAACCAGCATTAATTATCGGAAATAAAATATAAAATATTGTGTTTGATTTATGCTGTAAATGATGTTCAATATTATGCCTGAAAGTTCGATATAGCAAGCCAAAACTACTCGCTATCTCAAGCATAATTCGAATAAGATTGTAAGTGCTAGCTCAAGGTAATCATTAGACAGCCGTTTGAAAATACTTCTGCTAATGGTGGCTGGTTTTATTAATCAACAGAGTGTCGCAGTCATTGTTTGGTGGTGGCTGGCAGCTCGCGAACTCCTAAAATCCGTATAAGTTTGGAAAGAGCTATGAAAAAAGACCCTTTTTATTATATATCTGGCTATCCAGCAGTGATCAAAGAACAAGTTTCACAGCTGTTAGATAATGCTCAATTGGGCACGTATTTGCTGAACAAATATCCTCATTGCCATCAGCTAGGATCAGAAAAACAACTCTATAAGTTTGCTATAGGGTTAAAAAATCAGCACTTAAAGAAGTCGCCGCCTTTAAGTAAGGTGGTATATGATGATAAAATAGATACTATTAACAATGCGTTAGGTTTGCATACGCAAATAGCTAGAATTCAAGGTAATAAATTAAAGGCCAAGCGTGAAATTAAAATAGCGGCGGTATTTAAGAGGGCGCCGGTAGAGTTTTTAAAAATGATCGTGGTGCATGAGCTGGCTCACTTGAAAGAAAAAGATCATAATCGCGCCTTCTACAACCTGTGCTGTTACATGCAGGCTGATTATTATCAAGTTGAGTTAGATTTGCGCTTATACTTAACTCATTTACAGCAGTTAGGTGTACTTTATCCTAAATCAAGCCTTAGCTGATTCAGCATCGCTCTGCTAACATTCTGAACACCATCAATAGGTAATATATGTTATTTGTAAAAAACTTCCATAGGCCTTTTTTAATTAGCTGCTGTGCGCTGCTGGTTTTGTTTAATAGCCCGCTCAGTCAGGCACAGCAACTGCCGCCGTTTAGCGATTGGTTAGAAAAAAACTTTCTTGGAAAAAATCGCTATCAGTTCAGTCAAGTGGATGGTCAGCATCAAGTGCGGATCGATTCAGATAAAAGCGCCTCCGGCTTGTTTTTGGAAAAAACTATCGATCTTAATAAAACCCCAGTGCTGAGCTGGTCTTGGAAAATTAGTAATGTGTTGAGTGCCGTCAGTGAAAGATCTAAAAAGGGGGATGATTTTGCGGTGCGCATTTATGTGCTGGCCTCGACGGGTCCATTTCCCTGGCAGAAGCATACCTTGGCATATGTTTGGTCTAATTATCAGCAAGTGGGGGAGACTTGGAAAAATCCATACACGGATAAAGTCATCATGCTGGCATTAAACAGCGGCGAGGAATTGGCCAATACTTGGCAGCGGCATCGCAGAAATGTGCAAGATGATCTGTTTGCGGCGTTTGGTGTGAAATACGACCAAATTGAGGTGCTGGCTATTATGACCGATACCGATAACAGCTTGAAAAAGACCACAGGTTGGTATAAAAATATTTCCTTTGAAGAAAATTAACACTCAACCTGGGTTGGTTTTGCTGCGCATATCATTGTGTTTGATGACAAATCCTGCGTCGCGGTATTTTTTGTAGCGCTCACGGCTACCTTTCAGTGAGACTTCTTGCTGAATGACAATCTCGGCAATACGCTCAAAATCTTCGGCACCGCTGGGTATCTGTTCACTTAAATTAACAATCACATCATGGTGCGGTGGCTGGTGTTTTTCAGGCCAGCCAATCGAAATAGGGGCGACGTGGCTATCCGTCACTAATTTATTGGCGAGAAAACTGGTGGCTGAATACTGCCAGAGTAAATCGCTGAGTTTTTCAGCGCTGTACTGGTCTGTGCAGTAAATATAAACACAATAATTTGCGTGCAGAATACGCTGCAGTAGTTTGCATAAGAAATGCCGACGAGCGTCTTCGTCGCTGTCGGCAAGTATGTAAAAGTCAGCTTTTTTCATTGAATAAATAAATCTTTATTCAGCTTCAGCTAACAAATCAGCGGCGGTATTCATTAAATACTGACACAGGATCGGAACAGCGCGACCAGAGGCGCCCTTTTCCTTGCCTTTATTCCAGGCGATCCCCGCGATATCTAAATGTGCCCAGTGATACTTTTTAGTAAATCTAGCCAGGAAACATGCCGCAGTGATCGACCCTGCTGATGGGCCACCGATATTGGCAATGTCGGCAAAATTAGAATCTAAAAGATCTTGGTACTCATCCCAAATAGGTAAACGCCAAGTGCGATCAGCGGCGTATTCGCCCGCTTCGATAAGCTCTTGTGCTAGCTGGTCATTGTTCGACATAACCGCAGAGGCTTGATGACCTAGAGCGACAATCACAGCGCCAGTTAAAGTGGCGATATCAATCACGGTCTTAGGGTTGAAACGCTCGACGTAAGTTAATGCATCGCACAGTACTAATCTGCCCTCAGCATCGGTGTTCAGTACTTCAACAGTTTGACCAGACATAGTGGTGATTACATCGCCAGGTTTAGTGGCTTTATCGGATGGCATGTTTTCTGCAGCGGCAATCACGCCAATCACGTTCATTGGTAATTCCATCTCTGCAATCGCCTGCATTGTGCCCATCACACTGGCGGCACCGCACATGTCAAACTTCATTTCATCCATACCGGCGCCAGGCTTTAGAGAAATACCACCGGTATCAAAGGTAACCCCTTTGCCGACTAGAACATGGGGTTGATCGCCTTCGTTGCCGCCGCTGTATTTCATCACAATTAATTGTGAAGGTTCAGCGCTGCCCATACCCACAGATAGCAGGCTGTGCATTCCCAACTCGGCCATTGCAGCTTCGTCTAAAATCTCACAGCTGATATTGTCGTAGCCTTGCTCGAGTTCAAGAGCCTCTTTACTTAAAAATGTTGGGGTGCAAATATTACCCGGTAAATTACCTAGCTCACGGGCGACAGTCACTCCATTAGCTACGGCAGTGCCGTCGAGTAGACCCGCTTCAGCGTCGTCGACTTGCGCATTGCTGACCAGAAAGCCAATGCTGTTGAGTAGCGGTGCCTTTGCTTTAGTGCTTTTGGTGGCATCGTATTGATAAAATTCAGCGCAAGCTGTCTGTACTGATAATCGCAACTGGCGATAAATATCGAGGTCTTGATTGACTTTATCATCGAGGGCAATAGTTACCGCTGTGATGCTATGGCTTTTCAAGTGACTGATAATAGCTTTGACGATACTTTTGTGGCCGTTATCGCCACGCTTATCGGCAGCGCCTAAACCGACCAGTAGTACCCGTTTAGCGGCGATGCCTGGCAGGTTGCGCAGTAACAAACAGTGTCCTGACTTACCTTGGTGATCGCCATCAGTAATGATATCTTGAAGATAACCGGCACTCGCCTTATCAATAAGTTGCGCAGTTGTGGTTAAAAGTCCTTCGGCTTCAACGCCGATGACTAAACATTCTGTTTTAAGCGTGATGACGTCGCTACTGACAATTTCGAAATCCATATATACTCCGGTAATGACTTAAGGCAAACTTTGTAAGATAATGCCGTATAATTTTTTAATTGACTGTTAATCGATTCAGTCTCTTGGCAAAGGCGTGCTGTTTGCAAGAAAACTGTTGATGGCTGAGCTTGAGTGCTTTTTTCAGTACTTTAATACTCGCTGTGCTCTAGATAACTATTTTTCTGGATCAGTGGCTTGCAAGGCGCTTAGCATAAATTATTGATCTTACGCAGTTTGAAAAACAGCTACTGAACCTTATTTAAGGGCACAGCTAAAATTTTCCACGCTGCTGTAAAACAATCTCTTATGCGCTGCATCCACTATCAAGTCACGGAGACAGGTATTTTATAGCAAGATTATTCGATAAAACTATTACACTGGGTTAATGTCAGTTAAATATAAAATCTGAATCAGTAAGTGTTGTTAAATGCAGCCATACATTATGTATTCAGATTTAGTTGTAAAATGGGGCTCACCCCACTGGCTGTCATTAGGGCAGTACTATAAACCTTTTCAATATGTAGCAACAGGGCAAACTTCATTGATTATTTACCGCTATCTCGCTAAAGAGATTTTTTTTAGTACATTTGCCGTTGCTTTAGTATTAGTGCCTATTATTGTCAGCGGCCGTTTAATCAATTCTTTGGCGCGGGCCAATCCCGGCGAAATGGACTTCATCTTCATCATGCAGTTAATTGCCTTTCGTCTGCCCAGCATGTTGATGTTGATTTTACCTTTGGCATTATTTTTAGGCGTGCTATTGGCCTATGGAAAATTATACCTAGACAGTGAAATGTCAGTGTTAAGGGCGAGTGGTGTCAGTGGTCGGCAATTAGTGTTGTTTGCTCTGGGCCCAGCTATCGGCGGCGCATTAATCGTCGCCGGTATTAGCTTGTACGTATCGCCGGTGGCGTTTAAATACTTAGAAATAAGCTATGCCAAGCAAGACGCCTTAAACGAGTTTGATACGCTCACCGAAGGTCGATTTAAAAAGCTCCCTGGAGGTCGTACCGTCTACACCAGCAAGTTTCTAGATAATCGCCGTAAAATGGACAAAGTATTTATTGCCGAACTCGATAAAGGCACCGGAAAACTACAAATCACCTATGCCAAGTCAGGCTTTACCCACACCAATGCAGCGGGCAAACGCTATCTAATCTTGGAAGACGGCTATCGATATACGGGGATTCCAGGCACCGCCGATTATGATCAATTGCAGTACCGTCAATACGGCTATTTACTGCCGGAGAGAAAACTGGTGATAGATACCAGAGAGCCCTACGCCAAGACCACCGGGTTTCTGTTTACCAGTCGCGAGGATATCTACATCGCCGAGTTAAATTGGCGGCTATCGCTGCCGCTACTGGCCTTTATTGTGGTGTTAATGGCAGTGCCTTTAAGCAGAACCAGTCCACGCCAAGGGCGCTATGCACAATTAATTCCCAGTATCCTACTGTATTTAGTCTATTTATCATTACTGATGTCTGCCAGAGATGAAATAGAGGAGGGCGCGCCCGTTATTGTGATGTGGGCCGTACATCTGGCCTT
Organism: Oceanospirillales bacterium; assembly: GCA_029027825.1. Taxonomy (GTDB): domain Bacteria; phylum Pseudomonadota; class Gammaproteobacteria; order Pseudomonadales; family Balneatricaceae; genus Rs1. The sequence continues at coordinate 2,862,679 of CP093399.1, read as the reverse complement.
TTTGGCATACGGCTTAAGCTTGATCTTCTTCGAGCAGCTGTGGAGTAATTTATGGAATAGCCTGCCGAGTCTTACCCGTTTTAAAAAAGGCGCTAAATAATATGAAATGTCTAGATCGTTATGTGGGTGTTCAAGTGCTGTCGGCAATATTCGTGGTCTTGGTGGTTATTTTAGGGCTAGATTTCGTATTTGCCTATATGGATGAGTCAAAAGAGGCGACTCAGGCCTACAATACCAGCGTCATCTTACAGCATTTACTATTGGGGATTCCCGGTAGCTTTTATGAATTTTTACCGTTAAGCAGCTTAGTCGGCTGTTTGATTGGTTTGGGAGTGTTGGCTAGTCACAGTGAACTAACAGTGATGCGAGCGGCGGGTATCTCCACCTTCAGAATAATCTTTGCGGTGATAAAACCGGCATTATTACTGGCGTTCATCTCGATGGCGGTCGGCGAGTTTGTCGTGCCTAAAACCGAGCAGTTGGCCCAGTCGATAAAAGCGACAGCCAAGGGCGGCGGCAAAGCCCTACACTCCCAGTACGGCGTTTGGCACCGCGAGGCAAATACTTACATCCACATCAATGCGGTGATACCGGGTGGTAAGATAGAGGGTGTAACCCGTTTTGAATTTGACCAAGAAGGCCTACTCAAATCATCCAGTTTTGCCAAAAAAGGGATATATACTCAAGATCACTGGCAGCTAACTGACATTAGCATGACCTCATTCCTAGAAAACCGTACCCAAATATCACAGCAATCAACAGAGCAGTGGCAATTTGGATTATCCCCCGATTCGCTAGCGGCCCTAGTCGTTGAACCCAAAGACTTATCGATCAGCAAACTGTGGTCATTTGCAAACTACCTAGTTGCGCAAGATTTACAAGCAGACACCTACTTCTATGCTTTCTGGAAAAAAATATTCCAACCCCTAACAGTGATCGCACTGGTAATGATCGGCATCTTATTTATATTCGGCCCGCTCAGAAGCGTCACAGTCGGTCAGCGAGTGATCGCAGGCGTGATCACCGGCCTAGTATTTAAATTTATCCAAGATATATTAGGCCAAGTCAGTGAAGTCGCTGGACTGTCGCCGCTGGTGGCAGTGTTAGTGCCGATTCTAGTGTGTTTATGTTTGGGGTATGTTCTGCTAAGTCGAGCAAAAATTTAGCGATGTAAGTTTAGTAAGGTGGGGAGAGTGCTGTGTAATGGGTAGTGGTCAAATATGGATGGGTGTTGTTGTGTTTGAAAATGGCATAAAGTGGACGTTTGATGTCACACTAAGAAGCAAATAATAGTTGGTTGAAATAAGCATCGAAGGAAAAAACAACTGCTATTTGTGTTTTGAATGAGTTGTTATAATTACTTTATCAGCTCGAACCGGTTGATATATCTGCTAAGATCAACTTTTTTATTAAGCATGAATTTTCGATCTTCAATCGAAACTCTCATAGATATCGATGTAGTATCTTTTATTGAACCATTGTTTATAAAGGTTGCTACAACTGAACTTGGTAAAATGACATAGTCATGTTGAAAATGTGTTTTCATAAACCGTCTGCAAAGAAGAACATAAAAGGTAATACCTTGGTCATTATTTTCGAATATATGTTTTTTGACACTAAAGCTAAACCCGTTGGCTGTTTCTGATGATGTTTTTACCTGGATGTGAAAATATCTATTATCTTTACTGGCAACTAAATCAATACCTTCATCGACAGTCATTACAGCCGCATTGTAACCTCTAAAAATAAGCTCACTAAGAACAGCGTGCTCTCCTGCACACCCGATAAAATTAGAGCTAGGGGCGTCAGGTATTTGAATAGAAATATATTGCGTTTCATCTACTCGAAACTTACGCGCTTTATAAATCCCTCTTTTAAAGCTACCATTTTTATTCTTTATTTTAGAAAATCGGGATTTCGCTTTTTTAGTTTTAAATTCAGTAGAAAGCTTGTTAGACAGCTTAGAGGATAAACTATCTACATTAATTTGTAGATTTTGATATTTATCAAGAATTATTTTGGCTAAATCATCAACATGAAGCCCCTTTGAATGTTCTTTTAATATTTCTAAAGCCATTTCCGCAATATCAGACATGCTATTCCTTATCCTTGTAATCCAAACGCCCCTTAACTCGATAACAATGTTGGCGCATTCTTGCATAAATTTTTAAGAGCTTCTTCACCTGTTAATTTCTGTACGGTGCATAATTTTTCAGCGATGTTGATCATATGCCTCAGATCAAAAGTCGTTAGAAGGTACACAGAAAGCTCATACAAATACTCGAAGTATTCTTGCATACTGTTGGGGTTTTTAATGTATTTATCTAATCTAGGCTTAAGGTATCCATGCGAGATTTTAAAGTTTTGATAATCATTTTTAAATGTGCCAGTTTTTTTACCGCTTAATAAGAGCTTCCAAGCCGCTCCCTTATTATGCGTTTTGTAGATGGACTCGGCTATAGCTCCACTAATAGCCACTTTTCCCAAAGTTAGTAAGAAATCGGCAGAGCTTGCCCAACCAGCTTTTTTTGACTCTTCTGGCTCAGACACGCAACCGACCCAAGTACCTTCAATGTTATTTATTGTGATTATTTTTTTGCTTAATGGGCGGTAGTGGTTCATCACAACAAAATGACCTATTTCATGAAAAGCACATTCAAATTTTTTGTCACAACATTTAGTCTTAATCTTATTTGAAAGCTTTTTAATTTTTAGCTTTCTACTCTTCTTTCTATGTTTTAGTTTTATTTTATGAGAGCTCGCCATAGTAAACCCTATATTGATGTAGCTTGAAAAATCTGTATATGATTTAGCTGTAAGAAAATAAGGAGGTCACCCATTAGAAGTTTCCGGTCAAGAAGCAGTGATGATTCCTTTGCCTTTTTATACCAAATCAAGTTTTGTTATCTTTAACTAAACTAGGTATTCCTGTGCTAGCAGCCGTAGGGGACGAAGTGATGCAGTTTATATTTTGGTTTGTGAACTAACAGCATGACACGCATAGAATATTTTATTCAATTTATATCCTCCGTCTAACCAATGCGGATGTTTATCAACAACCGTAGACACTTCGGGGTAACGATTCAGTAAATCTGTCTCATTGAACATACCTGAAACTCTAGACATTGCAGATTTAGAAGGCAACCGAAAATGAATTACTTTTCCCTTCCAATTTGATTTTTTAATCACTTGCAGTGCAATTTTACCGCAACAAACAACGACGTTTGGGTCTAAAATGGGTAATAATTTAGACCAGATTTCAGACGATCTAACTTGAAGATTTAAATCTGGGTTTATATTTTCTTTATTCGAGCCTCTTTGGGACCATAGAACAGCATTTGAAACGCCTACTTCAATTGCTTGTACTTTTAAAGACGCTTCTACTGCTAGCTTAATAGAACCATCATCCCAAGGATAAACCCCCACATAATCTGACGACACACCTAATCGCTGAATTCTGCCCTCTATTGTCATATTTGAAAGAGTTTCAACATAATTGATATTTGAAAACGATAGATTCTGACTCTCAGCTAAAATTAATAACCGATTCCATTTATCTGGAATGTAAGGAATATAAGGCTCGCTAATGACTACATTCTCACCAGCAGGCAAAATATACTCTTTGCAGATTTCAATTAATTGCTGATGTACGTTCATCCTTTCTCCTAGGCATAGTATCTTAATAACACAAAAATTTGGGGGTAAAATCTTGCTTTATTTTCTCAAAGCCAAATGACACAGGCCCGTGTAAAAATTGCTTAATCACTGATAATTAAACTATCTTAGTAGAAAAAATATTAATTTAAGACAGTGACTGATTGACGTCAAGTGTCTCAGGAGAAGACAGTTACTAATGAAAATATAGCTTGCGTAAAGCTAGTGCTGATCCCGCATTCTTCTGATCCTGTTTTTCCTCCGTGTAAATATAAGGGATAGACTATTTATCTCACTAAAATATGTAAACAAACCAGATCATATCGCTAGTGATTGTAATTATAGACGCTAAAAATATCGCTTTCGCAAAAATCTAGCTACGGAGCTACAATCCCCCTTGTATTGCCGCCGGAGCTATTTGCTAAATTGGCGAGTGTAGCGACAGGACGTCGCGGAAAGCGTAGTTGAGCCATGGATGGCGAATCTGCGCGGCCGTCAATTTAGTAAATAGCGCAGGTGTCTCTAGGCAATAGTAGGGCGAAATTTTTATGTACAGGATGTACGGTATTTGGCGGTGCCAAGGATGGCAAAGAGCCACTTTGGTTCGGATTCTTTTTTTCGTAAAAAGAAATGAACTCGCTGCAGCGAAACCGCACCTGCAATCACTTGACCCAAGTTCTTGGTGACAGATTAGGAATAGAGCATTACTAATGCGCTGCTTCGTCTTTTCGCAAAAAACAATATAAATAAAATAACCCCCGCTGAAAAGTAAAGTAACAGCCGTTATTTGATGCTCAAAAAAATGACAGAACTCAGTGAAAATTGATCGATCTCTTACCGGAATATCTATGCATTTCGCACTAAAAAAGTAATCGTATGACAGCCAACAAAGACCGAGAGCTAGAAGAATCATTAATCCTCTAAATAACTTTAAATCAGTGGAAAATTATTCAGGCTTGTTATTCAGCAAATATAAGTCCTCCTGACAGCTTGATTATGCCGCGGTGTATTTACCTGAAAGTGATATTGACTAGATCGATGCCAAATTATAGGTTTGAAATATTTATTATTAATAACACAGCTCTTATGTAATTCACTTTCTACAATGATAGGTCGTAAAAACTTAAGGGGAAACTGGTTTTGTCTTTATGTCTTTATGTCTTTAAGTCAAAAGCTGATCCCGAATTCTTGTAACCCTGTTTTTCCTCTGTGTAGCGCAGCGTTTTTACGCCCTCTGTGGTGAAAAATTCTTTAAAATATTGGTCTTACCACAGAGTAGGGATTAACATAAAATAAGCAGGAAGCTCTTGCAGATACCTTCGTTTCCTCGATTAGATTAAAAGTTTTCACGACCTGCCAGCTCACTATAGTCGCTCATGATCCACTGTTTATATCCCTCTCGAGATTTTATACCCTCGTACCAATGCGAAACATTTGGAGGGAGCTCGATACTTAATCCTTGAGAGGTTAATCGGTAAATAACTGAACCCACACATATGTCGCCAAGTGTTATTGATGGGCCAGCCAAATACTCTGAGACAGCTAATGCTTCATTCAAAGTATTCAAACATTGCACGCATTTACTAAGATCATTATTTACTGCAAGCATATCTCTTTTGTTGGCAGGGACTCTGTAGTATCCCCAGAAAGTTCCCATAAATGCAGGTTGAAATGTAACGTGTGACCAATCCATCCAGCGTTCATACACTGAACGTTGGTACGCATCTTTTGAATACCATTTACTGCCGCCATAACTCGCAGATAGGTAACGTAATATTGTATGAGACTCCCAAATCACCTTATCACCATCAACTAGTAATGGTACTTTCTTGATCGGGTTTAATTTAGAGAATTCCTTTGTATCTAGGCCACCGAAGCGCCCTCCTAATTGAATGTGCTGATAAGAGATACCCAATTCATCAAGAAACCATAGTACTTTCTGAACATTAAATGATGTAGTTCGACCGTAAATTTTCAAAAAAATATCCTTTTAAGCTGAATCTGTATTCTTGATTTGTGGCGAAAATGGGCGCTTCTCTTTGCCCTGAAAAAAATGTGATCGTTTGCGAAATCCACATTTGGTCACTTGTTAAACCGCATTACGCCATTTGAAAGTTATATGGAGAAACATGCAATGGCTTTTGCTCTTGCCTTGTTTGTCATAAATCATGCGCGTTCTGTAAGCGAAGCCAATGATCTGCTGATGGTTTGCCAAAAGCCAATTCTAGACGTACCGCCATTACGGGTGTTATAGATCCTTTAGCATTCAAAATTTTAGATAAAGTCTTACGACTCACATCAAGATGCTGAGCAACGTCAGTGATCGTTAACTCTAAGGAGTCGATCAGTAACTCTTTTAATATTCCTCCCGGATGAGCGGGATTAAACATAGCCATTAGTGGTAATCCTCATAATTTACTATTTCAACATCACGTCCTGTAAACCAATACGTTATTCGCCAATTGCCACTTACTCGGACAGACTAAATATCTTTTCTATAAGACTGTTTATATCACTAAAATATATGAACAAACCAGATCATATTGCTAGTCATTTCAATTATAGACGCTAAAAATATCGCTTTCGCAAAGATCTAGCTACGGAGCTACAATCCCCCTTGTATTGCCGCCGGAGCTATTTGCTAAATTGTCGAGTGTAGCGACAGGACGTCGCGAAAAGCGTAGTTGAGCCATGGATGGCGAATCTGCGCGGCCGTCAATTTAGTAAATAGCGCAGGTGTCTCTAGGCAATAGTAGGGCGAAATTTTTATGTACAGAATGTACGGTATTTGGCGGTGCCAAGGATGGCAAAGAGCCACTTTGGTTCGGTTTCTTTTTTGCCTACAGGGATGTAGGTAAGGGGCGTGAGCAGGACGCGGAAGCTTTTCGCAAAAAGAAATGAACTCGCTGCAGCGAAACTGCACCTGAAATCACTTGACCCTCATTCTTGGTTATCCGATTAGGAGTAGGGCTTCCTGATCCGCTGCTTTGTCTTTTCGAAAAAACCAATATAAATAAAATAACCCCGCCGCAAAGTAAAGTAACAGCGGTTATTTGGGGGCCAAAAAAATGACAGAACTCAGTGATAATTGATCGATCTCTTCTCAAAATCACTATGCATTTCGCGCTAAATGTCGTAACAACCCTCAGGTTTGTGAGACCACCAAGTTTTATTAGGAAAAGGTTGCCTTTGCAAGTTCGTTCCACAATGAACCTCCCCTAGCATTTCATGATATGAATACCAATCATCTACAAATACCACCTCTCTTTCCGGTAGTGCATCTTTAAACGATTTTTCGAATGCGCATTCTCCGTCGATGATCGGTCCATGAGGCTTAGGCACAATGCTAGTGTTACCGACAACTAGATGGTTTACCATGTCGGGGAAGTACGCTGCAGTTCTCTGTGGCTCAGTTGGATGAAAAAGAACTGGAATTTGAATGATATGCTCGTCAGTTAAGCCCAATTCTTTTTTAAGAATTGAAGAGTTAGAATCCATAATCGTTTGATATGAACCATTTTGCAGCCAAAATTCAATGTCATTAAGAAGATTCGTTACTGAAATTTCTGCACTATCTCCACTTCGAGGTTCTCCTCGCATCATTTCTTTGAACATGACAGAATCTCCATGCCCTTGAAACTGTAGTCGCTCAAGAATAGCCTTTGCTCGTTGCGGAGATGCAACCAGCACTTGATACCCGATATCATTATGAGCGGGGATAAAACAGATAATTTCGTCAACATGCCCAACAGTTAACCAATCAGTGTAAATCTCAAATGGGGATTGGACCTTTTGGGCGTAAAAGAACTTCCGTAAATGAGGCATCATTTGTCGGTTGCTTTCCGAATAGTCACCAAACTTCTTACCGCCAAAAACTATTCGACCAAATGGGTATTGTCTCCCGTTAACTTCAGAGGGTGGGCTAACCTCTAAGTTACCAAAAGAATCTAGCGAATTAGGTGTGGTTCCTCCTATTTGAAAGTGACCAAAATCAGGGCCGAGTAGATTTTTTTCAGGAAAATCATCTAGACCTCTATCTCTAGGGCTATCTAAGACCACTGGCAAAGTATGTGAAGCACCCTGCACATACCCAAATTCTATTTCATCTTGTATCCACCTGTCACCCATATGGTCCTGAGGCTCAATAATTGTGAGGGGGACATTAGCATTGTTTAAAGCATCTTGGAGGCCTTCAATAAAACTATCATTAGTATTAGCACCGTTAACCATCCGACATGTAAAAGCTCTAATAGGTGTTAGTGTGTTTGGAGTCATTATCCATGGCGCAACTCTAAACACAGCTGAATCACTTGAAATAACTGATTGTCCCTTAACCAACAGCAACTCTATCGTAATTAAACCTGCAAAATCGGCTCCAGCATATTCGTGTGCTTCCAAATAATACGTCGATCCATTAATGGGTAATTTATTGGAAAATGAAATTGGGTCCGATTGACCTGTAGGGTCCACGCCAAGAATGCGCTCATAGCCATCACCCTCTGATTTAGCGTATACAGTAAATCTATTCGTAGCTCCCTCTGACGCACTCAGAATAAGGCGAACATCGTCAGGAAACGCACTTAGCAGAGTATCGCCAACAACGAATTCCGACCATTCAGAATGAGTAATATTTTCTGGATCTATTTCGTTTATATCCTTGTCATTATTAACTAGAACTATAGCTCCCCTCTGTTCATCACCCCAAACCCAGCTTTCATTACTATTATCTACTAAGTCAATATCACCATCTCTGTCACTGTCATTTCTTATAGATAGCTTGCATACATCTACATGAATGCTGAATCTATCTATTTCATTTCCTTCAGAGTTGGTGTTTATTAAAGTCGCAGAATTGATACCAGCATCTATTGCTTCAATACGAATCAAGCCTTCATATACCAAGGGTGCAGGAATTGGAGCATTTAGATCGAACTCTTTCCATGAATTGCTCTCGATATAATAAATTCGCAAACCATGGCGTTTTGTAAGTGACACAGAGCCATTTTGAACATTAAAATTTGTTCGGACACTCTCATTTCGTGATAAGAAATAACTTTGTTCCATGTTTTTCTCCTTGAAGGCCGTCCTGCTGATATATAGATGGGTGACTAACGCCCTAATTTGCGGCTAGATTGGAGCGCAGCGGTAAACTAGTCAGACAACGTGTGCTTGTTTATCGACAGTTTGGATTACTTTACTTTCATTTGTTTCATAAAAGGATGTCGTTCAACTGATCTGGCAAGACTTTTCCGGACATATTTCTAAGCAGCTTTTCTATATGCTTCATCGTATTCCATTGGAGCTACGTAACCAATGGTTGAATGTTTTCTCCGGCGGTTATAAAACACCTCAATATATTCAAATATGGCCTGCTTAGCATCACTCCTTGTTTTAAACTTCTCGTGATGAACCATCTCGGTTTTTAAAGTATGAAAGAAGCTTTCCGATGGTGCATTATCCCAGCAATTACCTTTTCTACTCATGCTGCAAATATACTTATTCTTCTTTAAGAGTGCCTGATAACTATCTGAAACGTATTGGCTGCCGCGATCACTGTGCACTATTAACCCAGCTTTAGGCTTCCGTTTACGCAGCGCCATCTCTAAGGAATCAGTGACCAGTGTTGCAGGCATCCTCTTGTCCATCGACCAACCTACGACGGTTCTAGAATAGAGATCTATGAAAACAGACAGATACAGCCATCCCTCTAAAGTTTGTATATAGGTAATATCACCAACGTATACCTGATCTGGACATTCTGGAGAAAACTCCCTATTGAGTATATTTTCAGCAACGGGTTTATTATGTTGAGAGTCCGTTGTTACTTTAAAGGCTTTTGTTATTTTCGCTTCAAGGTTTTCTTCCTTCATTAACCGTCTGATACGTTTCCGACTAACCTTTTTACCTAGGTCTACCAAATCACTTTGTATACGGCGTGTTCCGTAGATCTTATGGCTATCTTGGTGGCTTGTCTTGATGTCGGCCTTCAATGCCTGATCCTGCAACTCTCGGTGAGATACAGGACGCTTGAACCATTCATAAAATCCACTGCGAGAGACACAAAGTACTCGGCACATGAGTGAAAGATTAAACAGCTCTAAGTGATCACTAATAAATGAATATCTTAGTGAAGTTCTCTGGCAAAGAAGACCGCCGCCTTTTTTAAGATAGCTCTTTCCTCCTTTAAGCGAGCGACTTCTCGTCTCAGTCTTTTATTCTCATCATATATGTGCTCTTTGTTAAGACTTTTTGCTGGCTTAGCCCCTTCACTGACACTATGATATTTATTAATCCAAGTGTGTAAAGTACTGACATTTAAGCCCAGTTCTTTTGCTGTAGCAGCGATAGATTGATTGGACTCAATGGCTAATTGAATAGCAGACTCTTTAAACTCACTTGTATAATTATTTGGTTTCTTTCTAGACATCAGACACACCTTAAATAGGTTAATATTATGTATATTTATGTGTCCGGTAAACTATAACCACATCAAACAATACTCATAAAACATAAGGGACAGGTTATTTATATCACTGAAATATGTAAATGAACCAGATTATATTGCTAGTTATTTTATTTATAGACACTAAAAATATCGTGTTCGCAAAGTACTAGCTACGGAGCTACAATCCCCTTTTGTATCGTCACCGCAGCTATTTGCTAAATTGGCGAGTGTCGCGACAGGACGTCGCGGAAAAGCGTAGTTGAGCCATGGATAGCGCAGGTATCTCTAGGCAATAGTAGGGCGAAATCTTTATGTACAGGATGTATGGTATTTGGCGGTGCCAAGGATGGCAAAGAGCCACTTTGGTTCGGTTCTTTTTTTGCCTACAGGGATGTAGGTAAGGGGCGTGAGCAGGAGCGGAAGCTTTTCGCAAAAATAAATGAACTCGCTGCAGCGAAACTGCACCTGAAATTACAGACCTTAATCCTCAAAAAAATTAGTTAAAATATTTAATAGAGATCTCTGCATAACGTTGCGAGCGAAGATAAGACAAGGAAAAAACCGGCTAGATAGCGGAGTCAGTATGCAAAGGTCTCTTAATATCGGTAATTTTCTATCGACTCCCGCACTTTGATCAGAGCAGCGCTGAGTGTATCTATAGACACAGACCCCAATGCAATCCGAATAGCGTGTGGCACAATGTCAGAGGTGGCAAAAGGTTCTGCATTAGAAACGGTAATGTTTTCTCGTAGTAGTGCCATCACAATTCGATCCGCACGTACTTCTTCTGGCAGTGGTAACCAGAGAAAATAGGCGCTTGGATGACCTATATACGCCAAATTTTTAAACACTTTTCTCGCAATGCACTGCCTTTTTTTAGCATCTTGGCGCTTCTCATTTTCAAGTTTGATCACTGTTTTATCTGCAATCCAATTACACGCTAGTGCCGTCATTAAGCTTGGAGTGTTCCAAGTAGTCGCCCTGATAGTTCGATCAATTTTTGTCACCCATTTCTTGGGGGCTGCAATGTAGCCTACCCGCAATCCTGTTGCGATACTCTTAGAAACACCAGAGATATAAACACAATTCTCAGCAGATAAACTAATTAGCGGTGGCGGTGGGTTTTCTGCCAGAAACGCATAGGCTGCATCTTCAATGATCAGTAATTTATGTTGTTTTGCTATAGCTACAATTCGCTGGCGCTGTTGCAGGCTAAGCACCCAGCCCAAAGGGTTGTGCATAGTAGGCATGGTGTATATGGCACGCACTTGGCGTTGTTGGCAAACGCTGGCCAGCGCCTCTAGATCGGGGCCATGGGAGTTAACTGGTATGGCGATAAGTTCTAGGCGGTGCACTTGTGCTAATACTTTAAACCCTGGATATGTTAAAGCGTCTGTCACTACCACATCTCCAGGCTTTAGCAAGCTCATAACAGTGCAAGCTAAGCCGTGCTGAACGCCACTAACAATAAAAACTTGTTGGGCGCTGACATGCACGCCACTGGCCTGTAAATGGTTGGCTACGATTGCGCGCTCGTGTTTTCGACCAGCATGCGGCTGATAGTGTAAAAGCGTTGCTAAGTCACCAGACAGGGAGAGCTTTCGCAAGCTATCACGCAATAATTGAGTTTGGTTTGGCAGGGAGGGAGAGTTAAAATTAAGATCAATTAGCCCTTTTGTTGCAGCGGGCTGATCTATGCCATTGCCTAGAGGAAGTGCAGTCTCACGAACAAAGGTACCGCGACCAACCTCGGAACTGACTAATCCACTGTTTTGTAATTCAGCATACACTCTCGAGGCGGTAACTAACGCGATTTTGTGCTGCGCAGCCAAGCTTCGATGAGTTGGCAGTTTGCAGCCTGGTGGTAGTTCGCCGTTACTAATTTTAATGGTGATTTCATCGACAATGCGCTTGTACTTTGGACTGGGCATAGCAAATTGTATCCATGACAATAATTTTATTGTTCTGATTTTAAAAGATATGCTGAGGTATAACAATCTGAGACCTCTGCATAACGTTGCGAGCGAAGGTAAGACAAGGCAAAAATCGGCGAGATAGCGGAGTCAGTGTGCCCCTGTTTATGGGTATTACAGGTGTAAATGAGCATGTTGAGCCGGTTTTTAACGCCGTCTTACTGAGCGCAGTACTTATCCAGAGGTCTCAATCTATGAAAATATTATAGGAGAGGTTTGTATGCATATCGCTATTTTAACCTTTGATGGGTTTAACGAACTTGATTCACTGATTGCATTAGGTATTTTAAATCGGATTAAAAAATCTGACTGGCGAGTGTCAATTGCATCACCAACCCCCAAAGTAGAATCGATGAATGGCCTAATCATTGAGCGACACATTCCAATAAGTGAGGTGCCTTTTGTCGACGCTGTGATTGTCGGAAGTGGTCTGAAAACTCGTCAGATAAGAGCGGATGCTGAATTAATGAAACAGCTGCAACTCGATCCCTCTCGTCAGTTATTAGCTGCGCAGTGTTCAGGGGCTTTGATCCTAGCAAAGCTAGGGCTGTTAGACGAAATTCCTGCATGCACTGATCTAACCACAAAACCTTGGGTCGAAGAGGCGGGGGTAGCAGTGCTCAATCAGCCTTTCTTTGCCAGCGGTAACATTGCAACAGCGGGTGGCTGTATGGCCTCGCAATATTTAGCGGCGTGGTTAATTGCTAAAACTGAGGGGCTGGAGGCGGCAAAAAATGCTATCGATTATGTCGCACCGGTAGCGGAGAAGGAAAAATACGTGGCTATGACCGTTGAGAATATAGCCAAGTATTTGTGACAGCCGATATAGATGAGGGGATGGTTGAAGCTAGAAGTCTGTAGTATCTAGCTTAAACTTTTCTACTATTTTTTCGGTAGATATACTATTTCGGTTTGCGATAATTTATCTTGCAAGGTCAGCTTTTCGTCGTTGATCAGCATCCATAGATAGCCCAGTCCTAGTATAGCTGCGGCCAATATGGCGCTAAAAAAGCGGATCAGCGCCTGTGTCCAGCTTATTGAGAGGCCCTCTTTTGATTGCACTCTAATGCGCCAGGCTATCATGCCGATGGTCTGCCCGGATCTGGTCCAAAAAAAGCCAAAGAATAGAAAAATGCTGATAAATAACGTCGATTGAAATCCAGGGCCTTTTGCCTGCTCGGCACCGGTTATAAACATCCAGGCGGCCGTCACGGCGAAGCTTAAGGCGATGACAATTAAAAAATCGTAACCGATCGCGCCCAAGCGGCGCGTTAGAGTAGCGGGGGCTACATTTGTTTGATCGTATGATCTAGGCATAAGTTGTTCTTTATTAGTCCGGTTAAAGAAGGTCGTTCCCTGAGGGAAACGCCGCCGATTGTCGATACAGTACTGTTGTTTATAGACATATAAAATCTATAGGAGAAAAACATAAGCTAAATTACAAGCGGTTGTATGCGATATACCGGTGAGAGTGACAAGCCGACTCCCAGCATAAAAATTAGTTGCTGGGAGCCTAGCCTCAGTTTATTGAAAAGGTGTTACGTAATCTTTCTTGTATTCATCGGCGAGTTTTTTAGCGACCACCATTTGCTCTTCATCGAGCTTCATTAACAATCGATTTTCGATAGATGCGGCAGTTGTATCACCGAGCGCCGCAGCATTGTTCATCCAGGCAAAAGCGATGATGTCTTGATGGTTGCTTTGGTCTTTTCCATGATCAGTGGCGTAGAGGGTGCCCAGGTAGAACATGGATTTGTTGTAGCCTTTATTAGCGGCAATTCGGTACCAGTTTTCCGCAACGGCGAAATCTTGTTTAACCCCAGTTCCAAAATTGTAGCTACGACCTAAATTGTGCTGTGCAGAAACATAGCCTTGATCTGCCGCTAGCTGGTATTGATCGAATGCTGCCTTGAGGTCGCGCTTAATGCCAAATCCGTATTCGAGCATCTCTCCCAAGCGGTTTTGCGCGGTCGCATTGCCGGCCTTAGCTTTTTGCTTGGTTATTTCTAGTTCTTTTAAATATTGGATATCGGCCAGTGCTTTCAAGCTGTTGACGCTGTCGATATGACCTGAAAATGCCCCTTTTTTATAAAAGGATTTAGCTCTGTCTATATCCGAGGGAACTCCCCAGCCATTTTGATACATCTTACCCATCAAGTTGGTCGCAGCCGCCTTGCCGCCACGAACAGCGGGGCTGAGTTCTTTGAGCGCTGTTTTATAGTCTTGCTGATCTATAGCTGTCTGTGCTCTGGATAAATAATCCGCAGAGACGGAGGTGATCGTAAGACAGCTAAGAAGGCCAACTAAGGGAATGAATGATTGCTTGCTCATATGCTTTGAGTCCTTTGTCATCATAAGGTAAATAATATTGTTTATAATTTTTTTAGGCATTAAATTCTTGCAAAATACAGATTGTATAAGGGGCCAGCTTTAGCAAAACTAGGATAGTTAATGCTGGCCTTTAATACCTAATTAAAAAGGAGCGGTGTTAGCCTTTCTCCTCAGTGTGAATTATTGTTATAAAATTTGCTCCATTCTACCCGAGCATTTTCTTTGAATAAATCTGAATCTTTAAACAATAGAACAAATATTAGATTGATGTCGCTTTATCGCTACTCTTACTGTGGAAAATTAGACTAAATGTAAAATTTAAGGTAAAAGATGTACCTAATTACTTGTTCAATTGTGTACAATTTTAAATCAGTCTTTCGATTTCACACTTTGTCGCTATACAACTAGCAGTGAATTTGTTTAACTGCCATTAAAGTTTTAACAGTAATACTTGAATCACTAGCTTCTAGCAATGCTTAGCATAAGCTCTTGACCTTACAGCGCTTTGAAAAATTCCACTGCACCTAAAGATACAGTTGAAATATTTTAATTATGCTATAAAAACAATAACTTAAGTTTTGGTGTTGTGGGTTCAAATAATAGTCACGCAGCATTGGTGTTGCAATCTATAAAAACAAACAAAAAGTATATCATGGAGAAATCAATGAAACGTCAACTTATAATGTTAACAGCAGCTGTTAGTATTGCCTCCTCAGCTATGGCAGCTGAGCTTAAACCCGCCGTTGTATTTGATATGGGTGGAAAGTTCGATAAGTCTTTCAACCAAGGTGTATATGAAGGTGTAGAGCAGTTTAAGAATGAGACCGGTATTAAGTATCGCGAGTTTGAAGTGACTAACCCGTCACAGCGCGAGCAGGCTATTCGCAAGATGGCACAGCGTAAATCTAATCCGGTACTGGCAATTGGTTTTGCGCAAGCGACCGCTTTAGAAAAAGTTGCCAAAGATTTTCCAGAGACTAAATTTAGCATCATTGATGCGGTGGTTGATTTACCCAATGTCCAGTCGATTGTTTTTAAAGAGCACGAAGGTTCTTTCTTAGTCGGCCTATTGGCGGCAATGAAGTCTGAATCTAAGGCAGTTAGTTTTATTGGTGGTATGGATATACCTCTAATTCGTCGTTTTAACTGCGGCTTTGCACAAGGTGCTAAATATGCGGTTAAAGACATAAAAGTGATCTCTAATATGACAGGTTCAACACCTTCTGCTTGGAATGATCCGGTAAAAGGTGGCGAGTTAGCACGCAGTCAGTTTGACCGTGGTTCAGATGTGGTATTTGCCGCCGCTGGTGGCACTGGAATCGGCGTTTACCAAGCAGCTAAAGATGCTGGTAAATTTGCAATCGGTGTTGATTCAAATCAAAACCACATCCATCCGGGCACTATGCTGACTTCGATGATCAAGCGAGTTAATATCGCCGCTTATAACACCTTTAAAGGTGTCCAAGATGATACTTGGAAAGCTGGATTTAACGTACTTGGTTTAGCTGAAGGTGGTGTTGCTTGGGCTTATGATGAGCACAACAAAGCGTTGATTACTGCTGAGATGAAAGCGGCTGTTGATCAAGCGAAAGCTGATATTATCGCCGGTAAAATTGTAGTCCATGACTACATGTCTGACAGTAAGTGTCCTTCACTATAATATACAAGTTTTGTGCCAATATCTGCTGATGTTGGCACAGCTTGACTACCCCTTTTTGTGTTGGAGTTTGAGCGGAATAAGATTCAAAGGCTAGCCACGGGGTTATTTCTCAAAAATTGTGAAAATTGAATGATAAGTAATGATAGCTCTGAGCAGAAGGCGGTGCAGCCTCCTGCAATTGATTTACGAAAGATAAATAAAAGCTTCGGTCCAGTTCAGGCTAATAAAAATGTTAATTTGAAAGTTGCCAAAGGCAGCATTCATGGCATTATTGGTGAGAACGGCGCTGGAAAATCCACTCTAATGAGTATTCTTTACGGCTTCTACGAGGCTGACAGTGGTGAAATACTCGTCAATGGTAAACTCTCTTCTATTCGCTCGTCTAAAGATGCCATCTATGCCGGGATAGGTATGGTGCATCAGCACTTTATGCTCATCGAAAACTTTACCGTGCTTGAAAATGTGATGCTCGGTGCCGAGTTAAGTAGCTCCCTTAAAGAAAGCAAAATTAGCGCCCGAGAAGAATTGAAGCGCTTATCTAATGAGTTTGGCTTGGCGGTGGATCCGGATGCTATCACCGGTGATTTAGCGGTGGGCCTGCAGCAGCGAGTCGAAATTCTCAAAGCTCTGTACCGTGGTGCTGAAATTTTAATTTTAGATGAGCCGACCGGTGTGTTGACGCCACAGGAAGTACAGCAGTTATTTGATATTCTCAACGCCCTGCGCAAGCGCGGTGTCAGTGTGATGTTGATCACCCATAAATTACAAGAAATCCTGGCGATTACCGATGAGGTAACAGTGATGCGTGGCGGCACAATGGTGGCTACCCGTGAAACGGCTACTACGACCAAGGAAGAGTTGGCTGAATTAATGGTCGGTCGCAAGGTGTTATTAGAAGTAGATAAAACGCCTGCCAAACCCGGTAAAATTTTGTTAGAGGCCAAGAATCTAACTATTAAAGATAGCAGTGGTGTTACCCGCTTAGATAATGTCAGTTTAAAAGTGCACGCTGGGGAAATACTCGGTATTGCAGGTGTCTCAGGTAACGGTCAAACTGAACTGTTAGACGTGCTCAGTGGTATTGTTGCTGTGCAGCAGGGCTGTATTGTACTCGACGGCTGTACTATTGATAAAGATAATGTATTAAATGCCAAAGATTTTAGGCACTTGAACTTAGGGCACGTAGCCGAAGATCGACACAAACAAGGTATGGTAACTGACTTTAGTGCTCGCGAGACTGCGATTATGGGCTTTCAAGATGAGCCGGAGTTTAATGGCCGGATTTTTATGAACAACACGGCCGTTACCGAACACTGCGTTAAATTGATGGCAGAGTTTGATGTCAGGCCCGGCAATCCACATTTGAAGTCGGCTAATTTCTCTGGAGGCAATCAGCAAAAGCTCTGTATCGCCAGGGAAATGGAGAGAAAACCTAAAGTGCTATTGGTCGGACAACCAACCCGCGGTGTCGATATCGGCGCGATTGAGTTTATTCATCAACAAGTGGTTAGTTTGCGAGATGCAGGTAGTGCAGTGCTGGTGGTCTCGGTTGAATTAGAAGAAGTTATGTCACTGTGCGATCGCATTATTGTGATGTTTGAAGGGCGTATCGTCGGTGAAATGGCCGCTGCGGATGCCGACGCGCAAAAGCTTGGACTACTAATGGGTAATGCAGGATCTGAATCAGATACCTCTGCACAAGAGGTAACAGCGTCATGAGTAATAGAACACTACCAGCGTGGATTGATATTGGTGTCATACCACTGATTAATGTGTGTATGGCATTTGCCGTTTCAGCTTTGGTGATTTTGTTGATTGGTGAAAATCCGATTGAGGCGGTGCAGTACATTTTAATGGGTGCATTTGGCTATGATGAAGGTATAGGTTATACCTTGTATTACACGACCAACTTTATTTTTACCGGCCTGGCGGTCTCAATTGCTTTTCATGCGGGTCTATTTAATATTGGTGGCGAGGGCCAAGCCTATATTGGCGGCTTAGGTGTCGGCTTGATGTGTTTGAGTTTAGACAGCTTTATGCCCTGGTGGGCGCTATTTCCCTTCGCGATAGCAGCAGGTGCCGCATTCGGTGCCGCCTGGGCGTTCATACCAGCCTATTTACAAGCTTATCGGGGCAGTCATGTCGTTATTACCACGATTATGTTCAACTTTATAGCATCGGCATTAATGGTTTACCTGCTGGTCAATGTCTTAATTGAACCGGGCAGTATGGCTCCTCAGACGCGTAGTATTGCCGAGGCTGCAACGATTCCCTCGATCAAAGAGCTGTTTGCGGGGTTGGGAATAGATATTTCAAATAGCCCGCTAAATATTTCAATTTTCTTGGCGCTAGCTTGCTGTGTGTTGATGTGGTTACTGCTTTGGCACACTCGCTTAGGTTACGCTATTCGCATGATCGGCTTTAACGAAAATGCGGCAGTTTACTCGGGAATAAATACCAAGCGGGTGATTGTGATCACTATGTGTATTTCCGGGGCAATGGCTGCCATGGTTGGGATCAATGAAGTGATGGGCGCCCAAGAGCGGGTGTTGTTAGATTTCGTTGCCGGCGCCGGTTTTACCGGTATAGCAGTCTCTTTAATGGGCAGAAATCATCCGATAGGAATAGTGATTGCCAGTTTGTTATTTGGTGCGTTATATCAAGGTGGAGCCGAGCTGTCATTTGAAGTGGCCAATATCACCAGTGATTTAGTAGTGGTTATTCAAGGTTTAGTGATCTTGTTCTGCGGCGCGTTATCGCTAATGATTAAGCCCAGTGTGGAAAAGCTATTTATAAAATTGACCGCTAAAAAGGAGAGTGCTGATGTCTGAATTTTTGACGATAATGCTATCTACTTTTGATGCTACTATTAGAGTGTCTACTCCATTAATCCTCTGTGCAATGGCCGGCTTGTTTTCTGAGCGATCCGGGATTGTCGATATTGGTCTAGAGGGAAAAATGCTGGCCGGTGCCTTTGCCGCAGCGGCAGTTGCATCAGTTACCGGATCAGCCTGGCTGGGGCTTTTGGGAGCTATTGGGGTGGCGATCAGTATGTCGCTACTACATGGCTTTGCCTGTATTACCCATAAAGGTAACCAAGTAGTCAGCGGTTTAGCAATTAACATACTAGCCTCTGGCTTGACTGTGACTCTAGGTATAGCCTGGTTTCACCAAGGTGGACAAACTCCTCTGTTAAGTGGTGATGCGCGCTTTTTATCGATAGATTTACCGGGTGCATTAGCAGTGATAGACGTGCCGGTATTAGGGGCGATCTACTCACAGCTAATCAGTGGTCACAACGCTTTAGTGTATTTGGCATTCTTTACAGTTCCCGTCACTTGGTGGATTGTTTATCAAACCCGTTTCGGGCTGCGCCTGAGAGCGGTCGGTGAAAATCCACAAGCAGTTGATACCGCAGGTATTTCGGTGTTTTGGCTGAGGTACCGTGCCGTTATTTGTGCCGGACTTTTGTGTGGTATCGCCGGCGCATACTTATCCACAGCGCAAAATGCCTCTTTCATTCGAGAAATGTCGGCAGGTAAAGGCTATATTGCGTTAGCGGCATTGATCTTTGGTAAATGGCGACCGAAAACGGCGCTGTTAGCTTGTCTGCTATTCGGCTTTTTGGAAGCGCTGACAGTGCGTTTAGAAGGGGTTC
This sequence comes from Oceanospirillales bacterium, assembly GCA_029027825.1. Taxonomy (GTDB): domain Bacteria; phylum Pseudomonadota; class Gammaproteobacteria; order Pseudomonadales; family Balneatricaceae; genus Rs1. The sequence continues at coordinate 2,842,958 of CP093399.1, read as the reverse complement.
CTCTGCCGCTGATCGGTGAAGTGCCAGCGCAGCTAATGCAGGCGCTACCTTACATACTGACCGTTATTCTATTAGCGGGCTTTATCGGCAAAGCGACCGCGCCAAAAGCGATCGGGATTCCCTATTCTAAAGAGCGCTAAAGTGCATTTCGATAGCAAAGTAAAAAGTAATAATTATTGAGGTTCAAGCGTTGAAAATTTTTAATTATGGATCAATCAATATTGACCATATCTATCAAGTCCCGCACCTAGTGCAGCCTGGTGAAACGCTTTCGAGTACTCATTATAAGCAGGTACTCGGTGGTAAGGGTGCCAATCAATCTATCGCGTTGGCGCGAGCTGGCGCCTCGGTGATGCATATTGGTCGGTGCAATTCAGCCGATAGCTGGGCGGTGAGGTTATTAGAGGATGCCGGGGTTAACTGTGAATTAGTGGAGTTGGTTAATGAGCCAAGTGGTCATGCCATTATCCAAGTTGATCAGCAGGCAGAAAACTCTATCGTGCTGTTTGGCGGCGCCAATCAAAGTTTTACTGAAAACGATATTGCCCAATCCTTAGCAGCTGCTGTTAAAGGTGATTGGCTGTTGCTGCAAAACGAATGTAGTCATATTGATAGTGCGATCGAATACGCACAACACAAGCAGTTAAAAGTGGTGCTCAACCCATCGCCGATGCTGCCTGATTTGGCCAGTTTTCCGCTCGATAAAGTCTCGCTGCTAGTGGTTAATGAAGTAGAGCTATCGCAAATATTGAATACTGCGGATTTAAGCTGCGCACAGATGGTGGCGCAAGTGCGTGAGCGTTTCCCTAAAATGGACGTCGTGATTACTTTAGGGGCTAAAGGGGCGATGTGGGTCAACAGTCAAGAGCACATTCAAGTCGATGCCTATAAAGTTGCAGTTGTCGATACTACCGCGGCGGGTGATACATTTTTGGGTTTCCTCATGGCGGCGATTAGTCGTAAAGAATCTAAGCAAGCCGCTTTAATAGCCGGCTGTAAAGCCTCCTCATTAGCGGTGCAAACTCTAGGTGCCTCCTCGAGTATACCAACAGCTGAGCAAGTTGCTGCTCTATAAAAAATAAGTGTGAATAATCATGAATAAAATAATTTTAGATACAGATCCGGGTATTGATGATGCAATGGCGATTTTTACCGCCATGGCACACCCTGAAATAGAATTGCTTGGCTTAACTACTACATTTGGCAATGTATCTGTCGATCAGGCGACTACAAATGCGTTATCTCTAGTGGAAATGGCTGGGGTCAATATTCCGGTTGCCCGCGGTGTCGCTACCCCTTGGGTGAAAGATCTAAGCCCATTTCCGGACTTTGTGCACGGTGTTAATGGTTTTGGTAATGTCAGCTTAGCGCCACCAAAAGGTACGGCAATCGCCATCAGTGCCGCACAGTTTATCGTCGAGCAAGTAAATGCCAATCCAGGTGAAGTTACTCTAGTGGCTATTGGCCCACTGGGGAATCTTGCCACGGCGCTACAGATAGATCCAAGTATCGCGCAAAAGGTCAAAGAAGTGGTATTAATGGGGGGCGTGATTGCCGCCGATGGCAATGTATCCCCTGTAGCAGAAGCGAATATTTTATCTGACCCCGATGCTGCCGATAAAGTAATGGCCGCTGCATGGTCTGTGGTTATTGTCGGTTTAGACGTCACTCATCAAGTTATTTTGAACAATGCACTATTCGACAGGATTGCTCGTGAAAATCCTAAGGTCGGAAAGTTTATGGCGCAAGCGGCTGAATTTTATATAAAATTCTATAGCAGCATCAGAGATATAGATGGCTGCTACGCCCATGATGTATCGGCAGTGGCCTACGTGGTTGATCCAAGCATCTTCGGGGTAATTGAAGGCGAAGTATGTGTTGCCACTGAAGGAGTGGCCATTGGGCAGACTATTATGAGTCGATTCGGTATCCCCTATCCGCTGACTTTTTGGGAAAATAGGCCTAAGCAAAAAGCTTGTATGGCAGTTGACAGTGCCAAGCTAGTGGATTTATTTGCGACTTCGATGACCAGTGATTTTTGGCGTTAGTGAGTTTTGTATAAGTTAGTATAAATAGCTGCTAGCGATATAGCCGCCAGCGGCGAACGCTAGCGTATTTTGAGCTGGTCCCATTGGTGAATGTAGCTTAAAAAGGTGAATGAAATGGCTAAATTAGCAGCGATTGATTACAACGATAAACACGCCAGTGAGCTGTTTGTAACCTCTCTACGTGAAACAGGATTTGGGGTGCTGAAAAATCACCCCATCAATAAAGAGTTAGTCGAGTCTATTTATAAAAACTGGCAAGCGTTTTTTGATGGCGATAGTAAAGATCAATACCTTTACCACAAAGGACCGCAAGATGGTTTTTTCCCAGCAAAATTCGCCGAGTCCGCCAAGGGGCAAAGTGTTAAAGATATTAAGGAGTATTTTCACTACTATCCCTGGGGGCAGTGTCCAGCAGAATTAAAGGCGCAATTAAGTCAGTATTATCAAGAGGCGACGACGCTGGCGACCGAGCTGCTAAATTGGGTCGAACAACACAGCCCCGCAGAAGTTTCAGCGAGGTATCACCAACCTCTAGGTAGTATGATTGAAAACAGTGAGCAATCACTATTACGGGTACTTCACTACCCGCCAATTTTGGGAGATGAAGAGCCAAGCGCGATTCGAGCGGCAGCACATGAAGACATTAACTTACTGACCGTGCTACCCGCCGCTAGCGAGCCTGGTTTGCAGGTATTGGCTAAGAATGGTGACTGGTTAGATGTACCTTGTGAATTCGGTAATTTAATTATAAATATCGGTGACATGTTACAGGAGGCATCCGGACAGTACTTCCCATCGACAACTCATCGGGTGGTTAATCCTGATGGTGCAGACATGAAAAAGTCGCGGATATCATTACCTTTATTTTTGCACCCAAACCCAGAAGTGGTGCTGTCGGATAAATACACTGCAGGCAGCTACTTAAATGAGCGATTAAAAGAGTTGGGAGTTATCTAAGATAAGTTTCTTAACAATTAGCATACCTAAAGAAGTTTAACAAAGGCCGCAGCAGTGGTCTTTTTTATGGCAGTGAGCTAAGAGTATAAGTAGAGAGTAAAGATTAGAGTTATGACGAAGAACAAAGAGAAGAGTTGGCTGATCGACAATTATATACCCAAGTATTGTTATTATTATTACTTGATGAATCTTAAAAGTACATAGATCTGATCAGCGCTTTATTAGTCTAAGTTATTATTTTTATTAAGACCTACTAGGCTATATTTTTTTATTCTACATTACCTGTTGTTATTTTTATTACTGGAATATGTAGTTGGTTACTTTTTGTTTTTATTACTTATAATAATGCAGTTACTGTGCCAAAAATGTAACTCATTGATATTAAGCCACTAAAATTCATTCTAGGAGTATTGCTTAAGAAATTATCTTAAAGTGTTACTAATCCATACCTAAGTGTTACTTATGGTGTCACCCAAAGCAGTAAAAAAGTAACACAATGTAACTGGTAATAGTTTTTATTATGAGCAATGCTAAATTGAGATCTCTGCATAACTACTGTGCTCGGTAATACGGCGTTAAAAACCGGCTCAATATGCTCATTTACACCAGTACTCCGCTATCTCGCAGGTTTTTTCCTTGTCTTACCTTCGCTCGCAACGTTATGCAGAGGTCGCAAATTACTTTTGGTTGTGCAGTTCTTGCATCTCGCTGGCGATATCCTCCAGTGAAATACCAGCAATTAGTTGATTGCCACCTTTTAAGCAAATTGCAATTTCTGTTACGGGTAGCGCAGGTAAATTTGTCACCTCAGATAGCTGCACTAAATCATTAGGTACAGCATGTGCTGCCATCACAGAAACAGCGCAATTTCGTCTAACTAACTCAATTAATAAACCACAATTACTGGCATCACAGATTAAATCATAGCTAATCCCGGCTTTTTCTAAGCCATCAATAACAGAGCTATGAAACTTACAGCTCGGCTCTAACAAAGCGAGAGGCAGTGGACGCTGCTGTAAAAGCAGGGGATCATTAGATAGCCATACTCCTTGGTCTTGTCGCAACAAAACACCTTCTGTACTATTTTCAAGACGAGTGATAATGGTTATATCGAGCTCACTATTATCCAAATGTCGGCGCAATATATTGGAATTAGCACAGATAGATGAGATGTGCACACCGGGAATATGCCGCCGCATGACCTGAATAAGATCAACTAATAAGGTGTGAGAAAAATCATCTGGGCAACCAATACGAATATTTTTTACCGGTGAACGATTGATGATATTTTCCATCGCTTCATCATGCAATTTAAGCAATTTTCTAGCGTAGGGGACTAAAGTCTTACCGTCTAAACTCAATTTTAATGAACGGGAGCTCCTGTTGAATAGTCGCCTATCTAATTGCTCTTCTAAGCGTTTTATCTGCATGCTGATCGCAGATTGGCTTCTATAGACCTGGCTGGCAGCACGTGTAAAGCTGCCATTATCAACGACAGTTATGAAGGTTCTTAATAATTCAATATCCATAATAGCTTCTTTAATAAAATTAGACTTGATGCTGAATCCGTGACAGCTGGTCACAGAACAGATGTAGGAAGTTTTCAGAGATTGGCTAAGGTATTTTATAGGATACCGTGAAACCATTATCTTAGGTTATATGCTCACTCTGAAGCCGCTGATCCAGCGGCTAACAATAGTTGTTTTTATCGTATTGTATCGCTTCAAGTATCCATTAAAATTGAATTGTTTGTTAGTAGTTGGCGTTTTGTTATAGCAGGTTAAATCAATCACGGTATCAGATTGGGTGGGGATTGGTTAGGTTTTTACCATCAATTATTTTGATAATAACTATAAAAAATATTCACTGTTAGTTCCTCTAGAAAAAAATTATGCTTGCTTCACTCAATATCACTAAGGAACAATTATGCAGCTTATTATCGGTAATAAAAATTATTCTTCTTGGTCATTAAGACCCTGGTTGTTAATGCAGCACTTCGGCTTGGATTTTGCTGAGCAACAGCTTTGGTTGTATCAGCAAGATACCAATGAGCAATTAGCAGCTCACTGTCCAAATTCTAAAGTACCAGTATTGATCGATAATGATTTAAAGGTTTGGGATTCACTGTCAATATGTGAATATGTCAACGAGCGCTATCTGGCCAATAAAGCACTACCTACAGCGATTAATAGACGGGCTGAAATGCGTTCTATCTGTGCGGAAATGCACTCGGGGTTTTCAGCGCTACGCGATGAGATGCCGATGAATTGTCGCCGTGAAAAATCTGCCATTAGGCTGTCGGTAGCGGCGGAAAAAGATATCGAAAGAATTATCCAGATCTTTAGCACTGTACTAGAGAAAAACCCAATATCAGAGCACTTCTTATTCGGTGAGTTTTCTATAGCAGACGCTTTTTTTATGCCCGTTGTGGTCAGGTTTAGTATTTATGCTATTCAACTGCCAAACATAGTGCAGCAGTACCATAACAGGATGTTGCAACTGCCTGCCTATCAACAATGGCTGCAGGCAGCTGAGCAGGAATTACCGATTATAGATACAGCACAGCGGTAATTAAAATTATTTGGCTTGCAGTATCGATGAATTGAAATCCGTACTTTTTATGACGGAATTTTTTGTGCGACTGGATTGTGTATAACTTGTTCCGAGTTGGGTTAAGGCCAAAAGATCCTCAATTTGAAGAATGTGAGCGATAGGCTGCAATGCTGCAATTTCTAATCAACATTCATTTTAAAGAAATTTTTTTGAACTCAAATGTTAGTTTTAGGTTAAAGTAACCGTCAATTCATAATTTTCGGTTATCTAACATGTATCTTGAGATCAAAGATTTAGCTCCTGTTGAATGTTATCAGGCGCTGGTAGCAGCGGTTATTCCCAGACCTATCGCCTGGGTGAGTACTATCAGTAAAGAAGGTGTAGATAACTTAGCGCCATATTCTTTTTTTACAGTGGTAAGCTGCCAGCCTATGGTGTTGTGTATCACCGAGATATTCCCTCGGGATATGCAGCACAAGCATACCTTAACTAACCTGCAGCAAACAGGGGAGTGCGTGGTCAATATCGTCGATAGTGCTGCCGCTGAATTAATGAACGCCTCTAGTGCCAGCTATGCTGTCGATCAAGATGAATTTGCTGAATTGGGTATAGAAAAGGTGGCAAGTATACGGGTGAAAGCTGCAGGTGTGGCCATCTCTCCAGTGCGTTTTGAATGTCAACTACGAGAGATTATCTGCATCTCTGACCAGCCGATGGGCGGTTCGATGATGCTGCTAAATGTTGTCGCTCTCCATGCCGAAGATCGCTGTGTTATCGGGGATAAAATAGATACGTTGAAAGTGGGAGCAATCGGCAAAATGGGTGGTAACTTTTATAGTAGTACTGATACATCGTTTGAATTAGTACGCCCCTAATTTTTAATATTCTGTTGGTGCTATTTTAAGCTACGAGTCCATGGCTTAAAGGTGGGTGAATTAGTGGGGCCGGCGAATGGAAGAAGCTTTGTTTTAGCCAAGCTTAAACCAAGCTTAAGCCAAAGGTTGAATGGCATTTTTACGAGTGCTGTTACACTGGCCCTGTATCTAAATCTTTAATTATTTACAGGGAAGTTTCCGGCCTGTTCAAGTTCAGGTTAATAGCAACCCTCCATCAATATGCAGTAGTTGGCCGGTGATGTAGCGACTTTGGCTGCTGAGCAGGAACTGCGCGAGAGATGCAACTTCTTCGGGTAAACCGAGTCGCCCCGCAGGTATGCGAGCGTTTATTTTTGCTATTGCATCAGGGCTAATTGGAGTGTGTTTACTACCATCTTTTTTTATGTACCCCGGCACTATTGCATTACAGCGAATTCCCGATGCCGCATATTGAGCAGCATATGATTTAACGAGTGCTTCAAGACCCGCTTTAGCAGAGGCTGATGCTGGGGTGATGCTGTTCCCTACCTTCATTTTATGGGCTAAAAACGAGCTGACAGCCACAAAACTACCTTTACTGGTTTGCAATTGCTTATTGAATTGCTGAAGTAACATAAATGTAGATTGCTGCATCAATAATACGGACTTCATAAAGTCTTCAACGGATAAATCATCAAAATTTTGCCAATCAGGATACCCAGCAGCTGCGATGACCCCATCAATAGCACTAAATTTGTCTAAGCTGAAATTAATGAGCTTTTGAGTTTGGCTCTGTTCAATGAGATCTATTTTTTGTGTGTAAACTAGCGCGCCTTTTACTTTGCAGATGTCAGCTAATCTCTCTAAGTCATCAAGGTTGGATCGGGTCTGCAAGATGAGACTACAGTTTGGTCCTGCAATCTTTTTGGCCACCGCTGCACCAATCCCACTGGCAGCTCCTGTAATGATAAAATTTCCTGTTAATGCCATAATACGTAAACTCATAGTGAATAATGGTGCGTAGAATAGCATGGAAAATGACAGTAAAGGTGCCGGGGTTAAATTCCCACCACCACTAATTTATATAATCGCGGTTCTGCTAGGCTATATTTTGGAAAGGTATGTGCCGCTCACCATTAATCCTAATCAAACACTGTGGCTAGCTGCTGGTTTTGCTTTTTTTATTGCAATAATACTTGCTGTATCGGCATTGTTAGGGCTGCGCAAAGCAAAAACTAGTATCGAGCCGTGGCGACCTACAACCAACATTGTCGATAGTGGAATTTTTGCCTATAGCCGAAATCCCATATATCTGTCATTTATTTGCTTTGGTTTTGGAATGGCATTTAGTTTGGATAGCTATTGGATCATGCTGATGATGATTCCCGCCACTTGGTTGATAAAAACGTTGGTTATTGCCAGAGAAGAGCAATATCTAAGCATAAAGTTTGCTGAAGAGTATCGCCAGTATTGCCGTAAAGTACGCCGCTGGATCTAAATCCACTAGGTTGCAACAATCTTAGCGTGTAAAATTGGCGATTGGATTTAAATTTTTTACTAGATGCTTGGTAACTAAGCTAAAAGAATTTATAATTGGGGTCATTATTTTACCACTGGACTATTTTTGATGAATCGCAAGAAAAAACTCAATCAGATTTTTAATAAACGACTTAAAAAAGCTAAAGCTAAACGAAGTCCAAATCAGAAAGATAAATACATTGCCAAAGCCGACCGGGAAACCGTTAGCGAGTCTGACGCTGACTTAAATCTGCAACAGTAACGCTTAGTTTCGGGTATTCTGCGTTAGACTCACTGGTTCATTAGGCTGAGTATGAAAAACCGAACTGTATAGAACTTCTTTAATAACTGCTCAGTACTGGGCTAAATTCAGTGCTAAATTTAACCTGAATCAGTGAAAGCACGGATTAGGCATTATCTTTGTATATACGGACTGATACGCAACTCATAAGGTTTGATTAATTTGTTAAGGAGCCTTTGTATCAATATTTATTTTAAATGGATTTTACTGGTTGGTTTGAATTCTATTACCGGCTTTTCTCTAGGTTTTCAGTCTGCAAATTATGTAGGTCTATCGGGTATGATATTAGGAGTATTTACCTGGTATCTACTCTATCTGAATCTTGACTTATATTTGCAAAAAACCGGTCGTGAAAATTTAAGTCATCGGCTGTTTTTATGTGCCGCTCTTAGAATTCCCGTGCAATTTATGGTGTTTCCGGATATGTATTTAGGGATTGCAGCCATTTTAACGGTCGAATATTTAGGATTAACAGGCTCGATAAATGGCTTGATAGGTACGTATTTTAACACTCTATTTACCGGTTTGTATTTAAGTATTATCTGCTCAATTATTTTCGTTATTATCACTGCGGTAGATAAAATTAGGGCAGTAAAATAAATAATCAATAAATTAGGTTAGATGTCGCGCAAAGTTATGCAGAGGTCTCATCAAAAAACCTATAAATTTAAAATACTTATAAAAGCTACGTGTTAGGCGTAGCTCTCCTCATCTGTCTGCAAATTCAGCATACCCAAATCCTTTGTAGATTAGGGTTCATCGCAAATCAAGCGCACTCCAGCATTTTATATCCGGCAATAAGGTTAATTATTAACCATGACATATAAATCTACTAGTTGCTATGATACAGCTGTCGAAGTTAGACCAGCCCGGTGAATGACTACTTTTAAGGATATTAGATAATGCGCATTGAAAGTGCAGCAAGTTTAAGGCAGTTATACGGTCAAGCAAGTGGCAGATCGTTGCAAAAACAATTGTCTTGTCTAGAGAAGCATAGTATTGAATTCATCTCCCTGTCGCCATTTATGGTGCTTTCTACTTATAGTAAGGAGGGGGCGGTAGATAGTTCTCCGCGCGGTGGAGAACCGGGCTTTGCACGACTAATAAATCCAACAAAAATAGCCATTGCAGATGCGAGAGGTAACAACAGGCTTGATTCATTGATCAATATTGTTGAAACCGCGAGGGTCGGCTGTTTATTTATGATTCCAGGTGTAGATGAGACCTTAAGAATTAATGGCTCGGCGTATCTCAGTGTCAGTGAAGAAGATTTGCAGTATAGCTGTGGTGATAAAAATCCACCTAAGTCAGTGATCATCATTGAAATTGAAGAAGTGTTTTTACATTGTGCTAAGTCGATGATGCGCTCTAAGCTTTGGTGCCCTGAGTCAATTCAACATAGAAACGTGCTGCCCTCTATGGGGCAGATGATTCGTGACCAAGTGGGCGACACAGGTCCCGTCGAAACACAGCAAGAAATGGTCAGTAGATATAAAAATCAACTATGAATTAAAAGGGCGGTCTATGAAATATTATTACGCACCCGGTACCATTGCTCTCGCTCCACATATTGCTTTAGAGATGAGTGGTGTTAGCTATCAGGCAATCGCTATTGATTTAAAAGCAGGGCAACAACGCAGTGCTGAATATTTAGCGGTTAATCCGTTGGGCAGGGTGCCTGCTTTACTGACAGGTCAAGGGGTTATTACAGAGGCTCCGGCTATTTTGAATTATGTGTGTAACTTGCAAAACAACCCAAACTCTCCACTAGCGCTTCCAAACTCAATTCCAGCATATTTTCGCTCTAGCATCGATTCATTTAATAGTTATTTAAGTTCCACAGTGCATGTGGCACACGCCCACTTATGGCGTGCTGAAAGATGGGCTAGTAGTCAGTCAGCGAAAGATGAAATGGCACAACAAGTGCCGCTGAATATGATCGATTGCTTTAAAATAATCGAAAATGATTTATTGATCGGTCCCTGGGTGCATGGAGAGCAGATGACTAGTTCTGATTTATACCTGTTTGTGATGACCAGATGGCTGCCTGCTGATGGGGTGGATCCTCGGCAGTTTAGTCACATATATAGTCATTATCAGCGAATGTTGGAGATTACTGAGGTCAAAAACTTAGTGGCCGGCTTATATAAATAGGCAGCATGAAAGGGGTGTAGGCGCAATTAGTCTGATCAGTACGCCTTGAAAAGTCGCTGATGCCAGCCAACATCAATACCTTGAAGACATAGCTGGAAAATATTAAATCACCTGGGGAGGAGAGCGAATGAAAAACTTGATAGCTATGCGTGCTGAAATCGATAAAGTTGATGAGCATCTAGTGGCATTGTTAGCACAGCGTTTTCAATTGACCGAACGGGTCGGTTTATACAAAGCTGAAAAGGCACTACAGGCTAAAGATTTAGTGCGCGAAGCCAATCAATTTAAACGTTATGCTAGTTTAGCTAAGCAACATGACTTGAGTGAAGCAATGGTTAATCGTGTGTTTGAAACGATTATTCAAGAAGTTATACTCAGGCATAACCACTTAATAAATTAAATATTTAATGCACTTGACCTACTGGAACCTCTGAATAAGTCCCGCATTTACCAACCCCACGGGGTGCACGTGACTTGTTCAGAGGTTCTCGTAGCAAAGCTAAATTTATTCAAGATCTCTGAAAAAGAGCTAACCAACCACTCTTTAACTTTAAGCAGCCAAACTATCTAAACCGGATTTTAGTAATAATGCTTCAGCAAGGTATTCTGCAGGAGCTGCTTTAATACCTGCTAAATCGGCAATTTCCGTTGGATATCGCTGTAGAATTTCTTCGAATGTATCAGAGTTTTTAGATTCTTGATTAATCCAGCAAGCCAAAGACAAAACGGCACTTAGCTGAGGGGCTTCATCGAGCTCCTCAGGATTGTTTTGGTATTTAACGGCTGTTTCGAGTGAATTTGGAAAATTCCAAGATTTCAGTAGAGCATGTCCAGCATCTGCGGTGGTAAATCCCAATCTTTCTATTTCAGCTTCGCAGCGAGTGGTCGTAGAAGATTCTACCAGAGATTTGATCGCCATTGCACGATTAGGCTGTGTCATATGCAGCAAGAGCTGACCTATATTATGAATAATACCCACTGTAAAGGCTAAATCAGCATCCACATTCTCATCGGTCATTGTTGCTAGCCATTTGGCTAGTTCAGCTACTTGGAATGAATCAGACCAAAACATCGGTAGATCTATACCTTCTACATTGGATGCGCAATTAGCAAAACCGGAGGCAATCACCAATGTTTTAAGCTTTCCCATCCCCAACATTATTACTGCTTCATCTATAGACGCTACCTTTCTACTTAAGCCAAAATAAGCAGAGTTTACTAGCCTTAAAATTTTTAATGATATTATTTGATCTTGTGCTACTTTTTGCGAAATTTCGGTGTAATCGACATTCGGGTTATTTAACGCTTGTATTATTTCACGTACAACTTCCGGAATATTTGGAAGTTTGTCTGTTTGATTTAATAAGTCTTTGATTTCCATTAAAATTTCCTTATTTTAAATAAAATGTAGCCACTGTGTTTCTGTAGCTTCTTAAGTGGAATAGGAGGTGGAGTATTGATCCTATATTAAAATTGAATGGTCTCAGCTTCAAGCTTTTATAGCAGTTACTGATTTAAAATGATTAAAAGCGAATGAGTAGAGTTTAGTACAAAATAATGACAGCTGTGTTCAATTTATCAGATGTTTACAGTAATAACTTATAGCTAAATAATACGATTAAACTAGCCGTTAGCTGAGGAACCTCTGAACAAGACCCCTCGTCTTTCCCGTGGGTGACTAAGAGTGTAATCCGCGAAAGATAGCGCAACGTAGTGACGAGTCCTTGCTAAGCTTTCTGACAAAAAAATTGCTCTTAGTAAGCTATCCTAAGGGGCTTGTAGAAAAACTGCTGCTCCGCGTTAACGATTTTACCAGGCTATCATTGCTCCCAGTACGGCTTGTAGCCGTCGCTTTAATCATAAAATTCCCTGTATGTCAGGGGCGTGTGTGACTTGTTCAGAGGTTTTCTGTGGTTCAGTTTAGCTTGTGATTTTAAGGTAGATGTGGGTTTTACGTTGAGCAGGCCTCAACATAGCGTTACGAGTGAAGGTAATACAAGGCAAAACCGGCGAGATAGCGGAATTTACTGGTGTAAATGAGCATATTGAGCCGGTTTTTAACGCCGTATTACCGAGCGCAGTTATCATACCCTCTGGGTAAGTTATGCAGGTCTCGCCGTATTACCAAGCGATGTAGCTGTGCTTTGGTCTCATGGTATCGTTACTTTATAAATTTAGTACGAACTCCTCAATTTTACTTCTAATCATATCGTATTGGCTGTCTTCATCGGGTAGGCAGAAAAATTTGTAATAACATCTTTCTATCAGAGTTGTCTTGTTGTTGCTGTGTACGTCATCTTTATGGGCATAAGGGTAAGCCATTTGTAAATGAATAACACGAGTATGGATAGGGAGTTGAAATTCATGATTTTCTAAGTCAAATCGAATCTTTTTTTCTTTGATCGTATAAAAAGATACTTCGGCAACTTGTTCTAAATTGATTAAGAAGTTGGAAGTGACAGGCACTAAATGACGCTTTTCAAGCCCATTATGCTCCATGTAAACACCTGAGTTTTTCTTTACTTTAATAAACATAGTATTGGCCTATAAGAGTTTAATAGTGATCATTGTTCGAAATAGCGAACGAAGGTGGAGCGAGGGCAAAATAAGCTAAAAACCAAGATGTATAATATCAATAGGATGAGTGGTACATCCTCATTTAGAGGTCGAACTTGCCTTAACGTCGCATCGCTGGATATAGTGAGACCTCTGCATAGCTACTGAGCTCGGTAATACGGCGTTAAAAACCGGCTCAATATGCTCATTTACACCTGTAAACTCCGCTATCTCGCCGGTTTTTGCCTTGTCTTACCTTCGCTCGCAACGTTATGCAGAGGTCTCATAGTAATTAATAATGTTAAGTGAATAGTATCAGCATAACAAAAAAAATTATTATGATAAAAGAAATCATTTGATAAAAATCAAAAAGGCTTGTCAGAATAGATAATCAACGGCAATTATGATAATCATCGTATGTGAAATCACTGATTCAAGGTAGAGTAAGCTGATTGCTTTAGCTGGCCTGAAGAGCTTTTTAACGTCGAATTGTGCAGCTTCGTCATTATGCTGAGGCCACAGAGGGTGGATTGTTGTAAATTTAGTCTAAAATTTGATCGGTTAGTAATAAAGGTGAATATCTACAGGAGCTTCTTTACAATATGTTGATTTATTTTGCTAAACTACACCCTGAATCCGTGGATTTAAAGTGAATACTGAGTGTAATATATTGGTTTTACGGTGAAATTGAATGTTAACTGTTCCCAGTGGCTCAGTGCGTATTTTGCTAACTGCGTAGAATCAAGATTTTGCGCTATGTTGTGTAGTAAAGTGGCTGATTTAGGTATATCACCTGTTTTTTTAATTGAAGCCAGTTCGCTATCAATTAACTCATTAACATTGTTACTTCATCGAGGAATAAAATGGCAGATTTAAAAGGCTTAGTTAAGAGTATGGCGGGTGTACAATCTGAACTTTCAGGAGGGCAGGGGCATAGTTATGATGCAGCTATTATTATTCAAAATAATGGTGTTGAATCTTATATGTCAGTTGAAAGAGCTGTACTTTGGAGTTTAGGTAGTTATAAGAATATGTGCTGGGAAGTTATTGATCAAGAAACGCATCAGCATAACGGCCGCAATATCGATGTATTGACAATTGAAAAAAGGAAAATGGATGATCAAGGGATAGTTTCAACAGGAACCCAGCAAGTTTTTTTTGATATAACAGAGTTCCATACTGAAGACTCGCTATCAATGTAATGTTGGGTGTGGTGATTATAGAGTGACGTTTCAGTTGCTTTACTGGTGGTCGCTAGCCAATGATTTTAGCCTGTGAGACCTCTGCATAACTACTGTGCTCGGTAATACGGCGTTAAAAACCGGCTCAATATGCTCATTTACACCAGTAATACCCATAAACAGGGGCACACTGACTCCGCAATCTCGCCGGTTTTTGCCTTGTTTTACCTTCGCTCGCAACGTTATGCAGTGGTCTCCCTGTAAGTAATGTTAAGCACTAAGCCTTAATTACACCCGTTTTCGAGCGGAATTTTAATGATTAGATATGATTTTCACCTAATTGTGGTGTTTACCTATTTTAAGAGGCTTCTGATTAAATTAGGCACGCTTCTGGCACAGCAGGGCTCGTATAGTATTCCTTAAGGGGATGCCGAACTAGGCACTAAGCTATAAGCTACTACGAAAATTCATAATTTAACCGTTTTGCTGTTATTTTCGTATAACAGCACGCTATTTAACGAAATTTTAACCGAGCAGGCCCGATCGCAGTCGATTAGTCTATTGTCGTACAGGACCCTAGGTCATAGTTCTATATACTACTCGCTATTCTGCTAGATCGTAGTACATTAAACTGTTTTCAGTTAGCGCAGGCTCTAATAGAAATCACATCTAAGTTTAAAAAATTAATTAACCATTTTTATTTAAGGGATAAATTTTGAAAATATTACAATACACTTCCATTCTAGTTTTAAGCATCGGCTTATCGGGTTGTATAAAAGAAGAAAATTACGGACAAATGCTAGTAGCCGGCCTAACTTTGTTGCAGGCGACAACTTTAAGTGAAAATGAAGTTAAAAAAACCGCACACTTAAGTGCTGTACAAATGGATAGAAATAGTAAAATTGCCCCAGTTTCGAGCCGTTATTCAAAAAGGTTAGCTCGGATTACTCGAGGCTTAACTACTGTAGATGGTTTGAAGCTTAACTTTAAAGTTTATTTAGATAAAAATATCAATGCTTTTGCTATGCCGGACGGCACAGTAAGAGTGTATTCAGGTTTGTTAGATGCAATGCCTGACAATCAAGTTTTGGCTGTGGTTGGGCATGAAATAGGGCATGTGAAATTAAAGCATTCATTTAATCAAATGAAAAAAGAAATGCTCACTAGTGCGGCTTTTCAAGCAGCGGGGTCTGCATCGGGAGCAATTGGTGAACTATCTTCTTCGCAGCTAGGTGCATTTGCCCACAAGGCTGTTAACGCTAAGTTCTCTCAGTCGGATGAATTGCAAGCAGATAAATATGCTCTAGATTTTCTTCGCGCTAGAGGTAAGTCCCCTAGTTCTATGCTTGATGTGATCTACACTTTTCAAAAGAAATTTGGTAGCAAAGGCAGTTTCTTAAGTTCGCATCCAAGTAATAAACAGCGTATAGATGCCATTAAACGGGAAATATAACTGATTTTTTGAATTCAATATATCAGTTATATTGATTGAAAAGTTAGTTTTTCAGGAGGGGACGATGTTTATCGCATGCGTCCCTTTTGGGCCCGGTTCAGTTTCAAAAATTACCGCTTGTCCAGCTTTTAAGCTTTTGTAGCCTTCAGTTTTTATCGCTGAATAATGAGCGAATAGATCTTCTTCTTGATTATCGTCCGCTAAAATAAAGCCATAACCTTTAGTGTTGTTGAACCATTTTACTATCCCTGACGGCATGTTTTTCTCCACATAATCCATTGCGAATTGCTTTGCTATTATACAATTAAGATTGACTAACTAAGTCAGTCTCTTTATTAATTTACCTCTTTTAGCAAAAAAAATAAATACCCGCCGTTTTTTTTATGCTTTCTTAAAATCTATGCGTTAATTGTGTATTTTTAACAAATACAATTAAAGCTCACTGATGTATTATATTAGTAACTTAAAGATTATAGATAGAGATTGGAAATGTCTAATTTTAACATGTATATAAAAAGTCAGAACTCCGAGGAAGATCAATCCGGCCATCATGATTTAGTGGTACAAGAAGCAAAGCCCAAACTGAAGAAACCCGCCCTGTATAGGGTGGATTTGCAAAATGATGACTATACTCCAATGGAGTTTGTGATTGATGTTCTAATGATGTTTTTCTCCATGTCACAAGAGCAATCAACCCAAGTTATGCTGGCGGTACACACTAAAGGTAAGGGGATTTGTGGTACTTTTACCAAAGATGTCGCCGATACCAAAGCTTCTCAGGTGAATCAGTTCGCAAGAGATAGTAAGCACCCTTTGTTGTGTGAAGTAGAAGTTGTGTGAAGTAAAAATTGTGTAATGTATGAAGTCAAATGATGTCGTTTAAGGTCATTATTGTTTGAGGATAGAAAATTATGCTAAACCATGAATTAGAAGAAACATTGAGTAAAGCATTTCGGGATGCAAGGGATTTGCGTCATGAGTTTATGACGGTTGAGCATTTGTTATTAGGTTTGTTGGATAATGCAGATGCGCATAAAGTGCTGGTCGCTTGCGGTGCTGATATGGCTAAAATGCGGGATAGTCTTGAAGCGTTTATTAGTGAAACCACGCCATACGTATCTGATAAAGGAACCGGTGTTGAAACTGTTCCTACATTAGGCTTTCAGCGCGTACTGCAAAGAGCCGTTTTTCATGTTCAATCCTCAGGTAAAAGCCAAGTATCAGGCGCCAATGTTATCGTTGCGATTTTCTCTGAACAAGAGAGTCAAGCGGTTTATTTAATGCATCAGTTTGGCGTTGAACGCATTGATGTAGTCAATTTTATTTCGCACGGTATTTCCGATCAAGAACAAACCCCTGCAGGGGAGACTAATAGCGAGGGCGAGGCAAATGTTAGCTCAGAAAAGTCTGCTCTCAGTCTGTATGCGGTTAATTTAAACGTCGAGGCTAAAGAGGGGCGCATTGATCCATTAATTGGCCGCTCTTCAGAGATCGAGCGCGTTGTGCAAATTCTATCGCGTCGCAGAAAAAACAACCCGCTATTGGTCGGTGAAGCGGGTGTTGGTAAAACAGCAATTGCCGAGGGGCTGGCTAAGCTGATAGTTGAAAATAATGTCCCAGATGTGATTAAAGATCACACTTTATACTCTCTTGATTTAGGGGCGTTGCTTGCCGGTACTAAGTATCGAGGCGATTTTGAAAAGCGCTTGAAAGCCTTGCTGACAGAAATCAAACAAAAAGAAAAGACGATCTTATTTATTGATGAAATTCATACTATTATTGGTGCAGGTTCCGCATCTGGTGGATCGATGGATGCTTCGAATCTGTTGAAACCAATGTTGAGTTCTGGTGGTTTAAGCTGTGTTGGCTCCACCACGTTTCAGGAATTTCGTGGTATTTTTGAAAAAGATCGAGCTCTGGCAAGACGTTTCCAAAAAGTCGATGTAGCCGAGCCTAGTGTAGACGATACTTATGCGATTCTGCGTGGGTTGCGCAGCAAATTTGAAGAACACCATGGGATTAAATATACAGATGAAGCGCTTAGAGCAGCATCTGAAATGGCTGATCGCTATATCAATGATAAGCACATGCCAGATAAGGCGATTGATGTCATCGATGAAGCGGGTGCTTACCAGAGGTTGTTGAAAGAAGGCGAGCGAGTTGCAGTGATTGGCGTCGTTGAAATTGAGGCGGTAGTGGCGAAAATTGCGCGCATTCCAGAAAAAACAGTGTCGGTGTCGGATAAAGATCAGCTTAAAAAATTAGATGCTAATTTGAAAATGGTGGTTTTAGGTCAGGAGGAGGCGATCGCCTCTTTGAGTTCGGCAATCAGATTGTCTCGAGCGGGTTTGAACGATCCACGTAAGCCGGTGGCTAATTTCTTGTTTGCCGGGCCAACAGGTGTCGGTAAAACTGAGGTGACTAGTCAGCTGGCACGCATTTTAGGTATTGAATTGGTGCGTTTTGACATGTCTGAGTATATGGAAAGACACACCGTTTCACGTTTGATAGGTGCTCCACCAGGTTATGTCGGCTTTGATCAGGGAGGACTATTAACCGAGGCGGTCAATAAAACCCCACATTGCGTATTGCTGTTAGATGAAATTGAAAAAGCGCATCCAGAAGTTTTCAATATACTATTACAAGTAATGGATAACGGCACGCTCACTGACAATAATGGCCGTAAAGCAGACTTTAGAAATGTTATTTTGGTGATGACTACCAATGCTGGCGCTGAAGATATTAGTCGTCGCTCGATGGGCTTTACTCACCAAGATCATAGTAGTGATGGACTGGAGGCGATTAAAAAACTCTTCACTCCAGAGTTTAGAAATAGGCTAGACGCTACCATTCAATTTAAGTCACTGAGTAAGGAAGTAATTGCCGGGGTAGTAGATAAGTTTTTAACTGAACTACAGGCCCAATTAGATGATAAGAATGTGGTAATGCATATCGATGACGATGCAAGAGCATGGTTTGCCGAGCATGGCTACGATGAGCATATGGGGGCGAGACCGATGAAAAGGTTAATTCAAGATGCTCTGAAAAAGCCACTTGCTGAAATGATTCTTTTTGGAGAGCTTGCAGACAAAGGGGGGGAAGTTGAAGTCTGCCTCGATGAAAATGGAAAAATTTGTGTTAATAGCTTAGTGGAAGCCTAACAGCTTTCACTGCTAACATGATGGTGTGTCTGCCGCCAATCGAAGCGTTATCACGCTGCGATTGGCGGCAGATGATCAGTGACAAGGCTAATATTACACCTGAATCCGTGACTTCAAAGTGAATCAAGAACTTGCGCTATGTTGTGCAGTGAAGTCACTGATTCAGGTTAAAGTTAACGTCTTAATATTTAGTAATATATTCCCTAAAAGTATTTCACAGATAAATAGCCGCAGAAGTGTTTTTGCTTTTGTGTTACTTTTACGTTTTTATAGAAGGTGATTAGGTACTACCTAAATCACGTGGTTTGATGCCTTTAGATTCTTTTCTTAGGGTGTTTTTAATAATGATTTATTACTGCTCTCGCTGTTAAGTATGCTTTTTGTTTTTAGCGGCCGACGGTAAATTTATAATAAGTGGTTATGAGCGAACAAAAGGACAGAGAGTTGCAGGTTGATTCAATACCGAGACCCATGGAATTTACGGATCTGATTGCCCGTATTTTAAAAGATAGCATTTTGTTTGTGCTTACATTTAGTTGTGTTTTTAGCTTAATGGCAATGATCGGCTACAATGCTAAAGATCCAGGCTGGTCGCACGTTGGTTATCAGCCTTTGGTCAGTAATTGGACGGGGCTTGTCGGGGCGTTATGGGCTGATATTACATTATCATTCATCGGCTTGTTAGCTTGGGTCGCGCCATTAATGTTGCTCTACCCTTGTATTAGGTTGTACTTTAGAAAAAATGTAACTCTACTCGATAGTCTACCTTTCGTGATGCTGCGTACGATCGGCGCTTTATTATTTATATTTACTGTCAGTGCACTGCTTTCTCTGCATATCTCGAACAGCTACTTAAGCTACCCTTTTACTGCAGGGGGGATTATAGGTCAGGCTTTTTCCGAGTGGATGGTTTCTTGGTTCAGTATTCCAGGGGGGTCTGTGCTGTTGTGGTTTAGTGCCATGATTGGGCTAACCTGCTTTATGGAATTGTCTTGGCGTGACTTGATTATTAAGCTAGGTTCCGCGCTGCTAAGCTGTTTTCTTTACCTTAAAGAATTGCTGTCCAGCGAGAAGCTTGCAGACCAAGACCTTGAGGCTGAAGAGCATCTTACAGAGCTTCACTCTGCCAATACAGAGCAACCCCATTTTCGCTCAAGAGCTCCCTATGTGCAGCAAACGGCTGTGGATGAGGCGAAGATTGGTATATCCGCAATCGATGTTGCGGAAGATCGCGTATCCAATGCCGGCAAAGTGGGCATTGTTAGTCAAGTTATGAGTAGATTTACCAGCCCTGCTACAGAGCGTGAAATAACTGAAAAGGCGGGTGTTAGTCAGCGTAATCAAGAATCCGCAGAAAAACCAATTGCCGGGTCTTCGCCTGCCGCCATTAATGCTAGCGAAAGCAGCGTCTCAAACAGTCAAATAAAAGAAACCAATTTACCTGCCATTACTGAGCTGTTAGCTGAAAAAGTTGAGACTGCAGCAGCAGCTAAAGAACCTGCAGAACAGACCCCGTCTGTAGTGGTTGCACCTAGCCCGCAGGTTGCTGAAAACACTATAGTGTCATCATCAACTGTAAACCAACAGGCGAATGTTGTGGATGAAGGCCGGCGATCTCTAAAAATAGTCCCTCTATCTGAGACTCACCAATCAACCTTAGATCAAGACTCAAACTTCGGCCAGCAGAAGCCGCAGGTCGCTATTATTCCGAAAGTTAAGGTGCCTAGTGTGGGGCTGTTAGATCCCGCCGAGTTACAGACCGAAATAGGCTACACAGAAGAACAGCTAGAAGATATGTCGCGCTTGTTAGAAGTGAAGCTTAAAGATTTTGGTGTAATAGTCGAAGTGGTGGAGGTCAATCCAGGGCCCGTTATAACCCGTTTTGAAATACAGCCAGCACCGGGCGTGAAATCCAGTAAGATTGTCAATCTAGCTAAAGATTTAGCTCGCTCGCTCGCGGTATTGAGTGTGCGCGTGGTTGAAGTTATTCCCGGAAAATCAGTGATGGGTATTGAAATTCCGAATATTAATCGAAAAATGGTACGTCTTTCAGAAGTATTGACGCATGCTATCTATCAGGACGCCCCCTCTCTCTTGACCTTGGCGCTGGGCAATGACATAGCGGGTAATCCGGTGGTGGCAAACCTGGCAAAAATGCCGCATTTACTGGTGGCGGGTACCACCGGTTCTGGTAAATCTGTCGGGGTCAATGCGATGATCTTAAGCTTGCTTTTTAAAGCGGGACCGGAAGATGTACGTTTGATGTTGGTCGATCCAAAAATGTTAGAGCTGTCAATCTATGAAGGCATTCCGCATCTGTTAACTCCGGTTATTACCGATATGAAAGAAGCGGCAGGCGGGTTGCGCTGGTGTGTTGCAGAAATGGAACGGCGCTACAAATTGATGTCGAAAATGGGCGTACGTAATCTTGATGGCTTTAATGATAAAGTCAAAAAAGGATTTGAGAGTGGCACTCCGCTATTAGATCCCATTTGGGACCCTCAAGAACATGGGGAGAGCCTGGGAACTCCGGCGCCGCAATTAGAGACGTTGCCTTACATTGTGGTGGTGATTGATGAGTTTGCCGACATGATGATGATTGTCGGTAAAAAAGTTGAAGAGTTAATTGCTCGGATCGCGCAAAAGGCGCGCGCCGCAGGTATCCATCTAATACTGGCAACTCAAAGACCTTCAGTGGATGTTATTACCGGATTAATAAAAGCTAACGTACCTACCCGTATTGCCTTTCAAGTTTCTTCAAAAATTGATTCACGTACTATTTTGGATCAAGGCGGAGCTGAAAATTTATTGGGCAATGGTGATATGCTTTATTTACCCGCAGGTACCAGTGTGCCAAGTCGAGTACATGGTGCTTTTGTCAGCGATGATGAAGTACACAGAACAGTGGAGGCGTGGAAGAGACAAGGTAAACCTGAATTTATCGATATCAACACAGCCGAGGAGGGAGCGGCGGGAGCCAACGGAAGTTTATTTGAAGATGATGAGCAAGACCTGCTCTATGATGAAGCGGTAGCTTTTATCACCACCACCCGCAAAGCATCGATATCTAGTGTGCAGCGCAAGTTTAAAATTGGTTATAACCGTGCGGCAAGAATTGTGGAATCAATGGAAGCCGCTGGTGTCATAACTTCAGCAGGAACAAATGGACAAAGAGAAGTGATAGCACCTCCGCCGCCGCCAAGGGATTTTTAACAGATGATGAATAAATATAAACGACTAAAAATGGCGGTTGCCGCCAGTGTTATGTTACTAACGTCAACCGCGAGTTTTGCCGCTAGCCCAGTACAGCAACTAGAACAACTAATGCAGGGGTTTTCTAACTATAGTGCAGAGTTTGAACAGTACACTGAAGATGAGAAAGGGCGCAAAGGGGAAGTTTCAAAAGGGCAAATGAATGTACAAAGGCCCAATAAATTTCGCTGGGAAACCAAGACACCTTTTCCGCAGTTGATTGTTAGCGATGGCAAATATATCTGGATCTATGATGAAGATCTAGAGCAGGCGACGCGTAAAAAAGTAAACCCAAGTGAAACCAATGGCGCTGCGCTGATTCTTAATGGTGATTTAGAAGCGCTAAGTAAAAGGTTTAATATTAAGCAGTTGATTGATAGAAAACGTGAAAAGTTATTCGAATTGCTGCCTAAAAAAGAAGGTAACTTCGAAA
This sequence comes from Oceanospirillales bacterium, assembly GCA_029027825.1. Classification (GTDB taxonomy): domain Bacteria; phylum Pseudomonadota; class Gammaproteobacteria; order Pseudomonadales; family Balneatricaceae; genus Rs1. Next base: position 2,820,537 of record CP093399.1, on the reverse strand, counting down.
AAATTCAATTATTTTTCGCCGATAAAGTGATTCAAGAACTAATGTTAGTCGATATTTTTGGTCAAAAAACCACCATTATTTTGACTAAGGCAAAATTAAATTTAAAATTTGCTGCCGATATGTTTAGTTTTACTCCTCCAAAAAATACCGACATTATGATCGATGGTGCTGATAGCTAATTAATGAGTGATTTATTTTCTGAGATTGAACCTAGTTACCAGCCTTTAGCGGCTAAAATGCGGCCAGCAAGTCTGGCCGGCTATATTGGTCAGAGTCATCTATTGGGCCCCGCGAAGCCGCTGCGTCAGGCAATAGAGCACGGCGCATTACATTCGATGATACTTTGGGGGCCACCAGGTGTCGGTAAAACCACATTGGCGAGGTTGCTTGCGCAGACTGCCGATGCACATTTCATGAGTATTTCTGCGGTGCTCTCGGGCGTCAAAGAAATACGTGCGGCCATCGATGAAGCAAAACATGTCGCGATGAGCAGTGCCAAAAAGGTGATCCTTTTTGTCGATGAAGTACACCGTTTCAATAAATCTCAACAAGATGCCTTTTTGCCACATATTGAAGATGGCACTTTTATTTTTGTCGGCGCTACCACGGAAAATCCCTCTTTCGAACTAAATAATGCCCTGCTCTCCAGAGCGCGGGTTTATCTATTAAAAAACCTTGATGACGATGAGATATCTCAAGTACTGAAGCAGGCGCTGGCAGATCAGCAAAATGGTCTGGCTAAATTACAGTTGTCTTTCGAGGGGCAAGCTTTTGAAAACTTAATAGCTGCTAGTGGTGGTGATGCCAGACGCGCTTTAAACTTACTGGAAATCGCCGCTGATTTATCTATAGAAAGCGATGCGGGAAGAGTTATCGGAGAGCAACAGCTGCAAGAAGTGTTGCAGCACAGTGTTAAACGTTTTGATAAGCAAGGTGATATATTTTACGACATGATATCGGCTTTTCATAAGTCGGTCCGTGGCTCTTCTCCCGATGGGGCTCTCTATTGGTGCTGTAGAATATTAGAAGGTGGTGCGGATCCTCTGTACATTGCACGTCGCTTAGTGGCGATAGCCTCAGAAGATATTGGCAATGCTGATCCAAGGGCCATGCAGATAGTGTTAGCTGCCTGGGATGCGTTTGAAAGAGTCGGTCCAGCTGAAGGTGAGAGGGCGATTGCGCAAGCGGCAGTGTACTGCGCCTGTGCGCCTAAAAGTAATAAATTATATTTGGCGTACAACCAATGTCGAGCGGATATTAGAGCAGACGCTGAGTTTGAAGTGCCACCCCATTTACGCAACGCCCCCACCGACTTAATGAAAGACCTTGGCTATGGCGAAAGTTACCGCTACGCCCATGATGAGCCTAATGCCTTTGCCGCCGGTGAAGCATATCTGCCTGCAGAAATAGCTGAGCGACGTTATTACCAACCGAGTAATCGCGGACTTGAGATTAAAATCTCGGACAAATTACGTCATCTAGATGAGTTAAATCAACAGAGCGATAAACGTCGTTATTAATAACTCTCCAACTATTTTCATCAATACAACTGTAAATATAATTTCAAATCGCTAGTGAGTATTTTTGTATATCGAAATTTGTTCCTGAATCAGTGGCTCCACTGCAACGAATAGCGCAAGCTATTGATTCTACAGCGGTTAAAAAAACACCCACTGAACCTACGGGTTTTATGCATGGATGCATTTATTTAGCGAATGCAGGACGTATAAGAGCTTGCAGCTAAGATGTTTTAATTCCACTGTAAAACCAATATCTTACACTCTGTATTCACTTTGAAGTCACGGATTAAGGTTGTTGTTAACGGTCTGATTAAAAAGCATGTTAATCTCATGACAAAGAAATTACAGTAGGCATTGTTTTGTTCAAAATGAATATAGTATTAGGCGTGATGTTTGGTGCTTCCTTAGGTGCACTGCTGCGCTGGTGGCTCAGTGTAAAATTTAATACTATGTACGAAAGTTTGTTTTTGGGCACGCTGCTGGCCAATGTTCTTGCCTGTTTTGTGATGGGGCTATTTTTAGGTTATGAAGAAAATGGCGTCTTTATTAATAATGCTTTAAAAATAGCTATATTTACTGGCTTCTTAGGTTCTCTATCAACATTCTCTACTTTTATCGGAGAAACTCATAGTCATTTAATGATTCGTGATTGGTTGAAACTCGCTCTGGGGTTGAATTTACAAATCGGTTTAGGTCTAATAACTTTTCATTATGCGAGGTATCTGGGTAGTTCTTTACATTAACCTGAATCCGTGACTTTAAAGCGGGCAATAGCCAATAATAACTGCACCGGTAGCTGCAAAACTTTTCTAATCGCTATAGAGTCAACAGCTGCTGTCATGTGCAGCAGTGCAGTCACTGATCTGAGTATCTTCAGTATATAGTGAAAGCTACTTTTTTAAATTATAGGTAAAGGCGATTACTTCGGCAATCGCACGATACAGTGCCTCTGGAATTTCATCACCTATTTCCAATCGAATCAAAATTTCCAACAGTTCTGGGTTTTCGTGGATATGAACTTCATTTTGCTGTGCGAGTTCAATTATTTTCTCCGCGATTAAGCCCTTACCTTTTGCGACAATGGTAGGCACGCCGCCTGCTTGTACATCATATTTTAAGGCAACCGCTAAGTTGGGCTTGTCAGTCGAGTCACTCATGTTCTTATATCAATTATCCGTTTGTTAATGCTGTTGTTAGCGGCCGCTGTTTGTGAGCCTTGGGTGCAATGTAGCGTTTGGATTTCAAATCCTTGTTGATTTAACTGTTCTCTGAATCCGGTCATGCGTTTTTCTAATTCTTGTACCGTGCTTAACTTCGAACATAAAAAAGTGGTGGATATTGAATTGTCCTCTGGATTGAGAGCTACTTCAGCATCTACCTCGCCGCGTTCTTCTAAGTCAAAGTGTAGCTTAACGCTCCAAATTGAGATGAAATCACCCTCATCAGTTAAGTGTTTTCGCTGTTTTATTTCCATTTTAACATTGTCGAGTTTTTCATTATTTTGCACAGGTATGTCTATCTGAAAAGTACGCTCATTACTAATATCGGTTTTAGAGTGCTGCTGTTGCACATGGGTTAGCTGGTTAGTGGTTATTCTTGCCAACATACGCTCGGTGGTGCTTTGTAGCATCTCTTTCTGTTCTGTGGGAAGCTGCTCTGCTAAGTGGTTAAGTTTTGCTAAAAAGCTTTTCATATCTCCTTGATGAGAATTGGGTTGGCTAGCTATTTTTCCCTCTGTGAAGAGACCACCTTGTTGAATATTACGTTTAATCGTATCGCTGCTATTATTAGCGCCTGGTTTAACACCAAAAAGCTGCATTAAACTTAAGGCTATTTTATCGATAGGCACTTTATTAGAGTTGCTGGCATTGGCTATTTGTATTGATTGAGCAACCAGTAAATTGATGCCATCTGCAATAGGGATTTGCTGAGGCAGAGCTTGGCGTAAACTGTGATCGATCAGCTTTACTTGTTGCGGGGTTAGCGGAGTACTGCTTATGCTTGCTGTCGCAACTTGGCTGGGTTGCTGCCATTGTATATTGGCTTGGGTACCTTCAGTGCGGGTTATCTGTAGATTCAGTAGAGGAGGTAAATTAGCAGGAGCTTGTAATGAAACAACGCGGCCGGCTACTTCAATTTTTAAGGTGCTATTTTGCGTGGGTAATGCGCTCAATTGTAGGTTTTGCGAAATCGCTGCCGGTAAAGAAGCGGCCGGAGGTGTGGTTTGTGCCCCTATTTGCAAAGTAGGAGAGGGATTTGCTGGATTGGCGGCAGGCGTTAGCGAGGGGGCAGTGATTGCTGTTTTAGCACTCTGCACAGGAACCACCGACTGAGGAATGTTATTTGTTGAGTTGGATGGCGTTATTGTCGAGCTGGAAAAGTTGCCAGTACTGGAAAGAGTAGAATTTAGAGCGGCAGTGTTTGAAATAGTCGCTTGCGCGCTGGGTATAGTTGGGCTGGTAGGTTGCGCTAAATTATGAGTGTTCACCAAAGGTCTGGAGATGATTGGAGAGCTCTGGCTGGGTGGTGCTGTAGGGACGAATGTTTTCGCGGTTAAATTGTTGCTGTTCGGCGCAATGCTCTCTTTCACCGCAGTATTGTTCTGAGTGCCAGCAACGACCGGGCTAGCTAAGGCGTTAGATGTCGAATTAACGGTGCTGCTGACACCGCTGCCGGCAGCTGAGAGAGTGTTCGGATTGTTATTAGCTATGCCAGTGTTGCTGGGGTTTGCTGGGCGGCTATCAGTGAGGTTGACGGTGCTTTGAGCTATCTTAGCGCCAGCTAAGTTGCGCTCTGCAACAGTAGTGTTTGTATGAGGGCTAGTCGGGGCTAATGTATTAGAAGTGCTTCCTGGACTGGGCGTAGTTAGCTGGCCTGCCATTTTTTGTATAGTGTTTGCAGTAGGAGGTGGTAGCGTTGTATTGGCTGGTTGAGTTTTTTGACCGGGGCTTGGTAGGGTGTTGTTTTTTGGGGCTGTATTACTCTGGCCTGTCTTGATCGTGAGGCTGTTTTCGATTGGTTGCTTTGGTGTTTGGCTAACAAGATTGGCATTCGCAGGGAGGGAGCTGGTATTTGCTGAATTCAATTTGGCTTGCAATAGGTTGATTTTCCCCTGATTTAAATCGACGCTGCTATCTTTGGGAGTCGTGCTCCCGCTAACTTGTTGTTGATTAATCACTTTTGCATTGATGACTGCGCCCTTAGGCATTACTTGTTCAATGATGTTTAGCGCAGGACCGCTGGCGTTTATAGTTACCGGTGCTTTGAGAATTACATTGCCACTGCTTCCCTGAGGTATCTGCAAGTTGTTTGAAGTGCTGGTTGTGCTGCTCGCGGTGTTATTTGCTTTGGGTGTCGCTGAATTTTGGGAAGTCGCTTTGAGTATTTGGGGTGTAGATGTGCCGCTAGTTATTTTTGCTGTACTAGTAGCGTTATTTGCGGATTCGGTGCTGCCTTCTCTGACTAATTTTAGTTGTATTTGTCCACCGTCAGAACGTTGCAAACTAATTACACTACCTTTCTCTGGTAGGTTTCCAGAAAATTTAGCAGAGACCTCGAGTTGAGTATTATTAATTTTTAAGGTGATTCTATGGGCGTTGGGCTGGGTTGGGTCAGGGGCTATATGGGTGATTTTAGCATGCACCGTTTTGCCTGGCGGTAGGGCTGCCTCGATTGATTTGACAGGGCTAGGGCTCTTCGCATCAATTGATTTACTTTGCGCAATAGCATCCATGTGAACAGCCTCATAATAGTGTTATTTGAAATTAGTTTAAAGTATACAGTAGTGATCGCTAAGGGAGTGCTGGTCTAAAATTTATTGATTTTACACCTTATTGTCATTTTCAAACCACGGATTGAACAAAATTTTAATGATTTCACTAATGTTTTGTCGATATAAGCGCTACGTATACCCTGCAAATAGTAAAATAATAGTGAGCGTTGAAATTATTACTGAATATCGCTAAAAAGTGATCTATAGCAATGCTACTTACAACAATAAGCGTTTATAATGCCCGATAGCAAGCGCTGTATCGATATCTAGGTTTTTTGGTTGCCGTCCACTGGTAACTGTAGCGCACCCCTCTCTAGAGTTGTGTTATAAGGTAAAATCTAGCGAGTGTCTAAAACAGAAATATAATGTACATATTATCGGCTGAGGCTGTAAAAAATATAGTTTAAATTAAGGATGTTGATGTGCGCCCTCCGTTGTTAAATATCACCGACCTCTATTGTGAAAGAGATGACAGGATGCTGTTTGAAAATTTGTCTTTTCAATTAGAACAAGGTGAAATTATTCATTTAATCGGTAAAAATGGCAGTGGAAAAACATCGCTACTGCGTATTTTAGCAGGCTTGTATCAAGGTTATGAGGGGCAGGTAGAATACCTCGGTCAAACACTAACTGAAGTAAGAGCTATATATAATAGAGCGTTGTTATATATCGGACATAATCTCAGTGTTAAATCGGGATTAAGTGCGAGAGAGAATTTAACCTGGTATACGAAGATTCAACCGCAACTGGATGCGAACTTAATTGACTCGGCATTACAAAAAGTAGGCCTGAAGTACTTTGCAGATGTCGAGTGTCAAAATTTATCAGCAGGTCAAAAGAGACGGGTGAACTTAGCGAGGTTGTTCATGCTACCCGCTGAGAATTTTGCTAATACTCTATGGATCTTAGATGAGCCCTTTACCGCGATAGATATAGAAGGTGTCGCCAATATAGAAGAACATCTGGCCAATTATGTTAAACGAGGCGGCGCGGTTATTTTAACGACTCATCAATCTTTACAGATTAATACAGCGGTGAGAAAAATTTGTCTCGACAATTTAGGAACTTAATTTGTTTTTGTCAGGCTAAATAGCTATTGCAAATTATATGTAAGCAATGTCAAATACAGTAATACTGAACCCTCTGAATAGTTGATATGCAGAGGGGATAATAATTATTAAGATAATATATGATAAGAATTTTCTGGGCTGAACTACATAAAGATTTACTGTTGGCCTACAGGCGTAAAGGAGATCTGCTAAATCCTTTACTTTTTTTCGTTATGGTTGTGACGCTATTTCCCTTAGGTGTGAGTCCTGCTGCCGATTTTTTATCTGAGTTAGCACCGGGAGTGCTGTGGGTTTCTGCCTTGTTAGCGGCTCTGTTATCGCTAGATAATTTATTCAAAGCAGATTTCGAGGACGGCACGCTAGAGCAGTTGATGCTCAGCTCTGAATCCACTTACATGATTGCGTTGGCCAAAGCGCTCGCTCACTGGTTAACAACCGGCTTACCATTAACCATTATAGCGCCGTTATTAGCCGTGATGTTATTTTTGCCTACTCAGGCAATACCTACTTTAGTGCTGAGTTTGTTAATAGGCACACCAGCTTTGAGTTTAATTGGTGCAATTGCCTCAGCATTAACGGTGGGGCTTAAAAAAGGCGGAGTGCTTATTTCACTTTTAGTGATCCCTTTATATATCCCCGTGTTAATTTTCGGGGCAAGTGCAGTACAAGGTGCTACGCAGAATTTACCTGTTACAGCTTATCTGGCCATTTTAGGTGCAATACTGGCACTGAGTCTAGTATTAGCCCCTTTTGCAATAGCAGCATCTTTAAGAGTATCGGTGAGTAATTGATGAAGACAGCTAAACAGCCAATCCTGCCAAAGTGGTTCTATCAGTTGGCATCCCCAAAATGGTGTTACCAAATTACTGGTATGCTACTACCTTTATTCGCCTCTCTGGCTATCGCCTTGTTGATTACTGGCTTTGTTTGGGCGCTGTTATTCGCCCCACAAGATTATCAACAAGGTAATAGTTTTCGAATTATCTATATCCATGTCCCCAGTGCAATTTTAGCCCAGTCTATTTATATAACGATGGCTCTATCCGGTGCTATCGGTATTATTTGGAAAATCAAAGTCGCTGACATGGTCGCATATACATGTGCTCCGATTGGCGCTTCTATGGCCTTTTTGGCTTTGATCACTGGTGCTGTATGGGGGAAACCTACCTGGGGGTCTTGGTGGGTATGGGATGCAAGATTAACTTCGATGTTAATACTGCTGTTTTTGTATTTTGGCGTTATGGCGCTCTATTCGGCGATGGAAAAACCTGAAACCGCGGCTCGTTCAACCGCTATTTTATCGCTAGTAGGTCTGGTGAATATTCCGATTATTAAATATTCAGTGGATTGGTGGAATACGCTACACCAGCCTGCGACATTTACCTTGACTGAAAAACCGGCTATGCCAATCGAAATGTGGTTGCCGCTGTTGGTGATGGTAGTTGGCTTTTACTGTTTTTTTGCGACAGCGATGATTATGAGATTGCGAAATGAAATTCTTACTCGTGAAAAAAGAACGGCTTGGGTGAAAAAACTAGTAACAGAAATTGATAGATAAGGTGAGATTTTAATGCAGTTTGAATCTTTGGTAGCTTTTTTTGAGATGGGTGGTCACGGCTTGTATGTCTGGCTGAGTTTTTCCATTGCTGTTGTAGTGATCGGTTTTAATCTGATTCAACCTTGGTTAAATCAGAAAAAAATATTTATAGCCCTTAATAAGAAATATCAACACGAGAATCGTAGTCAATGACACCCAAAAGAAAACAGCGATTGATGCTGGTTTTATTTGTCGTATTTGGTGCGGCAATAGCCGTTGCCCTAACGGCGTATGCGTTGAGTCAAAACATTAATTTATTTTTTTCCCCTCAGCAGATAGCTAATGGGGAAGCGCCGGTAGGAACCCGAATAAGAGCGGGGGGGATGGTGGTTGATGGCAGCGTTAAACGCGATCCAAGCAGTCTTAAAATTGAATTTGCTATCACTGACTATTTACAGACCGTAATAGTTAACTACGAGGGGATTTTGCCAGATTTATTTCGTGAAGGGCAGGGAATTGTCGCGCAGGGTGAGATGGATGAAAACGGTGTTTTTCAAGCGGTTGAAGTGCTAGCCAAACACGATGAAAAATATATGCCCCCCGAAGTGCAAGATGCCTTAGATAAAACCGGCTACGATCAAGAAGGTAATAAGCAATGATACCTGAATTAGGCCAGTACTCGTTGATTTTAGCGATGATAATGGCAGCCTTTTTAGCGATTATACCTATGGTTGGCGCCAGTAAAGGTAGCCTGTTTTTAATGAGTTTTGCCAAGCCTTTAGCAAAGTCTCTGTTTTTGTTTATGCTCATCAGTATCTTATGTCTGGCTTACGCTTTCGCAACTGATGATTTTAGCGTCAAATATGTAGCGGGGAACTCAAATAGTGCTCTGCCTATTTATTATAAACTAAGTGCTGTATGGGGTGGGCATGAAGGGTCGCTGCTGCTCTGGGTCTTTATTCTCAGCGGTTGGGTTTTTGCTGTCGCCATTAAATCTGATGGTCTGCCGACTGATATCATGGCGCGGGTCCTGGCTGTACTAGGCATGGTCGGAGTAGGTTTTATTTCTTTTACGCTAATGACCTCTAGCCCGTTTGAGCGCCTGCTGGTCAATACGCCGTTGGAAGGAGCCGATTTAAACCCGCTACTACAAGACATTGGGCTGATCATTCACCCACCGCTTTTGTATATGGGCTATGTTGGATTTTCGGTGGCCTTTGCCTTTGCCATTGCCGCGCTCTTAAGTGGCAAGTTAGACGTGGCTTGGTCACGTTGGACGCGGCCTTGGACCAATTTAGCTTGGGCATTCTTAACCATAGGTATTACCTTGGGTAGTTGGTGGGCTTATTAAGAACTTGGTTGGGGCGGTTGGTGGTTTTGGGATCCTGTTGAAAATGCCTCTTTTATGCCGTGGTTGATGGGTACCGCGCTAGTGCATTCTCTGGCGGTGACGGAAAAACGTGGGCTGTTTAAAAGCTGGACATTGCTGCTGGCAATATTTACTTTTTCGCTGAGTTTACTCGGAACTTTTTTAGTGCGCTCAGGGGTGCTAACCTCCGTACATTCTTTTGCGGCAGACCCCGAAAGAGGATTGTTTATCCTAGTTCTTTTGGCGATCACGGTAGGAGGTTCTCTACTGCTGTATGCGATTAAAGCCTACGACGTTAAAAGTGAATCAAATTTCGAATTACTTTCACGCGAAACCTTAATTCTCATCAATAATGTGGTGCTGGTTATTATTTGTAGTATGGTGTTAATTGGCACATTGTACCCATTGATTGTCGATGTCTTGGGCGCTGGTAAAATGTCGGTGGGCCCGCCGTATTTTAATTTACTATTTGTCCCTTTTAGTCTGCTGTTGGCCTTCTTTATGGGCATAGGAATTTTACTTCGCTGGAAAAAAAGTAGTCCTAGAAAGCTGCTTAAACAATTACTTCCCTCCTTTGTTCTGGCAGTTGTCGTCGGAGTTGGCGCCGCTTATTTATTTAACCAAGACTTGGCTTTTAAAGCGACACTCGCATTAGTGTTGGCATTTTGGGTGGTGTTTAGTTTAATCCTCGATGCGTTCAGTAAAGTATCCAACAAAGCGGACAAATTAGTTGGGCTCAGTAAACTATCGCCCAGTTACTGGGCGATGCAAATTGCCCATTTAGGGGTGGTAGTCACTATGGTCGGTGTGGCGCTAGTCGCCACTTATAGTGAGGAGCGAGATATTCGTATGGTACCTGGAGATATCGTTACATTAGCCGAGTACAGCTTTGAATTTCAAGGTGCTGAAAAAATATCAGGGCCTAATTACAGTGCCGATATGGGCACGATTGAAGTGCTGAAAAACAATCAGTTTTTTGCCACTATGCATCCAGAAAAACGATTTTACCCGGCGAGAGGAAGTATGATGACTGAGGCGGATATCAATGCTGGATTGTTTGCCGATGTGTTTGTTGCGCTAGGCGAGCCATTAGCGGATGGCGCATGGGCAGTAAGATTACAATACAAGCCCTTTATGCGCTGGGTGTGGTTCGGTGGTGTGTTGATGATGTTTGCTGGGATGTTAACAGTGTTCGATCGTCGCTATAAAATTAGAAAGTCAGCGCTGCCTGTCACCGCTTAAATTGATCAGATAAAGAGTTAACAGTTATGAGTATGCGTCGAGTACTATTGTTTATCCCCTTGGTTATTTGTATTGTTTTGGGTTTTTTGTTTGCTAAGGGACTGCCGTTAAATCCGACTGAGCTACCTTCAGCAAAGATCGGTAAGCCATTTCCTGCATTTAGCTTAGCGACGATTAGAAATGCTAATGAAGTGCTGACAGAGGCCTCTTTAAAAGGCGAAGTACGTCTGGTTAATGTGTGGGCAACATGGTGCCCTACCTGCAAGCAGGAACACAGTTTTTTAAATAAGCTGGCGCAGGCTGAGGGTGTAGAAATTATAGGTATCAACTACAAGGACCAGCGAAACAAGGCTAGTGAGTGGTTAAAACGCTACCGCGATCCCTATGTTTTTAACCTCTATGATGAACAGGGCAGTTTAGGTTTGGATCTTGGTGTGTATGGCGCGCCTGAAACATACATTGTTGACGCGCAAGCTATTATTCGGTATCGACATGTAGGTGAGGTAAACGCCAGAGTGTGGGTTGAGTTAAAAGCCAAAATGCTGGCCTTAGGTTGGAGCCCTAAAAAATCATGAAATGGTTCACTATAGTTCTAGTTTTATTATCGTTTAGTGTCTTTGCCGCAATAGACACCTTTGAATTTAGCAGTGACAGCGAACGTCAGATGTTTCGCCAGTTGAGTGAAGAATTGCGCTGTCCTAAATGTCAAAACCAAAATTTAGCCGGTTCAAATTCAGCGATTGCTTTAGATTTGCGTAGAGAGCTGCATCGTATGGTGCTTTCAGGGCAGAGCACGGTGCAAATTAAAACCTTTATGGTAGATCGTTATGGCGAATTCGTACTTTATAAGCCATCGGTAAATTCATCGACATATATGTTGTGGTATGGGCCGTTTGCACTGTTGTTTATTGGCTTTTTTGTGGTGTTTATGATGAGTAGAAAAACATCAGTTAGCGCAGAAAAACCAACTGATAATGAAGTCGTTAATAAGTCGGCTAAGCATGAAGAGACAACTTCGCATCGGCAAAAAATGCATGACCTATTAGGTAGTAAAAATGATTGAACTTTGGCTTGGAATTATTTCATTAACCTTGTTGGCAATGTCATTTGTCTGCTGGCCACTTTTAAAAAGGCATAGGGCTTCTGCGGCGGTGAATCGTCAGCAAGAAAATATTCATATGTTCAAACAGCGTTTGGCTGAGCTGCAGCAGGAGAGAGATCAAAACTTACTAAATGATCAAAGTTTTGCTGAGCTTAAATTAGAATTAGAGAAAAACTTATTATCAGATGCTACGACAGAAGAGTTAGCGGCGGATGAAATAGTAAGCCTTGGCAAAAAAAATAGCAGGTCTCAGCTAGTGTTAGTCATTACTATCTGTGTTTCGCTACCGATGTTTTCACTGGGGTTATATGCACAATACGGCAGCGCAGATGAGCTACTGTGGGTGGAGGATAAAAATATCTCGCATCAATTACCCACCGGTGAAAAGCCCACCGCAGAGCAGGCAATTGGACTGTTAGAATCTGAATTACAGCGCAATCCTGAAAATCCAGAAGGGTGGTATATGCTAGCCGGCTCATATATGGCTACCAACCAATTTTCTAAAGGAGCGCAAGCGTTTATTAAGGTGCTGGAATATTTGCCAGAACAGAATCCACAATACCCTAGTGTGATTGGTCAATACGCTCAAGCCCTGTTCTTTATTGATAATAGAGTGACCGAAAAAGTAAAAGTACAGATAGAAAAAGCCTTGGCTCTAGATGCTAATGAAGTTGTTTCTCTGGGTTTATTAGGTATTGAAGCATTTGAACAGCAAGATTATCAGCGGGCAATTGATTTTTGGCGTCAGTCTCTAGAAAGTGCAGAGCCGAATGCGGCCGCTGCACTACAGTCGGGCATAGCAAAAGCTGAAAGTGAATTAGCAGCATTGGGAATTGCCGTTAAAAAGCCGAAAAATATGATTAAAAATAAACTAAAGGTGATTGTTGATGTCGAGATAACAGCGGCACTGAAAAATAGATTAGCCACCGATGCCGTACTGTTTGTCTTTGCCCGGCCTATCGGTGGCAAAATTCCTTTAGCGGCAGTAAAAATGAAGGTATCTGAACTGCCAAAACGTATAGTTTTAGACGATAGTTTAGCGATGATGCCTACGGCGAAAATTTCTTTGCAGAAAAAGGTTGAAGTTAGTGCTAGAATCTCACTCAGCGGTCAGCCTCAGTCACAAAAAGGTGATTTTCAGTCCGAGGTTTTAGTCGTAAAAGTATCAGAAACAACAGATACCTTTAAGTTGTTGATAAATAAAGTTGTTGAATAGATACGCTTTGTTTTATAGTCATATAAATTTGCAAGTTTAGCTGGTGATATCAATCGATGGATATAGGTTTGCGTGAATGGTTGATAGTGGGTGCAATAATAGTCATTGTCTTGATTGTTGTTGATGGGTGGCGTCGAATGCGTGCTCAGAGTAACTCACTTAAAATAGATATAGATGAGAAACTTTCTGACTTGGGAGATGATTGTTATAATCCTGAGTTGCCGATAGGCACAGCTCGAGTTTTTGTTCCTAAAGATAATGATAAAAAGTCTGCCAACTCAGCTCAAGCAATTAACAAGCATAAGCAGCAGACGACTGCGCCGTTAAAAAAGCAAAAATTGGCTAGTCAAGCGCAGCATAAAGTCGCAGTCCACAGTCATCAATCGAATAACGGCACTGTAGTAAAGAGTGCAGAATTGACTGCAAGTCAGGTACGGGATTCTACGTCTCAAGTACCGGCAGAGGCTCCGCGAATATCTTCTAGCTTAGCTTTTACTGCCCTTGAAAATAGTGTCAGCACAGAGGTTAATGATCCTAGTATTGATCACCGCGCATCTGACACTAATCAAAATGCATTCGGCTTTAGTGCTAAACTAGATCAATCATCTAACTCTAACTCGGCAGATGTTACACCAGATCAAACATCGGTTCTTGGTGATTCATTATCTACAGAACAAGATTCTGAACTACAAACGCCTGAGAAAACAGAATCTACAGTACAAAATTCAACAGAACTTGAAGCTCCTAAACCTGAAAATGACCGAGAATTGAGCCGTATAGAAGTTGATAAACTAGATTCTGATAACCTCACACAGCCAGCTTTTGACAACCAAATTGCACAAACTGAAACAGCTGAGGCAGAAACGGTAGAAACAGCCGCACAGCAAAATTCAAATTTAGATGCTCCGCTCTCGAAAATTGATGATGATAATTTTGGTGACGATAATTTAGACGACGATAGTTTAGAGGATGATAGCTTAGAGGATGATAGCTTAGACGATGATAGTTTCATCGTGCCAGCTATTTTGAAAAATAATCATTTCCCAAAAAAATCTGAGACAAACGACTCTACAGTGCAGGAACAAACTACAGCTGAGAGTGATATTGATAAAATCTACACTAGCAAAACGGATAATTTGAATATATCAGGCCGGGAAATGGTGCTTGATAAGTTTGAGCAATTATTAGCAGAAAGAGAAGATGATCATTCTCATATTGAAACTAATGATGACACTGAAAACGAGCTTTTCGTAAATATTAGCGATTGCAGTGACACCGAAAATTCGTTGCATACAATCAAGGAAAAAGAACCGTTAGGGTCAACAGTACTAACCGATGAGTTGAGTGTAAAACAGCATGAAATTGACGAACTCAAAGCTAAATTACTCGAACTATCTGAAGAGCAACCTGATAAAAATGAAGATCAGCTATCAAATTTTATAGCTAGAGTAGATCAGTCTACTGAATCAGAAAATATGGAATTGACCAGTGTTATTGATGATGAAGTAAATCTTGAAGATATAGCGTTGGAAGAATTAGGCCTAGAAGGTTTAAATATAGAAGACGTGAAAATTGAAGACTTACAGCTAGAGCCATCAATACAAGAACCGTCGACTACGCATCAGCAAAGCACATCAACAACAGCACAAAGCCCAGACCAAACTGATCTATCGATCGAAGAACCCGCTAAAACAGATGCTTTTGAAGTAGATGCTGACCCACTGATGGATGCTTATGTAGACGTTAAAGCCTCAGAGGAGCTGGTCGATCAGTTTGAACAAGATTTAGCAGAAGATAGCCAGTCCGTAGCGCATGAGTTGGATATGCCTATCACTGAAATTTTAAAAATGAATAGGAAAATGGATGCTAGCCAAGCATCATCAAAGGCTGGGCAAGTTGATGAGGATACTGAGTTAGCAACAGACCCTTTATTAGCTGATAAAGCAATCCATGATGATTTGCTATCCGTTGACAACATTGCAAAGCAAATCAGCCAAGCACAAAACTCTCAGTCTAGAGCTGAAGTAGCGCCACAAATTGACGGCGATGATGGAATTGATCATGCGAATGATTTAGGTTTTACCGCGTTAGAGCAAGATTATGAATTTAATGAAGGCAGCAGTAGCTTAGACTCTGATCCTCTGATGGACGGATTTAAAGATATTGATGACGCAGATCCATTCCAAGATTTGAATGGTGCTGATCAAGAACAGCTATCGGTCAATGCGGTCGAGTTAAACCAACAAAGTCAGAAAAGCTTATTTCAAGAGCTCCCCACTGTAGACGATAAACCGGAAACTAAAACAGCGGCTAATGACTCAGTAAAAAAAGTAACCTCCAAATCAAGAAAATCCATTGCCAATGTCGACGATCCAAATGTGGTATTAATAGTAACGGTCGTCGCTAAGAATCAGTACCTAAATGGCGCGGCATTAAAGAAAGTCGTACAAGCTTGTGGAATGGAATTCGGTGATATGGAAGTTTTTCATCGGTTTGAAGATGGAGAAGCCGAAGGCGCCATCCAATTCAGTATGGCCAATGCTATTAACCCTGGTACCTTTGATATTGAAACAATGGACGAAACGTCAACCCCAGGCGTTTCTTTCTTTATGTCTATGGATGAGCCGCAAGATCCGAAGAATGCCCTTGAGTGCATGATGGCGACTGCTGAGACCGTGGCCACCCATCTCAATGGCGACTTATTAGACGATGATCGCTCGGTGATTCGCCCGCAAACTAAAGAGCATTATCGCGAGCGTGTCCGTATGCATGAAATGAATAAACTGCGCCGTCGCGCCCAATAGATTACCCGAGTACCCGCGCTGCGGTACTCGGCACTTCCCAGCCTCAGCCCGCTCTGATTTATTTAAAATTTGACTATTGGAATATTCATGTCAAAAGCCATTGTTCCCCTAGAAATACAGCAATTATCTGATCAATTAGATTTACACAATTATCGTTACCATGTGTTGGATGAACCGTCTATTCCCGATGCACACTACGATAAATTATTTAAGCAATTGCAAGTATGGGAGCAAGCTAATCCGGAGTTAGTCAGTCCTCAATCTCCGACGCAGCGCGTGGGCGCTAAGCCGATAAATGGCTTTAGCCAAATCACTCATGAAATGCCGATGCTGTCACTGGATAACGTCTTTAATGGTGAGGAGTTAACTGATTATTCCCAGCGTATCAAAGAGCGCTTGGGAATGAGTGATGAGCAGTCGATAGAGTATGCCTGCGAGCCAAAATTGGATGGAATAGCGGTCAGTTTGCTGTATGAAAATGGTCTGTTAATCAGAGGGGCGACTCGAGGTGATGGCACAACCGGTGAAGATATCACCCACAATGTGCGAACTATTCCCTCGATCCCTTTAAAGCTCAGAGGCTCAGGCTATCCAGACAAGTTAGAAGTGCGCGGTGAGATTTACATGCTCAAGGCTGGTTTTGCGGAGATGAATGCGCAGGCGGCCAGAATAGGGGATAAGTTATTTGTCAACCCGCGCAATGCGGCTGCAGGATCTATTCGCCAACTAGACCCTAAAATTACAGCTAGGCGCCCGTTGGAGATGTGTTGCTATAGCATCGGAGTATTTGAGGGAGGTGACATTCCCGATGAGCATATCGCCACTTTAGAGTTACTCAAAAGTTGGGGCTTAAAAATAAATCCGCACTTGAGCAAAGCGTCAGGTATAGAAGATAAAATTTCCTATATCGAAACTATGCAGAAGTTGCGTGATCAACTGCCCTATGAAATTGATGGTCTAGTCTTTAAAGTCAATAATTACCATCTACAGCAGCGACTTGGCTTTATCTCACGAGCGCCACGTTGGGCAATCGCCTATAAATTCCCCGCCCAAGAAGCGCTGACTGAAGTCGAAAATGTCGAATTTCAAGTGGGTCGAACTGGTGCGATCACTCCCGTTGCCAGACTAAAGCCAGTGTTTGTCGGCGGGGTGACGGTGAGTAATGCAACCTTGCACAATATGGATGAAATCCAGCGCTTAGGCTTACAGGTAAAAGATACCGTGGTGGTGCACCGTGCCGGGGATGTGATCCCTAAAATAACCAGAGTTATTACCGAACAGCGTCCAGCGAACGCCTTTGCAATCGAATTCCCTTCCCAGTGCCCAGTGTGCCAAGCGGAGATTGTACGCATTGTCGGCGAGGTGATCTCCCGCTGTAGCGGCGGGTTGGCCTGTGCGGCGCAACGCAAAGAGGCGTTAGTTCACTATGTGTCGAAAAAGGCCCTTGATATTGACGGTTTAGGTGAAAAATTAATTGATACACTAGTCAGTAAAGAAATGGTCGCCAAGTTTGACGATATCTACCATTTGTCAAAACCTAACCTAATGCGGCTTGAACGGATGGCTGATAAATCGGTTGATAAGCTATTGCAGACGATTGAGCGGACTAAGCAAACTAGTTTAGCGAGGTTCATCTATGCGCTAGGCATTCGAGAAGTTGGTGAAGCGACCGCAAGAAATTTAGCCAGAGAGTTCGGCTATTTAGATCGAGTGATGATCGCCAGCGTCGAGCGTTTAGAACAAGTCAGCGATGTAGGGCCAATCGTGGCTAAACATATCGCCAGCTTTTTCTCTCAAACACAAAATTTGGCGGTAATTGACAGCTTGCGAGCGGCGGGGGTTAATTGGCCAGAGGCTGAGCCAATAGTCGAGGCTGAGCTAAGTTTAGCCAATAAAGTGTACGTGTTAACCGGCACGCTTGAGCAAATGGGCCGCGCCGAGGCCAAGGCGCATTTACAGGAGCTTGGGGCTAAAGTAGCCGGTAGCGTCTCGAAAAAAACTGACTGTGTGGTGGCGGGGACAGCGGCGGGCTCCAAGTTAACCAAAGCGCAAGATTTAGGTATAGAAATATTAACCGAAGTCGAGTTTATCGAGTTCTTAAAAGCGCAAAATGTGGTGCTTGATCTATGATCATTCCCCATCAATCACTAGCCAGTGACACACTGCGCAATTTAATTGAAGAATTTGTTACCAGAAATGGTACCGACTATGGGAATTACGACTTGACCATGGATGACAAAGTGCAGTCAGTACAGCAGCGATTAAATGCGGGTGAAATAGTGATTCTCTTTATCGAGAGCTCGCAGAGTGTCAATATTGTAGAAAAGCAAGCGCTGAGCTAATAGTTCTCTCCCTTACGCCCAGCTTTCGATGTGTGCGCCACTGATAATTAAGCGCAGTAAATCTGAACGACAGACAATGCCGACTAATTGTTCGCCGCTATCAAAAATTGGGATCGCATTGATATTAAACTCCAGGAAACAAGCGGCAATATTGGTTACTTGAGTATGTGGCGCGGCCGCTATTAATTTATCGCTATATATATTGGTAATGCTTTGAGTTGATTCTTTTCCTAGGGCAATAATATCAAGGGCCGAGAGTATCCCCACCGGTTTGGCGCTGTTATCAAGTACCATTAAGTGGCTAATATTAAGTGCTTGCATGCGCTCCCAAGCTGCATGCACAATAGTCCCCTCAACAATGGTATGAACTGGAGTGCTCATTATTTGCTCGGCAATTAAGCCCGATTTCTTGGCGCCAGGATGCTGATGAGGTTTTAATCCGTCATAAGTGCCGGGCGTGGTATCTTCACGGGGGGGGCTAGTGCGCTCAAGAATTTCTCGGAACTCATTGTTTTTTGTCTGTAAGTCTTTTTCGTTATGGGTACTGCTGTGAGTGCTCTCGCTGGCACTCGACTTATCAACTCCCTTGTCGGGAAAAATTGAGCGCAATGGCGTGTTCACTCTGCGTCCTTGGTCAATAATCGCGAAAGACATATAAGCTCTCCGTATTTGTTATCCCTAACACCTTGGGGTCAGTGCTAATCATCCGAGCTAAAGGCGTCTGCGCTTCAGCAATAAATTCAGTCGGTTATTAATAATCTGATGATAAAAATCAAGATTAGTGCCATCCATTAATAAATTCCTTTTATATTAATATGTATCTTAATACTTATTATATCGTCCGTCGAATCAAATGCTTAACTATAAATCTTACCGGGTGAATGGCATTCGCCATATTTCTCGGAATTGGACTGGGGTGGCCGAGGATAGTACAAGCTAAATACTCGGCACTCAAAGGGCAGGTAATCAAGCCTTTGGAGCCGTGTCCGGTATTGATAAATAGCCCGCGATAGTTGGGGGTAGGGAGATCGGGAAACTGCCAGTTTTTATCTTTATTTAGTTTCTTGTATTGGGTAATAGTCTGCTGGTAAATAGGCGCAGGGCCTACCAGCGGTAGGTAGTCAGGGCTAGAACAGCGATGGGCTACTTTACCGGTGAGCTCGCTTGGTAGCGCCAAGCTGGCGGTTAGTTCTGGTAAAACCTTGCGCAGGTTAGCAATATTGGTGTCTTGATCTGCAAACTTGAGTTGTAAATCTTGATGATGCAAATCAAAACTGGCGCCGAAGCAATACTGATCACCGGTAGCGGGCGATATATAACCGGCTCCGCAGACTACCGTATTTAGCTTGGTCTGTGCCTGATCCGCGGGTGCGTGTGTCACTGGACCGCGAAACGCCTTGGTCGAAATGTCGGCAAATTGCGCCAGTTCTCGTGCGCTATTGGCATTGGCGACCACCACTGTATCAGCAGAAAACTGTTCTCCATCTGAGGAGTGTAGTGCCCAGCTTAGATCATCTAATTGCACGAGGCGGGTAATTTTTGTCTGTAATTGGACACGGATCAGCGGATCAGCAATTAGCTTTTGACAGAATAATTGTGGGGCAACCCATCCAGCACGCGGAAAAAATAAACCATTAAAAGGCGTCTGACTACCGATTAGCTGCGAAGCCTGTTGCGCATCAACCCATCTGACTACTTGATCACTGTAAGCATCTTGTTTTAATAAATCTTGTTGCTGGCGGACTTCTTTAGCATTAGTGGCCAGCTGCAACACGCCACATTGTTGTGCTGTCTTGTCATCAAAACACTGATAAATATTAAGTAGTCGTAAACTATATTCCAGGCCATTTAAGTGGAATTCGCCACCCAGAGTAGGTTTGGAGGGCAGCTTTGCATAGAGAGCCCCCTGCAAATTACCAGAAGCTTGCTGACAAATATCGGTACCGCTATCAAATAAAGTCACTCTAATTCCCCGACGCGCTAAAGCTTCAGCGGTAGTGCAACCTGCTAAACCGGCGCCGATAATCGCCACGTGTTCAACTGGATGGGCGGCAGCGGCACACTTAAACCAAGCTTTATTTGATTCAATAGAGGGCTGCTGGTCAGTGTATAGCGCTGAGACTATTTCACGCTTTTTACCGAGCCCCGGTTGTTTTGTAATCGAAAATCCCACCTCCTGTAACGCTCGGCGAACAAATCCAGCCGAGGTGAAAGTGGCCAGTGTGGTCGTATTCACTTTGCTTGAACGGGCTATTTGTTGAAACAGTTCGGGCTGCCACATAGCACTATTTTTTGCCGGCGAAAAACCGTCCAAAAACCAGATATCAGCACAGTGATCAGTCTGTTGGTAGGCACTGACGCTGTCATCAAACATCAAGGTTAAATAAATGCTGCCTCGGTTTAAAATAAAGCGGTGGTAGCCTTTAATAGCGGGGGGATACTGCCGACAGATTTGCTCAGTAATCGCCGAAAACTGCGGAAATAGACTACTAGCCTGTTTAAAGTCATCAATTGAGAGCGGGAATAACTCAGATGAAAAGAAATACAAAGGTTTATCGCGCTTAAGCTGACAGGCCTTAGCAATCGCCGCTAAGGTGCAGTAAAAATTAAGGCCAGTACCAAATCCTGTTTCATTAATAGACAGATATCTTTGACTCTGTGCGTATTTAGTTACCACATCGCTCGGTGTTACAAATACGTGAACCGTCTCTTCGATACCGCCGTCAGAGTTAAAGTAGTAATCTTCAAACGCCGTGGAGTAGGGGGTATTGTCTCGCCAGCTAATGGCACTGTTTTGAATTTTTATCATCGGCGCATTTTAGCAGGAAAAGATCGCCAGTGATTCTTAGTACGTAGCTATTTACCAAACTGTCCTAAACTTGCAGATCTCTGCCTGTATATGCCGCAGTCAAAAATTTATATTAGACAGCTGTGTATTGCTGGAGTCGACAATAAATTTATTGAGCGACACCAAGATATATTATAAATATTATTAGACACTTGATGTCAGCTATGGTGTGCAGTTGGGGTGGAAATCTGCCAGTAAACTCATAAAAGTGATAAATTAGCCTATCCAGCAGACGCCGAACTACAGCTATATCAGTCCTTAAAAAGCCATAAATGGCAGAACACTTTTAGTGTTAGAACAATAATACATAGACTATCAGCTCGTCATAGACTGGTTGGGAAAATTGTATAGAGAGGAGTAGATTCATGGGTTTTGCTGTAACTCGTCGCTATAAATATCGTCGTAGATGATTAACATTCCTCTATCCTTTGGTCGTTGCTAGGCTATATTTATAAGTTTTAATTACACTATCAATTGTCGCAGAAGAAGTGATATAAATAATATACACCTGAATCAGTGGCTTCCATCTAGCTATTAGCATAAGCTATTGATCCTACAGTGGTTTAAAAAAGCATCCTCTGAATCTAAGGGTTTTATGCATGGATGCGCTTATTTTGCGGCTGCAGGATACGTATGAGCTAGCTGTTAAGGTCGTTCAATTGTGCTGTAAAAATAATATTTTATGCTCTTCATCTATTCTGAATCCTCGGGTTCAATTACTCTCACCCTATTCAAATTATGTACTTATGAATTGATTCTAAGTGAGTAAAACTACAGTGAATTTATAATGATGAACTTTCTTATGAAAGTATTTAATAACGATAACATTGATAGTAACAAAGTGCTGGTTGCCCAATTAGAGACCATGTTTCCCCAGATAAAATTTGTCTTGGTAGGGGTCATTGGCCTCACTAGTATCGTCATCAGTATTTTTTGGGAGAGAGTCGATACCCTCACTATAATAATCTGGGCAACTGCCAATGGATTGGTCATCCTTAGCCGCGTTTTTTTTATTATCTATTCCAAGAAACATTTAAATTTAAACAATGCAAAAATCCATGCCTTCTTTTTTGCACTTGGCAGCTTGATGATTGGTTTTATCTGGTCTGCCGCCTGTTTTATATTTTTAGATTTCAATGATAATATATCGGTTATTGTGATGGTAACAGTGCTGACAGGGACTGCTGCTGGTGCACTAGTGACGTTCTCCGCATACTTGCCGGCTTTTTACTTATACAGCATCAGTGTTCTAGGTCCTTTAGCCTGGTTGCTGATTAATCAATCCGTTAGTGAATTAACCCAACTGGGCTACATCATCATTCTTTTCTGGGTATCATTAATTGGCTATTCCCACACTATTAATCGAAATTTACAACAATTTATATTAATGCGGTTTGAAAATGTCGGGCTACTGCAAGATTTAACCAAACAACTGGATATTTCAGAACAGGCCAACGTTGATAAATCTCGCTATTTAGCGGCAACTAGCCATGATTTACGCCAGCCACTGCATGCTTTACAACTTTTTTTAGGCAATCTTGGATCATTAGTTAACCCCGCTCCGCAGCAATTTTTGATTGCTAAATCTATCGCGGCAAGTGCGACATTAAGCAGGTTACTCTCCGCTTTAATGGACGTTTCACGACTAGATTCTGGTGAGGTCGCTTTAGACATGCAAAGTGTGCTACTGGATGAATTTATTAACGAAATCACACAGGAGTTTCAAATTGAATGTGAGCAGAAAGGTATTGAATTAACAGTATCAACAATCCCTATCAATGCTGTAAGTGATCCATTACTACTCGGCCGTTGCCTGCGAAACTTGCTCGGTAATGCTATTGCTCACTCTGGAGCCAAACAAATATCTACCATCTGTAAAATAGAGTCTGACAACCAAGTTACCATTCAAATAGTCGATAATGGTGTGGGCATAAGACATAGCGAAATAGAGAACGTCTTCTCAGAGTTTTATCAGTTAAAGAATCCTGAACGAGACAGAAATAAAGGCCTTGGCTTAGGGCTAGCTATCGTTAAAAAATTAACCACTTTAATGGGGCATACATTAAGTTTAACCAGTGTTGAGAACAATGGCTGCACCTTTTCAATTCAATTATCTGGCAGTGAAGCGCCTCTTATAACATCGTTATTGTCGGAGCAAGCGATAGATATAAGTGGCACTTTTATCGTGGTGGTAGATGATGACCCTGATATTTGTCAAGCGATGTCAATTACACTTAAGCGCTGGGGTTGTGAAGTCATTATTTGCAGTAGCACCGAAGAGCTCATTGACGAGTTTAACTTGTTAGAATACTCAGCGCCCGACGTCATTATTGCCGATTACCGATTGCGCTATAATTTAACAGGAGTGGATACTATAAAACAGGTCAGAGCATTTTTTGACGATAGTATACCCGCCATCATCATGAGTGGTGATACCGGAGAAACCGTGATAAAAGAAAGTGCGGGGCTGTCATGTCACTATCAACAAAAGCCAATCTCTCTGCCTGATTTAAAGGTATTAATACAGGAAGTGACGCGTGCAGATACCTTTAGAGGCTCTTAAGCCTCTAAAGGTATCTGTGAAAGTCATAAAATTGATTTGTTTTTTAAATTTTAAAATCAAGAGCACACCATGATTTCAGCTGTGGCGACTGGATTTCTTTTTATGAGCAACCTGCTCACGCCTCATTACTTTTTTATAAGATGCCTGACAGTACTTTGCTGTATTTTATTTTTTAAATAAACAGGCTCAGCCATCGCAAATAAAAAATTTATCATTGCTTCCCAGTATAAAATTTTAAACTTGGGTGAAATATAAACGATAGAGCAACTTTGGTCAGGAAAATAAATTTTCAGTGGTTAAACTACTAAGTGCTTAGATAGAACTTGCAGTAAATAAACAGGGATTAATTGTGTCAAATAAAGAAACCTTCTCCTCAGATGATACTCGGTTTGAAGGTGATAGAAGTGAAGAGAGTAATCAGCAGAGCCATGAAATGTTAACAGCTCCGGTATTCGGTCTGTTTTTAAGGATGGCTGCGCCTATTATTATAGGCCTGTTAGTCAACGGATTGTACAACTTTGTCGATGCTGTTTTTATAGCGCGAGCCGTGGGGACCAACGCTATTGGCGGGGTGACAGCGGTCTTCCCCTTGCATATGATGTTAATTAGTATCTCGGGCATGATGGCAGGCGGAATGGCGTCTATTATTTCAAGGAAGCTAGGGGCTGGAGATAGCGAACTTGCCAATACTATTTTTAGTAGTGCTATTTTCTTAGCATTGGTTGTTGGCGGTGTCTGTGCAGCACTAGTGTTAACATTTAAAACAGCTATATTTAACTTGTTGGCAATGCCACTGGTATTGCAACCCTTTGCCGATCAATATATCACCCCTATTGCTTTGTTTACCGCAGTCAGTTTTGTCTCGGGCGTGGTGAGTGACGCCTTTCGTGCAGAGGGTAAGTCGATGCAGATGATGAAAATGTTAGCTATCGCTTCATTGCTAAATATTTTCTTAGATTGGCTGTTTCTGTTTGTTTTTGGCTGGGGTGTTCCCGGTGCAGCATGGGCGACAGTTATCTCGATGATGGTGTCTTTAGGTTATGGTGCTTATGTATTAAAAGTGTCAGATCACCTGATAAAATTTGAATGGTCCAAATGTCACTTTCAGCCCAAATTACATTGGGAGGCGGTGAGTCTAGGCGTACCGATATTCTTGTCGTACACCGGTTATGCGGTTATGTTAAGTGCAGTTAATTTAGCTATTGTTTCAGTGGCGACCACAGATGCTGAACTATTAATCAGTGGCAACGGTATTTTCAACCGTACTTTCATGCTGATTTTTTTGCCGGTGCTAGGGATGATGATTGCCTTCCAAACCTTCGCTGGATTTAACTACGGTGCCAAGAAATATCACCGTGTTGCCGAGGTTTTAAAAGTGTCAATACTGACTAGTGGCGGTTATGCTATCGCCTGTTCAGTGTTAATGATCCTAAAGCCTCAGTGGTTGTTTATGTTATTTACCAGGGACCAGGAATTAATTAGTGTGGCTTCAGAAATTTCCAGTATTACCTTTATCGGTTTCTTTACCGTGGGTATTGGTATGATGTGCCCCGCATTATTTCAGGCTTTAGGTTTTGCAAAACCCGCCGCTTTTCTCAATGCATTCAGAACATATATACTACTGTTGCCTATGTTGTGGCTACTCTCGAATGAATATGGGGTATTGGGGATTTGGTGGACTTTTCCTATCATAGACCTGCTCGCTTCGGTGGTGATCGGGGTTTATACCTATTTTTTCGTGAATAAAATGACCGAAAAAGCCAATCATATTTAGTGTGCATCACGCAAAAAACACCTTAGCTAAGGAGTCACTGAACAAGTCACACTCCCCCCCTAAGGAGCTAGGAAACTAAGATGTTCGAAAAAATCGATCTATTAAAATAGATTTTATTACTGGATAGTCAGTGAGTAATTGGGCATTATTCGGTTTTAATTGGTCTCTAACGTCTCGCTGGAGCACAAGGTAGAGTTACACCAGCGGGACAAATTAAAAAGGCTGCAAGTGGTAGGTTTTCAGGTTGCAGCATACAATGGATCCTCCGGTTAAAAAAAAGATCAAAACCCGTGATTTTAAAGTGATTTAAGCTTTTTAGAAATGCCTCTTTTTTAGCCACCAAGCTGATTAACAGCTTGGCCTCTATTTTATAAATCGATTTCGCGGTTTTTGTTTATTTGCTATTCCCGATTTGACTCTTAGCTAAGCCTAGACCATAAGATTTTTATCTCCTGTTGCCACGCGCTTTGTTTGTGAGGTTTTTGTTTCTTGGCACTTTGTTGTAAGTCACGATGGAGTTTTTTTTCTAGTACTTCAATTCTGCTCAAAAGTTCATATTCTGAAGCATGCTCAGCAGGGAAACTCTCAGCTGCTAATCCAATGTTTGTAGTAGGTGGTTTAAGGGATACCGTAGTTTCTGTTATGTGGAGGTAAAAACTGTCTGCAGAGTTTACTTCAATCAATTGGCGATCTTTAATCCACAGCCAGCGATTGGCTACTTGTTGAAGAAAATCTCGATCGTGACTAGTGATTAATAAAGTAGCACCAGAGGCCATTAACTGCTCATTTAGCTGTTGCTTCCCCTGCAAGTCGATATGATTAGTCGGCTCATCTAAGATTAAAAAATTGGGCTGAGTCAGTGAAAATAGTAAAAACATCATCCTAGATTTTTCACCTCCGCTGAGGCTGTTTACGCTGCGATTAAAGTCGTGGTAGGCAATACCCGCTTTAATCAGTGCTGATTTTATTTGATCTTCAGTGGTGTTTTTAGTGACATTATCTCGCAGCCAGTCAATTCTTGAAATGTTTTGCGTTAAGCTATGTAATTCCTGGTCGTAATAACCTAATGCAGTGCGGGGGTGGAATCTAATCGCCCGATCGGTATTCGTATCTTCTTCAAGTTGCTTTAAATAGGCGTTTTGGATGGCATTAAGCGTCGATGATTTTCCCGCGCCATTTATGCCAAGCAGGGCGATTCTGTCACCAGGTTTTACCAAAAGTTCTGCTATATCAAGTAGTTTTAAATTATCGTCAGGAGTTTTGATACAAGCATTATTGATCAGTAGCAGTTGCTTGGCATGTAGCTGTAAATCGTCGAGAGTCAATTTTAATTGAGAGACTTGAGTTAATGTCGTTTTGTTACCGGCAAGTTTCACTACTCTCTTTTCAATAGACTTGGCTTTACGAGATAGCTTCTGATTGTCATGTTCTCTGCCTTGGATAGCAAGTCTCTTGGCGGTTGCCGTTAATCGAGATATTTCTCGCTCTTCATCGCCCAGTCTTTTTTTATCACTATCATCTTGTTTTAATAATTCTTGTCTGGCGAGATTGTAAGGTAAATTAAATTTTTGACAGCTTTTATCACGCAAGAAAATTGATTGTGAGCATACATTATTAAGTAAATACTGATCGTGAGAAATAATCATAAAGGCACAGCGGCAATCGTGCTTGAGAAATTTTTGTAATTGAGTCATAGCCACAATATCCATGTGGTTACCTGGCTCATCTAACAATAGTAGATCTGGATTAAGCACTAATGCTCTGGCAATTAGCAATAAGTTTTGTTGGCCGCCGCTTAATGCATGCACGGGAATGGCAAATTGTTGATCATTAAAGCCAAGTACTAACAATTGACTTTGAGCGCGCCAAACATTTTGCTCACGTTCATCTTCAGCAAATACTGAGCATATTGAAGCGAGTAAGCTTAAGTTTAATAGTGGAGTTGGAACAAACTGTTCTACTATTGCTATTTGAGTGCCGCCGGGTCTCCTTATCTCTCCTTTATCCAGTGGCCAGTGCTTATTTATTAAAGACAATAATGTGCTCTTACCGCAGCCATTATGGCCAATCAGTCCTAGTTTATCGCCTGTGTTGATTTGTAAATTTAAATCAACAAAAATGGGCTGTGAGCCATGGGAAAAACTGATATTTATTAATTGTAATAATGCAGTCATAATTTTCATCTGTTATAGGCAGGGGGAATTCCTGCTGGTGATTAACGATTGTGTTAATAACGCAGATGAATAAGGTTGAGCGCAGCGCTCAAATGATAAGATAAGGTGCTTTAAAGCACTATGAGGAGGTAACTATCCAGTCCGAATTCATCGCATTATAAAAAGGGGGACTGGTGGGCTCTGTCAGATAAAACCAGCGCAAACGCTAGTTGCTGTAAAAACATAAATATACCTCCTTATAAATAGCTAAATTAGTGACTTTAATATGCCGCTTAGCATAAGCTATTGATCCTACACGGTTAAGGATACAGCTGTGAATTTTTATAGTGCTGTAAACCAATATTTTACGTTCTGCATCCGCCCAGAAGCGAGGGATTCAGATAATGGCTTAATCGTTGTAAGTTTATATCGACACAAATAGTGATATCTAGATTAAAACAAAATTTGCGCAGCTTGGCAAATGTAACGCAGATGAGCGTTGCCTGCCGCTAATAATTTCAATTCAATGCTAAAGTGGATGATTAAGGCGCAGCATCCATATTTAATTAACAAATAGAGACCTCTGCATAACGTTGCGAGCAAAGGTAAGACAAGGCAAAAACCGGCGAGATAGCGGAGTCAGTGTGCCCCTGTTTATGGGTATTACAGGTGTAAATGAGCATATTGAGCCGGTTTTTAACGCCGTATTACCGAGTGCAGTAGTTATGCAGAGGTCTCAAGTAATAAGTATTGAGCCCATTAAATGTTTAGGAGAAAAAAATGAGTGATTCGCAACGTTCAAGACGAAACTCAACCAACGCAATGTGGGGGGAAGCTGAGAAAGTAGCATGGCTTGATCAACAATCAATAAAGCGTTCCTACCAAGCTGAGGTGGTGAATAAAATTGAAAAGTTGTCGTCTGATTTCAAAGTTGTGGAGTATGGACAACTGGCTGTTAATGAACTGAACTATCCACTTTATTACCTGAAAAATGCTGATTGGCAGGTTGGCAAACCGACGGTGCTGATCACCGGGGGAGTACACGGTTATGAAACGAGTGGGGTGCAAGGCGCGCTGCGCTTCTTAGAAACACAAGCTAAGTTATATACTGAACAACTTAATTTGGTCGTTGTGCCATGTATTAGCCCGTGGGCCTATGAAACTATCAATCGCTGGAACCCTTATTGCGTCGATCCAAATCGCTCATTTGATCAAGCCCGAAACAGTGCAGAAGCTGCGGCATTGATGTCGGCGATTGAGGCACTGAACAGCAAGTTGTTAATGCATATTGATTTACATGAAACAACGGATACCGATAATACTCAGTTTATGCCAGCTTTAGATGCTCGCGATGGAAAAGTGACCGAAATCACGGAGATCCCGGACGGTTTTTACCTTGTCGGAGACAGCGAAAATCCCAGTGTAGAATTTCAACGCTATATTATTGAGCAAGTATCTAAAGTCACTCATATCGCACCTGCAGATCAGCAAGGGCGAATAATTGGTGCCACACTAGCGCAGCCAGGTGTGATTAATTACCCGGTTAAATCATTAAGTTTGTGCACAGGTTTTAGTCAAGCTCGCTTTAATACGACCACCGAAGTGTATCCGGATAGTTCGTTAGTCGATGATGAAAACTGCATTCTGGCTCAAGTACGGGCGGTGACCGCCGCATTAGATTATGTTTTAGCGCTAGAAAAATAATTTATAATTGCTGGTGAGCCTATGCACAAGTCGCATAGGCCCCTCTTATATAAAAAACTAGTTTATCTGCAGTACTAAATGGGAGATGTTAATGAAAGACACAATTTACCAATTTTCCGTACCCTCAATAACCGGCGAAATTGTCAGCTTAGAAAAATATCGAGATCAAGTGATGTTAATTGTAAATACTGCCAGTGACTGTGGTTTCACCAAACAATACTCAGGTTTAGAGACTTTGTATAAGCAATTTAAAACTGAAAAATTTGCTGTACTTGGCTTTCCTTGTAACCAATTTGGCGCTCAAGAAAAATCCAGTAATGAAGAAATAGCAGGGTTTTGCCAGCTGAATTATGCGCTTAGTTTTGATATGTTTGCGAAGATAGAAGTGAATGGGGGAGATGCAGACCCATTATTTACTTTTTTAAAGCAGCGGGCAACAGGGGTGTTGGGCAGTAAAAATATAAAGTGGAATTTCACTAAATTTTTGGTTGATCAGCAAGGTACAGTGTTAAAGCGCTATGCACCTGCTACTAAACCGGAGGCTATAGCTGAAGATATTGCCAGCTTATTTGGCTAGCTAATTTCCAGTTTGAAACAGCTATCAACTGCGGATGCCCCACTAGCTCGATATGCTCACAACTAGATGTAGTTATTTGGAATGGCCAAACGTCTGCAATCTAGTATCCAGCATCTCGAACAATTGGCTCATCCTCATTACAACCCGCGTCCGGCTATGAGTCGCCTTTACCTTGCACAGATTAAGCCTAAGTAGTTTTTAGTACTTAATCTGCTGATAACAGGTTTCAAGCTATCTGTGTTCAGCCCATGGATCACTGTCCTTGGTTTGACGATGGCCATGTTTGACTATTATTTCTAAATAAAATGATGGCAAGCCTGATTTGGCCGCTTGATCGATATGTTTATTTATTTCAGTCAAATGGATAACCTTAGCGTCTGATTCTGTAATGCCATACTTACAATCAAAATCCCAATAATCCACATCTGCAGGCAGTTGCTTATTGCGCTCTCTTTTAAGGTATTTTTTGACATCGTGCTTAATAGAATCGACTAATCGATCTAGTTGTATTTTAGGATGGGTTAAAGCTATGGTCTTTTTCATGTGTTTCCAAGAAGTACAAAAATGAAAGTTGCTCGAATATTCTCTATCGGCAAAAGTAGCTGCATTTTATCACTATTGACCGCCATTGTAGTCAATTAATTTGTAGAGTGAAAAATAGCGTGATTAACGTACTGCAATTCATCAGAACTGGCTTAGTAGAAAGGGATCAGTTGTCGACAATAAACAGCGGCTATAAGTGCTTTGAAGGGACATCTTGAAGTAAGAAAATGTTTGTTTAATAGGTCATTGTTGGGCTTAAATCATTGCAGCGCGCTCGCGATGGCGGAAAAATAGTTATAATCAAAGGATTTATGGTATATTAAATTTCTGAATGGTTTTATTGGATTTATAGTCCTTTCATCTATTGTTTCTGTGACAATACTAGTATTGACGCCTTCTCTATCATTAATGAGTGGCTTTTCGACGGTTCCAACTAGTGTTTAAAGTTATATCCGCTTTCTTTGGTTAAAATTTCAAACGTGCGTATTTAATTATTCGAGCCGACTTATTACGAGTTGATCTCAGCGCTTTAGTGGAAGCTTAGTCCATCAATAAAATTATTATTTTTACGTTTTTTCAGAATATGTGACTGTAGTTAAGTCGTCGCACTGGGCTTAAACTCGTTGTTTATGTAAGCCGCCAGTGAATAATTAGTGGTTGAGGAGTATATATTGCAAACAGTAGTGAAAAAGTGGTTTCGAGATAAAGAATCTGGATTCCTAGAAAATGGCAGCGCTAAAGATATTATCGTTTATAAAGCGGATTTACTGAACTGTCAGTTTCTAAAAGTAGGCGTCAGCGTTGAGTTTGAATGCCATGTTGATAAGCGTGGATTAGTCGCTAAAAAAGTAAAACTATTAGCACAAAACAAAACTGGACATCGCCATAACCAAGTTAATAAGCCGTTTCGCCCAGGCGTAATGACTTAACCTGTCTTAGCTCAAGCTAATGGTAGGTCAAAAAAGCCGCGCATAGCGGATTTTGAGTAAGATAGATCTCTAAGAAACTTATTTTTCATTCCGCCATCAAAGATCTGCTTAAAGGCTAGCATCTCGTATGCTGCGGGTATTGGCGGTGGTTGAACTTGAGCTTTTATATTTTAGTTAGCGGCAATTGGGTCATATATTTTAAATTTTCCATGACAAAGCTTGAACTAACGTCAAAAATGTTAGCTTTAATCAATTGCTTGTATAACAAGTCGTAGTCGGGCATATCACTGACGACGGCTTTTAATAAATAGTCTAGATCGCCACTCATTCTATAGACCTCTAATATTTGTGGAAGTAGCGCTAACACTTCTCTAAACTGTTGTACCCACTCATCATTGTGCTGATTGGTACGAATAGAAATAAACACAGTGAGCGGTAAGTTAACAGCTATTGGGTTAAGCAGCGCCACTCTATTGCTAATCACTTTATTAGCCACTAGCTTTTGAATTCTTCTCCAGCAGGCTGTTTTTGAGATTGCAACTTTGTCTGCAACTTGGGCAACAGACAGCGTATCATCGTGTTGCATCGAATCTAAGATTGCTTTGTCAATTTTATCCATAACTAGTTATCACTTAAATATGCAAGAATGTTTCATAATATGTTAAACATATAGAACGTTGTTTCGATTATAGGTGTTTATAGCTAACAATTACAAATAATGTTTCTAAAGATTTTGTGTATAATTTTAGCATTGAATTTTACAACAATATTTGGAGTACAGCATGACAATAACCTTGGAGAAAATTCGGAATAATGTGATTGGAGAAGGAATGCTGTTCAATACTGCCTTTGGCCGCAAGCCGATGGTATATGCGGATTATACGGCATCTGGACGTTCACTAGCATTTGTTGAAGAGGCAATTAGTCAGCATGTATTACCTTATTATGCGAATACCCATTCTGAGACTTCTTTTACTGGTAAACAAAGTACCCAGTATCGCGAACAAGCGAGGGCTGCTATTCACAGTGCGTTAAATACCGCTGCGCATCATAAGGTGATTTTTACTGGGTCGGGCGCTACAGCTGCGATCAATAAATTAATAGATATGTTGAATTTACGCTTACCCGCTGAGTTGAATGCCCAATATCAATTTGAAAGTGTGATTAAAGAAGCTGATAAGCCGGTGGTTTTTATTGGTCCGTACGAACATCACTCAAATGAATTGCCGTGGCGTGAAAGTATAGCAACGCTGGTCGCTATTCCGCTCGATGCAACAGGTCAGATAGATACCGAATATTTAGAGCGACAGTTGCAGCAGTATCAAGGCAGGCCTAAACTGATTGGCAGTTTTTCTGCGGCATCTAATGTTACAGGCTTGAAAACAGATGTGGCAAAAGTATCTGCTTTGCTGCACAAATACGGTGCGATGTCCTGTTGGGATTATGCAGCGGCCGCGCCATATGTTGGAATTGATATGAGCGGGGATCAGCTTGATGCAGTGTTTATATCGACCCACAAGTTTATAGGCGGTCCAGGTACACCAGGGCTGTTGATTGTCAATGGAGAACTGTTAACTAACTCGGTACCCGCGGTTCCCGGTGGAGGTACTGTGATGTACGTCTCACCTAATAGTCACACCTTTGTGGCAGATATTGAACGTCGAGAAGAAGGTGGAACTCCGAGTATTGGCGAGTCGATTCGCGCCGGTTTAGTGTTTAAAATCCAACAGCAAATTGGTACAAAAAATATTGAGCGCTTAGAGCACAACTATATTGAGCAAGCACTACAACGCTTGTCAAAACTCCAGAACTTTCAAATACTCGGCTGTAATACCGCGTCACGTTTATCTATTCTATCATTTAATATTAAGCATAATGACAGTGTCCTGCACTATGGCTTTGTGGTCGCGCTGCTGAATGATATCTTTGGTATTCAAGCCAGAGGTGGCTGTTCTTGTGCCGGACCTTATGGGCATGAATTGTTGGATCTTTCAGCGAGTCGAAGCGCAGCCATAGAAGGGCAGTTGCACGAGGGGTACATGGTGTTAAGACCCGGCTGGACCCGGCTTAATTTCAACTATTTTATCGATCAGAACACTTTTGATTACTTAATTGGAGCGCTGACTTTAGTCGCTGAACACGGTTGGCGGCTACTGGCTAGTTACCAGTTTAATCAAGAGTCTGGCACTTGGGAGTATTTAGCTGGTCATTCAACTACGACCTTATCATTGGATGATTTGCTCGATAGTGCGGTGCTCGACAAAATAAATCAGCAAACGGTTAGCAGTAGTAGCTTCGCTGAATATTTAGTACAAGGTGAGCAGATAATGCTGGCGGCAAAGGCCGATAAAAAACGACACCCTTTAAACCTGAGTGCGGCTGCTGAAAAATTGCGCTGGTTCGCGCTGGCTTAATATTGCGAGACCTCTGCATAACGTTGCGAGCGAAGGTAATAAAAGGCAAAAATCGATGAAATAGCGGAGTCAGTGTGCCCCTGTTTATGGGTATTACTGGTGTAAATGAGCATTTTGAGCCGGTTTTTAACGCCGTATTACCGAGCGCAGTTATCATGCCCTCTGGGTAAGTTATGCAGAGGTCTCATTCCAGTACATTAGTACTTGTCGAATGTTTAAAACAGGTGTAATTTCTTGCACTTGTTTGGTATTTTAGGAAGTTTGATGAAGCGTATTAATGTAGAGCCAGCCTGGATTTTTAAAGATGAAAATGGCAGCCGTTTAGATCCACAGCTATTTTTGCTAATTAGTGCTATTCACGAGCAGGGCAAGCTAACCTTAGCTGCCGAGCAAGTCGGTATCTCCTATCGCCATAGTTGGAATATTCTCAAGCATTGGGCAGCTTTTTTTGGTTGTGAGTTAGTTTATCTGCACAAAGGTCGCGGTGCCGTACTGTCGCCATTAGGAGAAAAACTGCTCTGGGCTCAGCAGCGTTTAATCGCCAGATTAGAGCCACAACTAAAAAGCTTTGCCTCGGAAATTAATTTAGAAATTCAGCGCAGTTTAGAGGGGGTTAAACCACTGCTTAATTTGTATGCAAGTTTTGGTTATGCCGTTGAATTACTGCCTAATTTCACTAAAAATTATCAACTCAACCTGCAGTATAAAGAAGTCGAAGAAGCATTAATTGCCCTTAATAGAGGGCAGTGTGACCTCGCTGGCTTTCATTTGCCGGTAGAGTTACGCAATGCAAAATACTTAACCACTTACCTACGTCATCTACGACCGCGAGCACATAAAATAATTCGTTTTATAACCAGACGTATGGGGCTGATGATCAAATCCGGCAATCCCAAGCAAATTCAGGGTATTCAGGATTTGTTAGAGAATAATGTACAATTTATTAATCGCGAGCCCTCATCAGGCACGCGCTATCTTTTTGAAGAATTGCTGGCGAATGACGATTTACCGGTAGAGTCAATTAACGGCTTTGATGACGTTGAATACACACATTCAGCGGTCGCTGCTTACGTTGCAGCCGGTATGGCGGATGTTGGTTTCGGGGTTGAAGCTGCCGCTAAGAAGTTCTCGTTAGATTTTATTCCTTTAACCACCGAACACTACTTATTTGTCTGTCATAACAAAACCTTACAGCAAGAGGCTATGCAGCGGTTTTTGGCTGAAATACGCTCAACCGAATTTATGCAAAAAGTAGCGACTTTAGCAGGATACTCCCCTGAACAATGTGGCGAAGTAGTCAACGTGGAAGATTTATAAATGACTTCACAGTGACTGCTTACAGATAGTCTTTACTGGTTTACGGGTAGTGGCAACCCCGGCTAAAATAATCGCTACAGCGATAAAATTACTGCTAGTTAAAGGCTCATCTAAGAGCAAGATGCCAGTGAAGAAAGCCACCACAGGGATGACGTAATTAACATTTGAAATGAAACTTGGTCCGGTGCGCGCCACCAGCAAAAAGAAAAGAATAGAGGCTATGCCAGTTGGAACGATACCCAGCCAGATAATGGCTGATAGAGATAGGTAGCTAACCTGATCAATATTGGCAAATCCTGAGCTGATAGCCAGGGGCAGAGAAAGTATGCTGGCAGAAATCAGCATGCCGGCACCGGCAACCAAAGGATCAAATTTTGGTAATAATCTAATCGCAATCGTTTGTAACGCATAGCAAGTCGCAGCGGTAAATACCGCAAGTTGTGCAATTAAACTGCCACTACCTTCAAACTGTGGGCCTAATAGCAACGCGACTCCGGCAAAGCTAATCACACAGCCAATTAATTTGTATCTATTAAGTCGCTCATTTTCAATAAAAAAATGTGCCAAAAGTATGGTCATTATTGGCATAAAGGTCATCAGTACTCCAGTGGTGCCAGAACTAATAGAAAGTTGCCCCCAGGAGATAAGAAAGAAGGGCAGGGCATTACCTAGTAAACCTAAAATGAAAAAGGCAGTCCAGGACTTAAGGTCCCAAGGCAAGCGTTTTCCTTTCAGCAATACCGCGACCGTTAGAATAATAGCGCCGAGGCCAATTCGCAGAGATGACACTTGGATCGCGCTAAAATCGGCGACGGCAATCGCGGTGAATAAAAATGAAGTTCCCCACATAAATACCAGTGTGGTAAACAGTAGCCAGTTTATTTTTTGCGGTGACATAACAGCTTATATCTCAGTGAAAAAGGAGTAGTTAATAAAGGGATGATTAATAGAGGACTACAACTGCTGTTGGTTATTCCAGTGGATGCACTGCTCAAGAGTGATGCCTGTGCCGCCAAAAATATCTAGCGCACTCCCAATAGTCAAATCAATTTTTCCACCAGATAATTGCTGTACATACTCAAGATCAGCTAGAGATCTAGCGCCGCCAGCGTAAGTGACAGGAATATCCGCATACTCGGTGAGTTTTTCGACCAATTTATGATCTATACCTCCTTGCAAGCCTTCGACGTCAGCGCTATGCACTAAAAATTCAGCACAATAGTCGGCTAATTTATGCAAAGTTTTACCATCAATAATAGTATCGGTTAGAGTCTGCCAGCGATTGGTGGCGATACGCCAACCCCCATCAATACTTCTACAGCTAAGGTCTAGTACCAGCGAATCTTTGCCAATGCGCTCAACTAAGGCCGCTAATTTAGGCCAGCAAAACTGCTGGTTCTCAAACAAATAAGAGGTGACGATGACATGGCTTGCCCCAGCGTCTAGCCAGTGTTGCGCATTCTCTAAAGTAACCCCGCCGCCAAACTGTAATCCCTTCGGCCAAGTCGCCAGGGCTAGCTTAGCCTGAGTTTCATTATTTGGTCCTAAGGCGATCACATGACCGCCGTGTAATTGATCTTGCTGATAGAGAGCGGCAAAGTGAGCGGCATCGAATTCGCTGACAAAGTTAGTGATTGCACCTTGGTCGTTGAGGCTAGCTCCGACAATTTGCTTAACTTTACCTTGGTGAAGGTCGATACAAGGGCGAAAACGGGTCATTAGTTTGATCCTAATTAGTAGCTATTGGCAAAACAGCCATTGTATAGATAAGGCTTAAATAAGTCTCCCTAGATTGATAAGAACTGAAACTGTATACAAGTGCGAATAGCTATGCTAAAAAATGTATTTAAAAATAAAGGTATAGCGAGTGATTGCCGGATGAAAGGCTATCGCTATAAGCGCCCTTATTTAGCGATGAGAATTCTTTGGTTAGCTGTCGAGCTTAGTGTCAACCGGCAGTCAAATACCAGAGTAGGATAAAATTTTCTAGCGGTGATAGCTCGTGTCCGACTACTGTCTAGCCGCTCAAATTAGGATTGATCATGAAATATCCAGCGTCAAAATTACCTGATATAGGTACCACAATCTTTACTGTGATGTCACAGATGGCCACTGAGCATCAAGCGATTAATTTAGCACAAGGTTTTCCGGATTTTAACGGGCCAAAGGTATTACTGGATGCGGTACATAAGCATGTTTCCAATGGGAAAAATCAGTACGCCCCGATGACTGGAATTATTGAGCTCAGAGAGCAAATTGCCGCCAAGGTTGAAAAGATATACCAGAGAAAAGTGTGCCCACACAATGAAGTGACCATCACCTCGGGTGCAACAGAAGCAATATATGCGGCACTAGCCGCGGTGATCCATAAAGGGGATGAAGTACTGGTCTTGGACCCTGCATTTGATTGTTATGACCCAGCGATAGTGCTGAATGGCGGTACCCCGGTTCATGTGCAACTAGCCCCTCCACAATTTAAGATAGATTGGCAGGTTATCGCCGCTGCTATTACAGCTAGAACAAAATTAATCATCCTCAACTCACCACACAATCCAACTGGCTGCATATTGACAGAGAATGACATCCAGCAACTGACGAAACTGGTGTCGGGAACAGATATCTTGCTAATTGGGGATGATGTTTATGAGCACATTATTTTTGATGGAGCTAAACATTTAAGTTTTGTTAAATATGATGAGTTGTATCAGCGCAGCTTTGTGATCTCTTCATTCGGCAAAACCTACCATGTCACTGGCTGGAAAATTGGCTATTGTATAGCCCCAGCGCATTTGACCCATGAGTTACGTAAGGTCCACCAGTTTTTGAATTTCTGTACCTCGTCACCGCTGCAGTACGCCCTCGTCGATATTATGCAGCAGCAGCCTCAGCACTATTTAGAGCTACCGGCGTTTTATCAGCGCAAGCGGGATGTCTTTAATCAGTTAATGTCAAAGAGTAACTTTAGCGGCGCGCCAGCAGCTGGAAGCTATTTCCAAGTGCTAGATTACTCCAAAATTAGCGATTTAGAAGATATGGCTTTTTGCGAATACTTGACCAAGGAAGTAGGGGTTGCCGCAATTCCTATATCAGTTTTTTGTGAAAATCCTCCGCCGATGAAACTCGTTAGATTTTGTTTTGCAAAAAGTGACGCGACACTAGAGCAAGCGTGTAAAAAATTAGTTAGTCTACCGCGACAAATAAGATAATTTCTAGCGGCTGAAGTTATAGGAGAAGTTATAGGCGAAGTTGCTAGGCTTGCATGCCTGTTTGTAGCAAGGCGCTAAAATTTAGTTGCTCTTCGTTAGGAATAAATCTACTCACAAGAAAATAGGTGATCAATGACCACGATGCGCGTGACTAGTGTACAAAGTAATTTACACTGGGAGAACGAAACAGAGAATTTGCAGATGTTTGCGCAGCAAATAGCGCATTTAAAAGGCCAAACGGATTTAATAGTACTACCGGAAATGTTTAACAGTGGTTTTTCTATGCAGCCGGCAAAGGTAGCGCAGAGCATGCAAGGCAATACACTTAAATGGATGCAGCAACAAGCGGAACAACTCAATGCTGCGGTTTGCGGCAGTTTAGCCATCCAGCAAAAAATAGCTGGAAAAAGTGCTTATGTAAACAAGTTTATTTTTGTGCACCCAGATGGCTCAGTTGATCAGTATAACAAGCGGCACTGTTTTAGGATGTCAGGGGAAAATACCTTGTACCAAGGGGGCGGCGAGCGGGTGGTGATCAATTATCGTGATTGGCGAATCCTGCCCCAGGTATGTTATGACTTAAGATTCCCCGTTTTTTCGCGAAATCGCGATGACTATGATCTGGCCATTTATGTGGCTAATTGGCCTGCGGTTAGGCGTATGCCATGGCGGATATTATTGCCTGCGCGCGCAGTGGAAAATCTGGCTTATGTGGTTGCTGTGAACCGCTTAGGTGAGGATGCCAATGCTATTGATCACAGTGGAGATTCTTTAGTGATCGACTTTAAAGGAAGTATAGTCTGTGATCATCAAAGCACTGTTAGCGTGCACACCAATACCTTGGATTTGTCTACTCTGCAAAGCTTTAGGGATAAATTTCCAGCATGGCTGGATGCGGATGATTTTAGCCTGGAAATGTAAAAAGCTGAACTCTTACTTGTCTTGGAAAATATAGCTATCAATTCACTCGCTAATGATGATATTGTTTGTTTACTGAAACTGAATTTCATGGCGTTTTAGTTTATATGTAAATGCTTTATTTCTCCTCAGTCGTTTTAATGACTATTAGTTGGGTTACTTGCCAACACTAAAGATTACTAAATGGCCGTTGATGTGCATTTAGTGGTCTTTAGCTGCTTTGTCTTTTTTAAAATCATTAGTATTGCTGATTTTTATGGATTTGGTTCTCTATCAGTATAAAATGAATTTCGCGTTGCTTTCGTGATTTATTACGTCATTACAGCGTTAAAAATCCCTGTAGATAAGTCCTTTCATCGAGTAAATATCTGTGTCTAAAAAATCACAAAACCTTAAGCAAGAGCGGCAACAGCAATTGAGTTACTTTGGTAAAACTTTAGTTAGACGCTGCGCTGCTCACTGTGAGTTATGCGCCGCTGGTTCTGTTTCATTAAAAACTTATGAAATTGAGCCGGTACCTAAAGAGCCGAAAATTGAACATTGTCTAATGATTTGCCAGCAGTGTGAGCAGAATTTGGCAAGCCCTAAGCATATGCAAGTCGATCACTGGCGCTGTTTAGTAACAACCATCTGGAGTGAAGTCAGCGCGGCGAAAATAACCGCGATTGTGGTACTCAATTATTTGGCAGCCAAGCATGCCTGGGCGCAGGAGTACTTAGAGCAAGTGTATTTAGAGGATGAAGAGCAGGCGTGGGTTGATGAGTGGCAGCTATAGCTGGAGCTGATGTTAAACTGACCAAGCCTTAACTAAAGCTTGGCTAAGTCAGTCAATTTATCAATCTTAGCATGAAATTTTTAAATGCTAAGCAATAAAAAAGTGATGAGAGCAGAGCTGTCATCACTTTTTTTTAATCGAGGTTAAAGTCGATTAACTCTTACCTTTGCCCTGGCGAGAATAACGCTTGCGCTCATTCTCAGTCAATAGCTTTTTACGTAGGCGTATGTGGTTCGGAGTTACTTCTACTAGCTCATCGTCTTCGATGAAATCTAACGCTTGCTCAAGGGTAAACTTGATCGCCGGTGTTAGCTGAATGTTTTCATCAGTACCTGATGCACGCACGTTAGTTAGCTGCTTACCTTTAATCGGGTTTACCGCTAAATCGTTAGTGCGCGAGTGAATACCGAGTAGCATTCCCTCGTAAACTTCAATGTTTGGAGTGGCGAATAAACGTCCACGTTCCTGTAGGCTCCAAAGAGAGAAACCCAGTGCTTTACCGGTGACCATTGAAACAAGTACACCATTTTTACGGTAGACTACTTCGCCTTGCTTAATCGGTCCATAGTGGTCAAAAACCGAAGTCATGATACCTGTACCAGATGTCATGGTTAAGAATTTACTACGGAAACCAATCAAACCACGAGATGGCATAATAAAGGTTAAGCGAATGCGTTCCCCGTCGACTTCCATGTTAGTCATGTCGCCTTTACGAGTGCTTAATTCTTCGATTATAGCGCCTTGATGAGCGTTTTCTACATCAATGACCACTTCTTCAAACGGTTCTTGAATAACTCCATCAATTTCACGTTGGATAACTTCAGGGCGAGAAACCCCTATCTCAAAACCTTCGCGGCGCATGGTTTCAATCAATACTGACAGATGTAATTCACCGCGTCCTGATACGATAAACTTCTCAGGTGAGTCACCTTGTCTAACACGTAGTGCTACGTTGTGAATAAGCTCGCGTTCAAGACGCTCTTTTATATTACGACTGGTAACAAATTTACCATCTTGGCCAGCAAATGGTGAGTTGTTGACCATGAAAGTCATTGATACAGTAGGCTCATCAATGCTTAGCGGTGTTAGAGCTTCTACAGCATCCGGGGCACATAAAGTATCGGAAATAAATAATTCATCAATACCTGAAATACAAACGATGTCACCGGCATGCGCAATATCTAAATCAATACGTTCCAGACCCATATGACCTTGAATCTTTTGGATCTTACCGGTACGTTCTTTACCGTCAGCCCCAATTATGGTTACTTTTTGATTGATTTTTACCGAGCCGCGCTGGATGCGGCCTACACCGATAACGCCAACATAGCTGTTGTAATCAAGTGCTGAAATTTGCATTTGGAACGGGCCATCGGAATCAACTTTTGGCGATTCAACATGTTTGATAATGGCTTCGAATAAAGGCGTCATGTCGTCGGCTAAATTTTCATGCTCTAAGCCAGAAATTCCGTTTAGCGCCGAGGCGTAAACAATAGGGAAATCTAGCTGCTTATCAGTGGCATTTAAGCTATCAAAAAGATCAAACACTAAGTCAACAGCGTTGTCAGGGTTTGCGCTTGGGCGGTCAACTTTGTTGACTACAACAATTGGGTTTAAGCCTTGTTCGAAGGCTTTCTTAGTCACAAAACGTGTTTGTGGCATAGGACCATCAACAGCATCAACTAATAACAATACGCAATCAACCATAGA
This sequence comes from Oceanospirillales bacterium, assembly GCA_029027825.1. Lineage (GTDB taxonomy): Bacteria > Pseudomonadota > Gammaproteobacteria > Pseudomonadales > Balneatricaceae > Rs1. The sequence goes on along the minus strand of CP093399.1, from coordinate 2,779,132 downwards.
GAGAACACGTTCAACTTCACCACCAAAGTCGGCGTGGCCGGGGGTGTCAACGATGTTGATGTGGTAACCGTTCCACTCAATTGCAGTGTTTTTAGCAAGGATGGTAATACCGCGCTCGCGCTCTTGGTCGTTTGAATCCATCACTCTTTCTTCGTCAGCATTGCGACGGTCTAAAGTACCAGATTGCTCCAGTAATTTATCAACCAAAGTTGTTTTACCGTGGTCGACGTGAGCAATAATTGCAATGTTACGTAACTTACTAAGATCTTTAGCCATTATTTCTATTTAGCCTATAGTTTTTAATTTGATTCTCGTTAGTATCGTGCTGATACCAATCAAGAATTAATGCAGCTTCATTGCCGCTGTATGTATTAACCTGCGCTGTTTTATATCCTAAACATAATAGAGCTGAGACTTAAACACAAACCTAAAAGTACTTAATCTATCTAGGTAAACTCTGCTTTAGTATTAGCTTTTTAGTTCATACAGGCGAAAAATGTGAGGTATTATACATATTCGTACCCAACTATGTGGAGTTTTTGTTCGCTTTTTCTAAATAATTTGCAGTCTATAAATACTTGTCGATCAAAAATTGGGGCCAGCTCTAATTAAGGCTCTCTAATTCGAGTCAGTTTTGTTGAAAGGCTTCTTTCTTTGCACTAAAATAGTGCGTTACTGTGGTTGGTGCTATAAATTGGTGCTTTAAATGAGGGTAGATCGCTGTGTCGGCTTGTTGAGGTACTCTTATTTGTTGGCACACCAATTGCTTTAATAATTACAGTTAATTTAATGTTTGTTATTTTAAGTAAGTAACTTTTAGTAACTATCTAGTACTTAAGTCTGATGGAGACGTGTAATGTCTAAAACAATGAGTTTGATCGAAGAAAATGACGTAAAGTGGGTTGATTTACGTTTTACTGACTTTAAAGGTAAAGAGCATCACATTACGGTTCCTGTTTCAGACATGGGCGATGAGTTTTTTGAAGAAGGTAAAATGTTTGATGGGTCTTCTATTGAAGGCTGGAAAGGCATTCAAGATTCAGACATGATTCTTATGCCAGATGATGCTGGCACAGTACTTGATCCTTTTACCGAAGAGTCTACGATTATTGTTCGCTGTGATATTGTTGAGCCAGCGACCGGTCAAGGTTACGACCGTGACCCTCGTTCAGTAGGTCGTCGCGCAGAAGAATACCTAAAGTCTACCGGTATTGCCGACTCCGCACTGTTCGGTCCCGAGCCTGAATTCTTTGTTTTTGATGAAGTTCACTTCCAAGCTGATATGAGTGGTTGCAGTTATTCAATCACTTCTGAAGAAGCGGCTTGGTCTTCTAACCGCAAGTATGAAAATGGTAACACCGGTCATCGCCCAAGAGTTAAAGGTGGTTACTTCCCAGTACCCCCAGTTGATTCACTTCATGATATTCGCGGTCAGATGTGTAATGCGATGGAGGCAATGGGTTTATACATAGAAGTCCATCACCATGAAGTAGGTACTGCGGGCCAGTGTGAAATAGGGGTTGGCGCTAACACTTTAGTAGCAAAAGCTGATGAAGTACAAGTTCTTAAGTACTGTGTGCACAACGTTGCTCACGCTTTCGGTAAGACCGCTACGTTCATGCCTAAGCCGGTAGTCGGTGATAATGGTTCTGGTATGCATGTTCACCAGTCGCTTTCTAAAGACGGTGTCAATATCTTTGCTGGAGATGCGTATGCGGGCATGAGTGAAACTGCACTTTTCTATATTGGAGGTATCATTAAGCATGCTAAGGCACTGAATGCTATCTGTAACCCAACCACTAACTCTTACAAGCGTCTGGTTGCTGGTTTTGAAGCGCCAGTGATGTTGGCTTACTCTGCACGTAACCGTTCTGCCTCGATCCGTATTCCCTATGTGACTAGCCCTAAAGCCCGTCGTATTGAAGCGCGATTCCCTGATCCAGCGGCTAACCCGTACTTGTGTTTTGCAGCTTTGATGATGGCTGGCCTCGATGGTATTCAGAACAAAATTCATCCAGGAGAATCTGCAGATAAGGATCTATATGACCTACCTGCTGAAGAAGCGGCAGAAATACCAGTGGTTGCCAGCTCGTTAGATGAAGCATTGGAAGCACTGCGCAACGACCGTGAGTTCTTGACTAAAGGCGGCGTGTTCTCCGATGAAATGCTAGATGCTTACATTGTGATTAAGCAGGATGAAGTTGATCGTATCAACATGACAACTCACCCAGTTGAGTTCGACATGTACTATTCAGTATAACTTTTTCATTGTAGGCAATCTGGAAATATAGCTGCGGCTATATGGACGGTGCCTCTTTAAGCCTCCATTATTCATGGAGGCTTTTTTTTGTATTTTTAATGCTATCTATTGACGTTCTCCCGCTATTGCGTGGAATAGTCCCTAGCGTGAGGATTGCAAATTTGCCTTTGAATGCACTAAAATAGTGCATAATGTTAGCTTCGCCTATTATATTTTACTGCTAGTTGCATTTATGCCCTTAAAAATGGCTGTCGTGATAGTGTTTTAAAGCTTGGTATGTAAATTGCTCTTAAATGAGTCCCTCTAAATAGTAGAGCAGAGTAAAAATAGTGAAAGCGGTTAGCGGTCGAGTTAATAAATACAGAGCTCAGCTGAAGAGCCTAATACAGGCTAGATTTACCAGGCATTAATCCTTTAATTACAGGTGCTAATATTCACTATGTCTAAGGTTGAAGATTTTGTTTCCATCATTAGTAATCTCACCACTAGCGTCGTTGTTCTAGACGATACGCTGTGCGCCGCTTATATGAATAGTTCTGCGGAAGTGTTGATCGGGGTGAGTGCTGAAAGGCTGGCGCCTAAGCCAATCTACGAGTGGCTGATTCTCAATGAAAATGAACGGATACTTTTGAGTAAAGCCCTTTTGGAAGGTCATCCTTACACGATTCGTGAAGCGTCAATTAGAACCATAAAAGGCCAAGAGTTAATTATTGATTATAGTGTCTCGCCTATCCAATTATCTGATCAGTCTTACTTGTTGCTGGAGATTCAAGGGCGTGATCGTTTGTTGCGAATTGAAAAAGAAGAAGAGCTGATCGAGCGGCACGCTACCACTAGAAATTTAGTCAGGGGGATGGCTCATGAAATTAAAAATCCGCTGGCGGGTATTCGTGGCGCCGCTCAGCTTTTGGAACGTCAATTAGCAGACCCCAGCTTGCAAGAGTATACCCAAGTTATCATTGATGAAGCTGACAGGCTCGGTGATCTGGTAGACAAGCTGTTGGGGCCGAGAGTATCGCCAAAACTTAGTGAGCTGAATGTGCATAGTATTCTAGAGAGAGTGTACAGATTAGGAATTGCAGAAGTTGCTGGGCAAATAGAGCTAACTCGCGACTATGATCCCAGTATTCCCGATATTAGAGGGGATCGGAGTCAACTGATCCAAGCGGTACTAAATTTATTGCGCAATGCGGTTCAGTCGCTGACCGAGCGTCCGGTTGATCATCAGAAAATTCTAATTAGGACAAGAAATAAAAGACAAGTCACTATCGGTTCGTTTAATCAAAATTTAGTCTGTTTTATTGAAATTGTCGACAATGGCCAAGGTATCGCTGAGGACCTAAAAAATAGCATGTTTTTCCCGATGATTAGTGGTCGAGCAGATGGCAGCGGCCTAGGTTTGTCAATCTCACAATCTATTATTAACCAGCATGCTGGGCTAATTGAATGTCGGAGTGAGCCGGGAGATACCGTGTTTTCTCTGTGGTTGCCTATATCAAACTATTGAAGCGCTGTGTTAAAGCGGAGCGATTAGCATCGTCGGAGATAAAATATATGTCGAATAAAGCCTGTGAAAATAAAAAAGGGAGCGTTGCATGAGTAAAGAATCGACGGTTTGGATAGTTGATGACGATACCTCAATTCGCTGGGTGTTAGAAAAATCATTAACCACAGCGCAGTTAACTACCCGATCATTCGCTAGTGCCGATTTACTGATTGAGCAATTAAAAAGACAGCAGCCGGATGTTATAGTCAGCGATATTCGCATGCCTGGCACAGATGGGTTGCAGCTACTGGAGTATTTACAGCAGCGCTTTCCGAAAATACCGACTGTTATTATGACGGCTCATTCGGACTTAGATAGCGCGGTCGCCTCATATCAAGGGGGAGCTTTTGAGTATTTGCCCAAACCTTTTGATATTGATGATGCCGTGTCTATTGTCGATAGAGCGATTGCATTTTCCTCGGAGCTGTCTGCAAAAAAGCCAACCGAACCTGATTTGCAAAGCACAGAAATTATTGGTGAATCACCCGCCATGCAAGAAGTGTTTCGCGCTATTGGGCGGCTGGCAAAATCTAACATTACGGTGTTGATCAACGGCGCATCAGGTACCGGAAAAGAGCTTGTCGCGCAAGCATTGCATCACCATAGCCCTCGGAATAAGTGTCAATTTATTCCCTTAAATATGGCGGCTATTCCGAAGGATCTGATCGAATCTGAACTTTTTGGTCATGAAAAAGGTGCTTTTACCGGTGCCAATAGCGCCCGCCGCGGTCGCTTTGAGCAAGCTGATGGGGGGACTTTATTCTTAGATGAGATCGGTGATATGCCCGCTGAGGCGCAAACTCGATTATTGCGAGTGTTGGCCGACGGTGAGTTTTATCGTGTTGGCGGTTATACCTCGGTAAAAGTGGACGTGCGGATAATTACCGCCACTCACCAAAATTTAGAAGAGCTAGTGGCAAAAGGTAGATTTAGGGAAGATTTGTTTCATCGATTGAATGTGATCCGTGTTCACTTGCCGAGCTTGTCGTCTAGGCGCGAAGACATCATTAAGCTGGCCAATCATTTATTGCATCGTGCGGCTAAAGAGCTAGAAGTTGAAACTAAAATACTCTCCGTTGAGGCCGAACATTTTTTCTGCTCGCTGCCGTGGCCCGGCAATGTTCGACAGCTAGATAACACTTGTCGCTGGTTAACGGTAATGTGCGCCGGCCGAGAGATTTTAGTTCAAGATATGCCGCCTGAACTTAAGTTAGAGCGCAGTGATAATGTGGTAGAAGCCACTGTCGGCACGGGTAGTTGGCAGCAATTATTGGAGACTTGGGTGAGTGGTCAGCTCGATATGGGCCAAGAAAACATACTTGAGAGTGCGTTGCCAAGTTTTGAACGCGTGCTGATTAAAGCAGCTCTTAGGCATAGTCATGGTCGTAAACAAGAAGCGGCTAAACTATTGGGGTGGGGGAGAAATACCCTAACCCGCAAGCTTAAAGAGCTAAAAGTTTAGCCGTTGGCAGATGATCAAGCAACAGTACTACTCTGGTTGATCAAGTAAAGTTAGTTGGAAAAATGTTTACGCAAGTATTCAATCAGCCGCTGACTCACGGTGCCGTTGGCACTGCTTCTTTTTTTAATGATAGAAATGGTAGAGGCGGGCGGTGAGCTAAATTCCTTTACTTTAAGCTCCGTTAAATCTCGGCCAAACAGCGGTTGCTCAACAATATTCTTCGGGATGATCGCCCATCCCCCGCCCTGGGTGACTAAAGGTAGAATGTAATAATAGCTATCTAAATACCAGCAGTTAGCAGAAATCGGACGATTGTAGGCAACGCCTTGTTTGTTGCAGCTTACATACTGTCGATACTGCTGTAAATCCAGCACACTGACTTCCTTTAGCGTGGTCAGAGGATGATCTTTAGCGACCACTAATTGATAGTTCAAATGGCCTATTTCAATAGCATACAAAGCTTCATCAACCGGATTGTGCTGTACCAGCAAGCCTAAGTCCGCCTGTCCGTTATCGACATAGTCAACGATATCCCCTTGCGTGCCATTAATTAAAGTGAGTGTAAAATAGGGGAATAAGTGTTCAATTTGTTGCAGTGCTTTATCCAGTGCAACTTCCGGAAAGGCCTCATCCATCGCCAAGGTAATTGCCGTTTCACTGGCGCTGGCTAACGTGTTTATCTGGGCTTGCAAATGTTGGCCCTGTTGCAGTAGCTTTAAAGCCTGCGGGTATAAGCAGCGGCCTTTTTCTGTCAATATTGGGTAGCGTTGTCCTCTATCAAATAGCTCAAAACCTATGTCCGTCTCTAAATTGGCAATTGCTGTGCTGACTCCCGATTGAGCGCGATTAAGTTTGCGGGCAGCGGAGGAGAAAGAGCCCTGTTGTACGGTGCTAATAAAAGCCTGTAATTGATCTAAATTCCAGCGCATTGTTTTCATCCATCTGAATTTCGTATGGTATCTAATTTTATCTATCTAAACTTAAACTATACCATGCTTTTTGTGATTTTTAGAGGCTGAAGGTGATTTGGCATCGGCTAATTCATCGAGGCTAGTTGAGGTTATTGTGACAGATATTAGTGGTATCAAGACCCAAGAGAATACTGAGGTGCAGCCCAGTGTCTTAAAATTGTTTATGCAAAACATTGTGGCAGCGATGGTTGCGGTGGTGATCAGTGGGGTGTACGTGATCACGGATGGTATGTTCGTCGGACAATATGTCGGTAAAGAAGGGTTGGCGGCGGTAGGTATCGCCTATCCTATTTACATGCTGCTCCCCGCTTTTGGATTAATGCTCGGTATAGGTGGCGGGGCATTAATGTCGATGCACCGTGGTGCTGGGCAGCTGGGGTTGAGCAGGCAGGCATGTGTAGCGAGTTTGCATTTGATTTTACTCGCCGGTTTATTCTGCTGGATTTTTCTAGGATTGTTCTCCCCTTGGTTACTCAGTGTTCAGAGTGCGCCATGGCCGCTGATTTTGATGGCACAAGAATATTTAGATGTGTATCAATACGGGGCTGTCAGCGCGATAGGAGCGGGGGCGTTAACTCTGTTAATACGCAACGACGGCAGTCCTAATATAGCGATGTTTATTATGATATTCGGAGCGCTGCTAAATATCGCCTTAAACTATTATTTTTTGGATATCTTAAATTTTGAAATAGCGGGGGCTGCCTACGCGACAGTTATAGCGATTAGTTCAGTCTGTGTTATCAGCGGTATGTATTTTTTATCTGCAAAAGCCAAAATAAATTTAAGTACTGGTTCATGTGCTTTTAACTACAAGATGTGTCTAATAATTCTGCTGACTGGTAGCTCGGTCTTCGCTATGTATCTGTACAGTGGATTCGTGATCGCGGTACACAACAAATTATTTGCCAGCTATGGAAATAGTAGTAGTTTAAGTGCCTTCGCCATAGTTGGGTATCTGATGAGTATTTACTACATGTTGGCTGAGGGGGTTGGCGATGGTGTGCAGCCTTTACTCAGTTACTTTCACGGCCAGAAAAGAGTAGATAAAAACCGACAATTAATGCAGTTGTCAGTGTCGGTGGTCTTGCTGCTAGGCGTATTAAGCTACGCTTTAGTAAATCTAGTACCAAGCTTCTTTATACATTTGTTTAATACCGATCCTGAAGTAGCTATAAAAGCCGCCACAGGGCTGAAATATCATTTAGCAGCGCTGTATTTAGATGGTGTGATAGTGATGGCTACCGTCTATTTTATGGCATCTGAGCGCGGTATGTTGGCGTTATTGATTTCGATAGTGAACATGGTTATCCAATTACCTTTTTTATATCTGCTGCCATTATATTTCGGAGAATTTGCTATTTGGTTGGCGTTACCGATCTCCAATGTAGTGATGTTTATCTGGATAGCGCCGATGTTGTGGCGTGATATACAAACACGGAGTGCGCACAGTTCCATTTCTGTAGGGGTAAGTGGTTAAAAATTTAAACTTCAACTCTAGGCGGATCGTCGCTTGAGATAGACCGAACCTGCACACCTGCCGCTAATTTTAGATAATAATCCGGATTCTAGAGAAATTAAATCCATTGATAATCCTAGTTTGATATAATAAAGAGATATAACCTAAATCAGAGGTTTTATGGCTGTGTGCGCAATTTTTGGCTTGGATTTTATTGGCATTTATTGGCTTTTATTAGTTTCGCTAAAAATTGTGGTTGCAGTAATGAAATCTAAAGTCGCGCGTGTTGTAGGACCTTATTAATGTTGAATGTCGTACTTTTTGAACCTGAAATACCACCTAATACCGGTAATATTATTCGTTTATGTGCCAACACTGGCTTTCAGTTACACCTTATTGAACCTTTGGGCTTCGCTCTAGAAGACAAGCGGATGCGTCGCGCAGGCTTAGATTATGCGGAATTTTCCAAGATGATTGTCCATCCTAATTTAGCTGCCTGCTTAAGCTCGCTACCTGGCGCTAAGGTCTGGGCGATGACTACTAAGGCGACTGGCTTTCATACTCAAGCGCGGTTTAGTCGCGGCGATATTTTGCTGTTTGGTCCTGAGACTAGGGGATTACCAGAGGAGGTGCGTGCTGCTATCCCGAGTGAGCAATGGTTAAAACTGCCCATGGTGGAAAATAGTCGCAGTTTGAACTTATCTAATGCCTGCGCCATCACTGTGTATGAGGCATGGCGACAACTTGATTATATTCAATCGACTAACGCCGACTAGATGTTTTTGGCGATTTAAAAAACACTCTTTTGGTAGTTTAAATGTTTTTTATTGATGGTTTTAGCTTTTTGGTCGTTAAGCTTAAGAGCGGATTTAACGGTAAGATTTAGTCATATGAAATGACAGATAGTCTTCCACAGTGTCGAATATCGATAAGTGAGTGCATCTTTAATGTGTTTTAGTGCAGAATCAGCCGGCAAAGTAGCCGCAAAAAGTCCTTTGAATAGCGCATCAATATTAGTTTTTTGTATGGCAATACCTCTCTCTAGTTTAAGCTTGGCAGAAGTGTACAGTGTCGATGAGCTGTGTAAAAAAATCGGTGCTAAATTATCCAGTGTTTCGACCAGAGAATGTCGTCGCTTAAAGTTCGACCCGCCGCGCTTTTACTCAGTGCGAGGGCTGCCTATTTTAGAGAAACATTTTGCTGCGGCTAAACACCAAAAATACGCGCCCAAGATTTTGTTTATTGGAGGGATTCACGGGGATGAATACTCGAGTGTCAGCGTCACCTTTAAATGGTTGAAAACCTTAGCTAAGCATCATAGCGGTTCCTATGATTGGCACTTTGTGCCGCTGGCAAATCCCGATGGTCTGCTAAAAAAGAAATCGAGCAGAGTGAATGCCAATAAAGTTGATCTTAATCGAAATTTTCAGACAGAAGAAAATACGATCACTGCTATTGATCACTGGCGAGACAAGACCAAACAGCGAACTCGCTATTTTCCTGGTCAGCAGTCATTGAGTGAGCCAGAATCGCGGGCAATACATGCATTGATTGAAGAGCTAAAGCCTACCGTTATTGTGTCGGTACATGCTCCTCACGGCATTTTAGATTTTGATGGTAATGTACAGCCGCCACGACGATTAGGGCCATTGCATTTAAGGCGATTAGGTACTTATCCGGGTTCTTTGGGTAATTATGGTTTTTATATTAAAAATATTCCGGTGATGACCATTGAGTTGGAGCACGCTGGCATTATGCCGAAAAGAGCACAAATATCTGCAATCTGGATGGATCTAGTGCGCTGGATAAAAATTAAGACTAAATCTAAAGAAATTATTGCGCGTATCGCTCGCTAAAGGCATAAAAAAACAGAGCGACAGCTCTGTTTTAGTTGGGTACTAGTACGCTTAGTTCTTAGTGCTGAGTTTCTTCTTCAGTGCTATCTGCTTTGATCTCGTTTTGTAATTTTTCTACTTGCTGAGCAAAGAGTGCGTCGAAATTAACTGGTGCAAGCATCAGTGCAGGGAAGCTGGCTTTTACTACTAAACCATCAATAGTTTCGCGAGCGTAGGGGAAGAGGATATTTGGGCAAAAAGCACCTAAAGCGTGATGCTTTTCTGCTTCTTCCATGCCTGATACTACAAAAATACCGGCCTGTTGCACTTCAATTAAGAAAGCAGTTTCAGCTTCGTTTTTAGCGGTCACTGTTAAAGTCAGTACAACTTCGTATACATCTTCACCCAGCTCTTGAGATTGGGTGTTCATCTCTAAATTTATTTCAGGCTTCCACTCTTGAGTGAAAGATTGTGGGCTGCTAGGCGCTTCTAAAGAAAGATCTTTTAGGTAGATGCGTTGGATGCTGAATTGAGGTGCTTGTTCTTCGGCCATGATATATCAGTCCTTAAAATTCTATTGTGTGAGTAGTTTGTCTAGTTGTTGTTTGCGCTCTAAATCATAGAGTTCGTCACAGCCACCAATATGTTGATCGTTGATGAAAATCTGTGGAACGGTGTGACCACCGCTTCTCGCCATCATTTTTTTACGTAGCCCTGGTGTCTCATCAACTGCAAGCTCTATAAAAGTTGCATTTTTTTGCGTGAGTAACATTTTCGCCCTGACGCAAAAAGGACAGAACACTGTGGTGTAAATTTCGATTTTAGGCATAACTTAACTCTGTAGTGCTGAGAATAAAGGGTGTTATTTTACGAGAGGCAAACTCTGTGCCTTCCACTCAACAATCCCACCTTTTAATCGGGTTATTTTTTCGAAACCGGCTGCCATTAATTTTTTACAGGCGGTGCCAGAGCTCTGTCCCATATTACAGACCACTATGATGTCTTTGGTTTTATACTTATCAAGCTCGGTGAGACGTTTGTCTAAATCAACTAAAGGAATATGAGTTGAGTTAGTAATCGCTCCGGTTTCCCACTCCTTTTTGCTGCGGATGTCTAGCACTAGCGCATCTTGTTTATTCATTAGTTGCACGGCTTCGGTGGTGCTTACAGAAGCGCCAGCTTTTTTACTTTCACTAAATAGCAACATACCTAATGCTAATATGAAAGCGATGACAAGAGGATAATTGTTAATAACAAACTCGATTAATTGTTCCATTTTTTACCTTAATTTTATCAAAGCTGAAAATTTACAGCGCTCAAGTATACATGGCGAGCTTAAAACTGATAAGTACTAGCAGAATATAATCGCCAATAATAGGCAATATAATGCTAATTATAGCAGTGGGTTGTAAAAGTCAGATGAACATTATACTGCTGCGATAAAAAGGCTATGCTTTACGTAGAGAAGAATGTAGAGAAAAATGTAGAGAAAAAAGAGCTACGCAGCTCCAAGAGTTTGAACGAGAACAGGCTAGGTCACAGTAGATTACTAAGTTCTCGGTTAGGTTCTTAAGCTCCGGCTAATTTAGGCCCCTAGACTCCGGCTAATTAAAGGTGATCAGCATGTCGTTGCAAGGTCATGAATCAGTGGTTTCACTGTATGACAATTCGCAAGATATTGATTATGCTGATGTTATAGAAATTTCCATTGAATCAGTCGGGGCAGTTAAGATTTTTCAATTCCACCGTAAAACTAATATCTTACACTCTGTATTTACTTTGAAGGCGCGGATTCAGGAAGATGCTAATAAACTGGCGTATTACTCTTTGATCGCTGTTAGCCAAGCGCTTTTTTCGGTAGGATTAGTTTCTTGTTAAATATCATTAAATTGCTGAAAAATAACAGTACTCATTAGCATCCCAGAGGGAAACGTCAGAATGACCGGCTCAAACACTACCACTGCTTTAATTATTTTGGATGGCTTCGGCATAGAAATAACTGATTCATCGGCGATTGCCGCTGCTAAAACACCTGTTTGGGATCAACTGATGGCTGAAAATCCTAATTGCTTGATTAAAACTTCAGGTACTGCTGTGGGTTTACCCGATGGGCAAATGGGCAATTCAGAAGTTGGGCATATGAATATAGGCGCCGGGCGAGTTGTCTATCAAAATTTAACCCGCATTAGCAAGGCGGTTGCAGACGGGAATTTTCAAAAAAATACGGTGCTAATTACCGCTATTGATCAGGCAATAGCCAACAATGGTGCGGTACACTTTACTGGATTGCTATCACCAGGTGGGGTCCACTCTCATGAACAACACTGTTTTGCCGCGATTAAGATGGCCGTTGCCAGAGGAGCTAAAAAGGTCTATCTCCACGCGATCCTCGATGGCCGTGATATGCCGCCAAGATCGGCAAATAATTCACTGTTGCTCGCTGAAGCATTGTTTGAACAGTTGCAGCCAGAACTTGAAGAGGGGGGAGTGGCGACGGTGGTTGGTCGATACTTTGCAATGGATAGAGATAACCGTTGGGATAGAGTTGAACAAGCATATAATGCGATGGCAAATGGTGTGTCTAACTACTGTAGTACTAGTGCGGTTGCAGCATTATCTGCAGCTTATCAGCGAGATGAAAATGATGAGTTTGTCAGCGCCACTTGTATCTCGGGTTTAGATGGTCGAGTAAAAGATGGCGACAGTATCATTTGTTTTAATTTTCGACCCGATCGATCGCGTGAAATTACCCGCGCCTTTGTTGAACCAGAATTTAAGCACTTCCCCCGCGCTACTCAGATACAGCTAGCAGACTATGTGATGATGACTGAATATGCAGCTGATATTCAGGCGCATTGTGCTTATCCACCCGCTAAAATTAGCAATGACATCGGTGAATATGTGGCGAGCTTAGGTAAAACTCAATTGAGAATTGCTGAAACTGAGAAATATGCCCATGTCACATTTTTCTTTAATGGTGGGCAAGAGCAAGAATATGCAGGGGAACAGCGAATTTTAATTCCCTCACCCGATGTCGCCACCTACGACTTGCAGCCTGAAATGAGTGCTCCTGAATTGACTGAGAAACTCTGTGCGGCAATTCGTGAAAATAGCTTTGACCTGATTATTTGCAATTTTGCCAATCCCGATATGGTCGGTCACACAGGGGTCTTTGCAGCGGCGGTGGAAGCGGTGGAAGCGGTGGACTTGGCGTTGGGGAAAGTATTGGCGGCGATGCGGGAAGTGGCAGGCGAAACTTTGGTCACTGCTGATCACGGCAACGTAGAAATGATGCTCAATCCTGAAACAGGGCAGGCGCACACCTCCCATACCACTTTCCCGGTTGGCTTAGTTTACGATGGCCCGAACAAGAAAAAATTGATTCTGAATGATGGGGCGCTCTGTGATATTGCACCGACCTTACTTGAATTAATGCACTTAGATAAACCGCTCGAAATGACTGGGGTATCTCTTGTTCAAAACGGTTAATACTTGTTTACAAAAATACACAATATTAGCCATGGCTTTGGTAATACTTTGTACAGTAACCTCGCTGTCAGTAAATGCTGCACAATCAGCAAAAAAAAGTAATATTAAGCAGTTACAGAAAGTATTAAACCAACTGCAAGCTGAATTGAAAAGAGAGCGTGCGAAGCGCTCGAAAGAGGAGCGAGCTCTACAAAAAAATGAGCAAGGTATCGCAGCGCTGAATAGTGAAGTTTCAGCGATTGATCGTCAGTTAGGCCGTTTAACGAAAAATTTAAAGGGGTATTTGGCGAATAAAGATGATCTGCAACACCAGTTAGAGGAACATCGTAAACAATTGCAACTGGTGGTTCAGCAACGCTATAAAATGGGTAGAAAAGTACCTTTAAAATTACTCCATAACCAAGAACACCCAGAGCAGGTTTCAAGGATGCTGATGTATTTTGAAAAGATACAGCAACATCAAAGCGCTCAAGTTCAAAGTTTTATAGAGCTGCTAGCCGAACAGGATTCGAATAATACTAATATTGATAAAACTCAGGCGCAATTATTAAAGGAAAAACGGCAGTTACTTAGTCGTCAGTCATAGTTGAAAGCGACCAAAGTACAACGTAAAAAGAATATTCTCGCTATTAATAAAAGAGTGAACAATAAACGTAGTAAAATTAAAAAATTGGCTGCGGACAAGAAAAGGTTAGCTAAAATTGTTGCTCGTATTGCAGAAGTAGTGAAAGCTAAGGCGGCAAAAGTTGTTGATAATCGACCATTTAAACGCTTGAAAGGACAGTTGAAATGGCCGGTAAAAGGAAAAATTGTACGCCGCTTCGGTTCTATGGAGAATAATTTAGCCTATGATGGTGTGTTAATCCGTACTAAGCAGAATAGTCCGGTTAAAGTTGTGCATACTGGAAAAGGGGTATTTGCCGATTGGCTGCGCAGTTATGGCATGTTATTGATTGTAGATCATGGTGCTGGCTATTTGACGCTTTATGGCCACAATGATCAGCTGAATAAAAAAGTAGGGGATGCTGTGTTTTCTGGAGAAGTGATTGCACTAGCAGGAAGCAGTGGTGGTAATACTCGTGCGGGGCTATATTTTGCAATTCGTCGCAATGGTAAAACAACTAATCCAAAGCACTGGTTAATTCGATAATAAATGATTTCCTGATTGACCATCATACTCCGCTTGACTTGGCAGCTGTCTAACACAGTTATTAATTCCAACAAGTTAAGAGAGGTTGTAATATATTTTTATCATTTAATAATGGTTTAGATTATAGCCAGGCCATTTATTTGTAATTTTTTTTTACTTTAGGTTAGTCTGTGAAGACACAGCACTAATCAGGTAGTGTTTTGTTTTTCCTCTGTGCAGCGCAGCGCCTCTGCGTCCTCTGTAGTGAAAAATCTTTAAAGGATTGGTTTTACCACAGAGGGCACAAAGAAGAGATTAAAAGCATCTTTTGCTGTGGCGGAGACACAGGGCTAATCAGGAAAGATTTAGTAAACCCTCGGCATAACGTGATGAGCAAAGGTAAGACCTGGCAGTCAAAAATTGCAGACAATAGTTTCAGCCGGGAAGGGTATTTAGAACTCTTATTATCGAACGTAGTCGCTATGCAGAGGTCTCTTAAGTAATAAATCATGAGTATTGAATAACGACATAAAGTTAAATTTCCCCACCGGCTATCGTGGGCTTGTTAATCAAGGATTTGAAAATGAATAAAGTGTTTGTAAAATTACTGCTCAACCCGACTCTAGTATTGAGTGCTTTTACTTTTTCAGTGATGCCTTTTATTGCTCAATCAGCAGTGGCAGAGACTGAGGCTAGTGTCAGTGCAAAAGCGAAAGTGCTCAAGGTTGAAAAGAGCTTGCCGCTTGCCGAAATTCGTCGCTTTAGTGAAGTATTTGATCGGATAAAGGCCGCTTACGTCGAGCCAGTGTCTGACAGTAAGTTGTTAGAAGATGCGATTAGAGGAATGTTGATTGGTCTCGACCCTCACTCTAGCTATTTGGTAGAAGATGAATTCTCTGACCTGCAAGAGCAAACCTCCGGTCAGTTTAGTGGTGTGGGAATTGAGATTAGCCAAAGTGACGGGGTTATTAGGGTAATCACCCCGATAGATGATACGCCTGCGATGCAAGCAGGTATTAAAGCGGGTGATTTGATCATTAAAATAGATGGTAAAATAATCCAATCGATAGGTGTGGAAAAAGCTATTGGTATGATGCGCGGTAAACCGGGTTCAGAGGTGGTTTTAACGATAGTTCGCGACAGCGAAAAAACTCCTTTTGATCTGAGTATTGAGCGAGCTATCATAAAAGTAACCAGTGTCAGATCTCGTACTCTTGAAGAGGGAATCGGCTATATTCGCATTAGTCAGTTTCAGCATCGTACTGCTGAGGATATGAAGGAGGCTTTGGATGAATTTCAGGCTGATATTCCACTATCTGGCTTAATCTTAGATTTACGAAACAACCCGGGTGGTATATTGCGTGGTGCAGTTGATGTGACTGATGCGTTCGTTAGTGACGGTGTTATCGTGTCAACCAGAGGGCGTATAGCAAGTTCGAAAATGGTTTTCGATGCGAGCCCTAAAATGCTGGTAGCCGATATTCCAATTATCGTATTAATCAACAGCGGCTCTGCTTCAGCTTCAGAAATTGTCGCAGGTGCATTGCAAGACAAGAATAGAGCGTTGATTATGGGTACGACTAGTTTTGGCAAAGGTTCAGTGCAAACTGTGTTGCAACTTACCGGTAGACGCGGCATAAAGCTAACTACCGCCAGATACTATACGCCGAGTGGCCGCTCTATCCAAGCGAAGGGCATTATTCCGGATATTATGGTAGAGCAAGCTAAAGTTGAGCCGATCAAGAGTCGCAAGCTTGTGTCTGAAAAAGACTTAGCTGGTCATTTAGAGGCTGATAATATCGATATATCCGCGGTCTTAACTAGCAGGTTAATTGAAACAGATTTTCAACTTTATGAGGCGCTTAACCTTATTAAAGGTCTGGTTATAGTGAATCAGTCACGCCGAAAGTGAGCTCATTTAAGCTGAGTCTTTGATTCGGCTTAAATATCTAACTAACTGCTAGCAAGCTTGGCCTGTCACATCATATTGAAAATGGATAATTATTATTAACCTTAGTAAAAGTTTAGTGTTGCTTGCTTTGAGTGTGCTTAGTGTGGGCAGTGCCATGGCGGTTGAAAAAATAACTGCTGTTGAAGAGCTGCTTGATTTTACCGCGCATCCAAGTTCAGCTAAATTAGTGATCTTGATTGATGATATGGGGTATTCTCTCTCTCTAAATACTGCGGCACTTAATTTGCCCGGTGCACTGAGTTTTGCTTTCTTACCTCATACATACCATAGTAAAACCTTAGCTAAAATTGCGCAGGAAACTGGTAAAGATATCCTCTTACATGCCCCCATGGAAAATATCTATAATTTGCCTTTGGGTCGTGGTGCTATGACATCTAGCATGTCTGAGGCAGATTTTAAAAGCACCTTAAAGAAGAATATTGCAGCTATACCCAATCTTATTGGCGTCAATAATCATATGGGAAGTAAGTTGACAGCATTAAATTTACAGATGCGTTGGACAATGGAAGTAGTAAAAGAAAAAGGCTTGTTCTTTTTGGATAGTAAAACAACCAGTAAAAGTGTGGCTTGGCAACAGGCTAAAAATGCCGGTATAGCAGGGTTAAAGAGGGATATATTTTTAGATCATGATTTAAATTTAATAGCGATCAATAGACAGTATGAGCGCGCTATTGCCTTAGCCAAGCTACGAGGCTACGCTGTAGTGATCGCCCATCCCCATGCGATTACGATTAAATTTTTGCAAAAAAGACTCCGTCAATTAAAAACAGATGACGTGCAGTTAGTCTCTGTGTCTGCGATGATCAATCAGTTGAAAGTGCAACACATTGCTCTTGGAGAGCTGAATAAACCACTGAATAAGTCTCGCTCAGAGGTCCCTAAATAAATAGGATGAGATCTCTGCATAACATTGCGAGCGAAGGTAAGACCAGGCAAAAAACCGGCGAGATAGCGGAGTTAGTATGCCCCTCACTTTGGGCATAGTATGACCTTATTTTATGGGTATTACTGGTGTGAACAAGCATGTTGTGCCGGTTTTTAACGCCCTATTACCGAGCGCAGTTATCATGCCCTCCGGGTAAGTTATGCAGAGGTCTCAGGATTTATGAATATACCGGAATCAGCGACTTCAGTGCTAAACATAACACAAACTCCTGATTTTGCAGCGCTTAGAAAAATACCCACTGAGCCTATGACTACGTTAATATTTTTCAATTCCACACCCAAGCCAATCTCTTACACTTAGTATGCGCATTGAAGTAGAATTTATCTGTGGTCAATTTTATTGAGTGGTATTAAGTCTGACTCTTATATCGAAAACACTGATATTATTACCGGCCACTTTAATCTTCCAATGAGCATCCCTACCCTGCTTTTTAAACAGAGGATAAGTGCTGTCAATTATTTTCCAACTGTTGCTGAAGGTTGCGGTTAGGTCTAAAGTTTTCTCTTCTAACGAGCTATTATTAAATATAAATTGAATCCCTACAATAACACCGTTAAAGGTTTTTTCATGACTGGTTTGGCGATGGCGTATTGAAAAGTCAAACGCTTTTCCGGTCTCTAATTTTATTTCTTCATTTAAACTACTTTGGCTGAATAAGCTAGCGCCGACAAATTGTAACTCATGACTTTTATCAGGATTAAAGATCCGTGCCTGACCGCTCGGTAAAGGTATTCCTAAACCGCTTTCTTTATCGTTATTAAAGCTTAAATAAGAGCTAGGGCTGGTTTTTGTTTCATGGTTATCTAGATACGGAGTGATGTGCAAATCATAGCGATAGCCAGCAATAACGGGAATGTTTTTTGCACTTAGTAAAGGCACTTGGGTTTGTTGATGAGGAAATAAAGTTGTTTCTTGGGGAAGGTTATAGAGTTTTAAATCACCAATGTTTTGTGTGGAAGTCTCTAACCTAGCAGTGCGATCCATCATCATATCCATCGGTGCAGTTGCTTTAAATTGGTTTTGGGAAGGGGGCGATATCGTGCCAGCTAAAAGTTTAATGTTGGCCTTTTTGTAGAGGGTGTCAGTTCGATTGAATAAAGAGGCTAATCCTTTCAAATTTAATAAATTTCGTTTTGAATTTAATTCAAGAACATAGTCCATTTGCCATTCAAGTCCACTTGTTAAATAATTAAGCTGGATGTTATTGGTGGTTTTTTTTCCTTGGGATTTAAACGTTAGACTAGGTCTAAGTTGCATGTTAGTGGGTTTTTTAGGGAAAACAAAACGCCATACTTCACTGCGCAAAGGAAAGGATTCTATAGCGCCATCTATTTCTACAATAACGGTGTGCTTGTCAACACTGAGTAATTTGACACTTTGTCTTATTTCTTGATCACTACTTTGTAGAGTCTTAACTAAAGTGATCGTTTCGCCAATATAGCTATTCATCAAGCTTTTGTAGCTGATGACGGCTTGGTTTAAAGACTGCTCGGTAATAATTCCCGCATCTTTAATTTGCAGGCTTTGGGTGTGCATTTTTCGACTGATATCTTTGACAATGACTGTGTCTTCAGGGGTTATAGGACCTAAAAGACGCGTATCTTGAACTAAAGCTAAGTCGTTAGAATATAAAGTGATAGATAAATTATTTTGATCAGCTTGGGTTAAAGTGAAGGTCTCAGCGGCTAAAGTACCGATCATTGCGTTGCTTAATAATAAAGATGAAATTAACAATATATTCTTTTTCATTAAACTTATCCTCGATTAAGCAAAGTGTTAGATAATTATGTTGCTTAGGTTTAGTTGTGACCCTAAAAAAGAGTGGAAGTTTACAGAAGTTTGGTAAAAGACAGCCATCTATTTGCAAGTTATAGCTAGCTGTGACTAAACCCCACTTAAAAGTAAGCTCCTGATGAGCTATGTTTTATCCATAGAGGCCTCTGCATAACTTACCCAGAGGGTATGATAACTGCGCTCGGTAATACGGCGTTAAAAACCGGCTCAATATGCTCATTTACACCTGTAATACCCATAATGAAGGGCACACTGTACCCAAAGTGAGGGGTATACTAACTCCGCTATCTCGCCGGTTTTTGCCTGGTCTTACCTTCGCTCGCAACGTTATACAGAGGTCTCCCATAGACTAAGTGTTAGCTTGCTTGTTACTTGGGAAATAGGCTGTATTAGTCTACTGCTAATGCGACTCTAAATCCCCAAGAATTTCGCTTGGTATCTGGTGGGTGTCGATAGCGACTTGCGGAGCGCGTTTCCCTGGTAATATCGAACCAGGATCCGCCACGCATCGCGCGGTTGCTACAGCCGGGTGTCGGGCGTGGTTCACCAGTTGTTGAGGCATTAGTGTAGTTTTCGCTAAAGCAATCCATCACCCATTCATCGACATTGACGTTGAGATAATGCAGGCCCCAGGGGTTGGCTTTCATTGAACCAACCGATAGAGGATGCTTGCCTCCTAGAGGATCGCCACAGTCACTGCAGTGGGAGTAACCCGCTAAATTTTCGTCTCCCCACCAATAATTAGTAGTAGTGCCCGCTCTCGCTGCATATTCCCACTCCGCTTCTGTCGGCAGTCGATAGTCGAGGCCGGTTTCTTTGGCTAGCCAGCGTGTATAAGCTCTCGCTTCTCGCCAAGTGACATTAATTACCGGTTGTAGCTCGCGCCCCCAACCTTCATCGTCCGGGAGTTTTCGATTGGTCTGCAGGGCAAAAAAATCATATTGAGCGAAAGTTATTTCATAGCGAGCGATGGCGAATTTACGAGTAAGCGTGACTGGGTGAACGGGCTTTTCGTTATCATTTCCCACTTGGCCTATATCGCCCATTTGAAAACTGCCAGGAGCTAATACCACCATATCAGGTCCGTATTGACCCTCGCTAAGCGGGTCTCTAAAGACGCTTAAAGGAGTCGCCCCCGCGTCTAATTCAGTGCCTATTTGCTGTTCGAGGGATCTGCTTTTTATTTCTAAATTGGTCGCTTTTGCCTGTGCTTTGCTTAATTGTTGCTGATTAATGGCTATTTGTTGCTCTTGCTCTATAGCTTGCGCTTTCCACTTATCTGCGCTGGCGTTTGCGCTGTCAATTTTACCAGCGCTGGAAAATACCCCTAAGATGAAGCCAGTCCCTAGACCTAGAAGCAGTAATAGCAAGGGGATGACGAAAAAAGGCAATCTAAAATTAATTGCTTTTTTGCCTAAGTTGAAGCTGATCTGAGTTCCTCCAGTTGCGGAGCTGGCAGTACTATCAAGTGTGATCTCCGCTGGTGGATCAGAATCTTCGGGCTGATCTTTTTTTTCACTGGCGAAAAAATTTTTTACAAAATCTGCAGCATTGGCAAAACGTTTTTTGCTATCTCCAGATAATGCTTGTTGTAGGTGGTCCCACTGTTGATCGCTGATTTCACTTGGTCTGTTGAGATTTCCCTCATCGCGTTGCTCTTGGGTATCAGTGCTGGGGAATGTATCCCCACCGAGAAGGCGGTAAGCTGAGTACGCAATAGCATAACTGTCAGAGCTGGCATCAATACTGGCATTGTCTAAAGCTTGAGGGGAGCAAGAGCTTTTATAAGAGTAGACGTTGCCGGGTACGTCTTCAGCCTCGTGGAAAAACTCGCGCATCGAAATGGGTAAAAATTTAACGCCACCTTTTTTATTGACGAAAACAAACTGGTTATCAATACCTCCCAAAGGTAAGTGCCAGTGTTTGCTGCAGCTGATTATAGCGGCGCTTAGTTGGGTAAGTAGACCTTGAATTTGCTTGATATTAATTCGGTTCTTACTACTAGAGGTGATTAATTGTTCTAAATTTAGTCCTTCAACAGCCTCAAAAGCAAAAAACAGTAAGCCTCCTTTATGAATGAAATAGCCATAAATATCGGCGACATGCGGATGAGATATTCCTTTAGAGCGGACGATTTGCTTTTTAAAATTGGCCAGAAAAGGCTTGTTTTGTAAAAAAATTGGGTCGAGCATAATGAGACTAACATCCACCGGGGTAGTGGTGCTAACATCATCAGCTTGCCATAATTGCCCTAGGGAGCAGTCTACAGCGCTGCCTCTAAGTTGAAATTTGTGATGATCTGGGCCAACTTGCTCGCCTTCCTTGAGTTCCTTGTACACTGCTTCTCTAGTCTGTGTCATATCGTCTACGTCTTGTTGGCCAGTTTCATTAACCTTGAATGCTATTCAATATAGTCGGGTATACTAATATTTGCTGTATTCAAGGCTGAGATCAGAGTTTTAGTTTCAGCCAGTTGTATCTAGAGGCGGAAAACTTTTGATTAATTCATCGACGGCTTTCATTTGCGCTAGGTAAGGCTCGAGCTTATCTAGTGCTAATGCGCAGGGGCCATCACATTTAGCTTTGCTAGGATCTGGATGCGCCTCTAGGAATAATCCAGCAATTCCCTGGGCTAGTCCCGCTCTGGTTAGTTGGGCAACCATTGCTCTGCGACCATCTGCGCTGTCATTTCTGCCGCCGGGCAATTGCAATGCATGGGTGGCATCAAAAACAATCGGATAGCCGGTTTCTTTCATGATACTAAAACCTAGCATATCAACCACTAGGTTGTTGTAGCCAAAGCTGGTGCCTCGCTCACACAAAATCAGCTTATTGTTACCCGCTTGCTCAATTTTATTGAGAATATGAGCCATTTCGTGGGGTGCAAGAAATTGTGCTTTCTTGATGTTGATGACCGCGTTGGTCTTTGCCATCGCCTCCACTAGATCGGTTTGTCTGGAAAGAAAGGCAGGGAGTTGAATGACATCGCAAACCTCAGCAACTGCTGCTGCTTGAGACGGTTCATGGACATCGGTGATAATAGGTAAATTGTAGGTGGATTTTATTTCCTGTAGGATTTTTAAGCCCTCATCTAAGCCTGGGCCTCTATAAGAGGTGAGGGATGAGCGATTGGCTTTGTCAAATGAGGCCTTGAAAATATAAGGTATATTCAGTTTTGTGGTGACTTCTGCGTATGTTTCAGCAATTCTCATCGCCATGTCTCTAGACTCTAAAACATTCATTCCGCCAAATAAAATCATCGGCTTGTCGTTGGCTACTTCTATATCACCAATATTAACTGTTTTTTGCTGCATGTTTTCGCCTACCCTGCTGGATTTTCAATAAAATTGTTGATGTCGATGAAACTAATGAAATATTGAATATAGTATTACAGCTCGATTGATTTTTCATTATAGTAAACAATACTTTATTTAATTTAGGGCTAATTACCAGATAATTTGCGACTATTTCGCGAGTTTTTGATAGTTGGTGCCTTATTGTAGAGGATCATCACCCTTAGGAGACAGCGGTTTGGATAAAAACTTAGAGACAAAAACTTTATTAGAGGACTGCCAAAAATTACAGCAAAGTAATCGTTGCCTGCTGCTATCAACAGTTAGTCAACAAGGCGTACCTTTGGCTAGCTTTGCTCCATATGTGCAGTATCAAGATGACTTTTACATACTGGTGAGCGAGTTAGCTGAGCATACAGGTAATATGTTAAGCGTGCCAATTGCCAGCGTGATGTTTATCGAAAGCGAGCAGAGTGCAAAAAATATATTTGCCCGGCAGAGGGCGGTCATACAAGTGAGTATTAAGGTTGTCACACAGCCGGCTTCTTTAGTAGACGAGTTGTTAACATTGATGCAAGAGCAGCATGGCAATACAGTCAATGTTTTGCAGGGCTTGGCTGATTTTAAAATTCTGCAACTCAAACCGGTAAAAGGCCGGTATGTGGTGGGTTTTGGTAAAGCTTATGATTGGGATGTGAAGGGGCGGAAAATGACCCACATATCGGCGCCTACCAGTCGATAACTTGTGCGATTGTACCCTGAATCAACAGCTGGGGCCGCTTATGCCGCGGCTCTATTGCAGGGGCGATCAAATAGCTAAATAGTTAATTAAGATTCAATTAGGGCGATGGCAATGGTCTTTATTAGGAAAGCGCCTAGGCCTAAACCGAGTACAGAGAACAGGATGATAGTGCCAAACCTTCCGGCTTTAGATTTTTTAGATAAGTCATAGATAATAAAGAAGACAAAACAGGCGAGGCCAATAATTCCAACGTTTAGCATGATGGATTCTATTTCGGCTAATCGCATTTCTCAATACCTCTACAAAGTACGCTTGATTGATCTTTAAAGTCTAGCAGGTAGTCTTTAAATAGCAGCATTAAATAGCAGCATGTCGATGGCGCTAAAAATGGTGGTGGGAGGTGGATTCGAACCACCGAAGCTTACGCGTCAGATTTACAGTCTGATCCCTTTGGCCACTCGGGAACCCCACCAGGGGATTTTTAACGTTAAAACTCGAAATTTTACTTTTGCGTTGACCATCTATTGGTCGGTCAAAAGTGCGGCATGCTTGGCTAGAAACTGCTGCTGTCGAGGGCGCGTATAATAGATATACGCAGCGCATTTGTAAACAGTTTTTTTTATTATTTTAGCGCTTTATTTTCGGTGCTTATTTGAACAGCCAAGCGGCAGAATTTAGACAAAAACTAGCGATAAATTTTAGTAAAAAAAAAGTTAAAAAAAAAATTATTGTCGCTCCCCGCACCAGCTCTGGACTGGGGTTGATTTTATCAATAAAAGTTGAATTATCTCAAAAGTCAAGAGTTGAAATTCAGCGTAAAATCTCTATATTTAGTGTCTGTTCTTGGATATCTTTACTACATATGGTGTCTTTTGCTTTTTATGTTCATTGTTAGTTAAGTTAGAGTGAAGAGTTGTCAGCTAAGTTCAGTTTAGTAAAATCTTCAGTTGCAATTATTTAGCGCTGGATGTTTCAAATGAGTGCTTTGGATAAAATAGCGAATATTTTTAAGATATGAAGTCTCAAATAATTAATGACGGGGTTTATGGTTAATGCAACAAGATTTGATGGTTACCAAACGGGATGGTCGACAAGAGAAATTAGATCTTGAAAAAATTCACCGGGTTGTCATTTGGGCAGCGGAAGGCTGGGATCAAGTCTCACCATCGGAAGTTGAATTAAAAGCGCATATTCAATTCTTTGATGGTATGAAAACTGCAGATATCCATGAGACACTGATTAAATCAGCCGCTGATTTAATCTCGGAAGAGACGCCAGATTACCAGTTTTTAGCTGCTCGTTTAGCCATATTTCATTTACGCAAGCGAGCTTTTGAACAGTTTGAACCCCCATCTCTGTATCTGCACACTAAAAAATTAGTCGCTGCTGAGCGCTATGATAAACATTTAATTGAAGATTACACAGAGCAAGAATTTGCTGAATTGGATCAGTACTTAGATCACAATCGAGATATGAGCTTCTCCTATGCTGCTGTTAAGCAATTAGAAGGCAAGTATTTAGTGCAAAACCGGGTTACTGGTGCCATCTACGAAAGCCCGCAAATATTGTATATGCTGGTAGCGGCGTGCCTGTTTGCAAACTATCCTAAAGCGACTCGTTTGGGTTATGTTAAGCGTTTTTATGATGCCACTTCTACTTTCAAGCTTTCATTACCTACACCTATTATGGCGGGTGTGCGTACGCCTACTCGTCAATTTAGTTCCTGTGTCTTAATTGAGACTGGGGATAGCTTAGATTCGATCAATGCAACATCGTCAGCGATCGTCAAATATGTCTCTCAAAGGGCGGGAATTGGTATTAATGCCGGGCAAATTAGGGCACTGGGTAGTCCTATTCGCGGCGGCGAAGCATTCCATACTGGATGTATTCCGTTTTATAAGCACTTTCAATCAGCGGTTAAGTCTTGTTCTCAAGGCGGAGTACGCGGTGGTGCGGCTACGTTGTTTTACCCAATTTGGCACTTAGAAGTAGAGTCTCTGTTGGTTTTGAAAAACAACCGCGGCGTTGAAGAAAATCGGGTGCGGCATTTAGACTATGGTGTGCAGTTAAATAAACTGATGTACCAGAGATTGATAAAAGGCGGCAATATTACGCTGTTCAGCCCTCATGAAGTGCCAGGTTTATACGATGCGTTTTTCGCAGATCAACCTGAGTTTGAGCGTCTATATGTGCAGTACGAACAAGATGAATCAATTCGTAAAACCACCATTAAAGCAGCTGAACTGTTCGGCATGCTTGCGTCTGAGCGCGCATCAACGGGTCGGATTTACATTCAAAATGTAGATCATTGTAATACTCACAGCCCCTTTGATCCCGCGGTTGCGCCAGTTAAACAGTCTAACTTATGTCTTGAAATTGCCCTGCCAACTAAACCGCTTTCCCATATAAACGATGCAGAAGGCGAAATTGCCTTATGTACTTTGTCTGCATTTAATTTGGGGGCGCTGGAGAGTCTTGCAGAACTTGAAGAGCTATCTGAACTCATCGTGCGCGCCTTAGATAGCTTATTAGAATATCAAAACTATCCAATTATTGCGGCGAAATTGGCGACTGACAACCGGCGAACGCTGGGAATAGGGGTGACTAACCTCGCTTATTACCTCGCTAAAAACGGTGTTAAATATTCTGACGGTTCGGCCAATGCACTAGTGCATCGTACTTTTGAAGCGATTCAATATAATTTGTTGAGAGCGTCGCATAAGCTCTCTAAAGAATTTGGCCCCTGCCTTAAGTTTAACGAGACCACATACTCTCAAGGTATATTACCTATCGATAGCTATAAGAAAGCGGTCGATGAATATTGTGATGAGCCTCTACACTATGATTGGGATACGCTGCGCAGTGATATCGTCAAAGATGGCTTGCGCAATAGTACTTTGATGGCGCTAATGCCCTGCGAAACATCCTCGCAAATTACCAACTCAACCAATGGAATAGAGCCTCCAAGGGGCTATGTTTCTGTCAAGGCCAGTAAAGACGGTATTCTTAAGCAAGTTGTTCCAGAGTATCTTAGACTAAAAGATCAGTACGAATTACTTTGGGATATCCCTAACAATGAAGGTTATTTACAGTTAGTGGGGATCATGCAAAAATTTGTCGATCAAGCTATTTCTGCAAATACCAACTACGATCCCAGTAAGTTTCCAGGTGACAAAGTGCCGATGAAGCAACTGTTGAAAGATTTACTAACGGCGTATAAATACGGGTTAAAAACTCTCTACTACCACAATACCAGAGACGGTGCCTCGGAAAATCACGCTGAAGAAGATTGTGATTCCTGTAAGCTCTAGCTGTAACTGGATTAAATTTTCTGTGACTTTCGACTAGCTGAAACAGAGGTTTCAGAGTGGATCAATAGCTTATGCTGAGCGCCACTTAGAAGTCATTGATTCAGGTGCTAGAAAATTTACTTTAGTAAAAGATCTGCCCCGCTGTTGAGAGTGGGGGGCTCAATTTAAATTTACCCAGTCACGCTGGGTATATCCACCTTTCATATACGATATTGGCAATGACTCATGGCTTACACCACCTTTAATGCGAATAATTTTGACTCTACAAAGGAGCCAATGTTCTTTGGCCAAAATGTTAACGTAGCGCGTTATGATAAACAAAAATACCCGATCTTTGAAAAGCTAATTGAAAAACAGTTGTCTTTTTTTTGGCGTCCCGAAGAAGTCGATCTATCGACAGATCGCAAAGACTTTATCAATATGCCCGAGCATGAAAAGCATATTTTTCTGAGTAATCTAAAGTACCAAACCTTGTTAGATTCCGTTCAAGGGCGCTCTCCGAATGTGGCGTTTTTGCCGATAGTGTCGATCCCTGAGTTGGAAACATGGCTGGAAACATGGGCTTTTAGTGAAACAGTGCACTCTCGCTCGTACACGCACATTATTCGCAATATAGTTAATGACCCTTCAGTTATCTTCGATGAAATAGTCACTAACCCTGAAATAACCAAGCGCGCCGAATCTGTTACTAAGTTATATGATGAGTTGATTCATTTGATCTCAGTGCAAAACGTGCATGGATTTGGTGTGCATACTATTAATGATCAAACATTTGACTGTACTTTATGGAACTTGAAGTGCAAAGTTTATCTGACTATGGTGTCAGTGAATGTATTAGAAGCGATCCGATTTTACGTTAGCTTCGCTTGTTCTTTCGCCTTTGCAGAACGCGCTATTATGGAAGGCAATGCAAAAATTATTAAGCTGATAGCTCGCGATGAGGCATTACACTTAACTGGCACGCAAAGTATTTTAAATATTTTAGCTTCAGGTAATGATGATGCTGAATTTAAAAAAGTGGCCATCGCCTGTCGGGAAGAGGCTATCGCTCTGTTCGCTGAAGCTGCTGAGCAAGAAAAAGAATGGGCAGTTTATCTGTTTAAAAATGGCTCAATGATTGGTTTAAATGCACAAATTTTGAGCGATTACGTTGAATACATTACCAATGTACGTTTGAAATCAGTTGGATTTGATGAAATATTTCCCGCAAGACAGAATCCACTGCCCTGGATGAATGCTTGGTTGAGCAGTGATAATGTGCAAGTCGCCCCCCAAGAGTCTGAAATAAGCTCTTATTTAGTCGGCCAAATTGATAGCTCCCTTGAAGATGGCGACTTTGATGATTTTGATTTTTGAGCGATAAAAAAATCAGTATGGGAATTCCTAGAATCAAAGTCGGAAATCAAACGTTTTACTATCAGTATGAATCTAGTTTGCTTGATTCGCTAGAGGCTCAAGAGATACAAGCCCCTTATAACTGCCGCAGTGGCTACTGTGGTTGCTGTAAGGTGCGTTTGCTAGAGGGGGAGGTTACTTATACTGATGAAGGTATGGTCGATCTTAAAGAGGATGAAATCCTCACTTGCATATGTGTACCTGAAACACATATTGAGATTGAAATTCCGGATAGCTAGCCTCGCATCTAAAATAGCTCAGTGCCCTAGATGTTTTTAAGGTGCTAAGCGCCAGAAATATTTTATGTACGGTATAAATAAATACCTGCGAGTAAAATTCGTCCGTTCTCATAGTCCTGTTCTACTGACAGTTTCGTGGTTGAGTGCAATTTAGTTTAAATTATATTTTATTCGCTTTAACTTTACGTCGTTCTAAATTTAGTCCACAACTAATGCTTGCTGCTAAGTGCTTGTTTCATTGAACCTGTATAAAATTACTTATAAATAGAATTATCAGCTATCTTATTGATGTATCGATTGTTTTTCGTACGATTTATTTGGGGTAATGTACTGATCAGTTTTACTTGGATTTGTTTTTCATGATAGCTAAATAAAGTTATCCAGTAAATTATCCACAACTAGTTTTGATTAAATATCAAACAAAAAATAGCAGAGTTTAATCGTCGACGAAGCAAACAATGGCTAGTTTAGGAGGACAAGTTACATCTTAAAGTGTCACTAAGATACAGCTTTGGAAGTGCAATTAAGGACGGTGGCTTGATTTCTGCCTTTCTTCTTTGATTGATAAAGTGCCTTATCGGCCATATCAATCCACTGGTCATGGCGATCGAAAGATTTGTCTATTTCAGTTAAGCCGAAACTGAGTGTAATATTGATTGGTTGTTTTTCATAGACAATTTTTATTTCACTGAGCGCCTTAGTAAGGTTGTGAACTAAAGCTAGTGCTTGTTTTGTGTTGGTATCTAATAATAATATACCAAACTCTTCGCCGCCATAGCGACCAATAATATCCGTCATTCTATATTGTTTGGTTAGTAAATCACCTAGGGTTCGCAGCACTTGATCGCCTGCTTGATGACCATAAGTGTCATTCACTTGTTTAAAGTGATCTATGTCCAACATAATTAGAACCGAGGTTGAATTGGTTCTTGAATAGCGATGGAACTCATCTTTGAGCCTGCTTTCCCAATGACCTCGATTAAATATGTTGGTTAGAGGGTCAATACGACTGGTTAATATAAGTTGTTCATTTTTTTCAACAAAACCAATTTGTGCTCTCGCTGTTTCAGTGACATCGTAAATAACAATTGCGATATGTTCAACTTGTTTATCAGTATCAAGCAAAGGCATCATTCTGATGTTTTGATACATGTGCTTTCCAGAGCTGGTAATAGGACGGTAGTTGCTCATTTTGAATAAGTGGGGCCGCTGTTTCCAGGTGATTGTCAGCGTGCTTTTTAGGGAAAATACTGATTGGAGTTTTTGTCTTAAATAGTCTTCAGGGACGTCGGGGCATGCTTTGAATATATCTTTATTAAGTACATCTATTGCCGGGACTGCTCGGTGGTTGCTCATGAAGTTATTCCACAACTGCACTTTAAAATTGCAATTGATGACAATTAATCCTACATCCAAAAATTGTAAAAGCTCAAGTTGTTGTGCTGGATGAAAATCAGTACTGGTTAAATTGGCCATGAAAATAACTCCGAGCGTTCATCCATTAATTCAATCGATTCTTTAGTAAATAACAGTAATAAGTCGCAGTGTATTTCACTGTGGGGTACTTTATAAGAGACTTCCACAGCCATTATTTTTTCCAATTTTTGGTCGTGTTTAAGATGGGTAAGCTGCCCTTCAAAATCTATAATTGAAGGAATACCTAAATTCATGTGGTGAATATTTAATTGCTGCAGGAACGCCTTGAGAAAAGAGCTGCTTAGCAGGCCTGCTATATCAAATAAAATATCCCGTTCTAAGTCACTATCAATCTCTGATGAAAATCCCAAGAATTGTGAGATATGCGGTAAACCACTTTTGTCGGTAATGATTATAGCTTCGCCACTGATACCGCCGCCGACAAAGCCCTGGCTGATTGTCGAAGTAAAGTCATCGGAACCTGAGCCTTTTATCATCATATAGAGTTCGGGCTTGGTGATTAGGTTTACTTTTGGAATAGATAAGCTAATAAAAGTATCAAACAGTTCCGCTAGCCTATCAGCGGCTTTACCCATTGCAATATTAGCGGTTTCTTGGATGCGCTCTAATAGTGTTGGGCATGAGTTATCCTTTTCAAACTGTGCTCTGGTCTTCGGCTTGCTTACTTCAGGTACGAGTTGTTCATACAAGCCTAGATTTTTGATGATATCAGTAAGGTCTTGCGGGATGATAGGTTTGGAAATAAAGGCGCAGGCGCCCAATTCCATTACTCTTTGTAGAGCCTTTTTTTGAATATCACCAGAAACAACAATAACTTTAGTTTTTAAGTTATCGTCTCTGATTTTCTGAAGAGCTTGGAAACCATCTAGTACAGGCATGTTTAGATCTAGGAAAAGAAGCTCTGCTTTGCCATCGTGAATAGCACTAATTGCCTGTTCACCATTAACAGCAAAAGAGACGTCTGCATCCCAATCTTTTATTGCCCAAGAAATTTGCCTTTGAGCTAATCGTGAATCATCACAGATAGTAATTTTAAATAAGGGCTTCAATAGGACCACTATTATTATTAATTATAAATTATTTGGTATAGTTTAGTTAATAGTGGCAAACAAATCCATCATATCAGAGCGTTAAACTGTAAACAGTTGTTTTATATAGACGAATTTTGAAAGTATTAGGAGTTTTCAATATAGAAGGATTGTTTTTTTCCTAAAAATATTATTTATTGAGACCTCTGCATAACGTTGCGAGTGAAGGTAAGGAAAAAAACGGCGAGATAGCGGAATTTACTGGTGTAAATGAGCATATTGAGCCGGTTTTTAACGCTGTATTACCGAGCGCAGTTATCATACCCTCTGGGTAAGTTATGCAGAGGTCTCTTATTCTCATTCGAAAAAGGATAATTATATCACTACTGGTTACTAAGGCTTATCTGCTGAGTGTTTTTAAGCTGTTTTTTTTCTATACGCTGGTCAAAGAGGTTTTTTAGAGCGATTAATAAACCTAAACCGACAAAGGCCCCAGGGGGGAGTATAGCGAACAGGAAGCCAACATAATCATCAATTATCACGATTTTCCACGTGCTAGCGATTGGGCCGAATAATAAATGCATGTCGGAAAACAAAGTGCCTGATCCTAATATTTCACGAATAGCCCCTAGTAAAACTAATACGATGGTAAAGCCTAGCCCCATAATGAAACCATCATACAGAGCGGCGCTGACGGTGTTCTTAGCGGCAAAGGCTTCCGCACGTCCCATGATGATACAGTTAGTGACGATTAGCGGAATAAAAATACCTAGGATTAAATACAACTCATAAGTTAGCGCTTGCATTAAAAGCTCAATAGAGGTCACTAAAGCGGCAATAATCATCACATAAATAGGTAGCCTTACCGCGTTGGGGATCAAATGGCGGAAGGCTGACACGGCAAAATTAGAGCCGATCAAGACTAGCATGCTGGCAACCCCTAAACTAAGCGCATTAACTACTGAAGCGGTAACGGCCAGTAGCGGGCAGAGGCCCAAGAGCTGTACTAACGCGGGGTTATTCTTCCATAGTCCGTTGATAGTTAGAGTTTTATAATCAGTTGCCATCGTTGTTTGCCCCCGCGCCTTTTTCAGCTAAAAGCGTCGTTTTATTAGTTGCAAAATAATCTAAAACTTGACCAACTGCATTTACTACGGCTCTCGGTGTGATCGTCGCCCCGGTGAATTGGTCAAATTGCCCGCCGTCTTTTTTGACCGCCCAATCAGCAGCGTTCTGTTTGGTTTTACCGTTAAAGCTAAGTAGCCATGCCGATTTTTTAAGCTCTAGTTTATCGCCGAGCCCTGGAGTTTCTCTATGACTGATCACTCTTACTCCCGCTACACTGCTATCGATATTAATACCAACTAACAGGCTGATGTTACCTGAATAGCCCCGCGCGGTTAAGACGGGAAAAACTAAGCTGGTTAGCTTCCCTTTAAAGGATGCCCGATGTGCGACAATCTCTTGCTCGTAACCAAAAGCCGCGCCCGGCAAAGTTACAGTGTCGGAAAAAATATCATTATCAATTTGACTATCGCCAATAATTTCGAATAATTTAGCACTTTTTTGCTGGCGAATATTGTCCGCTATCGGCGCTTTGGTTAACACAAAAGTAATAGCGATCATCGCCGCGGTAAGCGCCGCAAATATACCGATACCGATAGTGTTGACTCGCAGCGACTGAGACATGTTCACGAGTGATTCTCCTTGCTCGGCTGACCGCTATTGGGATTTTTGTAGCCGTAACTGCGCGGTTGAGTATATTGATCGATGAAGGGGGCGCATAAATTCATCAGCATTACAGCGAAGGCCAGTGCATCGGGGTAGTTTCCCCAAGTGCGGACAATATAGACCAGTATAGCGACACCTGCGGCGAAGACTACCTTGCCGCGATTGCTGGTGGCGCTGGAGACCGGGTCTGTGACAATAAAAAATGCCCCAAGCATGGTCGCTCCAGTGGTTAGATGGATCAATGGGTCGGCGTAACTGTCAGGATCTATGGCAAAGAAAACCGCCGAAATGAGCACCAAGGTGGTCAGTAAGGTGAGCGGTGCATGCCAAGTGTAGATCTTGCGATAAATAAGAAATATTCCCCCGACAAAATAACATAAGCTGACCGCGTACCAGGCCCCGACATTCGCCATAACCTGGCTGGATTGCCACACTTCTTCAACGGTGAGGCCATTGCGATGCTTTAATGTGTCTAATGGGGTAGCGCCGGTGAAGCTGTCAATGTACGGATGTGTTTGGATTATTTCCTGCCACGAGCCAAAAATAACGGTTAGTGTATCGGCAAAGCCAAGCACCTCCCAAGAATTGCCGCTTAAATCAAAGGGGGCAGTCCAGCGGGTCATTTCTACCGGGAATGATATCAGCACTAGTGCGTAGCCAACCATCGCTGGATTAAAAGGGTTCTGGCCTAATCCCCCATAGATTTGTTTGGCTATGATAATCGCTACAAATACCGCCGTTGCTGTTACCCACCAAGGTGCAAAGGGTGGCAGGGCCAGTGCTAATAAAATAGCGGTGAGTAACGCACTGTTATCTCGCAAATAAAATAATACCGGGCGATGGCGTAATTTTATGCAGATCGCCTCTAGGCTAATCGCTATAACCGAGGCTAAAACAACATTGATTAAGGTTCCCCAGCCACAGAAAAAGGTCATGCCAAACAGCACTGGCAGGGTCGCTATAATGACCAGGCGCATAATGTCTGCGGTCTTGGTCGGTCGCTGCACATGTGGGGAGCTAATTCTGATGTGTGGCATGTTCTATTCCTGATCTTGCGAGCTGTTATGCTGTTGTAAAGCGTGCTCAGCCGCGGCGAGTTTAGTAGATATTTTTTCAATACTGATGCGCATTTTTTCCACGGCTGGGCTTTTATTGGCCTCGGCTTTTTGCAAGGCTTGCTGCGCTCTGTCGAATAAACTTAAGGTCTTTTGCAGATGTTCTTCAAGGCTCGCTTGTTTAGCAGCTTTGTTTTGTTCAGCATCTGGTTGGCTGGAGATGGAATCCTTGGCTTGTAAATAGGATGCTTGGGTTTTTAATACTTTTTCTTCTAAGCGAGCGATCTCTGCCAACAGCTGATGATCTGGTTGATCTTCAACTGATAATTTTTCAAGCTGGCTGTGTGCTTTTTTAAGTTTGGTGCGGGCGATAGCAGCCATAGTTTTGAGGGTTTTAAGATCCGGCTGATCTCGGCTGGGGTGGCTATCACCAGTAGGCTGGGTCTGGATCGGCGCGGATGTGACTTTAAAAGCAGCTTCTGCAGTACTGAGTTTAGCTGATAAATCAGTCACTGACTGTGCTAGCTCGGCTAAGTTATCAGCCCCCTCTGCTGTGGCTTTGCTCAGTTGTGCTTGTGCTCTCTTTAGTTTAGTGCGAGCAATCGCCACTGCTATTTTAAGCTTTTTTGCATCGCCTGTTGCCGGCTCTGTGGATACAGGGTTGGTGCTGCAGGTCGCTAGGCAGTGATTACTGGCGTCACTATAGGCGGCGTTGGCGCTACTGGCAGTTTTTTCTAAGGCAAGAATAGTGGTCGTTAGTAGTTCGATTCCCGGTTGAGATTTTTCCTGCGCATTTTTTAATGCTCGCTGGGCTTTTTTTAATTTTGTGCTCGCCATGGCGGCAGCGACCTTGAGCTTTTTAATATCTATGTCCGGCGCACAATCAGCTGGTTGATAGCTGAGTAAGGCCTGTTCTGCTCTCTGCAAATTTAGCTGGGCTTTTTTAAGTTGCAAATCGCCAAGCTGAATAGCTGAAGCCTCGGTATTAGACTGCGTCTGTAAAACAGCAAACTGCTGTTGCAGTTGCTCGACGTTCAGTTTTTCAGCACTCACTTGCTGCTTCAGTAGCTGTTGCTGTTCCGCAGAATCTAGCGGTGGTTGCTGTGCGACTTTTTGCTTTTCCGCCTGGGCTTTTGCCGCCTGTTCGGCGCGAGCTTTACGTTTAGTCGCCTTTTCTTCAATGGCGCGTTGCTCGCGCATTTGCTTAGCTTCAAACCTCTGACGAGCAATATCGGATTTACGCTTATCTTGCGCCTCTTCTTTTATCGCGGTTTTTGCGTGTCGGTAATATTGTACCAGTGGAATATTGCTTGGGCAGACGAAAGAGCAGGCGCCGCACTCGATGCAGTCGAATAAATTATGTTGCTGCGCTTTGTCATACTCTTGACTTTTGGCGTACCAATGCAGTTGTTGAGGGAGTAATTGCACTGGGCAAACTTGCTCGCACTGACCGCAGCGAATACAAGCTAACGCGGGATCTGGCGCCGGCATCTCCTGAGGTGATGCGGCGATAATGCAGTTGGTGGTTTTGCTGACAGGGATCTCAAGGTCGTCAATGGTGTAGCCCATCATTGGTCCACCGACAATTAGTCGCGAGGTGTTATTTTGTAGATACCCAGCGGCTTCCAGTAAAGCGCTAAAAGGGGTGCCTATTAATGTTTCAAAATTTTGTGGTTTGTTAACCCCATCGCCAGTGACTGTGACAACCCGGCTGATCAGGGATTCGCCATAGGCGATTGCTCGATGAATCGCGTAGACAGTCCCTACATTTTGACAGACAATACCGACATCAGCGGGAATGCCACCGTGTGGCACTTCAATATTAGTCAGCAGTTGAATTAGCTGCTTCTCTCCGCCTGAGGGGTATTTAGTAGGGACGCTGACCACATCAATATTATAGCGACAGCCAGCGATGGCTGTTTCTAAGGCGCGAATTGCCTGTGGTTTGTTGTCTTCGATGCCGATGATGATATGGCTGGCTTTGATTAAGTGCTGCAGCACATCGATGCCGGCTATTATATGTTCAGCGTGCTCGCGCATCAGTAAGTCATCTGCGCTGATGTAAGGTTCGCATTCTGCGGCATTGATGATCAAGGTGTTGATAATATGATGGTCGCCTAAATGTAGCTTTACGGCGGTTGGAAATCCGGCGCCACCCATGCCGCAAATGCCGCGGTCACGGATATAATCAATTAGTTCGGCGCTTGATAGCGCGGTGAAATCTGCAAGTCCCGAATGCGCTATCCACTGCTCCTGGCCATCGGTTTCAATGCTGATACAAGTGGCGGGCATTCCAGAGGGGTGTGGCACTGCATGGTTGCCGATCGCCGTGACTATCCCTGAGGAAGATGCGTGTACTGGGACGCTAAAATCCCCTTGAGCATCACCGATGCGCTGGCCTTTTAATACCTTGTCGCCAATTTTGACACACGCCTTGGACGCAGCGCCTATGTGTTGCTGCAAGGGAATGTGCAATAGCTTTGGCAGTGGAGCGGTGGCTATTGGTAACTGTGTTGACTGGTGCTTGTTTTCGGGAGGATGAATACCACCGTGAAAAGAAAATACTTTACCCATTAAGATTGCAGCTCCACTTCAGGGCGTTTATCCGTCGCTATAATTTGTTGAAAAACTTGCTGTGGATCGGCCGGTGCTTGCCATTTCCAATTAGTGATGTTGCTTGCAATCGGTAGCATATCGATACAGTCAACCGGGCAGGGTGCTACACATAAATCGCAGCCAGTGCACTCGTCGATAATCACCGTGTGCATTTGTTTTGCCGCACCTAAAATCGCGTCTACTGGACAAGCTTGAATGCACTTAGTGCAGCCGATACATTCATCTTCTCGAATGTATGCGACTGTTTTAATGGGGATGTCAGCGTGTTCGCCATCCAGTTCTAATACTTCCACATCTAGCAGATCGGCGAGGGCCTCGATAGTTGCCTGTCCGCCGGGAGGGCACTTGTTAATCGCCTCACCATTGGCAATGCTTTCAGCGTAAGGCCTACAGCCAGGGTGCCCGCATTGGCCACATTGAGTTTGTGGCAAAATGCCGTCTATTTGATCGACAATTGGATTGCCTGCAACGTGAAATTTGATCGAGGAAAAACCTAATATCAAACCAAATAGCACCGCTAATCCGAGCAGTACCAGCACCGACATCACAATACTGATCATATCTGCACTAGCCCTGTGAAGCCTAAAAATGCCAGTGACATTAAGCCCGCGGTCACCATGCCTATCGCGGCGCCTTTAAAGGGGCTGGGCACATCGGCCACGGCAATTCGTTCGCGGATTGCCGAAAACAGAATTAATGCCATAGAGAAACCAACAGCTGCGCCGAAACCAAAGACGATCGATTCCATGAAGCTGTTCATTTTTTTGATATTCAATAACGCGACCCCTAGCACCGCGCAGTTGGTGGTGATCAGGGGTAAAAATATGCCTAAAACTTTATGTAGCATTGGGCTGGTTTTGCGCACCACCATTTCGGTAAATTGCACGACAACGGCGATGACCAGTATAAAGGCAATGGTCTTCATGTAAGTGAGGGAAAAGGGGATTAATAAGTATTGGTGGACTAAATAGCTACACACTGAGGAGATGGTCAGTACAAAAGTGGTGGCTAGAGACATGCCCATCGCTGTTTCTAGCTTGTTGGACACGCCCATAAAAGGGCATAATCCTAAGAATTGCACCAACACAAAATTATTAACTAAAACAGTACTAACTAGTATTAGTAAAAAGTCGCTCATACGGCTATTTCCAGTTAGCTATCTGTCACATAGCTTTTTCTTAATATACGCAATCGATTAAATTTTCTTCAATTAACTGCGCTGTCATTTATATTAATAAGAATTATTTAATTATTATGAGACCTAAAGAAGTAGTCTTCTTAGAGGTCTTTTGTGTATCTGACTTGAATCCGTGGCTTGATAGTGACCGAGAGCTGATGCTATGCACCACTTGGAAGTCACTGATTCAGGTATTGAACAAGAATAGACCGAAAAACTGCAGCTTGCACGGTTTTACATAATCGGTCACTGGCGCGGGGCTAGCTCAACTAACGGATGACTAATCGACTGTTAGCCGCTGTGCCACAGCGCCGTGATTATTATATCAGATTATAATCATGCAAATCTGTAATAAATTGCTCAATTCGCGCATAATCAATGGCTTCACTACAAAGATCGAAGCAGTAATCACTTTGTAAATCATCACTTTCGCAGCTCAGTACGATCAATCCATTAGCGACTAATAAATTAGCTTGGGCGGCAGTGCTCATCGATGTCGAGTTTCCCGCTGTGCTATCCAGTAACGTCGCCACTGCTCGGCCTTCATCTATAAGCCTTTTCTCCAAACTATAGATGGCTTGTTTAAGGCTTAATTGATCGCTTGCCTTAAAGCTGATAATCGCCGGTTTTTGGCCAAAGCGCTGGGCTTTTTGACTGGCGCTATACTGCGATTGACTGACTATTTGCTGCTGGTCAGCAGTTGTTTCTGACACAATGTATTCAATCATCCCGGCGGCAACAGTGGCATTGCTAAAACGATCTATGATGATGAATGATCCAGTCGCTGGAAGCTGCTGATAAGTGTCGGCGATAATCGGTCGCTCTAGCTTTATCTCACACAGTGCTATTTCGTTCAATAATAGCTTGTGACTGGGGAGTTTTTGCAAAGTGTTAACGTCAATTTTATGCACAATATTAACCACTGAACCAGCGACGCGCCCGGTCAGCAATTTAATATCGTAAGTGCTGCCAATGCTGAGTGGTTTTTCTGACATCCAGACTAAAGTCGCAGCGATTCTGTCGCTAGTTTGAATATGATCTTTAGTGTGAGTGATAATGTCACTGCGCGAGATGTCAATTTCATCTTCTAAAGTGAGCGTGACCGACATCGGTGGGAAAGCTTCTTCAAGTTCGCCATCAAAAGTTACAATAGAGGCAACCTTAGACTTCTTTTTGGAGGGGAGTACCGTAATTTCATCACCAACTCTTATCACTCCAGAGGTGATCGTGCCACAGTAGCCTCTAAAGTTTAAATTGGGTCGGTTAACGTATTGTACCGGGAATCTTAACTTCTCAAAATTGTGATCAGTGCTAAGTTTGACGTTCTCCAAGGTTTGAATTAAGGTCTCACCTGAGTACCAGGGCATATGCTTGGATTGGTTGACCACATTGTCGCCTTTTAAGGCAGACATCGGGATGAACTGTAAATCAGTTTGCTGTAACTGGCTGGCAAACTCAAGATAGTCGGCTTTAATTTCTGCAAAACGCTGTTCATCAAAATCTACCAAGTCCATTTTGTTGATGGCCACGATAGTGTGCTGGATGC
This sequence comes from Oceanospirillales bacterium, assembly GCA_029027825.1. Taxonomy (GTDB): domain Bacteria; phylum Pseudomonadota; class Gammaproteobacteria; order Pseudomonadales; family Balneatricaceae; genus Rs1. The sequence continues at coordinate 2,740,702 of CP093399.1, read as the reverse complement.
CGAGTTTGCTGGTGATAAAACTGTGTCGTTTGGTTTGTACTTGAATACCGAAACGTGCATCGATTAAAATAATAGCCAAGCTACAGTTTGAGGCACCGGTCGCCATATTGCGGGTGTATTGTTCGTGACCCGGAGTGTCGGCAATAATAAATTTTCGCTTATCGGTCGAAAAATACCGATAGGCAACATCAATAGTGATGCCCTGTTCACGCTCTGCCTGTAAACCGTCTACCAGTAAGGCTAGATCTAGCTCATCTCCGGCATTACCTACCGAGGCATTGACTTTTTTGATTGCCGCTAGCTGATCTTCATAGATCATTTTTGAATCGTGTAATAAGCGGCCAATTAATGTTGATTTACCGTCGTCGACACTTCCGCAGGTTAAAAATCGCAACAGTTCCTTGTTCTCATGTTTGTGTAAGTAGCTTTCAATATCTTTACTGATAAGTTCTGACTGATGGCTCATGATACTTCCAATTTTTTAATCTTTGTAGATTTTTAGTAACGTGAAATACGCGCTAAAAAATACAAAATGCTGTCGATATCTATTTCTATAAAAAAGTTCTAACGCAGCAGGTATTGATGAAACTGCTCTATCATCGGTGAAATTTTAGAGCAGAGTAACGCACTGAATCTAGGGGCTTTATGCATAGATGCATTTATTTAGCGGGAACAGGGCGCATATAAATTTGCAGTTAATGTTTCTGAATTATGCAGTGCAACCAATTGCTTGCGCTCATAATCCACCCTCAAGTCACGGTTTAGGTGACGGATTCAGGTATATAGCTATGCTAGGGCTTAAAAATAGCCTTCCATTTTTTTAAGCTCCATGGAGCCAGCGCCGTCGTGATCGATTGCTCTACCCTGTCTTTCCGAGGTTTTAGTGAGCAGCATCTCCTGAATGATTTGCTGTAAATTATCGGCATCTGACTCCACTGCCCCAGTTAATGGGTAGCAACCTAACGTTCTAAAGCGAATGTTTTTGAGCACCGGTACTTCACCTTCTTTTAGTGGCAGGCGCTCATCATCAACCATAATCGTCATTCCGTCGCGTTCGACAACGGGCCTAGGTGCGGATAGATAGAGCGGCACAATGGGAATACTCTCAAGGTAGATATACTGCCAAATATCCAACTCTGTCCAGTTGGAAAGGGGAAATACCCGGATACTCTCGTCTTTTTCGACGGTGGTATTGAATATGTTCCACAATTCAGGGCGTTGATTTTTAGGATCCCAGCGGTGATTAGGGTCGCGAAATGAAAATATTCGCTCCTTGGCCCGTGATTTTTCTTCGTCGCGGCGAGCTCCACCAAATGCGGCATCAAATTTGTACTTATTCAGTGCTTGTTTGAGCCCTTGAGTCTTCATGATATCGGTGTGCTTGCTAGAGCCGTGGACAAAAGGGTTTATGCCCATATCCACACCATCTTGGTTGATGTGAACGATTAATTCCATCCCCGATTGTTTGGCCATTTTGTCGCGAAATTCAATCATTTCCTTAAATTTCCAAGTGGTGTCCACGTGGAGCAAGGGAAAGGGCGGAGTGCCTGGGAAAAAGGCTTTTTTGGCGAGGTGCAACATCACCGCTGAGTCTTTCCCTACGGAGTACAGCATAACCGGATTATTAAACTCAGCGGCGACTTCGCGAAAAATCTGAATGCTCTCTGCTTCTAGCTGCTTGAGGTGGGTGAGTTTTCTCATCGATAAGGCCATTGTGCTTTCCCGTACTTTAATAGTGAGACCTCTGCATAACTACTGCGCTCGGTAATACGGCGTTAAAAACCGGCTCAATATGCTCATTTACACCAGTAAATTCCGCTATCTCGCCGTTTTTTTCCTTGTCTTACCTTCGCTCGCAACGTTATGCAGAGCTCTCTGAGTGTGAATATGATCATCGTAGAAATTATCTGCATGGAGTCGGTTAAGTAAGCTAATTGGCTTATGGCACTTTTAAACATTGTTCCTAGCAGATCTGAAATTTCTATCGTTTCTGTTTGAGAGGAGCATTATTGCAAAAAATCAAAAAGAATAAAAAGAATAAAAAGAGATTTTAATATAACGAAAAGTTATTAGAGGGGGTGGTTCCATTATTCTGGTAGCTTGCTAAGAGCTATTACTTATGCTTTCTAATAACCAAATGGAATAACAAAAGTATAAAATGATATTTTGAGTTATAAAAAGTTTACTTTAAGCTATCTCGAAATTAATTATTCAAATAAATACTGTCATGAGTTGGCCCAGCAATTAGGCGTACCATTTTAGTGTTGTGATTGTGTAGTAGCGGTGGCATGGATTTATATTATAGCTTAGCGGGTTTTATCGTCGGCCTATTAGTTGGTTTAACCGGTATCGGTGGAGGTGCGCTGATGACTCCGGTACTTATCGTTATTTTTAAAGTACCACTGGTCGTCGCGGTTAGTACCGATTTACTGTATGCAGCCATTACCAAATGCGGTGGTGTGATTAACTACTACCGGCAAAAAATGATTAATTTCCCGGTGGTTTTACTGATGTTGGTCGGGAGTTTCCCCGCCAGTTGGTTGACGCTTAATTATTTACAGCAGCTAGAAAGTTTGGCAAAAGTTGAAGCGCTGATTAATACCTTGTTGGGAGTGTCATTACTACTAACTTCAGTGGCGGTTTTTTTAAGATCTAGAATCCAGCGCTTTAGCACTAAAATGGCAGGTCAAAGCTCCTTTAGAGCACTTGCTAAGTACCGACCTCTGGTCACTGTCCTGGCTGGTTTTGGATTAGGTGGGCTGGTGACATTATCGTCAGTAGGGGCCGGTGCGCTGGGTACCGCTCTATTGATTGTCTGCTATCCAAAAATGAAAATGCCCGAGATCGTCAGTACCGATTTATTACATGCCGTGGTGTTGACCACCGTGGCGGGAGTGGGTCACTACAGTATGGGCAGTGTTGATTTGAATTTATTGTTTTATTTGCTAGTCGGCTCATTACCCGGGGTATTTATTGGCAGTTACTACGGTGTAAAGCTATCAACTTCGGTGATGCAACCGGTGATAGGGACGGTATTGATGCTGATTGGTGGGCACTTTTTACTCTCCTAAAAGCAAGAATTTATAATCTTAATAATAAGTACCGTGTTTAGATCAGTAGTGACTCTTGCTTCGCTGAACTTTGATCAGGGAGATCCGGGTAGTAAAAGTCTAAAAAAAGAACCGAGCAAGCGTGGCTTATGCCGCAAATATAGGCAAAAATTATGTATTTATATAATAATGATGACCAGCAATTGGTCGAGCAGAGGGTCGCGCAATACCGCGATCAAACCAATCGATTTTTAGCGGGAACACTCGCCGAAGATGAGTTTTTGGCACTGCGTTTAATGAATGGTTTATACGTACAGCGCCAGGCACCGATGCTACGTGTTGCGATACCCTATGGGCTAATGTCGTCTGTGCAATTGCGAAAATTATCGGATATTTCGCGTAAATATGATCGCAATTACGCGCATTTTACCACTAGAACTAACATCCAATATAACTGGCCTAAGCTAGAAGAAGTGCCGGATATCTTAGCGGAATTAGCACAAGTGCAAATGCATGCTATTCAAACGTCAGGTAACTGTATCCGCAATACCACAACCGATCCTTATGCCGGTGTGCACCGTGCTGAAATTGAGGATCCGCGTCCCTACTGTGAAATTATTCGCCAATGGTCAACACTGCACCCTGAATTTGCCTACTTACCTCGTAAATTTAAAATTGCTGTTACTGGAGGTCCCGAAGATCGTGCCGCCTCACAAGTACATGATATCGGTTTGCACTTGCTGAAAAATGAGCGAGGTGAAGTTGGTTTTGAGGTATTAGTGGGCGGCGGTTTAGGGCGCACGCCGATGATAGGTAAAGTGATTAAAGATTTCTTACCAGCAGAGCATTTGCGTTCCTATCTAGATGCGATTTTAAGGGTTTATAACTTAAATGGCCGGCGAGATAATAAGTATAAAGCGAGAATTAAGATCTTAGTGAAAGCGCTGGGCATTGAAAAAATGGTGGCGCTGGTCGAAGAGGAGTGGTTAAGTTTTACCAAAGATTCCGAATTGCATTTGAGTGTCGCTGAGATTGAAAAATACAAAGGCTATTTTTTACCGGCTGCCTACGACTTTAAAATGGCAAAATATACCGACCTATCGGCAGATTTTTTCCGAGATGAAAGTTTTAAGGCCTGGTATGAGCGCAACACTGTAGAGCATAAGATCAATGGCTATCGCATTGTGGTTATTTCTTTAAAGCCTTACTTGCTGCCACCGGGGGATGTCACTGATAGCCAAATGGATTTGATCGCTGATCTCGCTGATCAATACAGTTTTGGTGAAATTCGCTCTACCCACGATCAAAATTTAGTACTTGCTGACGTCAAAATATCTGATCTTTTTACTCTGTGGCAAGCACTGAGCAAGGCTAATTTATCCAGAGCTAATATAGGTACATTAACCGACATGATTTGCTGTCCTGGCTATGAGTTTTGCGCCTTGGCAAATGCCGAAACACTGCCGATTGCCGATCAAATAAATCGTAAATTTGATGATTTGGATTATCTCTATGATCTGGGGGAAATTCAATTAAATATGTCCGGCTGTATCAATGCTTGCGGGCACCACCATGTCGCGGATATTGGCATTTTAGGCGTGGACCGAAAAGGTGAAAATTATTATCAGTTCACCTTAGGCGGAAGTTCAAAAGCAGATGCTTCAATAGGAAAGACCATCGGTAAAGCGATAGCAGCGGGAGATGTGGCAAATACGGTAGCCAAGATACTGCACGTTTTTGTCACCCATCGCATTGCAGAAGAAGCATTTCGCGATGTGATTAAAAGAATAGGCTTAGAGCCTTTTAAGGAGTATGTATATGCCACTTCTCATTGATGGTAAGGCCAGCACTGATCACTGGGTGTTTTTAAACAGTGAACAGCTAGCGGCAGATGTAGAGCGAACTTTGACGCTAGCCCAACAAAGTAAAGACGCCGTGGTTTATCCGCTCGCCGTATATTTTGAACATAGAGAACAGCTGAGTGCAAATCCTAATAAAACCGGTCTATTGGTGACCGGAGATGACGATTTGTCTGAATTAGCCAGTGTTTTGCAAGAAGTCTCGTTGATCGCGATCGATTTTCCTGTACTGAGAGACGGGCGTGGCTTTAGTATTGCTAGAAATGTTACCCGTCGTGGCTTTAAAGGCCAAGTACGTGCCGTTGGTGATGTCAGCTACGATCGTTTAGACCACATGCATCGCTCTGGCTTTAATGCTTACCAAATAGCGGATGAAATTTACACTGACCAAATCGGTAACGCCTTTAGCGAAATTACGGTTAATTATCAACCGACACATTTGCGGTAGTGGCTTGTTAGAAGTTAGAAGCTAAAAGCTAGAAGCTTAGCTTTGTGCGGATATAATATTTTTGGAGTTGTCATGAGTATAGATTTAAGTGCAATGAACGATCAATTGGCTGGCAAACAGCCGCAACAAATTATTGAATGGGTGCTCGATAAAGCTGAAAACCCAATACTAACGACTAATTTTCGTCCCTATGAAGTGGTTATATTACATATGGCCGTAAAGGTTCGGCCTAACTTGAAAATATTATGGGTCGATTCTGGCTATAATACTTCAGCTACCTATCGTTACGCACAGAGTTTGATTGCTAAGTTGTCACTCAATATGCTGACTTATGTTCCCCTGCAGAGCACGGCCTTTCGCAATGCGCAGATGAAAGGGGTGCCAGACGTTGATAATGTACTGCACAGCGAATTTACTGAGCAAGTTAAGTTGGAGCCTTTCAGGCGTGCACTCGCTGAGATTAAACCAGACTATTGGTTGAATGCGATACGCAAAGAGCAAACTGAATTTAGAAATACGCTAGATGTGGTGTCTGCGAGTAAAGATCAGATCATCAAAGTGGCGCCTTTATATCATCAGTCAGAATTGTTCTTAGATGAATACATGTCTAAGCATGATTTAGCCAATGAATTCGCCTATTTTGATCCGACCAAAGCGCTAGATAACAGAGAGTGTGGATTACACACTAAAATTTAGCAGAGTCTCTATTCTTAAAATAGGCCAGCGAAAATTGTGACTAAATACTGATTGATAATAACTAAATTACCTTGCAACGACGGCTAATTCGTCAGTTGCGACTTTGCGCTAAAAATTGTCGTCTATTTACAATTTGACTGCCATAATGCCGACACTAAGCTTTTTACATATAGTATCTTCGAGCAATGATTTCATACTCTTGGATAAATGCTGTAAAGCGCTACCCTTTATTTGTCACTTACAGAAAGTATGCAGCTATGGATTATTTACCACTATTCTTCAAACTTGAAAACCGCAATGCTCTATTAGTAGGTGGTGGGCAAGTCGCTTTGCGCAAGGCGAGGTTGCTGATTCGTACCAAGGCGATTGTCACGGTGATTAGTCGAGAGATAGATCCGCAGTTAGCACAATTGCTCGCAGATAATAATGGCATCGCCATGATTGGCGAATACTCTGCTGATCTGCTGGATGGCAAGCTGTTAGTCACAGCTGCAACGGATGACCAAACCTTAAATAAACAGGTCTACGAAGATGCGTTAAGTCGAAATATACCGGTGAATGTGGTTGATAATCCACAGCTTTGCACTTTTGTTTTCCCGGCGATCGTCGATCGTTCTCCGATAGTCATCGCGATTTCATCCGGTGGACAAGCACCGGTACTGGTCAGAGTTTTAAGGGCTAAATTAGAGACACTTATTCCAAACGGTTACAGTAAGTTGGCACTGTTAGCTGGGCAGTTTAGATCGAGTGTCAAAGCTAAGTTTAAGACTATTAACCAAAGGCGCAATTTTTGGGAGAGCGTCCTGCAAGGGCAAGTGGCAGAAACAATGCTCGCGGGGCGTGAAAAAGATGCTTATGCGCTGATGAGAGAAAAGTTAGAGAATGCCGATACCAAGCTTCCCGCAGGAGAAGTGTATCTAGTCGGGGCAGGTCCTGGCGATCCAGAGCTACTCACTTTTAAAGCGTTGCGATTGATGCAGCAGGCAGATGTGGTTCTCTATGATGCACTGGTCTCTAAAGAAATCATGGAATTATGCCGCAGAGATGCCGAATTGATCTTCGTTGGAAAAAACAGAGCTAACCACAGCGTGCCACAACATGATATTATCAAAATGTGGATGGAGCAGGCATCTAAAGGTCGGCGTGTGGTGCGCTTAAAGGGAGGAGATCCGTTTATTTTTGGCCGTGGTGGGGAGGAGTTGAAAAGTTTAAGGGCGCAGGGAATACCCTTTCAAGTCGTACCGGGAATCACCGCCGCGAGTGCATGTTCTACCTATGCGGGTATTCCACTGACCCATCTAGATTATGCGCAAAGTGTTACTTTTGTCACTTGACAGCAAAAAAACCGCAGTAGCGAATTAGATTATTCGCAGCTAGCAAGAGGGAATCAAACGGTGGTCTTTTACATGGGGCTGCACAATCTAGCTGATATCTGTTCTAAGCTGATCAGCGCTGGGCAAGATGCAGAGACTCCCGCTGCCATAATATCTAGAGGGACAGCTATTGATCAGCAAGTTTTAGTTGGCACACTCGCTTCTCTAGAATCCTTACAAGGTGCAGCCAAGTTGCCGGCACCCGCTTTAATCATTGTCGGACAAGTGGTGCAGCTACAAGACCAACTGCAGTGGTTTTGCGAAAATCATCTGCCTGATAAATCAGCAATTTGACTAGTCAAAGTACTGAGCCATGCACAGCGCAAAAATCACAGTGGTTCGTGTATTTGGTTCGCTGTGCCGATCACTCTCTGTATGCAGGGGTCACTACCGATTGCGTGAGGCGCGAAAATGAACATAATGGGCGCGGCAGTGGCGGTGCTAAGTACACTCAAGCTCGGCGACCTGTGCAATTGGTTTGGTATGAAAAATGTGTCGATCGCTCTGCAGCATGTAAACGTGAAGCGGTCATTAAAAAACTCCCCCGGCCTAAAAAACTTTTATTGCTGCAGACAGTTACCGGTTGAAAGCAATTGCCGGCTGTTTGTATAATTAGCGCTTCGTTCAGTGGCAGTGTAGGTAATAAAATGGATTGTAAAATGTTACGCAGTATTAACTTTAAAACTCCCAATTTTCGGCACCTGTTGGCAGGCCTTGGTCAAACTTTTGTTGCTATCGGTAGCGTCATTTTTTTTACTAGTAGTGCGATGGTTAATGCCGAGCAAATTGGCAGTGTAGATACTACTTTTAAGCTGATAGGCGCCAACCATAAAATAATCATTGAAGCGTTCGATGACCCAAAAATCAGTGGTGTTTCCTGCCATTTATCACGGGCTAAAAAAGGTGGAATTTCAGGTAGCTTTGGATTGGCAGAAGATACCTCTGATGCCTCTATCGCCTGTAGACAAGTTGGACCGATTAAAATCAATACACCACTAAAAGATGGTGAAAAGGTCTTTAAGGAGAGAACTTCAATCTTGTTCAAAACTATGCAAGTGGTTAGGTTTCTCGATAAAAAACGCAACGTCTTAATCTATCTGGTGTACTCAGATAAATTTGTCGATGGCTCGCCTAAAAACAGTATTTCAACAGTGCCAATCAGGCCTTGGTAATGCTAAATCGATTAAAAGACTATTTATGGCCTAAACAATTGATTAGTGATGCCAGTGCAACTTGGATTATTGACTGCTTTGACTGGGCTGTAACAAACTTTGATAGAGATGAATTTTATCAACGCTCACGCTTAATTTTACCTAACAATCAGTTCTTCCCCGGATCTATTGCGAGTGTTGAAGAGAAAGCAGAAAATATATTTCAGCACAGTCTTAAATATGCAGGTCTTATGCACTGGCCTTTCGTGTTAAGTCACGCAGCGCCGTTAAGTGTTACGCAATCTCAGCACTGCTCTCCAGAAAGGCTAGCGTTAGACAACATTGCCAGAAACTCACAGCGTGAGCTGTCTTCACTGTCGGCTTGCGAGCCTATCAGCATCAGCTATAATCGCCAACAGACGATAAAGCCAGAAGATTTGTCCGCAACCTATGGTCATCTATTTGCGCAACACTTATTAATACGCTCAAAGCAGTTGCCACCAGGGGGGAACTCGCATTTATTAGAGGCGAGTGAAGTACTTGCTGTGTGTATGGGGTTTGGGGTGATGTTGGCTAACTCTGCATACACTTTTAGGGGAGGCTGCGGTAGCTGCTTCAATGCAGCGGCCAATAGGCAGTCAAGCTTGTCTGAACATGAAGTGGTTTTTACACTGGCGTTGTTTTGTCAATTTAAAAAAATAGACAAAAAACAGGCCACTCAATATCTCAAAAAACATTTGCGGCCCGCTTTCTACATCGCCAATAGACAGCTCACCGCGCTAAACTTAAGTTCTCAAACTAATTACATTAAAGCCCAATTACCGCTAAACTAAAACGAATCGCTTAATCTTATAGTGGCGGTTTTTAACGCCGTATTACCGAGCGCAGTTATCATACCCTCTGGGTAAGTTATACTGAGGTCTCGATGGATAAATACTAACTAGGATGTTTATGAATAACTATGTTCGGTACGGCTTATCGGTCGTATTCTTAATACTGTCCGGCTGTCAATTGATTAAAGTAGAACAAGCCACTTTCACACCAAAGACGCCGCTAAGATACGACTCAAATGCCGAGTATATATTTAACCCGCAGGGCAAAGAAACTTTCGTACTAAAGCCAAAATCGCTTAAATCACAAAAAAAAGGTTATCTTAGGTTTTGTCAAACTAGCCGAGTTTCAGAATGTAAAAATAAACTTCCCTACTTGAGGTTTGTGGGTATGAAAGGCTACTTTGATCAAGATAGCCCGGTCGAGACTGATCATAAAACTTATGAATTTCATCCCGTTGTTTTAGAAAATGGTAATCGGTATTTTTTATTATCATTAAAGAGTGAGGGAGGTAAATACGGAAAGTCCTCGCCGATAAAATCACTTTACCTAGCTGATAGTTACGAAAAAAAACCAAATTTTTAAAACTCCCCCATACTGATAGTTGGAAAATACCAAAGTTTTAATCGGCAGGTTTTGTTATTAAGTACCGGCAATGTAATAGAGCAACAGCACTTAGAGTACATCCGTAACATCAGCTCGAAGTATAAAGAACCCGCTAAAATTCGCAATTTACTACTCGGTGCCAATATTGAATACAACGCAATCTACGACTCTTATCTTATTTCGCCTAAAACGGTCGCGAGTAAAAGTGATTTTAAACTGATCATTGGGCTCAATGATACGCGGATGTGGTTGAGGTTCAATATCACTCATACAGCAGTGACCCCATCACATTTTAATGCATATAGCATCGTCGCTGATCAGTTACAGTGGCGCTCTCCGATATTGCACTTTGCAACTACAAAAAATGCCGATTCATATACTGAATACTTTGATATTTCAGCAAACTCCCTAGATATAGTACACGCTAAGGCCATGGCTCAATCATCTCGTGCGGTGTTTAGGTTCCACGGGGGCAATAAAGTCGTCTATCAGTTAATGAAAGCGCCGCAGAAAAAAAACTTGGCCGATATCATTGCACTTTATCAGTTATTAGCGACACCGCTGTCGTAAGCTTTGCATGGTGTGGACTCGAGAATAGGTTAGTCGGCAGCTAAATCGTCTGATGGATTGGTTGCTAATGATATATGGAAAGTGCCTGGTGTTTTACTTTCGATCAGGCACAAGCCATAGAGCCTTGCATCCAGAAGAAATATTCCCTAAATAAACTTTTCAATAAATTAATCTCTATATAGTCGATTTTATGCGCTTAATCGTGCCTGTTATTGAATAAATACTGTCTCTTCGAGACCTCTGCATAACAACTGCGCTCGGTAATACGGCGTTAAAAAACGGCTCAATATACTCATTTACAACAGTAATACCCATAAACAGGGGTACGCTGATTCCGCTATCTCGCCGATCTTTGCCTTGTCTTACCTTCGCTCGCAACGTTATGCAGAGTCCTCTCTTCATCAATACGAGGCCTTCACCTCGTTTTCAAACAGCGCTTGCCTGTCGGTTTTTTAATCCATCCAAAGTTGAAAACAAGAACTCTTTTGAGCACTGCAAATAAATGCTAAATTGTTATAAAAGAAAAATTCTGGTCTATAGTTATTAGAAGGTTTGATGTGTTGGTTCTAACGTGACAGTTATTCTTTTAGGTTGATGCTAAGAGTGCAAACAAACCTCAGCGGGCTATTTAAAGGTGAATATGCGATATTTGAAGAAATTTAATGATTTAAAATTATCTAAACGTCTACTTATTACAATGCTCTTAATTGGCCTAGTTCCTTTAACCATCGTTAGTTTGATCGATGTTATTTCCGCTAGAAATGCCATCTTAGAAGCGCAGTACAGTATTTTAAATGTGGTCAGGGTTTCGAAAACTCAGCAGCTAGAAAGCTATTATGAACAAGTTGGGAAACAGATTAGCTTGCTGTCAAAAAGTGAATCGATTGTTACCGCGATGCAAAAGTTTTCAACATCTATGAGCAGTTTGTCTACCGAACTTGACCTAGATGCCGCTGACTATCGAAGTTATGAAAAAAGCGTTAAAAATTATTATGCAACAAGCTTTAATGATTCTTATGTTTCTCGCAATGGTGAAAGTATAGCAACCGCAAAACTTTTACCTAATACAAAAAAATCAGTGATCGCCCAAGCACTCTACATTAGTAACAATAGCTTTTCGTTAGGGAACAAAGATAAGCTTGATCGAGCAGAAAATAAGAGCTTATACAGTAATGCGCACAAACAATTGCACCCTGAGTTAAGGCGATTAATTAAAAACTACAATTATCATGATCTGTTTTTAATCGAGCCGATTAATGGAGATATTGTATACAGTGTTTTCAAAGAAGTGGACTTTGCGACGAGCTTGAAAAATGGACCCTATAAAGATTCTAATCTGGCTGATGTGTTCAACAAAGCGCTCAAGTTAAAGAAAAACATGCCCCCAGTGCTGGTGGATTTTTCAGAGTACTTACCTTCCTATATGGCACCGGCATCATTTATTGCATCGCCGATTTATTTAGATAATAAGCTGATAGGGGTTTTGGTTATTCAACTACCGGTCTCAGTGGTTAATAAGATTATGCAAGATGGTGAAGATCTGGGTAAAACCGGGGAGACCTATTTAATAGGGGGCGATCGATTAATGCGTTCGCAGTCTCGGTTTATGGACAGTGCTAGTGTATTAAAGCTGGCGATTAAAACAGTGGCTAGTGATGCACTATTACAGTCAAAGAGTGGCCAGGCAACTTTGATTAGCTATCGAGGAAATGAAGTACTTTCATCTTATTCTAGGCTGAATATTAAAGGATTAAACTGGGGGGTTATTGCCGAAATTGATCGGGATGAAGCCTTAATTGCAGTCACTAATGAGATCTATTTAAATTTACTGATATTTCTAATATCAACAATTTTAGTCAGCGTGACCGCGCTATTGATTGCAAGAAGTATATCTACTCCTATTGCAGAAGCAGTGGCGATCGCTGAAAAAATTGCGGCGGGTCAGTTAAATAATAAAATTTCAGTTAAAACGCAATGTGAGATAGGTGATCTACAGCGTGCCTTAGCAAGTATGCAAAAGAATTTAAATATTAGGATAAAAGCAGACCAAAAAACTCTAGCTGATAATACCCGTATAAAACAAGCCTTGGATAATATTAGTAGCAATATGTTGGTGGTAGATGTTGATCAATATGTTTTCTATGCAAACGATGCGATGAGTGAGTTTTTTGTGGTGGCTGAAGATCAATTTAAGCTTAATAATGCAGATTTTAGTACGCTATCAATTAAACACTTAAACCTGCAACAAATTTTGCCTAATGCAGAACAGAAAATTAAAGCGCTAACCAGTGCTAATAAAGAAATTAAAGTCGCTATCCAAGTGGGGAATTTAGAACTGCTGTTGTTAGCGAAACCCGTGATAAATAGTGAGGGACAGCGATTGGGAACGGTTTTGGAGTGGCTAGACCAAACTTTAGAGCTAGCCACTGAAAAAGAAATGCAGTTTGTGGTAGATAAGGCGCTCGCTGGAGATCTTTCAGAAAGAATATCAATGTCGGATAAAAGTGGTTTTTTTGCCAGTTTATCTGCGGGGGTGAACCAGTTAGTTAGTGTTACTGAAACAGTAACTAGTGACACTCTGCGGGTTATGACAGCAATGGCAAATGGTCATTTAAATGAAAAAATTGATGGGGTTTATTTTGGAACATTTGAAAAACTTAAAATAAATATTAATGCTACTAGTGATAAATTGATAGACGTAGTCATACAAATTCAAGACGCTGCAAATTCTGTAAAAACAGGTGCCGCAGAAATATCACTGGCTAATTTAGATCTAAATAAGCGCACTGAAGAACACTCTGCAAGTTTGCAACAAACTGTGGTTAGCATGGGCGAGATTAACCAACAGTTACAAAAAAATGCCGAGTTCTCGATAAAAGCCAGAGACGTAGTCAACCAGACTCGTGAATTTGCAGTAAAAGGCGGGGAGGTTGTTGAATTAACCTTGCAGGCGATGATAGATATTAGTGAATCCAGTAAAAAAATATCAGAAGTAATTAGTGTTATTGATTCTATATCTTTTCAAATTAACCTGTTAGCTCTCAATGCGGCGGTGGAAGCTGCCAGAGTCGGAGAGGCGGGGCGTGGCTTTAGTGTCGTTGCAAGTGAAGTCAGGAACCTAGCGGGATTGAGTGCTAACTCAGCAAAAGAAATAGCCGCTTCTATTAAAGAAAGCAGACATAAAGTAAAACAGGGAATGCGACTTGCTCACGAGTCGGGGGAAATGCTCAGTGAAATAGTGAACAGTGTTAATCAAGCGTCAGAATACGTTCAAGAAATCGCTTCATTGAGTAAAGAGCAGTCTAGCAGCGTGGCTGAAATAAATGAGTCTATTAAGCACATAGATGAGCTGACTATTCAAAATGCCTCGATGGTCGAGGAGGCTTCCAATGCCAGCTATCATTTAGGAGATCAAGCTCATAAACTTGAAAAAATGACCACTTTCTTTACCGCTAAAAATTCTGAATACAAATAAAGCTAGTGATCTTCATCTCTAACGAATAAGATGTTTTAGGGGAGGAGGAGTTTGATAGGGGTTTGAGCCTAAATTCCTTACAGGCTACGAGAACCTCTAAGAAATCTATGCCCAAATCACATAAACCTGGCAGCAGAAACAAGCGAGATCTGTTCTGATGTTCCCTCGAGTTAACGAAACCCTTTTAAATTTACTGTTCGGCACTCAAGGATGCCTAATTAGCGCAGAAGATATCAAGCTAAAGGTATTCTTGTACTATACTTAAGTTCGAATACTGAATATAATCTTAATATGCGATATGCTTGTACTTTATGAAGAATGATCAGATCCTTTTTAACATTACCCGAATCCATGGCTTTAGAGTGGCTTCGGAGTGTAAGGTATTGATTTACAGCAGAATTAAAGAATTCTAGCGACGGTCTCATATGCGTTCTGCATTCGCTGAATAAATGCATCCATGCATAAGACTCTTAGTTTTAGTGGGTGTTTTTCAAACTGCTGTAGGATCAATAGCTTATATTAAGCGCCGCTTAGAATCTTGTATTCGGGTATTATTAAGAATAGCGTATTAAGCTCAGTACACCGCCTATTTGTAAAATAGGTAACTGTAACGTCTCCGTTTTGTCTGAACGATATAAAGGAAATTAATCGTCAGTCAAAATTCTCTTCGATAACAATAATAGGTCTCTTATGTATTTCAATAAAAAATTAATTAAAAACAAATTAGCCACGGTACTTTTATCTAGTAGTGTGGCAATCGCTGCATCATTTTCTGGTTCAATTTCTGCTGCTGAAACTTACGTAACTATCGGCACTGGTGGTCAAACAGGCGTGTATTATGTCGTCGGTGGCTCAATTTGTCGCTTAGTGAATAAGAAAACCAAAGAGCATGGCATTAAGTGTACTCATACAACGGGCGGATCGGTAAAGAATATCAATGGTATTCGCTCAGGAGACCTAGATATGGGTGTTGCGCAGTCAGATGTGCAATTCAATGCCTATAATGGGACCAACGCTGATCAATTCCCAGATGGAGCATATACTGATTTACGTGCTGTCTTTTCTGTACATGGCGAGCCCTTCACAGAGGTTGCCCGCAAGGACTCCGGCATCAATACTTTTGCTGATTTAAAGGGCAAACGTGTCAATGTAGGTAATCCAGGGTCAGGTCAATTAGCGACGATGAAAGTCGTGATGGACAAAATGGGTTGGACAATGGACGACTTCAAGTTAGCTTCGCAATTAAAATCCGCAGAGCAAGCTCAAGCGTTATGCGATAACAATGTAGACGCTATCATTTTCACCGCAGGGCATCCAAATGGCTCGATCAAAGAGGCCAGTACTTCTTGTGATGTAAAGCTAATTAATGTCGAAGGTCCAGTGATTGACGCGTTAATTGCCGATAATGCATATTATGCCAAGGCGACTATTCCTGCCGGTATGTACAATGGTACAGACGTTGATGTAACTACGTTTGGAGTAGGTGCCACTTTCGTCAGCTCTACTGCAACCAGTGAAGAAACTATGTACCAAATGGTTAAAGCTGTCTTTGAAAACTTTAAACGTTTTAAAAAATTACACCCTGCATTCGCTAATCTAAATAAAGAAGATATGGTGGTTAATAACCTTTCTGCACCTTTGCACGACGGTGCTGTGAAGTATTTTAAAGAAGCCGGATTGCTCAAGTAATAATATTGTTCAACAGGGCAGCTTGGCTGCCCATATTTTTTATGCCGAGTGATACATATCGCAATGATATAATGGTTTTACTTTGTTAAATTGAATAATAATAAAATTGTGTTTGATTTAAAATTGCCACGTGTCATAAACGTGCCTTCTTTAGTACACGGCAAATCTCAAAAGAGCATGTAACTGAGGATAATTCATGAGTGATTCAACTCAACACCAACCAACCAGTAATACCGAATTAGAGGACTTAGTCGCCTCAACTGATACAGGTGGTCGTAATCCTGTCGGGCCGATAGGCAAGTTTTTAGCGGGTGTTGCCCTGGTCTGGGCACTCTTTCAATTATGGATAGCATCACCCTTACCTTATATTATCGGTATCGGTGTTTTTAACGATACGGAGGCTAGATCTATTCACTTGGCGTTTGCAATTTTCTTAGCCTTTACTGCATTCCCCGCAGGAAAAAAATAACCAAGGGATTATGTCCCAGCCATCGATTGGCTGCTGGCTATAGTGGCATCAGCATCTGCCGCCTATCTGTACATTTTTTATGAATCGCTATCCTATCGGCCAGGTAACCCCAATGGGTATGATATTGCGGTTGCCTGCGTAGGTATAGTACTTTTGCTATTGGCTACGGTTCGCTGTCTGGGAGCGCCGCTAGCCATAGTTGCGTTAGTCTTTTTACTCTACTGCTTCGGTGGTCAGAGTATGCCGGGGATTCTCGCTTGGAAGGGAGCTTCGTTTGGGGCGGTAGCTGATAATCAGTGGATGTCTACCGACGGTGTGTTTGGGGTGCCTTTAGGGGTTTCGACTAAATTTGTCTTCTTGTTCGTGCTTTTTGGTGCATTGTTAGACAAGGCTGGTGCTGGTAATTATTTTATAAAAATTGCGTTTGCCAGCTTAGGTCATTTGCGTGGTGGACCTGCTAAAGCGGCGGTCGTTGCCTCAGCAATGACCGGTTTGATTTCTGGATCATCGATAGCCAATGTAGTGACCACTGGTACCTTTACTATTCCAATGATGACGCGCGTTGGTTTCTCTGCAGAAAAAGCAGGGGCAGTGGAGGTTGCATCTTCGGTAAATGGGCAGCTTATGCCTCCTGTTATGGGAGCCGCCGCTTTCCTAATGGCTACCTCTCTTGATATGGCGTATTTTGATGTCGTAACTCATGCCTTTTTACCCGCTATAATTTCTTATATTGCATTAGTTTACATCGTGCATTTAGAGGCGATGAAAGCTGATCTTAAAGGTTTACCACGTCGGGGTGAGCCAAGCCCATTAATCGTATTTATTTTTAAGTTTTTATTTGGTTTTGGCTCAATCGCAGCGGTTGGATTTGCGGTCTACTACGGTTTAGGTTGGCTGAAGCCGATAGCTGGTGGAGCGGCAAGCTGGATAGTAGGGGGGCTTCTAGCCTGTGTGTATATAGGGTTAGCGAAGAGTTGTTCCCAACATCCTGACCTAGAAATTGATGATCCAAATGCTGCTATCGTCGAATTACCCGAACTTGGTCCAACAATAAAATCAGGCTTTCACTATATATTACCGGTGGTTGTTCTAGTGTGGTGCTTGATGGTTGAGCGATTAAGTCCTGCTTTATCTGCCTTTTGGGCAACGGCGTTAATGATTGTTATTTTACTGACTCAACGACCTTTGTTTGCTTTCTTTAGACAAGATCACGATATTAAGGGAAAAATGGTTCAAGGTTATAATGAACTGATTGACGGTCTTATCTGTGGTGCCCGAAATATGATTGGTATTGGTATTGCTACGGCCACTGCTGGGATTATTGTCGGTGCGGTTTCTCTTACCGGTGTCGGTTTAGTACTGGCAGAATTGGTTGAGATAATGTCGATGGGAAATGTCATGTTAATGCTGCTCTTAACGGCGGTGTTAAGTTTGATACTCGGAATGGGGTTACCGACCACTGCCAATTACATTGTGGTATCGTCGTTGTTAGCTCCGGTAATTGTCGAATTAGGTCAACAAAATGGCTTAATAGTACCGTTGATCGCCGTGCATTTATTTGTCTTCTATTTTGGTATCATGGCCGATGTTACACCGCCTGTTGGGTTAGCGTCCTTTGCCGCAGCAGCAGTTTCAGGAGGGGATCCGATCAAGACCGGCTTCGTTGCTTTCTTCTATAGTTTAAGAACTGCCGCATTACCCTTTTTGTTTATTTTTAATACTGACTTATTATTAATAAATGTGACTTGGCTTGAAGGTATCTTCGTATTCATTGTTGCGACAATGGGGATCTTAGTTTTCGCTGCTTCGACCCAAGGTTACTTTTTTGCACGAAATAAATGGTATGAATCAATCACCTTACTGCTGATCGCATTTACTTTGTTTAGACCGGGTTACTGGATGGATATAGTCTCTCCACGTTTCGATGTGGTTGCTCCCGTTGAAATATCAGAGAAGCTTAAAGACACACCAGCTGGCGAAGAAATGCGCTTTACGGTATTAGGTGAAAATGACGCAGGTAGCGAACGAGAATTTGTGATTTTACTAGCGGTAGGTGAGGGGGCCTCTTCTAGTGAAAAGTTAGAGAACTCAGGAGTGACTATCGTAAAAGAAGATAGCGGCAATTATATAGTCGATGATGTTGGCTATGAGAGTGCTGCACAACTAGCGGGACTGGATTTTGATCAACAAGTACTCAAGGTTTGGGTTCCTATTGAACACTTGCCAAAGCAATTGATGTATATTCCCGCGCTATTATTGTTGGGCTTAGTCGTTGTCGTACAACGCAGACGCTATCGTAAAGAAAATCAGCAGAAAGGATCGGAAGTTGCTAGCGCCAGTTAGCATTTATAAATATCATCGCCGCGAAAGCGGCGCTATGATTCGAGTTGGGTGTTTTTAAGGTTATTTACAATAGCTATTTCTAGCAATGATTAGGCTCGGATTATAGATGCTTTTTTTCGGTGTACTGTTTTGTTTGTTGCGGATAATGTTCAATGAGACCACAGCTACAATGATTGCAGTAATCTAATGATTACTTTTTCGCGCATCTATAAGGATCCTCTTAATAAGTCTCACATCCACCCTACGGGCGCACAGATGCGTGTTTGACTTGTGCCGAGGATCTATAATTAGTCACACCTCTTACAATATTTTCAAGTAACTCATCGGTCTCTATTAAAACTGTCAATTGGCTAATATCCCTCCCCTAAGAGCCGAACCAATATTTTCACCTGATTGGTAACGTTAGTAGTTTGTTTATTGTTCTATAAAATCAAAATCTTGTGCTATATTCTAAAATTAGTCTTTAATCATTGTCGGTAGTTAAGGCCTGAATCCATGGCTTCATAGTGGATCAATAGCCGATGTTAAGTGTCACTTGGAAGTCACTGATTTCTGAGATAGAGAGTGTATATGTTAAATAACCAGAATATTGAAATAGCCGATGCTCAAATAGCTGATTTCGAGGGTATTAAAGCTCTGTATCTATTGAGTGATGATTACCATTATCAAGCTGATAATGAAGAGTTTAAAACGACCACAGAGATGAGTGTACTCAGAACTAAAGCAGGTTTTGCTGATCTGTTGAAAGCCGACCATTATAAAGTATTCATTGCGAAGTTCGGCACAGAGATTGTAGGGTTAGTGGCTGGGAGTATTTCAGTGCAACAGTCCTTTCTTTTAGCTGAGAAATTAGTCGCAAATATCGATGAAGTAGTTGTCGATCGCCAATTTAGCGGTAAAGGTTTGGCTAAAGCTCTGCTGGCAGAGATCGAGCATTATTTTCAGGAGTCAGGCGCAGTAGAAATTTTGCTCACGGTGTATGCGTTTAATGATAAGGCTAAATCTTTATATGAGACACAAGATTATCAAATAAAAACTTATAAAATGAGTAAGAAGCTAGAAGCTAGAAGCTAGAAGCTAGGCCCTCTACAAGTGCAAGTGTCGCGTTAGGCTTGCGACTTAGAATTGTTGAAAAAACAATCACTCCAATAGGCTCAGAAATACTAAAAGTGCTCTGAATTTTAGGCCTATCCTGCAGCTTAAGATAAAATTGTAAAACACTGCTATAAATGGAGTGGCAACAGGTCAAGTGACTGGTTGCTGATCATGGCCCGTAACGAATTTGGTGATTAACAGCAATTGATTGAGTTATTAGTGACGTACTGATTATAAATAATTTTGTATTCCCCCGATTTCTGTAATCTGGAGAATCCGTCATTAATAATGTTTAAAATTTTAATTGAGTTGTTACTCTTTTTTGAAACAAGAATATGGTAATTCTTGATGTGTTTTTTCGGTGCCTTTACATAGCCAATATTTTTGATGTATTTAATGTTATTTATATACATGGAAAAAAATACTTCTCTCTGTAATATGGCAAAATCAATGCGGTGTTTGATTAGTTTGTGAATCAATCCTCTTCTTGAGTGAACCCCAGTATCTATCGTAATATCATCTTTATAAAATGAATAATTAAAGCCGCTAATGCCACCCACAACATAAGCTTTGAACTGCTCAATGTTGCTGAATTTGGCAGCGTTTGGAAACCTGCTTTTAAGGTAGAAAAAGCTTAAATTGGTGGTGTAGATAGGTTTTGAATAATGCGCAAATTTGCTTCTGCTCAGTTTAAAAGAAGCATTGGGTACAATATCAACATTACCTCGTTCTAAATCAAGTAGGCATCTTTTCCAAGGGTAGACTAGGTTTTTTACATGTATAGCTTCAGTAATAAATATTTTATTAAGTAAATCAACAATAATACCTTTTAGCTCACCTCTGGCAGAACGCATCAGAAAAGGAGGTTTCATTTCACTTTCCCAGCAAACTCTTATGACTTTGCTGCTGTCGGCGCTTGAAATTTGAGTAAAAATGAGTAACAACAAACAAATCAAATACTTCAATAAAACCTCCTGTTTCGAATTGTATCTCGCTTAGACTAGAGTGTTTTTACACTGGCTTTAATGGTCATTATATGAATTACCTGGATCCGAATCTTCAAAGTGAATACCGGGTGCGGTGCAAAATATTGGTTGTATAGTGGAATCGGATAATATTAACTGCAATATCATCCGTGTCCTGCATTTGCTAAATAAATTCTTCCTGGATAAAACCCATAGGTTCAGTAGCTGTTCTTATAACCGCTGTAGAATCAAGAGCTCGTATTATTTGCTGCAGTCAATTCACGGATTCAGATATTAGTTAGCTTAGTTCAATACTTTACATAATTCAAAATCTAGTTCAGAGATGGATGAATTGCACGATATTTAAAATATTCTATTTGAATCTGTTGATTGAGAATGCGTGCAGCACGTAAAAAAGTTCTTTTATTGAGCTATTAATAAATCTTAACTCAGCTTTAAGGTTCAATGGATTTTTTAAGCCGTTGTAAGGATCACTCTCCTTATCCTGAATCAGTGACTTCACTGCACCACATAGCGCAAGCTCTTGATTCTACAGCGGTTAGAAAAATGCCCGCTGAACCTACGGGTTTTATGCAGGGATGCATTTATTTAGCGAATGCAGGACGCATATGAGCTTGCAGCTAAGATTTTTCAATTCCACAGTAAAACCAATATCTTACACTCTGTATTCACTTTGAAGTCACGGATTCAGGCTTATGATTTTATCTCAGAAATTAAATGTATATAGCTACTTTTAGGTATACGTTATCTTCTTTTCTACCATTATTAGGAATTATATAAATAGTCAATTTGGATTCTAATGTTAATCATTAAGTCGCTATATTTTTGATGGGTTTAATTAGAGAGTGGTCTTTGCAGAGTCATATCAAGTTAAGAGTTTAACTTGGTCGACTGATTCAGGTGTTAGATAATATTTTCTAGTTCTTCCGTTTTAACTAACAAAATATCTGGGTATGAGCGGATTAATAATTTAAGTATTTTAAATAATCAAATTGGAGTTTTATCATGTTGAAAAATAAATTGTTAATGATGGTAGTTTTAGGAATGTCGGCAAATATTATAGCGCCGGTCAGCATGGCGGGAGGGGCAAAGGCTGAGTCTATTGTTCAATTTGCCAATAAAAATAATCTCAGTGGCAAAGGGTATGGTGAGGTTTGTCAGGCCTATGTTAATAGCGGACAAAGTGGTGAGGTGTCTGAAAAAATAAAGAGACATTGGTTGAGAAAGTCTCCTCGACAGTTTTCTAAGCCTAAATATACCAAGTCTGCTAGTCATCTGTTTGGTAGTACCTTTAAACACCATGTATGTTTCACGACTCAAGAGCACATTGATAATGGCGGATCTGGTAGTGAAGTGATGCTTAAAAGTTTGAAGAAAAAGTGATAAAAATTTTATTGATAGGTATTTTAAGTACCCTGCATTTATATGCAGGGCATATCTATGCAGTGACTACAAACCAGTCAATGATTGAAAGTTTAAATATGCAAGACGATTTAAATATTGAGGACATTGACGAGGTATTTGAATTTGTTTTAAGAAATACTGAACCAGAGATTGTCGTCTATCCTTCTGAAGGCTACTACTATTTTAAATTTTATTTCAGAGGCAATGAGATAAAAGGTAATATCCGTTTTGGCTCTGAAGGTCGTGATAAGGGAGTATTATCATTTGTCTATTACTATAATATTTCTGGGCAAGAGCGATCGAATTTTAAAACCATAACCAAAGCGTATCGTCCTGCAGAAAATTACCGATTAGAGCTTATCAGCGTTAACCACTACCTGTTGCAATTTCGGGATGTGTCTAAAAAAGTCACTATCAACCAGTTGGTCGCGGATAAGAATTTTGTTGCAACTCTAGAAAGCTATGGACTTGAATTAAATATACCGATGATGGATGAGTCGGGAATTCGCTTTTATTTATCGTATCATACCAAGGCTAGGCAGTTCTATTATATCAACGATATGAAAAGTGACTATGAGTCTTATTATAGCTATAAAGGAAAATTGCAAGTAGGGGCACGCAGTGAATTTGTCTATTATCCACTGGCAGATGATGCATTGGTGTTAGTCGGGGTGAGTCTTAAAAATATATTTAAAAATAATTTTTTTGACGGACCATTTGATCAATTACCCGATGCGGCTATCAGTAAGGTGAATTTTAAAGAATTTTTAATAAAGGCGGAGCCAGAGCTGGCAGGAAAAATCAGTAATCAAGGTTTCATATTCTCTGAAACAGGTAATAGAGTGGCCATCGCCAATTATATAGAGTATCAAAAGCTAACTGATTTAAATGCTCTTGTGTTATGTGAGGCGGCTAATCCTTTTGAATGTATTCAAAAGTCAATTAACAACGCAGCCGTCGCTGCTCAATAAACGACTTAGAGAACCTCTGAATAAGTGACGCACAGGTAAGATGTGGACTTGTTCAGAGGTTCCCTAAGGTTCAGTGGTGTTTTTCAAGTAATGTAAGATCAACAGCTTACGCTAAGCACCACCTGGGAATCACTGATTCAGATGTTGGTCTTACTCTTTCCTGGTTGACCATCATATTCAGATTAACTTGGCAGCCATCTAACAAAGTTATCAATTACTACAGGTTAAGTTAAGTGGTAATTTATTCTTACCATTTAATAATGGTTTAGATTATAGCCAAGTCATTTCTTTGTGATTTTTTTTACTTTAGGCCTGTCTTTGAAGGCACAGCGCTAATCAGGTAGTGTTTGGTTTTTCCTCTGTGCAGCGTAGCGCCTCTGTGTCCTCTGTGGTGAAGAAATATTTAAAGGGTTGATTTTATTACGCAGAGCACAGAGAAGAGACTAAAAGCATCTTTTTCTTTTGACTAGTGTGGCGAAGCCACAGGGTAATCAGGTATAGAATAGAAACATAGATTCTGTTCACTTGTTTAGTCCAAATTCACACAAAACAGTTAAACATGTGAAATTTAGTCAACTTCTCTGCTCATTCATGGGGGCTAAGAATAGCTCATTTAAATACAGTACAAGCGCGGTATATCGCTCCACCGAGTCGTATACTGAGGAGATAAAAATTCTCTTTTCATTGCAAATTTGTGTTCAATACCGCGCCTTGCAAGATGCACTGTACTGCGACCGTATTTTTGATTAATCGTATCGATGATTTTCATCAGTTCAGGACTGTCTGGTGATTGTGCAAACATATCGTGCTGATAATTATCTGCATCACACAAATCCAGCAAACCAATACCACACCGATAAAACTGCACGCCTTTTTTATAAATTACCTCGACCGCTTGACTGCAAGCCGCCATGATTAAACGACTGTCTGATGTTGGTACCGCGAAGTGATGAAATACCGATTTTCGATAGTAACCGGATTGATCGTGTGGTGAGCTGGATGCAAAGATGGAAACAGCATTGGCGAGACTGTTTTGTTTACGCAGTTTGGCGGCACCAATTTCAACATGAAAGGCGAGAGCGCTGCGCAATTGCACTGGATCGGTAATGCGTTGACCAAAACTACGGGTGCTGTAAATCTCTTTCTTAGGTGCTCTGACATCATCCCAGTTGAGCATCACCTCACCGTTTAACTCATAGACGGTACTTTCTACCAGCACCGAAAACTGCTTTCGAATGATAGCGGGTTTTTGCTTGGCCAGTTGCAGTGCGGTGTTAATACCGAGATCATTCAATCGTGCACCGAGTCTGCGGCCGATGCCCCAAACATCAGTCACGGCCATGTTGGATAGAATGTGTTTTCGTGCCTCTTCATTGTCGATGACCGCTACCCCGTTATAGCCATCGAGGCGCTTAGCTGCATGATTAGCCGCTTTTGCCAGTGTCGGGGTTGCTCCTATACCTACGCTAATTGGTAAACGGGTTTCACGCCATAAGGTACGTCTAATCGTGGTGGCGTGTTGGTGCCAGCCTTCGGGGGGTATATAAGGTGAATGTTTACCGTAAAATAGAAAGCATTCATCGATACTGTAAATGTGTGAGTGAGGCGCAAACCATGCACAGGTTTCCATCAGCCGACTACTTAGCACAGCATATAATTCATAGTTACTGGAGCGCACCACAGCATTGACTCTTTCAAGACCTTCTTTAACTTGAAAATAGGGCACAAATTTTTTACCGACCCCCATTTTTATGGCGATGTTGCAGGCCGCACAAATGCAACCATCATTGTTGGTCAAAACCACCACCGGGCGTTTTCGTATGCTGGGATCAAAGACCTTTTCACAGCTTGCATACATCGAGTTAACATCACAGAGTGCATACATTACAGCGACAAATTCAATGGTTTATGAAGTCGAATAGAGCGCGTGACAACCCCTTCAATTTGAAACTCATCGCCCGATTGTAATAAATAAGGTAGATATCCTTTAGCCGCAGATAACAGTCGTCCATTGGTTTTGTCGACTTGCTTGACGACAAATACACCGTTGAGGTTAGCGACAATAATATCGTTGTTTTTAACCTCTTCCGCGCGAGAAATAATTAGTAAGTCTCCCGAATAAATACCCACCTCCACCATACTTTCACCTTCAGCGTAGCCTATATATGTTGCCGTCGGGTGGTCAATCAACAGCTGACCTAAGTCTAAATCACTCTGCGCATATTCAGCCGCTGGACTTTCAAATCCAGTGAATCCGGCTTGAGCTCTTAAGGGAATAAATTGTAACATTTGTTATCTCGTAACTGTATATAAACACAGTATAGTAATACGGTTCGCACTAAAAGTAAAAGCGCTTTAGCTAAGATGCCCCGACAATACAATATATAGGCAGAGCTTAAGCGATTCTGAATCTGTGGCTCGACTGCGTATTCTGGTGAAGCTGGGTACTGACTCCGATGCTCAATTTATGCTATTAAAAGAAACCTCGTATTATTTGAAAGTGCCTTTTTAAATATCTAAAATAAAATTCTTACTAGAATTTCGCCGGTGGCGACTGACTTTCTTTTGGAGAGCAAAGCTTTCGCGTCCTGCTCACGCTCCTTATGTTGTAGAGTGCGCTCTTTGGCTCTCGTTTAAGTAGTAAAATGTAAGTAATAAACATTGGGAAGGAGGAGGTTTTTGACTGGGATTCAGGGTGCTTGCGTCTAGCTAATATCTAGACTTTTCTTGATCAGAAGATTCACAGGTTAGATATTTAACGGTTATGCATGGCGATTATGAAAAATTTGAACGTATTGTAAACTGAGTGTCAGAAGGAAAACAAAAAGCTGTGATTGACCAAAAGTTCTGCTTTTCTGAGTATCTGCACGCGATCTCTCGATTGTAACAGAAAGGCCGCTGTGGACGCATTATCCTGAGCTGGTGATCTGTATAATTAGGTTGAGGTTAGCGACAATAATATCGTTGTTTTTAACCTCCTCCGCGTTAGAAATAATCAGTAAATCTGCCGAATAAATACTCACATCAACCATGCTTTTCGCTTCTGTATAGCCTATATATGTTGTCGTCGGGTGGTCAATCAACAACTGGCCTAAGTCTAAATCACTCTGCGCATATTCAGCCGCTGGACTTTCAAAACCAGTGAATCCGGCTTGAGCTTTTAAGGGAATAAATTGTAAAGATTTGCAATCTCGTCACTGCATATAACCAATTGTTACTTCAGTTCTCTAAAGAAAAAAGCGTCGAGCACATCTTTCCATTAATATACCCCATCTTGTATGCCGTATTTATTGAGAATAAGCGCGAGTTCACCTGACTGTCTTAATTCGATGATCCCCTGCGTTAAATTGTTTTTGTATTGCTGGGCCTTTGAAAGAGGAAGTGCCGGAGAAAAAGCGACATACACCGGAATAATTTTTTTAAAGCTGCCCGCTGCTCTAACTTGGTTGTTCACGCCCATTTTCATTAAGTGATATTGCGCGACCTGCTTCGTTTCAATAAAAGTATCAACCCTGCCTTTGATTATTAAATTAATCCTCTTCTCCAAATGTTTATCGCCAAATATTTCTGATACTTGCTGAGGATGAGTAGCTAAGAAAGCTTTAAAATTTGAATTTCCTCCACCATAGGCATAACCAGAAATCACAGCAATGGATCCTGCAGTTCTCAAAGATTTGATATCAGTAAACTGCCAATTGGTGGAGGTTTTAGTATAGAAAGTATCTACGACTAGTCCTTGAGGTGAATCAGAAAAATTGAAATCAGGAACATCTGCTTTATAAACACCAGCAAGCATGTCCAATAGCCCATTGCGAGCGAGTTTAATATTTCTATTAAAAGGATGATAATTTTCGTTAATTTGATGACCGTTTTTTTTAAAAATAGCGATAAGTATATCGACTATGTAACCTTTTTTTCCATCCTCAGTGATCGGGTCACAACTGATAGGACACCAGTCCCCAGTCCCCAACTCTAGCGTATCTGCTTTTGTTGCTGTATTAAAACTCAGCATAGTGAACAAGAGGATCGCTCGTAGAAAATATGTGCTTGGAATCATTAATCCTCCTTGATTAATCCATCGTCAATTTTTAGGTTTACTATAGCTGTTGGATTTTTAAATCGCAATTACTAGGGTGAAACATGTGAAGGTAAATTCTCTATTTTTTTCTTCTGGACTAAAGTGTAGTAAAAATGAAAGTAAGCTCTTTGCTATATTCATGGCACCGCTACATACCGTTCGTCCTGAATATAAAAAGCTAACCCTCAATTGTAGACAGACTCCGCCACTATTGCCTGGATTTCCGGCCGGTCGTTCGTAGAGACATCTATGTCGCACTCACTCTGCGCGACGCTCCGTCGCTCCGCTTCGACAATTCAGTCAATATCGGCGACAATAAAGGGGACTAGCGGCTTCGTAGCTAATTTTCTGAAGAGGCTCATTCAAAATTACCTTCCGCAGATGACATGATAATGGAAGAGGGTATAGATGGTTTTATCGGAACACCCAGGCGGGCGGATGTGGTATATAGATACTATTGCTGAAATGGTTTGTGGAAGACACTGTATAATGTCAAATCCTAACTTTTATGCTGGTCCGCTAGATCCAGTTGCAGATAGCTATACCTTAGAGCAATTAAAGCAGCGAGAGCAACAATAACATTCAGTGACATTAACAAGATACAAACTAGCGCTTAGGAGCCTTCTTTGAAAAAT
The DNA here is from genome assembly GCA_029027825.1 of Oceanospirillales bacterium. GTDB lineage: Bacteria > Pseudomonadota > Gammaproteobacteria > Pseudomonadales > Balneatricaceae > Rs1. The sequence continues at coordinate 2,712,973 of CP093399.1, read as the reverse complement.
CTCCACAAGTTAAATAAACATGCTCCCGTTATCGGCATCATTATGCTCAATACTGATTTTCCTAGACCCTTGGGGGATGTGGGAAACCCTGAAAGTTATCAGTATCGCGTGCAAATATTTAAACTCAGTCATGCCAAGGTCGAAAACGTGGTCTTCCAGCAATTAAGTGAAGAGGTTATTCAAGAAGTTATCACTGCAGGGCAAGCTTTAAAAGCTCAGGGTGTGAATATACTTACCACGAGCTGTGGTTTTTTAGCGCCACTACAAGAGCGAGTACAGCGAGAAATAGGGCTGCCTTTTATCGCGAGCTCGCTGTGCCTGCTGCCTTTTTTGCGCCAGTGTTTTGGTGCGCAAAGTCCAATCGGTATCATCACTTTTGATAGTAATAATTTAAAAGAGGCGAATTTTAATGGCCACTACGATGATCAGCTACTTATTGCTGGTATCGAGGGAGGCCAAGAATTACACGCGGTCATAAAAAATGGCAGACAGACCTTAAATAAGAGTCGCGCTAGGGCTGATGTGCTAGATGCCGCGAAACAGCTGATGGCGCAAAAGCCTAACTGCCTGCTGCTGGAATGTACTAATTTGTCCCCATATAAAGACGCACTGCGTGAGCGTTTTGCTCTGCCAGTATTTGACTTAGTGGATGCTGTTCACTGGCTGGCCAACGCTCATTAAACTCGAGTGCATGTCAGCTTACACCATTCCTACCCACGCTTTTGGTATGCCGCCTAGCCGTAGATGGCTCTAGCGGAACATTGCAATAGTGCCAAATGCGCTTCAATTAGCTGTTTTTCATTAAAAGCAGCTGAAGTTACTGCCAAATTTATGGCGGCGTATAAGTGACTGTGCGAGTCATAAATGGGGACGGCAAGTGATAGATCTGACATTACATATTGGTCTTTCACAAAAGCGTAACCTTGTTCTTTACACTCTAAAATACACCGCTTAACCTGCTGTGGATCAATGTTGGTATGTATAGTGCGTTGCTGCCAGCTCTGGGCGGCTAATACTGCATCTAACTGCGATTCATCCAGCAATGAGGCAGCGGCTCTTCCTGAGGCCGTACAATATATTGGTAGACGGCTGCCAACCGTGACGGCTGTATCTAGTACATCTGCTCCCAAAAATCTTGAAACAAACACCACTTGATTACCATCGAGAATAGAGAGCGTAGTAGAGCCTTGCGTTTTAATACTCAAATTATGCAAGTAAGGGCTAGCGCGGCGAACTAAATGGTTGGACTGTATAAATCTTGCACCTATTTCAGTAGTCTTTGCGCTGAGTTCAAAATTGCTGCTGTTAAATGAGCGCCTTAGATAGCCTAATTTTTCAAGAGTATAGCAAAAACGTTGCGCACTGCTTTTGCTAAAGCCGGTTAACTTGGTGACCTCGGTCAGTGATAGGGCCCTGTGCTGAGCATTAAATATGGCGAGTACTTTGAACGCTTTTTCCACGCTCTGTACGTAAAGGGCATCTTTTATGGTGGTTGTCATTGGTCATAATCTAGTGAGTGAAACCCTATTATGCCATTATATTATGCCAATACAAAGTATTGCTATGCGATGTAAAGTATTTTATATTGATATGACGCTTGCTCATAATTCTAACAAAAGGAAAGTTGTATGATGGACAAATTGAAGAGTTTACTAATAGCTAGTGCTGTCACTAGTGCACTTATCGCACCATTAGCCCATGCTGAAAAATGGGACATGCCAATGGCGTATTCCAATACCAACTACCATACTCAAAATGCCAATTTATTTGCTCAGGGAATAAAAATTGCCACCCAGGGAAAGTTGGATATTGTGGTACATGGCGGTGGTTCGCTGTTTGGTGGCAAGGAGATAAAACGTGCAGTACAAACAGGTCAGGCGCAAATCGGTGAGCGCTTACTCTCGGCGCATGCTAATGAAAATCCTGTGTACGGCTTTGATTCAGTGCCTTTTTTAGCGACGTCCTTCGAGGAGTCGATCAAGTTATGGGAGGCTGCTAAACCGGAACTTGAAAAAGTACTAGCTGAGGATAATTTGGTGTTGTTGTACTCCGTTCCATGGCCTGGGCAAGGACTTTATTTTAAAAAACCAGTGGCGGGAAAAGATGACACTAAAGGGGTGAAATTTCGCTCTTACAATGCGGCCACTGCGCGTTTGTCTTCGTTAATGGGCATGCAACCTGTACAAGTGGAGGCGGCAGAGCTTTCACAAGCTTTAGCAACGGGTGTGGTTGAGGCGATGATTTCCTCAGGATCTACCGGCTATGATAAAAAGGTTTGGGAGCAGCTAAGTCATTTCTATGATGTTAATGCCTGGTTACCGCGCAACTATATTTTTGTTAACAAAGAAGCTTGGGACTCACTGGATATCAGTACTCAAAGCATTGTTAAAGGGATGTCTATGCTGGCAGAGCAGGCAGGTACCGCCCGAGCGCAGCAACTATCTGATTGGTATATTTCACAGTTGGCCGCCAATGGCATGCAAACCGCTCCGGCAAAAGGGCAGCTTTTAACTGATTTACAGAGTATTGGGAAAATCATGGCGCAAGAGTGGCAAGAGGCTGCTGGGGACAGTGCAACTGCCATTCTATCGAATTATAAAAAATAGTTGTTGGTATCTTTAGTCTGCACTGTGAGGTGATCTGCGATGAAAATTAGGGCTGGTTTACATCGGCTATTTAATGCCTGCGGTATTATCGCCGCAGGTTTTTTAATAGCAATATTACTGTTAATTGTAGTGCAGGTTATTGGTCGCTACGCGGGGTATCCGACGCCTGGGGTGACCAATTACGCAGGATACTGTATGGCTGGGGCCTCTTTTTTTGGCCTCAGTTATGCCATGCATAACAACGCACACATTCGGGTCTCTCTATTTTTGAACCTCAGTGGCAAAGTACGTTTTATTCTCGAACTATGGTGCCACTTAATAGCGACAGGCCTAGCACTATATTTTAGTTATTATGCATACAAAATGATTTATTGGTCTGTTAAATTTCACGATGTTTCTCAGGGGCAAGATGCTACCCCGCTGTGGATTCCGCAGTTAGTGAGCGGTATCGGCACCAGCGTGTTGTGCTTAGTATTATTGGAGCGGTTGTATCTTTTAATCTTCGTTAGTGACGATCCAATGAATCCTGTTAATAGCAACGCTGAGCCAAACTAGGGAAAATCATGGAACATTTTGAGTTAATTACAATTTTCTTGTTTGTGCTGTTTTTATTGTTAGGAACAGGGGTGTGGGTTGGCTTTGCGCTGATGGGTGTGGCTGTGGTCGGCATTGAACTTTTTACCTCTCGCCCAGCAGGAGATGCGATGCTGACGGCTATTTGGGCCTCTTCTACCAGTTGGTCATTAACGGCATTACCACTGTTTATCTGGATGGGTGAAATCTTATTTCGCACTAAACTATCCCAGGACTTATTCAAAGGGCTCTCTCCTTGGATGTCGGGTTTGCCCGGTGGATTAATCCATACCAATATCGTTGGCTGTACCATTTTTGCCGCCGTGTCGGGCTCATCAGCAGCGACATTGACTACCGTCGGTAAAATGTCGATCCCGGAGCTTGAAAAACGTAATTACCCCCGACCGTTAATTATAGGCACCTTGGCGGGGGCAGCTACTTTAGGGCTAATGATTCCCCCATCACTGACCTTGATTGTGTATGGAGTGACGATTAATGAGTCTATTTCTAAGTTGTTTTTAGCGGGCATCATCCCCGGGCTTATTTTAGCCAGCTTGTTTATGTTGTATGTGGTGGTTTACTCGCTGATAAAAGGCCGTGGCGACATCATTGTTGATAGCGCAAAAACGTTTAAAGAAAAGTTGGTGGCCTCGCGGTTTTTGATCCCCATTTTACTGCTGGTATTATTTGTTATAGGCTCAATGTACACAGGGATAGCAACAGCCACAGAGGCTGCATCCTTTGGCGTGATAGGGGCGTTTTTGCTGGCATTAGGGCAGGGGTCAATGACGTTATCTACCTTCAAATTAAGTATTTTGGGGGCAGTAAGTACATCGGCGATGATTGCGCTAATTTTGATGGGAGCTTCTTTTTTATCGCTTTCAATGGGGTTTACAGGCTTGCCAAGGGCGCTGGCAGAATGGATTGCCACGATGGATCTAAGCCGTTTTGAATTACTCATGGCACTGATGGTCTTTTATATTGTGATTGGCTGTTTTTTAGATGGGATTTCAGCGGTGGTGTTAACGATTGCCATCGTAGAGCCGATGATCCGCCAAGCGGGTATCGATATTATTTGGTTTGGTATCTTTATCGTAGTGGTCGTCGAAATGGCGCAAATAACGCCGCCTATTGGTTTTAATCTATTTGTCTTGCAGGGCATGACTGGTTATCAAATTGGTTATATTGCCCGTTGCGCGATACCGATGTTCTTAATTATGATGCTGATGATCTTTGTCTTAATCGCAATTCCTGAAATAGCTACTTGGCTCCCAGAGCAAATGCGAACTAGGCCATAGTTAGATGAGTCATCGAGAGGTAATAATACTTGGCGCAGGCATGGTGGGGGTTTGCTCAGCACTGGCACTGCAAAAACAAGGCTATAAGGTCACGCTATTAGACAGAAAACCGCCGGGGACTGAGACGTCTTTTGGCAATGCCGGGATCATCACTCCCAGCTCATTAATCCCCTTTAATAATCCACGTTTATTTAAACAGTTACCTAAATTTTTAACCCATCAAAACGCTGGTTTTAGTTACAGCGCACGCTATGTGCTTGCAGAAATGTCGAGTATGTTTAGATTTTTGTGGCATGCCAGGAGCAGTTCCACTGAACAGCGCATCAAGCAATTGTACGCTCTTATCGAGCGATCCATGTATTTACATCAGCAGATGCAAGGTGCAGTATCGATCAGTGCAAGCAGTGCAAGTTTGCGTGACACCGGTTGGCTAAAGCTTTATCGCAGTAAGGCTGCCTACCAAAACGCACAATTTGAATTTGATATTTATCAGCAGTATGGTATCGAAACTAAAACTTATAGCAGCGATCAGCTCACATCGAAAATAGGTTGTATAGGCAATATTTATTACCGTGGCTTGAATATACAACAAGCCTTATCAGTTGCGAGCCCTGGCCTGTTAGTAAAGCACTATTACCAGCAATTTATGGCGGCGGGAGGGGAGTTTGTAACGGGAGAAGTCACGACTTTTTCCCCCGCTGGTAAACAGTGGATGTTGTCGCTGTTAGAGCAAGATTCGCTACATTGCGAGAGCTTGGTTATTGCCGCGGGGCCCTGGTCAAAACAGTTGCTTAATAGTGTCGGTATTAAGTTACCGATGATATTTGAACGCGGTGCACACCGTGAATATCACTACTCCCCCAACATGCCAAGTCAACAGCGATTAGACCGTCCCATTCACGATGTAGAGGCCAGTTTTGTCGCCACACCTATCGAAAATGGTTTGAGACTATGCTGCGGGGTAGAACTCAATCAACGCCAAGCTAAGTATTCAGATCGGCAAATTGAGGCGGTTGAACGCAGAGCCCGTGAAGCGCTCTATATTAGTGAACCGTTTACTAGCCAGTGGCAGGGGACTAGACCGACGATGGTAGATAGCTTGCCGGTGATAGGTGAAAGCAAATACAGTGGGTTATGGCTTAACACTGGGCATCAGCATATAGGGTTTTCAACGGGCCCCGCTTGCGCTGAAATTTTGGCTGATAAATTCTCTGCAAATACAGTTAATCAAATAGATGCTTATAGTCCTGCAAGGTTTGCTATATAGCGGGTCGCTCAATAAATTGACAGCAACAGTAAGCTCCAGAGGGAATGTTTGCTCGCTTAGTGGAGATTGTCGCAACGGATAGCGAACAATGATAAGGCAAGGAAAAAACTGGCAAAATAGCGAAATGTATAGTTATAAATTAGCATTTTGAGTCACTTTTTACTATCGTTAGTGATAAAAAGTGCCTGCTGAGATGGACACCCCCGCTAGGCATCATAATGTGCATATTTGGAGCGTTAACAACTCAATCAGCAGGGGTGACCCACACATGACGGCTAACGTAATTAGTATCGACTTGGCAAAGAATGTTTTTCAGTTATGCGTTTTAAATAAAAAATAAAGTAATGATTAATGTTAAGGTCACGCGAGATAAAATATTGCATGAACTTCGTCAAGATGAACCAACGACTGTGGGGATGGAAGCTCGCTACTCATCACGCCCTTGGGGCCGAACTATTCAAGAGCTTGGCCATATTATTAAACTTATACCTCCTATTAAAGTGAAGCCTTTTGTTCAGGGGAATAAAAATGATAGCAACGAGGCCGTTGCAATAGCGGAAGCGAACCAACGACCTAATATACGTTTTGTGCCTGTCAAATCCTTATCAGTAGCGGTGTTATTGTCTTTAAAATATACTAATTCTAGTGATATTAGCTGGTTTTTTGTCGAAGTAGCTGTGATAAAAATCGCTTGTCTCATGTTATTCCATATTGTTTTATATTTGTGACTTTTAAGTCACGGATTCAGGTTGAAATATATAAGCATAAAAAAATGTCTCTATTTAGATACGCTGAAAAAGCAGCTATGATATGATATTGACTTTGAATAAATAGTTATATAAATGGAATTAAATTCAAACACATGCTTAAGGATCCGGCAGCTATTATTAAAATAATACTCTTCCAAGATTGGAATTGTTTTTTAGGTTGTGGGGTTTATTCGTGGCAAATAATGTATCAAATATAAATGAAGAGGATAGAGGGTCCAACGGTAAGCCTCTTGAAATAAATCTAAAAAAAATTGATACAGACCCTAATCAACCTCGTAGGGTAATTAATAGCGATAGGCTAAATGAACTTGCTGATAGCATCAGACAACGAAACGTAAAACAACCTATTTCAATTCGTATTAATCCTTCCATGGACGGGAGATATTTAATCAACGCCGGTGAACGCCGATATAGAGCTTCAATAATTGCAGGAAAAACCACAATTCCAGCCTTTATAGATGAAACATTTGATGATTATGATCAAGTCATTGAAAATGAGCAACGTGAAAATCTAACAGCTATGGAGCTAGCGTTATTCATCGACAAAAAGAGCAAAGATGGTATTCCTAAAACTGTCATTGCTAAATATTTGAGTCGTTCCCAAAATATCATTACCGATCATTTAGCAATGATTGATATGCCTGATCCAATTGCTGACGCTTATCGGAATGGCCGGGTAAAAACCGCAAAAACGATTAACGAGTTAAGAAAAGTATATAAATTAGATCCTGTCTTAGTTAGAGAATGGATAGCTAATGTTGATTTTATTACTAGAGGGAATGTTCAAGCTCTCAGAGAACAAATATTAGTGACAATTCATAATATTGAAACTACAACAATCCCTAAAGAAGAGACTTTTACCAGCGAAGATAAACGGATCAAGCAGCCAGTCTTAAGTAGTACTAATGATATAGGGGAGGTTACAGGGAAAGATATAATTGAAAAAGGACTCAAACAAAGGCAATATGTCGCTGCCAACAGAATTGAAGTAGAAAACGCGCAGGGAATACATGATCCATTAATTTTAGTAAGCTACGATGATAAGAGGGCGGCTATTTTGTTACACAAATATCCCAGTGTACAAGGACGCATATGGATTAAATTTGATAGTGGCAGGGAAATGGAAGTGGGTTCCTCAGTCCTACAAATTATCTCTATTTCAGAAACATAAAAATCATTCATGAATGATTTTAATTTAGTATCCAATAAGAATGACTTTGATCGCCTATCCGATGAGAGAAACATCTCTGGTGAGACTAAGATATTGTGTGGTGGCATACTAAGCGAAAAAATTCTCGTGCCGAAATGCTTTTAATAATTTGCATCACATCAGATGGATCTGTTGGTACTATCATATATTTGGCTAAAATTTATTCAAAGCCCACTTCTGCAGTCGTTTTCTCGGTTACACTATCTGCATTAGCAGTATGAATTGTAGGTCAATCTAATTGTTTAAGCTCGATGCTCTCACGAAAAGCTCAGTAATGCAGTAGTTTCATCTAGTATTTATCCTGAATTCAACGTGAATACAGAGTGTAAGATATTGGTATTACAGTTGAATTGAAAAGCATTAACTGCAGTCTAATATGCATCCTGCATTCGCTAAATAAATGCATCCATACATAAAACCCATAGGTTGAGTGGGGTTTTTCTAACTGCTGTAGAATCCAGAGCCTGCGCTATGTGATGCAGTGAAGTCACTTGGTTAAGATATATGCAAAGAATTAATCGCATCGAATGGTAAAAACTTAAGGTGTTAGCAGTTCTTTGATTGCCTGAATAGTCTGCTCAATTTGTTTTGGGTGGGTCTTTGCTTTAGTTAATAAATTTCTAAATTTAACCAATTTAGCTAATTCTGGGACCTGTTCAATCAGAACGTCAGGGTGAAAATCACTCAGTGATTTAAAGCGGATATTGATCGGTAGTGAGCCTTTTTTGTTGTTTTTTTCTTGGCATAATCTGTCAGTAACACTAGTGATTAAGTTTACGTCAGCGTTATTCATTACAGAGGAAAAATTTTGTTTGTCGACGTCAACACGCTTGCGCTCAGTTAACGACTCGCTCCCTTCGCTACCTTGAAAGTTACCGAGAATTAGTAGTTTTAGAGGTAGCTCAATTGTTTGTTTCTCTCCTGCATGTTCTGAATCGTAGGTAAGTTTGATACGTTCATTTGGTAAGTTAAATAGTTGGGTTGTCATGTTCGCACAATAATCCTATATATATAATTTAGATTGAATTGACGGAATATTAAGCAGCAGGACGCTGCGAATATAGATGGGAAATATTCCTATTTCTGTAACTGGTAAGGCGGATATATTACGCTCGATTTGATGAGATAATTATCCCAATGCATACTCCTTCTGTGTTCATATGAGAAGTATTCTGACAATAAGCTTGTCTCAAAGGCCGTTTAGTTTCGTTAAAATCATCTAATACACGTGGCTTATCGGTAAGAGACTGGTGCGGGTGTTGTTTGCGGCATGTATAATTAGAGTTTGATTAGGTCTTAAATAGGCTTGGTTAGACATGCTTTGGTTCCAGCGGATAAAATCAATTTTTTTAATCTGAAATTTTTTCATACTAGAGTGGATAGAATCACTGCTGTTTACTTTGTATTTAATTTTTTTAGTATGGATAGCGGCCTTAGCAGTAGAGGGAAAAGACGTTGCTGAGGTGTTGCTTCGAGAGGAAATAGCAGTGATTTTTTTCGTTTTAGGTAGCAGCAGCAGTTGTTTTCTAAAACGCACAGAGTTCGCCACAGGAATTAGTAATCTGTGCGGGCCTTTAGGGTCAGTAAATTGCTGTTTGAAGCCAGCGTTTAGGCTAATTAATTTAACCAGAGGTATTCCGGCGAGGTTGGCCGCCATAGATAAATTCATTTGACCTGGAATAGTTATAACATCAAAAAACTTCTTATTGGGCAAAGGCTCCAAACGGATCGTATAACGTGAGGCGTTCTGGATAATTGCATTAATGGCTAAAAATTTCGGCACATATCGGCGAGTCTCAAAAGGCAGTTCTAGCGCCCAAAAATTAGTTCTTTTACCTTTGTCTCGGTTTTTCTTTTGTGCATCAGTTACGCATGTGGGGCCGCAATTATACGCGGCAAGCGCGAGTAGCCAGTCGCCATCAAATCGGCGATTAAGTTGTGTTAAATAGGTTAAAGCGGCTTCGGTGGATACTAGTATATCTCCTCTAGCGTCATACCATTGAGTATCCTTTAAACCAAAATGTGCAGCGGTACTGGGGATAAATTGCCAAGCCCCTCTAGCATTAGCAGATGATATTGCCTTTGAGTTATAGCCACTTTCTATGAAGGGTAGCAAGGCTAACTCTGCAGGCAATCTTTTATGGCTAATTCGCTTTAAAATATAGCGATAATAAGGCCGTGCCCGATAACTAGCTCTAGATATAAATTGAGAATTATTTAGTAATATTTTAAGCTCTTTTTTAACCCTAGGGTGTTGAGTGTTTAAATTAAGTTGAAAAGTTGAAAGTGGCAATTTCCATAAATTTGTCGCAGAATTAATATTAAATATTTTACTTTTTAATATCTTGTTGGTGTTTTTGTGTTGATAGAGGTTATAGGCGTTTTCTATTAAGCTTGCGCTTTTGCTATAAGAATCTATTTCATTAGTTGCGTAGCTACTAACACTGATAAAAAAGAGGCTGATCGACAATATGAAGATTGAATAAATTTGCATTATTTGACGCTCAATTCAGGAAATATTTGGCTTGCAATAAATGAAGTAGCGCAGTTTACCATCTAATTTTTCATTTAAAACATTATTAACAGAGTAATATCACCTGTCTCTTAAAAATAGAAATTATTCCTAGAAGTTTAATGTTAAGTGTATTGATATAATATATTCAGTAGCTTAAATAACTATCTAAATATTAATGTGTTACGAGAAAATACCGGCGGGATGTTTGACGCTTTGTATGAGGTTCTATACTAAGACCTGAATCAGTGACTTCATTGCACCATATAGCGCAAGCTCTTGATTATACGGCGGTTAGAAACACACCCGCTGATTTATGCAGGGGTGCATTTATTTAGCGAATGCAGGACGCATATGAGCTTGCAGCTAAGATTTTTAAATTCCACTGTAGAACCAATATATTGCACTAAGTATTCACTTTGAAGTCACGGATTCAGGTAAGAGAAAATCGAATTTTACATGGTCCAAGTAATAAGTGTCATACGCTTACTAGTACAGGTTTCAAGGGGTGTAGGCCTTTTGATGTTTTTCTTGGAGTTCGGTTCAGCAATAAAATGGTATCTCCTATCGCTTTATCTCATTGCCGGTTAAACTCGTCATTTTGAGTTTCTTGGGTCGAACCCATCTTAATTGACATTGGTATTCTCGTTTGTGCCTCGCAGCCGGCTCGTATTAAGGTTTACTGATTAGCTATCAAACTCCGCTAGCTTAGTAGGCAATTAGTTGATTTTTATTAAGATCAGTAAGCATATAGCTGCTTTACGCAAACCTAAAACCTAAAACCTGAATCAGTGACTTCACTGCACCACATAGCGCAAGCTCTTGATTTTACAGCGGTTAGAAAAATACGCGCTGAACCTATGGGTGCAGCTAAGATTTTTAAATTCCACTGTAAAACCAATATCTTACACTCTGTATTCGCTTTGAAGTCACGGATTCAGGTAAAACATAGTATCTTTGCTCTTTGGTGAGCTGTTGTTCCTTGTATAAATTCATAACAGATCCTAATTTTTGTGTGGTAAATGATAATTATACTTCCAGCTCACTCATGTATTCAAAAAATATTAGTCTTTTGCACTTGTTGTATTACTTTAACGTATGTTTTAAACTGCGCGATAATTGTTAAGGTTGATTAACAATTAACTCTAAATTATATTTGTGGGGCTCTGGGATGTAGTAGACGTTAATTGTCGTCTAATTAATTATGCTGAAGGCTTAAAAGTTAAATGAATTCGATTCCCTTGATTGACTTGGTTGCCATTTCTATTGCAAGTTTTTTGAGCCGTCCATTATAAAAGAAGAGAGCATTCGTTCGTTGTTATATAGATTTTCAAGTCTTAATAATATTGTATTGTTATGTATTGTTATGTATTGATTTTATATGTTCTGTATATTGAGAGGTTGTTGTGTCGGTAAAATTTATAGATAAAATATCATGTGTTTTTATTGGAAACCCTTTTTTGTCGTTGTTCAAGAAGTTTAAACTTACTATTTCTATAGTGTGCTTCTTGTTAATAACGGGCTGTGCATCATCAGTAAAAGTAGTCGGTAAAGTAGCAGAGGTTCTCTATGATCCAAGTGTCCAAGTCGGTCCAAATGAAATCCAGCTCTCGGAAGTATCTCTAGCGGTATTGACAAAAAGTGCAGATACCACTGTGTCACCAACTGCCAAGCACAGGTCTTTTTCTTCGGGGTTGGCGACAGATCATTATTTGTTGAAAATATATGAGCTAGATGAAAAAATTTCAGGAAGCGAGGATGTGTCTACCTTAACAGCTAATCAGGTGATGGCGGTCATGGGTGGGGGTTACCTAGAAAAACATGAATACTATGTAAAGCTTGATGGTTTTAGATTTATTAAGCACTTCGCTGTCAATAAAAAAGCGACTAATTTGTTGGCTGTCGTTTATTTTGAAGAGCCCCAGTGTACATTATGGTCAGCTTTGCGTGGGGTGAAAAGCATCGGTGAAGAGTATAACTTTTATCTTAAAGCGACTGAGCGGCGCTTTTTGTTTCGCTCTGAGTTGGATGTGTCTTCTCCAGGGGAGAAAATTAAAATAGATAATCGTTATATTGGAGTTTGTGGAGGGCAATACAATGCTCGCCTTGCAAAAGTACAGGCGTATGAGTCTCGTAGTAAAGTTTTGGCGTTGATCAAGTCGCATCAAGAGGCAGTGGCTAATCAGTTTGTAGCTGATGATGCTCAACTGCTGTCTAAGGTTGTAATCAAGATTAAAAAGAGCCCGTCGCCTGTAGTTTCTAAGGGCCTAAAGATTATAGCACCCAGTTCTGCTAATCCGGTTGCTGTAAAGAAACCTTCGGAATACTGGTGGTATAAAGAGAAAATTATTGATGTTTCGTCGTTATCAGGTGACGCAATTTTTAAGGATGCTCCTGCAAATGCGGTGGTTAAAGAGTATCTGTAGCCACCTCGATTCGGGCTGTTAAATGGGCAGGTACAAGTACTCAGTATGCTCTAAAGCTTGGTAGATCGTTTAGTTAGTATGATATCTCTTTTGTTGTTTTAAGAAAATTGAAATTGACTGGCGTGTGTCGACATGGTTCGGAGCTATCCGAGCATTATAAAAAATATTTTAAAGACTAGTAATCTGAAACACTGCCATGCAGGGTGCATGGTAGTAAAAGTAACTAGGCTTGGGAAATATGACTAGCTTGTTTAAGCTTAGCCGTAGGATTTTCAAGCCTTAATTTAAATGGACGAAAATTATGGCTAAAGAAGCAACGGTAGCACCTAAAGAACGTATAAATATCAAATATGTTCCAGCAACAGGTGGCCAAGAAGCAGAAGTGGAACTTCCTCTAAAACTTATGGTTCTCGGGGATTTTACCGGACAAGCTGAAGAGACTCCTATCGCAGATCGCAGTACTGTGTCTGTCGATAAAAATAACTTCAACGCGGTATTTAAAGAGACAAAGCTGGCTTTGCAAACCTCTGTGTCGGATAAGCTCACAGAGCAAAAAGATGGGAGGGGAGAGATTTCTATCGATCTTAAATTTGAGAGTTTGAGAGATTTTCAGCCTGATAGCGTTGCCAGACAGGTGCCGGAAGTGAAAAAACTCATTGATCTTCGTGAAGCGTTAGTGGCACTTAAGGGGCCGTTGGGAAATGTGCCTTCTTTTCGTGAGAAGTTACAAGAGTTATTGGGTAGTGAAGAAGCGCGCGATCAGCTGTATTCCGAGCTGAGCATTGCTCAAAATCTGACAGATAAAGATAATTAATCCGGTACCAGTAGGGAAGTATAAGTATGGATAATCAACAGGCACAACAGCGTGAATCTGCGCAGGTAGAAGGATCGCTACTAGATCAGATTATGGCTCAAAGCCGCATGAAGCAGGAAGAGGAAGGTTATGACATCGCCAAAGATGGGGTGATGGCATTTATCTCAAATATGCTAGAGCGCGGCACGACAGAAGAACCTGTTAATAAAGGTTTAGTTGATCAAATGATCGTTGAGTTGGATAAAAAGATCAGTGCACAGGTCGATGAAATATTGCACGTGCCAGAGTTTCAGCAATTAGAATCCGCTTGGTGTGGTTTGAAATTGTTGGTTGATCGCACCGACTTTCGTGAAAATATTAAAATTGAAGTGCTGCATGCAACCAAAGAAGAGCTGCTTGATGATTTCGAGTTTTCTCCTGAAGTGGTTCAATCTGGCTTGTATCAACATGTCTACTCCAATGAGTATGGGCAGTTTGGTGGTCAGCCAATAGGTGCGATGATAGGGCACTATGCATTTAGTCCCTCTACTCCTGATATGAAGTTGTTACAGTACGTGGCAGCGGTAGGGGCAATGGCACACGCTCCGTTCTTGTCCTCAGTAGAACCCTCTTTTTTTGGTATAGATTCCTTTGTTGATTTCCCTAGCATAAAAGAGCTAGGGGCGACTTTTGAGTCACCTAAATACACTAAGTGGCGCTCCTTGCGTGAAGCCGAAGATTCTAAATACATCGGTCTTACAGCGCCGCGTTTCCTATTGAGAAGCCCTTACGATCCTGTAGAAAACCCGGTTCGATCGTTTAATTACACAGAAGATGTATCGAAAAACCACGAGCACTACCTCTGGGGTAATACAGCATTGCTGCTAGGTAGCAAGCTGACAGAGAGTTTTGCCAAGTATCGCTGGTGCCCAAATATTATCGGACCACAGAGCGGCGGCGCGGTTGAAGATTTACCTGTGCATTTGTTCGAGTCTATGGGTGAGCTACAAGCTAAAATCCCCACGGAAGTACTAATTACTGATCGTCGCGAATATGAACTTGCAGAGCAGGGCTTTATCAGCCTGACCATGAGAAAAGGCAGTGATAATGCCGCTTTCTTCTCTGCGAACTCGATTCAAAAGCCCAAGACTTTTCCCAAGACTAAAGAGGGGCAAATGGCGGAGACTAACTATAAGTTAGGTACTCAGCTTCCCTATATGATGATCATCAATCGTCTAGCACACTACATCAAAGTGTTACAGCGCGAAAAAATTGGATCTTGGAAAGAGCGTCAAGATTTAGAGCGCGAACTTAATACTTGGATCAGACAGTATGTTGCCGATCAGGAGAATCCGCCTGCAGATGTGCGTTCTCGCAAGCCGCTGCGTGAAGCCAGTATCACGGTTTCAGATGTAGAGGGAGATCCAGGTTGGTATCAAGTGGCGATGAAGGTTCGTCCGCACTTTAAATATATGGGTGCAAGTTTTGAACTGTCTCTAGTGGGCCGTTTGGACCAAGAGTAAGTGAGAAAGACCAGTGGGGCTAGTTTGTTTCAGCGGATGCAAGCTAGCTCAGCGGGAGAGGGTCGCTCTCTCTCGCTATTGAATCGCACCGAGTATTTGCACCAGTTAATAGAGTCTGTGCGCAGTCATTTAGAATCTTTGCTAAACAGTAGAGCCGGTGCCAGTCAGTCCAGCGTCAGTTATGGCCTAGAAGATTTTAATGATGCGGCGGTCGGCAGTAAAGATCAGGCCATGAGCATAGCGCAAGACATTAAAAGATGCATTAGTGAATTCGAGTCGCGGCTCTGTAACTTGCAGGTGATATTCTCCGGATATAAAGAGGATGACCCGACCATGCTGCAGTTTGCTATTAAGTGTAGCTTTGTGGTCGATTCTCAGCAAGATCAAGTATCTATCGAATTGTATTTAGACAAAAACCGCCAGTTTAGGGTGATGTGAGTAACGCGTGAAGTTAAACAAATATTTTCGAGATGAATTAGATTTTTTGCGCTTACAAGGCAAAGAGTTTGCCGAGTCCAATCCAAATCTCAGTCAGTATTTGTCCGAGGCTAATAACGATCCTGATGTTGAGCGTCTACTGGAAGGTTTTGCTTTTTTGACCGGAAGGTTGCGGCAAAAAATAGAGGATCAATTACCGGAGCTTACTCACTCCACAATCAATATGTTATGGCCTAATTATTTACGGCCTGTACCTAGTGCGACTATGATCCAGTACCGGCCCAGTATCGGTGCAATCACTACCTCACACACTATCGCTAAAGGTTCTGTGCTCAAAAGTATTGAAGTAGGTGTCAATGACCCTGAATCACTACAAGATGATAACAGTGATAATCTCGCCTGTACTTATACCACTTGCCACGATGTAACTCTGTACCCGATGCGTAAAAAGGGCGTAACGGCTAGTCATTCACGGGAAAAATCTGTGATTGATTTAGAATTGTACTTAGACGATGCGGTGCCTTTTACGCAGATGAACATGAGAAGCTTAAGATTTTTCTTAGGGGCTGAGTCACACGCCGCCCACACTATGTGCCTATGGTTATGTCACTATTTAAAGAAGATGGAAATAGTTATAAGAGGCACTAGCTTTCCAATACCCTTAAGTGCATTAAAACAGAAGGGTTTTGAGCGCAATGAATCGCTGCTGCCCTACCCGGACAATGTTTATCAGGGCTATCGGATTTTGCAGGAGTACCTGAGTTTTCCCGAGGCATTTTTGTCTTTTGAACTTCAGGGGTTAGACAAAGTGTTGCCGCCAGTCTGCGCTGAAGAAATGACTATTCGCTTTACATTCTCTCGTACTTTCCCAGCCGATATTAAAATTAGAGACAACGCTTTTGAGCTGTATTGTGTACCTGCAGTGAACTTATTTAAACACGAGGCGGACCCGATCAATTTAAACGGTGAAAAAGTAGAGTACAAAATATTTCCCGCAGCTAGAAAATCCGAGCAATATGAAGTATTTAATGTCGAGTCTGTCTCCGGCTGGCTCACTGATGATAACGGTCGTATGCAGGGTGGCGTCAGAAAATACAGTGCTTTTGAAAGCTTTCATCATGAGATAGAGCGCACTGAAGGGCGCACATCTCTCTACTACCGAACTAGGGTAAAGGATAGTATCCGCGAGAATGGCTTCGATCACTTTTTAGCCTTCGTGCGCGGCGATGAAGAGCAGTGTGTCGATTTAAATGAAACCGTGTCACTTAGCTTGAGCTGTACCAATAGGTTGCTGCCTGAGTTGTTGCAGGTAGGCGATATATGTCACTCCACTGAAGACAGTCCCTCTTTTTGTGAATTCAATAATATCACTAAACCGACCCAGTCACTGCGTCCTGCTCTAGATGGTAGTTTACTGTGGATTCTCATTTCAAATATGTCACTAAACTATTTGTCGTTACTGTCGAAGGATGCGCTAGTGTCAATCTTGCGTGCCTACGATTTTAAAGCGCTGGTTAATCTACAAGCTCAGCGATCATCGACGCTGCGTTTAGAAGGTATTTTAAGTATAGAGACGACGCCGATAGATAGGCTGATAAAGGGTTTGCCGGTGAGAGGGTTGCGTTCCGTGTTGGTTCTCAAAGAATCTGCTTTCGGATCAGAGGGGCAGCTCTTTCTATTTGGGGCAGTGATGAGTCGTTTTTTTGGTCTATATGCCAGTATCAATTCGTTTCATGAATTGGAAGTCATCAACAGTGAAAATAATGAAAGTTATAGCTGGGGCATGGTTACTGGGGAGCAACCCCTCATTTGAAGTCATTGCAGAGCAGTAGCGTTGTAAAATTGCTAGAAGACGCGCCCAAATATAACTTCTTTCAGCTGGTTGATTTGCTGCATCGCATCAATGGCGATGATCAAGAGCAAGATCAAGATTTTAAGGCACGACAGCAGAGAATTCGCTTTTCGGCTAGCGCTTCAGTGGCCTTTCCTACAGCGGATGTGCAAAAATTATCGTTACTTAAAGAGCTGCCGGGTCAAAATGGACTTGAGAGTTCTACTAAAGAAGATGGTTCCGATCGCTATTTTTTAGAGACGACATTCTTGGGCCTACACGGGTCACAGTCACCGCTTCCGTCTCACTATATTGATACTGCCAGTTACGAGTATGCGCAGAATTACCCGGGGATTAGAAATTTTTTAGATTTTTTTAATCAGCGGCTATTGACCTTGATGTACAGGTCTTGGCGAAAGTATCGTTATTACATCCGCTTTCAACCGGATGCCACTGATGATTTCTCTCAGCAAATGTACTCATTGGTAGGATTAGCAGATAAAAGTTTGCGCGGAAAAACACCGATAAACTGGTGCAAAATGCTCTCTTATACCGGTACTTTAGCTTGTCGAAGCCGCTCTCCCGAAGTGGTGTCAGGTATCGTGGCTCACTATTTTGAATTACCGCAAGTGAGCGTTAAGCAATGGGTATTTAGATATGTAGATATACCTGTATTTCAACAGGTTAAGCTTGGAGAACAAAATAGTTCCCTAGGTGAAAACATTAGTTTGGGGACTAGAGTTCAAGATCGATCGGGTAAGTTTATATTATCCCTCAAGTCTTTGACCCAAGAAAGATTTAGAGAGTTTCTACCCAACGGACAAAATTTCAAGCCGTTGGTCAAGTTGATTGAGTTTGTGTTGCGCGAACCTCTCGCTTACGACTTAGAGCTATGCATGATTCGTGAAGATTTAAAACCTATGAAAATAGGCGATGAAGAAAGCTGCAGGCTGGGCTGGACTACTTTTTCCGGCAGTTTAGACAATTTAAAAAGTAAAGAACGCAGCGTATTAATACACTTGAGATCATAGTCATGGAGCAGCGACAAATAGTTATTCAGATTTCCAATATAGATGCGATAGAGCGATCTACAGTACCGCGTTGTAGTTTCGATGAAGAGGGCGGCAGTATAGGTAATTGTGCTGGCGACCACTGGAACTTATATGACAACAGTGGTGGGGTTCATGCGGGGCATGGCCTGATTAAAATGATAGATGGCGAGTTTTGTATTGTGCAGGGCAGTGGGGATGTATTCGTCAATAAATCCAGTTATTCGCTCGGGGCAGGACGTGCTGCATTACTGCACGATGCTGATTTAATCGATATAGGAAAGTTCAATTTACGTGTTCATTTTACCCATGACAGCCAATTTGGTACAGGTCCCGATGCTTCTCTTGAAGAAGTTATCGGCGATGCTGAACAGGCATCGCTGCTCATCGATCAAAATTGGACCGGCGAGGATAAAAAGCGCGAGATTAAAAGTACCGATCCAGAGCTGGCACTGGCGGAGGCTATGGTCGTGACTGATGATTTGGATCCCGAGGTGTCTTTTGATGTTCAAGATTATCTCGCCAGTGATAGAAATGAATTAGCTGAGTTAATAGAAGGTCCTATGCCAGATGTTTTGACACTGACAACGGCACCCAAATTACACCAGATAGTGCCTGTTAGCAGAGCAAATAAAATAACCAAAAATTTTGAAAGTAGTAGGGTGATTGATGGAGTACAAACTATGAATAATGATTTTAGTTCCAAGATGGGAGAATTAGAAGACTTGGTTATGGGCCGCTCAAGTGATGTGAGCCAGAGGGTAGTTAATCCGCAGTTGAGCGCGTCCCCAAGCGCTATTGACGAGGCAGGGCACTTGGCTGCCTCTCCCTTGCAAAGGGGGTTGAACGTCACTTTAAAGCAGTCTGACACAGCGCAAACTCATGACTTACTTGAAGAAATTGGCATGACTTTGCGAGAGGCTGTAGAGGGGCTGCTTAAAATTCAGCAGGCATCTAGAGCGCAGAATCAAGGGCTGTCGAATAAAGTACTGCAACCCATTGAAGATAACCCGCTGCGCCTAGGCTTGAATTATCAAGAAACGATGGCGGCGATGTTTAACAGTGATAGGTCTATGGTACACCTAGCGGCGCCTATGGCGGTGAGAGAGAGTCTAACCCAGATCCATTTGCATCAAATAGCCACTGAATACGCTACTAAAAAGGCTTTAGATGCAATATTGCAAGCGTTGAATCCGAGCACTTTAGCGGCGCGATTCAAACGTTATAGAGGCACCACTCAAAAGCGTAAAGAAACCGAAGAGGGATGGGCGTGGGAAATGTATACCCATTATTACGAGGAACTTATTTCATCGCGTCAACAGGGATTTGAAAAGTTATATGCAGAAGTATTTGATCAGGCATACGACCAGCGATTAAGGGAGTTACAAAATGAAGCTGTCGACGATGTTTGAAGTGATGAAGGTACAAGCGCTAGTGGTGTTGGCATTAGTGCTGTTACAGGGGTGTACAGCGGCATCAAAATCGGCGTCAATTATCTCGGACCCAGACATACAAGTGGGAGATGAGGGTGAAGGTGCTCCCTCTACAGTGCTGTTGAGTCTCTTTGCCGAAAGAGATGTTAATGAAAACTATTTGGGCGAGGGTACACCAATAGACTTTCATGTAATTTTCATGAAAGACGACTCAAAAATGCTCGCCGCTGATTTTGATGAATTGACCTTCGCCATGGAGGAGTCACTGGGCAAGAACTATTTAATTCACGATGATTACTCGTTGATCCCCAATCAATATAAGTATGTTGAGGCGCTGGAAGTACCTGAAGGAACACGTTATTTAGGGATAGTGGCGCGCTTTGCGGATCCAAACCAGACACAGTGGAAGAAGAGTATGCGGATTAAAAATAAAGGTCATGCCTATCAGTTCTTAGTGCATTTTAACCGCGAGAATGTGGATTTCATCAAAGAAGATTATTAATTATGTCGACAAGAAATAGAGTGATTTGGAGCGAGGGGCTGTTTATTAAACCCCAACACTTTCAACAGCAATTTCGTCATACAGAGAGTCAAATCAGCGCTAAATTTAGCTCAATTAGCGAATATTTGTACGGTTTGATGTCGCTGGAAATAAACACCGAGTATCTCAATTTTGGGCGGATATCACTGGTGAGTGCCTCAGGGGTAACACCTGATGGTACCTGCTTTGATTTTCCGTTACTCGATGACTTGCCCTCGCCTCTTGATGTAGCTGATGCATCGGCGGCGAATCAGATCGTCTATCTGGCGATACCACTGCATGAAGACTCGGTCAAAGAGATCACTTGGGCAGACGATTTAGGGCATTCTAGATACAAGGCCGATAGTCAGTTAGCTCGCGATATTCATTCCAAAGATGGTGATGATGTGCAGATAGATGTGGCAAAGGTCAATTTACGATTGATGCTGGAACGAGAAGACCGCAGTGCCTACAGTACGCTACCTATCGCGCGCATTCTAGAAAAGAGGCAAGACGGCAGTGTAGTCCTGGACCCAGATTTTATGCCCTGCAGTATGACAGTTGCCACCATCCCCTATCTGCATCGTTTTGTTGGTGAAATGTCGGGTTTAATGCGTGAACGAGCCAAGAATATCTCGCAGAGACTCGGTGCGCCCGGGCAGTCAGGAGTAGCTGAAGTAACCGATTTTATGCTGTTGCAGGTATTGAACCGAGTGCATCAGTGGTTTTCTCACCTGTCGCGGTTGAGAATATTGCACCCAGAGCGGTTGTATGAAGCACTGCTACAAGTTGCCAGCGAGTTAATCACCTATACCAACGACAGTCGTTTACCGCCGCTATTTCCTCCTTATGAACACGACAAGCCGCAGCTATCTTTTGCACCGCTTATTTACTCTCTACAGCAAAGTTTAAGTACTGTATTAGAGCCAAGAGCAGTGGCCATCCCGCTAGAAAAGCGCAAGTTTGGCTTGATGGGTGCGGCAATTACCGATCGCACTTTGCTGGAAAGTGCCGATTTTGTGATCGCAGTGCGCGCGGATCTGCCTCTAGATACTTTGCGCAAGCAATTTGTACAGCAAACTAAGGTGGCTTCAGTAGAGCGTATAAGGGACTTAATAAGCCTGCAAATCCCCGGAATTCCGTTAATTAGTCTCCCAGTAGCGCCAAGGCAGCTACCTTACCACGCTGGCTTTACCTATTTTCAGTTGGACAGAAACAGTGAAAATTGGTCGATGCTGAATGAATCAAACGGTTTTGCCTTCCATGTTGCCGGTGATATTCCTAACATCGACTTGCAGTTTTGGGCAATAAGGAGCTAGCAGTGAATAGCATGACCTCGAGCAATACACTTGGTGATATATACAACCCCCAGCTACATTTATGGGCGATAAGGAGATGAATGGCATGCGACCCAATATCACAGCGAGCAAAATGATCTCGATGCTACCCGATGCAGATAAACCTTTAAGCAATACGGGCAGTGAAGTGGAGTCGACAGAAGGTTTGCTATTATCGGACAAAGTTAAAAATAGGGATGCCATAGAAGTATCACTATTCGACAGTGTTCAAAATGTTGATGCAGACGAAGATTTTTGGTTCAAATTACGCGGCAATAGCATCAATTTATTAATTGATGTTGCCGAGCCATTGTTAGGCATGGTGTCAAGGGTGAAAAACATTCACCACTATGAAGCGATAGAAGAGCTATATCAGCAGGTGGTTGCCGAGATACGTTTAATCGACGTTGAGTTGGAGAGCAAAGGTTATGAGCGAGCAGTACTGCTCTCGTATCGCTACATACTTTGTACTTTTATCGATGAATCTATTATGGGCACTAAGTGGGGCAGTGGTGTGTGGGCACAGCACTCGCTATTGACTAGGTTTCACAATGAGACTTGGGGTGGTGAAAAAGTGTTTAGTATTCTCAATAGAATAGAGTCTGATCCGAAGCGCTATCGAGAGCTTTTAGAGTTTATTTATCTGTGCTTGTGTCTAGGTTTTGGCGGCCGTTATCGGGTTGAAAAAACCATTGAAAGCGAGGGCAAGTTTGAACAAGTGCTCTCCGATTTGCATGAGTTGCTCAGCTTAAATATGGGAGATATTCCAGACAGCCCACTGGCGATGCCAGCAGCGGAAAATGTATTAGTGACTAAGAGCATCCTCAACCACCGCATTCCACTATGGTCGGTATTTGCGGCTTTTTCGCTGGGCTTAACAGCAGTGTTTAGCTATTACTATTTCAGCCTAGCGCAGCAGAGTGATGACGTATTGGCCAAGTTAAATCATATTTTAAATTAAATCATCAAACGTCAAATTTAACAGCGATACCTATATTGCAAACTCTTGCGCTTGTGTTGAAATTAGTTCACAAAGTTTGGGGCGGCTAATAGTATTAATTGAACAAGGAGTTAGTTGTGATACGTATTGAATTACCAGTGCTGATGGAAAAGTTAAACCCGTTATGCAAGCACTCAATGGAAGAGGCAGCGGCATTTTGTGTCAGTCAGGAAGGGGCGGAAATCACTGTTTCGCACTTGATTTATGCCATTTTAGACACCCCCTACTCAGATTTAAGGATTATCTTAGATCAGGCCCAATTAGATTACCTCGAGCTTAAAAATAAGCTAGGTGCAAATTTGGCGGCCAGTAAACAAAACACTATGGGTACCTACCCGAGTTTTTCACCGTTACTGATTGAGCTATTACAAGATGCTTGGTTACTCGCCTGTACTGAATATCAACATGGAAAATTGCGTGGCGGGGTACTGTTTTTATCGGTGTTACTCAATGCCAGTCGTTATTTGTCAACTGATGTACAGGACTATCTAAGCGCGATTAACCGCGAGAGCTTGCGCAATAACTTTGATCAATTGACCATCAAATCAGTGGAGGCGCCCAAGGGGAATAATGGCGCAGCCAATGCTGCACAAAACATGGCGCAGCAGCAGGCGACTCTGCTGGAGAAATACACTAGTAATATCACCCAGATGGCACGTGAAAACAAGTTAGATCCGGTGCTGTGCCGCGATGATGAAATCTCTTTAATGATTGATATCCTCAGTCGTCGCCGCAAAAATAATCCCATCGTGGTCGGTGATGCAGGGGTAGGTAAAAGCGCGGTTATAGAGGGGTTGGCGCAAAAAATTGTCGCTAAAGATGTGCCGAGTAAACTGCAGGAAGTAGAAATATTATCGCTAGATCTAGGTGCATTACAGGCGGGAGCCGCGGTAAAAGGCGAGTTTGAGAAACGTCTCAAAGGCGTGATAGAAGAAGTTAAAAACTCTGCAGTCGGCATCATTTTATTCATTGATGAAGCGCATACTTTAATCGGAGCCGGCAATCAAGAGGGCGGCGGCGATGCGGCAAACTTACTCAAACCCGCTCTGGCAAGAGGCGAGTTGCGTACCATCGCGGCGACGACGTGGAAGGAGTACAAAAAGTATTTTGAAAAGGATCCGGCGCTGTCGCGCCGTTTCCAGTTAGTAAAATTAGACGAGCCGAGCATTGATGAGGCGATTCATATCATGCGTGGCTTAAGTGGCGTGTATGAGAGTGCCCACGATGTGCTGATCACCGATGATGCACTGAAGGGCGCCGCTGAGCTGTCGGCGCGCTATATCTCTGGTCGCCAATTACCCGATAAGGCGATAGATGTGTTGGATACCGCCTGTGCGCGAGTGGCGATAAACCTGAGTTCAAGACCGAGAGAGATAAGTCGTATAGAAGGTGAAATGCAGCAGCATCGCATGGAAATTGAACGCCTAATTCACCAGCGCAAATTGGGAGTGACTACCGATCAGGCGCGCATCGAAGAGTTGCAAGGCAAAAACGTAATACTGTTAGATAAAGCCAATGAGCTAACCGCCGCTTGGGTCGAGCAGCAGGGGATTGTGGCCCAAATGATCGCCTTGCGTAAGCAACTCGCCAGTGACAGTGCTCAGCAGTCCAGCATTGAAGGTGTTGTTACAGAAATTAGTAGCACACAGGAGCTGGCGGAACAACTGGCCCAATTGAGCGAAAAACTAGCCCAGTTGCAGGAAAATTATGTGCTGGTGAATGCCTTGGTTAACCGTCAACAAATTGCCAGTGTTATTGGCGATTGGACTGGGGTGCCTATCAATCAAATGAGTACTGATCAGCTAACCACTATCACCCAGTTACCGAAGCTATTGGCGCAACACATAAAAGGGCAAGATATGGGGTTGGAGAAAATACACCGGCACTTATTGACGGCTCGCGCAGATCTCCGAAAAACCGGACGCCCTCAGGGAGCATTTTTACTGGTGGGCCCTAGTGGTGTCGGAAAAACTGAAACCGTCATTCAGTTAACCCAGTTACTGTACGGCGGTAAGCAATTCATTACCACCATCAATATGTCTGAGTATCAAGAGAAGCACACTGTCTCGCGGCTGATCGGTTCACCACCGGGTTACGTAGGTTTTGGTGAGGGGGGCGTATTAACCGAGGCGATTAGGCAAAAACCTTATTCAGTGGTGCTGTTAGATGAAGTGGAGAAAGCCCACCCCGAAGTGTTAAATTTATTTTATCAAGCGTTTGATAAAGGCGAGTTGGCCGATGGTGAGGGGCGCCTGATTGACTGCCAGAATGTAATGTTTTTCATGACCTCTAACCTCGGTTACCAGACCATCGTTGACCATGTAGATAATAGGGATGAGCTAGACGATGCGCTCTATCCTGAGCTGGCTAATTTTTTCAAGCCTGCGCTGTTAGCACGCATGGAAATTGTCCCCTATATGCCGCTGCAAGATGATGTTCTTGAAAGCATCGTCAGTGCCAAAATAGCGGCCTTATCTAGCTTGCTAGCACAGCGCTATAAAGCCCAAGTTGATATTGATGAGCAAGTGATCAGTCTTATTTGCGCCAAAACAAATCGCAGTGAAAATGGTGCGCGAATGATAGAGTCGGTGATTGATGGACAATTGTTACCGCCTTTATCAATGCAGATATTAGAGCGACTAGCAGCCAGTGAAGATATTGCCAGTATCTCGCTGAGCGTCAATCAGCAGCAGTTTTGCAGTGAGGTCAGTTAATTGCTGGCTGCGGTAGTATCGCAACTGATGCCACTACTTAAGGCGGCGGATGAAACGGCACTCGACCTCGCCGGATTACAGCTGTGGTGTCAGCATGTGAGAGCGGTGCGTGGCTGGTATTTACGGCTGTCATTTGATGGTCGTGAGCTGCAAGTGATGGCGCAGTTAGAGCGGGGACAAGTGAGTGTCGCCGCGGGGCTGAGCTTTAACTGCACGCAGTTTGATCAGCCATTCTCGCACGTCGCATTTAGCGCCAAATCGATAGTATTGCAACAGCTAGCGCAATCCCCAGAACTCAGCCACCCGCAGTATTTAACTTGGATTGCTAGCGCTAGTGCACAGACCGAGCTCTGGGTAGAGCCTTTATACCTAAATGGCAAATTACAGGGGTTGTGGGCAACGCAGGCAGTGGCTGGGCAGACGTATCAGAGCTCGGATACGCAAGCTATCAAACAGCTGATGTTATTGCGTATCGAACAACTTCAACAAGATCGGCACATCCAGGTAAATCACACCAGCTTAGTGAGTAGTCTGAATGCGCTACATGCCGATGTGTTAACCGGTAAGCATAAAAAAATACTGGCACAAACAATCATCGGAGAATCTGAGCAAATACAGAAGCTGCAGGACAAAATTATTATTGCAGCAAGGTCGCAGCTCAGTGTTCTAGTACAGGGCGAGACAGGCGTAGGAAAGGAGCTAGTGGCCAAGGCGATACATCAGTTGTCAGATCGAGAGCAGCGACCTTTTATAGCGCTCAACTGTGCAGCCATCCCCGACTCGCTGTTAGAGAGTGAACTGTTTGGCTTCGTCAAAGGTGCCTTTTCTGGGGCGACACACTGCTCAAAGGGGTTGTTGGGGCAATCTGACAGCGGCGTATTATTTCTCGACGAGATAGGGGATATGCCACTGACTATTCAAGCAAAATTACTGAGAGTGCTAGAGACGCGAAAGTATCGTCAACTGGGGGGCAGCGAGGAACTCAGCTGTGACTTTAGGTTGATCACAGCCACTCATCACCATTTGCCTTTGCTGATCAAGCAGCAGCGTTTTCGCAGCGATTTGTTTTATCGCCTTAATAGTTTTCCTATTTTGGTGGTGCCTTTGCGAGAGCGCAAGGCGGATATTGAGTTGCTCAGCCAGTATTTTATTGATCAGCATAATTGCGCTAATCAGTGCCGAGTGCTGGGGATTAGTGAAGCGGCTATCGAACAGCTTAATACCCTCAGTTTCAACGGTAATATTAGAGAGTTAAAAAACATTATTGAACTGGCTTGTGTGCACTGTAGTGATGGTGAGGAAATTCACAGTATTGATTTATCTAACCTAGAGTTTCCATCCGCTGCCGACAGTGAGGAACTGGATAGTCAGTCGCCAGCAGAGCTCACCCATAAACCTGGTGAAATAAGTAATCTAAAGGCGGCGGTTGAGCAATTTGAAGAGCAAATTATAAAACAGCGCCTGCTGCTCTGTGGCGGTAATAAAAGCAAGGCGGCACAGACCTTGGGGGTTCCCAGGCGCACATTTACTTACATCTGTCAGAGACTGGAGTTAAATAACAGTGAGTAATAAAATTTTCATGGTCAAATTTCTACTGCTGTGCAGTGTTTCTAGCAGTGGCATATTAGCCTCTGAGCCACCGAGTATCGCCAGTGCGCAACTGTGTACCGAGATAATCAACAGTCGTCTGGAGAGACTCGCCTGTTTTGATGCCGTGTTTAATACTGCGATCAGCGAGCAGCCGGTAACTAGTGCCGTGGTGGTCAATGTGGTTAGCAAGCCAAAATTTTGGCATCAAGTGGTGGCTCAAGAAGCGAACCGCCAAGATTCGGATGTTTTTATTGGCAACTATACCCAAGCTGGGTCGAGCGTCGAAGGTGGTCGTTCAAATCAATTGATATTGAGTCAGTCTGCTCTTGGGGCTATACCGCCGCGGCCGATTTTAGTGATTAGCTGCTTAGATAATATCACCCGACTACAGATTTTATTGCATAAACCTATTGATGAGGGAGTGACCCCATTGAATTTAGTGATTGATGGAAAATCTCTGGCGAGCCGTTGGTTTAGCGAGTCCAATGGTTATCTCATTCGCGCGGGGCGAGGGTTGCCCGGTATCGAAGATATTAGCGCAATGTTTTTAAAAAAATCATTAGTTATTCGTAGTAAAGATCCTGTAATTGATAATTTGAGCTTCGATCTAAGTAATTTAGTGGATGACATCAAACCACTTAGAAAGGCGTGCCACTGGTAAACACATGGATATACTTGACAGAATAATTCAGCCTATCAGCGAAAAAAATGCGTTGGGCAAGGCATTAAAAGAAGATCCGCGGCTCGACTTTATCGATGAGGAAATGATGAAGGTGGGCTCGCTCTCCCACGGCTCTATCGAGTGGGGGAAAGTAGAAGAGCTTGCTGTAGAACTATTGCAGACACAGACCAAAGACATAAAACTGCTGTCAAATTTACTACAGTGTCTACAGCAAGATACCAATTTAGAAGGGGTATTGTTGTCACTTAAAGTATTGACTGTTTTTGTCAATGCCTACTGGTTTGATGCCTATCCGGTGCCGGGAGAAAAAGGAAAAGGGCTTAGGGCAAGATTTTACAAGCAGATAATGCAACGTAACAGCAAGGCGATAAAACGCACAGCAGTCAGTAGTGAAGATAAAGAAAAGATCACTCAAGTATTAGCCGATTTAGAGGCGGCTCTCAGTAGTGTAGAGTTAGATTTAGCGCTGTTTGTCTCGTTGCAGCTGGCATTTAAAGAGCGCGAGGCCGAGCCTCTAGAAGTGCTTGAAACACCAGCGCTGATGACTGGTGACACAGCAGACGCTGAAAAAACACAGCTGGCTCCGCAAGTCCCCAGTGTCTATTTCGACCCGAAAAACGAACGTGCGACGCGCCAGTCTCTATTTAGTATGGCAGGTTTTCTCAATACTACCGATGACAAGGCAGATTTAGGGTATCGGGTGAGGCGCAATGCACTGTGGTTTTCAATTTGGCAATTGCCCAGTACCAAACAGGGAAATATCACCGAACTAGCGGCCTTTTCTCAAGATAGATATATGGACTATGCCGGTTTGATTGAAAAACAGCCTAGTTTGGCGTTGCTCAATAAAATAGAGCGCAGTATTGAACAGTCTCCCTACTGGTTTGACGGTCAGCACTTGAGTTATTTGCTCTGTCAAAAACTCGGCTATGAAAAAGTGGCGACAGCAATCAAACAAGAGTTACAGAGCTTTGTTGAGCGTCTCCCCGAAATTGTCAACTATCAAGCCCAAGATGGCAGTGCTTTTGCCAGTGCAAAAACATTACAGTGGCTCGAACAATCGCCGAGCAATGCTGGGTACAGTGGCAGTGGTGAAGTCTATGACAACTGGCAAGAACAGTATCAAAAGCTGCTGCAGATGAGTGAAGAGCAGGGATTAAACCAGGCGTTGCTGCATATCAATATGCAGTTGAGTAAATCCGGTAGCGTCCGTGAACAGTATTACTGGCGTTTACTCAGCGCTGATTTACTGAGTCAGCAGCAACTTAGCGCTCTGGCAAAAAACGAGTATCAAGTGCTGTTAAACAACATCAAAGGTATGTCTGTCGATGATTGGGAACCTTCTTTTTCCGGTCTCCTACAGCAGAGCTTAGCAAATATAGATAATTCAGGTTTATAACAATGTGGAATTCAATAAAGAGATTTGGCAAATACTTAGCACCTTTTATCAGGTCGGCCATCCCGGTGTTAATTGCGTTACTAGTGATATTGGTACTGGTGGGTATCTGGTTGTTTGGCCCGAAATTAGAATTATTTGAGATAAAGCCCCTTGCGAGCATCGCCATGCGTTGGGTAGCATCTCTGGTTGTGATATTGCTAGTAGCGCTGGTCTGGGGCATTAAACAGTTCCGGAATTTAAGCAAAATGCGCGAGTTAGAAGAGCAGGAAAAACGCTATCAAGAAAGCCCGCTACAAAAAATAGTTGACCGTCAAGAAGATGAGTTCAATCAGATTTTAGAGGGTATGCAAAGCAGTTTAGGCGTTACTAACTACCTCTATAAACTGCCGTGGTATCTGGTGATGGGAGTTGAAACAGCGGGTAAAACCAGCTTGATAAACCGCTCGCAACAGAGCTTTGCCTTAACCGCGGCACTGAAAGCTAATATGGGGCAGCGCAAGAACCCCTACGGAATAGACTGGTGGATTGGCGACGAGTCAGTGATCATGGACCCCGATGGGGAAATTCTGACACAGGCCAGTGTTACGCAGGAGAATGGTGATGTTAAAAAGGCGCTCTGGGACCACTTTATTCAATGGCTGGTGGAGAACCGCAGCCGCAGGCCTCTCAATGGCGCGATTATAGTACTAGATTTAGAACAACTCAGCACTGGTACAGTGTCTAGTCGCAAGGCTTATGCAAACGTGATTCGCAGCAGGCTGCGCGAGTTGATGGAAAAGCTTTCCACTAGATTTCCCATCTATGTAGTGCTCAGTAAAATGGATTTGCTCAGCGGCTTTGATTTATTCTTTAAACACATGAGCAAAACACAGCGCGAAGAGGCAATGGGCTTCACCTTTTCGATGGACTCAGTGCACAACTACGACAGCTGGATGGACGAATTCGAACAGCAGTATACGCAGATGTTATCGCGCATGAATAAAATGCTGCCCAAGCAATTAGAGCAGTGCAAAAATACCCAAGAGCGAACCAATCTGTACAGCTTTGTCAGACAGTTATCAGGTCTGAGCGAAGTAATACAACACTTCTTAAAAGAGGCACTAGAAAGTGATAAATTCTCTACGTCTGCGCTAGTGCGGGGGGTGTATTTCACCTCTGTTTATCAGCAGGGGGTCCCCTCTGACTCTTTTATCAATAACGCTGCCAAACGCTACAATTTACCCGAGCAAATCAACCGGGCACAGCACGCTGAGCAGTCCAGTATGTATTTTTCAGGCGGCTTGTTTCGCACTGTCATCTACCCTGAG
Organism: Oceanospirillales bacterium; assembly: GCA_029027825.1. Taxonomy (GTDB): domain Bacteria; phylum Pseudomonadota; class Gammaproteobacteria; order Pseudomonadales; family Balneatricaceae; genus Rs1. The sequence goes on along the minus strand of CP093399.1, from coordinate 2,682,695 downwards.
GCGGGAATAGCGGGTGATAACTTCAAAGTAGCGCGGCACAAACGCAATGTGCTGGTCTTGTCGACGGTGGTCTGTTCGATCGCCAGTATTATGTTGGTACTCACCTGGCACAATTACTACGGCAAAAACAAGCGTGCCGCCGACGGTGTACTGGCCAAGGCCGGTGAATACATAGAGCAGCATATCGACTATAAAATTGATCCCTCGGGTCGGAATTTAATTAAACCCTTGAATTTAATACGTGAGGCGACCCTAGAATTTGGCTTTTATAGAGATAGGTCAACGTTCGTCGCGGATTCTGGGTTGTATCAGGGACATGCCATAGGGCCACAGGTCGAGCAGGCTTATCTCGATTTACTATCGTCGCGGTATTTACCCGCGCTGATGCAGGGGATAGTGCAAGACATGAAAGCGCAAGATGCCGGCAGCAATGAAAAGCTCATGGTACTGCGGGTATTGCGCATGATCTCTGATCGGGAAGGGCGCTTAGATGCAACGGTTGAAGAATATATGGCGCAGCGCTGGCAGCGCGAGTTTAACACTCAGGGCAAAGTGCAAGATGAGCTGATGGGGCATTTAGAATATGCGATGGAGCACACCAACATAGCAGATGAAAGACGCCAGGGAGAGTCTAAAATTATTGCCGCGGTGTCGCCATTTGACAATGAAATTTCACGTGCGCAAGCCGATTTGGCTAAATTGCCGTTGGAAAATCGCATCTATCGCAACATGACACATACAGCGGCACAGGAGCTGAGTGCGGCGCTGGATGTAAAAGCACAGATAGGCCCGGTTTATGACATCGTCTTTCAAAACCGGTCAATGGCGTGGGGAGAAGGGGCCGAACGGCCAAACTTTATCCAGAGCATCTACACCAAAGAGGGCTTCATCAATTATTTCCTACCGGGCACCGAAAAGGTCACTAAACTGGCGATTATTGATAATTGGGTACTGGGAAAAGTTGAAAAAGTTAATTTTAGTGAGGCTGATAAAAAGTACTTTAGAGGTAAATTAGTCGATCAATACGTGGCTGACTATGTGAGGAGTTGGCGCAGGGCGATGAATAACATCGAAGTGCAGTCTTTTGACGATATCAATCACGCGGTGCTGATATTACGCAATGTCACCGATAGCCAACAGCCGTTACAGCGGATCATTAAGTTACTAAAAACCAATACAGCGCTGTTTCCAAAGCTAGAAGCAGACAGCGAAGAGGCGCGTGAACTAGCACTTAAAACGCCACAGTACGCCCTCGCTGCCAGAATAGACAAACAGTTTTCAGAGCTGGTAGGTCTCACAGAGGTGCAAGATGACCAGCCGGCATATCTCGATGAAGTAATGGCTGAAATTATCAACTTGTACAACTATACCAAGGCGATACAAGATGCACCGGATATTGGTAAAGCTTCACTTGAAGCGGCGAAAAAAAGATTGACCTTAAACGATATAGACCCAATATTTTCATTGCAGCGCATTGCCTCGGGCCTGCCAAAACCTATGGATTTGATAGTGGGAAAACTGGCGTCTCAAACTTGGAATGTAATCTTAAAGCGCGCAGTTAAAGAAGTTGAAAAGCGTTGGTACGAAGAGGTGTACAGTGATTTTGAAGAGCAGTTTGCCGGGCGTTACCCCTTTGATAACAGCAGTAATCTTGATGTTTCACTGATCGATTTCGAAAGATTTTTTGCCCCTGATGGCAAACTGAGTGTCTTCTATAAAGACAATATGAAGATATTCCTTGAAGACCATTTGGAGGAACTGAACTCGATTGGCGGCACTGGTGAACAGTTGATCCGCTCCGATGTATTAGAGCAACTGGCGGCTGCGTGGCGCATCCAGGAGGCATTTTTTGATCGCAAGGGCAATTTGAGCGTGCAGTTCTCAGTACAGCCGATGCGTTTGAGTTCTAATAAACGTCGCAGTGTGATTAACATTGATGGGCAAATTATTGACTTTAGTCACGGCGCCAGTCGCGAAATTAGCATGGTTTGGCCAAATAGCCTGCGTGAGGGCAATCGCAGTAAACTCACCTTGGTGCCACTGGCTTACAACCGCTCACCAAGAAGTATTCAGCGAACTGGCCCCTGGGCATTCTTCAGGTTGATTGAAGCGGGGCAACTATCGGGTAGCGGCAGCACCAATGTGCAACTGAATTTCTCGATAGATAGGGGGCAAGTGAGCTATAAGCTACTGGCAGAAAGTAACAACAACCCCTTTACCCAATCGTTGTTTAAGGACTTCAGTTTGCCGAAAAACCTGTATTAAGGCAGCGTTTTAATGTGCGCAAGAAGTTGCCCAGTGTGAGCAATTTTTGGCTCACTAATTGAGCAGCATGTTGCTCACTTTTGTTTTGTAGATTTTTAAGTTATTGATTTATAAAGGCTCAAAAGATGGCACGATAAGTGCTTTGTTAAAGGTAAGTTTCACGGAAACTACCGCGCTTACATCGCCATTAAATAGTGGCTATGGCAGTACACAATCGGGCCCCTGAAAAGGGGCTTATTTAAAAATATTAAAAGGAATTTAAAATGCCAACTCCATGTTATATCTCAATTGAAGGCCAAACTCAGGGCAACATTACCGCTGGTGCTTTCACTGCAGATTCAGTCGGTAACATCTTCGTCGAAGGTCATGAAGATGAAATGTTAGTACAACAGTTCTCCCATGAAGTAACAGTACCTACCGATCCACAGTCAGGTCAGCCATCTGGTCAGCGCGCGCACAAAGCGTTTAAATTTACCGTCGCGCTAAACAAAGCGGTACCTTTGTTGTACAACGCCTTGGCATCAGGTGAAATGCTACCAACAGTCACTATGAATTGGTATCGCACTTCTATTGAAGGCAAGCAAGAGCACCATTTCACTCACGTGTTAACGGATGCCACTATTGTTAACATCGATTGCAAAATGCCACATTGCCAAGATTCGGCCAGCCCGGAATTTACCCAGGTGATCGAAGTATCCCTCACTTATCGTAAGATCGATTGGAATCACGAAGTGGCAGGTACTGCAGGTTCTGATGATTGGCGCGCACCGTTGTCATGATCCACTCGCCTTTAGCCTAAATTTAACCATTAAATTTAGGTATAGGGCACAGCGGCACGTCTTAGGGCGTGCTGCTAAATGTCAAACTGCTAACGATTTTTTGCAGTACAGGTAGCTAGTTACATTTGATGCGCTGATTCGAGCGTTGCCATATTCAGTACTTTTAAACGCAAATTTCAAGGAAGAATAAAATGCAGAGCAAGACCGGACTTTATTACAGTGTCAGTGTTGCGGGCTTGGCAACCGAGATGTTTGCCGTTTATAGTTTTAAGATGCAAGAGTCGCTCTCACAGCCCTATGTGCTCGAGCTGAATTTATTTAGTGACGACAGCAGTATCGACGCAGAAGACATTATCGAACAGCCACTAGTGTTAAAAATATGGCAAGACGGTGTGGTGCAGCGAGTGATACATGCTATCGGCTTTGAGTTTGAAGTCAAAGAAACGGGCTTTAGACGTACCAGTTACCAAATTATAGCCCAGCCGAGCATACAGCGTTTGGCGTGGCGACAAAATGCGCGGATCTTCCAAGCTAAAACCGTACAGCAAATAGTCAGCTCATTGTTAGAAGACATAGGCACCGTAGATTACGCATTTAACTTAAAACGTGATTTAGTTGAGCGCGAGTACTGCGTGCAATACTGTGAAGAAAACCTCGATTTTATGCACCGTATTCTGGCGGAAGAGGGCATTAGCTACTACTTCGAACACCAGGAAGATAAACACACCATAAACTTTGTCGATGACAGCCAATCTCATCCATCTCTGGCAGATGAAACCCCTATCCCCTTTAATGCATCCGCGGGTGGTTTAGGTGAAGTGGCGTTACTGACAGGTAGTCGTATCCCCTGGATATATGAATTCAGTTCAAGAGTGCGTACAGCATCATCCTCAGTCACTATGCGCGATCGTTTTTACAAAAATCCCAATTACGACCACGAACACAGCAGCAACTCCCACGATCTCAAGGGCCAGCGCAGTTACGAGCACTTCCAGTATCCCGGTCGTTACAAAGAGGGAAACAGTGGCCGCGCTTTTACCGGACATCGCTTAGCTTACCTGCGTCGCGATACCCAAGTCGGCGTCGGTAAATCGAACCAGCCGATGCTGAACATGGGATATTATTTTATCTTGGGAGACCACTCTAATGCTAAATTTAACAAAGCTTGGCTAGTCACCACTATTACTCACGAAGGCGTGCAGGCACAGGCGCTGGAAGAAGAAGCCGGCGATGGAGTCACCACTTACAACAATAGCTTTAAAACCATCCCCGCCGGGCATCAATGGCGTCCGACCCCCCAGCCAAAACCACAGGTATTAGGCCCGCAAATTGGCACGGTCACAGGCCCGGCAAATGAGGAGATATTTGTCGACGAAGCGGGTCGAGTCAAAGTCTCTTTCCCATGGAATCGCTACTGCTCAAACGACGATCACAGTTCCTGTTTCATCCGCGTATCCCAAGAGTGGAGCGGAGTCAACGGCACGTACGGAGCCATCGCCATCCCAAGAATAGGCACAGAAGTAATAGTCTCCTATTTAGAGGGCGACATGGATCAGCCGATTATCACTGGTCGCACTTACAACATGAAAAACGTGGTGCCCAACATGCTGGCCGCCAACAAGACCAAAACCACATTCAAGACAAAATCTCACAAATCTAGTGGCTTTAATGAGTTAACCTTCGACGATGCCACCGAGAACGAGCTGATTTATCGTCACGCACAAAAGAATGAAGACATTCAGATTAACAACGATAAAACCCAAAATATCGGCCACGATGAGAGTCATACAGTGGCGCATAACCGCACTCGATATGTGGGTAACGATGAGAGCATTACCGTTGAGCAAGATGTGCGTTATCACGTGAATCGCAACCAGTTTGAGACGATTGAAAAGGATTTGATCACCAAGGTTAATAACACTTGGAGCGAACAAATACATTACCAGCATATTCAACATGTAGGGGATTATAAAAGTGTCACTATAGACGGTAAATATAATGTTGAAGTCCTAGGTGGTATTACTTCAAATACCAATAAACATAAAATAATGGGCAGTGATAAGGTCATTATTACTGGAGGGACTTCTAGAATCACCTTAGCAAAAGGCAAAGTAACTATTGAAGCAGCCCTAATCCAGCTCAAAGGGGCAGTCTCAATTGGTGGTAGTGGTTCAGCTTCAGTGGCTTCCCTAGATGGCGTGAAAACGAAAGGGAAACCCATTTCTGAAGAATGCCCTTTAAAAGACACATAAAAGGTTTTATACATGCAAGAGATAAGGCCTTATATTTTGCTTTGTGAAGCCATGAAAGACGGCTGTCACTATGACGAGCGCTATGAATTAAAAGTAGTAATCGCAGGTCAGGAGCATTACAGGTTAGATGAGGTCATCACTCAAGCTTTGAAAAAAGCTGGATATTTATTTATGTATTCAGGAGAGCAGCAGCCAATTTATGATTATTTACAAAGTGTTGTTCAATATGATCAAGAGGCAATAGACCTTTGTAACCAGCTCAGTGCAGATAATCCTGTGGCCTTTAAAGAAATAAGGTTACTGCATTCCTCTTACCAAGAAACAACAGCAGCGGATCTTCTACATACTACTGACAATAAGATTACTTTATTGCCCGATCAGAAAAAAATTGCAATATGGGAGAGGGAGTGGATTTCCTCTGCATTAAAAGAGCTTTTATTTGTCGCTCAGGAATTATCAGGTGATGAGCAGAGGTTACGTACATATTTAGTTATTGATGCAATGCAATACACTGAAATAAATGGCGTATTTAATCTAGATCAAGTTGATGACGTGCCTATTGAATGCATGTTTAAAGGTCAAGCTTCAATCGCGCTGAAGATGACTGCACCATACTTAATTGATATGACACTCACTGAAGACATGCTTAATGGAACTTCGAAAGTTCCACGCTTTCATGTGAACTATTTTGCGAAGCATTGGGAGACGGGTAATGGGATTTTTATACAATCAACCGCATCTTTTGCCGTTATATATGAACATTTAAGGAAGTTTAATCACATCCCTAATGAGCATGGTAAATGGTTTTACTTAAAGTATTTCGACAATGATTTTTTGCAAGCCATTCTTAAAAGTTTAAGTATTGGCCAATTAAAATTTGTATTCAAACATACACAAAACATCTATTCGCTCGATCCTAATGATTCACTAAATTGCCACAAATATTCATGTGATATTACCTTAATAGAAGAAAAGTCAACGCCCATTATTTACGGAGCACGGTTGCAAGAGGAGCTTAAAAAAGCCACCTATTTTACACAGAGTAAACAGTTATATAAGGAACTTGGAATTAATCAATCTGAATTTGATGCATTTACCACGACTGCCACAAAGCTGCTTTGGATCAATATTGATCAGCCGCACCATGTGCTTAAAATTTATCAGCTAATAACCCAGGCAAGTGACAATCAACAGCAAGAAATATGGAGTTACTTGAAAGAAGACGATTATTCGCCGGGCTATAAAATATTTAAGATTGAAACACAGATGAATAGAATGGGCATCTTATGAGTATTTGTTATGAATGTGGCGACATAGAGTTAGTTTTTGTACCTAGTTGTGGCGATACAGAAGTAGGAACTAGTTTGTTGGTACTAAATCAAGAGCAAAGCAGAGAACTAAAAATAGAAGAAGAAAAAGTAGATAAACTATTTGAAGCACTTAATGACGCCAAAGCTCAAGAAGATCCAGATAAAATCATTGAAGCACAAGATGCTATAACACGTTTTTTGGATAACTATATTAATCCCGCTTCAGCTTTACCTATAAAGCATTTGACACAAGTCTATAGAGTGCGTGGATCATTATGGACTTATGTTAGAAGTGACAAATTAAAAAGTCATGTTAGACGTTATCCATTAACCCAAGCACACCTAGTGGCAAAAGCGAAAACGTTAGCAGAGGGGAAAAAGCAACTAGAAAGAGCCGCTTTAAAGGAGGAGTTTAGTAAATTAAAAAATAAGATAGTTGATGATTTTTCTAAGGGGGTGATATTCAACGGTGTCATTATTCAAGGTACCTTGGATGCCACTATTACTGAACTTTGGGATGTTAGCTGGCTTAAGTGGGTCGATGCAGTAAATGAGAGTATGTTGTATCGCGATGAAGGTGCTTATCACGATGTATCAGCAGGGGCTCAGTTGTTAAGAGCTTATGCCGGTTATGGTGTTAATGCGGGTTATAACCCAGCAACGAATACTTATGGTCTGTCTGCGCAAGCGAACGCTCGATTTTCATTGGCAGAAGCTAAGGCAGAAATCAATGGCTATTTTCCTGATAAAGATGGTTGGCGTGGCCTGGTTGATTTTGCAGATGAAAATCAGCCCCCGTTAGACTTTGGTTATTTTCGTCTCAGAATGACCATCACCGCTAACGCAATGTTAGGTGCCAGTATTATGGGCACAGCAGGGCTGGAGTACCATGCAGATGGTGACGGAACTACATTAGCTAGAGGAAGTACAGCAAACGCTAAAGGCGGCATGTCGGCAGCGGCATTTGCAGGTGTTGAAGCGGGGGGCATATTGCAAGGTGCGATTGAATGGGATAATCCGGAAAAAAGACAAACCGAAAAAAAATTAGGTTGGAAAGCTTTTTTTGACATAGGCGTCGGCTTGAATGGAGCCTTTGGGGTTGGTTTAGGCGGTGAATTTGAAATTGCTTTGGATACTAACAATAAACTTTATGTTCGTGCAAAAGCTCAGGTGGTTGTCGGTATGGGTGGTTCTGGAATGATAGTGGCGGGTATTGGCCTAGGAACAATCTATGAATTTATCATGTATATCTATCATCAACTAAAAGACCATAACTATTCTCTGCTTCGTTATATTACTCAGGGTGCTTTTGATTTTATCATACAGCTAGTGTTTCTCATTATTAAAGAAGGTATTGAATACATTGAAAATTCATTTGATGATATTGAACACTTAATTTCAGATGTCCTAAAAGAAGATTTTCTGCCATTTAAACAGGCAAGTGAAGCAGAAGAATTTGCCAAGAAAGTCAAAAGAAAACCAGATGTACTGTATTTTTCTCCCCCAGAGGTCAAAGGCGCCACTTTATACAGGCTGTCCGAAACTTATACCTTTTCATTTGAAGAGCACCAAGAGGCAGCCATTTTGGTTGTGATGTCAACAGTCCAGTCGCAAAGAGAATGGTCTCAAATAGTAGAACGAATCACTGTAAAGGGTAATAAATCGAGCGAGAAATCCGGTATGTCTCGGTTAAATTGGATTATTGATGGCGGGAACAATGCTAGGATCAAGTCGGAGTTGCTAAGGATCAGTCTGTTGCCTGTCTATAAAAACTCTGCTGTTATTCGCTACCCCGTTGCATGATGAGGATAAAATGAAACGAATCAAAAAACATCTGACTATTAGTGTTTTAGTACTTATTTCTTTAATACTTAGTTATACCTTTATTTTGCCCTATTTTAAATTAGCTGAGCTTAAGCAACGCACTTTAGATGAACTCATTTTTGTAAAACAAGGTGAATTCATGATGGGTGATTTTGATTTAGAAATCATCAAAGCAGATGGCGTAAAAGAGATGCGTAATACCATGATATCAAAAGACTCTAGCCCCGCTCATTTAGTACGTTTAGACAGTTATTATATGCAGCCTTATGAAATTACTAATGCTGATTATGATTTATATGCCTCCATGATTGGGATTTCGCCAAGGAGGGACTTCGGTAGTAAGATACGACAGCCTAATTACGCCGCTGAGCTTTTTTGGGGTGAAGTAAGCGACTATTGCCAGTGGTTAGGTGAGCAATTGGAAATCACTATGACGATCCCTACTGAAGCGCAATGGGAGTTTGCAGCACGTTCACGCGGCCATAACGTAGTTTTTGCCACAGACTGGGGAACTGTGATTCCCTATCAAAATATCAATAAAGATATTCGTACTGATGGTAAGAGAATAGAACTGAATGTATATACTGATTATCCACCAAATCCTTTAGGCTTTTATGATATGAACAATAATTTAAATGAGTGGGTCAGTGACTGGTACGATGAGAATTATTATAAAAACTCACCTATTGATAATCCTAAAGGCCCGGTAGCAGGAAAGATTAGAGTTGCACGCGGCGGAAATCAATATGGAAGTTTAAACTATAGGATAACAGTATTTCGTCATCAGGCTAAATTAAACAAAGTCCGTAAAAAACAGTCTTCAGGAGCGCGTAGAATATTAACGACCCCCAGTTATTATAAAGCATACACAGGTGGCCGTTGTCTGGTAAATAACACAGTCCCCCCTGCAAAAAGTGGCTTTGGTGTATTGGCAGGTAAAATTCCCGAGGGATTTCCGCGCCAGTTATCTTGGGTTCCATTACATGGTAAAAACCCCATGTTCAACGGTACTATGGAATTTGTCAACGGCAGGTATTATAAAAAAGGTACTTATGAAGTTATCAATGGTAAATGGTATTTGAAAGGTTCTCATAAAGCTAAAGAAGAAAAAGAAAAGCAGGGAAGCAAGTTACTGAATTAAATTTAATACATTGTCGATTTGTCAGGCCTATAAATCCGAAGTGGATTTACAGATTAAAAGGAAGGCATATGACTTACATGATACGCCAAGGAAATTCCACCGTAGAGAACAGAGATTAGAGTTCCAGCCATAACCATTTAATAGGAAAGCTAAGAGGAAAAATTTATGTATATATCTGCTTTGATAATCGTAGTTGCTATTTTTATTTACATAAAATTTTCAGTAAAAAACAAGTCTAAAAGCTTAGCCAATATTGAGGAATTTAAATTTCCGGCAACCATTAGGGATAAAATCAAAGATAAATATAATCATCTAAACGATGCGGACTTAGACAAGGTAGAAAAAGGCTTGAAAGAGTGGTTTTACGTTTGTTATTTCGCCGGTAGAAAACCAGTATCAATGCCATCCCAAGTCGTCGATGACGCTTGGCATGAACTTATTCTATTTACTAAGTTGTATCAAAATTTTTGTGTAACTGTCTTTGGAAAGTTTTTGCATCATAACCCAGCTGAAGCTATGAAATCTGATAAAAGTGCGCAAAAAGGGATCAAAACAGCGTGGAAAATATCTTGTATAAGAGAGAAAATATCTCCAAATAAACCTAAAAAGCTACCTATACTATTTGCTTTGGATGCAAGACTAAAAATACCTAATGGCTTTAAATACTCTTTAAATTGTAATGGACCAAGAAGTAATGGTTTTTGTGCTACACATATAGGTTGTTCTACTGTCTCAACATGCTCTTCTAGTTCGTGTGATTCCAGCAGTGATGGAGGTAGTAGCTCTGGTAGTAGCTGCGGCGGTGGGGATTAATTAGTACTCAAATGGGGCAACAGAACAACTATCTGTGGCTTCTACATGTATTTAAGCTTAAAAAGACAAAACCTAACAATATTCAGCGTATTCATTCGGTTAGCTTAGCTTAGCTTAACCAAACACAAGGAATTGTAATGACATATATTATACGCCAGGGAGATCCCACCACGACAGGGGGAACAGTAACCCAGGGACATGCCTTATTAGAAGTATTTGGTAAACCCGCAACACTGGAGGGCATGATAGCCACTTGTCCTGCATGTAAAAAAGGCTCAGGGCCAATACAGCCGATTAGCAAGCGCAGTTGTGATGTGGAAGGAAAAGTGGTCATCATTCAAGGTGACCATGTGTTATGTGGTTGCTCCCCAGGAGCTAATACCGTGGTCGCTACTCAGTTCGAGGCAACCGCCACGGCTTAAGCTGTAACGCAGAATCAAGGAGGAATGTGTGTTAGCAATAAATGAACAAACAGCATGGATATAAAATTGAGAGGAGATGAAGCAAGGTGCTGATTGTGAGCAGCGCTGGGAAATCCGTGTTGCGGTTGTTCTAGAGGACAATCGAAAAATAGACGAACTGATCAGTCGTACATTAAAAGAGGCGGGTTACCTCTTTATGTACTCTGGGGAGCCAAAATCAATATTCCAGCACTTAGAAGAAGCATCTGTTTTTGACCAGCAGGCGGTTGATTTATCCCAACAAGTGAACTCAGATATGCCAATTGCCTTTGCCGTCATCAGGCTGATTAGTAGCACAGAGCAGCATAAAATCGCCGCTGACTATCTGCATATTAACCATATAGAAAATATTAAACCGTTTGATCGCCAGCTCGATCAGTTACAGAAAAAAACGGTCCCCAATGAGTTACTTGATGTATTGTTCGGGCAAGCCAATAAGCCTGACAGCACTAGCCCTGACACTGAACTAGATCAAACCACAGCTTCATTTTTGGTTAATAGTAATCAGCCATTAAAAACTTATGCGGTTATCGACGCAAGTAAGCTAAAAGTCTTTGATGGTTCACACTTTTTAGATGGTCTGCCCTGCAAGTCCCTATACACAGGTGAAGCTTCGCGTCTTTATGAACGTCTATCTCCTTATCTGATAGAACTTGAACTCGATCATGATTTTACTCGACGCTTATTTACCCAAGCGGAAAATGAGGATCAACAACCTTGGTATTTTTACCAGCAAAGTGCCGGTATCTTTATACGCTCGCACCTCGGCATAGAAGCATTGTTTAAGCACTTGCGTAAGTTCACTCGAATTTGGAACCCACAAAGCGCCACTTGGTTTCAGTATCGATTTTTTGAAGCTGATTGGCTGGAAGATATGCTCCTCTGCATGACGCCAGGGCAATTAAGAAAATTTTGGAATGCTGCCTTTGATCAGATCATTGCGATTAAACCGCTAGAAGGTAGCGTTGCTGTGATCAGCGTGAAAGCTAGCTTGCAGCAAGTAAAAGCGGAAAAGTTAGAGATGACAAAGAACTATGAAGAGGGATTGGCTGCGTGTCAAGAAGATAGGTTCGTTGAGAAATTATTGGATACCTGTGCAAAAGATATGTCCCAGTACACGCCAGTGGCAAAAGATGCTGAAAAACAATTTATCAAAGATTTACTGGTAAAAGGTTATGCCTTTGGTTTTAAAAGCGAAAAAGAAGTATTGTATTATATTATTAGCGCTTGGATAACAGCAAAAGAGCATCCAAATTGGTTAGAAGCTAAGCTCACCGCATTAACAGGGGCAGGAAGCCCGTACGAAATTAGTCTGAGTCTGTTTGAATCAGCTTGTGAATTAAAAAGGATATAAATGTAATGTCTGCTTCAATCAATAAATTACCGGCCAGTGTTACGAATCTAATCAAAGAGACTTCCAATACCAGCCAAGTGGGTGCTGTAGTCGCTCCCTGTGATCAAGCTATACGCCCGATATTTCCGGTGCGTTTTGCTTTCACACCACAAAAAATAGGTCAATTAACTGCTAGCGCGGCTGAAAAATGCACGGTTGAAGGGACTATAGATAGTTTAGGAGACGGCTACGAGTTACGAAGGTTGCGCCAGGGGTATATATACATATATGCCCAAAAGACTTTCAAAGAAGATAAAACCTCAGACGAGGATGGTGTTTGGAAAGTATTTAAATACGTAACGGATAAATCAGATGCCAATTCTAGTTCAGTACGTAAAGATGTCATCAATACAAATGAGAAGAGTGAAACCTTCCATTGTTACACTTGGCTAGATGGTCACGCAGGTGGAGTTTGGAAGGATGTTGATAGTAAAGTATACCCATATGCTTTTGTATCCTTAGATTGCTCAATAATAGATATTGCCTATAGCGAAGAAAGGTGGCCATCTTGGTTTTTCTACAAATGCCAGAATGAGGCCGCCTTTCGTCATCAGATAATGCAAACAGTTGATTTACAGCAGGAGCAATCTACTTATAGCTGCTCATTAGGTTTGTTGACGGAAAAAGTCGCTGATTTTATACCTGATATAATAGGTGATGTGGCTGCGCAATACGCAGGTATGCAAACAGGTTTAAAACATCAAGCATTGTCAAGTGTAGCTTATTGTGAACATTCAAAACTCGAAGGGAAAATCATTGCGCTGCATGACCCCATTGGCAAAATATTAGAAATAAAACATCGCCTATTACTGGCAAGCCAAAAGCAACATGCCGATGCCGCGAAATCACAATACCCGCTTACCATTGCTCGATTCATCGACCAAGTAAAACCTTCAATAGATGAGAGTTTTACTTGGTTCAAAGATATGTTTGATGAACATCCAGTTAGAGGAAACCAGTGGCAAAAATATCTAGATATTGAAATGTCATACCAACAAGAAGTGAACAACCTTGTTGCGGCATATGACGCTACTGTAAATCATCAGCATATAGGTGATTTTCAGACCCTATTAGCAAATTCTATAGATGGTTTGCCTGATGAGATAAAAAAAGATAGGGATATAGAGCGATTGACATTCGCTACACTATTGCTACAACGAAGTATTTTTGACCTTGATTGTACTCATAGAGGACAGCAAATGTTATTGGCTAGCTGGAGCGGAGCAACAAAAAATAGTAATAAAATTTTACGTAAGTTTTTAAGTTCAACTGTAAGCTATTGGTCAAAAACCATCGATATAAAATTAACCCATTTTGCAGCCTTCGATTTGCTCGTGCACAGCAGTGCAACGCAACTGGCTCAAATAGCCGTTAAACAACCCAATAATGCCGCCCTAAAAGCGGTAATGAACACCGCCAAAATAACCAAGCTAAGTCGCCTTCCCGTACCAGCTGATAAAGCAGCAGATATCTTATCAGGTAAAATATCGGGCGATTTCTTGATAGTGAAAGAAGTACAAACACAAACACAGCAGACTACAAAATTGGGCAAGGCGGATATTTCATCTTCACTGCCTAGTAATTCAGATATATTCGCTCATAAAACAAGCACTAGAGTACAAGGGTCAGTGGTCAGCAATACTACATCAGATATAATGATTGGTTCCAGAAAAGTAACAACACCGCAGGTTAGCGTGCAACAAATCAATATGTTACATGTAGAGAATGCCAGCCATGCGGCACCTGCAGCAGGGTTTCATACCGCGGCAAGAAAACAATTTTCTGAGCGATTAAGCGCAGCTGGGGTAGCCACTTTTTTAGGGTATTATACCTTGTTTGATCTTATTGATAAACGTAATGCGCCCAGTCAATCGGGATCACCCGTGGGGCGTTTCGTAGACAAATATTATATTGCGATGACAGTACAGTTTGTTGATAGCTTTGCCGCTACCTTTGCATTGGGAAGCAAAATAACAGTCAATGGATCAGTGCAGCAGCTGAGTAAAAATTTAACCGCAAAATTAGCAGAGCAGGTAATAAAAAATAACAAAGTGCCAGAGACCTTAGCAAAACAAGTCGGTAATAGCGCCAAAGGCATGGGCATGGCGCGCATAGGTATGTTAGCCAAAGCAGCCGGTTATTTAGGTGTAGCCCTCAGTTTAATTAAATCAGGCGATGCTTTTTACTCCGATAAAAATTCTGCAGGCACAGGGAATTTATTAATGGCTGTTGGCGGCGCAGTTATGATTTATTTTGGCGCATCGGGTATAGGTATACTGATTGGTTTGTTGTTGATAATAGTAGGAGGGTTGACTGAAATGTTTGGCAGCCTCTCTGAGTTAGAACAATGGGCTAAAGATAGTTTTTGGGGAAGTTCTGATGAGTATTGGGGGATAGACAGGGAAGTCACTGGAGGGGAAGAATATTTGAAACTGTCAAATATTTTAAGCTTACCAGATGATCCGAAACACAAACAAATTAAAAAACTGTACGAAGAAGAAGTAATTGATTTTGAGAATTTGTTTTTTGGTTTTGGTATTAATCGTGGCGCATATAGGGGGTTTAGCTATACGGTCATTATACCAAGGGCGAGTGAAGGTGAATTTAAATTAAATATCGAAATGGTGCTAGATTTCGACGCGAGGCGTAACCCTGGTAGTAGTTCGCTCGAGGTTATAAATGGCTACAAATTGGTAGGCTTTGACTACGAAATTGATTATGCAACCAATCAGGTAACAGTAAATTTTAGAAGTGCACTGCCCCATGATCTAGCTTATATCAATAAAATTAAAGTGATTGCTGATTATACAGACCCCAATGGCAAAGCTTACCCGCAAGTCACAGAAATTTTATACAATCGGACACGAGATAATCGAAATAATTACAAATGGAAACTATAGCAGTGAAAGATAATAAGCTAAGTAAAATGATATCAGAATACGATCTAACCTCTGTTGATGTAAAACGATTTGATTATGGTCGTCAGCGCTTTAATACATTTATGATTGGACTGACGTTATTAGCAGCTATTATTGGTAGTCATTTGTTCGGTGGGGCTACTGAATATGTCACCAAAAAACTAGATTATGAAAATAGAATATCAAAGCAATACCTTTTTTGGAAAAGTGGATATGAAAGTCAGGGTGAAGTGTATCCTAGAAGGCAAGAAGAATATTTTTCAACACTTTACAACAGCCATTACAAAAACCCAATAAGATTCATATACTTCATCCACACAGCTTGGCTTATACCGTTTTTAATTTTACTGATTTGGCGAGCACCTATTCCAATCCGCTTCGACCGTAAACATCAGCTTATTTATACTTGGCATCGAGGAAAGTTTTATAGCGCAACACCTGAGCAACTTGACAGCAAATTTGTACAAGCTGACTACATTGAAAGCTCATCTTCTACTGGTCCGTTACAAATCAGTTTGTTCACTAAAGGCAGTACAAAATCAAAACGCTTTAGATTAGGTGCTTACCCTGCTTTTTATGGTCAAAGTAATGAATTACAAAGCTGGCTTGAAGGCTATATGTGCAATATTGTATCGTCAGAGCACTTAATTATGGGAAAAAATACTTGGATTGAAAAGTGTCCTTTAGCTGGAAAGCAGTTGCCGCAGCAAGAGACCAAGAAATCGATAGCCTTGTTAGCAGAAAATTAAATTGTTTATATTGAGTGCTATAAATAATTATTTGATAGCTACAGTTAATGGTAATTAAGATTCCTCAAAGTAAAATGCCGAAAATTAAAGGAAACTTGTATGTATATGTTGAAGAATACAACGTTAATGATGATTTTTTTGATGTTATCACCTTTGACGCTAGGTGCTAATATTTCGAATGAAAATAAAATTTCGATGTTGTTAGGTCTAATAAATTATCCTGTTATGAGAAGTGATGATATAAAAGAAATAAAGGATTTAGTGGCAGTTTTCGATTGTAAAAAACCATATGTGGAGGAAATATTTAAAGAGTACGCTACTGGTTTGAAAAATGTAAAAAGTGATTTTAACTATAAGGAAGTTAAAAATAAAAAAGTCCTTTATTCTAATAGTTTATCTATTTTATTACATTCTCATTTGATTTTCGATGAATATAAAGGATCAAAGCAAAAAAAATATAAAGATTCATTAATAGAAGAAGGTTATATAAGTCCTTATGAAATAAAGAATGAAAACAAAAAATATTTTTTGATGGGTATGTATTTATCAAAATCTAGTAGGGTTTTTAATGAAGAAATAAATATTGAACGTTCGATGATTTTGACTGGACCAAGAGTAATGATTGATTTGTTCGAAGAAGATATGTCCCGGTCAGGTTTTTTAGTTCGAGATGTGAAAATGAAAAAAGTAGATGGAGAAGTATATAATGCAAAAATTAAATATGTACTTACTGAGTCTATATTAAAAGAAATATTAGAAAAATTTAAAAAATATAATTCAAGTAATCTGAGATGTTAGAGGGATATCATGAATAAATTAATACTTATTTTAATGTTTTCGATGTTTTCGACCACGTCTTTTTCAAACAAAAATAATAGTAAAAATGATATAGCATTTGTGTTGGGCTTGATTTCACAGCCAGTGATAGTCGTTAATGGGTTTGAACCCTATAAAGATTTTTTATTACATTATGAATGCAGTGATATAGATGTAATGAAAATATTCATGGGTAAAATTGAAAATATAGAAGGCGTCGATTCAAGCGATGTATCTTTGAAAGAGTATACTGATGCGAATGTTATAAAATCCAAGTCTGTTAAATTGTTGATAAATGAATATATAGTTGAATCTGAAATCAGTAATACTTATGGAATAAGCGATCAGATAATAGAAAAAGGAGCTAAATTTGGTCTGGTGAATCCATATAAATTGGATAGGGAACAAAAAGAGAACTTCCTGTTAGGTGTGATTTTATCAAATTATAGGTTAAATAATCGTAAAATAGGTAGGCATTCATCAGGAAAGTATGTCATTGATATTGAACGCAGTGAAGAGTATTTTGATTTGCTTGCCACTATGATGGAAAAAGAATTCGATACGAGCGTAACATATGTGCTTTCAAACTCTAAATATTTAAAAAATAGAGCTGTAATATTTATGGGCTCGATTGAATTTAGTTTGAATGGGGATATGAAAGATAATTTTGAGGCTTTGTTAACCAATAAAACAAATAAAGAATGTAAAACACACTGAAACAACACTAAAGGACAATTCAGTCCATTAGTAGAAAGGTCTTATATACAGAAGTAAAAGATTTTTTAAGAAGACTGAGGCCAAAACAAAGATGAAAAAAATAATATTGACAATCTGTATGTTATTTTCTGTAGAGATTTACGCCACTGATACTTTTATGGAAATGTGTGAAAACCCAACAGCATCTCAAGAAATCACCTTAAACGCCCTAACAAAAGAAATTTTTGGCAGTAAAGAAAATTTCACAATGGGATGCGAGCCGCTGTATAAAGATTTGAACAGGCGAATAATTGTTTATGTTCGAGGTGGCAAAGTAAGTGACTTAAGCCCGTTAAAATACTTTGTTCAGCTGAAAGAAATAAATGCTAAAAACAACAAGATCGTTGATTTATCTCCGTTATTGAATTTGATTAATTTAGAAGAGTTGGTGCTTAGGGGGAATGAAATAGTTGACATGTCTCCACTTAATAGGTTGGGTAAACTAAAGCTTTTAAATGTAGGTAATAATAAGATTGTTAATATTAAAGCTATATCTAATCTCGATGATTTAGAAGTTCTGTGGATGTCAATGAATAAGGTGAGTGATTTTTCGTCATTGAAAAATCTTCGGAATTTGAAAACAAAAAAAATGGGACAGGCTCTTTTTATCACTGCGGTTAAAGGATAATTCAGCTACTTTCACTGTTATTAATCTATATCATAGATAAAAGTATTGCTGTACAAAAAATCTAGCTACGGGGCCACCAACCCCCTTGAATTACCGCCGGAGCTATTGACTCAATTGGCGAGAGTAGCGACAGAATGTCGCGAAGATCGAAGCTGGGCTATGCGGTCCATCTGAGCGGCTGTCAATTTAGTTCATAGCGGGGGAGTCTTTCGCAAAAATATGGACGGCCATGTTTTTATCTAAGATCAAAACTAGATGCTACCGATGCTTTTTAGTAATGGTATCGGCATTGAACTATAATAATCGCTTCATCAGTGATCTTATAAACAATACGCTGCACCCGATCAATCCGTCGCGACCAGTAACCTGACCAATTATGTCTTAGAGGTTCTGGATCACCAATGCCCTCAAAAGGTTCACGACTGATATTTTTGATCAGCGTATTAATTCGCTTTAACATTTTCTTATCAATCTGTTGCCAGTAAAGGTAGTCCTCCCAAGCTTTATCTGCCCAAGATATGATCATTCTTCAAGGAGTTCCCTTGGTATTGTTTTACCAGCTGCTACTTCAGAGATAGCATGATTTAAGCGTTCTGCATTTTTTGGGCTAGCCATTAAATAGGCAGTTTCTTCGTAGGATTGAAAATCCTCAACACTCATCACGATGGCTGATTTGCCATTTTGCCGTGTAACCATCACCGGTTTATGGTCGTTGTTCACTTTGTCTAAAACACTGGCTAAATTATTGCGGAATGAGGAATAACTTAATGTGTCCATGATCGATACCTTGCTATATAAGTATGTATTACTGTAGTTATACTTATGTTTGTACGCTATAACTAGTCTATAGCCCTAATGACAGTACTTTTACTTAAAATATGCTATCAGTGGCCTGGAGTAGTCCAGTGCTAATTAAATGATAGAACGAGAAAAACAGTTTAGCCGACAGCTCGAAGAAAAAATTCATTGCTGCTTCAAGCTGAAAAGAGGGAAGAGAGCTTACAACAAGCATTGATCAAACCCCCAAAACTATAATAATCACATAACGGAGGTTATATTCACCGTATGAGTGGGGGCAGAGGGCTTTTTAGAGAAAAAAATAGCTTAAATAAGCCATTTTTAATCGAGGGAATTTGAATTTTTCATTAATTTTTCAAATGTCTGATATACAATTTCTCTTTTATCCAGTATTGCCACAGTTACAGTCGTATTATTATAAGTATAAATTATCCTATATTTTCCAATCCTGAACTTTTTGAAATCGCTATATCCCTGTAGTGTTTCGCCTCTTACTTGTTCTACATCTTCGGCAAGTGATAGGAGCAAGTTTTTTATTAGCTTAGCAATCTGTGGAGTAGATTTATTGATTTGCTTAAGTTTCTTTCCTGCCTGTTTGGTAAAAATTATTTGTCTCATTAATCAATATCATCAAGTAAATCTTTCGATTCTTTTGCGGATAATAATCCCTCAGAAATAGCTATTTCTGCTGCTTTAGCATATAAAATATCTTCAAATTTTTTGAGTTCTTTATATCTTTCTGCAGAAAGTAAAACGGCGAAGTCTTTGCTTGTTTTACTTATGCCGATTGGCTCTGTTCCCACTGTAGCCATAATTTTCCCGAAGTTTTGTTTTGCCTCGGTTGCTGTAAATATTTTCATTTTATCCATACTCATAATTATTTAATAAATAGACAAAAAGTGCTAGTTCTTGTCTGTTTATAGTATTCTTTTATTTGAATCTGTCAAGGCTGAAATTTGAACAAAAAACCTTACTACTTTACACCTCTGATTAGTAGGGGCCTCACTTTACACAGGTCTCAATTTTTTTAAGTGATGATCACTCTAAACTGATGAGAAGACGGCCTAAAATGGCCGCTTACTTGCATACGGCTTTTATTCAGTAAAAAACTAAAATTATTTACTAAGGTTATCAAGTAGGATTTTGAGCGATGAATAAAAATAATTAGACGTTCCCGTTTTCATTATTGCTTTATATGAATTTTTCGGTTTTTTATTTTTTTGGAACTCAATTCTAAAATTTAAAGAGTGGTAGTACTGTTCATCCATATAAATTTCTGCTGGAGAGTGAACCTTACTTTTTAATGCTATCTTTGCCGCGTTTTCAATTGCCAATAGCTCCGCGAATGGAATACCAAGACTATTTAGGCAAATATGATTTTTTGTGTTTGAAATGTGAAGCAAAGGTTCTTCGTAATATTCGTTACTACCTTGCGTTAAGACGGAATAAACACTTAATCCAAGGACGTTATTGTATATATCCTGTATCTTTTGAATAACTAATAGAAGTGACTCTGGTTTGTACGAGCATTTAATACTGTTACGATAATAGCCTACAGACCAGTTGCTTTTTAATATCAGGCTATCGGCAAAGGAAATAAATGATATGTCTAAATGCTCAGTTGCCAAAGAGTCTATCTCGTCGCGGAGGTACAGCAGCTTTTCTTTCGTTAAAAGGTTGTCGCGAATGGCATCTTTTACGCCGATAGCATCTACCAGTGCAAATACTGAGTACTCTCTAGTATAAAGTAGCTCTAACCAATTATGATCAATAAAAATGTAGGGTTTTATACCGTGTTTGCAGGACTCAACACACACTTTAAACTTATCTTTAGGGATGCTAATGGATACCTCGTGGAATCTAGTGTGTGTATCAGGATACCAAGACAGATCAATAGAATTTGAATTTATATTTCTTACAACTACAGTACAACAGTAACCAACTTCATATGGGTTCCCCAAGGAGTGATCTAATTGCTTAATGAGGGCGTTAGAAAACTCTTCTATGTAGATTTCACTAATAAGAAGACATTCTTCGCCTATTGGTATGTTAGAGAAACTATATTTTTCTATGTCATTATGCTCGAACAATTTGAATTTCTCCGAATACTAATTATATGAGTTGCTACGAAATTATTGGATAAATTAACGTGGCTATTTTATTATTTCTCTGGCCACGTAGTTTGTTCATGAGGGTGATAGAATACATTTATAAGCTTTGATGAATAGTCGGTGCTAACAGGTAAAATTGTGTCGGTATATAAATAATCTAAAACATCACTAAAAATCATTAATGCTCTAAATACGATATCTTGGTGTATTAGCACTCCATCATGGCTGGATGCGTTACCAAGCCATTTAATAGAGCCTAGGGCCGCCGCACATTCCTTTCCTTTCGTGCTTTTCTTTTTAAAATCGTCCAGCCTCTGTTGTAACATAATCGATTTAGGGCGCCCTTTTTTACTTAAGAGGTAAACTCCACTTTTATCTTTCCTGGTATTCTCTATTTTTTGATCGTCTAGTAGCACCTCTACAGCTATACGAATTTTATTTCCACAGGAAGCGGCGTCAGACCAAAATAATGAAAATGCTTGTTTCATTAGCTCATTAATTCTATTTGGGTATTCATTTTTTAATTTGAATAATGATGGAGCAGGCAGGATATAAGCCGGAGCGTACGACATATGAAGTGTTGATGAGCCCTCTTCTGGGGGATCTAATTCTCCATCCATTATCATTACCCCAACTTCATTGCATTCCTTGTTGCTACAGAATAAATCGATCCTTAAAAGCCCTTTTACAAAGGATGGATCGCTTTTATCTGTTTTTCTTAATGAATGAGACTCTCCTGTAGTTCTGGCTAGGTAATCATCTTTGTTATGCTGTATTTCGCCTGTACAGCATAATGGGCACTCGTAGAAAGGGATGTTATCAATAGAGTATGACTTATAATGATTCAAAACTGTCTCCTGTCAGCATCAAGTGCTGTAAATTAGTAGCTGTAACCCCTTTCTTAAGGCAGTTTTTTTATTGATTATTGGCTAACTACTATATTGTAGTTGTATGTTAAATAGCCATTATTTTATGCGTTGTTACTAGTTACTCCTCACTTGTTAAAAACACCTCATTTATACCTCACTTCTGGCATCACTTTGTTTTAGCTAATTATCCGGCATAATTAGCATACACCTTCTCTTTTCAGCGCTCCGCTATCGAGTAGTTTATTCAACCACCGGCCAAAGTTTTTCATCTCATACCCTTGAATTTTGATGTCGTCTCTTACTACTTGAACGGTAGCGGGTTGCCCAGCAGATTTTCGTGATCTGATAGCTTGCCATACGGCTTGATGATTCCCTGATATATTACCAGTATTTGGCTTATTTTCGCTGGTGGTGGCTTCCCTGCCTTCCTGTATAAGCACGAGAGTATTATCCTCGTCAAAGTGAGTAATCAGTGATTTAAGGTCATAGGCGAAGGTATCAGGCGCCTCTGCGTCTTTCATCTTCATACAAGACAATGTCAGAGCTGTTTCCTTGCCGTCACGCTTTACCATTAACTCTACATCTAAAGCGCCTCTAAGAGCAGAGGATCCACGGGCGCCTGCTTCTTCGTTCTTGCCTGAGTGGTGGACAACCATAACAGTGGCACCAGTACCTTGCTTAATAGCATCGTAACCTTGAATAAATGCGCCCATGTCTTTGGCTGAGTTCTCATCGTTGCCACCAAAGCAGCGCGCTAAGGTATCAAAGACCACCAGCTTTACCGGTTGACCGGTTTGATTCTCGATATACTGGCAATAGTTAATGCAATATAGAAAATTAAGTACTTGGTATCAGTGTACCTCAAGCATGCAAACAGTATGTCAGGTAAGTGTGGGGCTTTAGCCGAAGTGCTGAATATTTAGAGCTTAAGGCTTATAGCTTACAGCTCTCTTTAAAGCCCCGGCTCTTTATACAAGAAGACGAGGCTGAATTATTACTTAAAGACAAATGGTACCAGTGGCACTCTTTATTGATAGGAATGAACCGGCACGCCTATTAAGCGGGCAGTGGTTATAGAAAGGAATCTACTATATCTTTTCTTATATATCAGGCATAAAAAAGCCCCGGCTCTTTATACAAGAAGACGAGACTGAATTATTACTTAAAGACAAATGGTACCAGTGGCCGGACTTGGATTGGCACGCCTATTAAGTGGGCCGAGGTTATAAATAGGAATCCACTTTGTTTTTCCTTCAGACACAAAAAAGCCCCGGCTCTATATCTGTGAGTAACGAGGCTATTAAGTTCTTAAAGACAAATGGTACCAGTGGCCGGACTTGGATTGGCACGCCTATTAAGCGGGCAGTGGTTATAAATAGGAATCCACTTTGTTTTTCCTTTAGACACAAAAAAGCCCCGGCTCTATATCTGTGAGTAACGAGGCTATTAAGTTCTTAAAGACAAATGGTACCAGTGGCCGGACTTGGATTGGCACGCCTATTAAGCGGGCAGTGGTTATAAATAGGAATCCACTTTGTTTTTCCTTCAGACACAAAAAAGCCCCGGCTCTATATCTGTGAGTAACGAGGCTATTAAGTTCTTAAAGACAAATGGTACCAGTGGCCGGACTTGGATTGGCACGCCTATTAAGCGGGCAGAGGTTATAGAAAGGAATCCACTATTTTTTTCTTCAGGCACAAAAAAGCCCCGGCTCTTTATACAAGAAGACGAGGCTGAATTAATCTTAAAGACAAATGGTACCAGTGGCACTCTTTATTTATAGGAATGAACCGGCACGCCTATTAAGCGGGCAGTGGTTATAGAAGGGAATCCACTTTGTTTTTCTTTATATGTTGGACATAAAAAAGCCCCAAATGAATGAGGCTGAATTAATCTTAAAGACAAATGGTACCAGTGGCCGGACTCGAACCGGCACGCCTATTAAGCGGGGGATTTTGAATCCCCTATGTCTACCAATTCCATCACACTGGCATCGGTCTTTAAGTATCTGCTAGGGCATTGCTGCTTAGTAGATGCGGCGTATTATAGGGCGCTATTAAAATGCGTCAATCAATTAATTGGTTTTTTCTTAAATAACGTCAGATTTACTGTATAATCCCGCGCCTCAATATCTTTTATGCTGACGTTTAGTCTTTCAGCCCTAAGAATCCATTTAGTAAAGTAGTGTGTTAATGCAAGTATCTGATTTTAGTTTTGATTTGCCCGAAGAGTTGATCGCCAGTTTTCCGTTAGAAAAGCGTAGTGCCAGCCGTCTGCTTTGTTTAGATGGGAAAAGTGGTGAGTTACAGCACCGTCATTTTTCGGATTTGGTGGATTTGTTGCAGCCTGGGGATTTGCTGGTTTTTAACGATACCCGAGTGATTCCGGCGCGATTGTTCGGCAAGAAAGAAACCGGTGGTAAAGTTGAGTTGTTGATTGAGCGTGTCACCGCTGAGAAAGCAGCGCTGGCGCATGTCAAATCTAGTCGCTCACCTAAAGTGGGCGCGGTGTTGTTTTTTGAGGGGGGGATTCAAGCGACGGTGGTCGGGCGTAAAGGCAATTTGTTTGAGTTAACTTTTCAGATTGAGGGCAGTTTGATTAATGCTCTGGAGCAGCATGGGCATATGCCTTTACCACCCTATATGAACAGAGCTGATCAGCTGGAAGATAGAGAGCGCTATCAAACGGTTTATAACCATAAGCCTGGAGCGGTGGCTGCGCCAACGGCCGGCTTGCATTTTGATCTTCAGCTTATCGAGGAGATTAAAGCTAAAGGAGTCGACACTGCGTTTGTTACTTTGCATGTCGGCGCGGGGACGTTTCAGCCGGTGAAGGTCGAGACTGTCACTGAGCATGTTATGCATGCAGAATATATCGAAGTGAGTGAGGAGGTCTGTCGGCAAGTAAAGCAGACTAAAGCTAACGGTGGGCGAGTGATCGCGGTAGGGACTACAAGTGTACGCTGTTTGGAATCCGCAGCCGCCGGTGGTGAAATCAGCGCTATGTGTGGTGATACTAGTATCTTTATTTATCCTGGATATGAATATCGTGTGGTCGATAGGCTGGTGACGAATTTCCATTTGCCTGAATCTACTTTGTTAATGTTGGTAAGTGCCTTTGCTGGCTTTGAGCATACTATTCACGCCTATCAGCAGGCTGTAGTTGAAAAATATAGATTTTTTAGTTACGGCGATGCGATGTTTATTACGCCGCGTTGATGGGTGTGCTTAATAATTTAAATCAGACCTCTGCATAACGTTGCGAGCGCAGTTATCATACCCTCTGGGTTAGTTATGCAGAGCTCTCTAAATATCTATATTAAAACAGCTGCTATGCAGCAATATATTGGCCTGTTTCGCCAGTGAATTGAGGAAGTATTGTGTCTAGAAAATGTTTTATGAAATTTGAGAAGCTACAACAGGAAGGTAAGGCGCGCCGTGGGCGGATTACCTTTCCGCGTGGCGTAGTTGAGACCCCAGCTTTTATGCCAGTGGGTACTTATGGCACGGTGAAGGGTATGTTGCCAAGGGACATTGAAGAGACGGGGGCCCATATGATTCTGGGTAATACCTTTCATTTAATGTTGCGCCCCGGAACAGAAGTGATTAAAAAACATGGCGACCTGCATGATTTTATGCAGTGGAAAGGCCCTATTTTGACTGACTCCGGTGGGTTTCAGGTGTTTAGTTTAGGAAAGACGCGCAAAATTACTGAGAAGGGAGTACATTTTCAGTCGCCGGTGAATGGCTCTAAGGTCTTTATGGGACCTGAAGAGTCGATGCAAGTGCAGCGTGATTTAGGCTCTGATGTAGTGATGATTTTTGATGAGTGTACGCCTTATCCTGCCACGGAGCAGCAAGCTGCTGATTCGATGCGTTTGTCATTGCGTTGGGCCGAGCGCTCTAAAAAAGCCCACGCGGACAATCCGGCCGCTTTGTTTGCTATTGTGCAAGGCGGGATGTACGACAGTTTAAGGGATGAGTCGCTAAAGGGGCTGACCGAGATTGAATTTGATGGCTATGCGATTGGCGGCTTGTCAGTGGGGGAACCCAAAGATGAAATGGTCAAGGTATTAGACCATATCGCTCATCAGTTGCCCGAAGATAAGCCCAGGTATTTGATGGGGGTCGGTAAGCCGGAAGATTTAGTGGAAGGCGTGCGCCGCGGGATTGATATGTTCGATTGCGTAATGCCGACCCGAAATGCACGAAATGGGCATTTGTTTGTTGATACAGGGGTTGTAAAGCTAAGAAATGCCTCCAATAAAACAGATATTCGACCTTTAGACGAAACTTGCGATTGCTATACTTGTCGCAACTTTAGTCGCGCTTATTTGCATCATTTAGATAAGTGTAAAGAGATCTTGGGATCGCAGCTCAATACCATTCACAACTTACGTTTTTATCAACGTTTGATGCAGGGATTGCGCGATGCTTTAGATCAAGGTAAATTGAGCGACTTTGTGGTTGAATTTTATCGCAAGCGTGGTTTAGATGTTCCTGAATGTCGGGAATAAAAATTAACAGTTTCATTAGAACTTTATTAGGAGTAGCAATGAGCTTCTTTATTTCACCAGCATATGCTGAGGGCTCTGTAATCGGAGGACCCGATGGCGGAATTTTCAATATCATCTTTTTAGTTGGTTTTGGTTTGATCTTTTATTTCTTCATGTGGCGCCCACAGGCCAAGCGTGCAAAAGATCATAAAAACTTAGTTTCTGCTATTGGCAAAGGTGATGAGGTCATGACATCTGGCGGCATCATTGGCAAAGTGGTTAAGTTAAATGATGATTATGTTACTTTAGAAGTGAGCGAAGGCACGCAGTTAAGCTTTCAAAAAGTTCATATTTCAGCGGCTTTACCAAAAGGCACAATGAAAAGTATTTAAGTGTTGATGTTAACGCACTCTGTCACAAACGCCATTGAAAAATGGCGTTTTCGTATCTGAAAAGGAAGCGAGCACTATGCTCAATCGTTACCCTCTGTGGAAAAACCTGCTGATTTTAGGTGTGCTGGTTTTAGGTGTGATTTACGCTGCCCCGAATTTTTATCCTGATGATTACGCTGTGCAAGTATCGGGCACTCGTAATATATATCTGACTGATGAGGCGCTGATTGCGCGAGTCGAGAAAAAATTAAAGCGCGACAAAATTAGTTTTAAATCAAGTGAGTTAACCGCGAAAGGTGGCTTGATTAGATTTGCTGATGGCGAGACACAGCTTAAAGCTAAGCAAACTATTGCAGAGTTATTGGGTGACAACTATGTGGTCGCACTTAACTTGGCGCCCACTACTCCGCAGTGGTTAGAAGACTTAGGTGCTGGGCCAATGAAGCTGGGCTTAGATCTACGTGGCGGTGTGCACTTTTTGCTAGAAGTGGATATGGCACAGGCAGTTGGCCAGCGTTTAGAAGTTTATATATCTGAAATAAAAACCAAATTACGTACTGAAGTGTTGCGCTATCGCGCTGTAGAGCGCGGTAAAGATGGCTCGCTAGCGGTAAAATTTGCCGATCTTGAAACACGTGATAAAGCGCAGAGCTTTATCCGCAATGAGTACCCAGGTTTCCTAGTAACGACTGAAGATAGAGGCGGCAGTTTTTATGTGGTTGTCAATCTTAAAGAAAGTACCATAAGAGACATAGAAGATTACGCAATCAAGCAAAACTTAACCACCTTGCGAAATCGTGTCAATGAATTAGGTGTCGCAGAGCCGTTAGTACAGCGTCAGGGGCGAAATCGGATAGTTGTACAGCTGCCGGGTATTCAAGATGCCGCAGAAGCTAAGCGGATTATTGGTAAAACCGCCAATCTGCAATTTAGATTAGAAGCGGGTCCAAGTGCCACGCGTGCCACGACCGAGGTATTTAAATTTAGATCTGATCCAGATCGTACCGCCAGCATAGAAAAAGATGTGATTGTCAGCGGCGCTAGTGTATCGAACGCACAGGCTTCCTTTGATGAAAATGGTTCGCCACAAGTTAACATCACCCTTGATTCTAAAGGTGGACAGTTAATGTCTCGCACCACTCGCGATGCTATTCAGCGCCGTATGGCTGTGCTGTTCATTGAGCATAAAGCGCGGACTATCTACGAGACTGTAGATGGGAAAAGAGTCGCAAAACGTCTTCCTTATGTGGAAAAGCGGATTATTTCACTGGCAACAATTCAGTCGGTATTAGGTAACTCTTTTAGAATTACCGGACTTGACGGTCAAGGTGAATCTACTGAATTAGCCTTGCTACTTCGCGCCGGTGCGCTAGCTGCACCTATCTACTTTGTAGAAGAGCGAACTGTCGGTCCGAGTTTAGGGGCGGAAAACATTGAGTTAGGCATGACCTCTGTACAAATTGGTTTTGCCTTAGTGCTGTTGTTTATGCTGGTCTACTATCGCGTATTTGGCCTGTTGGCGAACATTGCGTTGATGGTGAACTTGGTGTTACTGACCGCGGTAATGTCATTGCTGTCAGCCACGTTAACTTTGCCAGGTATCGCAGGTATTGTGTTGACAGTGGGTATGGCGGTGGATGCAAACGTGTTGATCTTTGCGCGAATAAAAGAGGAGCTGGCCAATGGTCTGCCCCCACAGTCGGCGATTAGTGCTGGCTTTGACCGTGCTTTTACCACTATTTTTGACGCCATTATAACTACTTTAATTGCTGCGGTTATCTTGTTCTCGATGGGAACCGGGCCAGTTAAAGGTTTTGCGATCACACTATCTGTAGGTATTGTGACATCCATGTTTACCGCCATTATGGTAACTCGTGCACTAGTGAATTTAAGTTATGGCGGACGCCAACTTAAATCATTGTCGATATAAAAGGCTTATCTGATGAGTGTTAATAGAAAAGTTATTAATTTTATGGGGGCGCAGAAGTTAGCGCTCGCATTCTCAGCCATGCTGTTGTTGGTTTCAATAGGTGCAATGGTTGTAAATGGTTTGAAGTTAGGTTTGGATTTTACTGGTGGCAGTTTAGTTGAAGTCCACTACCAGACCAATGCCGACAGTAAAAAGATTCGTACTGAATTGGAGGCGGCTGGTTTTAGCAATGTTGTAGTGCAAACCTTTGGCTCGCCAAAAGACATCCTGATTCGCTTACAAGAGGCACACGATCCGAAATTAGGTAATAGAGTACTGGATGCCTTAAAAGCCAATTCTGATCAGCAAATTGAGTTGCGTCGCAACGAATTTGTCGGTGCTCAAGTGGGTGATGAGCTTCGCGAACAAGGTGGTTTGGGCATGCTGTTGGCGCTGTTCATGATCATGGTGTATGTGACCTTCCGCTTCCAGCTAAAGTTTTCTGTGGGGGCGGTGATCGCTCTAATTCACGATGTAGTGATCGTGTTGGGATTCTTTGCGCTGTTTCAACTAGAGTTTGATTTGACCGTATTGGCGGCTATTCTCGCGGTGATAGGTTACTCACTGAACGATACTATAGTGGTCTCTGATCGAATTCGGGAAAACTTTCGTAAGCTGCGTAAAGAGACGCCGCTTGAAGTGATGAATATCTCGTTAACGCAAACTTTAAGTCGGACCATAGTCACTTCATTGACGACCTTGATTGTG
Source organism: Oceanospirillales bacterium (assembly GCA_029027825.1). Classification (GTDB taxonomy): domain Bacteria; phylum Pseudomonadota; class Gammaproteobacteria; order Pseudomonadales; family Balneatricaceae; genus Rs1. The sequence goes on along the minus strand of CP093399.1, from coordinate 2,653,248 downwards.
CTGGTTATCTTGGCTATTTTTGGTGGGCAGATGATTTTTGGTTTTGCTGTCGCCCTGTTAGTTGGTGTGGTGGTAGGTACCTATTCATCTATCTATGTCGCTGCAAACGCGCTGTTGATGATGGGTATTTCGAAAGAAGACCTAATTATCCCGCCTAAGGAAGATCATAGTTTTGTCGAAGGTGAAGGCTTTGAGACAGATGGCTATGAAGGTGAAGAGCTAGATGAAGACGAGTCTGAAGTAAAATCTTAAATAAAGCCTAATCAACGATAAAAGCCGAGTTATTACTCGGCTTTTATCGTTATAAGCATTAAAATTAGCCACAGGGCAGAAAATGCTGTCCGTTCGTCTAGATTTAATGCTTGAGCGTCGTCGGTGAATAACACAAACCGCGATCGTTAACCTCAAAAAATCTCAACTGCGAGACAGCTTAAAATACGGCGATCGTTTGTTGGGTGAGACCTCTGCATGAATGTCTGGTAGCTAAAGCGCCATCAAAGCGTGCTATATCTAGACTAAATTAATAACTAAAAAATTCAGGGAATATGCGAACCTTTTTTCACTGACGCAAGAAAATAGCTTCGCATGTTCCTCGACCAGCAAACGGCTGTGTGGTTTTAGCGCTAAAAAACAATAAATTTTTAGCGCGTACCTGCAGCGTTTAGCTATATGGAAATATATATTATGAGCCAAGATTGGACCAAGCAAGACCCCGCTGCAAAAAAAGAAGCGGAAAAATATCAAAACCCAGTACCAAGTCGTGAGTACATTCTAGAATTTATGGCTAAATGGGGAGCGCCGATTTCGCACCCTGAATTGTGTGCTCAATTAGCGGTGCAAGAGGGAGACTCATTCAATGCTGTGATGTATCGTCTCAAAGCGATGTGTCGCGATGGGCAGTTAATGAGTAACCGAAAAAATGAATTCGGTATCCTGAAACAGATGGATTTGATCAACTGTCGAATCATCGGCCACCGAGATGGTTTTGGTTTCGCCAGCCCAGAGAAAGGCAATGATATTTTTATCAGCGCTCGGCAAATGCGCCAGGTATTTGATGGCGACAAAGTTGTTATTCAGCCTTTAGGTAAAGATTCACGCGGCCGTCGAGAGGGAAAAATTGTCGAGGTGTTAGAGCATAACACCCACAAGCTGGTGGGGCGTTTTCACGGTGAAAATGGCTTTGGTAATCTGCGTTCAGAAAACCAGCGAATCACCCAAGAAATCATTGTTCTCGCCGACCCAGAGAGTCGCTTAGATTATAAGAATGATCAATTGGTGGTGGTTGAAATTACCAGCCAGCCGAGTAAGCGCAACCTGGCACAGGCCAAGGTAATAGAAGTCTTAGGCGATCACATGGCGCCGGGGATGGAAATCCAAGTGGCTATCCATAACTACGATATTCCCGATACTTGGCCTGAAGCGGTCGATAAGGAAGTTGCCGGTATCGAGCCGCAAGTCACTGCAGAGTCGAAGGAGGGGCGGATCGACTTGCGTCACCTGCCATTCGTCACTATTGATGGCGAAGATGCGCGCGATTTTGATGATGCTGTCTACGCTGAGCCTAAAAAGTCTGGCGGTTGGCGCTTGTGGGTGGCGATTGCCGATGTGTCCTATTATGTGTTGCCCAATACAGAATTAGATATGGAGGCGCACAAGCGCGGTAACTCAGTGTATTTCCCCGATTTTGTGGTGCCGATGTTACCTGAAGTGCTGTCAAACGGGCTGTGTTCACTCAAGCCTAACGTCGATAGATTGGCGATGGTCTGTGAAATGACGGTGAGTTCTGCAGGGCGTTTATCAGGCTATAAATTTTATGAAGCGGTGATTAAATCCCACGCTCGGCTGACTTACACTAAAGTCGCTAGTATGTTGGATAAAGCTTCGGATGGCGAGCAGCTCAGAGCTGAATATAAAGCGGTAATGCCGCATATACGCTGCTTGAAAAGCTTGTACTTACAATTGCGTGAAGCGCGTGATTTAAGAGGCGCGATGGATTTCGATACGGTCGAGACTCGGGTGATTTTTGCCGAAGATCGCAAAATAGACAAAATTGTGCCGATTAAGCGCAATGATGCGCACAAATTAATTGAAGAGTGCATGTTGCTAGCCAACGTGGCTACCGCGCGCTTTATCATTAGCTCAAAACTGCCAAGCTTGTACCGCGTGCACCAGCCACCGAAAACCGAGCGTCTGCAAAACCTGAGAAGCTATCTGGCAGAACTGGGGTTAGAGTTGACCGGGCAAGACGATCCACAGCCCGCTGACTATCAGAAATTGGCGGCGTTTATTATTGATAGAGCCGACCGACAGGTTATCCAAGTGATGATGCTGCGATCTATGTCGCAGGCGGTATACAGCCCTGAAGAAGAAGGTCATTTTGGGCTCGCTTATGCAGCGTATACGCATTTCACTTCACCGATTCGGCGCTATCCTGATCTATTGGTGCACCGTGCAATTCGCTCGCTTATCCACTCCGACAGTTCGTTAAAGGCGATTGTCCGACCTGAGCCGTTTGCCGCCAATAGCGCTTATCGATACCCTTACAATATTGAGCAAGTACTATCCTTAGCTGAGCACTGTTCTATGACCGAGCGCCGTGCCGATGATGCGACCCGCGATGTGATGGCATGGTTGAAATGTGAATATATGCAATCTGAAGTCGGCAATGACTTTACCGGTACTGTTACTGCTGTGACTGGTTTTGGTTTATTTGTCGAGCTAAAAGATGTGTATATAGAAGGCTTAATTCACATTACGGCACTGCCTAAAGATTACTATCATTTTGAAGCCGCTAAACAGCGCATGATAGGTGAGAGAAGTCGCCAAGTATTCAGGCTCGGTGATCAATTGAGTGTTAAAGTGGTCGCGGTTAATTTGGATGATCGAAAAATTGATTTCGAATTAGTTGCCACAATAGCCAGTGTTAAAAAAGCTAAGCGCTCCGCCAGTAGTGTCGAGGCTATCGTCAAAACAGTCAAAACAGTCAAGACCGCCAAAACAGCCAAGGGCGCTGCTAAAAAGTCTAAATCTAAATCGAAGAGTGCGACAGCTGAAGAGGTTTATACTACTAAGCCGAAGAGCAAGGCTCGTCAACCAAAGGCACAAACCAGACAGCCTGAGGCTGAGTTAAATGTTGATGTCGCGCCGCAAGATACTAAAACTAATTTGCGTAGACCGCCTAGAAAGCCGAAAAAAGACAAAGTAAAAGCTGCAGGTGATAAGCATAAAATGCCTTTATCGAGCGCCGAAAAAGAAGTGGCAACCCATAATACAGGCAGTAAAGGTCTGTCTAATCGTGCTAAAAAGCGCAAGGCTAAAAAAGTCATGAAGAAATCGGTTAAGCGCCAACAAAGTTAAAAAGTTATCGCTGAACTGTAGTTGATGTGGCTGCCTGGCTAGTGTTAAACGATGCAGCTATCTAGAGAGTGTAACCGCCCGGTTGGAAAGTCGGCAGGGCGGTTTGCAGTCATATAATCTTGCAAAGGATGGTTATGCGCTGGTTTCAGGGTACTGCGCTAATAATTTAACTAAGTTCGCCCTAAATTCAGCGCCTCTGGTTTTATCCCTTAAACTGTATTCTGCAAAGGCGTTCATGTAGCCTATTTTACCTCCACAATCATGTGATTTACCGACCATGCAATAAGCCTCCACGGTTTCAGTTTCCATTAATTTTGCAATCGCATCAGTCAGCTGGATTTCATTGCCGGCACCCGTTAACTTGATCGCTAATATATTCCAAATACTGGCACTAATCTGTGAGCTATTTACAATAAAACAACCTGTGAATATGGAGGGTATTTTTTGCGCTCCTGCACTGAATCTAGGATAATCCCAGCAGTATTTATAATTGCGTAGGGAAAGTTGATGTTGAGTGACCAGACAGGGCAAGTGTACAAGCTATTTTTACTATCAGAAACGCTGTTAGATACTCAGCAGCAGGCTGTTTTGCAATTTTTAGGCGCGCAAAAGGTGTCATTAATTAGCACTGAGTTCGCTCGAGTGGATGATCGATGCGCTACTTTGCTGTTGGAAATAGGTGAAGAGCATTTAGAAAAATTTCAATTAAGCTGTAAATTGCTGGCAGAAAAGCTAGCCGTAGATTTAGTACTGTTGAGTAACGAGCAGCTAAAAATCAGGCGCAAGCTCGCGGTCTTTGATATGGACTCTACTTTAATAAAGGTAGAAGTGATTGATGAGCTAGCCAAAAGAGCGGGAGTCGGCGAGCAAGTAATCGCAATTACCGCGGCGGCGATGCGTGGCGAGTTGGATTTCAATCAAAGCTTCAAGCAGCGCTTAGGATTACTTAAGGGGCTAAGTGCCACAGTGCTTGCCGAGTTAGCTGCTAACTTGCCGATGATGGAGGGAATGCAGGCCTTGATAGAGGGGTTGCAGCAACGGGGCTATAAAACGGCTATTTTATCGGGTGGCTTTAACTACTTTGCCGAGTATTTACAACAGAAGTATCAATTTGATTACGCCTATTCCAATCAATTAGACATTGAAAATGGCCAAGTTACCGGTCGGGTGGTGGGTGCTATTGTCAATGCCGAGATGAAAGTCAGCTACCTGCAGCAAATTGCTGAAAAAGAAGGTTTTGATTTGGCTGAAACGATCGCGGTCGGTGATGGCGCCAATGATCTCGCTATGTTAGCTGCGGCGGGCTTAGGAGTTGCCTTTCATGCCAAGCCTTTAGTCAAAGAGCAGGCGGAGCATGTGGTCTCTAATATGGGCTTAGATGCACTATTGTATTTAATTGCAGAGTAGAGAATGGTGGGTGTTACAGAAGGTGGTACTTGGTTGCTGGTGCTCTCTTTAGCGCTATGAAAATTGCATGGATGACTAGCTAGCGCCGCTAACAAGTCATTCATGCAGAGTCGGATTAACCGCGGAAGTAGCGCTGCTCAATGAAAGGTGCACGCGAGACGATCATCGGTAATTTCTTGCCGCGAACCTCGGCAAAAACTTTAGTGTCTAGGCTGCTGTAAGCCGTTTCAACGTAACCCATTGCCACAGGCTTCTCGATAGTCGGGCCGTAGCTTCCAGAAGTAACCACGCCAATTTTCTCGCCGGCTTCGTTAAATAGCTCCGCACCTTCGCGAATCGGCGCGCGGCCTTCACCTAGTAGCCCAACACGCTTGCGTGTCCAGTCTTTGTTGGTGATTTGCGAGAGGATGATATCCGCTCCAGGGAAACCGCCAGCACGTTCGCCATCAGCGCGACGATTTTTGCTGATAGCCCAAATTAGGCTGGCTTCTAAAGGCGTGGTGGTAGTGTCAATATCGTGGCCGTATAGGCAAAGTCCAGACTCTAAACGTAGTGAATCACGCGCGCCTAGGCCAATTGCTTCAATTTCTGGCTGCTCTAAAAATAGAGTTACTAAGCGCAACGTATAAGCTGAGTGAATAGAAATTTCATAGCCGTCTTCTCCAGTGTAGCCAGAGCGCGACACGAAGCATTCAGCACCGTCGATATCAATGAGTTGTGTATCCATAAATACCATATCTTTAAGAGCTGGTTGAATACGACCTAGCGCCTCTGCAGTTTTAGGGCCCTGAATAGCAATCAATGCGCGGTCTTCTAATACTTCAACGCTAACGTCATCACCTAGGTTGGCACGCATATGCGCGATATCTTGTTCCTTGCAGGCGGCGTTGACCACAACGTATAGATAGTCACCGTAGTTGGCAACCATCAAGTCGTCCATGATTCCACCTTGATCATTAGTGAAAAAAGCGTATTTCTGCTTGCCGATTGGCAGGTCCATAATGTCGACAGGCACTAGCTTTTCGAGTGCTTTAGCGGCATTGGCGCCTACTAGCTTAACCTGCCCCATGTGAGATACGTCAAAAAGACCGGAGGAGGCGCGAGTGTGAAGGTGTTCTTTTTTTACCCCAAGCGGGTATTGCACAGGCATATCGAAACCTGCGAAAGGCACCATCTTACCGCCTAGCTCAAGGTGTAAATCATAAAGTGGGGTGCGTAATAAAGTATCTGACATACTAGGTCTCTCCATTGTCTTGAAAAATAACTAAAAAGAGACAGCTATCTGTCCAGTTTTTAGTTGCTGATGTTATTGCTTTCTTGCTCCTAGGGCTAATGTTTTCACCTATCGCTACTATCTATAGTAAGAGTATGACTATAGTAAGAGTATGACTATAGTAAGAGTATAGCTATAGTAAAAGTATGACTAAGTAGTAGAGTATGAAAAATAGCCAGTACCTGTACCTGAAGCTGCAGTTAAGATTGTTCACTTATCTGTGCAGCCAATATCTTACGACTCTGAAGTCGCTTTGTGCAGAAAGTAATCATTATATTTATTCAGGCTCAAAAACTAAAGTATGTCCGGCAAAATTATGCTTGTTCTGCACGGAAAAATTTATAAGCGGCGCCATGGTAACAGAAAATAAATAGAATGGGAGATAAAGTTTCCTATAAGAAACATTACCAAATACTAAGTTGTAGTATGTGGCGGTTATAGGCGAGTATAGGTATCTAGATATACGCTTAGTTTTATTTATAAATAGTTATTTATCAATAAGTTATATTAATTTTCTTTAGGTTGTTGAAAAAATTTAACACATTTAATCGCGATTAATTATCAGCAGTTTATACCCGTTTATTATTGCGTTAACAGGAAAATAAATTTTACAGAAAATTACTTACAAATAATTATATTCTTAGTTTTCAATTGGTTGTATATGCAGGTGTTCAACTTGAATATTTGTATTTCCTATAGGAAACTTTTTGATTGATATTCTATGCTGCTATTGATAGTCTGCGCTTGATGAGATTGTCGTGATATTTATATATTTTCTACTTGAACCCACTCTGAAAGTATTGTGTCAGATGACTTGAAGAGGGTGGGGAAATGAGCTATACAAGTCCGATGAATGTAATATTAATAACAGAGACCTCAGCATAACTTACCCAGAGGGTATGATAACTGCGCTCTGGAATACGGCGTTAAAAACCGGCTCAATATGCTATTTACACCCGTGAGCTCTGCTATCTCGCCGGTTTTTGCCTTGTATTACCTTAGCTAGCAACGTTATGCAAAGGTTTCAATAACTAAGAAAAATTAAGGACTCAGGTCTATGTCACTAAGTATTTTCGATCTATTTAAAATAGGTATAGGCCCCTCAAGTTCACACACTGTCGGTCCGGTGATTGCTGCTAATCGATTTATTGAGAGCCTTAAAAAGCAAGGTCGCTTTAGTGCCACCAGTAAAGTTAAAGCCAATCTTTATGGTTCTTTAGCGATGACCGGTAAAGGGCACTCTACCGATATTGCAGTGATGTTAGGTTTGCTAGGCGAAAAAGTAGATACTGTCGATCCGGATAAAATCGATGGATATATTGCGAAAATCTATAAAGACAAGCAGCTCAAACTTAACGGTGAACAATTGGTGCAATTTGATCCCGAGCATGAATTGGTCATGAATTTTGGTGAATCACTAGAGCAGCACCCGAATGGAATGCGTTTAACCGCTTACGATAGAGCGGGAATCATCATTCTTAATGAAGTGTACTTTTCCGTAGGGGGTGGTTTCGTTTTAAGCTTTGATGAAATAACCAATAAAACAGTCACTAACAGCAGTGAGTTTGTTGAGCCTTATCCCTTTAATAGCGCATTGCAATTGTTGAAAGTAGCCGAGGATGCCGGGCTTACTATTGCTGAAGTTGTATTGGCTAATGAAGCCGTGCGGCCGAATGCCGATACTATCCGCGAGAGAATATTAGGTATTTGGCAGGTGATGAGTGACTGTATTCAGCGTGGTTGTGAAGAAACCGGAATATTACCAGGTGGTTTAAACATTCGCCGCCGTGCCCACAACTTGAGAAAAGAGCTGATCGACCATCCCGAAAAAGCGCTGCAAGATCCTTTAACATTAATGGATTGGGTCAATCTTTATGCGATGGCGGTTAATGAAGAAAACGCCGCAGGCGGGCGAGTAGTTACTGCGCCCACCAACGGTGCAGCCGGGGTGGTGCCTGCAGTATTAGCTTACTATGTGAAGTTTGTTCCCGGTGCCAATGATGAGGGGATCATTAATTTTATTGTCACAGCGGCTGCAATCGGCATGTTGTATAAAAAGAATGCGTCTATTTCCGCTGCAGAAGTGGGCTGTCAGGGCGAGATCGGCGTGGCCTGTTCTATGGCGGCTGCCGCTCTATGTGCAGTCAGTGGCGGTAGTAACGAACAAATTGAAAATGCTGCAGAGATTGGCATGGAACACAATTTAGGCTTAACTTGCGATCCGATTGGCGGCTTAGTGCAAGTGCCTTGTATTGAGCGCAATACGATGGGTTCGATGAAGGCGATCAATGCCTCACGACTCGCATTAAGAGGCGATGGGGAACACCACGTGTCACTAGATGCGGTGATCGAAACGATGCGCCAGACAGGTCTGGATATGCAGGACAAGGATAAAGAAACCTCGATGGGTGGCTTAGCGGTAAACGCGGTCGCCTGCTGAACATAGTGCCAGACTGTACAGCATTCATTATTCGCGATCGGCGTATGTGATGAATGGCAATGAGTAATAACGACAAGCCTGAGAAATCACTAATTTAGGTTATAGATACACCTAATAATCATAGGCTTATGATAATAAACATCATCTACGGCGATGATAAAAAACCTTTGGGAATAGAAAATGAGCAACTTAGAAAATTTTTTTGGTCAAGACTTAGCAGCATCAGATCCGGCAATAGATGCAGCAGTCAATCGTGAGTTTGAACGGCAAGAAGTACAGATCGAACTGATCGCCTCTGAAAATATTGTCTCTAAAGCTGTGATGCAAGCACAGGGAACAGTGTTGACCAATAAATATGCTGAAGGTTATGCCGGTCGTCGCTATTACGGTGGTTGTGAATTTGTTGATCAAGTAGAAATACTGGCCATTGACCGCGCTAAACAGCTATTTAACTGCGAGTACGTTAACGTACAGCCACATTCTGGTGCACAGGCGAATGGCGCGGTGTTTATGGCGTTGCTAAAACCTGGCGATACCATTTTAGGAATGTCTTTAGATGCCGGCGGTCACTTGACACACGGGGCGCGCCCAGCACAATCTGGTAAGTGGTTTAATGCAGTGCAATACGGTGTTAATCCAGAGACACAGCGTATCGACTACGATGAAGTTGAAGCGATTGCTATTGAGTCCAAGCCTAAACTGATTATTGCCGGCGGCTCTGCGATTCCCCGAGAGCTAGATTTTGCGCGCTTTAGAGCGATAGCCGATAAAGTTGGCGCCTACTTAATGGTTGATATGGCACACATTGCCGGATTAGTAGCGACTGGTGTACACCCGAGTCCTCTACCGCACGCGCATATAGTCACTACTACTACCCATAAAACCTTGCGTGGTCCGCGTGGTGGCATGGTGTTATCTAACGATCTTGATATCGGTAAAAAAATTAATTCAGCGGTGTTCCCAGGCTTACAAGGTGGCCCGTTAATGCATGTTATTGCCGCTAAGGCAGTGGCGTTCGGTGAAGCCCTAACCCCTGAGTTCAGTACTTATATCGACAGTGTGGTGGCCAATGCCAAAGTATTGGCAGAGACCTTAGTCAACCGTGGAGTTGATATTGTGTCCGGCGGTACCGATACCCATTTGATGTTAGTTGATCTGCGCCCTAAAGGCTTAAAAGGAAATATTACCGAAGTGGCGCTGGAGCGCGCAGGGATTACTTGTAATAAGAATGGCATACCCTTTGATCCTGAAAAACCTATGGTTACTTCTGGTATCCGTTTAGGTACACCAGCCGGTACTACGCGAGGCTTTGGTGAGGAGGAGTTTCGTTTGATCGGCAATTTGATTGGCGATGTACTGGATGCTCTGGTTAAAGACCCAGCAGGCGACAGTGCGGTAGAACAAAAAGTGGCAGAACAAGTTAAAGCGCTTTGCGCACGTTTTCCGCTTTACAGATAACTAGTATCGCGTTTACTATTTCGCTATAACTATACAAAAATTTATTATAAGGGAAATATTCCCTTAATTAACGAACAATGAGGCAGCAAATGAGCAATTTACCAACAAATCGTAAATACGCACCATCCCACGAATGGATCTTAGATAATGGTGACGGCACTGTCACTATCGGTATTACAGATCACGCCCAAGAGCTGTTAGGTGATGTGGTTTTTGTTGAGTTACCAGAAGTTGGCGCGCAAATTGAAGCGGGTTCTGAGTTTTCACTAGTAGAGTCGGTTAAAGCGGCATCAGATATTTACGCGCCAGTTAGCGGCGAAATTATCGCTGTGAATGAATTGCTTGAAGATGCTCCAGAATCAATTAACGAAGACCCATTTGAAGCTGCTTGGATCGCCAAAGTAAAATTATCTGACGCCTCTGAATTAGACGGCTTATTAGATGCAGCTGGCTATGAAGCTAAAGTAGCAGACGAAGACTAGCTACGGTTTTCTCGACAGTCTCTAATCTGAACGATTAAGGCTGTCGATGATTACTAGTGCCACCAACTAAGTAAAAAACGATTTTGGCTCGCTCTTTGTTGAGTGATTTAAATCCACTTATTTTAAAGCATATAAATTAAGCGGGTTGCTGAATTTGTCAAAGTCGTATTTTTTTACAAAATTTTGTATTGCTAAATACTTATGATCTAAGAGTCTGTCGAACTCGATTTACAACGACTGTGGAAAAAGTACCATGTTAGCCGGCAAAAGTTCTGTAGCTAATCTGCTATTTTTGGTCTCTATCGTTGCAGTCACTGATTCAGGTTCTAGTATCAAGTACTCGCTATTTAGTTATGCGGCACACCTTTTATCTTGCTGGTTTAGTCAGTCAACACACCGCTAAACTCCAGCTATTTTTACCGGTTACATAAGGCACCGGTTACATAAGGCATAGGTTACTTAAGATGACAAATGACACATCTACCCTGAAGGATTTACAGAATCATTCAGAGTTCACTCGCCGCCATGTGGGTCCATCTGAGCAAGAGCAACAGAATATGTTGGCTTCTCTCGATCTGAATTCACTTGATCAACTTATTGAAAAAACGGTTCCCGATTCTATCCGTTTAGACGATGCGTTGAATATGGATAAAGGAGTGAGTGAATCAGCGGCTCTGGCAGAGCTTAGAGTTTTGGCCGAGCAAAACAAGGTCAATAAATCTTATATTGGGATGGGTTATTACAACACCAAAGTACCCTATGTTATCTTGCGTAACGTCTTTGAAAATCCAGGTTGGTATACAGCTTACACGCCCTATCAGCCAGAAATTGCCCAGGGCCGCCTAGAAGCATTGCTAAATTACCAGCAGATGGTCATGGACATTACTGGCATGCCACTGGCTAATGCCTCTCTATTAGATGAAGCAACCGCCGCCGCTGAAGCAATGACTTTATGTAAGCGTGCCAACCGCAAAAAATCTAACACCTACTTCGTATCCACTGATGTACATCCGCAAACCTTAGATGTCATCAAAACGAGAGCCGAGTACTTCGGTTACGATGTGGTGGTTGATAGCGCCGATAAACTAGCCGATTACGATGTGTTTGGTGCCCAGCTGCAGTATCCATCCAGCAATGGTAATGTCACCGATCTAGCCGCGCATATTGCAGTGGCTAAAGAGCAAAAAGCAATGGTGGCAGTCGCCTCCGATTTGCTAGCCCTGATGCTACTGAAATCACCCGGTGAAATGGGTGCAGATGTCGTGCTAGGCACCTCACAGCGCTTCGGCGTACCGATGGGCTTTGGTGGTCCACACGCTGCCTTCTTCGCCGCAAGTGACAAGCTAAAGCGTCAAGTACCAGGTCGTATCATCGGTGTCTCTATTGATTCTGCAGGCAACCCGGCACTGCGCATGGCGATGCAAACTCGCGAGCAACACATTAGACGTGAAAAGGCGACCTCTAACATCTGTACCGCCCAGGCACTACTGGCGAATATGGCCAGTTTTTACGCGGTGTATCACGGTCCAGACGGTCTTAAGCGGATCGCAGAGCGCACCCATCGACTGACAGCAATCCTAGCCAACGGCTTGGTGAGTAAAGGACTGACAGTCAACGACACTTATTTTGATACCCTGACAATTACCGGTGACGATGCACTATATCAGCGCGCTTTAGCTGCAGGTTGCAACTTTAGAGTGGTCGGTAATGATCAGTTTGGTATCTCTCTGGATGAATCGACCCAAGAGGCTGATGTCAGCCAGTTGTTCGATATCATCTTAGGCGCGGATCACGGTTTAGATATCGCCGCATTAGACGCAGCTATCGTCGCTGGTAAAGCGACTGGCATCACTGAATCAATGCGTCGTACCGATGCGGTGTTAACCCATCCAGTATTCAACAGCTATCAGTCAGAGACTGAAATGCTGCGCTACCTGAAGCGTTTAGAAAATAAAGATTACTCATTAGTACACGGTATGATCCCACTTGGATCTTGTACAATGAAGCTAAACTCAACCTCGCAGATGATCCCAGTGACCTGGAATGAATTAAGTAATATTCATCCCTATGCGCCATTAGATCAAACCCAAGGTTATCAAACCATGATCTCCCAACTGGAGGCGATGTTGGTTGAAATCACCGGTTATGACAACGTATCAATGCAACCAAACTCTGGTGCACAAGGTGAGTACGCGGGATTATTAGCGATTCGCAAGTACCAGGAAGCCAATGGTCAAGGGCATCGCGATATATGCTTAATCCCATCATCAGCACACGGTACAAACCCAGCGTCAGCGGCAATGATGAGCATGAAAGTGGTGATCGTTGAATGTGATGACAAGGGGAACGTCGATGTTGATGACCTGAAAGCTAAGGCTAAAGAGCATGCGGACAATCTATCCTGCATCATGATCACCTACCCATCGACTCACGGAATATACGAGGAAGAAATCGTTGAAATCTGTGAAGTGATTCATCAGTGCGGCGGTCAGGTGTACATGGACGGTGCAAACATGAATGCTCAAGTGGGCATTTCCAAGCCAGGTGCTATCGGCTCAGACGTATCGCACTTAAACTTACACAAAACCTTCGCCATCCCACATGGCGGCGGCGGTCCTGGAGTGGGTCCAATTGGCGTTAAAAGCCACTTGGCGCCATACCTACCGGGCCACAAAGTAATGCAAGGCGGTGATGTAAGTGCCAGCAATGGTGCCGTATCTGCAGCACCTTTCGGCTCGGCCAGCATCTTACCTATTACCTGGATGTATATCCGTACCTTAGGTAAAGATGGCCTTAAGCACTCTACGCAAAATGCCATATTGAGTGCTAACTACATGACTGAAAAGTTAGCTGAGCACTACCAAATCTTGTATCGCGGTCGCAACAACAAAGTGGCGCACGAGTGTATAGTTGATATTCGTCCATTAAAAGAAGTCTCAGGTATCTCTGAAGAAGATATAGCCAAGCGTCTAATGGATTACGGCTTACATGCACCGACCATGTCATTTCCGGTAGCCGGCACATTAATGATCGAGCCAACTGAATCGGAATCAAAAGTTGAAATTGATCGTTTAATCGAAGCGATGATTAAAATCCGTGCAGAAATTGCCCGGGTTGAATCAGGTGAGTGGCCAAGTGACAACAACCCACTAGTCAATGCACCTCACACCCAACAGGATATGGTATCAGACTGGGATCACCCCTATACCCGTGCAGAGGCATTTTTCCCAACAGCCGCTACTAAAGTGTCTAAGTTCTGGCCTTCAGTGAACCGCGTTGATAACGTCTTCGGCGATCGTAACTTTATCTGCAGTTGCCCGAGTATTGATGTTTATCGGGATTAAGGGGTAGGGGAGTTAGAAGCTTAAAGTTAGAAGCTTAAAGTTAGAAGCTAGAAATTAGAAGGCGAATCAGAGATGGTTCGCCTTTTTTGTTACGTTTTTTCTGGGAAGTGTTTTATTTAGTTTATTAATGGGGGATGTATTCTCTGCTTCAGTAGATTGGTGACTAATGGTGCTGTGAAAGGAGGGAGAGGTAGTTACGGCCCAAAGCAGTCATTAGATATGCCTAGACAAACATTCAGGCCGTCTGTCCAAAAGAGTGCCATATTCTTTGTTGGCTTTACCCAATCTGTATTTTTTTAGAAACTGTCTGTTTTATATACTCTTGTTATCAAGCAGGTACTGTCGTTAAATTAGCGTGATTTTATATAGTAATTAGAGACTAGTCTTTTGTTTTGGGGCAAAAAGAAAGAGCTGACCCCAATGGTGACCCGTTGTATAAAACGAATAGGGCTGGAGTATTTAACTGCAAATGACGTTTGTTGCAGTAAAAATCACTAAAAGAATCAGATTTAGTGGTTTTAAAAAGTGAGTGTCCCATATTGGTTTTCTGAGAATTAACCAACTTCAATTCAAAGAATGGTGAAATAACACGAGTAAAAATAGGGTATGTGTTGACCAACTTAATTAAATAACCTCAAGGGGAGTTAGAAGCTAAAAGTTAGAAGTTAAAAGCTAGAAGGCGAATCAGAGGTGGTTCGCCTTTTTTATTATGTTTTTTTTGGGAAGTGTTTTATTCAGTTTATTAATGGGGGATGTATTCTCTGCTTGAGTAGATTGGTGACTAATGGTGCTGTGAAAGGAGGGTGAGGTAGTTACGGCCCAAAGCAGTCATTAGATATGCCTACACAAACATTCAGGCCGTCTGTCCAAAAGAGTGCCATATTAGTTTTATTATATACTCTTGTTATCAAGCAGGTACTGTCGTTAAATTAGCGTGATTTTATATAGTAATTAGAGGCTAGTCTTTTGCTTTGGGTAAAAAAGCAAGATTTGGCCCCAATGGTCACCCGTAGTATAAAACGATTAGGACTAGAGTGTTTGACTGCAAATTTCGTTTATTGCAGTTAAAATCACTGGAAAAATCAGGCTTAGTAGTTTTAAAAAGTGAGTGTCCCATATTAGTTTCAATGTGGAAACAGATTATAATATATTGGTTTTACGGTGGAATTGAAAAACCTTAGCTGCAAGCTCCTATGTGTCCTGCATTCGCTACATAAATGCATCCTTGCATAAAACCCTTAGGTTCAGTGAGTATTTTTCGAACCGCCGTAGAATCAAGAGCTGGTGCTAAGTGACATATTGGAGTCACTGATTCAGGTTCTAATTAGTCGCTACTGCGAAGCAAGCCTAGCATTGAAATTTATGCTTTATAAACGGATCATCGCGGCAACCTTAAATCTGCACTTTTTTGCGATAAGCTATGACACCATCATATGGCGCTCCGCCAATGAGCAGCACGTGCCCCAGCAGGGGGGCTCAGATGACTACATCTGCCTCTGATCTGAGCTGTTCTAGCACTTGAGAAAAAATAACCACCCCCTGATCAAACAGTTGGCGGGTATCCGGCCCACCGATGGATATCCTTAGTGCATTGCTCTGCAATGGCGTTGCGGGGGTCATAAATACATCGGCGGTGCGCACTTTAACATTTTTCGCCAGTAGCAAACCACTCAACCTAAACATGTTTATGTTATCGGGTAACTCCAGCCACAGGTTTAACCCCCCACTGCGGACTCTCAGATTAAACCCCGCTAACATCTGTATAAATTGTTGCTGTCGGTAGCTAATCTCCCGCTCTAGTTGCTGTTGATTTTGCCGATAGCTGTCACTTTCTATAATGCGACAGGCCAGCTCGAAATTCAGCGTTGACACCATCCAACATTGACCGTGAATATGTTGGTTTAAGGATGCCTGTAAAGCGGTGGGCGCCAGCATATAACCAATGCGTAATCCGCCACAGAAATATTTCGACAAACTGGATAAATAGATAATCCGCTCAGTTGCCTGCTGCTGAAAGGGTTTTCGCCAGTCTTCGCTAAGGCAATAATTGACATCATCTTCAATGATATAAAATTGATATTTTTTACTTAACACTAACAGCCTCTGTAAATTCTGATCAGTGTATTGAAGATTGGTAGGATTTTGCATGTTTGGGGTGATATACAGAACTTTCACTTTATGCTCTTTACAAAGGTCTTCCAAGGCATCTGTATCTATTCCCTGGTCGGTCAGTGGCACAGCTTGAGTGTGTAAGCCCGATGCGCTCGCCGCTTTATAAAACCCTGGATAACTTAGCTGCTCGTGTACTACTACGTCTCCCGGTTGGGTCAACACTTGTAACACCGTATAAATTCCCTGCTGAGCCCCCTGGGTAAAGATCAGCGCTTGGGGGTCATTATCAATCCCCTTGGCACTCAGCCACTGACTAAACACTTGTTTATGTCTGCTGATACCCCGGGCAGAATAAGCCATCATTTGTAGTAACGCTTGGGCATCACCGGCTAATGCGTGCATCGCCTGAGCCAAGATATTTTGCTGACCCAGCATCGGCTGCATACTCGCTGAAAAATCGATGTTTTTATTATCATCTCGCACTAACAGTGCTGCATTGACGAAGGTACCCGCACCCAGCTTTGCAAAAACCACCCCTCTGCTTTCAGCCAGTGCATAAGCACGAGTAACAGTGCCTTGGGTTACCTTAAGCTGATCTGCCAGTAAGCGCTGGGAAGGTAGCTTTTGTTGGTCTTGCAACTCTCCTGAGATGATCGCCGCTTCAATATATCCCGCCAACACTTTATATTTGGCCTGTGTGGCACAGTCGGCATTAAACACTTGATTATCAATTTTCAGAATTGTACCCATAACAATAAAATCGTTGCTCTAATAGTGAAGTTGTGGCAAATTACCAACGCATACAGATGTAATCATTGTACGCATACAATTTAAATTAATCAACAGGATATTTCATGCAAAGCGCACTGCTCGACTTGGCCCCCACACTGGAATTATTTTGTTTAGTAAGCACGCTTACTCCAGGCCCCAACAATATTTTGCTCGCGCACTCTGGCGCCCACTTCGGCATTCGAAAAACCTTACCGCATGTTTTAGGTATACGTTGTGGTATGACCGCACTGCACTTAACGATTCTATTGGGTTTAGGTGAGTTATTTATGCTCTGGCCAAACTTACAACATCTATTGAGCTTAGCGGCCTGCGGTTACATTGTGTATATTGCGCTTAAGATTGTTTATAACAGAGCCCCGGGTGAGCACACCAAAGCTCAGCCGATTAGCTTTATGCAAGCTGCAAGCTTCCAATTAATTAATCCAAAATCTTGGGCGATGCTGTTAACCGCGAGTTCTGTTTTCACCTTGGAAAATGAATTATTTTGGCCCTCGGCGATTCTCTGACTGTTTTTGTTTAATTTTGCCACCTTACCCGGCACTTTTATGTGGATTACTATTGGCAAGCTGGTAGCAAACAAACTGCATGAGCCTAAGTTTAATCAGCGTTTTAACTTGGGCATGGGGTTTTTATTGTTGCTGACACTGCCTATGCTATTTCTGTCGTGAGCAACAGGTCATCTATTGACGGGGATAAGAGATGGGTTTGGCAAAGGTAACTTTACAGTCTCCTTTAGCTTGAGTGTGTAGGCTATCCAGAAAATGATGGCGGCGCTTAACGGTTGCCGCTGGGGGAATAAAGCAGGCTAATCATCACCGCTGCTGGTTTCAATCAGTAACCCAGATAGAGGTCTGCTCTGGGCACTGAAAAGATAGGCACTCATCTTAATAGTGAGTGATACTGAGCAGCATTAACAGCCGAATAATAATCGTTAACGGCCATCAAGAAATAGCATTCAAAACCATATCCGCTGCTGCCCTGCTTAGGCTTGGCGCCAAGTCAGCTTATCGACTCTTTTTCCCGCCATTGCCTCCGTTGCTACCGTTGCCATTATTACAATAATAAAGCAATAATAAAGGACACCCACAGATTAATTTAATATGAACAACAAAGAGAGTAGCGTTTAATTCATTGATAGTTAAATTTAGGGAATAATTTCTCTGAACGGGAAGTTCTATGACTCGTGCCCGAGCGCAGCAGATCTGCTGCCAAGATACCCCTTATTACCACTGTATCTCTAGAGTGGTAATAAGAGCTTTTCTCTGTGGTTTTGCCTACATGGATGTAGGTAAGGAGCGCTAGCAGGACGCGGTAGCTTTGATCAAGCTACTCAACAAGATTTTGCGCATCGACGCCAGCGGGTGCTAGATCGCCTGGCTGAAATTGATACCGTATTTTGTATTGATGTTTGCGCCTATGCGATTATGTCTAATTACTATTTATGTGAAGTTAAAAATTATGTAACGCGAATCGATAACGCGGTTGGTTTTCCTCATATATTCTTCTTTTTATCAGTAAACACTACACATTATTTTATGCTGAAATGCTCCTGCAGTGCCTAAATTAATGAGGCCTATAGGAGTTCGCCATGTTACTTAATAAATTTGTATCATGTCCAGAGTTGTGGTGGCATTGTAAGATGATAGCTAAAAGAGGCAATCATGAAAGTAAAATATTTTTACGAAAATGTGATTGTTGAAGTAGCTAAACCTAGCCCGAATATTGGGAGTAATATTGAGGCTAGGGGCTTGTTAAGTTCTCATTCTGCTATTTGAAGGGTCATAAAAAGCTTTCAGTGATGCCTGTGCCTCAAACCGTACTTTAGCCACTTCTATTTCAAAGCGTGCTTGGCTAAGCTTTTCCACTGTCAACTCAGGTACATCAACGTAGCCCATCCCCAGTGCCCCACCTACGGCGTGACCGTACATACCAGAGGTTAAGTGGCCGACGATTTTATTGTCCATTACGATAGGTTCGTTGTGATATAAAAGAGGCTCTGGGTCGGTGAGCTTAAATTGTACTAACCGACGTGTGGGCAAACCACTACTTTTTAGTTGAAGGAAGGCTTCTCGTCCCAGAAAATTACTGGCATTAGGTTTGGCTGCAAAGCCTAAACCCGCCTGTAATAGGTTGTCTTGCTCGCCTATATCATGGCCCCAGTGGCGAAAGCCCTTTTCTAAACGTAAGCTGTTAACTGCGTGTAGACCGACATTACAAAGGTCAAATTCAGCGCCGGCGTGTTCGATTAATTTAAATACTTGGACACTGAACTGAGTTGGGACAAAAATCTCCCAGCCCAATTCACCTACGTAGGAGAGCCTTTGCAGCCAAACTCTAATACCGGATATTAGCGCGTGGCAACCACTGCCAAAATAATAAAATAATAAAGGACACCCACGGATTAATTGAATATGAACAACAAAGAGAGTAGGGTTTAATGCATTGATAATTCAATTTAGGGAATAATTTCTCTGAACGGGAGGTTCTATGACTCGTGCCCGAGCGCAGCAGATCTGCTGCCAAGATACCCCTTATTACCACTGTATCTCTAGAGTGGTGAGAAGAGCTTTTCTCTGCGGCTTTGATCAAGCCACTCAACAAGATTTTGAGCATCGACGCCAGTGGATGCTAGATCGTCTGACTGAAATTGATACCGTATTTTGTATCGATGTTTGCGCCTACGCCATTATGTCAAACCACTACTTATGTGGAGCTCCACATAAGTAGTGTAATGTGAAGTTAAAAATTATGTAAAGCGAACCGATAACGCTGCTGGTTTTCCTCATATATTCTTCTTTTTATTAGTAAACACTACACATAATTTTATGCTGAAATACTCCTGCAGCGCCTCAACTTATGAGGCCTATAGGAGTTTGTCATGTTACTTAATAAATTTGTCTCATGTCCAGAGTCACAATCTAAATTATGTCATGGACCATTAGCGTGTCATATCAACGGTTTCTGTTGTTGGTTACAAGATTGGGGATTTAGTCCTGATCTCATTTATAAACATCTTCTTAATATATCTCGCTTTAAAAATAATAAAGGACACCCACGGATTAATTGAATATGAACAACAAAGAGAGTAGGGTTTAATGCATTGATAATTCAATTTAGGGAATAATTTCTCTGAACGGGAGGTTCTATGACTCGTGCCCGAGCGCAGCAGATCTGCTGCCAAGATACCCCTTATTACCACTGTATCTCTAGAGTGGTGAGAAGAGCTTTTCTCTGTGGCTTTGATCAAGCCACTCAACAAGATTTTGAGAATCGACGCCAGTGGATGCTAGATCGTCTGGCTGAAATTGACACCGTTTTTTGTATCGATGTTTGCGCCTACGCCATTATGTCAAACCACTATCATATTGTTCTATATATTAATAAATGCCAAGTAGATAGTCTGACAGACTTAGAAGTAATAGAGCGTTGGCGAACTATCTATGTCGGCCCAGATATAATTCAGCGCTTCGTTAATGGCGAGAATAATAAAGGACACCCACGGATTAATTGAATATGAACAACAAAGAGAGTAGGGTTTAATGCATTGATAATTCAATTTAGGGAATAATTTCTCTGAACGGGAGGTTCTATGACTCGTGCCCGAGCGCAGCAGATCTGCTGCCAAGATACCCCTTATTACCACTGTATCTCTAGAGTGGTGAGAAGAGCTTTTCTCTGTGGCTTTGATCAAGCCACTCAACAAGATTTTGAGCATCGACGCCAGTGGATGCTAGATCGTCTGGCTGAAATTGATACCGTATTTTGTATCGATGTTTGCGCCTACGCCATTATGTCAAACCACTATCATATTGTTCTATATATTAATAAATGCCAAGTAGATAGTCTGACAGACTTAGAAGTAATAGTGCGTTGGCGAACTATCTATGTCGGCCCAGATATAATTCAGCGCTTCGTTAATGGCGAGAAAATGTCCAATGCGCAGTATGTTCTTATTGCTGAAATAGTTGCAATATGGCGGCAGCGACTAGAAAATATTAGCTGGTTTATGAAGAGCCTAAATGAATCGATAGCCCGCAGAGCAAACCTAGAAGACAACTGCACAGGTCATTTTTGGGAGGGGCGTTTTAAAAGCCAAGCATTGCTAGATGAACAAGCGTTACTCACTTGTATGACTTATGTTGAGTTAAACCCGATCCGCGCTCAGATGGCAGAGACTCCGGAAGATTCAAATTTCACTTCTATAAAACAAAGAATTGAAGATGATAAACCAGTGGCAAATAGCGTGAATGTTAAAGGTGCAGAAGAATCTCAGTCAAATTTATTACTGAAAGAATTTGTCGCAGAAGGCCATCAACTAACTGATCAAATACCCTATCACTATCGCGAGTATTTAGAGCTAGTTGATTGGAGTGGCCGAGCGGTCAGGGCAGGTAAACGCGGTGCAATTAATGGCCGTATTCCCCCGATATTAACGCGTTTAGGGATTGATGTTGAGCAGTGGCTTAAGACAATGCAGCCAAAAGGTGTACATCAGTTTAGCCGTGCGATGGGATGCCGTGAAGCGCTACGAGAACACGCTAAAAAATTATGTATAAAATGGATTAAAGGGATAAATTTTAGCGGAAAGTTATTTCCTACCTGATAAGTATAGAGCACTGATTAATATCAGTTAACACTGCTAAGTGTGAATCTTATGGTCTGTAATCAGCTGATCCACCCCGATATTAGCAACATTTGTTAATTAAGATGCAGTTTAAGTCAATGATCTGATTAAATTAACAGCAGGCATGTTAAGTTAAAATATATGTCTGTCCTGCATTTACCATACTGCATTTACCAAGTTTACTATGCAGTTGTGTTTGACGTTTGCGTAAAATGTCAGCTACGGAGCTACAATCCCCCTTGTATTGCCGCCGGAGCTATTTGCTAAATTGTCGAGTGTAGCGACAGGACGTCGCGGAAAGCGTAGTTGAGCCATGGATGGCGAATCTGCGCGGCCGTCAATTTAGTGAATAGCGTAGGGATCTTTCGGTAATAGTAGGGCGAATTTTTCTTTGGTTCGGTTTCTTTTTTTCGCAAAAAAGAAATGAACTCGCTGCAGCGAAACTGCACCTGAAATCACTTAATCTTAAAACTCAAAAAAATCACTTAATATATCTAGTCACTAGACTTAAAAGCAAAATAATAAAGGACACCCAGTGCGCCGAGCTAAATCGGTAAGAAATTGGAGGTGAAAGTCCTCTGCTTGGTAAGGTTTAGCGAACTGCCGAAACCCCGAATCATGGGCTTTGCATCGTAAGGTTGACCACTACAGTGTCGAGTTAAGCGTTGACAGGGGAAAGTATAGGCTCAGTATTGAGCTGCGCTTACGTTTTAGAATAAGTATCTTTAAGAGTGCTGAGCCAGTTGTGTGCTAGGGAAGGCAATACGATGAATAGATACAAAACCTGCCAGGTAACGCTAGGTATTCTTCGGCTCTTCGCAGTCATAGACCTGATGCACGTGGCTATGTCTTTTACCCCCTTTTATTTTTTAGTCAGCGGGAGGTCCAAGGGGCTGTTTGTCATGCAAACAGCTATTCGGGAGGTCAATTACATCCTCTGTAGTAGTCAAGCTTTTTTGGCCCCTGTATTTTTGTTGAGCAAAAAAAGTCTGGCTCTCGATCCCCTTGAAAAACACCGCCCCCACAACTGTCAGTTTATCGACTAGGTCCATTTTTATTGTGACCATTAGACAGTTTATTAGCGATGGCTAATAATGCGGGTGATATGTCGTCGGCGCCCTCTTTAATTAATCTGCTCACGTCACCAGATGAGAACAAGCCACGCACTGACTTAATACCTAATGCGCGCACAAAATCTTTTGTTTTACCAGTGCTGCCTGTTTCAATATACTTTAAAATGATTCTTTCATTGTTGCTGGTTGGAGGTGTTTTTAGTATCTCAATTTCTTCGTTTAGTAGCGAAACTTGATCTTCTAAAATTTGGATCCGCTCTTCAATGCTGCTGTATGCTTTCATAGTTAGGTTGTCTTACTTTAACCTGAATCAGTGACTTCACTGCACCACATAGCGTAAGCTCTTGATTCTACAGCGGTTAGAAAAATTCCCGCTGAACCTACGGGTGCAGCTAAGATTTTTCAATTCCACCGTAAAACCAATATCTTACACTTTGTATTCACTTTGAAGTCACGGATTCAGGTTTAATTTAGTTAAATTAGTATTAAACAATAAATTATTGTCAATGCTAGGGAATATATATGTGCCTTAGTCTATCAGACTTAACGTAGGCTTCTAGCCAAAGTTAGGATTTGAAGGTAACTTTGCTCTTTTTTATAAACAGGGCCACTAGATGCAGAATAGGTTAATAATTTTATTAAATTAATGACAGTTATGCTTTAACCTGAATCAGTGACTTTACTACATTGTATAGCGTAAGCTCTTGATTTCACGGCGGCTAGAAAAATACCTGCTGAACATGTGGGTTTTATGCAAGGATACATTTATTTAGCGAGTGCAGGACGCATATGAGCTTGCAGCTAAGATATTTCAATTCCACTGTAGAATCAATGTTTTATTCTGAATTCTCTGATTGCTCTCAATCAATAGTGTGCAGACATTAGGTTCCTGTCTAAACGAGTTACATCCGCTCGCTAAAGCTAACTCAGTAAGCACTTATAGGTAATGGATATACCAGTAAAATCCTTTTAGAATCAAAGTTATTGCAGCTTATTTACCAGTAAACTTGGTTTTTTTAATCGAAGTCTGGTTTTAGTAGCTGTATTTTTCAGCCGTAGGCGCTAGTATGTTATTTTTGTCAATAACTGCAGACAGTAGAGGTAAGCAAAGTGGAAAATTTAGCCTTTGTCAGTTTAAAGGGAAAAGTGAGTGAACAAGAGTGGCTGTTACGTGTCGATCTGGCTGCCTGCTACAGGTTGGTCGCCGATTTAGGCTGGGATGATCTTATTTACACGCATTTGTCGGCGCGATTAGCAGGTAGTGATGAGTATCTGGTCAACCCTTTTGGTTTAGCCTTTGATGAAGTCACTGCATCTAATTTAGTTAAGGTTGATTTACAAGGTAATATTTTAGACGATACTCCCTATGTTATAAATCCTGCTGGCTTTACTATTCACAGCGCTATTCATGAAGTGCGCCCCGATGCGCATTGCGTTATTCATCTGCATACTAATGCCACCACTGTGGTTGCTTCGCAAACTAATGGCCTGTTACCTTACAGCCAGTATTCATTGTTTTCTTTAGCGTCGCTCTCCTATCATCATTATGAGGGACTGGCGGTAAGAGAGGCCGAGAAGAAGCGGCTGCAAGATGATATAGGTAACACTAATCATATGTTGTTAGTCAATCATGGCGGCTTAACGGTAGGGGACACGGTCGGTGATGCTTTTATGCGCTTTTTTGACTTGCAGCGCGCCTGTGAAATACAAGTGATGATGCAAGCCGCCGGACAAGAGGCGACGACTATCCCGCAAGCAATTTTAGATAACATTAAACAGCAGCAAAATGTGGTTAATATCGGTGAATCCGGAGGCCAGAAAATTTGGCCAGCCATGTTGCGTAAAGCCTTTAAGTTAGATCCTGGTTTTATGCAGTGAGACCTCTGCATAACTTACCCAAAGGGTATGATAACTGCGCTCGGTAATACGGCGTTAAAAAACGGCTCAATATGCTCATTTACACCCGTAATACCCATAAACAGGGGCACGCTGATTCCGCTATCTCGCCGGTTTTTGCCTTGTCTTACTTTTGCTCGCAACGTTATGCAGAGGTCTCACAGCAGATATTGCTTTTAGCTATATTAAACCTGAATCAGTGACTTCACTGCACCACATAGCGCAAGCTCTTGATTCTACAGCGGTTAGAAAAATACCCGCTGAACCTACGGGTGCAGCTAAGATTTTTCAATTCCACTGTAGAATCAATATCTTACACTCTGTATTCACTTTGAAGTCACGGATTCAGGTTAAGTATTACACACGGCCGTTTGTTGATTCGCTAATTTTATTAGGCTTTTATCGGGCAGCACTAATACCGCGCTGCCTCGAAAAGGCTAGTAAAAATAGGCGGTGCTATCAGCGGGTTATCAAGGTATTATTTCGGTAATAATAAGTACAAAAAATTATCAGTTTGGAGTTTAAAATGAAGGTTGTATCCGTAGAAATATTTGATATTCACTGCCCTGATCGTCTGGGTTGGAACCCGGTGTTTGTCCGTGTTCACACCGATGAGGGGATTAGTGGTGTCGGCGAGGCAGGTCTTGCCTATGATGTTGGGCACAGCGCCGCCGCTCATATGATTAAAGAAATGACAGAAGCTTTTTTGATCGGTCACGATCCCTTTCAAACCGAAAAGTTGTGGTCGCGGATGTTGCGTGAAAGTTTTTGGGGACTAGGTGGCGGGCCTGTTGTGTATGCCGCTATGAGCGCGATCGATACCGCACTTTGGGATATCAAAGGTAAAGCACTTAATCTGCCAGTCTACCAATTGCTGGGCGGTAAAGTGAATGATTCGCTGCGCACTTACGCATCGCAGTTGCAATTTGATTGGGACGTTGAGTTTAAAGCGCTCTCTCAGCCTGAGCAATATGCAGAAGCGGCTTTGAAGGCCGTGGCAGAAGGTTATGACGCGGTAAAAGTTGATCCTATCATGTACGATAAAGACGGAAATACTTACTACGATAGAACCAAAATTATCTCCAGAGGGGAAATGAAACTGTATCGCTCTCGCCTCGCGGCGATCAGAGATGCGGTCGGGGACGAAGTGGACATTATTTTTGAGTGCCATTCACTGCCAGGCGTCACTACGGCGATTCAGTTAGGTAAATTGGCTGAAGAGTTTGACTGCATGTTTTATGAGGAGCCGGTTAATTACTTGAATCACTCGCTGCACAAAAAAGTGTCTGATAAAGTAAACGTGCCGATTGCCGGAGGGGAGAGATTGTATAACCGCTGGCAGGTACGGCCATATTTTGAAGATCAAAGTATTGATGTTTTACAGCCAGATATCGGTCTGTGTGGTGGCTTTACCGAAGCGAAGAAAGTTTGTGATTACGCTGATGTATTTGATATTCGTATTCAGGCACATGTCTGTGGTGGGCCAGTTGCCACAGCAGCGGCACTGCATTTAGAGACAGCTAATCCAAATTTCCTCAAACATGAGCACCATACTTATGCGATAAAAGCGTGGAACCGTGAATTGTGTATTCAAGATCCACAGCCGGTAAATGGACAGTTTACTGTCTCTGAGACTCCGGGCCTTGGGATAGAGCTAAATGATGAAGTGGTGATGCGCTCACCGAGAATGGTGATTAAGTAAAGGCGGATTGCCTTATAGAGTTAGGTTGATCGCGGCCAAGCAATGAAAATTGATTGGCCGCGATCAGCTGATAGCGCTTTTTAAGCGAGGTGATCTATCACTGCATATTTTTCAGTCATACTTTTCGCCAAGTTTAACCAGCGCTCGACTAGCTCAGGCTTGTCTGGCGCTGCGCTAACGCCCGTCGGCAATTCGTTGTTGATCACTGCTTCTACCGCTAGGCTAACGGGAATTGATACCAGTTTGGCCATGGCTGAACCAGCCTCATCACCAATAGCATCTAGCACATAGCTTTTGTGCCACACCAGCTTATCGTTCTTCTCGCTCTTTAGCGTGACGACCAACACAACTCTGTCAGATTCCCCCTCTGCTATAGCGTGTTTATTCCATAACTCATCACTCAAGCTTTTAAGTTGTGGCTCGCTAATTCCCTGTTCTATTTTTTTGAAAATCGGTTGCCATGCTTTGGTCCATCCCTGATAGCGCAATGTGCCGCGTACGAACTGTTTTATGTTCCAGTCGTCATCCATGTGGTACTGAGCGATAAAAGGGCGAGAATCTCTATTTGGGTATACTTCAAAGGTTTCTGAACCCCAAGCAGTGCTTAAGGGGAATTGATCAACGGCGTTCCAAGGTTCTGTGACTGTATATTCCTCACCCTCTAGAATACTTACTGAGGTGCTTTTAAGGGCGCGTAACACGCCAGCGGGAGACCAGCTAAATTTATAGCAAAAGTCATTCGGCACTTCGCTAAGTCCACCGCAATAACTGGTGAATGAATGCTGATTGCTTTTGTCGAATTCTGCTGATTGGCTATAATTATCGATCAGAGCATGGGCCATACTGTGATCTAATCCAGGATCTAGGCCGACTTCATTGACGAAGCACAACTTGGCGGCTTTAGCCGAGTCACTCAGTGCGCGCATCTCATCTGAAATGTAAGAGCTAGAGACAAAGTGGGCAGCCTCAGCTAAGCAAATATTAGCGAGCGGTACATGAAAATCGCCAGGTAACATTGAAACCACGATATCGTTGGCGCTAATTTGTTTTGCAAAGGTTTCAATATCAAATTTAAGCACTGCTGCAGGTTTAAGCCCTGCAATTGCCTGTTGCGCTTTATCCACTGAACGATTGTAAACTTTTACTCGGTAGTCGAGTTCTATCAGGCGACGCAACCCAGGAATGGCAGAAAGGCCGGTTCCTATCCAGTGAATAGTTTGCATTTTTAGCTCCTAAATTATAGTTGGTGATTGGGTATTAAATTAATTAGCAAGGGCATTGTACCTATATAGCAGCTGCTTTTATTGCTACAAATACTTTACGAGACCTTTGCATAACTACTGCGCTCGGTAATACGGCGTTAAAAACCGGCTCAACATGCTCATTTACACCAGTAATACCCATAAACAGGGGCACACTGACTCCGCAATCTCGCCAGTTTTTTCCTTGTATTATCTTCGCTCGCAACGTTATGCAAAGGTCTCTTTACAGTACAAAGCTTTAACCTGAGTCAGTGGCTTCACAGCAGCACATAGCGCAAGCTATTGATTGTACAGCGGTTAGAAAATGCCCACTGAAACTGCTCATATTCAGGATTGACAGCAGTTTGGAGAAGAGAGTACCTCTAATTAAGGGCCGAATAGTAGCACTATTGCCAAGTTCCAGCTATAGGTGTCGTGATGACAAAGCCATATTAAAAGCTGACAGGGATGAGCAGCTTTCTGAGGCGAAAACAGGAGCAATTACTGCATCTATTGTTGTTGATTACGCACTAGGTTTTAGGAAGCATCCAAACTGTGTAAAGCTTGTTGCAGATCGGCAATTAGGTCATCTACATTTTCAATGCCAATTGATATGCGCAGTAGATCCGTGGGGCAGGGCGTGTCAGGGCCTTCGACACTCGCACGGTGCTCGACTAAGCTCTCAACTCCACCTAGTGAAGTGGCGCGCTTGATGATCTTTAAATTAGCGGCGACTTTAATCGCTGCTGTTTCGCCTTGTTTAATACGGATGCTCAACATGCCGCCAAAGCCCCCTAGCATTTGTTTTTTTGCCAGTTGGTGACCTTTAAAGCTGATTAAACCCGGATAGAGGACTTGCTTGATAGCCGGGTGTTTTTCAAAGGCTTTGGCAAATGCGAGGGCATTGGCTGACGACTGTTTAACGCGCAGCGCTAAAGTGCGCATCCCACGCATTAATAACCAAGCTTCGAAAGGCCCTAATACGGCACCGCCAGAGGCGCGAATGCTGCGCATTTTTTGCCAGTGTCGATCTTCGTGCCGACAGACTAAAGCTCCCGCTAATACATCAGAATGTCCATTAAGGTATTTAGTGGCGGAGTGCATAACAAGGTCGGCGCCCAGTGTCAGTGGGTTACATAAAATAGGAGATGCGATGGTATTATCGACCGCTAAGCGAGCGCCAATGCGATGCGCTATCTCAGCCCAAGCGGCGATATCTTCAATTTCCCACGTTGGATTAGCGGGTGTTTCAAGCCACAAAAGTTTGGTTTTTCCGGGAATAATGGCTGCTTCAACGCCATCGATATTGCCGTTTTCGACAAAGCTCGTCTCTATTCCCCAGTCTTTGGCGAAAGTTAATAACCAGTTGCGCAGTGACCAGTAAATAATTTTAGGCACTACCACATGATCACCTGGCTTAAGGGACATAAACACACAAATAGCCGCCGACATACCAGAGGAAAAGAGCATCGCCGCCGCGCCTTTTTCTAACGCGGTTAACACTTGTTCGGGCTGTTGATAATTTGGGTTGTGGTCGCGGGTGTACACTCTGCCTTGAGGGTAAGAGTTATCTGCTGAGCGCTCGAAAGTAGTGCTGGGGAAAATACCGGGAATAACACCGAGGTGCTGCTCGTCGATAAAGCCTAAACCTGTGGCAAGAATGGTATCTCTATGTAATTTATCGTTTTTCAAAGTAGGCATCCTATCGGTGTTTTAATGGCTGGGTTGAGAACTGAATAACGGCTACTCTCGTCACGTTATGCACAGGCCTCGATATAGCACTTTCATACGCTACTACGTCATACGGTGAGACCTCTGCATAACTACTGTGCTCGGTAATACGGCGTTAAAAACCGGCTCAATATGCTCATTTACACCTGTAATACCCATAAACAGGGGCACACTGACTCCGCTATCTCGCCGGTTTTTTCCTTGTCTTACCTTCGCTCGTCACGTTATGCAGAGGTCTCACGGTATAAATCAGAGCTAAAACTGATAAAAACATCGAGCATTATCGTACATCAACGCCGTTTTTTGTGGCTCGCTAAAAGCTAACTGCCAGTAAGTCTGCCACAGCTGGGTGTAAGAGCAACTGAACAGGCACAGTGGAAAATTACTGGCCAGCATGACTCGCTGCAAAGAAAAATAGTCGATTAAGAGACTGACAATAGTTTCGATTTGGCGGCTGTCGTACGCTCTATTGAGCATTTCCCAGCCAGATGCTTTGATGTAAAGATTGCTAAACAGTGCCAGCTTTTGCATATTTGTTTGCCAAGTGATGAAAGATGGAGCATTTAGCGAGGGGAAAGCGGCATGGTTGATGATTATTTTCAGCCGTGGAGTCCTTTCAAGAAGCTTGCATAGTTGCTCAATGGCCGCTGAGTCAGCGCCATCTAACTGGCATTCAAAAATAAAACCGCTCTCACTAAGGCCGTGTAAATTTTGCTGTACTTGGCTATTTTGCAGTAACTCAGAGGCTTGCTCGTCTAAAATGTGCCGAAAGCCTGCAATCGAGCGATACTGAGAGAACTTGGTTATCTGCTCAGCAAAGCTTGCTGTCGACTGCTGTAAATCAATGCAGGCGATCGTTTTCATGTTAGGTGTGGCTTGTTTGGCTGTTGTTGCCGCCAAGGATCGAGTGTTATCCACTGGCGCTTGGGAGCATACTTGGAGGCTTACTTGGAGGAATAGACGCTCCAACCATTCGATTTCTAGCCAGGGTTGTCGATTGCTGAATCCCGCTTCAATATGGACGAATGCCGCGTGTTCAAAAGGCGCTGGCAAGCGCAAGTCAGCGATCGTGAAATTACGGTTTATCAGCTGTTTGTCAGGCCAATATGGCGGATTTTTCGCTTGCAGCCAGCTGTAGTCTCCCAGTGATAAATCAAACAAATGTAGGTGTGGATCAATAATTTTCATCAGCTTAGCCCGTGGTATATCCACCGTCAATCATCTGTAAACTGCCGGTGATAAAAGCGGCTTTATCACTGGCTATAAAATAGACCAATTCAGCAACTTCTTCCGGTTGTCCGACACGGCCAAGAGGTTGCAAAGCAGCTTCTTCGCTATGTATCTGCTGTTTGTCTGCTCCAGACTCTTGGCAGTACTTGTCAATAGCGGTGTGGTATAGGGGGGTTTCTATGGTGCCGGGACATACAGCATTCACCCTGATGTTATTGGCTGCATAGTCTAAAGCGGTGGTTTTGCAGATAGAAGCCAGAGCGTGTTTGGACAAATTGTAGGCAAAAGAATGCTGCTTGCCAACCACCGCTTGGTCGGAGGCAAGTAGCACAATAGCGCCTTTGTTTTGCGTTTTCATGACCCCTAGACTGGCTTGAATTGCAGCGTAGGCACCTTTTACATTGATCGAAAATAACCGATCAAAGTCTTGCTCAGAGGTCTCTTCAATAGTGGCAGATTGATGGATGCCAGCATTACAAATTAAAACATCTAACTGCTTTTCTTGATCGATCACTTGTTTTATAGCAGCCTGAACTTGGCTGAACTGACTCATATCACAATAGATGTGGTTGGCCACTGAGGAGGCGCTTATATCCAAGTTATAGACTGTGTATTGTTTTTCAATGAATAACTTAACGATGGCAAGGCCAATACCTTTAGAGCCTCCCGTGACTATAGCTATTTTTTTCATATGTTGACGCTTCTTTAGTATTTTAAAAAACCATTATAGACTCAACAACTTGGCTTTTAAAGTAGCAGTGAATAACGACTAACAATGGAGCGTGTCCCAACATTATCAGATAAACCTATGTTTTTCTGAATCCGGAGCTTCACAGTGGTTCAATAGCTTATGCTAAACTTCTGTTTGCAAGTAAATGATTCAGGATCCTAATAATCTAGTAGTGCGTAAAGCCTCGATTGTTTGACTCTAAGGCTCGCAGAGGCAATCCATCCACGATCAGCCAACTTGCGGATAATAGGTTTTAATATTTTGGCGAGTACTGGTTTGCCCATACCGGCTTTTATTTTAGGATCGTATAAAATTCTAAGCAGTGTTTCATCTAAACCGGTCAGTAAATCATCGGTGGATTTGTCGTTAAAAATGGAGGGAAATACTTTATCGGAATCTCTCGGTAATCCTAGCACTTGGGTTAACTCTTCCACAATACAGGCGACTAGCTTGCCTTTTCTGTAGGCAAAATCGACGGGGATATAAATTTGTGCACTGCTCACTTCGGCGCTCGCATTTAAGGAAATGGTTGCGATGCAAGTTTTAGTGGTATTTATACGAGCGACAAATTTTCCGGAGTATTTATCAGTGAGCCTGTTTAGATTCTGTTGATTGGTGAAGAAAAATTTTACGTTTGCTTGTTTGATATTAGTGACTCTACGAATATCTAAAGCAGTAATGCTACTTAAATGTTGCAGATGTGCATTGACTAGCAGGTCTTGTAGCTGTTGATCACCAACGGCGTGCTCTACATAAACTCTGATCGGCTTAACCCATTTGCGTATCCGATAATCATCTACTCCGTATTCATTACCTAAGGCAATTTCATAAAAACTATTTGATATATATGAAATTTTTTGCCAGGGAATAGTTGTGCTATGTGCAGTAAATGAAACCAGCAGCGTCATTGATAATGAAAGGTATTTTAAAAATGAGCGCATAGTTTACCTATTCTTCGGATCTGTTCAGAGTTAAATGCCAATTCAAATTTTGAATATGAACATTAAATGAACAAAGTATAAGTAAAGTTTTTTATATATGAATTCAAACTTAATATTAATGGGCGTTTAATTAATAGTCTTAGTTTTTGACTGGTGGAGAGGTGAAGGAGTTAGAAGTTAGAAGTTAGAAGTTAGAAGTTAGAAGCTAAAAGCTAAAAGCTAAAAGTTTCAGGCTTCAAGCTCATAACAGTGCATGATCTTATGCACTGTTAATGTTTAGAAATGAGAGTCGCTAGTACTTTGCAGGCTTCTATTCGCGGCGCTGTCCAAGGGTGAGCAAAGCTTAAGCGTAAATAGTGTTGGTAAGTGTCTTGAGCACCAAAAAGGCTCCCAGGAGTAATAGTTAGCCCTCTTTCTTTGGCTTGATGATACAAATGTAGAGTATTGATATTACTTTCAAGTTCTACCCATGCCACCATTCCTCCCGTCGGTCGGCTAATGCTTTGCACCATTGGTAGGTGCTGCTGTATTAAGTACAGCATTTGGTCTCTTTGTAGTGCCAGCTGCTGGCGGCGTAATTTTAAGTGCTTATCTAACCCGCCTTGGGCTATGAAACTAGCGACCCCCTGTTGTTGACTAATGCCACTGGCCATTGATGTTGCGACTTTTAAGGCCAAGATTTGCTGGTGGTACTTTTTTGAGACGATCCAACCGATGCGCAAATCCCTTGAGAGGCTCTTTGAAAATGATGAGCAGAGAATCACTGAGCCGGTTTTATCATAAGAGTAAATTGTACTGGGCCGCTGCGAGGTAAAATGCAGGCCTGCATAAATGTCGTCTTCTATAATGCAGAACTGATGCTGTTCGGCCAACTGTAATATTTGCTGTTTATTTTTGCTCGGCATACAGGCACCGGTGGGTGTTGCGTAGCTAGGAGAGACAATTAATGCCTTGATTTGCCAGTGGTCTGCCGCTAAGCGCAGCGCATCGGGGCTGATGCCGTCAACGACTGAGCTAGGAATTTCCAATACTTTACGACCTAGTACTTCTAGTAGCTGTAAAGCACCATAAAACCCGGGTGATTCTATGGCGACTACATCGTTCGGTTGAGTGGCTACCATAAGTGCCATTAATAGTGAATGCTGGCAGCCGTTAGAGACAATAACTTGATCACAGCTGATGTTTCCACCCCCTTGATTGATGACTTTTGCCAGTTGTATTCTAAGAAACTCGTCTCCTTGAGGCTGGTCGTAATAGTGTTGTTCATGGCCGCTTTGATTGCGCAGGGCTTTTGAAAGGCAGCGTCTGAGGAATGTGTTGTGGGGATCCGGGTGGCTGCTGGAGAGCAAGTCAAAAGCTGCGCCGCGTTTCATCAAGTCGAGCATTACTTGGGTGCGTGAGATAAGTTTAGGGGCGCTCGCTGGATTACTGGTCGCCGGGGATTTTAATTGATGCTCACTTCGGTTGTCTTTAGCGCAAACATAATAGCCCGATTTACTGCGCGCCTCTATTAAACCTGCCGCTTCTAAACGACTGTAGGCAGTGATGACTGTTGATTTAGAAACATTAGCTTCCAAGCACATCACTCTTATGGAAGGTAATTTACTCTGCGCAGCTAGTTGTCCACTGCTGATTTTTAGGCGCAGTTGCTGTTCTAATTGATGATATAAGTATTTTGTCATAGGTACAGATTGCCTAAAAATGATGAGTACAGAGGTCATTATTTATCATCTGTGCATACAAATATATATATATTTGTATCTGTACCCATTTTTAGCTTTCTTTAAACTATAGTTAACTCGATTCTACCACTATTTTTCTTAACCTCAGAGCAACAGTAGACGTTAGAAAAATTAGTTTGAAGGTTAGCTTATGTCTAAAAAAATCCCCCTATACAATGTTATTGAAAGTGTTACACGTGCCCCAGAAATCTACTCACCACTGCGAGATTTGAGTGCTAAGGTGAATAATCGAAAATCTACCAAGTACTCGAATCCACCTAATATGTTTTCTGCCGATATTTATAATGGCAAGATTTACACCAAAAGTACCCAAGGGTATTTTCAACGATTGCGAAAATATCTAAGCTATTTTCTGATGATTGCTTTTTTTCTTATCCCCTGGCTGGAAATAGATGGGCGTCCAGCGGTGCTATTTGATTTACAGCAGCAACAATTTCATATTTTTGCAATGACTTTTTGGCCGCAAGATGCCGTCTATTTAGTTGAATTATTAGTGTTGTCTGCTTTTTTGTTGATCGTCGCCACGCTAGTAGTCGGCAGAGCTTGGTGTGGATTCGCCTGTCCACAGACAGTGTGGACCTTTATATTTATTTGGATAGAGGAAAAATGCGAGGGAGATAGGAACAAACGTATTAAGTTGGATAAACAAAGTTGGTCGACAAATAAAATTATCCGCAAGGCTAGCAAACACTTGCTATGGGTGCTTATGTCGCTGATAACGGCCTATACCTTCGTCGGCTATTTCTATGAAATACAGCCACTAGTGAGCGACACTCTAAACTTGACTATTCATTATATCGCGGTTAGTTGGATCATAGTTTTTGTGTTAGGTACTTACCTTAATGCCGGCTGGCTGAGAGAGAAAGTGTGTATGCATATGTGTCCGTACGCTAGGTTTCAAGCGGTGATGTACACCAAAGATACCTTAGTAGTTACATATGACGCACAGCGCGGTGAGGCGCGGGGAAAACGCAAACAAGGCGCTAATCAAGTAAGTGAGGTATTGGGGGACTGTGTAGATTGCTCTTTGTGTGTACAGGTTTGTCCGGTCGATATAGATATTAGAGATGGACTGCAATACCCTTGTATCGATTGTGGTTTGTGTGTTGATGCCTGTAACACAGTGATGCAGAAAATGGGTTTTGAGGCTGATTTAATTCGCTTCTCTTCTCAGGCTGAGCCGAATAATCGTCAGGCTATCTGGTTGCGACCGAAAACTATATTGTGGGGGGTGCTAACTTTGCTTGTTTGCAGTGCATTCTTCTACTCAATTTTAAGCCGAGCGCCATTAAGTGTTGATGTGGTTAGAGATCGAAGTGGGGTGTTGTACCAAAAGGTAGCTAATGGCATTGAAAACACTTATACGATTAATATTACCAATAAAGGCAGTCAAAGTGAGAATTTCAGGTTGGATATTCAGCCTAACACTGATTTTAAAATCACTAGCCGGCCACATTTTATGGTAAAACAAGGAGAGGCAACTACCATTGTAGTGCGGGTCTGGATCAGCAATGATAGTGATGTCGCATACAAAACTGGATTAAATTTTATCGTTAGAAGTATGAATAATTTAACGCCTTTGGCCGAGCAAAACTCTACATTTATCGCGCCAAATTTCTAATATTACCCGTCCTTCTTCGAGGGGCGGGTCTTCTTACGCTAGTTTTCGATATTAGCAGCGTTTTTCTAATCGTTACCACTCTTGCAGCATAAGTTGCGACATAGGTTGCGACATAAGCTAGAGTAGGGATAACGACAGCCAGCCAGCTAATCCAGCAGTATTTTCAATTGAATTTTCAGTCTAAATGGCAGCGTTTATCAGCGCGGTTTAAGAATACTGAACCGGTCATGTCTTCTAAATTTATGTTATAGCGTTGAGTTATTAAGCTATTTTCTGAACAGCCAATTAGCTAGCGGTCAAAGCATCTTAAAATTCCTGAACAAGTGATTTTTTGTAAG
The DNA here is from genome assembly GCA_029027825.1 of Oceanospirillales bacterium. Classification (GTDB taxonomy): domain Bacteria; phylum Pseudomonadota; class Gammaproteobacteria; order Pseudomonadales; family Balneatricaceae; genus Rs1. The sequence goes on along the minus strand of CP093399.1, from coordinate 2,617,714 downwards.
ATTACTGAGCAGTTATAAAAAACACTATGAAGTATATTTAAAAAACTAATTTACTCTGTATGATAATTCTGCTGTACTGATGCAACTTTTGAGGGTGAGATGTATGCGTTGAGCACTCATCTTATCGACAATAAAATCGTCATCAATAAACAATAATAATTAGGAGTTATTCTTCATGAAAAGACGTGATCTTTTGAAAACAGGTTTAGTAGGGTTAGGTGGCGTTGCCGCGGCAGCTACTATTTCTGCTCCAGCCATCGCTAAAGAGCGTTTGGAAATTAATATGGTTGCTACTTGGCCAAGAGACTTTCCAGGTTTGGGAACAGGTGCGCAACGTTTTGCAGAACGCTTAATGGGTATGAGTGATGGCCGTATCGTGGTCAATTACTTTGCTGCCAATGAAAGAGTTAAAGCCTTCGATTCTTTTGATGAAGTGGCATCTGGCAACGCTCAAATGTACCATGCTGCCGAGTACTACTGGAAAGGTAAGCACCCAGGATTTGCATATTTCACCTCTGTACCTTTCGGTTTAACTTATACTGAAATGAATGCTTGGATTCGCTTCGGCGGCGGACAGCAGTTATGGGATGAGCTTTCTGCAGATTATGGGCTTAAAGGCTTAATGTGCGGTAACACCGGCGTGCAGATGGGTGGTTGGTTCCGTAAAGAAATGAATTCAGTAGATGATTTCAAGGGCTTGAAAATGCGCATGCCTGGCTTAGGTGGCGACGTTTTAGCTAAGCTTGGTGGATCTCCAGTATCACTACCTGGTGGACAAATATATGAAAACCTTATTTCAGGTGCAATTGATGCCACTGAGTGGGTTGGCCCGTGGAATGATAGTGTGATGAAGTTCTATGAAGCGGCTAAGTACTACTATTTCCCAGGAATGCATGAGCCAGGTGCGATGTTGGCAATAGGCATGAATAACGAGTGGTGGAATGGTCTATCTAAAGCCGATCAATTGATGATTGAAGCTGCATCATCGATGGAAAATGATGTGATGATGGCTGAGTACAATGCTAAAAATGGCGAGTACCTTGAAAAGCTGATCAATGAGCAAGGTGTTAAAGTGCGTGAATTTAGCGATGATATTTACGATGCCTTTGGCGAAGCTGCCGATGAAGTATTCGAAACCGTTAAATCGCACAGTGACCTAGCGAATCGTATCCACGAGAGTTTCCTGGCGGCACGTAGTAGTGTTGGCGCTTGGGCTAAACTTTCTGATCAAGCTTATGTTCGTCAACGCAACCGCGTACTTGACCTATAATAGCGCTGTTTAAAAATGCGGGATTTTTTCCCGCATTTTTATTGACCAGCAGTATTTTGTATCGATTATAAAGTTGAGAAATTTTTTCATCAATCATCGACTGATTCAGTAATAGAGGCCTCTTTTCGATAATAACATTCCCATCTTTACTCTATTTTAGTGTCACTCCTAAAAATTTTTAACTTATAGAGTCACTAGATGTTTATAATAGCTGAATCAATGGCTTAAAATGAATGCAGAGTGTAAAAATTTGGTTTACTCTGGAATTGAAAAATCTTAACTACACCTGTGTAAGGCTCAGTGAGTATTTTTCTCACCGCTGTCTATCAAGAGTTTGTGCTATGTGGTGCTGTGAAGTCTCTGATTCAGGTAATTGTTAATTAGCTTGTATAGCTAACGTTTAATTTTGTAATAGTCGGCGCTAAACTATGAATAATTCTGTCACACTTTCTGATGAAGGCACTAATAATAGTGATACTTCGTCACACACATCGCTGCAAAGATGCAGCCTACAAGATAAAATTTATCGCTTAGTAGCAGGCTCTGTCGTTGCTATAGCATTGATTTTTCTATTGAATGTATACCTTACCTACGGGCTGAAGTGGCCGAGTATGTTGGAATACCTGTCTCAACTGCAATGGTTTGGTTTAGAGCCTCCTAGAAAATCACTCACTGCTGAGGCCATGCAACTGGGCTGGTGGCAGACACTCAGCTATGTTGTTGCAGTTATGTTGGTGGCAAGTTTTATCGCACTCACCCCCCATCGTCGATTGAGAGCGGATGCACAAACTTGGTCGTCCTTCGCCAGATATATTATTCGCGCCGCATTTTGGGCAGTGCTGTTGGTAGGGCTGGTCGATATGACTATCTCATTTTTACGGGTCGAAGGCCTGTTACATTATTTTTTCGAGACTGAGACGATTGATTCATTGGGTAGGCCTAAGGAGAGGGGCTTATACGTACACTACCCGCTGATTGGCATCGCTCTAGTGATCGCGGCATTTAGCCGTTCGCTGGGCTTTACTTGGCTAGCGTTGCTGGTTGTGTTCGCTGAATTTTATATTGTTTTGCTGAGATTTATATTTTCTTACGAACAAGCTTTTATGGGGGATTTGGTGCGCTTTTGGTACGCCGCTCTATTCTTATTCGCCAGTTCTTACACACTGGTAACCGAAGGTCATGTTCGGGTCGATGTACTGTATGCAAGTTTAAGTAAGAAAGCCAAAGCATGGTCTAATAGATTTGGTGTGATATTACTGGGTATGCCGCTGTGCTGGGTTATTTTAACCATGGGAATGTGGGGTAAAGGGCATAGCATCAACAGTCCGATATTTAGCTTTGAAATTTCACAAAGTGGTTATGGTCTCTACGTTAAATATCTAATGGTCGGGTATTTAGTGATATTTTCGCTTTCAATGTTGGTGCAGTTCAGTAGTTATTTACTCAGTAATATTGCCGATATACGAGAGGAACCTGCACTGAAAAATCCAACGCCAGTACCTTCTCGCTAAAATCTGAGGCAGTGAGTGTACTGTGAGTAAAAAAATTCAGGTTTGAAACCACGGATTTAGCTAAAAAAATAATATAAAGGGTAGTATTTCATGGAATTGTTTTTCCTTCTGTTGTTAGTGGCGCTATTGATTATCGCACTAACCTCTGGTTTTCCGGTAGCTTTCGCACTGCCCGGATCCGCTATTCTAGCAGTGGCGCTGGCCGCTTTGTGCGGATGGTTATTTGCCGGTAATCCCGACGCGTATTTTGCGCAGGGAGGCCCCGTTCAATGGCTCAGTGCAGGTGTGACTAATATCCGAAGTTTATATTGGGACGTGGAACGAGACACCTTAATAGCGATCCCACTGTTTATTTTTATGGGGATCATGTTGCAGCGTTCAAAAATCGCCGAAGATTTGCTGGTGGCGATGGCGCAACTGTTTGGACCTATCCCTGGCGGCTTAGGTATTTCCGTGGTTATCGTCGGCGCTCTACTTGCGGCGACCACTGGTATTGTCGGTGCGACAGTAATCGCGATGGGGCTGATATCCATGCCCGCCATGTTGCGTAACAACTACTCCAAGCCATTAGCATCGGGGATTATCTGTGCCTCAGGCACTTTAGGACAAATTATCCCGCCATCGATAGTGCTGATTATATTAGCCGATCAGCTCTCTAGTGCCGCAGATCAGGCGGCGACCATCCGCAAAGCTAACTATAAAGAAATTACTGGGGAAATGACCATGCCCTCAAGCTTTGACATAGCATCAGCGAGCGCTGGTGATATGTTTATGGGAGCGATGGTACCCGGCTTAATCTTAGTCAGCTTATATATAGCCTATATTTTGATTACGGCGTTATTAAAGCCGGAATCTGCACCACCGGTGCCATTTGAAGGAGCCTACGACGGTAAATTTTTAAAGACCGTTTTATTTGCTTTAGTGCCACCTCTAGGGCTGATTTTGATTGTATTAGGATCTATTATTTTAGGGGTAGCAACCGTTAACCAAGCCGGGGCTATTGGTGCTGTCGGTGCTATGATAATGGGGGGCTATCGCTTAGTAGGCAAACAAAAGAATCGCTATTATCCCGCTATTCTGGCAATAGTATCGATGGTCGCGATTGGCTTTGTAGTCAATAATTATGACCTGAATATTAAAAATATTAAAACTGCCGAAGATGAGTTCGGGGTAATGTTGGCGGTGATCGCGGTCGTGGCATTATTAATCGCGGTATTTTGGAGTACTTGGCGTACTTATAAAATTGATAATACGCTGCAAGAAGTCATGATCCAAACCGCCAAGACCACCTCCATGGTGTTTATTATTTTGATTGGTGCCGCGATGTTGACGACTGCTTTTCGCGGTTTCGGTGGCGAGCATTTAGTCAAAGAGTTTTTAACCGGCTTGCCCGGTGGATTTTGGACCCAAGTTATTGTGGTCATGATCGTTATTTTCCTACTGGGATTTTTCTTAGACTTTATTGAAATTGCGGTTGTGGTTGTGCCAATTGTCGCGCCTATTCTGCTGGCTGATCCCGGTGCTAACATCACTGCAGTTTGGCTGGGAGTGATGATAGGTCTTAATATTCAAACCTCTTTCTTAACCCCTCCCTTTGGCTTCGCGCTGTTCTATTTAAGGGGAGTAGTCCCCAAAATAGTCAAGACTCTAGATATTTATAAAGGGGCGATTGCCTTTATTGGTTTACAGATCGTCGCTTTAATCATTGCCGGATTCTTTCCGCCACTGGTTAACTACTTACCGAATCGAACTGCGCTAACCTCAGAGACAGCTCCGCCGCCAATGAATCCACGTATTCAGCAGTGCTTGGAATCCTTTGTCTTTGCCGAGTATCAATCAATAGGGGATGCGCTGCGTGCTAGTATTGATACCGCCAAGTCGATAGATCTCAGTTATTTGCCGCAAAAACAGCAGCAAGTGTTACAGGAGAGCTTTGATAAAGCAGCAGCTACCTTTGAATTAGTCGCGAAAATTAAAGTGGCTGAAATAGCCTTGGCTGAATTTTCTCCCGGCTATAGGCCGCTACATGTACAAGTGCGCTTTACGCAAAAGACTATGCGGCGTTTGGATAAGCAGTTGAAAACTAATCTTACCCAAATATCGAGAGCTAAAGGTGATGAAACTCAAGATGAAATTGTAGCTGAGCTTAAGGTTGAAAATATAGAGCTACAAAAGCAATTGCTAGAGTTAGAATCTGAAATTCCAGCACAGTGGAAGGGTGAACGGGCTAAATTTGTCGGCTTTGCTGATGCTCTAAATAAGGCGCGTAGGAAGTATCGCAACAACTCCGACGCCGCCTATGAGCCGATCATTGAAATAAGGAAAACCATTGCGGCAGTCGATGAACTGGCAGCCATGGAAAGCTCTATTTTAGCCTTAAAATCGGTGATTAGCGGAGTAACCTCAAAAGCTGAAGCCAAGCCGGCGATGCAAATCATCAAAAATATAGAGCGACAATTAGGTAGTATTAATGCCGCTAGCGCGATTAAAACCAAGTTGTCCAAAGCGCGCCGAGCGTTGAAAAAGGTCAAAATCGACAAGTCATTAGCTGAGTTTGACACTGCGGTGGCTCTATTTAAAGCGGAGTTGATCTGGCGACGCGCCGGCGAGAGTAAACTACTGCCGCAAATAATTGCCTATGACGAGGCGATTAAAATGACCATAGGGGTTCGACTACAAGAGAGGCTCTCTTTGGCGCAGGCGAAAAGCATTGCCGGCTGCCTATCATCCCACAGAGATATTTCCTTAAACTTCTAATCGGCTTTTTCGTTACTAACAAGTCTACCGCTGAATAAGCTAATCGCAGTAGTTATATCTGTTCTCGGTTAGTCTCTAAGAGACTGGCCGAGGACAGAGTTCGGCACGTTAATTTCGCTAGGCTGATTTAACGGTTGTAAACTGCGAGAAAATAGTCTCTGTGCAGTGTTATGGCAATAATTAAGGAGTAGACATAGCAGATCGTCGAGTGCATAGTCTGCGACTACAAGTGATATCACGCCCTCTTAGGGAAGTTGCGAACAAGTCAAATAGGACCTTAGAGTGGGAGTAGTGATTAAGGTAGGGATGCAGGCGTGGCGTAGCTTAGTAAAATCGTTTACGCAGAGCACGAACTACTCAGTACTACCTCGTAGGGTGATAATTGAGAGTATATCCCCGCGATCTTAGACTTGAATCATTGACTTCACTGCACCACATAGCGCAAGCCCTCGATTCATGGCGGTTATAAAAATGCCCGCTGAACCTACGGGTTTTATGTATGGATGTATTTATTTAGCGAATGCAGGACGCATATGAGCTTGCAGCTAAGATTTTTCAATTCCACCGTAAAACTAATATCTTACACTCAGTATTCACTTTGAAGTCACGGATTCAGGTTATACATAACGTAAAGGCCTGTTCTGGCCAAACTTTCTGAGCTGAAAATTAGTGATTCATCAGTGTATGTGGGCTGTTTCGAAGTTGTTATTCGTCTGTGTAGGCTAAAAATTCATGCAGGCTAAACACCGTGACAGCTATGTCTTAGACGAACCACAATATGCTATCGGCCAATTTTAGGAGGGTGTCTGCAAGGTTGAAAGGCTCGTGTTTCAACCTTGGTGCTCTATAAAAGCAGGCTCAGATTATACTTTGAATTGTTGTAATACCTTGTCTTGCTCTTCTGTGAAATTAACCATTGTGGTGCACAAATCAGATTGATTCTGAGCTTGACTTGATACATTTTGACAAATGTCACGTATGGTTGTGGCATTGCGATTAATTTCTTCACTAGTAGAGCTTTGTTGATTAGCGGCCGTTGCTATGGCATTGGTTGTACTACTGATCTCGGAAATTGAGCATTGGATATCTTTCAGAATATCATCTGCGCGAGACGAGTCCTCATTGGTTTTATTCGCATGAGATCTGCTTTTTTCAATTTTATCAGCCGCCTCTTTTACTCCTTGTTGTAGCTGCTCGATAATCAAGCTCGTCTCGTTAGTGGATTGCTGGGTACGGGCGGCAAGCGCGCGTACTTCATCGGCAACCACCGCGAAACCTCGGCCCATGTCACCGGCACGTGCTGCCTCTATAGCGGCGTTTAGCGCTAATAAGTTAGTCTGTTGTGCAATGCTAGTAATAGAGGTTAATACTGACTCGATGTCATCACTGTGCTTTTCGAGCTGATTAATAGTAATTACCGTTTCGTCCATCTCTTCAACCAATTGTGCGATGGATTGCGAGGTTTGGGTGACAATAGCGGAACCTTGGCTTGCTGCTTCGTTAGCCTTTTTAGCCGCCTCTGCGGCTTTATCCGCATTGTTAGCTACTTCTTGAGCAGAGTACGACATTTGATTAATTGCCGCCGACAGCATGTCTAATTCATCAAGTTGCGCAATCAGATCGTCAGCTGTTTTGGCTGCAGCGGAGGAGCTTTGCGAGGTATTGCTATTGATATCTATTGAAATTCTTTTTACATCAATAATAATATTTTGTAAGTATTGAACAAATTGGTTGAAGTCATTGGATACAGCGCCAAATTCATCTTTAGTGGTCGTTGATAGACGCTTAGTTAGATCTCCATCCCCGCTATTGATTTCAATTAATGACCCTTGTAGCTCTTCCAGTGGTTTGAAAAGTGAGCGCATGGTTAAAAATAGTACTATTGCAGATAGTAAAACGCTTATTAAAGTACCTACAATTGCAGCAAGACCAAAAGCAGTGGCTTGTTTAAACACTTTGTCTTTTTGCAAAGCTACCCCTATAAACCATTCGGAGCCTTTTAATTCCGTCAAAGGTTGTAATGATGTTAGTACGGTTTTTCCATTAAGCTCAACTACTTGTAGGTCCGCACTGATTGTTGGGATATTTCTACCAAATAAATCAACTAATGATTTTCCGTTAAGAGATATGTCTGGATGGGAAATAATATTACCGTCGGCACTAATCAAAAAAGCGTAACCAGTGTTGTTGAAATTTACGCTGTTGATGGCTTCAGATATTGTCTTAAGACTCAAGTCTCCGCCAAATGCACCTTTGAAAGTTCCGTTGTCTGCTAAGTTTGTGACGGCAGAAATGAGTACTTCTTTGGTAGAGGCATCTTCATACGGGGCAGTTAGCGTAGCTTTGTTGTTATCTTTTGCTACATTGTACCAAGGTCTTTTGCGCGCATCCCTTACTTCTCGCACCCATGTCGGATCATTGGTAATTGGTTGACCATCTGTTTGCAGCCCTCCAAACATTAGTAAAAAGTTGTCAGCTAATATTGGGTTGTCGAATGCTTTTTGAATGTTTGCTGGGTTGAAATCCGCGTCGATTGTCTTTGCAACCATATCTACTAGGGATAATTTGCCATTAAGCCATAGGGATATTTTACTGGCGATGACTTTTGAGGTTTCAGCTACGTTGCTAACAGCCTTTTCGTGGAGAGCATTCTTAACGGAATTGTATTGCACCCAAGAAAATAAGGTAAAGGTTATAACTATAATGGCGGAAGAAATGAGTACTACTTTATGCGACACTTTCATTATTCAATCCCTGGGGTTTTAACCGATTTATAAAATTATTATTAATATTGTCATAACACTTTAGGATAATTAGTTATGGTCAAAATTGTTTATAACCAAAATGTTATGCTTAAGATACTACCTAAAAAAAACAACAATTAAAATAAGATATTGGTTATTATTTATTCAATCAAAGGTTCTCCATCTCTTAGAAAATTATTATATTTATTGAAGGGTGAAATTCTTAGCTGATTATTAACAGTTTCCTTAATGAGTGACTAGACTGCAACACATAGTGCAAACTCTTGATTTTACGGCGATTAGAAGAAATACCCGCTGAACCTACGGGTTTTATGCTTGGATGCATTAATTTAGCGACTGCCGGAAGTTTATAGTTGGTTGGTGTTTTATTTGTTGTGGCGGAATTAGTAGTTTGAGTAGGGGAAGGATTAAAAAGTGGAACTTTATAATCCTTCCTCTTAGGCGACTTGCGTCTAGCGGCTAAGTTAATGACTGCTTTGTTTTATAAATAAGTCACGACGGGCATGACTTATTTACCAGTTACTGAAAATTGTTGTTAAGTATGGGCTGTTTATTTTTCAGGATAGTCTCTTTGGCTTTCGCCAGTGTAAAGCTGGCGAGGGCGACCTATTTTGTTAGGTTCAGAATGGAATTCGTTCCAGTGTGAAATCCAACCAATGGTGCGTGAAAGGGCAAATATGACGGTAAACATGCTGCTTGGAATACCAATGGCTTTTAAGATGATGCCTGAGTAAAAATCTACATTTGGATAGAGCTTGCGTTTGACGAAGTATTCATCTTGCAAGGCAATTTGTTCAAGCTGTTTCGCAATGTCTAACATTGGATCGTCGACTATGCCTAATTCAGCTAATACGTCATCACAGGTTTTTTTCATGACATTGGCGCGTGGATCAAAGTTGCGATAAACCCGGTGGCCAAATCCCATAAGGCGGAAGCTGTCTTCGGGGTCTTTAGCGCGCTTGATAAAATCAGGAATGTTTTTAGCGTCGCCAATTTCCTCCAGCATGTTTAATACCGCTTCGTTGGCTCCGCCGTGTGCAGGCCCCCAAAGAGTAGCGACGCCCGCTGCGATGCAGGCAAATGGATTGGCGCCAGAAGATCCTGCCAATCTTACGGTAGAGGTGGATGCGTTCTGTTCGTGGTCAGCGTGTAGTAAGAATATTTTGTCCATTGCCTTGGCAAGGATCGGGTTCGGGACGTATTCTTCACAGGGGTTGCCGAACATCATATGTAAAAAGTTTTCAGCATAAGGTAGGTCGTTACGTGGATACTGAAAAGGCATGCCAATGCTGTATTTGTAACACATGGCAGCAATTGTTGGCATTTTGGCAATGAGTCGGTAGGCGCAAATCTCCCGGTGTTTGGCGTTATTGATATCTAAGGAGTCATGATAAAAGGCGGATAGCGCGCCTACAACAGATACCATAATTGCCATGGGGTGAGCGTCACGTCGGAATCCTTTAAAGAAATTGTGCATTTGTTCATGCACCATGGTGTGGCCTTTAATGATGCCTACAAATTTTTTAAATTCTTCTTCAGTTGGTAGTCTGCCATTCATTAGCAGGAAGCAGGTTTCAAGGTATGAAGATTTTTCAGCGAGTTGTTCAATTGGGTAACCTGCGTGTAACAATATACCTTTAGCGCCGTCAATGAATGTGATTTTAGATTCACAAGCTGCAGTGGAAACAAAGCCTGGATCATAAGTGAATAATCCATGCCCAGTAAGTGGTCGTACATCAATGACATCAGGTCCTTCTGTACCTGAATATACTGGTAATTCGATGACACCATCAAAACCATCAACTGTGAGTCTCGCGATCTTATCAGCCATAGGAATGCTCCTTGAGTTATTAGATTTATGCATATGAGTAATTATAGAATAAATATTTTATAATTAGCGGGGCAGCTGTATTTGTTGCGCCTTGAGTGTAGGAAATAAGGCAGTTCTGCCATTAAAAACAGAGTGTTAATTTGTGATTTTACCGTGCATTGTGCCTTTATGTTTAAAGTGAATCAATAGTTACTTAGTCTAATCTTGACATTGGGGAGATAGAAAATAGTTGCTTTGGTGGTGCTTTTATTTGTCACTTTAGCTAAATCAGTGTTTAGATAATCAAGCTTTAGGGTAAGTGTCTAAAGAAATACAGGCTTTTAATAGTTATGTGTTGAGAGCTCTGCATAACGTTGCGAGCGAAGATAAGACAAGGCAAAAACCGGCGAGGTAGCGGAATCAGTGTGCCCCTGTTCATGGGTATTACTGGTGTAAATGAGCATATTGAGCCGTTTTATAACGCCGTATTACCGAGCGCAGTAGTTATGCAGAGGTCTCATGTTGAGTGTTGCTTTGGCGTAAAAGTAGTATTTAATATTGTGTTTTAAATATACGAAATCTTTAGTAATTGTAGCTAGTTGTGTGCTGTGCGTTGTTAAACAACAATGAACTGGCTATACTACATGGGCAGTTTCTGCTGCCACGAAGAAGGATTGGCTAAAGCATATAATATATGCAAGACCTATCCCTAAATCTTGTTCGTAATAAACCTAACAAGTGTGAAATGAGCCGTGAATAAAAAAAGACCAGTAAACTTAGACTTTAGTACCATTCATATGCCGCTTCCGTCGGTCACTTCAATTATACACCGTATAACAGGTATAGCGCTATTTTTTGGCGCAGTCTTTATGATGTATGCATTGGGGTTGTCCCTTGAGTCCGAAGCGGGTTTTCAAGAAACCATGATCATGTTTGAAGAAGGCTTTTTTGCGAGATCAATCGCATGGGGGCTTCTGTCTGCACTAGCTTATCATTCCGTTGTAGGTGTTAAACACCTGTTTATGGATGCAGGCTATTTTGAAGAGCTTGAAAGCGCAATGTTCGCTTCCAAAGCCGTGCTGATTATTGCCGGAGTGTTAATTTTACTAGCGGGGATTTGGATATGGTAACTAACGTAACCAGCTTAGGAAGAAGTGGTTTATACGACTGGATGATCCAGCGTGTAACTGCTGTAGTTTTGCTAGCTTATACATTGTTCATGGTTGGGTATTTGCTGTTGACTCCGGATTTAGATTTCAATCAATGGAATTCTTTATTTGAAAACGTAGCTATGCGAATATTTACCTTAATGTTAGTGCTATCTTTCGCAGCCCACGCGTGGATTGGTCTATGGTGTGTAACTACTGATTACATACCTATGACAGGTCTGCGCTTTCTCGTTCAATCTGTAACTGGCTTCATGACTTTTGTCTATGTTACTTGGGCTATTCAGGTCATTTGGGGTATTTAAACAATGAGCAACTTACGTACACTAACGTTTGACGGTATCGTCATTGGCGGCGGTGGTGCAGGCATGCGTGCCGCACTGCAACTCGCTCAAGGTGGTTTAAACACCGCATGTATTACCAAGGTTTTTCCAACTAGATCGCACACAGTTTCTGCCCAAGGCGGAATAACTTGTGCTATTGCGAGCTCTGATCCGAATGATGATTGGCGCTGGCACATGTACGACACTGTTAAAGGTTCGGATTATATCGGCGACCAAGACGCTATCGAATATATGTGTCAAATAGGCCCGCAAGCGGTATTCGAATTAGATCACATGGGTATGCCGTTTTCGCGTACTGAAGAGGGGCGGATTTATCAGCGTCCATTCGGCGGCCAGTCTAAGAATTTCGGTGAAGGTGGTCAGGCGGCGCGTACTTGTGCCGCAGCAGACAGAACAGGCCACGCTTTATTGCACACCTTATATCAAGCGAATTTAAAAGCCGGTACTACTTTCTTAAATGAATGGTATGCCGTTGATTTAGTGAAGAATGCTGAAGGTGATGTGGTCGGTTGTATCGCTATTAATATTGAAAATGGCGAAACCGTTTACGTAAAAGCAAAAGCAACGGTGCTGGCTACAGGTGGTGCAGGGCGTATTTACTCTTCTACTACTAATGCATTGATCAATACTGGTGACGGTGTAGGTATGGCGATACGCGCCAATATACCGTTGCAAGATATGGAAATGTGGCAGTTCCATCCAACCGGAATAGCTGGTGCAGGCGTGCTGGTAACTGAAGGTTGTCGCGGCGAAGGCGGTTATCTAATCAATAAGGATGGCGAGCGTTTTATGGAGCGCTACGCACCTAATGCCAAAGATTTATCGGGTCGTGATGTAGTGGCTCGCTCTATGATTTTAGAGATACTAGAAGGTCGGGGCTGTGGTGAAAATGGCGATCACGTGATGCTTAAACTTGATCACTTAGGTGCTGACGTATTGGAAGAACGTTTGCCGGGCATCTTAGAATTATCTCGTACATTTGCAGCGGTTGATCCTATTAAAGAGCCTATTCCAGTGGTTCCTACTTGTCATTATATGATGGGCGGTGTGGTTACTAATATAGCAGGTCAAGCGCTGTCTCCAAGTAAAGAAGAGGGTGGTGACGATGTGGTTGTTCGCGGCTTGTTTGCCTGCGGTGAAATCGCTTGTGTTTCTGTGCATGGTGCCAATCGACTCGGTGGTAATTCGCTGCTGGATCTCGTGGTGTTTGGTCGTGCTGCTGGTATCGAAATTGAGCGCCAAATGCGTGAAGGCTATGAAGCTATTAACGCTACGGATGAAGATCTTGAGCTGGCGATGAAGCGCTTGAATCGCCTCAATAATAGCGAAGGTGGTGAGGACGTTGCTCAAGTGCGTACTGAATTACAAAGTACTATGCAATTATACTTCGGCGTGTTCCGTGATGGCGATAGTATGCTGAAAGGCCTAGAATTACTTAAAGAGCTGCGCAAGCGGGTCGAGAATTTAGCGCTTGATGATAAAAGTCAGTCATTCAACACAGCGCGTATTGAAGCGCTTGAATTAGAAAACTTGATGGAAGTTGCCGAGGCAACGGCGATTGCCGCTGAAATTCGTAAAGAGTCACGTGGTGCGCATGCCCGCAATGACTATGCAGATCGAGATGATGTAAACTGGTTGTGTCATTCAGTGTTCTTTCCCGATGACAAAACGATAGGCAAGCGTGCGGTTAACTTCGCGCCTAAAACCATGAAACCTTTTCCACCTAAAATCCGTGTTTATTAAGAGGGCAATCAGATGCTAGTTAGTATTTATCGTTATAATCCTGATGCAGATGATGCGCCTTACATGCAGGATATCCATATAGATATTCCCGGCGGTAAAGACATCATGGTCTTAGATCTACTGCAATTGTTGAAGGACAAAGATCCGTCATTGGGCTATCGTCGTTCTTGTCGTGAGGGTGTGTGTGGCTCTGATGGTATGAATATGAACGGCAAGAAGGGCTTAGCTTGTATAACGCCGCTATCAGCGGTGGTTAAAAAAGATAAACTAGTACTTCGTCCGCTACCTGGTCTGCCGGTTATTCGTGATTTGGTGATTGATATGTCTCAGTTTTATGCTCAGTATGAGAAAATTAAGCCTTACTTGATTAATGATACGTCTCCCCCAGCTATCGAACGTTTGCAATCCCCTGAAGAAAGAGCCGAGTTAGATGGTTTGTACGAGTGTATCTTGTGCGCATGCTGTTCAACTGCCTGTCCTTCTTTTTGGTGGAATCCTGATAAATTTATCGGGCCGTCAGGTTTGTTGCAGGCCTATCGATTCCTTGCCGACTCTCGAGATAATGCACAAGAAGAGCGTTTGGCCGATTTGGATGATCCATTTAGTGTATTTCGCTGTCATGGCATCATGAACTGTGTGAGTGTTTGTCCGAAAGGGCTGAACCCAACCAAGGCGATTGGTAAGATCCGTAAGTTATTGTTGCAAAGAGCGACGTAGCTATCATATTAAAAAGGCGCATTTAGCGCCTTTTTTTATAGATATATTTTAGTTGTTTTGGCTGGTGAGAGTGAGTTTTTATCTTGTTTCTTTAAAATTCAGGTTTTTTTAAGAATCAAGCTATAGTTATGGTGGTTAAGGTTTATATAAGCTGATTTAAAATCTGTGTTTTTAGTTTTTTTTTAGTGAAAGTTGATGTGTTTGTTGGTTTTGTTGAAGTGATATTTCGTAACTGTTGTTTTAAGCGGGCTTTTCTTTCGCAATATCAGGTTTTTTCAGTATATAGTAATAGAAATCATTTAGTCGGCCAGGCTAGAGTAGTTGTTTTGGTTTTATATTTGATTAGAAAAATCGTTATAAATAGATGAGATACAAAGTCGCTAGCGGTGTGAAGGCGGCGTTAAAACGCGTACAATGGTCAGAGTATTGTCCGTTTTGTGGCACTTTAGTTGGTAATTAAAAAAAACGACAGTAGATTCCAGAAATTAATTTTTAAATGGCAGTGATCGATACTTCTCTATGAAATATTGCGCAATGCATGTTGAAGGTTAGGATACTGGGCTGCTAATTTAGGGTGGTTAGCTAATGCAAGAAAGTATGATGGAGTTGTTGTGGAAAAATGCTCACCTATACGGTGGAAATCTATCCTACGTTGAGCAGCTTTACGAGACATATTTGAGGGATCCAAGTGCTGTCAGTGATGAATGGCGCAAAGAATTTGATCAGTTGCCTGATGTGGCCTCTAATACAGTTAAAGATGTAGAGTTGGCGCCGATAGTAGAGCAGTTTCGAGAACATGCGAAAACCGCTAAACATCAAGCGCCCGCGAGTGTTGGCAGTGTCACTATTGAACACGAAGCCAAGCAAGTTCTAGTCTTGCGGATGATCAATGGCTATCGAGTACGAGGTCATCAAGAAGCGCAGATTGATCCATTGAATCTGCTTCACCAAGATAAAATTCCAGATCTAGATCCGGCTTACCATACTTTAAATAAAGATGATCTAGAGACCACTTTTTCACTCGGATCGCTGTGCTTTGGTACCGAAAGGGCGCCATTAAAGACTATTTTAAGTGATTTAAGGCAAACGTATTGTGGATCGATTGGTTCAGAGTATATGCACATTGTCGATACACTGGAAAAACGCTGGATTCAAAACCGTCTAGAACCTTCTCGCGGCAAACCTAAGGTGACCAAAGAAGACCGTATCCATATATTGGAGCGATTGACTGCAGCTGAAGGTTTGGAAAAATATCTGGGTTCGAGGTTTGCCGGCGCTAAGCGGTTTGGTTTAGAAGGTGGCGAAGCATTAATTTTAATCTTAGATGAAACCATCCAACGCGGTGGTGCCAATGGTGCAAAAGAAATCATTATTGGTATGGCGCATCGCGGTCGACTTAATACCTTAGTGAATATTTTTGGTAAGAATCCATCAGATTTGTTTGGTGAGTTTGAAGGTAAAAAGCTGGTTTTAAATAAATCTGGCGATGTTAAGTATCACCAAGGTTTCTCATCAAATGTCAACACCCCAGGTGGTGAAGTTCACTTGGCTATGGCATTTAACCCATCTCATTTAGAAATAGCGGCGCCGGTTGTTGAAGGCTCTGTACGAGCTCGTCAAGATCGACGCAATGATAAAGATGGCACTACTGTTATACCTGTGAGTATTCACGGTGATGCCGCTTTTGCCGGGCAGGGGGTAGTGACAGAAACTTTCCAAATGTCACAAACTCGAGCTTACAAAACCGGTGGAACTATCCACATTGTAATCAATAATCAAGTTGGTTTTACAACCTCAATAAAAGAAGCTGCTCGCTCGACAGAGTATTGTACTGATGTTGCAAAAATGATTCAGGCGCCTATTTTCCATGTCAATGGTGATGACCCTGAAGCGGTGCGTTTTATAACGCAGCTAGCGATTGATTACCGGACTGAGTTTAAACGTGATGTCGGGATTGACCTGTTTTGTTATCGTCGACGCGGACACAATGAAGCCGATGAGCCTTTTGGAACACAGCCGAGTATGTACACTGCGATTAAAAAGCAGAAGACCACTCGCACACTGTACTCAGAAGCTTTAATCAACGACGGTGTAGTCACGGTACTTGAAAGCAAGGCGATGGAAAAAAGCTATCGCTCAGCACTGGAAAATGGTGAACATGTCGCTAAATCTCTAGTGATGAAACCAAATACAGAGCTTTTTGTAGATTGGAAACCCTACTTGGGACACGAGTGGTCATTTGAATGTGATACGGCGGTAGACCTCAAGCTGATTCGTGAGCTTAACGTTAAGCTAAGTGCAGTGCCTGAAGGTTTTGTGGTGCAGCGCCAAGTACAAAAGATCTATGAAAATCGTAAGAAAATGGCGTCGGGTGAAATTGAATGTAATTGGGGATTTGCTGAAACAATGGCGTATGCCACGACGTTGGCAGAAGGATTTTCGATTCGCTTCACCGGACAAGATGTTGGCCGTGGTACCTTCTCGCATCGCCATGCAGTATTGCATGATCAATTAAAGGGCGGAGAGTATACCCCTTTAAGAAATATCGCTGAAGATCAACCTCCTTTTGAAATGTACGATTCACTCTTGTCAGAAGAGGCAGTGCTGGCATTTGAGTACGGTTACGCAACGACCATGCCTAATGTGCAAGTTATTTGGGAAGCTCAGTTTGGTGATTTTGCCAACGGTGCACAAGTGGTTATCGATCAGTTCATTACCTCTGGTGAGCAAAAGTGGGAGCGCCTATGCGGTCTAACCCTGTTATTGCCACATGGATTTGAAGGGCAGGGCCCGGAGCATTCCTCGGCTCGTCTAGAGCGATTCTTGCAGATGTGTGCTGAGCACAATATCCAGGTATGTACGCCAACCACGCCGGCGCAGATTTTCCATCTACTGCGCCGACAGATTGTGCGTCCACTACGTAAACCGCTAATTGTCATGTCACCTAAAAGCCTGCTCGGCCATCGCCAGGCGACTTCACCGGTTGAGTTGTTATCAACAGGTACTTTTGAACCGGTCTTGGTTGAAGTTGAAAACTTGGATTATGAGAAAGTCAAACGAGTGGTGCTCTGTGGCGGTAAATTGTATTACGATCTTTATAATTATCGTCAAGAACAAGAGCGTGATGATGTTGCAATTATTCGTATTGAGCAACTTTATCCGTTCCCTGACGATGCCCTAAACGATGCGCTTAAAGATTATACAAATATAGAATCTATCGTCTGGTGTCAAGAAGAGCCAATGAACCAAGGTGCGTGGTACAGCACTCAACATCGTATCCGTAACGTGTTGGAAAAAAGTCATCCTAACCTTAAATTGGTGGGTATCGGGCGTCCACACGCCGCGGCACCGGCAGTTGGTTATATGTCCGTACATTTAGAACAGCAAAAAACTCTCGTTGAAGAAGCTATCAACGGTTAATCGAACAAGCTACTTGTATGAGACAAGTGGCTTTCTAGAGCGTATAAGGAATAGATATGTCGATCGAAATTAAAGCACCTACTTTTCCAGAATCTGTCGCCGATGGCACAGTTGCAACTTGGCATAAACAGCCAGGTGAAGCTTGTTCAGCTGATGATTTAATAGTTGATATTGAAACAGATAAAGTTGTATTGGAAGTGGTAGCACCTGCAGACGGTGTTATCAAAGAAATTTTAGCCGCTGAGGGAGATACCATTCTCTCTGATCAAATAATTGCACTCTTTGAAGCAGGTGCGGTAGCTGAAGCTGCGGCACCAGCAGCTGCTAGCGCTGATGCATCTGCTGCAGAAGTGTCCAGTGACGATAAAGTCGGACCTGCTGCTCGCAAATTGATTGAAGCAAATAAATTAGACGCATCGGCGATTCAGGGTACCGGTAAAAACGGTGGTGTCACCAAAGAAGATGTGCAAAACTTTATGAACAAAGCATCTTCTAAGCCAGCTGCAGTTCCTGCAGCAGCGCCGATCGCAGCACCTGGTGAACGTGTTGAAAAACGCGTACCAATGACTCGTTTGCGCGCCACCATTGCTAGACGTTTGGTTGAAGCTCAACAAACCGCAGCTATGTTAACGACTTATAATGAAGTTAACATGGGTCCTATTATGGAGCTGCGTAAGAAGTATAAAGACCTGTTTGAGAAAACTCATGACACGCGTCTAGGCTTTATGTCATTTTTTGTAAAAGCGGCTACTGAAGCATTAAAACGCTACCCAGCTGTCAATGCCTCGATCGATGGAAGTGACATGGTTTTCCATGGTTACCAAGATATAGGTGTGGCGGTCTCAACTGAACGTGGTTTGATGGTTCCTGTTTTACGTGATACCGACTCAATGGGATTAGCTAAAATTGAATCTACTATTCGTGATTTTGGAATGCGCGGTCGCGATGGAAAGTTAGGCTTGGATGACATGATTGGTGGTACGTTTACCATCACTAATGGTGGCGTTTTTGGCTCACTACTCTCCACTCCTATTTTGAACCCACCGCAAACTGCTATTTTGGGAATGCACAAAATTCAAGATCGTCCAATGGCGGTCAACGGTCAAGTAGTGATCTTGCCTATGATGTACTTAGCACTCTCTTATGATCACCGGATGTGTGATGGTAAAGAAGCGGTGCAATTCTTAGTGGCGATTAAAGATTTGTTGGAAGATCCAACCCGCATCTTGCTGGATATCTGATCCCCTATACTGGGAGCTTAGCTCCCTCATTTTCTAGAATAGTGTAAGTCTTAAACTTACCCACAAGACAAGGTAATAACAATGTCTGATAAATTTGATGTAATCGTAATTGGCGCTGGCCCTGGCGGATATGTAGCAGCAATTAGAGCAGCGCAGTTAGGATTGAATACTGCCTGTGTTGAAAAATGGGTTAACGACAAAGGCGCGACTGTTTTAGGCGGAACTTGTTTAAACGTAGGCTGTGTACCTTCAAAAGCGTTATTAGAATCCACGCATAAATTTCACGACACGCAACACAAAAATGCAGTGCACGGTATCTCTGCAGATAATGTGAGCATGGATGTTAAGAAAATGGTCGCCCGTAAGGATAAGATCGTCGGTAACTTAACCTCAGGTATTACTGGCTTATTTAAAGCCAATGGAGTGACTACCCTCGCTGGAACTGGTAAATTACTAGCCGGCAAAAAAGTCGAAGTGACTGCTGCCGATGGCACAGTAACCACTTACGATGCTGAAAACGTGATTTTGGCCTCTGGTTCTCTACCGGTTAATATTCCACCTGCACCTTTGACCGAAGGCTTAATTTTAGACAATGAAGGCGCTTTAAATATCGATGAAACACCTGCTACTCTTGGGGTGATCGGCGCAGGCGTGATCGGTTTAGAAATGGGTTCAGTTTGGGCGCGTCTAGGTACTAAAGTAACAGTGCTAGAAGCAATGGATTCGTTTTTGGCAGTCGCTGATAAAGACGTCGCTAAAGAAGGCGCTAAACTACTGAAAAAACAGGGTTTAGATATTAAGCTGAATTCAATGGTTTCTGGTACTGAAATTGTCGATGGCAAAGTTAAAGTCTTCTATAAGGACCTGAAAGGCGATCAAGAAATTATTGTTGATAAATTGATTGTTGCTGTTGGTCGTCGCCCACAGACGAAAGGGTTAGTAGCAGATGATTCAGGTGTCAAACTTGATGACCGTGGATTCATTGAAGTAGATATTCAATGCAAAACTGCTGCTGCTGGTGTCTACGCCATCGGTGATTCAGTGCGTGGGCCAATGTTAGCTCATAAAGCCTCAGAAGAGGGCGTGATGGTTGCAGATATTATTGCCGGTCATCATGCGCAAATGAATTACGATGTGATTCCGAGCATTATTTACACTCATCCTGAGCTGGCTTGGGTCGGTAAAACTGAGCAGGAATTAGTTGCCGAAGGAGTGAAAATCAAGATTGGTAAATTCCCATTCATCGCCTCTGGCCGTGCTATGGCAGCTAATGAAACCGATGGCTTCGTTAAAATTATTGCCGACGAAGAGACAGACCGGATATTGGGTGTGCACATGGTTGGCGCGATTGCCTCTGAGCTTATCTCTCAAGGTGCAATTGCCATGGAATTTTGCTCAACCGCTGAAGATCTACAGCTTATGTGTTTTGCTCACCCAACGGTCAGTGAAGCAGTACATGAGGCAGCGTTAGCGGTAGATGGACATGCTATCCATATTGCAAATCGTAAAAAACGCTAATATATGACCTTTGTCTAGGTTAATTTATTGGTAGTTTTGTTATACTCTTGCGGCGCAGATATATTCGTATATTTGCGTTGAAAGAGATTTAAATTCGCTGTTGTGCTTAAAAACAAAATTATTTGTTAATAAGTAGTGAACAGCAACATTATCATTAGGTGTTCTACCTTTTGAAAGGCTCCCCAACGGTAATCCCAAGTTCAAATTCGTGTTTGGACTAGGTGTAAACTTTGGGAGTAACAAACAGGTTGCTATAATCTGTACGCAGACTTTGCTATTAACTGCTTGGTAGCAGGTAGTAGACAGGTAACTTTTAAAGTTACTTTCGAAGTCTTTAATTAAGTGAAAATACACGGACAATACGCATGAATCTTCACGAGTATCAGGGCAAACAACTGTTTGCACAGTATGGTCTACCGGTATCGAAAGGATACGCAGTAGACACTCCGGAAGCAGCTGCCGAAGCTGTTCAGAAAATTGGCGGTGACGCATGGGTTGTTAAAGCTCAAGTTCACGCTGGTGGTCGCGGTAAAGCAGGCGGGGTTAAATTAATTAAATCTGCTGAAGAGGCAAAAGAATTTGCAGCTTTATGGTTAGGTAAAAACTTAGTCACTTACCAGACTGACGAAAAAGGTCAGCCAGTTGCTAAAATTCTTGTAGAAACATGCACAGATATAGCACAAGAGCTTTATTTGGGCGCCGTTATCGATCGTTCTACTCGCCGCGTTGTGTTTATGGCATCGACGGAAGGTGGAGTTGAAATCGAAAAGGTTGCAGAGGCAACACCTGAAAAAATAATTAAAGCGACTATTGATCCTTTAACAGGTGCACAACCTTATCAAGCGCGCGACTTAGCTTTTAAATTAGGTTTGAATCCTACTCAAGTTAAGCAGTTCACTAAGATCTTCCTTGGCCTTGCCAAGATGTTTGTTGAAAAAGATCTGGACCTACTAGAAGTAAACCCTCTGGTTATTACTAAAGAAGGTAATTTACATTGTTTAGATGCTAAATTATCAATTGATAGTAATGCTATGTACCGTCATAAAGATCTTCAAGAAATGCACGATCCTTCACAGGAAGACGAGCGCGAAGCACATGCTGCATCTTGGGAACTTAACTACGTCGCTTTGACTGGAACTATTGGCTGCATGGTCAACGGTGCAGGCTTGGCAATGGGTACCATGGATATCGTTGCGCTAAATGGCGGATTCCCGGCAAACTTCCTTGACGTTGGGGGCGGGGCTACTAAAGAACGTGTTACCGAAGCTTTCAAAATCATTTTGTCAGACACTAATGTTAAAGCGGTTTTAGTTAACATTTTTGGTGGCATCGTACGTTGTGATTTAATTGCTGAAGGCATCATTGGCGCTGTTAAAGAAGTCGGCGTTCAAGTACCAGTTGTGGTACGTCTTGAAGGTAATAACGCAGAACTAGGTTCAAAAGATTTAGCAGAAAGTGGTCTAGACATCATCGCTGCAACTAGTCTTTCAGATGCAGCCCAGCAGGCTGTTAAAGCTGCAGGGGGCAACTAAACATGGCTATTTTAATTAATAAAGACACTAAAGTAATCTGTCAGGGATTTACGGGTGGTCAAGGTACTTTTCACTCGGAACAAGCGATTGATTACGGAACCAAAATGGTCGGTGGTGTTACACCGGGCAAAGGTGGCTCTACGCATCTTGGTCTACCTGTATTTAATACAGTAGTAGAAGCAGTACAAGAAACAGGTGCTACGGCAACGGTTATCTATGTACCTGCTCCTTATTGCAAAGACTCAATCTTAGAAGCTGCCAACGCAGGTCTAGAGTTGATTGTTTGTATTACTGAAGGCATTCCGACACTTGATATGCTTGAGTGTAAAGTTAAGTGTGATGATTTGGGCGTGATTTTAATCGGTCCTAACTGCCCAGGAGTTATCACTCCAGGGGAATGTAAAATTGGTATTATGCCAGGACACATTCACTTGCCGGGTAAAGTCGGGATTGTCTCTCGCTCAGGCACATTGACTTATGAAGCGGTTAAGCAAACGACTGATGCTGGTTTTGGTCAGTCAACTTGCGTAGGTATCGGTGGCGATCCAATTCCTGGATCTAGCTTCATTGATATTCTTGCTAAATTCCAAGACGACCCACAGACAGAAGCTATCGTAATGATAGGTGAAATTGGTGGATCGGCTGAAGAAGAAGCAGCTGCATACATTAAAGAATTTGTTACTAAGCCTGTTGTATCATACATTGCGGGTGTTACAGCGCCTGCTGGTAAGCGTATGGGTCATGCTGGTGCGATTATTTCTGGTGGTAAAGGTACTGCTGATGAGAAATTTGCTGCATTAAATGACGCGGGTGTTAAAACTGTTCGCTCTCTTGCCGAAATCGGTTCTGCACTTAAAGAAGTGACTGGTTGGAAATAACTCTAAATTAACTTTTGTTGATTTAATCAAGCGGCTTAGGCCGCTTTTTTTTATGCATTTTTTATGCATTTTTTGAGAGTTTAAATTAAGCCGCCAGTCATGATCACTATTATGATCGATGACTTTTAGCAGAATCCATGTCTTCAGAGACAATCAAGAGCTTACGCTTACGGTGCAGGGAAATCTCTGATTCAGCAATAGCGATTACTTTTCTCCCACTGAATTAAATTAGAGGTCAGATTTTTTTAAAATAGCGGCATCCAAATCTGCTTGATCCCAGTAGCCGATTAAAATGCCTGCAGCGACTTCTTTACCTCGGTTGTCGTTGATTTGTTGGTCACTAATAGTGATACGACTGTGATGCTGCAGTGCCCACTGAGTGATAGCGTCATAAAGCCTGGCGCAATGCGTTGCGAACTTGGGATCAGAGGCCAAGTCATGTTGTTCTTGAGGGTCATTCAATAAATCAAATAATATTGGGCGCATACCTTGCACATAGGTTAATTTAAATTGTTGGTCACGGACCATGATAGTGCGCGCGTCACGAACCTCCACGATTAAATCGGTACTCGCTTGGCGCATTGAATAATCGTATTCAGAAAATAAATACTCTCGAATTTTTTGCTTCTCACCGGCGATCAGGGACAGCAGTGATACACCCTCTAATATATTGTACTTTGGCTCAGCGCCCAAATACTCAATAAAAGTGGGGGCCAAATCAATAGCTTCCACCAGTTCATTACAGATTTGTCCTCTGCTGATATCCGCACTTGGGTCTGGGTTATAGATAATTAGCGGTACTTTAACTGAAGCATCATGAAACAGTTCTTTTTCGCCCAGCCAATGATCGCCTAAATAATCACCATGATCTGAGGTGAAGATAATCATCGTTTCTGCCGCTTTACCACTGCGCTCTAAATGCTCAAATAACAGGCCTAATTGATCGTCAATTTGCTTGATTAACCCCATGTAAGTGGGGATCACTGTTTCGCGAACATTATCCCTGCTGAATGTTTTCGCCACAAAATGCTGCATATATGCTTGATGTAGAGGGTGGGCAGAATCTCGTTCTTGAGCACTGCGATTGACCGCTAATATATGCTCTTTGGTGTACATGTTGTGATAGGGAGCTGGCGCCATGTAGGGCCAGTGTGGCTTGATATAGGAGAGGTGTAAACACCATGGTTCATCAGTTTGATCGATAAATTGCATCGCACGTCGCGTGAGATAAGGAGTCTCTGAATAGTATTCTGGAATCCTCGCTGGCTTGTCTGCGTTTTCCATCAACCAACCGGATAAAATCTCACCTTGCTCATTGGCTGCTGAGTTTGCCCAGCTCTGCCAAGGGTTCTTACCACTAAAGCCATTATCATTTAAGTACTGGTTGTAAAGGGGGCTGGGACCCTGATAATTGTCAGGGTGTAGGCCATCGTCACGCTCAAAAATTTCAAAGCCGCACTGTGCACTAAATTGACCGGCAGCAGAGTTGAGATCTACGCCCAGTTTCTTTAAACCTGCCAGATCTGCGCGCATGTGAGTTTTGCCTAGCAGCACGTTCCTCACCCCAATTTCTTTTAAATGATCTCCCAATGTTGGCTCTCCAACCCTTAAAGGGGTGCCATTCCAAGTTGAACCGTGTGATCTAACGTAGCGTCCCGTGTAATAACTCATGCGTGATGGGCCACAGATTGGCGATTGAACGTAAGCATTTTCAAAGCGAACTCCCTTAGCGGCAAGAGCATCTATATTGGGAGTTTTTAGATGTGGGTGCCCATAGCAACCCAAATAATCTTGTCTAAGTTGGTCACACATAATAAATAAAATATTTTTAGCCACAGTTGCATCCTAGTATCGGGGAGTTGCCAAAAATTGTAGACAGTGTTATTTTGAAAATCAAATAGTGATTCCGCTATGCGGAATAAATAGTGAGAATGAAAGGTAAAGAGTGATACTAGAATTAAATAAAAGTCTGAATAGAGGCTTGGTGGTCGCGGAGTTATTGCTCAGCCATCAGTGCTTGAGCTTGCAGGAGCTGTATCTTTATTCCGGATTTAGTAAGCCTGCTCTATTGCGCTGCTTAAAGACCTTAATTACTCGGGATTGGGTGAGAAAGCGGGATAATGATAAGCGCTATATTTGGATTGGTATGGCAACTAGTGTAGCGATTAATCACAGTGAGATGATCGCCAAAAAGTACCTGCCGGTTATTCAGCAATTGAGTGCAGACACCGGTTTGGCGGTTGATTTAGCGCTGCTCAATGATCTGCAGGTGCTTACGGTGGTTGACTCAATTAATAGAAAAAGAATAGATGGTATCAACACTTATGTAGCAGGGCATATGCCCTCCCTCTTGATGTCTGCGTTGGGTCGAGCTTTTCTGTATGGCTGTGATCGAGATCGCTTTCAACACTATTATAGCCAAGTGTTGAAAAGTGGACTGTTAGCGGAAAAAAACCATGTTAATAGTCGGCGCTGGAAAGAGGAAAAAGCGCGCTTTTCGCAACTGGGTTGTTCAGTGCGAGAGTCAGATGACTATATCCCGCAAACCGCTTATGAAAACTCAGCATCGATGGCATTGGCTGTGCCATTGTGTCTACATGGGCGTGCGATCGGTGCTATAAATTTGCTGTGGAGCGATCCGTTAATCAGCACCACAACAGTGATTGCTGAGTACTTAGTAGAGTTGCTCTGTGCGGCGGATAAATTGTCAGTACTTTTATCAAGTGACTAATCAGTCTTCGTCCGAAACGGGTCGTAGCGAGAGTTATAAATTATTCCAGATGCTGGATGCTAGATATATATTTAGCGTGGAATTTAAGTAAATAGTTTGATCGAAGTACAGTCACTTGTATTGTGCAGGAGTAGATAATATATTTAGTGAGTATGTTGATCGACATCACAAACAACTTTGGTTGTATGCTCTATAGTTAGATAAAGAGCTAAATAAATAGTTAAATAAATAGTTAAATAAATTTAATTGATTAATTGAGGTCACTATGATTCCTACAGTAAAGCACATTCTATATGTTTCGGATATTGAAGATGGCTCAAGGCCCGCATTTCGCATGGCAGTTAGCATGGCCAAGCAATATGCTGCCCAGATTACTTTTTTGCATGTCATCGCGCCTATTCCCGACTCGGTGGTATTTACATTAGAATCAACCTTATCTGCCGATGCTTACAGTAAGCTACAAAAAGATGGTATCAGTAATCTTAAGAAGCTGATGGAAGACCGTATCACTGCATTTTGTGATTCCGAGTTAGAGAGCTTAGATTGGCGTCCGAAAATAGACAGCGTTATATCAAAGGGTGATGTGCACAGCAAAATAGTGGAAGTCGCCGATTTGAAAAAGGTAGACATGATTGTGATGGGTACCAGAACTCACAGTGCTACTAAGCAATTTTTTATGGGATCGGTGGCGAATAAAGTAATGCGCACCTCAGACATTCCAGTATTGGTAGTTCCTTTAAGTTAGAAGTTTGAAGCTAAAAGCTAGAAGCTAAAAATGCAAGCTAGTTGATCTAGGGAACCTCGGAATAAGCCCCGTATATTCAGTCTACGGGGCGTATCTAGAAATTCATGCTTTGTATTAACGGCTTTGGCCAGACTTGCAGTCTGTCTGAGCCGTCGCCTTAATTACAAACTTATATGTGCGCCCGGGTCAGGTGTGGTTTGTGCAGAGGTTGTGTTGCTTACTAAGTGCATATGCTTCTGTGTGTCGAAGCTTAATGTTTTTGTTTTTATCAATCCTTTTGTGATTCTGAAAAACCTTCGAAATATTGTAAAATTCTTCGCTCCAGCCAGTATTCAGGTTTAACGATACTTCCACTTATAAATCCCAGGTGACCACCTCTTGTCGTGGTCATTAAAGTAATATTTTTGGGTAAATGCTGGGTTTCTGGTAGGATTTCTGGGGTCATAAATGGATCGTCAAGTGCGTGGATAATCAGCGTTGGGGTGTTAATATAGGCGAGAAATTGATCGCTGCTGGCCTTGTTGTAATAGTCATCCGATCCTGAAAAACCATGAAATCTAGCGGTATAAAGATCGTCAAATTCTTCAATCGTAGCAATGTTGGCAACTTTCTGCTTACCCATTGAGATCAAGTGCTGAAAATCGTGCTTTTGATATTTATCCAGTAATGCTTTTTTTAGAGGCTTTAATAAATAGTGTTGATACACTTGTGCAAAGCCAATTTGCATGGTTTTTGCACAGATAGCTAAGTTAAGTGGCGCAGAAACAGACACCGCTGCCTGCAAAGGCGAGTCCTTTTGATACTCATCACCTAATAATTTTAACAGCATGTTACCCCCAAGAGAGTAACCTACGGCAAATAAATGACAGCTAGGGTGCTCTTGGTGCAAGTAGTCAATCCAAGCTTTAGCATCGGCAGTATCACCACTGTGGTAAGCCCTAGCTAGCTTATTAGGTGTTCCGGAACAGCCCCTAAAGTGCATTAGCACAACCGCGTATCCGGCGCTGTGTAAAAGGCGCATTATACCTTGTATATAAGGTGATTTATAAGAGCCTGCTAAACCGTGAAAGAGTGTCACAATAGGCTTGCTCGAATCTTTATCGGGTTTTCGATACCAGTAACATTCGACAAAATCTCCGTCCGCTAAAGGAAATACTTGGATCGAAAAGTGAGTGATTGGACAGCGCCTAAACAGTGTTGAATACAACGTTTGTAAATGGGCGTTATTCAGCCATTTTGCCGCTTGGAAGTTATCCATAAATTGATTTTAAATGCCTTGGTAGAAAATAGGATATAATAGCTAACTATTTTTACTGAAGGCTAAATAGTTACAGTCTCATTCTAGCCCCTCAGATACTCGAGCTATACTAAGCTTATATTATCAATAAAGCAGCGCTCTGGCTGCTCATGATGACTAAGATATCCGGTAATTAGAAGCATTCAAGTAGTACCTCCAATTCCAGCGAGCCTGTCGAACTTAACGCTAAACTACTGCGAGAAAACAAAATTTGGCCACATTCCCTGTTCTTACTCGCTACCATCGGTCAAGCCCGACAGACTCCTAGAACTTGCTATAACCCTTGTCTCGTGAGTGATCGCAAGTTTAAGTGTTTAGACTTTGAATTTACTAACCAAAGCAGTTAGGTTGTTAGATAGAAAAGTAACATTTTGTGTATGCTTGACAGAGTGTTGTTCATCAATGGCCGTTTCCTCACCTAATTTACTAATCTCGTTGATATCCTCACTAATCTGAGAAGTCATAGAAGTTTGTAAATTAGAGGTTGAATCTATTTCGGTATTGATTGTATTAATCGAATCTATAATTGTGTTTAGTTTAGAGAGGCGATCTATGACAGTGGCGGCATGTTCGGCCGTCGAAACACTTCTGTTCTGACTCTCATTCATCACTGCCACTGCGTTGTGTGAGCGGCTTTCTAAGCGTTGTATCATGTTATGAATTTCTTCTGTGCTATTTCTAGTTCTTGCTGCAAGTGCTCTAACTTCATCTGCAACCACGGCAAACCCCCTGCCTTGATCTCCTGCTCTTGCAGCTTCTATGGCTGCGTTTAAGGCCAATAAATTAGTTTGTTCCGCTATATCTTGAATAACATTTAACACCGTACCTATACTGGAAATTTCGCTTTCTAATTCTGAAACAACAGTAGATGCAGTGCTAATGTCATTGGCAAGTTGCTTAATTTGAGTATTGTTTTCTTGTAAGCCATTAATCCCTTTCTCTGCTTCAGCGCTGGCAATTTCCACTTGTTTTGAAGCCATCGTACTGTTGTCAGAAATACTATTAGCAGAAGTCATTAGTTCAGAAATTCCCTCGATGATGTTCGCTCGATTGGTCGTTTGAGCGAGACTTCTTTGAATATTTTGCTCTTTTAATAGCTCCAATTCAGACATCGTAATGTCTAATTTCGTTGTGGATTCTCTTATTTCTAAGACCAAGGATTGGATCATGTCAACGAACTTGTTGAAAGCAGAAGCAACTCTGCCTGCTTCATCTTTACTCTTTATATCAATACGTTGAGTTAGATCTCCTCCACCTTCGGCAATTTGCTCAAGTGATTCAGCGACAAATAATAGTGGTCTGGTAATCCTTGGAGTAATCATAAACACAGTAATAATACAGGCTAAAACAATCACTATTGCGGTGATCAAAAATTTAAAGATAACATTGCTGATATGTTTATCAGTTTTGCTTTGCATATCTGCTACTTTTGCATCGATATCGTCTAGATAAATGCCAATACCAATCATATAGCCCCAGCTATCTAAATTGTTAGCGAATGAGAGTTTTAATGCTTCGCTCTTAGTCGCTGGGTTTTCCCAATAGTACTCGACGAATCCACCGCCATTACTAGCGACCTTAACTAGTTCTTTGATTATATAAAGTCCCCGAGTATCTTGTAATCCACTCAAGTCTTTACCTTCAAGGGAAGGTTTTCCTGCATGTACGACAGTGATTGATTGTTGGTCGAAGACAAAGAAATAGCTGTTTTTACCGAAAGTAAGATTTCGAATGGTATCCCGCATTTTAGTCAAGTCTCCTTCAACATCGGGAGACAGCCCTTTAATGGACTTTTGAGCTATTTCAATGAATGATTCTAACTCTTCTTTTTTTACTTCGATCAGTTGTTTTTTAAACAATGCAACTTCTTTTTTTCCTAAATTGACAAGGCCGTCTAATGAGATGATTGATAAAATGACGACAACTAAAATTAAGGGGAACAGCACAATAGCAAAAATTTTGGTGCGAATTGACTTCATTTAAAACTCCATGTAAATGACGGGAATAGCAAAATTTAAATTAATTGAGCAAATTTTTTTGATAACAAGATCTTAAATTATTAGTCTTTTAATAAAATATTTGTTAAATCCTAGTTTTGAACTATTATTTATACTTGAGTCCGTAACTCCAAAGTGAATATAAGGTGTAAGATCTTGGTTTTAGAGCGGAATTAAAAAGATAGGTCCAAGTCCATATGCATCCTTCATCTGCTAAATAAATGCATTCATGCATAAAACTCATAGGCTCAGCGGGTGTTTTTCTAACCGCTGTAGAATCATGAGTTTGGGTTATGCAGTGCGCTCACTGATTTAGGTTATACTCAGTCACCATTAAAAGTTAGATAAATTACAAGCTATTAGCTACCTACCCTTATAGTTATATATCGTCAAATATGAATGTTGTATTAATATCAAATCGATTTCTTATAGATCCTGTTGTTTTCAGCTATTTATTGCCATTAATCATTAAATAGTGATGTTTTCCTAAAAAATATTAACAGTAAGGTCTCTCATAGAGTCTCCAAAACATCGAACCCATTTTTAATGTTATCGGCCATGGCTGCTAAACCAAAAAAGGTCGTGTTTTTTACCTGCCCGATGAATCGGTACATGTCCCCAGTAAAAAGCTTCTATAATACCTCTCCACTGATGGTTAAAATAATTTAACTTAGCCAGTAACTAGTTGATTTATAATAATATATTCTAAGTTGTCGGCTGCGGGATAACTTGCATTCGTTGAATGAGCTGATCCGACCCCTCTCCTTATTAATTCAGTGCGTTGTCTTCTACAGGTTAAAATTATTTAGAAAAATAACTATATTGAATAGCATTCTATATATCCTGAATCCGTGACTTCAAAGTGAATACAGAGTGTAAAATGTTGGTTCTACAGTGGAATTGAAAAATCTTAGCTGCACCCGTAGGTTCAGCATGTATTTTTATAACCGCTGTATAATCAAGAGCTTGCGCTATGTGGTGCAGTGAAGTCACTGATTCAGGTATATGCCAAATTTTTAATAGAGCGTCCAGAAGTGTTTTTAATAAAATAATTTGAAATTATCAAAAAAAACCTTACCTATTTACCTTGCGTTCATTTTGGCAAATCAATAAACTCCTTTCCTTAGTTGTTGTTCATTTTACGTTCAGCTTTATTTCGCTTCAAATCATAGAAAGCGTATTAACCTAAACGAATGAGATCTTGCCTAGGAGGCTGTAAGTGTTGTCTTATATTAAATTATATGTACTTAACCTAGCGTTATTTATAGTAAAACTGCACGTTCTATTAATCGCACTAGTTTCTACCTATAGCTACGCAAGCTCTCATATTAACCCTCAAGTTATCAATCGAGCTGTTAACGAAATAGATCGGCAAATCAGGCTGCAACGAGAAATCGAAAAATCACTGTTGCCCGAGAGCCAGCCTAAACAGACCATTCAAACTAACCCACTGCAGCAGAGTAAAGTTTTAGAGGGTGGTCCATGTTTTAAAGTCCGTAAAACAATATTAATCGATAGCACTGGCCTTTTACCTATTCCCCTTGATTACACAAAGCTCAATGGTCAATGTGCAGATAGGAAAGCCCTTGTTCAACTATTAGAAAGCATCAATATTTACTATCAGCAGCAGGGGTTAATAACCACTCGGGTTTACCTTAAGCAGCAGAATTTAAAAAGTGGTGAATTGCTCCTTGTTGCTAAAGCGGGAATATTAACAGGCTTTAATTATATATCTGGCAAACCAGTAGATAGACGAGTCACCAGCGCTTATCCTTTTTCTGAAGGAGATTTGATCACCCTAAGAGAGTTAGAACAGGGATTAGATAACTTAAATAGACTGCAATCACAATCCGCTAAAACTGAATTACAACCAGGTGAACAGCTTGGCCAATCGCAATTAGCCATTGATATAACCAATGCCAAACCTTGGAGAATTGATTTAGGGTTAAATAACTACGGCGTTAAAACAACCGGAACACGTAAAGCATCCATTGGTTTTGGCTATGATAACCTATTGAACCTTAATGATGATTTATATGTAAGCTACAACCAAAATACCAACTCTAGTGCTGCGAACAAACGCAGTAAGAGCTTATCTTTTAGCTACAATATTCCCTATAAAAATTGGCTGTTTAACTTTTCAACCAGCCAGTACAACTATCGACGGATACTCTCTGGTATCAATCAAAATTACGACATCGATGGCTTTAGCAACAATCGCCGCGTCGGTGCCGATTATCTGTTGTTTCGAAATCAGCAATCACGCGTGTATGCCACTTCCAGCCTAACCCTTAAAAAAAGCCGCAACTTCATTGAAGATACTGAAATTGAATCACAGTACCGTCGCATAACTTTATTGGAGTTGGGCTTAAAGGGAGATCATCAATTCCAAAATCAAAACTTTATCGACTGGTCAGTTAGGGTGGTTAAAAACCTAAAAATCCTCACTAGTATGCATGTCATACCGGGGCTTGCTGATGATGATTTTAAATACTTAAGGGGGGGTATAAAACTTGATGTTCCCCTGGCAAAAAATCGCTACAAATATTCTACCGAGCTAGTATTTCAATATTCAGACGATGAGTTAACTGGCTCTGAGCAATTTAGCGCAGGCGGCTTAGGCAGTGTCAGAGGCTTCCACACTGAGTCGATCTACGGCAATACCGGTATGTATTGGAGAAACACCTTCTCCACCGCCAATAAAAGTTTTGGTAAATGGCAGCTAAAGCCTGAAATATCGTTTGATTTAGGTGCCGTAAAAAGCCCCGCTACTATCACTTGGAGCGACCCTTTGGTGGCAGGTGTCGGTTTAGGACTAAGTGCAACATACAAAAAACTTTCAATTAAATTAAATATGGCTAGGGCAATAAAGCGCCCTAATCAATTAAGAGGCTCAAAAAACTAAGCCTTCTTTTCACTAAATTACGCATTTTAATACAGAGCCATCATCATGAATAATACTATCACCCCCACTAACAACGTGCTTAAACTTCACTGTACTCGAGTGTTAGTCGCGCTATTAACCTTTCAATTAGCTTTTCAACCGATGACGGCCCTTGCTGAAAATTTTAAACTTGAAGGTGGTGGGAATCACGCACCCAGTACAAGTCGCCCATTTGTAGATGGCGCTAATAATGGCGTACCCGTTGTAAATATCAACACGCCTAATAGCCAAGGGCTATCCCACAACACTTACCAGCATTTCAATGTATCCCCTAGTGGGGTGGTGCTCAATAATAATGCCACCAATGTAAATAGCCAACAGGCGGGTTGGATTGGAGGAAACCCTAATTTGCGGACGGGCAACGAAGCTCGAATAATTCTCAATGAAGTCATAGGTGCCAGCCGATCACAACTGAATGGCTACATAGAAGTAGCCGGTAAAAAAGCCAATGTGATAGTAGCAAACCCCAATGGGGTTACTTGTAATGGCTGTGGTTTTGTCAATACAGATCGAGTAATCCTCACCACCGGTGCTGCACAATTTAACAATGATGGATCATTAAACGCATTTAGGACCACCACTGGCGACATTCAAATCTTAGGCAATGGTTTAGATGGATCAGGTCAACAGCGAGTAGATATTTTAGGTCAGGCCGTAAAAGTATATGGCAAAATAAAAGTACAAGGTAAGCTAAATGTTGTCACAGGTAACAACAGCATTGATTACTTAAATGGCCAAGTCACTAAAAATTCAGAGACTGCGGAAGATGGAAGCATCGGTTTAGATGTATCCAATTTAGGAGGTATGTACGCCAATCAAATCAACTTACAAGTTACTGATAAAGGTGCGGGCGTCAACATGCAAGCGGGGGAGCTGATTGCCATTGATCAGATATTTTTATCCGCTGATGGTGATGTTGCTATTGCAGGAGGAAGAATAGAGAGCAGCCAAGCAGACATCATCATCAATGCTAACAAACTCAGCATAAATGCTGACGAAAATGATACCACTAGCCAGTGGTTAGCCAAACAAGATATCGTTATTAGCACCCAAGCTGATACTAGCCTTAATAAAGTCAGTTTTGCTAGCGAAAAGAACATTTCAATTAGCCAAACCAAGTCTGAGTTAGCAGCAAATAGCCATGTATTGCACATAAAGAACAGTCAGTTAGAAGCCAAGGGAAATCTAAATATAACCGCTGATAAATTAATAATAAGCAACCAATCGGCACTGATAGCAGAGATAAAACTACAGCTGCAAGGCATTGACATTGAACTGACTGACAGTGCATTAGTGGTACACACCGATTCTGTAAACAGCAACTATGGTGATCTGCTGATAAGCGCAGAAAAATCTTTTTCAATGACTGGCGGCTCAATCACTGCAGCCAACAACTTAGATCTACAAGCCAGTTATATTGAAATTAAAAACGCACGGGTAGCGGCACTACACAACTTAACCTTGAATGGAGTTGGCAGTTTAGCAGCAGACATCGTCAAGGCCGGGCAAATCACCATCGAAGACAGCTACGTGATAGCCGCAGCCGGTGATTTAAAACTTTTTGCCAATACCGTAGAGATTAAAGGCACATATGAGTTAGATATCAACAACCTGGAAATTAGAGACGCTAATGGCAATGCGAAGAGCAAAAGCCAACTCTGGGCAGGTAATAACATTGAAATCCAAAGTTCAACATTCACCAATACTAACGGCTTACTGTGGGCCGCAAATGATCTACAAATAGATTTAGATGGCCAAGGCACGCGTGCAGAACGGATTAGCAACCAACAAGGGACCTTAGTGGCAGCCAATGGTGACGTCACTCTAGCAGCAGATTTGGTTGAAAACACCGGTCAAAAGCCCACTTTTATTGTCGATGGCATCAATGAAACCTGGACTGACTTAGCAGGCGTTTCAGCAACAGATGTTATTGGCGACACTTATAAATTAATTGATGCGCAATACCTTACCAACGGCAAGGTAGATAGTACTAACAATGCCGCCTATTTAGATTTATTAATAAGCTTAATGGAAGGAACCCCACTGACAACGGCTGCTAAGAACTTGCTAAAAGATAGTGTGATCGACGGCGATAAAGTGAAGTCAGAGCTGCGAAACAGCTGGAATTTATTAAAAACCAAAGCTACCGATCAAAGTATTGCCGATTTAGATACTTATTTAAAAGGCTTGCTTGCAACCACCATTGAAAAAGAGATAGCGGGTGTTACCCAAGAGATTACCGTCAGCTTGGCCAGTGGCCTTAATCCTTTAATATTAGATGATTACTTAGCACTGTGGGAAGCCGTTATTAACGGAGGCACAATCCCTACCAACAGTTTATCGTTGATTAAAGCTGAAAATAAAACAGATGAGCAACTGATTAGCAGTGTAAATACTAAGTTCGTTAACATGCGCGCCAGTACCAATGTGCCTTATGAAATCAAGTACTTTTTAAAGGCTGATAAATTAAATTTAGACGGCTTTCTCGGTCGAATAATTGCCGGCAATGATATAAATATTGATAGCGATCGCTTTAAAAATATCCACGCAAACCTAGCCGCTGGTAATGACATCACTATTACTGCAGATTCAGAGATGGTCAATCAATCTTTCGCCGCATCAAAAGTAATCGTAGAAGTACACAAAAAAGCCTGTTTTACCTGTCATGAGGGAAAACAGGGTTATGGGGATAGCTTTGGTGGCAAGCTACAAGCTAAAAATAACTTCTTGTTAAACGTAGCCATAGGTAATTTAAGTAGTACGGTTGAAGAGAGCAGTAACGGCGACAGTAAAATTGCAGATTTGGTGGTGGCAGTCAATCAAGATACAAGTGCTACCCGTGACCAGTTAGATGAAACCCACGATAATCGCAGCGACGAAGCTGCTGTCATTACCGCAAAACAGGATTCAGTGGATAGCCTAGGCACTCGTCAAACTGAAGTAAGTGCGGACACAAGAGTAGACAATGCAACAGTCATTAACGGTGAAAATACCAGTGTCAAAATAGTTACCACTGATGGTGTAGTGATAAACATACCAAGGTCACTGATTGGGGTTATCGAAGACAAAATTGATACCAGTGAAGTCCCTTTATCTGAAGCACAACTCTACCCCCGTGAGTTGAATTTAAATTATACGGATTATCTAACCTTCTTATCTTCCGCTTTTACAGCAGGACGATTAGGTAACCATCGTGAATTACGTGACGCAGCGTTTGGTGATGGTTTTCCAAGCCCTGGACAGCTAGCAGACGGCTTCGACAATACTTTAGGTGATGGTTGGTCTAACCGCAATACCGCTATCGCCAATGAGAATGCATTGACCCGAGAAGAATGGTTACAGCGTACTCAAAGAGCCATGAGAAAAATACAGCAGCAAATAAAAATCGAGACCTTTATTAGTGGTGCACTCGTTTCAATAATGGATAAAGGTGCTATTAATACACAAAATAGCCTTCACCAAGGTGGCGCACTAATTGCCGCACAACAGATTAATTTAAATGTAAAAGGTGATATTAACTTACAAGGTGAAGTTAATGCTGAGCAGCAATTAACCATAGCTACTCAAGGGGATCTAAATAGCGAGGCGCAGTTAACCGCTACAAATCAACTGACGATAGACGCTGAAAATATTAAGCAAACAGGCGGTGCTATTAAGGCTAAAAATGTAATTTTAAAATCCCAACAAGACACTGACATAATTGCCAGTAATATTGCAGCAGAACAAAATCTTAGTATCGAAGCTGGTAATGACATAAGCATCGGCTCGCAATTAAACAAGAGCACCGGCATTAGAGCTGGAAAGCGCTGGAACAGTGAAAAACGTATCGCGTCAGAGATAAACGCCGGTGGTGATATTTCTTTGACTTCCGGACAAGATGTCAACATCAAAGGCAGCAGTGTTATCGCACAACAGGCGATAGATGTCACAGCTGGTCGCGATATAAATATTCTATCAGAAACTGAAAAGCGCGATTATTCCTACACTCAGACAACGGAAAAAATTCTAACTGAGCAAAGCCCTACAGTAAAATCTAGAAACACAGCCGTTGTATCAACCATCACCAAAACGACAGTTAACGCTACTGAGCTTGCACAAGCGAAATCCATCCTGAACAGCGGTGCAGATATAACCTTAAATGCAGGTCGCGACTTAAACATCAGCGCTTCTGATTTAGTAACTGATAGTAATATTGTTGCACATGCGGATGGCGAGATAAATATAAGCTCGGCCATTACAGAACGCAATGAAGCGAAAGCCGTATCGAAAGCGACAGTGGTTAAACCTGCCTACAGAGCAAACACGGGTAAATACCGCGACAGAGACGTTGTCTTCAGTGAAGAGAATCAACTCAACGAGCATAAAAAAATCCAAATCGCCAGTCACTTAGATGCCCTTGGCAACATACAGCTAAGCTCAGGAACAGATACCACCATTAATGTCAGTAAACTGAATGCCGGTGGCTATATTGCGATCAAAGCTGCGGATGACATCAATATCACCGCTGAGAGCAATCAAATCAATACCTATACAAAGATAGGCAATACCACACAAGCGAACCAAGATACTGTCGCCGCAGTGTCTGAACTTAAGTCTATCGGCAATTTAATTCTCGAATCAGGCGCTGATTTAAACTTAGAAGGCGCTGTACTAGCGGCAATAGAGAAGTTAGAAGTGACCGCCGCAGGGAATATCAACGTAGCAGCGGTGAAACAGCAGCATAATCAACAGCAGCGAACTACAGGCAGTTATACAGAGAATAGACGTCGTAGAGACGATGACTATACGGTGACCATAGAAACTAGCAATAGCAAGAACTCTCAGTTGACAGACTATAAAGGTGCTAGCTTAAAAGGCGATGGTGTTGAAATTACCGCCGGCAAGAGTATAACGGCTAGAGCTGCAAGTATTGAAAGCGGTGAAAAGCTCACCTTGAGTGCAGGTGAAGACGTGAACTTGTTGGCGGTTAAGGGAGCCACAAGTACCGCTGGTTCCAGCAACCGCTATACAACTAATACAAATCAGCAAGTAGTAGAGCTTAACAGTAAAGCAGATACCGTTATAAATGCGGGTGACGATATCAACTTACAAAGCACAAAAGTGGCCAGCCAAGGCGACTTATCTGTGATCGCTCAAGGTAAATTAGAGATACAAAGTGTTGCTAATTTTTCAAGTACTCAGTCAAAACAAGGGCGTACAACACGCGCTAGTGCTAGCAAAGTACATCAAGCAGCACAACTCTCTGCAAAAAATAATATTGATTTAGTAGGCAAAGAAGCACTAATAATCACTTCGGCAAATGTGGCTGCACAAACAGGAAATATTCGTTTAGCCAGTGAGGGAGATACATTAATCAATGCCGCGGTTGATGAACGAAGCACCTACTACAAGAAAGTTAAAAAAAGTTGGTACAAGAAAAAAGTAAAAACGCATGAAACGGTATCGCTCACACATAGCAAAGGACAGATCAATGCAGGTGGTGATTTAACGATTAATGGTCAGTTCGATGACAGTGCAGCGGGCAGTTTTGTACAAAACAACAGTGGTAAAGTTGATATCCAAAGCACCTTATTAAGTGCTACTACTAAATTAGTCATCAGTGCGGATCAAGGTGTCTCAGTTAGTTCTAATAGTGATGCGTTTTTTGAAAAGAAAACGAAGAAAAGCAGCTATCTAGGCGGATTATATAAAAGCTCTAAAGGCAGTGTTTCTGAACTAACGAGAGCTGCTATCAGTCGCATTAAAACTAAAAATGACGATCTAAGTCTACTCTCAGGCGCAGATGTCACAATTGTTGCCAGTGATGTGGCATCTGGTGGTGACATCAATATCAATGCTGAAGATAAAGTACTGATTACTGCGGGGCTTGAAACAAATAAAACCCAAGAATGGGACATTTCAGGTGGTTTCTTAAAAGGTGGCAACTTTTATGAGTTAGAAAGTGAGCAATCAACGAGCGACTCAACGACAGTAAAAGGCTCGTCTTTGGGAGCAGAAGGCGATGTCAATATTGAATCAGGAAGTGCCACAGTTGCCGGATCAAGCATCAGTGCAGGGGGTAACATCAATGCCAAAACTGATGTTGGTTCTATTGAAGTACTAGCCGCTTCACAAGCGCGCAAAGCAACAACAGAGTCAAAGAAAATAACAGTGAGTTTTGCAGATTCGCTAAAAAATCTAGCCCAACCACATAAACTAATTAGCGTTGAAGATGGCAAGCTTAAACTCTCTCTTGCCAAAGCCACTTACGACAAAGTGAACATGGAAGATGACAATATAACTCACAAAGGTAGTACGTTATCAGCGGGTGACAATGTCACAATTGACAGTGCAGAAAATGTCACTATTACTGGTAGTGATATAGCAGCAGGCGTTGATGAAGCAGGTAAACCTGATAATAAGGGTGATGTGAATATCACGGCGCGCGATGGTGATGTCACAATAAATGAGAGTTTAGATTCTTTAGCTAGTATTAAGCAAGAGGTACACGCAATTGCTGAAATTAGTTTAGTCGTCGAGCATAAAGCGGTAGAGATTGTTAAAGCGCTATTAGCACTTAAAAAAGCAAAAGAAAAACTACAGCAAGCGAAACGAGGTTATCGCCAGTACAAGAAAGATCGCTCACGTATCAATACTGAATTAGTGCAATTAGAGCAAGATTACGCGAACAAAGTACCAGGTGTTTCCTTTGAAGACCTAACCCAAATGCGTGATTTGATAGACGATGTGGAATCCGATAAAAGCTGGTATATCGCAGGTATAGCAATAGCGACTGTTGATGTTGCGACGAAAGGAACTAGTTTAGCGGGGCAGGTTTCA
This sequence comes from Oceanospirillales bacterium, assembly GCA_029027825.1. Taxonomy (GTDB): domain Bacteria; phylum Pseudomonadota; class Gammaproteobacteria; order Pseudomonadales; family Balneatricaceae; genus Rs1. Next base: position 2,578,509 of record CP093399.1, on the reverse strand, counting down.
GCAGCGGCGAGTAGCTCGGTCACTTGGGGATTTGATGCAGGTATTCAATTTGATATTTCCGGCGAAAAAATTGACAGTAAAAAGCAATCAAGTGTGGCGAATGCAAGCACCGTTAGTGGTGATAACATCACGATTAACACGAATCAATCCACTGAGGGTGAGCAAAGCAGTACGACGATTAGAGGCAGCTATTTAACAGCAAACGATAAAGTGACTATTAACACTGGTGAGTTGAATATAGAGGCCAGTCAATCAACATCACGTGAACATAATAGTCAAAAAGCAATAAACCTTAGTGTTAGTCAAACAATTCATGGCGCGACGGGTGGTGGTGTATCGGTTAGTGGGGACTATTCGCAAAGTAAAGATGATCAAAAAAACACAACGTATCAAAACAGCACGATTAAAGGCAATCAAGTTTCACTCAATAGTGAGGGTGATACAAACATCAAAGGTGCCAATATTCGTGGTGATGAAAAATTAGATGTTAATGTTGGTGGTGATTTACTTGTTGAAGCAAAACAAGATCGTAGCTCTGGCAGTAATAAATCACTGGGCATACAAGGTGGTTTTAGTACCGGTGGAACAGCTGAGAAAAAAGAAGGTAGTAATGGCTACGCGCAAAGCTCAAAAGAGTTTGCAAGTAAAGTAGAAGCAACTAAGCAGAACCCCGGTAAATTTTTTGGTACGCACGCAACGGGCTCCTTAAGTTCGGTGAATGGTGGCTTGAATGCGGGAGCTGGTCGATTCACAAATAAGAAAACAGTAGAAACGTCGTTAACGGGTAGTGAAGTAAACATCGAAGTCGGTGGTCATACGCAAATAAACGGCGCAGTGATAGCAGCGACCGATGGAACTGGCGCAGATACAGGTGATCTAGCGCTTAATACTCAAAGTCTTGGTTTTGCAGATTTAACCGACCGAAATTACAGCTCACAGCAAAGTGCAGGCGCAAACATTGCAGTTAATGTTGCCACACAAACAAGCGTTGATAAAAAAGAAAATGCAACAGAGAAAGGTGATAAATCCTTTAGTAGTGCAGGTGTTCAATACTCAAATACATCAGGTTATACAAAATCTAAAACGCTAGCCACACTTGGCAGTGGCGATATTACTATTCGTGATGATGAAGCCAACGGAACTGACAGTACAGAGCGTTTAAACAGAGATGTCGCCAACAGTAATAAATCATTGATCGATATACAACGCCAGCAAGGTAACGTTGATGTCACTATTACTAAGGCGTTGCTAGACGGTGGTATTCCTAAGATAGTTGGTGATTTTGCGAGTCAGAAGCTGGAAGTCGCATCTGAACTAGAGAAGCAAGCAGAGGCGGCGCTAGAGAATGGTGATCCTGAACTTGCCAGTGCTTTATTCGCTCAAGCAAAAGCAATAGATGATGACTGGGGTGAAACAGGAAGCTTCCGTATCGCGTTGCATACTATTACGGGTGCTTTAACAGGGGATTTACGAGGTGCAGCTACCGCACTTGCAACTGCTTATACAATACCTGCGTTGTCAGATAAACTGAGTAAAATTAATGGTTTAGATAATGCTAGTGAAAAGCTGATTTTAAAACTAGTATCAGGTGTTATCGGTAGCGTAGGGGGCGGTACTATCGGTGCCTTGGATAGTGTTAATCAAACGACTAATAACTTTTTAAAACATAATCAAAGGGATAAATACAAAGGAGAGTTGGTAAAGTGTGATCATGAAGTAGGATGCCTTACTGGTGTGCGTGAAAAATATCAGGATCTTTCGGACACAAATAATGAAGAACTTGAACAGCTCTGGAGTGTTTGTGAAAGTACAAACAATTGTACTGGATATTTAAAATTAGCCAAAGAAGGAGTGCATTTTAATAATTCGCCCTATTCAACACATGGCCCAAATATATCAGCGCGAGAAGGTAAAGATGGAGAGTTCCATGATGACGTTAGGGAAGCATTATTAGCACGATCGTTGGATGAAGAAGTTATTTACGTAGGCGATTCAACGTCAACCAGTTCAGAAAAATATGGACCAGGACTTATTATTCCTGGGCATTATGTTGATGTAGTCGATCAAGGTCGGAATATTGTTGTATTTGAGATGACAGCTGGTGCCGCATCAATAGTAATTCCTGATCCTTCAGATATTGTTGTAGGTGCTATTTTAGCAACACAAGGTGCTAAGGCAATAGGTACTATAGTTAAGAATGGCACAGAGAAAGCTATTCGATTGCTAGATGGCACAGTAGTTAAGTATACTAAAGAAGCGGTACAGAAGGCTGTCGCTAAGTTTGGAAAGGGTGCACAGGGTCAGGGTACACCGGATGTGCCGAATACAGCTGGTACTGGTTCAGGTAGCTCGAATACTTCAAGTACAACCTCTCCAAATGTAGTTGATGGTGCAGAGGGAACGAATACAGTAGTTACAAGACCGGATATTTCGAATACGCAAGTATTGTCTAAAGTTGAAAGATTAGAAATCCAACAAGATTTGCAAATCCGAGTCGATGATATTCGAGCCGAACTACCTAAGAAACTACGTGGTGGAGGCAATGCTGGTGTTGCTGAGATAGATATTCCAGGTTTGCCTTCAGAGCTGAAATCCCATAGTCGTATTAATTACTCATCGGATAAAGGTGCTGATGGTTGGGTTCATTTAGCTGATGAATCCGATTGGGTCTTTAAGCCAAAGGCAGTAGATCCAGACAATGTAAGAGTGGATACACCGGATGCATATACAAGGCAGTGGGATACTGAATTCAAGATTTTGAATGATGTAGCTTTAAGGCTTGGAAATAATCCAAACGCAACAGGTTCTATTAACTTGTTTACTGAAAGGTTGACTTGTACAAGTTGTACTAACGTAGTTTTCAAATTCAAGGAACGATACCCAAATATCAAGTTGAATGTTTTTGCTGGAGAAAAGTAGTGGAAAATTGGTCATACCAAGAGCTTCAAGACTTTATCCATGAGGATGTAGAGGAGTTCATGAGTGATGGGCTCAACATAAGGCAGGCTTCTTCACGTGTACAAGTTGAATATGCTAGGTCACTTGAAAATAATGAACTAGAAAAATTGATTATTTATATGGTCTTGTGTGAAGAAGGTGTCAAGAATGGGTATCTTAGAGATGATATTAAAGGAGATACACTGGAGTTGTTAGGTAAAGTTGACCTTGAACTGTGCGACCAACAACTCAATGAGGTAGAGCAATCTGTACTTAGAGTTGATATTAATAGAATATTATCCCTTATAAAATAAGCGATGATAATTTAGGGAATAGCTACAGAGTATAGCAATAGACTATTGGTGCAGAGGGTACGGATGTAGCTACAAACACCAATGGTATTCCAAGCGTTACTGACATAAATACGACTCTAGATGGCCCATCATTCACTCAATTTAAAAATAATACTACCCATCCCGAAATTAGAGATGATTTATTCATTACTTCTCAGAATATCCGTACAAGTTTGCCAGACGATTTGAGCGGAGTAGGCAATGTAGGTGTTGCCAAACTCGATATAGAAGGGTTGCCTTCTGAATTGAAAAGCCATAGTCAAGTAGGTCATCAAGGTGGCCAACAACTTGACAATTTTGTATCTATTTCTGATAAACCGAAAAATGAATGGATATTCCAGCCTAAAGAAATTTCACCAATAGATGGGACAGTTGGAGGGCCTAGAGCATATACAAGGGAGTATGATACTGAATTTAAAATTCTTGAAGATGTTGCCACTAGGCTAGGTGACAATCGTAGTGCTTCCGGTACTATTGATTTGTTTACCGAGAGAAGAGCGTGTCAGAGCTGTACGGATGTGATTGTAGAATTCAGAACCCGATACCCTAATATTCAACTTAACGTGTTTACTGAGAATTAAAAAATCATGATAGTTTTAATGTACTCAACTATTAAGAAAAATCTCAATGATCTTTATGTTGAGCGCAATATACAAGGACTCACAATTGACCAGTATATTGGTAGATCTATGTATGAGTATGAGCGGGTTCTAGATGCTGATAGTAATCGAAACATAGAGTCGTTTTTCTTCTATTTGGCAATGTGGGATAAGCTCTCTAAAATCTATTCTGGATTTGATTTACGCTCTGTTTTTCCAGAGGGGGTTCAATCAATAGAAGATTACAAAGTATATGAGATGGTATTGAAGTGTGCTGATATTAATGAAACGGATGTTGCTCTCATTCAGGCTGATTATAAAAAGGTAGTACAGCGAATGAAGGAAAACTAGGAGAATACTCTTGGTGCAGAGGGACCCGTAGTACTAAACAAGCATGAGCCACTTCAAATTGAATTTCGAGATCCTGTTCAGTTAGATGAATTTAGTAGATTGAATCAAGTTGATTTCGCAGTGAATAAAGCAAGACCTGGTGAAGCGTCTGCTGCTGTAGAAATTCAGAATGCTTTCGGTGGTAAGTTACGCCGTGCAGATGGCGATGATGGTAGTAGTGTAGATTTTGTTTTTTCAGATGGTCCGCAACAAGGTAAAACAGTTGATTTCTTATTTACTGCCGACACGAATAAACAAGCAGAATTTATGAATAAGTTTTTTGATAAAAACCTCGCAGGTAATAAAGCTCAAATAGTTAGTCACGTCAAAAAGGCTGATATCGTACCACTGGATCTTAGAAACCTAAACCAAAGTAATCAAACTAAAATAATTGATTTTATTAAAACATTAGAACCGAGTCAGCAAGCTAAATTGGTACTGATGAAATAGGGTGTTAAATGGCAGGATTTATTTTTATTAGCGATGATGATGGTCTTTCAGTAAACAGTATGACATTTAATGCCATAGCTGAATTTACAAGGCCATTCTTTACTGCATCTGACAAAGTATATATTGATGAGGTTTATGCACCGTTAGATGAAGGAGGCATGGATATGTTGTCACTGGCTGATCAGAATGTAATAGGTTTTAATGCTTATTTCAGAGGAATAAGTATGGCTTACAATGAGTGTCTGAAAGTTGGTAAGTGTGGTCAATTAGCAGATAATTATTTTGACATGGTGATGAAATCTTGGTCTGAGTTGATTGAATTACTTGAAAATGATAGCAGGTTTTCAAAAACGGAATAGCAAATTATTAATAGTGGGCAAATATTAATTTTTTGAATAGACTCTTGGTGCAGAGGGTAATACGGGTACGCCGAATGTTGCTACAAACACAAATGGTAGTACAAATTCTGTAGCTACGGGTACAGAAGCGCCTAATACTCCGAATGGAAATGGGTTACCTAATAGCGGTAACGCTAATTTGCATTGGGGTACTTGGAATGACTATACCAAAACAACTATAGATACCCCTAACGGACCACAAGAATTTGCAGTTGTGGGTGACCGTCTTTATTCCCAGCACGCAGTAGCACGCATGCAACCTAGTGGGCAACGTTATAGTTCTGGTGCACCGCGAGAAGGAATTCAGCCTCCTTTGCAAGGAGATACTCAACCTTATGTCAATCTACCTGGTATTCAAAATTTTGATGGTAATCAGAATATTAGAGGGCGCTCTATTTCACCTAACTTTGTCGAAGACATTATTAAAAATGTTGATCCAGTTCAGCAAGCGAATAATAACTGGAACTTCACTTCTGGTAATTTACAAATAATTTTGAGTCCAGATAAAAAACGAGTAATAACTGTATTGGATATTCACTGATGGCTTTACAAGGTTACGTTGACTTTTTTCATATAATGAAAAAATTCAGAAATAAAGAAATTTCCTTTCAAGAGTTCTCTGCTAGGGTTAGAAGTTCGGGGTCATTAATTGGAAATCAACTAGATTATCCAGGTGATTTTGAAAATCACTTGGATGCCTGGATGGAGTATATAGAGTTCTGTTATTTGGAGGAGGACTGGCACAGTTTGGGTTGCTCAGTATGTGATTTTTTAGAAGACGCAATAATGAAGGAGCCTAAGCCATTATTCCTTCCAAAGAATGATCGTGTTATTAAAGATCAAAAGCTAGGTGTCGTAGAACAAAATAATTAGAGTCAGGATAAATTAAATATCTGATCCTCTAAAATTAAGCCTCAGCTACCCAGCTGGGGCTTTTTAGCTTAAGACGCAGTGCCCATGACCTGCTTTAACTGATTTTGCTTCACAGCCATATCCAAGAAATGACATATCACTTCCTGATCATCTTTTTTAAGATGATCAACCCGTTTACACAACTCTTTTAGCCGCTTATTTTTCACATCAAATACAGGACTGCTTTGTCCTTCTTGCCCTAGTACTAAATAATCTATCATAATAAGGGACAGACACTTTTTACCTCATTGCGGGAAATGATATCAATAGCGAAGGCAGAAAGAAACGGTGAAACTAATGAAAGTGATGTATTGTGTATGTACAAGTGTAAATACAGGCATGAGCAATGCGCTTTGAGTGGGATGAAGAATAGAGCTAACATCCAAAAACACGGCATCGATTTTAATGATGCGGTTGATGTTTTTAATCATCCTCTACTAACGGCACATGATAATCGAGAAGATTATGGTGAGGATCGCTGGATAGCGTTGGGCTGGGTTTATGCGGTCATTGGTGTTGTCGTTTACACAGAGCGTGTTGGAGATGTTATCCGGATTATCTCGGCGCGAAAAGCCACAAGACAAGAGGTGAAACGCTATGAAAAAATCATCGAAAACTGATTGGAATAAACTGCAGGCAATGAGTGATCAGGATATAGATACCAGTGATATCCCAGAGCTTGATGATAACTTCTTTAAAAATGCAGAGTTACATACGCCAGTCAAAAAGCCAGTAACCATCAGACTTGATGCAGATGTTTTAGAGTGGTTTAAAGATCAAGGACAAGGCTACCAGACGCGTATTAATAAATTACTCCGCTCGTATATGGAAGCGCATCATTAGCGGTTGATCCACTCGACCGCTTGTCATCAAGCTTGTTCGTCACCCATTTAGGCGAAGCCTTCAGCGGCAATGGTTTAAGCGCTTTAGTCAGCAAATACATCGGCAAGCGCGGCAGCTGCCACTTGTTCCGCCATACTTGCGCAACCCTGATGCTAGAAAACGGTGCAGATTTCCGCTTTATCCAAGCGCTGCTAGGATATGTGCAATTAGATACAATCAGCATTTATACGCAAGTATCGATCAGACAGCTAAAAGATATCCATACCATGACCCATCCAGCGAAAGCAGAGCGAGACAACAATGACTGAATTAGTTATAGTTGAGGTTCTTAAAGAATCTTGGAGAACCTTATGCCTTTAAAAGCAACATCAGTAAGATTAGATGATGAAACCTTGTCACGAGTTGGGCAAATGGCCGAAGCCATGGAGCGACCACGGGCTTGGCTAATGGCACATGCTATTAAGCAATATGTTGAGAGAGAGGAGCAATTTATACTGGCTGTTGAAGAAGGCATCAAAGCCGCAGATGCAGGCCGCTTGGTCAGTCATGAAGATGTGAAAGCAAAGTGGGAGGCAAAGCGTGCAGCTTACCTGGACTGATTTAGCAACATCTGACCTTGATCGAATAGAAGAATATATTGCACAAAAAAATAGCCCAATCGTCGCCGTTGATGTAGTGCTTAAAGTGCTAAAGCAAACGGAAACTATTTTACCGGAACATCCCGCAGCTGGAAGAATAGGGCGATTGGAAGGAACACGAGAGCTTGTGATAGCAAGTTTACCATTTATAGTTATTTACCGACTATTACAAGCTCAAGAGGAGCTACAAATCCTGCGTGTATTACACGATACACAGCAATGGCCACCGATACATTAGACCACTCGACCGCTTGTCACCAAGCTTGCTAAAAACAAAGAGCCGCAATCTTGCCGCCAAGCTACCCCGCAACGTAATTAGAGTTTATCCCGTCCGTTCCTCTTGCCTCCGCCGCTACGCGCCTACATAGTAAGTAAGGCAGCGCTTCGCACTACTTGGTAAGTAAGGCCGCACTGTCGTCTTTCATTCCGCTTGCAGTAGTGCCTTTATCCTTAGCTGTCTTGTCTTGTTCTGTTAGCCCTGCCAGCTGTGCCTGACGTTATCTTTAAGAGTGCTGATTAGGCCGTGGGGAGGAAATAGGTTAGTTGACGTTTACCGCGAGTGTGAGGAAGTTCCCCTGTAGCTGATCCGGTAACAGTCACTGCTATGTATAAGCGAGTTAACTCGCTTATACATAGCAGTGACTTGCTAGGGGATTTCTCTGTGCACAGGGAAGATGCGAGACTTGTTCAGAGTCTCCTTAGCTATGGGTAAACTTAGCCGCAGTGTAGATGGCAAACGCTTTTTCCCAAACAGGGCCGATCTTGCCGTCACCTACATTGACACCGTCGATTTGCACTATAGGTGCGATTTCTTTCGATGAGCTGCTAATCCATACTTCATCAGCGTTATGTACTTCATCCATGGTGACCGTGCGCTCTTCAATTTTAATCGAGCCATCGGCGATGATGCTGTCGATAATGATCCTACGGGTGATGCCAGGTAGAATTTGGTTATCTAAAATGGGGGTGATAATGACGCCGTCTTTGACAATGTAGGCATTCACCGAGCTACCCTCAGTCAGTTCATTGTCAGTATTGTAAAGTAGGCATTCGCTGTTGCCTGATGCATGACCTTGCTGGTAGTGCATGACATTACCTAATAGTGCGGTAGATTTAATGTGGCAGCGCTTCCAGCGTAAATCTTGAGTTGTAGTGACAGTGTAAGTTGCGGCATTACGGCGATCTACAGGCTCTGGTTCCTTGATTTCAAAGGTGAAGCAAAAAATGGTGGGGGATACATCAACCGGGTAAGCGTGGTTTCTAATCGTGTCCGTGCCGCGCGAGACATGCACATACACACCTAAATTATGTTTGCTGCCCTGGTTTTTGGCAATCAAATCATCGAGCAGAATTTGCCACTCTTGGAGGCTTTTATCGCACTTGATCTCAATAGCCGCAAGGCCGTCAATCATCCGTTGAATGTGTGGTATCAGACCGACAGACTGACCGCAGTAATAGGGAATCACTTCGTAAATCCCATCGCCAAATAAAAAGCCGCGATCAAGTGGGGAAATTCTTGCTTCAGCTAATGGTAAGTACTCGCCGTTAAGGTATGCTGTGCTCATTGTTTGCCTCTCGTAATTTTTTTCGTCGTAGGACAAACAGTAACGCTATTTACTACGACTGAAATAGTGGGTCGCACATATTCAATTAAAAGTGTTATATTTGCAATAGTTTTGATAATAAAATAAAAAACACCTGAGTTTGGTGTTATCCCGATATATTTTCTCGATCATTTGGATTTAGGCCGGTTAATCAGCTGTCGAATAGGTTGAGTTATTGACAGTTTTTTACAGATTGAGCCGGTTTTTAACGCCGTATTACCGAGCGCAGTCGTTATGCACAGGTCTAAGATTAGATATTACAGTGTTTTTTTCTATTTAGTAAGCTTGGGGTCGTCGGTGAAATTATGCGTATAAGAAACTTATCCTCTTTTGTCAAAGTGGCTCGATTGGGTAGCTTTCGGGCTGCCTCAGTGCAGCTGCATGTTAGTCAGCCAGCTATCTCTGCGAGAATAAATACCTTAGAAGATGAGCTTGGTGTCAGTTTATTTCGGCGTGGAAAAAGTGGTACTCAGCTGACCGAAAAAGGCAGTAAATTACTGGTTTATGCTGAGAAACTGATTGCTATTTCTCATGAGATGAAAGCAGAAGCTGGGCAAGTACCGCAACAGAAAGGAAGTTTGAAAATTGGTATTGCCGATACTTTAGCGCACCTCTGGCTATCGCCTTTGCTGGAGCAATGGCAGCAACAGCACCCGCAAATATCTTTTGAATTGACCAGTGACGTCACGCCTATTTTAGCTAAGCAATTACAAAATCATCAAATAGATTTAGCACTAATGGTAGCGGAGCAGGCCACTAATAATGCGCTGGTGACACAGGCGTTGTGTAGCTATCCACAAGTGTGGGTGATTGCAGCGGGTGGCAATAACTTAGATGCTCCCTGGGGGATTTCAGATATGGCTAGCAAGCCCATCCTGAGCTTTCCAAGGGATACTGTACCTTGGCATTACCTGCAGCAATTATTTAAAAACCAAGCGGTTATTCACACGGCCAGCTCAGTGGCCAGTTTGATTAATTTGGCGGTGCGAGGGTTGGGTATCGCGCTCTTGCCTCTGCCGCTGGTTATTGATCATCTAAACAATGGCAGTCTGGAGCGGATAGAGAGTGAGATTGAGCCTTTGTCGCTGGAGTTTTGTAGTAGTTGGAGGGTAGATGAAGAAAGCGCTCTGCCTAATTTATTGGCAAACTCGGCAAAACAAGTGATCGCTAAGGAACCTCTGATCATGTCTCACACGCCCAGCAGGGGAAGTGCGGGACTTGTTCAGAAGCTCGCTAAATGAGCAGCAATGTATTACACGGCGCCGATCAGTTGTCGTAACTCTAATATAACCGACTCGCCCTCGCTAAAGTCTAAGCCATCTTCAGTGAGTTGATTCATGCGAGTGACGCCATCAACACTGCCCAAGTCGGAAAGATATTTGAGAATCTCTTCCAAGTTAACCGCCGCTAATAGATCAGTATTATTCCAGACACTTAAAATGGCCATAATGCCATAGGCTCCCCAATTAGAGACATCTGAAATTAGCAGCTCATCTACTTTGGTGGTGGAGCTGATTATGTCTAATTCTTTTAGCGCGGCGCTAATATTTCCCATGCCGATCTCATTGCCACCATCGCCAATACCTATCGTCGGACACTTCGCATTGTTGATAAAAGTATCGAAACAAGCGGTGCGCTCACTAATGCTTTCGCCGCGCATATTATAGTAGCCGCCATCTGCGGCTTGTCCTGGGCGCTCAATAGACAATACCGCATCTGGTTGGTAATGATAAAGTGCTTGGAAAGCTTCTAAAGTACGCTCTTGGTGTTCGCCTACTCTTATTTCGTGTACTCGAAAATCCTTCATTAGCGCCTGGGATACAGGAGGTCCGCAGACTATGATGGGCGTAGCACCTAAGGTTTCTAAGGCTTTGTACAGTGCGATTGCGCCAACCGGACCGTCGGTTTCAAAAGTGTCTACCACTGGAAATCCGGTGCCAATTAATACGTGTCCTTTGCATTTGTTTAAAATGCGGGCCGCTCTTAAATAGTAACCTGTTTGCAAGGCGCCTTGTACGGTCTTCATGCCCCGTAAATTACGCTTTACCAGCAGGTCTTCAATTTTTTTACTCAGGGCTGGCTCGTCTATTATTGGGTCAATTTTTTGCTTAATCATAATGTCTCCGCGCTGATCATCAGCTAATGTTAATTAGCTCAATACTGGTAGTGCGCTGTTTGGCTAAGTGATTAATGTTGTGGGCGTCTTCTAAGCTTATCTGCGTAAAGTTGACCCAACTGTTGGGCATCAACTGAGAGAGCTTAGCGGTATCCAAGGCGATAACAGAGCCTATTTTTGGATAGCCGCCAATGGTTTGTCGGTCATTCATTAAAACGATCGGCTGTCCATCGGCGGGGATTTGAATGGCTCCGTGACAAATACCTTCCGATAATATACCCGTCAGAGATGAGCTGATTTTTTGCCCCTGCAACCTAAATCCCATTCGATCAACCTTATCGCTAAGTTGATATCGGCTGCTAAAAAATAGCCGCTGTTGCACGGGCGTGAAGGAGTCTTGCTGGTAGCCGAGCACCACTCTTAAAGTGACGCTATTTGCATAAATAGGTATCTCAGAACTAGGTAACGCCAGTAATTTGCAGTTTGAAGTGGGTGTGCATGGCAGAATATCGCCCCGTTGCAGCTTTTGGCCGTTAAGCCCCCCAATTCCCTCCCGTATCACGGTGGCGGTACTGCTAAAAGAGAGCGGAATATCAAAACCTTGGCTGATGGCCAGATAAGTACGTGCGCCGGAGGTGGCATAGCCAAAAGAAATTTTGTCGCCTTGTACTATTTTAAGGGTGCGCCACAGTGCTACTTGAATGCCGTTAATGGTCACCGGCATAGTAGCGCCGGTGATCGCGATATAGGTATCTGTTTTGGCGAGTAACACTAGGCCACCAATGCTGATTTCTATGGCGCTGGCAGAGGCAGCATTACTGCATAACTGGATGGCCCATTGGAATGCCATCGCATCTAACGGGCCACCATTGGTCAAGCCTATGCGGTGTTGACCAAAGCGTCCAGCATCTTGGATTAAGCTCAGTAAGCCAGGTTGTAATACTTCAAGGCTGCTCATAACTCACCTCCCAGGGACAAAAACTCAGCCTTGGTAATAGCGCTAAATTTAATTTTATCACCAACTTGAACGGGCATGCTCGGTTGATTGTCAGGGTTGAACATGCGTGTCGGGCACAAGCCGATTAAGTTCCAGCCACCGGGCGATACTGCAGGGTAGACAGCGGTTTGTCGATCGGCAATCGCCACCGCGCCTCTAGGTACTTTTAATCTTGGGGTAGTGAGGCGCGGCGCGGCGATTCGCGGGTCGACCTCGCCCAAATATGCAAAGCCCGGGGCGAAACCTATCGCGTAAACGCGGTATTGGGTTGCCGTGTGAATTTGGATCACTTCCTCGACAGATAAGTTGGCATTCTTCGCCAGCTGGGCTAAATCAGGTCCAGATTCAGTACTGTAATATGCCGGTAGCTCCAGCACTTTTCCCTGCTGCAGATCAGTACTTTGCAAATTATTGAGTGTCTCTTGGATGCACTTTTTTACATGGTAGTGATCAGTGCTGAACTGATTGTAGATAATCAGCAAAGAGGCGTAGGAGGGCACTAAATCAATTAAGTGTTCAGCCAATAATATTTCTAATTGCAACATGCTCTGCTGCACTTGCGCTGAAACTTCAGGGCTAGTTTTATCAGAAAAATAAATGATCAGAGAGTTTTCACCCGCTATTTCAACGTGCATTAATATAGTCCTTGCATAGATTCTTTAATCCGACTGGCTGAGTATAAGTTGGCGAATTTCGGCAATCGCATTCACCCCTTCCATATTGTCACCGTGTACACATAACGTATTGGCATGTAATTGAATTTCTTTACCCGATGCAGAAATAACCGTGCCTTTGGCGCAAAGCTGTTGTACCTGAGCGAGCATCTTAGCTCGGTTGTGTACCGCGCCTTCTTTGCTGCGTGCCATCAATCGTCCATCGTCTTCATAGCAGCGATCGGCGAAAGCTTCGAACCAAACTTGCAAGCCAAGTTTTTCAGCTTCTGCTCGATGTTGATCAGCATCAGGAGTGCCCTGCAGCATAAGTACCACCGGGCGGTGATAACTAGCAACGGCCTGCATAATGCTGTGTCTGACGCTATCTATAGCCATCATGTCGTTATACAGAGCTCCATGGGGTTTGACATACTGCATAGTCAAACCTTGAATAGCTGCCATGCCATCTAATGCCGCCATTTGATACTGCACCATCGCTTGGATTTCAGCGGCGCTGGCATTCAGCGAGCGCCGTCCAAAGCCGACCAAATCCGGGTAACCCGGGTGGGCGCCGACACAGACATGGTACTCTTTCGCTAGTGCCAGTGTTTTGGACATCACCAGCGGGTCACCGGCGTGAAAGCCGCAGGCAATATTAGCTTGATCTACATAGGGCATGACTGCTTCATCCATCCCTATTTTCCAAGATCCGAAACTCTCTCCTAAGTCGCAATTTAATTTTAAGTGGCTGACTTTAGACATAAATAATTCTCCGGTTTACATAATCGCCAATGAGCTGTTGCGAATATCTGTCACTAACATGAAGCCTGGGCTGTGGGTGATACAAAAGGGTGGCTTGGCATTTTCAATTGCCACTTGAGGCGTGACGCCACACGCCCAAAAAACCGGTACTTCACCGGGTTTGATAGTGACCGCCTCACCATAATCGGGAGTGTTGATGTCTTGAATACCGATTGCTTCAGGTTGACCAAAGTGCAGAGGGGCACCGTGTACCGAGGGGAATCGAGTGCATATTTGCACCGCTCTAATGGCATCTTTGGGGGTCATAGGACGCATGCTAACCACCGTCGTCCCAGAGAATCTGCCCGCCGGTTTACAGGCGATATTAGTGCGGTACATCGGCACATTGACTTTTTCAGTAATATTGCGCACTTCTAAGCCATCGGCGATCAGTGACTCTTCAAAAGAAAACGAGCAGCCCAATAAAAACGTGACTAAATCATCGCGCCATACTGCTTTAACGTCATCAACTTCTCGGCTTAGGATGCCGTCTTCATAGATGCGATAGCGGGGAATATCGGTACGAATATCCACATCTTGGCCAAGATCGGGCAATAAAAATTCACCGGGGTTGGCCGACATACCAATGATAGGACAAGGCTTAGGATTTAACTGGCAAAATTTCAAAAAATCATTGGCCCACTCACTGGGCATAATCGCCAGATTACCTTGTACAAAGCCTTGCGAAAAACCAGAGGTATGACTTTTAAACTCACCCCGACGAATTAATTGGCGAAGGTCGTAGGGTGATATGCTGGTGTCCATTGTGCAGTTCCTTTTTGCTGAATCTGGGAGGAAATAATCAATAATAATTTGGATCCTAACCGAACAGGCCTAGTCGCAGCAGATTAGCCTGTTCTCGGTCAGGCTCCATGGAGCTTGTCGAGGGTTGAGGCTATCGAGATTTAAGGCTGTTAAGAGTTACCTCCAATTGTGACTAAAATACAGCATAAGTCTAATTAAAAATAATTTCTACAGCTGATAACTATAACTTATCAGTGTTGGTTGATAAAAAACATCCGGCGCTTAATTTACTCCCCATATCGCTTAGCAAAGCGATAATTATCAGGTTATAGGGCCGTACTTAAAAATCTTAACAATGCGCTTGATTATTGCTTGCCGTTTGCTTTAAATCTGGTAGCATACGCAACTCTTGAAATCGCCGATTTAATCGATATGCAGTTTAATATCATTGAATCTGTAAAGTGATTTCAAATAGTCAGAGGCTTAGAACTGACTTAAAACAAAATCTATTTTGGTGAGGTGTCCGAGTGGCCGAAGGAGCACGCCTGGAAAGTGTGTATAGGGTAACCTATCGAGGGTTCGAATCCCTCCCTCACCGCCATTTCTTTAGTTATAATCAATTACTTACTGTTTTCCATGTTTTTTTGGAAAACCAGTGAGGCGTTCTGATCTAAAAATCCCATTATTTTTTACTATCTCTGTAATTGTCGGTGCATCCTCCGGTATCTGTTGCGCATAATTACCATCTACCATCTACCATCTACCATCTACCATCTACCATCTACCATCTACCATCTACTATTTTCAGTGCTAGTCTGACTCATTTGTGGTGCAATTCGATTCTTTGAAATCATCCGGTTAACAGTAGCTATAAAGCGATGCTTTCAAAACTCGTCTTTTAGGAGTTTAGGGTATACACATTAGGAAACGTTCATCTATGGATTCTAACCATGGTTATACCTAGTTCAAAAAGCTAAAGTTAAAATATTTAAGGGATGTCTGTTTTAATATCTAAGGTCAAATTCTTACAATAATTTCGCCTACGTCGACTGACTTTCTTTTGACGAGCAAAATGAAAGTAAGCAAAGCAAAAGCTCGCCCTAAATTGTCTAAAGACTCCACCACTATCGCCTCAATTGCCGGCCGTTCGTAGAGACATCCTTGTCTCACTCACTCTGCGCGACGTCCTGTCGCTCCGCTTCGGCAATTAAGTCAATAGCGGCGGCGACAAATAAGGGGGTTAGCGGCTTCGTAGCTAATCTTTGGTGGGTGGTTGCAATATTTTTAACTAAAATACCAGTAATGCCAGCTGGTTTATTCGGGAAAAGTAGTGATAAAAAGTGCTTGTCCTATGTTTTTTTGGTATTTGATAGAACCTAAAAAACTTTTATAATTTCTATTATTCTGGCCCTTCTATCCGGAAGCTGTCACCAGCTTTAAGTGTAGAGGGCTCAAATTCCTTAGCTACAGACAAAAAACAAGACTTGGGAAACGGTTTGTAGTTTGGCTGTCGGAACTTTGTTTATTCCATTGTTATTGATGGGAATCGTAGCTATTTTTACCTAGTGTTAGCTATAGTCCCTCTTCTTCTTCTTCTTCTTCTTCTTCCACTACATACTGAGCTAATTCATAGTACATTATACGATACCGAGCGGCGTATATAAGTAAATGTAATACTCTTGTTCTTATTAGAATAATTATAGTTCTAAGTAGCCGATCATAGTCTAAGGAAAGATTTTTCATGAATGTAACTTGGGATGAATACAAAGAAATAATTGGCCGCAATATACGCGCGGGAAAAAACTATATTTACCGGGGTCAATCGGACTCGCTATGGGGCTTAACAACTTCTATACATAGAGCAGATTATATTGATTCCCACTCAGCATTTATCTCGTACTTTGAATCACATCTCCCTAAAGTCAGAATGAAAATAGAAGCATGGGACAATTCTAGTCGCGACTTAGATAACCCTCAGGAATTAGCCGAATTTTTAGCATTGCTTCAGCATAACGGCTTTCCAACCCCGCTACTAGACTGGTCTGATTCGCCATACATTGCTGCTTATTTTGCTTTCGAAGGCGTGAGTCTTTCTCGCCCTGATTCAGATGAACTCACTATTTACAGCTTTGACAAAGATGCATGGATCGATACTTATCATCAAAGCTATAGCTGGAAATCGAAAAACGCCTTCATCACAATGCTTCGCCCTAACCACAAAGGGAACCATAAACAGATGCTGCAGCAAGGGCTTTTTTGGTTTACCAATTGTCCTGATCCTGAAAGTCACATCAAGGATCACGAAAATACACAAAGCGGGCCATACCTTACTAAATACATTATCTCTGTCAAGGAGCGCCAAATCGCAATGCACGACCTAGCATTTATGGGAATAACTGCGGTTCAATTAGCCCCTAGCTTGGAATCAGTTTGTAAGAACGCCTTTGAATCGATCTTAGTAACTCCGAGGGTTGAACAAACTGCATCAGAAAAAGAACGAATCAAAAACGATAATCTTAAACATGGAGGGTGATAAGTCCCTAGTTTTCTAGACGCATTTTTGGTTCTCAAAGTGACTGTTATCTAGTCCGTAAAACGGCAGCTATGTGTCACTTTCTGCCGATAGATAGTCTTAGTGAACATTCTATGTATGCTGGAATCAAAACTTCATACCTTTTCTTACTAGACCTGTATTGTACTTAAATTAATGCCGTATTTACACACTTAATGCCTTGGTGTAATTATCGTTAAATAATTGAAATTGCAGTTTTTTTTATTAAAATTAGACATATCTTTGTGAAGAAGATAATATGATATTTTTGCAGTTTAATGGAATATAATAGATCGACGTGAATAGTACTTAATCATTGCACTGGCCTAATTAATAAGCTGTTAGTTTTAACCAAAAAGCCAAAAAGCCAAAAAAGGACAATCCGCTCCAGAACCTGAAGGTTTACACAAAGCGAAAAAGGATCGCGTGAAAAATCCACTTTAAGCAAAAGCGGTCGTTAAGGCAGTTTAAAGTTTTCCAACAGGAGTATATAAACACAACATGTTTAAAGGTGGAATTGCAGATAAACTAGGCAATGGCTATGAGTCAAAATGGATTGTAAAGTACCTATTAATGCTTGTCTCAGGAAAAGCTGATTGGTTTAAGTTTGAGGGACTAGATACTGAATACTCTGGTTTCGAGTTTGCCTGTGAAATTAATAATCGAACGGAATGGCATCAAACCAAGAACAATTGTTCTACAGGTAACTGGTCAATTGATGCATTAAAAAGCAAAGGTGTACTCAAAGCATTTGCTAATAGGCTAGGGAACGACCCTACAACACATTGTTTTTTTGTGTCACAAGATAATGCCAAAGACTTTCGAACTTTATCAGAAAAATCACGCATTGCTAATGACCTGCCACAGCTTGAAGAGAATCTATCTAAAAAACAGGAAGATGCATTAACTGAGTTAAGAAAACATTGGGATGTTGATGATGCAACTCTTTTTGACTGGTTGAACCGCAGCATCGTTGAGATATTACCTGAGCGTGAGCTGGATACAATTATTGAAAGCCACGGTGATCTTTATTTTCAAGATGGCAAAGGCACTTATTCATTTCTACGAGGCATATTAGAAGAAAACTACAATGAAAAACTAACAACGGATGAGCTGAGACGGCAAATATCAAAGAAAGGCACATTGGTATTTAAAAGTTGGCTATTTGATTCAACACTTAAACAAAAAGTTGCTGAAGAAACGAAAGCTTATGTGGATTCCTTCTCACCATTTGGTTTTGCAGGAAAAATAATTGAACGCCAAATTGAGAATGATGTTGTCGATGTAATTTTAAATCAGCAGTCTGATATAGATATCGTATTTATTACAGGTTCTGCAGGGGTTGGAAAATCAGGCATTAACCGAGGTGTCCTAAAAAAACTTTTAGAAAAAGGGATACCTGTATTAGCTTTTCGAATAGATCATTTTTTATCATGCAACAGTAAAGGTGAGTTAGGAGCACAAATAACAGGACGACAAGAAAGCCCTGTTACAACGCTCAAAACCTTGTCTCCTGATGAGGTCTCCGTTCTTTTTATTGATCAAATTGATGCCGTTAGTGATATTTCTGGCCGAGGCGGAAATGTCAAAAAGGTTCTTTTTCGATTATTAGAAGATGCTAAATCGTTCGGCACAGTAAAAGTCGTAATGTCTTGTAGAACATACGACTTAAATAATGATGCTAGGCTTAAAGATATCTATGACCAAGATGCTGTGTTGAAAATTGAGGTTCCACAACTGGATTGGGATACTGAAATACAGCCCTTATTAGAGGAAAAAGGGATTGAAGTACAGCAATTGACGGATAAGCAGAAACAATTGCTCAGCCTGCCAATCAATTTAACAATATTTTTAGAAGTTTACGAACCTGGGTTTTTAATCAGCTCAACCACCGCACTATATGATAAGTTTATCGTTAATAAACAACGCCATATTTATTTAATATCAAAACCAAGTTGGACTTTGGTTCAGGTTCTTGGTGAACTTTCACAATGGATGAGTGAAAGGCAACAACTATCAGCACCTGCTCAAATACTTGATCAATATCCAAATGCGCTCGAAATTTTATCGTCTGAGGGGTTAATCACAGACTCTAGGTACAATGTTAATTTTTTCCATGAAAGTTTTTTTGATTACATTTATGCCAGAAGCTTTGTCATTAGTGATACCAGCATTAATAAAATGTTGTTCAACGGCGAACAACATCTATTTAGGCGGACACAAGTTCGCCAAATCCTAGAAGCTTTGCGCGAAATCGACAACCGGCGTTATCTAAAAGAGTTATATCAGTTAATTACAAATGAGGATATTCGATACCACATAAAATCATCAGTTGCTCAATGGCTATGTTCACTCACAAGCCCTACTAACGAAGAGTTTAAAACACTCACTGAATTAAATACTGAAACAGATAAATTTCACCCGTTATTTAAAATAGCAACATTTGCACCAGGTGGTTGGTTCAGGCTATTAATCAGTAATGGCTGGCTACAACAAAAATTGACTCAGGGCAGTGAAGAGCAGATACAAAATATATTATGGTATTTGTCTGTAAATACGAAAAACTCCCATGAAGCTGTGGTGTTAGTATTACAGAATGCATTGGCAATAAAGCCTGAAATAGTCATCAAACTGTTTCCTTGGCTTGCTAGGTTGCATTTATGTGAACCAGCACCAGCATTGCTGAATCTATATTTAGAATTAATAGAGAAAAATCCTCAAGACTTCATTAAAAACATTGTTAGTGAGGATGTTTCCATGCAATTTCATGGATGGATTGAATCCTCTCCTGACTTATGCGGACAATTAATTAAAAAGTTTTATTCTATCTGGTGCAGCGAGAATACTGAAGAAATCCCTTTTTCTAGAGACACAGAATCAATTATTGATTCCAGCTTTCTATCTGAGCTTGCTGAGAAATCCCCATTGGCCTTCATTGTAGGGACCACTGAAGTTTTTATTTATGCTGTTACAGCAGTACTGAGTACTGATGGGTTTAAGCATCATTATAATTTCAGCCGAAGAGCTTATTCAGGGATTAATCATGGCTTTGACGATTTTTTAAGTAAGTATCGGGAATCAATGATTCAGCTCGCCAGCGAACAACCTGAAGTTGCCAAGGAATATTTATTGCTTCTACCAGCTAAAAAACATGAATGCTTTATGCATATCTATCTTGAAGCTATAGCAGCAGCTCCTGAAACGCTGTCATGTTTATTTCCAGATCTTGTTGACGATGAACTAGCGTTTGAAGCAGGATTTGATGGAGCTAAATGGTTTTCCTTGGCTAATGCATATAAGTCAGCCGCACCTTTTTTGAGTGATGAACAGTCTGGTGATATAGAATCTCATATTACCAACTATACTCCAGAAGTGATGGAGTCTTTTCGCGTATATCAGCAAGCAAAAAGTGGTAACAATGATGCTTGTAATCCTACAACCAAGATAGCCATTCGTTATTTAAACCGCTCTGGCTATCAACAATGGTGTATATTAGAAACTATAGGTGGATATCTACTTAACGATTCGTCTACAGCGAAACTGATTCAGTTAGGTAGAAAATTTTCTGGTTATAATGTCGAAAAACCTAATCATAATGAGGCTTTGTGTGTAGTCTCCCCTTTGTCAAAGTTATCTACAGAAAAAATGAATGATGAAAGCTGGCTTTCAGCAATCGAGAAATACAATGAAGAATGGCAACCAGATCGCCGCTTGGGTGAAGGTGGCGCAAGGGAGTTAGCAGGATGTTTACATGGGTACTCTGCTCAAAATCCTAAACGTTTTTCAGTTCTTTGCTTAAAGATATCTTATGATTCAAACCCTGCGTATGTTAGTGAAATTATAAGAGGCCTCAGCGACTCAGCCAGTAATCCAGTCAGAGATTCTGAACTGGTACATGTTATTCTTCATGCTCATAATCATCCTGAAAAACCTTTTGGGGAGGTTATCGCAAGGTCGCTTAGATCAAACCCTCACTTTGCTGAAGAGCCAAAAATACTTGATCTATTATTATGGTATGCACTGAATGGTGAAACTAACGATGAAGAATATATTGATGAATCAAATACAGAAAGAAAATTAATAGATATAAACAGCTTATTTAAAGGTGGTGACCGCTTACATAACATAGGAATTAATGGTGTTCGAGGAAGTGCTTGGGATGCAATAAATATTATATTTTTAAAAATAACTTCAGCTAAAGAAAAAATCGTTAAAGCAATTAAATTTGCGGTAATACATGAACCATTAGTCAGTATACGTTGCAGCATCATCGACTCTCTGTGTACTATTTTTGATAAAGATAAAATCCTTTTTTCAAAATTAATTTGTCAACTAATAGACCCAACCCACTGTAAAACCAATAAACCACATATATTATCACCACTTATAACCCGTACAGGTATAAAACTGTTTCCGTATATATTCCTTCATGTTCCAGAATTAGCGAAGCAGTTAGTTGATAAACTGATAAATAGTGCGTTTAGTAATATGCACTTGATAGGTGTTTGGCTCATTTATGGCGAGAGTTTCAGAAATGAAAACTATATCGAAATTGCAGATTCTTACCCAATGTCAAATCCAGAGTATCGAAAGGTCATGGCAAGTGTAGCAAGAGATGTCATCGGCTGGACTGGCGGTAAAGATCGTGCTGCAGCGCTATTGAAAGATTTTTTTAATGATGCTGATGATAATATCAGAAGCACCGCTTCATCTGCCTTTAGGAATATTGATAAAGCTGATTTCGTATACTATAAAGACTTATACCATTACTTTATTGATTCACTTGCTTTTAAAGGTAACAGCTCATTTATGTTGCATAAACTTGAGGATGTTGAAGAAAATATTAGTGATATTATAATTTCTACAGCTGAAAGAATGATTGACACCGCTATTGCCAAAAGTCAGGTTGGTATGGCTTTCGGTTCAGACTTATATCAACTTCAAGATCATTTAAAAAGTGCTTATTTGGCTTCTGAAGCAAGCCCTGAGGAACGTAAAAGAATTTTAGATTTAATAGACCTTATGTTGGTCCATGATATATACGGGATTGAAGCTATCACAGCATTAGATGACCGCTATTAATGTGTGACCTGCCTTTTTAACTATATGTCATCAAAGGTTGGAAAGGTAATGGATATAGGAATGTTAAAGCTGTCTAGGCCAAAGGTTATCTCTATCTTATATCACGGCATATTTAGTTCCCACTGCGCCTCTAGAAGGTTCGTTTAAACAGCTGGTACGAGTAACTCCTGCGTTTACCCAACGCTTAACCAATGATAGTCGGCAGTCGGTATCGGCCAATTACGGCTATTCTCAGAGTCCGAATAAAACACTATCTTTACGCCCAATTATTTTTCATTTGAATATATAGCTTTACCCAATCTATATACCAGCGACAGGCTGTCTTGTATCGGTATTCTTGATGATAGACCTCAATTGCCGGCCATTCGTAGAGACATCCTTGTCTCACTCTGCGCGACGTCCTGTCGCTCCGCTCCGGCAATTAAGTCAACAGCGGCGGCGACAAATAAGGGGGTTAGCGGCTTCGTAGCTAATCTTTGGTGTGTGGCGATGTTAATATCTAAAATAATCATTTATACCAGTAATGTCAGCTAAATGATTCGAGAATAGTAGTGATAAAAAGTGACTTCCCATGTTTTCAGTTATAGAAAAACAAGAAACGCGGGTGAAAACGCCGGTAAAAACGCTGGTACAAAGATTAAAAGAACCAGTAGTCGAGCTATTAGTAAAGGCTCAAGAAAATGCGTCGCCAGAAAAACGCCAAAAAACACCAGAGCAAATAATAGTGATGTTGTCAGTGCATTCGCAGTGGGCGCTTTCCGACGTGGCTCAATCTTTAGGTAAGTCTATAAGCGCTATAGAGCGCGCCGCCGCCAAGCTAAAGCTGCAGGGGGGGGCAGCGTGTCGGCACACGAAAAGGAGGCTCTTGGTTAGTGATAAAAGAGCCAGTTAATTACATACAAGAAAATAATTAATCCAGCCTCAACTTAAGCTTTAACAAGCCTTTTTACAGGTTTTTAAAACGAGCCTGTCCCGTATTTTCTATTAGTTGCAAAGTTCAACCTAAGTTAAGTTTTTATACGGAAAAAGCGATTTTATTTTTATCCAAATCTCTCACATATGCAGAAAATTTAGGACCTCGTTGACCTGGCTTGCCCTCACAAGTACCGCCCAATTCAATAACTTTTTTATGAAGCCTTTTTACTTCTTCGATAGAGCCAACATTAAAACCTATCATTGTTCCATTTCCATTGCTAGCGGGTTCTTCATTGAAGGGTATAGCTATTGCAAATGCAAAATCCTCACACTGCCAGAAGGTCATTCTTTCAGTCGATAGAACTTGGTTAAGATCTGTTTGTTCGAAGAGTGAATCATAGAATTTAATCGATGATTTCATGTTGTTTGTTCCAAGAACGCAATAATCCATTTTCATAATTTACTATCTCATAAGTTTAACAGGGGATTAGGCGGGATTTCGTGTTAGCCATGGCCAGCGCCTTAATACTGGTCATAGTGGCTATTATGCTGTACTACTGTGACAGTTTTTGTCAGGGTTGATTGATGCGCACCACAAGATTATTTTCTATATTAGATGAGCTTCGCTCGCGGCGATTACCGGTCTCAGCTGAGGTCCTCGCTGAATTACTTAATGTGTCGGTTCGTACAATTTATCGTGATATGGCGACGCTCCAAACAATGGGAGCTCCTGTTCGCGGCGAAAGCGGATTGGGATTTCAGATAGAAGATGGAACTTTTCTACCACCTTTACACTTTGCCCCCGATGAGCTTGATGCGATACTCATTGGTATGCGTATGGTCCAGTCTCGTGCTGATTCCAAGCTTGCCGATGCAGCGTCCCGGGCACTTAACAAAATCGGGTCAGTGCTTCCTGATCATCATGACCACCTGTTTCTGGATTCCCCGCTTCTAGTTTATTCACCAACATCCAATAAACAGCCACTTCAAGGAGAAATTTTGAGTGAGTTGTGTGAAGTTATAAGAGATAAAGAGCGAATTGAAATAAAATATGTGGATCGTAATAGCGGTACAACCAAACGGTATGTCAGACCACTAGGTGTAGTCTGTTTTGATTCAATTTGGATGTTGATAGCTTGGTGCGATTTAAAGCATGATTTTCGTAACTTTAGAGTGGATAGAGTACGATCTGTTTCTAGAACGGGTGAAATATTCAAGGACCAACCAGGTGAGGGATTTAAAGACTATATACGCTCGTTTTAACCAAAAGGTTGCTCCCCTGATGCTCTGCTGATTGCGATATTCATAAAAAATCCTGATTGACCGATCATACTCCGCTTGACTTGATAGTTGTCTAACAAAATGATTAATTCCAACAAGTTAAGCTAAGTTGTAATATGTTTTTAGTGTTTAATAATGGTTTAGATTATAGCCAGGTTATTTATTTGTAATTTTTTTTTACTTTTGGTTAGTCTGTGAAGACACAGCACTAATCAGCTAGTGTTTTGTTTTTTCTCTGTGCAGCGCAGCGCCTCTGTGTCCTCTGTGGTGAAAAAATCTTTAAAGGATTGGTTTTACCACAGAGGACACAGAGAAGAGATTAAAAGCATCTTTTGCTGTGGCGGAGACACAGGGCTAATCAGGCTAAAGATTATAAGCCAATTAATTCTGCTATCGGCAGGTCATGACATAAAGTGGAGGTTTAATCGAGACTGTTCTTTAGCCCTAAAAAATGACAGTTCCAGGTGTTCCCTTGCTCTATTAGCAGTTGACATTAATACGCCTTCATATGATGATGAGCTAATGAATATACATCTTACGCAACAAATATCTCGAATTATCACCATTGCATACGCATGGTGGGATTTTTGACGCGTTTATAATTAGTCAAACCCGCCCAAGAGGCGGGTTTTCTATTTCTGCCTCATGGGATTGCTCTAAGTTCTTGGAGGTAGTATGAAAAAAATAGCAGTTTTCGGTAAACCTGGCAGTGGTAAATCCACGTTGAGTAAAAAGCTGGCATCAGTGACAGGCATCACATTGTATCAATTAGATTCAATGTTATATGAAAAAAATGGAGATAGGGTCGACCGAAAATCTTACGATAAGGAGCATCGAGAAATATTATCTTCAGATAGTTGGATCATCGATGGCTTTGATCTGATTGAGCCGTTTAATCAGCGATTAGATGCGGCTGATACATTGATATACATAGACCTACCATATCTTTTAAGTTATTACTTAGTGACCAAGCGACTTCTAAAAGGCCTGTTTGTTAAGCCTGAAGGTTGGCCAGATGGTAGTTCAATTTTTAAAGGCACCTTGGAAAGCTATAAAGTTTTAAAGCTTTGTCCAAAATTTTGGAATGATGACTTTTTCCAAAAATTAGAAAGTCGTTCGACGAACAAATCTCTATATGTAATTAAGTCTATTGCTGAGCTAAATGAGTTTGTTGCAAACAATCCTGAGCTTAATCCATCCATTTAAAAGCAAAATAATTATGCCGCTATAAACATCTGCTTTGTTTTTTTGAGCCTATTGCAATAAAAGCTCTGAGGCAGTAAACGGCCTTTTTTAGGCGTTTACTTCTATTTTCAACTGCGGTTGATAAGAGAGCTTCTGCACAAGTCCCGCATTTTTGCTGCGGGGCGCACAGAGAAATTGGTGCTCTGCGTTAACGGCTTTCACCAGATCGCTAGTATGCCTGTAGCCGTTGCCTTAATCACACACTTTTCTGTGCGCCAGCGGCGTGTCTGGCTTGTACAGAGGCTTCTAAGGGAGGATTAACCAACAAACCCTATCGCTCACTTTATATAAATGAATGCTACTACAGCAAATTAACCATCATCTCCCGGGTACTTGTGACCGACTTCATGACCCAGTTGGCTTAAAAAATCGCTCATAAACTGCCAGCGCCTTTTTGCTTCTTCCATGCCTGCCGGGGTTTTCATCGTAGCTGTTAATCCCTGCAATTTAACAAAGAAGTGATCGATACAATATTGCTTGTCATCAAAATCTCGTTGACTGGCGAAGGGGTCGCTGACTTGGTATAGCGCAGACCCCCAAGTAGCCCCCAGCATTAAACATCTCGATAAGCCTACAGCTCCCAAAGCATCCAGACGATCGGCATCTTGTACTATTTGAGCTTCTATGCTGGTGGTTTGAATATTAGCAGAGAAACTATGGGCGCAGATTGCATGCTCAATAGCGGCTAAATATTCGGCTGGGTAATCGATCTCTTTTAAATATTCGATTGCACGTGCAGCACTTAAACGTGAACCCTGGTTTCGCTGAGGCGAGTCCTTGGCTACGTTAACGCAGTCGTGTAGCCAGCAGGCGGGGATGATTATAGCTAGCTCGGCATTTTCAAGTTTTGCCAATGCGATACCGCTGGTTACTACCCGCTGTATATGGGCGATGTCATGCGCCGGATCGGTTTTCATTTGCTGTTCTACAAACTGCTGAAACTGCTGCTGCCACTGTAATGCGTCTTCATCTGTCATATGGGTTCTCTACTGCTGACATTCTCTTATTGATATTGTCATATTTAAGATTGTCGAAAATGGAAATGTTAGTCGCCCAAGCCTCTCTATTAATCATGTTACAAAGCGGCTTAACTCACCACAACAACGGCTAATCAACTGAGGTTTTAGCTTTACCCGGCGGCTTAAAATGAAATTGTAAAGCAATGCTAGAAATGAAGCGACTATTAATCAAGTGGCTGGTTGGTGCAATATGCAAGTGAGATAGCTCGGCCAGTCAACGTGTTACTCATAGTGCTATACCTGGGTAGCCCGAGGAGCGGTCTATGCTATAGTCTATTCTCTATCAATTTAATTTATTACACTAGTGCGTGACTCCAGCTTGGGCTCATTTAGTGATTGTTCGTCGTCTACTAGAGTGAGGTTAGCAGCATGTTAATGTGCACTTTAAATAATATTTGGAGCGCTAATGATTCAAACATTGCTATTAGTGGCTGTACTGCTAGTGGGATGCCTAAGTAGTGCAACTGTTATATCCGGTCCTATTGTATGGAAAATTCAAAGTAATCAGTCCGCCAGTAGTGCTAAGTTTAAACAGCATAAACATATTGTCAGCGAAATAGAGAGACTCTCTAATGGTCAATTACAATTCCAGCTTTTACCTGTAAATGGATATGTAGGCAACCGGCAGGCATTTAATAGCACCAGAGTGGGCACTATTGACGCGATGTTTATGAGTCCACAATACTGGGGCAGCTCCGATCCTATCTTCACTATTATGGGCGATTTAGTGGCGGCCTGGAAAAGTCCCGATCAATACCGACAGTGGTTAGGGGAGCAAGATGGTATTGCTTATTTGGAGAGGGCATATCAGCGAAAAGGTCTCAAGTTGATAGGCTATGCGCTGATACCTATTGAGTCTTTAGTTTCTACCAAACCTATTCGTAATGCAGCTGACTTTGCAAATCAGCTGATGCGCGTGCCTCCGGGTATGATGGCTGATTTATTTAGAGAACTAGGCGCTAGACCAAGAAAAATAACTTTAGATAAAGTTGTTAAAGCCATGCAGAGAGGTCAAGTAACCTTGGCAGACTATTCGACCTTGCAAGTGAATTACCAAAGAGGGTTGTATGGTATTGCTAAATACACTAATTACCCAGGTTTTCACTCCATGCCGTTATCAGATTTTGTGGTTAACGAAAAAAGGTGGCAATCGCTAACGGCTCAACAGCAACAGCTGATATCTACTGTTGCCGATAAATGGCATCGGCGTTTAATGAGTGATCTCAGCCGCGATGTCTCGCTGATATTATCTGATCTAAAAGCGCAGGGGGTTGAGGTGCATACTTGGCGTGAACAAGACATTAGGCAGGTCAGAGAACAGGCTGTACAAATATGGGAACAGTACGCCAGTAGAAGCACTGAGGCAACCCAGCTAATTGCAGAGATTAAAAGTTGGCTTAAAAAAATAGGCAACTTGAAATAACCCGCTGTTGGAGGTGTTTTAAGGGTACCATTGCACCAGTTCATATTTATTGGAATAGAGCTGGATTCAAACAATAACTAAGCGCTGCAATTATCCCGTATGAGCTACTAATTGTCTTACCGGTGACTTATCAGAGCTGTTTTGAAGGAATTACCGTAGTTCTTGGTGTAGGATTCTAGCCTTGGCAGCCATATATAAAGTTTTGATAAGGCAAGATCAAATTATATTTGCCTATATTTACCTAACTCGGGCTAGAATTTTTCGCCAATAATTCCTATGATAGAATACGCTCATAAACGACTATATTCTTAGCGGAATCATCAACATGACCAAGACGCGCTTTATCCCTCTACTCGCCCTATCGGCGGTTCTTATCACAACTGGTGCTCAAGCAGGCCAAGTTGAAATTTCCCTGGTAGATAATCTCGATGGCTATCTGGACAGTTATTGCTTAGATATTAAAGGGTCTGGCAAAGACGTTGATATATCCCAGGGCTTACAAGTACACACTTGCTATAGTTATACAGGCGCACTAGGCAAAGACCAGATTTTTGATGCACTCGAATTTGAGTTTGAGATGCTGTATTTGCCTAAGTTTGATGTATGTGTAGAACTTTCCGACCTATCGGTAGGGTCAAACGTAGCGCTTGCGACTTGCAATAGTACCGCTGAACAAAAATTTACTTTTTCAGGAAATGGCACTATTACGGCAACGGTTGAACCGACCCTCTGTTTAACTGCATCACTGGATACTAAACTCGGTGGCAATGGTGCATCTAAGCAGCAAATTAAAGGTTTAACGCTAGAAAGCTGCACCGCAGATTTGGTGAGATTTCAAACTTGGCAAACAAATAGCAAATAGCGGAGAGGTCATAGACTATGACCTCTGGTGTTAATTGTTGAAATCAACAGTAGAGGTCACTTGTGTCTGGTTAAGTGAGACTCCTGCATAATGTTGCGAGCGAAGGTAAGACAAGGCAAAAACCGGCGAGATAGCGGAGTTAGTATGCCCCTCACTTTGGGTACAGTGTGCCCCTGTTTATGGGTATTACAGGTATAAATGAGCATGTTGAGCCGGTTTTTAACGCCGTATTACCGAGCGCAGTTATCATACCCTTTGGGTAAGTTATGCAGAGGTCTCTAAGTATCTAGGCTCTTAGTTATTCGCAGGGAAGATGGGTGACTTATTCAGAGATTCCCAATAAGGATTGCATCAGCGGATGCTGCTGTTTCATTAAACCATCAACCACGTTGAAGTGATGCCTTGCCGGCTCTTCTACTGCGTTGGTCGCTATCCCAAAGCTTTTCCAAATATCTGCCTGAAGTCTGTTTAAACGCAGAAATTCGGGTCGTTCCTCGGCGCCTACCCAACAGGTGAGTGGGGCTAAATGCTTAGGTGCTCTTAAAATTGGGCTTAAATTTACCGCTTGTTGCCAGTCTAGTTGCAGTGTTTCATTGAGCTGGGTGTTTAATAGCGGCCGTAAATCATGAACACCGGATATTGAGACTGTTTTGACAATTCGCTGTTGTACAATATCGGCTAATGGGCTGTTATCACAGAGCATGCTAGTGACTAAATCCCCGCCTGCGGAGTGACCCACTAAGCGTATTTCGCCGCTAATTTTACTGGCTGCTAAGGTGATTGCGCTGGCGATTTCTTGCACTATATCGGCTATTTTTACCGCGGGGCATAAAGAGTAAGAGGGGATGGCCACCGCGTAGCCGGCGGCTAAGCTGCCGCTGGCTAGATGTGACCATGAATTTTTATCCAGCATCGTCCAGTAGCCGCCGTGCACAAACACGACTAAGCCTTTGGCGGTGCCCTCGGGGAGAAATAAATCCAGGGTGTTGCGCTCACGGCTGTCGTAGCGAATATCTAGCTGCGCTCTACCTGCGGCTAATAGCTGTTGACGATAGCGCGCGCCGGCCTCTTGCCAGCGCTGGATGTAGCTATCAGCGTCGGCAATATGGCTGGCGTTTTGGTAGGCGCTATCCCAATCTGAGATTGGGTAGCAGTGCTCGTTACTCATTAAGTGAACGCCTGGATGCCCGTTTGTGCGCGGCCTAAGATAAGCGCGTGAATATCGTGGGTGCCCTCATAAGTATTGACCGCCTCAAGGTTCATCACGTGTCGAATCACTCCATATTCATCACTGACGCCATTGCCGCCATGCATGTCTCTGGAGGTGCGAGCAATGTCTAAGGCTTTGCCGCAGTTGTTACGCTTCATCAGTGAAATGAGCTCGGCACTGACTTGGCCTGCGTCCATTAAACGACCCATTTGCAAAGCGCCTTGCAGACCTAAACTGATTTCAGTTTGCATATCGGCAAGTTTCTTTTGGATAAGTTGGTTGGCGGCGAGCGGTTTACCAAATTGTTTGCGATCTAAAGTGTAAGTACGAGCTCGGTGCCAGCAGTCTTCCGCCGCGCCTAAGGTGCCCCAGGCAATGCCGAAGCGAGCTTTGTTTAAGCAGCCAAATGGGCCCGCTAGGCCTGCGACGTTAGGCAGTAGGTTTTCATCGGGTACGAATACTTCTTCCATCATGATCATGCCGGTGATGGAGCTTCTCAAAGAGAATTTTCCTTCGATCTTCGGGGCATCTAGCCCTTTCATCCCTTTTTCCAGCACAAAACCTTTAATTTGTTGGTCGTGTGAGTCAGATTTCGCCCAAACAATAAATATATCGGCAATCGGCGAGTTGGTGATCCAATTTTTAGAGCCGCTGATCAGATAGCCACCGTCTACTTTTTTGGCTTTGGTCAACATTCCAGAAGGGTCTGAACCATGGTCGGGCTCGGTTAAACCAAAGCAGCCTATCAACTCACCAGTGGCCAGTTTAGGTAAGTATTTTTGACGTTGCTCATCAGTACCGTAAGCGTAAATAGGGTGCATAACTAAAGAAGATTGCACGCTCATTGCTGATCGATAACCAGAATCGACACGCTCAACCTCACGCGCTACTAGACCGTAGGAGACGTATGACAAGTTGGCACAGCCAAACTCCTCGGGAAGCGTTAGCCCCAGCATGCCTAGTTCACCCAGTTCAGTCATAATTTCTGGATCGAATATTTCGTGGCGATTGGCTTCGATGATTCTTGATGCTAGTTTATCTTGGCAGTATGCATTGGCTGCATCTCTAACCATGCGCTCTTCGTCGGTCAGTTGAGCGTCGAGTAAAAATATATCATCCCACTGTACTGGTGCAGGTTTGGATCTGGCTTGTTCCGGGGTCATTTGTTTCTCCTAAGACTGATCTGAAATAAACGTGAGTCTAACCTGAATCACTAACTCTACTGTAAAACCAATGCCTTCCATTCTGCATTCGCTTTTAAATTTCAAATTGAGTTCTGTTGTTGATGCGTTGTGCTAATAAAGTAAGTGTTCGATTCTAAGGGGCATCGATAGCTATTACAAATATCTGTTGCAACAGTATCTTATGCTCTTTTAATTAAACAGTATTTGATGAAAATCAATTACCTTGCGAATTATTTAATTAATTTTGACACATGCGTTTTGCTATATCTAGACCTTTAAAAATAAATTTTAAATATAAAGCTTTAAGCTTGAAATATATTTAAAAGGGGGGCAGACTGTCGCTCAACAAGTATTTGGCTTTGGCTTATACTTTGGCTTAGATCTAGTCAGCTAGTCTGATTTCGCTTAAAAGCGTCAGTATAAGTGGTGCATGGCCCGTACACCGGGAAGCTGCATATGAGCTTGTAGCTAAAATTTACATTCCACTTTAAAACCAATGTTTTACATTCTTAGTTCTCTCTGAATTCACTTTTAAATCACGGATTCAGCTAAGATCTAAAGTAAAGTTAAAGGAAGTAGCAGCATGAAAATAGCATGTTTGGGTGGTGGTCCCGCGGGCTTATATTTTGCAATAAGCATGAAATTGCGTGATCCAAGTCACCAAATCACGGTGATAGAGCTCAATAAAGCGGACAATACTTTTGGCTGGGGAGTGGTTTTTTCAGCTGAAACCCTCGATAATTTTGCGATTAATGATCCGCTAAGTGCTGCTATGATTCGCGATAACTTCGCCTACTGGGACGATGTGGCGGTGGTTCGCGATGGTCACCGAACCGTTTCGTCAGGGCATGGTTTTTGCGGGATTGGTCGCAAAAAATTATTATCTCTGTTGCAGCAGCGCGCCACTGATTTGGGGGTTGAACTGTGTTTCGAGACCGAGGCGGTCGACATTGAATACTATCAGGCGCAATATGAGCTAGTGGTCGCCTGTGATGGGTTGCGCTCTAAAACACGCACTAAGTACCAAGAGTTCTTCAAGCCAGACATCGATGTTCGCGATTGTAAATTCATATGGTATGGCAGCAAACAAAAATTCGATGATGCATTTACCTTTATCTTTGAACCCACTGATAAAGGCTGGCTGTGGGCGCACGCTTATCAGTTTGATGATGAGTACGCCACTTTTATTATTGAGTGCAGCAGTGAAACCCATAAAAATTACGGCTTTGATGAGATGACTCAAGCTGAATCTGTGGCCGTTTGTGAGCGGATTTTTGCCCGGCACTTGCAGGGGGAGAGTTTATTGATTAATGCCAACCATATTAGAGGTTCGGCGTGGATTAATTTCCCACGGGTGCTGTGTGAGCGCTGGTCTCATGAGAATGTGGTGCTGATGGGTGACGCAGCTGCTACCGCACACTTTTCCATAGGCTCAGGGACCAAATTGGCGATGGAGAGTGCGATCGCTTTAGCGGAGTATTTACAGGATTCTGACACTTTAGCGCAAGCATTTGAAAAATACGAAGATGCGCGGCGCTTAGAAGTGTTAAAACTGCAGTCAGCGGCGCGAAATTCGCTGCAGTGGTTTGAAGATATTGAGCGCTATTTAACCTTAGACCCCGTGCAATTTAACTATTCACTACTGACCCGTTCACAGCGGATCAGTCATGAGAATTTACGATTGCGCGATGGCACTTGGCTAGAGAGTGCCGAGCAGTGGTTCAGAACTAAAGATGGCTATTGCAGTGCCGACTCCCCGGTGCGTGCCCCAATGTTTACCCCCTATCAATTACGTGGCATGAAGTTGCAAAATCGGGTGGTGGTCTCGCCGATGGCGCAGTACAAGGCCGTTGATGGCTGTCCAACGGATTGGCATTTAGTGCACTACGGCGCTCTGGCTAAAGGTGGTGCTGGTCTAGTCTTTGTGGAGATGACGTGTATCAGTGCGACAGGCAGAATAACTCCGGGTTGTCCTGGGTTATATGATCCTAGTCATCAAAAAGCATGGCGTAGAATTACCGATTTTGTGCACGGCGAATCGAATGCGAAAATTGGCGCACAGTTGGGGCATGCAGGGGCAAAGGGCTCGACTCAACTGGGTTGGGAAACCATGGATGCCCCCTTAAATGCCCAGTCTAGCGAGGCTAACTGGCCGCTGATTTCGGCCTCTGAGGTAGCCTGGTCTAGTGAAAATCAGCTGCCCAAGTCTATTGATCAGCAGGATATGCAAATCATCGAAGAGCAGTTTGTCAGCTCGGCAAAAATGGCGGTTGCCGCCGGTTTTGATATGTTGGAAATTCACTGCGCGCACGGTTATCTACTGTCGGCGTTTATCAGCCCGTTAACTAACCTTAGAACAGATGAGTACGGTGGGAGCTTGGAAAATCGGATGCGTTTTCCGCTGCGAATTATTCAAGCGGTGCGTGCCGTACTGCCCAAAGAGATGCCGCTGTCGGTACGTATCTCTGCCAATGATTGGGTGGGGGTGGCGGGCATTACCCCGCAAGATGCGGTCGATATTGCGCGATTATTACAGGCGAGCGATGTTGATATTTGCGATGTGTCATCGGGGCAGACCTCAAAACAGGCGCAGCCGGTATATGGGCGGATGTATCAAACGCCGTTCTCCGATCGGATCCGCAATGAAACCGGCATGGCCACTATGGCCGTCGGCAATATTTACCAGCCCGATCATGCCAACTCTATATTGATGGCTGGTCGCGCCGATCTAGTGTGCCTAGCTAGGCCGCATTTGGCCGATCCGTATTGGACGTTGCATGCGGCGATCGCGATTGGCGATAACGGCTTACAATGGCCGAAACCCTATGCAGCCGGTCGCGATCAAATGGTCAGATTAGCGGCGCGAGATGAGTCGATTTTAAAGGTGTGATTTGTCTTTTAAAAAAGGTACATACAATAGTTATCCTGATTGATCATCATGCTCTGCTCAACTAGGTGGCTGTCTAAAAAATTGAAAAATGACAACAAGTGAAGAGAAGTAGAAAAATCTTTTTTGAAATTAATAATAGTTTAGATTATAGCCAGATCATTTAATTGTAAATTTTTTTACTTTAGGCCAGTCTGTGAAGCCACAGTGCAAATCAGCTAGTGTTTTGCTCTGTGCAGCGCAGCGCCTCTGTGTCCTCTGTGGTGAAAAAATCTTTAAAGGATTGGTTTTACCACAGAGGACACAGAGAGCACAGAGAAGAGATTAAAAGCATCTTTTGCTGTTGTCTGGTGTGGCGGATCTACAGGGTTAATCAGGATGATTTTTTAGAGTGTAAGAGACCGTAAAAACAGATTTTTAAACATTCAGTGGCGAGCCGCTGAATAGATGGATATTTAACCTGAATCAGTGACTTCACTGCACTACATAGCGCAAGCTCTTGATTCTACAGCGGTTAGAAAAATACCCGCTGAACCTACGGGTGCAGCTAATATTTTTCAATTCCTCTGTAAAACCAATATCTTACACTCTGTTTTCACTTTGAAGTCACGGATTCAGGTTTAAATGAACAGAGACCTCGAACAACTAATTAGAAGTGGAATTAACATCGATGAACTCAGTAAAAAATAAGCACGTAGTGATTACCGGGGGAGGCACTGGTGTTGGCAAGGCGCTAGCCGAGGCGTTTGCGCTAGCGGGGGCAAAAGTGACTATTACTGGGCGCACTGAGCAGAGGTTGCAAGATCTAGCTAAGACTTTACCCAATACGATTGCACTTAGCGCTGATGTCACCGATAGCGCAAGTTTGGAGCGCATGCTGGAGCTGGCCCGCGCTACCCATGGTGCAATTGATATTGCAATTGCCAATGCGGGCGTAGACAACAGCGTGCCGTTTAGCAAAATTAGTCAAGAGCAATGGCAGCAGACCTTGGATGTTAACTTAGGTGGTACATTTCAGCTATTTCAAGCGACGCTCGCTGAGATGCAAAACTCAGGATGGGGCAGATTAATCGCGATTGCCTCTAATGCAGGACTCAAAGGTTATCGCTATGTCGGCGACTACTGCGCGGCTAAACATGCGGTGGTAGGCCTCGTGCGTTCGCTGGCTTTAGAAACTGCCAAACAGGGGATTACCGTGAATGCATTGTGCCCAGGGTTTATAGAAACCGCTATGTTGGAGAGGTCAATTGAAAATATCATGCAAAAAACTTCGATGAATGTCACTCAAGCGAGGGCGGCGTTAAATAAAGATAATCCGACCGGGCGCTTTATTCAGCCCGATGAAGTGGCGCAGAGCGCATTGTTTTTATGTAGCGCAGGTGCCGCCTCTATCAATGGTCAATCTATAGCGATTAACGGAGGTGAAGCATGACTGAACAGGGAACTAGTCACATAGAAAAGCAAAAACTGCGAGTTTGGTTACGCCTGTTAAAGGTCACTCGTACCATTGAATCTGAGCTGCGCGAGCGATTGCGCTGCGAGTTTAACTCGACACTGCCTAGATTCGATGTACTGGCAGCCTTATATCGTGAGGAGCAAGGGCTAAAAATGAGTCAGCTATCCTCGGTGCTTAAAGTATCCAATGGTAATGTAACGGGCATCATCGAGCGACAGGTAAAGGATGGCCTAGTAGAGCGCGTCCCGGTCGGCGGAGATAAAAGGGCGATGCTGGTGAAATTAACAGCGTCGGGTAAAGTGCACTTTAAAGAAATGGCCGCAGCCCACGCGCAGTGGTTGAATCAATTAATGGCAGATATTGATGACGCCGATGCCAGTGTGTTGATCGAATTACTCGGCCACATCGATTGTAGCAAAGGAGCGTCAAAGTGAGTGATAACAGCAGTTATTGTGCGGATAGTTCGGCGCTGGCAGGCTACAGAGCGCAACATTTTAACTGGCAAGTACTCGATAAAATCGGCACTTTATCGTTAAATCGCCCGGATCGAAAGAACCCTTTGACCTTCGAGAGCTACGCTGAAATGCGGGATTTATTTCGCAATCTTGCGTATAGCGATGACGTTGATGTGGTGATTATTCGGGCCAGTGGTGGCAATTTTTGTTCAGGTGGTGACGTGCATGACATCATCGGCCCACTGGTGGCGATGGATATGAAACAACTGCTGAATTTTACGCGCATGACCGGTGATCTGGTCAAGGCGATGCTAGCTTGCACCAAGCCGATTATTGCCGCTGTGGAAGGCGTCGCAGTTGGTGCTGGAGCTATTTTAGCGATGGCCAGTGATATGCGTATCGCCACCGCCGATTCTAAAACTGCTTTTTTGTTTAGCAAGGTGGGCTTGGCGGGCTGCGATATGGGAGCCTGTGCGATTTTACCGCGTATTATCGGTCAAAGTCGCGCTGCAGATTTACTCTATACCGGGCGCAGCATGTCGGGTGAGGAGGGCGAACGCTGGGGGTTTTACAGTAGATTGGTGAGTGCCGATGAGATCGGCGCGACTAGTCTGTAAAGGGCCAGACGGATTGCCGATGGCCCTAATTTTGCCCATATGATGACCAAGACTCAATTAAATCACGAGTGGAACATGAGCATTGAACAGGCGCTAGAAGCAGAGGCGCAGGCGCAGGCTATCTGTATGCAAACCGCTGATTTTGAACGTGCTTATCATGCCTTGGTGGCAAAGCAGCGACCTGTTTTTGACGGCGATTAGCAGCGCCAGTTGCAGTTAGGCTCAAGACTTAATACTCGATCTCTAGCTGAGCGTTCTAGACTCAAATACTAATCACAGAGCATACCTTTATGTATACCGATCAATCATTTCTAGACTGGCCGTTTTTTACCGATAAACACCGCGCTTTAGCCCGTGAACTGGAAACTTGGTGTCAGCAGAATCTGCCGGTTGCACATGAGGATGTAGATGCTGCCTGTATAGCGTTAGTCGCCAAACTAGGCGCCGCCGGCTGGCTAAAATACACCGCCAAAGATCCGACTGGCAATGTGGCGATTGACGTGCGCAGCTTGTGTTTGATCCGTGAAACTTTAGCCCGTTACGATGCACTGGCAGATTTTGCCTTTGCTATGCAGGGCTTGGGCACTGGAGCCATCAGTTTATTTGGTAGTGCTGAACAGCAGCAGTGGTTGGCGAAAACCCGCTCCGGCGCTGTGCTATCAGCCTTCGCATTAACTGAGGCTCAGTCGGGATCAGATGTGGCGAATATAACTTTAAGCGCCACTAAAAAAGCCAATAAATATCTGCTCAATGGAGAAAAAACCTGGATCTCAAATGGTGCTATAGCGGGCGTTTACACAGTATTTGCGCGCACCAGTGACGATGCTGGTAAAGGTTTGTCGGCCTTTATTGTCGATCCGCAAACCCCGGGCTTTAGTATTGTCGAGCGGTTGCACACCATTGCACCACATCCATTGGCGACACTCAAATTTGAGAATGTTGAAGTAGACAGTAAAAACTTGATCGGGGCCGTTGGTGAAGGCTTTAAAATTGCGATGTCAGTGCTGGATGTGTTTCGACCGACGGTCGGTGCTGCAGCACTAGGTTTTGCCAGACGTGCACTGGCAGAAAGCGTGTCTCGGGTACAGAGTCGAGAACTGTTCGGTAACCCGCTAATTGAATTGCAAATGGTGCAGGGGCATATTGCCGATATGGCGCTCGCGGTGGATGCATCGGCGCTGCTAGTTTATCGGGCGGCCTGGGCTAAAGATAACGGGGCCAAACGAGTGACTAGAGAGGCGGCGATGGCTAAATTATTTGCCACAGACCACGCGCAGCACGTAATAGACAGCGCCGTGCAATTACACGGTGGAGATGGCGTGCGTTCAGGGAGTGTCGTGGAAACACTGTACCGTGACATTCGCGCCCTGCGGATTTATGAAGGTGCCTCCGATGTGCAAAAAATAATTATCGCACGTCAGGTGATCAACAGCTGATCGACTATTAATATAACCTTACAAAGTTCTACAAAAAACGCTACTGAAAATAATTAAAGCGCCAGAGTGTTAATTCATCATGCTACAAACGGAGAAGGTCGATGCCAAAAAACTTACTAGCCAGTGCTCATCTTGATACTTTCTGTCGAGATAATCTGCCGCCACGAGCGCTGTGGCCCGAGTTAAATACCGAGCAGTTCGACTATCCGGATCAGCTAAATGTGGCATGGGAATTAACCGATAACATGGTGGCCAAAGGCTTTGGTGACCATACTGCTCTGATTGGCAACGGGCGGCGGCGCACCTATAAAGAACTGACCGACTGGTCGAATAGACTAGCTCACGCACTCGTTGACGACTACGCAGTAAAACCTGGCAATAGAGTACTGATTAGATCGGCGAATAACCCAGCGATGGTTGCCTGTTGGCTGGCGGCGACTAAAGCTGGGGCGGTAGTGGTTAATACTATGCCGATGATTAGGGCCGGTGAAATCACTAAAGTGGTGGATAAGGCGGAAATTACACTGGCTTTATGCGATACCCGGCTGCTGGAAGAACTAGAGATTTGCGCCGGTGACAGCCGTTACTTAAAGAGAGTGATCGGCTTTGATGGCAGTGCTAATTTTGCCGCTGAATTAGATCGAGTAGCACTCAATAAATCGGTCAAATTCGAGTCGGTAAAAACCAGTAAAGACGACGTGGCGCTGTTAGGTTTTACCTCGGGTACCACGGGTGAGCCTAAGGCGACGATGCACTTTCATCAAGATTTGCTGATTATCGCCGACGGTTACGCTAAAGAAGTGTTGAATGTGCGCAGCGATGATGTTTTTGTCGGTTCTCCACCGCTGGCTTTTACCTTTGGCTTAGGCGGCTTGGCAATTTTTCCACTGCGCTTTGGCGCCGCGGCGACCCTGTTAGAAAAAGCCAGCCCAGCGGATATGATCGAGATCATTGAAACTTATAAAGCCACCGTCAGTTTTACCGCCCCAACTGCCTATCGAGCGATGTTAGCGGCAATGGATGACGGAGCTGATTTATCATCCTTAAGGCTGGCAGTTTCAGCAGGGGAGACCTTGCCGAAAGCGATATATGATGAATGGCATGAAAAAACCGGCACGCCAATACTGGATGGCATAGGGGCGACCGAGATGCTGCATATCTTTATTTCTAATCATTTAGATGATAAAAAATCCAACTGTACTGGCAAGCCGATCTTGGGTTATCAGGCAAAAGTTGTCGATGACCAAATGCGCGAAGTTCCGGTCAATACTGTAGGTAGGCTAGTGGTTAAGGGGCCAACTGGCTGTCGTTACTTAGCGGACCCTCGCCAACAAGAGTATGTTCGCGATGGCTGGAATATAACCGGCGACGCTTTTTATCAAGATCAACAGGGCTTCTTTCATTTTTCCGCCAGGACAGACGATATGATTATCTCCTCTGGTTACAACATTGCCGGCCCAGAAGTAGAGTCAAGTTTGTTGTTACATGAGGCGGTTGCCGAGTGCGCTGTAATCGGCATAGAAAATCAGCAGCGCGGCCAAATAGTCTGCGCCTATGTGGTGCTAAAAGAGGTAGTGATCGGCGATGCGCAGTTGATTAAAAATTTGCAAAATCATGTTAAAGCGACCATCGCACCTTATAAATATCCACGAGAGATTCGCTTTATTGAAGCGCTACCTAAAACAGCCACCGGAAAAATACAGCGCTTTCAATTGAGCAGGGAGCCTTAGTTTGCAGCTGGCTCGAACGGCTCTTAACGTCGAGCTATGCAGTGCAGTCCTTATGCGACAGCCTGATTAAACAGTTTTGTCTACCAACACAGCCAGCGGATCATCGACCTGTATTTCACAGGCGAAGATTGAAGATGAGACCTTTGCATAACGTTGCAAGCGCAGTGGTTATGCAAAGGTCTCAAGATAAATTAAACCTTAGAAGAGTGTAACAGTGACTAATTTAACGGCAATATTTAGTAAAACTAAGCAAGCTTTTGATCTGCCAGAAGGGGTCATCTATCTGGATGGTAACTCGCTGGGGCCAATGACCTATGCCTCAAGAGCTCGGCTGGTAGAAGAAATGGATGTGCAGTGGTCAAAGAAGTTAATTCGCGGTTGGAACGAGGCGGGTTGGTTCCATCTACCGCAAGTAGTCGGCGATAAAATTGGCGAATTAATCGGTGCGCCTAAAGGCACGGTAACTACCGCTGACAATACCAGTATTAATGTCTTTAAAGCTTTGAGTGCCGCAATTGCAATGCAGCCAGAGCGTCGAGTGATACTTTCTGATAGCGGAAATTTCCCTACAGACTTGTACATTGCGCAGGGCGTGATTGCACAGTTGAATAAAAGTGTAGAGATTCCCTACACACTTAAAATTGTCAGTCCGCAGGAGGTCTATGCGTCGCTTGATGAGAGCGTTGCTGTAGTGATGATCACGCAGGTAGATTATTGTACTGGGCGCTTGCACCCAGTACAAAAGATCTCGGATAAGGCGCGACAGTTAAATATTAAAAGTATTTTGGACTTATGTCATAGTGGCGGTGCGCTGGATGTGCAAATTGAGCAGCTCAACGTTGATTTCGCCATCGGCTGTGGTTATAAATACTTTAATGGCGGGCCCGGGGCTCCGGCATTTATATATGTCCGCCAGGAACACATCAACGATGTGCAACCTGTGCTTAGCGGTTGGATGGGGCATGCTAGCCCGTTTGCGTTTGAGCAAGCTTACACCCCAATGCAAGGTATTGGTCGAATGCGGGTAGGCACTCCATCAGTGCTTGGTCTGGCGAGCTTAGATGCGGCCTTGGATGTCTGGCAAGGTATAGATATGAAAATGTTAAGGGCGCGCTCGATTGAACTCTCTGAACTCTTTATTAACGAGCTTAAAGTGCGTTGTCCGACATTACAAGTGGCCTCTCCCGAAGATCCGGCGCAGCGTGGCTCGCAAGTATCTTTTAAATTTAAAGAAGGTTACGCCTTAGTACAAGCGTTGATTGCCCAGGGGCTGATTGGTGATTTTAGGATGCCAAACATCGTGCGTTTTGGCATCACGCCTCTGTATATAGATGAGCAAGACATCATCGCTGCAGCGATTATTATAGAAGATGTGCTGCACAATAAACGCTGGGATTGCGCCCAGTTTAAAGCGAGACAAGCAGTGACTTAAATGATTAGTGGGCGGACGCTTACAGTCCTTGTAATAATTATATATGGAATTAAATGATGAAATTTTTACATCCAGAAGGCTGGAAACCAGCACTAGGTTATGCCAATGGTATTATGGCCAGCGGTCAGACTATCTATGTCGGTGGACAGATAGGTTGGACGGCAGAGCAAGTATTTGTCAGCGATGATTTTGTAGCGCAGAGCCTACAGGCGATGCAAAATATTGCTGCGGTATTGGCAGAGGCCGGAGCTACTCCTGAACACGTCGTACGATTGACTTGGTACGTTATTGATAAACAGGACTATTTATCCTGTCAAAAAGAACTTGGGGCCGCTTATCGTTCTGTTTTTGGTAAGCATTTTCCAGCAATGACTATGGTTCAAGTTGCCGATCTAATTGAAGATAGAGCGAAAGTCGAAATCGAAGCGACAGCAGTACTGTAAAACAAACAGTTAATAAGGTGGGTTGTATGAAGGTTTTTTTAAATACAGATTTTGCGTTGCATTCGGGGGCCGGAGAAATGCACCAGGGTGAATTAGTGCCCTGCTTTGAAAATCCGGCAAGGCTGGAAAATATAATTGAAGCTTTTAAGAGTAATCAGCTAGAACAATTATTAAGTCCCGCTGATTTTGGCATGCAACCTATATTAGCGGTGCATGATCATGATTATATAAAATTCTTGCAAACCATTCATGCTGAGTGGGTCGCCGATGGGCGCAAGGGAGATGTGGTTCCCTATATTTGGCCGGTACCTGGCCTAAAGCGTAGTGCTCATCAGAATTTAAATGCTAAAGTTGGCTACTATGCTTTCTCCAGTGATTCACCGATTATGCAAGGGACTTGGCAGGCGGCGTATAGCGGCGCGCAAACAGCGTTGAGTGCCGTTGATGCTGTACTTAATCAAGGGGAAAAATCTGCGTTTAGTTTATCGCGACCTCCAGGTCATCACGCGCATAAAGCCAATTATGGCGGCTATTGCTTTTTAAATAACGCGGCAATTTGTGCCCAATTTGGCTTGGACAATGGCTGTAAAAAAGTGGCGATTCTCGACGTAGATTTCCATCACGGCAATGGCACTCAAGATATCTTTTACCAGCGCAGTGATGTTTTGCACGTCTCGATTCACGGCGATCCGAAAAGTAATTTTCCATACTATTTAGGTGATGCGGATGAGATAGGTGAGGGAGAGGGGCGCGGCTACAATTTAAACCTCCCCCTTGCAGACGGTACTAATATGCAGCAGTGGTCGGTGGCTTTTCAGCAAAGTGCGGATACAATTAATGGCTATGCCGCGGATTTATTAATCGTGCCTTTGGGAGTAGACACTTTTGAAGATGATCCTATATCAAGCTTTAAAATAACGACTGCAGATTATTTAGCGATGGGCAAGTTAATAGCGAGCTTAAAATTACCTTGTGTGTTCGTCATGGAGGGGGGCTATGATGTCGGGCCAATCGGCCAGAATGTGATTAATGTACTGCAAGGTTTTGAGCAAAATATCTAAAAATCTCGGCCTAAAGTTAACGACTTAAACGGCCGAGATATTTTGTTATGAATTACAGGTTAAATATTTTTTTCTTTAATAATTAACCATTTATTGCCAATTTTTTGCAAGGTCAGACGTTTGTTGGTTTGATCCTTGTAAGTGTTGGCCTGATATTTTTGCAAAAAAGTCACTTCGACCAAGCTGCTGCTAATTCTGCTGCTCTTGATGTTAGATAACTTTACTTTTATGGAAGAGGGCTTAGTTAATCGCGCAGTGCGAAGTTTTCTCCACGCCTGGTTGCTAACACGTGCCTTGGGCTTATAGCCTTCAATATAAGAGCCTAAATAAGCGTTTACATTTTGTGAGGACCAGGTCCAGCCCCAGCGATTAACCGCCTTGATCGCTGCTAAGGTGCTGCTTCCAGGAGCTTTGGCAGTTTTCTTTACAGTATTGTTGTCGATGCGCACAATGCTGCTAGTTTTTGCTTCAACTGGCTTTTTACGCTTGAACGATAGGGTGGCAATATCGGGTTCAGGCTGTGAATCTTTTAATCTAGGTAGCGGTAAGTCGACCTGTTTGCGAGCACTGGCAATCATAACTTTCGGTTGATTATCTGTAGTATCAGTGGCCGGCTTGGTTTGATCGCTGCTCTTTTTCTCGATCGGCTGTTTAGCAGTGAGTATCGGTGTCTCTTGGTTGGCGATAGCTTGTAGGGTGTCGGTAGTGGAGTTTTTAACGGTCGGGCTATTGAAAACTAATTGGCTATCTAGACTGGTATTAGTAATTGCCGGCAAGCTAGGCACTGAGGTTCTTCTTAGTACAATGAGTTTCGGCCGTAACTTTTTATTGGTATTTAAATCTAGCGCGCGGTTATAGGCTAAAGATGCGACAGAGGAGTAAACTTCGCGTAAATTCTCATTTACCTGTGCATAACTGGGGTGTGTGGAAAAGGCCAGTAATAGTGTTTCAATAGCTTTGCCGTAGTTGCCATCATTTGAATAGAGCACTGCTAAATTATTGTATAGCTCTGGGGAAGTGGGGTGGCGACTAATGGCGCTGCGCAACAGAGTTTCTGCCTCTGCGGCCTTACCCATATTATTTAATATCAAGCCTTTGGTAAGCTCAGCTTCCAAATTATTAGGGTGACGGGCTAAAAAAGTGTTGATGGCGGCCATTGCCGAGCGGTGATCGCCCGCTTGGCTCAAAGCTTCGATGCGCATCAGATCTGGGTTGGTCGCCGCGGGGTTGCGAACTGGGATCGAAGTGTTGGATGGGGCGGGTTTAGCCATCGCTGCATCCGGGTTTTCTTTGATAGTTT
Source organism: Oceanospirillales bacterium (assembly GCA_029027825.1). Taxonomy (GTDB): domain Bacteria; phylum Pseudomonadota; class Gammaproteobacteria; order Pseudomonadales; family Balneatricaceae; genus Rs1. Next base: position 2,534,485 of record CP093399.1, on the reverse strand, counting down.
TCAGCCAAGATTTAATGTCGGATAGCTTAGAGTTCATCCACGCTTCGGTATTTGGATTATCGGCGGTCACTTTGTTGTTAGCTACAGGTTTTTGCAGTTTAGCATTGCAACTGTAATCGCTTGATGCACCGCCGTTTTGACAGTAATCCTGATTGGAATCCAGCTTATTTGCACTGCAGCCAGTAGCGATGATGGTAGTGATCAGTACCGTTAATTTTGTTCGTTTAAAATCCATGAAATACACATTAAATCCATACATAAAGAGAAATATAAAATTTAGCTTTACCAGCACTCTAATAACACCTTAAGGCGGTTGCCTCAAAGTAATCGCTGTAAAATCTCAACGCTCAAAGCGTTTAGAAATCTGAAAATACCATCGATACTTAACGATAGGTAGCTAGCGATGGTGTCGATAAATTAATTAAGCCGAGAAAAGCGATTAATAATATCTGCCTAAATACCCAGAGTAAAGCACTAGTAAAATTAAGTTTAGCGAATAATTGTCACTTGCAAGTAAAACAGCTCCGTCAGCTCTTGGTTTTTCTGTGGAATTGAAAAAGTAGGTGGGTCAGGTATTAGTTGAGAAAATTGTAAACTTATATAAAATCAATAACTTGTGCTGGCTGCATGGCAAGTCATTGATTTTTCAGGCACAGCGTGCGCGTACTCGCTAGAAACAAGCTGCGCTGCTGGGGCTAAAAAGGCTGAATTAAAGAGATGAATTAATTAGCCTTTTTTTCTCGGTCAATTGCCCGATAGGCAATATCAGTCCGATAGAATGCTTTATGCCAATCGATCTTGGCGACATTCTGATAGGCAATAGACTGCGCTTGCGTGACGGTCTTGCCAAGCGCAGCGATACATAAAACTCTGCCCCCTGCAGTGACCAGCTGGTCGCCATCGAAACGGGTACCCGCATGAAAGACTTTGCAATCATCGCTGATCGAGTTGTCGATGCTGATCTTCTCGCCTTGAACATAGCTATCGGGATAACCCCCCGATGCCATGACCACGCCGACCGCAGGACGTGGGTCCCACTCTACTTGCAATTGATCAAACTGCTTATTCAGGGCTGCATTGCACATCTCGACAATACTGGTTTTTAAACGCAGCATAATCGGTTGGGTTTCAGGGTCGCCAAACCGGCAATTGTATTCAATGACCTTGGGTTGTCCCTGTTGATCAATCATTAAACCAGCGTACAGAAACCCGGTGTATTGATTACCTTCCGCTTTCATGCCATTAACTGTCGGCATAATGACTTGATCCATAATCCGCTGGTGGATTTCAGCATTCACCACTGGTGCCGGAGAATAAGCCCCCATGCCACCAGTATTAGGCCCTAAATCACCATTGGCGACACGCTTGTGATCTTGGCTGGTCGCCATTGGCAATACATTATCGCCATCAACCATGACGATAAAGGATACCTCTTCACCCTCGAGGAATTCCTCTATGACCACGCGTGATCCCGCATCGCCAAATTTGTTGCCAGCCAACATATCTTTAACCGCCGCTTCAGCGTCTGCTAAAGTCATGGCGACAATAACCCCTTTGCCCGCCGCTAGGCCATCAGCTTTGATGACGATAGGTGCACCTACCTTTTGCAGATAGGCGATCGCCGGGGCTATTTCGGTAAAGTTTTGGTAGTCGGCTGTCGGGATGTTTTGTCGCTTGAGGAAGTCTTTACTGAACGCTTTAGAACCCTCAAGTTGCGCTGCTGCTGCAGTGGGGCCAAAAATAGCTAGTCCCGCTGCTCTGAAATCGTCGACGATACCGGCGACTAATGGCGCCTCGGGACCGACGATAGTTAACGACACTAGCTTGCTCTGAGCAAATTCGATGAGCGCCGCACTGTCGTTAATATCTAGGTCGATATTCTGCATTTTAGCTTCAGTGGCGGTGCCGCCATTGCCTGGTGCGACAAATACTTGGGTCACTTTAGGATCTTGTGCAGCAGACCAAGCCAAGGCGTGTTCACGACCGCCAGAGCCGATAATTAGTATATTCATGGTGCTCCTTAATTAGTGTCTAAAGTGGCGCATGCCAGTGAAAACCATCGCCATACCCGCTTTGTCAGCAGCGGCAATTACTTCATTATCGCGCATCGAACCACCAGGTTGAATAACCGCGCTGATTCCCGCCTCTGCAGCGGCTTCAATGCCGTCGCTAAACGGGAAAAACGCATCGGATGCCATCACTGATCCCGCTACTTGCAAGCCTTCGTCAGCGGCTTTAAGGCTGGCAACTTTAGCGCTGTAAACACGGCTCATTTGCCCCGCACCTATGCCAATGCTCTGGCCGTTTTTAGCGTATACGATAGCATTTGATTTAACGTACTTAGCGATTTTCCAGCAGAACAATAAATCTTCGATCTGCGCGGCGCTAGGTTGGACTTTAGTGACCACTTTTAGATCGTTAGCGGTAATCACCCCAAGGTCGCGATCTTGCACCAGCAAGCCACCATTGACGCGCTTGTAATCAAGGCCGGCAATTCGGGTGGTACTCAGTGGTCCACAGGTAAGTACCCGGATATTGTTCTTTGTCGCCAAGACGGTTTTAGCTTCGTCATCGATGCTCGGCGCGATGATCACTTCAACAAATTGACGCTCGATAATCGCCGCGGCTGTCGCGGCATCTAAGGGACGGTTGAAGGCAATAATACCGCCGAATGCAGAGGTTGAATCTGTGGCGTAAGCCAAGTTATATGCACTCAGTAGGTCGCTAGCAATGGCAACCCCACATGGATTGGCGTGTTTTACAATCACACAGGCCGCTTGCTCAAAAGATTTAACGCACTCTAGCGCGGCATCTGTATCGGCAACGTTGTTGTACGAGAGCGCCTTGCCCTGCAGTTGAATAGCGGTGCTGACTGAAGCTTCCCCAGGGTTAGCTTCAACGTAGAACGCTGAGCGCTGATGGCTGTTTTCGCCGTAGCGCATGTCCTGTGATTTTATAAACTGGCTATTAAAAGTACGTGGAAAAGCAGTGCTATCGACCGGCGCATCTGTATTGTCAGCAGCTGTAGGACCTTCAATAACTGCGCCAAGGTAGTTGGCAATCATGCCATCGTAGGCCGCTGTATGTTCAAATGCTTGCACGGCAAGATCGAATCTATCTTGAATATTTAAGCCGTTGTGCTGCTCTAGCTGTAGCATAATGTGCTGATAGCTAATCGCATTCACCACAATAGCGACATCCTTGTGGTTTTTGGCCGCCGAACGAACCATAGTAGGGCCGCCTATATCGATGTTCTCAATGGCTAATGGCAAAGTGCAATCATCGCGTTCAATGGTTTGCTTAAACGGATACAAGTTAACCACCACCATATCAATGGGAACAATTTGATGCTTGGCCATAACGGCATCATCGATGCCTCGACGAGCTAGTATTCCACCGTGGATTTTAGGGTGTAAAGTCTTCACTCTACCGTCCATCATTTCAGGAAAACCAGTGTAATCTGATACTTCAGTTGCCGGAATGTTATGCTCACTGAGCAATTTGAAAGTGCCGCCAGTGGACAAGATTTCCACACCTTTGCTGTGCAAAGCACTGGCGAATTCTACAATGCCGGTTTTATCTGAAACACTGATCAGTGCTCTACGAATAGGAGTATAAGTTAGCGTAGCCATGTTTTTGCCATTATCTCTAAGTCAAGGGAAAGTGGGGTGTCGTTTTGAAGCTGAAAGTTCTGGAAGTCAAAGGAGTGCGAGAGTATGTTCTGTTGCCAGTAGCCACTAACACAAGTGTTGTGTCGAGGTTCCAGTTTAGATGTGTCGCTCGGGTTGAAAGTGTCAACCGTCGCTCTTTGAGCACCAAGAAAAGCATAAAATATTTTGATCATCAACAAGTTGAAATCGAAATTTTTTAATCTTTGGTAGGTGCCAATAGATTGTACTCCCGCGCGGTGCCAAATCACTGATTTTAACCAGTGGCAAAATCAGCTGTTGAAACTCGGTGCCTGCTGACGCTAATCAGCCGTAAGTTAGTGATTACGGCTGATTAGCGTGGCTTGAATACCGAAGTTAAGGTTATAGTAAGTTGTACTCTTTTAATTTTTTACGTAAGGTTCCACGGTTTAAACCTAATAGCTCAGAAGCTTTGGTTTGATTGTCTTTAGTGTAGGCCATTACTGTTTCTAAAAGCGGTGCTTCGATTTCTGCAAGTACCATTTTATAAACATCAGTAACGGGTTGCCCATCTAACTGTCTAAAATAGTTTTTCATTGATGTTTCAACACTATCCCTTAAAGTCTGGCTTTGGGGAATGGTCGGGTTAGAAGCAGGAATGAAGTTAGTTTGTGGAGTTTCTATTGTGTTCACGTAAAATGTATCCAAAATTTAATGTTAAGCGGCAGTGCTTCTCAATGGCGTCGTCAACTGAGCATCTAAAAAATATTTATCTATGGCTGCCAATTGTTTATCTTTAGTATCAAGCTTATTAAAACTCACCCGAAATACTTTGTTTTGTTGCACAGATTGTAAATACCAGCCGACATGTTTACGGGCAATACGCACCCCTAAATAATCTCCATAAAACAAATGAAGGGCATGCAAGTGATCAGTTAAAATCTGCTTGACCTCAAGTATCTCAATAGCTGGTAAAAATTCGCCAACTTTAAGATAGTGGTCAATTTCTCTAAAAATCCAAGGCCGTCCCTGTGCTCCTCTTCCCAGCATCACCGCATCCGCTTTAGTAAAATCAAGCACTTGCGCTGCTTTTTCAGGGCTGTTGATATCACCATTGGCGAAAAGGGGACTATCGATAACTTTGGCAATATCAGCGATAGTTTGATACTCCACTTCTCCTTTAAACCCACAAGCTTTGGTACGGCCATGTACAGCTAGAGCAGATATACCGATGTCTTCAGCCATTTTAGCGATAGTGACAGCATTAATACTTTGCTTGTCCCACCCCGTTCTGATTTTTAAGGTGACCGGTACATCGACGGCATTGACCACTGCGTGCAAAATCTCTCGCACTAGTGACTCATCCCTTAACAGAGCCGATCCCGCTGCTTTTTTACATACTTTTTTAGCGGGGCAACCCATGTTTATATCGATAATTTGCGCACCGCGAGCCACATTCAATTTAGCGGCAATAGCCATCATCTGTGCATCGCCGCCAGCAATCTGTACCGATCTCGGCTCTATTTCAGTATCTTGGGTTAAGCGAAAACTAGATTTTCGAGAATTCCACAATGATACGTCACTAGTGACCATTTCTGAAACGACAAGCCCTGCACCTAATTGTTTACACAGCCGTCTAAAAGGCTGATCTGTAATACCTGCCATAGGAGCGAGAATAACCTTGCTGTCTATAGTATAGGGGCCAATTTGGAACATCGAATGCCTTTTAAAGTATTGTATCATTCACACAGTAATGAAACTGCTTGAAAAACGAGCGACTTGGAATAAGAAGGTGGCGTATTCTACACACTTTTGCGCTTTTTCTCCACGATTTTCTCGAACGTTTTTTAATCGAGTATGCTTGACTAATGGCGCTGTGCTTATTGATTCAGTTGTTCAATTCGATAATTCAGGTCTGTCTCGGCGATTTCTAAAACAGCTTAATAGCCTGTGATTATTTGCGGGGGTCGTATTTTCGATAAAAGACTAACTAAATCCTGAATCAGTGACTTCACTGCACCACATAGCGCAAGCTCTTGATTCTACGGCGGTTAGAAAAATACTCGCTGAACCTATGGGTGCAGCTAAGATTTTTCAATTCCACTGTAAAACCAATATCTTACACTCTGTATTCGCTTTGAAGTCACGGATTCAGGTAAATGCTGTAAATAGGCTGTAGTCCTAAAGTTTTAACACTTATATTCCTTGCCTGTCTTCCTTGTCAAAAAACTTGGCAAGGTCTGGTTACTACGCTAAGTGTTCCTGCGTGAATGCAGGTGCTTAGCGATCCACAGGAAAAATATGGGACTTGTTTAGAGGCTCCTTAGGATAACCCAGCCACAGATAAACTTGGCTGTAAGCGGGTTTCATCCAGTTGATTTGCGACCACTGGTCGCGATTAAAAAAGGCCAACTGCAGCACTGTGAGTAATAGTGAGAACATAATCAGTACCGCATATAAATAGTTTAAGCGGCGCTTTTTGGCACCGGGCTTTAGTGCTGCAGTTTTGACTGCAGCAGAGTTGTCAGAATTGATAGAGTTGGTATTCCCTAGAGTAGGGTTTTTACTCAAACGATGCTTTTTAGCATCGAACATGCAGCGACAGCGTACGCACCATAATTTCCCCGCCGCTAATGTGAATTTCTTAGGATTGACAAGTTGCAGCTGCTGACAAGCTGGGCAAACTGTTGTATATGCAGTTTGTTTCACAAGAGCAACAGCTGGATTAAGCTGCTGGTCGCTGAGTTTTTTGCCGAACTTGTCTTTATTCATAGTGACTATTTTCTTGAGCCGGATATTCTTATCCAGCCATCTAATACAACAGCAGGCTGTAATACAAACCAAGTAGAGTAGGCATTAATAATTTCTTCTTCTTGGTTTTCCAATAATCCTGACAGGGCTAGTAAACCATTAGTTTTGACTCTTTGAGCAATCGCCGGTGCCAGTGCTACCAGAGGGCCGGATAAAATGTTGGCCACCAGTATGTCGGTTTTTAAATCCGGCGCGTCTTGTGGTAAATAGACACTGAGTCGTTCTGAGGTCAGTTTGTTGCGAGCTAGATTAGTTTCAGTGGCTTGTAATGCCTGAGTATCAATGTCTACTGCCAGTACCGAATCGGCCCCCAGCAATAGCGCTGCCACCCCTAAAATTCCAGATCCGCAGCCGTAATCCGTGACTGTTTTATGTTGCGTGTCAATGCTATCTAACCAACGCAGACATAGCTCAGTGGTGGGGTGTGTACCTGTACCAAAAGCTAGACCTGGATCAAGCATTAAGTTTACCGCCGTTGGATCTGGCGCATCGCACCAACTTGGACATACCCAAAGACGCTTACCAAATTGCATTGGTTTATAGGATTTCATCCACTCTCTTTCCCAATCCTTATCTTCCAAAATTTCAACGCCCAGTTGAGGGAAAGTGACTGCCGGCTGCAATTGCGCAACTGACAAACGTAAAAAATCTTCGGTAGCTTGCATATCGTGGTCAGCTACAAATAAACCGGTAATACGGGTGTTGCTCCACAGTGGGGTGGTACCTAACTCTGGTTCATAAATAGGTTGATCTTGACAGTCTTGGTAGGTAACAGATAAAGCGCCTGCTGTGAGTAATAGGTCTTCAAATTGATCTGCTAAACTAGGTTCTATCTCTAATTTTACTTGTAGCCAGGGCATAAAAATCCTTAAAAAGAGGTGTCGGGCCGTTAATAACGCGTACTAAAGAAGTAATTAAAACATATCGAGCGCTCAGTGATTAAACTTGCGAACCACTAGTCGTTGGCTTACTTGAAAAAGTAAGCAGCACTGGCTGGCAGTTATCATCTTGAAATAGAGCAGGCTGTGCATACCACTCTGTATATAGATGAAAACCCACAGGAGTTTAGTTTACAATAAAACGCTATTATTTACAGCACTGCGCAGTTTTCTTATGTTTGAATAGCTGCGAGGCATCAAAATTTAATGGTTACTGTTACTGTTACTGTTACTGTTACTGTTATGTAAGGCCCGCTACCCAAAGCTAGAATTTTCGCCTGCGTTGTTGAGAACCTCTGAATAAGTTATACAGATCCTTAGCGCACAGGGAAGATGCAGCCTCTTGTTCAGAGGCTACTTAGTCAATAGCTTTTGTAGTTGCTCGCTGATGATTAATTTTAAGCTGTGCTGCGGCTGAAAAAATAAGGTTATTCTACTATCTAATATCTACTATCTAATATCTACTATCTAATATCTAAAAAATAAGGAGTTAAGACATGCCGCATTGTATCCTTGAATATTCAGTTGGAGTCGCCAGACAAATTAGTAAGTTATCGCTATTGGAGGCTGTTTTCCAAGGTGCGCAAGATTCAACTTTATTTGCTGATAATGACATTAAAACTCGAGCTATTTGCTTTGATGATTATAGCTGTGGTGCCAATCTACAGGATTTAGAAGGTCATGAGTTTTTACACGTGGAGATTAAGATATTAGCGGGAAGGACTATTGCGCAACGGGCATCGCTATCGCAGCAAGTGCTGAATCGGCTAAGTTTATTAGCGATAAGCAACTTATCGATGAGCGTGCAAATTACCGAGATTGAGCGGGAAAGCTATGCTAAAACCATTTGTTAGGATCTCTGAACAAGCCCCACATCACCTTTGATTCTATGGAGCAGTGAGGGTTAAGGTATTGCCTTTTTGCAGTAAGGTTAAGTGTTTAAGGAAACTCATGCCGAGCAATACTGTGGAATCGTCCATGTGTGGGTTGATCACCGCTGCAACATTGTGTGCAGTCAACCCTCCCAAGGTTACTTTTTCCAGTAAACTAGGGTAGACAGTAACCACGCCGTTAGCAGTAGCTACTTGCGCGGTGTGTTTTTTGACTAACGCTAGTTGTAGCGCCAATTTTTCACCAATCACGACATCGGTGGCGCCAGTATCTAGCAGGAAGACGACCGCAATATCATTGATGCTACCGGGGGCGATATAGTGCCCCTGTTGATTGCGTTGCAAAATGACTGGCTGTTGGCTATCGCGGGATAAAAACTGATTGGGATGGTATTTTTTGTCCAGCACGCCTTGAAAAAGAAAAGTCGCCATCCCAAGGCCGAGGATCCAAGTCAGCCTCATCATCCATTTTCCATATGATTTGGAGTTGTCTGACGGTGAGTTGTGCATGCAGTACGTGTCCTTTATGAATTACTTTGGTTGCAGACTAAAGCAACTGCGCACAAGTTACACACTGCTCAAGCGCACAGCGAAGATTTGGAATCTTATTCAGAAAAACCAAAAATGGCAGTAAAATAAATATTTAATACTGCAAAAATAGCATTTGCATATAGAATCTTCAAAAAAATATAATATAGCTTATAGCTTATAGCTTATAGCTTATAGCTTATAGCTTATAGCTTATAGCTTATAGCTCACTCAAACATTAACACAGCGACTAGCTGGTACATGCAATTGCCGGATTAAATACTGTTGGAACTCGGTTGAATAATCAGTGTTTTGTAAAGCTTTTTCCATACAGAGTAGCCAGGCGTCTTGTTCTTTAACACTAATCTTAAGATGTTGGTGAGCCCGCGGAATACTAATACTGCCATACTTTTCACGATACAATTTTGGACCGCCCAACCAGCCACATAAAAAACGGGCTAACTTATCGATAGATTCAGTAAGATCTTCTGGATGCATACTGCGAATCAGCTGCGCTTCTTCTAAAGTGTCCATCTGCTGGTAAAAGTCTTTAACCAGAGAAAATATCCCGCTCTCCTCGCCTGCGGAGATAAATGAACTGTCTAATTGGCCGTATTGCTGCATGATAATCCTGAATTTTAATAACTGAAACTGATCTGTTTAAGAATGCCAAGCAACAAAAAAGTGAGTGCTATATAATGTTTGACGTGCTTAAAGCCGCTTAAATTATGCGGAGATCTCGCATTACTGCTTTTTCAAAGTACCAGTTTAAAGGAAAAAAGTATGAAATCCATATTTATTGGTTCAACAGTCAGTTTATTAATGTTTGCTGCGAGTGCTTTCGCCAGTGAGACTTACATAAATGATGTGCAAGCTAAGCAACTGTCAGATGGCAGGTATGATTTTTCGGTTACGCTGTCCCATGCTGACAAAAGTTGGGATCATTACGCCAATGTTTGGCAAATAAAAACCTTAGATGGGCGATTGTTAGCCACTAGAGTTTTACAACACCCACATATTACCGAACAACCTTTTACTCGCTCGATTTCAGGCGTTGCTATTCCAGATGGCGCCGCAGCTGTTATCGTGGTGGCAGGCTGTACTCTCGATGGTATAAACAGTGCACAATATAGATTTGAATTTAAACGTGACCCCAGCTAACGGTTAGCTTTAAAGCTGGCCTTTATCAATCGTTCTTAGTGCGATAGTCATGACTTACATAAGTGCCGATCAAGCGCATTTCGCTAGAAAAAAATGCTAACTCTTGCATCGCTAGTTGCATAGACTTTTCAGCGGGGTGGCCTTCAACATCCAAGTGAAAACTAGTCACCGACATCGAATCGGATGCCATATAGCTTTCTAATTTCACCATATTAAGGCCATTTGTCGCAAATCCCCCCATCGATTTATAGAGGGCGGAGGGGATGTTCCTCACAGTAAACATAAAAGTGCTTATAAAAGTTTTATTTTCAGCATACTCTGGGATTAAATTTTCTTTCGAGAGAATTACAAAACGGGTGGTATTACCGGCAATATCTTGGAAGTTTTGCTGCAAAACCTCTAATCCATACAATTTAGCGGCTAATTCAGAGGCGATAGATGCGTGACTAAGATCTTGCGAGGCAGCTAATTCTTCAGCGGACCCTGCAGTATCTAGATGGGCAATTTGCCGTAAATTCAAACTTTCAATTGCATTATTGCATTGCGCTAATGCCTGAGGGTGAGAGGAAACCGTTGTTAATTGTTCAATATTGGTTCCGGCAATCCCCAGTAGACAGTGATTCACTGGTTCGAAGTGCTCAGCAATGATATGTAATTCAGTTTTTGGCATTAATCGATAGATTTCTTCGACACGTCCTGCAGTGGAGTTTTCGATAGGGATCATGGCTAACTTAGCCTCACCTCTCTCTACCATATACATGGCTTTGGCAAAACTATCACAAGCACAGGCTTTCATATTGGGAAATACTTTAGTACAAGACAAGTGTGAATATGCGCCAGCATGCCCTTGATAGACAATGGTATCTTTGCTCATTGAGTAATTTCTTCTATCGAATTGGAAAGAGCAAAAAATACAGGTTTTTAGAGGGGAGCGCTAGGCGCTTGTTGGACTTAACGCTAATTTGCTGCGAAAAATCAAGATTTATTGATATTACTGGTTGGTCTCATTAACCAGTGCACTAGTGGAAAATTGAACTATTCTTAATTGATAATAAAAGTTCGATACCCGTGGAGAGCATAATGGCCAATTTTTGGAATAAACTATTTGTTAAGAAAACACTCAAAGAAGATCAACAAAAAGAGCTAGATTATCAGCTTGAAATACATAGGCTGCAACAAAAATCTGAGGCAGCATCAAGCATGTATTCCAACATGTTGACCGGTCTGGTGGATGCGGTAATTATTATTGATAAGCACAATAATGTCACTTTGTTCAATCCCGCTGCCGAGCAACTCTGGGGCTATTCTGCAGACGAAGTGTTAGGTAACAACGTCAAAATGTTAGTGCCCAAGGATATCCAACCTAGTCATGACGACAAAGTAAATGCACATCGTACTACGGGTAAAAATAAAATAGTCGGCACCAGCAGAAATGTAGAATTGCCGAGGAAAAATGGCACTACTGTGTGGTGCAATCTATCGCTGTCTAAAATTGTCATGGTCGATGGTATAGGTTATGCCGCTTTCGTCAGAAATGTGTCCGCGCAGCGCCGTTCACGAATAGAAACAGAGCAAATATTAACGCAAGCGCTGGATGGTGTGGTGACTATCAATAGAGATAATATAGTCACCTTTTTTAATCCGGCAGCTGAGCGCTTGTGGGGGTATACTGCAAAAGAAGTGCTGGGTAAGAATGTTAAAATGTTAGTGCCTGCAGAAATCCAGCCTGGTCACGATAATTTAGTGAATGCCAATCGAAAAACCGGAGTTAATAAAATAGTGGGTACCCATCGCGAAGTGGAAATAACCCATAAAAGCGGCCGTAAATTCGCCGCCAGTTTGTCTCTTTCTAAAGTGGACATCGACGGAGAAATTGGCTATACGGCATTCACCCGAGATATTGAAGCAGAAAAAGAAGCCAAAGAAGTTATTAACCAAACGTTAGCACAGGCCTTAGATGCAGTGGTTTCTATTGATGAAAATAACATAATCACCTTGTATAACGCAGCGGCGGTGAAACTTTGGGGTTACAAGGCTAGCGAAGTAATCGGTGAGAATGTGAAAATGCTAGTTCCTATCGACCTACAAGCAGGGCACGATGATCTGGTCAATGCTAACCGTACCACGGGTGATAATAAAATTGTTGGTACTCATCGCGAAGTGCCAATTTTTCGCAAAGATGGCAGTAAGAAGTGGGGGATGCTGGCACTTTCAAAAGTAGAGGTCGGCAATAAAATCATGTACACGGCTTTCTTGCGAGATGTGACTGCAGAAGTAGAGCAGCGCATAGAAATGCAAGCGATCATGGACTCGATTGGCGAATCAAGTACCGAAATAGCGAAAATGGCAAAAGTAATAGATGGGATCGCCAATCAAACCAATTTATTAGCTTTGAATGCGGCGATTGAGGCGGCAAGAGCAGGGGAGCATGGTAGAGGCTTCGCGGTCGTTGCCGATGAAGTTAGGCAGCTTGCCTCTCGTTCATCCGATACCGTGACCAATATTAATCAGCTTTCTGAAGCGAGTAATGTAGCACTGCGCAAACTGGCGGCGAGTTTCAAGCAAGTGGGATAAAAATATTGATCCGCCCTACGGGGCGTGCAGATACATTATTGCTCAGAGATAACAGCTTCCGCCAGCCCACCAGTACGCCTGAAACCCTAGCTTGTATCACTGATTTCTCTGTACGCCAGGTGTGTGTGATTTGTTATAGTCCTCTTTACCGCTCCTAGTTTTATAAATGAAGTACAAGGGCGATAAAATCGCGGCTAGCCAATAGCCGCTAGTTAATGAGCTATAAATATTTTGTGTACTAAAGACTAAGCCTAATACTACAAAAAATAGCAGCAGGGTGATTTGTGAGTAATAACTTTTCATTAGTGTATAAGGTGTTTTGGGATAGTGGACTGCCAAATCATAGAAGCGCTTGTTAAATGCCAATCTGAAGAATGCTGTTAAAAAAGCAATCATACAGAGCAGCAAAAATTGCGCTAACAGCGATGAATCGGCTTGCAAATTTGCCCTCAGAACCCAGGAAACTGCGTAGCCAACTATCGAAACACTGTATATAAGTTGCTCGGGAAGTTGATCAATTTTATTTTTTAAAACTAAGAAGACCATTGATAATATAATAGTAATGGCAATAATCATTAAACCGAGTTGCATAAAGCTTTGTTTTAAAATAAGAAATAACGATAATAGCCAAAAGAAACTTTCGATGAACAAAAATAATCCATCCAGGGCGAAGATTTCTCTGGAGCGATATCGGTCTTTAAACTGATAAATGTTTTTTAAACTCAGCTTTGGCCAGGTAAGAAAAGGCCATTCAAGCTGCCCAGGACTTTTTAAAACCGCCAGGTAAGATAAGATGATACAGAGCAGAGATATAAGAAAAAGCAGTTCAATATTCTCACTATCCAGCAGAAACCCTCCGATAAACACGCCCATTTTTAAAAAAATAACCACAAAAATTTGAAAATTACCGTACCTATTGCCGGTATTATCACTAGCGCTGCGCTGGATAAACAATGCTCTTTGTGTGGTCCAAAAAAAGCATTGGTAGCAGCCGTAGCTAGCGGCAATTAAATAGGCAAAATACTGCTGGTCAATTATTTTAGGGCCCGCGTAAATAACGCTAGTGACCAGTATTAATTCTAGTAAATAGCACAGAGCGAGTAATTGATTGGGCTTTAAGTGGTTTTTGATCCTATCCCAAGCATACAAGCTAATACTAAAAGTCATGGCGCTGGCGGCGATAAAATAACAAATTTGCGAGATATCTAAACCCTGTTTATACAAATAAACCGGCAGGAAAAAAGGAAATAGCCCAATCAGAAAAGAGTGGCTACAGACAAATAGATAAAACTGCCGTTGCTGGATGCGTGCAGGCGTTAGAACAGTGCTCTTAGGCTGAATCAAAAAGTATCCGATTGGGCAATAGTAAGATTATCTAGCTTTTGATAATAGCGGCTCAAGTCTTCGCGTAAACCATTGCGAGGCACATCGTGCATTTTTAAATAAGGCCGAGAATTAACTTCTAGTAAAATACACTTTTGCTGATCGTAAGGCACATCAATTCCCGCTTCCATGATGACATCTATGCCTAAAATATTGGCATCAAACATGTCTAATACTTGCAAAAATAGCGCTGGGTTGACTGCGGGGATGCTCGCCTTGTCAATAGTGTCGACGGTACCGCCTGGGGCTAGGGCTATCCGATAAAACAAAGTGATAGATTGATTTTTTTCAGGAATAGAGTCAAAGCTTAGCCCCTGCTTAGCCAAGTACTTTACAGTCTGCTCTGATTCAATGATCGGATGGATAGTCGGGAAGAGTCCCATCTCTGCGCGGATCTTATTTTCCGTCTCTGTCAACTGTCGAATACTATCTTGACCATTGCCAATAACGGTGGGAGGAAAGCGCTCTATCACCGACATTATCTCGCCATCAATCACTACCACCCGGTAATTTTTTCCGGCTAAATACTGTTCAATAACGGTGCTCGGCCACCAAATCTTTGCCAGCAATAGCGCAGTATAAAGCTCTTTATAATTGCGAATAGGGAAGTAACTGCCCCTAGAAAAGCCACTGACATTAGGCTTGATCACCACCGGAAAGCCGTGTTCTTTGACAAACTGATATGCGGCTAGTGGCCCAAAAAATATCTTGCCTTTCGCATGGGGAACACCATTGGCAGCAAAAATCGCACGCGCCTGCTTTTTTGAACGACAACCACGTCTAACCTCAAGAGAATTATAACTGCTGCAATCACTCATGAATTTTTTACTGATTGCAGTATAAATACGTTTTTTAAGGGCTAGTATTGCTTTCATCTCACTTTATTCTCGCTTGGAATAAGGTCTTCTTAATGAAAACCGGTTTGCTGGGTTGGGAATTGGGGATAACGTCAACCAATCTTGCCAAATGGCGCATGCTGTTTTTTACAAAGGTTAGCTTTTCTTGCAGTGGTAAATGGATATCCATCAAATTAATCGGCATAGGTAAGTACAAGTTGATTTCAATCACTTTAAAATCACCGCGTTGCAAATCTTGTAAGGAGTTGGCTCTAACGCCCACTCGGGCGAAGTGGTAGTGGCCAATACTGCCGATACTGCGCCAAATATTATCCAGCTCCTGTGCACTGAGCTTAGGGGTTACTGAACTGTAATAAGTATGCTGATTATGGATGCTGTTGACCGGTAAATCTTGACCGCTGGTATTACATGTTTCAGTGACGCTGATGATCGCAAAACGACTTAAATTTTGATAGTCACGAATATAAAATATTTCAAATTCACGTTTTTCTACTGCCGCTTGTTGGATAACGTAGACCGTTTTGCTATTCATACAGTGGTTGCGAATATAGCTAAGTTCGTTAATATTGTCGGCGCGACGCACCCCTTGGCCATTTTGACCCCACTCAGGCTTTACAAAAACCGGGAATGACTCCGGTGTATATAAACCATCATCTATGGTCTGCGGTAAACGCCAGCTGGCTGGGATTTGAGCATCTATATCATGTTTTGAATAAATACCTAGCTGGTCATTAAAATGTAGTGCATTGATTTGAAAATAGCGCCACGGGCCCTTTAAGCGCAACACGCAATTAACAATAAATGTGGCGACTAGTAATATGCGAATCAGCATAATATTTCCTTTAACTACTGATTTATTTGGTAATAAACAGTGGTGTATTTTACAGGGACTATGTCCAGGAATGCAATTTTAATGCTGGGTTAGCCGATTATTGATTTTTTATGGTACTTGCAAAATATACGGTGCTGCGGCTGCCATGGATTCAATTAACATGTGTCTAAGTAAATGTTAGACCACTGCTGAGTTAAGTGCAGGCTTGATCTTAGAATTTTGTGAAAAAAATTAATCCTAGCAGCGCCGAAAAAATTGCTCGGTATTACTTTAAATTATAGCGATGAAATTTTTCTAACCAGTGCAAAATACGCTGGGGTGCATGGGCTTTTTTCCAGACACCAGCAGCGTATTTGTTGGCCTCTGACATTGTTGGATAAGTATGGATAGTAGCTAATATTTTGTTCAGCCCTAAATTATGCTTCATCGCCAACACGTATTCTGCCAGTAATTCAGCGGCTTGTTCGCTGACAATAGTGACTCCTAAAATCTTATCTTTTCCAGGTACCGTCAGTACTTTAATGAACCCTTTAGTTGCGCTATCGACAATCGCTCGATCAAGCTCATGCAGGTCAAATCGGGTTACGTGATATTTAATATTCTGCTCTTTTGCGGTGATTTCATTGAGCCCGACACTCGCCACTTCTGGATCGATAAAGGTGGCTCTTGGGATAATCGAATAGTCGACTTTAAATTTCTTGAAGCTGGAGAATAGCGCATTGACAGCGGCGTACCAAGCTTGGTGAGCGGCGCTATGGGTAAATTGATAGGGACCAGCGACATCGCCAGCGGCATAAATATTAGGGTAGATAGTTTGTAGGTACTGGTTAGTGATCACCGTTTTAGAGGTATCTATCCCCAACTCCTCCAAGCCGTAGCCCTCAAGCCTTGCCTGTCTGCCAGTGGCGCAAATTAGCACATCGTAGGGGAGCTCTGTCTCGATGTTATCGTGTTCTACCACTAGATACTTTTGCGCATCTCGCTCATCGCAACGCAGCGCGGTGTGCGCAGTTAATAAGGTTACGCCGCTGTCTTGTAAACTCTGTTGTGCCAAAGTCGAGACCTCTAAATCTTCTCGGCTCAGTACTCGCTCATTTCTTTCTATTTGCCAGACGTTTGCGCCTAAGCGGGAAAAACTTTGCGCCAGCTCGCAGCCGATCGGCCCGCCACCTAACAAGACTATCCGATTGGGGATTGTGTCGCGCTCACTCATTGCCTGCCACAAACTATCACTGGTTAAATAACCGGAATTTTCAATTCCCTGGATATCTGGGACTATCGGTTTAGCACCTGCTGCGACGATGATTGAACGAGTGGTTAAACGATGGGTTCCGCCACTGTTGAGAGCTATTTCAACGGTCCAAGGATCTAGTATCTTTGCGTATCCTTGGACTACGTCAACCCCTAAGCTAGTGTAGCGTTCGATACTGTCGTGGGGCTCTATTTCAGCTATTTTTTGATTGACCCTCGCCATCACTGATTTAAAGCTGGCGTCAATGTTCTCTGCAGCATTATCGACTGCATTGAGTCCGTAGCGATTGGCATGGCGGATTTGTTGGGCAATTTTGGCGCGTTTGATTAATGCTTTTGATGGAACGCAACCGTAATTTAAACAATCTCCCCCCATCTTATTTGCCTCGACTAAGGTGACTTTGGCCTTTACCGCCGCGCCTATATAAGCACTGACTAAACCCGCAGCTCCGCCGCCGATCACGATAATATTACGATCAAAGCTGCGGGGCTTTTGCCATTTAGCGTATACTTTTTTACGCTGCAAATGGACGATTATTTGTTTTGCCAGTATCGGAAAGATCCCCAATAAAGCAAAAGAAAATAGCAGTGCAGGAGAGAGGATCCCCGAGAGGTTTTCAATTTGTGCCAGTTGAGTGCCTGCATTGACAAAAACAATAGTCCCGGCCAGCATGCCAATTTGACTCACCCAATAAAACGTTGTGGTTTTAATCGGGGTTAAGCCCATCAGTAAATTAATCATAAAAAATGGAAAAATAGGCACTAGTCGCAAGCTAAATAAATACAGCGCTCCGTCTTGTTCAATCCCCTGATTGAATGCGGCCAGTTTGTCGGAAAAACGTTGCTGCGCAGCATCTAGAAATAGATAGCGGGCCACAAGAAAGGCCAGTGTGGCGCCAATTGTCGAGGCAAACGAAACAATAATAGTTCCCCAAAAAAGACCAAAAAAAGCGCCCGCACCCAAGGTTAATACAACTGCGCCAGGGATAGAGAGGGCAGTCACTAATACATAGAGCAATAAAAAGACACTGGCGACCAGCAGTGGTTGCTGTTGATAAACTTGGTTGAATTGTGCATGACTCTCTTTAATCCCTGATAAGCTTAAATATTGGTCTAAACCTAGTTGATAAAACAAAAGGGCGAGAGCTAAAACGACGCCAACCATGATGATTTTTTTCATAGAAACCTTACCGTAGAATGAATAATTAGAGACCTTTGCATAACTTACCCAAAGGGTATGATAACTGCGCTCGGTAATACGGCGTTAAAAACCGGCTCAATATGCTCATTTACACCAGTAATACCCATAAACAGGGGCATACTGACTCCGCTATCTCGCCGGTTTTTGCCTTGTCTTA
Organism: Oceanospirillales bacterium; assembly: GCA_029027825.1. GTDB lineage: Bacteria > Pseudomonadota > Gammaproteobacteria > Pseudomonadales > Balneatricaceae > Rs1. The sequence continues at coordinate 2,516,273 of CP093399.1, read as the reverse complement.
TCTCCGCTCGCAACGTTATGCAAAGGTCTCAAAAAAATTGGGCTTAATTGTATTTAGTGGGGACAAGCTCAGCTTGCTGGTTCGGGCTTATTAATAAACGCTAACACTAAACCTAGCAATAAGATCGATAGCGCCGCATAAAACAGTGAGCCGCCATCACTTTGTCCACGGTGAATGACTTCGACTCCTAAAGGCGTAAATAAATGGAAGAAAGCCGCGCCGCTCATCACTGCTGTTGATAGCAACCCGGCAATAAAAAACAAATTTAGATAGTTGATGCCGCTTTTTAGTAGCTTGAGCGCGGTTAAAATCCAGATAGCGCTGGCCCCTAACAGCATGCTTGCGGCAACTAGTTCGACAGAGCCGATAATGTAAGCGGCAAAACGTGCAAAATATTCACCTAATCCAATGGCTATAGTGTCGCTTAACCACTGGCCGATCGTGCTGAAAATGTGCTGAGTATCAGGGTGATTGGTGAACTTATAAGGCAGTGAAAATAAAAAAACCTTAGCAATCCAAAGGCTGATGATTAAGCTAATTCCCCGAGATATGTTGATTGACATGAGTATTATCCTGCCTCGTTAAACCGCTGCTTAAAATTAATTTTACACTACTAGCGGCGATTCAATATTGAATAAATAACAACCTGGACGATTGTTGCTGGTACTTTCTTTACTGGGATACAACGGCCTTGGATTCAATTTTCTACCGGCAGTTATAAATCTGCTTCAAATTCAAAGATTAGTGTAATTCATCGGCAGTGCGGTCGTATCAATAATTTTGCGCATGATAAAAGCGGATTTAACTCCACTGACGCCTTTGATTCTGGTAATTTTTCCCAACAGTAAATCATGGTATCTGTCCATATCGGGAACTGCTATTTTCAGTTGGTAATCAGCATCGTGGCCAGTAATTAAATAGCATTCAATCACTTCTTCAAAAGTGCTGATCACCCGTTCAAATTCAGCAAAGCGTTCCGGTATATGCTTGTCCATGCTGATATGCAAAATCGCGAATAAATTTAAAGACAGCGCATGTTCATCAATCCGAACTACTCGATCTCTAATAATACCGCTATCTTCCAGTAATTTAACCCGCCGCGAACAAGGCGCAGCAGTGAGCCCGACCTTCTCTGCTAGGTCTTGGTTGGAAATACCGCCATTTTTCTGAAGTTCACGCAATATTTTCAAATCAAAACGATCAATGTTAGTGTTATTTGTCATAGTTGTGAGTTTTTTAGCAAATTATATTAAGTAATAAGCTTAACTTAATACTATTAATTGCGCAAACAAACAAAAATAGCCTAAATAAGCGCAGTAATTGCGCAACATAGCTTATATAATAGCTCTATATTCAAGGTTACAAGTTACAAGTTACAAGTTACAAGTTACAAGCTATAAGCTATAAGCTATAAGCTATAAGCTATAAGCTATAAGTTATAAGTTATAAGTTACAAGTTACAAGTTACAAGTTACAAGTTACAAGCTACAAGCTATAAGCTATAAGCTATAAGCAGATGGTTTTTTTAGATCAATTACCAAGCTGTTGCCAATGAAAGAGGCAGCGCTATCTTGAGTTTACTGCAAAGCTATCAATATCCTCGATAGTTTTGCATAAGTAAGTCGCTTATCCAGCGTCTTTTTAAACAGCGCAAATACTTGGTCATCGCTAGCAATTTCAGCGGTGTTTAAGTGTAAAAAAAGCTGAGTCAGGGCAGAGGTCCCATATTGTTACTGGACGTATAACTGCTTATAAACGATCTAAATTAGCAAGATAATGGCTGGTTTTCAGAAATCCAGTACTAAAAATTCAAGTTGAACTCACAGGCTCGGACAAGAGTCATGACTGATAAATAGGCAAGCAAATGTTTGATCACCGTAAATATAAAATATTTAAAACCATAAAATTAACTGATCGTACTTGGCCTGATAAAAGTATTAGCAAGGCGCCAGACTGGTGCAGTGTCGATTTACGTGATGGTAATCAAGCATTAGTTAACCCGATGAATATCGAACAAAAAAGTCGGATGTTCGATCTGTTGGTTAAACTCGGATTTAAAGAGATTGAAGTAGGTTTTCCCTCAGCTTCTAAGCCGGATTTTGATTTCGTTAGAAAGCTGATAGAAGAGCATAAAATTCCTGATGATTTCACTATTCAAGTACTCACCCAGGCACGTGAAGACTTGATTTCGCGTACTTATGAAAGTTTAGAGGGAGTTAAACAGGCGATTGTTCACGTTTATAACTCCACCTCAGTAGTGCAGCGCGAGCAAGTTTTTGCCAAAGATAAGGCGCAAATTAAACAGATTGCCGAGCAAGGAGCTATTTGGGTCAGAGACTACGCGGCTAAATACCCGCAAACCAGCTGGCATTTTCAATATTCGCCTGAGAGCTTTACCGGTACCGAAATGGATTACGCGGTAGAAGTCTGTGATGCGGTGATCGAGCAGTGGAAACCAGTGTTTGATACACCTAGTGAGCGGATCATTATTAATTTGCCTTCCACGGTAGAAATGACCAGCCCGAATGTTTATGCGGATCAAATCGAATATTTTTGTCGTCAATTAGCTAATCGTAAAAACGTGCGTATATCACTACATACCCACAATGATCGAGGCTGTGGAGTGGCCGCTGCCGAGTTAGGTGTGATGGCTGGTGCCGATCGTATTGAAGGCACACTGATTGGCAATGGCGAACGAACCGGTAATATGGATATTGTCACTATGGCGATGAACTTATATTCACAGGGTATCGATCCAGAATTAGATTTTTCTGACATTCTTGAAATTATAGATGTGGTAGAGTTTTGCACCGAATTACCCGTCGCCGCTAGGCACCCATGGGCGGGAGAATTAGTCTACACGGCATTTTCTGGCAGTCATCAAGATGCGATTCGAAAATCCATCAACTACCATAAAAAACACAAATTAGAACATTGGCAAGTTGCTTATTTACCGATTGATCCAAGAGATATTGGCCGTGAGTATGAAGCGGTAGTACGGATTAACAGCCAGAGTGGTAAAGGGGGAGTGGCGCTGGTCTTAGAGCGTGATTACGGCATTGAACTGCCTAAGTGGATGCACGCCAACTTGTCTAAATTGGTACAAAAAGCCGCGGAAGTGCAAAAAGTTGAAATATCACCGAGCAGCATTAAGTCAATTTACGATCAGTATTTTGTACATGTTGAGAGTCAATGGCAGTTACAGAGCTACGATCTTCATACGGAAGATAATAAGCTAACCGCTAACTTTACCTTTGGTGACCGACAGTATCAAGGTAGGGGCGCAGGTGCTTTAGAGGCGATTTGCGATGCATTGGGTAAGTTCTATGGTTGTGACATTGAAGTATTGCAGTACGATCAACACGCCCTTGATAGCGGCACAGATGCTCAGGCACTGGCCTGTATTCAAGTGAAAATAGATAATGATATCTTCACCGGCGTCGCACAAAACGAAGATACATCTAACGCCACACTACAAGCACTGCTTACCGCTGTCAGTCGCAGTAATATAAAGCCGATTAAAACCGTGGCATAGCGCTGCAGTGTTAAATCTATAACAGCAAAAAGGCGAGTTAAGTGACTCGCCTTTTTTTCCGAAAGTCTGAGCGAAAATAGATTAATTTGCCAGCTGCTCTGCTTGGTTTTATTACTCGTTGTGCTTTAATTTACATATACTCCAGCCACTTGTGGCGCAGTTAATACTGTCCATTGTGAACACAAAACGATATTCGGCATCGAAATTCTCTAGTGACTACGTAGCTCTGTCGTAGCTCTTCTCCACTCTTCTTTCTTCTCTGTACTTAAATAGTTAAATAGCTAAATTCAATTTGAAAGAGGCAGTTATCCTCGCCATATTTCTTATTCAATGTTTAGCAGTCACAAGTATATAACCTGAATCCCTGACTTCACTACACCATCTAGCAGCAATGCCTAAGTATGCAGCGGTAAAAAAAATACCTATCTATATAACAACTCGGTAGTTACTTTTAAAGCACAGATTCGGGATTGATAGTTGCTGACGTGGCTGAATTATTCTTATGATTTGAATAATAAATCAACCACTATTGGGTATTCAGGTGTTATTATAAAACAGTAAAAGTGTTGATTATCATTATCATTAAAGCGTGTTTAATTATTGTTTGTGTTGATGGTTCATTCTTATTTGAATGACCATTACCTATGGTTTGTTTACGTCCCTATTTTATAGCTAGGGCTTACTGAACAAATTTCTACGCAATGTGCTAGAAATTTGTGCGCTGCGTTGACGGCCTTAGCCAGACAACTAGTAGCTTCAATCGTCACCTAAATGACCCTGTAAGCTAGAGGCTTTAGAGGCTGATTAGGTTCTTACCTGCATAGGAGTCACTGATTGAACTGCTAAAGAAGGCCTAAAAGATTATATGGAATTATAAGATGGAGCCTCTGCATAACGTTGCGAGCGCAGTAGTTATGGTCTTTCTAATCTTCTAAGGTTTTCTCTGTGCAGCGTAGTTGTCTGTGTGATCATCGGTGATGAAAAAAGACTTTAAAAGATTGATTTACCACAGAGGTCACAGAGGACACAGAGGAGGGATTTAAAGATTAAGAGCTTTAGATTTTTGGTTTGGATAGGTTTTTAATGTTTTCTTTGTCTAGTGCAGTGTCTCTTTGGCGTATGTGGTAGATAAAAGACTTTAAAAGATGGTTTTACCACAGAGGTCACAGAGGACACAGAGGAGGGATTTAAAGATTAAGAGCTTTAGATTTTTGGTTTGGATAGGTTTTTAATGTTTTCTTTGTCTAGTGCAGTGTCTCTTTGGCGTATGTGGTAGATAAAAGACTTTAAAAGATGGTTTTACCACAGAGGTCACAGAGGACACAGAGGAGGGATTTAAAAGATTAAGAACTAGGAAATTATTGTTTTTCTAAATTTATTGGTTTTAGGGTTTTCTCTGTGCAGCGAAGCGCCTCTGTGACCTCTGTGGTGAAAAAAGCCCTTAGGGTCTTGATTGTTGGTCTTACTAAGTATTTATTATGCAGAGCTCCCAAGATATTAGAATTGTAAACAAAACTATCTAGGGTACGACTAAGGGGAAATAAATAATGAAAATGGAAGTTAAAGCGACGTTAAAAGATGTGCCTGAAACAATGCTCTGGACCCTGCCTAATCGTGCGGTTGAAGCGATGCGGTGTGATGGAGTCATCGATGATGAGAAAGCCGTAACTATTTATAAAAGTATTGACTATGACTACCAGAATAGTTTTGGCAAAGCAGAGCCTTCGCATGCAATTAGATCGTTGGATTTTGATCGAGAAATTAACAGCTTTCTGAAAAAATTCCCCGAGGGAACCATTGTAAACTTAGGTGAAGGGCTAGAAACTCAGCGGTTTCGCGTCAATGACCCAAAGGCTTTGTGGCTTTGTGTTGATTTACCTGAAGCGATCGAGATTAGAGAGAGATTTATCAAGCCCGATCAAAGGCACTTACACATACCTGTCTCAGCTATCGATAGAAAATGGTTTGATTTTGTCCCTAAAGATAAGCCAATATTTATATCAGCCCAAGGGCTATTCATGTATTTTACTGAAGAGGATATCAAATCACTTATCCAAGATATAAATGCCACTTTTGAGCATTGGTCTTTAGTTTTTGACACTATCCCTGAATGGTTGTCAAAAAAAACCACTTCTGAGAACGGATGGGCAAAAACAAAAAGCTATACAACGCCTAAAATGCCTTGGGGTATCAATAGGAATAAGATAAAAGCGACATTTTCTAACTGGCTACCCAAGAGTGTCACTATTACTGATTTGGGCTATTCCGCATTTCCTCGGGGGATTACAAAATGGCTATTCCTACTATTTTCTACGGCTCCAGTGCTAAAAAATCTTACTCCATCGATCGTTAAAATAGAATCCTAAATCCCTGCCTCAGGGTAGATGTGGCGCATCGGTGTGGTTTTCTTTAGGTCGAGTAAAATAGTGCATTGACATAAAGTGTATATACACCTATCATGCATCAACTAATCATCAGTAGGCAATAAATGTTAAATAACCCTGACGACTGCACCATGTGCACATTAGACCACTTGCGCAAAGCGACACGGGCAGTGGCAAAAATTAGCGATGCGGCACTGGCACCGGTGCAGCTAAAATCTACTCAGTTCAGCTTGCTTGTTACACTCGATAAATGTGGGGATATCCCATTGAGCCAGTTAGCCAAAGTGCTGGGGATGGAGCGCACAACTTTAACCCGTAACCTCAAGCCTATGCATACTAAGGGCTTAGTGATGATAAAAACTGAACAAGATAAAAGGCTGCGTATTATTAGTATCAGTAAGTCAGGCAAGTTAGCGCTGCAGCAGGCTGAGCCGCTGTGGAGAGAGGCGCAACTAAGTTTAGTCGGCAAGTTGGCAACAGTGCGCTGGTCAAACTTAATCGATGATCTTGATTTTTTGAGTAAAGAGGCGCAAAAAATATCCAGTTAACTGATCATTTTGAAAGGGATATGGTGTTCTTATAGATGAGCGCTAACTGCTGAAAATCAATTTTTATACAGGCTAGGGGAGCAATCGGGATCAATTCGGCTATTTTTTTAATATATAAGTGTATATACACTTATATTCAACTAAACCATCGATGGAGGTGGAAATATGGATACATTAGCTATCTTTTTAACGGAATTAATCATGAGCATTTTAGTGTTTTCGCTGTTGGCAAAATGGGTTGTTTATCCTTGGCTGCTTAAAAAGGAGTTTAAAATAGCACTGCTGATCTTGATTGCCCCGCATACTTTAAGGCATATAGGTTTGACCTTTTTAGTACCTAGTGTGACCGACCCAGCTATCCCACAAGACTTTGCCTTAAGCACCGCTTTTGGGGATTTTACAGCGGCAATACTGGCTATTTTGGCATTGTTCGCGCTGCGACATGGCTGGAAATTGACTATTCCACTGCTTTGGGTTTTCAATTTGGAGGGGTTTTTAGATCTTGTCTATGCCTTGAGTCAAGCGGAGGCAGTGCCTACCTTGGCCGGCACTTGGTATATACCAACATTTATCGTACCGCTACTCCTAGTCAGCCATGTCATGATCTTTATCTGGTTGTTTAAAGGAGCTGCTAAAACCGAGCAACTAAAACCGCGCAGCGATAGCTAGCAACGATAGCTAATAGGTATGAACTGGCTTGTCTAAGCCTGAGGGAGCTGACTTGGTTGGGTAGTTAGCCACCAAGTGAGCGTCTGTTATCTTAAGGCAGAACATCCGCTAATGATGTTCTGCCGTTTTTTGATATTTGTTAGAGTGCTTTTAATAGCGGTTTTGCTTGCCAGGGAGTCTCTACTGCTAAAATCTCGGCAATAGTGGGTGCGATTTGAATAGCCTCGGCAAAATTGATAGTTTGGCTGGGGACATTGGGGCCGCTAAATATACAAAAACGATAGTCTTCGCTCGTTCCAGGGCGCATGCCGTGATTGGATTGGTATTTTGAAGTGCCTTTGATCGCACCGGTTTTCTGTAGGTCTTTTTCGAAGCTAATGTACTGTCCAGCAGGGCAGCAAAATACCAGTAGCTGATCATCTATATCATCTGGCAGTAACGGCTCAGGCCATTTTTCAATGCCTTGCTCCGCTAGTCTTTTAGTGACTTCAAGCGCCTCTTCGGCAGATCTGGGGGCGATAAATAACATGCTGCCTTCACTGGACCATCGACAACCTTCTGGGAGTAGAATATCACAGTGGATACTCTCTGCCATTAGATGATGACCGTGGTCGCTCATGATCGCAAAGTTGTATTGATCTAAGTGACCAGAATTTCGCAGTCGCTCTATCAACATACCTACTTGTGCATCAGCGGTGCGTAGTGACAATTCTGTAATAGGGTGATCTGTGCCGTAAATGTGTAAAAAATAATCGGTGACCGCCACTTCCATCATGATTAAATCAGGTGCTGAGTCACCGGCAATTATTTTACTCGCCAGCTCCATTAATTGGAAATCTGCAAGTGTGCCTAAGGATAAGGTTTGGCTTCGCTCTTGACTGACATCGACAATATCTTTGGCGCTTAAACCTAGAGCAGCGAGGCGTTCACTGGGGTCTAGATTTTTATTTAACATTTTCCAAGCAGCGTTTTTAGGATGTGGTGTACCATCCACCGCGTCGCTTAATACGTCATGTGTCCACCATGGATTAACGTATAAATGGCAATCTTCTGGACGCACCATCCCAAAACCGACGTTGACCACGTCGCCGCCTGCTTGTTTGGTAATTGAGGCGATGGTTTCGGTGCGTACATCGTAAGGATTAGACCAGCGAAAGACGTCGTTATCCCAAATCTTATTGCCGTAAATTCCGTGCTCTTTTGGCGGTCGGCCAACTACCATTGAAGTACGACCGGGAAATGAGGTGCCGCTGATCTCAGGTGTCAGCGCTTTAACGTAAGTGCCTTGTCGCGCCAGCTTATCCAAATGCGGTAGTTGGTGACGCATCTGTTGAAATTTGTCACTGCTGATACCGTCGATCATAATGAGAATTAATTTGTTCATATACAGCCCTATACGCTCGACAGGTTAGCTGAGGACTCTAACTTGCAGAGGTCATTGAATGTTATCTAGCAGTTCTGGAATATCGGCGACATTGTCTAAAATGAAATCAGCTTCATGTAGATTGACCGCTCTGCTGGTTCCTGTAAGTACTCCCACGGCTAGTTTTGCCCCAGCATTATGCGCCATATGCAAATCATGAGTGTTATCACCAACGACCATAACTTGATCTGCATTTAAACCCAGCTCACGACAAAATGCTTGAACCATACCTGCCTCGGGTTTGATGCCGTGACCGCTATCGAATCCACAAACGAAATCCATTTGTTGTAATACGTGTAATGCGCCGAGGGTTTTTTTTGCGCCTAGTTCACTATCGCTGGTGGCTAGCCCTAGTTTAATACCTCGGGAGATAAGTTCTTCGAATAGGTTGTGTAAGTCTGTGACGGGTACACTACTGTGTAGGTTATGGTGTTGGAATATTTCATCTAGCTTAGTTAGCATGGCTTGATCGGGGTCTATATCTAAAAATTGGCTCCAACAATCTGCAATTTGTTGGTTGTTAGCCGCGGCCAAAATTGATCCAGATTCAATACTTTTAAGTTCTTTATTGTAGCCGGAGGCCGCGAGCATTTCACTGGCAATAATTGGATCATGGTTGGAAAAATGGTTCGCAGCTTCAGTGATGGCCGGCATCCACGACGCCATAAAGTCGATTAAGGTGCCATCCTTATCGAAAAGAATACCTTTAATATTCACAGTGGCATGTACTCAAAATTTTTAATATTAGTTTAAGTTAATAGTCGCTAGCTATAGTTGTTCAACTATGGAGAACAACAGTAGCTAGCGGTAATCAAGTCGAGTTAACGAAACGTTCGCAGTAGGCTGCTATTTTTTTGGTGAAAATTAATTGTCTGCTGATTGCATTTTACGGTTGGCGAGGGTCTTTTCTAACCATCCTAGTTCCATATGCGGAACTGAGGAAAGTAGCATGTCTGTATAATCGTCAAACGGTGGTGATAAGACCATTGATTTTTGACCAAAACGAACCAGCGATCCCTGATACATCACCGCAATACTATCTGAAATAGCCTTGACGGTTGCCAGGTCATGCGTGATGAATAAATAGGCGATAGCATGCTTTTCTTGCAGCGACATCAGCAGCTGTAAAATACCGTCGGCTACCAGTGGGTCCAATGCGGAGGTCACTTCATCGCAAATGATTAGAGAAGGTTTAGCGGCCAGTGCGCGGGCGATGCATACGCGCTGTTTTTGTCCACCTGATAACTCAGCGGGGTAGCGATCGAAATATTGCTCTCCCAGCTCTATTTGCTCAAGTAATTCGATGGTCATTTTGCGGTTTTCGGCGCCGCTTATTCCAAAATAAAACTCAATTGGGCGGCCGATGATTTGTCCTATGGTGTGTCTTGGGTTCATCGCGACATCGGCCATTTGATAAATCATCTGTAAATCACGCAGTTGCTCTTTACTGCGATTTTTTAGGGCACTAGATAGTGGCTTACCATTAAAAAGTACCTCACCTTGCATTGGGGGCAGTAGGCCGGTAATGACTCTCGCCAGTGTTGATTTCCCCGATCCAGATTCACCGACGATAGATAAGGTCTGCCCAGCATGTAAATGCAGTGTGACGTCGTTGAGAATTTTAGTTACCCCATCGTATGCCGCTGCAATGTTATTTACTTGCAAAATAGCAGGGCTGTCGGGCACCGGTTGCTCTTGCTTTTCCATGGCTCGGATCGATACCAGATCTTGAGTGTACTTTTGCGAGGCGTGGTTAATTATTTTATCGGTGCTGCCGTATTCGACCATTTTCCCATGGCGCAATACCATTATATGATCGGCTACTTGGGCGACCACTGCGAGATCATGAGTAATATATAAAGCGGCGACTCCCGAATCTTTAATCGCGTATTTTATGGTTGCTAAGACTTCAATTTGAGTGGTGACATCCAGTGCTGTAGTCGGCTCATCAAAAACGATTAAATCAGGTTTAGCGCATAGCGCCATGACGGTCATTGCCCGTTGCAACTGGCCACCGGATACTTGATGAGGGTAGCGATTACCAAAATTTTCGGGATCAGGCAGACCTAGTTTAGCGTACAGCTTACCCGCATAATCCAGTGCTTCTGCTTTGCTCATCAGCTTGTGTTCGATGGCCACTTCAATGACTTGATCACCAATTTTATGCGCGGGATTAAACGAGGCGGCGGCTGATTGGGCGACATAAGCGACCCGTGTGCCTCGCACCTTATTGATTTCCTTGCTGCTTAATTTAAGCAGGTCCACACCATCAATTTTCATGGTGCCGCCAGTTATCTTGCAGCCCGCACGGCCATAGGCCATAGCAGCGAGGCCTATGGTTGATTTACCGGCGCCGGATTCACCGATCAAACCTAGTACTTCGCCACGCTTTAGCGTGAAAGATATATTATCGACCAAGATCAGAGTCTTGGTCGCTTCGCCCGGCATATTGATATATGCCGATATTTCGAGACCTTGAACTTCAAGAAAATGCACATCGGACATTATCTGCCCCCCTTTAAACTACTAGTGCGGCTTAAAATAGAGTCAACCACTAAGTTAATACTGATGGTTAATATGGCGATGGCAGCAGCGGGAATTAGCGCTGCGGGGATACCAAAGACAATACCGTCTTTGTTCTCTTTTACCATTGATCCCCAGTCGGCATCTGGTGGTTGTATACCTAAACCTAAAAAGCTTAAAGTACTGAGAAATAGCACCGCAAAGGCAAATCTCAAGCCGAATTCGGCAAACAGTGGGGAGAGGGCGTTAGGGAGTATTTCTCTAAAAATTATCCACAGCGTTCCCTCTCCTCTTAAGCGCGCAGACTCTACGTAGTCCATAACGACTATATCAATAGCGACCGCTCGAGAGAGTCTAAATACGCGGGTAGAGTCTAGAACTCCCATCACCACAATCAGTACTATCATATTGGCAGGTAGTACTGAGAGCACTACTAAGGCAAAAATCAGCGTGGGGATCGCCATCATTAAGTCGTTTGCGCGGCTCAGCAGTTGGTCCATTTTGCCACCAGTTACCGCGGCTAAAAAACCCAAAAATGTACCCATAGAGAATGAAATCAGGGTAGCTGCCCCAGCAATAAAGAAAGTGTTGCGGGCACCGTGGATCAATCTTGAAAGAATATCTCTACCGAGTTGGTCGGTGCCCAACCAAAATTGACTAGTGATTGGCGCCCAGACATCACCGACTATTTGGTGCGGATCGAAAGGGGCGACAAAGGGGGCAAATATAGCAGCTAAGGCAAATGTGATTAAACAAAAAAGACCAATCCGCGCCCCCCAAGATAAGTGGGAAGCTAGGCTCTGTAAAAAATTAATATTCATTATTTAGGATGCCTTAGTCTTGGGTTCGCAATGATTGACATGACATCGGCAAACATATTGAGCAATATATAAATGGCTGCAAAAATTAGTCCGACCGCCTGTACCACCGGTATATCGCGAATCGATACGTGATCGACTAACAGCTGGCCCATGCCCGGGTAAACGAAAATAATTTCAACGACGACCACTCCTACAACTAAATAGGCTAAATTCAGTACCACCACAGTAATGATTGGTGAAATTGCGTTGGGGAGAGCGTGATGGAAGATTATTTTAAACGAGCTAAGACCTTTTAACTGCGCTGTTTCAATATAGGGGCTGGACATCACATTTAAGATAGCTGCTCTGGTCATGCGCATCATGTGGGCTAAAACCACTAAGGTGAGTGTAAGACAGGGGAGTGCAATTGCTTCTAGTTTTTCTAGAATGCCCATACTGCTGTAGATGATGGAGCTTGAGGGCAGCCAGTTTAAATTGACCGCGAAAAATAAAATCAATAGGTAGCCGATGAAAAATTCAGGCAGCGATATCATACTAATGGTGGTAATTGAAATCAGTTTATCGACGAATCCATCTCGATAAAGTACCGCAATAAGGCCTAGGAAAATGGCGAGAGGGACAGCGATGACGGCAGCGGTTGTGGCTAAAAATAAGGTGTTGCCCAATCTTCCGCTAATCATGCTGCTGATATCTTTACCGCTACTGAGAGAAGTGCCTAAATCTCCCTGTAGAATATTTGATAACCAGTGGCTGTAGCGTTCGATGGCGGGCTTATCTAATCCCATTTCTAGGCGCAGGTTGTGCAGCGCCTCTGGTGTTGCGGATTGACCTAAAATACTTTGTGCCACATCTCCGGGTAGCAACTCGGTACCAGCAAAAATAATCACTGATATCATAAGTAATAATAGTAAACCAAGCGCTAAGCGCTTGGTTATCAGGTTTAACAGAGAGTGATTGTTAGCGGCCAAGTTAAGCTAACCAGCATCTGCTGATCGCGTAGTTATTGGACAATTGACCGGCGGGGTCTTTGATGAAACCTTTAACTTTCTCGTTAGTGCCATCAATGTAATCGTTAAACATTGGGATAATAGCACCACCGTCATCGCGCATCATCACAGCCATCTCGCGATACAGTGCCTTGCGCTTTACTTGATCAAGTTCAACTTGTGCCTGGGTTAATAGGCCATCAAACTTAGGGCGCTTCCACTTAGTATCATTCCAGTCAGCTGTTGAGCTGTAGAAAATCGAGTAATGTAGATCTTGAGTGGCTCTGCCGCCAGTATAAGAGGCGCAAAAAGGTTTCTTGTTCCAAACGATTGACCAGTAGCCATCAGACGGAGATCTGTTGACTTGAATATCGATACCGGCTTTTTTGGCATGTTGTTGATAGAGTAAGCTGGCATCCACAGCACCTGGGAATGCAACATCAGATACATTTAGTTGGATTTGACCTGAATGACCGGACTTCTTGTAGTGGAAGGCGGCTTTATCTGGATCGTAAGAGCGCTGCTCGATATCGTTAGAGAACAAATCATAAGCGCCATTAATCGGAATGTCATTACCGATAGAGCCATAACCATGCAGTATTCTATCGACCATTTCTTGGCGGTCGATGGCATATTTCATAGCTAAGCGTAAATCATTATTTTCAAAGGGAGCTTTATCGCAGTGCATCGGGAAAAGATAGTGTGCTCTGCCTGAAGTGTTTTGAATCGTGACGTTGGGCAGGCGATCCATTAACTTGGCTGTTTTAGGATCCAGTAAGTTGGCAATATGAATTTGTCCTGATCTAAGTGCTGCCATACGTGCTGTTTGGTCATTTAAGACGCGAATTTCTACCGCATCAACGTGACCGGCGTTAGCATCCCAATGATTGGCGTACTTACTGCCTAAAAATCTAACCCCAGCTTCGTTGGATTCCAGCTTATAAGGGCCTGTGCCGATAGCAGCTGTTGGATTATCGATGCCGCCATTCGGTTGGATTACCAAATGATAATCACTTAAAAGGTAAGGTAGATCGGCGTTGCCTGATTTTAACTCGACAACAAACTGGTATTTACCCGCTGTTTTGAAGCTCTCAATCCCACGCATAATACCTAGTGCTGCAGATTTAGTCTCTTCACCGGAATGGCGTTGTAGGGTTTTAAACACATCATCAGAGGTCATTTCTTTACCGTTCTGGAAATTCACGCCTTTTCTTAACGTAAATGTCCAGGTTTTAGCGCCTGGTGTAGCCTCCCAAGATTCAGCAAATTCAGGCTGAACACTACCATCCGTTGGAGAGGTAGTGACTTACGTGTTGCCCCAATCTTTTAAAATTACGCCTGCAACTTGGGCTAGCGCAAGTGCTGGATCTAGACTGTCGGTAGTCGCGCCCCCAGCTAGACCTAAAATTAACGTACCACCCTTTTTCGGTGTTTCTGCCATAGCGGACTGGCTAAATAAAGCGCCAGCAAAAGGCAGAGCTATACCAAGGGCACTAGCACGACGCATAAAATCACGACGGTTTAGTTGTCCTTTGATTGCTTGTGCTGTTAATTGTTCTAATTTTTGCGACATAAAGATAACCTCAAGATGATTAGTTTATTCCCGAATTTATGGTATTTCAGTTATCCTCAGCATTAGTTAGTTGTCTTTCAAATAGATGAAAAACCCATAACTACGACACTGGAATAACGTTAAAGCCAGCTATTCAAGTTAGTCTTTGGAATGATTTTTCAAGTAGATTGCTTAAAGTTCCAATGTATCGAAACTAGCAAATATCAAAAAATAATTCGCAAGAAAGTGTTAGCGTTAAAAATCTGGGTTGAAACTATAATCGATTTTAGACATGGAAACACTTGCTAGTTGGTCCCTAGAGCCATTGACTACTGCAAAACGCAATAATTGATCAATAATAGAACAGTTCGCGGCGCTGGTCGTTAGCTGTATAAATATTCACGCGATGTTTGCTATAAAAAATTATTCATTGAATATAATAAATAAAGGTTACGCTGTTGTTATAACTGTAGTTACAACTCGAGTGACTGCCTTGAGTTGTTTCAATAGCGATTAATCTCTAAGAAAACCCGCAATAAAATTAGCTGATTAGTCGGGTTGCTTAGCATTAGATTGTTATATTATTTTCAATGCTAGTACCCCATCATGGCAAAAAAAAATACTAACTTAAAGCGAGAATTTCGTGAAGAATTGTTTAGAAATTCTAATGCTTATATCAAAGTGGAGTAGGCTAGTGTTTAAGGCGGATTAGAATTAGATCATCAAAGTTACCTTTTTTCTCGTAAGATTTTGTTTTATAGAGATAAAATATTATTATAAAAGAGTAATATAATATCATTAATATAATATGAATATAAATATCAAGAAAAACTAATATTTATAGGCTCTGAAAACGACACTGAATGGCGTCGATAATCAAATATAAAAATGATCCATCTGAGTAAATTTAGGCTTTAACCTGAATCAGTGGTTTTACTTCACCATATAGCGAAACCTCTTGATTCTACCGAGGTTAGAAGATATTCACTGAATCTACGGATTTTATGCAGGGGTGCATTTATTTAGCGAATGCAGGGCGCATATGAGCTTGCAGCTAGGATTTTTCAATTCCACCGTACAACCAACATCTTACACTTCTTTATTTTTAAGTCGCGGATTCAGGTTTAAATACAGGTCTCTTGAAATATGAATAAACAAAAAAAGTCTATGCCTCCTTTGAATGCCTTGAAAGCATTCGAGGCGACGGCGAGGTTGCAAAGTTTAACTAAAGCAGCAGCGGAGCTGCATGTCACTCAGGGAGCCGTTAGTCAGCAGGTTAAACTGTTAGAAGAATACTTAGGCTTGCCGCTGTTTATTCGAAAATCTAGGCAGTTAATTCTTACCGACATAGCGAGGTCGTATTTAACGGTACTCACAGAAGCGTTCAGTAAAGTGCAGATAAGTACTCAAGAGCTGTTCGATACACCCCATCAAACTTTTCTTCAGGTGCGCTGTGGTACCTCTTTTGCCCAGCGTTGGCTGGTGGCTAAATTACCAGAATTTGCCAGGGAATTTCCCTCGTATCGGATTCGACTGCAAACCACTATTTGGCATGATCATATGTCGCGAGAAGGTATGGATGTAGAGCTATGTCACGGTTATGGAGAATATGCAGGGCTGTCAGTACAGAGAATAATACAAGAGAACTGGATAGCTGTCGCCAGTGCTGACTTTGTCGCCAAGCAAGCTGAAAGTTTAACTGTAGAAGAGTTGCAAACACTACCGCTAATTTCCACTTTTGGTTACCGGGAAGGTTGGAGTCAGTGGTTTAGTGAGCAAGGCGTAGAGGATTCTCGCGCCTCTTCAATGTACGAGTCGGATAATTCGTCAATGGCGCTCGATATGACATTGGCGGGAATGGGTATTTGCCTAGCATTGGATTCATATGTATATGAACAGCTGATGAGTGGCGAGTTAGTTCAAGTGCACCCCTACCAAATGGCAGCGGAATGTGGTTTATATTTAGTGTTGCCTCATCAAGAGATTAAGCCTAAAACCAAAGACTTTTGTTGCTGGTTGTTTAAGCAGCTTGAAAGTCATCCCTATAGAGATAATCTAGAGTGGTTACACGACTAACTGGCACTGCCACTTAGTAATTTCTACTGTAATCCACACATACATAGCTACCTTGTGCTGCAAATAGAGCAGCCACTGCATTGTGATATTAGCTAAGCCCCTATCAAATCATCCTCAAACCAAGCAAGAGAAACACGCTCAGTTAACTTATGTGTCGGGACTGCTGTTTCGCTCGCTCTGGATAAGCGTTATTTAAAAGCTCTGCTATGCTTATATTAATAAATGATTTTTTATAGAGAGATTAGCCAATGATGGGGCAAATATTCACTGAGCTTTTGGAGCTAGTAGAAGAGAAATTTGGCTATGCTGTGGTTGATAAATTACTGGTTGAATGTCAGTTACCTTCTAAGGGGGTTTACACCGCAGTGGGAGTGTACTCCCATGAAGAGCTGTTGATCTTGGTTAAACAGCTCAGTGTAGAAGTCGATATCCCGGTTAATGATCTAATTCGGATTTTTGGCGAGGCGATGTTTAGTCAATTGATTAAAATCCATCCTGAAATAGTGATTAATATTGAGAGCTCATTTGATTTGTTAAGTAAGATTGATGGCTATATTCATGTTGAGGTTTTTAAACTTTATCCCAGTGCTCAGCTACCGGTTTTTAGCTATCGACGTATCAGTGAAAATCACGCTTACCTACATTATCAATCTAATCGGCCCTTTGCCAATTTTGCAGAAGGCTTGCTATTGGGTTGTGCTGCATATTTTAATGAAACCTTTGAGATCTGCAGAACTCCCGCCACTGCTCACTCTGAGACAGATGTTATATTTGATATCACTAGAAAGCCAATAGAGAGCGTTCATGCTTGATATACCTGTAGAAATAAAGCTGCTGAATCGACGAGTAGCCAGAGAGAAAAGTGCTCGAAAACAAGCGGAAGAAATTCTAAATCAAAAAAGCTTACAGCTCTACAATGCTAATCAAGCACTGCAAAGATCCAATCAAGCGCTTGATCAAAGAGTGAGAGAGCGAACTTTGGAGCTGGAAAAAGCTAAAATTTATGCCGAGCAGCAAGCGGCGGTCAATAAAAAAACCAAAGAGCGTTTTCAGCTGGCGATGCTGGCTTCGACTGTCGGCATTTGGGAAAAGAATATTGCAGAAAATAGCTGGTACTTTTCTGCTAGGCTCATTAAATTTTTAGGTTATTCAACCACAGAATTAATTAATCAGTTTGAAACCTTTTCATTCATTCATCCTGAGGATGTCAATAAACTAAAAAAAGCGGTACTTGGGCATATTCAATATCATCAGGTTTTTGATGTGGAATGTCGGGTCTTGACTAAAAGTGGTACTTATAAATGGTTTTGGATTGTCGGGCAGGCTGAATGGGGAATAAGCGGAGAACTGATCCGTATTGCCGGTTCGTTCAGTGATATTGATGAGAGAATAGAAACGGCTAAACTGATTCATAAAATGGCGCACTTTGATCATTTAACACAAGTGCCGAACCGAGGGTTGTTCAATAAAGAGTTAGATAAATTATTGGTGACGGCTAAACAGCAAGGCTCGTCACTCGCGGTATTATTGATTGATTTGAATGATTTTAAATCGATCAATGATTCACTCGGTCACTCTGCAGGGGATGCGTTATTACTGCACGTTGCCGCGCAATTGAAAAAGAATATTCATCAACATGACCTAATTGCACGTTTGGGAGGAGATGAATTTGCGATCGTTTTAAGTCACCTAAATAGCCATCCTGAGCTGTCTAGTAGTTGTGAAAAGTTGATTAAGGGGCTAAAAGATCCTTTAAAATATAACAATAGTAGCCTGTTAGCAAAAATCAGTATCGGCGTAGCACTCTATCCAGAGCATGGCTTAGATAGGGGAGAGCTGTTAAGCAATGCTGATTTGGCGATGTATCAAGCCAAAAAGAGCAAGTTTAAGGGCAGTTATTTTTATATTTGTCGAACTGAATTGATTGAGCGGCAAGCAATGCGCTGCAAAATAGCGAAAGATATTTATACAGCGATCAAAAATCGTCAGTTCTATATGCTGTTTCAGCCTTTTGTGGAATTGGCAACAGGCCGCCTTAACATGGCTGAATCGTTAGTGCGCTGGAATCATCCAGTGATGGGGGAGTTATCACCGGTTGACTTTATTCCGATTGCCGAAGAATCGGGATTGATTATTGAATTGGGTGAGTTGATTATAGAAATGGTCATTCCTATGGTCGAACAATTAATCGATGCAGGGGCTTTGAAGCGGATTTCAATTAATATCTCTGCCGCACATTTCTTAGCGCCGTCTTTTCTCGTGATCTTAAAAGAAAATTTAGTCAAATATCCCAATGCTGCACAGTACCTATGCATTGAAATAACAGAAAGTGTGCTGATTGACAATGTTGAATTGGCCCGCTCCGTGATTAAAGAGTTACACCATCTTGGGCTCATAGTTAGTTTAGATGATTTTGGTACCGGCTATTCAAGCTTAAGTTATTTACAATTGTTATCCGTTGATTCAATTAAGCTTGATCGTACGTTTATTGCCGACCTCGATTTAAATGATGAGCGCAGAATCATCACTAAGGCGATTATCGAGTTAGCGCATTCTTTAAATTTATCGGTGGTGGCGGAAGGCGTAGAGAACAGTCGACAATTAGATTATTTGATAGAATACCAATGTAACTATATTCAAGGTAATTACTTTTACAAGCCAATGGCTGTCGATGAGTTAGTGACCGTACTGGCAGACTGTCAATTTATCGCGAGTTGGATAAAAGAACCAATAATTTTGGAAAAACGGCTATAGCTATCTGGGAGTGCGTAGCAATTACAGAGCTCCGTCGCAGCTGTTGTTTATGTAGTCAGGGGCTAACCTTTACTTAAATCGTGGAGCCTCTGCGTGTTAGAGGCTGGTGGTACTGTTATTTTGACAGATATTTAATTGCATTACTCAGTCCTTCAAGCGTGAGTGGATACATATGGCCATCTAACTGTTGCTTAATTGCCTGAGTGGTCTGCGTGTACTGCCAATGCTCAGCGGGGGTGGGGTTTAACCAAATCGCTTTTTTCCAGACATCTAGAATACGTTGCAGCCATAGCTCGCCTGTCTCTTGGTTCATGTGTTCAACACTACCAAATTGGCTAAACAACTCATAGGGTGACATTGCGGCATCGCCAATAAAAATCACTCGATAATCTGCGCCATAAGAATTTAATACGTCTAGGGTTGCCAAAGTGTCATGGTGACGACGCTGATTGTCTTGCCATAATTTTTCATAGACACAGTTGTGAAAATAGAAATATTCAAGGTGCTTAAATTCACTGCGTGCCGCTGAAAATAGTTGTTCGCACAAGTGAATATAAGGGTCCATAGATCCGCCAATATCCAAAAACAACAATACTTTAGTCGCGTTATGCCGCTCTGCCACCATCTTTATATCCAGCATCCCAGCGTTTTCAGCAGTGCTGCGAATCGTGGCGGATAAATCCAGTTCTTGTGCAGAACCGGTACGAGCAAATTGACGTAGCTTACGTAAAGCGACTTTCATATTGCGTGTACCTAATTGTACTTGATCATCTAAATTTTTAAACTGGCGTTTTTCCCATACTTTAACCGCACGTTTATGCACACTTTGTCCGCCAATGCGAATGCCCTCAGGGTTGTAGCCACTGTGACCAAAGGGCGAAGTGCCGCCTGTCCCTATCCATTTACTACCCCCTGCATGGCGCTGCTGTTGCTCTAGTAAACGCGCATTAAGGGTTTCCATTAGTTTATCTAAGCCCCCCAGTGCAGCGATGCTCGCTTTGTCTGCAGCGCTGAGGTTCTTGATAAACTCAGACTTTAGCCAGTCTTCAGGGAGGATTTGCTCACTGGGAAAGAGTGAGAGTGTTTCAATACCTTTAAAGTAGAAGGAAAAGGCTTGATCGTAGCGATCGAAGTACTTTTCGTCTTTGATTAAGCAAACTCTGGCGAGGACATAGAATTCACTTAAATCGGCAAACACCACTTTTTGTTTAAGCGCTTCTAGCAAGACTAATAATTCGTTGATGCTGACCGGTATAGCTGCTTTACGTAAGCAGTTAAAAAAATCTATTAACATAGCAAATATGGGTCCGCTTAAGGTTGTTGGCGTCGCGACATAAATGCCAGCCGTTGCAACATATGTACATCTTGCTCATTTTTCAGTAGTGCGCCGTGTAGTGGGGGGATAGCTTTACTGCTGTCGGTCTCTCGTAGAGTTTTTAAGCTGATTTCATCGGCCATTAAAAGTTTAAGCCAATCGATCAGTTCCGAGGTAGAAGGCTTTTTCTTAAGACCGTGAACACTGCGAACTTGAAAGAAAATATCTAAGGCTTCCTTTACTAGATCCTGTTGCAAATTGGGGTAGTGGACGTCGACAATTTGCTGCATGGTGGCACGATCCGGAAACTGAATGTAATGAAAAAAGCAGCGCCTCAAAAATGCATCAGGTAGCTCTTTTTCATTGTTGGAAGTAATGATAATGATCGGGCGGTGTTTAGCTTTTATTCGCTCTGATGTTTCATAGACACTAAATTCCATTTGGTCGAGTTCAACCAACAAGTCATTGGGGAATTCTATATCTGCTTTATCGATCTCATCAATAAGCAATACCACTTGTTCATCTGCTGCAAAGGCTTGCCAGAGCATGCCTTTTTTGATGTAGTTGGCTATATTATTGACTCGCTCGTCACCTAACTGTGAGTCTCTTAAACGAGAGACAGCATCGTATTCGTAAAGTCCCTGTTGCGCTTTAGTGGTCGATTTAATATGCCAGCGGAGCAGGGGTTTGTTTAACGCATTCGCCACTTCTTCGGCGAGCATTGTTTTTCCTGTTCCCGGCTCGCCTTTAATCAGTAAAGGTCTCTGTAGCGTAATGGCAGCATTAACCGCTATTTGTAAATCATTGGTCGCCACATATTTGTCACTGCCACTAAATTTCATGCTTATCTCCTGAGGTTAATCAATGCTTGGGAATATTCTAAGACCAGACCAGACCAGACCGAGACCGGATCGAGAGTAAAGCGCTTTCTCTCGCCCCTATAGGTAAAACGCTACGGTATCCTGGGGGGAGATCTTAGCAATAATAGAAGTGCTTGTCTCATCTATATATTAGCCGTGAACTGCAGATACGATTAATATAATAGGTGTAGAAATTAACCAAAGCCGCATCAAATAACTGTTAAATTAGCGCTGTTTTCTCGCAGTAAATTAGCGTTAAGTCTGACAGGCTCCTAGGGTTAGGTTTTTGTATCGTGGATGATATTGAATGTACGCGCTAGGCTATAAACTGTCGGTTACCGCGAGGGGACAAGAGTATGCTGGAGTACTGAATGATAGTTGTGATACCTCTGCAAACGTGCGAGTGAAGGTAAGACAAGGCAAAAACCGGCGAGATAGCGGAGTCAGTGTGCCCCTTTCTTTGGGTACAGGGTGCCCGCTTTAATGGGTATTAAAGGTGTAAATGAGCATGTTGAGCCGATTTTTAACGCCGTATTACCGAGCGCAGTTATCATACCCTCTGGGTAAGTTATGCAGAGGTCTCAGTTGAATGTAAAGAACAGCGCTTGCTATCCACAGAGGATAGCAAGCGCTTCAGCTATTCGCTAAAGTAGGTTTTTAGGTTGACCATGAATAAAGCCCTGCGTGGCAACCACGCCTAATTTTTGCAATTGCTGTATTTGCCCAGAATGTTCAACTCGCTCGGCATAACTTGGAATGCTGAGGCTATTCGCAGCGGTGACTAAACTGCTCAAAAAGAATCTATCTTCGGCGTTTTCTTCAATTTCTTTACATAGAGATCCGTCTATTTTGATGTAATTAGGGTGGATTTTGTATAGATAGCTGAAGCCTCTTGGGTGGACGCCAAAGTTGTCTACACCAAAACCAATATCATTTTTAGCTAGTAGCTGTTTGAAAGTGACCACTGTGTCAATATCGTTTAAGACAGAGGATTCATTCATCTCAATATTTAATTTCCCGGCGATATTTTTGCCTTTGATACAATCTATAAGCCATTGCTCAAAGTTATCTGTATGTAAAGTGTTCTGAGAAATGTTGACCGCTAGCGGTACGCTATCAGTGTGGCTATGTAAGTGATTGATAGCATGTTCTAACACAACCTTATCTAGAGCGGCAATCAATCCAAGCTCTTTCACTATACGAATAAACCTAACTGCAGCACAAGGCTCACCTGCTTGGCTTAGAATTCTGACCAATAGCTCTTTTTGAATAATATCCTGACTATTGGTGGCTCGTACTTCTTGGTACTGTAAGAACAGCTGCTTGGCATTAATTGAGGAGGCAACGTGCGCTTTCCAATCGGCCAAGGACGACTCAGATTCTACGTTTGATAAGGTTTTGTAGACGCTTGGCAAGCTATCCTTAATCGCCTCATCAATACCAATTCTGGCAACAGAGAGTATTTGCGCCGCTGTAATATCTTGATTAGAAGAAACTATTGCAATGTGGATTGGGATATTCTGCTGGCTATCAGGGTGATAGAAGTTGAATAACTCTTGGTATGACTCAAGCAGTGTATCTACTTCTCTAGTCAGTGTTTCCCGATCAGGTTCTGGAATTAACAATACTAAGTCTGAACCCGAAAGCCTGCCGATGAGGCTTCCCAAATGATTTTCACCAATAGCACTTAATTTATCGGCCACTTGTTTAATGAGATTATTGGCATTTTCTTGACCTAGCTGCTCATTTAATAGAGCTAAATCGTTAATGTGTAGATAAAGTAACGAACAGGGCCCTTCATCATCTCGATTATCGAGTTTGTCACTCAGCTGTGCGTTAGTTGATCTGCTGTTAGCTAGGCCAGTTAGCTCATCAATATAAGCGGTGCGGCGTAGCTCTTCAATGTTCTTACTCTGTTCATCAAACATCGTATGGACGCGTTTTATCATACTATTCATTGTCATGACAACACTGCGTAACTCTTTGGTTTTAGGAATGTTAGTCACTTCAATGTATTCACGATTACTTAACGCTAGCGCTTGTTTTTCAATAGATTTAAGAGGCCTAAGTATCCATCGGATTAGTGAGCTTAAGAACATCACACAGATTAAAGATAAGGTGATAAACCATATTAAGGTAGTTTGAGTCCCTTTCCAGAGTTCTTCATAGGCGTACCCCGCTCGACTTTTAACCACAATGAAACCGACTTTCGCCCAAGAGTGAGTCACTTCAATTTCGATGTTTGGCGTATTAAAAGCGATCAATTTAATAAACCACTGGGGCACATCTTCGGAAATTTCAGGGGAGCGCAAAGCGGTGAATAGATCATCGCCATCGAAGTTTGTGACCTGAATTTTTTCATAGTAACCACTGTCAAAAATGGCATTGACTATGGTTTCAATAGCGGCAGAGTCTTGCTCAGCAATATAAGGGGCCATGTATAAGCCCAAATGGGTAGCGGTGTCTTGGCTGTGAGATTCTAATTGATTCAATAACATAGATTTTGAGCTGTCAGACATTATGTAGATAGTGCCGGACACCAAACCAATCAGCACGGTAAATACCGCGGCTATTATTTGGTTTAACAAAGACATGTTTCTCTCCTGAGATATATAACAAATTGTATTATTGAAAGACTTCTATATATTTTTACGATTGTAGCAAAGACCAGCTTAAAACGTCGCTTAGAATCATCATTATATTTTATTGAGCCCGCTGTACTTCGGTCATCTCAGTGTAATAATCCCGTTGAAAGGTCACTGAGTTTTTAACTTTTGCTGCAGTTTGACCCAAGGGCCAAGCCTATCAGAACTACCGACTAATTTATCTCTACGGCCCTTCTTTGATACCCATAAATTATCGCCGTTAAAACTATAAACGTGCAATAAGTCTTTTCTTCTAGAGGCTTTTTTAATTTGTGGAATCAAATTATCTAGAATCACCGGTTCGGATCTAGGAGTCGCGTAATAAGTTAAGACCATATGTGCTTGGTTGTAATCTAACGCTTTAACGTAGGCAATACTGAGTTTTGCCATATCTACGCCTACTGCTTTCAAAGTATAGTATTTGGCAATTGTGAAGTCTTCACAATCTCCGCCATTAGTGACTAAGAATTCGACGGGGGTCGCCCAGTAATCTTTTTTTCGCCAGTGCTTAAGGTCATCAATGAATCTGACTTTATTAAAAAAGTCATTTACTTTTCTTAACTTGGTTTTTTCGTTAACGGAGCGTAGGTCTTTGATTAATTTTTGCCAGCGGTTCAGTCTGAGCTTGGCCCGTTGGCCATATTTCTTTCCCATTTGATTAATGAATGCAGTACTTAAATTCACCCCGGGTTCGCTGTTAACAGCTAGCGGCAGAATCAAGACTGACATCAGAATGACGATAAGAAAAATTAGGCTGTATTTGAAGTTACTAGAGCCTTTTCCCCGCTGTGCTTGTGTGCTGTTGTACACTACATTTTCCTGTCGCTATAGATTATTTAGCTGATAACTTCTACCTGAATCAGTGACTTCACTGCACCACACAGCTTGGTTTGATCTGATTAGTGCTTGTCTAAGTTTGCTAGATAATACGGTTAAATGTAATTAAAAATAAGGTTAGATAATATTTGTCGGTTAAGGTCTATATAGATAGGCGATTCAGTTAACTGGTAAATAGAGCGATTTGTGAAAAGCAAGTGTCTATCTATCTCTCTATATTTACAGTCCGGATACAGATGAAAATCAATCAAGCCAGCAGCTCAATGTAAACATTTAATAGACAATGCTATTCTTGTTAGTCGTTTTTCAACATTTGATTGCAGGCGATTATCAATCTGTAATTTCTTAAGGTGAGTCAGCTTAAGGCTAACTAACCTGTTTCGCCATCAGTTATTAACCACACAATTATTTCGAGTTTAGTAGTAATCAATGGTTAGCGTTTATTTTAGGTATGTAGCCACTAAATTTGTTATCACCTGAGTATTCGACCACGTATTTGTTGTACTGTTCTACAATTACCAATTTATACTAGCCCAAATTGCAGATAAAGTGTAAGGCTAGCGTAAATAATAGCTATTTTTTATAGTAGTTTGGTAAACTTAACTTCATTACATAAATAAAAACAGCATTGAGAGTCGGCTTTTTTAATCGATAGCCACTGTATTTAAGGCAGTTGAAATGATAAATTTTATCTTATACAGCACAGAACATTGTCACCTTTGTGAGCTTGCAGAAGAGCTTTTGGTTAATCAGTTAGACAGTCAACTGCACAGTGTGGATGTTGAGGATATCGCTGAGGATGATCTGTTATTAGCGCGCTATGGGATTCGCATCCCCGTATTGTTAAATATGCATACTAAAGCAGAATTGCAGTGGCCGTTCGATGCACAGACCTTGCAGAGCTTCATCGATAAATAATTTCTCATCTAGAAACAGAGCTCTATTGCGGCTGCACACTAGCTTGATATGCTCACTACTTTACAGGAAATTATCTGTGCTTTAGGGGATTAGAGCCTGAAAAGCTCTGTTGCGTTAGCGCTGCTAAAAGTGGCTAGTTGCTCTACAGATTGCTCTCTTAAAGCAGCGACAAACTGTGCGATATGCACTAAGTTAGCCGGTACATTTTTGGCTTTTTTGGCCTTGCCGGTCAGTGTTCTTGGGGTTAAGTATGGCGCATCTGTTTCTATTAAAAGTCTATTGTCGGGAATTAGTGGTACTAGCGATTGTAGCTCTATGCCTCTTCGCTCATCACAAACCCAACCGGTAATGCCAATATATAAATCTAACTCTAAATATTTTTCTAATGCCGCTCGGCTGCCGGTGAAACAGTGAATGACGCCTCCAGAAATCTCTTTTCTAACGTTGGCCAGTATCTGATACTGGCTGTCAAAAGCATCCCTCTCATGTAGAAAAAGTGCTTTTTGACTATCAATCGCCAGTTGGATTTGTTGCTCAAAAGCGTAAATTTGCTCCTCTTTGGTCGAGAAATTACGATTGAAATCCAAACCGGTTTCACCTACAGCCACGACTTTATCCGACTTAAGCAGCTCAGCTAATTGTTGATAAGATGTCGCATCAAAAGTTGAGGCGGCATGGGGATGGATACCTGCGGTCGCATAAAGCCCCTTATATTGATGACAAAGATCTATAGCGCTGAGGCTGTTTTGCAGGTCTGTACCAGTCACAATGATGCTCTTTACACCCGCTAATTTCGCGTTATCGATAACTTGTGACAGATCTTTGTCAAAGCGCTGGCTGGTTAAATTGGCCCCTATATCAATCATAATTCAGTCATTTAACGTCGATTAACCGCTAACAGAGACTTATCTTTATTGCTAAACATGCGAGCTTTTCTGCCTGCTAATAAATCGTAGATGGCCGAATAGGTCAGCACGTTTTGCACATAGTGGCGCGTTTCATTAAATGGAATAGTTTCTATCCATATATCTAGGGGGAGTTTTCCTCTAGATTTTAACCAGCGATCAACTCGATGTGGGCCCGCATTATAGGCGGCTGTTGAGTAGGCTTGATTATTAAACCTACCCATCATTTCACTCAGGTAGGCTGTGCCGAGTGAAATGTTGGTTCTGGGAATGAATAAGTCATCTTTGCCGCTATAAGCGACCTCGTATTTTTTGGCGGTCAGTTTCGCAGTGGCCGGCATTAGCTGCATAAAACCTCTAGCGCCAGCTGGGGATTTAGCAAACTGATTATAGGCACTCTCTTGTCTAGCGATGGCGACAGGCCAAGTGATGCCGATGCCTCGCTCTTTACTTAGTTCGGCAAATAATTTGTTTTGTGAGCGCGGAAAGCGAATCCCCAGCTCATTCCAAGCCTTTAATTTAGCCGCGATTCTAATTCCCTGAATATACCAACCCCAGTCATTGACGATATAGCCCATGGCTAATTCCTGCTTGTCATTGAGCGTGTTTCTGAGTAGTCGCCACTCTTGGTAAGCTTTTGCAGTGTCACTGTGCTTGATTAGTTCATACATACGTTGCACTGCACTGAGCTGTAGTAAAGCTTTAGTGGTTTTGGGATTAATAGTTGATGTCTGATTGTTTAAGGCTAGTTTTTTACCGCTTAATTGAGCTGCAATAAAGCTGTAAAAATCTCTTTCTTTGAGGATTTTATCGTACTTAGCTTGGTATGTTTTAGGATTGGCTTTTTGTTTAGCTGTCTCTAGCCAATACACCCATCGATTATCTGACTGCAGACTGCTGGGCATTTTAGCAATTAGCTTAATTACTTTTTTCCAATCTTGGCTGATAAGTGCCTGCCTTACCTTCCACTCACTTATTTCATCATACTTATATAGAGGATCGATTTTTTGTAAAGTACTCAGTGCTTTTGCATTGTAGAAGGTGCTTTTGGCGAATCTATTACCAAAATAGACATTTAGGTACTTTCGCTGACTACTGCTGAATTTGAAGCGGGTACGATCTCTGAACCAAGTTTTTAGGGCTAAATCAGATTTTTTAATCGCCAGCTTTCGAATGGCATAGGCGGCAATATCATTATTGTGCGGGGTTTTAGTGGATAGTGTTTTGGAGTTGCTGACCAGTGATACATCTTTTTTAATCTTCCAAAACAAATTCAGCGCATTAAGCTGTGATTTCTTAGTTACCTTTTTTTGCACGAACTTCGCTATTTTGTAATTCTTTTTGTTAATCGCTTTCCAGCTACGTTCAAATGCAAGATTCGATGTTGGGTTGCCCTTTTTTGCCCAATAGGCAAAGACAGGGTCGCAGGTTTTAGGTTGCGAGTTACCGACATTCCACAATTTAGAAATTTCTATTAATTGCTTTTTACCTTGCCCGGTATTTATCTTAGCTTGTATATTTAAGCAGCGATAATAGGCGCTTGTTAAGGGCAGCTTGCGGTAATTTTTACTCAGTAGGGACCACTGTTTGTTTCTAGCTAGTTTTCTTAGATAGCTAGCTTGAGCCTTTTTAGCGAGAGGGGTGTTGGCGTAAGTTTTTATAAAACTCAACACTTCAGAGCCTTTTATAAAACCAATGTCTCTCTGGATTTGTGATAACTTTAAATACGGATAGAGAGGGTAGTTTTTCAGCTTGGCGGTTAATTTATTGGCTAATTTAATATCTTTTTTAGCATATGCTGCTACAGCTTTAACATAGAGGGATCTCTGCTGTTGTATGGATAGCTGCGCTTTAGCATACAAATTTGATTGGCAGATAGTAAAGAAGGTAACAGTGGCTATCGCCAGTTTAAAACTGAAATTAATGCTCTTCAAGTTAACAAATCCTCTTTGATATATGATGAAGTTCTCAATACTTGGCTGATCAATTTTATTATACTGCTGCGCAGCTTTACGGGAAAATAGCTATTGGTAGCCAGTACCATAAATGCTGATTTCTGGCTGTAGGCATATTCCTGAATCAGTGACTTCACTGCACCACATAGCGCAAACTCTTGATTCTACGGCGGTTAGAAAAATGCCCGCTGAACCTACGGGTGCAGCTAAGATTTTTCAATTTCACCGTAAAACCAATATCTTACACTCAGTATTCACTTTGAAATCACGGATTCAGGATATTGGCAAACGGTGTTGGAAAATAGCAAACCTGCACAAAAATTGAATAGTAAGAATCGGCACAATAGACAGTATCGAAAAGCTTGATAGGGTGCAATGGATAATCATTTGCATTGTAGCATTTCCCGGTAAAAATGCTTAAAAGGAGGCTTTAGCTGCGCTTTTTAAGCGCAGTTTGGTCTGGGCCTATGTCTTGCAAGTCAGTGCTAGTAAATATAAATGTCAAATAAGTGCCCAGCCCTGCAGATAGAGTTATAGTGGTGGTAGTTGATTATCTCGTTCGCCAAAAACCGTTTTCCTCTCTAAAGGCAATCCACTTATCCCATTGTTCAATATTGTCACCGTAGTCTTCATAAGTTATCGCTGCAAGCCTGTTAATCATATCTACACGTGTCACTTCATCAGAGACAGTTTTTATCGTTTGTTTGTTTTTAACGAATTTAATATAGCTCCACTCTAAAGTGTGTTTTTCATCTGCTAGTTGGCTATTTTGAGTTTTTTTAAGCAAGTTGATTATCGCATAAGCTTCTTCTTTTCCCAGTCTTACACGAAGCTCCATTCCTATAGCGCTGTACTGAACCCATTCAGGTTTTTCTTCTAGCTCAAGCTCATAAATGTAATCCAAAGCATTATCTTTACCCATTTTTTTGAATAATGCTTCTCGGACAATACGAGCCTTTTCTTCCATACGACCAATATTATCTCTCATTTTCTGATTCATTCTACAAGCCGCCTTTGCTCCGAGCTTCTAATATAAATTCATTCGATTACTTGAATGAGACCTCTGCATAACTTACCCAGAGTGTATGATAACTGCGCTCGATAATACGGCGTTAAAAATCGGCTCAATATGTTCATTTACACCAGTAATACCCATAAAGAAGGGCCTACTGTACCCAAAGTGAGGGGCATACTGACTCCGCATATCTCGCCGATTTTTTTTGTCTTCCCTTCGCTCGCAATGTTTTGCAGAGGTCTCTCGCTCTGAATAGTAAGCACTATCCTTTTTTACTCATTAAACCACATCTTTATTGTTGATTATCTCGTTCGCCAAAAACCGTATTTCTCTCTAAAGGCAATCCACTTATCCCATTTTTCAATATTGTCACCGTAGTCTTCATAGGTTATTGCCGCAAGTCTGTTAGTCATATCTAAACGTGTCATTTCTTTAGTGATAGTTTTCAATACTTGCTTACTTTTAACAGTTTTAATATAGCTCCACTCTAAAGTGAACTTTTTATTTTCTTGTTGGTTATCGTTAGATTGCTTGAGCAATTTGATAATTTCATAAGCTTCATCTTTACCTATTCTTACTCGAAGCTCCATTCCCATAGCGCTGTATTGAAACCATTCGGGATTTTCTTCTAACTCAAGTTCGTACAGGTAATCTAAAGCATTTTCTTTTCCCATTTTTTTAAATAAATCTTCTCTAATAATACGAGCTTTTTCTTCCATACGATCAATGTTTTTATCCATTTCAGTAAGCATATTAGTAACCTGCTTTTCTTTTTACTTCAGTAGATTATCTCGTTCGCCAAAAACCGTATTCCTCTCTAAAGGCAATCCACTTATCCCATTGTTCAATATTGTCACCGTAGTCTTCATAAGTTATCGCTGCAAGCCTGTTAATCATATCTACACGTGTCACTTCATCAGAGACAGTTTTTATCGTTTGTTTGTTTTTAACGAATTTAATATAGCTCCACTCTAAAGTGTGTTTTTCATCTGCTAGTCGGCTATTTTGAGTTTTTTTAAGCAAGCTGATAATCGCATAAGCTTCTTCTTTTCCCAGTCTTACACGAAGCTCCATTCCCATGGCGCTATATTGAAAACTTTTAGGATCCTCTTCTAGTTCAAGATCAAGAACATATTGATTTGCTTCTTCTTTACCAATTTTATTACATAGATTTTCATAAATAAGTGATGCTTTTACTTCCATGCGGTCTAAATGGTCTTGCATAGCCTGCTTCATGTTATTGTCCTGACTTTCTTAGTGATTCTTTGATATATTTATTTGATTCATCTATAGTTTCTCTGAGCTTGTTCTCTAACTCAGTCGCTTTTGTCATACTGCCATGCTTTCTTATTTGGGCAATGCGTGGTGAAGCGATATCTTTCATTCGATCTTGTGCAGCTTGCTCTACTAATGCTTCTTCTTTCCAGTATTGGGGAGTACTTTGTCTATGCCAATAATCATTTGAATTTTTCCCTGCTCGAATATGTTCATCAAATCTTTTAGCATGCCAAATTTCGTGCATAGCCTCATTTAGTGCGCTAAATTCATTATATTCTCCACTTGAATTTAAAGGTGTTCCTATATCTTGCCTAAGTTTAATTTCCTTACGCCCATTAAATGAACTGCGAGCAATTTTCAACATTTCTGGATCAACTTCCTTTACCCCAACTTTTGATACAATTATCCTTAATTCCCTTAAAGAAATCCCCATTGCTGCCGCAGCTTCTTCTACTAATTTTTGAGCATCAGCTTGATTAGCAATTCCTCCACGTAAAGATACTAACCCTGCTTCACCTTTTCTTAATTTACGTGCTCGTTCTTGGGATTCAGCTACGTTATCTACAATAAAACGTAATCTAAGCCTAGGTAAACTCTCCCAAGAGGGGGCTACTATCCGACCAACCCCTTCAATGTTAAAAACAGTACGAGCCGAAGGCAAGGTCACAAAGCTTATTTTAAAGTTACCAAATGTTGCATTTTTAACCCCTGCTAATGCTTTCTTTGCATGGGTTAAGGCTCTGCTTTCGATTGCCGTATGGAACACGGATTTTGCATTGCCTAATGCGACTTTTGTTGCGGCATTAGGTAGTGCAGCTACCACACCTGCGCCTCCTAAGCTGAGGCCCACCATGGCGAAGCCCCAGTATTTATCAAAACTAGCATAATTGTCTTCTGATGTATGGCCAAACTGGGTAGCCATGGCTTTAACCCCATCACCTAGCCAGCCGGTAGTATGGGCAGCTTCGTCTGGTGTCCACAACATGTCTAAGCCCTGTGTGAAGGCGTCGACACCCGCTACTGTCATCGCTACACCTGCGACAGCACCTACACCGAAACTTCCCACCCCCGTGGGTATTAATAAAACTCCCCCAACCACTTCTACTGCGCCTAACACTACGTTTAGACTACCCCAGGTAATACGGGAGCTATAGCTGTCGGTAAACTCTTCACTACTGCCAGCTTCGGGGATGCCGTTTCTTGCCATCCAGTCGCCCATCACTGCATTGAGCCAATCAGCCCCTTCTAAATTTGTAGGGGAGTGAGAGATTAAATCGCTATCATCTTATCCGAACATCCAATTAAATTTATCAATATTTTTATTAATACGTGGCATCAATAAAATTTTATTATCGGCAATGCGCCAGTGTTGTATTTGATCTAATCGCTGTTTTAGCTGAGTGCGTTGCTTCAATTGTGTGGGGCTATAAGTGTGACCCCCAGAGTTACCATGCCATTCGAAATGTTCACGGGGCATAACATCTAGTTGTCGCTGCAGTTGTTTCTCTTCGACGCTAGGATCTTCCAGCCATTCAATTTCGTAGCCATTCTTTTCTATTAAAGTTGCCAGCAACTGAGCGCGCTCCGGGTGTTTTCGCGCAAAACAATCCATCAAGCCTGTCAGTGTAATAGGGGCGACATCAAGAATTGGAGGAAAAAGTTCATCCGATAACGGCATAGTGTCTACGTTGGCCAAATCTAGATCTAATTCAGTGTCAATTTTCGAGTTAACAAATTCCTTGTCTAGTTCGAAATTACCAACTTCATGTGGAATAAATAAGCCTTCGATATCACATAAGCCAGTAGTACAGTCATCTTCAGGTGTGTAAAAAGCAGGTTGATCATTGCGCCTAGCTTCAGCTAACGTTTTTGAAATAGATACGGTGGTGCCCATTTTAAATCGTCTCTCCATATACCATTTGCATTTGTGCGGATAGCGCTTGAAATTTTTCATGTTGCGAAATCTGACTCGTGCCTAATATCTGTTCCATAATATTCTCGGGGTCTTGCTGTTCAAACTCAGGGTGTAACAACAAACTCCAAGCTATTAGTGTTTCCAAAAACAACGGGGTTTTTAGTCCGTGTGCCGCCATGCGTTTAATAGTGTGAGTTGCGATTTTTTGATGCTCTGGCGCAGGTACTAACCCATGACTTTTTTCTAAGTTTTTGTATAGTCGAATGAGCAGTTTCTTAGCCTGATTAGCAAAGCCGATTTCGAGGCAAATGTCGTAATCTGTTTGCTGTGGAGAACGAATGTTTTTGGTCGAATAATCAAATTCAAGTAGGGCTGGGTTCGGGCTAAAAGTAATTGCGCTGTTTTTGCCATCACTACAAGTGATGCTGTGTATTTGATTTTCTGTTTCAATTGTATATAAGCGAACTAATCGCTCAGGCCAGTTTTTTATTACTGATAAATAGGGTGATAGAATTTTTTGATCGTAAAACCGAAAGAGAAAACTTTTGCCTTGATCATTTTGTATTTTGTTGAATTTGCGAAAGTGGTTATGCACGGTTGTCATTGAGGCAGTAGTTCGAATGAACATGGAAGCATCATTTCCCCATTGTTTTTCAAAGTACGATTTATGGAAATCAGGTACTTTGTCTTTATCGTCGTAGCCATTTTCTGGCAATGTCATCTCTATGAGATAGGGAGCGACATATTTGAGCTGTTCTGCAGCTTTGCCTTTATATAGGCACTGCACTGTTAAATTCTCTACGAGATCGAGGTCAAAAACGCCATTGTTTGCCGTGTAAATATGTGCATCTAAGATTAGATAGGTACGTAAAATATCTCTTTTCTGCGCTGTTTTTTGAATGGTTTGAGGCTGGAGAAATAGCAGCTCTTTTAACTCTTCGGTTATCCAATCATGATCCCAAAAGGGGAGGTGATCTTGATTGGGCAAATCAAAAGTTTGAAGTTCTTTTATATCTAAGTAATTTGTCGGCTGATTTTCAGCCTTATTACTACTTAATAGTTTGGTGATTTGGAAGGAGATAGGCTGTTCTTTGCTTACTTTTTGAGCGAGATCAATCGCAGGTTGGTCATAAAAATCTGCTTGTTCAAGGTGTTGTATTATTGGTTTACCTACATCTGAGTATAAAAAAAGTAGACCTGCTTGCTTGAACAGTTCGTTCAGCTTCTCATCTAATTTAAGATGGCTATCAAGTAGTATCGCAACTTGTACTTGATAACGTTCTTCTAAACCTTTGCCTTTTTTCATTGCTTCACAATGAAAAATCCATGGCAGTGTACCAATGCCCATTTTAATCCTTATGTGTTATTTCATCGACATCCTGATCTGATAGATACCGTATACCAAGAAATTAAACAAGTATCTATTATTTGTCAAATTAGGCTTTAATTTAGCGAAAATCAACTAGTGATACTACTAAATACATCAATTGCCTTTTCTCCAGCATCCAGCGGTGCGCTAGGAATAAATTTAGCGTAGATCATTGCTGTAGTTAACACGTTAGAGAAACAGAGACCACTGCGTAACGTTGCGAGCGAAGGTTAGACAAGGAAAAAACTGGCGAGATATCGGAGTCAGTGTACCCCTTACTTTGGGTATAGGATGCCCCCACTTTGGGTACAGTGTGCCCAGTTTATGGGTATGACTGGTGTAAATGAGTATATTGAGCCGGTTTTTAACGCCGTATTGCCGAGCGCAGTTACAACCCTTTGGGCAAGTTATGCAGAGCTCTCAAACTATAACCTGAATCAGTGGCTTCACTGCACTACATAGCGCAAGCTATTGATTATAGTGCGGTTAGAAAAACACCCACTGAACCAATAAATTTTATGCATGGATGCATTTATGTAGCGAATGCAGGACGCATATGAGCTTGCAGCTAAGGTTTTTCAATTCCACTGTAGAGCCAATGTCTTGCACACTGTATTTACTTTTAAGTCACAAATTCAGGCTAGAGTTGAGATGTTCTTTTATCCACGCTTCTAATTTTAAAACTGATGCTGAGCTAGGTTTAAGGAATGGTTTGCGACAGACGCCTACAGGTACACCCAGATAATTTAAAGCATGCTTTAAGCCGGGAATGACACCGGTTTCTAATAGAATTTGCACAAGGCTATTGGCTTTATTTTGCAGAGTTCTAGCGGCCACAAGATCGCCATTGTCTAGAGCTTTTTGGATATCTACATAAAAATCACCGATCAGGTTGTAAGTGCTTCCGATTCCACCGTCAGCGCCAATGGCTGCAGCGCTCAAGTACATTTCGTCGGTGCCGAAATAAAACGACTTATCGGGGGCTTGGATGCGCATTTGGGCAAATTGAAATAAGTCAGGAGCGGTAAACTTAACTCCAATAATTCGACTATCTTGCATCAGTTCTAATAACTTTTCGCTGGAAATATCGTTACCGCTGAGTACTGGGATATTGTAGATAATTAATGGTAGACCACTCTCGTCAGCCAAGGTGCGGTAATACTCTGCGATCGCTGCAAATGAGTGTTTATAGTAATAGGGGGGGACCGCCGAGATAGCGGCGTAATTATTGTCGCGGGCAACCTTGGCCAGTGCCGTTGCTTCTCTGGTGGATGTGGCGCCTACATGTGCAATAAGGGTGCATCTACGATCAGCACAAGCGGCGACTTCTTTTAACACCGCACTGCGCTCTTGAGTGTTCTGCAACATACCCTCGCCGCTACTTCCGCCAACGTAAAGTCCATCTACTTGACTGTCTAAAATGTAATCAACCAGTGGTGCTATGCGATTAAGATCTAAGTCTTCATTTTCGCTAAAAGGAGTTAGCATCGCGGCGAAAATATTACCTGATATATTCATTATAAGCCTCTAAAAGAGCGGTGATTGTCTAAACAAATTATTAGATTCGTAAGAATTTGTTATATAATATCAGCAAATATTTGAATTTTGTCAACCATAAAATATATTTAGTAAACCAAATCAAAAAAACTAGACACAAAAAATATATTATGGTTTATTTATAGGAAGAGGTTTTATGAAGGAAAACATGTCGGCTGCTTATATATCAGCGCAAATCGCTAAGGAAATTCATACTGGCAGTTTGGCTCCAGGGAATATGCTTCCCTCTGAGCGCGAGCTTTGCGAGCGCTTTGAGGTCGGTAGAAATGTAGTGCGTGAAGCCCTGACCATTTTACAGAGTATGGGATTAACGGAGAACCCGAAAGGTAAGAGGCCGCGAGTCATTGCGCCCACTTTAGATAAACTAATGGGCAGTGTGGGGGAGACCGCCAAATACTTCTTTCAAGGTAGCGAAGGTAAGGCGCACTTAGAGCAGGCGCGGCTTTTTTTGGAGACAAGTATGATTCGCTACGCGGTTGAGCATGCAACTAATGCTCATATTGGGCGAATGGTGGAGGCTATCGAACGCTGTGAAGCGGCGTTAAATGATCCCCAGCAATACCAAGATGCAGATGTTAGTTTTCACCGAATACTGGCCGAAATTCCAGGAAACCCAATTTTTATTGCCTTGCACGAAACGTTTGTAAAGCAATTAATGAAAAGTCGACCGATGTTAGAAAACTTTGCTGAAAAAAGTAAAGCGGGCAATGAAGAGCACCGACAAATAGTTAGGGCTATCATTGATAAAGAGCCAGACAAAGCCGTGGCGGCACTTACTAAGCACCTGACCAGAAATTATGGTGCTTACTTTCGACAGGCCTTAGACCAGTAATATAATGGTCAAGTGTTGCTCCATTTATTTTAATAAAAAAGGAATATAAAAATGAATAAATATATAGGAGTAGCACTAGCTACCGCCCTGCAAATCACCGCTTCAGCTGCGCTAGCTGTAACCCCCAATCAATTATCGGATGTGCGTGTGCGCCAGGCGATAGCCTATGCAATTGATATGGATACTATTACTGAAACGCTATTTGAGGGTAAGGCCATTGCTGCCGACTCAATGATCCCCAATGGTGCCTGGAAAACCAGCGGTTTAAATAGCTACAGTTACGATCCGAAAAAAGCGCGTGCACTGTTGAAAGCTGCGGGTTGGAATAGCGAACAAACCTTGGATGTCGTCTATTATTACGGCGACCAGTTGACTGCTGATTTGATGGTGGCGATGCAGGCGTATCTACAAGACGTTGGGATCAAAATGACCTATCGCAAACTTGAAGGTGATGTGGGTGCGCAATTAGGAAAACTGCCTAAAGTTGGTTCTAATACTAGTGCCGTCACCTGGGATATCGCCTACGGAGCTAAAGCCGCGCTGGCATTGCAAGAGTACTACAACGGTTACCAAATGGGTAAGAGCTCTTACACCGCAGGTACCGAAGAACTGGATAAATTAATTAGTCGCATCAATGGCAGTGTTGAAGTGAGCGCGCAAAAGCAAGCCTTTGCCGATTTTCAAAAATACGAGAATCAGCAACTCACCGATATCCCTCTCTACTACCAACAATTATTTGTCTATCAAAGTGATAGGTTAAAGCGCAATGGCGGCAAGTATGGCAATGAGCAGTTTAATTATGATTGGGGTATCTTAAACTGGACAGTGGAGGCGGATAAAAAAGGTAAGCGGGTCGCTTATACTAATACTGCTCCCAGCCAGTTCTTTGAGCATCCCTGGTTAAATCCTGGCTTATTTGTGCAGTCTAAAGTAGGTTTTGATCATTTATTGACCGCAGATGGCTCGTTAGTTCCTACTAAGGGGCAGATGGCTGCTGACTATACGGTGGCTGCCGATGGTATGGGAGTCTCATTTACTTTAAAAGACAATTTGAAATGGCATGATAATCATGCCTTAACTGTGGCTGACATTGTATGGTCAATTGAAACCGCGCTAAAAGTACCCGGTATTAACGCGGTATTCGCCAATACTTTTGATTCTATCGAGGGGGCTCAAGCCTTTAAATCAGGCAGTGCAACCAGTATCTCAGGTCTGACTGTTGAAGCTAATAAATTATCTATTAAATTTACCAGTTTAGATCCAAACATGTTGTTGACCTTTAGCCAGTTCGCACCACTGCCCAAGCACTTGTTGCAGGAAGTTAATCCCTTGGAATTTCAGCAACATTCCTATTGGCAGAAGCCTATTGGTTCAGGCCCATATAAAATCGAAGAAGTTCAGATGAATGATTTCGTTAGATTTACGCCGTTTAAAAACTATCATGCAGGGATTGCTAAAATCGATGAGTTGGTCGCTTTTCCCAGTGGACAAAACGACGCTAATGTCTTGAAAAATGCAGCAGCTGGTCGTTTAGACTTTGGTTTTACAAAATCTGTGGGCGACGTCAAAGCACTTGAAGATATGCAGCATATGAAAGTGATCGCGGCCGACATACCTTATACCCGCTCTCTGAGAGTGAATAATTACGCGAATAAGCCTTAATATTGTAAGTGCCTTTTGCCTCGCGCTGTCACTATCCCCTGAGCAGTAGGGGCTAGTGTATTTAAGTGAGGGCTCTACAGACAGCAATCGTCAACAGTGATAGCGCCGAGATTGATTTAGATTGAGGTTGAGGTTGAAAGATCAATGCTAAAACCTGCTAGTCTGTACGTTCTTGTCCCAGTGTTTGGCAGGCGCCCAAAGTAAGTCCACAGTAAGATACAGGACTTGATCAGTGGTTATTTTAGAATCGCTGTAGAATAACAATATTGAGTCAAGTACGGTAGTGAAGTTACTGATTCAAAGATATAAAACAACAATAATATATTTTAAATATTGAGACCTTTGTACGAATTTGTGAGCAGCGCGATGAAGACAAAATCAGACCAGACCAGACCAGACAAAACTAGCGCTAAGTAGCAGCTGTTCTGCTCTGTAGCTAGACCGTAACTGGGTAATATAAAAAGCTTAATACCCTTTTATGATGGTCGATAAAACTGTTTTCAACTTCGTTTCGCCCTCTGTTTATCTTACAAAAGTCTCAAGCTATGGACCGTTAGTATGCTGACTTTTATTATTCGGCGGCTTTTAGTCGTGCTCCCCATGCTCTTGTTTATTAGCTTTTTAGTCTATCTAGGCCTAGAGCTAACCCCCGGTGATGCAGTATCACACATGATTAGCCCTGAGCAAGCTAACAGAATTTCACCAGAACAGCTCCTCGAGTTGCGACAAACATTCGGCTTAGATAAGCCTTTCTTAGAGCGCTACGGCATTTGGCTATCCAATGTGCTGGTAGGTGACTTCGGCCATTCTTTAGCCGGTGGTGTGCCCATTGCTGATATTGTCTTTGATCGATTGCCAGCTACGCTGGAACTGTCATTTATTGCGATTCTCTTTTCTAGTCTTTTAGGTTGTGCTTTGGGTGTACTTAGCGCCCTGAAAAAAGGTAGCTGGAGTGACAGCTCGCTCTCGGTTGTCGGCATGTTGGGTATCTCCATTCCTGAGTTCTTTTTTGGCTTGATAGCGCTGTTGTTTTTTGCACTGCACTTGCATTGGTTGCCGGTTGGTGGGCGATTGCTGCCAGGTTATGAAACCTTTTGGGATCGATTGCCGCACTTAGTATTGCCAGGTTTAGTGCTCTCATTAATGATGACCGCAGGCGTGATGCGCTACTCCCGTTCGGCGATGCTCGACTCGCTCTCCCGTGAATTCATTAAAACTGCACGTGCCAAAGGTTTGCCACAGTGGCGAGTTATCTTAGTGCACGGTTTTAGAGTGGCACTGACTCCGGTGATTGTTTTAATCGGCTTTAGGCTCCCCACTTTAATCGGTGGCTCAGTAATTATCGAACAAGTCTT
This sequence comes from Oceanospirillales bacterium, assembly GCA_029027825.1. GTDB lineage: Bacteria > Pseudomonadota > Gammaproteobacteria > Pseudomonadales > Balneatricaceae > Rs1. Next base: position 2,476,584 of record CP093399.1, on the reverse strand, counting down.
CCAGTGGCCGGGAATTGGCAATGAATTTATCGCTGCAGTGCGGGGGCAAGATTACCCGCTGGTGATGATGATCGCCTTGTTTTCGGTGTTTGCGGTGTTGATGGCCAGCCTAATAATTGATGTGTTGACAGCGTTAGTCGACCCTCGCGTGCGATTAGAATAGCGGGTGATATATGAGTAAAAGTGCATTAGATAGAAAATTCGACAAAATATTGGCCCTGGAAGAAGCGGGCCTGCTAGGTAATCAAAAAGGCAATCGAGCGCTGCGAAAACTGTTTGCCAATCGCTTGGCGATGTTAGGTTTACTGGTGTTTTTATTGATTTTAGGCAGCGCAGTTTTTGCGCCCTTTTTAACAGATCATGACCCTGCAAAAATCAACCTAAGAGCAATGTTGTAAGCGCCTTCCGCTGAGCATTGGTTTGGTACCGATAAAACCGGCAGAGATGTTTTTGCCCGGGTGATGTATGGCGGGCGTGTCTCTATTCTAGTTGGTTTAGGCAGTGCGCTAATTGCGGCGATAATCGGGGTCTGCATCGGCTGTTATGCCGGTTACAAAGGCGGCTGGGTAGATGTAGTGATGCTGCGGATATCGGAAGTGTTTATGGCTTTTCCGCAGATTATTTTGGTCTTGTTGCTGGTGTCTATTGTCGGGCAGAGCCTGCTCAATCTAATGCTGATTTTTGTACTGACCGGGTGGGGCGCAATGTACCGATTAACCCGAGCCTGTATTTTGTCACTGCGCGAGGAAGAGTATGTGCAGGCTTTACAAAGCTTTGGTATCTCCACGTTTGGGATTTGCTACAAACATATTCTGCCCAATGCCCTCGGGCCAATTGCGGTCAATATTACTCTGACCACCGCTATGTTTATTTTGGCGGAGGCCGGACTGAGCTTTTTGGGCTTGGGAGTGCCGCTTAATATACCGACTTGGGGAAATATTTTGATTGTCGCTCAAGATTTGCGGGTACTGCAAAATAACTGGTGGATGTGGCTACCTGTCGGGGCGATTATTTCACTGTTTGTGATGAGTATTAATTTTCTGGGCGATGGATTGCGAGATTCAGCCGACCCTACGCAGCAGGGATAGCCGGATGAGCAATGAAATAGCACTCAGTGTCAGAGATCTTAAAACCTATTTTTATACCAACAATCGCTGCAATAAAGCCTTAAATGGCGTGTCTTTTGATATAAAAAAGGGCCAAACCTTGTGTATTGTCGGTGAAAGCGGTTGTGGGAAATCGGTAACGGCATCTTCGATCATGCAGTTGCTGCCAAAATTGTCGCGAATCGAGAGTGGCAGTATTAGCTATTTCTGTGAGGCGGGGGAAGTGCGGCTCGATCAATTGCCAAGAGATGGCCGGCAAATACGCAATATTCGTGGTGCAGAAATTGCCATGATCTTTCAAGACCCAATGACCGCTTTGAATCCGGTGTATACAGTCGGTTTTCAAATAGCGGAGAGCTTGCAGTACCACACAGATTTAAGTCGTCGACAAATCGTTGCAAAATCTATTGATTTGTTAAGAGAGATGGGGATTCCCAATCCTGAAAAAAGAATAAATGAATATCCACATCAATTTTCTGGGGGGATGCGACAGCGAGTGATGATCGCTATTGCCATGTCCTGTCAGCCTAAAGTGCTGATTGCCGATGAGCCGACAACCGCTTTGGATGTGACCATTCAAGCGCAAATTTTTCAGCTGATGGACAAGTTAAAAAGCCAACAGCAGACCGGTATTATGCTCATTACCCACGATATGGGAGTGGTGGCTGAATTGGCTGATGAAGTGGCGGTGATGTATATGGGTCGTATCGTCGAAGCGGGAACAGTCGATGATGTGTTGCGCCGCCCCAGTCATCCATATACGCGCGCATTGCTTAATTCTATCCCAGTGCTTGGACGTGGCAAGCAGCAGCGAATAAAAGCCATCCAAGGATCAACTCCAGACCCTTACGACAGACCTAAAGGTTGCTCTTTTGCACCGCGCTGCGAATACGCTACCCCATTGTGTAATGAAGCCCAAATCGAGCGAAATATTAGTGCTAGTCATCGCATTATCTGTCGTCGCTATGAGGAGATTGTGTAGGATGAATGCAGAAAAATCAGTACTTATTGAAATTAAAAAATTGCAGTTATATTTTCCGGTGCGCGAGGGTATATTTAAAAAAATAGTCGCGCATGTCAAAGCGGTTGATGGCGTAGATTTACAAATCTATCGGGGAGAAGTGTTAGGCTTAGTCGGGGAGAGTGGCTGTGGTAAAACCACCTTAGGCAAAGCTATTTTACAGCTGATTAAGCCCAGTGCAGGGGCGGTTGAATACCATCAGCAATCGCAGGTGGTGAACCTTTGTCAGTTGAACTCTCAGCAAATGATTAAACACCGTAAAAATTTACAAATTGTCTTTCAAGACCCCCATTCCTCTTTAAATCCGGCCTTTACCATCTTTGGCTCACTAGAAGATCCATTGAAGTTATATGGCGTTAAATCCAAAGCTGAGCGGCGTAAAAGGGTCGGGGATTTGCTGGAGGCGGTAAATTTACGGCGCGAGTATATGGATAGATACCCACATGAGTTTTCCGGTGGGCAGCGTCAAAGAATAGGCATTGCCAGAGCTTTGCTGGTCGACCCAGAGTTTATTGTCTGCGATGAGGCGGTCAGTGCCCTAGACGTATCAATTCAAGCGCAAGTGCTAGAGCTACTGCTCGACTTGCGTCAACAGAGAAATCTTACTTACCTGTTCATTACTCATGATTTGAGTGTCACGGAATACATATGTGATCGAATAGCGGTGATGTATTTAGGAAAAATTGTCGAACTCGCCGACGCTGAGGACTTGTATGCAAACACCTTGCACCCCTACACACAAGCGCTGTTATCCGCCATCCCAGTGGCTGATTTAGATATAAAAACGCAACGTATAGTGTTGGAAGGTGATGTGCCTAGTCCTATTTATCCACCATCGGGTTGCGCTTTTCATCCACGTTGTCCTAAAGCGATCGCTAAATGTGCAGTAGAGATGCCAGTCTTGCAACAACAGGGCAGTGGCGGCACTGATCATCAAGTTGCCTGTCATCTCATTGCGGTAAATTGAAGCAGCTAGGAGGTTGATGCTCAGTGATTACTCTCCAGCAAATTGCCATAAATAGCAGAGTATTGGCCGAGTTGAGCGCGGACCAGCTTGACTTGAAAAATATCAGGCTCGCAAGCTAAGGACTGTTGCACCAGCGCTAAATAGCCTGGAGCTAAGCCGACTCCACCGCCGATTACTATAATATCTAGGCCAAAGATGGACTGTAAATTTGCACAGAGTTCGGCAATCGCTGCCGCAGAGGTTTGAATGATCTCTGTCGCCCATAACTGGTGATTGATATGGGCATTAAACACTTGTTTTGCGTCGTTGATATTGTGCCCAAGTGCCTTGGCTGTCGCGGTGATCGCCCGGCCGGAGGCGATGCTTTCTACCGTGCCGAAACGTCCGCTGCCACATTGACTGCTGGCATAGCGGGATGTGGTAAAGCCAATATGTCCGGCAATCCCGCTATCTGAAGTAACCGGGACGCCGTTGAGAATGATCGCACCACCGACTCCCGTCGACACGGTAATGTAGGCACATCGCGCATCTGCTTTAGCCGCGCCTAGTGCAGACTCGCCGAGCAGAGCGGCTAGCGCATCATTCTTAACTGCAATCTTTCTCTGTAACCGCTGTTGCAAAATATCCCCGATGGGAATGCAGTCAACTTGAGACAATGTCTGTGCGTTAACTGCCAACCAATTTCCCTGTGCAGTCACTCTTCCGGCGACGGCGATGGCGACTTTATCATCTCCAGTGAGCGATAATTTCTCGAGTAGCTGGATGATCACCGAAATTTGCTGCTCGATAGGAGCATCGCCTTGGGTGGCAACTTGTAAATACTGATCGACACAGCCCTCGATAACTCTAGCAGCGAGGATCTTGCTCCCCCCGAAATCAACACTGAGTCCATTGATGTCGACGGCTGAAATGATAGGGTTATCTGTAAGCATGTTTTAAAGGCCTTTTACAAGAGTATCAACGTACAGCTTGGCTGATTTCACTGCTAAACCAGCGGCTGGTATTTTCAATACGGGTAATGGCTGATCCGACCGTGACCGCATTTGCTCCCATGCGTATCGCTTTGGCAGCCAGTGCCGGAGAGTTATATCGGCCTTCAGCCATGATGAATGTATTCAGCTGACAAAACTGTTCAATCAGCGCAAAGTCCGGTTGGCTAAGCTCAGAAACTTGTTGGGATACATAGCCAGATAAAGTGGTTCCGATGATGTCAGTACCTTGTGCTACCACTTTAATAGCGTCTTGATAGTCACTACAATCGGCCATTGCCAAGCAGCCATTGGCATGAATGCTATCGATAAGTTGCTCGGTTGCATAAGGGCGTGCCCTCAGTGTGGCATCGAAGGCGATGATATCAGCCCCGGCATCCGCCAATTGCTGAATGTGCTCAATTAAAGGGGTAATACGCACCGCATAATCCGCTAAATCTAGCTTTATAATCCCGATAATCGGCAGGCTGCAAGCCTTTCTAACCGCCGTCAAGTTCGCAACTCCCTCAATTCTTAGCCCCGCTGCACCGCCTATTTGTGCAGCGAGTGCCATAGCAGTGACAATTTGTGGGCTGTCCATCGGGCCGTTATCGATGGGCTGGCAAGAAACGATCAGTGAGTTTTGTATTTTATTGAGTATAGACAATTAATCACCTGTTTTTGGTTTTCCAAATTTTATTTATTGTAAACAATTTATGGAATAAAATCGACCAAAAGGTAAGTGTGAGTTTTCCGTGGCGGTTGGGATGTTCATGTTTATTGTCCCATTGCCGAGCGACATTTACATAGGAAGGGTGAATTATGCGAAAAATATCGGAGTAGATGTTCCGGCTGTAATAAATATCACAGCTCAAGGTAGAGACAACTTGATCACTAGAAGATGAGTGTGTTCATATCGCGATTTCGAGTTTTCTAAGCCGAGAAACACTTTTGGGAAGCATTTGTCGCTGCAACAGGTCTAAATATTCAGAAGCCGTAAAAGGTGGTTTTTTTAAACTGGCTCTGTGCTGTCTAGCGGCTTCAATCACAACACTCATATTAAGGTCGATAAACTCATCAGGGTGGATGGCTGTCACACCATACTGTGCTATTGCTGAATCTGGAAAGTCTTTTAAGTTAAACCTGATTCCGTGACTTCAAAGTGAATACAGAGTGTAAGATGTTGCTTTTACAGTGGAATTGAAAAATATTAACTGCAAGCTCATATGCTCCTGCATTCGCTAAATAAATGCATCCATGCATAAAACCCATAGGTTCAGTGGGTGTTTTTCTAACCGCCGTAGAATCAAGAGCTTGCGCTATGTGCTGCAGTGAAGTCACTGATTCAGGTTAAAGGTAAGGATTGCTTCAGCACGTGTTTGTATGGCTGCGGCGACTACATGGCGATCATCTTTGTCGGGTGAATTGATAGATTCGATAAGCCCTTCGAAGCCGGTAACGTGTGCTTTTTTACCCTATCGAATAGCCCCTATATTGCGTATTTTCTAGCTTTTCTATCTTGGCGAGGGTCTATTATGTTTAATATAATAACGTTATTAGGCTCTTGTATTTTATATATAATTATATGGTTATCGTATAACTTCCCTTTCCACTTTTCTGGATATCAAAACCGCGATGAGGGAGCGTAGATCATTTTTCTACATCTTTGTAAAAACCATCTACAAAGCGCTCTACAAAAGAAATATTGGAGTACTCTAATTTATGTATTGCTATCAATTCAAGGCTATAATCTGCTTGTTTAGTAATATCGACTATGTATCTTTTCATTTATCTATTTATTAAAAAGCTTTTTATTTATGCGTGTTTGAGAGTCCGCCAAAGTCATAAACTGACCGTTTACTATTTGCTCTTCACCTACCTTTATACTTTCTTGGATACGCTCTACTAATTCAGCAACTACTGTTTCTTTTTGTTGTTCATATGCGTAGTTTGCAAAAGTAGTAATCTGTTCCTTTTCTGGTGCTGTTGAAGTTGCCATAATTTTTTACCTTAGTTTGTAACATAAGCAATTATAATCACCCTAACAGAAAAGCAAGCATTTCAAAAACTCTTGCTACTTTACACATTTCAACTATTTCGTACAAAGATCAGTCATGAGCTAGCACGATCACAAGTGCATATCGCCCTTAGTGAATTCACACCAATCAGTTTAATATGTAGAGTAAATAAAGCACACGCTTTTATATTAAAGCGTGTGCTTTATTGCTCTATCGAACAGCTATCTCTTGCATGCTAAAATCGGTTACTTATTTGTAACGAGCTGGATTATATATCTTATTTTCTTGGTCGGGATATGTTAAATTTTAAATATAAAGGTTCAGGGCGCAGATAATCAGATGATCCAAGTATTTTTATAATCAATTTACTCTGACCCCATTGATTATATGAAAATCTCTCGCTGGCTACTGCCCGTAAAGTAATTGCGGCAAATATAGCGTAAAACTAGGAATAAAAGTCAATAACAATAGTACTATCACAAGAGGGACTAAAAAAGGCAAGGTTGCTTTAACGCAATATTCAAAAGGGACTTTTGACACTTTTGCTAAGACAAATAGCACCATGCCAACAGGAGGTGTAAGCAGCCCCAGCATCAAATTTAAGATAACAATGATACCTAGATGTACAGGGTCTATGCCAAATTGAACTGATACAGGTAAGAGTACAGGGACAAGTATCGAAATCGCAGCGATCGTCTCCATAAATAATCCGACTAAAAGCACTAATAGCATAATAAAGATTAATGCAACATTTTTGTCACTGGTGAAAGTCAATAACATTTCACTGAAATGACTAGCAATTTGGTTAGATGTAAGTATCCATGCAAAAATACTAGCAGCACCGACAATCATCATAATTGAAGCGGTAATTTCAATCGTTTCAATGGTGATAATAGTCAACTTTTTCAGGCTGAGAGTTTTGTAGATTATAGTCCCCAAAAACAGAGCAAAAGCAGAGGCACATATCGCAGCTTCCGTTGGTGTAAAAGCACCTGTTACTATGCCACCAACTATGATTACAGGAGTCAGTAAAGGAAGAAAGGCAACTTTAAAACATTGCATGACATGTCTAATTCGAAAAGCGACATCCGTAGGATAGTTCCGTTTTTTTGCAATCCACCACACCATTACCGATAGAGAAAAAGCCATCATCAAACCGGGAATTAAACCAGCTACAAATAATTGTCCAATAGAGACTGAGGCCATCACTCCATAAATAACCAAAGGTAAGGAAGGAGGGATAATAGGGCCTATTGTCGATGAAGCAGCTGTAATGCCTATACTAAAATCATCATCGTATCCTGCATCACGCATCGCTTTTATTTCAATAGCGCCCAAACCTCCTGCATCCGCTACCGCTGCTCCCGACATACCCGCAAAGATGATGCTCGACCCAATATTAACATGACCTAACCCACCAGGCATCCAACCTACCACTGCTCTGGCAAAGCCAAAAATTTTAGCGGTAATACCTGCAGAATTCATTAATCCACCCGCGAATATAAAAAAAGGAATAGAGAGCAATGGAAAGCTATCCATCGCATTAATCATGGTGTGGAACAATAATACTGTAGGTAATCCTTCGAATAAGATGTAACTAAACGAGGAAAGTGCTAGGGCAAAAGCAATAGGCACTCTGAGTAGCATTAAAACTACCAGCATTGTAAAGAGTAAAGTTAAGGCCATTGTTATACCTCCTTCTTGAAGAGTTTAATATGATTGACTATTTGTCGCCCTATAGCGATTGTATTAATAGAGACTAATCCCATCACGCATACATATAAGTAATATTTAGGGAAGGGGAGTGAAACCATTTGTTGGAAGGAGGTTCGCTCAATCAGCACATAGACTGACCACATCAATATCAGCATAATAATAAATGTGAGCATGAGAGAAAATAAGATAATCCAGGGTTTAAACTTACCGAAGTATTTGTCCATAAATTCCAGCACTATGTGGGTGCCTTTTATCTGGCAACGAATAGCCCCGGCGAAGGCAATAACAATTAGTAAATACCTAGCGGCTTCTTCTGTCCAAGCGATAGAATCATTGAGCACATAGCGGCTAAAAAATTGTACGAATACCACCAAAAATAGGATTACGAAAACGATGACTAAAGGTATATCTGCGATATGAATTTTAAAATTTTTAAAATGTACTTCGTCATCTGCTGCCATTTTTTGAAAACCGACATCATCTTGTGGCATAAATTTATTGTCCATTACAGCCTCCTAAAGACTTCCGAGTACAGCAAGTCACAACACAAGGTTATAAGTGTAGTCTTGATGCACTTTAGTTAATTCATACAAAAGTCTGTTTAAAAAACGATTGGCAATGACTGTCAAGCACAAAACACTTGTCGATAACCCTTGCTGGCAGAAATCAAACTAGTGATGTGCTTATTGAGATATAGCATTGCTAAGACAGTGCTATAAATAGTTTAGTCACTCATTAACGGATGATTACAGATCTTTAATCGCTTGTAAGCGCTCGTAGATAGATGCTTCCCAAGGCACGCTTTTAGATTTTAATTTAGGTGCCACAGCGGCTATGAATGGTGCTCGATCTACTTCATTGACCTTAATCCCTTTTTCTCGGAACCAAGAAACGAGGTCTTTCTCACTTTGTACAATTTCATTGGATACTTCGCCAGCCGCCACGTTTAAGGCTGTTAGCAGCAGTTTTCCATCATCACCTAGCTTGTTCAAAGTTATTGGGGAGACAACAATTGCCAGTGAATTAATGATATGACTAGTTAAATTTATGTTGGATTGTACTTCATAGAATTTTTTAAACTTGATGGTTGGCAATGGATTTTCCTGCGCATCTACTACCCCTTGTTGCAACGCTAAGTAAACTTCGGAAAAAGCTATGGGCGTTGGGTTAGCTCCGGTTTCTTGGGGAAACATCTGATAAGCGGCGGCATTAGGTGTGCGAATTTTTAACCCTTGCATATCACTAGGTTTAAGAATGGGTTTATTGGAAGTGACCTGTCGCGCGCCGTAATAAGCCAATGTGACGATAGTATTACCTGAAATTTCTTTATATTTTTTTGACATTTCATCAAATAAATCAGATTTTACATAAGCTTTCCAGTGATCGTAACCACGCATGGTGAATGGATAATCTGAAATGCTAATAGGCCCATAAGACTGACCTAAAAAGGCCACCCCAGTATAAATGACATCGACGGTACCTAGTGATAAACCTTCATTGAGTGCCGCTTCTTTGCCCAACTGAGAAGACGGAAAAACTTCGAGTTTAAAGCGATTGTTGGTCGCCGTATTAAATCTTTCAGCCGCTTTCACTGCTGCCGCATGATAGGGGGTGTTCGCTTCATACACATGTGCAAACCTGAGAGTTTCAGTCGCGTTGGCTATGCTAATTGGAAGCATCGCCAATGAAGACACACTGAGAGATAACATGATTTTAGATAGTTTTATTGTCATTACTTTCTCCGTTTTTTTATTTTTTCTATCAACGCTTGCGTTTATTGCTCTCGTAGATAGTACTTGGGGATTGTTCCTTTTTATGGTTAATTTAATATCGTTGCTAAGTTAAGACTCAACTAACAATTGGTTTTGATAAGCTCCCACCTCATAAGCCATTACTCTATTGGGCAAACGGTGTTGTCTCGGTAAGTGCTCACCATTCACATCACCGCGCCAATTTGCCAAGGTACAAACTCACTGTCGCCATAGCCAAGTGCTTCGCTTTTAGAGGATTCACCTGAAGCAGTTGCAATTATATAATCTAGAATTTCTCGCGCTTTATCATCAATACTGCACCCCTTATCGATGATGTCACCACAGTTAATGTCCATGTCTTCCTTTTGAAATTGGTATAGCTGACTATTCGTTGCCAGTTTAATGGAAGGTACCGGTTTAAAACCAAAGGCTGAGCCGCGACCCGTTGTGAAACAGATAATATTGGCCCCTGCTGCTACTTGGCCGGTCACTGAACAAGGGTCATAGCCTGGACTATCCATGAACACAAAGCCTTTTGAGCTCACTTGCTCGGCGTAGAGATACACCTCTTGCATCGGGGTGCTGCCTGCTTTGGCTACAGCGCCGAGGGATTTTTCAAGAATAGTCGTCAAGCCACCGGCTAAATTACCAGGAGAGGGATTATTATTCATATTACCGCCGTGCTTAGCAGTGTACTCTTCCCACCAGAGGATCCGATCTACCAGTTTTTGACCGACCTTACGGCTGATTGCACGGCTTGTTAGCAAATGTTCAGCCCCAAATACTTCTGGGGTTTCAGAAAGAATGGCGGTGCCCCCTTGAGCAATCAATAAATCTGCTGCTCTGCCTAGTGCCGGGTTAGCTGTAATACCGGAATAGCCATCAGATCCGCCACACTGAAGAGCGATAGTTAATTCACTAATGGGTAAAGTTTGTCTCTCGGCGCTATTCACTGTTAGTAACATTTGGCTGACGGCTTCTATCCCATCAGCTATTGCTTTACTGGTGCCGCCACTACTTTGAATGGTTAGCTGGCGCAAGCATCTGTGCTCTTGATCAGCATCGAAGATGTTCTTTATCTGCATCACTTCGCAGCCTAAGCCCATCAGTAAAACACCGCCAAAGTTCGGATGCTCAATATAGCCCTTAATCACCCTTTTAAGATTATCAAAACCTTCGCCGGTCCCAGCCATTCCACAGCCCGTACTGTGGTAAATAGGCACTACACCATCAATATTAGGATATTTTTCCAATACCCCGGACTCTTTAATCTTATCAGCAATGAAGCGCACACTCGTCGCCGAGCAATTAACGGAGGCAATCAGGCCTATGTAGTTGCGTGTCCCCACCTTACCACTCGCCCTTAGATATCCTTGGAAAGTCCGCCTTTTTTCACTGTCTACTAATAAGACGGGCTCAACTGCAGTGCCAAAAGCATAATCGCGAACAAACTCTCCCATACCGCAGTTGTGTATATGTATATGCTCACCTGCTTTAATATTTGCACTGGCAAAGCCAATAATTTGATTGTATTTATAAATTGCTTGATCTTTTGCAATATCGCAGCTGGCGATCTTATGCCCTTTTACAATGCTAGATTGAACATTTAGTGTGTGATCAACACTTAAGTGCACACCAATTTCCAAAGCCTGTAATGCAACTATCACGTTATCTTTGGGGTGTAATCTGAGTGAATTAACAGCCATCAATCGTCTACCTTTTATTCAATTCAGTGTTGTTGATTAACATGTTAGAATAGTGCCCATCAATTATGGCTGCAAAAAACAATAACAGACCTAGTTGGAAAAATTATTGCGTGATTGCTTATAATCACGCTTGACTAAACGGACTCTAGCACACTAACATGTTAGAACAAAGAAATGGAAGATAAATAATTGTGCAGTATGATTTTTTAAAAAACGTCAGTTTTGATCGTTCCTTACCCTTAACAGTGCAGGTCTATGAAACGTTACTAGAGGCGATAGTCGATCAGAAGCTACCTCCCGGCGCTACCATTAGCAAAGAACGAATCGGTAAAGTGTTAGGAGTGTCACGAACTCCCGTTAGTGAGGCAATTGTTAAACTAACCGAAGACAGGTTAGTCGAAGTGTTTCCTCAAAAAGGTACCTATGTCACTAAGATACGACTGACAGATGTCAAAGAGAGTGCTTTTATCCGTCAAGCATTAGAAGTAGCAACCGCCAGATATGTAGCTGAAAATCGCAGTGAGGAAATGCTGAAAGCACTGACAAGAAATTTGCGTTATCAAAGAATATGTATAGAAGATCAAGATTTAATTAGCTTTTACCAGTTGGATGAAGAGTTTCATCAACTACTGTGTGAATTTACAGGTTTCAGACGTTTAAAAAGAGTGATTGAAGGGTCTTATGCCCAGTTAGCAAGAGTGCGTAAATTGCTACTTCCCTCACCCGGTCGTCCTAAAGATACACACGATGAGCACATGGCAATTTTAGCCGCTATTCGTGATCGTGAGGGAGATGCCGCGGCTAGAGCGATGAAAATACATGTCGGTAAAGTGGTTTCGCTAGTTGAAGAAATTAATCAGCAACAACCAGAACTTTTCGCCGATGGCTGATTTCAAGTAATGAGAAATCAAACCTGAAGTTTTATTACTAGTTAGCAAGTCACTTTAGATGAAATCAATAGTGAATGTCGGCTGCAGGTACAAATCAGCCATGACTCGTCAAGTTAGTAAAAACTGTTATTTATAATAAACAAGGGCCTGTCATTTGGTGGAACTTTAGCTAAAACATCACTTAGTCATGTTCTCAAGCTTGTATGTTGAAAACATAAATATAATGACAGTTGGCTAATAAGCCATGAAACTAGCAACGATACTAAAACTGGGAACACTGAATAAAAGGGCTTTGAAAAACAAGCCCCTAAAAAAGCATCCTGAAAAACTGAGTGTCATCTGCCCGCAGATAGCCGCGTCGCTACAGCGTAGTCTCTTTTTCCTTTAGATGGTTTTATTGAGCAGCCCGCTAATCATATGCAAATCTAGGGTGAGTCAGATGAGGTTATACGGCAATATCATTTTAATCAGAGGGGGTACGAATCTGATTAGTGCTTTTATCACTTGAAATCTATCACGCAATACCGAGCGAGAAACTCAATTTAACCCATCATTCATGAACAAAAATACAGAGGACATTATTATGTCAAGATTAGCTGGAAAGATTTGTGTCATCACCGCAGCAGGGCAAGGTATTGGTCGTGCAAGCGCTTTACAATTCACCGCTGAAGGTGCAACGGTTATAGCGACAGATATCAATGAGAAAAGTTTAATGATCTTAAAGAAAGCAGCAGATACCATTGCCAACGGTCAATTGCAAACCGCTCTCTTGGATGTGACAGACTCCCAAGCTATTGCCGATTTTGCACAAAAAACAGGGCGTATTGATGTACTTTTTAACTGTGCAGGTATCGTGCACACTGGAGGTATCATGCAATGCTCGGAGCAAGATTTAGAGTTTGCTCTAGAGCTCAATGTGAAATCAATGTACCACAGCATCCGCGCTTTCTTGCCGCAAATGCTAAAGCAAGGTGGTGGCTCTATTATCAATATGGCTTCAGTTGCCTCCAGTGTCAAAGGCGTACAAAATCGGTTTGCTTATGGTGTCAGTAAAGCCGCTGTTATCGGTTTAACTAAATCTGTTGCTGCTGAGTATATAACCCAAGGAATCCGCTGCAACGCTATTTGCCCGGGTACTGTCGATAGCCCTTCTCTGCATCAACGTCTGAAAGATACCGGCGATTACGGAGCAGCTATGACGGCTTTCATTGCGAGACAGCCAATGGGACGCTTAGGCACTGCTGAGGAAGTATCAGCACTCGTCACTCACTTAGCTAGTGATGAAAGTGCTTATACCTCTGGTCAAGCTCATATCATTGATGGTGGTTGGGCACTGTAAGTTAACTGAATTTAGTTTTTATCTATTTTTCTTTTTAGGATCACATATGAAATTATTACGCCACGGCGACAAAGGTAATGAACGACCAGGTTTATTGGATGACACGGGTAATATTCGCGATTTATCAGCACACATAAGCGATTTAAACGGAGCTAATTTATCAGATGCAGCCATTCAAGCACTGCGTCAAATCGATATAAAGCAACTCCCTATTATTGATCGTTCAGTGCGCATCGGTCCATGCGTTGGACAAGTCGGTAAGTTCATCTGCATCGGCTTAAACTATTCAGACCACGCCGCTGAAGCCGGTATGGAAGTGCCTGCTGAACCCGTTGTCTTCTTCAAAGCCACTTCAGCAATTATAGGCCCTAATGATATTGTCGAAATCCCACGTACATCAACAGCGACAGACTGGGAAGTAGAGCTCGGGGTTGTCATTGGTAAAGAAGCAAAATACATCAATATAGAAGATGCCCTTGATTATGTTGCAGGTTACTGTGTTATTAATGATTTATCAGAGCGTGACTTTCAGATTCAACGTGCAGGCCAGTGGGTAAAAGGTAAATCCTGTGACACTTTTGGGCCAATTGGCCCTTGGTTAGTGACAAGGGATGAGATACCTGATCCACAAGCACTGGCCATGCAACTGGAAGTAAATGGGAAGCGCTATCAAGATGGTAACACTAGTACTATGGTTTACGGTGTTGCGCATATCGTTGCTTATCTCTCACAATTTATGAGCTTGCAGCCAGGTGATATCATATCAACTGGAACCCCTCCAGGGGTCGGTATGGGTCAAAAGCCACCTGTGTACCTAAAGTCAGGTGATAACATGCAGCTTTCAATTGATGGCTTAGGCGTTCAAACTCAGCAAGTAGTTGATAGTGAATAATTTACCCATAGCTCATTGAAGTCTGCTGTATCAATGAGCAAAATTTATTCATTGATACAGCAATGCCTGTGTATTGTCGTCGTATGATCAGTATCCTCTCTCACTGAGCATTTCCTAATAGCTAATCCTGTATTTACTATACCAGCGTACAGCTCAAATAATAATGTCATGCTGGAAGTGACGATGTTTAAATAGACTCACTGGAGTCATCCGCTAAAATATCTAACATTAAGCGAGAAGTGTTTGTTTGCAATGGAGCCCAGTCGATGCTGCGCTCCAAGGAGCGTTAATGATGTCAAAAATAGAGCTGTTGTTGATCGACTTGGCAACTAAAGCAAAGCGCCAAGATGCGATCCAATCCTTTGTCTCTCAAGAACCAATTTCGGACACTCACTTTTAAAGACAGCTAAACTCGACTCCTCCAGTAGTTTTTACTATATAGACGTAATTGTAGTAAAAAATGTCAATCCTGTTTCTTCTTTTCACTACGTAGCCACCAATCCACTTTTATTGCGGAGGAATTTTTCGACAATAGTAGTGGGGTTTTTATGTACAGGATGTACGGTATTTGGCGGTGCTATGGACGGTAATTGTTATTATTAAATAAACCAAAATAACCTGTAAAAGTTAAGTAATGAATTCTAAGTTTTTCACTCCGAGCAGAAAACAAACAAAACCAGCCTTATCTAAAAAGCCTCTTTAGGGTTCTAGTCAATCGCCGAAAAACTTCAATCAGATTTTATAAAATACCCTTCGATTATCATTTAGCGGGATGGATTTGGCATCAGTTTTCGCAGGCCGAGCATCGGGGTATGGATTATTAGCTGGCTGGGGTGAATTTCACTGCAATAAAGAGTCTGCTGAGGTAGAATGCGCAATCTGTTTTTATAGACCATTATCTTAGTTCTCTATTATCCTAAATTGGGGTTGTAAAGGCCTGCAATTTAGCGGTGTGTAAGGAATCAAAAAATTATCAGTGGCTGCTAATCGCGGTTGGCGATGGATGCACTTTAAATGTGTATGCCAGCTCTCCCACGGCGGCTGATGTTCTCTTAAGATTTTTTACGCACTTAGAATTTGCGCCGATTATTACTGTCCAGCTGCTGATTTTAGGATTATTAATATCAACTCATATCGAGACGTTTCATGCCCCTAATTAGATTAGAAAAAGCCAGTGTCGCCTTTGGTTCTAGGCCTTTATTAGAAAAAGTAGATTTTTTAATAGACCCTGGCGAACGTGTCGGTTTGGTTGGCCTAAATGGGGCGGGTAAGTCCACCTTGATGAAGGTGGTGACCAAAGAGGTACTGTTAGATGGTGGTGAGCTGTGGGTTGATCCGAGCTGTAAAATTTCAGTCTTAAGCCAAATACTCCCCGCCGCTGACGATCGCAAGGTATGGGATGTAGTGGCCAGTGGTTTAGGAGATGCGGTGCGCTTAAGAGCTGCCTATGATTTGCTAGCCAATAATTCTGATGACGCTAGTATGCGAAAGCTAGAACATCTACAGCACGAGCTTGAAGCGGTAGACGGCTGGATGTTAGAGCAGAGGGTAGAGCGAGTGTTAACGCGTTTAAAGTTAGACGGTGATGTTTTAATGAGTTCACTGTCTGGTGGTTGGCGCAGAAGAGCGGCACTGGGAGCGGCGCTGGTTACTGAACCCGATTTACTGCTGCTGGATGAGCCGACTAACCACTTAGATATTAGTACTATTGAATGGCTGGAAAAGCAGCTGCTTGATTTTAAAGGTGGGCTGTTGTTCGTCTCTCACGATAGAGCGATGGTGAATTCACTATCGACGCGCATCGTCGAGTTAGATAGAGGAACCTTGACTTCCTTTAATGGCAATTATGATAGCTATGTAGAGCAAAAAGAAATATTACTTGAGCATGAGGCGCGGCACAATGCGCTGTTCGATAAGCGCCTTGCTGAAGAAGAAGTTTGGATAAGACAGGGGATTAAAGCGCGTAGAACCCGTAACGAAGGTCGGGTGAGAGCTTTAGAAAAATTGCGCTCTGAGCGCACCAGTCGACTCGATAGGCAAGGTAAAGCTAACTTTAGCTTTGAAGAAGCGTCTAAGTCTGGGAAATTAGTCGCCTCACTGGAAAATGTCTGCATCAGCTATGCCGGTAAAAAGGTGGTAGATAATTTAAATCTGATGGTGCAAAGAGGTGATCGCATTGGTTTGATTGGGCCAAATGGATCAGGTAAAAGTACCTTGCTTAAGTTAATCCTCGGCGAGCTGCAGCCAGATAGTGGTGAAGTCGCTATGGGGACAAAAGTGGAAGTGGCGTACTTCGATCAATTGAGAGGGCAGTTGGAGCCTGAAAAGTCAGTGGTGGATAACATTGCTGGTGGTCGTGAGATGATAGAAATTAATGGCAGGAACCGCCATGTAATCAGCTATCTAAACGACTTCTTGTTCGCTCCAGAGCGTGCCAGAACACCGGTCAAAGCGTTGTCTGGAGGCGAGTGTAACCGGGTCTTATTGGCTAAGTTGTTTAGCCTGCCAGCTAACGTACTAGTGCTGGATGAGCCGACCAACGATTTAGACGTAGAAACTTTAGAGCTGTTGGAAGAAATACTTTTAGAGTTTAAAGGTACTATCTTATTAGTTAGCCACGATCGAGCATTCTTAGATAACGTGGTCACCAGCTCATTAGTGTTTGAGGGTGATGGTCGTATTTCTCCGTATGTGGGAGGCTATAAAGATTGGCTGCGCCAGAGACCGGCACCGAGCAAAGTGAAAACCTCTGCCAAAAATGCACCAGTTGACGCTTCGATAAACACCGCCAAGGTTAAAGCGGCGGCTGTTGAGCCGGTGAAGAAAAAGCTATCTTATAAATTGCAAATAGAGTTGAAAGAGCTGCCGAAAAAGCTTGAACAGGCGGAAGCGCAGGTTGAAAAATTACAAGCTCAGACACTAGCTGCCGATTTTTATCAAGGTGAGCACAGTGTCGTCAGTAAAGCTCTAGAGGACTTAGCCACTGCAGAGCAGTTGGTCGAGGGACTGATGGAGAGATGGGTTGTGCTGGAAGAGTAATTTATTGAAGCAGTGTGACCTTTGTCGCTGTACTTAACGCTCTATACTGGGCGTAGGTAGCGCTCAAAGGTCTAGCTTGAGGCCGTTAGTTGCCTCAATGCTGTTTTTACAAGTGCTGTCTTTTAATAGGTGCCAAGCTACTCGGAAAAAACTCGAACTGCCAGTACATCACAAGGGGCGCCGTGCAGCACTCCATTGGCGGTAGAGCCCAGTAAAAGAGCCAGTCCATGTCTGCCATGGCTACCAACCACAATTAAATCACAAGATTTTTCCTCGGCAATCCGGTGGATTTCCGATTCAGTATGGCCGGTGATCACGAGTTGCTCAGTGACTGGATAGTTCAGTTTGTTACAAAATTCAGATAAGTTATTTTTAGCGTGTTCTGATAGCTGGTCTTGGGTGGCAGAAAGATCCATTGGAACATCCCCACCATAAGCAAAGCTCAACGGTTCAATGACATGAATGACGGTGAGTTCAGCATTGTTGTTGGTTGCTACGTTACACACTTTACTGATTAGTTGGTCGGATTCATCAGAAAGGTCAACTGCCAATAGTATTCTAGGATAAACTATCATAAAAATTACCTACTATTTGTGAATGTGATTAAATTTTACCACAGTGGTAAATATAATCTAATAAACCGCTGGTTACTTTGCTTTTTAAGCGAAATATTATTATTAATATTGTTCGAAAACAATTTTTTGGAATATAGATTAACTGTATGAATTATCTTATCATTGCTTTTGTTTTATTGTCATTAATCGGGTCGGTGATGTGGGTAAAACCGACTAAAAGGGATAGGTTTTTGGCCGCGTTGCGAATGGAGGCGAAGCGCTTGGGCTTTCAAGTACAGTTGCTTAGATTGACCTACCCGAGGGAGAAAGGCCAGGTAGAGCCGAGAAAAATACCGACCATCGCCTACCGTTTGTTGCGGGGTAAAATAGCCCAGCAAGAGCTGAATGATTGGAAGTCTTGGCGGATTATAAAATGCGAAACCAATGCCTGTGAAGGTCTCGCTTCTGGTTGGGGATGGGTAGTAGGTGAGAGAACCTTGAGTGCGGATCTGCTCACGCAGCTAAATGGCTTGTTAGGTCAGTTACCCAAAGATGTCATAGGATTGGAGTCGACACCTATTCATATGTCTGCCTACTGGGGTGAGCAAGTTGAAGATGATATGTTGATCATCCAGCAGCAGTTGATGGAATTTATTCGCTGTAAGCTTTGAGGCTGTATGGCAAGTGTACTTGTACCTATAAAGAGCTCCTATAAAGAGCTCTCATAAAATAACTTTGCTAAATTCAGGCGGGTAAATAATGAATTCTAAAGATGATTTTAGTCAATTTAAAAAAGGTTTATACAGGCACTACAAAGGCAATGATTATAAAGTGCTTGATCTGGTAAAGCATTCAGAGACAGAGGAGTGGATGGTGTTATATCAGCCCTGTTATGGGGAGGGCTTTTTATGGGTCAGACCCATTTCGTTATTTTTTGATAACGCCGTGAATTCTGCAGGGCAAACAGTACCGCGTTTTTTGTTTATCAGTGATTAATGCAGGTTAGAAGTTAGAAAGTTAGAAAGTTAGAAAGTTGCGCTCGTGTTTGTCAGGAGCGTCGTTACGCATGCGGCTAGCTGCAAAGCATCGCATCACTGCTCCAGAAGCGGGGCTTGGCAATGTCGGCTAGGGTCGGTGAAGGTTGTTCCGCTAGCTGCTGTCGCCACTGAGCAGTATATTACCTGAATCAGTGGCTTCACTGCACCACATAGCGCAAGCTCTTGATTCTACAGCGGTTAGAAAAATACCAGCTGTACCTACAGGTGCAGCTAAAATTTTTCAATTCCACTGTAAAACCAATATTTTACACTCTGTATTCACTTTTAAGTCACGGATTCAGGTATTAGTAAGTCCAAATCTCAGTCTATTAATTGGGTTTGTCTTGGACAATTTGGCGGTAAAACGTTAGCATAGCGGTCATAAATCAATGGCAAAAACTCTCTATCAGGCGCTGCTTGTTGAAAAGGGTTGTCGCTCTATTTCATAGCCTCGTTATGATGAAATAAATCAGGTGAATTAAACTTATGAGCTATCAAGTTCTTGCTAGAAAGTGGCGACCAAAACAATTTACCGAAATGGTCGGGCAGGGGCACGTTTTAAAAGCGCTGGTTAATGCTTTAGATGACAACCGCCTGCATCACGCTTATTTGTTTACCGGTACTAGAGGTGTCGGTAAGACGTCTATCGCTCGACTATTTGCCAAGGCGCTGAATTGTGAGCAGGGGATATCGTCTACACCTTGCGGTCAGTGTAGTGCTTGTACAGAGATTGCCGAGGGGCGATTTGTTGATTTAATTGAAGTAGATGCCGCATCGCGAACTAAAGTTGAAGATACTCGTGAACTGCTGGAAAATGTCCAATACGCACCTTCAAGGGGTCGATTTAAGGTCTATCTGATCGATGAAGTGCACATGTTATCCAAGAGCTCTTTTAACGCGCTGTTAAAAACCTTGGAAGAGCCGCCACCGCACGTTAAATTTTTATTAGCGACTACCGATCCACAAAAATTACCGGTGACCGTGCTCTCTCGCTGCCTGCAGTTTAATTTAAAAAATATGATTCCCCAGCGTATCGTCGAGCATTTAAATACTGTGCTAAGCGCTGAGCAAATACCCTTTGAAGAGCCGGCACTGTGGCTGTTAGCGAGATCGGCAGATGGCTCGATGCGCGATGCGCTCAGTTTAACCGACCAGTCTATTGCCTTTGGTGCGGGTAGCGTAAACGAAGCTGATGTTAGGGTGATGTTGGGCAGCATAGATCTGCGCTTAGTTCATCATCTATTATCTGCGCTAGTCAATAATGATGGTGCAGCGCTGTTAAAACACGTTCAGGACTTGGCGCAATTTTCCCCTGATTATCATACAGTGCTGGGTGATATTGTCAGTTTGTTGCACCGTATAGCGATTGCTCAAACGGTGCCGTCTGCGCTGGATAATAGCATGGGTGATCAACAGCAAATTTTAGAGTTGGCGGGGCAGTTAAGTGCCGAAGACGTGCAACTGTTTTATCAAATCGCGCTGATGGGGCGTAAAGATTTACCTTTCGTGCCCGATGCGCGTGAGGGGTTGGAAATGACGTTGTTGCGAATGTTGGCTTTTCGGCCGGCGCAGAGTTCGCACACCGCGACAATTGCCCCGTTGGCGGCAGCTGAAAATGGCCCGACTGCTGCTCCAAAAATAGCGGCGCCTGCAGAAACCAGTATTCAAGCTGCTTCTGTTGACAGTTCTGCTGTTAATTCTTCGGTTAATTCGGGAGAAGCTGAGCAACAAGTTGAGCAGGTCGCAGTGCCAGAGCTAGCTAATCCTACAGTGATTGCTGAAAAAAAAAGCCTAGCGAGCTCGACAGACAGTATTGAACTGGCAGTTAATTCGTCAGCTAATGACACGCTTGAACAGCCGTTTGTCAACAGTGAGTCCGCTGCGCCGCCAGTGATTGAGTCCACAGCGGCGCCGGTTGTCGATGCTCTAGATTCCAATTACGTTGAACATCCATCGGCAAGTGTGCAGGGAATAGAAAGCAGCCAAGTACAAGTAGCTATCGCCGGAAGTAGTGTCGTAAATTCAGGGTCAGAACAAGCGCCAGCGGCTATTGCTCAAGATGAGCTCTCTGAAAATGCTAAAAATACTGCGCCTGATGTTAGTTGCGAGCCTATAGTGGCACAGCCATCAGCTGTCGTTGAGCAGATGGCTAGCAGTGAGCTAAAGCTGCTAGCGGATATACCGCCATGGGAAGAAGATGATAGCCAAGTGAGTCAGCCGCTAAAAACTGTGTCTAAATCCGCAGCTGCAGTGAGTACGAGAGTGCCGAGCGCTGCGCGAGCAGAGCTGAAAGCAGTGGAGCCGACAATCGAGGCCTCTACCAATCAGATTAATATCACCCATATGCTGGATGCGCCAGTAACTGAGTATAATCAGTTAAACTTAGATGCTTGGCCTGCACTCGTGGGCGTGATCGGCTTTACCGGAATGACGGCGCATATCGCAGAAAATTTATCGCTGGAATCTATTCAGGGTTCGAGCATTGAGTTTAACGTTTCTCAAGTGCAAAAAAATGTCTTAGACCAGACCCAAAAAAGTCGTATCCAGAGCATGCTAAGTCAATATTTTGGCTGCGAGTTAAGCATTGCTTACGACAGCGAGCGCAGTACCCGAGAAACTCCTTGGCAATGCTTTGAAAAATTACGAGCAACTCGACTAAGGCAGGCTATATCTAGCTTCCAGACTGATGAGATGGTGCAACAGCTGGTGGCGGTATTTTCTGCAGAGATCGACCGCTCCTCAATTATGCCAGTTGATTAGTCCTTAAAAATATTTGAATAAAGTAAAACGGAGCAAGACAGAATCATGATGAAAGGCGGAATGGAAGGTCTGATGAAACAGGCCCAGCAAATGCAAGAGCAAATGAAAAAGGCTCAAGAAGAATTAGCAAAAGCTGAAGTTGTCGGTGAATCAGGTGCTGGTTTAGTGGCTATCACCATGAATGGTCGGCACGATGTCAAAAAAGTAAATATTGATCCGAGTTTGATGGCAGAAGATAAAGAAATACTAGAAGACTTGATTGCGGCTGCGGTTAATGACGCGGTGCGAAAAATAGATAGTCACTCGAAAGAGCAAATGGGTAAAGCAACAGGTGGAATGGGACTTCCGCCTGGTTTTAAGATGCCGTTTTAGGATGTCTCTCTCTCCGTTAATTCAACAATTAATTAATGCGCTGCGCTGCTTGCCTGGCGTCGGGCCAAAATCTGCACAACGGATGGCGTTTCATCTTTTAGAGCGCGAGCAAGATGCGGCGCTAGTCCTCGCTGATGTTTTGCAGCAGGCGGTGGCAAAATTAGGTCGATGTACTGACTGTTCTACTTTGAGTGAGACTGATATTTGTCCGCTGTGTGCAGATCAGAGTCGCAACCAAAAACTACTCTGTGTGGTAGAGACGCCGATGGATGTTTTGGCGATAGAGCAGACAGGTGGCTTTAACGGATTATACTTCGTGCTAGGGGGGCATTTATCCCCTTTGGACGGTGTAGGTCCTGATGATATAGGTATCAGTCAGTTGCTGGAGCGAGTTTCTTTGCAAGTAGTTGAGGAGATGATCTTGGCGACTAATCCGACAGTTGAAGGTGAGGCTACCGCCCATTATATAGCGGAGCAGTTGCGTGATAAGCCGCTCATTCTCTCGCGTATTGCGCACGGGGTGCCGGTAGGTGGCGAGTTGGAATATGTGGATGGCGGTACCTTAGCGCATGCATTGGCAGGGCGCAGAGTTATTTAATGTTATCACCGATAAAGCAGCCCACTGTTGTTTGTCGATGCTATATTACGATGCTGTAAAGTGCTATTGCAGGTCGAGATCGCTCAAGTCTGACGAGCGGTAATAAATTTTATAGCGTGCAATCTTTGAGTTGCCTGCTAGCTGAATAAATTGATTATTCTTTTTCTCGGTACAATATGCAAAATAAGTCTTATGATTGGCAAGTGCTCGAAGCCAGTGCTTTAAAGCCGGTCTATGTAAGTTCAAATCAGGCCTTAAAAGAACATTGCCAGCATTGGTTGACGCTGCCGATGATCTCGATTGATACAGAATTTCAGCGGGTAGATACTTTTTATCCAATCGCTGGTTTGATTCAAATTGGTGACGACCGGCAGTGTTACTTAATCGACCCTCTAGTAATTGATGATTACGCGCCGTTGGTGGAATTATTTGAAGCTAAAAGTGTGCTTAAAATTATTCATGCGGGCAGCGAAGATCTAGAGTTGTTTAAACAGTTGGTCGGTGTGATACCACAGCCCTTGTATGATACTCAATTGGCTGCCGCCTTTTTAGGTTGGGGTTTTACCATGGGTTTGCAGCGCCTGCTAGAGCACGTCTTGCAAATAAAAATAGGCAAGGCGGAAACTACCTCAAATTGGTTACAGCGACCACTGACCAACAAGCAAGAACTGTATGCGGCGCTAGATGTCGCTTATCTGGTGGAAGTCTGTCAGCAGCAAATTCAGCAAATGCAAGACAGAGAGTGCTATCAGTGGTTTTTAGAAGATAGTGTAAAGAGCTTGGAAAGTGTTATTTGTCAAAATGAAACCTTTGACAGTGAGCATTACTATTTGCGTTTCAGTCAAATGTGGAATGTACCTGACTACAAGCTAGTGGCGCTTAAAGCGCTGTCTGACTGGCGAGAAAAAGAGAGCCGGCTGCGCAATTTGCCGAGAAATTGGGTGTTGAAAAATCAGACCATCATTTCTATTATCAATCGTTGGCCACTGACGATTAGCCAGTTAAACCAAGTAGATGATATTAAGCCGAAAAGCGTCCGTGCAGACGGTGAGCAAATTATTGCCATGCTCAATAGTGCCAAACAGCTGCTTATTGATAACGGGCCGGTGCCGGGCATCCAAAAACCATTGGATCCAGTGTGGAATAAGCGTTTTAGAAGTATCAAGCAGCTGGCTACTGAGGTAGCTGTGCAGCAGACGATAGTTCCGGAAATAGTGTTGCGCAAGAAAGATTTAGAAGCGTTGGTGAGAAGCAAGCTAGAGTTTGGCGATTATCGTATGCCAAAGGGCTTAAGCGGCTGGCGTGAGCAGCTATTTGGTGAGCAAATACTCACTCAAATTCGCCAGTACGATTAGCAGTTTTGATTAACAATTTTTAATAGTTAAGACGAGTCAGTTTAGGCGAGGCTCAATAGCGGTTCGCCAGAAAAGCTAACGATAAGACGTTTATTTTGGCTGCTAGCTAAGCTCCACTGTTTAAGAATGGCTAAGGGTTGCTAAAGTGGCGATCTCAATCGTTGTTTTTTTATTAAGAAATTAAAAAAATTAAAGAATTATATTATGAAAATTATATCAATTTATAGAAGTTCTCGAAAAGATGAAATGTATCTTTATGTAGAGAAAGCCTTGCAGCTTAAAAAAGTGCCAGTGGCGCTGATGGAAATGTTCGGTACTGCGATGCATATTATGGATATGCCATTAAAAGCTGATCGAAAATTGGCTCGAGTAGACACGGCTCGGCTGTTGGCTGATTTAGCTGAAAAAGGTTACTACTTGCAAATGCCGCCTCCAAAAGAGGATTATATGTTAGATCTGTATCCAGATAGACCGACTACTGGCGTTAGATAGCAGATGGCACAGGAAGTTTTTTGGCGGCGTAAAACGCTGGCGCAAATGACCCCTAGCGAGTGGGAGTCGCTGTGCGATGGCTGCGCTTTGTGTTGTTTGCAGAAAGTTGAGTATGTAGATACGTTAGATGTTTTTTAATCTTAGGTGGTGTGTCATTTGCTTGATAAATCTAATTGCTATTGTACTCAGTACGAAAAACGCAGCAGCTTAGTGCCTAACTGTGTAAAGTTGCGCCCACAAGATGTGCAAGAGTTTCACTGGTTACCGCCCACTTGTAGTTACCGGTTGATCGACGAAGGAAAAGAGCTGCCAGAGTGGCATCCGCTGGTCACAGGTCAAACTGATTCTGTGATCACCGCGCATGCATCGGTGTTAAGTGTCTATGAAGTGACAGATAAAGAAATAACAGAAGATCAGCTAATTGACTATGTGCTGTTGTAGTTGATAAAAGTTGTTTGTGCTTATTAAAAGTTGCTTGTACTTATTAGAAGTTGATGAATGTTAGCAGTTATTGGAATATATGAGAGGCGATTTGTAGTGACTAATAGTCGCCGTAAATAAACAGCAGAGCTAAGTTGTCAGTGATAACTAGATAACTAAATAATTAGATTAACTAAAAAAGCCAGCTGATATCAGCTGGCTTTTTTGTGTGGCTATCTCCCAAAGAAAACGCTAGTTCACCTTAAGAGATTAATCACAAAGACTAGTCTTTGTTAGCCATCTGAGCTTTGATTAAGTCACCGATGGTTGTTGGACCAGCAGTCTTAACTTCAACATTGCGAACAGCGGCAATAGCAGCTTTCTCGTCAGCTTGATCTTTCGCTTTAACAGAGAGAGTGATGTTGCGGTTGCGACGGTCGATGTTAGTGATCTTAGCTTCAACAGACTCGCCAACTTTAAGAACAGTCGATGCGTCTTCGATACGGTCAACACTAATTTCAGAAACTTTCAAGTAACCTTCGATACCTTCAGCAAGCTCGATAGTTGCGCCTTTAGCGTCAACAGCTTTTACGCTACCAGTAACAATGGTGTTCTTGTCGTTTGCTGCAACGTATTCAGCGAACGGATCGCTATCCATTTGCTTGATACCAAGAGAGATACGCTCTTTCTCTGCGTCGATGGACAAGATAATAGCTTCAACGTTGTCGCCTTTCTTGTACTCGCGTAGAGATGCTTCCGGATCGCCTTCCCAGCTGATGTCAGACATGTGAACTAAACCGTCTAATTCATTTTCTAGACCAACAAAGATACCGAAATCAGTGATAGTCTTGATAGAACCAGATACTTTATCATTAGTTGCATACTGTTCAGAGAATGCAGTCCAAGGATTGATAGTGCACTGCTTGATGCCTAGAGAGATACGACGACGCTCTTCATCAACATCTAAGATCATTACTTCTAATGATTCACCAATCTGTACAACTTTAGACGGGTGGATGTTTTTGTTGGTCCAAGACATTTCAGAAACGTGAACTAGACCTTCAACACCATCTTCGATTGAAGCGAAGCAGCCGTAATCAGTAAGGTTAGTGATCTTAGCTTGGGTTTTAGAGCCAGCAGGGTAACGCTTCTTGATAGCTTCCCACGGATCTTCAGAAAGTTGCTTAAGACCTAGCGATATACGGCCAGACTCTTTGTCGATCTTAATGATTTTAACTGAGATTTCATCACCAGGGTTAAGCATTTCGCTTGGGTGAGAGATACGCTTCCACGCCATATCAGTGATATGTAGTAGACCGTCAACACCGCCTAGATCGATGAATGCACCGTAATTAGTAAGGTTCTTAACGAAACCTTTAGCCGTCTGGCCTTCTTCAAGAGAAGCTAGTATTTCATCACGCTGAGCGCTGTTTGCTTCTTGAAGCACAGCACGGCGAGAAACAACGATGTTGTTACGCTTAGGATCAAGCTTGATTAGTTTGAAGTCTAGCTCTTGTCCTTCTAAATGATCAACGTCACGTACTGGGCGTACATCTACCAAAGATCCTGGTAGGAAACCCTGAATGTTGTTAACGTTAACAGTGAAACCACCTTTAACTTTACCGTTGATGAAACCTTGTACAGTTTCTTCAGCGTCAAATTTAGCTTGTAATACTTCCCAAGCTTCAGCGCGTTTCGCTTTTTCGCGAGAAAGTTTAGTCTCACCGAAACCGTCTTCAACGGATTCTAGAGATACTTTAACGCTATCACCGATTTGAATTTCTAGTTCGCCAGCATCGTTTAAGAATTGAACGCGTGGGATAACCGCTTCAGACTTAAGTCCTGCGTGAACAGTAACCCAGTCGTTATCAATGTCTACAACTTCACCAGTAACTAAAGTACCAGGTTTCATATCGAGTGTTAGAAGAGATTCTTCAAACATGTCAGCAAAGCTTTCGCTCATGAAAATGTCCTATTTTTGGGCCGCGGCTTCCCACTTGTGCTTAATATAAGCAGTGAAGTTAAGAAGGTCCGAGCACATAACCTGTATCACCAGCGACACAGGGTCAGATTATAAGGAAAATTAAGCAACTAAGGCTGGTAAATGCCGTTTTTCCTAGAATATTGAGCGCGTATTATACAGTATAAAATTATAACTAGCAAAGCCTAGCAGTGATCTAATTGAAATGAGATTGCTGGATCGGCGGGGTTGTATGGGCGGTTGTTCGCAGCTGGAAAATCCTGCTGCGGGTAGTACTAAGTTGGCAGTGCTAGTGCTGCTATTCCCCCAGTTTAATAATGCTGCTGCTTTTGGCGGTGCTAATGCTAATCGCAATCGCTTTAGAGGTAGGAGTAAAGCTTTGATCGCCATAGCTCTCTAGCGCTATCAGCGGGTTGGTCTCTGGGTAGTATGCGGCCATATTGCCTTTAGGTATGTCGTAGGCAATCGCTTTAAATCCAGACACCGATCGCTCAGAGCCGTCGTGCCAGTGCGAGGTAATAGTCACTTCTTGCTCGGCGGAAAGTCCTAAGTGCTGCATATCATCCGCATTCATGAAAATCACGTTGCGCTGGCCTTTGACGCCACGGTAGCGGTCGTTAAAACCGTAAATGGTGGTGTTGTACTGGTCGTGGGAGCGCATCGTTTGCAAGGTAAAGATCTTTCCCGGCTGCTTTTTCTTGCGGCGCTGACTCGTTATTTGCTCGGCGACAAGGTGTTCGGGTAGCGGGTTGCTTTTGATATTTGCCAGGGCGGTATCCGTCAGCCAAACGCGCTGGGCAGCTGGGTTGCCCAAATAGAAGCCGCCTGGGGCTGCAAGGCGCTGGTTGAAATTGGCGAAACCGTCGATGCACTGTTCTATTAAGTCGCGAATTTTACAGTTGTCTGCGGCCAGTGCCAGCCAGTCAATGTTACTGTCTTTTAAGGTTGCATTGGCAATGCGGGCCACTATCTCCACTTCAGATTTTAATTGTTTGCTCGCTGGCGGCAGTACTCCACCGGAACTGTGCACCATCGACATAGAGTCTTCAACAGTGATCCGCTGTTGGCCTTTTTCGGTGAGGTCTAATTCTGTTCTGCCCAGACACGGCAGTATTAGCGCGTCTTTACCCGGGGTTAAATGGCTGCGGTTAAGCTTGGTGCTGATATTGGCTACTAAGTCGCATTTGGCCATGGCTCGACGGGTTACATTTGTATCCGGCATGGCGGCGGCAAAATTTCCGCCCAGAGCGATAAAAACTTTGCTCTGCCCGGCAGTCATTGCCTGTACCGCCTGAATAGCATTATGACCCGCCTCGCGGGGCATTTTTTGTCCCAGTAGTTGCTCGAGGTTGTCCAATAGTGCTGCGGGGGCTTTTTCATTGATGCCCATGGTGCGATCGCCTTGCACGTTACTATGGCCCCTTACTGGGCAGGCGCCAGCACCAGCTTTGCCGATATTTCCCCTTAACAACAGCAAGTTGATGATTTCTTGCAAGGTGATGACTGAGTGTTTGTGCTGCGTCAAGCCCATTGCCCAGCTGCAGATAACTTTTTCAGAGTTGGCGTAAACGGTGGCGATATGTTCCATATCGGCGCGACTAACCCCGGATTGCTCGATTAACGCCTCCCAGTCGGTCGCTCTCACTAAGTGTAAATAATCGTCTAAACCGCTGGTGTGCTCGGCGAGAAAATCGACATCTAATAAGCTGTTCTCGCCGCGATCAATGGCTGCTTTATCCAGTATCAATAGTGCCTTGACCACGCCTCTGACTAGGGCCATGTCCCCGCCTAATTTTGGCGTGTAATAATGCTTGGAAATAGTGGTGTGGCCATTGGTTAGCATTTCAATCGGGCTCTGCGGATTAGTAAATCGCTCCAGGCCGCGCTCGCGTAAATTGTTAATGCTGACCACGGTGGCGCCGCGCCGTGATGCTTGTCGCAGTGACTCGAGCATTCTTGGGTGGTTGGTGCCAGGGTTTTGGCCGAAGACAAAAATCGCATCAGCCAAATCAAAATCATCCAGTGATACAGTGCCTTTGCCCACGCCTATGGTTTCTTTCATCGCCACGCCGCTGGCTTCGTGGCACATGTTCGAGCAGTCGGGGAAGTTATTGGTGCCAAAGCTGCGCACCATCATCTGGTACATAAAGGCCGCTTCATTGCTGGCGCGTCCAGAGGTGTAAAACTCCGCTTGGTTTGGTGATTCAAGGTTGTTTAAATGTTTGGCGATTAGCGCAAAAGCATCGTCCCATGTTATTGGCTCATAGTGATCGGTGCTGCTGTTATAGCGCATTGGTTGGGTTAGACGCCCTTGGTACTCAAGATAGTAATCGCTTTGTTTCTCTAAATAGCTGACGCTGTACTTAGCAAAAAAATCAGCGCCGACTCGCTTGGCGGTCGCTTCCCAGTTCACCGCTTTAGCGCCGTTCTCGCAAAAGCTAATGCTGTGTCCTTTAGCGTCTCCCCAAGCGCAGCCCGGGCAGTCAAAGCCTTGATCTTGGTTGGTCTTTAATAAGCTGACAATGTTCTTAATTGGTCTTCTGCTTTTTAGCAAGTGCTTGGTGGTGCTGGCTAGAGCTCCCCAGCCGCCTGCCGATCCCTTGTAGTTGGAAATTTTTTTCTTGGTCATTATTGTGCCTTTAATAATTTTGCTGACATGCAAGTGCTATTTTTTGGTACTTTTACAGTACAGCCCAAAATAATGCAAATGATAATCATTGTTATCTGTGTAAGTTTTGTACAGTAGTGGAGTGTGTTTATGGGTGCTTTATTGGGTGGGTGTGGATAGTGGTGTTTACGTTGGGGGTTGTTATGCGTGGTTGGCTTTACATTTATCTAGGACATAGCGGTTAAATATGCTCTATAAATTTTTGATCAATTGCGTTTAATGATGAAATTATTGTTATAATACGGCGCGAATATTAGTGTCCTGTCAAAGTTTTTAACTCTTAAGTCATGCCTAGCCGCGGCTGCATAGCAATGCTCTTTTTTATAAATTGTATAAGTTCTTATTTGCTAAAGAATATGTCCTTTTGTACTGATGTTTTTCGTTGTTTTAGACTGAAAATGGCGCGTTTGTCGAACGTTGATCGCCTTGTGTAGAGGATGCTTGTAGAGGCGATCAAGACTTGCATAAACGCACATATTTTTCTATAGTGTAATATAGTGGGTAAATGTGGGTTAAAGTGGAGTTTTTGTATGTATTTTAGTGGTCGAGGCTAGTTTAAGGTGATGTTTCGCGGCATTAATCCAATTAATTTGGATGCCAAGGGCAGAATGGCTATTCCCTCTCGTTATCGAGAGCAGTTGAGTGTGCACTGCGCGGGGCAAATGGTCGTTACCATAGATACAGAATCACGTTGCCTGTTAGTTTATCCGGTGCATGAATGGGAAGAGATCCAGCTAAAGATCGAGGCGTTGCCGAGCTTTGATAAAAATGCTCGTCGTATTCAGCGTTTGTTGTTAGGGCATGCAACGGATATTGATATGGATAGCAGTGGACGTTTATTGCTGAGTGCGCCCTTAAGAGAGTACGCGCAGTTAGACAAGAAAATTATTTTACTGGGTCAAGGCAAAAAATTTGAAGTTTGGAGCGAGCAACTCTGGCACCAAACCAGGGATGAATATTTGCAGCAAGATAGTGATCAAACAGCGTTACCCGTAGATTTACAGTCGCTTTCTTTATAGGAAAGAAAGGGCTTTTTGATAGTTTTACCTGCAGTTGAATATTGTCAGCTGTAGTTAATGTTAAACACTGGAACCAGTATTCCAGTAAAGGTGGCTTTAAGTGGATAATGAAAACTTTGAACATGTAACCGTTTTGCTGCAAGAGGCGGTAGATGCTTTAGTCAGTGATCCTTCAGGGTTTTATGTAGACGGAACATTTGGTCGCGGTGGACACAGTAGTAAAATATTGGACGCGCTAGCGGACGATGGTCAATTGATGGCCATCGATAAAGATTTAACAGCGATCAGTTTTGCCGAACAGCGCTTTGCCGATGATCAGCGATTTTCAATTGCGCATGGCTCATTCGCTAGAATTGTAGAGTTTACTGAGCAGCATCAACAGCATGGTTCAGTGACCGGTATTCTGCTGGATCTAGGAGTTAGTTCCCCGCAGTTAGATGATCCGAGCCGCGGTTTTAGTTTTCAAAATGATGGTCCTTTAGATATGCGCATGGATATCACCCGTGGTGAAAGTGCCGCGCAGTGGATAGCACGTGCCTCAGAAAAGGAAATTGCCGATGTTATTTACACTTACGGTGAAGATAGGTTCGGCCGGCGCATGGCTAAAGCGATTGTCGCAGAAAGGGCGATAAAGCCGATAGAAACAACGGGCAGGCTGGCGCAAATTGTCAAAGATGCCAACCCCGCTTGGGAGAAGGGCAAGCATCCAGCGACGCGTGCATTTCAAGCTATTCGCATTCAAGTCAACCAAGAGTTGAGCGATATTGATGCGGTTTTAGAAGGTGCATTAGAAACGCTACAAGTGGGTGGACGTCTAGTAGTGATTAGTTTTCACTCATTAGAAGATCGGATTGTTAAGCGTTTTATTCGCAAGCATGTAAAAGGTGACGATCACTTGCCACAGGGGATTCCATACACCAATGACATGCTGCGGTGTCGCTTAAAAGACATCAGTAAGAAGGTCAGAGCCAGCAAAGATGAAGTCAATATTAACCCTCGTTCGCGCAGCGCAGTGATGCGAGTCACAGAAAAAATAGCATGAGCAAAAAGTCGGCCACAGCAAGCATAGACACAGTAGCGGAACCCCGCTTAGATATACTGACGTCTAATGAAATTGGTCGGCCGATATTAGTTATCCTACTGTTGCTCATCATGCTCTTGTTAAGCAGTGTCTCAATTATTTATCAGGCCTACCAGTATCGTCAGATATTTAATACCCAGCAGCAGTTAGTAGCACACTGGGATGAATTGCAAGTCGAGTGGGGTCAGCTGTTGTTAGAGCAAAGTGCATTAGGTTCGAATAGCCGCGTTGAAAAATTGGCTAAGCGTAAACTGCAGATGTACGTACCATTATCAGAACAAGTTGAAATGGTGAGTTATGAGTGATGAGAGTCTAGGTCTACAACACTCCCGCGCTTGGCGCCTGTGGTTAGTTTGTGGATTGCTGGTGCTTATTGCGGTGGCGATAATTGCCAAACTAGTCTCATTGTATACCTACGATAGAGAATTTTTGCAGACGCAGGGTGATAAACGCACCATCCGTACCATGCAAGTGCCGGCACATCGCGGCGTGATTACCGATAGAAATGGTGAGGCGCTGGCGGTTAGCGCTCCCGTGGCAGCGGTCTGGATTAATCCGCAGAATATAGATATTACCGACCCGAAGTTAAAGATACTGGCCAAGTTGTTAGGCAAAAAATCTAACGCAGTATTACGCAAGGTGAAACAGAATTTTAAAAAAGAGTTTATTTATCTTAAGCGGCAGATTTCACCTGATTTAGCAAAGAAAGTGGTCGCGTTGCAAATCAAAGGCGTCAACGTTGATCGAGAGTACAAGCGCTACTACCCGGCGGGAGAAGTCACCACACATTTGGTGGGCTTTACGGGTATTGATGGGGCGGGCCAAGAGGGGATAGAGCTAGCGTACGAGCAAGCGCTACTTGGCGTGCCTGGGAAAAAGTTAGTGATGAAAGACCGATTAGGTAATGTGATTAAGCACATTAAGCTGCTGGAAAGTGCCGAGTCTGGACAAGATGTCACTTTAAGTATCGACTTGCGGCTACAGTATCTAGCGTATAAAGAGCTTAAATCAGCGGTCAAATCACACCGCGCAGACTCCGCTTCTGTAGTCGTGTTAGACATTAAAACTGGCGAAGTTCTAGCCATGGTTAATCAGCCTTCTTACAATCCTAATGACCGTAGTGTGCTGACCGGTGAGCAGTTGCGAAATCGGGCGCTGACAGATGTATTTGAGCCCGGTTCAACGGTTAAGCCATTTACCATTACCGCTGCGTTGATGAGTGGCAAATACAATCGCGATTCGGTAGTTGATACCACTCCGGGTTACATGATGGTGAAAGGTAAACGGATTAAAGATTTCCGCAATTACGGTGAGCTATCAATCACCCGTATCATCACTAAATCTAGTAATGTGGGCGTGACTAAACTAGCGCTCTCACTAGAGCCAGATCGGATGCATGACTTGTTTTCAAATGTAGGAATTGGCCAGCTGCCAAGTACTGGTTTTCCGGGGGAGCGCAGCGGCGTACTGCCTTACTACTCTGATCGGCAAGTGATAGAGAGAGCGGTTATGTCCTATGGCTACGGACTGTCGGTCACACCAATTCAGTTGGCCCAAGCTTATGCGGTATTGGCCAATCAAGGGGTTAAAATTCCTGTCAGTTTATTGAAAATAGATAGTCCTCCCAGAGGTGTGCGGGTGATTCCCGCTGAAATCGCTAACGATGTGGTGACGATGATGGAAACGACTACTCAGGCAGATAAAGGTGGTACTGGACGTAAAGCGGCGATTTTCGGCTATCGAGTGGCAGGCAAAACCGGTACTGCACGCAAGGCCAAACGCGGCGGATATGATCTTGATAAATACATTTCGGTTTTTGCTGGGATCACTCCAGCGAGTAACCCAAGAATTGCGGTGGTGGTCATGGTGAATAATCCAAAGGGACAGCAGTATTCAGGTGGTGGAGTTGCCGCACCGATATTTTCCAGGGTGACTGCAGGTGCACTGCGGATGTTAAATATCTCCCCCGATCAGTGGCCTAAAACAAAACCATCAACCAACCCCGGTTTACAAAACAGCCCAGTGGCGGTGCAGCATGGACAGTAATCAATCGGTGCCAGCCGTGTCATTAGCGGCTCTATTTCCCGCTGTAAAAACGACTGCAACGGCGGCCGTCGATTGGCGGGCTTTATTGGTCACCGGCATTAAAGAAGATAGTCGCACCATTGTTAGTGGTGATTTGTTTGTCGCTCGCGATGGTGGCTCCTTTAAAGGTAGCGACTATATAGAAGCGGCTGCTAAGCGCGGGGCGGTGGCGGCGCTGGTGAATAAAGAGCAGCATGCAGTGGCTGACCTTGATTTAACTGGCTATTCAATACCGGTGATTGCGATTGAAAATTTAGCGTATTCAATCGGTGCAATAGCCGCTCAAGTATTCGCTAATCAGGTCTCTAAGCTGACTATTATTGGAGTGACAGGGACCAATGGAAAAACCTCCAGCGCTCATTATATCGCCCAAGCTTTAAATAGCTTAGGGGTTAACACTTTTATTATTGGTACTTTAGGAAACGGTGAGCCGAGTGCGCTCGCAGAGGCGAGTAGAACCACCCCAGATGCCTGTAGTTTACAGCAGATGTTTGCTGATTTTTATCAGCGCGGCGCTCAGGCGGTCGTGATGGAAGTGAGTTCACACGCGCTAGTGCAGGGACGAGTGCAAGGTGTACCGTTTAAAGTGGTCGCCTATACCAACTTGAGTCGAGATCATTTGGACTATCATGGCGATATGCAACACTATGCCGCCGCTAAAGCACAATTGTTTACCGACTTCAGTGCGGAGCATAAAATTTTAAATCTCGATGACCGATACAATCGTCAATTAGCTGGCGAACTCACTGAGGGATCAGTGACTAGTTACAGCGAAGACCATCGCCGAAATGCCGACTTTACCGCACAGCAGATATCGCTAGATAATGGACTGAATTTTGTACTAAAAAAGCAAACGGCAGGTCAGATTATGCTTTTGCCATTTAAGAGCCAATTATTGGGTAAATTCAATGTCGCCAATTTACTACTAACCACCGCAGTGCTTTCTAAATTGGGCTATTCGGATCAACAAGTTCAGCAGAGCATTAGCCAGCTGCAACCGGTACCCGGACGCATGCAAAATGTGATCAATCCTAAGTTAGCTGCACAACCGCTGTGTATTGTTGATTATGCGCATACCCCTGATGCTTTAGAAAAAGCACTGCAGGCCAGTAGAATTCACTGTGTTGGTAAATTGATCTTGGTCTTTGGCTGCGGTGGTGATCGCGATAACGGTAAGCGCGCAGAAATGGCAAAAGTGGCTGAGTGCAATGCCGACGTGGTGATTGTCACTAGTGACAATCCAAGAACAGAAGAGCCTAAGGTAATTATAGAAATGATAACGCGAGGTTTTGCCGCTGCAAGCCAATACCAAATAATCAGTGATCGCAGAGCGGCAATATATCAGGCTATCAGTGGTGCTGAAACTGCTGATTTGGTCTTAGTGGCAGGTAAAGGACATGAGGATTACCAGGAAATTATGGGTGTAAAACAACACTTTTCAGATGCAGAAGTAGTCTTGGAAGGCCTAGCTAACTGGCCGGCAAGTAAGTCTAGCGACAGTCAATCGAATAGCGGTGCCAGTCAATGAGTTTCTTGATGACACTCGCTGATTTGAGTACCGCGACTAGCGGTCAGTTGGTCAATGCGTCAGGTAAACTAAGCGCAGAACTGCTTGAGCAAACCTTTAATAATCTTGCTACAGATACTCGTAAAGTACGTTCAGGGGACGTGTTTTTAGCCTTGAGTGGTGAGCACTTCGACGGACATGACTTTTGTCAGCAGGCGATAGACTCCGGCGCCATTGCGGTGGTGGTTGAAAGAGAGCTAGCACTAGAGCCAAGTGTAGTGCAATTTGTGGTTGGCAGCTGTCATTTAGCGCTAGGACAAATTGCAAAATATAATCGCAATCAATATCAAGGTCCATTAATAGCGGTAACCGGCAGTAACGGCAAGACCACTACCAAGGAAATAATCGCGGCAATCTTGAGCGTAAAAGGCCCAACGTTAGCGACTAAAGGCAATTTAAACAATGAGATAGGCGTGCCCTTGACCTTGTTGGAATTTAACCGAGAGCATCGCTACAGCATTGTCGAAATGGGCGCAAACGCCAGCGGCGAAATTGCTTATTGCACCGCTTTAGCGCAACCCGATGTGGCAATTATTACCAATGCAATGGCGGCTCATCTGCAAGGCTTTGGTAGCTTACAGGGTGTGGTTGCAGCGAAAGGTGAAATATTCCAAGGCTTGAAAGAGGCAGGCGTGGCGATCCTCAACTTAGATGATCAAAACGTAGCGCAGTGGCAGGCGATGTTAGGCACTAGGAAAATATTGACCTTTAGCTTGCATAATACCCAGGCAGACGTCTATGCGACTGACCTGAAACAGCTGCCTGCGGGCAACTATCAATTTACTCTAAATTATCGAGCAGCCAGTGCCGAGCTGATCAGTAAATCGGTCAAACTGCAATTGTTAGCGATACACAATGTTGCCAATGCCCTGGCGGCAGCGGCCAGTGTCTTTGCGATAGGTGCCAGTGTTGAGGAAGTTGTTACCGGTCTGGAAAACGCCGCTGCTATCAACGGGCGGCTAAAAGCGCTCGGCGGGTTAAATCGGAGCACTATCATCGATGACAGCTACAACGGTAATCCCGACTCGGTAAAAGCCGGGCTAGATTTTTTAGCTCAGTTAACTGGGCGAAAAATTTTAGCCTTAGGTGATATGGCTGAATTGGGCGCAGATGAACAGCAGTTACATAAAAGCGTCGGTGCCTATGCCGCGCAGAAGAACATCGACTATCTATTTAGTTGCGGGCCATTAGGTGCCTTAGCCGCAACCGAATTTTCCCATCTTACAGCTAAACCAGTAAACGCATTTAACAGCCAACAAGAAATGATTAATCAATTGAAAACCATGATGAATAGTGAAACCAAAGTGTTAGTGAAAGGCTCTTTAAGCGCCGCAATGAAAAAAGTTGTGACTGAATTAACTCCAGAGGTATTGAGATAATGTTATTACTATTATCAGAATTTTTCTCCCAGTATTTAAACGGGGTCGCGGTACTACAATATTTGACCTTGCGCGGCATAATGGGGGTGATTACCGCCTTGTGTTTATCACTGTATTTAGGGCCGAAGATGATTCGCTTTTTAAAAGATAAGCAAATCGGTCAATCGATACGCAATGACGGACCTCAGTCTCATTTGTCCAAAGCCGGTACACCGACCATGGGCGGGGCGGTGATACTATTATCTATCGGTATAAGTACCTTGTTATGGGCAGATTTGACATCGCGTTATGTGTGGATAGTACTGGCGGTTACCTTCATTTTTGGTGCGGTAGGATGGGTCGATGACTGGCGCAAAGTGGTAGAAAAAAATTCAGTAGGGCTACCTGCTCGCTGGAAATATTTGTGGCAGTCAGTCGGTGGACTTAGCGCCGCTATCGTTTTATATATGACCGCTCAATCTCCGGCTGAAACTGAATTAATCGTCCCTTTCTTTAAAGATGTGGCGATTGATATGGGGCTGTTTTTTATAGTTTTTACCTACTTTGTGATTGTTGGTACCTCAAATGCAGTTAATTTAACCGATGGTTTAGATGGCCTGGCGATAATGCCAACGGTCATGGTGGCCGCGGGTCTAGGGGTGTTCGCCTATCTCAGTGGACACGTTCAATTCGCCAGCTACCTAAATATTCCCTACATCACCGGCTCCGGTGAATTGATCATTTTTTGTGGAGCGATTGTTGGCGCTGGACTTGGATTCCTATGGTTTAACACCTACCCAGCACAAGTATTTATGGGAGATGTCGGGGCGTTGTCACTAGGGGCGGCACTGGGTGTAGTCGCAGTTATCGTGCGCCAAGAATTAGTACTAGTTATTATGGGGGGCGTATTCGTTATGGAGACAGTGTCGGTGGTGTTGCAAGTAGCCTCTTTCAAGTTGACCGGCAAGCGGATATTTAGAATGGCGCCCATTCACCACCATTTTGAGTTAAAAGGTTGGCCTGAACCGCGTATTATCGTGCGCTTTTGGATCATTACCGTGATCTTGGTCTTAATTGGTCTTGCGACCTTGAAAATTAGGTAAGCTATAGATGTCGCTAATCGCTACGGATCAGTTAAAAATAATTATCGGCTTAGGCGCAACAGGGATGTCTTGCGCCAGATTATTGGCTAAAAAAGGCGAGCGCTTTTTGGTGGTCGACACCCGCGAGCAACCGGCAAATTTAGCCAGCTTCCAACAGCTGTACCCGCAGATAAAAGTAGTGTTAGGCCCGTTAAATAAAACCTTACTGGCTTCAGCCAGTGAATTAATAGTCAGTCCAGGTATTGCCAAAGATGATCCCGCGATCGCTTATGCTGTGGCCAAAGGCAGTGTGTTAATTGGCGATATAGATTTGTTTTGCCGGGCAACAAGCGCCCCTATTATTGCGATTACCGGCTCTAATGCAAAATCGACAGTGACGACATTAGTCGGTGAAATGGCGATGGCCTGCGGCATTGAGGTAGGTGTTGGTGGCAATATCGGTTTGCCGGTACTGGATTTCTTAGAGCAGCCAGAAAAAGACTTGTACGTGTTGGAACTCTCTAGTTTTCAATTGGAAACCTGCCATGATTTAAGAGCGAGTGTGGCGACGGTGTTAAACCTGACCCCTGATCATTTAGATCGCTACGCGAATGATTTTCAGAAGTACTACCAAGCTAAGCACAGAATTTTTAAAGGCTGCAAAAGTGTGGTAGAAAACTTAGATGATACTTTAACCCATCCTTTAGTCGCTAAGAATGTAGATATTATCAGCTATAGATTAGGCGTGTCAGATTTCAACATATTCGGCTTGATGACGGCAGAAATTGACGGTGAAATGCAAGAGTGTATCGCTTTGGCTAAGCAGCCATTACTAGCCACCAGTGCGATAAAATTGCCCGGTCGACACAATGTGGTCAATGCTCTAGCGGCACTGTCTATCGGTCACCTTGCCGGCTTTTCAATGCCGGGCATGCTCGAGGCTATTGTCAATTTCCAAGGATTGGAGCATCGCTGTCAATTGGTCGCAACTAAAGGGAGAGTGTGCTACTTCAACGACTCCAAAGGCACGAATGTCGGTGCTACGGTAGCCGCTCTGGAAGGGTTGGGAGCGACCTTGGCAACCGGCAACAAGATAGTGCTGATCGCCGGGGGAGATGGAAAAGGCGCCAGCTTTAACGACTTACAAAAACCGGTCGCTGCGCATGTAAAAGCGCTGGTCTTGATAGGTACTGACGCGCAGCGCATTGCCGCGGCGGTGTCACAGGCAGAAATACATTACGCAGAAAGTATGCAAGAGGCGGTTAAGCAAAGTGCTGCCTTGGCCAGCGCTGGAGATATCGTATTATTATCACCCGCCTGTGCCAGTTTTGATATGTTTGATAATTATGCACAGCGCGGCACGGTGTTTAGTGTCGCTGCGGTTAATTTATCATGAAAGAAACTAACCATGAGGCGTTAAAGACACCAGACCCATCGGCAGGTAATGAGCCGCAGTGGCTAAAACAGCAGAGCTTTATCTCAAGATGGCTGACCATACCCTCAGGACAACTACCTTTTGATCCGCTGATTTTGTGCAGTGCAGTGTTTATCATGTTAACTGGCTTTGTGATGATTACCTCGGCTTCTTTAGATGTGGCCGCTAGAAACTACGACAATGCTTTCTTCTTTTCGCTGCGCCACGGCATGTTTATTCTCTTGGCAATGGTCGGTGCTTTCATTGTCTGGAAAGTCCCGATGAAGCGCTGGTACAGTGCCGGGCCCTGGCTGCTAGCACTGGGATTCTTTCTATTGGTAATCGTCTTAATCCCGGGAATAGGTAAAGAAGTGAACGGATCGCAGCGTTGGATACGCGCTGGGGCGCTTAATTTGCAGGCCTCAGAAGTGGCTAAATTTTGCATGATAGTCTATCTGGGTGGGTATTTAGTGCGGCGCTTGTCAGATGTTCGCAACAGCTGGAAAGGGGTGGTAAGACCGATACTGCCGCGGGGGTTTTTCGTCTTTTTACTGATAATGGAACCCGATTACGGGGCCGCTGTCGTATTGATGGCATCGGTGATGGGAATGATTTTTTTAAGTGGCATGCGCTTTAGCCAGTTTGTGGTGATATTAAGCGGAGCGCTAGTGACCGTTGGCTCGCTGGCTGTTATTCAACCCTATCGGATGGCAAGACTGAAATCTTTCCAAGACCCTTGGGCCGACCCATTTGGCAGCGGCTACCAACTCTCCCAGGCGCAGATCGCATTTGGTCGAGGGGAGTGGTTTGGTACAGGGCTAGGGAATAGTATTCAAAAATTGTTCTACTTGCCTGAAGCGCACACAGACTTTGTCTATTCAGTACTCTCCGAAGAGCTCGGTTTAGTCGGGGCGATGGCGATTATTGGCTTATACGCAGTCTTAATATTTAGAGTGTTTAGAGTGGGCAGGCAAGCGGAAAAACAACAGCAATTTTTTATGGCATTTGTCACTTATGGCTTTGCCTTGATGCTGGCGGCACAAGTGTTAATCAACATTGGCGTCAATGTCGGCGCGGTGCCCACTAAGGGATTAACCTTACCGCTGTTAAGCTATGGCGGCAGCAGCTTGATCATTTGTACTGCGATGATTGCAGTGGTGTTAAGAATTGATTATGAATTAAAGCAGCAGCGCATTAAAGTAGGCGAGTCAGGGGCTTTTTTAATCAGTGACTCGATAGGTGCATCTTACTTAATGCAACAGATTGAAGAGGCCTCCGATGACGCTGCTAATCAGCACGATACTGAAAAAAAAGCGCCGCAGTCGACAGCTAAAAAGCGCCGCAAGCAAAAAAGTAGCGCTGATCAGGCAGTGCAAGATATATCAGAATATGTTGAAGATACCGAATTAGAGCCAGATAAAGTGCTGAATAAAGCCAAGCGCAGACAAAGTAAAACCTTTGATCAGGCAAATGCCAAAAAGCGAATTAATAGAGAGTCAATATGAGTGCTAACCAGCAGCCGCAAAAGAGCCAAAAAGTTGCGTTGATTATGGCGGGAGGCACAGGTGGGCATGTTTTTCCTGCACTGGCCGTGGCCGATTTGCTGCGCGCTGCCAACGTTG
Source organism: Oceanospirillales bacterium (assembly GCA_029027825.1). Taxonomy (GTDB): domain Bacteria; phylum Pseudomonadota; class Gammaproteobacteria; order Pseudomonadales; family Balneatricaceae; genus Rs1. The sequence goes on along the minus strand of CP093399.1, from coordinate 2,435,706 downwards.
AAGTGCACTGGCTGGGTACTGCGGCGGGCATCGAAGCTAAAGTAGTGCCTAATGCCGACATCCAGCTGCACTGTATTGATGTTAAAGGGCTGCGTGGTAAAGGTAAGTTAGGTTTGCTAAAAGCACCGTGGTTGATTTTGAAAGCGATTTACCAAGCTAGGCAAGTATTTAAACTAGTAAAGCCGGACGTGGTGTTGGGGATGGGTGGCTTTGCCTCGGGTCCCGGAGCGGTAGCGGCTAAATTAGCGGGTGTCCCTTTAATCATCCACGAGCAAAATGCCAAGGCGGGGATGACCAATAAATTATCATTGGGCATGGCAAAGCGTAAATTAGCGGCATTTCCCGGCGCATTTTCCGGTACAGCCAATCGCGCAGCAGACAGCAGTGATAGCTGCAAGGGTATTGAAATTGTTGGCAATCCAGTGCGCGGGCCTATTTTGCAAATGCAGCCGAGCAGCGAGCGTTATGCCGAGCGCAGCGGAAAATTAAATGTGTTGATCGTCGGCGGCAGTTTAGGAGCGGCGGCGATCAATAAAGTGCTCCCTGCTACTTTGGCGCAGATCGATGCAGAGCAGCGACCAAATGTCTGGCATCAAGCGGGGACGCGCAATATTGACGAGACAATAGCGCTGTATGCAGACGCTGGAGTAAACGGCAATATCACCGCCTTTATTGACGATATGCAAGCGGCGTACGGATGGGCAGATCTGGTTATCTGCAGAGCGGGTGCGCTGACGGTATCTGAGCTAGCGATCGCAGGAGTCGCATCGATACTGGTCCCATTTCCCCACGCTGTAGATGATCATCAAACCGCCAATGGTCGGTTTTTAGAGCGCGCAGGCGCGGCAATTATGGTGCAGCAAAAAGATTTAGATAGCCAAAAATTGACCGCTTTGTTGAGTGAATTACAAGATAGAAAACTGCTGGCAGCTATGGCGCAAAAGGCGGTATCCGTCGCCTCACCACAGGCATCGTCAATCGTGGCAAATATCTGCTTAGAGGAGATAAAATGAGTAATAGCAATAGAATCTCAGAAAAATTGGCGGCAACCGTGCATGATGTTCCAGAAATGCGCAGAATTAAGCGGATTCATTTTGTGGGTATCGGCGGTGTCGGTATGTGTGGGATTGCCGAAGTGCTCTGCAATCAGGGCTATAAAATATCTGGTTCTGATATCAAAGCCTCTGCAACCACGGCCAGATTAGAGAGCTTAGGCAGTAAAATATTTATCGGTCATCAGGCAACCAATGTCGAGAATGTCGACGTGGTGGTTACATCTACTGCGGTCGATGAAAGCAATCCAGAAATTGTCGCGGCACGCGCCGCCCATACACCGATTGTAAGACGCGCCGAAATGCTTGCAGAATTGATGCGCTATCGGCACGGTATTGCCGTGGCAGGTACCCATGGAAAAACCACTACTACTAGTTTACTCGCCTGTGTGTTTGCAGAGGGAAAATTAGATCCTACTTTTGTGATTGGTGGGCGCCTTAACAGCGCAGGTAGCAATGCACGACTTGGTGCCAGTCGCTACTTGATCGCCGAAGCGGACGAGAGTGACGCCTCATTTTTACACTTGCAACCTATGGTGGCGATAGTCACTAATATAGATGCCGACCATATGGACACCTACGGCGGCGATTTTAATGTACTAAAGCAGACCTTTGTTGATTTTCTGCATAACCTACCTTTTTATGGATTGGCAGTGCTCTGCATCGATGATCCGGTCGTGGCGGAAATACGGGAGCGGGTCAACCGCCCAGTACTCACCTATGGCTTAAACGATGGTGCGGATTACCAAGCGATAAATATATCGCACAAAGGTATGAAAACGCATTTCACGGTGATCAGACCAGATCATCATCAAAACTTAGAAGTCACCGTCAATATGCCCGGTATCCACAACGTGCAAAACGCATTAGCGACCATTGCCGTCTCAACGGATGAGGGCATAGATGATGCAGCAATCGTCTCGGCACTAGCAGCATTTTCAGGGGTGGGGCGCCGTTTCCAAATACTCTGTGATTTACCGATTGGCGATGGCACTGCGATGTTAGTTGATGACTACGGCCATCACCCAACAGAAATACAGGCAACCATACAAGCGGTACGTGCCGGATGGCCCGAGCGCAGAATTGTGATGATTAACCAGCCGCACCGCTATACCAGAACCCGCGACTTGTATGAAGACTACGTACAGGCACTTTCCAACGTCGATGCACTATTATTACTAGAAGTATACGGTGCCGGTGAAGAGGCGATTAGCAGCGCCGACAGTAGAAGTTTATGTCGCAGTATTCGCCAGCGTGGCCAAGTGGAGCCAGTATTCGTTGACAGTGTGGAGCAAGTGCCAGAGTTATTGAAAAATATACTCAAGCCCAATGACATACTGCTGACTCAAGGAGCAGGGGATATTACGGCACTGGCACACCGCTTGTCGGGTATGGATTTTTCCGAAAAATGATCAATTATAGTCTGCTGCAGGCAGCCACTGCTAAAATACCACGCGTAAACTCGACCGTGCAGAGGACTTAACCGTGGTGCAGTGGCGCAAGCAAGATATGGAACCTAATCAAGAGATTAGTGCCAATAACTCCGCTATGCAAGGCGCGAGCAAAATCGTTAATCGAGACAGTGCAGAGCAGCACTTCTCGTTAAACTTGATGTCGGAATGGTATGTGCGACCGGCGATGATATTGACCGCCTTCGCACTGTTTTGTGGCCTGTTATTCAATGCAGCAACGGCGCTTTGGCAAGTATTAGATAAGCCTATTGTGCAGTTAAAGGTCTCTGGCAATACCCAGTATTTAGATCGTCAAAGCTTAATCGAAATCCTGGTATCAGGGATGCAGTTAGACCATCAAGACATGTCCTTATTGTCGATGGACATAAATGCCTTACAGCAACGCACCATTGAAGAGCCATGGGTGAATAGCGCGACCATAAAAAGACAGTGGCCACCCACCATCAATATTCAAGTGGAAGAGCAAGTGCCAGTGGCTAAATGGGGAAATAAGGGGCTGTTAAATTACCAGGGAGACATTTTTTGGCCTGCGCTTAAAAATGGCCTAGCACATCTCCCCGAACTAAATGGCCCGTCGACAGAGACCGCCAGAGTCATGGATCAATACCACGCTATGAGTCAGTTCTTTAAAGGTTCAGATAGCTTAATGGTAGGTTTAACTTTACAGGCACGCGGGGCTTGGACACTATTTTTAGACAACCATATTGAGGTGGCACTTGGTCGGGAAAATATTCAGGGCAGGTTAAAGCGTTTTTTAGCCTTGTATAAAGGTCACTTGTATTTAAAAGCACAACAAATTGAAAGAGTCGATGTTAGGTATACCAACGTCGTTGCCGTTAAATGGCGACCAGTTAAACAGCTAGACGTTGAAAAATAGCAGTAATACGTAGATAGCCCCATTATTTAGGGGAAGATTGCAGAAGTTTTCGGCGCTTACATAGCGACGGGAATAATAATGTAAGTGCCCAATTAGAGGTGCTTGCTAGGAGGTAGAAATGTTTAATTTTGAAAACAGTGATGTTCCCGGAGCAGTGATCAAAGTCATTGGTGTTGGTGGGGGTGGCGGCAATGCTTTAGCGCATATGCTAGCGGCAGAATTAAGTGCTGTAGAATTTATCTGTGCTAATACTGATGCTCAAGCTTTGAGTGCCATCAATGCAGATAAGAGCATTCAACTAGGTTGCGAAACAACCAAAGGATTAGGTGCAGGAGCGGATCCAGATATAGGTCGCGCCGCCGCAATAGAAGATCGCGATGCGATCGCCGAGGCGATAGATGGTGCTGACATGGTCTTTATTACCGCGGGAATGGGCGGTGGTACGGGTACCGGTGCAGCGCCAATAGTCGCAGAAGTGGCTAAAAGCATGGGTGTTTTAACCGTGGCGGTGGTGACCACGCCCTTCCCATTTGAAGGCAGAAAGCGGATGATGTTAGCTGAAGCGGGGGTTGCTGAACTACGTGATCAAGTAGACTCTCTGATCATCATTCCCAATCAGAAACTGATGAAAGTACTAGGTAGAAATACCAGCTTGCTGAAAGCATTTGCCGCCGCGAATGATGTGTTACTTGGTGCGGTAAGAGGCATTGCCGAACTAATTACCTGCCCCGGCATGATCAATGTCGACTTTGCAGACGTGCGCACCGTAATGTCTGAAATGGGGATGGCAATGATGGGATCAGGACAGGCGAGAGGTGAAGAGCGTGCGGCAATTGCTTCCGAGGAAGCGATTAACAGCCCGCTACTGGAAAACGTCGATTTGAAAGGTGCCAGTGGTATCTTAGTTAATATTACCGCGGGAATCGACCTCTCCTTGGGTGAGTTTAGCGAAGTCGGAAATATTATAGAAAAATACGCATCAAATGATGCAACTATCGTCATAGGAACTGTCATAGACAATAACCTAGTGGATGATTTAAAGGTGACAGTGGTCGCCACTGGCTTTGACAAAAAAGAGTCCAGCCTTAAAGTGCTAGACGAGAAAAAACAGCAGCAAAAAACTGAAACGTCCGTTCGCTCAACCACTGAAAAAATACATTTTGATCCAGATATGGATCAAATTGAACTGCCGACAGTGCTGCGTCGTCGCCAGCAAGAAGCGTTACTTGATGGCAAGCAAGAACCCGTGCCAGAGCGCAATAAAGCCAACGAAGATATCTTTGATATACCGACCTTTATGCGTCGTCAAAGTGAGTAGTGCCTGCGACGCTACTCACTGCACAGAGAAAAACAGGCAGGGATAGCATCGCCCAGTTAACATCTCACGCTAGCTGGCTAAATAGCCAAATTGGATAAGTAATTATTAGATGATTAAACAAACCACACTGCAAAGTAGTATCAAAGCGACTGGACTAGGCTTACATACTGGCAGTAAGGTCTATTTGAATTTACGACCGGCTGAAGTTGATACCGGGATCGTTTTTCGCCGGTTGGATTTAGATCCGGTAATTGAAGTGCCGGCAAACGCTTTTTTAGTCAAAGATACTATTTTATCGACCAATATTTTTAAAGATGAGACCAAAGTTGCCACTATTGAACATTTGATGGCCGCATTTGCGGCGATGGGTATAGATAATGCAATCGTCGAATTAAGTGCTGAAGAAGTACCGATTATGGATGGCTCGGCAGCTCCCTTTATCTTCCTGATCAAGGCTGCAGGTATCAAACAGCAACAAAGCCCGAAAAAATACGTCAAAATACTACGTGCGGTAAGTTTTGAATTCGAGGGAAAAACCGCCACCCTAAAACCTTACGACGGCTGTAAGCTGACCGTAGAAATTGATTTTGATCACCCGGCGTTTACCGGTAAAAACATGAAATGCGAGCTCGAACTGACCAGTGAAAATTTCATCAAGCAGGTAAGTCGCGCTAGAACCTTTGGTTTTATGAGTGATATAGAATACCTAAGATCGAACAACTTAGCCCGTGGCGGCAGCATGGAAAATGCGATCGTTGTGGATGAAAATAGCGTCTTAAACAGTGATGGGCTGAGGTTTGAAGATGAGTTTTCTAAGCATAAAGTGCTGGATGCTGTCGGTGATATCTACCTACTTGGACATCGTTTAATCGGTGAGTTTGTCGGCTACAAAACCGGTCACCACATGAATAACCAAGTGGTTCGAAAATTACTATCCACTCAAGATGCTTTTGAAATAGTCACTTGTGCTGCCAGTGATATTCAAGTCGCCTAGCATTATCTGCCGCGGTTAATAGCGCAGTCCTGCTGCGCAGCGCTTGCATCGTTTAATGCTTGCTCTCCTACGTCATTCCCGCTGCGCCCAACCGCATGTACTCGCAGTTTAAAAATGCTCTGCTAGTCTCGCTTGAATTATTTGAGCGAGAAGCCCGACTGAAAACCAGAACAATCAACGTCGGACAAGGTTAGCTACTTCGATACAGCGCTACTTGCATAGAGGGATCTCCAGGCTCTATTCATCGAGTGCTCACGCTGCCTCGGCACCCATTAGATAGTCAAAGCCCACTATTTTTCGCCTCTCTGTACCTCACTACATCTCACTGGGTATAAAATTGCTTAATGCTTGCGACATCTATTGTAACGCCTCTTTACCTCCTCTTTACCTCTTATTAGTGAGTCGAACATCGATCGGTATTGCTAAATCATGACTATAAATTTTCGAAAATGTTCGTTTTTATCTATAATTTTTCGCTAATTAAGTTTATAGTACTGCTTAATGGCGGGTTCTAGATGATTTTAATCTTAACTGAATAAAAATGAACAGCTATAAAAGCCTATATAAATTGTTCTAGGGTCGGCGGGAAAGCGGCTGATACTGGAGCTAAGAAGGAGAGATTGAAAAGTGCCAGCAGATGCAGTGAATGGTGAAAGCTATGATTTAGTAGTGATTGGAGGAGGCGTCAATGGCACAGGTATTGCCGTCGATGCTACAGGTCGTGGATTGAAAGTGTTGTTATGTGAAATGAATGACTTAGCCAGTGCTACTTCATCCAACAGCAGCAAGCTGATTCACGGTGGATTGCGCTATCTAGAGTATTACCAATTTAGGTTGGTGAGAGAGGCCCTAGCCGAGCGCGAAGTACTGCTTAAAAATGCACCACACATCATCTCGCCTTTAAGATTTCAACTGCCGCACCGGCCACATTTACGTCCGGCTTGGATGATCAGAGCGGGGTTGTTTTTGTATGATAATCTCGCTAAAAGAACCACCTTAGAAAAGTCCAAAGCGATAAAATTTACCGAAGATAGCCCGTTAAAAGCCACGATGCGCCAGGGGTTTGAATACTCTGATGGGTTCGTCGATGATGCTCGACTAGTCGTTTGCAATGCTCTGGCAGCCGCTAAAGGTGGCGCCACTATCAAAGTTAGAACTAAATGTACTAGCGCCAAACGGGTCGACAACGGCTGGCAGATCGAGCTCCAAGATCAACAGGGTAATAAAACCACAGTGTTGGCCAAAGCAATTGCCAATGCAGCTGGGCCTTGGGTGGCAAGTTTATTTGATCAGGCCTTGACCATCAAATCCCCAAAGAACATTCGACTAGTTAAAGGCAGCCACATCATAGTGCCGCGTTTACACAGTCAACCACAAGCTTACATATTACAAAATGAAGATTCTCGTATCGTCTTCGTTATCCCCTATGAAGATAATTTTTCCCTAATAGGAACAACAGACGTTGATTATCAGGGCGATCCCAGCTTAGTGGCAATCGATAAAGAAGAGCAAGATTATTTAATCCAAGTCAGCAACCAACATTTTAAGACTCAAATCAGCACCGCGGACATCGTTAGAACCTACTCAGGTGTTAGACCGCTGTTGAACGATGAGGCAGATAGTGCGCAAGCTGTCAGTCGAGATTACAGCTTTGAAGTGCAGACCAACGCGGGCGAATACCCATTGCTTTCAGTGTTTGGCGGCAAGATCACTACCTATCGTAAACTATCTGAAGCGGCGGTGGATAAACTGTGTGAATTCTTCCCTAAAGCGGGAGCAGCTTGGACCAAAGATGCGGTTTTACCGGGCGGCGACTTTAGCGATAAACAGCAGTTACAAACCAGCTTAGAACAGCAATACCCTTGGTTGCCTCGTTCATTAATCACCCGCTATGTGCGCAGCTACGGAACTTTGTGCCAGCAGTTTTTAACCGGGAAAACCGCCGTCTCTGATTTGGGACCTGACTTTGGCGCCGGCTTATATCAGCTAGAAATTGACTATTTAATCAACCAAGAGTGGGCGATGTGCCTAGAGGATGTTATTTGGCGTCGCACGAAAATGGGCATGTATTTAAGTGCACAGCAAAAGCAGCAACTCGACCAGTACTTGCAGAAAGCGACTGCAAGCGCACAAAACTTACTTGAAAAAGACCACCAGGCTGAACTTCTCGCCAGTTGAAAGCAATATTTGGCGACTAAATTTTAGCCTGCGATACATCGTTTTATTTAGCTTTGGCCTGCTCTTCACTTGGGGCCAAAGCTTATTTTTAGCGACTACTCTTTAGTCACTATTTATATGTGACCTTATTTCCGACCATTTTTAGGGCCGGTGCGCCTCTTATCAAACAGTCCCTGGCAAAAAGCTGCTCGCACTCAGGGCAATTCAATTGGTTTTTGGTGAAATCTTTAACAATCCGTTCTTTGAAGCATTTTATCAACTTACCTTTGCCGCCTTTACGATATTTAAAAAGTGGATGCTTACAGTGGCTGCAGTAAATGTCGATAGTTTTTGTCGGACCTTTTTTATTGGGCTTTGCCATATTGTTTCTAGAAACCTGAATGTAATCTACATATTTTAAACTTCAAACCTGAATCCGTGACTTCAAAGTGAATACAGAGTGTAAGATATTGGTTTTACGGTGGAATTGAAAAATCTTAGCTGCACCCGTAGGTTCAGCGGGCATTTTTCTAACCGCTGTAGAATCAAGAGCTTACGCTATGTGGTGCAGTGAAGTCACTGATTCAAGTTCAAGAGATCTCATCTTAGTATAACTAGTTCTCATCCAGAAACGCAGTCGTAGGTAGATAGTTAGCCCTAGGAGATGCGTACTAAGATGTTAGGCTAAGCTATAAGCTATAAGCTATAAGCTATAAGCTATAAGCTATAAGCTATGAGCTATGAGATCAAAACATTACAATAATTTTCGGCTGCGGCAACTGACTTTCTTTGGGTGAAAAAACTTTCGCGTCCTGTTCACGCCAATAGCAATATAAAAAGCACTAGCGTCAAATAACTCACTTGATAGAGCTTATCTGCTTAAATTTCTAAAACGCCAATGCTATAACCAATCAGGCTGAACATCGAAAAAACCAGCCACTTTAAACGGCTGTTAATGGTGGCAGCGCTCAATGTTTTTATATGCCAATAGAAACCTAATATGAGTGCTGCTAACAATGACTAACGATAAAAGCGCCATTGCCCATCTTTGCGTCCAATCATCGAATAAAAGGTATAACGCTCGAATCTATCTTTCTGACGAGTCCGAAATAATGTAGATCCATCTTCACGGCGTATATCATAAAGCCTCCCATTGGCTACAGGGATAGCACGAAAAACAATATCCTTAATGTCATCCCACTGCCAGATTTCGTCTGAGATGATTCCCGGTAGATAATCAGCTGATTCTTTATCGCGTGCCTCAGCGCTAAAACTCGGTGTCAATAAAGCATGATCCACATGCACGGGTTTTAATGCAGCAGCAATTTTTTGGGTATCGCCTTGTTGCAGTGCTCTATAAAAAGACTTGGCAAATGAGAGTGCTTCCTGGTGACTGGTTTTATCCGTCACAATATCAGCGCTCTGCCATGACCATTTTGGACGCTCAGAACCAAGGTCGACAGTAATGCTGGAAGTTTCACCATTTTTAGTTCTAACCACCAATACAGTGTCGCCCCCTACACCATCTACAAAATCATATAGGTTATAGGCAACTAAACGTGCAGCTACACTACCGGATTTATCGGCAGGAATTATCGTTAAAGTATTATTTCCAGAAACTAAGTTGATCTCTACATGAAAGCTTTTTACATCCTCATTTTCCACTAGTTGAGCGATAGGAATATCATTAAGTCTTATTTCTGCATTTACCCCTGTTGCCTCGCCCTCAGCATAAATTTGTTGGACTATTTTCACTGTATCGTCCCCCGCGCTGGTTTGATTTGAAAAAGCAGCGATACTTATCGTTATAAGAAAAACGCTAAATAAACTATAAAATGAGAGGTTTTCAGTTTTCATTAATCAATACCATTTTTTTATCGTTAAATTACAGACTCATTAATACCTGAATCCGTGACTTTAAAGTGAATGCAGAGTGTAAGATATTGTTTCTATGGTGGAATTGCAAACTCATATGCGTCTCTGCATAAAACCGGTAGCTTCAGCGAAAAATTTTAACCGCCGTAAATCAATAGCTTGCGCTATGTGGTGCAGTGAGTCACTGATTCAGGTTAAAGCCACATTGAGATTTTTCATTAATTGCAAAACCACCAACAATCGATACTTTAGTTTCATAAACTATATAAGTCATTTCACTAGCGTCCGGTTTAAAAATAGATAGCAGGCTATAGAGCTTTAACCTCGGGGTTTACGGTAGGATTGTTGTTATCGATACAGCAACTTTTCCAACCAGAGGCTAAGCGCGAAACATTCTAACAGCGTTATCTAGCAACTATTGAAATTTATTCCCCGGCACACCTTTCAAAAAATGGCTGATCGACAGAGGGCGATCACCGAGTAAGAATGCTTTCATGCTGGGATAAATTGGTTGCTTTGCTCTTTGCGAAATTTAATAGTAAGACGTCATTAAGAGCTATTGAAACAACTTTCAATAGCCAAAGATCTACCTGATTAGCCCTGTGTCTTCGTCCACTAGCCAAAAGCAAAGATGCTTATAATCTCTTCTCTGTGCTCTCTGTGGTATAACCAATCCTTTAAAGATTTTTCACCACAGAGAACACAGAGGCGCTGCGCTACACAGAGGAAAAACAAAACACTCCCTGATTAGTGCTGTGTCTTTACAGACTGGCCTAAAGTAAAAAAATTACAAATGAATAACTTGGTTATAATCTAAACCATGATTAAATGGCTAGAACACATTATAACTCACTTAACTTATTGTAATTAATCACTTTATTAGGAGTTTGTCAAGTCAGGCGGAGTATGATGGTCAATCAGAATCGTTTTAAGTGAGCAAGTTTTCGTTCAAAGAAGGCTGGGATCAAGCTTCATTCCGTGTATGACCCTAACGCCGCCGTCCCTGTGTTTTTCTCGCTAACAGAGGAAAAAACCAATTACGCTAAACAGCTGAATAATCTATCGATGATGCCAAATACAACCTATGATGTTGATCGTGCATACAATAATTACAGCTGGTTTTATTCGTTGGATCAGGATAGATCTAAATTTGTCGGTCGAATAAAGACAAATACTTGCTATACAATGGTGGAAACAAAGGCTCCTGTTAGTACGGGAGTAGCTGCAGGCAAAAAAAGCCACCCAAAACTACCGGCAGACTCCACTACTATTGCCTGAATTCCCTACCGTGCGTAGAGATATCCTTGTCTCACTCACTCTGCGCGACGTCCTGTCGCTCCGCTTTAGCAATTCAGCCAATAGCTGGTGTGACAATAAAAAAAGGGGGGGGTAGTGGCTTCGTAGTGTCGGATTGAGTGCGCTGTGGTTTGTTCTTCTAGCCAGAGCAGGTTCAACAAAACAAAACGACTAACTGATTTTTTATATCTCCAAGATCAAAATATCACAGCAATTTTGCCGATGGCGACAGACTGTTTTGACGGTTTAAACCAACAGCATCCTGATCGTACCAGAGGCTTAGAACATAGTTACACTACCTTAAACGAGGCGATATTTTTATTGTTAATTTCAAAAATCTAGTGATATTATTTGGGATTAAACAGTGCTCGTCATTATTTTAATGACGTTTATGAGTAGCATTGAATTTTGTGAATGGTGTCTATTTTGTACAAACTTTATTATTACCCAAATAATGCGAGCCTAGCTCCTCACTTTCTACTTCATCACATGAAAACTGACTATGAATTGTTGTTGGTTGATAAGGAATCGAACTTTCAAAAATCAGCTGAGTATTTGAAATTAAACCCAGCTGGACGCATACCGACTCTGGTCGTTGATGAGCAAGCTATTTTTGAAAGTCCGGCTATCTGCATACACCTTTGCGAATTACATCCAGAATATGAATTGATACCATCAATCGGCGATGCACAGCGTCCGTTGTTTTTTCAATGGTTAGCGTTCTTGAACAATACATTACAAGCAGAATTAATGGTTCGTTATTACCCGCATCGTCACACGAACGATCAAAGTACAATTCCAAACATAATAGCAGCTCAGGATGAACGTATAGCCGATGCGTTATCCATTATTAATGATCAACTTGAGTTCAATCGCTATTTACTAGGCGATAAGCTGACAGCGTGCGACTATTTTTTGTTTATGTTGGCTGAGTGGGCACTTCCTGTGAAGCGTTCGCCTATGGCTTTTAATAAATTAGCTGCTTATTTACAAAGAATGACTGATAACCCTACTGTCAAAGCTGTCTGTGAAATTGAGGCTATAGACCTGACCCCATTTAAATTATAGTAAAAAATGGATGCTATAGGGTAAGCTATAAGTTATGAGCTATAAGCTATAAGGTCAAAATATTACAATAATTTCGCCTGCGGCGACTGACTTTCTTTGGGTGAACAAAGCTTCCGCGTTTGCTCTCGCTTCTTACCCCACTTTGACTGTGGAAAAGTGAGTCGCTTTAAAGTTTCTAATCACCCAGAGTACTTAATGGGCTGACGACTCCGTTAGCGCCGGCTTGGATCACATGGGTATAAATTTGCGTGGTTCTAATGTCGGTGTGCCCTAGTTGCTCCTGCACTGTACGAATATCAGCGCCACGCTGTAGCAAGTGGGTGGCAAAAGAATGGCGTAAAGTATGAGCGGTAACTTGCTTTTCAATGCCGGCCTTTTTAGCAGTTTTCTTTATCGCTTTTTGGAAAGTAGTGGCATCAATATGCTGCCTTCTCAGTTTATTGACTCTAGGGTCTATACTCAAATAGTTAGAGGGGAATAAATAGTGCCAAAGCAATTCGAATTCTGCTTTAGGGTATTTCCTAGCCAGTGCAAAAGGTAAGTGTACTCCGGCATAGTTTGGATTTAACAAATCAGCATCAAAATGTTTTCTGGCAGCGTTTATATGTTCTTTTATATCATGTGTTAATTCTTTAGCGAGGGTGACCCTTCGATGCTTACCGCCCTTCGCATTAAATATACTTAATGTAAAATAGTGCAGATCAATATCTTTTATTCGCAATCGTATCGCCTCCATAAGCCGCAAGCCGCTGCCATACATCAGTTTTGCTTGCAGCTGATGCTTTAGAGGCATCAGCACCAGTAATTTTTTTATTTCATCGGTCGTTAGGACCGTAGGTAGTTTAGGTTGTCGTTTACTATTGCGAAAATTCATATTTAAGGCTAATGGTCTTTTGATTATTTCTCGGTAGAGAAATACCACTGCGTTTAATGCAACTGCTTGGGTGCTCGAAGCAACATTTCTCTCGACAATTAAGAAAGTAAGGAAGGCTTCAACATGAGCTTCTGTAAGCTTAACTGGGTGAGTTTGTTGATTGTAATTGATATAAAATTTTATCCAATAAAGGTAGGTTTCAACCGTTTTCATGGCAAAATTTCTAGTAAGCATGTACTCACGAATATGAGTTAAGAAAGGTGAACGTGACATAAATACCTCTTTTTATAACTGTATATATATACAGTTTTGAGGGTTTTGTCAAGATTTTGTTGTTATCATGAATAGCGCCGCATTTCTACATAGTCATGTTTTCAGATTAACTGGTAATATATTGAAAATTAGTGCTAATATCCCATTAATCAAATATCATAAAATATGATAGGTTGCAAAAACGCCATGTTTAAACATTGCACTTTTGCAATATAATAAGTTGTTATGAGCTAAGGGTGACTTTGAATGCTAGGCCTTTTTAAATCAAAACCGCTTTTATCTGTTCAGGATTTAGAGTTTCAAGTGGAGACCTATAAGTGGTTATTAAGAAGCTTTGGTGGGAAAGAATTTTATGATGAAGCAATTCTTGTATTACCAACAAAAGAGCATTTTCCGTCTGAAGTAACTAATGAGGACGAGGTAGCCGCTAAAACGTTTGAAGCTGTTAAAAAATTAGCAGGTATGGATTCTTGGCCTTGTAAGCTTGAAAAGCAAGAACAAGATGTAAGCTTATTAGTAGCTCCAACAGTAACACTTCAAAACGTTCCAAATTCACCGTTGGGCACTTTTGGAATAAGTGAATCTGATGAAGTAGTTATTAGCTACAATCCAGATATAGTTAATGAACCAACTCAATTAGTGGCAACTTTCGCTCATGAACTAGCGCATTACTTAACAGGAACTAGCGAGCATGAGCCACCTGGAGGTTGGGATAATTGGGAGTTTGCAACAGATATAGCAGCAGTCTTCCTAGGATTCGGTGTATTTATGTCCAACGCTGCTTTTAGCTTTAAACAAACATCTAATAACGAAACACAAGGCTGGCAAACAAATCGAAGTGGTTATTTGACTGAAGTGGAGTATGTCTATTCCTTAGCTATTTTTATTGGTCTAAAAGGAATTGAAGTAAAACAAGCGTCTAAATTTCTTAAACCAAGTCTAGTGAAAATATTAAAAAAAGCAGTATCTGAACTATCAAAGACAGAAATATTAACTGAGTTGAAAGCAATCCAATATGTACCGATCAGCTCATAACAAAAAACGGCACGGCGAACGCTTTTCGCTGCTTCGCGCTACAAGCGTCGCGTGCGTTCAGCGTTAGTTGCTAATTCAGCATTTTACCGCTGAACAACGATCCCATGTATATGTGGTTTGGTATTAAAATCAACAATGGCTATGGCAGTGTCTATTAAACGCACTGGAATAGTCCGAATGAACACCGGCGGCACTTATTAGCTTTAAATGCCTGCTAAGTATTTTTAAATTAACGTTGCAGTAAACTAAAAATATTGTATTTGTTTAAGGCACAAGCAGTAATAAGGCATGTACTTAAACGAGTATTAACAATAGATTACTGCAACTAACAAGGGCAAGCAATCTGACAGTCCCACGTCACGCATTTTGCAAAAGACCGCAAAATCCGCGCCGCGTGTCTGCAGTTGTCGCCAGCGTTAATAGGCGCTAGCCTTAGGTCTTAACTAAAGCTTGTAGTAAACAAGGAAGTCTTTGCCAATAGCAAAGTAATTGGCATCAGGGAAAGTGCTAAGCCACATATCAATAGCTCCGCTCCTGTTGCCACTTAAGAGTTTGTAGTATTTAGCAAATCTAAATTATTCGTTAAGGTTTGCCTCAATAAATATCGTGGTGGCTGCTAGCTCATTTATTCAGCGGTCGCTCAAATTAACAATACTGCGTAACAGTGCTAATTAAAGTTCATTGTGGCGCCGTATTAACAAAGGCAATCAATCTGACAGTCCCACGTCACGGCTTTTGCAAAAAGACCGCAAAAACCGCGCCATGTGCCTGCAGTTGTCGCTAGCGTTATATTTTTAGGAGTGTTCATTGGATTTATCATCTATTTTTCTAGGCTGGCTCTTAGGAATGCTTAGCCCTGTAATTGTCAGCAGGATCTATAGGCACTATAAGAGAAATGACCTACATGTTGGGATATCCAAAGAGATTAACCATGTAAAAGAAAGGTTAATTCTAACCCTCGATTCAATTTCCCATCGAACGGGTTCATATGATCGTGAACTTGTTGGGTGGCTGCTAAAGCACTATGAAAAAGTAGAAGTAAAAAAACCAACAATCCTTAAGCTTTATCGAATGCAATTAAAAGCTAGTGATGAAGAGCTTGAAGCAATGATCTTTCATCAGGCTAAACCTGACGATACAGGATTAAGTTTACAAAAATTCCCTTTGCTATTTATTAATTTGCATTTGACCGATATTTCGTTATTTTCACCTGAACTTCAGGCTGAAATATTTGAATTAAAAAGTCGTATTGAGATGTTGAACTCAGAAATATCGCTATCTGAAAAGTACTTTTTCATGACTTTTGACTCAAATGTTTCTCCTGAAAATCAACCGATAATAAAAGCAGATTTAACTAGTAAATATCTGCATGTTGAAAGTATGATTAAAAGAGCTGTAGAGCAAATAGAAAAAATAAATAGCGTAAAAAAAATATAACAAGTTGCAGCACTTCAGCCCCTACGGGGCTCGGACGCGTTTCACGCGCCCGTGTGCAAAGCGTTAGTTTGCTATTAACTTTTTAGGGTTTTGCATAACTAAATTCTGGTGAGCTTGTTAATCACAGCTGCCCATTACAGGAAGTATCTAGGTTTACCTTTTGCACTTATCGTTCAAACTTCCATGTAGCATAATTAGCTTTAAGGCTTAACTTCTTTCTAGTTTGTTGATAGTGTTAGGTTTACAAAATTTAAGCTGTGTTTGTTAAATATGGTGGGGGCGGTCAAGCCGCATAGACACCGCATAACTAACAAGCAATTTAAACGGACAAAAATCAGTTGGCTGTTTTCGTTCCTCAACATTATAGCCAACTAATTTTTGCCGCTTAATTGAGGCGTTAGATTACTAGGAAGATTCAATGAAATGTCCACATTGTGATGAGAAAATAGGTTTATTTTCGAAAGCATTAAACAAATTTGGAAATCCTAAAACCTGCCCTAAATGTACAGGGATCATTAAAATCAAGGTAGACGTTAAGTTGGCTTTATTATGGTTCGTTCCAATGATGTTATTACATTTTTTCGTCATGAAGCCGTTAGTTTCTGCTGCGGGATATAGCGGGAGCGGTGTAATTGGAATTGTTGCAGGACTTACCATTGTGCTATCGATGAAGCTTGCTAATGCAGATAAAACGTAATCTAACAAACGCCTCAATCCGACAGCTAACACGGTCGCATTTTTTGCTAAAAAACCAGCAAAAACCTGCGCCAGCATTAGCTGCGGCTTAGGCGGGCGTTATACGCATTTGTAAATTTATAAAATGGAGCTTCTAACATGAAAAAAGAAATAATAGTAGGTGTTGTTGCAGCCATCCTTGCATCCGTTATCACCTATGTTACAACAAACATAGACAAGCAACTTACAAAAGTTCAATTGCAAGAAATTGCAGATAACATTGTACGCAAAGATGCTTTTATCAAAGTGCTTTTAAACGAATTCTCGAAGGATGAAAGGTTTATAGCTAAAAATGGTACCGACGGTGAAAATGGAAAGCCGGGAGTGAGTAATGTCGTTAAATCCGGAACAAATTGGTGCGCATTGATGGGCGAGGCACAACAAATATGTTGGGGCTATAAAGAACTTTCTAAGGCCAATGAATACACGCGTAATTTTGATTTTACATTTGCTAATTCGTTTTCTCAAAAACCAGTTGTAACTAATGGTATTAATGCAAATAGTAGTGGTTGGGCATTTTCTGTATATACGCACAATATAAGCGCTTCTGTTTATAGTGGCAGTATAGTTGAGCATACATCTAGGAAAAGTAAAGCACCTGTAAATATGAGCTACGTTGCTATCGGAAAGAGATAGCGTATAACAAGTTGCAGCACTTCAGCCCCTTCGGGGCTCGGACGCGTTTCACGCGCCCGTGTGCAAGGCGTTATGTCCTTGGAGTGTATTGCAACAATGGGAATTAATAATAGAAATAAACCATGTTGGTGTGGTTCAGGGGAAAAGTTTAAAAAATGTCATTTAAACCGAGAATATGAAAATCCAATTACTCGCGGTGAGTTAGAAAATCACTCAATAGAATGGAAGTCGAAAAAGAATTGCAGCGTTAAAAACCTATTTCCGGAGGAATGTACTACCAAGATTATTAATGCGCATACCATTTCTAAAAGCAGTTCATTAAAAGAGCTTTCAGAGGAAGGACACATTATGGGGGCAAAACCAAGTTTGTCTGGGCTTCATAAAACTAATGGTAGGCTTGTACTTGAGAGAGTGGGCATAAATAAGGCTTCAACTTTTACGGGTTTCTGTTCAACCCACGATAAAACTCTATTTTCACCCTTAGAAGACGAACCAATAACTTTAAGTGATAAGCAGTTATTTTTATTGGCGTATAGAGGATTTTGTCGCGAGTTATTCCACAAAGAGCAGAATAAAGCTACTGCTAGCTTAATGAAAAAATCTGATCGTGGTCAAAATCCAATTTTGCAGAGATATATTCAGGAAAACGCTAGCTTATTTGATAGTGGCGTAGAATTGGCATTGAGAGATTTGGGCGACATAAAAAAACAAATGGACTCCATTTTAATTAATAAAAATTATTCAGACATGAAACATTGTGTATTTGAACTAAGTGAAGTACCCAAAATATTAGTTAGCGCTATGATTACTCCGGAAATGGATTTTCATGGGAATGAGTTACAAAAGCTGGGGCTACAGGAAGAGGCTTATGAATATATATTTTTCAACTGTATAAGTTATGACGGACGTGGCTGTTTTGTGTTCTCTTGGCTTACTGATAATAAGAGATACTGTAATCGTTTTATTAAATCCCTTTTAGATCATAGTAAAGAACAAATATCTGACGCATTAGTAAGATTCTGCTATTCCTTTAGTGAAAATACTTGGGCCTCTCCCTCTTGGTGGAGTTCGTTGACTGAAGAGGCTAAATCTTGTATCGGTGATAGATTAATGCATGGTACCCCTATGTCTCTGCATCCCCAAAATTGCTTAATTGATGATGGCTATAATTATAATGCAATGAAAATTGCTAATCACGAGCTTAGAAATTGTATAGTGACATAACAAAAATAGGCATAGCGAATGGCCTTCGCTGCTTCGCAGCTCCAGCCATCGCATGCTATAAGCGTTATGTGTAATGGAGAGCGCAATAGATACTCTACCTAACTTATATAAACATCTAGCTTTATGGCCACTTGCCATATTTTTTGTCATAGGCATAGTTTCTGATCCTGATGCATCGAGCAATGTGGCACTAATGCTTTTTCTATTTGCTTTGCTCGCTTCAGGACTTGTAGCTTCCAGTAGGTTGGCTTTTAGTGGTATCGGGATTATTAAAAAATCTGGATATGGCGTTTTGTGCTTGATCTATTTTAGTGGGTTCATATTTATCATTGGCTATCATATTTTAAGGTTAAGCGGTAAATTATGAGCATCATCGAAAAACACATAACAAACGCAGTCAATCTGACAGTCTAAAACTGTCACCTTTTGTGCAAGAAAACGCACAAAAATCGCCAATTTTAGCCTGCAGTTGCTGCGGGCGTTAGCAGGTCATGGAGATTAAAAGTGAGTTCAATTTTAAATTATTATTTATTAGCCGCAGCTATCGCTTCACCTCTGTTACTCGACTTATTAGATGGAGATAGTGTTTTTGCACGAGTTACTTGTTTAGCTCTTACTTTTGGTGTTGCTTTGTTTGGAGGTCTATATCATGACTTACGAATTAAACGTAATAATTCCAATGCAGAAAAGTCTGAGTGAAGACATATCAGCTAGACTGCTAACAAGTTTGTCAACGAGGACAAATTTTAGCTACGAATTTTGTGTTGCCGCTGCGCGTCAGTATCACACAAAATGCTCCACAAAAATTAGCCTGTTACAAAGGCGTTAGGCTTTTCTGGTTCTGATATATGATGAATAAATATAATCCAGATTTTTTATATGACCTTGCTAAGCTTTTTGCAGAGAAAAATGAATTCGGAAAAGCTATATATATTTACACAATATTGGTCAATAACTATGACTATTCCACATACTCCACAAAAGCTGGATATGATCTTGAAAAACTATTAGATAAACCATATTCAATAACTTCGGAAGAGGTTAGCCCAGACCATTACAAAATTTCATATAGTTTTAGCCTTAGTTATAATGAGCTTGTTAAATTAACATTGATAAACCTGGTTATATTTATGTTACTAGGCCCTTTTTTTGGTGGTCTCATTGTACCTGTTTTATTGTTATCTCTATCTTTTTCGGGGATTTTCTTCTTCTTTGTTTATGCAGTCGGTATCATTCCAGCAGCTTTTGCATCCATTATATTTTCATTATTTATGTTCTTTCTAATAAATCGGAACAATAAACGTCCTCGATTTTTACAAATATGCTTAGCTAGTGCGCTATCAGGCGTTATAGCTGTAGTAATGCTATTTCCAATTGTTTCAGAGTTTAGGAATGATTTTCATGAATTATTATTCTTTAGCTCGTCAGGTTTGTTAGGTGGAGTTGTTTCTGGGCTTATATCAGGTTTGATTATGCGTAGTCAAATCAAGCCTAACAAATCAATTAATTACGCGCTTCCAGCGCCAGACTGCCTAGACGTGGCTTCGCCACAGGCAGCTGATTATTGAGGCGTTATAGCACTTAATCCCAAGGAATGAGTAATAACCGGATGATGGAATATACTGAAGAATTAAAAATTGCAGAGAAATATCTTGTTGAAACTCTAGAAGCTGACAGGACTGGTGATTATGAAGGTTTTATCCAACGGTTCGATAAACGTGACTTAGAAGGCTTTACCGAGGAGATTTTCAATAAGGATATCAAGTCAATGCGAGAAGAGCTTGGAGCCTTCAAAAGTCGGTCATACATGGGTTCACTAAAAGGGTTCCAGAATGAAAAGCACCCTTATTGTTTGAGATTTGTATGGCGCGCTACTTATGAAAAGAGTGAGGTTTTGATTATTATAGGGATTCATAAAATTGGTGATGTTTGGTACCTTAATGAAAGCAAAGTCTCTAAATAAAATGATATTTCGTAAGTGTTGTGTGAATAATGTGCGTGCCATAACAAAGCCAGGCAATCCGACCTACACACGTTGTCTTCTTTTTTGCAAAGTGCCGCAAAAAAACAGCCAACATGCTCCGGCGGTTGCTGGCGGCGTTAACTGTACAAAAAATAATCCTCCCGTAGACTTGACTCTGTAATTACATTGTAACTACAATGTATGCTTATGGATCATTTATATTTTGAATGGGATGCGAATAAAAACGCATCTAATATTAAAAAGCATGGAGTCTCATTTAATGAGGCTAAAACTGTGTTTACTGATGAATTTGCCAGATTAATCGGTGACCCCGATCATTCTGGATATGAAGATAGATTTATTCTACTTGGAGCGAGCATCGATTCTAAGTTGTTAGTCGTCTGTCATTGCATCAGAGAAGGTGAAAGCATACGTATTATTTCCGCGCGTAAAGCTGACAAACAAGAACGCAAAGCATATGAGGGCTATCGTCATGCGTGATAATTATGATTTCTCAAATTCAGTTAAAAATCCTTACGTAAAGAAGCTGAAGAAGCAGGTAACAATTCGTCTTGATGAAGATACTGTTGAGTACTTCAAGGGGCTTGCGGACAATAAGGGTATTCCTTATCAGAGCTTAATTAATTTGTATTTAAGAGACTGCGCCCAATCGCATCGTGATCTGAAAATGCAATGGCAGTAAACAGCCGACAGTTAACAAGAACCAGCAAGCAGACTTCGCAAATGTGTCACCTTTTGTGCAATAAGGCCGCACAAAAGCCGCCAAGTTCGCTACGCTGTTGTGGTTGGCGTTAAATGCCATTATGGAATATCGTATCATTAGAACTCTCACTTGCTACTTAAACTCAAATGAACGTATAGTTTTTGATGTTCAACTTCAGGGTTTTGATCTGCAAAAGTTTCAAATTGAATTTAATGTTGATTCTGAAAATCCAATGTACGATTGCTATGAGGTAAAGGTAGTAAACCTGCCGTTTTTAAAACAATATTTGCCAAACATTGTAGGAATAAACTGGGATTTTAATAACTGTGCTTACTTCATCGAAGCTGTTGAAAATTAAGCACTTAACAAGTTGCAGCACTTCAGCCCCTACGGGGCTCGGACGCGTTTCACGCGCCCGTGTGCAAAGCGTTATATTTTCAAGGTGTCTATGGAAAAGTATTTGTACCTTACACGTAAAGAGTGGGCCTTAACTTGGCTGAATGGGGGGGTAATTCCTATACTACCTGCCAGCACATACATTAGTAACGAAAGACATGGCACTTCAACGCCAGATGAAAATCGAATCCATGATAGCCCTGTAGATATAACAACTCTTCCTGGTGTCGATTTTGGAGGCGCCAGTATTAAAAGCTTAACCTATACTGGCAATACTTTTAATGGTGTAAAAGCACCTGATGTTGTTAATGCAAAATATTATTTAGAAGACGGAATTATTTTGTCATTCTGTAATAGAAAAAGTAAAAGCATTGCCATGAGGTTAGGTAAAACAGCTGCTGTAAAAATATTCGATATCGAAGAACTCAAATCCATTATCGATAAACAGCTTGGGGTTAAGGGAGTTATCGGTAATTGTGAATACACTACGGATCACAAAAGAAATCACTTTCTAAAATCGGCCGAAGATCAGTGGCAAGATGAGTATCGAATTTTTTGGCCAATTACGGAACCAAAACAAATTACATTACCAAGAGGTATAGCAGCGTCAATTAAGCTGAAAATATAACAAAACCCTAAAGTCCGACAGCTAACACTGTCGCATTTTTTCGCAAACAACAAAAAGCGCAAAAAACCTGCGCCAGCATTATCTGCGGCTTAGGGTGGCGTTATAAAGCCAATCAGCACCGAATATTATCGTAAAATTGACTTCTCATTTGGGAAAGCAAAAATAAAAGGAAGTAACATGGCAGCCAAGTCAAATTTAGTAAACCTTGATGCAATGATTAAAAGAGCTGATTTTGCACATGAACAAGATGAAAATTCGTCTTTTGAAACATTCAATAGTATTCCTGCTCGTGAATTAGCATCAGGCAGTCCAGTCGTGGCTTTACTAAGAAAGCCTGATTTTCAAAGAGAAACCAATCACTGGACACCAGATCAAGTTGTATCTTTACTCGAATGTTATATTAATGGTGATCTAATTCCATCAGTCATTTTATGGATGTCTCCATCATTCTTGTTTGTTATTGATGGAGGGCATAGGTTAAGCGTCATCCGCGCTTGGATGGAAGATGATTACGGTGATGGACAAATATCTCACAAATTATTTGGGCATGAAATATCAACTGAACAAAAAAAGGCGGCAGAAAAGACAAGAAAACTGGTTAAAGAAAAGATAGGCTCCTGGAGTTATTACCAAAGCCTTTTAAATGACAATGATAACGGCGATATAACCCCAGAACAAAGAAAAAAACTATCCACTTTAACAGCTCGTGGGTTACCCGTTCAGTGGGTAAAAGGGGATACAGATAAAGCAGAGACATCATTCTTCAATATTAACATGAAGGGAACTCCTTTGGATTCGCTTGAAGAGCTGCTATTAAGAAATAGAAAAAAGCCAGTTCCTATTGCTGCAAGAGCCATAATTCGAGCAGGTAGAGGACATCGTTATTGGTCATCATTTGAAAAAGAAAAAACTGAAATTATTGAAGCTCAATCCCTTAAGTTACATCGTTTATTGTTTGACCCTGAAATAAAAAAGCCAATCAAAACGTTGGATTTGCCGCTAAGTGGTTCGAAGGGAATTAGAACTGCTATTCAAATATTAATTGATTTTATCCTAATTGCTAATTCCAACCAGAAAGATGGCGTGAAAAAATTAGACGAATATCCTGAAGATGTGTCAGGTGATGGTACGCTAGATGTCCTGAAAAAAACGATTACTCTAGCTTCCAGAATTACGGGCAATGATCGCGGCAGTCTAGGGCTTCACCCTGCAATATATTTCTATGGCCCTACAGGTCGTCACTCGAGTGCAATGTTTTTAGGCTCTATAACTCTTTTCAATGAAAAATTAGTACAAAATAATAAATTATTTTTCACTAAATTTACAAATGTAAGAGCGAAGTTAGAAGAAATTCTTGTTAATAATAAAGAGCTTATTGCTACTATATTACAAAAACATATTAGCCATAAACGGATTAATATTTTTAAAGAATTGTTAGATAAGATAATATCCAAATTAACTGAAAATCAAGAGGTTACGCAAAATGACTTGATTTTATTTTCTCAGTTAGACGGTAAGCTAATTACTGGCGACGTTCAGAGTGGCAGTTCGAAGATTACAGATGAACAAAAAAGCAAATTATTCATTAATGTTGCTTTAAGTAATGCTCTTACCTGCCCTATTTGCAATGGGTATTTAGATGTCGATAAATCAGTGTCTTATGATCATATCGAGAGAGTTCGAGAAGGTGGCGCTGGAAGTGCTGCGAATGTACAACTTACACATCCCTATTGTAATCAATCAATAAAGCAGTAAGGCTTTATAACAAAAACCTCAATCTGACGGCTTTTACTGTCCCATTTTTTGCAAAGAACCGCAAAAAACTGAGCCAGCAACGCCGCAGGTTAGGTTGGCGTTATATCCTATAGGAGTAATCATGGAAGACTACACACCTATGTTATTTAATTTAGTTGTCGTGATGTATATTCTAGGTGTACTGGTTTCGGCAGCGTTATTTTTTATGATTATGCGGAATCCCCAAAAGATATTGAATAAAGTAGTTAATCTATCAGAAAAAAATTGCCTACTAATTATAATAGCTAATTCAATAGCGTTGGCTTTCATTAATACAATTGTTGAGGAATACCTCTTTATGATAGGTATTCTAACGTTATTGATTAGCGCTGTTGTAAGAGCTAAGTGTAAGAAAATTAACGGATATAATCGGGTAGCCGGAGGTCTCTAACCTCCAGCCCCCACAACACCCTGCATGCGGATCCGCACAGGGCGTTTCACTCAGTATAGTGAAGCTTGATCCAACCATCACGCAACTCATATAAACCCTGACGTTTCAAATAGACATTCGACAATGCCTGATTAATTCCAGGGGTTTTAGAGCTGCGCCACGGGCCTTTGCTGGTGATGCCACAGGCGACTGCTGATTGCACTCTGACGCCCAATCTCATCAAGCTTCTTACCTTGGTTCGTGGCTTTCGCCACTGACGCCAATAAGCCATACGCACCCTACGTCTAATCCAATGATCTAGATCGACGCAAAGCTGATAGCAATTGGCAATACCAAAGTAGTTAATCCAACCACGTATAAATTGGCTGGTTTTGAAAAGCTGATATTTCATGGAGACGCCCCAGTTTCGATTAGTTAAGCGACGAATTTTCTGCTTGAATTTAAGTAGAGATTTCGCGCTAGGCTGAATACGGCCAGACTTGAACGTAAAGCCCAAGAACTGGTTTTGACTGGTTTTCATAACAGCACTCTTCGTTGAGTTAACCATCAATTTCAAACGCTTTTGTAGATACTGACTAATGCTACGCAGTACTCGTTCTCCCGCTCGCTGACTTTTTACCAAAATGGTAAAGTCATCGGCATAACGGGCAAACTTGTGACCGCGCTTTTCGAGTTCTTTATCGAGAGGATCGAGCATGATGTTCGCTAATAAGGGTGATAATGGACCACCTTGTGGAACGCCTTCTCGGCTCTCTCCAACGAACTGGTTGTCGACAAACCCAGCTCGAAGGTATCGGCTAATCAGATTTAACAATCGTTTGTCACTGATCTTGCGACCAAGTAACGATAACAGTAAATCATGGTTCACCCGATCAAAGAACTTCGACAGATCAACATCTACCGCAAAGCGGCGTCCTTCTTTGATGATGTCTCGCACCTGTTTTACCGCTTGTTGCCCATTACGACGAGGCCTAAACCCGAAACTATTATCCGAGAAACTAGGGTCGAAAATAGGCATAAGGACTTGGGAAATGGCCTGCTGGATCACTCGATCTGTAACGGTTGGAATGCCCAGCTGGCGTTTACCGCCATCTGGCTTATCAATCTCAACACGTCTAACTGGTGAAGGCACATAACTCGCTGCTGCCAGTTCGTTCGTTACCCGTTCCCAGTGGCCTGATTTTGCCCATGCAGGGAAGTATTCGATAGTCATACCGTCGACACCTGCCGCCCCTTTATTGGCTCGAACACGTTTCCATGCTGCTGTAAGGTTATCCCTTTGCAGCACGCGCTCGAATAGGTTTTCGCTAAAGGTTGGCTTCACATCACTACGCTGAGTGTCGTCATTGCTGGGCTGCATTCGTTTGCTCAAGTGTGTCATGGCTCCTCCTTTGTTCTAAATGTTCAGGCCTTCACCTTGTACCATCCATTACGATGGCCGTTTGGCTACTATGCCCTCTGCTGACTTCTGCTTAATCACCGCATTAGTTACCTAATAGGGCGCTGTCGGTATTCATCAAATTCGCTTTCCTCTGTTGATGAGTTCAGAGAAACCAAGGCATTTATAGAGCAGAGCCTTACTGCTAATTTACCGATCGCTTGTTAAACAGATCTCCCCAGATAAGAACATGAACTTTCACTGCGCAACTGCATCATTTACGGTGGCCGTTAGATCACATGGCTTCGTCGTCTTGTGCCAACTCGCCTTCAGCCTACGCCTCATATGATATTCTTGTTCATCAGCTCGCAAATTTGCTAGCGGCTTCCTTCGGACCAAACCTCACGGTTAAGCCCTTGCCATTCGCTAGTAGTTAACGTTTAATAACAGTACGTTAAATAAACGGTGATCTTCCTACATAGGACTTCCACCTCATTAGTTCATGCCCATGCTGGGCGTACACAAAAACCTCAATCTGACGGCTTTTACTGTCCCATTTTTTGCAAAGAACCGCAAAAAACTGAGCCAGCAACGCCGCAGCTTAGATTGGCGTTATACGGCAAAAATTAGTTCTGGCCTTAAAATATATTTAGGTCTAAAATAAGTACTTATTTAAGCGCTTAATTTGGTGGTAATGATGAGACAAATTTTAGCTGATTGTTCAGCGAGTATATCGGAACTTAAAAGGAACCCTACTGCGTTATTAAACGAAGCTAATGGTTCGGCTATAGCAATATTAAATCATAACAAACCGGCAGCATATTTGGTGCCAGCAGAAACTTATGAATGGTTAATGGACGTTGTAGATGATTATGAGTTAGGTAAAATAGTAGATCTTCGTCGCAATGATTTATCAGAAGCTATTGAAGTAAATTTAGATGACTTATAAATTAAAATTTCTTCCAGCTGCAAAAAAAGAGTGGGATAAATTAGCAGAGCCTCTGAAAAAACAATTTAAAAATAAGCTTCGTGAACGGCTTCAAAATCCTCACGTTCCATCGGCAAAATTAAGAGGCTACGATTCTGTTTACAAAATTAAATTACGTACAGTAGGCTACAGATTAGCGTACGAGGTATTAGATGACGAGATCGTGGTCTATGTTCTAGCAGTAGGAAAACGAGATAAAAATGTAATATACAAAAAGCTAGCATCTCGTATAGTGTAATGCCGTGTAATCGGGTAGCCGAGGGTATCTAACCCTCAGCCCCCACAACACCCTGCATGCGGGTCCGCACACGTAAGCATGGATGCTGAAGATAGAGCGACGCAGGAAGCCAAAGCCGAGGGCGTTTCACTTAGAATAGTGAAGCTTAATCCATCCATCACGCAACTCATATAAACCTTGGCGTTTTAAATAAGCATTCGACAATGCCTGATTAATACCTGGTGTTTTAGAGCTACGCCATGGGCCTTTGCTAGTGATGCCACAGGCGACTGCTGACTGTACTCTGA
Source organism: Oceanospirillales bacterium (assembly GCA_029027825.1). Classification (GTDB taxonomy): domain Bacteria; phylum Pseudomonadota; class Gammaproteobacteria; order Pseudomonadales; family Balneatricaceae; genus Rs1. Next base: position 2,408,596 of record CP093399.1, on the reverse strand, counting down.
CGCCCCTTGTCATGGCTTTCGCCACTGATGCACCTCCCTGTAAAAGTAAGTGCCATACGCACTCGACGTCTAATCCAATGATCTAGGTCGACGCAAAGCTGATAGCAATTGGCAATACCAAAGTAGTTAATCCAACCACGTATAAATTGGCTGGTTTTGAAAAGCTGATATTTCATGGACTTTCTTTAAAGAGATTGGCCCAGTTTCGATTCGTTAAACGACGAGTTTTCTGCTTAAAGCTAAGTAGATATTTCGCGCTCGGCTGAATGCCCCTTATTCAAGCGGTGATCTTTTATTAAGCAAACTCCCCTATTTCACATATTAAGATCGAACATGAACTTTCACTGCGCAATCCCGCCTCTACCGTGGCCTTGCTCTATAAGCACAAGCATCACATATATTGTAGTTTTGGGCCCAAGGCGTTTCACGGGGACAACTCGCCTCCAGCCTACGCGTTATATGATGTTTTTGTTCATCGGCTCGCCTTCATTGAGCAAATAGGCTACTGGCTTCCTCCAGACAAAACCTCACGGTTAAGCCCTTGCCATTTGCTAGTAGTTAACGTTTAATAACAATACGTTAAATAAACGGTGATCTTCCTACAGGGGACTTTAACCCCATTAGTTCACGCCCATGCCGGGCGTACACAAATGGTTGCAGTCGGACAAATTAACCACTGCGCGCTTAATTTGCCGCTGAACCAAGCGTTATGAGCCTCTGAGGGATCATGAGTAACTTTGAAGTCAGGCAAGATGAGAATGGAATTGGTAAAGTCCTTATCCTTAAAGGAGAGTGGACTGATGACGTTGCTCTTTACATGCGGGAAAATGAAATATTGGCATTAAGGCTCACTGATTCTTTCGGCTTTAAGGGCCAAGATTTGTCCTTTCTTAGCAAGCTAGTATTTCTTCGGAGCTTGGAGCTTTATTGCTGGGGTGCTAAAGGAATAAAGATTATAGAGTCCCTCCCTCAACTAGAAGTTCTTGGGTTTCAATGTAAGTCGGCTCAGAAAATTGACTTGTCTGAATTTACAAACTTAAAAATAGCTTTAGTTACATGGTCTAAAGGTTTAGGTTCACTGTTCGATGTTTCATCGTTAGAAAAACTGAATATTCAAAATTATCCCCATACCGACTTAAAGCCTATATCATCAATGCAGGGACTTAAGCAGCTATATTTAACATCAAGAAAGTTAGAGTCCTTAAGCGGTATTGAGCAGCTAAACAGACTTGAGAAATTAGATTTATATAACTGTCCAAGCTTAATGTCGCTGGAAGGTACCAAAAGCTGTCAGTACCTAAAGACAATTGAAGTTGAGGCATGCAATCGTGTTAGCTCATAACAAGCGCAGTCAATCTGACAGTCTAAAACTGTCACCTTTTGTGCAAGAAAACGCACAAAAACCGCCAATTTTAGCCTGCAGTTGCTGCGGGCGCTAAACCGTAGGTCAAGTTCTTCTGTTAGCCTGACACCTTTAAGGTTACAATGGTCGAATGATAAAAAATTTCATTCATAAAGGTCTTCGTAAGTTTTATGCTTCAGGCAGTACTGCGGGGATACAAAAGAAACACGAAAAGAAACTACGTCTTATTTTAGCTAACTTAGATCAAGCTGAAATTTCTGATGATATGGATCTTCCAGGTCTATTTATGCATCAACTTAAAGGTGACAGAAAAGATATTTGGTCTGTCCGTGTAAGTGGAAATTGGCGAATAACATATAGGTTTACAGGACGTGATGTTGAAATAGTAAATTATGAGGATTACCACTAATGGCTATGTTTAACCCCGCTCATCCGGGAGAAATATTAAAAGAGTTAGTGATCGACTCTTTAGAGTTAACGATCACCGACGTTGCTAAGCATCTTGATGTGAGTCGTAAGACTTTATCTAAAGTTTTGAATGCTAAAGGTTCTATAACGCCCGTAATGGCTGTACGTTTAGAATTAGCATTTGGTAAACCATCAGCAGATCATTGGCTTCGCTTACAGAACGCGCATGATTTATGGCAAACAAGGCAAGAGCAACAGTCATTGCACGTTTCTCCATATAACTTTCAAATGGCATAATACGGTTTAATCGGGTAGCCGAGGGTATCTAACCCTCAGCCCCCTCAATACCCTGCATGCGGGTCCGCACACGTAAACATGGATGCTGAAGGTAGAGCGACGCAGGAAGCCAAAGCCGAGGGTGTTTCACTTAGAATAGTGAAGCTTAATCCATCCATCACGCAACTCATATAAACCTTGGCGTTTTAAATAAGCATTCGACAATGCCTGATTAATACCTGGTGTTTTAGAGCTACGCCATGGGCCTTTGCTAGTGATGCCACAGGCGACTGCTGACTGTACTCTGACGCCCAATCTCATCAAGCTTCTTACCTTGTCGTGGCTTTCGCCACTGACGCACCTCCCTGTAAAAGTAAGTGCCATACGCACCCTACGTCTAATCCAATGATCTAGATCGACGCAAAGCTGATAGCAATTGGCAATACCAAAGTAGTTAATCCAACCACGTATAAATTGGCTGGTTTTGAAAAGCTGATATTTCATGGGCTTTCTTTAAAGAGATTGGCCCAGTTTCGATTCGTTAAGCGACGAATTTTCTGCTTGAATTTAAGTAGAGATTTAACGCTAGGCTGAAAAAGTCATCGGCGTAAAGAGCAAACTTGTGGCCGCGCTTTTCTAAATCTTTATCCAGAGAATCGAGCATGATGTTCGCTAATAAAGGTGCCTCTTTGTGGAACGCTTTCTCTGCTCTATTAAACATACTGGTCGTCCTTTCCCATATTAGAAAGCACCCCAGCTCGGAGGTATCGGCTAATCAGATTTAACAATCGTTTGTCACTGATCTTGCGACCAAGTAACGTTAAAAGTAAATCATGGTTCACCCGATCAAAGAACTTCGACAGATCAACATCTACCGCAAAGCGGCGTCCTTCTTTGATGATGTCTCGCACCTGTTTTACCGCTTGTTGCCCATTTCTATGAGGCCTAAACCCGAAACTGTTCTCCGAGAAACTAGGGTCGAAAATGGGCGTAAGGACTTGGGCGATGGCCTGCTGGATCACTCGATCTGTAACGGTTGCCCATCCCTTTAACAACAGCCCCAGCTGGCGTTTTCCGCCATCCGGTTTATCAATTTCAACGCGCCTAACCGGTGATGGTACATAACTCGCTGCGGCCAGTTCGTTAGTTACCCGTTCCCAGTTGCCTGATTTTGCCCATGCAGGGAAGTCTTCGATAGTCATACCGTCGACACCTGCCGCCCCTTTATTGGCTCGAACACGCTTCCATGCTGTTGAAAGGTTGTCGCTCTACCTTCGACATCCATGTCTTCGTATATCCTCTGCTGACTTCTGCTTAATCACCGCATTAGTTACCTAATAGGGCGCTGTCGGTATTCATCAAGTTCGCTTTTCTCTGCTGATGAACTCAGAGAAACCAAGGCATTTATAGAGCAGAGCCTCACTGCTAGCCTCTTTTTTAAGTAAAGGATCTCTTGTTAAGCAGATTTCCCCATTTTCCATATCAAGAGTGAACGTGAACTTTCCCTGCGCAACCCCATCTTTACGGTGGCCGTGCTCTCTAACCAAAAGTATCACATGGCTTCGTCGTCTTGTGCCAACTCGCCTCCAGCCTACGCCTCATATGATGTTTTTGTTCATCAGCTCACCTTAATTTAGCAAAGAGGCTACTGGCTTCCTCCAGACCAGACCTCACGGTTAAGCCCTTGCCATTTGCTAGTAGTTAACGTTTAATAACAGTACGTTAAATAAACGGTGATTTTCCTACAGAGGACTTTCACCTCATTAGTTCATGCCCATGCTGGGCGTACACAAAGGCAAGAAATCTGACAGTCCCACGTCACGCATTTTGCAAAAAGACCGCAAAACTCGCGCCGCGTGCCTGCAATTGTCGCCAGCGTTAGAGCGTTCAAAGGAGGCATTGTGAACTTAACCGAAGATATCTGGCATGAATACCATTCGAGATTAGCTTCTTTTATAAGAACTAAGGTCTCTGAAGATATGCTGGACGATATTCTTACAAATGTTTTTATAAAAATTCATACTCGCCTCGATTCATTGAAAGACGATACTAAAATCGAAAGTTGGCTCTATCAGATAACACGAAATACAATAATAGACCATTACCGCTCGCGGCAAACCAGTGAGCAACTTACTGACTGGATAGAGCAACCTACCCCTGATGAAGAGGAAACTATAAGGAAAGAGCTTTCATCGTGCCTAGAACCCATGATTCACCAATTACCTGAAAAATATCGTAACGCTGTTCAAATGTCTGAATTAGATAATAAAACTCAAAAAGAAGTGGCTGAGCTGGAGGGCATCTCTTTAACAGGTGCCAAATCAAGAGTTCAAAGAGGTAGAGGTTTATTAAAAGGCATGTTGAATGATTGTTGCCAGTTTGAAATCAACAAGAAAAATCAAGTCATTTCATATGAGCCAAAGAAACAAGATTGTAAATTCTGCTAATTTTAAAATATTTGCGTCCTTTTGCACTTTCCTCCGTCTACAGAAGTGTAATTAATTTTTTAGTAGGAAACAAATATGACCATTCAATATCAAGCTTTAATAGAGAGCCTTTCTAAGAACCCTCAATATCGAGTTGAGTTTTATCTACCCAATGGCAATCAAGTGCCTGCACACTTTCACTTAACCGATGTTGGTAGTGTTTTTCGTCATTTTATTGATTGCGGCGCTCAAGTAAGAAATGAATCTTATGTACAAATTCAGTTATGGCATGGAACAGACACTGATCATCGCTTAAATGCCGATACAGTTTTAAAAATCCTGAGCCACAGCGGCGTTGTTTTGGATAAATTACCTGACTTACAAAGTGCTGATGTAATATTAGAATACAAAGACGATGTTCCTTCTCAGTATCCAATAGCACGCATTGAGCAAACAGATCAGGTAGTCAAAATTCATTTACAGGCATCAGAAACTCAATGTTTAGCGGCTGTCAGACATCAACAGGCTGGTGGGGGATCTTGTTGCTAGTTTAAATATGACTGTGGTAAATTGCATAACAAGCGTTACTCACATGTATGGCTTATGTTGAGTTAAACCCGATCCGCGCTCAGATGGCTGAGACCCCGGAAGATTCTGATTATACTTCTATAAAACAAAGAATTGAAGATGATAAATCAGTGACAAATAGCGTGAATGCTAAAGGTTCAGAAAAAACCCAGTCAAATTTACTACTGAAAGAATTTGTCGTAGAAGGCCATCAGCTCACTGATCAAATACCTTATCATTATCGCGATTATTTAGAGCTGGTTGATTGGAGTGGCCGAGCGATCAGGGCAGGTAAACGTGGTGCAATTGGTGGCCGTATTCCCCTGATATTAATACGTTTAGGGATTGACGATGAGCAGTGGCCTAAGACAATGCAGCCAAAAGGTGTGCATCAGTTTAGCCGTGCGATGGGATGCCGTGAAGCGCTACGAGAACACGCTAAAAAATTATGTATCAAATGGATTAAAGGGATTAATTTCAGCGGAAAGTTATTTCCTACCTGATAAGTCTAAAAAACTGATTAAGATCAGCTAACACTGCTAAGTGTGAATCTTATGGTCTGTAATCAGCTGATCCACCCCTATATTAGAAATATTTGTTAATGAAGATGCAGTTTAAGTCAATGATCTGATTAAATTAACAGCAGGCATGTTAAGTTAAAATAAATGTCTGTCCTGTATTCTCAGTATTGCATACCTTGTACAAATGGCTCAATCGACGCAGTCAAAGGCATAGCTTTAACTGGCAAGGTTTTAAAGATATGTTACGTTACTATCAGATTCAGCCACCGCGTGTATCAAAACGGTATATTGTGGTGGATTGGTATTGAGGGGGCTTGTGAATTACACGAGCAATGAAATAATTGAAGAGCCGGATGCGGTAATTCCGCACGTCCGGATCTGTATGGGGGCGGCTCAGGCAACTGGCAGTTCTACCATGACTATTCTCTCTGCGAGTTAGTCACTAGCGGATAATTTTTACGAAGTGGAATTAAGTAATTTGAAATTCGAGAAACCCTTATTCTACAACTGCGATATTGGAATTCGCTTTGAGATAGGTCCTGAGAGCATCTCTTTATGGAAAGACGCTGACCGAAAGACCATAAACGTTGAATATTTTGAAGAAGCTTTGAAAAGGGCAATATCAATATTTAATGTCGCTTTTAATAAAGAAGATAATATTTCCATTGTTTATCAAATATACTCAGATGGCCGCCGGAAAATTCGGAAGGGAAACTATCTCTTTAAGCAAATATCTAATCTGAAATTTAAAAATATAGAACTCTCTGATCATAGAGATATTTACACAGACAAGCTTGATTTTAAAAGAATATGTTGGCGACGTGTTACTATTTCAAATCTCAGAACCTGTGATGTACGAGTTGAGCGTATTCTTGAAGCAATGATTAATACTGATTTTAGTATTCTTCAACCATCTTTGCCGGGTGAGTGTTTTTTCATAAATCATGATAAGGGTATTATCTTAAATCTTTACGAGGATCGCGGAATGTATGTTGTAGCAACCAATAAGAAAGCAATGACTAAACTATATAAAAATCACAACTCATGGATACTTGATTACGACAGAGAGATAATAGATGCTGTATTCAAGTGAATATAACAAAAACCAGCTCGTGCCGAGAGGATCTCGGAGTCTTGGGGCGAATAATACTATTCTGAAATTGACTTATATTTACCCAATGGGTGCGGAAATATCCAAATCCCATCAAACTAAAACTTAGCCAGTAGGTTAGTAGCGAAGCCCGGGTACGATCTTGGTAACAAGGTGTGCGGAGCAAGGGTGGAGCGAGTGTGTAGGCTGATTATTGAACCCCGAAATATTATATAGTTGTGGTGTATAAGTATCGAGAGGTACGAAAGCTGACGGTCTGCTGTGTAGCGGAATGCTGCAGTCTCAAGTACGATTTGGCGAGTACTTGCGACACCACCGGGTGTCTTTGAGTTTGGCATGCAAATAAAGGGGTAATCCGGAAAGCTCGGGAGATCCAAATTTATCCTGAAGTTGAAAGCCGGCTAGGTGAGTCGGGTTATAAATGCACCTGATCTATTAGGTAAACTGCTGTACCGGTACTGGGGCGTTTACCTTGCAGTTTAAATGCCTGCTAAGTGTTTTTAAATTAACGTTGCAGTAAACTAAAGTTGTTGTATTTGTTTAAGGCATAAGTAGTAATAAGGCATGTACTTAAACGATTATTAACAATAGGTTACTGCAACTAACAAGGGCAATCAATCTGACAGTCCCACGTCACGGCTTTTGCAAAAGACCGCAAAATCCGCGCCGCGTGCCTGCAGTTGTCGCCAGCGTTATGTGGCTCATATTTCCAGCGTTATCGAATTTTTAAGGAGTTCAATTGGATCGGGATAATCAAAATAATAGATCCGATTGTTTTAAATCGTTATATAAAGAATTCATGGATAGTTGCCTCGCACCGTTCACGAGCCACATCAGTATAATGAACGACAAAACCTGCACGCAGTAAAGACTGACACATACTCAAGCCCATGCTACCAAGACCAATGACGCCTATTGATTTTATACGCATCCAATTCCCCTTATGCTCCTCGTTTGATCTCACTATTGTGGCTTAGATAAAGCAGATTAATAAGTAGTTCGAATTAGAAATTTTGTTGATTTAAAAGCAACACATCACGGGTCTATTACCAATGATCAAAGAATCCTAAAAATTTTTCTGGGCGATGGAGAACAACCATTTAGGCATGCGGGTTTAACGAATCAAAAGCACCATTGGTCACCGAGATTTTCTTTTGGCTATATATACTGCAAATAGATCTCAGCCTAGATTTTCCAACTCGGGATTACTTACTTTGAATGGCGCAAAAAATAATTGGAGTCAGGCTAAAATTAAATTTACAAATCAACTTAATCGGGTAACTCATGGGTAACTTCTCAATAAGCCAGGGTGATTTGGTTTTTCCACGTCCAAGATGCGCTACTCATTAATGGCATTCAAAATGCACGCTGTAACTATTTAGTCACTGTTAATAACTCTTTGATCTTCATACTAGTTAAATCAAAGTCATAGTAAAATTCAACTTAAAAAAACGATGAACATACAATCTGTGCTGTTTACGCACATTGAGTTCGCTATATTTTTTCTTTTTCTTTTTCAAAGGGTTAAATGAAATTTTTCGTCATTTAGCCAGCACTGAAAGAGAGTAATAACAAAAAAATGTGACAAATTTGACACTTTTCCTATCTTGCCTTAGAAAACATAATTTAACCTATTGACTTTTATACTAAAATATAAACTGGCATATCCTTTGCTTTATTACTTATACAATCTAGGGAGAAGGGAGGTCAATCGTGAACAGCAAACAATACAACGTAATACTTCTCTTTACCGCCATAACTGGCCGGCGAGTACTGTACTTGGTTTACTTAACAAGTGCCTTGTTAATGTCAACTTTTCTTAGCGCATCAGAACGCGAACTTGAAATCCAGCTCAATGCAAAAATTAGCGAGCGTTGTGAAATTGTAGTTATTCCGCTCAATGGTCACAAGATGGATTTCTCCTACAGTAGTGAAAACTCCGCCACCCTTAAAATCAATTGCAATCGACCTATGGCCCTCAGCGTTAGGTCTGAGCACGGAGCCTTGGTCGCTATCGATCATCAGGGTAATCGCATTAGCGATTTGATGATCGATAGCGATGTGTCATTGCAAAAGCACTATCGCACCTATACCACAGAAATTTCAATTGCCGATATTGGTTTTCAAGCGCGTACATCTAGCCGGGAATTACGCAATGGAATAGTTTTTAATACAGGACCAAAAATCCCCTTCGCCAGCCGTGGCATGCTAAAAGTGCAGCTCGATGCCCCGCTTGTTTTCTCTGGCACTTACCAAGACATATTGCACCTTGAAGTATCGCCTTCAAGTGGCACGGGAGGCATATGACAAATAGAGTCTCTAATTTATTTACCGTGCTTAGCACGCGACCCTACTTTCTTTGGATTGTATCAGGATAAGATTCAATTCAGAGAGGGATACGAGGAAGAGCTTGGTCATTCTATGATAGTTGGCCAGCTCAATTTCTCACACTTAAAATAAGTAAGAAATGGAGAATGACTATGAATAAATTATTAATAGCAATTATGTCAACAACGGTGCTGGCTTCTGGTTCGGTTTTTGCTGGTGAAGCTCATATGGGCGGAAGTGTCATTGAAGTCTGCGAAGTAACTGGATTGACAGGTAATCTGCTTTTTCCCTCAATGGCTGTCGGTACAACAGTGACTAACACTGGCATCGTGCTGAAATGTAATGACGGTGACGGCGCTGTTATTTCATTGACTAGTTCTGAGGGCGGTATGGAAAACGATGATGTAGAAGACTACAACGTTAATTACCAGGCCACCTTAGCGCACGGTCTAGGTAGTCCTCTGGTTTTATTAGCCGATGGCATTCCTAATAACTATGGAATCAATGACACTACTAACTCGCAGACTCTCAGCGGTTCACTTGCCCTTGCAGCTGGTCAAGCGGCAACTTTAACCGCTGAAATCACTGAATTAGGAGTTTGGGCCGGCGGCTATTCAGATACCCTTTCTCTGGATATCACCCCACAGTAACAAGGTAAACGGCAAAGGGGACTCCGCTGCCCCTTTATTTATTTCCCCTTTATAGTAGGCACCAACATGAGATATCAAGCATTTAGAAAAAAAAATGTATTATGGGGGGCGCTCTGCCTCGCCTTAGTACTGTCAAATTATGCTATTGCCATGACAGTTCAACCTATGGTCAAAGAGATAGGCCCCAATGGTCGGGATTCACAATACTCCATCCAAATAGATAATTCCTCTAGCAATACGCTGACCATAGAGCTTATTCCCAGGCACATCAAAATGTCAAAAGATGGTCAGGAAAAGTGGTCATCAGCAGATAACGATTTACTGGTTATTCCCGCTACCGCCATTATTCGGCCGGGTAAATCTCAAAGGGTGATGGTGCAATATATAGGTGATCCGCAAATTCGCCAATCTCAAGCTTATCGAATATCTGTTAAGCAAGTACCTATAGATTTATCAGGTTCCGGTAAGCAGGCCATTAATATTGGTGTCAATTTCAACACTTTGCTCAATGTTGTACCGGTAACGGCAAAGGCGAAACTGCAAGTACGCTCGTTAAAAAGGGCCGGTAAAATCTGGTTGGTAGAACTTGAAAATAGCGGTGATCGTTTTGTACGAGTTAGCAAAACACAGTGGAGTTTCACCGATAAGAGCGGTACTCAGCGGAAACTAAGCGGTAAAACAATCGCACAGAGTTTAAACGGTAATTTAGTGTTACCTCATTCAATTAGGGTATTCGAAATGCGTCCACAGGGCAGTTTTTCCCCTGAGAGTATTAAGAATAACAATATAGAAGCAGGCAGCTAATGTGTCTTTTATACCGATTGAAATTAAGCCTGAGGATAGAACTAAAGCTCATTCTTTATCTCATTATTGGATGCTTTAGCACTCAGGCATCCGCACTTGAAGTCAGTCCACTAGTGCATGAGATAGACAGTAATGGACGCGGCTCTAGCAGTCGTTTACTCATTATCAACTCCTCTGATAGCCAGCTGCCGCTTACAATGTCAATACATAGAATTAATTTTAGCGCCGACGGCAAGTACAAATTAACCGAGGAGGAAGAGGATATTTTAGTTTTCCCCCCCGCGGTGCTGATGCGTCCGGGGGCGAGTCAAGTGGTACGCTTGCAGTGGGTGGGTGAGCCCCAGTTGTCAGTCTCTCGCAGCTACCTCATCAATATTTCTCAGCCGGCTGTGGCACTGAAGCAACAACCGCACAATGGGCTCATGCTCATGCTTACTTTTAATATATTAGTACATGTAGCCTCCCCCAAAAGCCAGCCAAGCTTGCAAGTAAAATCAGTTGAGAGGCGAGAGTCTAAAACAGGCACTACGATTCATGCAATTGTTCGCAATGTTGGGACGAAATATAGTTATATCAGCGACGCCAAACTCAGCATTACTGTCGGCGATAAACTTTTAACAGTAATACAACCGGGCGTGTTGCGAGAACGCGGTGAGGATGTCTTTCTGCCTCCCTACAGCAGACGCACAGTACTGATTCCCGTAAAGGGAAAGGGGAATGCATGGAATGGCCCTATAAGATTAACCTTATCAGCGGGGGCCTCTTCCGGCTTATAAAGTTACTGAGGAACCTACTTGAAATCATCTTATCACCCTGGTTATTATTGGTTTTTTTGAGCTTTTATATCACACACACTCAGGCGCAAAGCAAACCGGTAACGTCTAGTGACAAGAGTACAGTACGGATAAATCAAACAGGGCGTACCTTAGAATTACACACAACATTGCGCCACGGTGAAACCATTGTTGGTTCAGTGTTACTGCGTATAGAACCCAATGATGCACTTTCATTTAGTGCCGTGGGAATAACCGAACTACTAGCGGGGTTCATTTTACCGAAAGTACGCCAGAAATTAAATGACCAAGCACAAGACGAGCGTTTAAGCCCAAAGAATTTTACGGCAGTAGGGATCGAACTTCGATTTGATGCACAGGCATTTGAATTAGTACTCAGTATTCCAAAAGCACTGCAACGTGACAAGTTGCTCAGTCTTAATCGCAGTTCGGATAACCGTAGTTATCAGCGCCCTGCGGCTCTCAGTGCTTATTTAAATTTACGCTTAGGTGTTACCAATAGCATGGAAAAGGACAGCGAAAATAGCAATCATATTCTCAGTCAAAGCCACAGTGTAAAAGCCGCAGTGCGAACACTAGGTACCGTGCTGGAAGTCGAGGCGCGCTTCGATAAACCCAGCGGGAGCGCGCCCGGAAAATTTTATCGCCATAGCAGTCGTCTGACATATGACTTACCTCAATCAGCCACTCGTATCGTCGCCGGGGATATCTTTACCTTTGGCAGTCAATTACAAGATTCTACCGACTTACTCGGCTTAGGAATTAGTCGTGATTTTGACTTGATCCCCAGCCGTAATGTTAGGCCATCCGGCGCTAGACGTTTTCGCCTGTTACGACCATCCGATGTTGAGGTCTATGTCGATGGTATATTGATACGTCGCTTAAGACTACCAACCGGTATTTTCAACCTACAAGATATCCCACTGGCCTCTGGCAGTAACGATATTGAGCTTGTCATTAAAGATGGTAGTGGTGAAGTTGAGCGTATTTCATTCTCAGTGTCCACAGGACAAGACTTATTAGCTAGCGGTGAATTCGACTACAGTATTGCTGCTGGTATTAAAGCAAACCCCGGCTTGGGTGGCCCTGAATATCACAAAACCAAACCGGTGGTAACGGCGACAACACGCTTAGGTGTTACTCCCTGGCTCACATTAGGTCTTGATTTTCAAGCGAGCAAAGGGGTACGCCAATACGGCGGTAGTGCTCTTTTAGCCACCCCAGCTGGGCGTTTCAATGTCGCTCTAGCGACAAGTCGGGTCGATAAACGAGCAAAAGGCCATGCACTCTCACTGAGTTATGACACACAATTTACTCGTAACAATACTAAGGGAAAACATTTTACATTACAGGCTGAAATGCTCTCTTCACAATTTGGTGGCGTTAACGTATTCCCTGTCGATGAGATTAATCTAGCCAATAGCAGCACAGTACTGAACAATAGTGTCGCGATCATAAACGCCTCTTACAGTCAGCGTTTATCTGCACAACTCAAAGGTTCCATCGGTGTTGGCTACAGTCGCTTGCGTCATCCATCACAAAGAATTTACACGTTGCGCACTGCAGTATCTGGTGTCATTGCTGATACGTCAGCGAGTTGGAACTTCAGTTTAGGATTACAAAAGAGACAGCGTAAAAGTAATGATGTTAGCGCCCTCTTCAGTCTAAATTGGCGACTTGGAAAACACTCAAGACTCAGAGTGATTAGCGCTGCACCAGACCTCAGCCAGCAAATACACTACGACTACAACCGTAATGCGGGCAGAGTGGGCGGCATTAAAACGAATATTTCCGTCGAGTCCGACCAAAGTGACGATGTTTCTCTCAGTGGTGGTATCGAATACATTGCAAATCGCTTTCGCACTACCTTAGATCATCAGAGTCGCTTCACCCAACTCAGTGGGCGCGAGCGTAATCACACTACTCGAGTGGGCTTTGAAACGGCCTTGGCGTTCGCCGACGGCAACATCGCCATCGGCCGATCTATCGGTAATAGCTTCGCCATCATTCGGCCACATGCCTCTCTGGCTAATAATATTTTGCGGGTCGATCAAACCGATGACAGTGTTTTAGTTCGCTCCGATGGTTTAGGAAATTTATTGATTCCCGATCTAGGTACCTACCGCGGGCGGTTAATTAATTATGATGTTGCCGAACTACCACTAGGCTATGATTTGGGAGAGGGTGCCTTCTCCGTAAAGCCTCCTTACCAGGCAGGCTACAGTTTGCAGGTAGGTTCAGATGCAACAGTCACTATGATAGGTACGCTAGTCGATGACCAAAATGGTGAAGTACTAGGACTGGTCGCCGGAGAGGCTATTTACCAAAATGATCCCGATGTAGAACCCATTGTTTTTTTCAGCAATCGTAAAGGACGCTTTGCCATATCCGGCATGAAACCAGGTGATTACCAGCTAAAACTGACTACTCAACCCGTGCGTAGCTATAGAATTGTTGTCGAGGAAGGCACCAACGCACTACTGCGCGTAGGTAAGATAAAGGTGAAATAATGCAAGTTAATATAAATCTCTGTAAACACTGCTTAAGCGCAGTGTTGCTCTTAATTTTTAGTCCGTTGGCTATCGGTGCAGCGTGTGATTTAAATATCATTAGAGTCGAGGAAGCTCCCCGTAGTAGTGCGCTGAAGTACGATGTTTTTAATCGCGATGATCTTGTAAAATTATTTGATATATACATCCAGCGCAATGACAATGATGATGTTCCCTGTATCGCTGTCGTCAAAATTCGTCCCCAGGGACCCACTCGTATGGTTAATGCAAGTAATGGCCAGTTACATTATCGATTGAAACCATTAGAAGTAGGTAGCGCTTATCGCAATGGGGAGCTACGACTACCAGGAAAAAACATCACCAGAGACCAGCAATTAAAATTTACCTATCAAATCTTACTCACCGCTGGGCAGTTCGTTGCCCCAGGCATCTACCAGCACAGATTATGGATAGAAGTAGCAGATAAAAACAAATTGGATCAACTCTTTCTCGAACGACGTTCTACAGTGTTCTCAGCCAGCGTAGCAGCTGCGGCGAGGATCAGCTTTGCCGGCACGCAAGGTCGTAGTCAATCAGTGGATTTTGGTGAATTGAGTGATGGGAAACAAATAACCCCAGCTCCACAAATTGTCATCCAAAGTACCGGTCGTTTTGCGATGAGTTTCTCCTCATTGTACCGCGGTGTATTACGCCATGAAAGTGGTAAAGCGCGATGGGACATCCCTTATCACTCTATCCTTGGAGGCCGAGTGTTGCCTTTGTCAGAGTTCAGTACGACATTGCGCTACACCCAACCAACTCCAGCGCTTGGTTTACGTTTACCACTGTTGCTTTCAGTGCCAAAAGTGGGACAAAAACCAGCGGGAAACTATAGGGATATAATACGGGTGACAATCTCTCCTAGTGATTTAATCATCAATTGATGTTCTTCTACTCAATAATTTATCTTTATGAAGGTTATGTTCTGGTTGTTGTTGAAATGCGATGCATAGCATTTCCTTCATAAAACCCCTGGGGATAAATCATCTCTTTATTACGTTAAAACTAATGAAACCAACCTATATATTATTGTGAATTTTTGGTTGCAACGCCATGAAGTTTTGCCTGCCAATCCTTTAATATTATATGATAAGCATTGAAGAAAAAATTGGTATTTAACGGGCTCACCCAGGCTTTGATTTAATTCCACATGATTGATCTTTTTTTGCTTAGCTAAGTATTCGTAATTGATATGGCCATCTTTGCAGCAATACGTAGCGTTTTAGAATCCACCATTTTTTGGTAGCACTACTCCCACTCACGGTTCAAGATTATTCAGGCCACTCAATTCAGAGCCAGTAAAGACATTACTGGTTTTTTTCATGATGACAACCATACCGCTGCTGCACTTTAAATGTACCCCATTTATAAGAATAATCATACTGGAAATGAGGGCACTCACTTAAGATTTTCTCGAGTAATTTTAGTACCTAAGATTTGGCTGCTGAATTCAGTATATGCATCTCTCAGTCTATCTTTTGACTTAAACCTGAATCAGTGACTTCACTGCACCACATAGCGCAAGCTCTTGATTCTACGGCGGTTAGAAAAATACCCGCTGAACCTACGGGTGCAGCTGAGATTTTTCAATTCCACTGTAGTACCAATATCTTACACTCTTTTTTCACTTTTAAGTCAAGGATTCAGGTTAATGACAGATTGTCTAATTATATGTTTTAGTTAATTAAAATCAGCTGCTTCACAATTCTTTATACTGACCAAACACCTTAAGCACAGCCAATATAATAGATAACTTATTGAAAAATATTGTTTTAGTCTACTCGTTTGAATTTTTTATTTATATATACATGTATATGAATATACCTTTCATTCATATTTAATGTAATATATAAAAAAAATAATACGAATTCCAATAGTAATATGGAGAAAAAGATGCTAAAGATGAAAAATAATTGTCGCTGTTTCTTTTTATATTTTCCATCCCATCTATTTTTTCCAAATTTAAGAAAATTTGGCTGGAAAGGCCTATCGATCGATAGTTTAGGAAAACAGCAACGCCGAAGGGGCAACGATGTACGTGTCGGTATTTATTATATTGATGAGCATGCCAACGATGACTCTTTTGAGGAACTGTTCAGCCAGTACCCCGGTGTCAACTGGATAGCTGTCGTTTCTGAAGAGGCTATCAAATCATCACTAGTGCGACAAAAAATCGTCAGCTTATTCTATGACTATCACACATTACCTATCGATGAAATACGTCTACTTTTTAGTTTAGGTCGTGCCTTTGGTATGTCAAATCTCTGCCAATGCTCTGAGGAAAGTCGTCATTTTCCCAATAAGATGGTGGGAAACAGTACTGTGATGCGACAGCTCTACCTCGCGATGCATAAACTGAGTGATTGTAATGTTCCCGTATTGATCAACGGCGAGAGTGGTACCGGAAAAGAACTAGTTGCTCAGGCAATCCACGCAGGATCCCATTATGCGAAGGGCGCCATTATCGAGCTGAACTGTGGTGCACTGCCGCGAGAATTAATTCAGTCTGAGCTTTTTGGGCATGAAAAGGGAGCTTTCACTGGTGCTTCCCAACGCGTCATCGGCTGCGTAGAAGCCGCCAATGGAGGTACGTTATTCCTCGACGAAATCGGCGATTTACCACTAGATCTACAAGTAAATCTACTAAGAGTAATACAAGTGTGTGATGTACAACGTGTCGGTAGCCATAATAAGGTGTCTGTTGATTTTCGTATCATCGCCGCGACGCACGCCAATCTAGAAAAAGCGGTCAGCGAAAACCGCTTCAGACAAGACTTATTCTACCGACTCAATGTTGTCCCGCTCCATGTGCCAACTCTGCGCAGCAGAGGGGGTGATATCGAGTTGTTAGCGCTGCATTTTCTTACATTATTCCGCACTGATGCTAAAGTCCGCATCACCGGATTCAGTCATAGCGGCCTCGCCGCTATTCGCAATCATCCTTGGCCTGGTAATGTACGTGAGCTGATAAACCGGGTCCGCCGCGCTATCATTATGGCTGAAAATTCGATTATCACTGCGACCGATCTTGGGCTAGTCCAATCTGAAGAACGCCTACAAGAAGTAGTTACTCTCGGCCTAGTCCGTGATAAAGCTGAGCGAGACACCATCGATAAAGCACTCAATATATGTAATTTCAACGTAGCTAATGCGGCAAAAATGCTCGACATTTCGCGTCGTACCCTCTATCGACTTATGGATAAACACTACAGTATAATGCCAGATAAACTAGGCTTACAGAGGTAAAACTTTTACTTTGAAACCGGAATTACTCTCCACGATAGGCCGGAGTTTGTCATCGAAGTTAGGCTGCGATTACTTCATATAGAGTACTTAATCGCATATTCCCTACTTTATGCTCAAATTTAGTTAAATAACTATACTCAAAGTATATTTGGGATTTGCCGATGTACGCTGAAGGTACTGGTTAATCGCAAGTTATTTGGTTTTATATCTAACTAGATCCCACTCTGGGTAAATCAATAAATTTGTCTGTAAAACCTAGCCACGGAGTTTGTCGGCGTCTTTCCCTGTTCAGAAGTAACTATCTTTGCCAGCGCTATAGCCGACAGGGAGCCTCTTTGATTGTGTTGCCTTTGCCTACAAGGGCCGCGGACATGAATGGAAAACCTATTACCATACAGTTACTATCCTTACAGCAACAACCCACTCTACTTACCGTTAAATTAGGTTTAAGTGCCGTTATTCCGCACGTCCGGATCTGTATGGGGGGCACAGGTAACTGGCCGTTCTACCATGGCTATTTTTTGTTGAGTCGTGATGCGCATTGCGCTACACTGTTTTATGATCAAATCATTCAAGCATAAAGGCCTGAAGAAATATTTTGAAACAGGAAGTACCTCAGGCATACAGTCTAAACATGAAAGAAAACTAAGAATGCAGCTCACCGCCATCGATACTGCGCAAGCGATAGAGGATGTCAATTTACCCGGCTTTAAACTTCATTCTCTCAAAGGCAACAGAGACGGAATTTGGTCTATCACCGTAAATGGAAACTGGCGCATAACGTTTGAATTTATTAACGGTAATGCGTTTATCTTAAACTACGAGGACTATCACTAATGAATATGCATAATCCACCACATCCAGGTGAGTTCATTCATGATCTTTACCTAGCACCATCTGGCCTAAGTTGTCGCTTCTTGGCAAAACAACTTGATGTAGCATCATCGACGTTAAATCGTATATTGAAAGGGCAAAGTGGAGTTTCACCGGAAATGGCACTTCGTTTATCAAAAGCACTAGGACGTACACCTGAGAGCTGGCTTTCAATGCAAGATAATTATGATCTATGGCATGCAAAGCAGAAGGTTAATCTAACTCGAGTACATGCAGTTAACTTTGCGATTGCGTAAACAAATACCTAACAAAAACCAGCTCGTGCCGAGAGGATCTCGGAGTCTTGGGACGAATAATACTATTCTGAAATTGACTTATATTTACCCAATGGGTGCGGAAATATCCAAATCCCATCAAACTAAAACTTAGCCAGTAGGTTAGTAGCGAAGCCCGGGTACGATCTTGGTAACAAGGTGTGCGGAGCGAGTGTGGAGCGAGTGTGTAGGCTGATTATTGAACCCCGAAATATTATATAGTTGTGGTGTATAAGTATCGAGAGGTACGAAAGCTGACGGTCTCCTGTGTAGCGGAATGCTGCAGTCTCAAGTACGATTTGGCGAGTACTTGCGACACCACCGGGTGTCTTTGAGTTTGGCATGCAAATAAAGGGGTAATCCGGAAAGCTCGGGAGATCCAAATTTATCCTGAAGTTGAAAGTCGGTTAGGTGAGTCGGGTTATAAATGCACCGGATCTATTAGGTAAACTGCTGTACCTATGGGAAGTCCTGTTGCACTAAAGTGTCGCTGCAGGAGAATCAAACAACAGCAGTACCGTCAGGTATCGGCAATCGAAAGCGAAAGTGAAGTGACCCGAGAAGTGAATTTGGAAGTCTTAGCGGATCATAGTACCGATGATCAATGTCAATTGATCGGGAAAGTGGGGAACGACTACCTTAAGGACCCAGTGTAGGGAAGGTGAAGTCAGGTATGACACGTTGGTTAATCGAACGACAGGAGGTACTTTGAGATCACAAACTGTCTCACTAAAACTTAATCGACTACGAGATCAAGCAAGAGCGCACCCAGACTGGGTGTTTAGCTCATTGCATCATTTAGTTGATGTTGATTTTCTACGAGAAGCCTATCGTCTAACCCGGAAGGATGCGGCGTCTGGTGCGGATAAGGTCACAGCGAAAGATTACGCTGTGGATCTTGTTGCAAATCTCAAATCACTGTATAAACGTTATCAAGAGGGTCGCTATGTTGCGCCGCTGGTGCGTCGTGTGTGGATTGATAAAGAAGACGGCAGCCAACGCCCCATAGGCATCACAGCTTTTTAAGATAAAGTATTGCAGCGCGCCATTGCGATGATCTTGAGTGCTATCTATGAAATCGATTTTTATGATTTCTCGTATGGCTTTCGAGAGAAACGCGGCGCTCACGATGCAATAAAGGCAGTGAGAGATGGTTGTTATCAAGCAAAGGTAAGTATCATTATTGATGTGGATGTCAGTAAGTTCTTTGACTGTATACCGCACGACCGGATCCGTGAGATATTGCGGTTACGGATTAGTGATGGGGTTATTATTCGTTTCATCGGCAAATGGCTAAAAACAGGGATTGTCGAAAATGGCAGCGTGAGCTATCCATCCTGTGGATCACCACAGGGTGGAGTTATTAGTCCGTTGATAGCAAATATATTCATTAACCATGTACTTGATGGATGGTTTGTAAACCAAGTTCAACCAAAATTAAAGGGTCGCAGCTTCTTAGTGAGGTTTGCAGACGACTTTATAATTGGTTGCCAAAGCAAGGAGGATGCGCGAAGATTGATGCGCATTTTACCCAAACGTTTTGGCAAGTTTGGTCTCATAATTCATCCAGAAAAGAGTAAAATGGTGAACTTTCGCTGGTCGAGTAAGCACTCGGAAAAGAGTGGAACTAGTAGTTTCGACTTTTTAGGATTTACTTACTACTGGGGTAGATCAAGGAATGGTAACTGGGTTGTAAAACGGCAGACGATGAGGAAACGTCAAGCGAGAGCTTTGCGAAGTATTTATCTCTACTGCAAAGTCAACCGGCATGAATCTATAAAAGAGCAGTTAAAAGGGCTTAAAACAAAGCTATATGGGCTATATAATTATTATGGCATTCGCTGTAATTACAGATCTTTGTGGATGATTTATCAATACACAAGAGATAGCTGGCGCAAATGGCTGGGTCGACACTCCCATAAAGGATTCATAAGTTGGGTAAAGTTTGAGTAATTTCTCTAGAAATGGGTGTTGCCTCAACCGAGAATAACAAAAATGGTGTAACGCTTGTCAGGTACAGAGTCATACGTCGGGAGAGTAACTTCCCGATTACTGAGGAACCGTATGACTAAAAGGTCACGTACGGATCTGTGGGGGTCGTCGCCCGTAAGGGCGGATTCTATCCGGAAATCAGACTCCGTAAGCGTGTCACCTTTTGTGCAAAAAAACGCACAAAAACCGCCAAGCTTACTACGCTGTTGTTGGCGTTAGCCGTATAATCCCACACTTGCAATTTACTCCGAAAAGGTATAGTTTTAACTCTATGCATGCTTTTGAATATGATCTAAATAAGAGTCAAATTAACCTCGATAAGCACGGCATCGATTTTGAGGAGGCTAAATTACTGTGGAATGATTCTGATTTAGTTGAGATCCCTGCGAATACAAGCGATGAACCTCGTTTTGTTATAATCGCATACCATGATGGCAAACATTGGTCTGCTGTAATTACGTATCGAAATATAAAGATACGTATAATTTCAGTTAGACGCTCAAGAAAAAATGAGGTGAAATTTTATGAAAGCTTCTGATTTTGATAAAGAATTTGATGATGGCAATGATGTATTTTCCAATCTTGATTTATCTAAAGCTAAACGTACGATGCAAACCACTAAAAGGGTTAACGTAGACTTCCCTGAGTGGATGGTTGACTCACTAGATCGCGAAGCAAGGCGTGTAGGTGTAACTAGGCAATCAATTATAAAAGTTTGGCTCGCTGAACGAATAGAAAACATTAATCACCATCATCTTAAACATGGCTAACAAATAAGATGAATTGGACCAGATTCGTCGAAAAAAATTCACAAGAGACCGCAATTTTTGCGCCAAATCCACTCCGGTTATCTTAGCGTTAGGCGATTAAAATCAGCATTTAACCGTCACAATTGGGGCAGCATATGATTACACTTCATCATTTAGAGTATTCACAATCATTTAGAGTTTTATGGTTGCTTGAAGAGCTGGGTATAGAATATGAATTAAAAAAATATAATAGAGATCCTGTAACCCAGCTAGCTCCTGAAGAATATAAATCAATTTCTCCATTAGGTACTGCCCCAGTGATTACACATGATAAAGTGGTTCTTGCCGAAACTGGAGCCATAATTGAATACATCCTCGATTTATATCCAAATGATTTGATTAACCCTTCTGTTAATTCTGATGATCGGGCAAGACATCTATTTTGGTTTCATGCGGCTCAAGGATCAATCATGCCTCTAATGTTAATGGATAGTGTTTTCCGGATAATACAAGAAAGAGTTCCAGCTTTACTGAATTTGATTGTTCGCCCAGTGTTAGCAAAGGCATCTGAAGGTTTCATCAAAACAAGATTAACGAAAATCTTTGAAAATACTGAGAAAGACTTGTCAGAAAATGATTGGTTTGGTGGTCAAAATTTAACAACCGCAGATATACTTCTGAGTTATCCTATAGAATCAGCAAATATGCGGGGTTACCTAACAAGTAATTACCCAAGAACCCAAGATTGGCTAAATCGCGTATACAAGCGACAAGCATTTCAAACAGCAAAGAAAAAAGATGGAAATCAATCTATGGCTCTTCCTTTATAATCAAACCATCGCCTAACAAAGCCAAGCAACGGACTCCGAAAATAGTCACTTTTTGTGCAAAAAGCGCACAAAAACCACTAGTTTGCTACGCGCGCTGTTGGCGGCGTTATGGGCTAGTCAGAATACATCGCTATGACACCCAATTCGAGCAAGCTGCAAAGTTGTGCTATTAATTTTATAAATGAGAACTAAGTCTGGTTTTACATGGCAATCTCGAAACCCTGCCCAATTACCAGATAAAGGGTGATCGACATATTTTTTGGCTAGAATTTCTTGGTTTTGCAAGGTCGAAATAACAGTTCCAACTTCAATAATATCAGGGATAGACATTTTTGTGATTTTCTTGAAATCCTTTTTAAATTGAGAGGAGTATTCAAGGCTATACATCGGTCAACTTACCTTCAGTAAGCTCACCTAATAATTGGTTTATATTGGATGCTTTATGGCCTTGGCCATTTTCGAGTTCTTGCATTGCCGCGATTGTAATTTCATTTGGGCGTTTCCCTTTCAGTTCGAAAGGAATTCCTCCATAATTTATAACAGCTTTTGCAAATAGTTTCAGTGCTTGCGATGGGCTTAGGCCGACTTCGTCACAAATATGAGTAAAGGCTATTTTAGTATCATGGTCGATTCGTGTTGTTAACATTTCAGTTTTCATTTTAAGGTCCTTTGTACTACATTTGATGCACAATGTAAGACAAAGTATCAATTAATGCACATAATAAGTCAAGTCAACCGGACTGCTAGCACTGTCATTTTTTTTGCTAAAAGATCGCAAAAAACTTGCCAGCACGCTGCCGTTGCTTGAAGCGTTAGAGCGCCAAGCAAAGTTTGGCGTGTCTTGCAGGGTGCAAGTCCCTGTCGGGTAAGGCTTAGCTAGTCACCCGTATCGAGTCTTGCGTGCTGCACGGAGATTATGGAGAGCGAATCTTTCCTGTTGCTAGTAGATCGTTTACCACTAACAAGTAATCGAACAATCAGTGCGAAGCGTAGACAGAGAATTGTATAGGCCACAGGGAATGCGTGTTCCTGAAGTGCTGGTATCGCTCCGACAATAAAATGTCCTGACTGACGAGGCTTATTCTTGATGAGCGTAAGTGCCGTCGAAGTCTATGCAAAGCAACCGTGCGGGCAAGGTTGTGGCGAGTCAGCGGCTGATTCTGAAAAAAAGTAAGCCGTGGCATGTATAAAGAGATGTGTTGGCCATTTATTGAGCTGAAGGCTCTTCGTGATCTCTAAAGTTGCTCCCACAGGAGGTGGGTAGGGAAACTGAGTAGAATACGAGGTTAACGATGGCTCTTTGGAAGTCGGATCAGCTCATAGTAGTGCCGAAACTTGTCAGTAGGTTGATAAGTGCATACAGCACGAAGGGGCTGACAATTATTTCACGGTGTGTAACAGACACATAGGCTGGACAAAGTAGGGCTGGAATCACTAAGACAACCGCATTGCACACCACAATATTTTAGGCACCTTTTCGTTTCTAAGTAAGTGCCCTAAGCATCGATATTTAGAATCTATATGGATTGCTAGATGCTGATTTATTGATACAAAGCTGGGGTCAACTCAACAAGCGTTCAGCGCCTGGGATCGACGGTGTCACAGCCGATGATTTCAAGCTCAGCTTGTCTGATAACATCACCCGAATAAGTGAAAGTTTAAGAAATAAGAGCTTTCGAATGAGTGACGTTAAACGTGTTTTTATTCCTAACGCAGACGGAAAACAGTGTCCACTTGGGTTACCCACTCTGGAGGATAAACTGGTGCAACAGGGGGGCAGCCAGATACTGCAAACTTACTTTGATAGCTTAAGCGGGAGCAATATTTTCTACGATAACAGTTATGGTTATCGGCCCAATAAGTGACTGGCTGCTCTACCATGACGCTGTTTTCTCTAAGGTTTTGAAGTTATAACATTGTGATGTTACAGTGTTTTGATTGCAGTTTAGGAGGAATCCATCATGTCACAATTATCAAAGCGATCTACAGTTTATTTTGATCCAGCGATTCATCAAGCTTTGAAAGTTAAATCAGCTACTTGTGAGCAATCTGTATCTGAACTAATTGATGAAGCACTAAAATTATTTATGCGTGAAGATCAAAAAGATTTACAGGCATTTTCTGATCGGGAAAATGAACCTGAAATAAGTTATGAAAGTTTGCTAAGTGATTTGAAGAAGAATGGTAAAATATAAAATTACTTTCAAAAAATCTGTTGTAAAAGATCTTCGCGGAATCCCTAATCAGCAGATTGTTAAAATATTAAATCGTATAGATAAACTGGCTGAAAACCCAAGAGGTAAGGGTGCATTAAACTTTCTAGATAAGAGCGGTATCGTATTAGGCAAGGAATATATCGCATACTCTATGAAATTATTGACGCAAGATTAGTCGTGCAAGTTATTAAAGTTGGTCATAGGTCAAGTGTATACGACAGCTAACAAAATTGTGTTGTTCGCATGCTGGGACTGTCTTCACGCCACTCGTTCCTCGTTCTGTTACAGTAGCACCAAACAAAGGCGTTCGTCTTTTTAAATGCAGAGTGATACTATAGTGATACACTTAGAGTTAAGGAATTACTATGAGAACCGAAGTCGTAACGACATTAAAGAGGCAAGCAACCAAACTACTAGCAGAGTTACATGAAACGAAAGAGCCTATTCTCATAACAGAGCATGGACAGCCATCAGCCTACCTCCTTGATGTCGATGATTACGAGTTAATGGTTGATCGTATGAAAATTCTCGAAGGTATTGCGAAAGGTGAGCAGGCTATTCGTGATGACCGAACTATGGGGATGCAACAAGCTAAAGAGAAAATGCGTAAATGGCTCAAATAATCTGGACGGAGCCAGCGCTGGATAATTTAGATGATATAGCTGAGTACATTGCGGTTAGCAATTTGAACGCCGCTAAGCTGTTAGTCGAAAAAGTTTTTAGTAAGATTCAGAGGCTCGAAAAATTTCCTGATTCTGACAGAATACCAAAAGAAATAGCTAATTTGAATTATCGAGAAGTAGTTGTTAACCCGTGTCGGATTTTTTATAAAGTAGATAAAGATTCGGTTTATATTCTTCATGTTTTAAGGCAAGAACGAGATTTACGGAAATTTTTACTATCTACGCACAACCAAGATTAACAAACGTCAGCATCGGACAGATGAACTTCTCCCTATATAGCTAACACGGTCGCATTTTTTACAAAAGAACCGCAAAAACCTGCGTCAGCATTAGCTGTGGCTAAGAGGGGCGTTGAGGCTGTAGGTAAACCTAAATCTTATTCTTCTATCGTGCGGAAAGTGCTTAAATATATTTTTTAGGGATTCAATGTGAGGCCTCTGCATAACGTTGCGAGCGAAGGTAAGACAAGGCAAAAATCGGCGAGATAGCGGAGTCAGTGTGCCCCTGTTTATGGGGATTACTGGTGTAAATGAGTATATTGAGCTGGTTTTTAACGCCGTATTATCGAGCGCAGTAGTTATGCAGAGGTCTCAATGTATCAAAAACATATAAAACGGACCTGTTTTTAGACTTAAAACCAACCTGAATAGGCGGTGAAAACTTGGTTAGGGTTCTTCTACAGCCTCGTTAACTGCCTTTGGAACTCTGCAGCCAATAATGTAGAATATTCGAATGCCAACTATACTGAAAATAGGCCCATTTCGTTTCTTCTTTTATAGTAATGAAAGTGGTGAGCCAGCACACATACATATACAGCGTGATAGGATGCTTGCCAAATTTGGTTACAACCTGTTTCTTTGGCGAGTTCAACTCGATTTTTACCAAAGGAACTACGCAAACTTCAACTTTTAGTAATAGAACATAAAGAAACTTTATTGGAGGCTTGGAATGAATATTTTAGCAATTGAAATGCATCCGCAAGCACATAGTATTGCTTGTACTGATGTTTCTCTTATCGTTGATCTAATCGACGGTAGAACTATATCAGCCCCCCTAATTTGGTTTCCTATTTTAGCTAACGCATCATCTGAACAATTAAAAAACTGGGAATTACTAGGTGATGGCGATGGAATCCATTGGCCAGATCTAGATGAAGATTTGAGTGTTGCAGGCCTACTAATAGGCACTCATTGAGCAGCAGTTAACAAGTTTAGGCACAGCGAATGGTCTCCGCTGCTTTGCAGCTCCACCAATCGCATGCTATAAACGTTAGCAATCAAAGGTAGGTTTGTCACCCATGAATTCAATTTATCTTGTACATGAAAAGATGTATATTCAAGCACGAAAAAATGGCTTGGCTGGCTGGGGAGGAGACAAACGTATGGCCAAAGGCGGTGAGTTAGTCTCCAAATTTTTCGATGTAGGATTCAATCTCCCTACAGGTAAGTTACTAGAATTAGGTTGCGGCGAAGGGCACCACTCAAGACTATTTGCTGGAGAGGGTTATGAGGTTAGTGGAGCTGATATTTCGCAAACAGCAATAAACTGGGCGCAAGAAAAAGCAGATACTAAAGGTATTCTTGGTAACTACTTTGTTGCGGATCTAACTTCTCCTGATTTGAAACTTTCAAGTAAATTTGATGTTGTGATTGATGGTACTTGTTTTCATTGCATCCTCGGTTCTGACCGAGGTCAATTCCTCGCTAATGTCTATAAAGCTCTTTATGACAGTGGAGTTTTCTTTGTAAGTAGCCTCTGCTCGAAATCTGATAAGAACGAAATTATTTATAGGCTAGGTGTACCATATAGGCATGTTGGTCTGTCTTCTGACATCGTCGATGAGCTTGAAAATGCAGGTTTTCAAATTAAAAAAATTGTTGAGCATGAAAGAAACGAATATAATCACGTTAACATTCATGCTTCTAAAAAACCAAACCACGCACTAAAGAAGTGAGTTAATTGCTAACAAGCGCCAGCAATTTACCCACGTCACAAATTTTGTAAAAAGACCGAAAAATTCGCGCCGCGTACCTGCCATTGTCGCCAGCGTTGAGGCTGTAGGAAAACCTAAATCTTACTTTCTTATCGTGCGGAGAGTGCTTAAAGATATTTTTTAGGGGCTCAATGTATCAAAAATGCATAAAACGGACCTGTTTTTAGACTTAAAACCAACCTGAATAGGCGGTGAAAACTTGGTTAGGGTTTTTCTACAGCCTCGTTAGGCGCAAGGATATAGCTAAATGTATTTCATCATAATATTTGGACCGCCGGCAGTAGGTAAAATGACTGTTGGGCTAGAAGTTGAAAGAATGACGGGCATCAAATTATTTCATAATCATGCGACGATAGAACCGGTTCTCAAATTTTTCGAATTTGGTAGTCCACCCTTCAGGCGTCTTGTAGATAGCTTTCGGCTTCAAATGTTTAATGAAGTGGCTAGTAGTGATCTTCGAGGGTTAATCTTTACCTTCGTTTGGGATCTAGATGATGACTTTGATAGAAAATTTGTAACCGAGTCGTGTGCTCCGTTTAAATCAATAGGTGCAGAAATTGTTTTATTTGAGTTAAGCGCAGATTTAGATGTACGACTAGTTAGAAACCAATTACCAGATCGATTAGCGGCAAAGCCTTCTAAGAGAGATATCGATAGTTCTGAAAATGATTTAATATTCTTAGAGAAAAATCACCGATTGAATAGTAGTGGAGAAAATATCCAAGTGCCTTACACACATATTTCAATAGATTCATCGAAATTGAGCGCAAGTCAAACTGCACTAATAATTATCGATAAGCTGAAACTACCTCTTGCTAGTGCCTAACCAAAGCATTATACCATGCTTACGGCCTTCGGGATGGCGCCCACTGCGTGCGCCATCCGCATATGCTCGCATTATGGCTCATTACGCTCAGGCTTAATTACATGAAATATGAACAGGCAGCACATTCTGATTTAGATGCAATCAAAGATTTATTAGCATCTTACGGATTACCAGCAAATGATATCAATGTCCATTTTGAAAACTTTATAGTCGCTAAAAACCTCAATAACCTGATTGGTGTCGGCGGTTGGGAGGCTTACAAAGAAGTAGCGCTGTTAAGATCATTTGCTGTCAGTACCAGTCACCAGGGTTTAGGAGTAGCTGAAAAGATCCTTAAATTAGTTGAGGAACAAGTTGCTAACTCAGGTGTAAGAGACTTATATCTTGAGACCTCTGCATAACTACTGCGCTCGGTAATACGGCGTTAAAAACCGGCTCAACATGCTCATTTACACCTGTAAACTCCGCTATCTCGCCGGTTTTTGCCTTGTGTTACCTTCGCTCGCAACGTTATGCAGAGGTCTCATCTTCTTACTGATACAGCTGCTAATTATTTCGAGCGCTTTGACTTCTATGAATGTAGCCGCGTGGATGCACCAGAGTCTATTAGATGTACTAAACAATTTAGTGAACTATGTTCTAATACTGCAATTTTGATGTACAAGAATATTTGTGTATAAAAGCAAGCCATAACAAAGTTGCAGGCAGTGCTGTTAAGTAAAGTGCAGCGCACTGCGAGAGCGAGTATAACCGAAGAGCTGGATACGGGAATACCGTAATCTGTACGGGGTGATCATCTAATATCGATACCAATCGAGAGATGGGGTCTCCCTCTCTACAGCCCAGTTTTGGATGAACACTAGTAAAGATCATAAGTGTATATTTAAAATATAGATCAATAGCTTAGGAATTAACCATGAAAGAAATAACACGCATCAATCATATCGGCCTTAGGGTTAGGGATTTAGATATTTCCCGTAATTTCTATGCCCAACTGGGTTTTAAATTTCTCGCAGGACCCATAGGCCCAGAACCTGCTGCTATCGTAGAACATCCGTCTGGGGTCAATATAAATTTTATTCTAAATACTTCAGCAGATGCCCCGCAGGATAATATTCTGATGAAGAAAGATATTAAATATCCAGGTTATACACATGTAGCATTGGAAATTACCGATGCGAAATCAGTGTCTGATCAACTAGAAACCTTAGGCATTACAATCACTGAGAGAGTTGAATTCAAAGGCGCTCAGTTCTTTTTTATTAGAGACCCAGATGACAATGTCATTGAGTTTCATCAACCGGCGAACCGTTAATACTTTCCAGCTAACGTGTAAGCAGTATCTTGGAGGAAGGGGCCTGTGCTTCTCGGGTCTTGAATGATTTTATAGCTCCGTATTTTCCAGGGTGGCTTCTCTATAGGATTAGTTTAACTGAGCTCTCAGTAGTCATTTGCCGATATACACATCCACTACACTCCCAATAAAGCATGCTTAATCCCATTATTGCTCAACACATAAGCTCTAAACTGTAAGCGCTCATTCAGGGGGCAAACTACCCCATTACCGCCAAATCTGATGTTAAATTTTGATCTATAATCTTATTTTTCCATAATCTAGGCGTTAGCTCCTCAACGTTAGAGGTCAGCTGCAAGCTGACGCGCTGGAGCACATCAACCAAATAGGTGTAGGGATTAATCGCCTGCAATCGGCAATTCCGATAGCTCTCATGGGCAGGATTTTAATTATCTTTTTTTCGGACCCACTACTAAACATTTGGCGTTTAAACTATTCGAACTGTCGTCAAGTACTAATATCCGCTCTTTTAGTTGAGGGATTATTAATGGATTTAAGTTTTGGCTTGGTCGTCTTTGTGTGCGATTGCTGCCTTAATTACCAATCTTCCTGTAGCAAGGGGCTTGCTCAGAGCTTCCTTAGGTGAGCAGGTTGCAGAAATGTGACTGGCTATCCGACAAGCTCACGATTGTTTACTTCTTATTTTTAGTTAAGGAATTAACTCATTAAACGATGCAAGCTTAGTTACTCATTTGTATTTCGTGATGATAGGGAGAAAGTGCGGTATTAAAGTCCGAGAGTGTCGGCTCTTCAATACATAAGCTTAGTGTCTGGCCGGTTACTTGCCATTCACGGTCAGTGATTGCAACTCCAGGAAATTGTTTAATGATATGTTCAAGTACGCCGGTGAGCTGGAAGGGAATTGATAGTTTTCTGTTGCAGGTAATATGCACAAGCTGTGTTTTGCAATCTTGTAGCGCAAGGTTGACTGTTGAACTGTATGCTCTGGCGATCCCTCCAGTGCCAAGTTTTATGCCGCCAAAGTAGCGAGTCACCACCACACAGACATTTCCAAGACCACTATGCTTTAAAACCTGAAACATTGGCATTCCAGCAGTGCCCTTAGGCTCTCCATCATCACTGTAGCCCCAATGAGAAGACTGTTCAGGTGTGCCTGCGATAAAGCAGTGACAACTGTGGTTGGCTTTGCTATGGGTGGTTTTAACCTGTTGTATGAACTCTGTAGCTTGGCTTGTAGTAGTAACCATACATATTTGGCCAATAAATTGGCTTTTTTTGATTGTTTGGTTAATTTCTAAAGTTTGCGTAGGACGATAATAGCTCATATAGAAGTCGTTTTATGTCAGTGATAAAGTGTGATCTCAGCATAACGTGGCGAGCGAAGGTAAGACAAGGTAAAAACTGGCAAAATAGCGGAGTTTAATGCTTGTGTTTAAAAATTGAGCGCTCACTATTTTAGGGTATTATGCGTCAATTAAGGAAATAGCGGTAATCTTCAAAATCAAGTGTTTTTTACAACTATATTCTTCTTAAAACCTATAAAAAATTAATTTTTAGTATGAAAAAGCTATTGACAAAGTAAATGCCCGAAAACATCAGTGTTTGACTGGTAATAGTGAGTAATATCAGAAATGCCTTTGTAAGTTGTTGTTTTTTAGTAATAAAATTATGTGGTTAAAAATTACACAAAACGTCTGAAGTACTGTAATTATGGGCTTGCAAGACAATCTTATGACACTACACACAGAGTTATCCACAGTAGATGTGGGCACATTTATCTAGCCCATATGTGGGGGGGGCTACGTAGGTTTATGACTGTAAAATGAATATAAACTGGTATATTTTAGGTTCATAATTGTCATTAAATGACGTCAAAAAAATAGTAAAATAAGTAGGGAATAAGATTGCATATGATGCAGGAACTGTTGTATACATTTTGTTTTTAGCTGGAGAATTTAGAGGTATCTTGCCGCTATAGTAACCATGTTCGCAAAGAGGGTAAAAACGATTAGTGGGATGCAGGGTCAATTTATGCCGCACCTAAATATATCCGTGTAGTGTTAGTCAAAAATACCATCAATTTCTAGCTAATTTAAATGCTGAGCAGAGTGTTTCGCTGAGGGATGTTCACTGTTTTCATAGTATAGGTGCAGCGGGCTGCTGTTTCGCTGTGGTTAAAGAATGACGTCAATACTAACCGCTATTTATTGGGTTTTAAGTGCAACAAAAAAGGAGCAAAGGCTCCTTTTTTGTTGTGCAGAGTTATCTGCAGCGGTTTATCGAGTTAGTTTGCTCTAATTAAAGCATATAACTAACGCCAATATAGCCGACAATACTTAACACGATTGTGTATGGCAAAGCCATTAAAACCATCTTGCCGTAAGACAACCGAATTAAAGGTGCGAGGGCAGAGGTTAATAAGAATAAAAAGGCTGCTTGGCCATTAGGCGTCGCTACACTGGGTAAGTTAGTACCGGTATTGATCGCCACAGCTAGAACTTCAAACTGTTGGCGGTCAATGGTGCCTTTTTCAAAGGCGGCAGCTACTTCGTTAATGTAGACGGTGGCCACAAACACGTTATCACTAATCGCAGAAAGAACACCGTTGGCGATGAAGAACATCCCCGGTTGAGCCTCTCTAGGCATTGCCAGCACGTAATTAATAATTGGTGTAAATAAGTGCTGTTCATGAATGACAGAGACGATTACGAAGTAGACCACTAATAGGGCTGTAAATGGTAAAGCTTCTTCAAATGCTTTGCCTATTTGGTGCTCTTCAACAATACCATTAAATGCGGTCAGTAAAATGATCACAGTTAAGCCTATAAGGCCAACAGCGGCCCAGTGGAAAGCCAGTGCTAAGACTAAAAATAAAGCGACTATAATCTGCACAGCCAGCATGGTTTTTTCACGTACGTCACGTTTGGAATCTTGTTCACGGTCAAAATCTTCAAGAATACTACTCACAGAAGCTGGTAAAAGTGTGCCGTAATCTAATATTTTGAATTTTTCGAGGAGGAAGCAAGTTAACAGTCCCGCGGCTAAAGTCATCATCGAAACAGGGGCCATAATCAGGAAGAATTCAATAAAATTCCAACCCATTTTTTCTGCAATCAATAAATTTTGCGGCTCACCTACTAGTGTGCACACACCACCAAGAGCTGTACCAACAGCGCCATGCATTATCAAGCTGCGTAGAAATGATCTGAATTTGAGTAAATCAGCACGTCGCTCATTATCTAAAGCTTCATCATTGGTATGATCGTGATCGTGATGCTCACCGCTACCTGAGGCTACTTTATGGTATACCGCGTAAAATCCGACACCGACACTGATTAGTACAGCTGTTACTGTTAACGCATCGAGGAAGGCTGAAAGGAAGGCCGCTACGATACAGAACATCAAGGAGAGGATAGGCTTGGATTTGACGTTGACTAGTAACTTAGTGAATACCCAGAGTAACATCGACTGCATAAAATAGATGCCGGCTACCATAAACATGAGTAATAATATGACTTCTAGGTTGCTTTCAATTTCGTGATAAACCGTTTCGGGAGATGCTAGTCTACAAATAATAGCTTCTATAGCTAATAGGCCACCAGGTTGTAATGGGTAGCATTTTAATGCCAGTGCTAGAGTGAAAATAAATTCAAAAATTAACACCCAGCCTGCAACTGTTGAGCCCGCTATCAATAATATAAAAGGATTTATTAGCAGGAATATGATGATGGCTTGTTTGTACCATACAGGGGAATTACCAAGGAAATTCTTGAAAATTGCCTGTGGAATAGTAGTGGTCATATAAAATATGTCCTTAAAAATTAAGTAAATTTTTTGTTAGAATAACGGTCTATTTAGAAACAGTTACTATGGTAAATTATCACGGTTTTGGAGTTGCCTAAATTTGTCAGTAATAGGCTGCGGTTATTTAAAGCACCTCTGCGTTGGTGGATCAAATGTAGTTGATTTCGGATAAGTTAAACCAATCTTAGCCTACGAGTATTCGTGACCAAAAACGTGATAGAAAAAAGTGCAAATAAAGCAATTTCAGCTTAACTACAAAGATTTTAGCTGCGTTTATGCAGTCTGGAAAGAAAAATATCATTTTTAATGCAATGACTTAAAGTGGGTTTTTAGTGGGGAGTATGATGAGTTCGATAGATCGCAGGGTGATTATTTAACTTAACAGCTAGCTAACCCACTGAGTATGAAATTATTTTAAATTGTTTTAAGTAGAGAAGGCGCTTCCGCAGGAGGCGGTTTATTTCACTAAACTCAATTAATACAGTGGAGCTAAGCCGGATTTAGCTAGCTAAGCTTTGCTAGTGGATTTGGTTTGTTAAAGGCAGCGACACACTTAGCCCTGAGGGCTGTGCTCCAAAGAATATTTTAGTTCTCAGCAGCACAGTCAAATTATTCCCATCTATAATATTCAGGCACAAAATTCAATGAGAGCGCTTAGTACAGCGCATGAGTGTAGCGGGTCAGCTGAGGGTTAGTGAATGCTAAAATAGCTAGGTCGATAGTTTTTGGGTGTCGGACGTTTTTCTTTTGAATAGTTTGCTGAGGGATGTTGCCAAAATAACATTACCATGAGCTTTTAACTCTCCTTTCATAAATGCCGACATACCGTCAATTTCTCCGGACATTAAAGCAATAAAAGTGCGTTCATTCATGGTTAATGTGATGTTGGGGTCTTCATGCTCACGCTGATATATCCGACATTCTTGGTTTGAAATATCAAAGTAAAATGGAAATTTGTCAGTAATATTAAATTGAAAAATAGCATTAGTGTCTCTGGCTTGCTCTGGTTGGAAGCGCGACGGTAATTTGCTAATGATTTGCTCTATGGTTACTTTGCTGTTAAGGCTCTTCTGCATCTGTTATCAACCTAAAAAAATGCTTTTGAAAAAATGGCTTAATTATCGTTTTATGGTACATTAAAGCTTCGTCTTAGTAACCACCTTTTGGAGATTAACCTTGGTTGAATTTTTGTACAATTATGGGATGTTTTTAGCGAAAGCTATCACAATTATTTTAACAATATTTATCGTTCTAGTCGGTTTTATTGCGATTACAAGCAGGAACAAAAAAGATCATTCGGAAGGGGAAATTACTTTAAGGTCACTTAATGATGGCTTCGAAGAAATGAAAGATGCTATTGAATCTGTAGTGATAGATAGTGAGGTTTATAAACAGCAGATGAAAGCCTTGCATAAAACGGAAAAGAAAGAGGCGAAAGAAAAAAAGAAGCAGGCCAAATTAGATGCCAAACACGCTAAACAAGTGTTGAAGCAGGCAACAAAAAATGTGGCTGCACTCGAAAAAACAGCGACCGACACGTCTATATCGAACGAAGAAGATACTGCTGATATCTCTAGTGATCAAGAGTCAGCTGAAGGAGAGCAGCGTAAACGCTATTTTGTCTTAGATTTTAATGGAGATGTTCGCGCCTCAGAAGTGGACCTGTTACGTGAAGAAATATCTGCGATTCTTTCTTTTGCAACCAGTGATGATGAAATTGTTCTACGCTTAGATAGTGCTGGTGGAATGGTGCATTCGTATGGTTTAGCGGCTTCACAGCTAGAGCGAATTAAAGCGGCCAAGATTAAATTGACTATATGTGTGGATGAAGTCGCGGCTTCAGGTGGATACATGATGGCTTGTATAGCAGATCGATTAATCGCTGCTCCCTTCGCTATTTTAGGATCTATAGGAGTGGTCGCGCAACTGCCGAATTTTCACCGTGTATTAAAGAAGCATGGAGTTGATTATGAAACGTTCACCGCGGGGGAATATAAGCGAACAGTGACTATGTTTGGTGAAAACACTGAAAAAGGCAAAGAAAAATTTATCGAGGAAATTCAAGATACGCATTTGCTATTCAAAGAGTTTGTCGCACAAGCGCGTCCATCAATCGATATTGATAAAGTGGCAACGGGTGAGGTGTGGTTTGGTAAACGTGCTATTGAGCATAAACTAGTGGATGAGCTGAATACCTCGGATGATTTTTTAATGAATGCTTGTCAAACGGCAGATGTTTATCAAGTCCGCTACGAACTGAGAAAGTCTTTCGGTGATAGACTTAGTGAGATGACGATTAAAACTAGTACTAATATCGTCAGTAATATTATTCAAAAAATGACCAGTACCACAAATTTTATCCGTTAATCTGTTCGTTACAATAAAGGCTTTCGGATATTTAGTACCTATACTGTATTACTTCTTTTGGTTGAATGCAGTGTCGGTGCGTTAGCCTATTGTAAAATTGAGCTGATTTTCGAATTTTTGTCTGGATGTTTGGGTTAATCAAAGTGTGTTTTATTTGTTGGAAATAGTGAAACGCCTGATTCCTTCAAGGGGTTTGACCGAGCGTGACGATCGAAGCGAAAGCAATACTATTTGAGGGGTGGGCTTAGGTCTAGTATGTTTAGCCTGTTCTCGGTCAGGATTTTAGAGAGTAGGATCTTGTTTAGAGACTGCTTAGATAGCTGCCAGTTAAATTGGCAATGGCTTGTCGGGCTTATCAATCATATTGTTTTATATATAATTAATTATTATAATAATAAAGTAGATACGTAGCATCGTTGCAAATTGATGCAAAAATAACATTCTTTATCCTTTAGCATCTGAAGTCGATATAGCTAATGGGTTTAAAAATATAGTTACAATTTTAAAATGGTAAATTAATGGCTCAATCTAAAACAGCAAAGCAAATATTAGATGCCGCAGAAGCGTTGTTTGCCGAGCAAGGGTTTATTGAAACAACTATGCGCCAAATAACTTATAACGCCAATGTTAATTTAGCGGCGATAAACTATCATTTTGGCTCAAAGCAAGGTTTGATTCAGTCTGTTGCTGAGCAATTCTTACGTCCTTTTTCAAATTATATTGACCAATCGCTTATTGAACGCGCTAATATTTCAGATAAAAGTTCGGTAAAAATGGAAGAGTTGCTAGAATTGTTAATGCGAGCCCTGCTACGTGTCGATCAAGAAAACACCCATTCATTATTAATGTTCACTCGTTTGCTTGAGTTGGCGTACATGAAAAATCAAGGGGAGTTACGTGAGTTTATCATTGGCCGTTACGGGTCGAAATTAAAACCATTTATTAGCTTGATTCGTGAACAATCTGCTTTAATGGAAGAAGATGAGTTTTTTTGGCGATTACATTTCGTTATGGGCTCGGTTATATTTACTTTGTCTAATTTCACGATGTTATCGGAAATCGAAAAGAGAAAGTTTAATACGGAAGCAGAAATAGAGCGTATTTTGCACCGTATGGTCCCAGTCCTCAGTGCCGGTATGCAAGCACGTGGTGACAAGCTGTACTTCAGTCCTATCTAACCCCTTCCTATTTTATAACTAATAAAAAATCAAAGGTTTAATTATGCCATACGGCCCATTAATGTTGGATGTTGCCGGCTTGTCTTTAACGTCGGTAGAGCGTGAAATATTGCGGCAAGACTATGTCGGAGGCTTGATTCTATTCGCACGTAACTATCAAAGTAGAGGACAGCTTGCTGATTTAATTGCCGACATCAGAGAGCAAAACCACAAAATTGTTATCGCTGTCGATCAAGAGGGTGGCAGAGTGCAGCGCTTTCGAGAAGAGTTCGTGTTGTTGCCGCCAATGGAATCTCTGCATATTTCCTATCAGAAAGATGCAGTATTTGCCTTAGAACAAGCAACTGAGCTTGGCTGGTTGATGGCTACTGAGCTTACAGGCATGGATATAGACATAAGTTTTGCCCCCGTGCTGGATTTGCATTGGGCGCAGAGTAAAGTGATAGGTAATAGGTCATTTGGTGCTAGTCATAAGCAGGTGACAGCCCTCACCAAATGTTTTATTAAGGGGATGCGTGCCGCAGGCATGTGTGCAACTGGTAAGCATTTTCCAGGGCATGGTTGGGCTATCGCTGATTCTCATATAGAAGTCGCCATTGATAATCGACCTTTTACCACCATTGAGCAAAATGATATGCAACCATTTATCGCGCTCATTGAATCAGGTTTGGATGCTGTGATGCCTGCTCATGTTATATATTCACAGGTAGACAATAAGCCCGCCGGCTTTTCGAAAATTTGGCTGCAGCAAATATTGCGCACTAAACTTAAGTTTGAAGGAGTGGTGTTTAGTGATGATCTTAATATGAGTGGCGCCAATGTAATGAGTGAGGGTGTACAACAGCCTTTTTCTGCAAGAGCCGCAGCGGCGCTTGCAGCGGGGTGCGACACCGTTTTAGTGTGTAATAATCCGGATGGCGCCAAGCAAGTTTTGGATTATCTGGTGGACAATAATATCGATAAATCCTACCGGTTAGGGAAAATGCGCCGTCATATAAAAGCCAGTGACTCGGATCGGTTTGCAAAAGCCAAACGTATCGCAGCTAATTTGTGTGCTCTCTGTTGAAGAACCTCTAAAGTGGCAGCCCAAAAGACAGCGTACGATGGTAAGGCTAAGTAGCTGAAGCGAATGCAGCAGCTTTAGCTGACGAGGGGCTTTAATAAAAATTGCTAAAATAGCGCTGTTAGTGTGGCTCTCTTTATAGGAGTTATACCTGAATCAGTGATTCCACTGCGAACGATAGTTCAAGCTATTGATTCCACATCGGGTATTTTTTAAATCCCACTGTAAAACCAATATTCCACACTCTTTATTCACTTCTGAGCTCACATATTCAGATTATAGAAAGCTTTTGGTTGCAACAAAGCTACTGCTGAAATTTATAATCTGATCAGATTTTCTTTTCTGCGTAAGCAGTAAGCCATGCACCTTAATTAACCGTTAAGTTTTCGTAAAATGTTAATCTTGGTAAGGACCGCTATTCTTTTTTATGAGCTGGGTTCGGTCTAAATGCATAGGCAGTGCCGTGATAATAGTGCTGATAAGTGTTGCTTGTGTTTTGTATTCAATAGAAGAATATTCGGATTTGTAAATAAAATACTGTAAAAAATCAAGAGGAAGTCTGACGTACGAGCGGTGTACTAAATATTGAATCTTGCTCTGCAATAGTTAAAATTGCAGGTAAATTAGCCTAAACAGGTATCCCAGTGCCTGGTTATAGGATAAAATGGCCCACTTTTTTATATTAACTGTTGTTTAGTTTGAGATCCCCAGTTGTGAGCACCCTAGAGCATATTCGAAATTTTTCAATTATTGCCCATATAGATCATGGCAAATCAACTTTATCTGACCGCTTCATTCAACATTGCGGTGGTTTGTCTAATCGTGAAATGGCGGCTCAAGTTCTTGATTCAATGGATATTGAACGCGAACGTGGGATTACCATTAAAGCGCAAAGTGTCACGTTGAATTACGACGCTAAAGACGGTAAAACCTATCAGCTAAATTTTATTGATACCCCAGGGCATGTGGATTTTTCCTATGAAGTGTCACGCTCTCTCGCAGCTTGTGAAGGCGCTTTGTTAGTGGTTGATGCGGCACAAGGCGTTGAGGCTCAATCAGTGGCGAACTGCTATACCGCTCTTGAACAAGGTTTGGAGGTGCTGCCGATACTCAATAAAATGGATTTACCCCAGGCAGATCCTGAGCGAGTGCAAGAGGAAATCGAAGAAGTTATAGGTATTGATGCAACGGACGTAGTGTTATGTTCTGCAAAAAGTGGTTTGGGCATTGAAGACGTGCTGGAAAAATTAGTCAGCACTATTCCGCCACCAGAAGGTGATATTGATGCTGATCTGCAGGCGCTAATTATTGATTCCTGGTTTGATCCCTATCTAGGTGTGGTTTCTTTAGTGCGGGTTAAAAATGGTTCGATTCGCAAGAAAGACAAAATATATATGAAGACCACAGGTCAAGCTTATACAGTTGATTCTGTTGGAGTATTTACCCCGAAAAGGACCCCGGTTGATGTACTACAAGCTGGAGAAGTGGGTTTTGTGGTCGCTGGCATCAAAGATATTCACGGCGCTCCCGTTGGCGATACGATTACTCATATTAAAACTAAAGATGTTGACGCTTTAGCAGGTTTTAAAAAGGTACAACCACAAGTTTACGCGGGACTATTCCCGACAAGCTCTGATGATTATGAAGATTTTCGAGAGGCTTTAGATAAGTTGCGCTTGAACGATGCATCGCTGTTCTTTGAACCAGAGAGTTCCGATGCGCTTGGCTTCGGCTTTCGCTGTGGGTTCCTCGGTATGTTGCACATGGAAATTATTCAAGAGCGACTAGAGCGGGAATACGATCTCGATTTGATAACCACAGCACCGACAGTTATCTATGAAGTCGAATTGCATAATGGCGATATTAAACAAATAGATAGCCCCTCTAAGTTACCCGATCCGGCCAGAATAAAAGGCATGCGCGAGCCTATCGTTAAAGCTAATATAATAGTACCCCAAGAGTATTTAGGGCAAGTGATCGGCCTATGTGTCGAAAAACGTGGCGTGCAAAAGCATATGTTGTACGTAGGTAAACAAGTACAGATTTGTTACGAGTTACCGATGGCAGAAGTGGTCTTAGATTTCTTTGATCGTCTAAAGTCAGTCAGTCGCGGTTACGCATCTTTAGAGTACAATTTTGTGCGTTTTGAACCGGCCGAGCTAGTGAGAATGGATGTGTTGATTAACGCTGAAAAAGTAGATGCTTTATCCCTCATATTGCACAAGTCTAATTCTCAATACCGCGGTCGTTTACTGTGCGAAAAGATGAAAGAACTGATTCCTAGGCAAATGTTTGATGTGGCTATTCAAGCTGCATTAGGTGGAAAAATCATCGCGCGTACGACCGTTAAAGCACTGCGTAAAAACGTCATCGCTAAATGTTACGGTGGCGATGTCAGCCGTAAGAAAAAATTACTGCAAAAACAGAAAGCTGGTAAGAAGCGGATGAAGCAGGTAGGTAATGTTGAAATACCTCAAGCTGCTTTCCTCGCGGTACTGAAAATTGATAGCTAAATTTTTTAGCAATCAGCAGGTCAGAAAGTGTGTGATTTAATAAGTTACCCAGATAAAAACGAGAATTAAGGACATTTAATGAATTTTGATTTTGCCCTAGTATTAGTGGTATTGACGTTAGTAGCCGGTATCGGTTGGTTTATTGATAAGGTTTGGTTTGCCAGTGATAGGCAAGATAGAGTCGATGTCGCGATACAGCAAGCTGCTGAAAAATTGACTGGCGACTTAACCGAAGAGCAAATTAAAGCCGTAGAAAATTTACCGATGTGGGCAGATTTAGCGTGTTCAATGTTCCCGGTGTTAGCTTTTGTTCTAGTGTTGCGCTCATTTATTGTTGAGCCGTTTCAAATTCCTTCAGGGTCAATGATCCCCACATTAAAGGTGGGTGATTTTATCTTGGTTAATAAATTTAGTTACGGTTTAAGGTTGCCGGTACTTAATACTAAAATATTCCCGATTGGTGATCCGCAGCGTGGTGATGTAGTGGTGTTTAAATTTCCAAATGATCCATCTATTAACTATATAAAGCGCTTAATAGGTCTTCCTGGAGATGTGATCACTTACCGCGACAAAACAATCTTCGTTAACGGGGTTGCTCAGCAGCAGACCTTTATCGCTGATCTTCCGCCAAATGTACTACTGTCAGAAAATTTATCAGGTGTAGAGCATCAGATAAACATAACGCCTTTTAAGCCTGCCGTGTCAGGCGAGTGGACAGTGCCTGAGGGCAAGTATTTTGTGATGGGTGATAATCGAGATAATAGTAATGATAGTCGCTATTGGCAGTTTGTTCCCGACTCGTTGATGGTGGGTAAAGCCTTTGCTGTATGGATGTTTTGGAAAGAGCGTTTAAGTTTCCCAGATTTCACCCAGGGACGCTTAATTAAGTAATTTAAATTGGCGAGCTGCTTTGCAAATCGTCAAATAGACATACTATCTGTAACGATACCAACGCAGTATCGCTGTATGAATAAGCGATGATTTTTTCAGATAACTGCGAATAGAATTTAAGAATATATGAGTTGATTGTTACGGATGTGGTTGAGAGTAAAATATTTTTATTCCTCAATGACAAGGCTGGAATGCTCTACTCAGACAAGTACTACCAACTGCAAGATATGCTTCAGTTGTTTTTATCTCCCTGGACAGAGGGTGTTACGATACCTTTTAAATGGGTTAATTATATAGTGCGAATTTCAGTGCATTGGAACTTTTCACTAGTAAGATATATCTAAATTTGCAGTGCTCAGAAAAGAGTCATAGCAGTGCTAACTCCATATTTAGTAACAAGAATGATGAAGTGAACATTGATTATTAAGTAACCAGAAGTATTGATGCGTCGTATCAATTACCAGTTTCAAGATGCAAGTCTTTGCGAACTGGC
This sequence comes from Oceanospirillales bacterium, assembly GCA_029027825.1. Classification (GTDB taxonomy): domain Bacteria; phylum Pseudomonadota; class Gammaproteobacteria; order Pseudomonadales; family Balneatricaceae; genus Rs1. Next base: position 2,367,492 of record CP093399.1, on the reverse strand, counting down.
TCTCACTCACCGTAGTTGTGGGAAGAAGAATAATGAGCGGTTAGAATTCCTTGGGGATTCTATTGTAAATTTTGTGATTGCCGAAGATTTATTCAGACGCTTTCCGCTGGCCAAAGAAGGGCAGCTGAGTCGCTTGAGAGCACAGATGGTCAAAGGTACAACGCTAGCCGAAATCGCCCGCGATATGAATATGGGTGATTACCTGCGTCTAGGTTCTGGAGAGCTTAAAAGTGGTGGCTATCGTCGAGACTCAATCCTCGCCGATTCTGTTGAGTCGTTAATTGGGGCTATTTTTCTCGATTCTGATATGGAAAATGTTAGAAAGCATATCCTCACGTGGTTTGAATCACGCCTTAAGGTGCTGAGCCTAGATCAGACCATGAAAGACTCTAAAACACGTCTGCAAGAGTATTTGCAAAGCAGGCGTCTGGCGCTACCGGATTATCACTTAGAGAACGTTGAAGGTGATGCTCACGATCAAACTTTTTATATCACTTGTACTATTTCTGAATTATCAATACCTACTAACGGTGTTGCCAGCAGTAGAAGACAAGCGGAACAAGAATCTGCAAAAGCTGCCCTTGAGCAGTTAAAACAACAAGGGGTGCGCTTATGAGTGACAATCTTCTCAACGACTTTTTTACCGCTAAAGGCGATTTAAATCAAAAATGTGGTTTTGTTGCAATAGTCGGTCGGCCCAATATGGGCAAGTCGACCTTAATGAATAACATCCTTGGTCAAAAGCTGAGTATTACTTCAAAAAAACCACAAACCACCCGGCACCAAATTTTTGGTATTAAAACCGAAGGTGATCGTCAAGTGGTGTATGTTGATACCCCAGGCCTACATAAAGAAAAAGATATTGCACTCAATCGCTACATGAATAGAGCGGCAGTAGAAGCATTGCGTGGGGTTGATCTAGTGATCTTTATGATTGATAGAACCGCTTGGACTGAAGAGGATCAAATTGTTTTAGAAAAAGTAAAATACTCGGAATGTCCGGTGATCTTAGTCATTAATAAAGTTGACCAGTTGAACAGCAAAAATGACTTGTTGCCGCAGTTTGAAAAAGTATCGGCGATGATGGATTTTGCCGAAATTATGCCTATTTCAGCTAAAACAGGCACCAATGTCGATAAGTTGGAAAAATTAATCAACGGTTATATGCCCGAGGGTGAGCACCACTTCCCCGAGGATCAAATCACCGACAAAAGTGGCCGCTTCATGGTGGCTGAAATTGTCCGTGAAAAAGTGATGCGCAACGTGGGTGAGGAAGTTCCCTATGGAGCGACTGTTGAAATTGAAGAGTTTTATCGAGATGAAAACTTGCTGACCATTTCAGCGTTGGTGTTAGTTGAAAGGGAAGGGCAGAAGCGTATCTTAATTGGCGATAAAGGCGATCGAATGAAAACCATTGGTCGAGATGCACGTTTAGATATTGAAAAATTGTACGATACTAAAGTGATGCTTAAGCTTTGGGTGAAAGTGCGACGTGGTTGGGCTGATGACGAAAGAGCGCTACGTAGTTTAGGTTATCATTTAAATGAGTAGCGAAAAACTTTCTAGGTGATCTATTGGATTATCGCATAGCAGGACAAGCGGCCTTTGTTTTACACACTAGGCCGTATCGAGACACCAGTGCGCTGGTTGATGTCTTTACTTTAGAGTATGGCAGACTTTGCACTGTCAGCAGGGGGATGCGCAGGCCCCATTCAAAAAATCGCGCTATATTGCAACCTTTTATTCCTTTACAAATCGGCTGGCAAGGCCGAAATGAGCTAAAAACCTTAACATTAGCAGAGAGTACCGGGCATCTTGGTTTACTGACCGGTAAAGCGCTCATTTGTGGCTTATATGCCAATGAATTACTGCAAAAACTACTGCCAGTATTTGACCCACATCCCAAATTATTTGTTTATTATCAATACTTAATTACAGCCTTGATTGCCCAGGATATTGAAATTCCGCTGCGCATATTTGAACGCAAGCTGCTAATTGAATTAGGCTACGGCATTGATCTTTCGTCGATAACCGCAAGCTCAATTTATTATATTAACCCTGGCAAACTTGTATTAGAAAAAATTGTCACTATAGAAGGTAGAGATCGCAGTAAGTGCTTTTACGGTGAACATTTACAGGCTATCAATAATGATGATTACGAAAGTATCCAAGTGCGGCGCGCCGCGAAACGTTATATGCGCTGGCAAATAGACATATTGTTGGACGGAAAAGTCTTAAACAGCCGGGATTTGCTAAAACCTGTCCTAGGGAGCCTCTGAACAAGTCGCACTCGCCCGTAGGGTGACTCAAAGGCTGTCTGATTCAGCATAAGATTAAGCAACAAGGCTTGGTGAACATAAATGATTAAAGGTATAGGTACCGATATATTGGAAGTCGCCCGTGTGGAAAAGGCACTGGCTCGTACAAGTAAGTTAGCGTCGCGTATTCTAACGGCTAAAGAGTTACTGGAATTTCAGAAAAGCGCCCAAGCTGCTCGTTTTTTGGCGAAGCGTTTTGCGGCGAAAGAAGCAGTGGTTAAAGCCTTAGGCACAGGTATAGGTCACGGGGTTAGTTGGCAGCATATTGAAATTGATAAAGATCCTTTAGGTAAACCTTTGATTACGCTCAATGGTGGAGCATTAGATCGATCGAAAATGCTCGGAGTAACCAGTTGTTTTTTGTCGTACAGTGATGAGCGTGAATACATTGTGGCAATGGTTGTGTTGGAAGGCTAGGAAGCGAAAATCGGTAGATATTCAACACGGACAGAGCTTTACTATCTATCATAAAATATTGAAAGAGCGCCGTTATGCAGCGTCTTCAGCAGACACTATAGGTAATATTATGGTTGAGCAGTTTCCCACTATCGCCGATTACGTCGGCAATACTCCCTTAGTAAGGCTCCAAAGGATTCCGGTGCCGAACAATAATATTATTTTATGTAAGTTAGAGGGGAATAACCCTGCGGGCTCGGTTAAAGATAGACCGGCGATGTCGATGATAGAGGGAGCGCAACAGCGCGGCGAGATAGCCCCAGGCGATACTATCATCGAGGCAACATCGGGAAACACCGGCATTGCGCTGGCGATGGCCGCCGCTATTTATGGTTATAAAATGGTATTGATTATGCCTGCTAACATGAGTAGTGAACGTAAATCTGCGATGACCGCATACGGCGCTCAGTTGATCGAAGTTAGTTCTGAACAAGGCATGGAATACGCCCGGGATTTAGCCTTACAAATGCAGGAGCGCGGCGAGGGCATAGTGTTAGACCAGTTCGCAAATGCTGATAATCCCCTTGCCCACTACCATACTACTGGCCCGGAAATTTGGCGTCAAAGCGCCGGAAAAATTTCTCATTTTGTTAGTTCGATGGGTACCACTGGCACCATTATGGGAATCTCTACATATTTAAAAGAACAAAATAAAGATATTCAAATAGTTGGGCTACAACCAGCGGATGGCGCTGCTATTCCCGGTATTCGCCGCTGGCCAAAAGCTTATTTGCCAGCGATTTTCGATCAAGCTAAAGTTGATACTATTTTGGATATTCAGCAAGTAGATGCAGAATTCACCATGAAGCAATTGGCCACACAAGAGGGAATATTTTGTGGGGTTTCATCGGGGGGGGCGGTGTCGGGTGCTTTAACGGTGGCCGAAAGCGTGGAAAATGCGGTCATCGTCTGTATTATTTGCGATCGAGGAGACCGATACCTGTCAACTGGGGTTTTTGATAGCAGTGACTAATTATATTTATTTAAAAATCAAAGGTTTATATATAAATATAGCATAATATTCGATTAGCTTTTTTTAAAAGTTAACTTTTCATTCTAACTTTTTTGCTATTTGAGCAAGGAGTGGCGATTAGCCATGGTTAAGGTAAGAGATGATCATCCGGTACACGAAGACGGTACTGTTGATATAACACTTTGGATCTCAATGATTGAGGAAAAAGTGACTATAGAGAACCCCGACAAACTTTATCGGGCCTGTGAGCTGGCAAGGGATGTTTATGCCGCCACAGCAGACATTGAAGATGACTGGAAAAACTCCGGCAGTGGTTGTTTTTTAATAGGCTTGGAAATGGCGCAAATATTGTCTGAGCTACAGCAAGATCAAGACACTATTATTGCTGCAGTACTCTACCGCTGCGTCAGAGAAAACAAACTACAGCTATCGCAAGTAAAAAAGCAATTTGGCGCAAAAATAAGTGACTGTATCGATGGTGTCCAGCAAATGGCAGCTATCGGCAGTCGGATCAACCCGCGTACTGGCGATACAGTATTAGGCTCTGAATCGACGCAAGTCGATACTGTGCGAAAAATGCTGGTTGCCATGATTGACGATGTTAGAGTCGCGTTAATAAAAATAGCTGAGCGTACTTGTGCTATTCGCAGCGTTAAAAATGCCGACCGTATGAAGCGCTACCTTGTAGCCCGAGAAGTGTTCGATATATACGCCCCTCTTGCACATCGGCTAGGTATTGGCCACATAAAATGGGAACTGGAAGATCTTTCTTTTCGCTATTTAAAGCCTAATGACTACAAAACCATTGCCAATATGCTAGACGGTAAACGGCTTGAGCGACAAGATTTTATTGATACGGCGGTGAAAACTGTTTACGAAAAGCTTTTAGAGCAAGATATTGTTTCCGATGTAAAAGGACGCGCCAAGCATATTTATAGCATCTGGCGTAAAATGCAGCGTAAAAACATTGAATTCTCTCAAGTTTACGACATGCGTGCGGTGCGCGTGCTAGTGCCCAATGTTCGCGATTGCTATGCCGCTTTAGGCCTGGTCCATGGTATTTGGCGGAATATTCCCCATGAATTTGATGATTATATCGCCTCACCTAAACCCAATGGCTATCGCTCGCTACACACGGCAGTGTTTGGTCCGGAAGGTAAAATTTTAGAGATTCAAATTCGTACCCCTGAGATGCATGAAGAAGCGGAGCTAGGGGTGTGTGCACACCACGTCTATAAAGGGACTGATACGGGGGCAGGCAGTGATTCATATGAAGAAAAGATCACCTGGTTGCGCCAAGTCCTAGAGTGGCATGAAGACTTAGGTGCAGCGGAAGGTCTCGGTGAAATCTTACGCTCTGATGTGGTTCAAGACCGCTTGTACTTGTTTACCCCAGATGGGCATGTCATTGATATGCAAAACGGTGCCACCGCCATAGATTTTGCGTACCGGGTACACACCGAAATAGGTCATCGCTGCTGTGGTGCTAAAGTGAACGGACGCATAGTGCCGCTTAACAAACCTTTAGTGACCGGGGATCAGGTAGAAATCTTAAAGGGCTCAGAACAGCGGCCTCGTAGAGATTGGCTGAATGCTAACTTAGGTTATGTGACGACTTCAAAAGCGCGAGCAAAAGTAGCGCACTGGTTTAAACTACAAGACAAAGATAAAAATATAATTGCCGGTCGCAATATTATTGAGCGAGAGTTTACCCGCTTGGCGATCAATGCCAATGATATTGACCTTAAAACCGCGGCGAAACTAATCAATTATCATCAAGTTGATGATATGTATGCAGCTCTGGGAGCGGGTGACGTTAGGTTGTCACAAATTCTTAATGCAGCACAGTCACAATTAGTGGAAAAGGAGGTGGAAGATCAACTGCCTCTAGCGTTAATCGACGGTAGTAAATCTCAAGATAAATCGGCTGATAGTTCAGGAATCAGTATCCTCGGCGTTGGCAATTTATTAACTAATATTGCCGCTTGCTGCCAACCTGTACCCGGTGATCTAATCAGTGGTTATATCACGCAGGGGAGAGGCGTGTCTATTCACCGTGATGATTGCTCTAATTTGTCCTCCCTGAGAGCGAGTGACGGGGTGCGGGTGGTGCCGGTAGAGTGGGGAGAAAAATACGAGCGCACTTTTCCTGTGGATGTTGCTGTTTTGGCTTACGATCGTTCAGGGCTGTTGCGAGATCTGATGAATGTCTTTGCCAATGAGCACTGTAATGTGATTGCCGCTAACACCAAGACGGATCGGCAAAATAGCACGGCAGAGTTTTTCTTTACTATTGAAGTGTCGAGGTTGGAAAGTCTAGGGCGGTTAATGGATAAAATAAATCAAGTGCCGAATATAATTAATGTACAGCGCAATAGAAACAGTAAAAACTAAGCACACGAATTTATTCGTGCCTGAGGTTAAGGTGTTGATCGGATAACCAGACTGGCCCTTAATCGCCAACATTTTTATGCGTTGGGCTGGTGGGTGATTTGTGCTGAAGTACCTTAAAAAACGCCTTAAATTAAGGGATATATAAGAAACGTTCGCCGTCGATTTCTGTTCGTAGATAAAAATATTTAGTGGTGTGAATCAGTCAATGGATAAATATAATATAGATGACCTCATCTATTTAATGCAGCGCTTAAGAGAACCTGAATATGGTTGCCCTTGGGATATAAAACAAGATTTTTCGAGCATAGTGCCCTACACACTGGAAGAGTGCTATGAAGTGATTGATGCGATTGAATCTAAAGATTGGCCACATCTAGCGGAAGAGTTAGGAGATTTACTTTTTCAAATAATTTTCTATAGTCAATTAGCTGCTGAACAGCAGAGTTTTGATTTGAGTGATGTGGTACATATATTGGTTGATAAGCTGATTCGTCGACACCCGCACGTATTTATCGATCAGCAGTTGCATACTAGAACTAAAGTAACGCTCAGCGAGCGGCAAATCTCTGACAGCTGGGAGAGTATTAAACAGCGGGAAAGAGCGGCGAAGAAAACGCCAGAGCAAGGGTCTAGCTCAGTATTAGATGATGTGCCCAAAGCGCTTCCAGCTTTGATCAGGGCTGATAAATTGCAGCGTAGAGCGTCTAAGGTAGGTTTTGATTGGGATCAAATAACGCCGGTGATTGAAAAAATTGAAGAGGCGCTCGCCGAGCTAAAAGAGGCGATTAGCAGTCAGAATATTTCAAATATTAAAGATGAAATGGGCGATGTTCTATTTGCCCAAGTCAATTTAGCCAGGCACCTAGGAGTTAATGCTGAGGAGGCGTTGCGCGGCACTAATCAAAAATTCACTCGAAGGTTCAACTATGTGGAAGAACAAGTGCTAAAAGCTGCGCGTCACTGGGATGACTTCTCTTTAAGCGAACTCGACGCATATTGGGATGCGGCAAAAAAACGTGGCTTGTGATTTATCCTCAGCTTAAGTGTTAATAAAGGTTGAGTCCGAAAGCGCTTTAGATTATTCTCGGCTGCCTTAATAATTTTTAAACTATATATTAAGCCTTAATGAAAACGACTAATGGTTGCTCTCTAAACAGCTGTTAGGCAAAAAATTGCTACTTATGTCCTATGGTATTTAATGGTTAATAAAGTATCCTCTGTCTTCATTATAGATACTAGTTGGTAAACCATAGCCATACATTAGAGCTAAAATAGACCCGATTTTTTATATTAGATAGGAATTGATCCTCAATGCGAATAATCTTACTAGGCGCTCCAGGTGCAGGTAAAGGAACACAAGCTCAATTTATCACTGAAAAGTATAGCATTCCGCAAATTTCGACCGGAGATATGCTGCGCGCTGCTGTTAAAGCGGCAACACCGCTTGGTATCGTAGCCAAAAAGGTAATGGATGCTGGGCAGTTAATTTCTGATGAGATTATCATTGGTCTAGTACAAGATCGTATTACTCAGGCTGATTGTGCCAATGGTTTTTTGCTGGACGGTTTTCCACGCACTATCCCCCAAGCTGATGCTTTAAAAGATGCCGGTGTAGTGATTGACGCGGTGGTTGAAATTGATGTCGCTGATGATGAAATTATCAAGCGCATGAGTGGTCGTAGAATGCACTTAAATTCAGGGCGCACTTATCATGTATTGTACAACCCACCTAAAGTTGCAGGAATCGATGACGCCAGTGGCGAGCCACTAGTGCAACGTGACGATGACCTACCAGAGACGGTTGCAAAGCGACTCAGTGTTTATCATGATCAAACTGCCCCATGAATTAATTACTACCAGACTTGGAAAGAAACTGATGCAGCCAGCGCGCCGCGCTATGTCTATGTCCCAGGTGTCGGTTCGGTCAGTGATATTAAAGATAAAGTATTTAATGGTCTGTCCGCTCAATAAAGACTATAATAGTACCGATCAAGCCGCCTAGAGCGGCTTTTTTTTGCTTCTAATATAAGGTAATAGTCAGATAAATGGACAATATTGATGTCTCAAAGTGAAAAAATCGCCGTGGTGCTGGTTAATTTAGGTACTCCTAAGCAGGCAGATATACAATCAGTGAAAGCCTTTTTAGCGGAGTTTCTTGCGGACCACAGAGTCATAGAAGGCCGCGGCCCCAGGCGCTGGTTATGGTTAGCCATACTAAGACTGATTATACTCAACACTCGGCCAAAAAAAGTACTCAAACTGTATCAACAAATTTGGCGCCAAGACTCGCCGATGCGTAGTATATTACATAGCCAAGTGAGTCATTTACAGAGCGTGCTCGCAGAAAAATATGTAAAACCACCGACCGTCTTTGCAGCAATGACCTACGGAGAGCCAGGATTGACAGCGCGGCTGAAAGAGTTACAGGGCAGCGGCTATACAAAAATCTTTGTTATGCCGTTGTTCCCTCAGTACTCAGCTACATCAACCGCTCCCGTTTACGACCGGATCGCTGATTTTCAAAAAGCCAGTAGGAATGTATTAGATATACGTATCTTAAAATGTTATTACAGTCATCCAAAATTTATTCAAGCGCTCAGCCAAAGCATCGAAAGTTTTTGGGAAAACAACCCACCAGCGTCAAAACTGATGTTTTCCTATCACGGTATTCCCCAGCAATATGTAGATTTAGGGGATCCCTATGCTGAACAGTGTCTAGAGACGACAGCAGCGGTCATCAAAGAGTTGCACAGAGGTCGTTTTGCTGAGCAGTTACCAAGTATTATCAGCACTTTTCAGTCGCGATTTGGGCCTACTAAATGGGTGCAACCCTACACTGATATTACTTTAGAGGAATTGGCTGGAAATGGCCTGCAATCGATTGACGTTATTTGTCCGGCATTTTCTGCGGATTGTTTAGAAACTTTAGAAGAAATAGCTGAAACTAACAAAAAGCTGTTTATTGACAAGGGTGGATTAGAGTATCGGTATATACCGGCGCTCAATGATCAGCCATTATTTATCGAATGTCTTGCAGATATTTTGCAGCAACAAGCCGCTGATTGGCTAGGAGAAAAAATTGAATCCTGATGTGTTATTTGGTTTTCACGCGGTGAAAACAACCCTGAAATTTGATCCAACTCGGGTAAAAAAGCTACTCATTATCGCCGATCGAAAAGATCAGCGTATTGCTCAAGTCATCGAAACAGCGCAACAGCTGAAATTGCCAATTGAAAAATGTAATCGCAAAGTATTAGATGAGCTAACCAATCGAGCAGCTCATCAAGGTGTCGCTATTGTCTGCGATCCGATTAAAGCTAAAGATGAAGTATTTTTAGACAAGTTATTAGATAGTTTGGCCAGTACCGATTCGGCGACTGAAAGTGAAGCGCCTTTTTTGTTGGTGCTAGATGGAGTAACTGACCCGCATAATTTAGGTGCGTGTATTCGAAGTGCGGACGCCGCGGGCGTGCATGCGGTTATTGCACCCAAAAATAATTCAGCGCCGCTTAATCCCACGGTTGCTAAAGTAGCTTGTGGTGCTGTGGATGTAATGCCCTATGTACAAGTAACCAATCTTGCACGAACGCTGCAAAAACTACAGCACAGAGGGATATGGATAGCGGGGACCTCGGGTGATGCAGAGCAAGATGTCTATCAGTCCAATTTGGTTGGGCCGCTGGCACTAGTGATGGGTGCTGAAGGTAAAGGTATGCGTCGATTGACCCAGGAAAACTGCGATTTCTTACTTAAAATTCCGATGGCGGGAGAAGTGAGTAGTTTAAACGTCTCTGTAGCGGCAGGGGTTTGTCTCTATGAAGCGGTTAGACAGAGAAGAAAGTAGGGCTCATATTTTAAAAAACTAAGAGCTCTGGATATCAGCTGAGTTAATTTCTTTAATAGACTAGCTAACATTTACTTTTAAGCTTAAAAATAGAGTTACTGGACTGTCGGCTATTTCCGTTAATTGGAAACCCCACTTAAAAGCTTAAGTGGGGTCTTAAAATCACTGCACTAAGCCCCTTATCTACTGGGAGACGCCTAGTTTGCGTAAGGTGGCAATAGTTAGTTGTCCAGAGGCTAGATCGTTGGCTTTTTGATAGCTGTTAACGGCTGCCAAAGTTTCCCGACCTAAGATGCCATCGATAGGGCCTGGATTATAATTGTTAGCTCGCAGCGCTCGCTGTAAACGTCTTACCACATCTCCATTAGTGTTAGTTTCACAGAGAATTGAACGCCACTCTAATTGAGAGTCTAATATTTTAATCCGCTTAGAAATGGTCTTGCTTCGTCCTGGAATATCAATAGTATGCTGCGAAGCGGCTTGTACTAACTTGTGAATATGCACATTTTTGTAGGTAGCAGCGACAGTAATAGAGCGAGTTGTTGCAGGTTGATCGACCACCCGACGGCTAATGGTTTTTGTTCGGGCAGGTACTTCAATAGAACGGACACTGGCCGGCTGCTCAATGATACGTTTAGTTATAGTCTTATACACGGCAGGAACTTCAACTAAGCACATGATTTCGCCGGTAATAGTATCAATTTTTTGAATTGGGCCTTTGCCTTTCTTCCATTGTGTTCGCGCTGGGGAGACCAATATTTTTTCCGAAACAGTTCTGAAAGTAGCCGCAGTCTTAACGAGTCTGGTAGAGGCCTCTTGCACAACAATAGTTTCAGTGACAGTTTTGAAGGTTGCCGGAATAATTTGTAAGCGCGTACTCGCCTCAGTGGCGATCACTCTTTGAGTGGCATTGACATATTTAGCTTTAGTGGTTTCAATACGTTGTGAAGGTGCAACTGTTTCAATGGTGTGACTTCTCGTTTCAAATGTCGCGGGAGTTAATACTCGAGCATAACATTCACCAGCTTTAGGGTTGGGAGGAGTTAGTCCTTGAGATCCAGAATGCTTTAGTCTATTGAGTTCAGCTTCCAGCTGAGCAATACGATCAGTATCGGCATCAAGAGAGTTGTGCGTACTGCCCTGTTGAGCATTATTTGCGCAACCACTTAATATAGCAACGCTGAGTGCTGCTACAGCAAATCCGTATGATTTTGCCTTCATATCTAGCTATCCTTAAATTAATTTATGTTTTATTTATCACGGTTACATAGAGATCCGTATCTAGTAACCTGTCAGACTTAACGCAGTAATCTACTGTGAAAAAACAGAATTTGGCCACATGTGCTGTTCTTTCTCGTTAAATAGCACGCTATTCGCCACAAAAGAGCAAAGAATCTGCCTAAAATCTAATTTTTCTCGCTACGATCGGTTAAGTCTCGACAGACTCCTAGCATGATAACAAATATTCATTAATTGTTAATAATAAGATCAGTATATGTTCATATATTGTTAAGTTAGTGTTCATTTGTTTGGGTGAGGCTGCATAAATGAGTAATGCTGAAGGCCAGTTATCAATATTAATTTCGGTTGATGACTAAGTTTGATGTTATGCAGGAGTTTGGCGAGAGGCCTTTTGCTAGAATCTGAACTAGATCATGGGGCCCGGTAATGCCCCCCCACACCGAACGTGTGGAGTTATACTAAAAATATAGGGAGTCCAAAAATGCATAATACTATAGTTATCATCGATTAGCTGATGCATTTCAGATTTGAATCCAGGCAATCTTAACCAGAAACTCGTGCACCCGAAAGTGGCAGGGATTAAGAAAAATCCCAGAGTTTGTTAAGTAGTGGGGTGCTTTGCATGGTACGTGCGTCGTATTTACCACGTATTTCAACCAGACCAAAAAATAGCCAAAATCGTTCCAGCATACGGGTATGATAAGCCGCGACAGCTGAGGATTGGGGAGTGCTGTATAGGCTGTCTTCAAATTCTTCAGCGACTTCCGCAAAAGTGCTGATCAACTCTTCACTAAATTTGACACAACAGACCTTGTTGTCACCCAAGCGCTGCAGCTTAACCAGTGAGTACCAAACCATCTGTTGAAAAAGAGCAGCTTCTGGATAGTTATCTTCATAGCCCCAGTTAAATTCTTCGAAATAGGTGCTAAATAACAGCTGAAATAAGTCGTCGTCGTTAATCTGTAATGCTTTCTTGGTTAAGAGAAAATAGCCTTTTTGACAGCGTAATAATCCCGCCAGTTCAAAGATTATTTTCGCTTTGTGTAGTTCTCTAAAGTCATCTTCCTTTTTGAATGTCCGCAGTATAGTGAAAAAACTATTGCGATCGAGATGATCTTGTAACTGGATCTGTGCATGCTTGACTAATGCTGTCGGTAGCTTGCCTGCAGCCGTGGCTTTTATTTTTGACTCAAGCGCGAAGCTTTTAAAGGCCTTGAAGAGGGTAATGATGGCAGCTGTTTCTAACTCTCCATTAACTCGTTCACGGTGCTGGGGTCGCCATTTAATCATGGTTTGTTCTGCGGTGGGTGCGTATAGCAAAGTGTGCACTTGCGTCGGTGAAAATCCGCCCAGCTCAGCTTGAGGCGCGTCATTTAACTGTCGCACTTTATGGTCGAGAAAAATCTGCATGTCTTCCTCGGACTGAAACTGCTGACCGGCCATGGCTTGGACGAGCTTTTGGTTAGCTTCGCGGGCGAGATTTTGCCCTGGTTGCTGAGGGCTAAAAATATTAGCGCAACATTTCATTTAAGAAGCCCCTCGCCTGTCAATACTAGAATATGAATTTGATCGTAGCTGTATTGAGGTGTACAATGTACATAGTTCAATAAAGAGACCTATCTACGAATGAGTCATGCAATTGAGTTTATTGAAACATCAATTTTCACAAAGCAAATACGAGAAATTGCAACTGACGACGAGCTAAAGGATTTGCAAATAGAGCTTATCGGGCAACCTGAAAAGGGCGATGTCATTCAGGGAACTGGCGGCCTTAGAAAAATTCGGATGGCCGTGAATAATAAAGGTAAAAGCGGCGGGGCGCGGGTTATTTACTTTCTGGCGACAACGGAGACGATTTACTTAGTGCTGGCATACCCCAAAAGCGTGAAAGATAGCCTCACTTCAACGGAAAAATCAGATTTAAAGAAACTTACCAAATTACTAAAAGGCGGTTTGTAAAATGAGTATTGCTAACGAACTAAAGGCATCGTTGCTAGAAGCTATTGAAATTAAGCAGGAGCGGAAAGCCCCGGCACGAGTAACACGCTATGAACTGGCAGATATAAAGCATATTCGAGCTAGCTTAAGTGTTACGCAACAGGAGTTTGCACAAGCATTAGGAACTAGCGTTGATACAATTAAGAGCTGGGAAAATGGACGGAGAAACCCCACAGGACTAGCTGCTAAAGTGTTGTCTGCTATACAGGACAACCCCTCGTTGTACATGGAGATTGCCTCGCACTGATGATAATGAAGTGGCAGGTGTCGGGCAATGGCTGCCTTTCTAACATGACTATATAAGTTTGAAGGGGATGGACATAGAGGTGTATTTAGTACCCGCTTCCAACACTCATTAAACTTCATATAATATATGATTTTAAATGTGTGGTAATCACAGTCAGTTCAACGGAGAGTCTTTATGTACAGCATAGTTGGCAGTGGATCCCATAAGTCGTTAGTTTGGAATAGTTTTTTAAAGCCTTTTGCCTCATAGAAAGCACGGGTTCTTTTGTAGCCTTTATGATCAAGGCTATCTCCTAACGTCTTTACATGTATAAATTCGAAACAACGATCTTTTGCCACTTGTTCAGCAATATCAATCAGTTTATTACCAATACCTTTGCGATGGTGGTTTTCTAAAACGCCCATAGAATATATTTCAGCAGTGCTATCAAAGTGCCATTGCATAGAAATAATACCAATCACTTTACTATCTATCCTATACACCCATGAATCTTGTGGGTTCAACTGGTTGGTATAATCTTGGGCAATGGAGTCATCATCCCCTCCAAACCAAAGATCCAGAGAGTTAAAAATGTCCAAACATTGGGACTTATACTCTTCTTTATATGGATGGATCATATAGAAAAACTCCTGATTTTCTTAATTTACTAGCTACATGTGGTGGGTGCAGTACCGGTATACTGTTAGAGCATATCTTTTAAAGATTTTTTCACCACAGAGGTCACAGAGGCGCTGCGCTGCACAGAGAAAAAACAAAACACTACCTAATTATCGCTCTGTTTCCACAGACTGGCATAAAGTAAAAAATATTTACCAATAAATGATTTAGCTATAATTTAAACCATTATTAAATATTAATAATATAACTTAACTTATTGGTATTAATGACTTTATTAGATGGTTGCCAAGTTGAGAGAGTATGATGCTTAATCGAGAAATAAATGATCCCAGTGTTAGTTATTTACTTTTCCTGCCTGTTTTTAAATGATGCTGGATTCAAGTTAGATTAATCGACCTTCGAGCAATCTGTAGTATTTGCCTGCCATAAGGTTTCAGCGGTTTTACTTTGCCAGTTAAGGTATCGGGCGGCGACAAATAAGTAGTCAGAGAGGCGGTTTAAATACTTAATCGGCTGTGCAAAACAATGCTTGGCATCGCTTAGTTCTATCAATTGTCGTTCAGCTCTTCTGCAGACTGCTCGGGATAAGTGGCAGTGCGCCGCACTGAGGTTGCCGCCCGGTAGTATAAATTCTTTCAGAGCAGGTAAGTGTTGATTCAATTGATCTAATTGAACTTCTAAATCATCAATAAAATGCTGTTTGAGGCTAGGGTAATCTTTATCATTCATCGCCAACTCAGCACCAAGGTCGAACAGTGAGTTCTGAATAGTGGTGAAGTAATCTGCTAGAGGGTGGTCGGCAGCCAACGTCGCTAGCAATACTCCGATCTGACAGTTTAGCTCATCAATTTCGCCCAAGCTTTTTATGTGGTTATCTGCCTTGCTCAATCTACTGCCTAATGCCAGCGAGGTTTTTCCGGTATCGCCACTACGGGTGTAAATTTTATCTAATCGGTGTGGTTTTTTATTCGCCATTTGACTGCCTATTGTTAAATGATTGTTCCAGGCATTGGACTTTCTGTAAAATGCGCTGGTTGTATGGAAGGTGGATATTTAGCTGATCGGCCCGGCGCTGAAGATAGCCATTGATGAATGAAATCTCGGTTTTACGACGGTGTTGAATATCTTGCTGCATCGAAGAAAAGTTATTTTCGGTTGCTTTAGCGACGACCAGTACCTGCTGTAATGTGCTGTTTAAATGGTTAGCGGGGGCAACTGCTAAAGCGGTCATGACACTGTCTACTTCAGCGCTTAGCTGCTCAACTTTCGCCAGTAACTCAGCGCTTTTGTAAAGTTGCCCATTACTGCAATTATGCAGGGCGCTAAGGGGATTGATGACACAATTGATCGCCAGTTTGTTAAGTATTAGCGAGCTGATATCTGTTTGCAAGCGCATATCGATAGCACTTAATGATTGTTGTACCTCTGGAGGGATAATGTCTTGGGGCTGAAACTTACCAAAATAGCTAACGCCTGCGCCACTATGTTTTAATTGCAGTCCCGCAGCGCTCTTTGCTGTGAGTAGCGCGCCTTCAGTCGTCGTTGCAATCAGCAGTGTTTGACTCGTTAGTAGGTCGCTGACTATTTGCTGTTGCCCCATTCCATTTTGTAACAGGACGATCGTGGCATCGGCGGTAAGACTTGATCGTATCGACTTTATCGCCGCCTCTGTCTGGTAAGATTTGGTGCAGACTAATAAGTGCGAAATTGACAGTCCTGGATGAATAGGCTGTGACTCGATTTGGTAATCGCGCTGATGATGATCAAGGTCAGTTAAGCTAATGTTTAGCTGTTGATAAGGGTCGATAGCTTGGTTGCTGTCGGCTCTCATTAAAAGCACGCAATGGTTAGATTGGCGGACTAATTTGGTTGCCCACAGACAGCCGATAGCCCCCGCGCCTAAAATGTGCCATGTCATTTTGCTGTGTTGATTTAGCATGTTTAGCAATTCTTCCCCTGATATGCAGGCAATATACCCGATTAATAGATTTGTTGACTAGCATAATAAGCGACTAAAGCTTGTTTAGATTAGCAAAGTCAGTAAAATATTTTGCAATTGTGTAAAACGTTGAAAACTTGCCGGGAATAAAATATGCCATCTTTTGATATTGTGTCTGAATTGGATAAACATGAAGTCACTAATGCGGTCGATCAAGCGAGCCGTGAATTAAGTACAAGATTTGATTTTAAAGGGGTAAAAGCTGCATTTACACGCAACGAAGATTCAATATCAATGGAAGCTGACGTTGATTTTCAGCTGCGTCAAATGATTGATATATTAGTGGCGAAATTCGTTGCGAGAGGATTAGATCCCAAGTGTTTTGACGAGCAAGACCCTGAATTATCAGGGGTAAAAGCGCGTCAGGAAGTCTTGATTCGCCAAGGTTTAGATCAGCCGAATGCCAAGAAAATCACTAAAGCGATCAAAGATGCAAAGCTTAAAGTTCAAGTGCAAATTCAAGGGGAAAAAGTACGAGTCACAGGTAAAAAACGTGACGATCTACAGGCGGTCATGGCCTTGTTAAAAGAGAGTGAAATTGAGTTGCCGCTACAATATAACAACTTTAGAGACTGATCTCTGCTCTGACTCTAGCCGCTTCTCAGCTGCTAGATAAACCTATCTGCCGATAAAATAAATGACGTATTAAATATTCACTCATCATACAAATGCAAAGATATCTCCCTAGGGAGGTAGCTTTGCTACTTTCGCTGCCTCTCTGTCTTTTTCGTATACTCGTCGTTAGCTAATTATCACCCTAAAACGGGGTCGTAGCGCCTGCTGCTCAACAAACGCCGCTATCGCTGATTCAGGCATAAGCTTAATTTAGCTTTTCCACCGGGACTAGCTTGCTGAGAACAACCACTAAAATAATGGCCGGGATCCCCATTGCAGCGGTTAAATAGAAGAACTGCGTGTAGCCAAGCTCCGTGGACATCGCACCGGAATAGCCCGCCAATAGCTTGGGAAATAACGTCATAAAAGAGCTAAATATAGCATATTGCATGGCGGTGAAAGACACGCTGGTTAGGCTCGATAAGTAAGCGACAAACGCGGCTGTCGCTATACCACCGCTGATATTATCGGCGGTGATGGTCATCAATAGAATGGAGCCACTTTTATCTAAACCTACCATAAAGGCGAACAAAATATTGGTCGCAGCTGACAGCACCGCACCAGTCAATAGTGCTTTGTAAACACCGTAGCGGATGGCGATAGCACCGCCAAGAAAACCACCTAGCAGAGTGGCAAAGAGGCCGTAGGTTTTCGAGTATGTGGCTATCTCTATTTTAGTAAAGCCTAAATCTGAATAAAACAGATTGGCGATCACGCCCATCACAATATCTGAAATGCGATACAAACCTATCAGTAAAATGACCAGCAGCGCAGTTTTTCCGTATCTGACAAAGAAATCTTTGACGGGATTTATATAGCCTTCTACCAACATTGCCTGTGGCACTGCGTTTAGCTTAATCAACAGCCAGCCGGTACATCCGGCGAAGCCAATGCAAATCCACAGCTTTAAACTAGCCGCAATAAACCCCGCTATTTTTTTGTTTTCAGTTATATTCGACAACAACCAGCTTTTTAGTTGTGTGAAGTAGCTACCAAACAAGGTGAAAGCCCCAATAAAGACGATGACACAGATCACAAAACACAGCAAAAAGCGCAGTACATTATTGTTGTCGATAAAGATCGCGTTGCTTTTTCTGTAGGCATCTGGCTCGCTAATGCACAAGGTGGTCGCCACGCCAATTAACATCGCGATCGCCATGCACACATAAGCTGTGGTCCATGCATGGGGGGTGTAAGTGCCCTCTGTGCCTATCCAGCCGGCAATGTACAAAGCGCCTGCGCCTGCAGCTAACATGCCAATTCGATAGCCGCTGATATAGGCGCTGGAGAGCATTGATTGCATATCTCCAGATGCCGATTCAATACGATAGGCATCGATAACAATATCTTGAGTGGCCGAGGAGAAGCCTAACATTACCGCGGCTACGGCGGTGAAGGCTAGGGAGGCGGTCGGCTCTGAAAATGCCATCGCCAAAATTGAGAGAATAATGGCAAACTGACTGATTAAAATCCAGCCGCGTCTTCTTCCTAGAGCCTTCGTCAGGAGGGGAATACGTAAATTATCGACCAGTGGTGCCCAGATGAATTTAAAAGAATAGCCAAGTGCCGCCCAGCTAAAAAAAGTAATAGTATCGCGGGATACTTGCGCATCTTTTAACCAAAGTGACAAACTGCTAAAAATTAACAGAATCGGCAGACCTGCAGAAAAGCCAAGTAATAGCATCACTAATACTTTTCGCTGAAATATCATCGCAATAGTTTCAGCCCAACCGCGTTTAATTTGTAATTCTGACATGAGATAAATAACCAAAAAGTAGCACCTGAATCCGTGACTTCACTGTAAAACCAATATTTTACATGCTGTGTTTGCTTTTAATTCACTGATTCAGGTAGAAGATAATCGTGCCCTAAAGTAATTGATAACTTAGTGAAAAACAAGTGAGAGTTCGCAGTATCAGCCTTCTTTTAAACCTAAATGCTAGTGTTAACAGCACCGTTCATATGGCAGATAGATCTTTGTTTCTGGATGATTGTCGGAGGACGTCTGCAAAATCAGTGATCTGTTGCTGTAAAGTATTCAACACTCGCTGATGGTTTTCGTTTAGATGTAGAGGCTTTTTAGTAGAGACTTCATTAATAGTTATTTTCAATGAGCAAACGCCTACCTCTAATATCGTGCATCTCGCCCTGTTGGGCTCCCTCGCATCGGCCCCGTTTCTAGATGAGAACTAACGGGATTGTCTGTTGCAAGAATTTAGCGGCTCCCCGGCAATTTTTTACTTGTATATAATGTCTCTGCTGAGGTACATTGGCTAAAATAAAGGTGCCACTAGCTAGTGGATAATCGGGAAGTATGGTGAGTTATTCCATCGCTGCCCCCGCAACGGTAATGAGCTTGATGAAAATCAAGCTCTAGCCCGGAGACCGGCCTTAATTTTCCTATTGCTAAAAGCACGGTGGGTGCTTATTTTGGATACACTTATGTCTTATACACAGTCTTATATAAAGTCTGATAAACAGGCTGATACAAAGCCTTATACAAAAATTGATTTTCCCTTTAGCGCAGTGCAAGCTCAAGAAAGCTTCAAAACTGCGCTGATTCTGCTGGCCATCTACCCAGCTATTGGCGGCGTTTTAGTCAGTGGGCCGCGCGGTAGCGCTAAATCGACACTCGCCAGAGCACTGGCAGATATCTTGCCTGCTATAGAGGATACTCGCTGTCCCTTCGTCACCCTGCCGCTGGGCACTAGCATAGAAATGCTGACCGGTACTTTAGATTTAGAAGAGGTACTCAAGCAAAAAAAGCTGCAATTTTCCCCGGGTCTGCTAAGTAGAGCGGATGGCGGTATTTTGTATGTTGACGAAGTCAATTTGTTGGCAGATCATTTAATCGATCAATTGTTGGATGTCGCAGCTAGTGGCGTTAATTTGGTTGAGCGAGACGGTATCAGTCATGCCCACAGTAGTAAGTTCTCCTTAATAGGAACCATGAATCCCGATGAGGGAGAGCTGCGCGGCCAGCTTAAAGATCGCTTTGGCTTAATGGTTGAATTAGATAGCAGTTTGTCCCTCGAGCAGCGCGTTAGTATCGTCAAAAGCCGTGAAGCTTTTGACCTTAATCCGCAGCAATTCTTAGCTCAATATCAGCGGCAACAGCAGCAGCTCTGTCAAAAAATCATTGCAGCCCAAACGTTATTAT
This sequence comes from Oceanospirillales bacterium, assembly GCA_029027825.1. Classification (GTDB taxonomy): domain Bacteria; phylum Pseudomonadota; class Gammaproteobacteria; order Pseudomonadales; family Balneatricaceae; genus Rs1. Next base: position 2,347,628 of record CP093399.1, on the reverse strand, counting down.
CACAGGTGGATTGCAGTGATTTAATCCGCTTAAATATAGCGCAACGCTGTGTGCAAGCGGGCGTAGATGGGATGAGAGCTGATATCGTTATGTATCGGTCGGCGCTGGCACATGCGGCCTGGCGGGGCTCTTTAGAGGTTCTTCTTGAGGACATAGACGCCGTTGAGCACTTAGTGTTAGCCCATCGCCGAACGCGCAAAGCCGAGCCATCTGCCGGTAATGATCATAACAATGACCATGGCAGTGACTCGAAGACTGCTGATGAGCAGCGTCCCGGCAATAGCAATAGCAATAGCAATAGCAATAGCACTGATCAATCATCATCCGAGCATAGTCCCCCGCTAAAGTCGCCGCAAACAGGAGCTTTTAGCCGTCCACCGGCTAAGTCGCAGCATGCTGATGCATTGAACTCTTCTCAAAGTGCTGTTAAAGGTGCTGATAAAAGCATCGCTAACAATAGCCCGCCAGGACAATCTGGGACAGAAGATGGGAGTGAAAGTGACTGGGGCAGTATGCAAGCCACAGCACCTTCAGTGGCATCAGCGGCAATAGCCACCGTCTCCGTGCACGTGGCAGATGACTTACACGAATTATTCACTGGGGTGGGCGCAGCAAAAAAGGCAGTAAAGATAGCGAGCGCTCGAACAGTGCATGAGAAAAAATCGGTTGGCAATACGCGCAGCGCCATCGATAGTCCTATTAATGATAGCCATATACTGGCAGAGGATCGCGCTTGTATCAATTGGTTCGCTAGCATTGTAAGCAGTTTGGAGCAGTGGCCGAGACTGCAATTGAGTTACCGGAAAAAACAAAAAAGCACCGATACCTTACATTTAATCTTGCTGGATATCTCTGCCTCAACTTTACTGGGACAGTTAAGCGATCGAGCGAAAGCCTGCGTGCTGGAAATTTCTAAACAAGCTTATTTAAAACGGGAAAACATTCAAGTATTGGGCTTTGGCAATGCTAAAGTGCAGCAAGTGTTAGCCAAAGTGCGAGCGCCTAAAGAGCTGAGTAGGGCTCTTAATAGCATTACTGTCGCAGGCGGAACCCCGCTGCGCGATGTATTAGTGCATGCTCAACAGCTACTCACTAAGTTGGCCAAACAAAATAGTGCAGCGATTACGCGCTGTTATTTAATTACTGACGGTCGCTCTAGAGCCGAAGTAGCGGATATTAAATTGACCGTACCTACCGTGCTGATTGATACGGAAAACAGCCAGGTAAAACGGGGCCGAGGCAAAAAAATTGCCGCTGATTTAGGCGCTTTTTATTATGCATTACCGCACTAGTCAATATTTTAACTAAGAAAAATGAATGACTGTCCGTGTGTAACAATTTTTGTGCAAAGGATAACCAAATGAAAACTCATCAAGAAAAAATGGTCGCTAAAAAAGCGGTGATTGACCAGCGTATAGCTAAGGCGACAGAAGAGCGCGGTGTGCTTATTTTACTCAAGGGTCCGGGTAAGGGAAAAAGCAGCTCGGCACTGGGGACTATGGCGCGCAGTGTCGGTCACGGCAAGCGCTGTGCGGTGATTCAGTTTGTTAAGGGACGCATGGAGACCGGTGAGCTTAAGTTTTTTAAAGATCATCCAATGATTGATTGGCATGTGATGGGACATGGTTTTACCTGGGAGACGCAAGACCGAGCGCAAGATATCGCCGCGGCCGAGCAGGCCTGGAAGATAGCCACTCAACTGTTGGCAGATGATAGTTACGATCTGCTGGTTTTTGATGAGATGAGCTACATGTTCAAATATGACTATCTGCCGTTAGCCCCGGTGATAGAGGCATTAAAGAATCGACCAAAAATGCAAAATGTGATGATTACCGGTCGGATGATGCCCGCCGATTTGGAGGAAATAGCCGACACTATTAGTTTAATAAAAGATCAAAAGCACGCTTTTCGCCAAGGGGTGAAAGCGCAGGCTGGGATCGAATTTTAAATGACGACTCTATATGTGACTATTATATGACCACTAATATGACAATTAATACGGATTCTGCCACCGCTTCGACAGCGGCTCTGGTCGCGACTGAAACCGCGCACTGCGCGGCGCTCTTTATCGCGGCACCTGCTTCCGGGCAAGGTAAAACCACGGTGACAGCCGCCCTGGCAAGATTTTTTACTAAGCAGGGCAAAAAAGTACAAGTTTTCAAAACCGGCCCCGACTATCTAGATCCACAAATATTAGCGCAGGCCTCAGGTTGCGCAAGTGCGCAGTTAGATTTGTGGATGGCAGGTGAGCAGTACTGTCGGCAAATGCTCTATGAGGCGGCAAAAAAAGTTGATCTTATCTTAATTGAAGGGGCGATGGGGCTGTTTGACGGCGAGCCTTCAAGTGCTGATTTAGCCGCTAAATTTTCCATACCTATCGCAATAGTGATGGATGTTAAGGGTATGGCGCAAACCGCGGCCGCGGTGGCGCTAGGCTTAGCAAACTATCGAAGTGACTATCAGTGCGCGGGTTTGATCGCCAATAATTGTGGCTCCGAGCGTCATGCACAACTGATTAGAGAGGCCCTCAATCAGCAGTTGCCACTACTTGCCTGTCTGGCGAAAGACCCTGACGTTTCCCTGCCTGAGCGGCATTTAGGTTTAGTGCAAGCCTGTGAAGTGACAGAGGAGCTAGAGCTGCGCTTTGACAAAGGCTGTGCATGGCTAGAGCAAGGGGTGCAGAGGGCAGCGACAGATGATGCGCTGCTAAAGCTGCCGGCTAAAGTCGCATTTACTGCCAGCAATTCAGATGATCTAGATAAAATAGATCGAGAATTACTAGAAAATAGTACCGTCACCAGCCTGCCTTTGGCAGGAAAAACCATAGCGATAGCCAAAGATTCCGCCTTTAGTTTTATTTACCAAGCCAATCTCGATATATTGGAAAAACTCGGCGCTAAGCTCAAATACTTTTCACCGCTAGCGGACAGTCAAATTCCCGAGGCTGATGGATTATGGCTGCCCGGCGGCTATCCTGAATTGCACGCTAGACAGCTGTCTGAAAATCATCTGATGCGGGCCCAAATGCAACACTTCCAACAGCAGCGAAAACCGATTCTCGCTGAGTGTGGCGGCTTCTTGTACTGCCTTGCGGGGTTGACTGATTTAGACGGTGAATATTTTTTGATGGCGAATATCATGCAAGGGGAGGGGGCGATGCGTGGCAAGCGTGGCTGCCAGGGAATGCAAACTGCTATGTTACCTGAGGGGGAAGTGCGAGGTCACGCCCACCATCGATCGCGCAGCAGTGGCACAAAAGCACCGATTGGCTACGGTAAGCGCCAGCGGCACCCTGCACCGGGAGAAGCTATTTTTCGCGAAGCTAATTTGACCGCCAGTTATCTGCACTTGTTTTTTGCCTCTAACCCCAGTGTCATCGCCAAGCTATTTAACGGCGAGCTCCAAGCGCCGAATCAAGCATGGCTAGAACAATGGCAGGCTCAATAAGTCAATGATAAGTCAGTGATAAGTTAATGATCAATTAATGAGAACTCAATAAATGTGGCAAGAGAGCAGTGAAAGCGTCGCGCCGCTGCGCAGTGGCTTAACCACCGGTAGTTGTGCAACCGCTTGTTGCGTCGCCGCCTCTGCCGCTCTCTTTGCTCGGAAGTTTCCAGGGGTTGTCGAGGTTACTTTGCCCCGTGGCAAGGTGGTTGAATTGACCATCCAAGGCTACCAGTCCATCGATGGTCTGAGTCGCCCGCTAACGGCGAGCGATCCTCAAAGCGAGTTGCGCAGTGTCAGAGTCTCGACCATTAAAGATGCCGGCGATGATCCCGATGCCACTCATGGGGCGAGCATTTTTGTTGAGCTGCGATTGACCCCGAGCAGCGGCATTGTTTTTAAAGCTGCCAGCGGTGTCGGCACTGTGACAAAAACCGGTTTATTACTCGATATAGGCGAGCCGGCGATTAACCCAGTACCGCGTAAAATGATGCGAGAACACCTGCGACAATCTGCAAAAGTCTATCAGTATACCGGCGGTTTTGAAGTGTCAGTGGGGGTGGTCAACGGCGCAGAGATTGCTAAAAAAACCATGAACGGTCGCCTGGGAATACTCGGCGGCTTGTCTATTTTAGGCACGACCGGAATAGTTCGTCCCTACTCATGTGCCGCGTATATTGCCTCGATTCGACAAGGGGTTGATGTCGCGTCCAGTAATGGCACCACCCATATCGCCGCGTCGACTGGTAGCAGTTCAGAGGCGGCTATTGCCGAGCTCTACAGTTTAGATGAAATGTCCTTGATAGAGATGGGCGATTTTGTTGGGGCGCTGTTAAAACATTTAAAAAAAGCACAAGTAGCGAAACTCAGTATTTGCGGTGGCTTTGGTAAAATGACCAAGCTAGCGCAGGGAGCGCTAGATCTCAACAGCCGAAAATGCAGCATCGATTTTGTGTTCTTGCAGGCCTGTGTTCAGCAGCTATTGACAGAGCAGCCGGATCTTTGCACCGACTTACAGCAACAAGTGCTGCTAGCGGCGATTCTTCAGGCGAATACCAGCATAGAAGTGCTAAATTTAGCCAGTGCTGCCAAGGTGCCACTCGCCGGGTTGATTTGTCGACTAGCGCAGCAACAAGCTCAGGCGATTGTAGCGCAGACAGTTGCGGTAGAAGTGTTTGCGATTAATAGACAGGGCCAGATTATTGCCAGCTCTGCGATTGATGGGCAGAGCTTCCATTGAAGCTACTCTTATTAGGTGGTACTGCCGATGCCAGAAAAATAGCCAGTGTATTGACGGCGGCGGGTATCGAGGTTGTTTATTCGATAGCGGGATTAGTGCGCAAGCCCGAAATGCACTGTGCAGTGCTCAGTGGCGGCTTTAGTAAAAGGGGCGGATTGGCGGCGTATATGCAGGCGTATGATATTGATGCGATTCTCGATGCAACCCATCCTTACGCGGTAACAATGAGTAGCCAAGCGCTGCGGGTTTGCAATGAATTGGCAATCAAATATTGGCGCTTTAACCGCCAACCATGGCAGCCTACCGAAAGCGACCAGTGGATTAGCGTTGCCAACTGGCAGCAATTAATCACTAGCTGTAGTGCTTACCATCAGCCATTTTTGACCACCGGACAAGTGCAGCAAGCGCAGTTAGATAGCATTGCCAGCAACAGTGAGCAAGTGTTGTATCGCACCGCAGCTGCGGCTCAAGCGTCACTCGCGGCCAATGTTACATGGTTAAAGGCGATCGGGCCCTTTGATCTGCACAGTGAATTAGCGCTGTTGAATCAATACACTATTGATGTTTTGATCTGTAAAAACGCCGGGGGTGTTGCTACTTATGCAAAGTTAGTCGCGGCGAGACGCTTGCAGATACCGGTCATTATGTTGGCGAGACCGCAGCAGATTATGCAAAATAAGGCCGATCAATTTAGCTGTATAGAGACGATTACTCAGGCGGTTATCGATCGAAGATGAAGCGATAAAAAAGCAGGCAGCAGTCAGTGATTTTAGAATGGATGTCAGCGTAATATATTGGTTTTGCAACAAATATTAAAAGTGATAACAGCTTCCATAGATTTAGAGGATGCTTTTTATACCATCGTAGGATCAATAGCTTATGCTAAGCGCCAGATGATAAGCGGCTGATTCAGGATTAACCAACAGATTGAGATTAAGTGTGACCTATCGCTATATAAAAGATCCGCAAGAAATAGAAAGACAAAGCTTTCAACAGATTCGCGCCCAAACCGATCTGGCGGGGCTCTCTGTCGAGCAGCAACAAGTGGTGATGCGTATCGTTCACAGTGTTGGAATACCAAGTATCGCCCGGCAAATTCGCTTTAGTGAAAATGCCTGCACAGCGGGGATTGGCGCTCTGCGAGGCTCGGCGAAGATCCTCTGTGACGTGGAAATGGTTAAACAAGGTTTAACCAAGCGGATGCTCGAGCAGGCCCCGCTGTGCTTTTTAAACGATCCCGAAGTGGCTGTACTGGCAAAACAGCGCCGAGAAACTCGTACTATGGCCGCACTGACGCATTGGCAAACAGCGTTGGCGGGCAGCATAGTACTGATCGGTAACGCACCGACTGCGCTGTTTAGATTGTTAGAAATGTTAGCTGCCGGTGCACAAAAACCGGCGCTGGTGATTGGCATGCCAGTTGGCTTTGTCGGCGCGGCAGAATCTAAACAGGCGCTGTGGGACGATCATCAAAAATTGGGCGTAGAGTGCATTACTATTCTGGGAAAGGAGGGCGGCAGTGCAGTCACTGCCGCCAGTTGTAATGCACTGTTACGCTGTATCAAAGGCGAGTATTACTGATGTCTGTGGCGAGTGTAAACTGAGATGCAAGAGATAAAAATTTCAATCGTCGGGATCGGCGCCTGTGAAGCGGCTCAATTGAGCGATAGTGCCATGTCAACGCTGTTGAGTGCCGAGCTAATACTGGGTTCCAAAAGGCAATTAAAAGTAGTTGAACATCTACTGTCATCGGCACAAATTACCCCGTTGTTACCTAAGTTGGATGTATTGCCAACCGTGTTAGAGCAGTACTACAATCAAGGTGTTAGGTCGGTGGTGGTGCTCGCTTCAGGGGACCCGTTATACTATGGCATAGGCAGCTGGTTTAGCCGCAATTTTGCCGCTGCGCAGCTGACCTTTTATCCGGCGGTATCTAGCATGCAGGAAGTCTGCCATCGCTTGGGTCTGACCCTGCAAAATGTGACAGTGCTGAGCTTGCACGGTCGCCCGGTGGGCCTTTTACGGCGTAAATTGGCGGCTAATCGCACGCTGATGATTTTGACTGACAGCCAGAGTACCCCGCAAATACTGGCCAATGAATTAGTCGATGCCGGTTACTATGCAGCACATATTACCGTCTGTGAAACGATCGGATACCGCTATGAAGAAATAGAGCGCTTTGCGGTAAAAGCACTGCTGCGCAATCCAAAACAATTTGATGCGCTGCACATTTCGGTGATCGAGACGGGAACCTCGGTTAAACCTTTACCTTTGTTCCCAGGTTTCGCCAACCATCACTTTATAACGGATGGTGAGCAGGATCGGCAAATGATCACTAAGGCCGAGGTGCGCTTGGCGGTATTATCGCTGTTACAACCGTCAGCTGGCGATGTGATTTATGATATTGGCGCCGGCTGTGGCAGTGTCAGTATCGAGCTTAATTACTGGTGCGAAGAAGCTCAGGTATTCGCTATCGAAAAGCACCCTGAACGCTTTGCCTGTCTACTGAAAAATCAGAAAAAATTTGGCTTGGTCAGTAACTTGCACGCTGTGCAGGGGAGTGCGCCGGGTATCTTAGCTAAATTACCTAAACCGAATAAAGTGTTTATCGGTGGTAGCGATGGGATGTTACCGCAATTGCTAGAGCGTTTGTGGTCGCAGTTGGAGGTCGGTGGGCAAATTGTCGCCAGCGCGGTGTTGGAAAATACTAAACATCATCTAGTGCAGTTTTTAAACGAGCGAAACCTCAGAGGTGATGCCAAGGTAATGACTCAGCAGATCGCAGTCAGTCACGGTGTTTATTTTGCGGGGCAGCTAGTCAATCGACAAGCGCTGCAGGTTAGATTATTTAGTTTTGTAAAAACCACCGCTACGGTGGTGATTCAGCTTAAAACAAATCCTAAAACACCTATTACAACCAGTCTTAAAAATAAGGAGCCTATCTAGTGGCGGCAAAAGGCAGATTATACGGGGTCGGTGTGGGCCCAGGCGATCCATTACTGTTAACTTTAAAAGCTTGTAAATTAATCGCCAATACTTTTGTGGTCAGTTATTTATCCAATAAAGAGGGGGCTTCGCAAGCGCGACAAATTGCCAGTGAAGCCTTTGCACAAGTCAATCATCAGCAGCTACACATTCCTATCTGCATGCCGATGGACACCGATCGAACACTGGCGAATCAAGCATACGATACTGGGGCTGCACTGATTGCTGAGCAGTTAGAACAAGGGCAAGATGTGGTGTTCCTGTGTGAGGGAGACCCGTTATTTTTTGGCTCCTTTGCCTATTTATTACAGCGGCTGCAAGATAGCTATCAAATTGAAGTTGTGCCCGGTGTCTCCTCTGTGCATGCTGCTGCTGCTGCATTGCAACTGCCTTTGACTTTGCAGCGCGAGTCTTTTGCGGTGATCAGCGGCCGTCATACCGATCGGCAAATTCGCAGTGCACTGTTAGAGCACGACTCGTTAGTTATTATGAAAGCGGGGTTCGCCAGATCGCGAATTTTAGCCTTGTTAAAAGAGACTAACCGCACAGAACAAGCCAATTACTTAGAGTATATTTCCCGAGACAATCAGTTAATCAATACGGATGTAAGCAGTATCGAAGACCGACCGGGACCGTATTTTTCACTATTTGTGATCACCAAAGATCGCAGTGTTCAGAGCGTGCAAGCTTGATTAATCTAATTAGCTTGACCGATGCCGGGCGACTGTTGGCTGAGCGTCTGCAAAAATTGATCTCGAGTGAGGTGCAGCTCTGGCACAAACCACAGCCTTTTACCGACACCGTGCAGCAGCTGTTTGCAAAGGGTGAAACGTTAATCTTTATCTGTGCCACTGGCATTGTGATCCGCTCACTGGCAGCGGTACTGCAGAGTAAACAGAGCGACCCTGCAGTGTTGGTGTTAGATGAACAGGGACAGTTTGTCATCCCGCTATTATCCGGCCATCAAGGGGGTGCTAACCAGCTGGCGGCAGAGATAGCTGAGCTGTTGGCAGCTCAGCTAGTATCAACGACTGCCAATGCGTACTTACAGCCAGTCTACACTGCGGGAATGGGCTGTGAACGTGGCTGTAGCGCAGCGTCACTTCACGCTTTACTAGAGCAAAGTGTAGCCAGCGCGGGGCTAGATATTAGGCAAATTTGTGCGATTGCCAGCATCGATATTAAACATGATGAAGTGGGGTTAATCGCCTTAGCGAAAGATTTAAATATCCCCTTTTACTGTTATGAAGTGGCACTGTTAAAAACGGTCGAACAGCAATTACAAACGCCATCTGAGTATGTCTATAAAACCGTGGGGGTGTATGGCGTGGCAGAGTCAGCCGCTTTAATCAGCGCTGAGCGTTGCGTGGCTCAAGGGGCGGACCAAAGCGTCGAAAAAATCACTGAATTGTTGCTAGCCAAGCAAAAATCAAAAGTGGCAACTTGTGCGATTGGCAGGGGGTATCGCGTTTAAGTAGTGCTGTTTGGCGTCGATAAAATGGTAGTGCTGCACTATGCAGTGATTGATAGTTAGCAGAAAGCTAAAAAGAAAGTTAGAAAGTTAGAAAGGTAGAGAGGTAGAAAGTCGCGGTAGCTATAAATATTAAATACTGAGTCAGAATTTAGTTTTAGTACTTCAAATAACATCTGAAAAGAAATGAAAATTATATGAAAAAATTATTTATTGTCGGTACCGGTCCAGGGGATTTGGCACTGTTAACGCCCAAGGCAAAAGCGGCAATCAACGCCTGCACGGAAGTGGTCGCTTATGGTTTGTACATTGATTTACTCGGGGAGCTTGCCGCGGCTAAAAATCAGCATACTTTACCGTTAGGTGAAGAGATTAATCGCGCCAGACTGGCGTTGGATCTAGCATCGCAAGGTAAGAATACCGCACTTATCTCCAGTGGTGATATTGGTATTTATGCGATGGCCACGCTGGTCTTTGAACTGCTTGATCGGCAGCTGCAAAGCTTAGAAGACAGCCCGCAGTGGCTGGATGTCGAAATAGAAGTGATACCGGGGATCTCTGCAATGCAAGCGGGGGCAAGTGCGGTAGGTGCGATGCTCGGCCATGATTTTTGCACGATTAGCCTCTCTGACTTGCTCACTCCTTGGGAGACGATTAAAAAACGGATTGAGTGTGCCGCAGCTGGAGATTTCGTGGTGTCTTTTTACAATCCAGTCTCGAAAAAACGCGATTGGCAATTAAATGCAGCACGGGATATTTTGCTCCAATCCAGACCAGCTAACACGACGGTGATGATCGGTCGTCAACTGACCAGAGCTGAGCAACAGATCAACATTATTGAGCTGCAACACTTAGCGGCTAAAGATGTGGATATGTTTACCATGGTCAGTGTCGGCAACAGTGAGTCTCGCCATATAATAAATGGCAGTAAAGAGTGGGTTTATACACCGCGTGGCTACAGCAAAAAATTATCATAGCTGTAGCGTTGAATGGCTGTACTGTTTAATAGCTGCACCGTTTAATCGCTGCGCAGTATAAGTGAGGGAATAATTATGACGGTTTTTTTTATTGGAGCAGGGCCTGGCGATCCAGAGTTAATGACGCTCAAGGGATTGCGCATTTTAAAATCATGCCCAGTGGTGCTCTACGCAGGCTCTTTGATCCCCCGAGAAGTACTGCAAGAAGTAGAGCACAGCGCCGAGCAAATTATAGATACCGCGACCATCAATTTAGATGAAATGGAGCAATATTTTATAAAAGCTCATCAAGCTAATCAAGATGTGGCACGACTGCAGTGTGGAGACCCTTCACTGTACGGGGCGATTGGCGAGCAAATTCGCCGTTTAGAAAAACTGTCTATCGATTATCAAATTATTCCCGGGGTCAGTGCCGTCGCAGCGTCAGCGGCCTATCTAGGAAAAGAGCTGACCTTATCTGGGGTATCACAAACCATTATTTTTACCCGCTACGAGGGAAAAACCCCTTTTCCCGAGCGTGAGCGATTACCGCAATTAGCTCGGGCAGGTGCCACTTTGGCGATTCATCTTGGTGTCACTTACATCAAAAAGATAGTCGCAGAGTTGATTCCGCACTATGGCGAGGACTGCCCGGTAGCCGTCTGTTATCGCACCTCTTGGCCCGATCAAGATAAGGTGACTGGGACGCTTGCTGACATCAGTGAAAAGGTGCGGCTCAAAGGCTATAAATTGACGGCTTTAATTATCGTCGGACGAGTGCTAGACACAGAACACTTCGCTGATTCCCATTTGTACAGTCAAGATAAGCCCAATATTTTCCGCAAGCGCAAAGGGGTTATTAATGATTTACAACAGCTTGCAGAACAGACTCAAGTGGGATCATCAACGACCACCAATTGATAAATGAAGTGATAAACCAAGTGATAGCATACATTGCTGACACTCGTTAACCTGGATATTAAAAAATGAAATTGAATAAAATCCCCACTACTATCGTCACTGGTTTTCTCGGCAGCGGCAAAACTACCTTATTGTCTAATGTCTTAAAACAAGCGGCGGGCAAGCGAATTGCGGTGATCGTCAATGAATTTGGTGAACTAGATATAGACTCAGAATTACTCAGAAGTTGCCCGATAGATTGCGAAGATGAAGGAGCGACTTTAGTCGAGGGAAAAAATGGCATCTACGAGTTGGCCAATGGCTGCATTTGCTGCACGGTGGAGGAAGAGTTTTTACCGGTGATGCTAGAGCTGGTGGAAAGACGCGATGATATCGATCATATATTAATCGAAACCTCAGGTTTGGCACTGCCTAAACCTTTAGTGCAAGCTTTTAATTGGCCGGGTATCAAAGAGCACTGCACTGTCGATGCGGTGATTACCGTGGTTGATGGCCCAGCGATTGCCGCAGGGCGCTTCGCCTCAAATGAGGAGCAAGTGCAAGCGCAGCGCTTGGCTGATGAGAGTTTAGATCATGATCCCAGCTTGCAAGAATTATTGGATGACCAGCTGAGTGCCGCAGATTTAGTGGTGATCAGTAAAAATGACTTACTGGATGCGACCCAGCGTGCGCGAGTTGATGCAGTGATCAATACGCGACTGCCAAAGAGTGTCAAAACTTTATATATAGACAATGGTGATGCGCCATTGGATATGCTGTTTGGGATAGGCGCCGCCACCGAAGAGCATATTGATGCGGTGCACAATCATCACGATGCGCACCATCAACACGGCCATGCACACAGCCATGCAGAAGATCATTTTGATTCCTTCGTGATTAGTTTAGGCATCGTCGATAGCCAGAAACTGCAGCAGATTCTACAGCACTTAATCGATAACAATAATATCTACCGGGCGAAAGGCTTTGCGGCGCTACCTAACAAGCCGATGCGGCAAGTTATTCAAGCGGTTGGCAAGCGCTTGAATAGCCATTTTGACCGCTTATGGCTGCCAGAAGAGACTGCTAATACGCAGTTGGTGTTTATTGGTAAAGGTATAAACAAAGCCGATATAGAACAGGCGCTACAAGCGGCTGTGGTCAAATAATAGTTTGTTGAATACGGATTAGAAAATGCATTTATTGGCTGCAAAACCAGGTGGTTTTGTCGATGAAGAGGGGATAATCGATCTCGATCAATCCCCCGCAGATATCGTTATTTTAACGGCCGCTGACAGTCAGCTAGCGGCATTATCAGCAGGCTTGCAGGCTAGCAAATTGCTTGGCGAGGAAACTGCGCCGAGCGTCCGTATCGCCAATTGGTTGCAGCTGATTAAGCCTGCGGCCTATGATTTGTATGAACAAAAGGTGCTGTCAGAGGCAAAAGTGCTGATTGTATCAATGCTCGGCGGGCGCAGCTATTGGGCTTATGGCTTTGAGCGAATGTGTGAATGGGCGCAACAAGATAAGCAGCGGAAACTGATTTTTGTCCCGGGAGATGACAGCGCTGATCCCGAATTGCAAATGGCCAGCAATGTTGAGCCGCTGGTACATACCCGACTGTGGCGCTATTTACGTGAGAGTGGTATTGAAAATAGTGTGCAGCTACTACATTTTGTCGCCGCTGAATTCTTTGCCGTTAATTGGCAGTGGCGCGAGCCGCAAGTACTGCCGCGCGCACAATTGTACATGCCGGACAATCCCTACCATCAAACCACTTATGAGCAGTGGCAGCAACAGTGGCAAGCGGATGATCGGCAACAGCGCTTAGCTGATCCTAACGTCGCGATACGCCAGCGTGTGGCGGTGCTGTTTTATCGCAGTCATCTACAATCTGCCAACACTCAAATGTTTGATCAATTTATCTCTCAATTGCGGGCGGCAGGGCTTAACCCGCTACCGATTGCGATAGCCTCATTAAAAGATCCTGAATCGATAAACTTGGTAAACGCACTGTTGGAAAAGGCCGCTATAAAGCTGATTCTGAATACCACCGGCTTTGCATCCAATCGCTCTGAGGCGCCGCAACTATCGTCACAGCCGAGTAGCTTCGTCTCTCCATTTACTGCGGATATCCCCGTTTTACAATGTGTTCTATCCAGCAGTACCTTGCAGGATTGGCAAAGCTCTTCTCAAGGATTACGCAGCCGCGATGTGGCGATGCAAGTGGCGCTACCGGAATTAGACGGGCGGATACTCACTCGGGCTATCAGTTTTAAAGGTAGCAGTCACAAAGACCAAGCTGCGCAAGTTGAAGTAGTACGCTATGAGTTGCACTCAGAGCGGGCCGCTTTTGTGATTGACTTAGCTAAGCGGTATTTACAGCTTAGCAGCAAGCAAAATAAAGATAAAAGCATCGCCTTGATTTTAGCCAATTATCCGACCAAAGATGGTCGTATAGGCAATGGAGTTGGTTTAGATACGCCAAATTCTTGCGTCAACATATTGCAGGCACTACAAGCTGCAGGCTATGAGCTAGGCGCGAGCATCCCCGAAAATGGCAACGCTCTGATCGAGCAACTTTTACAGAGCATCACCAATAATCCGAACACCTTACATTATTTAGGCTGTTGGCAAAGCATCGCGCTAGACACTTATCAGCAGTTATTTGCCAAGTTGCCCGCCGCTAACCAACAGGCGGTATTAGAGCGGTGGGGACCGGCCGAGCAAGACCACAAATATCGGGATGGGCGGATTATGATCGCCGGTATTCGCCTCGGTACGCTCTTCATTGGTATTCAGCCCGCGAGGGGTTTTAATCTAGACTTGTTGGCAAATTATCACGATCCGGATCTAGTGCCGCCGCACAGTTATCTGGCGTTCTACTTTTGGCTTAAAGAAGTCTACAAAATTGATGCCATAGTCCATGTGGGCAAGCACGGTAATTTAGAGTGGCTACCGGGAAAAGGGTTGGCCCTCTCTGAGCAGTGCTGGCCAGATATTGCGCTGGGTCCAGTGCCGCATTTTTATCCCTTTATCGTCAATGATCCAGGGGAGGGAGCGCAAGCTAAACGCCGTGCACAGGCGGTGATTATCGACCATTTGATGCCGCCAATGTCCAGAGCTGAAACCTATGGCGAGCTCGCTGAGTTGGAAGCTTTAGTAGATGAGTACTATCAAGCTTTAGGTATGGACCAGCGCCGTGAGACTTGGCTGAGAGAAAAAATCTTAGAACAAGTGCGAAGCACTCACGTACTGGAAGAGTTGGCGATAGGAAAAACCGCAGCCAAAACTGGTGACAGTCAGGGGCAGACTGAGCGAGAAGATCAAGTGCTCAACCAGCTGGATACTTATCTATGCGATATTAAAGAAGCGCAAATTCGGCATGGCTTACATATTCTCGGCGAGTTGCCAGCCAACCATAAGCTGGTGGATACCATCATTGCACTACTGCGCTTGCCGAGAGGCAGCGCAGTTAACGATGCGGGATTGTTACACAATATGGCGATAGATTTTTCTTTAAAAGTCGAAGGTGTACACTTTGATCCCAGCAGTGCCACAGTGGCAGAGTGGCAGGGCGCTCGCCCGGATGTATTGCAACAAGTGAGCAGTGATCTATGGCGCACCCAAGCAGATACCAGAGAGCGATTAGAACAGCTGGCGATTGTCTGGGTTAACCGCTATGTGATAGGTACACACAGTTTATCTGAACTGGCTGCCTACCCGCGTATAGCAAGTCAGTTAAATTATTGTAAACAAACCATTAAAGCGGTATTAGAAGAGTCGGTTAGCAATGAGTTAAGTGCGTTGATCGATGGCTTAAATGGCCAGTTTGTGGCGCCGGGTCCCAGTGGCGCACCTACTAGGGGTCGTTTAGATACCTTGCCGACCGGCAGAAATTTCTTTTCTTTAGATAATAGATCGGTGCCCTCGGCCGCTGCCTGGGCGCTGGGACAAAAATCGGCACAGGCACTAATTGATCGTCATTTACAAGAGCATGGTGAGTATCCACAACAGTTGGGTTTGTCAGTATGGGGAACCGCGACCATGCGCACTGGCGGCGATGATATTGCCCAAGCATTCGCATTGATGGGTGTTAGGCCAGTGTGGGCGGTGGGCTCGCAGCGAGTCGTCGATATTGAAGTAATTCCCTGCATGCAGCTGGGAAGACCTCGAGTCGATGTGACCTTGCGCGTTTCAGGTTTTTTCCGCGATGCTTTTGCCAATGTGATGAAGCTTTACGATTGCGCTGTGCAGGCCATCGCGAGCATGGACGATCCGGGTGATAGCAATGTTATCGCCAGCAATATTCAGCGGCGCACGGCACAACTTATCGCGCAAGGCTTGAGTGCCGAGCAAGCGCAAAGGCAGGCGAGTTATCGGGTCTTCGGCTCCAAACCTGGCGCGTATGGCGCAGGGCTGCAAGGGTTGATTGACGAGCGGTGTTGGGAGCAGGCGAGTGATCTGGCAGATGCTTATTTAAATTGGGGTGGCTATGCCTACACCAATAGTGACACCGATGCAGAGCAGGCCATTGACGCCTTTAAATATCAGCTTTCGAATTTAGATGTGGTGGTGCAAAACCAAGATAACCGCGAACACGATATATTAGATTCAGATGACTATTATCAGTTTCAGGGGGGGATGACCAATGCGGTGACAATACTGTCTGGGCGAGCCCCGAGCATTTATCATGCGGATCATGCCAACCCAGAAAAACCGGTGATTAGAACCTTAAAAGAAGAGCTAAATAGAGTGCTGCGCTCGCGGGTCTTAAACCCCAAGTGGATAGCGGCCATGCGAGAGCACGGCTACAAAGGTGCTTTTGAAATGACTGCCAGTGTCGATTATATGTTTGCCTATGATGCGACCACTAACTTGATTGATGATTATCAATATCAGAAAGTGGCAGATGCGCTGTTATTTGATCCGCAAAATCAGCAGTTCCTGCAAGCCAACAATCCACATGCGCTGGAGGAAATGGCCGAGCGATTACTCGAGGCTACTCAGCGCGGCTTATGGCAGAACCCCGATGGCTATCAAGAAAAATTGCAAGATTTATTACTCAGCTTAGACGAGCAACAAGAAATGGGATTGACCGAGTGACAGTTTTTAAAAATCCGCACAGTTTAATGGTGCAAGGTACCACCTCAGATGCAGGAAAGAGCGTCATAGTCACCGCCCTGTGTCGTATCTTGGCGCGTAAAGGTATCTCGGTCGCGCCGTTTAAGTCACAAAATATGGCGCTGAACAGTGCCGTGACTAAAGAGGGAGGAGAGATCGGTCGCGCCCAAGCTGTGCAAGCGCAGGGGGCCAATTTGTCGCCGAGTATTTTGATGAATCCGGTGCTGTTAAAGCCCAACTCAGATATAGGCTCACAAGTCATCGTCAACGGTCAGTCGATCGGTAATATGCAGGCCCGTGAGTATCACCAATTTAAACCACAGTTGTTAAAAACTGTCCTAAAAACTTATCGAAAATTGCAGGCATTACACCCGGTGATCATTATTGAAGGGGCGGGCTCTCCGGCAGAAATAAATTTGCGCGAGCACGATATTGCCAATATGGGGCTGGCGGAGGCGATTGACTGTCCGGTGGTGATCGTTGCAGATATTGATCGGGGCGGGGTGTTCGCTCATTTATACGGTACTTTCGCACTGTTGAGTGCCACCGAGCAGCAAAGGGTACAAGGTTTTATCATCAATCTCTTTAGAGGGGATGTCAGTTTGTTACAGCCAGGCCTAGACTGGCTGGAAAAAAAGACCGGAGTACCGACCATCGCGGTGATTCCCTACCTGACTAATTTACATATTGAATCTGAAGACGCGGTCGCCCAAGTGCAGGTGAATTCATCTAAATCTAAGCAGATAGCGCCGTTTAAAGTGGTAGTGGCGCTGTACCCAAGAGCCAGTAATCACACGGATTTCGATGTGCTTAGATTGCACCCCGAGATTGACTGTGAATTTTTAAGGGACAGTCAGCTATTTCAGGGAGCGGACTTGATCATCTTACCTGGCAGCAAGAATGTCAGCGGTGATCTGCGCTGGTTGATGGAGACTGGTTGGCAGCCAATCATTGAGCGTCATCTGCGCTTTGGTGGCAAAGTGCTAGGCATTTGTGGAGGCTATCAAATGCTCGGTACAGTAGTACATGATCCGCAGGAGGTAGAAAGTACCGCGGGCTCAAGTCCGGCTTTAAAACTACTGGATATAGAAACTACTTTAAAGGAAGTTAAAACCTTGACCAATGTTGAAGGTCATTGTCTGTACACGGGCAAGGCGGTACGTGGCTATGAAATACATGCCGGCATCAGTACCGGTGACGACCTTCAGCGCCCTTGGTTTAGTCTGATTAAAACCGCCAAGGAGAGCGACTTGGCAGCTACTTCGCTCGAGCCTGCAGCCCCGACTCGCTATGTTGATGGCGCTAGAAATGCTGAAGACAACATCCGTGGCACCTATTTGCATGGGCTTTTAGAAGACGCCGAAATGCGCAACAGCATCTTAAATTGGGCGGGAATGCAGCAAGTGACACCTTTTGACTACCAGCAATTTAGAGAGGCACAAATAGAGCGATTGGCCGATGCGGTTGCAGAGAGTTTACCCTTTCAGCAGTTAGCCGAATTATTAGCCTTAGCTAGCTTAAAGTTAGTGAGCCCCGTAGCCGGTGAAAAATTGGACGAGGACAGTCAGCATGTTGTTTAATCTTGCAGTGCTCTTATTGGCGTTAATTTTAGATTATAAATTTTCTGAAGTGTCACGCCATCATCCACTAGTCTACTTCGGCAGCTTCGCCAATCAGTTAGAGCTAAAATTGCGCAATCTTGCAAGGCAAGCGTTTGCGGTGCGTATTTTAGGGTTGCTCGCCTGGATGTTAGCGGTCATTCCTCTGACTTATCTTAGTTATTTGCTCGAGGAGCTTATCGCGCAAAGTGGCTTTTATCAGTTATTCGGCTCCTGGCTTTATGCGGGACTGGTGCTTTATATTGCACTTGGCTGGCGCAGTCTAAAAACTCATGCGCAAGCGATCATCACACCGTTGAAGGGTGGTGACATAGACAGCGCAAGGCGTGCGCTTAGTCATATTGTGAGTCGAGACACAGAGCAGCTGAATAGCGTGCAAATCAGCAATGCAGCGACAGAGTCAGTATTAGAAAATGGTGCGGATGCGATATTTTCGGCAATATTTTGGTTTGTCATTTTAGGTGTTCCAGGCGTAGTGCTGTATCGATTTGCCAACACTCTAGATGCGATGTGGGGTTACAAAAATCCGCGCTACCTATATTTTGGCTGGGCCGCCGCGCGGCTTGACGATTTGTTGAATTATATGCCGGCCAGGTTATCCGCTCTCAGCTACGCGCTGTTAGGTAATTGCCAGGGGGCGTTAAGCTGCTGGAAGTCTCAAGGGGTTAACTGGAAAAGCCCGAATGCTGGCCCGGTTATGGCCGCTGGAGCTGGGGCGATTAATGTGCGCTTAGGAGGCGGGTCAAATTACCATGGGAAGTGGCAAGATCGCCCAGTGCTCGGCCCTGAAAACGGCAGTGAACCCAGTTATGTAGCGATTGAAGCGGCGTGCTTTTTAGTAGATAGAGTGCTGTTTTTGTGGGTGGCGGTACTGTTTTTCGCCACTTGGTTGAGCTAGCTCTTATGGATGGCAATGTTGGACAGCAATTATTGGTAATAATTATGAATAGCAAGAATGCGCAGCGGCAAATAGCGGGTGATGCAGTGAGTTCTCCCTCGCCAGCAGTGAAGCATCATGGCTTGCATGGTGGCGATATCATCAGTGCCAGCGCGCAATACCAGCTGACCATTGAAGATTGGATTGATCTCTCCACCGGCTTAAATTCAGACAGCTATCCGCTGCCGAATATTCCAGCGTCAGTCTTTCAACACTTGCCGTATCTACAGCCGGAATTTATAAGAGCCGCGACCAGTTACTATGGCAGCGAGCTGGGAATTCCAATTATCGGCTCGCAAATGTTGATTCAAAGATTGCCGCAATGTGTGGCTAGATATCCAGTGTTACTACCTGATATAGGGTATAGCGAACATCGGGACAGTTGGCGAAATGACGATTTTGAACTGCACTACTACCCGGCCAAAAATCATCGACAGGCGATCGCCAGCATTAGCCAGGCGATTGGCGCGAATCCCAAACAACATTTGGTGGTGATTAACCCGAATAATCCCAGCGGCTTATTAATAGCCCCAGAACAGCTAATTGCATGGGCTGGGCAACTGGCCGCTGGTTGCTACGTGATCGTCGACGAAGCATTTATGGATATGACACCGCAATGCTCGGTTTTAAACTATCATTGGCCAGACAATATGCTAGTGTTGCGCTCCTTCGGCAAATTTTTTGGTTTAGCGGGTATCCGCATTGGCTTTGCCTTCTGCCAAGCTGAATTAAGAGCGAAAATTGAGCAGCAGCTAGGCCTGTGGATGATTAATGGCCCAGCGCAATATATAGCCACTAAGGCGATGTTAGATACGCACTGGCAACAGCTGGCGCGGGGCAACATCGACAGCGCGGCAAAGCAGACCCGAGAGTTGTGCGCACCGCTACTGGTGAAAGTAGCAAGCCTAGTGGCGGCTGACAAGGCGTTTGTCGCAGCTAACTCTGAGTTAGAGCGCATTCCCTGGCAGGTAGAGCAAGCGTTGTTCAGCAGCTATCTGCTGCCTTTAGCGCTGGCTCTAACGATACAGCAACACTTCGCCAAAGCGGCCATTTTATTAAGAGTAATCCATCTAGAAAACCAGGCAGTTGACACTGCGATACTGCGTATTGGAGTGTTGGGGCTAAATGATAGAGAGGGGCATCAGCGGTTTGCTGAATGCATTCGACAGTTTTGTAAAAATCCTGTTTTAGCGATTGAATATTAAGAGTTGATTATGTCTAGTAAACAAAAAAATAGAAAAATTGGCATTATGATTTGCGGTCACGGTAGCCGTGATAAAGATGCAGAAAGAGAGTTCTCTAGAGTGGCGGCGGGCTTGAAAGAGCGCTTCCCAGGAGTTCCTATTGAGTATGGGTTCCTAGAGTTTTCAGCGCCTAATATCCACATGGGGCTGCATAAATTAGTGGCACTGGGGGTCGAGGACATCTATGCGGTGCCGGGGATGTTATTTGCCGCTACCCATGCTCGCAATGACATTCCCAGTGTGTTGCTGAATTTTCAACAGCAGTTGGGTGATAGTGCAGTAAAAATTCACTACGGCAGTGAATTAGGTCTGCACCCGGCGATGATCGAGGCTTTTCAAACCCGCATTTATCAAGCGATGGACATAGATTGCCAGCAAGTGCCAGCGAGTATTCACGATACTATGCTGGTGGTTGTAGGGCGAGGTACCTCGGATACACTCGCCAATGCTGAAGCGGCTAAACTAACTCGAATCGTCAATGAGAACATCGGCTTCGGTTGGGCGGATACCGTGTACTCCGGAGTGACTTATCCCTCGGTGGGAGTCGGTCTAGAGCGCTTAATTAAACTCGGGTTTAAGAAGATAGTGGTGGCTCCCTATTTTCTGTTTACCGGCCGATTAATCAAACGAATTTATGCGTATGTCGATCAAATAGCAGCGGCGCACCCGGACATTGAATTTATTAAAACCCCTTATTTAAACGATCACCCAAAAGTTATTGATGCTTTTGAAGTGCGCTTGCGAGAAATAATGAACGATGTTTCGACAGCGACGGGCAGTACCGAAAACTCTTCAGTAGCCGGCCAGGTGCCAAAAAATGAAACCTTAATGCAGTCTTTCAGTCGACGTTTGGCTGCCGGTGAAGTGGATATTCATCACCATCATGCTGAGTTTGTCGATCCTGAAGAAGCGCAGGGTGCACTTGATGAGCATCATGATCACGAACATGCGGACGGCTCGCATACTCATGATCACTCGCACTCACATGATCACGATCATTCGCATGAACACGGTCACTCACACGGTATATATAAGCACATTGATCATCCTTTGGGACCGCGCACTATGATAGGTGAAAATTTGTGCTGTTGCTTCATGAGCCAATTTCCACAGGCCGTGTTAGATGAAGAGGTGGCCAAAGTACAATTGCAAACCTCAGTGCATAAAGCTTAGGCGATTTTGATGATTGAATTGTTTTTAGGTGGCACCCGCTCCGGAAAATCTAAGTTAGCAGAGCAAGCGGCGAGTGCCAGTGGCAAGCATGTGGTGTATATTGCCACCGCCACCGCGAGTGATCGACAAATGCAGCAGCGGATTGAGCGGCATCGCAGCAGCCGGCCGCCGCACTGGAAAGTGCTTGAACAGCCATTCTTTTTAGCTGAGGCGATTGCAGAGCACGCCAGCCAAGAAAGTTGTATTTTGGTTGATTGTCTGACGTTGTGGTTAAGTAATTGCCTGTTTCACAAAGAGGCGGACTTTTTTCTTAGCCAGCGGCAGTTGTTGTTAAAGAGCTTAAATAACGCCGCGGGTCAGATTATCTTAGTCAGCAATGAAACCAATATGGGGGTTATCCCAATGGGAGAAGTGACACGAGAATTTTGTGATCGAGCGGGGGAACTGCATCAAGAGATAGCCGCGATTAGTGATAGAGTGACACTGGCGGTAGCGGGTTTACCGCTAGTGCTAAAAAATCAATAAAATTTAATTTTTTAGTTAGATGTGTTGGAGTTAGAATTTTTAGAGTTAGCAGTTTTAGAATTAGAAGTTTTAGAATTAGAAGTTTTAGAGTCACAGCGAAAAATCGTCTACAGGGTTAAACGACATTTTCGAACAGTAGATAGGCCATCAGTCGGCACTGAATACAAGGTAACAGAATGAACAATTGGATATTTTCAAAGGTAAAAAAGCTCGATCAAAGCGCTAGAAATGCAGCGATAGCACGTCAATCTCAACTAACTAAGCCTTTAGGCGCACTGGGAAAATTAGAGACTATCGCTATTGAGCTTGCCGCCATGCAAGGGGCTATGCCCAGTATTAATACCCCTTATATATGCGTGTTTGCAGCAGATCACGGCATTGCCGCTAGCGGTGTCTCCGCTTTTCCGCAGGAAGTGACTGCACAAATGGTCGCAAATTTCGCCAGCGGTGGCGCTGCGATTAGTGTGTTGGCAAAATCCTTACTGGCGCCTTTTGATATTGTTAATTTAGGGACGGTCAGCGCCACGGACTATCCGGGGGTCAATAATGAGTTTATCGGTCCGGGCACCGCTAATATGCTGCACCAAGATGCAATGACTAAATTGCAGTGTGCGCAAGCGTTAGAGATTGGTCGTAACTATTTATTACACGCGAAAAAGTGCGGCTGTGATATGTTTATCGGTGGTGACATGGGCATTGGCAACACCACTTCAGCAACGGTTTTAGCGGCGGCCTTAATAGGTGCGCCTGCGATTAGCTTAACCGGCGCCGGTACGGGGCTAGATGCCGAGGGAATTAAGCACAAAGTAGACATTATTGAACAGGTATTGGCGAAGCATTTTGACGATCAACTTGCACCTGAACAATTATTACAAAAAGTCGGAGGCTTTGAAATAGCGGCCTTAGTCGGCAGTTACATCGCTGCTGCTCAAATAGGCATGCCGGTGTTAGTGGATGGTTTTATCTGCACTGCAGCTGCGATGGTCGCCGTTGCTATATCTCCTGAAAGTCGTGCTTGGATGATATTCTCACACGGCTCTGCTGAACCTGGCCATAAACTGATGTTAGAGCATCTGCAAGCTAGCCCAGTCTTAGATTTGGGGATGCGCTTAGGTGAGGGTAGTGGTGCAGCAGTGTGTGTGCCTATCTTGCAAATAGCCTGTAAATTACATAATCAGATGGCCACATTCGCTGAGGCGGCGGTCGCTGGAAAACTAGATGAGCACTAGCTCATTTGATCTGTTAAGGCACGGTAAAACCACCGCCGGTAGTGCCTACATAGGTAGTACCGATGTTGCTTTGACTGAATTAGGCTGGTCGCAAATGAACGCCTCTGTCGAGCATTATTTAGCGACTGCAGAGCCATGGGACTTGATCGTCAGCTCGCCACTGGTGCGCTGTGCTGACTTTTCAACTAAGTTAGCGGCGACTTTAGCAGTGCCTTTGAAGATAGAAGCGGATTTAGCCGAGTATCATTTCGGGGCATGGGAAAACAAAACTGCACTGCAAGTGATGGCTGAATTTCCGAATAAACTCGAGCAGTTTTGGCAAGATCCGCTGCAATATCCGCCGGCCAATGGCGAGCGACTAGAAGATTTCAGTCGTCGAATAGATGCAGTACTTGAAAAAATCAGTACTGAATATAGCCGGCAGAAGGTCTTGTTAGTCTGTCACGGCGGAGTTATTCGCTACCTGCTGAGTAGAGAGCAGCGATCGGCAATATCAAGCATGTTAAATTTTTCGGTCGCGCACGGTGAATTAAAGAGTATCCAGCTTTGAATTATCTTAAAAGCGGCTTAGTGGCGCTGCAGTTTTTGACTCAAATACCGGTGCATTTTAAAGTTTATCCAGAGTCTAAAACGGTCGCGGGCTCGCTGATTTTCTATCCCTTAATTGGTGGCTTGATTGGTTTAGCTCTAGTCGCGATCGGCTTCTTTTTGGCAGACTTACCTGAGCTGTTTAGCGCGGCGATCTTATTGGTCTTTTGGGTAGCTATTACCGGGGCTTTACATATAGATGGCCTCGCTGATAGTTGCGATGCCTGGATCGGTGGGCAAGGCAGTGCTGCGCGAACCTTAGAAATCATGAAAGACCCTTGCAGCGGGCCGATTGCAGTAGTCACAGTGCTATGCACGCTACTGCTTAAATTCAGTGCGATGGTGGCGGTGTTAGAAGTGCAAGCTTATTGGGTACTGATGCTAGCGCCGTTGGTTGCTCGATCGATGTTGCCGATTCTGCTGCTGTTAACTCCCTATGTCAGGGCCGGTGGGATAGGTGCGGTGCTGGTCAGTCATGCTCCAAGGACACAAGTCTATTGCGCCTGTGGATTGGCATTAATCTTTGCTTATCTATTAGGTAACGGATCAATTATAATCATGGCTGCGGTGAGTTTATACTGCTTGAGAATGATGATGATCAAGAGAATTAATGGTATCACTGGCGATACTGCTGGTGCGAGTATTGAAATAGTAGAAGCAGTGGTGTTAGTGGCTATCGTTATCAATCTTTACTAAAACCTGAATTGGCGGTCGATTTTGTGGCTTGTGCGCACGAATACCTGCTAATTTCATCTCCCGCTAAATCCTAATTATAGCTGGATCACTAGTTAATATTTTGATCCAAAAGAGAATTTTTAAAATATGCAAAAATATATACACACCCAATCTGATGAGTACGGAGATTTGGCCGTTATTGACGATGGACAGAAAGGGCAGTACCGAATACTCTCTTTTGCGGTTGGCGACGAACAAAGTATACAGTTAAAAAGTGAACCTCATATTTTACAGCATCCCTATACGCAGGCGATGATGCTCTCGCTACTATTTTGCCAACCTAAAAGCGTGTTGTTGCTAGGTTTAGGTGCCGGTAGTCTACTCAGTTCACTGCATCACAATGTGGCCGGAGTGCGGATCACTGCCGTCGAGTTACGGCAAAGTGTTATCGATATAGCGGTACGATATTTTCGACTACCTAGCAGTAAAAAAATATCTGTGATCTGTGATGACGCCACTCATTATCTACAACAGCCAGCGATTAAAAAAGTCGATCTGATCATGAGCGATTTGTATAACGATGAGGGGATGGATAGCGCGCAAGTCAGCACTGCGTACCTTGATGCCTGTCTCGCGCAGCTTAAAGTCAATGGTTTGATAGTGCTAAATTGCTGGGATGGTGCGCAGGAGCAGCCATCGCTACTGGCATATCTTAAAAAGTCCTTTGCCGATGTGCGCACTTGCGAATCGGGAGATGGCAATGTGGTGATTATAGCCGGTCGACAAAAGGATTTGAAATCAGCGTCCGAACTAAAAAAAGTGGCGGTTAAACTCTCTCTTAAATTGGAATTTAATTTACAGCCGCACTTGTCAAACTTAGTGTTGAAATAATACTAAATTTACTGGGATTCAGAGCATTTTCCGATTAACATAAACTTTCCTCGGCACTGGAAACAGTGCCTATAGGATTAGTAATTGGAGTGTTTGCTAGGGTATTAAGTTATACAATTAAATGCTAATTATATACTTACCCAAACTGTTCCGATTTAGCTTCGTGCTGCGCTGTTACTAATCCTATAATATTATTGAGGATTAGGATCATGTTAAAAATTGTTATCGTAGGAGGAGGAGCAGGGGGCTTAGAACTCGCTGCTAAACTAGGTAATAGCTTAGGAAAAAAACGTCGAGCAGAGATCGTTTTGCTCGATCAAAACCGCTCTCATATCTGGAAGCCTCTCCTGCACGAAGTGGCAACGGGTACTTTAGATACTAGTATTGATGGTGTCGTCTACCATGCCCATGCAGCCAAACACCACTATCAGTTCTGTCTCGGTCGCTTTATTGGGGTTAATCCGCAGCAAAATAAGCTGACAATAGCGGCTAGCTTTACCGATGACGGCTTACAAATATTGCCAGAGCGGGAGCTGAATTACGATATTTTAGTACTGGCCATAGGCAGTCAGAGCAATGATTTCTCGACACCAGGGGTGCAAGAGCACTGCCACTTCTTGGATTCTCCGCAACAGGCAGAAAAATTTCATCACGCCTTACTCAATCAGTTCTTAAGACTTAATCAAACCAGTGACAAAAACCAGTGCCTAAATATATCGATTGTCGGTGCAGGGGCCACGGGGGTCGAGTTATCGGCTGAGTTGCTGAATGTTACAGCGCTGGTCAGAGCGTACAATATGCCAAACATAACCACTGATAAGCTAAAGATTAATCTTATCGAAGCGGGGCCGAGAATTTTATCTGCGTTAACCGAGCGCATTTCTAATTCAGCCCGTCGAGAACTGCTCGATCTTGGGGTTGAAGTTAGAGAAAAAACCAGAGTGACGCAAGCGACCGCAGCGGGTTTTATCACGAGTGAGGGTGAACTGATTCATGCAGATCTTTTGCTTTGGGCTGCGGGCATTAAAGTACCAGATTATATTAAAAATTTAGGTATTTTTGAGCTCAATCACCTCAATCAAATTATCGTTAAACCCAGTTTACAGTCGACCATTGCCGATGATATTTACGTGTTAGGAGACTGTTGCGGTTTTCAAAATGATGACGGCTCTTGGGTTCCTCCCAGAGCACAGTCCGCGCATCAAATGGCTGATAAAGTGAAAGACAACATCATTGCAGGAATGCTTAATAAGAGGCAGAAAAGCTATCAGTATAGGGACTATGGATCGCTGGTCAGTTTGAGTCGCTTCGGAGCAGTGGGGAATTTGATGGGCAACTTAACTAAAAAATCAATGTTTATAGAAGGTCATATCGCTCGCATCATGTACATCTCTCTGTATCGAATGCATCAATTTGCGATTCATGGTTGGGCGAAGGCATTATTGGTGATAGTGGCTGAAAAAATCGCCAAAGTGGTCAGGCCTAAAATGAAATTACATTAAACATAGGCAGTAAAAAGCCACTCAAATGGACTTGAGTGACTTTATATTGATGAAACCTTTAGCGTAAAGAAATATCTTTATCCAATATTATGGTGAAGGTAGTACCGCCACCTAAGCTGCTCTCTAAAAATAGCGAACCCTCTAAAACCTCTTCAGTCAGTTCTTTACAGATGGCTAAACCTAAACCAGAGCCTCCTTTTCCCGCTTTGGTGGTATAGAATTTTTTGAATGCATTCGCTAGAGAGTTTTTGTCCATACCAATCCCATTATCGCGATAGATTATCTCAACTTTGTCCGCATCAAATAGTGCAATAATTTCGATGATGCCCACTTCTCCATCTTCAAAAGCGTGTAATAGAGTGTTGTTGACTAGGTTAATTATTATTTGAGAGAGCACACCTGGATAGCTATTGAGCTCGATTCGCTCGTCTATACTAAGAATTATTTCATGATTGTGCTTTTTAAGCTTGGGGCGTAAAGTTAATAAAATATCTTTAATATAACGCCGTAAATTAAAGCATAATAGATTATTTGAGCACTGGTCGACAGCCACTTGTTTGAAGCTCAGCATCATATTGGTAGCAAGATTAATATTTGATGAACTCATTTTTAATGCGCTATCTATTTTATCTAAGTGATCTTGCAGCGAATTTTTAGTTAATTTTTGCTCCTTGAAATCGTTAATTATTTTTGTGTTTCTCTCGACCATGTAGTCAATTGATAAGCGCAAATTGCTTAAGGGAGAGGCTACCTCATGAGATATTTCGGCCACCATGCTGCCCAGTTCTGCCATTTTGTTAGACTCTTGCAGTTTTTTCTCTAACTTTACCTGTTTGATTTGGAAAAGTTGGTTTTTTACTCGCGCTTTTACAACTTCACAGTGTGCTGGTTTGTTAATTAAATCGGCAGCACCTACTGAAAAACAGTGTCGTAAATCTTCTGGGTCTATTTTAGCCGTAACAAAAATGACGGGAATATGTAGAGTATTTGGGTCTGATTTAATTATTTTACAGGTATGATAGCCATCCATTCCAGGCATCATTATATCTAAAAGTATCAGATCAACATGAATTTTAGTCAATATATTAAGGGCTTTCTCGCCACTGGTGACTGCGGATATTAAATAGTTTTCATCATCTAAATAGCGCCTTAAAATATCTATATTTAAAGGTTTGTCATCGACAATTAGAATTGAAAACTTACTTGTTTCATCCAGCATCGGAGTCTCCTTTTAAGAAACTAGTTAAACCTTCTAAGTCGTAGTTGCTGACAAACTTCTGTAACAAGCTAAAGTACTGATCATTATTAGGAAACTTCAATGCCAATTTATCAATGAGAGTCTCGACCTCTTTTACTAAATATAGGTCACATTGTTCTATGATCAGCTTGCTGTATGCGTTTGATAATCTAAAGTTATTAGCATTGGATTGATCACGGCGCTTATTTTTTTCTAAATCCTGATGATTAACGTTGATTTTCATGGTCATTGATTCTGCAAGTGTTTTAAATACGTCTTTAAAATTAAAGGGTTTATAGATGTAATCGTCAAATCCTAAATCGATAAAATGCAGTAAGTTAGCCTCTATCGTTGACGGACTGATAGCAATGATTGGAATATGGGAGCTTTGTTCTTTAATATAAACTGGTAAATTGAAGTCTCCCCAATCAGGCATAGTTGAAGAGATAAGGGCTAGATCTATAGGATTTTGTTGTAATACAAGTTGAACTTCTAGACTGTTTTTAGCTTCTAATACGTGACAGCCAATGTCGAGTAGCATCTCTTGTAAAATACAATGATTTGAGACTGTCTCGTCAATAATCAGGATGTTTTTTTTAACTAGAGAGTTTATGTGGGCAACTTTTTGTTTGGTTTTATTGATTGATCTGTCTCCTAGAGTAGTTTTTTTCTGAATAGGCAAACAGATATCAAAGAAGAAACTGGTACCGCTATTAAACTGTGATTCTAAGTGGATTTTACTGTGCATTAAATCTAAAAACTTTTTAGATATGCTTAAGCCCAAGCCTGTTCCGCCATAAGATAAAGAAATGTTTCCTTGCGCAAAAGAATCAAATATAGAGGCTTGGTATTGTTCTTTTATTCCAATGCCGGTATCCATAATCTGAAAACTAAATACACTTTCTTATTTCATCATTAAAGATAAGGCTACTTCACCTTGCTGGGTAAATTTAATAGCATTTCCTAATAAATTAATTAGCACTTGCCTGATCTTCCCCTTGTCCCCATTGACAACTAAGCTATCAAATGGAATGTCGGTATTAAATTGCAATGCAATTTTTTTTTGTTTTGCTTTGAGTCTGAACATACCAACAACAGACTTGCATACTGTGATTAGGTCAAAATTACAAATATGCAGTTTAGTTGCCCCCGCTTCTAGCTTAGATAAATCTAGGATGTCATCAATTAGAATGAGTAGGTTTTGTCCTGCATCTTTAATAATATCAAGTGAGTTTTTGTTGTCTGAATTTAGGTTATGATCAAGATAAAGAATTTCTGTATAACCCAAAATTGCATTCATAGGAGTTCTAATTTCATGGGAAATATTAGCTAAAAAAATTGATTTTGCTTGATTGGCATTGATCGCATCTTTGCGAGCGGCGTCGGCTGACAGTTTGGCAATTATGGCGTTATCTTTAGCACTCTTTAGCGCTTTCTCTGTTTGCTTATGTAATTTTATTTCGTCATTTAAATCTGTATTTAACTTATCTAAATCAATGTTTTTACTTCGGGCTACGTTGATAATAAGCATGCACCCTAAAAAGCTAAAAACTAATAGGATCGATATTAAGAGTACCGTTTGATAAAAAGTTTCGTTATTTATACTTTTACCAGCTTCTATCGGGCTAATAACTTCCAAAACACCACCAACATCACCTACTTTCCAATCTGTTTTTGGACTCTGAGGATGAGAATTATGACAATTAACGCACTCTGTTTGCATAATGTCGGCGATGGCATAGCGGATACTCTCGATCCCATTTACTTGTTCAATGCGAATAAAGGGTTTTTTAGGTTCAATATTAATTGTTTTCCAGGCAGTGCTTTCAAAAGAGCTCGCAATGGGGTTTTGTTTTTGATTGGAGGGGAAAGGGTACTGGCTAAATAGATTGGTTTGAATTTCAAGCCCGTTGAGTTTCATCTTATTTTTGAGAAGGTGGCTCAATATTGAAGGTAGTGGGATTGCGTTATCTGTATTTTTGTATTTATGTATTATTTCTATGTCGAATCTTGCTAATTTAGCAATAACTTCAGATGTGTAGATAGAGCGGAACTGTATAATTAATTCAGCATGATTTTGGCTAGAGTTTAGCGCTGATTTCAGCATTGATTTGTTATATGAGTTTTTCAAATAGATAAATATCAAAATAAAAGCTAATGCAAAAATAATGAATAGAGTTATCAAAGGTCGATTTTTAGCCAGTGACTTAATGCTACCAAGGTAGACCGTAGTCTTAGATTTCCTTTTCAGCATTTACCGAAACTCCTTGTACAGTAAATATAAAAAATAGGGGTAGGTGTAAGTTTGGTGACATACCTTAAGTTAATGCACCGCTTAGCTATATTCGTTGGTCCAGAAATTATTGATCATTCAGATATGCTAAAATTAAAATCCTTGTTAACGTAAACCATTAAGCTTGTTAAAAAACTAATAACAGAATTATTAAAAATATAATTATAAATTTCTATTTTCAGCTAAAAGCTTTTTTACTTTTAAGGTGAAATAAGTGTTGCCAGTATACTGTTTATTTTCCGTTAAGTCTTTATATCTGTACAGAATTGAGGAATATTAATATTTGGTTAATTTAAGTGTTTATTTATTAGTGTTTAATTTTTTCATGTTCTTCAAAGAAAAAGTAGCAAGTCAGCTGTTGCAAGCATCAGGAATTTATGAATAAATTGTAATAAGAGACCTCAGCATAACGTTGCGAGCGCCGTCGTTATGCGGAGGTATCAATAATATATTTTAAAAGAGTGAATAGTCAGGGCTGCAGAGCTGCGTGGCGGTTAGAATTTGTGCTGATTTTCGGGCTTGAAAGGGTGGGGAAATACGTTTTAAAGATAGTAGTTGATAGTAGTTGATAGTAAAAAGCTTAGTTCCGTAATTAGGAAGGTGTCGGCTTTTGTTAGGGGCTATTCCAGTCGCTAAGTTTATTATCTGCGTGTACGCTTTAACCTGAATCAGTGCTCTTACTGCGGTTAGTAAAATACCCACTGAATCTGCGGGTTTTATACATGGATGCTTTTATTTAGCGAATGCATCCATGCATATGAGCTTGCAGTTAAGATTGTTCAATTCCACAGTAAAACCAATATTTTACAATATGTGTTTACTTTGAAGTCACGGATTCAGGTTTAAGTGATTGCTGGTATTATTGATCTTTGTTCTGCATGAAGTTGAAAATTAATTTAGCAATTTTCCCACCATCTTCTTCCAGGGCGAAGTGTCCGGTATCTAAAATGTTGAAATCAATATTTTTAAGGTCTCTTTTATAGGGATGGGCGCCTGCTTCTGGAAAATTGTAATCGCCTTTTCCCCATACTAAAAGAGTGGCTGGTTGGTACTCTCTAAAATACTTTTGCCATTTAGGATACAGCGGAGGGTTGGTGCCGTATGAGTAGAATAGCTCAAGCTGAATGGCCTTATTACCGGGACGGTCCAATTTAGCTTGGTCTATTATCCAGTTGTCAGGACTGATCGTTTCTGGATTTCGAGTGCCGTGAGTGTACTGCCATTTGGTTGCATCGATATGTAAAATAGCATCGTTGAGTTTTTGTGCATTTGCTGGGCTTTTATCTTTCCAGTAGGCTTTTATTGGCAGCCAAAACTCCCCTAATCCCTCATCGTAGGCGTTGCCATTTTGGATAATTAATCCCTGAATTTTATCAGGCTCTTGTGCAGCGATTCTAAAGCCGATAGGTGCGCCGTAATCCATTACATACAATGTGTATTTATTGGCGCCGACCGCCGCAAGAAAGTTTTTAGTTACTGCTGCTAAGTTATCAAAACTATAGTCAAACTTATCAATGCTCGGCATATCACTATTACCGAAGCCTGGATAGTCGGGCGCAATTACGTGATATTTTTTAGCCAGCTGTGGAATTAAATGTCTAAACATATGTGATGAAGTGGGAAAACCATGCAGTAACACAATCGTTGGTGCATCTTTACTCCCCGCTTCTCGATAGAAGATATTTAGATTATTGACCTTGATACTTTTATGTAGTGTTTGCTCTATATTCGAAATGTTCATATTAGGCTCGTTATTAGTAGTGGCATAGCTAGTATTGGCTATCGCAATGGATAGAGCCGTAGCGCTGATCAGCGCAACTAACTGCCTAGTGACTTTTTTGCTTGGTGTGACTGATAAAAAACTAGTGACTCTCATTTTTGTATCCTCATTATTTTTTAACAATTAGCGAACTGGAATTGATAGAAACAGTTTGCCTGTTTTTATTATTGGAATAAATAGGCTAATATTGACTAGACTATTTCATTAAATGGAGTAACAGTGAATAAATTGGTGGCAATGCAGACTTTCGTGCAAATTAACGACAGCGGCAGTTTGACTGGTGCAGCTAATACTTTAAATACTTCGCTTCCCACAGTAGTGCGTACGCTGGCAAATTTGGAAGCTTATTTAGGTATCCGGCTGTTAAATCGAACTACTCGTAAAGTTTCATTAACCGAAGAGGGGAAAGGGTATTTACGGCAGTGTCGAGAGATATTGTATGCAATTGATAGCGCTGAATTAGAGTTGAGTGCGGCCCAGCACAAGCCCAGCGGTAAGTTGACGGTCAGTGCTTCAGTTATGTTCGGAAATTTACATTTATTACCATTGATTAAAGAATTTTTGCTGATCAACGATAGAATCAATATCGAGTTGTTGCTCGATGATAGTAATGTCAACTTAGTGGAGGACAGTGTTGATGTTGCGATTAGGATTGGTCCGTTGGCAGACTCTTCAATGATTGCCAAAAATGTCGGTTACATTAATAGAGTGGTATGTGGCACACCTAAGCTTCTAAATCGTATCAAACCGATCAAAAAACCCGAAGATCTGATCGGAACTCCCTGTATTAAATTTACTGGTTTATCGCATGGTTCACACTGGCATTTTTATCAGGGAAATCAGTTGCAGGCGATTGAGGTTAAGGGGCCGTTAGAGTGCAATCAAATTGATGCTTCTTTACGCGCAGTGAGTGAGAGTATGGGGCTCGGTATGTTTTTATCTTATCAAGTAGACCGACAGTTAAAAAGTGGTGAGTTAGTGAAAGTGCTGATTGAATATGAACCTGAAGCTCTGCCAATCAATGTGGTGTATGCTAATAAACAGCACATGTCGTCACGGGTTAGAGTCTTTGTCGATTGGATTACGCACCAGCTTCGTAAAAATTTGAATGCGAGTCAGCCGCCGAAAACTTGAGTTGAAGTCTCGTTTAATAAGTTTTTCCATACGCAGCATGTATCGACGAATCTAGCTATATAGCTAGAACTTTTCTAGATAGATAATGTCGCTGGCACTTGAGTGGTTCTTTTAATTGAATTGATTATGATTTCGTTAGAGTTACATTAATATTTGTGTTCTAATTCGCCACCATGTTTAAACCATTTTCCCTCTATGTTGGCCTGCGCTATACCGCAGCTAAGCGCAACAATAATTTCATTTCTTTTATCTCCTTAGTCTCGATGCTAGGGCTGATGTTAGGTGTCGCCGCTCTGATAGTGGTCTTGTCTGTGATGAACGGTTTTGATCGTGAATTGCGCAACCGGATATTAGGCATGGTGCCGCACGGCACGATCACCGGCTATGACAGCAGTATCCATGATTGGCAGCAACTCGCCGAAAAAGTGGCGATTGATTCTCGCATCATTGCCAGTGCCCCCTTTATCAAAGCGCAAGGTATGTTGGCCCATAATGGTCGCGTGAAACCCGCCTTTGTGCAGGGAGTAGACCCTGAAGCCGAGAAGAAAGTATCAATAGTCACTAACAATATTAATTCAGGCGACTGGCAGGCATTGCAGCCAGGTAAATACAATATTATTTTAGGTGATTTATTAGCCCGGCATCTAGGTCTAACCATCGGCGACAAAGTCACCTTGGTTTTGCCTGAAGCTTCGGTCAGTATTGCCGGGGTCACACCTCGGCTGAAACGCTTTACTGTCGCAGGTACTTTTTCTGTTGGCGCTGAGTTAGATAGTTCTCTTGCCTACATCCATATTGACGATGCTGCAAAAATTAAGCGCATGAAAGGCGTCGAAGGATTAAGGCTGACCTTTAAAGATTTATTCGCAGCTCCTGTCGCAGTGCGTGAAATATCGGTAGAGCTGGAGGGGATTTATCATATTTCTGATTGGACAAGAAATCAGGGAAATCTATTCCAAGCCATACAAATGGAAAAGCGGATGGTTGGCTTGTTGTTATTTTTAATCGTTTTCGTGGCCGCCTTCAATATCGTTTCGACCTTAGTGATGGTGGTTACCGATAAAAAATCAGATATCGCTATTCTGCGTACTTTAGGCGCTACTCAAGGTCTGATTATGCGAATTTTCATGGTACAAGGAATAGTTATTGGTACTTTGGGTACCTTTTTAGGCACTGTGTTAGGTGTGACTTTAGCGTTGACTATCAGCGATTTAGTGTTGTTTTTTGAGAGGGTCTTTGGTGTTCAAGTACTCAGCCCGGATGTGTATTTCATTAGTGATTTGCCATCTCAGCTGATTTGGGCTGATGTGGTGACAATCATTGTCGTTGCTTTATCAATTAGCTTCTTCGCTACTCTTTATCCTGCTTTTAAAGCATCCAAAACCCAACCTGCTGAGGCATTGCGCTATGAGTGATGTACTGGTTTGTAAAAATATTTGTCGTACTTTTAATGAGGCGGGTAGCGAGCTAAAAATTCTGCATGATATTAACTTCACTATCGCGCAGGGGGAAAAGGTTGCGATTATGGGTGCTTCGGGCTCAGGTAAAACGACCTTGTTAAACACCATTGGTGGTTTGGAAGCACCGACTGCGGGTTCAGTATTGATTGACGGTGAACCTCTCTATCAAATATCTGAGCGCAAGCGCACTAGGCTACGCAATCAAAAACTTGGTTTTGTCTATCAATTTCATCATTTACTACCCGAATTTAGCGCCTTGGAAAATGTTGCTATGCCGCTATTGCTAGCGGGAGAGAAAAAGCAGCAAGTACTTGAAAAGTCAACACAGCTATTAGTTGCCGTGGGATTGGAAAAGCGCTTGCAGCATAAGCCTGCGCAGCTAAGTGGTGGCGAGAGACAGAGGGTTGCGATTGCCAGAGCATTAGTGACTAAGCCAGCTTGTGTGCTGATGGATGAGCCTACGGGTAATCTAGATAGTCATACAGCGTTGGATGTTCAAGCTTTGATGGATAAATTGAATCTTGAATATAACATTTCATTTATAGTGGTAACTCATGATGAAAAGCTCGCTTCAAGAATGGATCGTATTTTGATTTTAAAAGACGGTCAGCTGCAGCTTAAGGGTAGTCATTAAGCCTGAGCTCTCAATATAACGTGAGGAGTGAAGGTGGTACCAGGCAGCACCTAGTACAGAGATCCCATTCTATTTTCTAAATCAGTAACGCCACTGCACTATATAGCGCAAGCTCTTGATTTACAGCGGTTAGAAAATAGCCACTGAGCAGGTAAGCTTTATGCATGGATACATGTATTTAGCGAATGCAGATGAGTTTGCTGCTGATGTTTTTGATTTTTCTTTAAAACCAGTATCTTACACTCATAATTCGTTGTGAAGTCACGGAGTCAGGTATTGCTTTAGTCAGCTGTATATAATAGCTGGCTACTTCCATTTAACCACTAGTCTCTATTTTCTCCTCTTTTGAGTTTGTCACGCATAGCTTCGCTGTTCTTTCTTAGCCTCTTTAAGCGATTTCTCCAGCTTCTTCGGACATGCCATATCCAAAATAAATTGATCGCGGAGAAGGCTATAATCGAAAAGATCACTGCGCAGACTAACGAACCTGTTATTAACGGCCACCATATCGAAGCTAGTTCTGAGACTAAGTATTTATAACTAAACTCCATTTCATGATGCAGCGATTCAGTGCCTAAGATCATAGTGCCGACTTTATAGGTAAAATAAAAGAGCGGTGGAATCGTGATAGGATTGGTAATCCAAACTAAACTGACAGACACAGCCAAGTTGGAGCGGATGATAATTGAAAAAATCGCCGCTACAAGCATTTGAAATGGGATAGGTAAAAAAGCACAAAAGATACCGACCAGGAAAGCTCTTGAAACTGATTTTCTATTTAAATGCCATAATGAAGGGTGTTTTAAAAATTTACCGAGCCACTTCAGTGACGGTTTGTCTTTTAAAGTCTGCTCATTAGGCATGTATTTTTTAATAAATTTACGGGGCATCGAGGCAAACTTTCTAACTGCGAGTGCCTTATATTATGCACATGAACTGGCATTTAGCTAGTTAAATATGGTTGGCTTAATAATATAAATTTTAGTCTATAAAGTAACAGCTAACTATTTGTGAATTAAGTGATTTTTAAGGTATTTTTTCTGCTAGATAGGAGAGCAGGTAAGTGACAAAAATTATACCAAGTTACATTTAAAGTATGCCCGCCATGCTCATTTACAATATTAGTTATGTGGCTGGTGTGGTTTGTGTTAGTTACTTAGCCGAGCTTCCCCAGCAGGTTTGGCTAATATCTGCGCTAATATACTCGCTCGTGTCGCTATTACTGACGTCTGATCATTTATCCATTAAAATTCAGCTGATCACGACTAGTAACTCTCTTCTGGCTTCGCAGCGCTGCCCTGCGATGCTTAAGCAGTTCGCTTATCAAACAATAGTGTTATTGCAGAGGCGCTGGTTAGTGGCTGTGCATATATTTGTTCTATCATTTTCAATAGCAGCGCTGCACGGTCACTATCTGTTGACTGAATTGTTTGATGACACTGCTACTGCGAGAAAGTGTCTGGTAAGCGGTGTCGTCACGGGGATTCCAAAGATTACTGTTAACAGTAATCGGTTGCTGTTGTTAGTTGATGAGGCGGTGTGCGGTGCGGTAAATGTCGACTTGAATAAGATCTCCCTGAGTTATTACTACCCGGTATTAGCTGTGCAAGCAGGGGATAAAATACAGGTTCAGGTCAAGCTTAAAACACCAAGATCAAGTTATAGTTATGGGACCTTTGATGCCGGACTCTGGGCGTTAAATAATGGTGTTAATGCCACCGGATATGTGCGTGAGGTGGTTAGTATCACCACGGGTTTCTCAGCTCTACAAGGCTTGCGGCATCAGCTCAAGCGCTGGATAAATCAACAGCAAATTAGCGACAGCGCTAAGGCCACGTTGTACGCCCAAATACTCGGCGATAAATCTGCGATTAGTGAGCGGCAGTGGCAGCAGATGCGCAGTACTGGCACAGTGCATTTGTTGGTGGTTAGCGGTTTGCATGTCGGGATTATGGTGGTCATCGGCTGGTGGATTTTTTTCGTGGTTCGCGCTCTATTGCGCCGTTTATTTGGCGGCGGTGGTTTTTGCTCTGCACTGCTTTACTTGCCAGAAGTAGGGGCGCTATTGCTAAGTCTTGGTTATGTTTTTTTGGCCGGAGGTAGTTTATCTACTCAGCGAGCTTGGTTGATGGCTTTAGTGTTAATCGCCGGTAATTGGCTCAAACTAAAGCCAACCTTATGGCAGCGCTGGTGGCTGGCGTTAATTATTATAATTAGCTGGCAGCCGTTAAGTGTAATGCAGCCCGGATTATGGCTGTCTTTCGTCGCTGTCGCTAGCTTGATTTGTTTGCAGGGTTATCGCAGTAACTCAGGTAAATGGCTAGTGTTATTGAAAAGCCAAGTTTGGGTGTGGCTCGCGCTGCTACCACTGCTCTTGATCTACTTCCAGCAAGTGTCGCTACTGTCTCCGTTGGTCAATCTAGTCGCGATCAGTTTTATTTCACTGTTGTTGTTATCGTTACTGCCGGTGTTGGTGTTCGGGTTTTTTAATGTTGAATTTCCCTTGCAACTGCTTGCAAAGGCCTTAGATTATTTTTGGTTGATCTTAGAAAATATAGAAAGTAGTGCTGCTGGATTGATTCTTAGTGTGGGCACCTTGACTAAGACGTTAGAGTTGCTGATTGCTCTAGGCTGCTTGGTATTGGTGTTGCCGATTGGTAAGAGGTTGAAGTTGGTCCGTTTATGTGCTGCTCAGCTGATCGACAATCCTCCCGCGCGACTCTCTCTACAGCCTGCTCAGTTTAAAATGACATTAGTTGACGTTGGCCAAGGATTGGCTGTCTTAATCGAAACTCGCTCTCACACTTTACTTTTCGATACTGGGGCGGCTTATGATTCCGGTTTCAATTATTTTACCGCCAATGTGAAGCCACTGCTGTCTCGTCTTGCTATTCATGCCTTAGATTTGCTAGTGATTAGCCATGTTGATAATGATCACAGTGGGGGATTACTGGCTGCGCACAAAATATTGCAGATTAAAAAATTAGCTAGCGAGCTGCAAGGCGATGGCTCAATCGCTAATAAAACTTGTGTAAGTGATGAGCGCTGGCAATGGGATCAAGTATCTTTTCATTACCGCCAGCCAGAAATTATCGCTAAGGCAAATAACAATAACAAATCTTGTGTGCTGGAAATAGCGACTGAGCATTGTAGTCTGTTAATTATGGCAGATGCGGAGAGTAAGGTAGAGGCGCTGCTGCTACCTAGCCGACAGCAGTCTAGGCAGAAAGTGTTGGTGGTCGGGCATCATGGCAGTAATACATCGACAACAACAGCATTTTTAGAGCGCGAAAAATTCAGTGAGGCACTGATTAGCAATGCTTACAATAATCGCTATGGTCACCCCCACCCACGGGTGTTGGCAAGATTAAAAGCCAATAACATTCAAGTGTATAGAACCGATCTTCAGGGAAGTATAGAGTTGCGCTCAAGTACTCAAGGTTGCAGTATCAGCAGTTATAAAAATCGCCATAAGCGCTATTGGTGGTAAGCTTGCTGGGATGTCAGTCATTATAATAAGAACACCTTTAGGTTGTTATTAAGCTGCTCCAATAGCCCGCTAATGCCAGTGAATGAAGTCGAGTCTTAATATGATAACTCAATAGCTTAGGTGAGTTTTGAGTGGTCAACTGCTGAGTCTCGGATTATACTGGCCCTTTATTAAACGGTTGATTTTAAAATTCTATTAATTGAATTTGTAAAGTCGCTTAGCAGGCTTGACCTGTGGCTCTCGCGCTTGTCTATCGATAAGAAATTATTACCTTAGCCTGTGCTGTTACTCAATTAACTTAAATCGATAAACTGTATTACAAAAAATGGAGAATAGTGTGTTAGAAGTGTTGCTCTCAGGTGGCTGGTTAATGGTGCCTATTGTTATTTGCTCTGTTTTATCTCTAGCGATAAGTTTGGAGCGTGCGATCAGTTTGAGAACCAATAATGTCACTCCTAAGGATTTAATGTCCAGTGTTTGGCTGTGGGTTAAAAGCGATCAAATGACGCCTGAGCGGATGCAAGAAATTAAAAGTACCAGCCCTTTAGGTGCTATTATTATAGCTGGCTTGAATAGCGCTTCGCTATCGCGAGAGCGGACGCAGGAAAGTATCCAAGAAGCGGCAGCTATCGTCGTACATGATTTAGAACGCAATTTAACGGCCTTAGGCACCATTGCCGCAATCACACCGCTGCTGGGTTTGTTAGGTACTGTGATAGGCATGATAAAAGTGTTCACTGCCATCATGTTAGAGGGCAGTGGTGATACTAGCGTGTTGGCAGGGGGCATATCAGAGGCATTAATTACTACCGCAGCTGGGATGTGTGTTGCAATACCGACGTTAATATTTCATCGCTATTTTCACCGTAAAATAGATAGTTTGGTCATCGAAATGGAGCAAGAGGCAGTGCGACTTGTCGACAGTATTCACGGCGATGATGCTGTCAAAGCTTTCTAGGAATTACGCATGAAATTTCAACGTAGAGTACGTCAAGATATAGACGTGAACATGACTCCACTAATTGGTGTTGTGTTTTTGTTTCTAATTTTTTTTATGGTATCTACCACGTGTGTCAAAGAGTCACGCTTGGGGATAACGTTACCTAAGGCTGAAATAGCTGATAGCAGTGTGCAAGAATCAGAGACTATAGAGGTATTTATTGATGCCAAAGGGGGGTATAAAATTGCTGGGGTTAGCTTGCCCGACAGTGATCTATTGACTTTAAAGCAAGCCTTAAAAGCTAAATTAAATGAATTGGTAAGTGAAAATTCAAAGCTGCCTCAGCCTAAACTAACAATTACCGCCGATGCGGCAACACCTCATCAATTTGTTGTCACGACTATGGATGTTGCGGGGCAGTTAGGCTTTAGTAAATTGAGCATATCGACTCTCAAGACCGAGCCGCAGTAGCATGAATTTAAACGATGTTTGGTATCAAAAAAAAGCTACTTGGACGCTGCTGTTGTGGCCCGTTGAATTATTATTCAGGCAATTATCGGCCTTTAATAAACGCCGACTACTAAAAAAACAATGGCATGCTCCCTGCCCATTAATAGTGGTTGGTAATATTAGCGTAGGTGGCACTGGAAAAAGTCCGTTAACCATAGATTTAATCACCACGCTAACCGCTCAAGGTTATAAAGTTGGGGTGGTTAGTCGTGGCTATGGATCTAAGCGAGATGATTTTCCCTACCAAGTGAAAGCCACGGATACCGCCGAGCACTCAGCTGACGAGCCATTAATGATAGTACAGCGTACTAAGGTTAATTTAGTGATAGATCCAAATAGAGTAAGGGCCTGTCAGTTTTTATTAGCTAATAATCGATGCGATGTGATTATCAGTGATGATGGATTACAACACTATAAAATGGGTCGTGATATAGAAATTGCAGTAATTGATGGTGCTCGAGGCCTAGGCAATCGGCACTGTCTACCAGTGGGGCCTTTAAGGGAGCCTGCTGAACGCTTAAATAGTGTCGATTTTGTGGTGGTTAATCAAGCGGATGAATGTGCACCAGTTAGTATTGCCGATAAGCAGTTCTGTATGCGGATGCAGCCTATCGCCTGGTGTCGTCTCAGTGATAATGTCACCTTAAGTCTTGCCGAATTTAAGCAGATGGCCAAGCGTGATGGGGCTCAACTGCACGCGATCGCTGGTATTGGTAATCCCGAGCGTTTTTATAGCACTTTGAGAAGGCTCGGCATCGATGCAGTACCGAATAGTTTTCCCGATCATCATCAGTACCAGCGTGCCGATTTTAAGGTTGGCGATCGAGACATCATCTGTATGACAGAAAAAGATGCGGTAAAATGCAAAAATATAGCGCCTGCCAATAGTTATTATCTTAAAATAGCTGCACAGTTGGATGAGCAATTTATCCAGCAATTGATCGCTAGACTGCAGCTATTGAAGCGTAAAAATGCTGCTGTTTAGAGTAGTTAGTTGCAGTCTGTTCAGTCAGATGTTCACCAAATATCATCCATAAACCAGCGGTACTATTCAATGTTATAGTGCTGTCTAGGTCAGAGTAGGTCAACAGGCTAGTTACTAAAAAGTTACTAGCGCTAGCTTGCTAGTTAATTAACAGTAATTTCTAGAATAGAGAGAGAGATGATGGACAAGAAGTTATTAGATATACTGGTTTGTCCGGTATCAAAAGCCCCGGTTGAATGGAATCGAGAAAGCAATGAATTGATATGCCGAAGCAGCGGGCTTGCCTACCCCATAAGAGATGGAATTCCGGTGATGCTTGAAACCGAAGCCCGTACCTTAAGTACCGATGAGAGACTTAAAAAATAATGGATTTTACAGTGGTTATCCCTGCGCGCTATGCATCCACTCGATTTCCGGGAAAAATGTTGGCGGATATTATCGGCAAGCCAATGATTCAACATGTCTATGAACGCGCTTTGCAATCCAGTGCCAAGCAAGTGGTGATAGCTACTGATGATGTGCGTATTCAAAGGGTTGCAGAAGGTTTTGGCGCCAAAGTTTGTATGACAAAAGATACCCACCCTACGGGAACGGATAGATTGCAAGAAGTGGTAGCACAACTGGGGCTAAGTGATGAAGAGTTGGTAGTGAACGTGCAGG
Organism: Oceanospirillales bacterium; assembly: GCA_029027825.1. GTDB lineage: Bacteria > Pseudomonadota > Gammaproteobacteria > Pseudomonadales > Balneatricaceae > Rs1. The sequence goes on along the minus strand of CP093399.1, from coordinate 2,306,005 downwards.
GGGATGAGCCATTAATTCCCCCCTCTACTATTAATCAAGTGGCAGAAAACCTAGCTAGGCAGTCCGTTGCAAGTATCGCCACTTTAAGCGAGCCGATTAACGAGCTTGAAGTATTGCTTAATCCAAACAACGTCAAAGTATTAACAGATGTAAATGGTTTAGCGCTATATTTCAGCCGTGCACCAGTTCCCTGGCCCAGGGATGCATTCGCTAAACAGCAACCTACAGAATTACCTGGACTGTTTACTTGGCAAAGGCATATAGGCATCTATGCGTATCGAGCGGAGCTCTTACATAAATATGTCACTTGGCCGCCAGCTGCTGTTGAAGAAACGGAAAAATTAGAGCAGCTTAGGGCAATGTGGTATGGAGAGCGGATCCATGTTGAAACAGCAGTAGAGACGCCACCTGCTGGAATAGATACGCCTGAAGATTTAGAAAAATTGTTAAAGTATTTAGCTTCGCTACACTAGTAGCGCCAGACGAATAGCAGCTAATTAAGCTGCTTTATGATTAATGTTTAGCGATTTTTTCGACTGCATTACCGGTACATATCGTACTTTACTGACGGACCCTTCGCTAGCTTGTAGTAAGTCAATAGTTTCCCTAGACAGTAATAATTGCTGATTGTCGGTGATTCTACCTTTCGCCATGGTCAAACTAAAGTTTTGTAGATCACCATTAGATATATAAAAATCTTGATCTAGTGTCGTTAAATGATCAGTCGCTTGATAGCTAGTTACTTTGCTATCTTTAATGGTTTTAATATCCTGCAGTTGAATATCTACAGATGGGCCGCCGTCAAATAAATCAACCAGTCCTGCGTGCTTAAAACCTTCTTTTTCTAGCATCCGCAGTGCTGGTGCCGAGGAATAATTAGGCTTACTTAATACTTCTCTGGCAGACTTAGGTAGTAAATCCACATAGATAGGGTGTTTTGGCATCAGTTCTGTAATAAAAGCAGAGCCTTCGGTGGCGGACACTGTCACCGCTTCTTGAAAACTCATGTCAAAGAATTTGCTGCCTAATGCCTGCCATAGTGGTGACTGATCGGCATCATCAATCCAGCCTCTTAACTCAGCCATCACTCTATCGGAGAAACGGTGTTGGGCATCGGCCATTAACAGATATCTAGAGCGGGCCAGCATTTGGCCTACCCCGGGTTTGCGGTATTCAGGTAACAGGAATAAAGAGCCCACTTCACTGGCGCCTTTGAAGTGTTCAACCAAGGTCAAAGTTTCACTTTGCATGCTGGTATTTAAAGTGACACTTTTATTGGTGGTGGTCGAGCGCTGGTAAGAGTAGAAAGGTTGGCTTAAGCCTAAACCATTATAGATAGCGGTGGTGCCGGCGATTTTGCCTGTTTTGCTATCTTCTAACACCATAAAATAGCAGGCCTCTGCAGGTGCTTTAGCACTGCTAAAAGCTAGATGCGAAGATTGTAATTTACGCTCCCAATTTTTAATACAGCTTGGCATAGATGTCATGCCATCACCGACGCTATTAGAAATCGCTAATAGGGCGTCAATGTCGGATAGTTTACTTGGGCGAACAAATAACATTTTAAAACTCCACTGCTGTAAGTTTCTACAGAACAATTGTATATGCCTATATTTTAAAGAGTATTGGGCGAAATGAGCTGTTTAAATCATGTGGTTTATATACATAATATTGGGTAAATTTCATAGATACGAAATATAATTCTGTTATGTTAGCCGTGGCTGGTAATTTAGTTTTTTTGTATTAAAACTAGTAAGCCCTTATTTATAGTGGCTTGGCGGGCTGGTATGATAGTAGGATATTAATAAATATTTGATAAATTAAGTTTTTGGATCTGTTAAATGCGTTTAGATAAAATTAATCGAAATATTCTATCGTTGCTTCAAAGCGACGCCCGAATTTCCAATCAAGAGCTGGCAAAACAAGTAAATTTATCGCCAAGCTCTTGTTTGAATAGAGTTAAAAAATTGGAAGAAGCGGAGCTTATCGGCCCCTATATAGGCATTGTTAATCTAGAAAAGGCTTGCCGAAGTGTGATGGCCATTATCACTGTTAAATTGCAAGATCAAAGTACGGAAGGGTTTCAGAATTTTTTGCGCTGTGCCAAAGCAATCCCCGAGCTGGTAGAGTGCTACACCGTCTCTGGTGGATTTGATATGTTTTTGCGTGTCGCTGCAGCAGATATGGTGCGGTTTAATCAAATAGTGGATGAGTTATTAGATATTATTCCGGGGATGGTTAATCTCAGTAGTCACATTGTACTCAGTACTGATAAATCCTTTCGTGGTTTTGCATTAAATTCACTATTAGAGGAATAGCCGATTTTTTAGATTGTAGAATATAGGCGATCTATGTGCTGATCAAGCTAGTTATGGAGGGCTGATTTACTACCCACTTTTCAGGCTGCAGGTCTGGACAGTGGGATAGGTTCTTGGTCTGTGATACTTGAATCCGTGACTTCAAAGTGAATGCAGAGTGTAAGATATTGGTTCCACAGTGGAATTGAAAAATCTTAGCTGCACCCGTAGGTTCAGCGGGTATTTTTCTAACCGCGGTAGAATCAAGAGCTTGTACTATGTAGTGCAGTGAAGTCACTGATTCAGGTTATAGAAAAGTATGAGGATGATTCAGGTTAAATATAGGTGTTGGATCGTTTCGAGTAATTAAATCAAATAGTACTCAATTTGAAAAAAATTGATGTTTACAATCGGTAATTGTTTACGGCTGAGAACGGTAAGTGCTTTTGACATCTACATGCCACCGTTTACTGTACAATACTTTTTTCGGAAAGTTTATAAAGACACCTCAAACAGGATTACAAAAAAAATATGGATTTCGAACCCTTTAATTTAAATGATATTTTCAGTTATCTACAACAGAATAATGTTCATTGGTTTTTCCAAATATTTGCTTATATTCTGGGCACTGCCATCGTCGATTTTATGCAGAAAAGGCTACTTAGGAAGTTAGTGCTAGTATCCGCTAAAACCAATAGTTTGTGGGATGATGCACTGCTGCATTCATTGATCAAACCAATTACCATTTTGGTTTGGGTGTTTGGGATTTCTTTAGCTTTTGGCGTGCTTGGCAATCAGTTGCAGATTGATTTGCATACAAAAATTGAAGTTTCTAGAAAAGTGGTGGTTATCGCTGCGATCACACTATTTTTGGCCTCATTTACTCGGCATGCGGAAAATAATCTTCTGCTGCGAAAAAAGAAAAAAGACCCAGCTTATGATATGACGACCATGGATGCTGTATCCAAGTTAGTTCGGTTATCTATCTATATAACAACTGGGCTAGTTCTGTTGGAGACTCTTGGCTTTAGTATATCGGGAGTATTAGCCTTCGGTGGTATCGGTGCTATGACGGTAGGTTTCGCGGCTAAAGATATGCTTTCATCATTGTTTGGAGGAATGAAAATTTATTTAGACCGGCCGTTCTCTGTCGGTGATTGGATTCGTTCCCCCGATCAAAATATAGAGGGAGTGGTTGAAAGAATAGATTGGAGGCAAACGGTTATTCGTACATTTGACAAGCGTCCACTCTATGTTCCCAACTCTGTTTTTTCGACTATATCTATAGAGAATCCTTCGCGGATGACCAATCGTCGTATTTTTGAAACCATCGGTGTCCGCTACGATGATGCGGGTAAAATAAGGCTAATAATTGATGACGTAAAGGAGATGTTTAAGCAGCATGATGCGATCGATAATCAGCAAACTTTAATTGTCAATTTTAATGAATTTGCTCCCTCTTCACTGGACTTTTTTGTCTATGCATTCACAAAAACCACTGACTGGGTTTTGTACCATGAAATCAAACAAGATATTATGTTAAAGATCATTGAAATAATTGATTCTCACCAAGCTGAATGTGCATTTCCAACCTCTACTATTCATCTCAAGCAAGAAATAAGGGAGGAGTTTGGTAAATAATATAGCGCTCTCCAGTGCGCTAAGTTAAAAGCCATTACATGCAATTTTGCTATTAAGAGACCTTTGCATAATGTTGCGAGCGAAGGTGCGGCAAGGAAAAAACTGGCGAGATAGCGGAGTCAGTGTGCCCCTCACTTTGGGTATTACTGGTGTAAATGAGCATATTGAGCCAGTTTTTAACGCAGTATTACCGAGCGCAGTTATCATGCCCTCTGGGTAAGTTGTGCAGAGTTCTCATTAACTGAATCAGTGGCTTTTAAGTGACGCTTAGCATAAATTATTGATCCTGCTGTGGTTTGAATAATATTCACTGAATCTAAAGATGCAACCAGAGTATTTAGAATTCGTTGTAAAACAAATGTCTTCTGCTAAGTATCTCTTTGAGTCAACGGATTTAGGGGTTAATATAATCCTTAACATGTGTGGTTTACCCGTGTCGTTTGAGTTATAATATGTTGTTTAAAACTTACATAAAAAGGATATTATTTTGTCTATATTTAATAATCTTTCGTTTAGAAATAAACTATTAATCCCTATTGCCCTGATTGCAATGTTATTTTTAGTGATGGGATTATCTTCACTTGTTATGCTCTCATCTATCGGTAAAAAAAACGATAATATCAATTTACAATACTTACCTATTACCCAAATTCTATTAAAAGCTGATACCGATTTACATCAAGTGATGCTCTCCGAGAGAACCGTTATCTTAAACAATGGTATCAACGCCGCTGTCCATGAAGAGTATCTAAAAGATTTCAATAAAAACTTGGGTCAAGCACTGAAGCGCGTCCCACAGTACCAGCAGTTAAGTCAGGCTGGTTTGGCGCCCAATCACGATGCTGCTATTACTGAATTCATCAGCCTTATTGAACAGTGGAAGAAGTCCGACTCTACTGGATCATCGCTATCCCAGGAAACACTAACGAGTATTAGTACCAGCGAAAATGAAATAGTCTTCCAAGAACTTCGGGATCTGATTGATGTGCTGCTCAATGCGACTATTGCTGCTTCAGACGAAGCTGTACAGGAAGCCACCGCAGATATAGCAACTAATAGAATGGTCGCTACTACCTTGCTGGTGTCTGGTATTACCTTGTGCCTGTTGTTGATTATTTTTTTCCCAAGGCTGATCACTAAACGTCTTAAATTGATGTTGCTCAGAATTCAGAATATTGCTGAAGGTGATGGCGATTTGACCGCCAGACTAGAAGATCAAGCAAAGGATGAAATTGGTGAAATTGCGCAATCATTTGATAAATTTGTCGATAAGCTACAGCGGCTAATTGGAGATATTGTGGTGATTGCTGAAAACTTAGATCAGAGTCAGCAGCAGCTAACTGTTTTCGCCGAAAGTACCACCAATACAATGTCACAGCAGCAAGGTGAAGTTGATCAAGTCGCGACTGCTATCACTCAAATGGCTGCTTCTGCTCAAGAAATAGCGTTAAATGCAGAGCAGGCTTCCCACAGTTCAAGTACTTCAGATCAAGCTGCCCAAGAAGGCTTAAGTGTTATTGAAATGACGCAAAAAACCATCACCCAATTATCTAAAGAGATGGAGCATGCAAATAGGGTGATCAAATCTTTGCAGGAAAACAGCGTTAGCATTGGCTCTTTTATTGAAGTCATCAACAGCATAGCAGGGCAAACTAATTTATTAGCGCTAAATGCTGCTATTGAAGCTGCTAGAGCGGGTTCGCAGGGGCGTGGATTTGCCGTGGTCGCCGATGAAGTGAGGACCTTAGCAGGGAGAACCCAAAAAGCGACGACTGAAGTGCAAACCATTATTAACTCTTTGCAGAATATTTCAAAAGAGGCGGTGACGGTGATCAATAATAGCGATAGTCAAACCAAACAAGCGGTAAGTCATATCGAAAGTACTGGGTTATCTTTGCAAAGTATTGCACAAGAGGCTGCGCAAATTAATCAAATTAATACCTTAGTAGCGGCTGCTTCTAATGAGCAAACCACAGTGACTGAGTCATTGAATGACAACATTGCAAGAATTAATGATCAAGTAGTAGATGCCAGTTCAAATGCTAGTATGACTAGAAATAGTTGCAGTGAAATAGCAGTGATGGTGACTAATTTACGCAATCAATTGGCTCATTTTAAAGTGTAGCCTAAAGCCTCCTTTTTAAAGGAGGCTGGTTTTCTACGTCGGATAGCAGGGACGTGAAATTATATCCGGTCAGGTTTGATTTTAATCCTGAATCAGTGGCTTGGCTGCTCTATATCGCGCAAGCTATTGATTATACAGCTGTTAGAAAACACCCGCTGAGCAGGAAAGTGCAGTTAAAGTGTTAAATTCCACTGTAAAACCAACATATTACGCCTTATGTTCATTTTTTTAAGCCACTGATACCGGTTGAAATCTGCTCTGCCAGCCTGTTTGATCTGTTCGTTGTGTATACAGCTCCTATTTTTATCCCTATCTTTAGCATGATTGTTATCACCAATCTCTCATCAGAAAATATTAGCCATCGCAGAAAGTGCGCGTATATTGAACCCCATGGTAGATTAAAAAAAAATTAGCCGTTAGAGTTAAATATATGTGTATATAGAAGGCGCTTTACATGCTGCTGCATTGCCATCATGCGGATGGTCGTATGATCTGGTCGTCACTCTATAAAAGTTACTCTATAGTCGTCACTCTATAAAAGTCGCTTGTGGTCATTATCTGTCGATGGGTAAAAACCAACTTAGGCGCAAGAAATTATCAATAGATAAAAGCAGAGATTAATATGCCAATAAGAATACCTGATTTACTACCAGCAGTTGATTTGCTAAACAGTGAAAATATCTTTGTGATGACTGAAACTCGAGCGATGCATCAAGATGTTCGTCCACTAAAGGTATTACTGCTCAATTTGATGCCAAAGAAAATAGAGACTGAAAATCAATTAATCAGAATGCTATCTAACAGTCCACTGCAAATTGATTTTGAGTTATTACGTATCGATCATACAGAAAGCAAAAACACTCCCATAGCGCATCTGAATAGCTTTTATCGTGATTTTAAAGATATTAAACAGAACCAGTACGATGGTTTGATCGTCACCGGAGCGCCACTGGGTAAAGTGCCTTGGGAAAATGTGCGTTATAGAGATGAAGTGGCAGAGATTATCCGCTGGTCACAAGCGCACGTCACATCGACTATGTTTTTGTGTTGGGCGGTCGAGGCGGCGTTGAATATTTTCTACGATCTACCTAAGCAGTTACGTGACGAAAAGTTATCGGGTGTGTATGAGCACAAAACTCGGCATAAACACGAAACCTTAACCCGTGGCTTTGATGATTACTTTAAAGCGCCTCATTCTAGATATGCCGACTACCAAGAAAGTGTTATTAAGAACCATACAGATTTAAATATATTGGCTAGTTCAGAAGAGGCTGGAGTATATTTAATGGCCAGTAGTGATCGGAAAAAAGTGTTTGTTACGGGGCATCCAGAATACGATGCAGGAACCCTCGCGCAAGAGTACTGGCGGGATATGGACGTTGATGACAATACCCCTGTTCCCCACCACTATTTCCCTGCAGATAATGTCGAAAACAAGCCGTATAGTAACTGGCGGTCACACGCTAATTTATTGTTTTGTAATTGGTTGAACTACTATGTTTATCAGATGACGCCATATGATCTGGGTGAGAATAACGCGACTCCCACTGTAAATCAGGATCATAAATCTTAGCTCTGAATAGCAATTGAGAGGTTATATGTCTAATAAGCAAAAAGTGGCGCTGATTACCGGAGGTAGCCGGGGTATTGGACGGGCCACTTCGCTGTTGTTGGCACAAAATGGTTACGACTTGTGTATTAACTACCTTAATAATGAGCAGGCCGCCCGTAGCGTGCAGCAAGCAGTATTAGCGTATGGAGTGCGCTGCGAACTCTATCGGGGAGATGTCACAAAAGAAGATCAAGTGCTGGCTATGTTTGATTTTATTGATAAAAGCTTGGGCTGCTTGACCGCGCTAGTCAATAATGCTGCTTTAATGTTGCCGCAAATTAGTATCGAACAAGTGACCGAGGCGCGTTTGAATAAAATTTTTAGTAGCAACATAACTAGTTACTTCCTCTGTGCGCGAGAAGCAGTATTAAGAATGGCGCTAAAGCATGGCGGCAGCGGTGGAAGTATCGTCAATGTCTCGTCATTGGCAGCGTTGAGTGGCTCGCCACATGAGTATCTGGACTATGCCGCCAGCAAGGGGGCTATAGATACAATGACGGTTGGTTTAGCCAGAGAAATGAGTCGTGAAGGGGTGCGAGTAAATGCGGTTAGGCCCGGGCTTATCTATACAGATATGCACGCCGACGGTGGTGAGGCTGCAAGGGTCGACCGACTCAAAGATAGCTTGCCTTTAGGGCGTGGCGGGCAGCCTGAAGAGGTCGCTCAGGCAATTTATTGGCTGCTATCTGAGCAGTCATCATTCACGACTGGTGACACTATTAATGTAGCGGGGGGGATGAATTAAGTTGAGCTTCTTAATTTTCAGAGAAGTGCACGCATACTCCCTCTATTTTTTTGTAAACACACCAATGCTTGTTGATATGGTGTTGTTTCGGCTGTCGTTAATAAGAGTAGCTAGCTAATCCAATACTTGTAAAATATTAACTGATTCAATAATGCAGCTGATTTCTTGGACAGTATCCCAATTTGGCGCGTATAATTATGCCCTTAAAAATTAGGATAGAATATGACCGCACTAGACGAAATAAAGCAGTTTCTCCCCTGTGAAACACCCCAAGCTTGGATCGATGTTGCGTTAACTCAGCAGCCATTGATGTTAATTGATCATGCACACTGCGAAAAAAAAGCGGCTTCCACAGCGATGACGTTGATGTTTCGCTATGTTGACCGGCCGGATTTATTGCGCAAGATGTCTCGTTTAGCCCGCGAAGAGCTGATTCATTTTGAACAAGTGTTAACGTTGATGGAAAGTCGGGGCGTTGAGTACGTGCATCTAAATGCGTCTCGCTATGCTGCCGGCCTTCGTGCCATCGTAAAAACCCACGAACCACAACGATTAATCGATATTCTAATTATCGGCGCTTTTGTCGAAGCGCGTTCCTGCGAAAGGTTTGCCAAGTTGGCGCCTTATTTGGATGAAGAGCTGGAGCGCTTTTATAATTCTTTACTCAAGTCCGAAGGGCGTCATTATCAAGACTATTTACAGCTCGCTCAAAGTTACGCAGAGGGGCCAATTGATGATCGGATTGCAGAGTTCCGGGCGCTAGAAAAAGAGTTAATCTTAAGTGATGATGATGAATTTCGCTTCCATAGTGGTGTGCCTAAATTAGAAAGTTAGAAAGTTAGAAAGTTAGAAAGTTAGAAAGTTAGAAAGTTAGAAAGTTAGAAAGTTAGAAAGTTAGAAAGTTAGAAAGTTAGAAAGTTAGAAAGCTGGAAAGTTGGAAAGTTTGGAAGTTTGGAAGCTGGAAAGCTGGAAAGCTGGAAAGTTGTGTTAATGATCTTAAATATGCGTAAAAGTAGAAAGCCATGAGTCAAATTGATCTAGCGAAAAATATTAATCAAGTCACTGCTGAAGTTAAAATCTCAGATGATAAGGAAGCTAGTACCAGGCTCAATAAAGTGCATCGCAAGTTGCGCCGAGAGATGGGGCGAGCTGTTTTAGATTATAAAATGATAGAGCAGGGCGATAGAATCATGGTCTGTCTATCGGGGGGCAAAGACTCATTTGTGATGTTGGATCTGTTAATGAGTTTGCAGCGTAACGCCCCGGTGCAATTTGACTTAATAGCGGTTAATTTAGATCAGAAACAACCGGGCTTTCCCGAGCATATCCTGCCTGAATATTTAGAAAAAATGGGCATTGAATACTACATAGTAGAGCGTGATACCTACTCAGTGGTGCGCAGTCGAATACCGGAAGGTAAGAAAACTTGCGGCCTGTGCTCGCGTTTACGGCGTGGTACATTGTACTCTTTCGCTGAAGAAATTAACGCCAATAAAATTGCTTTAGGCCACCATAAAGACGATATCATCGAAACCTTATTTTTAAATATGTTTAACGGTGGGCGGCTGGCGGGCATGCCGCCTAAGCTGTTGTCAGATGATAAGCGTAATATTGTCATCAGACCGCTAGCTTATGCGCGTGAAAAAGATATTATCGAATACGCAAGTTTTAAACATTTTCCGATTATTCCCTGCAATTTATGTGGTTCACAAGAGAACTTACAGCGGCAAAATATTAAACAAATGTTGCAACAATGGGAAATAGATCAGCCCGGGCGCATTGAAAGTATTTTTGGGGCGATGCAAAATGTGGCCCCAAGTCAAATGTCCGATAAAAACCTATTTGATTTTGAAAACTTAGCCATTGATCGCACTGAGCAACGACCGGAATACGAATATTCCGATGGTAAGCAAGTGCATAAAAGAAGAACCAAAGAACAAGCTTCTAAAAATGTCGTACAAATTATAGAATCGATGAGTATCGATTGATTTATTAGTAGAGACCTCTGTATAACGTTACGAGCGCAGTAGTTATGCAGAGGTTTCTAGTAGGTCACCTGAACCACGGATTCAGATATATATTTCACCTCGGACGTTTATAATTTGTCAAATATAAAGAAGCCATTAATCGCTGCCGATGCGCAGTATGATGTATCTCAACAGTCATCCCTGCTGATGATAGACCCCAGAGCGAGAATCTTAACTACGCTGCTATTTTCACTGGCGGTAGTGAGTAGTGATCAAGTCAAAGTGTTGCTCTGCGCTTTTTTACTGTCCGTGATTGCAACATTTTTCGCTAAGTTAGCGTTGTTAAAGACTTTAAAGCGACTCGTTGTGATGGATGCTTTTATGTTGTATCTACTTATTATATTGCCTTTTACAGTCGAGGGGGATCAGCTCTTTAGTGTCTTTGGCTTACAGGGTAGTTGGCAGGGGCTTGAGCAGGCGATAATCATCGCTTTAAAAGCCAATAGTGTTGTACTGATGCTGTTTTCACTCGTCTCCAACTTATCCGCTAGTGCACTTGGCAGTGCTTTACAGGCGATGAAAGTTTCCAATAAACTGATTCAATTACTGCTTTTTACCATGCGCTACCTGTCAGTGATCAGTGAAGAATTGCAGCGTTTGCGCCGCTCAATGCGAGCTCGCAGTTTTGTAATGGGCTTTAATCTGCACAGCTGGCAAAGCATCGGTAATCTTATAGGTATGATGTTAGTCAGGTCTATGCAGCGTTCAGAGCGAATTTTAAAGGCGATGAAGTGTCGAGGCTATAATGGTCAGTTTATCAGTTATCACCCGATGCAGTGGCAGCAACATGATTATTGGTTCTGCATCTTAATGTGTACCATTAGTTTCGCTCTAATCTATTTAAACTTAGGGAGTCAGCATTGACAGCAATATTGACCACAACAGCTGAGCAGGAAAAGGTGTGTCTGTTAGAAGTACAGGGTTTAACCCATCATTTTTCCAGGCGGGGAATAGTTCTCGATCAACTGTCTTTTAGCATTCACGAGACAGACAAAATTGCCTTGATAGGAGCTAACGGTGCAGGAAAAACCACCTTGCTGCAATTGTTGGTGGGGCTGATCCCCAAGCAGTCGGGAAAAATCATTGCCAGGCAGATAATTCAGCAATCTGAAAGTGATTTTGTACTATTGCGCCAGCAAGTAGGTTTCGTCTTTCAAGATCCAGACGATCAACTATTTTGTCCCAGTGTACTGGAAGATGTGATGTTTGGACCATTAAACCAAGGTTTTAGCGTGGATCAAGCCCAGCAAAAAGCGCGGCAAACACTAGAGAAACTCAATTTGCTCGATCTCAGTGAGCGGATTGCCTCAGAGCTGTCGGGGGGGGAAAAGCGCATGGTTACTTTGGCTTCAGTGCTGGTAATGCAACCCAAAGTGCTACTGCTCGATGAGCCAACAAATGCCTTAGATAGCCAAGCTAAGGCAGTCTTGTTGGCGCTGTTACAAAGCTTAGATCAAGCGATGCTAATTATATCTCATGACCACGAATTTTTAGCGCAGTTAACTAATCAAACACTAGTGCTAAAAGATGCCAAGTTATCAAAGATTTCTGGAAGTTTTAGCAACGCAGTTATTTAATCTTTCGTTAACCTTTTGCTAATCCCGTGGCTTTGATCATAAGCGTTTAAAGTCGATGGATTCCAGTCGAGTAAATTTTCTTCAGCAGTTTTAAATACTTCAACTTTTAGCGGGTAGCAGGGCGTACTATCATCAGAATGGCTGCTACCACAATCGCCTCCAGGGCAGGTTGATAAGACTCCCAATAAGTCGATCTCAGCAAAGAATTCAAGATAATCTCCGGGTCGCACTGGACTGGCCTTCATAAAATATTGATGAGTATCTTTTGTGAAACCGGTGCACATGAACACATTCATCACATCGTGAATGTAAGGCTCAACCTCAGCCGTTGTTTGTTGAAGATAACTGGCTAACGCTCTGGTTAAGTTTGAATGGCAGCAGTGGTGGTAGTTGCTTTGCTGGAGCATGAAGTTGGTGTATGGATCACAGCGAGTGCCAATAACATCGTGAATACCCGCACCGTCATCATCCCAGCCATACCAGTCTAAAGTGTCGTGGGTGATAGTTGCCATCGCCCTTAAATTTGGCAAGTTAGACCATAACCTATCCCCTGTCGATAGATGACTTGCATGCAGTTGTCGGGTCTTACCACTAAAAAACCGCTCCTGCAGATTGTTGGCATTAAATAAATTTAAATCACCGACTTGTGGCCCCTCGATACTGCTAATCCTAAAAAAATGCCCCGCGGGAACCGTAAAACTGGCCGCGTCTCGTGGTGCAATAATGATCTGATCAATCTTTTGCAGTTCAGATCTTGCCCGCTGGTAGAATTGATGATCGTATTCAGGTAGCTGCTCCACGTTATAACAAATGATTTTGGCAGCAGCGCGTCTTTGATCAGCATCGATAGGAGAGGGGTGTACTCTATAGTTTGTCATCTAATATCCTGAATATTCAGTGTCGTTGTTATTTTTTTATTAATCCTACTGTAAATTTGTCGAGTAAAAAAGCTATTGCACAACATTTTCAGCAAGGTTCTTTCTCTAGAGCATGCCTTTTAGGGGCTCTATGGCTATATTGAAAAATTTATTGATGCCTGTTCTTTATGTCAAAGAGTTGGTTATGCTTTATAAGTTGTTGAAATAGCTGATAAAGAAAAACTATTTAAACAGTGAGTTCAATTTATCGTCAGTGCTGGTTAAAAAGTCGCCATAAGTAACTAATAATTAAGCGGAAAATAAAAAATATTAATTATTGACATGCCGGTAAAGATCTCTATAATACGCCCCACTTGTTACAGAGATAGCAGCGATGCGGGAATAGCTCAGTTGGTAGAGCGCGACCTTGCCAAGGTCGAGGTCGCCGGTTCGAACCCGGTTTCCCGCTCCAAATCACTATCTCAATAACAGTATGGGGCGCGATGACAGAGTGGTTATGTAGCGGACTGCAACTCCGTCCACGCCGGTTCGATTCCGACTCGCGCCTCCATTTTTATTCCCTTCAGTTGCTTGTTTTGAAGTAGCTGGCACTCGAAGCCCGGGTGGTGGAATTGGTAGACACAGGAGACTTAAAATCTCCCGATCGTAAGATTGTGCCGGTTCAAGTCCGGCCCCGGGCACCAGTTGTTTATAAAAAACTAATAATTTTTTATTCTAGATTAACTCTATCTTTTAAGTTCCCAATCCTACATCTAAATAGTTATCAATTCTCACTAGCAATTCAAAAAATTGAATTGGTGGACGCAGATGATAGACTTAAAATCTCCCGATCGTAAGATTGTGCCGGTTCAAGTCCGGCCCCGGGCACCAGTTGTTGATAAAAAATTAATAATTTTTTCTTCTAGTTTGACTTCATCTTTTAAATCTAAAATCCAAAATACTACATCTAAATAGTTAGCAATTCAAAAAATTGAATTGATGGACGCAGATAATAGACTTAAAATCTCCCGATCGTAAGGTTGTTCCAGTTCAAGTCCGGTCCCATGCGCCAGTTTTATAAAGCACTCATAAGTTTTTCATTTCTATTTTTCTTTACCTGCTAAATTTATAATTATAAAATCGATAAAGTTATGTTTCCTTTTAGCTAGTGCTGTCGTTTTTCTAGCTACACCTAATCTCAGGGAGCATAGTCATTAAATAATATCAACTGTCATTTTTGAGGGGATTTATGTTACCGATGGGAACCATAATGGCCGCGAGTATGTTGCTGGCGGTTGTTTTAGCTGTGGAAATTAAAGGCCAAAGTCTGGCGCGGCGAATGCCAGACATGGCTGCAAAAGTGCTTGCTAGTGTGATTTTTATCTGTGGCTTATGGAATGTACTTTGGTATGCTAGCCAGCACTTAGGTGAGTTTTGGGGTAATTCGGCATTTATTTCAGGGGTCTTATTGCTAATAACCTCGCTATATTTAGCTCCTTTGCAGAATTTTCCACAAATTTTACAGCGTATGAGGCCTTTGATATTAATTTTGTTGCTCGGCTGTGGTTTGCTGTATTCCGTTACGATTTACAATCTGTGAGTTTGCAGAATAAGGGGTGTTTAAAAATATTCAGGCTGGCTGCTATGCTAAGTTAATCTTGATGATAATCAAGAAATTATTTGACAATAGGTTATTTGCCGCTGCTTATTTTTGCACGGTTTAAAAAGCTAATTATTAGTTAATGGAAATTGTATTTTTTTTACCCTTGAGGTTCACATATTTATCCCCATCAATGTACAATAACGACAACTTTGTGATCTAATTAATTCTAATTACAACTGAGTTTAATTTACACTGCCGCTGATTGTTTTGTTTGAATTGACGAATGCTCGATGTTTTTGTTGATTTTTAACGAGTACCGCGCTTTAGCCAAATTAAGAGTGTCGAAACAGCCTTAAGCCGTAATGCCATGCATGACAGTGTGAGTTAAAATCATTAGCTGCCCTTAATAGCTTGTAAAACGAATGACAATTTATTGGTGATACCTTCAACATGATGACTTCTATTTTCAAAAAAGTATTCGGTAGTAAAAATGCCCGCGTAATCAAACGTATGCAAAAAATGGTTACACAGATAAATCTTCTTGAAGAGCAAATGCAGGCGTTAAGCGATAGTCAAATCATAGATAAAACCAATGATTTTAAAACGCGAATAGCCGCGGGCGAAACAACGGTTGATCAGCTTCTTCCCGAGGCCTTTGCTCTTGTCAGAGAAGCGTCTGTAAGAGCGATGGGGATGCGTCACTTCGATGTGCAAATGATCGGAGGCATTACCTTGCATGAAGGCAGTGTTGCTGAAATGCGCACCGGTGAAGGTAAAACCTTAGTTGCTACCATGCCTATTTATTTAAACGCGCTGGAAAATAAAGGCGTTCACTTAGTAACAGTGAATGACTATTTGGCGAGTCGTGATGCACAGTGGATGAAGCCGCTTTATGAAGCGCTAGGGTTAACCGTCGGAGTTGTGTTGTCGCAACAAGATACCCAAGTGAAGAGAGCAGCTTATAAAGCGGATATAACCTACGGGACTAACAATGAGTTTGGCTTTGACTATCTGCGCGATAACATGGCCTTTAGTCTTGAAGAAAAAGTGCAGCGTGATTTTCATTTTGCGGTCATTGATGAAGTTGACTCGATCTTAATTGATGAGGCTAGAACCCCGTTAATTATATCCGGACCCGCTGAAGATAGTTCAGCAATGTATGCCGGTATCAATAAGTTGGTGCCATTGCTACAGCGCTTTGAAGGTGAAATAGACGTTAAAGATACTGAGCAAGTGGTCAATGAGCACTTCGTGGTCGATGAGAAAAATCGCACTATAGATCTTACCGAGGCGGGGCATGAGTTAGTTGAAGAGCTGTTGGTAAAAGATGGCTTCCTCAAAGACGGTGAAAGCTTGTATGCGCCGCACAATTTGAATTTGTTGCACCATGTTTTGTCTGGACTGCGAGCGCATAATTTATTTTTCCGTGACAAAGACTACATTGTACAAAACAATGAAGTGGTGATCGTTGATGAGCACACGGGCCGGATTATGCCGGGCAGACGTTGGTCCGAAGGATTGCATCAGGCGATTGAAGCCAAAGAGGGGGTTGATATTCAGCTGGAGAGTCAAACTTTAGCGTCTACTACCTTTCAGAATTATTTCAGGCTGTATGAAAATCTGTCAGGTATGACAGGTACTGCTGATACTGAAGCATTTGAGCTGCAGCAGATTTACGGCTTAACAGTCGTGGTGATCCCGACCAATAGAGATGTTGCCCGTATTGATGAAAATGATTTAATCTTTATGACCATGGAAGAAAAATACCAGGCCATCATTAAAGAGATCAGGGCTACGCAAGAGAAAGGTCAGCCGGTACTGGTAGGTACTGCGTCGGTAGAGTCGTCTGAGCTGATTTCTCAGTTGTTGATTAAAGAAGATATTAAGCACAATGTGTTAAACGCCAAGCACCATGGCAGAGAAGCCGATATCATTGTGGAAGCTGGCCGACCAGCGATGGTGACAATCGCCACTAACATGGCGGGTCGTGGTACCGATATTGTATTGGGTGGGCGCTTGCAGGCAGAGTTAGACGTTGCCGATGAGTCCGAGCACGAAGAGATTACGGCAAATTGGCAAAAGCGTCACGATGCGGTACTTGCGTCAGGTGGTTTACATATTATTGGCACGGAGCGACATGAGTCTCGACGCATTGATAATCAGCTTCGCGGTCGTGCTGGTCGCCAAGGCGATGCCGGATCCTCTCGCTTCTTCCTATCATTAGAAGATGATCTGATGCGTATCTTTGCCTCGGATAGAATGCGTTCTTTCATGCGTTCATTAGGTATGGAGCATGGCGAGGCTATAGAGCACAAGATGGTGAGCAACGCGATTGAAAAAGCGCAGCGCAAAGTAGAGGGGCGCAACTTTGATATACGCAAGTCGCTGCTTGAGTATGATGACGTGGCCAATGATCAGCGTAATGTTATCTACACGCAGCGTAATGATGTGATGGCTGCCGACGATATTTCTAATACTATCCAGCTAATCCGTGAAGAAGTGATCGCCAATACAGTGGCTAATCATATTCCGACGCAAAGTATCGCCGAGCAGTGGGATGTGACCGGCTTAGAAAAAGCCATTGAGGCAGAGTACGGTTTAAATTTACCGCTTAAAGACTGGTTAGATAAAGATCATGATTTACACGAAGAAAGTTTAATTAAAAAAATTCAGCAGCATATAGCTGACGCTTATAAAGTCAAAGAAGAGTTGGTTGGCGTTGAAGGAATGCGTACTTTTGAAAAGCAAGTTATGTTGCAAGTACTTGATACGCTTTGGAAGGAACACCTTCAGACGATGGATAACTTGCGTCAAGGTATACACCTTCGTGGTTATGCGCAGAAAAATCCTAAGCAGGAATATAAGCGTGAATCTTTTGAATTGTTTCAGCATTTGCTAAACAACATTAAGACCGATGTTATAAAAGTGTTGTCCCATGTGCAAATCCAAATGCCCGAGGAAATGGCTGAGCAAGAAGAGCTGCGCCGTCTTAAATTGCAAGAGCAGCAAATGACTTTTGAGCATCAATCTGCAGCAGCGCTGACAGAAGAGGATGGTGACGTTGCTCAAGAGGCTGAACCATTCGTCCGCGAGGGCGAAAAAGTGGGTCGGAATGCTCCCTGTCCTTGCGGATCTGGTAAGAAGTACAAACAGTGCCATGGTAAATTGAATTAAGCTAAAACACGTTGATGTTCAACTTGGCTTGAGCTTGTTTAATAGCTAGCATGCATAAACAATACAAGAAGGGCGATTTATCGCCCTTCTCTATTTCTAAACAATAATAAAGTTAGTAGGTAGTTAAATGGCGGTTGGTTCTGGAGTACGAGTTAATTTACAGTCGATTAGCGGGGTGCGCATCGGTGTTGCATCCGCTGCAATAAAGCAAAGTGTTCGGCCAGATGTGGTGTTGTTTGAAATATCAGCAGAGTCAAATGTGGCCGCTGTTTTTACTACCAATGCATTCTGTGCGGCCCCCGTACATGTCGCTAAACAACATCTAACGACTTTTTCGTCGCTAGAAAATAAACGCTACTTGCTGATTAATACCGGTAATGCCAATGCGGGAACCGGAACACAAGGCATGTTAGATGCCAATCACTGCTGCGCGGTATTAGCTGATAAAGTAGCGGTAGCAGCCAATAGTGTATTGCCGTTTTCCACGGGGGTGATCGGTGAGTTATTGCCGACCGAAAAAATTATTGCGGTATTGGATGCGGCAATTGACTCTTTAGCGGTTGATCAATGGGCGACAGCGGCCCAAGGCATCTTAACCACAGATACTAGGATCAAAGGGCACAGCGTATCTTTTGAGTATGCGGGTAAAACAGTGACAATCACCGGCATTTCCAAAGGTTCGGGGATGATTAGGCCCAATATGGCGACGATGTTGGGTTTTGTAGCAACTGATGCAAAAATTAATCCCCAGCTACTGCAGCGCTTACTGGCAGCTGCAACTGAGAAAAGTTTTAATAGGATTACCGTCGACGGTGATACTTCGACCAATGATGCCTGCATATTGATAGCCACCGGAGAGGCAGGGCTTGAAGTGACAGAAGAATGTCAGGAGTTGCTGGCAATTTTTACCGAACAGTTGCAGAATTTAATGCTAGATATTGCCCTGCAGATAGTCAAAGACGGTGAGGGCGCAACTAAATTAGTGCAAGTATTGTGCGAGGGAGCAGCAACGACTAAAGAGGCGCTAGATGTTGCGTATACAGTGGCGCATTCACCATTAGTTAAGACTGCACTGTTTGCCAGTGATGCCAACTGGGGGCGAATTCTGGCGGCGGTGGGGCGCTCGGGCGTTGAAAATATAGTGATTGATGATTTACAAATATTTTTAGGTGAGGTCTGTATTGTTGAAAATGGTGGGCGGGCCGCTGATTATACAGAGGAGGCTGGCGCTGCGGTGATTGCTAAAGAGCAGATACTCGTTAGAATAGTGCTCAACCTAGGTGCTGTATCAGAGACTGTTTGGACCACTGATTTATCGCCAGAATATGTGTCAATTAATGCGGATTATCGCAGTTGAGCTGGCTCTAAGTTAAGCCTGTCAGATTAAGCATTTTCAGATCGATTTTTAGCGGTAGAGGGCATGGGCAGGTTTCTTTATCATATGGACATTTATATCCGGGTTAAGCTATGCAAGTAATTCAGGTCGCCGCTGCTGTCATCTTTGATAATAGCGGAAAAATATTTCTAGCAAAGCGCGCAAATAGCGCTCACCAAGGCGGGCTCTGGGAATTTGCTGGTGGCAAGCTTGAAATTGGTGAAAGCAGTGAACAAGCACTTAAAAGAGAGTTAATGGAAGAGTTGGGGATTAGTATTATTGCCGCTAATCCTTTTCTCTCTATTCAGTACGACTATCCCGATAAGTCGATATCATTAGCGGTGTTTACAGTGACAGATTATAGAGGAGAGCCCTGGGGAAAGGAGGGGCAAGAGACTGCGTGGTGTGCGGTTAAAGATCTGCATAAATTGGCTTTCCCCGCTGCTAATCTGCAAATAGTCGAAAAAATTCAACGAGAGTATCTAAGCGCCGATTGAGCGCTATTTTTTTCATCTGCTTAGTTGGGGGTTCTGAGCAGTTCTTTAGTGAATAGTAGGGGATCTCCAGTTTTCTAGCTCCACCATCCCGGTACTAAAGTCTTCTTCATCGGGATTTACTTCGGTCGGTATCTGATAGTCACCACTGGCCCAGGCGCCTAAGTCTAAAAGTTTACAGCGCTCACAGCAAAAAGGACGGTGTGGATTGTCACTGCTCCAGATTGATTTTTTTTTACATTCAGGGCAGGGGATTAGTTTAGCAGGCATTAGATTTCCTTAATTTTATGCTTTTAGCGATGTGATCTGACAGAAAAAGTGGCCGCGGTGGCGATCAACTGATGGTGAATCTGATTAATTTGCGTGGTTAACTGGGCAATTGTACCACTGTTGTCGATAATAATATCTGCTTTTTCTCGTCGCTCAGCCCTCGGTATTTGGCTGCGAATAATACGCTCGATCTGCTCTCTTGAGTTGTTATCTCTGAGCATGCTTCTGTTAATTTGTGTCTCGGGATCAATATCTATAACAATAATACAATCTGTCATAGTGTGTTGATCGGTCTCTAGTAATAGTGGAGAGCTTAGCAGTGCATAGTGCGGACTCGCCGCGGAGCAAAAGGCAGTAGTTTTAGAGGAGTGGAGTTGGCTGCTAATCCTGCTGCGGATGATCGGGTGAAGCAGCGATTCTAGCCAGAGTTTATCGGCACTGTTGTCAAAAATAATGGTTCTAAGCTTGGCTCTATTTAAGTGGCCGTTTGCTAGCAGAATCTGATCGCCAAATTTAACGGTAATCGCAGCTAGTGCTTCTGTATCGGGCTGCACTACCTCTCTTGCAATAACATCAGCGTCGACTACTTTGATGCCCTTCTTGGAAAATAACTCAGTAACCGTGGATTTTCCACAGCCAATTCCGCCGGTGATGCCGACCACAAAATAGTTCTTCACAGTACTAAATTAAGATACATCTGAGTTATTTGCGCGCCCCACAATAGGCTAATGAATCCGGCAATGGTCAAATATGGGCCAAAGGGGATAGGTTTATCTAAAGCTTGTTTGTTGAATAACGCCAAAGTGAGCGCGATGACAATGCCGCTAATTGAGCTAATTAAAATGATAATAGGCAGAGCGCTTAAGCCCATCCAGGCGCCGAGCGCAGCCAGTAGTTTGAAATCACAGTAGCCCATGCCTTCTTTGCCACTGATCAGTTTGAATAGCCAGTATACACACCAAATACATATGTAGCCAGCTGCAGCGCCATACACCGCAGATTCGAGGCTGGTAAATATACCTTGGCTGTTGATCAGCAATCCTAGCCATAATAGCGGGAGGGTAAGCTTGTCTGGAAGCAGGAAGTGATCGATATCGATAAAAGTGAGCGCAATCAAAACCCAGTTGAACAATAGCGCCAGTTGAGTGAGGTAATTATCACCGAAGCTGATTACTATTGGTAGGCTGAGCAGCGCACTGAGTAGCTCTATCATTGGATAGCGGATCGAAATTGGCGCTTTGCAACTGGCACATTTTCCCTTGAGTAAAAAGAGGTAGCTAAAAAGTGGAATGTTTTCATGCCATTTTATAACATGCTGACAGTGCGGGCACTGGGAGTCGGGCTTTGCTAAGTTATAGGTCTCAATGGGTGGCTCGCCGGTTATTTCGCAATCCCATTGCTGTTGCATCATAATTGGTAAGCGATGAATGACAACGTTTAAAAAACTGCCGACCAGCAAAGAAAATATCGCGACAATAAGCACCGCTGTGAACAAGTGATCTGCGAAATAGTCTGTATATAACTGCATTAATAGCTTTCCGTATCAGTGGCTGATGGTTAGATGATGTGTTTTATAAATGAAGCTGCTCTAAGTTTTAAGCTGGATCAGTTATGTAGAAAGCAGAACCTATATTTAACTTACACGACAGAACCGAGTTTAAATATAGGTAGGTACATTCCCACCACTAGGCCGCCGACAATAGTTCCTAAAACGACCATGATGAAAGGCTCCATTAGTGAAGACATATTGTCGACCGCATTATCAACTTCCTCTTCATAAAAAGAGGCTACTTTATCGAGCATAGTATCGAGCGAGCCCGCTTCTTCGCCAATAGAGATCATTTGCACTACCATATTGGGGAAGACGCCGGTCATCAGCATCGAGCTTTGCAGTGTTTGGCCAGTGGAAACTGCGTTGCGGATTTGGATAATGGCATCGCGATAGATGACATTACCTGATGCGCCCGCTGCAGATTCAAGAGCTTCGACTAAGGGCACGCCTGCGGCAAAAGTAGTAGATAGAGTGCGGGCAAAGCGCGCAATGATCGCTTTGCGTAAGATATCACCGAGTACCGGCACTTTGAGTATTAAAATGTCCAAATAATTGGCAAATTTAACCGAGCGCCTTTTAAGGTGGATAAAAGCATAAAAGAATGCGATACAGCTCAAGCCCATTATCCACCACCATTCCTGGACAAATACTGACATTGATAAAATCATCAGGGTAAAGGCCGGTAAATCGGCGCCAAAATTACTAAATATCGCCTGAAATTGCGGTACTACTTTTAACAGTAAGATAACCGAAACCAGTAAACCTACCGCCAATACAGCCGTTGGGTAGGTAAGTGCCTTTTTTATTTTTGCCTTTAAAGATTCAAGTTTTTCCTTATAGGTGGCAATTCGATCGAGCATAGTCTCGAGAGAGCCGGATTGCTCGCCTGCGGCCACTAGCGAGCAGTATAAGTCATCGAAATATAAAGGGTGCTTGCCCATAGAGGTGGCTAGGTCTTGACCGCCGTTAACTGAGTCTCGAATATCAAAGATGAGTTTTTTCAATGCATCTTTTTCAACACCAGTGGCGACGATTTCTAAGCCTTGAATCAGGGGTACCCCAGCTTTGAGCATAGTAGCTACTTGGCGGGTAAAAAAGGCAATATCGGCGGGTTTGATCGATTGGCCTCGGGCGCTAAATAAGCGAATACTCGACTCTTTAGTAACTTTGCGTGGAGCAACTCCCTGCCTGCGCAACAGCGCTTTAGCCTCAGTGGCATTTGCCGCCTGAATTTTTCCCTTACTCTGGTTGCCACTCTTATCTAGGCCAGACCAAGAGAAGGAGAAGGTTTTTTTAGCTTTAGTCTTAGTCGCCATTTTATCCCTTAAGTAGTGATGACTCTGTTGAGCTCTTCTAAACTGGTGATGCCCTGGGCTACTTTATCGAGGCCAGACTTTTTTAAAGGTTTAAAACCTTGTCTTAAGGCAATATCTAAAATATCTAATGAGGTGCCCTCATTCATGATGCAATCTGAAATTTCTGGGCTCATAGCTAGTACTTCATAAATACCGACTCGACCCTTATAACCTTTATTGCAGTGTGTGCAGCCGACCGGGTTAGATTCGTGCAGGTTTAAACTATGCAGCTGATCAGGTTCAAAGCCTGCTTTGAGCAAGGCTTTTTCTGGAATGACTAAGGTTACTTTACACTCTTCACACAAGCGTCTTGCTAGGCGCTGCGCTATAATTAAAGACACTGCAGTGGCGACGTTAAAGGCTTCGACGCCCATGTTGCGCAGTCTGGTCAACGTTTCAGTAGCGCTGTTAGTGTGCAGCGTAGACAGTACCATATGACCGGTTTGTGCTGCTTTTATGGAGATTTCAGCGGTTTCTAAATCACGTATTTCCCCGACCATAACCACGTCGGGATCTTGTCGCAAGAAAGAGCGCAGTGCCGTGGCGAAAGTAAGCCCAACTTTGGCGTTGACATGCACTTGGTTGATGCCCTCTAAGTTGATTTCTACCGGATCTTCAGCGGTTGAAATGTTGCGCTCTTCGGTATTGAGGATGTTTAGCCCAGTATAGAGGGAGACGGTTTTACCACTGCCGGTTGGTCCGGTTACCAAAATCATCCCCTGCGGTTTGATCAAGGTGCTTAAAAACATTTCCTTTTGCTCGGGGTCAAAGCCTAGAGCATCTACGCCAATTTTGGCGCTGCTAGAGTCTAAAATACGTAAGACTATTTTTTCCCCCCACAATGTGGGGAGAGAGTTTACTCGAAAATCGATGGAGCGCGATTGCGAGAGGCGCATTTTTATTCGCCCATCCTGTGGCACGCGTCTCTCGGAAATATCCATTTTAGACATGACTTTAAGTCTAGCAGACAATCGATTGGCCATCGCTGACGGAGGTCTGGCTACTTCTTGCAGAATGCCGTCGATTCTTGAGCGAACACGATAGCTTTTCTCGTAAGGTTCAAAGTGAATATCCGACGCGCCCTTGCGAATGCAATCTAGTAGCACTTTGTTGACAAAACGCACAACCGGCGCCTCTTTAGCGGCGTCTTCACTGCTTTCAGGTTCTTCGGTTTTTTCTGTATCTTCGAGTTCTAAATTATCTAAACTGTCGTCTTCTAACTCATCAAATGAAGAGTCTTGGTTGTCGAGAAAGTTGTTAATCGTCTGCTGCAGCTTATCTTCTTCGACAATCACCGCTTCGGTATTTAAGCCTGTGTGAAATTTGAAATCATCCAAGGCATTGATGTTGGTGGGATCGGAGAGGGCGACGAAAATTTTATTATTGCGCTTCATCAGAGGCAAAGCGCGGTGCTTAATGATTAGTTTCTCATCGATTAAGCCTTCGGGAATGTTCTGTGTCTCGTAAATATCTAAGTCAAACAGCGGCATGCCGAATTCATCGGAGGCGGCAAAAGCGGCGTTGTAGTTGCTAATTAACTCTTCGGCAATTATGTGAGAGATAAAGGGCTTTTGTAAAGAGCGCGCTTTTTCTAGCGCTATATGTGCGACTTGGGCAGAGAAGTAGCCGTCTTTTACTAGCCTTCTTGCTAATCCAACTAAAGGTTTGGTGGTTTGCAATCTGCTAGCTCCTTAAGAGGCTAAAGTGATCAAAATAGGAATTAAAGTGATTATAGTCGACCAATAATAACGAAAAAATGTAATAAAATCATCTGTTCAATGTTAGAATTGGCCTGTATATTAGCGAATATTAATAAATTTAGTTTATTTTTTGAATAATTAAAATTATTAGTGTATTAATAAATTTGATAAATAATAGTTTGTATAAACTGCTGGAGAGCGCAACATGAAAAAGCAACAAGGATTTACATTAATAGAATTGATGATTGTCGTAGCAATTATCGGAATCTTGGCAGCCATTGCATTGCCAGCTTATCAAAATTATACAAAGAGAGCGAAGGTGACTGAAGGTTTGACTCTTGCCTCAAGCGCAAAAATTGCAGTTTCTGAGTATTTTGTTTCTGAAGGCGAGTGGCCAACTTCTGCTGAATCTGCAGGTTTGCCTGCTTCAGTGGTAACTAAAATTGTTAGTGCTGTTACTGTTGGTACCAGCGGAGCAATTAACGTCACTTTTACCGATCAGGTAGTGGCTGCAGCTGTGCTTCGTTTATCTCCTATTAGCAGTGGCGGAACAATTACTTGGTCTTGTACGCGTAGTACTACTCTCTTGTCAGAGCTAGTGCCTGCAAATTGTCGTAAAGCACATTAATCGCTATGTGTCGTGTAAAGGTACAAAGATTACCTTTGCACAAGCCTCATTGATAAATCAATTGCCTCGCAATGTTTTGTCAATGAGCCTATCGAAATATAATCTACCCCAGTTTTCGCAGTAGCCAATAGAGTCTCACTGCCTATATTCCCAGAAGCCTCCATTTTTGCCCTCCCAGCTGTCCAGTCTACTGCTTGTCGCATCAGTTCTAAGCTAAAGTTATCTAGCATTACTATATCGGCATTGGCTTGCACGGCTAGTTTTAGCTGTTGCAGTGTCTCTACTTCTATCTCAACTTTTTTCCCGGGTGCGCTTTTATGTGCTTGGCTAATAGCGTTGGCAATGCCGCCGCAGGCCATAATATGATTCTCTTTGATTAAGAAAGCGTCAAACAAGCCAATGCGGTGATTAAAGCAGCCGCCGCAGGTGACCGCGTATTTTTGTGCAGCGCGCAAGCCTGGGATGGTCTTTCGAGTGTCGAGTAATTTTACCTGAGTATCTTTTACTAAATCGGCATAGCGTTGGCTGATGGTGGCTGTGCCCGACAGTGTTTGCAGAAAGTTTAAGGCGCAGCGCTCTGCCGTGAGCAGTGAGCTTGCAGAACCGTTGCAGTTGAATAACACTTGGTCGGCAGTGACTTGGTCACCGTCTTTGACTTGCCAATCTATGCACAAGCTCGGATCTACTTGCCTGAATACTTCGTCTACCCAAGCTGTGCCACAAATGACCGCCGCTTGACGGGTGATGACTTGGGCGCTGGCTTGCTGTCTGCGTGGGATTAAGTTGGCGGTGATATCACCCGAACCTATATCCTCTTCCAGAGCGGCGCGTACATTTTTTATGACAATAGCTTGCAGGTTGGTATCTATAGACATTGATATTCCAAGCGGTGATAGTGAAAGCAGTGCTGTACTGCTACAGCGCGACTTAAAAGTGGTTAGTATTGACGGAACTCGCTGCGCTATGTGCAGCTCAGTGTTTATAATAGCGCTTATAATAACGGAAGTAACGGAAGTTTAAATGCTAGGTAAGGATAAGGTGCAGAAATTTTCAATTGATAACGGGGTGCTGCTCGGTGCCATTCAGCTAGCTTCGCCAAATTTTAATCAAAGGTCGGAGTCGGCTAATATTGAATTGCTGGTGATCCATAATATTAGCTTGCCACCGAATCAATTTGGCGGCGGTTTTGTTGAGCAGTTCTTTCTAAATAAGCTGGATTGCAGCGCAGATCCATTTTTTGCCGAAATAGGTGCGTTGCAGGTCTCAGCTCATGTCTTTATCAGTCGTAAAGGCGAAGTGACCCAGTTCGTTAATTTTACCCAGCGCGCTTGGCATGCGGGTATATCATCGTTTAATCAGCGGCGAAATTGTAATGATTTTTCTATAGGTATAGAGCTTGAGGGTACCGATGATCAAGCTTTTGAAGATATTCAATATCAAGTGCTTGCTGCGATTAGTAAAGTGTTACAAAAAACTTATCAAGGGATCAGTCCTGAAACGGCGGTCGGGCACAGTGAAATTGCACCGGGTAGAAAAACCGATCCCGGGGGTTGTTTTGACTGGCCTAAGTACCGAGTGCTCTGGTCGGGTGTTGATGATTAAAGCAAGCTCTCCCGCGGTAGTGATGATCTTCTGGCTAATTGAATAATTTGGCCAGCGCCACAGGTATCGCTGTTTCAACTTTTAGGATTCGCTCACCGAGAGATATGCTGCTAAAGCCTTGCTGATGCATAAGTTGTACTTCGTAGTCGATGAAGCCGCCTTCAGGCCCTATCACTAAGGTAGTTTGTTGGTCGCTGATAGTTGGGGTTTGCCTGGCTTGGTAGGGGTGGGCTACTAGTTTTTGGCTGTCCTTTGCGATGTTGGCCAGCTCATCTTCGACGAAAGGCTTAAAGCGCTGGCGTAAATGAAGCTTAGGTAAAGCCGTATCGCCTGCTTGTTCTAAGCCTAGTAGTAGTTGCTCCTCTATCGAAGCTGGGGATAGTACCGGCGTAGACCAATAGCTTTTATCTACTTTGTAGCTGTGAATAAGGTAGAGCTCTTTTACGCCTAGACAGGAGATTGTCTGCAAAATTCTTCTAAGCATTTTGGGTCTGGGCAGCGCTAAAATAAGTGTCACGGGAAGAGGAGCAGGTGGCTTTCTAGCTGCAGCTAGGCTGATATCGAGTGCTAAGCTAACGCTTTGCTGATCGATATGGGTAATTGTTCCAAGGCCAATCTGCCCGTTAAGCAGCCCCACTTTTAAGCATTGGTCTTGTACCGCGCGGTGTACTTTTAAAATATGTTGAAAGCGACGGTCAAATAATACCACGTGCTGCTGGTCTACAAAATCTTCTGGCTTAACAATGATTAAATTCATGTTTGACTTCAGCGATTAAATAAAACTAAGTGTTCAATGTTTAATTTAAGGTTAAATTTATCACCGATATTATACTGATAATTGTAGTGCGCTGGAGTGTTGCACAGCACCTGTGAGCCATCGGCCAAGCTGAGTTCAAAGGTAAAGTATGAGCCGTGAAAGTCTTTCTTTTTAACAATTCCAAAATTTTCGGAAATCGGATCGTGCTTAAGATCATCGATGCGCACTAAAACTAATACTTCAGATCCCGCTTGATAGCCGTGTGGGCTATCTGATTCAAGTTTCCCAAGACTAGTCTCAATGCAGTGTTCGCAGAGTGTCACAGCGGGCAAAAATTTACTTTTTCCTATAAAGTCGGCGACAAATTTTGTGGCGGGGTAGTGGTAGCTGTTGTAAGCGTTGTCCCATTGATGGATACGGCCCTCTTGCATCACCGCTATTTTATCGGCAATCGCGAAAGCTTCTGCTTGGTCGTGACTCACCATTAGGGCGCTAACTTGCTCGTGTTTTAATATCTGTTTTACTTGGGGGACCAGTGTTTCTCGAAGCTTTGCATCTAAGCCGGAAAAAGGCTCATCCAATAAAATCAATTTTGGCTTGGGGGCCAGTGCTCTGGCAAGTGCGATCCGCTGTTGTTGGCCACCTGATAGCTGGTGCGGAAACTGCTTAGCTTTTTGGTTGAGGTCAACCAGAGTCAGTAACTGTTCGACTCTAGCGTGGCGCTCTTTGCTGGGCAGGTGCTTAATCCCAAAAGCTACGTTGTCCGCAATACTTAAATGCGGAAATAAGGCAATATCTTGAAAGACCATGCCGATGTTGCGATGCTCGGGGGGCAAAGTGTGTTGTGGGTCAGAAATAAGTTGTTGAGATAGTTTGATGGTGCCTTTTTTGACCTCTTCAAAGCCGGCGATAGCTCTTAATAAAGTCGATTTTCCGCAGCCACTTGGGCCCAAGAGGCAGCCTATCTCACCCTTTTTCAGGCTGAGAGAAATATTTTGCACTACTATCTTTGCGCCGTACCCGGCATCAATATTGTCTAATTCCAGTAGTGGCGTGATGATTTTTTCTGCAACATTCATCGTATTAGTGCTCTCTTTTGTTCGATATGGATCTACTTAGAATGATCACTGGTAGTAGGCCGACACAGACTATCATTAATGATGCAGGAGCAGCGTCAATCAGTCGCTCATCAGACGCTAGCTCATAAGCGTGCACCGCCAAGGTGTTAAAATTAAATGGCCGCAGTATTAAAGTTGCAGGTAGCTCTTTCAATACATCGACAAAGACAATTAGTAATGCAGTTAATAGTGAACTGCGCATTAAAGGGGCGTGAATATTCCTTAAAACCATGGTGTTATTGTTGCCTAGTGACCTAGCAGCATCATCGAGGCTAGGTTTTATTTTATCCAGTCCGCTTTGGACCGCTCCCATGGAAACGGCCAAAAACCTGACGGTGTAGGCGAACAGCAGTGCAAATAAAGTGCCTGACAAAAGTAGGCCTATGTCAAGATCAAAATAGTCGGCAAAAAAATTGATTAAGCGATGGTCTAACCAAGCGAGCGGGATAATAATCCCTATGGCGATGATAGTGCCGGGCAGGGCATAGCCCAAGCTGGCAATGGTCACCGCACTGTTTACCGGCGGGCTGTTTTTTAATCGTTTTGCATAGGCCATCACTAACGACAAAATGACCGCAATAATGGCTGCACTCATCGCTAAATAAAAGGAATTCCAGGCGAGTGAGAAGAATGCCGATGCTTCAAATGTCGCTTGGGTAAATGCCCAATATGCTAACACAGACGATGGAATAAGGAAGCCGACGCTAATTGGAAGTAGGCAGATAACCCAGGCAATGCAGGTATGCTTAGCTGAAAGTTTGATTAAAGCGGGGATGGCTCTTAACTCGTTACTTGAATGATAGCGGTATAGTCTTCTGGAATAACGTTCTAAAATAATCAAAAAGGCCACAAAACTAAGCAGAACCGATGCGAGTTGTGCAGCAGCGGTTGGGTCGCCAAGGCCATAAAAAGTACGAAAGATACCGGTGGTAAAAGTGCTGACGCCAAAAAATTGCACGGTACCGTAATCGGCTAATGTTTCCATCAAGGCCAGTGTTAGGCCGGCAATAATAGCGGGTCTAGCCATAGGTAACGATAGTTTAAAGAAGGCCTGCGTTCGACTGTAGCCAAGTGTGCGGCACACTTCTAAAGCGCTGGTCGATTGCTCGAGAAAGGCGGCTCTAGCTAGAAGATAAACATAAGGGTAGAGGACTAAAGTGAGCATGATCACCGCGCCGGGCAGCGAGCGAATCTCGAAAAACCAGTATTCTCCGTAGTTTAGGCCAGTGAGTTGTCTGATTTGGGTTTGTACCGGTCCTGCAAAATCCAATAGGCCAGTATAAGTATAAGCGACAATATAAGCGGGGACAGCAAGTGGCAACAGTAATAGCCAAGTGAGTACTTTTTTGCCGGTGAAATCACAAACGCTGGTAAACCACGCGGTAGGGATGCCGATTAAAAGCACTCCCACAGCAACACCTAGTAGTAGTAAGGTTGAGTTGATTACATAATCAGTCAGTACGGTGTTGGCTAGATGTGTCCAAGTAGCGTCAAAACCATCAAAAATGGAACTTGCGACGACCAGAATAGGGAGAGACAAAATAACTGCCGTTACAAGCGCGCAGCTACTGAGCCAATTAAAGCGGGTAAAATATTGAAGTATTTTCATTATTAAATATAGTCTAAAATTTTTTCATGCACTGCAGGTGGTTACTAAACAGCTTCAGCTAAGGAGCTGTTTAGTACAGGAGCAGAGCGTTTATTTCCAGCCTGCTTTATCCATCAGTTCTACTGCTGCTCGATTGTTTTCTCCGAGCTTATTTAAGGGGATAGTATCTGCTTTAAAGCTGCCCCAGCTCTTTAGTGATGCTGAAGTCTCGGCATTTTTCAATACCGGGAACTCGCTGTTTACCGCGGCATACCAAGCTTGAGATTTCGCAGATGACATAAATTCGATCAGCTTAATGGCATTGTCTTTATGGCGCGAAGATTTAGTGACACCGGCACCACTGACGTTCATATGAACGCCGCGGCCCTGTTGGTTGGGCCAAAATAGAGCAACTTTTTCAACTAGCACTTTATCACTGGCTTTCTCGCTGTTCATCAGACGGCCGTAATAATAAGTATTGGCGATGGTTATATCGCAGACCCCGGCGGCAACTGCTTTTATTTGGTCAGTATCGCCACCGGATGGGGGCTTGGCAATATTGGTAACTATATTGTTGGCCCACTCTAGGGTCTTAGCGCTGCCAATGTTTTCAATCATAGAGGCGACCAATGATTGGTTGTAAATATTGTTAGAGCTTCTCAGGCAGATTCTGCCCTTCCATTTGCTATTGCCAAGATCCTCATAGCTAGAAAGCTGCTCTTTTGTGACTTTATCTTTTGCATAAAAAATAGTTCTGGCGCGCTGCGATAAGCCAAACCATAAATTATCTTGATCACGTAAGTGTTGAGGAATGTTTTTTTCCAATATAGCGCTGGTGATCGGTTGCAAAACCCCTGCTTCTTTGGCGCGTTGTAATCTGCCTGCATCGACAGTGATAAAAACATCCGCAGGGCTGGCCTTGCCTTCAATTTTTAAGCGCTGTAATAGAGCGTCAGCACTGCCGGTAATTAGATTGACAGTAATCCCAGTGCTCTGTTCAAACTTATCGAACAAAGGCTTAATTAAAGCTTCTTTTCTTGCAGAGTATACATTTACTTCGGAAGCGGCTAGCAATTGACCGCTGATAATCGTGCAGGTCGCTATTGTGGTAATCATGGTTTTTGAAAATTTGATTAGCATATTAAACTCTTAGTAGTTAGGGCCAAATTAGCCTTTGAATCAGAGGTATTGATGATTGTTTCAAAACCACTCACTTAGTCGTTTTACCTATAAATAGAGCTTAAGGTTTTATATCACCGGATAGTAAATATCTAAGTTGGATTATGTGATTCAGTTCGCAGTTTCAAGCGAGTAATAGATTTAAAAGCCAGATCGAGTATAAATGATAATTGTTTATATTTATACGTATAGAACAGTTTGTCGCATAAATTATTATAGAAAATCCGGCTTGCCTGCCTTCTTAAAAATCTTCTTAATGCTGCGAATGCAGGATTTGTAAATTGCAACGAAAGCACTGATATATAGAGAATATAAACTGTGATATTTTTTTTCTTGATTAGCGTGTAGGCCGAAACTTAATGGTTTAGAAGATGAATACTGCAGGCTTTTTGCCCAGTTGTCCCAAAGTGCCAGCATTGCCCCGTAATTCTTATTAAAGTGGATCGGCTGAGTGGAGTGATGAATTTGATGTTGTGCAGGTGAGATGATGATGGCTTCTAGCCAGCGCCAATATCTGAAATTAATATGACTGTGACGTAAATTAGCGCCGGCAATATTAAAAAAGAAGATGAAGATGTTAACTTTTAATACTGTGAATAGGTCAACCTGATCGGCAAAGAAATAGATAAAAACACCTATACTCACACCTTGTACAATCGCGCTTCTGATCGCAAATATAAGCGCTTCCACAGGGTGGGTTCTCAATACGGTTAAAGGAGTTAGGGAAGTTGCGCTGTGATGGGTATTTGTGGAATTCCCAGAGCCAAGGTATCTGGTGCATTTTTTTGTGTAAGTAAAAGCGTGCAAAATCGTCTAGTAAAAAAACAAATAGAGTAAAAATACTGATAAGCAGCCATGTGGGTATAGTGTGTTCTAATTGACCAGGTGGGCTAAAGCGATAGTGTAATAATTCAAAAATGCTGGTAGCAATCACTAATTTAGTGATGAGTATTGGTAGTAGTACTAAAAAAATGGCTTTGTTGATGATGATTAGCTGTAGGTCAGCGAGGCAAGATCTAGAGAGTATGTGTTTTAAGCCAAATGCTTGAGTGATATTGGTGCTTAAGTTGGATCGGTGGTGTTTTAGTGACCATAGCAAGGCAATGCAAAAAGCACATAATAGGTATCCCCAAAACAGTCGCTGTTGGGAATTGCTAAAAAACTGGCTGAGATCAGTCCAGTAACTGTTGAGAAAGTCGTTCATGGTAATTTGCAATTATCGTTTAAAGGAATTAAGCAGAGCTGGCGATTTAAATAGATCGCCAGCTCTGATTGATTCAATAACCTGAATCCGTGACTTCAAAGTGAATACAGAGTGTAAGATATTGGTTCTACAGTGGAATTGAAAAATCTTAGCTGCACCCGTAGGTTCAGCGGGTATTTTTCTAACCGCAGTAGAATCAAGAGCTTGCGCTATGTGGTGCAGTGAAATCACTGATTCAGGAATAAGTAAAGCTATTGAATCAGTGGTAATAATTAATCATTTTCTGTGCTTTTACCGGCACCTAATTTAGCAGACAGTTTGCTTAAGTTAGCTAATTGATCTTTGTTACGCGCTTTAAGTGCGTATTTATCGGCAAGAAGGTTTTGTACTTTAAGCATATGCAAAGCGTACTGCATTAGTGATACAGAACTCGACTGCTGGTAGTTGCCTTTAGCATCAATACCCGTTACTTGAGTGTCGCCTACTAGTACAGGGCTGTAGCCTATTAGTCTGTTTAGAGATACTGCAAAACCACCTAGGTCTTTACCGCTAGTCTGTAAAGACATAGAGAAACCTTTCAGCTCACCCCAGTGATGAATGTACTTTTTAAATAGCGGCTTAACATCTTCGTTTTTCTCAATCCCAGCTTGTAATTTAAGCACGTCAGAATAAACGCTACCTGCATATTTGAAGGTTGCCTCAGCTATCACTAACTCCCAATTGGTTTTAATGATATCTGCGAAAGCAATTAATTGACTGCGCTGTTGATCGGTCAATTTTTCGCCTTTAGCCGCAGTAATAAGTAAACGACCATCGACAAATGCTTGGGTGATGGTATGCAAATAATTAGTCTTGCCACCTTTGTCAGCGCTCGCAGCATAAGATGCATGAGCATAAGTCATTTCAGTGCTTAGATCGATTTTACCATTACCGTTGGTATCAGCTTTAGCAAAAACTTCTGGCTTGCCTTTACCAATAGCATGAACGGTTGCCGCATCGATGTTCAAGGTGTTTGCCGGAGTACCAAAATAACCAAAGGCTTCATCCCATACATGTTCTTTACCGGTATACGCCGCGCCTTTTTTGTAGGGCTTGTCGTTAGGCTTTGAATCGGCGGCAAGTTTTTCGTCTAAGTATGAATCAACAGCTTGATTGTAAAAAACCGCACCCATAGTGAACTTTGAAATTAACTGTGGGTAATCCATACCATTACTATAATCAAAGCCCTGGTCAGCTACTGCTGCCTTTTCGATCATAAAGTTTAGAACTTCTGCAGCAGTCATGTTACCAGGCCAGCCTGGCACTAAACCTTTGTAGGCTTTTCCAGCTAAGTTTTTGCCTTTAGAAAGTTGATCAACATCTGTTTCAGCAATGACAAAACCTTCTTTGGTGACAGGATCTATAATAGTACGATTTTCGTCCTTATTTGCAAAGTAAGATTGCATTTGCGCTAGTAGTTCAGGATTTGCAGAGCCATTTCCTTTCGCGCTTAGCTTCTTTAAAGAATTATGTAAAACGTGACGAGCCATTTGTCCGCCGTAAGAAACGGAAGTCTTTTTGTCCCCTTGATAATCTTTAACAGTGACAGGAAAGTCTGCATAAATAGGCACGGCAGAAGCTTGAATAGACAGCGTTGCGACAGAAGTCAGTGCGACTGCAGTAAATAGTTTGTTTAGTTTCACAATAATGGGCCTTAAATAGTATTTAATTCAGAGAGTTTTTATAAGAACAAAACTGTAGAAGAATTTATAATAATCAAGAGGACATTGCAAACAATAATTATTCCTATTAGCGTTAATTTTATAAGCACGAAAATTGGGTGATACATAAGTTGATTGTATCGAAGCGTGCTTCATAGCATATCCTCATGGGGCTTCAGGGATACATAATCTCGTGTGTTTAGTTTAAAGCAGCGAAGAATGCTACACATGTATGTAGGTTCTTAGCTGCAGCGCCATGAAATCGCGCTAACCATCACTTTAACCTGAATCCGTGATTTCAAAGTGAATACAGAGTGTAAGATATTGGTTTTACAGTGGAATTTAAAAATCTTAGCTGCGCCCGTAGGTTCAGCGGGTATTTTTCTAACCGCTGTAGAATCAAGAGCTGGCGCTATGTGGTGCTGTGAAGTCACTGATTCAGGTTTAATATATTACCTGATTGACCATCATACTCCGCTTGACTGGACAGCTGTCTAACAAAGTAATTAATTTCAACAATTTAAGCGAAGTTATAATATGTTTTTATCATTTAATAATGGTTTAGATTATAGCCAGGTCATTTATTTGTAATTTTTTTTTACTTTAGGTTAGTCTGTGAAGACACAGCACTAATCAGGTAGTGTTTTGTTTTCCCTCTGTGCAGCGCAGCGCCTCTGTGTCCTCTGTGGTGAAAAAATCTTTAAAGGATTGGTTTTACCACAGAGGACACAGAGAAGAGATTAAAAGCATCTTTTGCTGCGCTGTGGCGGAGGCACATGGCTAATCAGGATATCTTATGATATTCGTGGAAGGCTTGAATAGAAGTTGTTTGTCTGTGACGTGTTCACCAAGGTTATTATTTAACAGAGCTCTCTAACACTTTATGGTTGGGTTTTTTGTTGTTCTCTATTAAGGAGTCTAGTGGCTTAGCGTTACCTGCTGTAAAAATTCAAAATTTTGCCATGTCTCCCGCAAAGTTTCGTTAAATAGCGATCTATTCGCCTGCATATTGCAACAAATTTGTGTCCATTTGAATTTTCTCTGAGATTGGCCACCCCGTCAGGCTTCTAAACGCTCATGCTTGATATATGCACACTTTTATATGATAGTTAAAAGTTTTCGTTTGTTAAAGATAATGCAATTATCTTGCTATTGAAAATAAGATTATGATAAGACAAAATATTTAATGAGAAATAAACTTATGTCAGTTGAGCTATTGGTTCTTCTAAGCGCAGGCTTGATTACAGGCTTTTCTAAGTTTTCAGTGGGTGGTATGGGATTGCTGATTTTGCCGGTGATTATGATAGTTTTTCCGGGCCCGCAAGCGCTGGGGATCATTATTCCTATGTACTTAATTACTGACTTACTGGCAATTAGCAGCTATCGTAAAAGCATTAATTGGCGGCTACTGGCTAAATTATTACCGTTGTGTTTTGCTGGTATTTTGATCGGTAGTTGGTTTTTATCGCATTTAGATGCCAAACAGTTTAGCTGGATGCTGGCTACCATAATACTGGGGATGTTGGCACTCGGTTTTGTTTTAGATCGCTTAGGCTCCAATGCTTTACGTCACCCGATGAGTGCCATGCTGATCGGTTTTTTAGGAGGAGTGGTCAGCATGATTTCCAATGCCGCTGGGCCGCTTTTTAGTATTTATTTTCTCGAACAAAAACTAACTAAACAGGCTTATGTAAGTACCAGAAGTTGGGCTTTTATGATAATTAATATTTGTAAAATACCCATTTTGCTGAGCATGGGATTGCTGACCTCAGAGACTGCGCTGATAAGTTTGCAGGCAGTACCAGGGTTAGTGGTCGGCGCATGTATAGGTTATTGGCTGCTGGGTAAGCTGGAGCTGACGCAGTTTAAATGGTTGATTAGAATTATGGCAAGTATTGCGGCGGTTAAATTGATGATCGGTTGATAGTGAAAACCTTTTTAGAATGTTTAATAAAGAGAGGCTCTGCATAACGTTGCGAGCGAAGGTAAAACAAGGAAAAAACCGGCGAGATAGCGGAGTCAGTGTGCCCCTCACTTTGGGTACAGTGTGGCCTTCTTTTTATGTGTATTACTGGTGTAAATGAGCATGTTGAGCTGGTTGTTATCGCCGTATTACCGAGCGTCGTTATCATACCCTCTGGCTAAGTTATGCAGAGGTCTCAAAGAGCAATGCCGTCGGTTTAGTAAACCCACGCAGGTATTTGTCCGGATAATCCCCCAAGATCCTGATCATAGCGCTGCTAATTATTTTGAGTTGTTTTTTGTTCGAGTGTCATAATGACGCCTTCGCTCGCTTCAATAAAAGTCTGTAAAATCAAGTAGCAGCTCCACTAGTTATGCTATGCCTTATTCGGTTTATGCTGCCGATTAGAAGTGCATGCTGAGTATGGGATTCTACTCATTAGGCATTTTTAAAAAAAATACTGCAATAAAAGTTATCATTAAATTCAAGACTTTAAATAGCATTGTCGCAGAAGAAAGTGACTTGTATCTATATTACCAACTCCCTAAATATTATCATATTTTTATTGATCTAAGATAATCTTTATTAATAAAGCGGATGACCTGCTGGCGAAGTAATGTAATATAAAATGAAGTGTAAATGATACTTATTTTACTGGACTGAACTGCTCTATGGTTGCGATCAAATAGAAACTGATCTTGGTGGAAAACCGCAGACTTGAGCCTCAGCTCTGGATTTTTATGGTGATGCCTCGCTATGTTGTGTAGTAGACGCTAATGTTCGCACCATGTTTTTCTGTTTGACAGCTAACATACGATAAATATCTAGCGCCCAACAATTGAAATCAAGCCCTAGGTTAGCTGAGACCTGAGGGCCGCTGAAACTGGTGAAAAGAAGGGATGATTATGGATGAATTAACTCAATTGGATTGTGAGGAATGTGCTGGTAAGATCAAATTACTCTGCCCGTCAGAGGTTATATCTTTGCTTTATCAGGTGCCAGACTGGGATTTAGCTATAAAGGTGGAAGAAGAGGAAGAAAAGTTAACTAGAGTATTTAAAATTAGAAAATATGTACAGGCACTAAAGTTCACTAATGTTATTGCTGAATTAGCGGAGTCTGAAGGCCATCACCCACAAATTATTTTAGAATATGGTCAGGTCTCCGTCGCTTGGTGGACTCACACCTTGAATGGCCTGCATATAAATGATTTCATCTTAGCGGCTAGAACATCAAAAATTTTCGCTGCTGACTATGTTCTGAATCAGTGACTTCGCGGTACCGCAGATTTTAAATTGTTGATTATGCTGCGGTTAATGAAATGAGCGCTGCATATACGGGTTTTATGCAGGTGTGCCTTTATGTAGCGAATGCAGGACGCATATGAGCTCGTGTTTAAATTTTTTATTTCCACTGTAGAACCAATATCTGACACTCTGCATTCACTTTGAAGTCACGGATTCAGATGTGTGAGTCGCTTTCATTAAAGGCTGACTAACTTGGTATCCATCTCCTTCATAACCCATTGCTTGAAAACCGCCATGCTGTGGCTTAAAGGCCGATCTTTTTGATAGACTAAATAAAACGAGCGATGAATATTCAAAGGTAAGTCGAAGGGAATAATTAATTTTCCCGACTCTATTTCAGGTCCAAGTAAGGTGGTATCCCCTAGGGATATTCCCAAATTTTCAGCGGCGGCGGCATTGGTTAACATACTGTTCGATAGCTGTAGCCCCTGCCTGCGCTCTTGAAATTTCACTCCAGCTAACGCTAGCCATTGGCTCCACTCTGAAAGTCGTTTACTAACGTGGATAAGTGGATGAAAGCGAATGTGCTCAGGTTTAGATAGAGGTTTGTCTTTGGTTATAATGCTTGGGCTGCAGATTGGAACTAAGAAGATGTCCTTTAAAAAATGTACTTGTATTTCAGGCCAATCCCCATCTCCAAAATAAATAGCCATATCTGTGCTACTTGTATCAAAATTAATTAAACCCATCGATGCATTAATTTGTAACTCTATGTCAGGGTAGAGTGCTTGAAACTTTCCCAAGCGGGGCATCATCCAGCGCGTCAAAAAGTGCGGAGTCATACTAATAGTAATGGTATGGGTTTTTGAACGCGATTTTAGCACTTCAGTTGCCTCGGCAATATCGTGCAAAGCAGCTTGGATAGATGACAAGTATTTTTCACCACTGTCGGTGAGTTCAGCTTTGCGTTTTACTCGTTTAAACAGTTCTACGCCCAGGTAACTTTCTAAGCCTTTGATTTGATGACTGATTGCAGAGGCTGTTACAGCGAGCTCTGCAGCGGCTTGAGCGAAACTTCCGGTGCGAGCAGCTGCTTCAAAACTACGTAAGGTATTGAGCGGAGGTAAACGTAACATGAAAATCCCATTGATGAATTATTTTCATCATTGTGCTGAAAATTGATCTTTTGTGCAAGTGCTCTTTGTTGGTTAAAATAGCGCCATAAACTTTAAACGGTACGAGAATAAAATCTCAGCCAAAGATAGGAGACATAATATGTCATTCCAATACGATGTAGAAATAGCAAAAACTAAAACTGGTGCAGTTGATGTTGATTACTACTATTTAGAAGCAAGACGCTTACGCAGTGAGTATTTGGTTTATCTAACGGGCAAAGCTGTCCATGGATTTAAGCGCTTTTGTGTTGCGGTACTTGATGCTAACAAATCAGTTACGAATATGTTTATGACTAAAAATATGGTCAAGTAAGTCCGATATAATATTTCGGAAATTTTAATTTTGGGTGTTGTGTTGGCGTTAAGCTCAGCGATGTCTTGCTCAAAATTCTTTAATCTTTAGTCGCTTCTCCCTGTCCATAATCAGGGGTTCCTTAACTTTAGGTTGAAAAATAACATTTAAGCCAATACACTGTATAAAAATACAGTAAAGGTTTAGGTTATGCGAAAAATAATTCACTGTGATTGTGATTGTTTTTACGCCGCAGTTGAAATGCGTGATGATCCTTCTCTGGCAAATGTTCCACTTGCCATTGGCGGGCGATCCGATCGGCGAGGAGTTATTGCAACTTGTAATTATCCGGCCCGTGAATATGGTATTCACTCTGCGATGTCCACCGCTCAAGCGTTTAAGCGCTGTCCTCAGTTACATCTAATACCTGGTAATATGCAAAAGTATAAAGATGCCTCCCAGCAAATTTTTGCTATCTACCGAGAAATTACTGATCTTATCGAACCGCTTTCTTTAGATGAAGCTTTCTTAGATGTCAGTCGCTCTACAATGTTCAGTGGCAGCGGTACACGCATTGCTGAATATTTGCGCTATCGAGTGGAGCAAGAAGTGGGTATTACTATATCGGCAGGGGTGGCGCCCAATAAATTTTTAGCTAAAATTGCCAGTGACTGGCATAAGCCGAACGGCATGAAAGTGATTCCCCCAGACAATGTCGCTGATTTTGTAGAGCATTTGGCGGTTAAAAAAATTCATGGTGTCGGTAAAAAAACTGCTGAAAAAATGTATTCATTGGGGATCAGCACTTGCCAAGATATTCGCCGGCAAAGCCCGGCGTTTTTGCAGCGACATTTTGGCTCTTTTGGCGAGCGCTTGCTTGAATTAAGCCAGGGCATCGACAATCGTGAGGTGAGTACTAAAAGAGATATCAAGTCGATCAGTGTTGAGCACACTTTTGCCGCCGATCTACAGGGCAGTAACAATTGCATTGAGCAAATTCCCCAGCTGTTGGTTGAATTGCAAAGTCGCTATCAATATATCAAACAGCCAAGAGTTGTAAGCGGTTTGTTTGTTAAGTTGAAATTTCATGATTTCACCCAAACAACCGTCGAGCAGCAAGCCTCTATTTCACAGCTATCACTGTTTCGACATTTATTGTTGCAGGCCTATGGGCGAGGTGATAAACCAGTGCGATTAATCGGTTTGGGCTATCGTTTAGCACCAGTCTCTGTGCAGGGTTTTCAGCAGCTGGTGCTGCCAATTTAGCGCGTACTTTAATGGCAGTTAAACGCTGTGCGTGAAGCATCTAGTATGATTCAACTTAATAAAACTGGTTAGAGCTTTAACCGCAAATAGGCGAATCTATTTGCGACTAAGCGGATTCGGTTAAGTTGCTAGTTAGCTCTTGATCTTTACGTCAAATATTCGCCTGGCAAAGCAACGCTATATTTAGCTAAAAAAGCAGGGTTCTCGTGATATTTACTACTTTCGCTCGAGCTGTCGATGGGTTATCAGTCATTTCAATTCGTTTATTTAGCAGATTTAAGTACCGGTGCTTCTCACCGCAGGGGCATTTTGTTAAACTTGTCGGCATTTTTCGCTGGGCCTATCCAGTGATGTAGTTGAAGGATTTTCCCGCTAATGTTCCAAATGATTGTGTCCAAGTCTCAGAGTATGAAAAATGATGTACTCTCGGGGTTAACTGTTGCTTTAGCGCTAGTGCCAGAGGCGGTGGCTTTTGCTTTTGGGGCCGGTGTCGCGCCTTTAGTTGGCTTGTATGCCGCTTTCATGGTGGGGTTGATTACAGCGGTGATCGGAGGTAGACCAGGAATGATATCTGGTGCTACAGGAGCGCTGGCAGTGGTGATGGTCGCTTTAGTCGCTCATCACGGAGTAGAGTATTTATTTGCCACGGTAGTGTTGATGGGAATTCTACAAGTGCTGGCTGGAGTGTTCCGGCTGGGTAAGTTTATACGCTTGGTTCCGCACCCGGTTATGTTGGGTTTTGTGAACGGCTTAGCTATCGTGATTTTCTTATCACAGCTTCCAATGTTGCAGTCTGATACTCCGGAAGGTAAATGGGGGTGGATATCTGGCACTTGGCTATCGGGTTCTTCGCTGTGGATTATGCTGGGTTTAATCGCTCTAACGATGAGTATTATTCGCTTTTTACCCATGCTGACCACCGCAGTGCCTTCAGCGCTAGTGGCTATAGTGGTGGTCTGTCTACTGGTAATAGGGCTCGATTTAGAGGCCTTAACAGTGGTTGATTTTCTGCAGGAAAAAACTGGAGATATCAATGCGACTATTGCCGGTGGGTTCCCCGAATTTCACGTGCCAATGGTGCCTTTAAATATGGAGACGTTAGTGATTATTTTCCCCTACGCAGTTATTTTGGCTGCGATCGGCTTAATTGAATCACTGCTAACTTTGACCTTAATTGATGAAATGACCAACACTCGTGGTCGTGGCAATAAAGAATGTATTGGCCAAGGTGTCGCCAACGTTGCGACCGGCTTCTTTGGTGGTATGGGTGGCTGTGCAATGATCGGCCAGAGTATGATCAATATCAATTCAGGCGGTCGCACTCGGCTGTCGGGAATATCAGCGGCGCTGTTCCTATTGTTGTTTATACTCTTTGGTTCAGTCTATATCGAAATGATCCCTCTCGGAGCATTAGTCGGTGTGATGCTGATGGTAGTACTGGGAACCTTTGAATGGTCAAGTTTTCGCCTGCTTGGTCGTATCCCTATTGGCGATACGCTGGTAGGTATGACGGTCGCAATCGTTACTGTATTTACCGATCTGGCCATCGCAGTCGTAGTAGGGGTTATTATGTCTGCACTGACCTTTGCCTGGCGCCATGCTAAACATGTTGAAATGGAAACTCGGACTGAAGGTGAAACTAAAGTGTATTTACCGCACGGCCCATTATTTTTCGCATCAGCACAAAGCTTTAAAGATAACTTTTCACCGCAATCTGATCCTGCAGATGTCATTATTGACTTTCGAGACGCAAGAGTTGTCGATCACTCTGGTATCGAGGCGATTGATGCGATTGCCGATAAGTATGTAGATGCGGGAATAACGTTGCATTTACGCCATTTGAGCGCTGAGTGTACAGCGCTGTTAGAAAAGTCGGGTTCTCTGGTAGAAGCGAATGAAGATGAGGATCCAAAATATCGGGTGGCGGATGATAGCTTAGCTTAGCTGTCATTCACTAAGCCGGATTATGGCGCTGCCACGGCTTAAACTTAGTCTCCATCCGCTTGCTAATGCCGACTGTGTCGGCGATGTTTGTGGGTGAGGCTGGTCGTAATAAGTGACTCTGCTGCGGGCAAGCCTGTCTGCTTAAAATTAGCGCTGAATTTGCCTCAAAGCTGGCTGTTCACTGTACAGAGTACTAAATTTCTCAATCTATTCTTGTCCCCGTGATCCACTCAATCTTCTAGAAAACTCGTTATCCATCCTGCAGAAAAGCTCATTCTGTCTATTCCCTTTACCTTAATCGCGCACTTCGCGCTGCGTTTTATTTAGAGGCTCCTTCGGTGCTAATACGCTGATGTATTCGGTTGGCGTGTACCCCGTCCATTTTTTGAAAGCCCGAGTGAAAGAACGAGATTCACTAAAGCCTAATAAGCGCGCAATTTTTGCCACAGAATGGTTTTTTTGAGTCAGTTTATCAATCGCAATATCCCGACGAATGTCATCCTTTAGTTGCGGGTAGGATGTGTTTTCTGCCTTAAGTTTACGGCGTAAGGTTTGCGAGCTTAAATTGTATATTTTAGCGATCTCTTCAAACCCCGGGCAGTTTAAAATTGCATTGGGTTGCCTGGTTAGTAATGTGCGAATTTTGGTTTTATAACTGTTTTCTTCTCCCGGTATGGTGATTAAGTCAGCCGGAGAGTTTTTTAAAAAAGCCGCTAAATCTGCGGCGGTTCTAACAGCCGCTAATGCTAAGTATTGACTGCTAAAACTGAGCTTCATCGACGCTTGGTTGAAATTGTGGCGAGCGGGGAAGGCGTTTTTTAGTTCTCGGTGATGCGCAGGTTTGGGGTAGGGAAAAGATACTTGATTGAGGACAATCTTTTTACCAATTAGCCAGCTGGCAAAACGGTGCCAAATCATTAACCAAAATTCATGGAAGAAATGACTAGCATCTAACTCGGGGTTGCGAAAATCAATGATGAATTCCGTGGTGTTG
Source organism: Oceanospirillales bacterium (assembly GCA_029027825.1). GTDB lineage: Bacteria > Pseudomonadota > Gammaproteobacteria > Pseudomonadales > Balneatricaceae > Rs1. The sequence continues at coordinate 2,262,944 of CP093399.1, read as the reverse complement.
CCTTTGGTCACTAACCGCATTTTAATATCGTCGGTAAACAGCTGGTAAAAATGGATTCCCTGCTGCAATATTTGCTGCAAATTAGCATGCGGTAATGCATATTTGCTCATTAAAGCAAACACCCCATGCTTGCAAGGGTGGCGAGTGCAGCCCATAAACTCATCGTCTAGCCTAGCCCAAGTGTGTTTGACCATATGGGTAATCTTTTCACCGGCGACTCGGCTGTTATTTTGCTGCAATATATGTGCAGTGAGGTCCGTATCAATTAACAGCTGTTCAGTACTAAGCCCTCTCCTCGTGCTACATTGTAAAATCGCTCTCGCATAGTGAACATCAACAGTGGCCATAATGATCGCTTCTCTCTCAGTAATAATCCGGTTTGATGAACTCGCGACTAACGAGCTGCTCTGGTTTTTAGCTTAATATTTAGGTTATTTTACGAATCGAGAAGACTTTATCTGGTCGCATTAGAGCGAATATCAGGTGATTAGTCGGTGCCTGTTATTTTCCTTGCTCCCTAGATTTCACGGCTAGTATGATAAAGTGTCGTTGATTATTGCGGGTACTAGCTAAAACAGCTTGGCCTACAGCAAGCTGTATTTCCTGCTAGATATTGTTGATTGTAATAAAATGTGATCAATATAGTAAGCTAATGTCATTTTATAACGCAGTTAACTTCTCTATAGTAAGCTGATTCAAAACGGGAGATTTTTTAATGTCAAATCATCAAGATGCAATTGTTATCGTCGCTGCAGCAAGAACTCCAATAGGTGGGCTGCAGGGGGGGCTAAGTTCAGTCTCTGCTCCAGATTTAGGGGCAGTGGCGATTAAGGCGGCCCTTGAGCGCTCGACACTTAACGCAGACGATATTGATGAAGTAGTGATGGGTTGCGTGTTAGCCGCAGGCTTGCGACAGGCGCCCGCTAGGCAGGCGGCTTTAGGCGCGGGCCTAAGTTTAGCCGCTAACTGTACAACAATTAATAAAATGTGCGGCTCTGGAATGAAAGCTGTGATGCTCGCCCATGATCAAATCAAAGCGGGTAGCGCTGATATTATGGTGGCGGGGGGGATGGAAAATATGAGCCAGTCTCCGTATATATTACCTAAAGCCAGAGCAGGTATGCGGATGGGGCATGGCCAAGTATTAGATTCGATGTTTTATGACGGGCTAGAAAATGCTTATGATGGCAAGCTTATGGGAGTATTTGCCCAGCAAAGTGCCGATCAATATCAGTTGACGCGCGAGGCGATGGATGAGTTTGCAATCCGCTCTTTAACGAGGGCCAAAGCAGCGATAAATGAACAGCGCTACAGCCAGGAAATTGCACCGGTAATTATTAAAAATCGCAAGGGTCAAGCAACTGTTGATCAAGACGAGCAACCTTTTAAGGCTAAACTGGAAAAAATTCCGCACTTAAAGCCCGCCTTTAAAAAGGATGGCACAGTCACCGCTGCAAACTCTAGCTCAATTTCAGATGGCGCTGCAGCGTTAATTTTAATGAAAGAGTCGGCGGCGAAAGCGCGTAATTTACCCATTTTAGCGCGAATTATTGGCCATAGCACCCATGCCCAAGCCCCCGAAGAATTCACTATAGCTCCAGTGTCAGCCGTCCAAAAATTGTTGGAAAACATCAGCTGGCAAGCCTCAGACGTTGATTTGTATGAAATTAATGAAGCCTTTGCGGTCGTGACAATGATTGCGATGCAGGAGTTAGCGCTCGATAATAATAAAGTGAATATCAACGGTGGTGCCTGTGCTTTGGGCCATCCAATTGGTTGTTCAGGTGCGAGGATTATAGTCTCATTAATCTATGCGCTGCAGCAACAAAATAAGCGCAGGGGAATTGCAGCTCTGTGTATTGGCGGCGGCGAGGCGACGGCAGTCGCAATTGAATTGCCGTAGTGAGTTTGTTGACAGGAAATGTCTACAGCGAGTGCGCTCCTTAAAGCGCGGCTAATATGCGTCCTGGATCCGTTAAATAAATGCATTTATGCATAAAACTGAGAGCGGGTGTGCGCTGTAGGCACTGAATTAGCTTATATAGAGAATTGACATGGATCTAAGTTTAAGTGAAGACCAAGTAATGATTCAGCAAATGGCAGCTAAGTTTGCCAGCACTGAATTGGCTCCGATTGCGGCAAAACTGGATGAAGAAGGTGACCGAGCTGCTTTTTTGGCAAATCTTAAAAAGTTGGCTGAGCTTGGCTTTATGGGGTTAAATATTGATAGCCAATACGGCGGTACCGAAGCGGGTAGTGTGGTGTTTAGTTTAGTCATCACTGAAATTGCCAGAGCATGCGCAGCGACGGCAGTCACTTTGTCAGTCACCAATATGGTTGCTGAAGTGATTCAAAGTCTGGCCAGCGAGCCGCAAAAACAGCAGTATCTACCAAAACTTTGCTCGGGAGAATATCCCGCTGGGGCTTTTTGTCTGACCGAAACCAGTGCGGGTTCCGACCCTGCCAATATGAAAACCACGGCTGTTCTGCAAGGTGATGATTGGGTGCTCAATGGCGCTAAACAGTTTATTACTAGTGCCGAATATGCGGGAGTAATGGTGGTTTGGGCGGTAACTGATGCAACCCTTGCCAAGGGCAAGGGCATATCTTGCTTCCTGCTAGAGCAGGGGGCTGCCGGTATGGCAATATCTAAGGCTGAGCACAAAATGGGCCAGAGAGCATCTGTGACTAACGAGGTGTTGTTTGACAATTGTCGAATTCCGAAGAGTGCCCTGCTAGGTGAGCTTAATAGTGGCTTTAAAATAGCGGTGACTGAGCTGGCTGGTGGACGCATTGGCATCGGATCGCTGGCGTTAGGGGTAGGTTTAGCAGCAATGGACTATGCTCGCGAATATATATTACAGCGTGAACAATTTGGTCAACCTCTGGCTCAATTCCAAGGGTTGCAGTGGATGGTGAGCGATGCCTATACGGCGCTTGAAGCCGCTCGTTTACTGTTGATGAATGCTGCGGATAAAAAGCAAAAAGGTTTAGCTTTTGCAAAAGAGGCTTCGATGGCAAAATTGTTTAGTTCAGAAAAAGCCAACGATGCCTGTTATACCGCGCTGCAGCTCTTAGGCGGCTATGGCTACATTAAAGAATACCCGTTAGAGCGCTATGCTAGAGATGTACGGATAACTTCTATCTATGAAGGCACTAGCGAAATTCAGCGGGTTATTATCGCAAGAGAGCTATTTAGGCAGTAGCCATCTGATTTAACTAACATTGCTCGATTGACAATATACTGATGAACTCAGCCAGCCAGATTGGCGCGGAACTAAATAGTCAATTAGAGCATCACAATAGTGATTTACGCCCAGCACCATGTCGTTAGCATGATTTTGATCAAAGTAAGTACCGATTATTTCAAATAAGATAAACCAGCAAGGGATCGCGCAATGAGTAATTATCAGCACCCGTACAAAGAAGCAAATTTTGTGATTCGTCATCTTTTACACTTTGATCAGTTTTGTGAGGCGTATAGTTGGGACGAGATCAATAGTGATCTCACTGCTGTAGTACTGGCAGAGGCCGAAAAGTTTGCGGTTAATTATCTGCTCGAATTGAATCGTCAAGGTGATCTACAAGCGGCGTATTTACAAGGAGATAAAGTATTTGAAACCCCTGGCTTCGCGCGGGCTTATCAGCAGTTCATTGCCCAGGGTTGGCCATCGCTCTCGGCAACAGAAGCATATGGTGGGCAAGGGTTGCCGAATTTATTGTCGGTGGCCTGCAATGAAATTTGGCAAAGTACTAATTTGGCCTTTTCGCTCTGTCCTCTATTAGGCCAAGGTGCGATTACCGCCATTGCTGAACACGGTAGCGAAGCGCTAAAACAACAGTTTTTAGCCAAATTGATTAGTGGTGAGTGGACCGGTACCATGAATTTGACTGAGGCGGGAGCCGGCAGTGACTTGGCGGCGATAAATACCAGGGCCGAATATATTGATGGTGAGTATAAAATATCAGGACAAAAGATATTTATTACTTGGGGTGATCATCAAATGACTGATAATATTATACATTTAGTCTTGGCGAGGTTGCCAGACGCGCCCGTAGGTGTTAAAGGTATATCGCTATTTGTGGTGCCAAAATTTTTATTAGATGCGCAGGGTAATCCTGCTGCTGAAAATGATCTTCGCTGCTTGTCTTTAGAGCATAAAATGGGGATTCACGGCAGCCCAACCTGTGTGATGAGTTATGGTGACAAAGATGGCGCTATTGGATACTTAGTTGGTGAAAAACATCATGGTTTAGGCTACATGTTTAGTATGATGAACCATGCTCGTCAAGGGGTAGGTGTACAGGGATTAGGTATATCTGAACGTGCATATCAAGCGGCCCTTGAGTATGCAGGTGGCAGGGTACAAGGGCGCGATAAAGCCGGCAATAGCATGCGCATTATAGAATTTGCCGATGTGCGAAGAATGTTGATGATGATGAAGTCTGGCACTGAGGCAATGCGTGCCCTCTGTTATTATGCCGGATTTAAAGCTGACCAAAAAGCCGCCGCTACAGAGCAGCAAAAAAGCGCGATCCAAGCGCAGATTAGTTTTTTGACCCCGATAGTGAAGGGCTGGTGTACTGAACTGACTCAAGAGTTAGTTTCTCTGGCGATGCAAGTGTATGGTGGAGCGGGATATATAGAGGAGGCAGGTGTCGCCCAGCACGTTCGCGATGCGCGGATTTTGACCATTTACGAAGGGACTACCGGGATCCAAGCGCTGGATCTAACCCATCGTAAGACGCTGTTTGATAAAGCGCTACAAGCTCGGCAAATATTTAAGGAAATACAACAAACTATCGATGACTTAGCCGTTTTGGATCAGCGTTGTTATTTAAGCCGTGCACTAACAGATGCTCTGAATGATGCTCAAGAAGCGGTTACCTGGCTGCTGGAAAACCCTGATCAAGGCGGCAGTGTTGCGGCAAATTATTTACAGTTATGGGGCTATTTGATGGGGGGCTGGCTAATGGCTAAGTCTCATCTAGCCGCATGGCAACAATTACAATTAGATGCTGGTGACAGTGACTATTTAAACGCTAAATTAGTGACTTGTAAATTTTATACACAGCATTTTTTAGTTAGGACCCAAGCTTGCTTAGCAAGTATAAGAGCTGGTAGTGATGCCATTATGGCGCTGTCAGAACAACAGTTTTTTTCTCATGTGAACTAGGTGTTTTTATGAAAGTATTAGTAACAGTAAAGCGGGTTATCGACTACAACGTTAAAGTGAGAGTCAAAGCAGATAATAGCGGTGTCGATTTAAATAATGTCAAAATGGCGATGAACCCGTTCTGTGAAATTGCAGTAGAGGAAGCGATTCGATTAAAAGAGGCAGGCGTGGCAACGGAAGTTGTCGCGGTTTCATTAGGCCCTAAAGCATGCCAAGAGCAGTTGCGGACGGCGTTGGCTCTAGGTGCAGATCGTGCGATACATGTTGAAACAGAACAAGAGCTTGAATCATTAAATGTTGCTAAGCTGTTGGCAAAAATTGTCGAAATTGAACAGCCAGGCATGGTTATCTTAGGCAAGCAATCGATTGATACTGACAACAACCAAACCGGACAGATGTTAGCCGCTTTAACCGGTATGCCACAGGGGACATTCGCCTCTAAAATAGTGATCAATGATGACAAAGCATTAGTCACTAGGGAAGTAGACGGCGGGTTGCAAACAATTGAACTGAATATGCCAATCATCGCCACCACTGATCTGCGCCTAAATGAGCCTAGGTATGCATCACTACCTAATATTATGAAAGCCAAGCGCAAGCCGCTAGCGGTTAAAACGGTAGAGGAGCTAGGTGTTACGTTGAAAGAGCACAGCAAAATAGTCTCTGTCAACGCACCCGCTGAACGTCAAGCGGGGATTAAAGTTGCCGATGTTGCAGAGCTGGTCGATAAACTTAAAAATGAAGCCAAAGTTATCTGATTAAGATGCATTGTGCTTGTGCTATTTATATAAAAGAATTTAAACAGTAGAGAAAATATTATGTCCATTTTAGTGATTGCAGAACATGATAATGACACCCTTAAAAGTGCCACTTTAAATACAGTGACAGCCGCGCTGCAAATAGGTGGCGATGTTGCTGTCCTAGTCGCGGGCAGCGGTTGTCAAAGCGTTGCAGAGCAGGCCGCTAAAATCTCGGGGATCAGTAAAGTTCTGGTAGCAGATAATCCAGCTTATGAAAAGTTCTTAGCGGAAAATATGATGCCATTAATCGTGGAGCTAAGTGCTGGTAAAACCCACCTATTGGCTCCGGCAACCACCTCGGGGAAAAATATCATGCCGGGCGTGGCAGCGCTGTTAGATGTTGCACAAATTTCTGAAATTATCAGTGTTGAAAGTGCAGATACTTTTCAGCGTCCTATCTATGCCGGGAATGCTATCGCCACAGTACAATCGCTCGATGCGATTAAAGTGCTGACGGTGAGAACGACCGGTTTTGATGAGACCGCAGTGGCGGGATCTGCAGAAATTGAAGCGGTAGCGACGGTCTGTGATAGCGGCAAATCACGATTTGTCACAGAGGAAGTAGTCGCATCCGAGCGGCCAGAGTTGACCTCTGCTAAAGTGATTATTTCCGGTGGTCGCGGTATGGGCAATGGAGAAAACTTTAGCTTGCTTGAAGCGGTGGCAGATAAGTTGGGTGCTGCAGTAGGTGCCTCTAGAGCTGCGGTAGATGCAGGGTTCGTATCAAATGATATGCAAGTGGGGCAAACCGGTAAAATTGTCGCACCAGAGCTCTATATAGCTGTCGGTATCTCGGGCGCTATTCAGCATTTAGCGGGTATGAAAGACTCCAAAGTTATAGTGGCAATTAACAAAGATGAGGATGCGCCGATCTTCTCAATTGCTGATTATGGACTGGTCGCAGATTTATTTGAAGTTGTACCCCAGTTGGCAGAGCAACTGTAAAGTTGTATTGAAACTGAATCAGTGACTTCACTGCAGCACATAACGTAAGCTCTTGATTCTACATCGGTTAGAAAAATAGCCACTGAACCTATGGGTTTTATGCATGGATGCATGTATTTAGCGAAAGCAGGACGCATATGAACTTGCAGCTAAGATTTTACAATTCCGCTGTAGAACCAATATATAACACTCAGTATAAAAATAGAAGTCACGGGTATAGGTGAAAAATTAACCAGTGAAGCATGTGCTTGGCTGGTTAATTACTTATCTCCCTATCGCCTTATCACTATAATTTATAGTTGATAGTCTCGATATTCCAGCCGGCACAGTAATTTCTTTCTAGAATAAATCTTGCATTACTCACTCAAAAAATGATCGTTAGCGCGATTTTAACTAAGCGAAATTACGGTATTAAAACGGACAGGGACACTGGCCGTGACGTTGTTCATCATCAACCGGATGAGTGAAATATAAGTCGCTGGCGTGTAGCAATAAGCGTTCTGCCAGCTGTGCACTGTGCTGATTATGATACAAGTCACAGCCGAGAATTGGATGGCCAATTGACAGGCTATGAATTCGCAACTGATGAGTGCGACCGGTTATCGGAGTAAATTGCACTCGGCTCTGTCGAGGCTGCTCCTGTCGATCTAATACAAGGTACTCACTGATGGATGCTTTACCAGTGCTGTGGCAGATTTTTACTCGGGGAAAAAGATCTTTAGCTATTGAGGCTGTAATCTGCCCTTGATCGTCGGCGAGCCAGCCATCTAGCAATGCGATATAGCGCTTCTCAATCGTACGCTCTTGAAACTGCCGATTAAGATGTCGTGCAGCTATAGCATTCAGTCCCACGACCATAATACCTGATGTTCCAAAATCTAATCTGTGTGGCAATTTAGCCTCTGGGAAAGCTGGGCTTACCCCTACTTGGCCATTGATCAAGCGATAGTGAACAGAATCCCAGTTAAGTGGATTTTTACCTGACAAACTACGCAGGCCACTCGGCTTATTAATCAATAAAATGTCGGCATCTTGATACAAAATTTCGATAAAATCATCACACACCGGAGCAATAAAATCATCGACGATAATCTGTGCTGGTGGCTGGAAGCTAGCCATGTAAATTATCCTTTATTTAAATAATCATAGTGTCGCTCTAAAGCGTAACCAGAATAGTGCTGTAGATAGCTGCTTTGGACTAATTCTGATCAAAAACCAACTATTTAGTAGTTTCCGATACTGCTGATTCAGATTTCGGCTCTATATTCTTTAGCATATTATGACCAGTGATTATGAAACCAGCGGATTGATAAAGTTGTAGGGCTCGCTTATTGTCAAAGGCCACTCTTAATTTTATTTGCTTAATGCCTTCTCCCTGTAGCTGCGCTTCTAATTTGTTGATAGCTAGCTTGCCGAATCCACGTCCTCGATACTCGTCTAGTATATAAAAATCATAAATATAGCTAGAATTCTCATGGCTATTTTTAGAGTGCCACAAGTATCCTACCAACACTAATTGATTGTTGTGTTCGGCTTCAATCGATAATAAGTCATGCTGGTTGCTTACCGGACCCTGCGGAAAGCTGCGAGTCAATTCTTCGCTCGCCATATTGATGGCTCGCTCCATTGAATAACCATAATTGGTAGCGATTTCTCTACTGTAATCATCGATGAAGTATTGACGATATGCCGGGTATTCTCGTAAATGCATCTCTCTAAGCACAAGCATGCTAAATCCTTACATTGGGCGAAAATTTTAGCAGCATAGCATAATCATTGAAGTGGAGCTTGCATGCGGTATTTAGCAGCAGCGATTGCTCCTACCAAGATTTGAAAATACCTACTGCAGCTAATATTTTATGCTCAGTGTCAGATCTGAAACCACGAACTCAGGATAATATTTTCAGCTGCCAGCTGAGATTCTATTGAAAGCAGCAAGCGTGAGTCGTAGCTTATATTGCTAGAATAATAGTGCGGTTCGAGTTGGCCTTTTATACCTAGCGACTAAGTTTGCTAGGTGGTTGTATAAAAATCGCACTGGCTCTTTTAACAGAAGTATTGCAATATCGGCTATGTGCAAAAAACGAACAGCTGATAATGCATTTTTTTGTCGTTGTGCATAGACGCATTTAATAAACAGGCTCTTGATGCGTCGCTTAACACTAACGAATATTATAATTTCAATTATTAAATAATAATCTTAAGGATAAATTATGAAAAATTATATTTTAGCAACAATGGTAGTTGCCGTGAGTATGGCACAGCCCGCACTGGCGAATGAATTGATATCAAATTCAGCTGAGGGAGCTCAAGTGTATTTGATCTCACCACAGGATGGAGAAGTTGTGAGCCAGCAATTTAAAGTCCAGTTTGGACTTGCCAAGATGGGAGTTGCTCCAGCGGGAGCTAAACTGAAGAATACTGGGCATCATCATGTCCTAATAGACACAGATATAAAAAGTATCGACTTTTCAACGTCGTTACCCGCCACTGAAAATATTAGGCATTATGGAGGAGGGCAAACTGAGGGGCTGTTAACCCTTTCCCCTGGGACGCATACACTTCAGCTTTTATTGGGAAACTATGTGCATATTCCACATAAAAAACCAGTATTGTCAGAGAAAATAACCATCACGGTTAAATAGCCGATATAGAAGTTGATGGCTGCATACAAATCATATTTAAAACCTGGAGCCGTGGTTCAGTGGCTATTTTTCTAACCGCAGTAGAATCAATAGCCTGCGCTATCTAGTGCGGAGAGCCCTCTGATTCAGGTTAAATATAGAGAGAATGTGAGAGTTATTCAGAGGTTCCCTCATCAAGGTAGTATCAGGTTGAACTTGGCGGGGCTAACTCGCTGCTTGCTGACCGCTTTACCGATGATATATTTTTAATTCGAAATGGGGATCAGGCAGAATAAATTAACGGGGCAGCTACCTTTTTTTATTCATACATTTTAATCTACTCTTGCGCAGTTTTGACACGTATTTATGGTCTTGCTAAATTTCTTATTGTATATATTTAACAGTACTTTATAGTGTGTGTGTTTATAAAATAAGCGGTTTTTGAGTGTATATATCATTACCGCATAAACGGCTAGTCTTAACATTAATAACTATATAAAGGATCTATCTATGCAACAACAGAGCTTTAAAATCGTATTAGCTAGCTTGTTAATGTTGATCACAACGCAATTTAGTTTAGCAGGAGCTATTCACGGTAAGTCGTTTAGAGACTGGCAAGGTCGTTGTGAGGTTGTTGAAAAAAAAGAAATTTGTTTTTTAATTCAAGGCTTTTCAGCGAATGGTAAACAAGCGTTAATGGTGACCACTATTAACTTAAAGCAACACCCTAAATATCCAGTGGTAACTTTTCGAGTATCTGGTTTATTAGATGCAACTAAAGATATTCAATTTAAAGTAGACAAAAATAGGCCAATAGGACTCAAGGCTAGGTGTAACGATAAGGAGTGTAATATTGCTTTCCCGCTCGATGCTCGAATGCTAAAAGAATTCAAGCGCGGTAATCGTGGGATTATTGGCTTTATTGCCAAAGATACAGGTAAAGCGGTCTATTTCCCAGTGTCTTTAGCTGGATTTACCAAGGGTTTGAAAGCGCTTAAAAAGGGCTGATATAGTGCTAAGAGCCCCTCTGCATAACGTTGTGAGCGAAGGTAAGATTAGAAACCGGCTAGATAGCGGAGCTGGTATGTCCCTCACTTCGGGTACAGTGTGCCCTTCTGGTGAAAATGAGCATGTTGAGTCGGTTTTTAACGCCGTATTACCGAGCGCAGTTATTATACGCTCTGGGTAAGTTATGCAGAGGTCTCGCTAAATGAGTGGGGGATTATTGCCGATGTCTCCCATGCACTCAGGCTTTTCATAGCGAATCCTGAGTGAGTGTTTAGCAGCTAATATATGTATCTATTAAGAGCTAGTTTAGCCAAAACTTAGTATGCAATAGCTGTAGGTTAGCTTAGTTATTGCTGTTACAAATAGGTATCTCATACCGTGACCAGACACAATAGTAAGATGATCAGTCTAATAAATTAGCGACGTTAGCCTCAGAGTATTGTAAGAATTATTTGGATGAGTTGATTTTCAGCTAATAATAGCGCTTTAGACCGATCGTTAGCTGTCGTTTTAGTCTTGAATTTGAACATGTGGTGACTATAGGGTGGGATAGTTTAAAGACTCTTTGCTCAGCTAAAAACTAATTTGTTTTTCCCTGTTTCCCTTGCAGTCATTAAGGCTTTCAATATTCTGTTGGTTAAACTCTCTGCAGTGTCTTCTGCAAGCATTTGGCTTAAACCAAAAGATACTGATAGGCTGTTATTGATGGCATTCGAGTTTTTTTGTCGCAACCTGATGGACTGAACTTTTTTGCGCATTGACTCGGATATTTCCGTCGCTTGCACAAGATCAGAACCCAATAGGATCATTGCAAATCGTGTTCCTGAGTAGCGAATGGCCATCGAGGGCGTTTTACACTGATTATTTAATAAGTTAGCGATAAACAAGATTATTTTATCACCCATTGCCTGTCCGAAATTATCATTGAAAGCCTTAAAGTCATCCAATTCAAAAATTGCAATACTGGCAATAGTATCTGAGGGCAACTGTACTAGCTGCGCTACTTCTGTATCGAATACTTGACGATTAAACAACTTGGTCGCAGGGTCCACTCGCGGATCGTTTCGCGAGCTTTGCAGCTCTTCTTTAAGCTGATCTATTTGTGTTTGGGCGGCGATGATTTGCTGCTGAAATTGCTGGTTTGATCTGCTAATACTGTCAGTGTTAGCAGATAGACTTTCGATAATTTGCTCTTTAGAAATTTTACTCTTTTCGTTGCGTAATTCAGTTAAGCTAGAATTGAGGACATCTTGAAATTGGGATGCGCATTTGCTCGCTATGCCGGCTTTATTATGTAGTTCGTTAACTAACCCAACCACTTTAGATTGGAAACCATCGGCGTCATTAATTTCATCTTTAATCAGGTGTTCTCTAAACATTTGTTCGCAAATGAGGGTCGGGCAAGTGCCGTAAGTCTCTATTGCTTTTTCCAGCTCAATATTTAGTTTTGGAGCTTTCTTTGAAACATAAGTGTACCAAAGTGCGTAGTTGAGCGGATTGGGAGGAATTTTATACTTCACCATTAGCGGTATAGCTTGGCGTAAATATTCAGCAGACTGTGTTGGTTTTTCTGCAAATCTCATTATGACCCTTCTGTTTATTCTCGTAGGTTTTGCCTTGATAAAACCTACGCAATGATGATATCGGCAATAGCAGCTAGATAAATTACGCCAGTAAATAATAGCTTCGTCAATTCGACAGCTCGCCCATAAAAATGCTGACTATCTAAGGCATGTTTAGTTGAGTAACTACGTATATTTTAAGTAATAAAATTTGCAGCTACTCTTTACAGTTTGATAGTTTTCGAAATTGTCTTATTTGAGTATATCGTCATTAAAACAGGAAACTTAAGAAAAAGTCTTACTATTTTAAAGAAAAATTCACTTTAATGAGATTTTTTAATAAAACCTGCTTGTATATGAACGGATATTCATAAAAGTCGTATGTTAGCTACAACAACATCAGTCACTACGTTGTTTAATCTAGTGCTTTCGTTGGTCATTAGAGACAGAATTATGTTTGCTAATCAGGTGAGCTTTATATTTGTGCAATGTAAGCATGTAAAAATGACTATAGAATTTTCGGGTCCACTCTGACGGGCTAATTTTATGAGCATTCATCGCTTAAGCTGTCGGGTTTAAATATTCCTAGGTTGTGGTGATTTGATTTAATAAGTAGCCTTAAGTTTTTTGCTATTGTCCCCACCTTTAAAATCATGCGATATTTCATCCTATTTTGGTGAGTAAAATTATTAACTCAAGCCCATATTAGGGTAAGCCAAACCCATCTCAGGGTCAGTTAAATAATTATTATCAAGCAAATTTCTTTAAAAACTACCTTCATAAGCTATCTATAGGCTTGAGAGCTGTAACCTCTTTAGTGGCGAAAAATAGTTACAGCCTGCAAATCAGTCTTCCTAAACTGCATAGTTATAGAATGTAAGTTATTGTTTGCAAATGATTATCATTTCTATTAAGCTTTATTTAGTAGCAAGCAACTTTAATAAGTCATAAGAATAGCCAGCCAACCGATTAATCATTAATTAAAACTGTTAGGGCTTTTCATGTCTTATATTTTACCCCGCACATTGTTGGCGGGTTCTGTACTTCTTTTGTCTTCCAATTCTCTTCTTGCAGATGAGGTCAACCTACAGAGCGAAGCAAATCGTTTTGACGGCACTACTTTGCAAGATACTATTACCATATTTGGCGACCGTCAGGGGCGTAAGCCGCTTGATCTTCCGGCCAATATTACCGTTATTGATAACCAAGAATTGGCAGATCACGCAATAACAGATATGCAGGAATTAATTCGCTATGAACCTGGAATAGAAGTTACACGTCAAACTAGTTCAACTGATCCGTTCAATTCGTTTAGCGGCTTTAATATTCGCGGTGTGGGCGGCAATCGTGTGCAAATGCTTATTGATGGTGCGCGCTTACCTGAGCGTATTATAGACGGTACCCGTGATTATCTTGATTTCAACTTTACCAAGCAGGTTGATATTTTACGTGGCCCAGGTTCTGTTCTTTGGGGGGCGGATGCCATGGGTGGGGTGGTGGCCCTGGAGACTGTTGATCCTGAAGATATGTTGACTGGTGGCAAATTATCAGCGGGTGAAATGGGATCTTCGTTCAATAGTCTGGATAACGAAATCAACTCTTCGATTTCATACGCACATAAGTTTTCTGATCAATTTAGTGTGCTCGGTGGCCTTAACTACACCCGAGCTAATGAGGCTGAATTCGGTAATGCAAGAGCTGATGGTGGTGCATGGGGTTGTCCGCGCAATCTATCAGTGGGTGCTACTCCATGTAATGAACTAGACCCGACCAGCAAGGATAGTTATCGTGTTCTTGCTAAAGCAGTATTTACACCAAATGAAGATCATCGGTTTGAATTCACGGGTGACTTTCTGCGGCGTAATACAGATGTCGACGTTAAAATAGCGCTTGGAGAAGATTCTAATGGGAAAGTAGTCAACAGTTCTGATCGAAAGCTTGATTTATACCGTAGGCATGTATCGGTACAGCACGAATGGGATATAGGTAATAAATTTGTTGATGAGCTAAAGTGGAGTTTGAGTTATTCGCCCAGCGGTTATGAGAGTACCGGGGTAAACAATATAAAAAATACAGATAGCGAAGACGTTATTGAAAATAAGTTTCTTTCATTTAGTGAGAAGTTTATTGAATTTGATGCTCAAGCTACCTCTAGCTTTGATCTTGGCAGTGTTGGGCATACGTTGACTTGGGGGTTTGACGGCGACCTTACTTATACAGATTATCAACGTATCGACATTGTCCACAATTTGACCTTAGGGACAGTGACCGAAAAACGTGGTGGCGGTTTTAATTTTGCAAACGCGAAAACAGTACGTGCAGATGTCTACGTTCAGGATCAAATTGAGCTCTATGACGGACGGTTGGAATTAACGCCAGGCATACGTTATGCCACCTATAGTCTCGATCCAAGTCCCGACGCAGATTACCAGCCTGTTGTTGGTTTAGAGCCAACGAAGGTGAAAGATAGTGTCATGCTTTATGCATTAGGGGCAAATTTTGAATTGAATGATAATTATTCTGTTTATGGAGCGTTTAATCAGGGCTTTAAGATGCCGACAGCGCAGCAACTTTATACGTCGCTCCCAGGCGCAATGTTTAGCCTCATTCCAGCACCTAATTTACGCCCTGAAAGCGTGAATAATTACGAGCTGGGTCTGCGTGGTGAATTTGACCGTGGCTTCTTCTCAGTCAACGTATTTCGAGCTAACTACACCGACTTTATACAAGCGTTCTATAATATTCCAGGTACCAAAAAATATACCTATCGCAATCTCTCATCTGTTTCTCTCTATGGCATAGAAGCATCTGCTGCGATGGATATTAGCGAAGTGCTCAAGGCTGATTTCTCGCTTGCCTATCAAAAAGGCAGGCAAAAAGCCAGCGCGAAAGCAAGTTCTAAAAAGTTCACTGCGCCACCCCTTAAAGCGGTGCTAGGTTTAGATTATTCTATCCCTAAATATAATCTAACGCTGGGTGCAACCACGACACTGGTAGCTGCGGTTAAGCGGACCGATAGTATTACTGATTTTAAGCCAGCAGGTTACGGATTACTTGATGTTTCTGCCAAGTGGAAACCAACCAAGAACGCTGTACTTCGCTTTGGAATTAAGAATGTTTTTGATAAACGCTACTTCCAATCAAGCGCCTCTCACTATGGTATAACGGCAAGTGATAATGTAGCGAAAGCCAATCCAATTGAGTTGCAGACAGGTCCGGCTAGGTCGTTTGAACTGAGTTATAACGTTAAGTTCTAGGGCTGTCATGCTTAAGATTATCACGCAAATTTGGGGCCTGACGCGGATTGCTGCGTCGGGACCCGGTAGTGTCGTTACATGCAGTTTCATGCTATGTATTATATGTTTGGAATTGATGAGCATCTGGATTTCATTAAGATTCATCACTTGGAATGCTGAGTTCTTTGGTGCATTGGAGACATACGATACTAAAGAAGCTTTGTTTCAGACCGGTTTCTATTTCACACTAACAGCGTTGAGCGCTTTGCGATTTTTAGTCTCTGATTATTTTCGCAAATTTGTACTTATACGCTGGCGAACCCGCCTGACTGAGCACGCCATTGCACAATGGCTGGCCAATCAATCCTATTGGTATTTAAGGGAGGGGCTTTCGCCCCAAAGTCCTGAAAACCCAGATCAGAGAATATCCGAGGATTGTCAGCTGTTTGTTGCAGGCTTGTTAGGTCAGGTGCTCGATCTATTTACTCGTTTTGTGGCGATTTTTTCCTATGTTGCAGTACTTTGGTCTCTGACCAATTTCGCACTGAAATTTTCACTTTTCGGTATTGATTTTTCCGTATCTCACTATCTAGTCTGGTTTGCTTTTACTTATGTTTTAATTTCTAGCGTTGTGACTCATCTGCTAGGTTGGAAATTAAAAAACCTGCGATTTAACCAACAACGCTACGAGGCCGAGTTTCGCTATTCTCTGGTGCAACTTCGTGATAATGCATCAGAGGTGGCCATTGCGGGAGGCGAAAGTGCGGAGCAGCAAAGGTTTGATTTGCGCTTTGGTAACATCGTGCAAAACTGGCGCAAGCTGATGAGACGTGAATTTATTATCGGTCTTTTTCGGCGTCCGTATTTTCAGACTGTCTTACGCATTCCACTATTCCTCTCTCTACCTGCATATTTGGCCAAGGAAGTGACCTTTGGAGGTTTAATGCAGCTGGCTTCAGCTTTCTCTAGAGTCACGACAACACTTAGTTGGTTTATTTTCTCTTATAAACAACTGGCGGATTTTGTTGCGACCTCACAGCGCCTTGGCGGGTTATTGGATAGTTTGGAGCACAGAAGGTACATGCCAAATGTTGCTACCAAGATCAAGCGAGAGACTGTTGAAAAACAACAACTATCTATTCAAAATCTAGTGTTGTTTACGCCACTGGGCGCAGCACTGATCAGTATAAAACGGCTTAATATTCAGCGACATGAAAGAGTATGGTTACATGCTCCATCTGGAGCTGGGAAGACGACTCTGATGCGCGCAATTGCTGGTTTATGGCCATATGGTACGGGCACAATATCTGTTCCAGATGGCAAGCTGTTTTTTGCATCGCAAACACCCTATATCAACTCTGACGGAATAGCAGAGGCATTGGCGTATCCTTTAGATAGACAGCAGTTCTGTGCGTCGGACTTTATTAAAACGCTTAAAGCCGTCGGCTTACAAGACAAAATACCTGCTATGGATAAAGTGGCTTGCGGTGTATTAGAGGGGTTATCTAATGGTGAGAAGCAGCGGTTTGTCTTTGCGCGCATCTTGCTGGCAAAGCCTGATTGGGTGTTTTTGGACGAACCGACAACCGCTCTTGATAAAAACGCTGAAAGCGCACTTTTTGCGCTGTTGAGGACAAGCTTGCCCGAGGCAACCATCGTTTGCATCGCACATCATTTACCTAGCGGATTTGATGCTACCCGAACAATTGCTCTAGACGATGATCAAGGGCAAAAAACCATGATAAAGAAAGGAAAGGAGTGACATGACAGCTATTATTGAAAGCTTTCAAAGCGAGGCAATTATTAGCGGTGCTTCATATCTGGATTTGAAGGATATAGTTATCGAAAAAGCCTCTTATTTCGGCTTTGAATATGAAGAGCTCGCAGAGCTGCAAAAGATTAGAGTAAAATTATTAACCAGTGAAGTATCGTTTTTTAATAAGGGGGAGCATGTGGGACTTAGCCTCACTGCTACGAACCTAAATTCACTGTGCATAATGAAGGAATTTATACACAACCGACTTTTGGATACCATGCCTAAAGCTTCGCAGTCATTGACTTGGTTAGACGGCCAAAAAGCAGGAGATTTACCGAAAAATTTCCGCTTTGCAAGCGTGCTATCTAGTAAAAAATTGGGGCTGAATTTTATCCGGGTAAGATTGCAAGCACCAAATCTGGAAGACTTTAGCAAACATCAAATTCACTTCTCATTTGTCTTGCCAAAGATCGATGAAAAATCGCCACAGTGGCCTGTTGTTGACCAACAAGGCAGGACAGTATGGCCTAAGGGTGAGAAAAAACTGCATCGCGCTACTTATACGGTCATACATTTAGATCTGCAGGCCGGATGGTTTGAAGTCGATGTTTTTGTTCATGAAGGAGGGCGTACTAACCAATGGGCAAGCCAAGCGCAGCCAGGTGACATCATTGGTATAACAGGACCATCAGGGCGAGCATTGCCAAATTGTGCGCAAAAGATGTTAATTGCGGGTGATGAAACAGCCTATCCCGCAATCGCGCGTTTGATTAATATTTTACCGCCGTCTTCCCAAGGCTGCATTGTTCTGGTTGGAAATGGCCTTATCGATTATCCGATGCCAGTCCACGATAATTTTTCAGTTAAGCATGTTGATAGAACGTCTGATTATGAAGAATTTACGCAGAGTTTAAAGTCGGTGCCGCAGGTTGATTCAGACACGCAAGTTTGGCTGGCTTGTGAAAGTAAAGAAGTTCAGGCAGTACGAAATCATTTTTATACTGAGATCGGCATCGATAAAAAAAGTAGTTATATAGCGGGTTTTTGGGTTGATCAGCCACATTAAATTCGAAGTATATTTGTTCGGGAAAAAGCTCTGAATTAACGTGTTTCGTTTTCATGTAAATGGCTCGGAACCGTTTGGTTTAAGGTTTCTGCTTTTATCAGCGGTGCTTGGTTGTCGGCTAATACGCCCATTCAATCTTGGCATATTTAAATCGTCAAATTTTTAATTTAAAATAATTTCTAATTTCTATATTGTCTTATCAAATTTCATTTAATTTATTTATTGCAGGTGGTTATGAATTTTTCTTACTTTAAACTTAGTATTACTATGCTATGCAGCGTTTTCTTCTGTTTGGCGTGTACGCCTCAACCTGTAAAAACTGTACCTAATTTATATGATTATCGGCTTAGTGATCATAGTAACCAAAGCCTGAGTATCACTCAGTTATTATCGCAACTTAAAGATGCAGATGTGATTATGGTGGGCGAATGGCACGCTCACCCTGCGGTGCATTTATTCCAGGCCCAGTTGCTAGCGGCTTTAGCTGCTGAGCAAAAAGAGACTGTCAAGTCGGGTGGGAAGTATGAGCTGGCTTTGTCGATGGAGCATTTTACTCGAGCTGATCAGGCGGTTTTAAATCAATACTTAGCAGGTGAAATTGGTGAAAGCGGATTAATGAAGCAAGCCAAAGTGTGGGACAATTACAAAAGTGATTATCGGCCTTTGATAGAAATTGCACGGCTCAATAGTTTCCCAGTCATTGCAGCTAATGCTCCGCGTAAAATAGTTAAGTGTATTGGCAAGCAAGGCCCCGGGTATTTGGATAGTTTGTCTGCAACCAGACGTAAACTAGTTGCGAAAAATTTAGATTTAAGTGATTCTCCTTATAGGAAAAAATTTCTAAATAAGATGAAGGGCATGCCTTTAAGTGAAGAGAGAATTAAAAAAATGTTTGGTTCACAATTAAGTTGGGATGCCACTATGGCCGAGTCTATTGTGGAATATAAGGTCAAGCATCCCAAAGCTAAAATTTTGCATGTGGCCGGACGTTTTCATGTGATCAATGGTTTGGGAACCGGGGCGGAAATATTAAAACTCAACCCTGAATTAAAGATTGTCTATATCAGCGCATCTACAGCTGAAGACCAAGTCCTTACCGGTCGGGATTACCGTTTGCACGTGCAAAGCTTACCGCCTCTATGGTTGACAGATACAGAGCGAAAGTCAGTATTTTCAAAGCATAAGAAAAGTACCCAAGATTGTGCCGAATAATCAGTTTTTTAGGGAGCCTCTGAACAAATCCTGCATATTCCCTGTGGATGACTAAGAGCCTATATCCGCTCAAGAGAACGCAGTGTAATAACGAGTTCTTGCCAAGTATTCTGACAAAGGTGACCAACTCTTAGTTGATCACCCCAGATATGTAAAGTTTGTTAGTTAAGATGAAGATTAGGCGAATTATCTCATCAAATTAAAGTAAGGCATGTTTTAAGTTAAAATAGATGTCTGTCCCATACATTGGCGTGTCCCATACATTGGCGATACATTTAATACCATATATAGAGACCTCTGCATAACGTTACGAGCGAAGGTAAGACAAGGCAAAAGCCGGCGAGATAGCGGAGTTAGTATGCCCCTCACTTTGGGTACAGTGTGCCCCTGTTTATGGTATTACTGGTGTAAATGAGCATGTTGAGCCGGTTTTTAACGCCGTATTACCGAGCGCAGTTATCATACCCTTTGGGTAAGTTATGCAGAGGTCTCATAATATTCGCTTGAATTTGATTAACGATTAACTCATATTGGCTGTTATTAAATCAGTAGAGAATATTTAGAATACTAAATAAATTTAACAGTTGAAGGATCGGCTGATAAAAAGTTTGTATTATTGAATTTTTCTACAGCCTGGCTCTTTAGGAGAAATTATGAAACCCATCATTTTTATTATGAAGTTTTTTATTTTGGCTAGCTTGCTAGCATTTCATTCTATTGCTTTAGCTCAGGAGTCAAAGATGAAAAAAGTTATTTCCCCTGAGGAATTTTATAGGTCAGCACTACATGGTGAGGTAAACTTTGCTTCGTTCAAGTCCGTTGCTATATGGTTACAAGAACCTGAATCAGTGAGTTCATAAATATGAAGTTGACACCCCCTGCATTTTGATGCATCGATTTTAAAAACGTAGGTTTTACCTAATCAAAATCAAGGCGAGATGGTTAGTACTCCCTATTTTCGTAATATTTCACGATACTCTGCCAGATGCTCATGCTCTTTATTGAGTTTCAGGTACAGTCATTTCCTGCGTAAGCACTCTTTTGTAAAATTTGACGACCCTTTACTGTGTTAAGTACTGCCGTAAACACAGGTAAACGCTTTGAACCCAGGGCAATGCTTGCCAAAGCGAAGTGTAAGCCGTCTACCACTGGATACCATCCTGCAGGCTATATACATCATTTCTTGGATGACCGTTTTTAACCGACGTCGCTTAGCTTTATGCCGAACCGGGGCATCTTTTCCCATTAACCCTTTAAGGCCCATATAGCGCAGCATATTGTAAGCAAGTACAGCGAATGCCATGACTAGATCATTGGTATCAAACTTGCCTGAAGGGAGTCGTTCCAAGTCTAGATCTGTTTTAAACTCACTGTGAAACTGCTCTGATGTAGCGTGATCACAATACAGCTGAATAAGTGCGTGATCATCGATAAGATCAGCTGATAGTGTGGTGAGCCAACCTTCAACCTCAATTTCAGGCTCAAGGAATAGCTGCCCTTTCGCATTACTTTGACGCACAACAACTTTGATCACTCGCCGTACATAATGCTCTTCATCAAGTGCTTCACTAAAGATAGCCACCATTTTACCGGGTCGTTCGTGACACCATACTGTTTCAGTTTCCGCTTTTGTATACCAATCCAAAGGATCATGTTTACGCGGGTTCCATTTAATGAGGTAATCGACTGAGCGCTCATGTAGATATTTTCGATTCTCTGCAGCATCATGAGCACTGTCTAAACGAAGTAATATAGGTTTGTCACACAGTGAACGAACGCGAGGTAGAAGCCTATCTAAAGTATGAAGAAATTCTTTATTGGCATGTTGATTACCGGGACGCAGTTCACAGGTAACACACCAGCCTTCAAGACCAAGATAAGCAGCAATAGGTGCGTAACCATCATGGCCTTTATAGGTGTAAGCCACTCCTTCTTTCTTTGAGTCACTATTGTCCATCGGAAACACATCAATATCTAGCGGCACATGGCCAGTCGATAACCCGCTGATCGGCACCTTAACATTTTTCATGAACTCCACACTAGCATCGTCTAAAAGGGGGATCAATCGAGCAGCATCTTCATCAAAGCGCTGACGTAGTCTTGCTGAAGAGACGGATTGCTTGATGCCCATCGCGGCTTTAAAAAAAGGATCATGACGAGAGTTTTCTACAGCTTCGAAGTCGCTTTTTCCTAGACACATCTGACCCAAATAGGTACGGATAAGGTCTATATTTGAGATACCATGGCGCTTAGATATGGTGCGAGAGGTTTTATTTAATGTAGTCTGCTGGTTAAGATAATGACCTACTAACGCTAATCCAGCATGTGGGGACAGGATTTCAGTTTTGGATTGTTCTAGCTTAAATGTGCGCATTGAAAACATCACTGATTGGGTGAGTATAATAATGAGGGATTTTACCGCGTAAACACCGATGATGCATGGCTTTGGTACAATATTTGTGATTTTTAAGTCACGGATCCAGGAAGAAGGCAGTGCAGTACTCCTCGACTTGCGTTCGGAACAAAGTTTTGAAAAATCTTATATCAAGGGCGCCATTAATCTTCCAGTTACAGAGCTTACTGACGAAGCACTGATAAAAGTGATCCCTTCCAAAAATTCGCGGGTCGTTATCTATTGCGACAATAATTTTCAGATGAGTCGAAAAGTAGCATTGACAACAATGGCTTATCCGGCAATAAAGCAGCTCGGCTACAAAAATATATTTATTCTCGAATCAAGCTTTTCAAATGAAATATTTCCTCTGTTATTAAAAGGATCGCCAAACTAATAAAAACTAAAGGATTGATATCGACAGTAAAGTCATCATTTGACATTTAGTGCTTTCATCACTAGTTATTTAATACAGTTTTTGTCTGTCAACTGCTCTGTGTACTTAGTCTAAAAGTTATCAGTACCGACATATATACAGGCTCAATTTTAGAAATCATTTAGCATTTTTGGCCTATAATAAATTCTATAGCTAATCACCTTTTTCCGTCGTACTGAAAATAATTCATCGTCCTAGTTTTAATTAGGTAGGTTAGACCTTTTCTTCCGCGACTATTAACGTATCACTATTAGCAGTAAGCTACTTCCTGGATGATTCCAAAGATAAGAATAGCGATAATAAGAACTACGCTGTGAACTACCTGTGATTTATTTTGCGTGTAAGCTTTTGATTATATATAAATTAGCCATGGTTTTTAGTGTTTGTGTGCTAGTGTGGCTATATAATAAAGTGCGAAGTACAAGAAGGGGTGATGTTAAGAATTAAAATGATAGGCATCAGTATTTTTAAACCTGCAGGCCTTTAATGTGTTTAAAGAATAGGTGTATAAAATTTTCGTTATTTTCAATTTGTATACAGCCTGATTAGTAATCAATCGGGTAAAGGAGCAATATTTTGATAGTTTGGAAAGGCTGGGGAATTATGGCATTACTTATTCCTTTGGTTTGTTCTCTGCTTGTGGAAGCGGTAGTTGATTATACATATGTAATTGATTTTTATAAAAGCAATGATTGGGCCATGCCCTTAGTCCTTGCTTTATCATCAATTATTGTTTTTAGCCTTGGACGGACACTTAACAGCAGACCAGGTAGGATAGTAATTGATATAGAAACAAATGAACATATTGAGCTTAAAAAAACACATTCAATGTTTTGGATTCCACTGCAATATTGGGCTGTTATCATAATGGCGCTTAGCATTTGGATGTATATTGAAAATATTGGGTTAATTCATCAGTAGTAAATGTCTATAAATTGGTTAATAAGGGCCATTTCTCGCTATCATCTTTTTTGCAAAAAAAACGCAAAAAATCTGTCAATACAATTTGCTCGGTGAATCGGGCGTTACCTCGGACTGCTCTGAATATGATTAAAAAATATAGAAGAGTGGCCAATAATTGTCTCTATGGTGCCTTGCTCAATTTAGCACTAATAGCTTTTATTAAGACAAGTGATGCTTTGGATTCAGAGAAAATGGTTGAGGTTCTGATATCTGTTGAATTGGTATTGATGCTGTTGTTTCTTTGGGCACACGGTAAAAGCAAAGGGTACAATGGATTGCGGGTACTAGTTTCAATATTATCTTATGGTCTCTTGGCAATAGACGACAAATATCCACATACCGAAGATAAAGGGCAAAAACAGCATAAAAACTTAGCAACTTACACCTTTGTTATTATTGGCATAGCATGTCTTATTTATGTGGTTTATATGATACGTATTGCAAGGTGAATTTTTTATTTAACATGAGACCTCAGCATAACTTACCCAGAGGGTATGATAACTGCGCTCGGTAATACCGTGTTAAAAGCCGACTCAATATGCACTTTCACACCCGTAATACCCATAAAATATCGGGCATACTATACCCAAAGTGAGGGGCACACTGACTCCGCTACTTTGCCGGTTTTTTCCTTATTTTACTTTCAATTGTGACGTTATGCTGATGTATCCACTTATAATAACTGGGTTCTTAGGCGCAACATCATCGATTAGTGATCAATCGGTTACATTCGGCATTGGTGGGTGAATGCAAATTAGTATGCTAAGGTGCTGATGCACATAATATTAAGGACTTGGTTACTATGGAATTATTGTCACCGATGCAACTGGCACTCATTGGCTTAGTCTTTGTCTGGAGCGGCTTTGTTAGATCTGGTTTGGGTGTTGGTGGAACTGTGTTGGCGCTGCCTTTTCTACTGTTTATACACAATGATCCAATTTTCATTTTACCGCTGATTGCTGTGCATTTATTGATTTTTTCGTCTTGGATGGCTATTACTAATTATCGCAAAGTGAATCGCGGCCGCTCTAAGCAAGAAAATATATCGACTATTGATTGGCACTATTTAAGGTATGCGCTGCTGGTCATGATTATTCCGAAACTAATCGGGGTGTTCGGCCTATTAACAATGCCACCTCAACTAATGACGAGTATCATTTTTGTGGTTGTTTTTGGCTATGCAGTCGGCTATATCATAAACAAACCTTTTAAAAGTAATAATAAAATACTGGATTCCTTTTTTTCGATCCTAGGGGGCTATGTAAGTGGCGCTTCGTTAATCGGTGCTCCTTTGATAGTTGCGGTATTTGCCAGCCATGTGGCGAAAGAGAAGCTGCGAGACACCTTGTTCGTACTGTGGTTTATCTTAGTGCTGATCAAGGTCTTCGCGTTCGCTTTAGCCAGTGTCGATTTTCAGTGGATACACCATTTATGGTTGTTGCCGCTAGTTACCGTCGGTCATGTATTGGGGCAAATGCTACATGTTCGGTTGGTCAATGCTAGCACCCCAGTATTCTATCGGTTTATGGGGTCGGCGCTGTTAATAATCAGTATTTTAGGTTTATATAAAGTCTGGCTAGTATAAAATATTAACAGGGACCTCAGCATAACGACTACAATCGGTAATACGGCGTTAAAAACGGTTCAATATGCTCATATATGCCCATAAATAGTGGCACACTAACTCCGCTATATCACCGGTTTTTGTCTTGTATTACCTTGGCTAGTGGCTTTATGCTGAGGTCTTAAAGTAGCTAAACTGAAAATTCATCTAGTCACTGCTTGGCTATATAATCTATTGTTTTAATAGGTTTTTTTATTTTTCAATCCAACTGGTACATTTATACAGTACTGAATTGAAAAATCCTGTAAAACGATTAGCGTCGCTAGTGTCAGGAGCTTATATTAATAATTTAAGATCAACACGAAAAGGGCAATATTTTGCAAAACTTGGCAGTACCTTCAGTACAAAATTTCATATTTGGTTACGGTAGCTTGATTAATAGTCACTCCCGAAAAGCCACCGGAGAAACCGGTAGAGCGGTTGCGGTTAAAGTGTCAGGGTTTGCCAGGCATTGGTCTAATGTATCAAGTGGTTTTGGAATGAGTTCGGTGGTGGTGATTGTCGACCCAAAAGAGACCTGTAATGGGGTGCTAATTGAAGTTGATGCGAGTGAATTATCCAGCTTTGATCTGCGAGAAAAAGGCTACAAACGGGTGCTAATAGATGCCGCGCAAGTCGAGTACTATAACCCGGCAGATCAGTTGATTGTTGATCAGTCTAGCAGCCTAGGAAAAGAGACCGTGAAAATTTGGTTATACCAAGCCGATAAAGTGGTTGCTCCCTGTCAGGAATCGCCGGTGGTATTTAGTTATTTAGATGTGATTTTGGCTGGCTGTCTTGAGTATTCCCAGCAGTTTTGCGATGATTTTTTGTCCTGTACACAAGGCTGGCAACATGCGATGTTAAATGACCGTCAGGCACCTAGGTATCCAAGAGTGCAACCAGAGTTAAATACTCAATTATTGAATCCCTTAATCTCCTTGAAAGCGCCTTTAGAGTTATCGCAAATAAGCGTAGGCTACTCGTAGCTAGCCAAACAAATTTTGAACTGATCTCTGCTACTTAGTCTGATATCACACTAAAATAGTGTGATGGGCAGTCAAGTGCCTGAATACTTCACGCTAGGGCTTTATGTATAGGTGTGTAATCACTTAATTTACCCTCAATTATTTAAATTATAAGAGCCGAGAATATACTTTGATTTACCTTAAAAATGCCGATTTATATACCCCAGATGCCATGGGCCTGCAAAATATTCTTATTGCAGGGAGTAAAATTATAGCCGTCAGTGCCGCGGCTATGGATCTGCCGCACAATATTGAAATTGATCAAGTCGATTTACAAGGTGCTAAAGTTGTTCCTGGATTTATTGATGCACACGCTCATGTGACAGGCGGTGGTGGTGAAGTTGGTTTTGCGACTCAAGTACCTCCAGTGCCAATGAGTGCGTTTACCAGTTGCGGGGTAACGACAGTCGTCGGACTGCTTGGCACTGATGATACTACCCGAAGTATTGAAAATTTAGTGGCGCGCACCTATGCTTTAAGAGAGGAGGGGATGAGTGCCTACTGCTGGACCGGTGGTTATCATTATCCTTTGACAACCTTGATTGGTAGCGCCAAAAAAGACAGCGGGTTTCTTGATCCGGTGATCTGTCTTGGCGAATTTGCAATTAGCGATCATCGCTCTAGTCAGCCGACTTTCGAAGAAGTGATTAGATTGGCCAGTGAAGCCCATGTCGCAGGATTGATGACCAACAAAGCAGGAGTTATTCACTTTCACTTAGGTGATGGTGATCGTAAATTAGCGCTTATTGAGCGGGCGATCGCAGAGACCGAAATCCCCGCTCGGACCTTTAATCCGACGCATGTTAATCGTAATAAACCTTTATTTAGCAGTGCCTGCGAGTTGGTAAAGCAAGGCTGTTACATTGATATAACGGCTTTCCCGGAGGGGACTTCTAGCAGTGGTTGGGAAGCATCTGAAGCGATCGCTTTGGCAGTGCAGAAAAAACTACCCCTAGAGCGGATTACATTAAGTTCAGATGGTGGCGGGTGCCTGCCTGACTTCGATCGCTGTGGTAATTTAGTGCGGATGGACTTTGGCCGGGCAGAGACCTTAATGGAAACCTTGAGAGCCACTTTAAAACTTAACGTCCCACTAGAAATAATATTACCGATGCTCACCAGAAATGTAGCACAGCTGTTGCGCTTTCAACATAAAGGGCAATTGTTGGCAGGTTTCGATGCCGATTTGGTGGTGCTTGACCAAACCATGCAAGTGACAGATGTACTTGCGCTCGGCAAGTGGCATAAGCGCGCTGGTAAAATGGAAATAAAAGGTACTTTTGAGTAGTGGACTGAATATGACTTGCTCAGAGGTTCCCTTACGGGCAACAACTGAGCTGCTTGCTTTTTTGATGTAACAGTGGAATCTAGCTTAAGTCTAAGCCAAAGCTTTGTTACACTGAGCGCTACCTCTTACAACTAGAGACCTCTGCATAACTTACCCAGAGGGTATAATAACTGCGCTCGGTAATACGGCGTTAAAAACCGGCTCAATATGCTCCTTTACATCAGTAATACCCATAAAGAAGGGCACGCTGTGCCGAAAGTGAGGGGCATACTAACTCCGCTATATCGCCGGTTTTTCTCTGTATTACTTTCGCTTGCAACGTTATGAAGAGGTCTCAATATACATCTTGGAATTTAAATGACCAAAAATACAATTATTATTGGCATCACTGGTGCTTCCGCTTCAGGCAAAACGTTGCTGGCTAATACCTTAATTAAACAAGTGAGCCAAGCGGGCAATAATGATATTGGTTTGATTTGTGAAGACTCCTACTATCATTGCCAAGACCATTTGACGATGGCGGAGCGAGTAGAAGTGAATTATGACAGCCCAAAATCCAAAGATTTTGATTTACTCTGTGATCATCTAGAAGCATTAATAGCGGGTGATACTGTCGCCATCCCCCAGTATGATTTTGTAAACCACACTCGCTTTAGTGAAAAAATTGAGCAGGCGCCGAAAAAAGTAATAATAATTGAAGGCATCCTACTTTTTACCCATCGTCGTCTACGCAAGCTAATAGACGCTAAAATCTATGTCGATACCGCACTGGATTTTTGTTTTATTCGGCGCTTAAAACGCGACGTAGGTGAGAGAGGAAGAACCATGGATTCAGTGATACATCAGTACGAAGATACGGTGAGGCCCTCTTTTTATAAATTCATCGAGCCGAGTAAAAAATACGCAGACGTCATTATCCCCGGCGGTGGTGAAAACCAAGTCGCTATAGATGTACTTTCTACCTATGTTAACAAGCTATTATCTTAAATGAGTAATATTGCCGCTCGACTTAAAGAGTAAAGAAAACAGAGTAGATTATCATTTTATTGAAAATTTACAGTAGAGATATTGTGATCAATCGAATTTAGGAGTCTGTAACTAATTCTGTGTAACGGCTAGTTTATTTATTTAGAGAACACAGCATAACATAACCAAATGGTCTGATAACTGCACTCGGTAATACTGCGTTAAAAACCGGCTCAATATGCTCATTTACACCTGTAATACCCATAAACAGGGGCACACTGTACCCAAAGTGAGGGGCATACTAACTCCGCTATCTCGCCGGTTTTTGCCTTGTCTTACCTTCGCTCGCTACGTTATGCAGAGGTCTCATTTAAACATACGGAGTTCGTTCTTCCTCAAGCTTAAATTAGTCCAAAAAAAGAGCCCTATCTTTATAACTTGGTGCTGCTAAGTATAAAAATAGAGCTCGCTAATTGCTACTTGCTACTTGCTACTTAAGCGGTGGAGCATACTGAATGCCGCCATTAGTCCAAAGTGCATTTAGACCACGATCAAGCTTAAGTGGGGTTGCTTTACCGACGTTACGCTCAAAAGATTCACTGTAGTTGCCGACTTGCTTAATAATGTTATAAGCCCATTTTTTATCGAGGCCTAACATAGCACCAAGTTTAGCTTCATTGGTACCGAGTAAACCTTGTGCCGATGGGTCATTAGCATTTGCGCCGCGCTCATCTAAGTTTTTAGAGGTAATGTTAAGCTCTTCAGCGTTTAACATTACGTTATGGCTCCATTTAACAATATCTAGCCATTGATCATCGCCATGGCGAACAACTGGGCCTAAAGGCTCTTTAGAGATAATTTCTGGTAGAACTAAGTGAGCAGCGGGATCGTCCATTACTGAGCGTTGCGAAGCGAGTGCTGATGCGTCTGTTGTGTATACATCACAGCGCCCAGCAAGATAGTTTTGACGACCTTCAGCTGCTGATTCAACCGGTACTGGCTCGTATGTCATGCCATTAATTTTGAAGTACTCGGCTAAATTAAGTTCTGTCGTGGTGCCTGTTTGAATACAGATTGAGGCGCCGTCAAGTTGCTTAGCTGAGTTAACTCCTAACGCAGCGGGGACCATAAAGCCTTGACCGTCGTAGTAGTTAACACCAGCGAAGTTGAGACCTAAGCCAGAATCGCGAGTAAATGTCCAAGTAGTTGAGCGCGATAGCAGATCAATTTCACCGGATTTTAAAACTTCGAAACGCACTTTTGAAGTGAGGGGAATATATTCAACTTTTTCTGCATCACCAAATACAGCTGCGGCAACTGCTCGACAAAGGTCAACATCTAACCCCTCCCACTTACCGCTATCATTTGGGGTTGAAAAACCTGCTAGGCCTGGTGTTACACCACATTTTAATACGCCACGGGCCTGCACTTCTTCTAAAGTAGATGCTGATACATTGACTGCGGCTAAGGCTGCAAGACTCACAGCAATAGGTAATATTCTTTTCATTGTAGTTTTCCTAGTGATTATGTGATTCGTTTCGATAATCTTCCTTGAAACGTACTCCAAATATAAGAGTTGTCCAGAGCATAGAAGCCTGTGATTAAAAAGTCTATGCTTTAAGTCATTGTATCGTACAAAAATATATCTTCAGATTTAAGAAAATCACACTGGTCATTAGCTGTTCGCGCAGCGAAGATGGGTAGCGGGTGCAGAGGATCCTGATTAGAGGCACTTAAGCCGCTAAAGTCTACTTATTTTGCAAGGCATTCAATAAGTTATTTACTTTATCAAAGGTTTCCTGATACTCGGCGCTAATTTCAGAATCTGCCACAATACCGCCTCCCGCCCAGCAGTAAATGTTATGGTTTTCTATCAGCAGAGTACGAATCGTGATGCTGGTATCCATGCTTCCGCATAAGCTTAAATAGCCAATGCTGCCGCAATAGATACTTCTGCGATGCGGCTCTAGCTCGTCAATGATTTGCATCGCTCGAATTTTGGGTGCACCAGTGATTGAACCACCGGGGAAGCAGTTTCGCAGCAGCTCAATGGCATCGGCGTTCTCTTGCAGTTTGCCAGTGACAGTGCTGACTAAATGATGAACATTTTGGTAGCTTTCAACTGCGAATAAACTAGGTACTTTTACACTGTGTAATGCGCAACTTTTGGAAATGTCGTTGCGCATTAAGTCGACAATCATTAAATTTTCGGCCTGGTCTTTCTCAGAATTGATCAAAAAATCTTTGTTGGCTTGATCTTGCTGTAAGTCTTCTGCCCTAGGCTGGGTACCTTTAATCGGTTGAGTGACCACCGATCCTTGTTGGTCTACCTTTAAAAACCGTTCTGGCGACAGCGATAAAATGGCCCCATTTGGCGTGTCTATAAAGGCTGAAAAGTGAGTGGGGGCAGCTTCTCGAAGGGTTAAATAAGCCTGCAGAGGATCCCCTTGGCACTGGGCTGAGAATCGCTGCGCAAAATTAACTTGGTAGCAGTCACCATTTAAAATGTACTGATCGATTTTAGTTAAGGCATTTGCATAATAAGCCGCATCCATATTGCTGGTGAACGGCGTGCTAAGCTGAAACTTAGATATTGACTGCAGGGGGCTTGCAGGGTAAGTGGTAGCGGCTATTAATGCGCTCAGCTCGGTAAAATCAGCGCTGCTGATTAGCTCACTGCCGACCAGATAAGTGATTGCTAGCTGGTGATCGCTAATTATCGCCCAAGTATATAAGCCTAGTTGCATCTCAGGAAGCGAGAGATCGTCCTTGGCAATATTAGGCAGCACTTCAATATTGCGTCCTAAATCGTAACTGAAATGCCCTAAAAATCCGCCACAAAATGGTGGTGATTCGAGGTGTTGATCGGCAAATTGAAGACTGGAAAGCTGTTGCTTAACGCTATCTTTAAGTTGTGTTAGTACGGCAAAAGGATCACTGTCTACAGTGTGTGAAAAGGGCAAGTTTTTTGCGCTGAGCTCGCCGCGATGGTAGGTGATTGTAGCGATAGGCGCGGCACTGATAATGTCAAAGCGACCGCGTTTGCAGTTGGGATAACCGCTATCTAATAGTACCGCATTACCTAAGCTGCGCACTTGTTGCAAATAGGCGGTGCAAGGTATTTGATAGTTAAGTTGGAATCGCTTTAACAACGCTGTTACTCACATTAGTAAATTGGCGCATTTTACCGATCAACGCTAAATTAGGCGAGTATTTGCGTGTCAAATTTAGCAGTTTTGTGCGACCAAAGAGGTGATTGGCGCACACCAGCACTTTTAAACTCACTCACACCTCTGGCGGGCTGGACTTGTTCAGAGTCTCCTTAGAAGAGTATTTAGTCCAAAGTGTATAGCGGCTCACTAATATTTTTAAATCTTCAATGATTAAATAATTAATCGGTATGAGTAACAAAGTGATGACGGTGGCAAAAATAATCCCAAAGCTCAAAGAGACGGCCATTGGAATTAAAAACTGTGCCTGGGTTGCCTGTTCGAATAATAGCGGCAGCAATCCTGCGAAGGTAGTAATTGAAGTTAGGATCACTGGCCGAAAGCGTGCGATGCCTGCCTGCACTACCGCATCGTTGATCGACAAGCCTTTGTCCACTTGTTGATTGATAAACGACACTAGCACTAAAGAGTCATTGACCACCACACCGGTTAATGCGAGCAACCCTAGCAAGCTCATGATGGTTAAATCCATTCCTAGCAACCAGTGGCCGAAAATTGCGCCGATAGCGCCAAATGGGATCACAGACATCACAATCAATGGTTGAAAAAATGACTGAAAGGGAATTGCAAGTAACGCATAGATTGCGAAAAAAACAAATACCATCCCCCATTGTAATGAGCCAAAAGAGTCGCTTTGCTCTTCAGCTTCACCCTTTAAACTAAAGCTTAACTGGGGATATTTGGGTTGAAGCTCGGCTAAAAAGTCGAGAATGTCACGATTCAGAATAGTGGCATTCACTTGGGTTTTGTTGATGTCCGCCACGAGGTTGGCGGTTCTCAGGTGGTCGGTACGATACACCGCTGACGGTCCCGCTATGATTTTCAGCTGGGCAATTTGCGACAAAGGTATGCTGCGCCCTTGAGATACGTTGATTTCAATGCTGTTTAAATCGGCAATAGAATTTCTTTGTGCCAGCGGTAACCTGACGACCACTGGTATCTCCTCACGGCCTTGCTGGAAGCGCTGCACTTCTATGCCGAGCATCGACTGGCGTATTTGGTTGATGATATCTGCTCTGCTGATGTTGAGCACTTGGCCCAGTGGTTTAAGTTCAATTTGCAGTTCATCTTTACCGTCGGACAAATTATCGCTGATATCAAACACCCCAGGGTAGCGCTTTAATTGGTGGCGAATATCGAGGGCCGCTAAGCGTAATTGTCGATAGGATTCGCCACTGATTTGGACGTTGATCGGATCGCCACCTCGACCTATTTCAGCACGAAAATTTAAAGATTGTGCGCCTTTGATTGGGCCGATTAACTGCCGCCACTCTTTTACTAACTGGTGCATGTTAACGGAGTTATGGGTCGCTAGGTCTCGGTCTTCTGGGGCGAGCGTTTCAAACCTCACTCGGCCCTGGTGGCTGGCTCCGGTGCTTGTGCCGGTACTGGAGAGAATATTTAAAATGACACTCTCTCCACTGTCAGCGTCACGGTATTTATCCTGTAAAAATAGGGCGGCATCGAGCATTTTTTGCACTTGCTGATCAGTGACCGAAAAATTGGTGCCGGTCGGCATGCTCAATGTTACTTTGGCAGTTTCACTAGGTACTCTAGGGAAAAAGGTAAAGCGCATCCAGCCGCTAAATACAAACACTAGAATCAGCGCCAGCACCGCAATGAAACCGACAAATACGGTATAGCGATAATGCAAAGCTTGGCGCAGTAGGGGACGATATAGCTGTAAGATAAGCCCTTCAAAGCCATCGGCGAATTTTTGCTGATAGCGGCTAAATAGATTCGGTTTGTGATCGGCGTGACGCAGTCTAAGAAATTTTAAATGTGCAGGTAAAATAAATTTAGATTCGATCAGTGAAAAGAGTAATACCGGGATCACAATCGCCGGAATTTGGGCAAATATAGCACCGCGCGCACCTTCTATAAAAGCAAACGGCAAAAAGGCCGCGACCGTGGTTAGCACTCCAAAAGTGACGGCAATGGCGACTTCTTTAGTGCCAAAGATGGCGGCATCAATCCCCGATTCTGCTTTTTGCATGTGACTGTAAATATTTTCACCGGTCACTATCGCATCGTCAACGACAATCCCCAAGACTAAGATAAAACCAAATAAACTGATAATATTCAAAGTGATGCCTAAAAATGGCATGACGATAAAGGCACCCATAAAGCTGATAGGGATACCGAGAAATACGAAAAAAGCGATAGAGGGACGCAAAAATAACGACAATAGCACAATCACTAAAATGCCACCTTGAATGGCGTTATCGATCAAGGTTTTTAAACGGCTTTGCAATACTTTCGAACGATCATTCCAATAGCTGAGCTTAATACTGACAGGCATCAGTGGCTGCTGTTCTTGGATGTAGTTTCTAACCTCAGCAGCGAGGGTTAACGCATTTTGATCACCCACTCGGTACACTTCAATAAGGGCGGCGCGCTCGCCATTAAAACGGGTGCTTAAAGGCGTTTCTTTAAAGCCATTTTCAATCGTGGCGATGTCGGCTAAGCGTATTAAAGCGCCATTTTCAGAGGTTTTTATGACGATATTTGAAAACTGTTCAGCATTCAAAGCTTGGCCTTTGGTACTAATCAGTATATCGCCGGCGACAGTGCGCAAATTACCCGCTGAAGCATCAACAGAGCTGTTGGCGATCGCACGACTGATATCGCTAAGGCTCAATTGATACTGTCGCAATTTGTGTTGTGGCACGTTGATGTTGAGCTGATAATCACGAACTAGGTTAAGCTCTACTTGAGTAATACCTTTAATCAGCAGTAAATCATCGCGTATCTTCTCTGCGTGCCGACGAATCTGTCGCTCGCTAACATCACCCGCTACACTGACGCTGATCACTTCGTGTCTGCGCTGATTAAGTTGGGTTATCGGTTGTTTAGCGTCTTCGGGAAAATCATCGATCGCATCAATTCTACTTTTAATATCCGCCAGCAAGTCTCTTTTATCATAATTGTCATCCACTTCCATTCTGACTGTGGTTCTGCCTTCGGTGGAAAAACTGGTAATGCTTTCTATACCTTCTAAATCTGCCACTGCCTCTTCAATCAGTAAAGTGACACTCTGCTCTATATCTTGTGCAGTAGCGCCCGCTAAAATGACATTGGTGCTAATGAAATTTGATTCGAAACTGGGAAAAATTTCTAATGGAATACGGGTTTTTAAGCTAAAAACGCCAAAGATGACAATCGCCAGCATCAGAAGATTGGCAGCAACATGATTTTTTGTGAACCATTCAATCATTTTTGATCCAGATAGGTAACAAAGTGGCTAAGTGGGATCAGGACTGTATCGCCATGACGCTGTGTAAGTATCGGCTGCATATTAGTGATCACTGTGTTTGATTCGCTGTAGATTGCTGTGGTTGTTTTCTTGTTAGTTTTTGCTGGACAGTGGTTTTGTTTTGGCGCACCGGGCTGCCGACTGCATCTGCGGATAAAAGACTGGTAACTAGTCTGTCACCGACAGCTAAACCTTGGCTAATCACCGCGATATTATCGTCTTGCCAGCTGATTTTAATATTTTGCTTACGCACAATACCCTCTGTTACCAACAGCACAAACTGACCTTGGTAGACTGTTTTTATGTCGATACTGATGGCCTTTTTTAACCGCTTACCCTGAATTTCAGCTTGCACATACTGACCAATTTTCAAAGGATGTTTGGCAGCATTTGCCAGGCTAAAGGGGGCCGCTATTTCTGCAATTACATACAGCTGCTGTGAAGATTGATCGATGGCGGCGGCGGTACGAACAATTTTTCCATGCCAAAATTGTTGTTCAATTAAGTTAGTTTCGAGTCGCACATCAGGCAGTGATGTGGTCGCTGTTAAAGGTCCTTCCGGAAGGTCAATAAAGGCTAGATCACTGTTTTTTAAGTTTAATTTTACTTGTAAAACTTCAGTGGAAAAAATCTGTGCCAACGCTGAATTGGCATTGACATAATCACCGATATTGACGTGTCTAGTTAACACCCTGCCGTTAAAGGGGGCGTAAATTTGGGTCCGTTTGAAATTTAAAATAGCTTTGTTGTAATCGGCAAAAGCGGCAGAAACCTTGGCTTTAGCGCTGATTACTTGTGGGGTACGAGACACTAGTGCCGGTATAGGCGTGGTTTTATTTAAGCGTCGCCAGTCGGCTTTGGCCTGACTGACCTGGGCCTTTTCTAGCGCGAGCGCCTGCTGAACTTGAGTCAAGAAAGCCCTGGTCGAATTAATAGTGCTCTGATAGTCGCGGTTGTCTAAGCTCAATAGCAGGTCACCTTTTTTAAAAAAAGCGCCCTCGGCTAAAGCTGGGTTGATCAGGGTGACTAAACCACTCACTTGAGCCGTTATATTGGCGGTGTGTTTGGCGCTTATTTGGCCAAAGCTGCGAATGCTAAGTTGCAAATCCTCGGCCTTTATTACACTGCTATCAATTTCAATTGGTTTAACAGCAGTACTCGGGCGTTTTTTTGGTTGGGGGGCGTTGCTTTTTACATACCATATGGCGGCAGCGGCAATGCAAATAATTAAAAAAGGTAAAAGTAATCGGCGCATCGCTAGGTTATCTCAGTAGTCATTAGTGATAGTTATTTTTTTATACTAGAGCTGCTCGTCAATCGGCTCATCTTGAATAACTGAAGGGCACTGACGAGCGACTGTTCATTGAGCAAAATTCTTTGGTTTTTATGTATATTGAATCAGTTAGCTTCCCAGAGCTAGTAGCAAGTCTACGCGGTTGCTGATTCGCTGCATGTGTTGCTCTAATAGCGCCTGCTGATGGCTGTAAACCCTATTTTGGATGCTTAGCACTTGTTGGTAATCGGCAATGCCGTGTTGATATTGAATCTTAACTTGTGCCAATGCATGTTGTGCATTATCCAGTGCTCTTTGCTTGAGAAGCCGCTGTACTTGAATTGACTTTGCACTGTCGAGTAAGTTTTCCACTTCTTCGAAAGCCTTTTGTAAAGCGTACAGATACTGCTGTTCGCGGATTATCAGCTGCGCTTTGCTCTGTTTATGCAGCGCTGCTTTTTTTCCGCTATCAATGACACTTTGACTGATATTGGCAATGAGTGTCCAGGCTAAGTTTTGTTTGAATAAATCAGCGAGCCTGGCTGAAGTTAAGGATACATTGCCACTGAGATTAAATTGCGGGAAGCGCTGGGCATAGCGGGCTGCGACGTTGGCATCCTCGGCTAATACTGCTAGCCAGCGACTGTTTATATCGGCGCGATTGACTAATAAATCGGCGGGGACTCCCAGCAAAAAGTCATCGTTAAGTTTTGCTAGACTGCCGGAAACTCTGAATTTGCCACTGGGGTACTTTGACAAAAGTAGCTCTAGACTACGGGCGGAACTGGCTAAGCTTTGTGCTTGTACTAGCACTTGAGCGCTGGCTGCTGCTAAGTTTTCTCTGGCGAGATAAACATCTAAAGATTGCTTTAAACCCAGATTATAAGCGGATTCTATCGCCGCTAATTGATGACGAGTATTCGCTTCTTGCTGCAGTCTTAGCTGAGCGTCTTTAGTGTGATAAATAAGTTGATACCAAGCGCTGGTAATCGCGGCGACTAACTGCTTTTCAGCTTGTCGCAAATTAGCCTTGGCGATGGCTAATTGATAGTGCACAACTTGCTGATTGTTCTGCAAGTTTCCCCATATATCAAGCGGCAAACTGGCATTTAAATCGAGCTTGAAGTTTTTCTTAGAGCCTGAATTAAGCGGGTCATTACGAATTGAACTGGCGCTGGCTAAACTTAAGTTAAAGGCTTGCTCTGCCTGCGTTATGCGCACTTGTTGAATGGCTTGTGCAACGAGCGCTTGTTGTTCAATAATCTGCGTGTTTTCTAAGAGTGCTAGGGTGATAGCTTGATTTAGTGAAGTATTGGTACGTTGATCTAAGCCATCCTTGATGGTCGGTTTCGTTAAATTATTTTTTGGATGATGATCGGTCGCTAGATCCGGTTGAAATTGACTGGCTAGAGTGGGGTTAAGTGTCTGCTTGGCAATAGAGGAGCCGAGGTTTTGCGGCAATTGAGCACAGTTAACTAGCAGTAGGCTGCAAGCGAAGATAAAAATTAGCGCCGGGCTGTTAAACCGGGGCTGCTTAGGTGTTACTGTCAGCAAAATAGGGCACTCATAATCGGCATGTCGGAAGATTAACGGGCAAAGTGGTTAGTGAAGTCACTGATTCAGATATTAGTTTGAGACCTTTGCATAACTTACCCAGAGGATATGATAACGGCGCTCGGTAATACGGCGTTAAAAACCGGCTCAACATGCGCATTTACACCAGTAATACCCATAAACAGGGGCACACTGTACCCAAAGTGAGGGGCATACTAATTCCGCTATTTCGCCGGTTTTTGCCTTGTCTTACCTTCGCTCGCAACGTTATGCAGAGGTCTCAGTTTAATTAAATACTAGAGCTTAGCTATAGTTTTTACAAAACTTTACGCTGTCGCCAATCTATTCACTGAATCGCCGATTAAATAATGCTCTAATAGCGCCATCATTCTGTGAGCAACCACATAGCCATACTACATTGTTAATTGGTGCAGTATAAATAATAGTCGAACAGAATAATTAATAGTCGAACAAAAAAACTGAGAAATATCATGAAACTAGAAATGATTTGTACTGGTGAGGAAATCCTAGCTGGGCAGATAGTCGATACTAATGCAGCATGGCTCGGTAATATATTGATTGAACATGGCTTTGAAATGGATCGCCGGACCACCGTTGGTGATCGATTAGATGACTTGCAGAGTGTTTTTGTGGAACGCAGCCTAGTGGCGGATATTATTTTAGTGAATGGCGGTTTAGGGCCGACCGCCGATGATCTGTCGACATTGGCAATTTCAAAAGCGATGGGGGTGGAACTGATTGAAAATAGCCAGTGGCGGGCTACTTTACAGCAGTGGTCCCAGCAGCGCGGACTAACGCTAACTGCCAGCAACTTAAAGCAGGCGATGTTACCGGCTGGTGCGATTGTCGTCGATAATCCGGTGGGAACTGCCTGTGGCTTTCGGGTGCAACTTAATCGCGCTTGGCTGTTTTTTACCCCAGGTGTACCCCATGAATTTAAGGAGATGATTGAACGGCAGTTTCTACCTTTTTTGAGGCAACAATCGACCAGCAACAGTCAAGTATCAGTCAGCAAACTACTGACCTTGGGCATGGGTGAATCGGCCATGGCTGAAGTGTTAGAGAAATTGCAGTGGCCCGAGGGGATCACTTTAGGCTATCGATCTTTTATGCCCTATTTAGAGTTGAAGTTAATCGCTAGAGATACGTCTGAAACAAGCCAACAACAGGCTTTAAAGATAGCAGAGCAAGCTTTAGGAGATACTATTGTTGCCAACAATCAGGGGACGCTAGCAGCTGAAGTGCATCGCTTGTTAATTGCGCAAGGTCAAACTCTAAGTGTTGCAGAATCCTTGACTGGAGGGGATATTTGCAGCCAGTTAGTTGCTTTTGCCGGCAGTTCAGCCTATTTAAAGCAGGGTATAGTTAGCTATTGTAATGAGGCCAAAATCCAATTGCTAAATGTAGCTCCGGCTATCATTGCAGAGCATAGCGAAGTCTCTTTAGCTTGTGTTGCGCAAATGGCGGAGGGAGTCGCCAAAGCGGTACCGAACTTGCAGTCAGTGACGGATTTCTCTATCGCTACAAGTGGTATGGCGGGGCCGGGTGGCGGCAGTGAAAAAATTCCGGTGGGCACGGTGGTGATTGCTGTTAAAGCCAAGTGTAAAATTTACTGCCAACAGCTTCAACTACCCAGCAATCGTAGTAGAGCTTACATCCGAGAGTTAACCGCTGCAGTCGCTTTAGATATGCTCAGACGCGCTATTTTAGAGCTAGTGCCGATCGCCGACTACGACTCTATTAAATGCGTGGCGCAACAAGTGTATGACATAGATTAGCTGCGATTAGGATAACTCTGAACAAATTTACATGTTGCTCGCAGAGGATAGTTTTAGGGTAGAGAGTGGTAATCAAGTGGGGTTATCGAGCTATTAACTCCTGAATCGGTGAATGTTTTCACCTCTGTGTGCTCTTTCAATACACTGATTCAGGTGCTAGATGTCATTATTTGCAATAATAGATTGAAACCTCTGCATAACGTTGCGAGCGCAGTCGTTATGCAGAGGTCACAGATTATGCGTCTTGATCGTCGGTAATCATCGCCTGCTTTATTTGCTCAATGACACGACTGGGGAGACGTTTCAATAGAATGCTATTGGTTTGTTCGTCAAACTCAATGTCTTTACCTGAGCCAGCCGGTCCCAAAGATTTTTTGGCGAAATCCAACGACCAATTATCCGCTTTCGCCTTAACTTTCGTGATGGCGGTCAAGGTGTGGTTATGCGGTTGGAATTCTTGAGATACACTGTATTCATTGCCATTGGCAAATTTGCTGAAAGTCCCGGTTAGCTCTTCAGCGCGGTCATTAGGTACATGGCTATTAAGAATTTGCTCGACATCGGGAAGATTGGCGCTCTGCTTATCACTGCGCTGTGCACTGAGGTAGCTAACCACATCTTCAACCACTTGCTCGCGTTTATCACTCATGCCATTAGAAGTACAAAAATCCCGGGCCGCTCTGATTAACTCGCTGGTTGATTTTTTTGATGCGACGACATCAGTGCAGCCAAAAGCGTTGGCAAAAAAAGCGGCATCGGCTTTATCTTTGCCACCGAGAAAGCTTAGATAACTGTCTTTTTTCAATGTGTAAGAAGTGATGTTGATTTTAGCCGCTTGGTGAAGCTTACCTAAATCTACTTCGCGTACCTCGGTCGGGTTTAGCTCTTCATTAAAAGAAATACCGGTGCGGTTGCGCACTAATCCTACCAGTAAGTATTCAAATTTTTCATCTTGAAACTGAGAGAAAATCACGTAGCCGCTACTCGCAGATTCAACAGATACTTTGCTCATCGCAACCGCAAGTTG
The DNA here is from genome assembly GCA_029027825.1 of Oceanospirillales bacterium. Lineage (GTDB taxonomy): Bacteria > Pseudomonadota > Gammaproteobacteria > Pseudomonadales > Balneatricaceae > Rs1. Next base: position 2,222,743 of record CP093399.1, on the reverse strand, counting down.
ATCGATACCGATGTCAGCTAAGGTTAAAAAGTCAGCGGCGTTTTGCTCGCTCGCAATATATTCTTCAAAGGCTTTAATAAAAACCTCACCCGCTTCGTTCTCTGGGTTGAAAGCGCCATGTGTTAAAGTAGCTCGCCTAGCTAAAGCGCTATTTAGAGAGGCTACTGTCTCTTGAGCGAAAGGATTATCGGTGTTACAAGATCCCCCTAAATCACTAATGAATGGCTGCTGTTGATCGTTTACTTGTAACTCGCGAATAACTAAGTTTTTTAATTCCACGTCTGAATACTCTTAAACCAAATGATGGCACTATTTTAGTGGTTCGCCAATGAACAGCAAGTTATATTCGCAGTAGATCAGTGCTAAATTCGATCGGCTGCTCGCGCTTATAAGATCGACATAGAGTCGGTGGTTCAGCGTAGCAATTACTTGAAACCAGAGATGGATGGTTTAAATGCTGGCAGAAATTTCATACCAAAATTTATTCGCTAGTGGGCTTAAAGGTTGCTGCTTAAGTTTGATTAGATACATAGGCACCACACTTTCAGAGTTGAAATTTTCAACGTCTACTTTGATTAATGAGCCGTCAGCTAGTTGCGTCCTGACAATATGTTCAGGAATTCTAGACCAACCCATAGCGGAGCTAATTAGAGCTTTTTTCATTTGGTAGTCATTGACGTACCAGCGCTGTCCGCCAAGGATGATGTTGACGTGATCATGGGGGGCGAGCGAGCCAGTATCTGAAATTAAAATATTGGGTAGTGGGCGCAATTGTTGATGAGTGAGTGGCTGATTGGGAATAGTTGTGAGTAAATTGGGTGAAATAACCGTAATCATGGTTATTTCAGAAATTTTCACAAAATCGTAATTTTGATCAATGGCGGTTAAAGGCCCAATGGCCAGCTCTGCATTTTCCAATTGCAGCTGTTCTAAAACACCGGATAAATGTTCGGTATTTATTTGTAAACGCATCTTTGGGTTCTGTTGCCAGAATGTTTTAATCTTGTCTAATACCGGTGGGAAAGCACACATTGCACTCAAAGAGATAGATAACTGAGGCAAGTCGACGCTGGCTAATTGATGGCCGAGCATTTCAAGTTCATTGGCTTGCTTTAAGAGTTTTTTGGCTTGACGGTAAAATGTTTTGCCTTCTACGGTGAGAGAAGGGCGGTAGTGGCTACGATCGAACAAGCTAAATCCAAACTGCTGTTCCAGTGCTTTGATGGCGGCGCTAATACTAGGCTGAGTTTTATAAACAGCGACAGCAGCCGCTCTAAAGCTGCCGTGTTTTACCACAGCAACAAAGACTTTAAGCTGTTCATTGGTCATGTCAGTTACTACCTGAAATATGAAAGAGGATGTTACTGCTTACTGTTATAAATGGTGCTACAAGTGAATGATCCGAATCAGTACTTGCCCTAGAATCCCGACAGACAGCACTTAGCAATTTGTATTCTGTTTTAATGTTCGTCGCCAGACGATCATCGCTTTAATCGTCAGCATCGCTAAACGCAGGAGTGACTTGTTCAGAGATTGCCTATATAAAGAAGCATATTTTAACATAAATCAACGACTTTCGGTCCAATGTTTAGCCGTTGGTCTAATCTAAATTTCCTTTAATTATAGAGATAGTAAAACGCAGACCACTAGTTTACAGCTCCTTTTATTTAATATGAAAATTTAAATGAAGTCGCTATTTGTAAACGATGTCGGTTATCGAATAGTCTGTTTAGTTAGATTTAATGTGCAGTATTTATGGAGCAGGTGGTGAACTTTCCTGAGATTTTCTACTTTGAACGGTGCCATTGAGGATAATAGCAACGTGAAAAAAAGCGGGAATGGCTCCCGCTTATCGGTTATAAATTAAGTGCATTAATTCGCCGCTTGTTTCCAGCTTTCAAGCAACTTATTATAATTTACCGTTACCCCCTGTGGCTTCTCGTTAGCCAACTTGGCTTTGGGAGCACCTGGTTGACTCAACCAGTATTGAGGGTCTTTCTCTGGGTTGAGTTGCGGGCCACATTCGCCTTGTACTTTGGCGCGCTCTAGGCGCATCAACACTTTGTCTTGGGCTTTTGCTAGACCATCCAGTGCCTGTTGTGGGGTTTTTTCACCACTTGATGCTTCCGCCACATACTGCCACCACAACTGAGCGAGCTTTGGGTAATCCGGCACATTGGTGCCTGTAGGCGTCCACTGTACTCTGGCTGGGCTGCGATAAAACTCCACTAAACCGCCGAGTTTAGGCGCGGCATCAGTCATTTGTTGCGAGTTTATATCTGAGTTTCTGATCGGGGTTAAGCCCACCAAGGTCTTTTTCAACGAGACAGTTTTTGATACGGTAAATTGCGCGTACAGCCAAGCTGCTAGGCGTTGTTTTTGTGGTGTTGAATTGAGGAAAGTCCAAGAGCCAACATCCTGATAGCCCAGTTTCATTCCCTCGTCCCAATAGGGGCCTTTAGGGCTGGGAGCCATGCGCCATTTAGGGGTGCCGTCTTCGTTTACCACCGGTAGCCCCGGCTTGTTCATGCTTGCCGTGAAGGCGGTATACCAGAAAATTTGCTGCGCAATATTACCTTGTGCGGGAACTGGGCCCGCTTCACCAAAGGTCATCCCCTGTGCCGCTGGTGGTGCGTATTTACGCATCCATTCTACGTATTTAGTGGTGGCAAAAACTGCCGCTGGCGCGTTGGTTGCCCCCCCTCTTGAAACGGATGATCCCGCGGGTTTGCACCCATTAACTCGAATGCCCCACTCATCCACTGGTAGACCGTTCGGCAAACCTTTATCGCCACCTCCGGCCATTGAGAACCAAGCGTCTGTAAAGCGCCAGCCAAGTGATGGATCTTTTTTACCGTAATCCATATGCCCGTACACGGTTTTTCCGTCAATGCTCTTTACGTCCTCGGAGAAGAATTTAGCGATATCTTCGTAGGCAGACCAGTTAACCGGTACGCCTAATTCATAGCCGTAGATGTCTTTGAATTTTTTTTGTAGTTCGGGGCGTTCAAACCAATCTGCTCTAAACCAATACAAGTTTGCAAATTGTTGGTCGGGAAGTTGATACAGTTTGCCATCGGGTCCAGTAGTAAACTCCAGGCCGATAAAGTCATCTAGGTCTAGCGTCGGTAAGGTGTAGTCTTTACCGTCGCCCGACATCATATCTGAGATAGCCACCACTTTTCCGTAGCGAAAATGGGTGCCAATTAAATCTGAATCGTTGACATAGGCATCGTAAATATTGCGCCCAGATTGCATTTGGGTCTGTAGTTTTTCAATCACATCCCCTTCTTGAATCAAGTCATGGGTGATTTTAATGCCGGTGATTTCAGTAAAAGCTTTAGCCAGCGTTTTTGATTCATACTCATGTGTGGCAATGGTTTCAGAGGCTACTTTAATTTCCATTCCCTGGAAATCTTTAGCGGCATTGATAAACCATTGCATTTCTGTGAGTTGTTCAGCCTCTGTCAAAGTGGAGTCAGAAAATTCTGCTGAAATCCATTTTTTGGCAGCCGCCATATCTGCACTGGCCTGCATCCCTACAGTTGTCAATGCGATAACTGCAGCGAGCGTAGCAAGGCGCGGAGATTTTTTATTTTTCATCTTTAAACCTCAATCTGATCTAGTTGAAACGCGCTAGCTGATATTCACTAACGCGCAGTTTCAAAGCCAGTGAAAATTCACTTAACTTGGTTTTCCAATCGGTCTACCGATTATTTTATTAAAATTTGTCTGTGGTATTTATTCATCGACTCCTCAGCTGAGTTAATCTGCAGCTATAATGCTAGTTAGCCCCAGCGCAGTAGCACTAAAAGCCAAATCACTGAAAAAGCCAGTGCGGCCCATATGCTGATGTCAGTGAAGCCAATCACTGTCAAATGGATAAATGCAGCGCTTAATAGGCCGATGAACAGTCGATCGCCACGGGTGGTTGATATAGGTAAAAAGCCTTTGCGTTCGATACAGGGAAATTTAATTTCTAAAACAGTCATTAGCACCAAAATGCCGCCAATGGTGGAGAAAAAAATTGCGGTAGGTAGTGTCCAAGCCATCCAAGCCATCTTACTTCTCCTTAAACTCTGCCTAAGGCAAAGCCTTTAGCAACATGGTTACGTACAAAATAAATAACTAAAATACCGGGGATGATAGTGAGTACTCCAGCTGCTGCCAACACTCCCCAATCGACACCTGAGGCACCAATGGTACGGGTCATAATGGCGGCGATCGGTTTGGCATCGACCGAGGTCAAAGTACGTGCCAGTAATAGTTCAACCCAGGAGAACATAAAGCTAAAGAACACTGTGACACCTATCCCCGAGCTAATCAGCGGTAGGAAAATTCGTACAAAAAAGTGTCCAAAGCTGTAGCCATCAATATAAGCGGTCTCATCAATTTCACGAGGAACCGCCGACATAAAGCCCTCTAATATCCACACCGCTAGCGGTACACTAAATAGGCAGTGGGCGAGGGCGACTGCAATATGGGTGTCAAATAAGCCGACAGAGGAGTAAAGCTGAAAAAATGGCAGTAAGAACACTGCCGGAGGTGCCATTCTGTTGGTCAATAGCCAAAAGAATAAGTGTTTGTCACCGACAAATTTATAACGACTGAAGGCGTAAGCGGCCGGCAGCGCAACAGTTAAGGTAATGATCGAGTTGAGTACTACATAGTAGGTGGAGTTGAAATAACCCATGTACCAACTAGGGTCGGTAAAGATCACCATATAATTGGCTGTGGTGAAATCTTGTGGCCACAAGCTAAAAGTTCCGAGAATCTCCTCATTGCTTTTAAAGGACATATTTATCAGCCAGTAAATCGGTAGTAGCACAAAAATTGCGTAACAACTAATCCCCAAACGTCGGTACTTAGTCATAGCTTTGCTCCTTTACTTGGTCTTTGTCTAAATGGGTGATGGTGGTAAAGAACAGCCAAGAGACTAATAATACGATTAAGAAGTATATGATTGAGAAGGCGGCAGCCGGGCCTATATCGAATTGTCCTATGGCCATTTTGGTCAATGCCTGGCTTAAAAAAGTGGTTGAGTTTCCGGGGCCGCCACCGGTGAGGTCGAAAGGCTCGGTATAGATCATAAAGCTGTCCATGTATCTCAGTAGCACGCCGATAATCAGTACACCCCTTAGCTTGGGAAATTGAATGAACCTGAAAATTGCCCAATTAGAGGCGCGATCAATTTTAGCGGCTTGGTAGTAAGCGTCCGGAATAGCTCTTAAGCCTGAATAGCATAAAAGCGCGATCAGTGAGGTCCAGTGCCATACATCCATTAAAACCACGGTCATCCAAGCATCTACCGAGTTACTGGTGTAGTTGTAATCAATGCCCAATCCGTTGAGTGAGTAACCCAGCAAGCCTATATCACTACGTGCAAAAATTTGCCAAATAGTGCCGACCACGTTCCAGGGGATCAACAGTGGCAGCGCCAAGAGTATTAAGGTTAAAGAGGCCGTCCAACCTTTGGTGGGCATCATTAGCGCCACGGCGATGCCCAGCGGTATTTCGATAGCCAGCACCGTTGCTGAATATAAAAATTGCCGAGCTAAAGAAGCGTGTAAGCGGGGGTCAGTCATTACTTCTCGGTACCATTCAACGCCGACAAAATAGGCGGTGTTTTGGTCAAAAATATCTTGTACTGAGTAGTTAACCACGGTCATTAACGGCACGATGGCCGAGAATGCCACCAGTAAAAATACCGGCAGTACTAACAACCATGCTTTGTTATTTTGTACTTTATTCATTGCTATTGTCTCCCACTTGAATATCCACTAAATATTCATCGATGTAGATTTTCACCCACTGATTGGGGAAGGTGAGGTAGGCTTGGGTAAGCGGAGGATGTTGATCTTCTCCCAAGCGTACTTTTAGCTCTTGGTTGCCCAGTGCTACTGTGACTATCTTGTAAGTCCCTAAGTCTTCCGTGTGGAGGATTGTGCAGGCCAGCGATTCAGTATGTGCTATTTTAGAAAGCTGTAAAAATTCAGGGCGAATGCCTATTTTTAAATTGCTACTGGTACTAGTAGATAGAATTTCAATTTGTGGTTGAGTCAGCGGAAATTGCAGTTGATCAAACTTGAATTGCGGCTGGTTGTTTACCGTCACTTCTTCCAATTCAATAAAGTTCATCCCCGGGCTGCCAATGAAATAGCCGACAAAGGTGTGGTTGGGGTTTTCAAATAATTCTCTGGGGGTGCCAAACTGCACTATCTTTCCCTCATACATTAAAGCTATTTGATCTGCAAAAGTTGAGGCCTCCAATTGATCGTGGGTAACGTACACCATGGTAATGTTGTAACGCTCATGAATTTGTTTTAACTGGCGCCGCAATTTCCATTTTAAATTTGGGTCGATGACGGTGAGGGGCTCATCGAATAAAATAGCTGAGACATCGTCGCGTACTAAGCCACGGCCCATCGATATTTTTTGTTTGGCGTCGGCAGAAAGGTTGTTGGCTTTTTGTTGCAAAATCTCGGTTAAATCTAAAATGCTGGCGACTTCTTGGACTTTGCTAGCTATTTTGTTTTTATCGACTTTCATGTTTCTCAGCGGGAATGCTAAATTATCGTAGACCGTCATGGAGTCATAAATCACTGGAAACTGAAAGACCTGGGCAATATTTCGGTCTTGGGTGGAAACGTCGTTCATTTCTACTCCATCAAACAGGACACTGCCATGTGAGGGGGTTATCAGACCGGAAATGAGATTTAACAAGGTGCTTTTTCCACAGCCAGAGGGGCCCAGTAGTGCGTAAGCTCCACCTTGTTTCCAGACATGATCCATTTCATGGATCGCATAATCACTGCTAATTTGTGGATTGCCTATATAGCTGTGAGCCAGACCTTTTAAATGTATTTCAGCCATTTAGATGCCTCCTGATGAGCTAATGCGCGGCGCTTTTATAATTAATCCGCTCTCGGCGAAGATGAATAATTTTTCCGGGGGGATGTAAATGTTGACTAAAGTATTGTTTCGGTAGTCATGTACACCAGAGAGTTGTAATACCATCTGTAATTGATCGTTGGCGACGTGTAAAAATGTTTCTGAAGCACTGATTTCTGCCACATCAACTCGGACACTTAGTTCAATGTCAGAATCATTTTTGGGGACTAGAGCAATATGGCTGGGCCTGATGCCAAAACTGTATTGACCTTCAGCAATATCTTTAAAATGGTTGGCAATCGGGAAGCTAGCGTAATTCTCAAAGCTGATTTCCGCACCTTTAATCTGGCCCTTTAGTAGGTTGATAGGCGGCTCGCTATATAAATCGGCGGCGTTCAAATTGACCGGCTGGTGGTATTGCTCTATCGCGGGGCCGGATTGGAGTAACTTTCCTTGATGTAATAGGCTAGTTATCCCGCCGAGCGCTAGAGCTTCATTGGGTTCAGTGGTGGCATAGATGGCAATGCTATTGCGCAGTTTGAAAAGTTCTCGCAACTCCTGACGCAGCTCTTCGCGTAACTTGTAATCGAGGTTAACTAACGGCTCATCGAATAAAATGATGCTGGCGTCTTTGACTAACGCTCTGGCCATGGCTGTGCGCTGTTGTTGGCCGCCAGATAATTCTAGAGGGTGGCGTTGCAAAAAATGCTCAATATGCAGCATCTCTGCTGTCTCTTGTACTTTGCGTTTTATTTCAGCGCTGCCAGTGCCGCACAGTTTTAAGGGCGAGGCGATATTGTCGTAGACGCTGAGATTTGGGTAGTTAATAAATTGTTGATAAACCATTGAGATGTTGCGCTGTTGCACGCTAATTGCGCTGACATCTTCGCCATCCATCAGCACTTTTCCAGAAGATACTTTATCTAACCCGGCGATCACTCGTAACAGCGATGTTTTACCCGCTAGGGTTCTGCCAAGCAATACATTAAAAGAGCCCGGTTTGAATTCCAGATTAATGTTGCTTAGATGATCGACATTATTTACCTGTCGATAAACGTTTTCTAACACTAAGGACATAGCTTTGATCCTGATAATATAAAAATCTGGCTAAAACACGGTTCAACAACAATAGAACAATGTGCAGGTTATTTAAGGTAATAAAGCGATAACTATGCCAAAAGTGACAAAAATCAATAAAAATAACTAAACCGTTGAATTTAAATGGTAATAAAAATTAGCAAATTATTTCTGTTGAAATGAAGAAGATTTGATATATATTTGAATGCTGACTGTGAACAGAAATGAACACTAATATGAACATATAGGAAAATATTGTTCAGCGTTTCGAATGCAGTTAGAAGTTGGAAGTTGGAAGTTGGAAGTTAGAAGTTGGAAGCTAGAAGCTAGAAGTTAGAAGCTAGAAGCTAGAAGCTAGAAGCTAGAAGCTAGAAGCTAAGAGCTAAGAGCTAAGAATTTGCTCTATAATTAAAGCCATATATTTTAATCTATCGGACGCGTTAGCATTGCGTTGAATCTGGAAACTACTAGCGGCACTATTGGCAAACTAGTGCGTGGATCCTAGGCGAAATAATTTAAAGAAGTATTATGAGCAGCGAGAATAATACCCATAAAAAGTTAATTACTGAGTCCTGGCAGCGCTGCCGGGATTTTGGTTTACAACACAATGCCGCGCCTGAGTTGCAGAAATTACAGCGCTCGGATACTGGTATTTTACTTGATTCGCAGCGCCATTTAATTCAAACCACAGCACATGCGGTGTTGCCTTATTACGATAATATTTTGAATAATAGTCCCTGTCTTATTTTATTGGCGGATAGTCGTGGCCAAGTATTGAATAGTTGGGGGGAGCGCCGATTTTTAACCCAGGCCCAGCGTCAATGGTTTGCCGCTGGTGCGAGTTGGCAGGAAGTGAACACAGGAACCAATGCTATCGGGACTGCACTGGCAGCGGGCGAGGCGGTGCAAATTCAGCGTGATGAGCACTATCTCAAGCGACATCGCTACATGATAGGTTCCGCAGCACCGATTTTTGATGCCAGCAATCAATTACTGGGAGTGTTGGATATTTCCAGTGATACTTATATGCCTCAAGCCCATACTTTAGGTATGGTCAGGTTGATGTCGCAATCGATTGAAAATCGATTAATTATCGACAAATACCAGCAAAATCACTACTTGTTAACCATCAATACTCATGTAGATAATTTAGTGAGTCAGTGGTCTGGCTTGATCGTTTTTGATCGAGAAGGCAGCATCACCGCCTTTAATCGTCGCGCTGAATTACTGCTAAATTTTTCTTTGTCAGGTACTGATGTTGAACAGATACTGGCGTGCAATTTATCCTTTTTATGCCAGCAGGTTAATAAGTCGGCTTTTGAATTGCGAGTGCTGGATAAATATTCAATGTTTGCCAGTCTTCAAGAGCCCACTGATACTCATCAGTCTGAAAAAACATTAAGTTTTATGCTACCCGCTGCAGGTAAAAAATCACCGATAGAAATACCCTTTTCCGGCTTAGAATTTGGTGATCCGAAGTTGAAAAAGGCGATCGCACAAGGTCGTAAAGTTATCGAAAAGGATATTCCAATTCTTATTTTTGGCGAAACAGGGGTGGGAAAAGAAGTCTTTGTTAAAGCACTCCATCAATATAGTAGCAGAGGCGCTAAAGCGCTAGTGGCCTTGAATTGCGCGGCGATTCCCGCGGATTTGGTTGAGTCTGAATTATTTGGTTACGTTAAAGGAGCCTTCACTGGTGCCGATAGTAAAGGCGCTATTGGTCTGATTCGCAAAGCGGATAAAGGGATCTTGTTTCTGGATGAAATTGGCGATATGCCGCTAAATGTGCAGGGGCGATTGCTCAGAGTTTTGCAAGAGCGAAAAGTGACGCCGCTGGGATCTACTCAGTCATACCCTGTGGATGTAAAGTTGATTTCTGCGACTAACTGCAATTTAAAGGCACTGGTTGGTGCGGGGTTGTTCAGGAAAGATTTATTTTATCGGGTCAGTGGTCTCAATATAGAAATACCAACACTGTCTACGAGGATGGATAAAAGATCGCTATTCAGTCATCTAATAAAGAAAAAAAGTCAGAGTTTGGCACAAGCTGAAATTTCACCTGAGATAATGACATTATTTCTAAATCATCCATGGCCTGGGAATATTCGGCAATTTATTAGTGTGTTGGATGTCGCGTTGGCGATGGCTGATGAAGATCCAATTGCGCACTGGCATTTACCTGATGATTTTTTTGATGACTTGGCTGAGCAACAGCGGTTATCAACAGCGGCCCTAGCGACAGATTATGATGAATTTAATCAGTTGAAACCAAACCAGTTAGCTACAGCTAATGCCGCAAGCAACAGCTCTTTGTCTGGTCGAGAGGCCTATCTAGTTGCGGCACTTGCCAGTGCCGATCAAAAATCTGTAATAGATCTATCAGATGTCGACAGTGATCATTTATCAGTTACTTATCAGCGCTATCAAGAGTGTCATGGCAATTTATCAAAAACAGCAAAAGAGTTGGGCATTAGCCGCAACACTTTATACAAGCGATTACGGCAGCTTGGGTTAAAATAGTAACGGCTTAAATAGTGGCTGATTAAATAGTGGCGAATTAGGTTGAAGGGCGTTCACCGACGATAATATTGGCAATCATTGGCTCACCGTTACGAATAAAATTCACCTTGACGATGCTGCCAGGTTTGACCTGTGCAATGCTGCGCATTGAATCGATGCCGCTAATAATCGACATATCATTAAAGGCTAAAATTAAATCTCCCGGGCGTAAGCCAGCTTGAAATGCAGGACCATTGGTAATCACTCCCGCTAAAACTAAGCCGCGTACATTGCTCAATCCAAATGACTCCGCTAACTGTGGGGTCAGTTCTTGAGTTTCGACACCTAACCAGCCCCTAATAACCCGGCCATTTTCTATTAAATCACGCATCACTTTAAGTGCGAGTGAGGAGGGGATAGCGAAGCCGATTCCGTTAGATCCTCCTGATTTAGAAAAAATAGCGGTGCTAATGCCGACTAAATTACCATGGGTGTTGATCAGGGCGCCACCGGAGTTTCCCGGGTTAATGGCGGCATCTGTTTGCAAAAAATTTTCATAGCGATTAAGCCCAACACTGTTGCGACTCTTAGCGCTGATAATACCTTTAGTGACTGTTTGTCCAAAATCAAAAGGATTTCCTATCGCCAAAACTACGTCACCAACGCGAAGACTGTCCGACTCTTCAATCATAATTGTTGGCAGGCGATCTAAGTCTATTTTTAAAATAGCAATATCTGTTCCGGTATCCGTACCTATGACCTTGGCTAAAGCCTCTCTACCGTCTTGCAGTGCGACAATGATTTCATCTGCTTTATCGATGACATGATTATTGGTCACAATATAGCCTTGCTGATTTAAGATAACGCCGGAGCCCAAGCTAGAATGCTCTTCACTTGAAGCTGATAGCGTTGGTTGATCTGGTCCTTCTGGCTTTATATTAATATAAATATTAACCACCGCCGGCGCTGCTTTAGCGACTGCATCAGCATAGGAGTGCACAAAATTTTCAGCGGTTATGGCAGTGCTCTTGACTGGGATTGATTTTATGGTCGTTAAATCAACTCTGTTGATAGTCACGGGTGCTGGTGTCGAAAAGTTTGGATTAAATTGCAGCACTAACAGTGCAATCAATACCCCTGATATAACGGGCCAAACTAAGAATGTATATTTTTGCATAAATAAAAACCCGGACACGATTGGCGAATAAAATAACTTGATAATAGGTAATTGTAAGCCGCCAGCTAATAGTCGTAGTGAGCTTAGCTCTAAAGCTCTAATTACTAGCTTTCAACCGAAAAAAAACCGCTAAAGACTTTTGGCGACGCTATTTTCGGTGTTGCCTAACTTAGCGATAGCTTATGTATAGAACTAAATGTTTAAATTTGCTGGCGTTTTTATTAGCAAGTAGCATAACGTTTACCGCCTAGGTAAAACAAGACAAAGTTAGAGGATGCTACAATTATAGCATTGGACTAGAGATTAGATTTATATTTTCGCTTAGGTTGGGTAGGATTACCATTGAATCAGTGGTCTTATAGCGAAACCGAGAATTGGAGAACAGCAGCGCTGGGTTTGATAGTCGTCTGCAGCTGCCTCGTTTAACCTGTAAAAGCTAAAACCTGAATCAGTGATTTCAATGCAACTCATAGCGCAAGCTCTTGATTCTGCAGCGGTTAGAAAAATGCCCGCTGAACCTATGGGTGCAGCTAAGATTTTTCAATTCCACTGTAAAACCAATATCTTACACTCTGAATTCACTTTGAAGTCACGGATTCAGCTAAAAGATTAGTGCTTTTCTTCGACAGACTCTGGTCAGATTGTTATGGCTGATTCAGCATAAACTATTCAGATCAACTAGCAGTGGAAAATACATGAGCGAAAATATTGATGTTATTGTCGATTATTGCAATAAAATACTCACCCCTGAAAAATTTAAAGACTACTGTCCGAATGGCCTACAAGTGTCCGGCAGCACAAAAATAACAAAAATAGTCACCGGGGTCACGGCTTGCCAACAGTTGTTAGATCGAGCTGTACAGGCAAATGCCGATCTTATTTTAGTGCACCACGGATATTTTTGGCACGGTGAGAGTCAACCGATAGTTGGCATGAAACAACAGCGCATAAAAACACTATTAGTTAATGATATTAATTTGCTCGCCTATCATTTACCGCTGGATGCGCATGCCCAATGGGGAAATAATGTGCAGCTTGCCAAGCAGATGGGTTGGAAAATTACCTCGGGTATGGGTGACGAGTTAGGTCAGGCAATTGCATTGTTAGGGGAAGTTGAGCGAGCCGTCACAGGGGCTGAATTTGCCCAGCAGCTAAGGCAAGTTTTAGGCAGGGAGCCACTGTTTATTCAAGGACATAGCCGAGAGGTAAAAACGATAGCTTGGTGTACCGGCTCTGCCCAACGTTATATTGAAGAAGTCGCCAGTTATGGGGTGGATGCCTTCATATCAGGAGAAATCTCTGAGCAAACCGTACATTTAGCCCGCGAATTGGGAATCAACTATTACTCGGCAGGTCATCACGCCACCGAAAGTTACGGGGTGCAGGCCTTAGGTGAACACTTAGCTGAAACATTCTCCGTCGCACATCAGTTTATTAATATCCCCAACCCAGTTTGAGTCAGGGCTGGGTTGTTTATATTTTTTACTCGTTCAGAGTTGTACCAATTCAATGTTAAACCTGAATCCGTGACTTCAAAGTGAATACAGAATGTAAAATATTGGCTCTACTCTGGAATTGAAAAATATTAACTGCACATGTACGTTCAGTGGGTACTTTTATAACCGTCGTAGAATCAAGATCTTGCGCTAATCTGGTGCAGTGAAGTCACTGATACAGGATAAAGATAGAAGGTAACTCGAATAACGGGAAATACTTGACAAAGCATCGGACATATCGATTGATAGCTATGCATCTGTCAAATGTAAAGCAGTGAGAAACCTGACATTTTAAGAGTTGCAGTCGATTAATTGATGCAAGTACGCAGGTATATTCTTTGGAAGCATCGTTCTCGATGCTGTTGTGCTCAGCGGTGTGAATTTGTTAATGGCAGGTGACAATTTTCGGGTAGTGGATGATATTGTGGAAAATTACCTCTTCTTTAGCAATGTTGCGGTAGCCGTGATTCATATCGGCACTAAACCTCAAGGTATTCCCTGCAGTTAAGGGCAGCCAGCTATTTTCGACTAATATTTCTAGCTCGCCTGAAATGACGATAATGTCTTCTATCACCCCCAATTCATGAGCTGCTGATAAATGTGTGCAGTTTGACTGTAATCGATGGGAGAACATTTCACAGCACAGGAGAGGGTCAAAAGAAAACAACACCTTAAACTGTAAATCACTATCGAGGGAAATAGTTTGCTTGTGGTTAGCACCAGGTACGCTGTCAAAGCGCAGGACGCAAGGCTCTATTAACACCGACATGGGCAAGTGAAAACCTTTAGCTATTTTCCACAATATGGCCATGCTCGGGCTAGATTCCTGTCGCTCAATTTGACCTAACATAGCTTTGCTTACCTTGGTCATCGTCGCGGCTTTGGCAAGGCTCCACTGTCTCGAGCGACGAAATTGTTTTAAATTATTGGCAATAATCGTACTCAGCATGGGCTGCACTCTTTTAGTCGACCATTATCAGAGCTCTGCATAACTTACCCAGAGGGTATGATAACTGCGCTCGGTAATACGGCGTAAAAACCGGCTCAATATGCTCATTTACACCAGTAATACCCATAGAGAAGGGCATACTAAATCCGCTATTTGGCCGGTTTTTACCTTGTATTCCTTCGCTCGCAATGTTTCGCAGAGGTCTCTAAATATTATAGCTATATCATTGTGCGCTATAACGCACAGTGATAGTATCGCTGCGTGTGCGTTATAGCGCACGCTATTGTAGCTGGCCATTTTCAAAACAACAAATGTTAAAGGGCAAATATGCAAGCACTTAAACTATCTCACTTATCGGCGGGTTTTATTGCCGTTTTAGTTGGTTATACCAGCAGCGTGGCGATCATTTTTCAAGCCGCTGAGTCTTTAGGAGCCAATCAAAGTCAGCTCAATAGTTGGATGCTTGCATTGGGATTGGGGATGGGGATAACCTCCATTATACTCTCAACAATTTACCGAATACCGGTAATCACCGCTTGGTCTACTCCCGGTGCAGCTCTGTTGGCAACGTCATTGATCGGTGTCGAAATGGATCAGGCGATAGGCAGTTTTGTTTTATGCGGCCTACTCATCTTAGTCTGTGGGCTTACCGGATGGTTTGAGAAAATCCAACATTTTATTCCAAATTCTATTGCGAACGCGATGTTAGCAGGGATTTTATTCCAATTTGGATTAGCCATTTTTCAGTCTTTAGAACAAGACACTCTATTAGTGTCGATCATGATTGTCAGCTACGTGATCGGTAAACCTCTATTAAAGAATTTTAACGTACCGGTTGTGCTTGCGATCGGGGTTTTGGTTTGTTGGCAACTAAATTTGTTTGATAATAAAACCATCGACTTAAGTTTAGCCATGCCGTTGTGGACCACACCCAGTTTTACACTATCCACTTTTATCAGCGTGACTATTCCCTTATTCATCGTCACTATGACGTCTCAGAATATTCCCGGGGCAGCCACTTTAAAAGCTGCAGGCTACCAGCCTCCCGTTTCAGCAGCGTTAAAGGTGACCGGTTTAGCGACCGTTTTACTGGCCCCTTTTGGTGGTTATAGCTTTAATTTAGCAGCGATTACCGCTGCAATTTGCTGCGCCGAAGAGGTAGATAGTAATCGAAATACTCGTTATCTAGCGGCAATAGTCACCGGCTGTTGTTATGTGATTATCGGACTGTTTGGTGCCACTGTGGTCAGTTTGTTTTTAATTGCGCCTAAAGCGTTAGTCGTCACTATTGCAGGTTTGGCACTTTTAAATACACTGGCAAATAGCCTAAGCGTGGCGCTAAGTGAATCCGCAGAGAGGGAAGCGGCGTTGATTACCTTGCTGGTGACCGTTTCTGGAATTAGCTTTTTTACTATAGGTTCTGCTTTTTGGGGATTGTTACTAGGTATGTTGTTTTTATACTGCGCAAAACTGAAAGCAGGAGTTAAGACAAGTTAAAGCTGGATCGCTAAAATAAATACTGCATTTACTCGACTTACTCCTGTAAAACAAGGTAGTTTAGCGCTATTAATCTATACCTTGATGGCAAAGTAAGAGGTCTCAGTCTAACTTGAAATGCCGTTTTTTTGCTGTAGATAAAAAATCATATAAGTGAGTGAAAAATGGATTGTCTGTTCTGTAAAATAATTAATCGGGAAATTCCAGCCACCATCCATTATGAAGATGATGATGTAATTGCCTTTGATGATATAAACCCTAAAGCGCCTTATCACTTTTTGGTTGTGCCAAAAAAGCATATTAGTACTCTCAACGAGGTGACCGATGAAGATGTGCCTCTGGTCGGTAAGCTCGTCCAAATCGCCAGTCAACTGGCAAAAAAAGTAGCTATAGCAGAAGATGGCTATCGTACTGTTTTTAATTGTAACGCCGATGGCGGACAAATTATTTATCATATTCATTTACACATGCTTGGCGGTAAGAAATTTTCTAGTTAGCTGTTTTTAGCTATGTTAAACAACTGAATATAGATGTGTTTAATATAGACCTGAATCAGTGACTTTACTGCACTACATATCGCAAGCTCTTGATTATATAGCGGTTAGAGAGATATCCGCTGAACCTACGGGTGTAGCTAAAATTTTTCAATTTCACTGTATAACCAATATCTTACACTCTGTATTCACTTTGAAGTCACGGATTCAGCTAAAATTATAACTAACGGTTTAATGAGGTTTTTATGAACTTTTAGTTAATATAAGGGTTCTACGACTAGAGAAGCTGGACTTGTCTTGAGTAATAGCGCACAAAATATTCCCTATTTAGGGCAGTGTTTTTGCTAGTCGCGGACTATACTTAAGCCCACTATGTATCTAACTCAGTATTTTTTAGATAATACCGTGAACATAATGCTGAAGAATGACGGTTACAAACATTTTCAACTTAGCGAGATGCTGATACTAGTACTCAATTGACAAATCAGCGTCCGTTATATTTGGTAGAGCTAAGTGCTTCAATATTTAGGCTAAGTGGAAACTATCTAGGATAAAGCTTTGATAAAGGATACTGATTTAACTTAAGAAACAGTATAATTTAGCAAGTTTATTATTTAATGTAAGGTGAATATGCGCATATTGTCATTAGTTTTTCTCTCCCTTTTTGGTATGCAGTCTCAATTGCAGGCAGCAGTGCGAGATTACGGGGTTTCCAAGGGAAACGAAGAGCTACTTCTTCAAGGATTTGAGTCGATTGCTGAACAGAATTTTGATGTGGCTTTAAAGCAGATCAAAAAACTAGTAACTATTCGACCTGATTTTCGGTTGGCGCAACTCGTTTATGCGGATCTCTTAATTGCCCGAGTGAATCCACTTTCTAAAATGGGTAGTAGTTTTACTGATAGTGAACAAAAAAAGATCCAGGGATTAATTGAAGAGGCGAAGGCTCGCATTAGATTGCGTAAATTAAAACCAGCCCCTGATTTAATTCCAAAAGATATTGTGATGCTCAGCGATAAGCAAAAATATGTGATTGTGCAAGATATGAGTCTGTCGCGGTTGTTTATCTTTGAAAATAGAAACGGGGTGCCGTTTTTAATAAAAGATTTTTATGCCTCTCACGGTCAAGGTGGCACGGATAAAAGAAAGCAGGGCGATAAAAAATCGCCGGTAGGGGTGTACTTTACCACTGGTCGTTTACTGGATGAAAATTTGCCACAAAGATATGGCGCTGGGGCTTTGCCTTTAAACTATCCCAACGCTTGGGATTATAGGAACAAGCGTACCGGCAACGGTATCTGGCTACACGGGTCGCCCGTGGATACATACAGTCGACCACCGCTGGCCAGTTTAGGCTGTCTCTCTTTAACTAATCCAGACTTTCAAGAAGTTGATCGATTAGTTTCCCAGGGGACGCCGATGATTTTGGGCGAAAACCTAACGTGGTTGTCCAGAGCAGATTGGAAGCTGCAAAAGGCGAAGATGGTCGCATTAGTAAAAAGCTGGGAAGCTGATTGGGAGAGTTTAGATTACCGGCGTTATATCAGCCACTACTCGAAAAAATTCAGTGATGGTAACAAGAAATACCAGGCGTTTGCCGAGCATAAGAAAAGAGTAAATCGCTCTAAATCTTTCATAAAAATAGGCTTGAACGACTTAAATATATTTACTTATCCCGATACTGATCTTATGGTGGTCTCATTCGATCAGTCATATAAATCAAGTAATTACAACGGATCAGGCCCTAAACGGCAGTATTGGCAGAAAGAAAATAATACTTGGAAAATAGCTTATGAAGGCGCTCCGTCGATTGGTATTCCATAGCACTATTTTATCTAGGTCTGACAGAACAACTTAGATGAGAGCTTAGCATAACTTACCCAGAGGGTATGATAACTGCGCTCGGAAAGACGGCGTTAAAAACCGGTTCAATATGCTCATTTAAGCCAGTCGTACCTATAAACAGAGGCACACTGTACCCATAGTGAGAAGCATACTAATTCCGTTAAATCGCCGGTTTTTTACGTGTTTTACCTTCGCCCGTGACCTTATGCTAAGGTCTCTAGATATTATCAAGCGCGCATTTTTTTAATCTTTAGGATATATACGTTGCAAAATTCAAATAATCAGCAAAGTATTGTTAGAACTGATTTTACATTAAAGTATCTACAGCTTGAAAGTGAGCTTAAAGAGCACCAATTGCTGCAAATTACCGGGGTTGATACTAAGGTATTTATTCGCAGTTGGATGAATTATTCACTGGCGAAAGGCGATAAAATAGTGCCTTGGTTGGCCGGTGATTTCTCAGTCTTACTGAAAACCTTCAGTCAAATTTTTAAAGAGTCAATTCAAGATGGCGCCGCTTTACGGCAGTACATAATAGATAACCTGCTAACTTCGTCACTTATTTTTGCTGTCAACAGTAGCAATGTCGAGTCTAGTCAATTAAATATGTTGTTAGATCTATTGAAGAGCGTAGAGCAGGGTGATAACTCTAATAGTTCAGCTTCCTCAGCCGAGCTGAGTGAAGAACCTGAATATGGTATTGAGCAGCCAGATCAACAGGCACTAGACACTGGTTCCACTGCCGATTTATCTATAGAAAATGAGCCTGTAGTTAGTGAAAAGTTTAACTTGGAGGCGTCAGGGCAAGCACCTTCCTCTGCGGTGGTTAATGCTCACCATCAATACCTTTCTAAAGTGATAGTTTGGTTGCCGAATGAAATTGACCATTTAACTAATTATGCTGCGGTACTGGCTCTTTTCAGTCAGCGCATGGATATCGGCGGTAAAAAATCGGCAGAGATCAAAAAGCCTAGCTTACTATTTGGCTCTAAAACGTCTGTGGCTGCGATTGCGGTTTTAATAATGGCGGGTACTGGCTTGGTTTTCTGGAGTGCGAATAGTGATGATGGCGACAGTTCAAATTCACCGAGCGGCGTTCAGCTTACCTCTTCATTGAGCAGTAACACAGATCAAACAGCGAGTGCTGCAAGCTCAGAGAATGGAAGCACTTTAACTGGGGGTGAAATAGCCGCTAAAGTAGCTGAAATAGCTATAGAGCCGGGTAGTAGTGCATCTACTGCCAGTGCCACGCTATCGTCAACTAAGCCACAAAAGCCAAATGTTAGCAGCGAAGAGTCTATTGCAGTAAAAGAGCGCAGTAGTGGCGATAGTGATTTGGTTGATAAGAGTGTGGTTAGCCCTGCGAATTCAGCCTCAGAAAAATCGAATAAGCTTGAGCAGCAAGTTGACAATAGAAAATCTGAGCAGGTTAAAATATCGAACGTCTCTAGTAGCAAAATTATCAATTTGAGGGCTAAAATAAATACTGGTCAGCAAGTTGCTAGTGACACTGCCAATTCTCAGGCTGCTAGTGAAAAAGAGTTAACTAAAAATCAGTCCAACGAACAACAAATCATCGCATTGGTCGATAATTGGATCAATGCCTGGCAAACACAAAATTTTGGCGCTTATAAAGACCAATACAGTGCAGACTTTTCAGCGAAGAACAATTCCTCGCATAGCGCCTGGCTGGCGCAGCGAAAGAAACGCATAGAGCGACCTAAGTGGATAAAGTTGTTTCGAACTGATCTGAATTTTTTACCAAGCTCTGATAGCGCTAAACAGCGGCTAAACTTCACGCTGACTTATTCGACGCCTACTTATAAAGATAAAACCTTTAAACAATTAACTGTTGAACGGCTCAGTGATCGTTATAAAATCGTTAAAGAAGAAAATTTAAAGGTCACCAGAATCAAATAATTGACGATTTAAGCATTGTTTGATCAATTGGCGGCGCTCTAAATAGCGATAAAACTAGCTCAATAAAGAATTAAGCTCACTAGCCGTTGCCCGACAATACTCGGGCTGGTTTGAGTGGTAATCGTTTGAAGGGCGATAGTTTAAGGGGCGATAGTTTAAGAGGAAATAGTTTAAGAGGAAATAGCTTAATCGATCACCATCAGCATTCTATATTCATCGTAGGCAAATTGGTCGGTCATACCGCTAATATAATCCTGTAATAAACGGCAGCGGTGGTAGTACTCTAAAGCTGGGTAGTCGAGATTGTGCTGCTTGAGCAAAGCAATTGCCTTGGTGTAGGTCAGCAAGTGTTTTTCAGGTAGTTTTTTTACTAAATGTCGCGCTATCAATGGTGCGTTTTTGTCTTGCTGAAGAATCTTGTGAAATACATTCGCATCTATATTTAACAGTGGTCTATAGCAATCTAAAAGGCCGCTAATAATTCTATAACCTTGCAGCTCTAACTTTTCAACTTCACGATGACAAAATACATACTTGATAGCAATCTGCTTCAAGGTTTCAGTAATCGCATGATAGTGGCTCTTATCTTCCAGCAAAGCTTGGTTGTAGCTGCCTCGGTAGATTGCTTCAATATTCCCAATAAACTGTTCACTGGCATGTTTAACCAGAGGGTGGGAGAGAGAGACTCTTAAACTGATAAAATAGTTTTGTGAGCGCTGCGCTTTTTCAATGGTTTTACGCATATTATCGATGGCTGCCTGGTCGTTTAGAGCAAATTTATCGATTAATATTTCGGGATAAGTTTCGGCTAATAACTGGCTGAGCTGATCAGTGGTTAGAATTCCTTTTTCTACAGCATCTTCAATATCGGCAAGACAGTAGGATATATCATCAGCGGCTTCCATAATATAGGAGAGAGGGTGGCGACAGCCGTAGTCAATACTCAAACTCTCACTTAAATTGCTGATGTATTCAGCTTCACTATAGTAGTACCCAACTTTTTTCATTAGATAGCTTTGCGTAGGCAGTGTCGCACTTTTTGCAGCGGTGCCGGGGCGGGTGTATTTAAGGATGCCGGCAGCTTGGGTATAGGTTAGGTTTAAATTAAGCAGTGAGCTGATGAGGCGAATCGCCTGTGCATTTCCTTCAAATTGTAATAGATCAATGGCGAGCTGGGGATGGTGTTGAAAAACCGATTGGACGGTATCTTGCTCATGTACCTGTTTCGATAAGTCAGTTAAATGTAATGCAAACCACTGGTTGATCGCCTGCTCACCAAAATGACCAAAAGGAGGATTGCCGATATCATGCATTAGGCAAGACATCTCTACAACCGATTCAATACAGCGCTCTAAGTGGGTTAAGCCGAATAGTTTTAATTGTGCCGCGCTTAAATTGCTAAAAATAGTTTGTACGATAAAGCGCCCAACTTGTTGTACTTCCATAGAGTGGGTGAGTCTACTGCGCACTGCCGCATTTTTTTCCAGGGGGAATACTTGAGTTTTTTGTTGTAGGCGTCGAATGGCAGCACTATTGATAATTCGTCCGCGATCGCTTTCAAAAGCTCTCTGTAGGCTAACTGGATTGGTGGATTTCGAAAAGTTTTTACTTTCGTAAGGTCTTTGAGCATGAATTTTAGTACTAAAATCAATCTTGGTCATGGTCTTCCCAAATCAAAAAGTATTGGTGGTGTTTTGCTAAAGCCTCTGAACAAGTCCCACACGCCTCTGCCACCTTGCGGAGCGTACATGACTTATTCAGGTGAGTTTTATATGCTCAGCTTGATAAAGTTTATTCCATGCCTATTGAAAACATCGCGTCCAAGTCAAATTTAGAAAATGTCTTAAATGCAATCATGGTCTGAGTAGCGGTGATTTGGTCAATTTTACCGATTTCAGTCGAGACCAAATCAGCAAGTTGTTCATTATTCTCGGTTCTAATCAGGGCCACTAAATCAAAAGCTCCAGCCACTGAGTAAACTTCGGTTACCCCGGTCATCGCGGCTAGTCTTTCTCCGACATTACTGGCTTGTCCACGCTCTACATTCATTAATACTATTGTTGAAACCATGAGATATTTTCCTTATTAAAGACAGAATTATCCCGATTATCCTAGATTTTTGATTCGGGCGCAAAAAGATGTCTTAAAATTCGTCAGTAAATTGTTAAAAATTAGTCGTTTTTTAAGCCGTGATTAGAAAAAATGAAATGACGAGCTCTGGCTGGGCAGTAAAAAATCGATACTTCACAGTAAATGGCATAAAAATTATCCAAAATCAGCAGCTACATGCAAAAAAGTGGCGCTAATAGATAAGTTGTGCTGAGCGGCATAAATTATTATCAGTATCCATCAATATGAAGCTTGCTAGCTTGGCGATGCCTATTTATAGGTCGTATTGGCGATCGAGTAATCATAAATTACAAACGAATCATCCATATTAAGTGTTGCTGACAGCTTAAACAGACAACGCGGAGTGCTCTAAATGTCAAAATTTCCCAAAAGTGCAAAGGTAGTGATTATCGGTCAAGGTGGCATAGTAGGCGCATCAGTTGTTCACCATTTAATTGAGCGAGGCTGGGACAATATTGTCGGTATCGATAAATCCGCTATTCCAACGGATATTGGTTCAACGGCGCACGCCTCGGATTTTTGTTTCAATACTGCCCATGATCAAATGACCATTTTCACCACTAAATACAGCATCGACTTTTTTGATAAAATGGGGCGCTATGAGCGCATTGGCGGGATTGAAGTAGCTCGTAAGGGTGACTCAGAACGTATGGATGAACTCAAGCGTCGGGTGACTTCAGGTAAAGCTTTTGGTAACAACGTGCGGATGATGAGCACCGCGGAGGCAAAACAAAAATTTCCGCTATTAGAAGAAGATGTCATACAAGGTGCGCTTTGGGATCCGGATGCCGGTCTTGTCATACCGCGCTCGCAAACGGTCGCCGGTGAATTGGTGGAAGCGGCCATCGAAACGGGTAAGTTACAAGCTTTTGCCAATACTTCTTGTACGGGATTGAAGATAGTCGATGGGCGTATTAAGGGCGTAGAAACTGAGCGCGGCTATATTGAAGCCGATTATGTGGTGGTTTGTGCCGGTTTATGGGGGCGTTTAATTGCTGGAATGGCCGGTGAAGACTTACCGGTAATGCCAGTTGATCATCCGCTAACCTTCTTTAAAGATTTCAAAGAATTTGCTGATACGGGTAAAGAAATAGGTTACCCATTACTGCGTGACCAGGGAAACTCTGCCTATTTACGTGATACTGGTGATCCGAAAACAGCAGAGGGTGGACAGCTTGAGTGGGGCTACTACGAAGAAAAAGAGCCTAGAATGTGTCACCCGCGCGACATTTTGGAAAAAGAATTTGCGCGATTATCGCCTTCACAGCGAGATCTAGATATCGAAGAGGTCATTGATCCGTTAGAGAGAGCGATTGAATTAACCCCTATTTTAGGTGAGCTAGGTTACGACGACAAATACTCATTCAATGGCTTGCTGCAGGTGACTGCTGATGGCGGTCCCTCGATTGGCGAATCGTCTAACGTTCGAGGCCTATGGTATAGCGTGTCGGTATGGGTGAAGGATGGCCCGGGCACCGGAAAAATCATCGCCGACTGGATGACAGATGGAAGAACCGAATTCGACCACAGCAGTATTGATGTGGCGCGTGCTTATCCATTCCAGTGTGAAGAGCAGTACATTCATGATCGCTGCTATGAATCCGCCTTTAAAATTTATAACCCACCAGTGCACAATCGCGAGCCCTATACCGCTGCACGTGGTAAATTTCGCAGCCCATTTTGGGAGCGGGAGAATCAGCTTGGTGGCTACTTCATGGAAATTGCAGGCTGGGAGCGCGCACATGGCTATGCGAGTAACGAGCATCTACTGGAAGAATATGGCGATAGAGTACCGGTGCGTGAAGCTGAGTGGGATAGCCGTCACTTCTTTCGAGTTTCAAATGCAGAACATCTAAAAATGACTGAGGATGTGGGCATGATCAATCTATCCCACTTCGCTATTATTGATGTGACTGGTGTTGATGCCGCACAGCTAATGGAATTCACCTGCGTCGCTAAAGTTGCAGGAGATACACCGATCGGCAAAGGAGTGTATACCCATTTTCTTGATGCAGTGGGAGGGGTGCGCGCCGACGTGACCGTATTGCGCTTAGCTGAAAATCATTTTCGAGTCATCGATGGCGCCGATTCTGGGCATCGAGATTTAGTCTGGATTAGGCGTATGGCTCAAGACCTCGGCCTAGATGCACAGGTAACTAACTGTACCAATGACCATGGTTGTCTAGGAGTATGGGGCCCCAATGCTCGCGCGACACTGCAAAAAATTGTTGATGATCCAGACAGTATCAGCCTTGAAAACTACCCATTTGCGGCAGTTAAAGATATTGTTATCAACGGTGTAACTTACATGGGATTTCGAATTTCATACGTAGGAGAACAAGGATGGGAAATTCACTTTGAAATGAAAGATGGTCTAGCGCTATGGGACGCACTATATGCACAAGGTGTTACTCCGGTCGGCATTGAAACGTACGCTAACAGCCGTCGCTTGGAAAAGAGCTTGCGCCTGCAAAATGCTGATATTTTAACAGAGTACAACTTACTTGAAGTCGACTTAGCTCGTCCTGTGGTTAAAAAAGCGGATTTCTTTGGTAAGCAAGCGCTGTTAGCCCAGCGTGAGCTAGAGCATCAACCCGCTTACCTTTGTACATTAACCATGAATGATAATATTGATTCGAATGGCGTTGCCCGCTATCCAGTGGGTAATTGTCCTATATTAGATCCAGAATCTGGCGAGGTGTTGATTGACTCGAAGGGGCGTCGCTCCTATACCACCAGTATTGTATATGGACCGACGATCGGCAAGAACATCGCTCTAGGCTATCTGCCTTTAGCATACTGTGAGAAAGGTCGTGAATTAGAAATCGAATATTTCGGTGATAATTACACAGTCACAGTTGCCGCGGTTGGCTACGGAGCGCTGTACGATCCAAGTAATGGTAAAGCTCGATCATAAATCGATAGCTATAACCCCAAGCCGGCCCAGTGGAGCCGGCTTTTTTGTGGGGCTTAAAACACTAAGATAGATACTGAACAAATTCTCAGCGGTAAAAATGGTATTGATCAGAGATTGAGTGTTTACTGATCAGTTTTGCTATGATCAGTGACGCTGCAAGAACTACACTTGAAATATAAAGTTCTGGCATAGATTGGAGTTGATGATAGCGCTTGCAGCGCAAATCATATTGGCAGATTAAAGTAGTTGTGAGGAAAATATGAACATAAAATGTCACGGTAAAAATATAGTCATTGAAGTTGATAAACCAGCGAGGGTAACTCAATGCAATTGTTCAATATGCAGTAGATATAATAGCCTTTGGGGCTATTATGCTCCAGAGCAAGTAAAGATCTATATTGGTGCAAGTGGCAGCGATTCTTATGCATGGGGTGATAAAGAGTTGGATTTTGTGCGTTGTAGCTATTGTGGCTGCGTAACTCACTACCAAACCCAATCAGGGCAAGCCACACCAAGGGTGGCGGTTAACTTTGGCATGGATCGAAAGGCTGTCACTGATGTTCCAATTAGGTATTTCGACGGAGCAAAAGAGCTTTGAAAGCCCGCATGGCTTCACATTTACTACTCGAAGAATAGCGGTTTGATGCTGAAGCAATTAAGGTAGATAGAAGCTAAGGTAGATAGGCATAAAGCACCAAAAATCCAAATGATTAATTAATCTCAAAAGCCTATTCAAGATGCAAATTTATAACTAAAATATCCATAAATAGAATTATGCTGATCTGTTACGAATAATGGAGTCGATATGTCGTCAGTGCCTAAAAGTAAAGAACAGTTACAGCAAGCGATCGGGCTAGCTCTGCAGAAAATTCTTGCAGATTACCTAACGATCCCTGAGGATATCGCACGAAGAATAGCGGTTGAAGGCAATGTGAAAGGAACTCAAATAAGTGTCTGCGACACGGTTTCTTATCTTATTGGCTGGGGGCAATTAGTGCTTAAGTGGCATGCACAAAAATCTGCGGGGCAGTCGGTAGACTTTCCTGCGACTGGCTATAAATGGAACCAGCTTGGCGAGCTCGCACAAAGCTTTCATTTACAGTACCAAAGTTGGACCTACAATGATTTGCTGATGGAACTAAAGTCGACGACCGCTGATATTTTGTGTTTAATAGAGCGCTTGGATGATCATCAGCTATATGCTGATAATTGGTATCAGCAGTATACATTGGGGAGAATGATTCAGTTTAATACCTCGTCACCAATGAAAAAT
Organism: Oceanospirillales bacterium; assembly: GCA_029027825.1. GTDB lineage: Bacteria > Pseudomonadota > Gammaproteobacteria > Pseudomonadales > Balneatricaceae > Rs1. Next base: position 2,196,578 of record CP093399.1, on the reverse strand, counting down.
ATGCGCATTAAAATAAGAAAATTCAAAAAAATCAACGACCTCAAGTGATGTGCTGACCGCCAGTGAGTACACGCGTAGGTCGCTGGAAAATGATGTTGTTATAACCTGATAATTCAGCAATCGCATACTTACAGAGCTTTCCTAAAAGGAGATTTATTATTAGGCTAATACTTTTACCCGGTATGGATGGTACGGGCATTTTATTTGAGCCACTGTTAAAGCTTATCTCTGGAACTATTCAATATGAAGTTATTGCGCTGTCGAAATTTCAGTCGGAGACCCCGTCCGCACAGGCTGCAGAATTAGCGATCATGATCGGCAATCAAGAAGTTATCATCTTTGCCGAATCATATTCTGGACTGATTGCCTATGAGTTGTGTAAATTGCAGGGTGAGTCAATTAAACACGTATTCTTTGCCGCAGGATTTTTAGAGAGACCCTCGTTAATTAGCCGGTATGCTAGTCTATTCCCGATCACCTTTTTACGCTGTAAGCTGATCCCTGCCGCCGTTTTAAACTATCTATTTTTTGATCGGTCATCAAACAGCGAATTAGTCGATTTGTTTTATCAGTCACTAGGGAATGTATCCAATAAAACGTTGCGCACAAGATTGGAGGTTATTGCGCAAGCAAAGAGACCCGTAGATAAAGTTAAACAGCCAACCAGCTATCTGTGTGCCAGTAATGATTGGCTGGTCAGTAAAAATGTCATCACTACCTTTAAACTGCTATGTGTAAATTTTGAGCTGGTCAATGTGACCGGTGGGCACTTTATTGCTCAGTCGAATCCTGAAAAATGCTGGCAGGAGATTCGTCGAGTTATTGACACGCTACAAAGTGCAGCGCATCGTGGATAAAGTCTGAGTAGGATTTTTAACGCCGTATTACCGAGCGTAGTTATCAGACCCTCTGGGTAAGTTATGCAGAGCTCTCAGTGTCGCTGTGATTGACTAAATTGTTTATAAATACAATGCTGACGGCATGAAAGCTTAAAGCTTAGGGTTTAGATGCTAAGCCCACTGGTCATTCTTCTTTTTACGGCGCGGTAGGTGCGGTACCACTAAACCGATAAATAAGCCTAAAATAATAATTCCTGCTCCGCGCATTAACCACTGCATTTCAACTTCTTCACTTTGATTGGTAATCCGTGTTTGTAATTTGCTGTTATCAAGCTGCAAAGATGTAATAGTATTTTGTAATTCTTGACGTTGAGCAATCAGTTGATTGTTGATTGAAACTTGTTTGCTCAAATTCTGCTGCTTATTATTTAGCGTAGCTTCGTTTTCATCACCGATTGAACTAAGTTTATTATTAGCCACTTTTAAGGCCTTTTCAACTTGTGGTAAACGTAGCAATGCCGGTGTGTTTTTGGTGATGAATTTAGTTTCAATCCAGCCGCTACGTCCTTTTGGATCAACGACTTTACTGTAGCCGCTCGCAGCGTTGTGCTGAATTAATTTTATTTTAGTACCGGCGTTGACGCTGCCTATGATTCTAAATTGAGAACTGGGCCCCGAGTGCATATAAGTGAACAATTGATCGCTCACATAACGTGTTGCCGCCTCGGTATTAACCGCTAAAAGAGTGAATAATGTGATTAATAGAGAGATATAATATTTCACTGGTATTCCTATGCACAGCAAGATGATTAATGACCAAATTGGTCGCTAAAATTACGCACAGCCCCTACCGTATTATTGTGCTGACCATAAAAAATTAAAAACAGCTTGGGTATTGTGCATACCACAGTGTGTTAAATACTCATCTACGCTAGCTATTTTACTAGAGCGGATGATTATTTGTTTCAACTTTATAGAGTGTCACTGTATCAGGCAGAAGCCACAAAATAGTACTAACTAACAAGTACCATTACTTCGAGGGGGTATTATTCATTAACTTCAAGTGAATATCAAACAAGTGATTTAAAATATGCAAATAACTGCTAAAAATATAATCTAGCTGGTTAAGTATGTAAGAATTTTGCTTAGAAAATCTCTGAATAAGCTCCTACGCAGCATGCAATCTTGGTTAACAGCTTGGTGTTAGGCAAACTGTCCGTAACGTTTACTTTAATCACGAATATCGCTGTAACTTGTTCAGTGGCTCCTCCAAAGGTTGCTCACAGTCAGACTCTTAGCACTTTGATTTGTTGTTGCAGTTCTTCGGCACTCAGTTGAGTTAATCCACTGAGTGCTTTATTCAAAATACCATTTTTATAGATAGCCACAATCACTAGCCTAGTAGGTTGATGGTCAATAATGTCAGTTAGAATCTCTTCACAGCTCTGTTCGAATTGTTGTGCAAAAAGTTGACATAAAGCCAAGTTATCCGTATCTAGTTTTTGTACTTCGCCATAAAAAATACGCAGTAGCGCCAGTGCAAAAGGGCTGTTCACTAAATGGTAAAAGATGGTATAAATTTTATCGTAGCTGTCGGCTTCATCGGATTTTATTTTTGACTGATGAGCCGCTGAAAGTTCTATCTGGCGGTGAATTAAGGTTTGCAGTAGCGCTTGTTTACTGGGGAAATTATTATAAACCGTTGGCTTTGATACACCGGACTCTCTGACGACTAAATCGATAGAGGTGCTCTGATAGCCAAATTTAGAAAAGAGCTGCTCGGCAATATCTAGTATGTGCTGTTTTTTTGAAGGACGACCTCTGGCCATGTATTACCCCTTGACGAATGAATAAAAATCTATTAACTTTACTATACCGTTTAGTTAATAAATAATAAAGATGAGGTTATCATGAGTGATGCAGGGTATTTTGGTCAATACGGGGGGAGCTTTATTCCCGAAATTCTTTACTCTTCTCAACAGCAATTGTTGAAACACTATCGTCAGGCGATGGCTGATCCTAATTTTATTACTCAAGTAAAGCGAGAGATGCAGCAGTATTCTGGTCGGCCGACACCGTTGACCCACTGTGCCAACTTATCGGCACAAATCGGTGGTGCGCAAATTTACCTCAAGCGCGAAGATTTAAATCACAGCGGCGCGCATAAAATGAATAATGTGATTGGTCAAGGTCTGCTAGCCAAGCGGATGGGAAAAAAGCGCGTGATTGCAGAAACTGGGGCGGGTCAGCATGGCGTCGCGACAGCGTTGATCAGTGCGCGTCTAGGGTTTGAATGTACTATCTATATGGGTGCGCATGATATCGCGCGTCAATATCCGAATGTGTTTTGGATGAAGCAGTTAGGTGCAACAGTTGTCCCAGTCACCAGTGGATCACAAACCTTAAAAGATGCATTAGACGAGGCCTTACGAGACTGGACCGCTAGCTATGAAGACACCCATTACCTGATAGGGACCAGTTGTGGCTGCGAGCCTTTTCCGGAAATGGTAGCGGGTTTTCAATCTGTTATCGGCGAGGAAGTAAAAGAGCAGGCAATGGCGCAAATTGGCGCAATGCCAGATAAAATTTACGCCTGCGTCGGTGGCGGTAGTAACGCCTGTGGAATATTTTTACCTTTTGTCGGGACTGACACTGAGTTAGTCGGCATCGAGGCTGGTGGCAGGGGAGATGGGGTGGGAGAGCACGCGAAGCGCTTTCATACCGATCAAGCTAAATTTGGTATATCGCAAGGCTTTGCCAGCATGTTTATACAAGATGATCAAGGGCAGTTAGCGCCCACGCACTCTATTTCAGCCGGTTTAGACTATGTGGGAGTGTCGCCGATTTTAGCTGATTTGTCCGATCGAGGCCTAGTGCGTATGACCAGTGCCCGTGATTCTGAGGTGCTCGCTGCATTTAAAACCTTAATGAAAGCCGAGGGGATCATTGCAGCCTTGGAGTCCTCGCATGCCATTGCAGGTGGCTTACGAGAAGCCGCTGAGTTAGATCCCAGTCAAAACATTGTTATTAATATATCGGGGCGTGGAGATAAAGATATCTTCACCATTGCCAAGGCGCTAGAAGACCAACCGTTTAATGATTTCTTGCGCAGTTATTTAGAGGAGGGACAATAGTATGAGTCAATTAGCAGCGTTTATCCAACAGCAGCGTCACACTAAATCGATATTACTGATGACTCATGTGATCTATGGTTATCCTGATATCGCCAGTAGTTTACAGATGATGCATACTATTTTACAAAAAGGAGTGGCTATTCTCGAAGTACAATTCCCCTTTTCTGATCCGGTTGCAGACGGGCCTACAATTACCGATGCCTGCCATCAAGCACTGGAAAATCAGCCTAAACTTGGGCAGTGCATTACCGATATTAGCCAACTGGCAGCACAGTTTCCAAACTCGAAAGTGTTACTTATGAGTTATTTAAATCCATTATTGCAGTACGGATTTGATGCCTTAGCAGCTGACCTGGCAGCCAATATATCAGGGGTCATTATTCCCGATTTACCGATAGATCAACATAATATGGTCGCGCCTTTAGTCGCTGCAAATGTAGATCCTATCTGGTTAATGATTCCCGACATGGAGCAATCTCGAATAGATTTTGTCGCCGCAAAGGCCCGGGGAATGCTGTACTGTGTAAGCCGCAAAGGAGTTACTGGGCAAGGCGCAGACAGTCAGCGCGCCAAGCAGCAGCTACACGACTATCTGGATGCAATTAAAGCCTCTACCACAGTACCACTAGCGCTCGGTTTCGGTATTTCTACTGCAGAACAAGTGTCAGAGTTAATTGGTGTGGTAGATATCGCCGTGGTTGGTAGTGCGCTGTTAAGGGCCTTTCAAACCCAGGGGTTAGTGGGGTTCAGTGAAAAAATTGATCAGTTAATGTCGGTTAGCTAAGCATCAACCTCCTCGTCAGAAAACTTGGCAAGGACTCGTCACTATGCTGGGTTTTCTGTTTCGGATTTAGGTTACTGTGTATATTTTACCGCTATCTATGCCCAACACAGAGCGAATATAAGCTTTAGCGACGGTTTGCGCACTCACCGGAATAAACCCTGGAAAATAATCTTTGTAGATGTGCATAGACTCTATCAATACAGTTGGACTGACACTGTTAATTCGAATATTGTTCGGCAGTAATGGGGCAACGGCCCCGACGAAGCTATTAACTGCAGCATTGATAGTGCTGGCACTGACTCCAGTGGCGATATGTTGCTCGCAGAGTATTCCCGCAGTTAAGGTAATAGAGGCCCCTTGGCTGAGGTACTGTTGGGCTATACTGACTAAATTGATTTGTCCCATTAATTTATTATTTAGGCCTAATTGCCAATCTTTACTGTTTAAGTCGAGGTAGTTTTTAAAAGTGGCTTTACCAGTGGCGCATATTAGCGCGTCAATATCACCATGTACTTGATGAATCTCCTGCATCGTTTGCTTAATACTGTCTGGGTCAGAAATGTCTATGCGCAATGCGCCGCTCGAGTGACTGACTTCAATAACTTGATGCTGCCCTTTAAAAGCTGTTGCTACTGCCGAGCCTATGGTGCCGGTTGCCCCGATTATTACTATATTCATTGTCTGTGCCTCGTGTGTATTACCTGATATCAACACTTCAGGTATGAATGAGTGACTGCTAGGAGCCTGTCGGGCTTAACGCTCATCTACTGCGACAAAACAGAATTTGGCCACATCTCCTGTTCTCTCTCTCGTTAAATAGCAGGCTATTCGCCGCAAAAGAGCAGAAAACCTGCCTCAAATCTGATTTTTTTTCGCTACGATCGGTCAAGCCCAACAGGCTCTTAGAACACATGTATAATAAATAGATTTAATAGCTGTAAAAACCGTATAAAATAAACCCATTGTTTTAATAATGGATCTAATTATGAATTTAACTCATTTGCAAAGTTATCATGCGGTGGTCAAAACCCAAGGTTTTTCAGCTGCAGCAGAATTACTGCAAGTCTCTAAAGGCCTAGTTAGCCGACATGTCGCTAAGCTAGAAGCGGAGCTGGGGGTGAAATTATTGCATCGCACCACCAGAAAGTTGCGGATGAGTGAAGCGGGTGAAAGATTGTATTTGCAAGCAGAAAAAATTCTTAACTTGGCGGGTGCTGTACAGCAAGATATTAATGATTTAACCCAGGAGGCAAGTGGTGTGCTCAGGTTTACTGCGCCGATTTCCATCGGTGATCGAATCATTGAAGATTTACTGCCAAAATTTATCGCCCTGTGCCCGAAAGTGACAGTAGAGTTAAATTTTTCTAATCGAGCTTATGATTTGGCCAGCGGCGAAAATGATATCGCACTGCGAGCTTTTGATGTCATGCCTGAGTTAGTCGTCGCTAAATCACTCGGCAGAGTTCGCAATGTATTAGTCGCTAGTAAAGCGTATTTAAAGGGCGGTGAGAAAATTAACGGTATTCACGATTTAAACCGACATAACTGTATTCAATTTAGTCATCAGCAAGATTGGAATATATGGGATTTTCACCAACAATCATCTACATCTACATCTACATCTACATCTACATCTACATCTACATCTACAGTGCAGCGTATTGTAGCAACTGGGAATCTTGCTACCAGTAAATACGCCAGCGCAAAAGTGCTAGCATTAAAAGGGTTGGGGATCGCAAATTTGCCTTTTTATGCGGTGGATAAGTTAATTGAGCAAGGGCAGCTAGTCAGAGTGTTGCCAAACTATCAGTTATGCTTACATGAAATGACGATTATCCATGCGGCGCAGCGCCAACTACCCAAAAAATTACAGATATTTAAAGGCTTAATTGTCGATTGGTTCACTGCGCACCCGGAATATCTTTGGTAGTAGGAAGGTTTTTTAGCGGTTGGTTGAGGTGTTAATTAGCGGGAGGTTAAAGTTCATAGATGATGATCGACTGTCAATCTGTAGTAGCTTTAACAGAGGATCATGGCCTATATATTCACTTAAATTGCCAACCTAATTTGGCTAAATATCAAATTCAGCCCAAATAGGAGCGTGATCAGAAGGTTTTTCCATCGCTCTAATATCGTAGTCTATCTCAGCTGCAGTACATTTTTCATATAAGCTTTTAGTGGCTAATACGGCATCTATTCTTAAGCCGCGCTTTGGCTCGTCGGCAAAGCCTCTGCTGCGATAATCAAACCAGCTATAGCGCTTATCTTGCTCTGGGTGATGCAATCGATAAGTGTCCTGTAAACCCCAGCTTAACAAAGTGGCTAGCCACTCTCGTTCAATAGGCTGGAAACTAGCCTTGCCGGTTTTTAGCCAGCGCTTGCGGTTCGGCTCACCTATTCCTATATCCATATCTTGGGGGGAGACGTTGAGGTCACCAAGGACAATGACATTTTCGTCAGTGTTGCAGTGCTCTGTCAGATGAATTTGTAAATCTTCATAAAATTTCTTTTTAGCGGGGAATTTTGTTTCGTGTGCAATATTCTCGCCCTGTGGGAAATAGCCGTTAAGCACGGTAACCTTAGTGCCTCGATCACTTTCATATTGACCAATGATCATCCGACGCTGCGCGTCTTCTACGTCTGTCACAAAGCCTTTTTGGATATGTAATGCGGGCTTTTTGGAAATTAAGCACACTCCGTAATGACCGTTTTGACCGTGAAAATCGACATGGTAACCAAGCTCTTCAATCATCGAGACTGGAAATTCATCATCGTGAACTTATATTGCTAGAATGCCGATAACATCGGGGCGGAGAATTTTAATCAGCTCGGCTAATTGATGGGGACGAGCACGTATACCGTTTACGTTAAATGAGATTATTTTCATGACTATAGCTACCAGTGCTTTGTGTTTTTCAGGTATTCTAGCAGCAATTGAAAACAGGTCGACAATTTTTAGTCGACGAGGGGAACTTATCACTCCTTTAGATGATCTTTTATTGGTCAGTTGTTTAACTTCAACCTGAATTGGTGGCTGTATCGAGTGCTTGCTATATAGCGTTTAAACGCAGTCGACTCAGGTATTTAAATAATCACGGAGAATAGTTGTGTCGGAATTTGATTTTGATTTGTTTGTAATTGGTGCCGGATCTGGTGGCGTTCGCACAGCACGTATGGCCGCAGCTAAAGGGGTGAAGGTAGCGATTACAGAAGACCTTTATCTCGGTGGTACTTGTGTAAATGTAGGTTGTGTGCCGAAAAAACTGTTTGTTTATGCCTCTCACTATCGCGATGATTTTCAAGAGGCGAAAGGCTTTGGTTGGAATGTTGGAGAAAGTAGTTTTGATTGGCCGACGCTGCGTGATAACAAGACCAAAGAGATTGAACGCCTAAATGGCATCTATCAAAACATGTTGGTTAACTCGGGCTGTACTTTGTTGCAGGGGCGAGGTGTGATGATAGATGCACACACGGTCGAAGTAGCAGGTAAGCAATATACTACTGAGCGAATCTTGGTGGCGACCGGTGGCTGGCCTTTTGTACCCGACATCGAAGGTAAAGAGCACGTTATCAGTTCCAATGAAGTATTTTATTTGAAAGAGTTCCCAAAGCGTGCGGTAGTCGTCGGTGGTGGGTATATTGCCGTTGAATTTGCAGGGATCTTTGCCGGCCTCGGTGCTAAAACAGATTTGATTTATCGCGGTGATCTATTTTTAAGAGGTTTTGATCAAGAAGTTCGCGAATTTGTCGCTACCGAAGTGGCTAAAAAACAGGTGAATTTAAATTTTAATTGCGATATTAAATCGATTGTCAAACAAGCGGATGATTCACTGTTAATTACTACCAATGATGGTAAAACGATAGAGGCTGACTGTGTTATGTACGCTACTGGTCGGGTGCCAAAAGTGGCAGATATCGGCTTGGAGCAACTCGGTATTAAACAGGCGAAAAATGGCGCAATAGTAGTCGATAACAATTTCCAAACATCAGTGCCATCGGTCTATGCTTTAGGGGATGTTATCGATAGAGTGCAATTGACACCGGTGGCTTTAGCCGAGGGGATGGCGCTGGTCAACCACCTCTACAACGAAGGAAGTGCGGCAGTTGACTACGATCTGATAGCCACTGCAGTATTTTGTCAGCCGAATATTGGTACGGTTGGTCTAAGTGAAGAACAAGCGCGTCAGCAATATACCGACATTGATGTGTACGTTAGTGATTTTAGAGCCATGAAACACACTTTATCAGGCAGCGATGAGCGGACTTTAATGAAGCTGATTGTCGATAAAGCTACGGATAAAGTGCTAGGTGTACATATGGTGGGTCCTGATTCAGGAGAAATCATTCAAGGTATAGCGATTGCATTGAAAGCGGGAGCTACTAAAGCCGTTTTTGATTCGACTATTGGTATCCACCCTACGGCAGCGGAAGAGTTCGTTACTATGAGAACTGCGACTCGCCAATAAGCCAGCTTAAATGTTCGAATCTTAAACCACGTCAGATACTTAAAAATTGCATTAAATAAGGCCTCGGCATAGCGTAATTGTGATGCTGAGGTTTTTGAATGATATTAAGTCGATTGATAGGTATGCTGACAGTCTTCGCCTATAGTCGTTTTTTTTGCTTATTTACACAGGCTGTGCGCGGCTTTTTTCTAAATTTTTATCAACCATTTTAATTAAGGATGCTTAGATGCTAGATTTTGACGCGATTAAACGGGTAAAAATTAGCCATTCACCGACGCCTATTGAGTTCGCCGAGCGTTTATCTAAGTCCGTTAACGGTAATCTGTACATCAAAAGAGATGATTGCACAGGTTTAGCTGGCGGTGGTAATAAAACCCGTAAATTAGAATACTTGCTGGCCGATGCACTGCACCAAGGCGCAGATACCTTGGTCACTATTGGTGGTTTGCAATCAAATCATGCGCGGCAAACAGCAGCGGCTGCGGCTAAGTTCGGCCTAAGCTGTGAATTAGTGTTAGAGGATGTTGAAGGCACTCCAAAAGAAGATTTTTACAAAAACGGCAATCTACTGTTAGATTCGCTACTCGGTGCCAAAATACACACTTTGGGCATTGATGATGATTTGCAAAAATATACAGATGCTTTAATGGCGCAGTTAAAAGCGCAAGGTAAGACGCCGTACTTTATACCTATGGGTGGCTCCAGCGTGATTGGTAGCTTAGGTTATGTCCGCTGTGCTTTAGAATTGCTAAAACAGATAGAGGAACAGCAGTTAGAGATTGATCAAATAGTTATTGCCACTGGCAGTGCAGGGACTCAAGCAGGGCTACTAGCAGGGCTAATTGCTGCTAACAGTTCAATCCCTGTCTTGGGTATCAGTGTCAGCAAGAACTGTCGGGATCAAGAGCTGCTGGTTAGTGATCTATTAAAGGAATTACTGCTCTATCTCGAGTTAGATCCCGCCTTGTCTGAAGGACGAGTGCATGCCAATGGTGGCTATTTCGGAAGCAGCTATGGGGTGAGTACTCCCGAGATGATTGCCGCGGTTAAATTAACGGCTGCTACAGAAGGTATCTTATTAGATCCAGTGTATACAGGGAAGGCGATGGCAGGTTTAATTGATCTTTTAAAGGGTGGGCAGATCAGCGCAACATCTAAGCAATTATTTTTGCATACCGGTGGTAGCCCAGGGCTGTTTGCCTACCGAGAAGTGTTCTTTTGATTCATCGCTGATGGTCTTCAATAAACGCTAGCGATTTTTTGGGGGCCTAGTGTTTTTTTTCTTTTTAAATAAGTTTAATAGTTTATCTTGATTACTTTTTTTTACTGGAACAATTGATTCAAACCGCTCTTTTATCTTCTCGAAGCCCGCTTCTTTCTGCTCGTGCCTAGCTTGTTCTTGGCGCTTTTTAAAGTCAACTACATTGTTGCTCACTGCGAATCTCCACTATTGATTTTTAGCTATCTCTGAATTTAGCTGGCTATAGAGTATATAGTGATGAAGTAAAAAACTACAAGGGTAGGGGAGCTTTGTATAATGCAACAGGATAGGGATGCTTAACTTGTTCAGATATACCGTACTGATCACAACAAAAAAACGGCTATTAGCTCGAACTAATAGCTGAGTGTAAATATACAATTAACGACTAAGCTCCTAAGCTGAAAATTCGACCCTACACTGCATTCAGTGTAGGGTACGCAAAGCTATCGAGAACAATTAGTCGTCGTCATTATCATCATCGTCGTCGTCATCATGGTCCGTAACGGAGTCTATATCCTCAGCTTCTTCTATTTTTTCAGCACGTGCTTCGCGCATCGCCTGTAAAATATCTTGGATCTTAGAAAGGCTAGAGCTGAAGGTAGACTGTTCATCATCATCAGCTTCGATGAAACGACTATCTTGCTGTACTAGGCTATCTAGTAAACGTTGGCTGACTTGTTGAATATCTTGTAAGAAATCTAATTCAGGACGTTGGGTCGCCTGATCAAAATTATTCAGTAAGTGCCCGGTTAACTTTCCTACATCAGGGGTCGCATTATTCTGTACACTGCGATAACTTGAAACAGCAGTGTATTCTTGCGATTTAGTGAGTTGCAGATTCATTGAGGCGAGTTCAGTTTTATCTAATTGGAACTCAGAGGCAATCTCAAAGGCTTTCTGCACATCTCCACTGAAAAACTCATTGGCAATTTCAGAAATTTCAGAAATCAGATTGGCTATCGCCTCTAATTCATCTTCGTCCAAATCGCCTTCAACTTGAAACTGTAAAGAGCTGCTCTGACTTTGGCTCAATTCAAAAATAGCACTATAGTTACCTGCACCATCACCTGCGTAAGCAAAAGAAGCTTGCTGGCTACTTTGGTTGGCGAATGATATTTTAACGGTATCGCCATCTTGAGTTTTAAGGTCTAATGAAAAAGATTCAGCGCTGCTGAAACGTTCCGCTGCAGCTACTTGAGTATGATAGGTAGGTAAGCTTGGAGTATTTACTTGGGAGGGGTTAATCGCATCTAAAGCGGCAAATGTTTGTTTTTCGGTCTCGTCAATATTGGCGCTAATACTCTCTGAGAGTAAATTCAGATTCCCTAAAATTTCTCGGGCCTCATCAAATCCTTTTTGCACACCGGCAACAGCGGCATCAAATTTACTTTGAATATCGGCTTCACTGCGCCCTGCATTGCGTGCATTTTGTAAGCCTTGGGCAATGAATTGGGAAATTTTCTCAGCTATTTTAGCGGGACTGAAGTCGTTGCTGGCTAAATCAGTGACGTCCTCTTTTTTTAGCCCAGGGACATTCTTTGCCAAACGCGCCAGCACCGCTTCATTAGCAGTGGAGCTGGGATTGCGCTGTGCTTCGTTTTCAATAGAACTGAACTCTGTCTGTTGACGTACATAAGACGTATTTGAATAAAACGTGTTAATCATAACGTAGCCCTCTAAATTTGTTTCTTACATGTTCATAGGCTATCGGCACTGAATAGAATTAATTGAATAAATAAAGCCTTATATGAGCATAATTCAGGTTCATGCTTAGTGCACTGACTGTATCTCACTATTTTCATTGGTACTATTTTTTATTGTCGCTAATCAATGACGTAAATTTTTTTGGTTTTATTCAAGTTGTTTGCTTTGGTCTGGGCTGCGCAAGTTTAAAGGTTACTATAGAGGTACGCCTTAAAGTGAGTTGCTTGCTTGCTTGCTGGTATGCAGGTTATCAATGGATGATTAATGCCTAGTGTTAACGGATTTCATCAAACTAGCTGTAACCCTGTTTTAGTTGCGAATTTCTCGGTACACGGGGCATGTATGACTTATTCAGAGGCTCCGTAGCTGTTAAATCTTTATTTCTAAACAAATGTTTGTAATACAACAATAAATCTTGCTAAAAAGCTGATATTATTACAATGTTTTTCTGTTGGTAGATGGGTTTGTTGTGGTAGGTAATTTTTAAAAAACAGACTAAAAAATGAGTCGCCAAAATTGTTTAGTAGCGATTCTTCTTAATTGTCGAAAATGGAAAATTTTCAGCAAGGTGTTTTATGAAAGACTATCGAAAGGGTATATTAATTTTATTGCTAGGAGGGCTGGTCACTATACTTGCGCTCGCTGAGGACGATCGTCGTTGGGAAATGGCTTTTATTAATCTTGGTGCTGAAACAGAACAACAGGTGGCTGATTTACAGGCACAAATTCTGTTGGGTATAGACCCTACTTTAAATGCTGAGGTGACGGCTGCCGGAGCCGTTAAAAGAGCTGCTATGCCTACTTGCTATAAGGGTAAGATAGCTCGAGATTTTCAAACTGAGCTATTTCACGACCACCCTTATACTTCGATTAAAAATCTTAATCAAACCTATATTGAAGTGACAAGTGCTAACCAACTCGTTTTTTTAGTCAAAGGTGCTTTTGAAACTCAATCGGCCTCTATCCTTGAAGTTTTTCCTGAGCGTGTTGAGCAAAGTTTGGAATTGATCAGTGGTGCCAGTGAATGTATTCAGTTAGATATGTACCTAGCGAAAATCAAAGAGTAACTAAGACTGCTGGATTAACGTCTAGCGCATTTCTATCTCGATTATCTCATGTTGTCATATCAAACAGCCCCAACACTTGCCTATATATCAACCCGTCTAAATGACAGGGTGTTGGGAAATTTAGATTATGAAGTAGATTGTTATCGAAAGCCTCCCATGTATGCAATATCTTGCTATTATAAACAAAAGTGATATTAATCTGCTGGTCATTTGATGAGAACAGGCTCAATGGCTGAAGCTAAGTATTTTTCGCATAAATAGAATAAAAATCAGCGTTGTCTCCACCATAAAAACTGAGCTTTCGAGACGATCATAACTATCGGTCAAACTCCAAGTAAGTCGTTTATTTGTTACTGGTTTAAGATTTTATTCACAGGTGCTATTCAGCATAAAGAGGGTGTATGAGCAAAACAACAGAGTCGAAAATGCAAAATAAAATCACTTTAGAAAAACAGCGTAGTCTTTTAATAAGTGCCAATGACATTAATCATATTTTGGTGAATGGGGCACAAATATCTTTCAGTAAATTGCGTCGAGCAAGTGGTCACAGCGCGCGTATTTTTTACTTTGCTGAAATAGGCGTGTATCTAGAAGTATCACTTTCTTCAGGCTCTGGTATTACTGATGATGCAAGAGAGAGATTGGCTGAAATACACCAAAATGCACTAAGTACCTTGATGGCGGCTAACATTAAAGAGCACCAACAAAATAAAAATTCAGGTTAGTGTTTAAATGACTAAAAAACCACGGTACTGTTCAGAAAATAAATAGAGACCTCTGCATAACGTTGCGAGCGAAGGTAAGACAAGGCAAAACCCGGCGAGATAGCACAATTAGTATGGCCCTCACTTTGGCTACAGTGTGCCCTTCTTTTATGGGTGTTACTGGTGTAAATGAGCATGTTAAGCCGGTTTTTAACGCCGTATTACCGAGCGCAGTTATCATACCCTCTGGGTGAGTTAGGCAGAGGTCGCAAATAATTAGTTTTCATCTGTTTTATATTAATACAAGGTTAAACATTGGAGCCATTTAATAGTAAAGAATTTTTAGCAAGATTGACTCAGCGTCCCGGTGTCTATCAAATGCGCGACAGCCAAGGGGAGTTACTTTACATTGGCAAAGCTAAAAACTTAAAGAATCGCGTCGCCAGTTATTTTAGATCGACCGGCTTAACGGGTAAGACCCAAGCGCTGGTGGTCTAAATAGGCGCTATCGATATCACTATTACCCACGGTGAAACAGAAGCTTTATTGCTTGAACAAAATTTAATAAAGCAATATAGACCACCTTACAATATTTTATTGCGTGATGATAAAAGCTACCCCTTTATTTTTATCAACGATACTGAAAAATACCCATCCGTCACTTTCCATCGCGGAGCGAAACGACGTAAGGGAAAATATTTCGGGCCTTTTCCAAGTGGTACAGCGGTTCGAGAGACCTTAAATATACTGCAAAAAATCTTTAAGATTAGACAGTGTGATGAAAGTTTCTTCAACAATCGATCGCGACCTTGTCTGCAATATCAAATTAAACGTTGCTCGGCCCCCTGTGTGGATTTGATTGAAAAAGCCGCCTATGAGCAAGATATAAAGCATGCGATGATGTTTTTGGAAGGCAAAAGTAGCAAAATAATGACCGATTTAGCCCAGCAAATGGAGCGGGCAGCCAGCGCTCTGGATTTTGAACTAGCCGCCACTATCAGAGATCAAATTCAGTCACTGCAACACACCCAAGAGCAACAGTCAGTGATCGGCGGCAGTGGTAATGCAGATATTATCGGTTGTTCCTTACAGGCCGGTGGTGTGTGTATTTATCAAATGTTTGTGCGCGGCGGCAGAGTCATCGGCTCTAAGGCACTGTTCCCAAAAATAGCCATTGAAGAAACGGAGCAGGATGTGTTGTTTGCTTTTATGGCGCAGTGGTACTTAAGTGCTAATAGGGAAATTCCGGAAAGTATTATTGTCAGTCACGCCATTCAAGAGCTCAGTGTATTGCAAGATGCACTGGCAGAGAAACGCGGTGCAAAGGTAGATATCAGTCATAATGTCAGAGGTCACCGAGCTGGCTGGCAGCGTTTAACGCAAACCAATGCCGAGCAGCAGCTAGCTAATCAATTAGCCAGTAAAAAAAATATATACAAGCGTTTTGTCTCCCTGCAGATAAGTCTTGGCTTGGATAAAATTCCCAAGCGGTTGGAATGCTTTGATATATCCCACAGTTCAGGGGAGGCAACGGTTGCCTCTTGTGTGGTGTTTGATCATAACGGACCGTTAAAATCTGACTATCGTCGCTTTAATATTGAGGGTGTCACCGCAGGAGATGATTATGCTGCCATGCACCAAGCGCTGACTAGGCGTTTTTCAAAACTGCAAAAAGGGGAGGGGAAAAAGCCGGATATCCTGTTTGTTGACGGTGGTAAAGGGCAAGTGACACAGGCGGTGGATGTCCTTAAGAACTTAAATATTGACGATATTCAAGTGATAGGTATCGCTAAGGGAGTTACCCGCAAGCCAGGTCTAGAAACATTAATTAACCCGGTTACTGATAAAGAAATTTTAATTGCTGCAGATTCGCCAGGTTTACATTTAGTACAGCATATCCGGGATGAATCGCATCGATGTGCGATTACTGGCCACAGAGCGCGACGTGGTAAAGCACGTCAGCGATCAAAATTAGAAGATATAGCAGGGATAGGGCCTAAAAGAAGAAGGGAATTATTGAAACATTTTGGCTCAATTCCATCTATTGAAAGCGCAAGTATTGAAGAAATTAAAAAAGTCTCTAGTATAAGCACGGCGCTAGCAGAAGATATTTATGCTGCACAGCATCCAGATTAATAATATTTCACGAGGAGTATCAGTTAACTAATTAATTTATATAGGTAAACAATTTTGATAGGGACCTTTGCTAGAAGTGGCGAAAGAAGATATCTTAACGTTGAGACACTAGTTCAAATGAGCAAAGTGGATGTGAGAGGAGTATCACTGCTTCTTTTATAAACTGTTTATTGAAATATTTTTTATGGCTACTGTAATTTTATGAATACCCCAAATATATTAACATTGTTACGTATCGCATTAATCCCATTGCTAATTGGATTGTTTTATTTACCTTTTAGTTGGGCGAGCCTAGCTTGTAGTGCCGTTTTTGGGCTCGCATGTTTTACTGATTGGCTGGATGGTTTTTTAGCCAGAAAACTCGATCAAAGTACTACATTGGGCGCTTTTTTGGACCCGGTTGCCGATAAATTAATAGTGGCCGTGGCGCTAGTGTTAGTGTCGGTCTCTTATGACACACCCTATGTCACTATTGGGGCTATTGTTATCATCAGTCGGGAAATTGTTATATCGGCACTGCGGGAGTGGATGGCTGAGCTAGGTAAGCGCGCGAATGTAAAAGTGTCTAATTTAGGTAAAATCAAAACCGCCATGCAAATGCTGTCAATTTTCGTTTTACTTTTAGCAGAGCAAGATACGCTGCTCAGTACTTTTGGTTTGATCGCGCTTTTCGTCGCTGCACTGCTCACGCTTTGGTCGATGTTTATTTATTTACAAGCCGCGTGGAGTGAGTTTAAAAAGCATGCTTAATGACAGCAGTGTGCTTGAAAATTTATTCAGTGGGTCACTGAGGTGTTGGATCTAGGCCGAATACTAGGTGCTATTTTTCAACATAATTTTCGACCATTAGCTGTTGCATCAATAGTGCATCGTGAATGTCTTGCATTCCCGGGCCTGAAATCACTTTGTCAATGACCTGATGATCACCAAACAGGTACCATTTATCTGTGTCGGCAGCGGGTAAATACTCATCTAAGTTATCTTCTTTATACAGCACATCCTCTAGTTTTAAGACACTTTGATGGGCGCTCGAGAGCAGCGTGCTGTGCGGATCGTCAGAGCTGGTATTTGGCTGGATATTCGATTCGATTAAGGCATTAACATCTTCGGGGTCTAGGAGTAAGGCGAGTAAATCATCCTTGTCGAAGCCTTTCATTCTAATGCTGCCAACACTCAATTTTGATGATTGGCTAGTCTCAGCAGGCGTGGTGAAATTCAGATTGTCCGCAGTGTTTAAAATGCTATTAAACGTATAGCCTTGGTCTGTGCTCGCTTTGACCAACAGCGCTTTTTTAGAGCTTCTGACAGCTTGCTCGAGGATAGTGTACGAGAGATTTTCGTCTAATATTGGATGACTCATATCAGTAGTATAACGTTGCCATTATCAGCCTAGCAAGCGAAGATCTGCGAGGGTGCAGCATTTAATCGGCTCTGTGAGTAGTGTGGGGTTTGACTGGGTTGATTAATGAGACTAAAACAAAACTTAACAGCATCAGTAAGTACCATGAGCTCAGTTTGGCGATAGAAACCATTTGCCACTCATCCAGTTGATTTGGATAGATCCATACATTGCTGAAAGTCGCAAGATTTTCAGCAAACCAGATGAATAAGGCCACCAGCAACCAGCCTAGCAACAGCGGCATATGACGGTGGGTTTTAATTATTTTGAAGTAGATCTGGGTTTTATAAAATAGTAGCGCAGTGACAGCCAATAGCACCCAGCGTAAATCTATGATGTAGTGATGAGTAAAGAAATTGAGATAAATTAAACAGACTAACACTAGGGTGTAGCGCCTTGCAGGATAGTGTGAATACTGGAAATCAAAGATCCGCCACACTCGTGAAATGTAACTACCTACCGCGCTGTACATAAAGCCGGTGAAAAGAGGCACGTTTGCGATGCCAAAATAATAGTCTTCTGGATAGAGCCACGAGCCGATCGCATCTGAGGTTTTAAACAGCTCCATAACTGTCGCTACTAGATGAAAAACGACAATCACTACCGCTTCTCGAATGTTCTCTAATTTAGTGACCAATAAAAATATTTGAAAGGCGATCGCCGCCAAGAATATAAAGTCGTAGCGGTGCATACTTTCCAGTGGATACCAGTAACTAGTGATCACCATTATTGCTAGCAGGAAGCCGCCGAAGATACAGGCGTATGCTTGCTTTAAGCCAAATAGCCATAATTCTCGGATGAAGGTGACGATAGACTGGTATTGCATCTGTTATACGCTCAATGGTAAACCGCTAGACCAGCCTTTGGCCATCCCGGTGATTAGTTGGCTAAAATCGCTGTTTTTACTGGCGGTGTTGCGCTGCTGACAAAACAGCGGATCTCGATTAAAAATAGAGCTTGCCAGCTGGCGACCTGCCATCGTTATGGCAGTGGTTTTCGCCTGTCGCAACTCGGTGAACTGGCTAAAAGCTCGATCGATGTTAGCGCTGTGTTCGGTGAGACAGTTAGCGATATGCCAGGCATCTTCTAAGGCTTGGCAGGCTCCTTGGCCGGAGGTCGGAAGAGGCGAATGAGCTGAGTCTCCCAGTAATACCAAGTTGCCTTTGTGCCAAGTGGTGATTGGGTTGTGGTCGTGGACATAAATTTTGTTGATGTTTTTTTGCGCAGTGCCGTTAATCAGCTGAGTAATCGGCTCGGGCCAGTCTGCAAACAGGCTGTTTAATTCACGCTGGTATAATTCAGGGTGCTTCTCTTCTATGTTAGTGGCGGCCACTCCCCCAGCCCAATAGGCGACATTTTTTGAGACCGGGACAATGCCAAAACGCTCGCCAATTCCCCAGTAATCAGATACTGAAAGCTCACTGAATAGTGCTGTTTGGCTGCTGTAAACGCCGATCCAATTGATGAAACCTTGATAAATAGGCGCGTTATGATGGTTTACATACTGACGCGCCAGTGAGTTCATGCGTCCATCGGCGCCGATAATGACGTCCGCCTGAAGAGCTAAACCGTTGGCAAATTGTACGCTGGCGCTAGCGGGTGCGTATTCAGAGATAGCTGTCACCTTGTGCTGATAGGCAATGCTGCCGTTGAGCGCTAAGCAGCGCTGGGTCAAAATTTTGAGCAGATCTTTGCGTAACACCGAGTAACTGGGATAGCCCATTTTCCGGCTGAGTTGATGTATATCTAATGAGCCCAAACTTTGATTACTGCTGGAGAAGCGGTGCATGTGCAGCAGTGTGCCCGATATTTGGGCCACTTGTTCTAAAACGCCTAACTGTTCTAATATAAAACTAGCGTTAGGCCAGCAAACTATGCCGGCGCCAATATCGGTTGGGGAGCTATGCCGCTCGTAAACGCTGACCTTGAAGCCCGCTTGTAGCAGGGCGATAGCGGTACTTAATCCGCCTATTCCGCCGCCGAGTATCGCTATCTGCATAATGCTCCTCAGTTGGGTAGTGCATTTTGTATAGAATATTGTAGGTAAAGTCTCAAGATTGGGCTGCGCCCTGATGTCGAGCAACGATTCCCATCATCTTGTAGGTGAGTAGTGCCGCGGCAAAATCATAGGCGTGAAAACCTTCAATCGGCGCGAATTCCATAATATCGAAACCGATGATTTCTCGTTGTTTAACCACTGACTCAAATAAGCTCAATGTTTGATACCATCCTAACCCACCAGGTACTGGTGTACCAGTGGAGGGGAAAACAGCGGGATCTAAACCATCGATGTCTAAGGTGAAGAATACTTTTTTGGGAAAATCATCGGGAAGGGTGATGGTCTGTATATTGTGCGGAACCAATTCATCAGCATCCTGAAAATAAACATTATGCTCGGCGCGAATTTGCATTTCCTCTTCACAATAAGCTCGAATACCCAGTTGATAAAGTGGGATGCCTAAGTCTACACAGCGTTTCATTACTGAGGCGTGGGATAATTGATCGCCTTCGTAAGCTTCACGCAAATCTGCGTGGGCATCAATTTGTACTATGCCAAAATCATCGAAACCCGCCTCTTTAAGCCCCTTGGCAACCCCGTAAGTAACGGTGTGTTCGCCGCCGAGAACAATTGGCATTGCTCCGGATTTGATGATGTTTACAGTGGCTGCGGCAATATTGTCAATCACTTGGGCAGGAGCTCCCTGACAGTCAACTGTGGGGCAAGTATAAATCCCCTGAGTGCAGGGCTTACTCTTTCCGTCCCACTCTTCCAGTTGCCAAGAAGCGGCTATAATCGCCGCGGGACCCTTACCGGTTCCTCCCCCGTAGGAGACGGTCTTTTCGTAGGGCACAGGAAGGATGTGAAAAGCCGCTGCTGTCGGCTGGGGCTGATCAATTTCTGAACCTAAAAAAATAGGGTAGTTAAGCGAGTCGTCGGTCATGTTAAGTCTCTTTATGTATCAGGTTTAAGACAAGCGCTGTTTAAAGTCGTCGTAGCCAAACTCTTTAATTATCTTAAGCTGATCGGTTTTTGAATTCCACAGGGCAATCGCCGGTAGTTTTGTGCCGTTAAAAGTGCTGGTTTTTACCATAGTGTAGTGCGCCATATCTTCAAATATTAGGCGCTGGCCAATGACGAGTGGCTGCAAAAAACTGTAGTCATTGATTACATCTCCCGCCAGACAAGTCAATCCGCCTAGGCGATAATTGTACGGGTATTGATCTAGTTTGCCAGCAGCTAATATATCCGCTCGATAGGGCATTTCTAAGGTGTCGGGCATATGGCAGGTGGCCGAGGTATCTAAAATTGCCTGCTGGCCGTCACTTTCTATAATATCCAGCACTTGTGCACAAAGTATGCCACTGCCTAGCGCAATTGCTTCACCCGGCTCAAGGTAAACTTGTACTTGGTATTTTTCGGAAAAGGCTTTAATTCTTGCCGTCAGTCCAGCGATGTCGTAGCCGGGTGCGGTAATGTGGTGGCCACCGCCAAAGTTAACCCAGCTCATCTGTTCCAGTAAATGGCCGAACTTCTCTTCTACCGCATTGAGAGTGCGGTCTAGCTCGCTAAATCCTTGTTCACACAATGTGTGGAAATGAAGACCGCTAATCCCGCTTAAATCTTGGTTTTCTAAGTCGGCAATACGTATCCCCAACCGTGATTGTGGCGCACAAGGATCATAAATAGACACGCTACCTTCTGAGTGTTCTGGGTTGATGCGCAAGCCAAACTCTAAGCTTGGCCGCTGTTGTTTAGCTTGTGCATTGATACTGTGAAATCGTTGCCACTGGCTAAGACTGTTGAATACGATGTGATCGGCAAACTGCAGCAGCTGTTGCAAATCGTCTTGACTGAACGCTGCGCTGTAAACGTGTATTTCACTGTTTTTTCCCAGTGCCTGATAAGCGTCTTTTGCCAGCAGAGCCTCGTGTAAGCCGCTGGCGCAAGTGCCATCTAAATAACTGGCGGTTAACTCGCCTAAATGCCACATGGAGAAGGCTTTTAGTGCCGCCAATACTTTGGCTCCACTGGCTTGTGCCACTTGCTGTAAAATAGCTAAATTTCGCTCAATGGCCACTTGGTCTACGACAAAGCAAGGAGAGGGAAGCCGTGTTAGGTCTAGTTTGGAAAAATCAGTGAATTGCATACCCATAATCTCAATTGTCTAACGTATATCTGTTGCTGTTACGTAAAATGCTAAAACGGGGGAATCTGCTCTAGTCAGATTAGTGTTAAATAGCGCGTTATATTCGGTAATCCTTGGTGCTGACCCTCGATATTCTGGTTGTCTCGATCGTGCAAAACAAGGTATGAGGGAAGCTAATCAGCTAAGTGTTAGGCTGATAATACGGCGAAGTTGCTGACTTCGCCACAGTTCGGTATTTATGAGATTCCCAAGAGTACTGCACTCGATGACTTGGCGTTAAAAAATAGCTAAAAATGCTTATCTGAAAGCATAATACCGATAAAGTGGGTACCATGATTCAGCTATTTTAGCATTTTTTCTCGCCTTATCATCGTTGGCTACTTTCTTCGATAGCCTCTGAAGTCAAGAATCTAACTCGTCCAAGCTAAAGGAATCTAATTCAAGTATTTTCCACGGTAATCCATACTCTTGCATATCTTGCATAAAGCGGTCTGGGTCGAATTGTTCGATATTCCACACTCCAGGTTTAATCCAATTTCCCTCGAGCATTTGTTTTGCACCAATCATTGCCGGTACACCAGTGGTGTAGGAAATCGCCTGTGATCCCACTTCTTTATAGCAAGCTTGGTGGTCGCAAATATTGTAACAATAGACAATTTTTTGTTTGCCGTCTTTTATACCGCGCACTACCACGCCGATACAAGTACGTCCTACTGTACGCGGGCCCAGAGAGGATGGGTCGGGCAGTAACTTGGCCAAAAATTGAATTGGTACAATCTGTTGACCGTTGAATTCTATTGGCTCGATCCCCGTCAGACCGACATTGCTGAGGACTTCTAAGTGCTTGAGATAACTGTCGCCAAAACTCATCCAAAATTGAGCGCGTTTAAGACTGGGATAGTGCTTGGTAAGCGACTCTAATTCTTCATGATACATTCGATAAATATTGTAGCTGCCGACATCTTCCGGACAAGTGAAACTGGCCTTTTTAGACATGGCGTCGGTGGTTATAAACTCACCATTTTCCCAGTGGCGACACTCGGCGGTTACTTCTCTAATATTAATTTCTGGATTGAAGTTAGTCGCAAATGGATAGCCGTGGTCGCCGCCATTGACGTCAATAATATCTAGCTCATGGATTTCATCAAAGTAATGCTTGGCCACATATGCGGTAAACACGTTAGTGGCGCCGGGATCAAAACCACTGCCCAACAGTGCGGTAAGTCCCGCTTGTTGGAATTTCTGCTGGTAGGCCCACTGCCATTTGTATTCAAATTTAGCGGTGTCCAAAGGCTCGTAATTGGCGGTGTCCATATAGTGCACGCCCGCTTCTAAACAGGCATCCATAATGGTCAAATCCTGATAGGGAAGTGCCACGTTGATCACTAGTTTGGGTTGCTCAGCTTGTAGCAACGCGACCAGTGCCGGTACGTCATCCGCATCAATTTGTGCGGTGCGAATTGTCACTCCGGTTCGCTCTTTAACTTGCGCGGCAATTTTCACGCACTTTGATTCAGTGCGACTGGCAAGTAAAATATCAGTGAAAATATCGGCTACTTGAGCACACTTTTGCACGACTACTCCACCGACTCCGCCGGCTCCAATAATAACTACTTTGGACATCTTAAATCCTCTATCTTAATGTTGTTCGCGCTCAAAATAGGTATAGCCTTGTAAGCTATCTTTAAAAGCTAATAGCATGCGTTGGCGTTGAGCGGCGCTGATTTTTTTATCTCGTACAGCTTGTTCAGCTTTACGTCTGAATTGTTCTAACATTTGTTTGGGTTCGTACTCGACATAACTGAGCACGTCGGAAATACTGTCTCCTTGGAACTCGCGGACAAAATCAAAACTGGCATCTGGATTGATTTTAACGCTGACCACGTTGGTATCGCCAAACAAATTGTGTAAATCACCTAAAGTTTCTTGATAGGCACCGACTAAAAACACCCCGATATAATATTCTTGGTTTTCCTTTAAAGGGTGCAGCGGTAAAGTATTTCTGATCCCCTGGGGGGAGATGAATTTATCAATTTTACCATCACAGTCACAAGTGATATCCGCAATAATCGCCTCGCGGGTCGGCTGCTCATTTAAGCGGTGAATTGGCATGACCGGAAAAACTTGGTCGATTGCCCAAATATCGGGTAGCGATTGAAATAAACTAAAATTTCCGTAGTAAATATCACAAAGCAACTCCGGAAGATTTTCTAATTCTGGTGGTACGCGATCTATACTCTTGAGAATTTTGGCAATTTTCTCCAGCACTGCAAGGGTGATATTGTCGGCCATTGCTCGATCACGCAACCCTACTTGGCCGCGTCTAAATAGCTCTCTTATTTCATCTCGATAGTAGAGGGCATCGTTGTAGCACTCTTGGAACGTCTGGTGGTTGATTGCTGATAAAACTGCAAATAAGTTGTGTAGAGTTTCGTGGTCATCGCTGCCTAACGCTACCGGGAGTGGCTGTGGATCATGATTGCGCACATCCAATACATTAAAGAGTAATAGTGATGAGTAGGCGACGGTGGCGCGGCCGGATTCTGTGATAATTGTCGGATGAGCGATGTTTAACGGGGTTAAACTCTCGGTAATTGTCTCGACAATATTGACGCAATACTCATCCAGTTGATAATTCATACTGTGAGTACTGTTAGTTCTAGCACCCTCGTAATCCACCGCTAAACCGCCTCCTAAATCTAGATAACCCATCGGCGCTCCCTCGGAAATCAAGCCGCTATAAAAGCGACAAGCTTCTTGAACACCGGTGCGGATATTGCGGATGTTGGGGATTTGTGAGCCGAGGTGACAGTGCAGTAATTGCAGACAGTCTAGCATATCGGCAGATTTTAGCTGGGTGACAACTTCGAGTAAGCTAGAAGTAGAAAGGCCAAATATCGATCGATCGCCACTGTCTGCATTCCAGTGTCCATCAACGATCACCGACGATTTGATGCGCGTGCCGATTAGCGGCTTTATGCCCAGTGCCTTAGAACGCTCTAAGATAATTGGCAATTCGGCAGGTGTTTCCAGAACAAAGAAACATTGGATTCCCAGCTGGATTGCGTATAAGCCTAAATCGACAAATTCAGTATCTTTGTAGCCATTGCAAATAATTAAACTATCGTGATCTTTTAGCTGCGATAGAGCGATGATCAGCTCTGCTTTAGAACCCGCCTCTAAACCGTGATTGAAACTGCTGCCGAAAGCGGCTATCTCTTCGATAACATGGCATTGCTGATTTACCTTGATGGGGAAAACACCTCGGTACTTTCCCTGGTAATTATTTTGTGCAATCGCGCGGATAAAGGCTTCGTTGAGCTCTTTTATTCTCTGATCTAGTAAATTTTCAATACGTAGCACAGTTGGCATTTCCAAGCCCCGCTCTTGCATGCCAGCGACTATTTCCAATAGTGAAACGGCGGTCTTTTGGCCTGTAGTATTGACACAAACTTGAACATCACCACTGCTCGATATATCGAAATAGCCAGCCCCCCATTCATGAATAGCATAGAGTTTTTTACTGTCGCTGACGCTCCATTGGCCAGTGGTGGTTGGGTGGTTTGATTTATTTGAGTTAGTGTTAGACATCGGGTGAATTCTACAAGTAGTGGGGAAATATAATTTATTTAGCAGCCAGTGAGCATCTAGAGTGCTAATTCAGAGCTTGAATTAACAGTGCTGATGACCAAACCTCAGCATACTGTTTTCACTTTGAAATCACCGATCCAAAATTGTATAAATGACAATCTAGATATAGCGTATAAATGGCAAAATATCAGCTCTATTGAGCAGCGGTCAATTATGCAGTTTTTTTGCTAAAAATCAATCGCATCATCATGCTAATAGCTAGATCAGCGGCGATCTTCGGTGAGTGGGTGCCGATGGCTTGCTAGCGACAGCTTTGTGTACCGTTAAATAATTTATTTTTTTGCAGTTCTTTTGACATAAAGCTTTTTAGGTGAGTTTAAACATACAAAATAGGCAGTAAATTTTAATTGATCAGTACCCCGTGGTGAAAAGCGTGCTATAACTTCTTTACAAATTTTTAAACTCATGAATTTAATCAAATTTGACTAGTCTATTATTGATTTTGTTTTTGTAGGTTGGCTGTAACTGGTGGAGTTTTTATATGGATCGTGCCGAGGTTGTACACCTTAATTTTTTAGAAAAACTGTCAACTAACGATTTGCCAAAGCGCTTATCAACGGTCAGCTTAGCCCAATCGGGGCTGAGTAAGAGTAAGCTGATGGAAATTTTTGAAAGTCAAATATTAAGCAGACAGTTGGACCGAACCTCACGGAAAATGCAGGCTCGAGGTGAAGGGTTTTATACCATAGGCAGTTCTGGGCACGAGGGAAATGCGGCCATTTCGGCAGCGTTTAGAGTCGATGATATGGCATTTTTACACTATAGAGATGCGGCCTTTTTTATCCAACGGTCCAAATTGCTGTCTGGTCAAACCCCCACCTGGGATATGTTATTGAGCTTTAGCGCCTCTGCAGATGACCCTATTTCCGGTGGCCGTCATAAAGTACTGGGATCAAAAGCACTGTTTATTCCGCCACAGACTAGTACTATCGCATCACATCTACCTAAAGCAGTCGGCGCTGCATATAGTATCGGCCTCTCCCGTCGCCATCGGCCCGATAATATGCAAATGCGGCATGATTCGGTGGTGCTGGCAAGTTTTGGCGATGCCTCGGCCAACCATTCAACCTCACAGGGGGCTTTTAATAGCGCCTGTTGGTCCGCTTATCAAAATATCCCGATGCCGCTGGTCTTTATCTGTGAAGATAACGGCATCGGTATATCGACTAAAACCCCAGGTGGCTGGATTGAAGCGGGCTTTTCTCAAAGACCGGCACTTAATTATATGCGCTGTAACGGTTTAGATATTCTCGATACTTATAAAGTGGCACGCGAAGCTGAGTATCAAGTGCGTAAACACCGCAAGCCTATATTTTTACATATGAATTGTGTTCGTCTGTACGGGCATGCTGGTTCCGATGTGCAAACCGCCTATATCAGTAGGCAAGAAGTTGAAGCTGCAGAGGCAAATGATCCTTTATTACACAGCGCCAATATCGTTATCAGTGAAGGAATATTAACTGCCGACGAAGTGCTAAATTTGTACCAAAAAATCGGCGAAAGGGTTGAAAGAGTAGCTATTGAAGCGGCATTAAGACCAAAACTGGTGAGTGCCGCTCAAGTGATGGCAGCTATTATACCGCCAAAATTGGCACCGATGAAAAAGTGTGGTATCGAGGATGCGCAGCGTGAGAAATTGTTTGCAAGTGATTGGAAGGCACTGCAAAAGCCTGCTCACACGGCTCGGCTGATTAGCTGGGCGATTACTGATTTAATGGCCGAGCACCAAAACATAATACTCGCCGGTGAAGATATCGGCCCCAAAGGAGGGGTCTATAATGTGACTGGTAAAGTACATGCACGCTTTGTCTCGGATCGTGTCATTAACACCCTCTTAGATGAACAAAGCATTCTGGGCTTGGCTATTGGTCTTGCTCACAACGGTTTCTTACCTATACCTGAAATTCAATTTTTGGCGTATTTACACAATGCTGATGATCAGTTGCGCGGTGAGGCAGCCACATTGAGCTTTTTCTCTGACGGTCAATACACTAACCCGATGATTATTCGGATCGCCGGTTTAGGGTATCAAAAAGGTTTTGGTGGGCACTTTCACAATGATAATAGCATCGCGGTATTAAGAGATATTCCGGGGCTTATTATTGCCTGCCCTAGCAATGGTGCAGATGCGGTGCTGATGTTGCGCGAATGTGTCCGTTTGGCACTTGAGGAGCAGCGAATTATTGTCATTATTGAACCTATAGCTCTGTATATGACCAGAGACTTACACGCTGCAGAGGATGGCTTATGGCTAGCGCAATATCCTCATCCACAGCCGGCGACTGATCCAGGAGAAGCTGGAGGTATTAGTCTTGGGCAAATAGGTCAATATCAACAGGGCACGGACTTAGCAATCGTTAGCTATGGCAATGGTTATTATCTCTCTCGTCAAGCGGAAAAAATTCTTGCGGACACGCATAATATCAATATCAGGGTGATCGATTTACGCTGGTTGGCGCCAATCAATGAAGAATTATTATTGAGCGCGGTCAATGAATGCGAAAATATACTGGTGGTGGATGAGTGCCGTGAAACGGGTTCTCAGTCTGAGGCATTGATCAGTTTATTTGCACAAAAGGCTGAGCATCGAGGTAAAAAACCTAAACTTGCCAGCATCACAGCTTTAGATAGCTTTATTCCTTTAGGAAAAGCCGCCACCGTCACTCTACCTAGTTGTGATTCCATCGTAGCAGCGGCACTTGCGCTGCTTAACTCTTCTGATCGGGAGCTGTAACATGCAACAGAAAAAAGCATTGGTGGTCTGTCCAGGCAGAGGTACCTACAACAAAAATGAGCTGGGATATTTGCAGCGTTGGCACAGCGATAAAGGACCATTACTAGCACAAATAGATGCCTATCGAGAAAGTTGCTCTCAACCTACCATCAGCGAGTTAGATGCCGCTGATAAATATAGCATGAGTAAACACACCCGAGGTGATAATGCCTCAGCGTTAGTTTATGCCTGTGCCTATGCGGATTTTTTATCGATTGATCTAAGCAAATTTGAGGTGCAGGCGATCACTGGAAACTCCCTTGGTTGGTATGTTGCTTTAGGTTGCGCCAGCGCTTTATCTGAGCAGAACGCCCTGCACGTGATCAATACTATGGGGACGTTTATGCATCAGCACCTGCAAGGTGGGCAAATTATCTATCCGCTGGTCGATCAAGAGTGGCGCGAGATTGCCGGGCGTAAAGAAATGATCCAGCAAGTGCTCGCTCAAGTAAATCAACAAGCAGATTGTGCGCTATATATCTCGATAAACTTAGGCGGTTTCGTGGTATTTGCTGGCAATGACGCGGCGTTGAAAGCTTTAACTTCACTCCTACCTATTGAACAAGAGCGTTTTCCTATGCGCCTGTTTAATCACAGTGCTTTTCACAGTCCGCTATTGCAGTCTATCTCTGAGATGGGCAGAGACATATTACCCAGTAGTATATTTCAACAGGCCCCTGTACCGATGATTGATGGAAGAGGGCATATATGGCAGCCTCTATCCACAGATGTGCGCGCGCTTTGGGATTACACTTTAGGTGAACAAGTAGTGGAAACCTACGATTTCAGCAAGGCGATACAAGTGGCGGTAAAAGAATTTGCCCCTGATCAAATCATCATCTTGGGCCCCGGTACTACCTTAGGTGGTGCGGTGGCACAAAGTTTAATAGCGATAAACTGGCAGGGATTAAGCTGTAAGCAAGATTTTATTCGACGACAACAGTCAGCGGAGCCTTTAATTTTATCGATGGGGATGGAAGAGCAGCGAGCTTTGGTAGTATCTAACTAGCCCCATCCAGAAATAGATGGCTGAATCGGGAGCGATTTTATCCCGCTTCAGCTATGTTAACTATTGATCAAATTTCACTTTTTTGATGAGTGCCAATGCTTGTTTATGCCCTGCTGCTATGTGAGCGAGTGCTACTTTGTCTTGCTTGAACTTAGGCATGTATTTGTTTAATAATGGCGAATACGGAGTGTTACTGTTGACTGGGAATTCGTGATTTTTTTGAGCGTAAATAAATTGTGCCCGCTTACCACTTAAATATTCCATTAATCTGATAGCATTCGCTTTATTCGGCGCATTTTTAGTTAAGGCGATGCCGCTAATGTTCATGTGGCTACCGCGATTGTCTTGATTTGGAAAAATTAAATGTACGTCTCGTGCCCATTTGCTTTGTTCTGGTTTGCGCTGGTTGGTTAACATTTTACCGAAATAGTAACTGTTGACCAAGGCTATATCACATACACCTTCACTAATAGCCTTTACTTGCGCCCGGTCATTTCCCTGTGGCTTACGGGCTAAATTTTCTTTGATACCACTAAGCCATAGACCTGTAAATTGTTCTCCTTTTGCTAAAATCATAGAGCTAATAAGCGATAGCATATAATTATGCTTAGCTGAACGACTGCAAATACGCCCTCGCCATTTAGAATCCATCAAATCTTCATATTGGCTGATTTCTAAAGGATCAACTCTTTCTTTTGATGCGTAGATAATTCGGGCTCTTGAGGTTAATCCAAACCATAGGTTATGAGGGTCACGAAATTGAATGGGAATGTTACGAGCTAAAATTTCACTCTCTACTTTTTCGATTAAATCAATTTTTGCCAATTGATACAAAGGAGCTACATCAGAAGTGAGCACTAAATCAGCTGCTGATGCTGATCCTTCAATAGTTAAGCGCTTAACTAGACTGCTACGTTCGTAGACAATATTGGTTACGATACCGGTTTGCTTGGTAAAATCATCCATAATTGGCTTGATCAGAAATGATTGACGCGCAGAGTAAATGTTCACCTCTTGAGCTGAAATTGGAATTGCCACTAGACTTATAAAGAGCGTTGAACACCAAGAAAGAGAAAATTTTGATGATGAATAGACAGATAGTTTCATGATAAGTGTCTGCAAGTTAAGTTAGGTTTTGTTTTTCAATGATGTTTTTTCAATTAGATGTAAAACCTGCTGCACTTCAAGGGGGGTGTGAAATAAGTATCCCTGAGCGAAGCGGCAACCTAAGACGTTAAAGAACTCTTGTTGATGCTTTTGTTCAATCCCCTCTACCGTCACTTCTAAGCCCAGTAGGTCGGCCATTCTGACTGTTGCTTCCAGTACAATGGCATTATTACTATTTAGTGTTAAGCCGCTGACAAATGATCGATCCAGCTTTATGCCTTGTAAAGGGTAGTTAACTAACCGTTCAAGGGAGCTGTGGCCAGTACCGAAATCATCAATGAAGATGCCTATCCCTAAAGCGTTAATCTTATTAAGCTGACGCATCAAAGCGTCTTCGTTTGAATAAATTTGCGTCTCAGTAATCTCGATATGTATATTGTTAGATTTTAAATAGGGTATTTGCAACTGCTGTTCTAACAGCTGTGCAATATCGCCGAAAATCAACTGTTTAGGTGAAACATTAATGTTTATGAATAAGCTAGGGTTTTGTGAAATGCTGATAAATTCAGATATTTGCGCACAAGTTTGACGAATTATCCATTCACCCACAGCGTCAATTATATTCAACTCTTCTAATACGGGAATAAAATCAACTGGTGATATTAAGCCGAGTTCAGGGCTTTTCCAGCGGATTAAGGCTTCAAACCCAACCACAGCCAAACGCTGTAGATCCATCACTGGTTGGTAAACGATATAAAACTCTTGATTAAGAAGTGCGTCTTTCAGTAGTAATTCAAGAGTTAAACGTTTTTGCAGTTGCTCACTTAATTTTTTGTCATAAATTGCAAGATTGTTCTTACCATTTTGCTTTACGCTGTACATTGCAAGATCAGCTTGTTGTAAGGCTTGAGTTGCGTTGTCACATTGGCTAGTGATTAGGCTAGCACCAATGCTTGCTGTCACTTTAAAGTTATTTCGCCCACTCACTTTAAAGCTAGGTTGTAATTGACTAATAATCTGTTGGCAAAGAGCTTGTAAGTGCGCGGTATTGGTAACATTATCTAGTAATATTGCAAACTCATCGCCACCAAATCTAGCCACTTGGCCCCTATCAAAACAGCTTGCCAATCGCTGTGAAAACTCGACTAGAACTTCATCACCGGTCGTGTGTCCAAAATTATCATTGATAGATTTAAAGCGATCGATATCAACGAATAAAACGGCAAGTTGCCCAGAGTTATTGTCTAGCATTTGGCTGTCTAAAAAATTGACAAAAGAAATTCTATTTCTAAGCCCAGTTAAGGAGTCATACTGTGCTTGATACTGTAGTTTCAGCTCGGCATTTTTACGTTCAGTAATGATACTAATGAAACCTTGGTAGCAAACGTTGTCTGCGTCACCTTTAATTAGATAAGCATTCTCTACCACCCAGACCGGTTGATTATCGCTACTCAGGCCTAACCATTCAAAATTGCTAACTTGCCCCTCGGTTTGTAATTTTTCAATAAACAGCTGATAACTGGCCGCACTCACATGTAATAGTGAACTTATGCTTTGCCTATGGTGGCAAATATCTTGCTCAGATTCGTAGTTGAAGGCGCTGGCAAAGGCTGGGTTGGCCTGTAATAGCTGACCCTCAATATTGGCTTTATAGATGCCATCGACAGACAGCATAAATAATTTACTATAGTTCTCCGATAAGTCTTCAAACCGCTCTTGTTTTCGTTTGATTAAACACTCAACCTCTAAAGCATATTTTCTTGATGTGTATAAATAAAATAAGCTAAATAAAGCGGCTATAAAAAAAGCAAAAGTTGCCAGATGAGCGGCGCTGTAATATTTTGAATTAAGATTGTGGTCACTATTAAAAAATGTGAAAAGAAGTTGTTTTCCAGCAAAATTATAGTTTACTTGCCAGCTTCTAGCATGGGGAATTGATTGGCAATTTTGAAAAATGTTAAGTGCTTTATCTGCAATAAGCAGCTCTTGCTGTTGATTGACAACTAGACATAGATTTAAATTAGATAAACTGTTACCTAAAAGTACGTTAAGTGTTTCTTCGAGATTGAAAGAGGCAGCTACATAACCTATTAAACTTGAGTAAGAGAAATCGTCATTTTGGTATGTGGCTAAAACAATGCGAGATATGGGTAACTTATCGGTGTCTGGCCGTCGGTTTATTGCTAATTGTATACTGGGGCTTTGCTGGGCTTTTAGTAGTAAAGGGGCAAAGCGATAATCTTGGGCTAAATTTTTTCCTAGGGAAAAACCTGCCATTTGGCTGGAAGAGCTGTACTTTATGGGGAAAGTATCAGGAATTCTTTTATCTTGATACAGATAATTATAATTGCTTTTGAAATTGAATTGGCCACTTGATCTCACGTCTTTGACCCAATTTCTCAGTTGATGTACAGGTACTTTTGGAATCCACTCAAATGCACTAATCCCGTAATCTGCAATAGGTTGAGAAGAGACAACATAATCAAATTCTGCACGACTCAACTGAGGATTTAATTCAAATAGGCTACGTAGTGTTTGTAAAAGAGAGGTAATTTCAACAAATGAGGATTGGACTTTTTGGAATTGAGTTTGCGCACGATTTTGCAGTGATCTGTGCTGCTCCCTTTGTTCTAGCATTGTAACAGTGTAAAAAAAGCCAATAATACAAGGTAGCAATAATATAGCGACTAAGAGAGTGAAAGCGAAGGGTGAGAGTTTCAATCTAAAGTTC
The DNA here is from genome assembly GCA_029027825.1 of Oceanospirillales bacterium. Lineage (GTDB taxonomy): Bacteria > Pseudomonadota > Gammaproteobacteria > Pseudomonadales > Balneatricaceae > Rs1. The sequence goes on along the minus strand of CP093399.1, from coordinate 2,163,665 downwards.
AATGCGACTTTCTCTACAAATTATATTGGATAATACGAATTGTTATCGTTCGCTTTATCCTGTCTATAATAGTTTTAATTTCAAAGATTTGCAATCAAGTCTCGTTATTTATAGATGAATAAAGTGTGGTCGATTGAGTATTATTAGCGAAAATCAATCTTTATATTTTAGTTACTTATTGAATATTTAAACTAGTGACATACGTCTCTAAAGAAAGAGCCTTTGAACAACTCCACATATTCCCTGTGGGTAACTAAGAGCCTAATATTCGCGATAAGAGACGCTGGTAATGACCAGTCCTTGCCAAGTTTTCTGATATAAAGGAGATAGACTCTTACTTAGCTAGCCTACTAGGCAAAATGAAAAGTTCTGGGCTCTGTGTTAACGGTAGCCAGACAACCAGTAGCCTCCTTACGGTAAGGGCTATCTGTGTTTCCATATGTCTGAAACAGTGGCCTCACTGCACTACAGAGTGTGAGCTATTGATTCTACGGCGGTCAGAAAAATAGCCACTGAGGCTAGGTTTTTATGCAGGGATGCATTTATTCAGTAAAACAGGGCGCATATGAGCGCGAAGTTAAGGTTTGTCCAGTTGCACTGTAAAACCAATATTTGCACTGCGCATTCACTTTAAAGTCATGGCCTCAGGATATTGTAACTGACGCTGTCTTTTACTTAGAGTAGAGAGTGCCTGTTGATAAGAGCATTGAACAAGCTCTTTTAAATATCCTTCATCCACTCGGTTGACATTGATGATTGTCACCCAGTGAAATCGATGCATGTACTTGGCAGGTTGAATACCCTCTTGATCTGTTAGCTCCAAAAAACGCTCTGCTGTCACCCGGATGCTGAAACGCCAGCGCTCAGGCGGACTAGTTTTAAAGTAGGCAAATTTTTTCTGGCCTATATTATATGATAGCAGGTTCGCAGGATACTCAGCATCTACTACTTTGCTGTTAGTGAAACCGGCACAATAGTTTTTGAGCTGTTCAACATTCATCGTTCAGCGCCAGTCGTTTGATCTTAACCGCTTTTTCAAAATGGTCTAGCCGGTGTGTACTTATCCACCATGTTGCAGCTTCCATCAGGAGTTCAGGGTCATCGTTTTTATTGGCAAAGAATGCATAAAAAGATAAGCCGACATTGTTTCCTTTTAGGCTGATTTTGGTATCGCACACAGTAATTATTTTTTGTCGCAAACTTGCTTTCATTTAATGGTGATCTCTAGTAAATATAAGAATTTCGAAGATCGGCATCATCGTCTATCATATGCATTTTAAGGCTTAAGAGTTGTCGATAGATTTTATTGAACAAGACCTTAATCATAAATTTAGCTGATAAGGAATTATACTTGGCTTATCTTGTTTAGGTATAAAAAAGTGTTTAATACCAACAAATTAGTTGATTTTTAAGACTCTATTGGTGAATATGTATCCATCATCTACTTAAAATAGAAAAAAAATTTTGTAAAATAATTTTTGATTATTGTTCGATGTAACGCTAAATATACCAATATTATTAGCCAGTAATCGTAAGTATATTATTTTAATAAAAGTACAAAGTAGAGTGAACGTGTTCCTGTTTGTAAATATGCTCGTTTAAGCGAGTATTTTAAGTTTATAAAACGATCTGTTGTACCCTTAGAACATCCCTATAAATTGAATAGTTTTACGGTATAAAAAATCATGGTAAATAAATGAATAACAATAAAAATATTTCAAATCAGATTTGGTTCATCATAGCGGGTTTATTGGCCTTCATCGCTATAATATATTGGTTGAATACAGGGGTTGTAGCCCCTCAAAAGAAAATAGTGAGTAATATCGAATTGGGAGAGGTCGCCAATAAAGATTATCTGATCACGGTTTTCTATTTTCCCTCTAAAAAACTACAAGCTTCGGCGCTAACTTATTATTTCAAACAACATGGCTACCATGTCGACATGAAAAAAGCCTCGACAGTACCTGCCTTAACAGGGTCTAAAAATTCGCCTAGTCACATATTTTTTAATCGTAGTGAAGTGGGTAAAGCAATGAAAATAAAATCTCTAATTGAAGAAGTGATCGGTAGCTCAGTTAATGCTTATCGATTCCATGAAGAACAAAAGAATCCATCTATGATGATGGTGTTTACTGAATTTGAGTCTTAAGCTGAAGCGGGAGTTCTTCGAATAGCTGTAGAGTCAATAACTTGAACTAAGTGCTACCTGAAGCCACGGCCCTTGGTATTACCTGAATCAGTGACTTCACTGCACTGCATAGCGCAAGCTCTTGATTCTACAGCGGTTAGAAAAATACTCGCTGAACCTACGGGTTTTATGCATGGATGCATTTATTTAGCGAATGCAGGATGCATATGAGCTTGCAGCTAAAATTTTTCAATTTCACTGTAGAACCAATATCTTACACTCTGTATTCACTTTGAAGTCACGGATTCAGGTATTAATTTATCAGGCAAGGTAAAGGGACTCGCTTTTAGTGCTAAACTTATGTTAAAACTAATGTCAAGCATGGATGAATGAGTCACAGTAGCGACCGAAAATTTTATATAATTGATTTTAATAATTTAAACCTGAATCAGTGACTTCACTGCACCACATAGCGTAAGCTCTTGATTCTACAGAGGTCAGAAAAATACCCGCTGAACCTATGGGTGCAGCTAAGATTTTTCAATTCCACTGTAAAACCAATATCTTACGCTCTGTATTTACTTTGAAGGCACGGATCCAGGTTAAACTTAAGAATGAATAATCCTGACGAGTTAGTTTTGTATGTGAATAATCTCCATTAATTTTGTTATTTATGTTTAGGTGATGTTGATGACTAAAGAAGTTTTACTTGAGCGATTTGATTTTTTAGCGGCAAATGTAGAAGAGATAGTTTTGCTATTAAACAATCAAGGCGAGGTACTAAAAGCAAGTGTCGGCAGCGAAGATTGGCTATCAGCTGAAACCTTAGTCGGGTTAAGTTTTCCGTTATTATTCTCCTCTGAAATGATGACTCAAATTAATACGCAAATACATACTGCTTCACAATCTGAAGAAACGGTTATTTTTCAATACTCCATGAAAGAAAAAGACTCACCAGATTGGGTTGAATTAGGATTAAATGAGCCGCATATTTGGCATACTCGCTGTCAAAAAATTAGTGATGAAGAACTTATTTTTGTGATAGCGGACCGCAGTGAAGAAGTGAAACTAGAGAGAAAAATAATAAATCAGGCGCAGCGTGATCCGTTGACAGGTGCGTACAACCGACGCGCATTAATGACGGTGTTAAGTCAATCAGTTGCTCAGGCGCAAAGGTACGACTGGCTGTGTTCCTTCCTAATTATTGATATTGATAATTTCACTAAATTCAATGAAAGCTTTGGTTGGGATGCTGGAGATTTGATATTACAGCAATTGGTATCAAATTTGCATAGATTCAAAAGAACCGCGGACTTTTTAGCCCGGTATGGAGATGATCAATTCGTGATGTTTTTGCCTGAAACTAACATAGATCAGTCGGGCTTAGCTGCTGAGCGTATTCGGGTGATGGTAGAAGGGCTGGAAGTTCCATTTTCTCAAGGTGACTTAAGATTTACTGTCAGCATCGGGGCAACCACGCTAGAAGGGGTCGATGAAACTCATGAAACCATGTTGCGAAGAGCTGAAGAAAACTTAGAAATAGCTAAAGCCAGTGGCCACAATCGTGTTGAAATTGATGAAAAAGTATAAGGTTTTAGCCAGTAGCGTATAAACATATTTCTTGTGGCTTTAGCTTTGTTAAAGAGCTAGTTTTGAAAATGTAGCCCATCACTGCGTCATTATGCGTAGTGATGGATCCTAACTTTACAGATTAAGAAAAGATTTTAGTTCATGTATCATGCTTTGCATCTGTAGCTCTGTGCCTATGCTAATCCTTAAATAGTGGCTTATTTTGTCTTTAGTAAAATGACGGACTATTATTTTCTTATCTCTTAAGTGCTGCATTATTTTAAGAGCGTCTTCTGTATTGTGTTTAGCAAATATGAAATTAGCCGTTGACGGAATAACACTGAAATCAAGGGCTAGAAGTTGTTGGTTAGTCCATTCTCTAGTTTGAATTATTTTCTGCAGTGTCTCTTGGAAATAACTATCATCTTCAATAGCTACAATAGCAGCAGCTTGCGCTAGCATGTCTAATGGATATGAGTTGAAGCTGTTTTTGACTCTATCTAAAGCTGCAATTAAATTACTGTGGCCGATCGCATAACCGATACGTAGCCCGGCAAGTGCTCGAGACTTTGAAAAGGTTTGAATTACTAGGCAGTTATCATATTTTTTGGTTAATTCTACTGCAGATTGCGCACCAAAATCGACATATGCTTCATCAATGATTACCAGAGATTCAGTATTTTCCTGAAGCAAGTTTTCTATTTTACTTAATTCTATTGCTTTTCCCGTTGGTGCGTTAGGGTTGGCAAAAATAATCCCCCCATTACTTATATTATAATCAGTTAGCTTAATTGAAAAACTGTCATCGATTGGTATTTCAGTAGCAGTTATATTGTATAAGTTACAGTATACGGAATAAAAACTGTAACTTATATCTGGCATTAGAATAGGTGATGATTGGCGAAAAAATGCCATGAAAGCGTGAGCTAAAACTTCATCAGAACCATTTCCAATGAATATGTTCTTACTATCAACTTGGTGATGTTCAGCTAAAGCTCTACTTAACGCTGCGCTTTCAGGGTCAGGGTAGCGGCGAAGATCATCAATATTAAAATTGCTTAATAGTGCTTGTATTTTGGGGGAGGGTGGGTAGGGGTTTTCATTGGTATTGAGCTTAATTAAATCATTAATTCTTGGTTGTTCCCCAGGTGTATATGGGACAAGGTTTAATAGCTCTTTACTCCAAAATTTTTGTTTCACTGTATTGCTTATCCTGTAGGGAAGAAGGTGTCTGGGGAGTGCTTGCAAAGCATAACAACTTTTGTAAGCTCTAGGTAGTTTCGTCACATTTGCAGATGCCTATAGCGAAGGTCTCTATTGATGGCGAGTATAAATACAGCACAATAAGTCTCTTTTACGAGAGAGCTAGTGTGATATGTTGCAATATGATAGCTATAAATGTTGAAGAGGCTAAGAATTAGGCAGCAGTAGCAGAAACTAAACACTAGCAGCAAAGTCAAATATGGATTGATAAAAAAATAATATGCGACATATAAGGTGTTTCTATCGGGTAATATTTAGTTTAGTAATATTTTGGTACAACCTTCATAAATATTTCAACCCATTGCTCACTAAACTCAACACCGGCTTTTTGGTTTATCTCTAAAAGTGCGCGCATCAGAGGCCTTTTATGCAACGTAACACTTGAGTGCCCGTGAGTGATCGCTTCAAATGTATGGACTATTGCTATTATCTTTGCCCCTGGGCTAATATCAATGCCGTGAAGGCCATTCGGATAACCGCTGCCATCGACGAGTTCTTGATGATGCATCAAATTTTGCCCTGCTAAATGAGAACCGAATATGTATCGCATCAGTTGCGATGCTGTTTTTACGTGTTGACGTACTAATGTTTTTTGTTTTTCATTAAGCTTATCTTGCTTGTTTAAAAGGTCGGTCGGTAAAAATGCCATTGCTACATCGTGAATAAATAGAGATGCGGCCAAGTTAACAACATCTACAGGGCTTCCTGCTGCGGCATTCATCGATAATGCGAGTTGACCTATTCTGTCAGTGCGGCCCTCCCAAAATCCTATTCTTGTTTCAGTGCTTTTAGCTAGTTGATATAAAAAATTTAATTCTTGATTGTCCTGAGAAAATTCTTCTAGCCAGTTACGTTTTATTTTATAAGGTTGAGAGGTGCTAGGGTCTATTAAGGCAATAATTTTTAGTAATATATCTGAAGTTTTTTCAGGTTTAGCTGCAGATAGCTCCTGTAATCCATTCTCTATAGCAGAGTATAATGTTTGGTTGTACTCTACCTGTTGATTTTCTTTAAATTGTTCCATAAAGTTTTTAGCTTTATCCATCAATATTAAAGTTAAATCACCTGTTTTGTTGGAAAAAGGAATCCCCCCTTTGCGCACCATGTCTAGAATCGTTTCTAATTCTTGGAGAATGGTTACCATTGGTTCGAAACTTAGTAGGCTAGTATTTGCTTTAACGGTATGAACTGTACGAAATAGATCATTTAGTAAAATAGTGTCTTTTGGTGTGTGTTCTAACTCGACTATACGAGCTTCACAAATTGTATATTGTTCTAAAAACTCATCATAGGCTTCAGCAAACATCTCGCTGTCTATAGGCTCATCTAGATAAAAGGTAGTCATTCCATCAATCCTTAATTCATTGAAGCTCATCACTAATATTTTAAAAACTCATTATAGTACAGTTATCTTATAACTCTGCTTTTATCAAACAATATATTCTAAATCCATAAATCATGATCATCACGCTCAATAAATCAAAAATAATATTTATAAATGTGAGTATTGAATTTGTATCAATAAAATTATTGAGTACTGCTAAAAGTACTGACTTTAGGATAAATATGGCAGCAACTATAATAGCGATACCTTTAAAAATTAGCCACACATAATTTGTGGTTAAATGCCAGCTTTGCTTGAGGCTATCAAGCCCCTGCTTTTTATCCACCACGCAGATATAGTCGGCAACAGACAGTCTTATTGCAATATAGATTCCTGGGATGATAAGCGCCATAAAACCAAAGAAAATAAGTCCACTGGAAAGCAAAAAAACTAGAAATAGTTTTGGCCAGAGTTTAATACTGGCAACTATTGCCTGTCCAGGGGTGAATGTGGGCCCATTAATAGTGGACTGCAAATAGACAATGGTCGCTCCCCAATAGATGGGCATGATTAGTAAATTCAAGGCCGAGATTAATAGTAATGAATCAGTTAATCCACTTGGGTTATCCCCGACCATTGATAAATCAATTTGCGAAAACATAATGTTGAAAACAATTAAGAACGGCAGATTGATAGCAGCTAAGGCACTAAAATTTTGCCGGAAAAAGAACAGGCTTTGGCGCAAGTACTCGAATGTCATAGGTAATAAAATCACTGTATATTTAGTCATGAACATTGTAGCAGCTGTGATTGGTTTGGCGAAGTCGATATCGGTGATATAGTGACAATTTTTATGTTTTAAATTAGTTAGTTCATGTATTTAATAGAGTTGTTTATAGACTGAGTGGCGACTTTAACGCACATATACTAGGCATGTTTTTTTGCTATTTAACACTGCTAGATATAGTGGCGTGCTCTTTAAAAAATAAAGCGTTACAACAGGGCTTCGTCTGTGGCCGATAATTGGTTAGTTTAAATTAATGGATGAAATATTAGGGGACAGTAAGATATACTCCGCCAGTATTACCATCCCTTCATTTAAAGAGTATATATGAGTCTAATACCGCTAAACCAAGATCGAGTTAATACATGGATAGATAGCCAACTAGCCGCTGCTTTAGCGGTATCTCCCCTGGAAGTGAGGAGGTTGTTTCACGGTAGAAGTGGAGCGCTTGAAGGATATGAGCAAGTAGTTATAGACTGGTTGGCCAATGTTGCAGTGATTCGATTGTACGAGGATATTGAGGAAGATAAGCTGAACGCTCTAGTTGAGTTTTTATCGGTAAAGTCCGAGGTTAAAGGGGTGTTGATTCAGCAGCGAGGCCGGCAGCGGGACACCAAGTTCAAGATTGCCTACGGCGAAGTTGCAGAAACATTACTGGTAGAAGAATCGGGATTGATTTTTCAGATAGCGCCGCTTCAATATCAGAATTTTGGCTTGTTTTTGGATATGCGAAATGGTAGAAACTGGTTAAGGCAGCAGGCTAAAAATGCCAAAGTACTTAATTTGTTCGCTTATACCTGTGCTTTTTCAGTGGCAGCGGTGAGTGGCGGAGCTAAGCTAGTGGTTAATGTTGATTTAAGTAAGCGCGCCTTATCAACCGGCAGAATAAATCACCAGCTAAACAAACATGATAAAACTGCGACCCAATTTATGCCTTACGATATGCTCAAGTCTTGGTCGAGAATCAAAAAACCAGGGCCTTATGACATCGTGGTTATCGATCCTCCTAGCTTTCAGCCCGGCTCGTTTATTGCAGAAAAAGATTATATAAAGGTGCTAAGAAGACTGGATGAGTTGACGAACCCTAATGCAAAAGTGATGATTTGTCATAATGATCCCTCGCAGACAAGTGACTTCGTACGTCAGCTTATGCAGCAGACTTGCAGCGCGTTTACGTTTCAGCAGCGTCTAGCTGTACCGCAAGATTTTGCAGAAGCCGACGCTGAAAAAAGTCTTAAAGTGCTCATTTACCAAAAATGCTAGCTGTTATTAAATCCAGCCAGTAAGCGCCGCTAATCATTAATATTAGCGATTATGAATAGCGAGGCCGCTTTACTTGCGACATTGAATTTGTTGTTTGTCACTTAATAGCTGTGTGGCCAATTTATAATCATGAGCCAAGGTAATAGCAGTGACTACAGCGATTGAACCGACTCCAGATTTCAGTACTTCATCGATGTTATCTAATTTAATACCGCCAATAGCGACGATCGGAAAATGCGTAGCTAGTGTCTGACACCAACGTTTTAAATTATTTAAACCAATTAAAATTGCCGGTTTAGTGGTGGTCGGGTAAACAGTTCCCATCGCAATGTAGCTGGGAGAGATCGCCAGTACTCTGAGCCATTCATATTCACTGTGGGTACTTACCCCCAGTCGTAGTCCCGCTTGTGCAATGGCCGTTAAGTCGGTCTCCTCTAAGTCTTCTTGGCCTAAATGCACACCATAGCAACGGTGTTTGATAGCCAGTTGCCAGTGATCATTAATAAATAATTTGGCTTTATATTGCTCTCCTAGTGCCGCTGCTAGCCCGACGAGTGGGTCCAGTTGCTTAACAGGGGTGTCTTTAATACGCAGCTGAATGGTTTTCACTCCCAGCTTTAGTAGTTTTTCCAGCCACTCAATGCTATCTACCACAGGATAAAGACCGAGAGACAAAGTGTTAGTCGACTTGAATTGCAGCTGTTGTTGGTGATCAAAGAGAGTGTCGAGTGTCGGGTAGTGGGCTAAATCGCAGGGCCAAGTGAAATTGTTAAAGCTCGTAAAACTGGGCTGGTGAAGTGATTTATCCAAAACCAGGTCTGGTTGCTGGTCGATGAAAGCCAGTGCGAGGACCAATGCATCGCAGCTGCGTTTACCCTGCAACATGAACATGGTTATGACTGCGGATAAGTGATCCGTTGCATTGCGGTGTGATTGGCTGGTATTGGCCCAGGAAAATTTTCCAATACGATTCTGTTCTAGATACCAGCCAACAGCAGCCGAGCTGTCACTGATAAATAGCCCTTTAGCGAGAGAATTGGAAAATAATTGTTTGGCATCCGCTCTCGATATATCCACTAGAGGTATCTGTAGATTACAACCAACTAAAAATGAATACACTTCGATATTACAAACCAGTAAATCTGTTAGTGCGCAGAGTTTTAGTAAGTTTTCTTTATATAGAGAATTTGGTTGGTTGTCGGTTAGCCATGTGCAGGAAAAATTTAATTCACAAATTAGGTAGATTTCTGGGGTGATTTGCTCGGCGAACGCGGCTATTTTAGTGGCAAAATTGTCCTGTAAATCTTGATCTAATAACGATAATCTAACAATGGTTGGTGCGCCTGGTGGTCGGTTTTGGGCCTCTTGGCAATGATTATTTTGCAATATAAATACGTCGAGAAGACTCTCGACATCTAAGCGTCTACTGCCTTTTTCAAAGTAGCGGTTTAAACTTTGCAGATCACCATAGCGCGTGCCCTGCGTACTTTTGTTTACTATAGGTAACGCTGCAGACATATTCAACTTTTATCCCCTTGATGTTGCTGCCAAAAGGGTTGGCCTAAGATGGGAGTGCTCGGTGATGCTGTTTGCCTGCGTTGCATTAGGCCCGCCAAGTAACCGTTTCGACCTGCAGTTATCGCCTGGGAGAAGGCGCGTGCCATTAATACTGGATTGTCAGCTTTGGCCACTGCCGTATTGAGTAAAACAGCATCGTAGCCCATCTCTAGTGCAGCGGCCGCTTGAGAGGGAGATCCAAGCCCTGCGTCAATGATCAAGGGAATATTGCTAATGCGTTCGCGGAGGCTGTTTAAATGATATTTATTTAACAGTCCCTGACCTGTGCCGATAGGTGCTCCCCAAGGCATTAGTGCCTGGCATCCAGCGTCTTGTAATCGCAGGCAAAGCACTAAGTCATCTGTACAGTAGGGTAGGACTTTGAAGCCGCGTTTAATTAGTTCAGTGGCGGCAATCACCAATTCAAAAGGATCGGGTTGCAAGTTGTAATCATCGCCAATCACTTCCAGTTTTATCCAGGGAGTGGCAAACAGTTCTCTGGACATTTCAGCGAGGTTGATCGCTTCTTTTGCCGACCTACATCCCGCGGTGTTAGGTAGCAGTTTGCATTTGGTCTCTTTTATCATCTGCCAAAAAGCATCTCCATCATTTTGTTGAGGATTTTGGCGCCGTAAACTTAAGGTGATAAATTCAGATCCTGAAGCTTTTATGGCATCACACATCTCCGCTGGAGAGCGATATAGTGCAGTTCCGAGTAAAAAACGGCTGCTAAATTGCTCATCGTATAACGTCAGTAAATCATCTTTTCTTGCATTGCTATCCACTAGCCGCCTCCTATAGGTTTGACTATATCTATTTGATCCGCAGCCTTTAACGTGGTGCTTAAATATGCGCTTTTAGGTACAAATTCGCCATTAATTGCGACCGCGATGGTTTGCTCTGCAAAGCCTGCGATATCAATTAACTGACTGAGGGCACAGTTGCTCTCTATCGCGAAGCTATTATTATTACCTAAAAGACTAAACACTCATGAGCTCCGGACAAGCGAAAAGAGAAGGATCGTGGCGGCATTCTTCGCCTTGTAGCCAGCAGATAACGCTTTCGATAATGGCGGGCGCGACTAAGTAGCCATGTCGAAATAAGCCATTGATTGATATCTGTTGTCCACTAATCAGCACTAGCGGATTATTATCTGGGAGAGCAGGGCGCAAGTTAGTGTTCTGTTCAATGATACGAGCCTCGGCAAAAGCTGGATTGATGCTGTACATGGCACTGCATAGCTCTAACATAGACTGTACTGAAACAGCAGAAGTGTCTTCGCTTTCAATTTGGGTGGCGCCAATCACAAATTCTTGATTGGGCTTAGGTACCAGATATAATTGATAGCGCGGATGCATTAAACGCACCGGGCGAGAAATACTGACCTCAGGGCAGTGACTTCTTAGTACTTCTCCTCTAACACCTCTAAGCTTAGGGAGTTGCTCTTTAGCGCCTATACCACGACAATCAAATACCCAATCGTATTTCTGTGTTTGCTGGGAGCTGATAACACTATTGTTTTTAATCGAAACTTTGGTGTTATCGAACACCGAAACTCCTAAGCTAATGCTTTGATTTAACAGTGCAGACATCAATTGTCTATTGTCGATATGCGCCTCTTCCTCCAGTAGTAAACCCGATGCAAAGCCATTGCCAATATTGGGTTCAAGTTGTTTAATCTGAGTGGCGTCTAAAATTTGGTATTTAGCGGCACACTGCTCGGCTAACTGCTTGACTCTACGTTCGAAGTGAGTGAGTTCGGCTATATCTTGTGGATGGCTAATAATGAGGCTACCTAGTTGCCGATAGTCAACGCTCTCGCCAGTTAGTGATAATTGGCGAATTATATCGGGCCATAGCTTTAGTGAGGTTTTTCCCAGGTAATATGTATTTAGATCTGCTTCCAGGGCTTCTGAAATAGGCGCTATCATCCCCGCTGCGGTGAAAGCGGCAGCAGAGAGCTGGCTAGCTGTTTTGTTGGTTGTTAATGAGTTTGCTTCATATAAGGAGACCTTATAATTCAATTTAGCGAGGCGGAAAGCTAACAATCTGCCAACTAAACCTGCACCAACAATCGCAATGTTAGAAGAAATATGCATGCCGAAAAAATCCCATTAGAAGAGAGTAAATAGGGCAAGCAGTGAACAGTGGCAATAGATAAGGCTCATGGGCCGCAAAATGTACTGTAAGCATTACTTGTTCCCTACGCAGGTGTAAACCTGATCAGGTTCAACGGGACATGGCACAGCCAATCTCAGCCTTAGTCGACTTAATTTTATCTAACTGATATTAAGCGACGGGGCGCCCCGACAAGATCAGAGGCAAGTCTAGTGGCAAGGTTAATAACAGGCAAGGATAAATTACTGTTTATTTAACACGGCAACTTGTGCATCCAGCTCGGCGATTTTTTCGATCATTAATTGTCGGCAGTGACTTGCCAGTTTTTTTGCGTCACTGGCGGTGTAATTGTTGGTAGGGATCGGCGCTAAAGCTTCGACAATGGCGTAGCCATTATTCCATTTACCTAAACGAAAATGGCTTGTGGTACTTAGTACAATCGGCACAATTGGCACACCTGCTTGTATAGCGGTATTAAAGGCGCCCATTTTGAAAGGTAGCAAGCCTTTACCACGACTGCGGGTACCCTCGGGAAACATCCAGACAGAGAGCTGGTCTTTGGTGATTCGCTCGGTTACTTGGGAAATTGTGTCTCTGGCGCTATTTTTATTGTTTCTATCAATTAAAATATTTCCCGATAACCAGTACAGTTGACCAAAAAAAGGTAGCCATTTAATGCTCTTTTTTCCAAGGCTTACTGTGCCATCGCTGACAGCGGAAGAAATAGTAAATAAATCATAAGTATTCTGATGATTACCAATAAAAACTTGTGGTGAGTAAGTGGTGTTTTGCGCGACGCGGGTAATTAGCTTAATGCCAATAACCGGGGCTAAGTTACTTAGCCAGTGAGCGACAACTTTGGTGTTGTTGCGATGAAAAGGTCGGAGCAGGCAGAATAAACAGCCAAAAATACAAACTAGAATAAAAAGTGGAAAAATAATTATAAATCTAAGTGCTGCAATCATGCTATTACCTGCATTAACAAGGGGCAAATAGTAGCCTGAATGTTGAGTCATTGGAAAGTGGTTTTAGTCATCGAAGAAAAAAAAATGTAAACAATGGTGTTTTTATGAATGGCGATCAACTAATGGCCAGTGATGTCGCGTGAAAATTCTTATATTGCTATCGATCGAATTTGATTTTTAATAATTTTTTTAGCCACACATGCGCACTTTCCGCACTGATCTGCAATGCAAATGTCTTTATTTAAATCACGCAGTGATCGAGCGCCACGATCAACTCCGGCTTTTATTTGTCCGTCAGTGACGGCGTTACAAATACAAATATACATATAAACAATAACTAACCTAATGAATGAAAACGACTAATGATCTATATCTAAATAATAACGATTATTATTTAAATTACAACAATTATTTACAGCAGCAGTGAATTATTAAAAAGACTATGCAAAACTAAACGATAAGGATTATCAGTCAATAACCTGTTGATTATAAAAGATATTTTCATTTTTTCAAGGGTTCTGTTATTATGAGGTAAGTTAAAGCTTGTAGGGCATAGGAGGCTAGTATGCAAGGTGATAAAGCTGTTCTAAATCAGTTAAATAAAGTATTGATGTTCAAACTAACGTCAATTAATCAGTATTTTTTACATGCACGTATGTATAAGAATTGGGGGCTTGAGGAATTAAACGAAAAAGCTTATAAAAAGTCGATTAAAGATATGAAGCAATCTGATCAATTGATTGAAAGAATACTTTTTTTGCAAGGCTTGCCAAATTTACAACAACTAGAACGTCTCAGAATTGGCGAGAATACCGCTGAAATGTTGGATTGTGATCTGCAGTTACAAAATGATTTGATGTCTCTTACGCGTGAGTCAATCGCGCTGTGTGAAAAGCAACAAGATTATGTTACTCGGGATTTGCTCGAAGACGTCTTAGAATATGAAGAAGACCACGTAGATTGGATAGAGGCACAACAATATCTGATTGCTGAAACGGGTATACAAAATTATCTACAATCGCAAATGGGAGATTAATGATGAAAGGAAGTGCTAAGGTAATTGCCGAGCTAAATACATTACTGGCAGGCGAACTGGCTGCAATGGATCAATATTTCATTCACTCTTGTATGTACGATGACTGGGGGCTAAGTAAGCTGCACGCTCGTATTTCACATGAGTTTGATGATGAAAAAGAGCACGCTGAACTGCTTATTCAAAGAATTTTGTTCTTAGAGGGGCGTCCCAATATGGTGACCCGTGATCCTATTAATATAGGTGAAGATGTACCCGCTATGTTGAAAAGTGATTTGAATATTGAATATTCCGTTGTAGCAGCGCTGAAAAAGTCGATCGCAATTTGTGAGTCAGAGCAAGATTATCAGACCCGTGAAATATTAGAAAAGCTATTAGTAGATACAGAGGAAGACCACGCATATTGGTTGGAAAAACAGCTTGGTTTGATCGATCGAACTGGGCTGCAAAACTATTTGCAATCTCAAATGTAGCGCTGAATAATCGATCGTTAGTAAAATTAAAAAACGGACAATAGTCCGTTTTTTTTTCGCTTAAATAAAACCTGAACCAGTGACTTTGCTGCACCACATAGCGCAAGCTCTTGATTCTACAGCGGTTAGAAAAATACCCGCTGAACCTACGGGTTTTATGCATGGATGCATTTATTTAGCGAATGCAGGACGCATATGAGCTTGCAGCTAAGGTTTTTCAATTCCACTGTAGAGCCAATATCTTACACTGAGTATTCACTTTGAAATCACGGATACAGGTAAAAGGTTAGTAACTGAGAGTGCAGTTCGGGTAATGGTGTGAGCCAAATCTTAAGGCTAGAATGCTCAAGCAGGCTTTGAATATAACGATTAATGCCAAGGAGCGGCTGCCACTGACTATCTCTTAAGAGAGAGGGGATTGATTGATGCCCGTACTTTAATACCGGTATTCTAGAAGCTATCCTTTTCAGCAGTAGTACTTAAATTATTGCTGGCAGACGAAACTATAGTGACGACAAGCCAGCATTATTTAATTCAGGCTAAAGCTGTATGATGCTTATAGCTTATAGCTTATAGCTTATAGCTTATAGCTTATAGCTTATAGCTCTAGGTTATTGCCGGAGTTTTAGGACAAAATTTGACACTATCCGCAGCGCTAAATGTGCTCAAAGGCTCTGGTTTATGCAGGCCATATCCCTGGCCGTAGCCGACTCCCATATCGGTGAGCAGTACGGCTATTTCATGAGTTTCGACATACTCTGCGATAGTCTTTAAGCCCAGTGAATCTGCCATATTAACAATGGCTTGTACGAGAGCCGCATCTGAAGCTTTGTGACCCAAAATTGAAATTAGGCTGCCATCAATTTTTAAATAATCAACTTCCAAATCACGTAAGTATGCAAAGGAAGAAAAGCCACTGCCAAAATCATCTAAGGAGAAGCGACATCCCAGAGCCTTTAAGTTGCTAATGTATTCTTGGGCGGTAGAAACGCTCGACATGACTGCAGATTCTGTTATTTCGAAAATAAGCTGTTGTGCTCTGCCGGACTCATTTACTAGATTGATCAAGTGAGGTAAATAGGCTTTATCTGCCAGAGTGTGAGCAGACATGTTAACCGAGTAAATAATATCGTTACTGAAGTTACCCGTTAATAAAGTCTCTAAAACCCAGCGATCAATTTTTGGCATGAGCCCAAAACGCTCTGCGGCAGGGAGAAACACACCTGGGGGGATAATGCTGCCGTCTTCATCAACCCCTCTGATTAGTATTTCTACATGCGCACGTGTCTCGCTGCTGTTTAAAGGGACGATGCTTTGGGCGTATAATATAAAGTTGTTTTCGATCAGCATTTGTGGGATTTTTGCAGCCCAGCGCTTTTCTCGGCGAATTTCCATTAAGGTTGGGTCAGACTCTTCATAGACAATTACTTTGGCATTACCAGGTATTTTTGCAATACGACATGCCGCGTCTGCACGTGAGAGTAGCTCCGTTAATAGAAAATCAGTTTTTCCAACAGCTAAACCTACCGACGCACCTAAGCTCATTGATTGACCCATCCACTCAAACGGATGGGCTTCGATAAGAGCCACCAATTTGTTGGCGATCTGTTGCGCTCGCTCAAGACCATTGATGTCATTCAGCCATATTACGAATTCATCTCCACCGACCCGCGCTAAAGTACAACTTTCTTCAGTACAGAGAATATTCATCTTTTTGGTTAAGTTAATCAATAATTCGTCACCAATAGAGTGGCCACATAAATCATTAACTAACTTAAATCTGTCTAGATCAACATACGACATGACTCCGCCAGTGACGTTATGCTGCATGGCCACCGCTAGACCGCGTCGATTCAGAATGCTAGTTAATGTATCATGTAACGCCTGATACTCTAGAGTCCGGCTGATTGACAAGTTTTTACGTACAATCCAAATGCTTAGTGATACGCTAATAAAAATACTGACAAAACCGAATAAACCTAAAGTCCAAAATAGCCTGAGTTTCGCTTGAGCTAGATGCTCTAGAGTATTTATTTCAAGCTCTTCGGCGGAATCTACGATCGAGTCTATTTGAGATTCCATATCATATATATGCTTTTTGTATACAGCCATTGCTGTACGTGCTTCAAATTGGTCAGCATACTCTTTTTTTAACATGTTTTTAGCTACATTAGAAACACCCTTACTGTACGAGTGAAAAGCATTTTCAAGGGCAGAAATGGACTCGTTCTGTGTAACATCGCTCTCTATTAACTCTTGCTCCATTGTGGTGAACTGTAGTTTTGTTGCCGATAAAGCCTTTCTCCAGCGCTTATCAACTCGCTTCAACTCTGAGGGGGAGTGACTAAACAGAAGAATATCTTTCTCTAGTTTGCGAAGATTAATAAGCATACTCTTAAAAGTAAGCGCTTCTACTTGTGTATCAGAAAAAAGAACTAACGACTCACTCACTTCATTGGTTAGTTGCTCCATTTTCCATGCGCCAAATAGTCCCTGGGCCAAAATAAGCACCGTTATGCTCAATAACCCTATTGCTGTGCTTTGACCTAAACGCCTAGATTTTATATAAAGCAAGATGAACACTCCATTCGTTATTAATCTGTACAGAAAAATATTCGGTAATTTAAAACTTTGAGGTAATTATACGTATGTATAAAAAGCCTGACTGAGAGCAGCTTAAAATTACTAAATTTGGTCTAATTTTACGCTGTATAGTTGTTAAATAGTACGTTATCAGGCGCAAATAATCGTTAAATATCATTCGAAAAACTTAATCCTCGTAACAAATTACTATTCTCTAATTACACAGATAATCGAAAATGAGCGCTGCATTAGATTAAAATCTTAGGTTATCACAAATGGGGCATATAATGTTGCAAATACGCGACGTTTTATGGTATGTCATTTGCTAGTGCCCATAATAATAATAGATGGGTACATCCACTATTATCGTATACTCAACTTGATTTGTATACAGTTTGTATATAACAAATTGGTTAGTAATATGAATGAATAGTGTTAGTCATTAGTGACACTAGGCTAGTGCTGTCGATTGGTTGCTTGATTAACTCAAGTTTCGGAGTTGATTTTTAGTTTAAATGCGCTCACCCCCCCTCTCGCTCTAGTGCTTCTGACGTAGAGTGAAATTATTGCATAAAAATGCTGTTACTGAATCAGGGTTAGGTACATTAAAATAATTTGAAAATTGGAGTTATAGCTGTGCTTGGGTATTTGTTTTAGCACATAGATATTCTAGCTTGATAGGCCTCCGGTTTTACCGGAGGTGTTTATCTACTATTTCAAATTGTTGGGCTGTACATGATAGCCTTGTTTATCGATGGGAAATATATAACTTTGAGAGCTCTGCATAACTTACCCAGAGGGTATGATAACTGCGCTCGGTAATACGGTGTTAAAACCGGCTCAATATACTCATTAGCACTAGTAACACCCATAAAGAAGGGCACACTGACTCCGCTATCTCGTCGGTTTTTGCATTCTATTGCCTTCGCTCGCAATGTTATGCAGGGTCTCACTTTATTGGTCATCTAAAAATTTTTCAGCATCTAGGGCGGCCATACAACCAAAGCCAGCGGAAGTAACAGCTTGGCGATATATATGGTCACAAACATCGCCTGCGGCAAATACTCCTTTAATACTGGTTTGAGTGGCGTTGCCAGTAAGGCCGGACTGGATGGTTAGATAGCCATCGCGCATGTTAAGTTGGCCGTTAAATAACTCAGTATTAGGTTTATGACCAATGGCTATAAAGGCGCCGGAGACGTCTAAGGTGGATGTCTCACTCGATGTGCTACTTTTGAGGAGAATTCCGGTTACGCCCATCTCATCCCCAAGTACTTCCTCTAATTGATGGTTCCAGAGGATGCTGATATTACCATTTTTCTCTCGATCAAACAGTTTGTCTTGTAAGATCTTTTCAGCGCGCAGTGAATCTCGTCGGTGGACTAAGGTAACTTGGTCAGCGATATTTGATAAGTATAAAGCCTCTTCAACAGCAGTGTTGCCCCCGCCAATCACTGCGACTTTCTGTCCCCTGTAAAAAAAACCATCGCAAGTAGCGCATGCGCTGACGCCTTTGCCCATAAATTTTTCTTCAGAATCAAGGCCTAAATATTGTGCCGTGGCTCCAGTGCAAATAATTAGTGCATCGCAAGTATAGGTCGTTGAGTCGCCAGTCAAAGTAAAGGGTCTTTGAGAGAGATCGACTTTGTTAATATGATCAAAAATGACTTGAGTATCAAAACGTTCCGCGTGCTGTTGCATGCGTTGCATAAGTTCAGGCCCCTGTACACCATCGACATCCCCTGGCCAGTTATCGACATCAGTGGTGGTGGTTAATTGACCCCCCGCTTGAATCCCCGTAATGACCACGGGATTGAGGTTGGCTCTGGCTGCATATATAGCAGCTGTATAGCCCGCAGGACCGGAGCCTAAAATCACTAATCTATGATGTTGTTTTTCGCTCATGTTTTTATCCAAATAAAATGAAAAGTTATTAAATATATATGTGGTGTTGAATTGGGTTTTCAAGCATTGGCGGTATTTGAAACTAATTTAGATTTACAAGCAAAACATTCTGCATTTATGTGGCAAATAACCAAAGCTTTCCTATATTTATCTTATAAGTTTTAAAGAATTAAATTGAGCTGCTCAAAAAAAGTATTTGAGTGGCTAGCTAAATCTTCGACAGAGGATTTTGTGAAGCGAATCAAATTAAATGATTTCAAAAAGAAGTGTAGCAAAAACACGCTTTGTATTTAGTTTTATAAACTGTACTTAAGTACACTTTTTAAATTTTATCGCACAGTTTATATTACGCTTTCAGTTTATATTTATATTTCATTAACAATTTCTTCATTTTTGGTTAATGAATGATTTATTTTACTCTCTAAATTAGAGAGGTCGAAGGAGTGATCTATGATAGTTGGCCGCATATCCCTAATAATTGGTAAAGCCGTTGCAATAAAGTCTGATGGAAGTTCACGAGAGCTGAGTTTAGGGGATAGCATTGAATCTGATGAACTAATTAGTGTGTCAGCGAGTGGTAAAATTGTTGTAGACACAAACGGTGGTGAACAGGTTACTGTTAATGCTAATGAAACTTGGGTTGCCGCTTCTTCATCTAGTGCTTCTAACATACCTAAATCAACTACAGATGCATCAGGTCAGCCATTAGATCCGAATAGTGTAGAGGCCATCCAAGCAGCCTTATTAGCAGGTGCCGATCCAACAGAAGGGGCAGAAGCGACAGCCGCTGGAGCACAGGGAGCTGCTGGGGCAGGCGGTTTAGGTAATGAAGGAAGTAGCTTTGTTCGTCTAGGGCGCGGTAATTCGTCTGCAGTAGATAGTGGCTTAAATTTTGAAACTATTGGCCAAGCAGCTAATGCAGGGCAGCAAAATGTGTTTGATCCTGAAATTTTTCAATCGGCTTCACTGGGCGGAGCGGGCAGCGGTTTTGTTGTTTATGATGATATCGGTAGTGATGGACTTCCCAGTGATACTCGTGAAGTGATAGTTAATAACTCATCGACCAACGACTCAGCGCCGACGCTTGAAGGAGTCGGTGCTATACCTGGCGCTGTCATTAGAATATACGATAATGGTGCGTTAATAGCTTCTGCGACAGCTAATACAGACGGTACTTGGCAGATAGATACGCCTACGTTATCAGATGATCCTCATTCAATTACCGTTACTCAGCAACAGGCTGGCTTTACTGAAAGTGATCCCTCTGCCCCTATTAACTTTATTGTAGACACGCAGCCGCCAGCGGCACTGAGCTTTATCGCAACAGATGATCAAGGTAATATTACAGGGCCGATAAATAGCGGCGATAGTACGGATGATACCCAGCCTACATTCTCTGGTAGTGATGCCGAAGCTGGTGCTGTTATTGATCTTCGCGATGAAAATGGTGCATCGATAGGCAGTACTACTGCTGATAAAGATGGTAAATGGTCGATAACTCCCGAGACGCCGCTAACCGAGGGCGAACATCAGATAACTGCAGTGCAAGCCGATCTTGCGGGCAATGAAAGTCCAGTCAGTGAGTCGCTGAAATTTAGTGTGAAACTTGCGCCTGATGCGCCGGTTTTAAATAGTATTATCGATGACGTGGGTCTACAGACCGGAGAGATAGAAAACGCCACGAGCACCGATGATTCGCGCCCAGTTATTAGTGGCACCGCTGAAGCTGGCAGTACCATTACTTTGTTGGATAACGGACAAATAGTTGGCACAGCGATCGTTGATAGTCAAGGTAACTGGAGTGCAGAGCCCAATATACCACTGAATACCGGTGATCACAGTATTACTGTCACTGCGACGAATGAAATGGGTAACGTATCCGAAGAGAGTTCGCCAGCACGTACCTTTACGGTTGACTTGCCGGGCCCCGATGCTCCTTCGATAGAAAATGTGATCGATGATGTCGTTCCACAGCATGGCAATATTAGCAAAGGTACAGGTGTTACCGATGATACTACGCCTACGGTGAACGGTTCAGCCCAAGCGGGTGCGATCGTCACTTTATACGATGCAGATAAAAACATCTTAGGCACAGATGTCGCTGATGATGACGGTAATTGGTCGATTGCTATCGCTGATACCGAAGCTCTCAGTGAAGGTATGCAATCAATCACTGCTAAGGCTGAATTAAATAATGTCGAGAGTCCAGAGACCGGTGCTTATATATTCGAAGTAGATACCTCTACTCCCAGTAAGCCTGGTCCGTTGATTATTACGGATGATCAGGGAGAGACCGTTGGTGTCATCCTTAATAATGATACCACCGATGATCGTACGCCGACGATTAGTGGCTCTGGAGGAACATCTGGTTCTACGGTCAGCGTGTTAGATGGTGATCGAGAAATAGGTACGGCGATCGTACAGTTGGATGGCACTTGGAGTGTAACGCCAGCAGCACCTTTAACTGATGGGCTGCATAGCATTACCGCGACTGAGACAGCACCAAATGGCAAGGTAAGTGAGCCCAGTACAGCGGCAGTTTTTACTGTGGATACCAGTGCGGTATTGGTGAGTATTAGTTATATCAGTGATGATGTCGAAGGCATTGTCGGTGATGTTGCTGACAATGGATTAACCAATGATAGTGAACCTACTGTGCAAGGTACAGCATCGGCAGGTGCGGTAGTCGCAGTGTTGCTTGGTGATGTCGTGATCGGCAGTACCACAGCGAGTAGTCAGGGAACATGGAGCTTTGCAGTGCCGACGGGTACTCCATTGCTGGAAGGTGATAACCAGCTAACTGCACAAGTACAAAATCCATCGAATGAGACAGTAACCTCGAATGAATTCAGCGTCACCCTAGATACCGAAGCGCCGAGTAAGATAGATGCTGTGGTCGGCACCGATGATGTTGGTGCCGTACAGGGCAATATCCCCGAAGGTGGTAAAACAGACGATCCAACTCCTACTTTTAGCGGCGGTGGAGATCCTGGGGATGTCATTGAAATCTTTGACAATGGCAAGCCAATCGGCAGCACCACCGTCAATGCAGAAGGTGAGTGGCAGTTTACCCCGAGCACACCGCTACCAGCAGGAGATCACAGCATCACCGTCGCGCCGACTGATCCTGCGGGCAACACTGGCGATCCGAGCGATCCACTGACTTTTGAAATTGACATCATCACCCCGCCATCCTCACCGAGCATCCAAACAGTACAAGATAACGTTGGTAATGAAGGTGGAAAAACTATTGATGTACCGAAAACCAGTGGCGTGACCAACGATGCCACACCAACGATTATTGGAACATCTGCAGCGGGGTTGACGGTTCGAGTCTATAACGATGGCCAATTATTAGGCGAAACCACAGCCAACGGTGATGGTCACTGGAGCTATACTCCTGCGACCGCCTTTGTCGATGGCGTGTATAAAATCACCGCCGATGCGATTGACGCAGAGGGAGTTGTCAGTGAAGAGACTGGAGTATACGACTTTAGGGTTGACTTACAAATTCCTGATGCTCCGAGCCTAGTAGCACATGACGATCAGGGAGATCACACCGGTCCAATCAACAACCAAGACACTACGGATGATGCACAGCCAGCCTTTAGCGGCAGTGATGCTGAACCGGGTGCCGTCATCGAACTGCGCGATACAGATGGTACGCCGATCGGCAGTGCCACGGTAGATAATGCTGGTGCTTGGGCCATAACCCCTGTCATACCGTTGACAGAAGGTGAACACAAAATCAGTGCGGTGCAAACGGATGCGGCGGGCAATGAAAGTCCGGCCAGTGAATTGACTTTCACTGTCGATCTAGATCCGAATACTGTGATCATTACCCATGCGGTTGACAATGTAGAGCAAAACACCGGCAATCTCGCTACCGGAGCTCGTATCAATGACCAGACCCCTGAAATTACCGGTACCGCTAAGGCAGATTCATTGGTTAGACTCTTTCAAGACAATTTGGAAATAGGATCGGTCACTGCTGATAGCAATGGTGTTTGGAGTATCGTTGTAGCTGAGCTCGCCAATGGTGATTACAACTTTACCGCGACAGCTACGGATGCAGCGAATAACACAGTCACCTCGAATAGCTTCCAGTTAACGATCGATACACTAGCTTCGGATAATATAGGTCCGATTGTAGTGACGGATGATGTGGGTAGTATCCAAGGAGAAATTACCGACCAAGCTCACACCGACGATACCACGCCGACCATTTCAGGAAGTGGTGCGACACCTGGAGACTACATCCAAGTTTTTGATGGGAGTACCTTGATTAGTGCCGATCCAGAGGTCGATCCAAGCAATGCCGTGCAAGTTGACGAATATGGAAATTGGACTTTTACACCGAGTAACCCGCTGCCAGAAGGGGAGCATGAGTTTACTGCGCAGTCTGTTGATGCGGCAGGTAATGAAGGAGCTAAAACGGCTTCAGTAACCATTACCATCGACGTGAGTGCACCGGTTGCACCGAGCTTAGATAACATCATCGATGATGTGGGCGAACAAACCGGAGAAATAGATAATGCTTCGACTACCGACGATGCGCGACCGACCATTAGTGGCACCGCAGAAGTAGGCAGCACCATCACCTTACTGGATAGCGGCAAAATAATTGGCACCGCTATCGTTGATGATTTGGGTAACTGGAGTACCGAGCCTAATATACCGCTGAATACGGGTGATCATAGTATTACTGTCACGGCTACGGATGAAGCGGGAAATATCTCGGCAGAGAGTTCACCAGCACGTACCTTTACTGTCGATTTGCCGGGCCCAGATGCCCCTTCGATAGACAATGTAATTGATGATGTCGATCCACAGCAAGGCAATATCAGCAAAGGCACTGGTGTCACCGATGACACTACGCCAACAGTGACAGGTTCAGCTCAAGTGGGCGCGACCGTCACTTTGTACGATGCTGATCAAAACATCTTAGGCACCGCTCTCACCGATGACAAAGGCAACTGGTCAATCGCAATAGCAGATAACAAAGCCCTCAGTGAAGGCATGCAATCACTCACCGCTAAAGCGGAACTGAATAGTGTAGATAGCCCAGAAACCGGTGCATATACCTTTGAGGTAGATACTTCGATACCCGACAAGCCAGGGTTGTTGATTGTCATGGACGATCAAGGTCCAACGGTCGGTATTATCAACAATAATGATACCACTGATGATAGTACGCCGACGATTAGCGGTTCGGGAGGCACTGCTGGCTCCACGATCAGCGTCTTCGATGGCGACCGAGAAATAGGCACAGCAACTGTGCAGGCGAATGGCACTTGGAGTGTCACGCCAGTTATCCCTTTAGGTGATGGACCACATAGCATTAGTGCGACTGAAACTGCGCCTAATGGCAAGGTCAGTGAACCAAGCACAGTGGTAGTATTCACAGTTGATACCAGCGCGGTACAGGTGAGTATCAGCTACATCAGTGATGACGTCGAAGGCATTGTCGGTGACGTTGCAGACAATGGATTAACCAATGATAGCGAACCTAGCGTCCAAGGCGAAGCGACGGCAGGTGCAGTAGTCACAGTGTTACTCGGTGATACTGTAATAGGCAGTACCACAGCGAGTAGCCAGGGTGCCTGGAATTTTACAGTACCGACGGATACGCCATTAGTAGAAGGTGCTAATAAGCTAACTGCGCAAGTTCAAAACCCATCGAATGAGACAGTGACCTCGAACGAGTTCAATGTCACTTTAGATAAGCAAGCCCCGAGTAAAATCGATCCAGTAATTGGCACCGATGATGTAGGCACAGTACAGGGAAGTATCCCTGAAAATGGCAAAACCGACGACCCGACCCCGACCTTTAGCGGCGGTGGAGATCCTGGGGATGTCATCGAAATCTTTGACAATGGCAAGCCAATCGGCAGCACCACCGTCAATGCAGAAGGTGAGTGGCAGTTTACCCCGAACACCCCGCTACCAGCGGGAGATCACAGCATCACCGTCGCGCCGACTGACCCTGCGGGCAACACTGGCGATCCGAGTAAACCTTTAAACTTCGCTGTCGACTTCACCCCAGCAAGCGCAGTAACCTTTGATGAAGTGTTTGATAATCAAGGTGTTAAAACAGGTGTCTTAGCTAATGGCGATATCACCGATGACCGAACTCCTGTCCTCAAAGGCACAGGAACACAAGGCGAATTAATCACCGTTTACGATCAGGGGGTGGCGATTGCTAGCTTCACCGTGACCGCGGCGACCGGAGACTGGGAATACGAGCTACAAACTTCAGAAGAGCTTGGGGATGGTGATCACAGCTTAACCGTGACCTCCACCAATGATGCGGGTGCAACCACTGCTCCGACTGCTGCGCGTACCTTTAGCCTAGATGGCACACAACCTGCAGCACCGAGTATCAACAGCGTTATCGACAATGATGATGACGGCAGCTTACATATACCTAAAGACACCGGTGTTACCAACGATACCACCCCGGTTATCGAAGGCACTGCCGGCGCCAACTTAACCGTGCGAGTCTTCGATGATGGCGTGCTCTTGGGAGAGACCACAGCGGACAATTTAGGCAACTGGTCGTTTACCGTACCGGCTGACAAGGCGCTAGAGGAAGGCATCCATAAAATCACTGCCGATGCCGTCAACGACGTCGGTGTCAAGAGTGAGTCGACCGGAAGCTACGACTTTAACGTCGACATCACCGCGGCACCGGCGCCGAGCTTCACTGCGGATGACAACGTAGGCGATAGTCAAGGTGCGATCAACAACAACGATAGCACCGATGATGCTCAGCCGACCTTTAGTGGCACAGATGCAGAAGCCCTAGCAACCATCACCTTGCGCGATGCCGATGGCAGCGTATTGGGCAGTACCAAGGCCGATGATCAAGGACACTGGTCGATTACCCCAGTATCCGCGTTGGATGATGGTGCACATACCGTGAGCGCCATACAAACGGATCAAGCAGGCAATGACAGCTTGGCGAGTGAAACATTAACCTTCACCGTAGACACCACCGATGTCACCGTGAGCATCACCCATGCTGCAGACAACCAAGAACAGCACATCGATGACATCGCCAGCGGTGGAATCACCAATGATACAACCCCAGATAGAGTCGGTCGAGGCAAGCCCGATGCGGTCGTCACCTTAACCCAAGACGGCACCGTGATTGGTTCAGTGGCAGTGGATAGCAATGGCGATTGGAGCATTGCGGTTCCGACACTAACCGACAACAAACTATACACCTTTGTGGCGCAAGCCAAAGATGCCAACGGCAACCAAGTCAGCACCGGCAACTTTGAATTAACCTTAGATACGCAAGGACCAACGGCGATCGATGCGATCACCGTTAGCGACGATGTAGGCGCAATCCAAGGACAGCTAAGCGATGGTGATAGCAGTGATGATCCGACGCCGACCATCGCCGGTAAAAATGCCACCCCCGACGACATCATAGAAATACTGGATGATGGCACCGTGATTGGCAGCACCACCGTCGATGCCTTAGGCAACTGGACATATACCCCAGAAAACGGCTTGCCAGAAGGAGAGCATAAATTTAGCGCTCGCCCAGTAGATCCCGCGGGTAACGTTGGACCTGAGACCGACGACGTCACAATCACCTTAGACTTCACACCGCCGCCAGCTCCGGTTATCACCCAAGTCACCGACGATGTGGGAGTGGCACCGGACATTGGTGAAATAGACAATGGCGAGACCACCGACGATGCACGTCCGAGCTTCAGCGGCACCGCAGAAGCGGGCAGTACCATCACCTTACTGGATGATGGGGTTGCCATCGGCACTGCGCTCGTTGATGCGCAAGGAAATTGGAGTGCAGAACCAGAAATACCGCTAAACACTGGAGATCACAGCATTACCGTGATCGCGACAGATGCCGCGGGCAACACCTCGCCTGCGAGTGAAGCGCGTACCTTCACTGTTGACTTACCGGGTCCCGATGCACCGGCAATCGACAATGTGATTGATGATGTCGATCCACAGCAAGGCAATATCAGCAAAGGCACCGGCGTCACCGATGACACAACGCCAACAGTGACCGGATCCGCTCAAATAGGCGCGACCGTCACCTTGTACGATGCTGATCAAAACATCTTAGGCACCGCTCTCACCGATGACCAAGGCAACTGGTCGATCGCAATAGCAGATAACAAAGCCCTCAGTGAAGGCATGCAATCACTGACTGCCAAAGCCGAACTGGATAATGTAGAAAGTCCAGAAACTGGCGCATACACCTTCAAAGTGGACAGCAGCACCCCAGATGCGCCCGGCATGAAAGTGATGGATGATATCGGTGCGACTCAGGGAGAAATAACCACCACAGATCCTGTGACAGTCACCGATGATGCAACCCCGACCTTAACTGGCACGGATGGCACTCCAGGCTCTGTGATCACCGTCAAAGATGGTGATAACGTGATTGGCACGGCTACTGTCGATAAGGATGGCAAGTGGAGCGTAACGCCGACAGAGCCATTAGGCAAAGGGCCGCACAGCTTGACCAGTACCGAGACAGGCCCCAATGGCAAGGTCAGTGACCCAAGCCCCGCGGTCGTGTTTAACGTAGATGTTAGCGATGTAGAAGTGAGTATCACCCGCATCGTAGATGACGTAGAAGGCATCGTAGGCAACATCTCAGACAATGGAATAACCAATGATGCACAGCCAAATATAGAGGGAACGGCGACTGCAGGCGCAGTGGTCAGCATCTATATCAATGCAGAAAAGAAAGGCGAGGCGACGGCGGACAGCAAAGGAAACTGGAGCTTTAGCCTACCGGCTGCAACGCCATTGGCAGAAGGCGCCAACAGCATAGAAGCGAAAATCCAAAACCCATCGAATGAGACAGTGACCTCGAACGAGTTCAATGTCACTTTAGATCTCGAAGCCCCGAGTAAAATCGATCCAGTAATTGGCACCGATGATGTAGGCACAGTACAGGGAAGTATCCCTGAAAATGGCAAAACCGACGACCCGACCCCGACCTTTAGCGGCGGTGGAGATCCTGGGGATGTCATTGAAATCTTTGACAATGGCAAGCCAATCGGCAGCACCACCGTCAATGCAGAAGGTGAGTGGCAGTTCACCCCGAGCACACCGCTACCAGCGGGAGATCACAGCATCACCGTCGCACCGACTGACCCTGCGGGCAACACTGGCGATCCGAGTAAACCTTTAAATTTCGCTGTCGACTTCACCCCAGCAAGCGCAGTAACCTTTGATGAAGTGTTTGATAATCAAGGTGTTAAAACAGGTGTCTTAGCCAATGGCGATATCACCGATGACCGAACTCCTGTCCTCAAAGGCACAGGAACACAAGGCGAATTAATCACCGTTTACGATCAGGGGGTGGCGATTGCTAGCTTCACCGTGACCGCGGCGACCGGAGACTGGGAATACGAGCTACAAACTTCAGAAGAGCTTGGGGATGGTGATCACAGCTTAACCGTGACCTCCACCAATGATGCGGGTGCAACCACTGCTCCCACTGCTGCGCGTACCTTTAGCCTAGATGGCACACAACCTGCAGCACCGAGTATCAACAGCGTTATCGACAATGATGATAACGGCAGTCTGCACATACCCAAAGACACAGGAGTCACCAACGATACCACCCCGGTTATCGAAGGCACTGCCGGCGCCAACTTAACCGTGCGAGTCTTCGATGATGGCGTGCTCTTGGGAGAGACCACAGCGGACAATTTAGGCAACTGGTCGTTTACCGTGCCAGTCGACAAAGCACTGGAGGAAGGTCTGCATAAAATCACTGCCGATGCCGTCAACGACGTCGGTGTCAAGAGTGAGCCGACCGGAAGCTACGACTTTAACGTTGACATCACCGCGGCACCGGCGCCGAGCTTCACTGCGGATGACAACGTAGGCGATAGTCAAGGTGCGATCAACAACAACGATAGCACCGATGATGCTCAGCCGACCTTTAGTGGCACAGATGCAGAAGCCCTAGCAACCATCACCTTGCGCGATGCCGATGGCAGCGTATTGGGCAGTACCAAGGCCGATGATCAAGGACACTGGTCGATTACCCCAGTATCCGCGTTGGATGATGGTGCACATACCGTGAGCGCCATACAAACGGATCAAGCAGGCAATGACAGCTTGGCGAGTGAAACATTAACCTTCACCGTAGACACCACCGATGTCACCGTGAGCATCACCCATGCTGCAGACAACCAAGAACAGCACATCGATGACATCGCCAGCGGTGGAATCACCAATGATACAACCCCAGATATAGTCGGTCGAGGCAAGCCCGATGCGGTCGTCACCTTAACCCAAGACGGCACCGTGATTGGTTCAGTGGCAGTGGATAGCAATGGCGATTGGAGCATTGCGGTTCCGACACTAACCGACAACAAACTATACACCTTTGTGGCGCAAGCCAAAGATGCCAACGGCAACCAAGTCAGCACCGGCAACTTTGAATTAACCTTAGATACGCAAGGACCAACGGCGATCGATGCGATCACCGTTAGCGACGATGTAGGCGCAATCCAAGGACAGCTAAGCGATGGTGATAGCAGTGATGATCCGACGCCGACCATCGCCGGTAAAAATGCCACCCCCGACGACATCATAGAAATACTGGATGATGGCACCGTGATTGGCAGCACCACCGTCGATGCCTTAGGCAACTGGACATATACCCCAGAAAACGGCTTGCCAGAAGGAGAGCATAAATTTAGCGCTCGCCCAGTAGATCCCGCGGGTAACGTTGGACCTGAGACCGACGACGTCACAATCACCTTAGACTTCACACCGCCGCCAGCTCCGGTTATCACCCAAGTCACCGACGATGTGGGAGTGGCACCGGACATTGGTGAAATAGACAATGGCGAGACCACCGACGATGCACGTCCGAGCTTCAGCGGCACCGCAGAAGCGGGCAGTACCATCACCTTACTGGATGATGGGGTTGCCATCGGCACTGCGCTCGTTGATGCGCAAGGAAATTGGAGTGCAGAACCAGAAATACCGCTAAACACTGGAGATCACAGCATTACCGTGATCGCGACAGATGCCGCGGGCAACACCTCGCCTGCGAGTGAAGCGCGTACCTTCACTGTTGACTTACCGGGTCCCGATGCACCGGCAATCGACAATGTGATTGATGATGTCGATCCACAGCAAGGCAATATCAGCAAAGGCACCGGCGTCACCGATGACACAACGCCAACAGTGACCGGATCCGCTCAAATAGGCGCGACCGTCACCTTGTACGATGCTGATCAAAACATCTTAGGCACCGCTCTCACCGATGACCAAGGCAACTGGTCGATCGCAATAGCAGATAACAAAGCCCTCAGTGAAGGCATGCAATCACTGACTGCCAAAGCCGAACTGGATAATGTAGAAAGTCCAGAAACTGGCGCATACACCTTCAAAGTGGACAGCAGCACCCCAGATGCGCCCGGCATGAAAGTGATGGATGATATCGGTGCGACTCAGGGAGAAATAACCACCACAGATCCTGTGACAGTCACCGATGATGCAACCCCGACCTTAACTGGCACGGATGGCACTCCAGGCTCTGTGATCACCGTCAAAGATGGTGATAACGTGATTGGCACGGCTACTGTCGATAAGGATGGCAAGTGGAGCGTAACGCCGACAGAGCCATTAGGCAAAGGGCCGCACAGCTTGACCAGTACCGAGACAGGCCCCAATGGCAAGGTCAGTGACCCAAGCCCCGCGGTCGTGTTTAACGTAGATGTTAGCGATGTAGAAGTGAGTATCACCCGCATCGTAGATGACGTAGAAGGCATCGTAGGCAACATCTCAGACAATGGATTAACCAATGATGCACAGCCAAATATAGAGGGAACGGCGACTGCAGGCGCAGTGGTCAGCATCTATATCAATGCAGAAAAGAAAGGCGAGGCGACGGCGGACAGCAAAGGAAACTGGAGCTTTAGCCTACCGGCTGCAACGCCATTGGCAGAAGGCGCCAACAGCATAGAAGCGAAAATCCAAAACCCATCGAATGAGACAGTGACCTCGAACGAGTTCAATGTCACTTTAGATAAGCAAGCCCCGAGTAAAATCGATCCAGTAATTGGCACCGATGATGTAGGCACAGTACAGGGAAGTATCCCTGAAAATGGCAAAACCGACGATCCGACCCCGACCTTTAGCGGCGGTGGAGATCCTGGGGATGTCATCGAAATCTTTGACAATGGCAAGCCAATCGGCAGCACCACCGTCAATGCAGAAGGTGAGTGGCAGTTCACCCCGAGCACACCGCTACCAGCGG
Organism: Oceanospirillales bacterium; assembly: GCA_029027825.1. GTDB lineage: Bacteria > Pseudomonadota > Gammaproteobacteria > Pseudomonadales > Balneatricaceae > Rs1. The sequence continues at coordinate 2,132,423 of CP093399.1, read as the reverse complement.
GAGATCACAGCATCACCGTCGCGCCGACTGACCCTGCGGGCAACACTGGCGATCCGAGTAAACCTTTGAAGTTTGAAATTGATATCACAGCTGATGATATCGCCATTAACATTACGGAAATCATAGACAATGTCCCAATGCAGGTCGGTGATATTAGCGATGGGGGTCTAACTAAGGACATCACTCCTGAGCTAAAAGGTACTTTAGATCAAGGTTTGCCAGCAGATGGAAAAGTTGAAATATTGCGTGATGGCATAGTGATAGGTGTGGCGACTACTGTCGGTACGGATTGGAGTTATACCGATGCAGCGTTACAAGATGGTCAAACTTATGTGTATACGGCACGTGTCTCAGATACAGCTGGTAATGTCGCCGGTGTGTCCACATCGCGTAGTATTCAAATAGATGCTGCAAACCCCGATACTCCTATCGTTGATTTATCGACACGCTCAGACTCGACCTTGGTAGGGTTAGAGTCTTTGGATCATATTCTAAAGCATGATGATTTTACAATTTTCAAGCAGTTAGAATTTGATGGCAACACCGATGCCTCAGAGGCTGGTAGTATTGTGTACTATTATGCATACGCTACTAATGCCAGAAAAAATTCAGCGGGGAACTTGACTGATGAGGGGACTTATCATGATTTATTACAAGAGACCACTTCCGGCAATCAGTACTCTGCGCAGCATAAATTCTTATTGGGCTCAGCAGAAGTAAGAGCGGATGGTTCTTGGACCATGAAAATGACGGATACGGAAGATAATCCGCTACTATCGAAAGTTAAATCTGTAGATGCAAATGGCAATGAAATTGCCGCGCAGTATTTTATTCATGTTGACGCTCAAATTGTCGATACAGCAGGGAACCAGAGTTCACTGTCCAGTGCTTTGAAAATAACCATTGAAACAACTGATAAAAATGATCAAACCCGTGATCCGCTGATTTTAGATCTAGATGGCGATGGTATTCATACGGTGAGCATTAATAATGGAATTACTTTTGATCATGATGGGGATGGTGTAAAAGAAAACTCCGGTTGGGTTAGTTCAACAGATGGATTATTGGTACGCGATATAAATAATGATGGTTTGATTACATCAGGTAGCGAATTGTTTGGCGATAATACCGCACTAAGTTCTGGCAGTAGCCCAGCTGCTGATGGTTATGATGCGTTAGCAGATCTTGATTCTAATCATGACAATGTGATTAATAGTTTGGATGATAAGTTTTCAGAGTTAAAAGTATGGATCGATGCTGATCAAGATGGAATAACCGATAGCGGTGAGCTTAAAAGCCTTGCTGAATTAGGTATTACTGAATTATCACTAGACTATAAAGAAGTCGCATTGGATGAGTTCGGCAATCAAATTATCAAGCAGAGTTCGTTCGTGCAAAACAGTGAAACTAAGACCTTATCAGATGTCAATTTAGCTGCGGGACCTAACTCTGGTGGTATATCCTTCGTCAATTTAGTGAGTGGAAAAGAGCTAGTAGGTAGTGTTGATGTTGGAGATGGTAGTAGCCAAGCATCCAACTTATCCTTAAAAGTAGTAGTGCCTCCACTCTCCTTAGCAGGTGAATACTTCTTCATTACAATTGATGGTCCAGCGGGAGTGACCAGAGTAACCCATCTAGTGACAGCGCAAGATGTTTCCACTGGTGAGGTTGTAATGCCTCTGCCTAATAATGCATTGCAAGCAAATAATAGCTACGTTGATGGTGATTACAGTTTAAGTTTAGTGGTATCAACCGTGTCGGGAGCGGTAACTCCCTATCCTGGGATAGCGACATTTACTTTAGATACTATTGCCCCGGATGCGCCGAGCAATGTAGAAATTGTCAATGGTGCAGATGATTACTTAGACACTGATGAGTTAGCAGACAATGTAACGGTTAAAGTGACACTCACTGCAAATGCAAAAGTAGGGGATGTACTAGAAATTGATGTATCCGGAGATGGGGTTGCCGATGCAACTTATATCATCCAATCAGCGGATATCGGCAACAGCGTAGAATTGGCAATAGCGGGTTCACTGTTTAATGTTAACGCCGGTACTAATCAAGTATCTGCTGTGGCGACATTAATTGATCCGGCGAACAACTCGAGTTCTCAAACAGTGGGGATGAGTGACGTAGTACTGAATATTGATCCCACCGCCAACGACGATACTTATACACTCAATCAAGCGATTGAGCTGCAAGTTCTTAGTAATGACACTGATCAAGATAATGACTCACTGAGTGTCTCAGCGATTAAAACAGCACCAGAACATGGCACTGTTGTGATCAATGCAAATGGCACTATTACCTATACTCCCGATGCTGGTTATGTAGGTGATGATCAGTTTGAATATGAAATAAGTGATGGCAAAGGTGGAACAGATACCGCCAATGTCAATTTAGAGGTTTTCCCTAAATTGTCAAAACCTAGCATAGATCTGGCTGCATCCAGTGACTCAGGTAAATCCAATACTGATAATATTACCAATGATAATACGCCTAGATTAGTAGGTAAGGCAGATGCGAATGTCACCGTCACTGTCTATGCAGGTAACACTAAAATAGGAGAGACGACCACTGACGATCAAGGTCATTGGTTTATCGAGTCAACCCTGTTGAATGATGGGACTTATGCACTCACTGCAATCAGTAGTATTGGCGGCTTTGAATCACCTGCTTCAAATCCACTATCGGTACAAATTGATACGGTAGTAGACGCGAGTATGAGTCTGCCTAGTGCGCAAGAAGCAGGCGCTTGGTTTGGTCACGCACCTCAGGTCAAATTTGAACTAACTACTACTGAACACGTTCAATACAGCGTCAAAGATGTAGCCTTTAGCTGGGGGAGTCGTGTTTGGTATAATCCAGGACACAGTATTACGGCTAATGGGGAGGCTGCTTCAAGTACCACTATATCGGCTAGTCATACTTCTCAATACTCACATGGTTGGTTTACTTTTCAAGCGACGCTGACTGATGTAGCGGGCAATGTTAAAACAACTAATCTAACCCCAGTGGTCGTTGATCCCATCGCATCACTGAAAGATGGGGGCTATATAGTCACCTATCTATCACCTTCAGCTGCGACTGATGGATTATTTGATGTGCATGCTCAACGCTATGATGTCAATGGAGACAAAGTAGGCGATAGTTTTGTAGTGAACTCTTACCTAAAAAATCAGCAAATTAATGCTGATGTAACAGGCTTGGAAGATGGTGGCTTTGTAGTTACTTGGCAGTCAGAGGGCCAAGATGGCGATGGATTCGGTATCTACGCACAGCGCTACGATGTGAATAATCAGCAGGTAGGAGACGAATTTCAAGTAAGTAGCTATGAAATAGCAGACCAAGTTAGACCAGAAATAACCTCTTTAGCAGATGGCGGTTACGTGATTAGCTGGATGAGTTATGGACAAGACGGCAGTGAAAACGGCATTTACATGCAAATATTCAATCAAGCAGGAGAGAAGGTAAGTGCAGAGATCTTAGTTAATACAAGTGTTGCCTCTGATCAGGCGCTGCCATCCATAACACATTTGGATAACGGTGATTTTGTGGTGTCTTGGCAGTCAAATCACGACGGCGAATATAATGTCTATGGCAGAATATTTAATTCCCAAGGTATAGAAGTGAAATCTGAATTTATCATTAGTAGCTCACAATCAGCTAGCCAAGTATTGTCCAATATATCCAATCTGGCAGACGGCGGTTTCGTGACAAGCTGGTTAAGCCAAGATACTAGCGATAATTTGAGTATCAATGTGCAGTTGTTCAACCAAAATGGAATGAGTGTTCTTCTAAATGATATCGTCATCAGCAAAAATCACGAAGTTGTTTGGAGCAAGCCTGAAGTGGCAGGTCTTAATGATGGTAGTTTTGTGGTTATTTGGGCAGCTGTCGATGACACAGATACTAATATATATCTGTCAAAATATGATGCTCAAGGTGAAATTCTGTTGAGTGAGCAAATTGTAAACTCTGAAGTACAAGGTATTCAATCAGAGCCTCATGTGGTCGCTCTTGAGGATGGAGGGTATTTAATTACTTGGACCGACATCCAGATAGAAGGCGAAACAATGACGATCATGGGGCAGCAATACGATGCTGATGATCAACTTGTCAAAGGTCAGTTTGAAGTAGGAAAGGTGATCTCTTCAGAGCTTGCAGCGAGTGAGATCGGAGATGATGCTGATCAAGACACTAATCAGTTATCTAACCTATTAGAGACAGAAACTATCTCTTATACAGAGCAACAAGCAGTTAAGTTTGAAACCAATGACTATATTGCTCCGAGCGCTACTGATATAAGCGCGTCGGATATCTTAGATATCTCATTCTTATTGGAGAGTGGCGATGTACAGATGGATAGCCTTGATCACTACCTGCATTTCGAACAGGCGGGGGATGATTTACTGGTCTACATAGATGAAAACGGTAGCTTTAGTGCTGAAAGCTTTGATCAGGAAGCGGCAAGTCAGGTAATCACTTTGGCCGATACCCATATCATGAGCACTGATTATGAAGATATTATGAAGGAGCTAATAGGCAGTAACAAAATAGTTATAGATATATGAAGAACCTCTAGCCATGGATCCATGGTATTCAAAGTGAATACGGGGTGTAAGATATTGGTTTTACTGTGGAATTGAAAAATTTTAACTGTAAGCCCATCTGCACCCTGAATCCACTAAATAAATGCATCACAGCATCAAAATTATCAGTTTAGAGAGAGTTTTCTAACCGCTGCTGAATCAAGAGCTTGTGCTAGGTGGTGCAGTGAAGACACTCATCCAGGTAGTGGAATTCTTAAGATCAATTTACCTGAATCAGATGCTTAATATCGGCATCTTAGGAAGTTTTCTTGAATTCATGAAATATTAAGAACTCTGCATAACGTTGCGAGCGAAGGTAGTACAAGGCAAAAACCGGCGAGATAGCGGAGACAGTGTGCCCCTCACTTTGGGTATAGTATGCCTCTCACTTAGGGTACAGTGAGCCCTTCTTTATGGGTATTACTAGTGTAAATGAGCATGTTGAGCTGGTATTTAACGCCATATTACCGAGCGCCATACCCTCTGGGTAAGTTATGCAGAGGTCTCATCTTAAACGTCTCTGTAACACTCCTAATTAGTGGCTGGTACTCCACGTACCCTGATTCATAGCGCTTTGGGGTGGTGAAGATCAAGTTGAGGAATATGCTGATCGCAAGGGCATGAGTCAGAGCGAGATGGAGCGCTGATTATCACTTAACTTGGGTTATGAGTCGGAGTAATATCAGCAAGTGCAAATATAGAGTAGGGGTGAAGTGCGTCAGATGTTATTTTTAATGACTTTTAGTAATCCCCCCCTACTCAAGTTAAACTGAGCAGTATAAGAAATGTAGTCTAGGTCGCTGGCCTAGGCTACATTTTTTGAGTCAGTGATTTTAGTACGAAGATTGTTAGATTACACCGCGAAAACTGACCAGTTTAATTCGTGAGATATATCCTCTAGCGCTTGTGTACCCAGTAAAGAATTGCCGTGTTTATCAAGACCTGGAGACCAGACAGCGATGGAGGCTTTCCCCGGAACCGTTGCTAGGATGCCACCGCCTACACCGCTTTTAGCGGGTAACCCCACACGATAGGCAAACTCCCCAGAACCGTTATAATGACCGCTTGTCATCATTAATGCATTGATACTACGAATTTTATCCGCCGAAATTAATTGTGGATCAGGTGCTATTCCAGCAAGAAAACGTCCAGCACGAGCAAGTTGTTGACAACTCATGGCAATGGCACAATGTTGAAAATAAGTACTCAAGGTCTGCTCACATTCGTGTTTCAGGTTGTTGCTACCTCTGAGTAAATTCGCTAGTGCCCAATTGTGGTAGGCGCTGATTTTTTCTGATTCTGCCACGCTATCATCTATATAAATGAGATTGTCAGAGGCTGCTAGTCGGATAAAATCGAGGATCTCAGAGAGTGTTTTTTCAACTGTCATCCCTAATAACAACGTATCAGTGGTGACAATAGCCCCTGCGTTGACGAAGGGGTTACTTGGTTTTCCCATACGGCTCTCCAACTCGCTGACAGAATTAAACACATTGAGTGATGGCTCGCGCCCAACTCTGTCCCAGTAACTGTCGCCATAACGTTGCAATGCCAATGCTAGCGTAAAAGCCTTGGAAATACTCTGGATAGAAAATGCCTTATCACTGTGGCCTACACTGATCTGTTTGCCTTCGGCAAGGCAAACAGAAATCCCAAATTGGCGAGGTGAAACTCTCGCCAACTCAGGTATGTAGTCAGCGACTTTGCCTATTTGTGATGCTAATGACATGCGCAGACAAACATCTGAGAGCACTGCTTTAACGCGTTTTTCTGTCATATTATTCAAGGTCATTACCGAAACGCCAGGTCACGGAAAAACAGCGCTAATTGTGGAAATAGCACTAGTAAAATGGAGGCGAATAACAGGATCACAATAAACGGCGGAGTGCCTTTGATAACGTCCCAATAAGGGCGTTTAAAAATGGCTATCGCAGTAAATATATCGCAACCAAAGGGCGGCGTTGCCGATCCTATTGCGACTTGCAAGGTCACCATAATACCAGCCAAAACTGGATCTAGTCCCGAAGATTTAATCAATGGCATGAACACTGGTGTCATTATCAGAATGACCACGATGGGGTCTACGAACATGCAGCCAACAAAGATTGCGATGGCAATAGCGATCAGTACCGTGGTGGGCCCCGCACCGTCCAAACCCATAGAAGCAATGATTTCCTGAGGGATCTGGGCATAGGAAATTACCCAGGAGAACACTTGCCCAGCCGCAATTAGGATAAATACTACACTAGTAACGACGGCCGTTGATAATGCAATTTCAGGGATCTGTTTGATATGAATAGAGCGAAAGATACAAACTTCTAAAATGAAGGCATACAACACACTAATGGCCGCAGCTTCTGTGGGGCTAGCTATACCACCATAGATAGAGCCGACGATAATAATCGGGAAAAATAGTGGGCCAATGGTTGCTTTCAACGCAACGTAGCGCTCTCCCCAGGTTGCCTTTTCCAATGTGGGGATTTTTTTCAGTGTTGAATAAACGATTGCGTACAGGGAAAATAGCACAAACAGTAATAGTCCTGGGCCGATACCAGCGACAAACAATTCTGAAATTGAAGTGCCAGAGATAACACCGAAAATGATCATACCGATGGAGGGGGGGATTAAAAAGGCGATGTCCGATGCGTTGATTAATAGTGCCATAGTAAAGCTGTCTGAATAGCCAGCTTTTAGCATGCGCGGGCGCATTGGCTTGCCTACGGCTACCACCGTGGCTTGTGTTGAGCCTGAAACAGCGCCAAACAGCGTGCAAGTCGCAGCCACAGTAACGGCTAATCCACCGCGAATATGACCGACGAATTTCATCACCAGATCCACTAATCGGTTGGCTGAGTGACCGCGTGTAATAATCTCTGCTGCAAACATAAACATCGGTACGGCAATCAAGCTAGCAGGCTGAATACCCCCTATCATCTGCTGGATCATGATGGTGGGGCTCAGTCCTTCAAAATAGAAGATGAAAGCGACTAATGATCCTAGAATAAGAGGGATTTTCATCGGAAATCCCATCACTAATACCAGTAACATGACAATTAACATTGAAGTGAGCATATTATTTTTCCTCCGTGACAGTTGTTTTGTCTTGTGAATCAGCAGAGCTATCATCCATATTATCGGTTGATTTTAGCAGTTCTGCTAATTCGGGATCATCGTAAGTATCTAGTGTGCTCGCAGATAAATAGACATCATCGTTACTGGCATTAAGATTGCTAAATATGGTCATTACATATTGAAAAGCGGTGATGACAAAACCAAGTATCACCCAAAGATAAGTAATCCATAGTGGAAAACGTAGTGAGGGGGTGACTTTGCCGCGCTGTGCAACTTTGGCGATATACTCGTAGGCGTACCAAGCCAGCGCAAACATGACTATGGCAGATACCGCTGCAATAAAAATCATAGTGATTCTTTTATTGCGTGGTGATAGTAAATCGTAGAATGCTGACATGCGTATATGTCGGCCCTTACGCGTGACGTGCCCCAAGCCAAAAAAGGTAATCAAAATAATTAAAAAGCTGATTAACTCCTCGGCGAAATATACACTATGATTGAACAGATATCGGCCAAAAACATTGGCAATGGCAATCAACGCCATGGCTATTATGCTGCTACTCAATACAAAAATTTCTGTCAGTTCTATTCCTTTATCTAATTTCCCTACCCACACGCTTAATAACAGTTTGGTTTGTTTCATAATCGTCTCCTTGTGACCCAGAAAACGCAGCACTATCCTAAGTGCTGCGATCTTAAGACTTATTGTTTGGCTTCTAATTGCTGGCGTTCAGCAAGAAAATTAGTCAGTATTATCTGACCACGTTCACCGACTAACTCAACGTAGGTAGCTTTGGTTTTCTCAGAAGCCTGACGGAATTGATCACGGATTTTTTCGTCGAATTTAAATTCTTGGATTTGAGGGCGTGCCTGACGGATTTTATCCATAAATCCAGCTTCAATAGTCGCTAGGTTCTCAATTAACCAAGTGGTTGTTTCACGAAAGGTATCTTGATACATCTTTTGACGCTCTGGAGTTTGCGATGCAAACCAGTCTGACCCGGTAATGATTGTCGTTAAAAAATATCCATGTTGTGGCCAGATAAGGTGATCGGCCACTTCATAGAATTTCATTGCTTGGATTGAGGAGATTGGGTTGGTCATGCCATCAATCTGTTTAAGCTGCAACCCACCATAAACTTCGCCAAAAGACATGGGTGTTGGAGCACCACCATAGTTTTTATAAGCTTCGACAGTCATAGGAGAAACTAGCACGCGCATCTTGAAATTTTCGAAATCCTCCAAGTTCTTGATGCTTTTTCTAGAGATCCAAGCCTCGTTTCCCTCTGGGTATAAAGTGAGTAATTTGATGTCTTTCTTTTCAAAGTCTTCAGCTAAGGTATCGTAAATAACTGGGGATGAACTCAGTTGTTGTGCATTAACTGCAGGGCTGTCTGAAAGTATGAAAGGTATGGAAAACATCTGTAATTCAGGTACTAAAGAACCTAAATGCCCAGTGGAGGCATTGGCGAACTGAACGACGCCATCCGCGGCGAGTTCAGTAATATCACCGGACTGGCCGAGAGTACCGTAGTAATAGATATTAACGCTAACTTCACCATTGGTTTTAGCTTCTATACGCTTTTTAAATTCTTTAGCGTAGATATCTTGAACATCGCCTTCAACGACTTCCAGCGCATATTTTAGTTCTTGTGCATGAGACGATAATGGCAGCAATAAAGCAGCGCCAAGACAAAGTGAAACTATTTGTTTTAATTGTTTTATAGGTTTCATAATCCCTCCAAGGGGAACAGATAAAAGAAAAACACCTAAAGGATTTAGGTGTTTGGTTTGCTTATTACCTAAACCCGTGACTTCAAAGCGGATACAGAGTGTAAGGTCTTGGTTCTACGGTGGAATTGAAAAATCTTAGCTGCACCTGTAGGTTCAGCGGGTATATTTCTAACCGCTGTAGGATCAATAACTTGCGCTATGTGGTGCAGTGGAGTCACTGATTCAGGTTATTAATAAGCAGATCCTTCAGGGTTGTTGAGGTCGTGTCTTTCATTGCCTTTAAGAGGTGGGTTAAAAACACTAACAAGAATCATGTTCTGGCCTTTGGCGGCACGTAAAAAGTGCCGATCATTTTTATCCAGCACATAGATATCACCTTTACTCAGTGGATATATTTTTCCGTCCATATCTTCGACTTCCCCTTTACCTTCTATGCAATAACAAGCTTCAAGGTGGTTACGGTAGTGAAGTTCGGATTCAGTGCCTGCGCGGACGATGGTGTGACAAAGAGTAAAGCCCATTTGGTCAGCTTCTGTCAGCAAGCGGTGACTAGTACCATTACCCCAGTCAACATAAGAGTCTGTAGATTCAACATTGGTCAGTGAGCGAACAAACATTTTAATTCCTCTATATGTAAATAATTATTACAGTTAAAAATAATATTTTTGTAGTTGATGTTATATATAGCGATAAAATGCTCTATCTTCTGCATGTGAACGCTATATAAATAATTATCCCTGAATATAAACTGAAAACAATTGAAGCTTTCTTTCCTTATATGTTAGTTTTACTAACATGAAACTACCGCCACTTTCAGCACTTCGGGCCTTTGAAGTTGCTGCCAGACATTTATCATTTTCCAAAGCTGCAGAGGAACTTTTTGTTACTCATGCAGCGATCAGCCACCAAATTCGCAAACTTGAAGGTTGGTATAAAACAGCGCTCTTTGAACGGGTAGGGCGTGGTGTGCGTCTGACTCGCGCGGGACTGTATCTGTCAGTCAGGATATCTCCTGTTTTCGCTGATATTTGTGATATTAGTCAAAAGGTTAAAGTGCTAGGTGGGCGAGATACATTGACAGTAGGCTGCATACCTTCAATATCTAGTAGATGGCTAGTACCTAACCTCAATGAATTCACTGCAGAGCACCCGTCTGTTGAAGTTAAAGTGATGTACGCATCCGAATTTGAAAACCTACAAGATAGTGATTTAGATATATTAATTACCCATGGTAGGGATAAATCAGCGAGAGTAAGCACAACTCATTTATTCTCGAGAATTAGTAAGCCTGTTTGCAGCCCAAGCTTTTTAGAATCATTTGGTCCATTAACAACAGTGCAGCAAATAGCGGAAGCTCCGCTGTTGCATGACAATACTAGAGAAGGCTGGGGAAAGTGGATTGAGAACGCGGCTGTAGGTATGCTTGAGTCAGATACTTGGCCTATCTATCAAGACTTTAATATGCTGGCAACAGCTGCTATAGCCGGACATGGAATTGCTTTGTGTCCTATAGAAGTATTCAGACTTGAAATAGAGAGAGGGGACTTAGTGGTTCTATCCGAGATTTCTATCAATAAAGACTCAGCCTATTTTGTTACCAGTAAGGCACGTATGTCAGCAACAGAAAAAGCATTCATTAAATGGTTTGTAAGCATGTCTAAATCGATAATGATACAAAACCCGAATTTTTCGTCCAATTAAAGACGCTATCAATGATATTGGACCGACACCCTGAATTACTGTCAATTACAGCCAAGGGCTTGATCTCCAATACTTTACAAAAGGCCGGACGAACAGGCTTAAACATCGACACTGTTTTTCGTTGCTTACTTTTAAAGCAGCCACTACAAGTAAGCTTTGAGCAGCTGGCCTTTCATTTATCTGACTCAATGATCTATTAGAGTCTTTGCTAGATTACCTTTATGGAATTAACCTTAATCTTCCAAATTTGCAAATCAAAGATGGTATCAGAGTATTAAGTCGCCTTCTGGTGAAAAGCAAGGAGTCAATAGGTATAAAAACACGTTTTACCGATAAGCCATCCATCGCTAAATCATTGGCTCATCAAAATATTTAACGCTAAAAAATCGGTAAAGGACGTCTTTTATCTTGATGTACTAAAGGCTGCTCGCGTAGTAATAAAACAAGCAGAAATAGAGTTGGTATGCGTGCGTAAAGGTCATATTGAAACGAAAAACAAGTCAAAATGGATGTCGGATGTAGAGCATTACAACGCTCTATTACTAAGGGTTATAAACTAGACTTGAACGCCGAGCGACCTATCAAGAGAAAGTGCCCTCATAAGATCAATTTTAGTAGTGAGTCACATGGATTTATCACTCATTTATCAATAAGCGAACCATCTCGCCTTTATTTTGATTAGATAATCTACGATTTTTAAAATCGATGTATAAAAATGCAGGGGATGCCAGCTTCATATTAATGAACTCACTGATTCAGGTTATAGGAAAATAGCCTAAAAGCAGTTAATTAAACAGCACACAAATACTATCTGCACAGTTCGGACTGATAACACACAGCAAACATATCTAGGCTCTTCTACGGTTAGATGAGTGAGATAGGATAGCTGATAGCCCCATAATCTGTTGAAATGTAAGGCTTCTCACAACTATACATACGACAGGTATATGGCTACCAGTATCCCGATGAATATTTTGTCCTTAAAGGGGCAATGCGTCAATCAAATTGAGCACAATAAAGCTCTGAATAAAATTGTTATCCGTTGCCATCGTGATAAACGTTTTAAGGCAATAGATCCGCGTACTAAGGTCACTGGCACGATCAATCGATATGTCAGACGCTCAGTTCAAGATCTCCCGTTATTTGGGTTCCCTTGTATCTTAGAAATTGAATTAGCACAGGTATGGATCAGTAAAAACGAGAGGCGTATTGAGTCTTGTGATTTCGTCTATAAAGGTAGCCGCTATACTAAACGGTTCTGCCAGCTTGTTAGTGGATTGTGCCGCCATATGAGCATACAGGCCGTTTCGCGTCACCTGGATGTGCGCTGGGAAACAGTTAAAAATATGGATAAATTCCATTTGGAATCGACGCTTCCAGCGCTCGTTCCTAGTCAACTGAAGGGCTTAGAGTACATAGGTGTTGATGAGGTAGCCAGAGCCAAAGGTCATGATTATATGACCGTCGTTTATGACATGGTTGCAGGACATTTAATCTGGGTAGGTACGGGCCGTACTGCTGATGTGTTTTCAGGCTTTCTCGAGGCGCTATCAAAAGAGACGGCGGCAGGTATAAAGGCTGTAGCAATGGATATGGGGCCATCTTATCAAAAATCAGTACGTGACAGCCTACCCAATGCAGACATGGTTTTTGACCGTTTTCATGTGATGCAGAACTACAGCAAAGCGCTTGGTAACCAGCGAAGAATAGAGTTCAGAAAAGCCAACAAAGCGGGTAAGGAGCTGATTAAAGGGACGCATTATTTAGTGCTCAAAAATGCAGATAAATTGAGCGAGAAAACAGACGGTAAAACTGCAAGCTCTTCTCAGTGAAAATGCCAACCTGAACACGCTGTATATCATGAAGGAACAACTACAGAGTTTATGGCAATCAGAGACCTTTGAAATAATGAAAGCAAGGCTTGAGGAGTGGTGCCAAATAGCAGATGAATCAAAGATGCTATATCTTAAAAAGTTCGCTAAGTCGCTGAGAAGACACCAAGTAGGTATCTGTAATTATGCAACACACAGGCTCACAAGCGCTAGAATAGAGGCAGGGAATATTAGTATTGGTATGATTCGCAAGCGTGCTAGAGGTATCAGAGATACGGAGTACTTCAAGCTCAAGATACGGCAATCATCGTTACCAGACGATCAGTCAATGTTCTATAACTCGGGCTGAGCACACTCATCAAAGCGGAGAAGAACCCATATCTAGTTGTTTTTCTTAATATTAACATTTGATTAGAAATATCGGTAAAAGTCAGCAAACGAAAACTGGTTATATTTATTTTGAATTAACATAGTGTTAATATCATGTTAATTAAACGGGCGTATTAAAAAATTCCTACCGCAATTTTAATATCTACTCCCTCTCAGCATATGTACTTAAATGTTATTGAAAAACCTGGAGCTATAAATGATTTCAATTCAAAATAATGATCAGTTTGTTAACAGAGCAGAAATTGGTGATGTTGCTAATGAAGATTCGAATTTACAACTATTTATTACCATACCCGATTTAACGCTCAATGGTGATTATATGATTATCAGTGTAGCTGGGCCTGATAACAGTACTAAGTACTTTTTTCATATTTTACAGAGTACCGATATTGTTCGCGGTTATATTGAAATTCCCCTGCCTACCTCCACCATCAAAAATGATGCTGGCGAATTTATTGATGGCGAATACGCCCTAAACTTAAGAGTTGCTAATGTATCAGGGGCTTCAACAACTTATCCAGGTAATGCCTCATTCGTATTAGATACTATCGCACCAACTACTGCTGCTAGTGTAGATATTCTTGATGGTGGAGATGGTTTTTTAAATCAAGATGAACTTGCAGGGCTGGTAAAAATAGCGATTGGAATACCGGATGATGCAAAGGTTGGTTACATCGTAGAAGTGGATGTTAATGGTGACGGCTTGCCAGATGCTACTCATGTAATCACCGCTGCTGATATCGGAAAAACCGTAGAGGTTGAAATAGCAGGGGATCAATTTTCAATAAATAATAACAGTGTTGCTGCAAATGTAACGATTAAAGATCAGGCTGGCAATATTAGTGAAGTGGCTGCCGATACAAGTTTAGTTGATAACGCAGCGCCTAACCAAGAAATTACCATATCAGCGATAAGCGATGATACTGGCTTTAATGTAAATGACTTTAGTACTAATGATACCAGCTTAACAGTACAAGTCGAACTGAGTAAAATACTGTCAGCGACGGAGAGGGTTGAAGTCTCCAATGATGGTGGTGTCACTTGGCATATCGCAGAAGTGGTTGGGTCGGTATGGCAGTTCGTAGATGCTGATAATCATCCCGACAATTTCTCTTATACAGCAAGGGTAATTGATTCGGTAGGAAATATTGGTAATGTCGTAGAGCAAAATATCCGGATTGATACCACAGCCCCAACTCAACAAATTTCAATCACAAGTATCACCACTGATTCAGGTGAAAATAGTACCGATTACAAGACCAGTGATACCACCCTCACTTTAAACGGTAATTTAGATCAAGCGTTAAGCTTAGGCGATAAAGTTCAAGTTTCAAGTGATAATGGAGCTAGCTGGGAATTAGCAACAGTCAATGGCACATCTTGGTCTTTTCAAGATGAGGTGATTCATAGCGCTGATTTCACATATCAAGCGAGAGTGATAGACAATACGGGGAATGTTGGTAACGAAGTTGAGCAAAATATAATTATAGATATAACCGCTCCCGCACAAATAATTGATATAACAGCAATCACAACAGATTCAGGGCTGATTGATAATGATTTTATTACCAATGATACTTCACTAACAGTATCGGGAACTCTGAATGAAAGTTTACAAGTTAATGAGAGAATTGAAGTCTCAAATGATGGTGGGAGCACTTGGGAAGTAGCCACTGTAAATGCTTTAACTTGGGCTTTTAATGATCCAGAAATCCATAATTCAAGCTTTAATTACGATGTCAGAATTATTGATGATGTTGGTAATGTTGGAGATACCGATCTTCAAGCAATCGTAATTGATAATGATGCTCCCAATCAGCTAGTCACTATTACAGCTATTTCAGATGATTCAGGCGTAATAGGTGATTTTAAAACTAATGACACAACCTTAACTCTATCGGGTAATCTAAGTTCTGTATTAGAGGCTAATAGTCGTGTTCAAGTATCGAATGACGGTGGCGCAACTTGGGAAACAGCTGAAACTAATGGCTTGAGTTGGAGCTTAGTTGATCCTGATGTACATAATAGCAACTTTGTATATTCAGTGCGTGTCATTGATGTTGCAGGGAATACTGGAAATATAACAACTCAAAATATTATCATCGATACCACAGCTCCAGATGATAGTATCACTATTAATATCACAGCTATTACCGACGATACAGGCACTCCCAACGACTTCAAAACTAGCGACACTAGCTTAACAGTCTCGGGAACTTTAGGAGCTGCGTTAGGTGCTAACGATAAAGTTGAAGTGAGTAACGATGGTGGTCAAACTTGGGTAGAAGCCAATGTTACAGGTACTACATGGAGCTTAGTAGATGCGACTAATCACTCTACAGATTTCACTTACCAAGCTCGGGTTATCGATCATGTAGGGAATGTCGGCGAGAGTGACTCTCAAGATATCGTCATAGTCACAGGCGGGCCAGATGACAGTATCACTATCGATATTACGGCAATCACCGACGATACCGGTATTGCAAATGACTTCAAAACTAGCGATACCAGCTTAATCGTTTCGGGGGTTTTAGGAGCTGCGTTAGGTGGCAACGATAAAGTTGAAGTGAGCAACGACGGCGGCCAAACTTGGGTAGAAGCAATTGTTACTGGTACTACTTGGAGCTTAGTTGATTCTACTATCCACTCTACAGACTTTACATACCAAGCACGGGTCATCGATCATGTTGGAAATGTCGGCGAGAGCGATTCGCAGAATATAGTCATCGATACCACTGCTCCAGATGACAGCATAACCATCGATATCACTGCAATTACCGATGATACCGGTATTGCGAATGACTTCAAAACTAGCGATACCAGCTTAACAGTATCGGGAACTTTAGGTGCTGCATTAGGCGCCAATGATAGAGTTGAAGTGAGCAACGACGGTGGTCAAACATGGATAGAAGCAAGTGTTACTGGTACGACATGGAGCTTAGTTGATTCTACTATCCACTCTACAGACTTTACTTACCAAGCACGGGTCATCGATGATGTTGGAAATGTCGGCGAGAGTGATTCGCAGAATATTATCATCGATACCACTGCTCCAGATGACAGCATTACCATCGAGATCACTGCAATTACCGACGATACTGGCATAGCAAACGACTTCAAAACTAGCGATACCAGTCTAACCGTTTCCGGCACTTTAGGTGCTGCATTAGGTGCCAACGATAAAGTTGAAGTGAGCAGCGATGGCGGCCAATCTTGGGTCGAAGCCAGTGTTACAGGTACTACATGGAGCTTAGTAGATGCTACTATCCATCCTACTGATTTTACTTACCAAGCTCGGGTTATCGATCATGTTGGAAATGTCGGTGAGAGTGATTCACAGAATATCGTCATCGATACCACAGCACCAGATGACAGCATTACTATTGATATCACAGCGATCAGCGATGACACAGGTACTCCCAACGACTTCAAAACTAGCGATACTAGCTTAACAGTCTCGGGAACTTTAGGAGCTGTGTTAGGTGCTAACGATAAAGTTGAAGTGAGCAACGATGGTGGTCAAACTTGGGTAGAAGCGAATGTTACAGGCACTACATGGAACTTAGTAGATGCGACTGATCACTCTACAAGCTTTACTTACCAAGCTCGGGTTGTCGATCACGTCGGAAATGTCGGCGAGAGTGACTCTCAAGATATCGTCATAATCACAGGCGGGCCAGATGACAGTATCACTATCGATATTACGGCTATCACCGAAGATACCGGCATCGCAAACGACTTCAAAACTAGCGATACCAGCTTAACAGTCTCGGGAACTTTGGGTGCAGAGTTAGGTGCTAACGATAGAGTTGAAGTAAGCAACGACGGCGGCCAAACTTGGGTAGAAGCCAGTGTAACTGGTACTACTTGGAGCTTAGTAGATGCTACTACTCACTCTACAGATTTTACTTACCAAGCTCGGGTTATCGATCATGTTGGAAATGTCGGCCAGAGTGATTCGCAGAACATTGTTATCGATACCACTGCTCCAGACGACAGTATTACCATCGAGATCACTGCAATTACCGACGATACCGGTATTGCCAATGACTTCAAAACAAGCGATACCAGTCTAACTGTTTCCGGAACTTTAGGTGCTGTATTAGGTGCTAATGATAAAGTTGAAGTGAGCAATGATGGTGGTCAAACTTGGATCGAAGCCAGTGTTACTGGAACTACTTGGATCTTAGTAGATGCTACTAATCACTCTACAGATTTTACTTACCAAGCTCGGGTTATCGATCATGTTGGAAATGTCGGCCAGAGTGATTCGCAGAACATTGTAATCGATACCACTGCACCAGATGATAGTATTACCATCGAGATCACTGCAATTACCGATGATACCGGTATTGCCAACGACTTCAAAACTAGCGATACCAGTTTAACTGTTTCCGGAACTTTAGGTGCTGTATTAGGTGCTAACGATAAAGTTGAAGTGAGCAATGATGGTGGTCAAACTTGGATCGAAGTTAGTGTTACAGGTACCACATGGAGCTTAGTTGATACTACTGCTCACAGCACAAACTTTACTTACCAAGCACGGATCATTGACCACGTTGGAAATGTAGGAGAGAGCGATTCTCAGAACATTGTTATCGATACCACTGCTCCAGATGACAGTATTACTATAGATATCACTGCTATCACCGATGACACAGGAACTCCCAACGACTTCAAAACTAGCGATACCAGCTTAACAGTATCGGGAACTTTAGGAGCTGTGTTAGGTGCTAACGATAGAGTTGAAGTGAGCAACGACGGTGGTCAAACATGGGTCGAAGCGAATGTTGCAGGCACCACATGGAGCTTAGTAGATGCGACTGATCACTCTACAAGCTTTACCTACCAAGCTCGGGTAATTGATCACGTTGGAAATGTCGGCGAGAGTGACTCTCAAGATATCGTCATAATCACAGGCGGGCCAGATGACAGTATCACTATCGATATTACGGCTATCACCGACGATACCGGTATTGCAAATGACTTCAAAACTAGCGATACCAGCTTAACCGTTTCGGGGGTTTTAGGAGCAGAGTTAGGTGGCAATGATAGAGTTGAAGTAAGCAACGACGGCGGCCAAACTTGGGTAGAAGCCAGTGTAACTGGTACTACTTGGAGCTTAGTAGATGCTACTACTCACTCTACAGATTTTACTTACCAAGCTCGGGTTATCGATCATGTTGGAAATGTCGGCCAGAGTGATGCGCAGAACATTGTTATCGATACGACTGCTCCAGACGACAGTATTACCATCGACATTACCGCCATCACCGATGATACCGGCATAGCAAACGACTTCAAAACTAGTGATACCAGCTTAACAGTATCGGGCACTTTAGGTGCAGAATTAGGCGCCAATGATAGAGTTGAAGTGAGCAACGACGGTGGTCAAATATGGGTAGAAGCAAGTGTTACTGGTACCACATGGAGCTTAGTTGATACTACTATCCATTCTACAGATTTCACATACCAAGCACGGGTTATCGATCATGTTGGAAATGTCGGCGAGAGCGATTCGCAGAATATAGTCATCGATACCACTGCTCCAGACGACAGCATCACCATCGATATCACCGCTATCACAGATGATACCGGTATTGCCAACGACTTCAAAACCAGCGATACCAGCTTAACAGTCTCGGGCACTTTAGGTGCAGACTTAGGCGCCAATGATAGAGTAGAAGTGAGCAGCGACGGCGGCCAAACTTGGGTAGATGCTAGTGTTACGGGTATGACATGGAGCTTAGTTGACGCCAATGATCACAGCACAAACTTTACCTACCAAGCACGGGTTATCGATCATGTTGGAAATATCGGTGAGAGCGATTCGCAGAATATAGTCATCGATACCACTGCTCCAGATGACAGCATCACCATCGACATCACAGCTATCACTGATGATACTGGCATCGCAAACGACTTCAAAACTAGTGATACTAGCTTAACAGTATCGGGAACTTTAGGAGCTGAGTTAGGTGCTAACGATAGAGTAGAAGTGAGCAGCGACGGTGGGCAGACTTGGGTAGAAGCTAGTGTTACAGGTACTACATGGAGCTTAGTTGATTCTACTAATCACTCTACAGATTTCACTTACCAAGCCCGGGTCATTGATCATGTTGGAAATGTCGGCGAGAGCGATTCACAGAATATCGTCATCGATACCACTGCACCAGATGACAGCATTACTATAGATATCACAGCGATCAGCGACGATACCGGCACTCCCAACGACTTTAAAACTAGCGATACCAGCTTAACAGTCTCGGGAACTTTAGGAGCTGCGTTAGGTGCTAACGATAGAGTTGAAGTGAGCAACGATGGTGGCCAAACATGGGTCGAAGCGAGTGTTACAGGCACCACATGGAGCTTAGTTGATGTTACTGATCACAGCACAAGCTTTACCTACCAAGCTCGTGTAATTGATCACGTTGGAAATGTCGGCGAGAGTGACTCTCAAAATATAGTCATAGTAACAGGCGGTCCAGATGCCAGCATCACTATCGACATTACCGCCATCACCGACGATACCGGCATAGCAAATGACTTCAAAACTAGCGATACCAGTCTAACAGTTTCCGGAACATTAGGTGCTGTATTAGGCACTAACGATAGAGTTGAAGTGAGCAGCGACGGTGGGCAAACATGGGTAGAAGCTAGTGTTACAGGTACTACTTGGAGCTTAGCTGATTCTACTATCCACTCTACAGACTTTACTTACCAAGCAAGGGTCATCGACCATGTTGGAATTGTCGGCGAGAGCGACTCACAGAACATCGTCATCGATACCACTGCACCAGACGATAGCATCACTATCGATATTACAGCTATCACCGACGATACCGGCATCGCAAATGACTTCAAAACTAGCGATACCAGCTTAACTGTATCGGGAACTTTAGGTGCAGAATTAGGTGCCAATGATAGAGTAGAAGTGAGCAACGATGGCGGTCAAACTTGGGTAGAAGTTAGTGTTACAGGCGCCACATGGAGCTTAGTTGATACTACTATCCACTCTACAGACTTTACTTACCAAGCACGGGTCATTGACCACGTTGGTAATGTAGGAGAGAGCGATTCACAGAATGTTGTCATCGATACCACAGGTCCAGATGCCAGCATCACTATCGATATCACCGCTATTACTGACGATACCGGCATAGCAAATGACTTTAAAACTAGCGATACCAGCTTAACAGTATCGGGCACTTTAGGTGCTGCATTAGGCGCCAATGATAGAGTAGAAGTGAGCAGCGATGGCGGCCAAACTTGGTTCGAAGCTAGTGTCACAGGCTTGACATGGAGCTTAGTTGACGCCATTGATCACTCTACAAACTTTACCTACCAAGCACGGGTTATCGATCATGTTGGAAATATCGGTGAGAGTGATTCGCAGAATATAGTCATCGATACCACTGCTCCAGATGACAGCATCGCCATCGACATCACAGCTATCACTGATGATACCGGCATCGCAAACGACTTAAAAACCAGCGATACTAGCTTAACAGTATCGGGAACTTTAGGAGCTGATTTAGGCGCCAATGATAGAGTTGAAGTGAGCATCGACGGCGGCCAAACTTGGGTAGAAGCCAGTGTAACTGGTACTACTTGGAGCTTAGTAGATACTACTAATCACTCTACAGACTTTACTTACCAAGCACGGGTTATCGACCACGTTGGAAATGTCGGCGAGAGCGATTCGCAGAATATCGTCATCGATACCACTGCACCAGATGATAGCATTACTATAAATATCACAGCGATCACCGACGATACCGGCATCGCAAATGACTTTAAAACGAGCGATACCAGCTTAACAGTCTCGGGAACTTTGGGTGCAGAGTTAGGTGCTAACGATAGAGTTGAAGTCAGTAGTGATGGTGGTCAAACATGGGTAGAAGCGAGTGTTACAGGCACCGCCTGGAGCTTAGCTGATACTACTAATCACTCTACAGATTTTACTTACCAAGCACGGGTTATCGATCATGTTGGAAATGTCGGCGAGAGCGATTCGCAGAATATAGTCATCGATACCACGGCCCCAGATGACAGCATCACCATTAATATCACCGCTATTTCTGACGATACCGGCATTCCCAATGACTTCCAAACGAGCGACACCAGCTTAACAGTCTCGGGAATTTTAGGAGCTGCGTTAGGCGCCAATGATAGAGTAGAAGTGAGCAATGATGGCGGTCAAACTTGGGTCGAAGCGAGTGTCACAGGCTTGACATGGAGCTTAGTTGACGCCATTGATCACAGCACAAACTTTACCTACCAAGCTCGGGTCATTGATCACGTTGATAATGTCGGCGAGAGTGACTCTCAAGATATCGTCATAGTCACAGGCGGGCCAGATGACAGTATCACTATTGATATCACTGCAATCTCTGACGATACCGGGGTGGCAAATGACTTCAAAACCAGTGATACCAGCTTAACCGTCTCCGGCACTTTAGGTGCTGCATTAGGTGCAAACGATAGAGTTGAAGTGAGCAGCGATGGTGGCCAAACCTGGGTAGAAGCCAGCGTAACTGGAACTACATGGAGCTTGGTAGATACGGTTGATCACCCGACCAACTTTACCTATCAAGCGAGGGTTATTGATACCGCTGACAATGTGGGTAAAAGTGGTTCGCAAGCTATTATTATCGACACGACAAGTCCAGATACAGTCACTGTTGACTTAGCAACGCGTTCTGACTCTACACTAGTCGGTTTAGAAGTCTTAGACCATATTTTGAAACATGATGACTTTACGATTTTCAAGCAGCTAGAATTTGATGGTAATACCGACACTGTAGAAGTTGGCAGTATCGTTTATTACTACGCATATGCCACTAATGCTAGAAAAAATGATGCGGGGGTTCTGAATGATGAAGGAACTCATCATAATTTATTACAAGATTCAAATAATCAATACACCGCACAGAACAAATTCTTACTAGGTACAGCAGAAGTAAAGCCAGATGGTTCTTGGACCATGAAAATGACAGATACACAAGGCGAGCCTTTACTTTCAAAAGCTAAGTCTTTAGATGCTGACGGCAATGATATTTCAGCACAGTATTATATTCACGTAGACGCTCAGATTGTCGATGTGGCTGGAAATCAGAGTTCTTTTTCAAGCGCCTTAAAAATAACTATTGAAACCACTGATAAAAATGATCAAACCCGTGATCCTCTCATCTTAGACTTAGATGGCGACGGTATTCATACGGTGAGTATCAATGATGGAGTCACATTTGATCATGATGGGGATGGCGTTAAAGAAAACTCAGGCTGGGTGAGTGCGACAGATGGGTTGCTGGTTCGAGATATAAATAATGATGGTTTTATAACATCAGGTAAAGAATTATTTGGAGACCAAACAGCGATCAATTCTGGAAATAGCCAAGCTGCTGATGGTTATGAAGCGCTAGCAGCTCTCGATTCTAATCAGGATAACGTCATAAATAGTTTGGATGATAAATTTTCAGAATTAAAAGTATGGATTGATGCCGATCAAGATGGAATAACCGATAGCGGCGAGCTTAAGAGTCTTGCTGAACTAGGTATCACGGAACTATCACTTGATTATCAAGAGGTATCAGTGGATGAGTTTGGCAATGAAGTCATTAAGCAAAGCTCGTTCGTGCAAAATAATGAAACTAAGACCTTATCGGATGTCAATTTAGCTGCCGGGCCAAGTACCGGAGGTGTCTCATTCGTCACTTTAGTTAGCAAAAAAGAGTTGCTAGGTAATGCTGATGTTGGCGATGGCAGTGGTGCAGCGTCAAATGTATCCATCGAAGTAAACGTCCCGAAATTAACCTTAGTAGGGGAGTATTTCTTAATCACTATTGATGGGCCCGCAGGAGTGACTAGGGTAAACCATTTAGTGACTGCGCAAGACCTTGCAGTGGGTCAAGTGGTGCTACCACTACCTAATAATGCACTACAAACTAACAATAGTTATGTCGATGGGGATTACTCATTAAGTTTTGTCGTTGCAACCATTGCCGGTGCAGTCACTACTTATCCAGGAAAAGCCACGTTTACATTAGATACAATAGCGCCGGATGCACCTTTAAGTGTAGAAATACTCAATGGAGCAGATAACTTACTGGATCAAGATGAATTAGCTGGGCAGGTAAGTATTCGAATAGCACTGCCAAATACCGTGCAAGCAGGCATGCTGGTAAATATTGATTTAAATAAAGACGGATCAATAGACCGTACTTATACCGTGAAGGCGAACGATATAGGAAAAAGCATCGACATTGAGGTGGCGGGAACTGAATTCGCAGTACTCCATCATCACGTAAGGGTGCAAGTTAATATAGTTGATCAGGCAGGTAACACTGGAGAGTCAGCGGAAGGTGCAAGTGTCGTGTATCTAAACACGGCGCCTACGGCACAGAATGACTCAGTAAGTACCGACGAAAATACAGCCATCAACATTAACGTACTTAATAATGATACCGATATAAATGGAGATCGCTTAACACTAGATAGCATAGTACAAGGCGCAGCGCATGGTCAGGTGTCAATTAATAACGACGGCACCATCACTTACACACCGACCAACGACTATTCGGGAGCTGATAGTTTTGTCTATAAAGTTCAAGATGGAAAAGGGGGTTACGATACAGCGACAGTGCAGGTCAATGTCAAGGAAACAGACATCGCTAAAACTGCAGCGATAATGGGAGTCGGTAGTATATCTGAAGGAAATAGCGGCTACTATAAAGTGGGGCTAAGTAGTGCAGCCGCCGCGGATACATGGTTTACCGTTCAAGTGTCAGATGGCAGCGCTAACCGAGTAGACGCGAATGGCTGGAGCCAGGCTTCACAAGATATCATGTGGGGAGGCTACTATTCAGTAGGTTATAGCGCCAACCACATACTCTACTACGTACATAACAAAGTGCCTAATGGTACCGCGCTCTCTTCTGGAGACCGAGCGATGATTGGGCCAAAGTTTGCAACTTGGGATTATACGGTTGAAAAAAATGGTGCTGTGCAACATGGCGGCACTGTTAAAGTGCTAATTCGGGCGGGACAAACACAATCTGAGACGTTTGAAATTCAAACTTGGAATGAAAAAATCACTACCGACAACTTCATACATTCCGGTTCGGCGGGTATAGAAAATAACGAAAACTTTACCATGCGGGTGACAAATGTCAGCGGCAGTGATGCTAATAATATCAGCAGTGGAGCAAGTAAGAATGTCTATATCCAAGACCGATCGCATATTAATAGAGTATCGCCATTAATACTTGATCTAGATAATGATGGAGTAGAAACAATTGCTATGAATCAAGGGGTTAAATTTGATATTGATGCAGACGGTGATCTGGATGCAACTGGCTGGGTAAATAAAGATGATGCGCTATTGGTTAGAGATTTGAATGATGACGGCCTTATTAATGATGGCAGTGAACTTTTTGGAGAAAACACGCTATTACGTAATGGTGAAAAGGCCAGCAATGGATTTATGGCACTCGCCGATCTAGACTCAAATAATGATGGAGTGTTTGATAAAAATGACGCGCTCTATAGTGAACTTCAAATCTGGCAAGACCGTAACAGTGACGGTATTAGTCAAATAGAAGAGTTGAGTGGTTTATTAGACGCAGGGATAGAGTCAATTTCTTTAAATACAGAAGTAGTCTCAGAATTTTCTGCAGATAACTGGACCGGATTGCGTTCATCATGGGTAGATACTCACGGTGCCACTCATGATATCGATGATGTATGGTTCTCTACTGAAGACAATAATCGAATCTTAGATCTCTCTGATTTATTAGAAAGTGAAGAAATACAAATGGACGAATTAGAGCAGTATTTGCATTTTGAGCAAAACGGTAATGATCTAATGGTCTATATTGATGAAAATGGAGGTTTTAGTGAAGAAATGTTCGATAAAAATAATGCGACAGAGGTAGTTAAACTGCATGATACCCAATTCCTAAGCACAGAATATGAAGATATTATGAAGGAGCTTATTGGGAATAATCAGATAGTGGTTGATAGCTAAACCACTATTTAGAGACCTCTGCATAACGTTGAGCGCAGTTATCATACTCTCTGGGTAAGTTATGCAGAGGTCTCATAATATTAAATTTGTTACAGCCTCTACAATGGTCGGAGTTAATACTTAAATACTTTTAATTAATCTTACGTGCTGACCTTTCTGAATCCGTGGATTCAGAAAGGTCAGCACGTAAGATACAGGCTCGATACAGGCCCTGTAATCGGTTGAAAAATAGAGCCGCTAAATTTAGGGATCCTAAGGTCACCGCTAATAATTTCAATTATCACGGCTCCAATTTTTGACGGCCGTCGTTCTTTTTCCAATTTACTTCTTCAATCACCTATTTCCAATCACCTATTTTTCACTGGCGTTTACCTGATTCCGTGACTTCAAAGTGAATACAGAGTGTAAGATGTTGCTTTTACAGTGGAATTGAAAAATCTTAACTGCACCTATAGGTTCAGTGGGTGTTTTTCTAACTGCTGTAGAATCAAGAGTTTGCGCTATGTGCTGCAGTGAAGTCACTGATTCAGGATTTAGCATGCCCATCTACAAAAGCATTAGAAGCCGCTTTTACAGCGCAGTGTTGAAAAAACTTTTCTAGTTGTGTATCTCAAATAATGCTTCTTTTTAATGCTAGTCATCAGCTGAAATAGTGCCTGTTTTTATAGGTAGAGACCTCTGCATAACGCTAATACGGCGTTAAAAACCGGCTCAACATACTCATTTACACCAGTACACCGCTATCTCGCCGGTTTTTTCCTTGTATTACTTTCACTCGCAACCTTATGCAGATGTCTCTATATAGTATTATTGTTTAAGTCTTGTCTTTAGACTTGCCAGATCAGACAGGTAGCATCTATACTCAGTTGAATAATACTTGAACTAGTAGCTGCGCTGCATAGCACAAGCTCTTGATTCTACAGCGGTTAGAAAAACACCCACTGGACCTATGGGTTTTATGCGCGATACATTTTTCTAGCGAATGCAGGACCAATATAAGCTGGCAGTTAAATTTTTAATTCAACTTAAAAGTATCCTTTACACATGAGTATCGACTGTAATGATTTATCTACCGCTTTGTGGGTATATGATATTGATAACTACTGCATCCACTGGGCAAATAAAGCGGCACTAGAACTCTGGGAAGCGGAATCTTTAAACGAACTCTGCTCTCGGGATTTTAAACTTGAATCTTCTGATGCGGTGCAAAAAACTTTACTCGGTTATCGCAGCTCGTTCGAAAGCGGAAAATCAGTTTCAATGTTCTGGCGCTTTACTCCCAAGGACATTCCCAAAGAAACTTTTTGTCAAATGTCAGGCTACCAATTTGCAGATGGCCGTATCGGTTTACAATGTGAAGCTATTGCTGCGCAATTGATTAATGAACAGGCTAATCAAAGCTCCATCATCATGTTGTCCACCTATGACCTCAATGGGGAATTCATCAGCTCTAATCCAGCCTTTACTGACCAGATGGGCCAGCAAATAAGTCAACTGTCACAACTATTTCCCGATAGTGACAACAGCCGAGATATTTTGAAATCTATACGGCAGAATAAAAGCCACACCAGTGACTACCTACTTAATACCGTTAGTGGAGACCAATGGTTTCACTTGCAACTATCTATTTCAGCTGAGGAATTAGGGAGTAGTGAAATACTAGTCCAGCAGTTTAATATTAATAAGCGCAAGTTAGAGGAAATCAATCTAACCAAGCAAGCAAATACAGACCCACTGACAGGATTACTTAATCGTCGAGGTCTTAGAGAGAGGCTGGCAAAAAATATTGAGGCGAGTATAGAGTTCTATATTTATTATATAGATATAGATAGTTTTAAGATGATTAACGACTCTATGGGTCACGCAGTGGGTGACTTGATACTAATCACTTTAGCGAAACGTCTCGACAGTACTTTTAAGCAGGCAATCGCCAGCCGAGTAGGTGGTGATGAATTTATATTAGTTGTTAATAAAGGAGAGTGTGGCAGTCAGGGGCAAATAGCTAACAGCTTGCTAGAGCTGACTAACCTGCCGTACACGGGTTTAAATGATACTCCAATTTTAGTCTCGGCAAGTGTTGGTAGCGCCAATTATCCGCGAGATGGTTCTGATTTGAATAAGCTTTTACTACGTGCTGATGCTGCTATGTATGTGGCAAAAACTCAAGGAAAAAATCGTGGAATTAGCTACAGTAAAGGCATGGAAGATAGTCTACAAAGACGCAGTTTAGTTGCTAGAAACTTATACTTAGCGATTGAAAATTCAGAATTTGAATTGTACTACCAGCCTATTATAGATACCTCGAATAATAGTATATACGGGTTTGAAGCACTACTTCGCTGGCATAATCCAAACTTAGGTTTAGTCCCTACAGAAGAGGCTATTACCATTGCAGAACAGATTGGTATAATAGTAGATGTTGAGAACTGGGTAATAAATCAAGCTATTGCTGATTTGACTAAATTACGACAAGCGACTGACAGTCAGGCACTGCTTTCGCTCAATATCTCAGCGATACGCTTCATTGATCCACAACTACCTACTTACCTATTGCAGGTATTAGCGGAGCATAGTTTAAGTACTTCTGATTTAGAGATAGAATTAACCGAAAGCACTCTGTTAAAAGATATTGATAATGAGCACAATAGTGCGAAAGCAATAACGGATCATGGAATTAGACTGTCTATAGATGACTTTGGTACAGGCTATTCTTCGCTTGCCTACCTCCATCAAATCCCCGCCTCAATTGTTAAAATTGACCGCTCATTTACGGCTCGAGTTACCGATAGTAGTGCCACTATCAGTAGCATCCATCATTTGCTTAAATCGTTGCAGTTAACCACTTTGGTTGAAGGGGTTGAGACAGAGCAACAATCTAAAATACTAAAACTAATAGGCATTAATTTACAGCAAGGTTATGGGCTGGGTCGTCCAAAACCATTGAGTTACTATTTAGATAAAAGTAAACCATCCACTCAGGCAATATTGTAAATAAGAGGATATTAGGGGGAACTCTGAACAGGCCCACATCCCTCATGGATAACCACCCTTTTGTCCGCGAAAGCTAGCGTAAAGACTAGCCCTTGCCAAACTTGAAGCTAGAAGCTAGAAGCTAGAAGCTAGAAGCTAAAAGCTAAAAGCTAAAAGCTAAAAGCTAAAAGTTAAAAGTTAAAAGCTAAAAGCCGAAAGCCGAAAGCTAAAAGTTTTAACTTTAGTTCGGTGGTCATTCATTAGTCAAGTAATAAAAATTTAGCGAGAATATTTTATGACAGAGAAAGTAGTAAAGTTTGAATACGAGAAAGAAACCAAAAACAGTGTGCGCTATAAGGAAGTCCCAGATGAAGGTACTGCTCCCATCATTGGATCTTTATATGTGCAAAAGTGGTTTGCAGGTAGCAGCAAATCGATTCAGATAACGATTAAGAAAAATGACTGACTTAGAGGGTGATAAAGATAAATAGCGGGTTAAAAGCTATAAGTCAAAAAGTTAGAAGCTTGAAATAAAAGAGCGTAGCCGCGGGTGAAACTCCGCTGTGACGAGTAAAAAGATACAGCTCGGCGAGGTTGTACCCGCAACCGAGACACTGGGGTATTTATAGTATTTTGAACTTGCTCTGTGCTCGCTGTGGTGAAAAAACCCTTAAAAGACTAGTTTTACCACAGAGGTCACAGAGGTCACAGAGGGCACGGAGGAGGGACTTAAAGACCGAGACTTAGGTAAAAAGGGATGAGTTGTCAGCCAAGTGATTTGAAGTTCAAAATCAATCGCTAGTAGCTAGCAGTTACAACATTACATTAACAACCTCAAGACAGAACTAGCAACTTGTCATCATGGTTTTGTTTTCCTCTGTGCAGCGTAGCGCCTCTGTGACCTCTGTGGTGAAAAATTCTTTAAAATATTGGTTTACCACAGAGGACACAGAGGAGGGACTTAAAGACTTAAATGAAAAGTGACGAGTTGCAGATCAAGTGATTTTAAGTTCAAAATTAATCACTAGAAATTAGCAGTTACAACCTCAAGACAGAACTCGTAATCTACTGTCACTCTAGTGTCTTTGTTTTTCTCTGTGCAGCGCAGCGCCTCTGTGACCTCTGTGGTGGAAAATTCTTTAAAATCTTGGTTTACCACAGAGGGCACAGAGGAGGGACTTAAAGACTTAAATGAAAAGTGACGAGTTGCAGATCAAGTGATTTTAAGTTCAAAATTAATCACTAGAAATTAGCAGTTACAACATCAAGACTGAACTCGTAATCTACTGTCACTCTAGTGTCTTTGTTTTCCTCTGTGCAGCGCAGTGTCTGTGTGATCTCGGTGGTTAAAAAAAACTTTAAAAGATTGGTTTTACCACAGAGGTCACAGAGGTCACAGAGGAGGGATTTAAAAGATTAAGGCCTAGAGATTGCTGTCTTTCTAAATTTCTTGGTTTTAATGTTTCCTCTGTGCAGCGTAGCGCCTCTGTGACCTCTGTGGTGGAAAAACCTTTAAAATCTTGGTTTACCACAGAGGAGGGGCTTAAAGACTTAAATGAAAAATGGCTAGTTGCGAATATCGTAGATATTACCCCAAAGCCTCAGGATACAAGGTTTATAGCACAGGGGGGTGACAAACTGGTCACACATAGGCTCGAAGTCGATTCATCCCTGCAGTAATATCTTATTATCTTGATAGATTCTTTCCAGTTGCTTAGTTATAAGTTGTCTGGTATTTCGCTTAACGTTTAGCTGCTGACTAAAAGCATCAAAAGACTGGATGGCCTCGACTGTTTCAGCAATGATCAGCTGGGCTTGTTTCCAACTTGAAAAATTAGCTTGCATGGCTAATTTTTGTAAAGCTTTTAAGGTTGGTTTTTTTCCGAAAGCCGCGAATGCGGTGGCATGCTCATCGTAGGCCGATGGGCTAAAGGTGACATCGTAGAAAGGTGCCAATTGCCACTGACCGTTATCCCCTTGTAAAAAGGCCCAGTTTTTACTGTGATCATCTTGGTTTAAGGAAAATAAATTAAAGATCATACGCCTAAACATCGCCTGCCCAGCCGCAGGGCTTTTACAGAGCAAACTGCTAGCTTTGATTAAATCCTCATAATCTAAACTCGGCATGCGATAGTCGGCGTCCAGTAGGCCACTGGCGCTGTGTAAATGCAATCGACCTTCGGTTTCATCTGCCGCTACCTTGGTATCAAATCTTTTTAGTGCTAACCATTTATTATCGCTATCTGTGGCGGGGCCTCGTGTGGTTGGGGCGTCTAGCAATAACCAATCGGGTACTTCAATACCCGCTTTTAAAGCCATGCTCAAATAAGCGGCTTCACACAATCCCTCTTCATGGCCTAAGGAAAGTTGTTGTGAAGTAAATTTTACCAAATAGGCTTCGCTGCCTCGCTTAGGCGTAATACTACAAAAATTGGGAGTTGCTTGATTTAAATACAGCTGCGCCTTAGGCCTGGCACCACCAGAGCTACCGGCATTGACCAATGCCTGTAGAACTAGTGTAGTTTGCCCATCAAATATAGCTTGAGCCTGAGTACCCAATTGGGCGATGTTGAAAGTTTCCGTCTGCTCTGTTGTTTGCAGTGCTGATACTGGTCGGTAAAATAAAGCGCCCATCGCTCTATCACCGACAAACGCCAACCTATCCATGGCAGTTATTTGGCTGGGTAAAATATCAGCCTGCCTGAATATCCGATCCATCAACAAAAGGCCCCAGCCATCGGGTAATGAATCTGAAAAGGCACCGTGTAGAGCATTGTGAGGCTGACTGGGAGCAAGCTGTAAGCTGTTATCAAAGCTGAGATTAAAAGGTGACAGGCTGTGATGTTTTTGCAAATACTCAGTGTGATACTGAAAGTACACACCCTGCTTGTTTTGCGCCAATTCACCGACCATAGTGACAGCACCGTCAGCTAATTTACGCCAAACCTCTAACTTATGTATCGCTTTATAGGCCATTGCTAAGGACATCCGCGATAGATAGTGGTTTTTGATCAAGTTCAACACAAGGCTTGGTCAACTTATCTAAGTGTTCTAGTTGATCTAAACACTGCCACAATAATAAAAACTGGCGCAGTGAAATTTGTCCTGTTGTTTCAAACTTCTTAATAGTTGCTGCAGGCACGGTACTGCGCAGCGCTAATTTATCTCTAGATAATTTAGCGGCTTTACGGGAGGCAACTAAGAATTCTCTTAAAGAATTTTGCACGTCTCTGCTAGAAAGTAAAGATATTTTTGTCATAAATAATCACAAAATAGATACAGTGATGTCTATTATAGCAAAAAAAGCATAATAATGGATATAATAGTGTCTTGTTTTTAGCGGCTGGCTATAAGTTAAAAGTTAAAAGCAGAGACCTCTGCATAACGTTGCGATCGAAGATAAGACAAGGCAAAAACCGGCGAGATAGCGGAGTCAGTGTGCCTGTGTGATCTCGGTGGTTAAAAAAGACTTTAAAAGATTGGTTTTACCACAGAGGTCACAGAGGTCACAGAGGAGGGATTTAAAAGATTAAGGCCTAGAGATTGTTGTCTTTCTAAATTTCTTGATTTTAATGTTTCCTCTGTGCAGCGCAGCGCCTCTGTGACCTCTGTGGTGAAAAAAGCCCTTAAAATATTGGTTGTTGGTTTTGCTAACTCTTTGGTCTTTCTCGTCTTCTAGGGCTTTCTCTTTGCATCGCAGTGTCTGTGTGATCTCTGTGGTTAAAAAAACTTTAAAAGATTGGTTTTACCACAGGGGTCACAGAGGTCACAGAGGAGGGATTTAAAAAGATTGCTGTCTTTCTAAATTTCTTGATTTTAATGTTTTCTCTGTGCAGCGCAGCGCCTCTGTGCCCTCTGTGGTGAAAAAGGCCCTTAAAATCTTGGTTGTTGGTTTTGTTAAGTTTTTGGTCTTTCTAGTCTTCTAGGGCTTTCTCTGTGATCTCGGTGGTTAAAAAAAAACTTTAAAAGATTGGTTTTACCACAGAGGTCACAGAGGGCACGGAGGAGGGATTTAAAAGATTAAGGCCTAGAGATTGTTGTCTTTCTAAATTTCTTGATTTTAATGTTTCCTCTGTGCAGCGCAGCGCCTCTGTGACCTCTGTGGTGAAAAAAGTCCTTAAAATATTGGTTGTTGGTTTTGCTAAGTCTTTGGTCTTTCTAGTCTTCGGCATGCATGAAGGAGGGCCTCGTGTGGTTGGGGCGTCTAGCAAGTTGCCTACTACGGCCGTTTCAGGATGAAAATTATCTAACAGATGGCTCTCTGGGTAGCTAATAATGGTTAAGTGTTTTCTCTGTAGCGATTTGCTACAATTAGTCTGTGGTTAATCATTTGGAGAAAATATCATGGCAAAGGCACATTCACCATTAAGGCTAGAAGCTAACCTGGTAGCGCAAGCGAAAATTTCCGGTGAACAGTTACATCGCTCTACTGCAGAGCAGATAGAATATTGGGCGGATCTAGGGCGAAAAATTTCCCGTATTATTTCACCTGAAACAATCATGCAGGTTCATGCTGGTGTTGTGCAAGTGAAGATAGAACCAGTCATTAGTCCAAATGTAGATCCTGATCAATTATTTAATGCACTAGAAAAGGATCGTGAGTCAGGTGAGCTTCAGCGCGATATAACATCAAGTGTAAGCCGGTATCAGGCGTCTATCGATTACCCTGGTTATTTAGAGAAGGTCTCTATGGGTGGTGAAGTAATTGTTGGTCAATTTATAGATGGAAGGTTCTGTCCGAGGAAGGAGTTGATTGTTGAGTAATTTTAAGCAGCTTTGGATGCTGGTTGGTGGGAATGGGGCCGGTAAGAGTACATTTTATCGTAAATACCTAGAGCCTATGGGTATGCCATTTGTGAATGCTGATGTTTTAGCGAAGCAAATCTTTCCCGAAAACCCAGAAGCTAATAGTTATAAAGCCGCTAAATATGCCCAAACGATGCGCGAGCAATTGTTGTTGGACGGTACCAGTTTTTGTTATGAAACAGTCTTCTCTCACCCGTCAAAAATAGATTTTATTGCGAAGGCAAAGGCATTCGGCTATCAAGTTGTGATGGTCGTATTGCATGTAGATGACATCTCCCTTAATAAAGCACGCATCTTGCAGAGAGTCGAAGAAGGTGGCCATTGGGTCCCGGATGAAAAAGTCGAATCGAGAATTCCACGAACTTTAGAGAATGTCCGTCGAGCGTTGCCACTGTGTGATCAAGTAAGATTATTAGACAACTCTAGTTATGTCGATCCTTTTAAGCCTGTGGCCACGGTTAGGCTTCAAGGTATTACATACCATAAAAGTCCCACTCCAGATTGGGCGGCTAAGATACTGATTGATCTAAACTGATTGTCTGCTGAGCGCTGAAAGCAAACAGCAGCCTCTAACCCGAATATTCCACCCAATTGCTCGTGTCCGAGCTTGCTGCTTGTTTTGACTGACTTTTATTTCTCAATCAACCGGACGTACCAGTGGGGCGCTCAATCGAACAAAAGCCTGTAAAAATAACTAGCGGCGCTACTATCACGGCATTGCATGCAATATCCGGGCTTTATGTTATTAGCTATTTAATGGCAGCTTCTAGAAATTTTGCTTTGCCGTTTTAAAAAGTACTTGAGCTAAAGTGTTTGGAGTTCTAGTAGCAGAGTAAATACTGAGCTTGCAACTACATTATTTCTTAACATGCCTCAATATATTATTATTTAGATAAATAAACAGTAAAACTGTTTGCTTAACGCAACATAACTGCTTGTAATTATTCAAGATTTTGAAAAACCAATATGTTAGTGTTGATCTTTAATAAAAGGGATGAGCGCTGTTTTGCTGCGCTCGTTTGATTTGTAACGTTTTGTGTTTAACGATCTGAAGTTAGAAAGTTAGAAAGTTAGAAAGTTAGAGGCCGTTTCATGGGTTGTTTCATTGGCTGTTTCGCTTGCGGCGAGTTCATTTCTTTTTGCGAAAAGCTTCCGCGTCCTGCTCACGCCCCTTACCTACATCCATGTAGGCAAAAAAGAAACCGAACCAAAGAGGCTCTTTGCCATCCTTGGCATCGCCAAATACCGTTCGTCCTGAACATAAAAAATTCGCCCCGAATTACCGAGAGACTCCTCCGTAATTTACAAAATTGATGGCCGCTCAGATAGGCCGTCTCGGTAACTGCTCCATGCGTTACTCTACCTCCTATATCCATATAGTCGCAGGCCTAACTGAGCTTTGCGCTACGTTGCCTACAGGACGTAGGTACTTAGACTTTGCCGGGAGCATAAAGTCTGCCTGTCGCTCCACTTTATCAATTTAGTAAATTACTCCGGCGGCAATTCCAATGGGGTTGGTGGCTCCGTAGCAGGTTTTTGTATATGGGTGTCCCATATTTTAAAAGTGAGTAAAAAAGAGAGAGTTATACGCTTAACTGCCAGGAATGTGAGGTTGTTATTGGCTTGGTTGTTTAGTTAGGGGAGTGGGGAATCTTTGCTAGAAGCTAGAAATCTCGTTTCAAGGGCTGTTTCGCTTGCGGCGAGTTCATTTCTTTTTGCGAAAAGCTTCCGCGTCCTGCTCACGCCCCTTACCTACATCCATGTAGGCAAAAAAGAAACCGAACCAAAGAAAAATTCGCCCCGAATTACCGAGAGCTTCCTCCGTAATTTACAAAATTGATGGTCGCTCAGATAGGCCGTCCTTGGCCTAACTGAGCTTTGCGCGACGTCCTGTCGCTCCACTTCATCGATTTAGTATATTACTCAGGCGGTAATTCCAATGTGGGGTTGGTGGCTCCGTAGCAGGCCATGAAATGTTGCTTTTATGGAGGGTGAATAAAGCAGAAAAACGGCCGTGAATAGCAGTGAAGATTAACTAGTGTAAATATTATATTTTGCTAAGGTGCTGAAAAATATTAAATTTATTGGTTTTTGTATATGGGTGTCCCATATTTCTTTTAGTGAGTAAAAAAACTACTGAGTCTGGCGTTTCTTCTGCGCAGCGCCACTGCGATGAATCAATCTTTAAAAGATTAGTTTTACCACAGAGTGCACAGAGGAGGGGCTTAAAGACTTAAATGAAAAGTGATGGGTTGTAGGTTTCGAGTTTCGAACTGCAAGTCGAATGATTTGCAACCTGCTTCACGTATCTTGTATTTGTTTTAACAAAGAGTATAATTTTGTACTTAATTAAGTACGTTTTTGTGTTTTTCGTTGAGGTTGTTTATGTCTATTCAATTAATATTGGCTGAAAAAACGGTGTCAGTGACAGAGCTTAGAAAGAAGCCGTGTGACTACTTTTTAGATGAGCCGGTTGCGGTATTGTCTAACAATAAAACAGCAGGTTATATGATAAGCGCCAAGCTTTACGAGCAAATGGTAGCGCTTATAGAGTCTCAATCTAAAACCTCCCGGTTTAGACCTTCTCAAGCTCGGCTTGCTCAGATTTCTGCACATAGTAGCGCTAGTCTGCTTGCTGCCTCAGATAAAGAGTTAGGCGACTTTTCAGAGTGATACGGGTATTTAAAAGTAGTATTATTCGTCAAATATTAAGTTCTGAAGAGCTTGATGCGCTGATTGACGATTTTAAAAGTTATAAAATGACAGGGATAGTCCCTGACAATTTCGGTCGAGATGTACCTTTTGATCACCCCAACTCATTACCTATCGTGTTAGTCGAAGAAATTCAACATATCCATTTAGGGAGTGAAGATAAGCCACTCCCTCTCACCAAAATTCAGTTTTATCAAACCAGTGATCATCACCTTATCTATTGCCAAGGCGTAATGGATGATAATTGCTACTTGCTTATGACGATCCTGTCACCAGATGCTCATGAGCAAGCTAGGTCGAGAAACATCATGTATAAGCTTGGTGTAATGGCTGAGAAATTCAGGCAGCAGTTTTAGGCGATGTAGCTGGTGTCACATAAAAGGTTACAAGCGTAAAGACTGTTATTGGCTTGGCTGTTTAGTTAGGGGAGTGGGATATCTATGCTAGAAGCTAAATAACCGTTTCAAGTGCTGTTTCGCTTGCGGCGAGTTCATTTCTTTTTGCGAAAAAAAGAAACCGAACCAAAGAAAAATTCGCCCCGAATTACCGAGGGATTCCTCCGTAATTAACAAAATCGATGGCCGCTCAGATAGGCCGTCCTTGGCCTAACTGAGCTTTGCGCGACGTCCTGTCGCTCCACTTCATCAATTTAGTAAATTACTCCGGCGGCAATTCCAATGGGGGTTGGTGGCTCCGTAGCAGGCTATGAAATGTTGCTGTTATGGAGGGTGAATAAAGCAGAAAACGGTTGTAGATTA
Source organism: Oceanospirillales bacterium (assembly GCA_029027825.1). GTDB lineage: Bacteria > Pseudomonadota > Gammaproteobacteria > Pseudomonadales > Balneatricaceae > Rs1. The sequence goes on along the minus strand of CP093399.1, from coordinate 2,095,825 downwards.
TACTATAGACAGTCAATTAGTTTGAAATATCATATTTTGTTAAGGTGCTGAAAAACATTAAATTTATTAGTTTTTGTATATGGGTGTCCCATATTTTAAAAGTAAGTAAAAACGTGAGAGTTATCTCCTTAACTGCCAGGAATGTGAAGTTGATACTGGCTTGGTTGTTTAGTTAGGGGGAGTGGGTGTGTGTTCTCGAAGCTAAAAATCTCGTTTCATGGGCTGTTTCGCTTGCGGCGAGTTCATTTCTTTTTGCGAAAAAAAGAAACCGAACCAAAGAAAATTTCGCCCCGAATTACCGAGAGCTTCCTCCGTAATTTACAAAATTGATGGCCGCTCAGATAGGCCGTCCTTGGCCTAACTGAGCTTTGCGCGACGTCCTGTCGCTCCACTTTATCAATTTAGTAAATTACTCCGGCGGTAATTCCAATGGGGTTTGTGGCTCCGTAGCAGGTTATAAATGTTGCCGTTATAGATAGTAAATAAAGCAGGAAAACGATCGTGAATTAGTGCTTTAGACAGTAAAGAGTAATTGGTTTTAATATTGTATTTTACTAAGATGCTGAAAAATATTGAATTTATTGGTTTTTATATATGGGTGACCCATATGTTTTCAAAGTTGCGAGTGACGAGTTTAAGAACGAAGCCCGAAACTTATGCTTATAGCTTATAGCTTATAGCTTATAGCTTATAGCTCGTAACTGTACTATTTCTTAACATGCCTCAATATATTTCATTTAGATAAATATACAGTAAAGCTGTTATCTAAATGCAACATAACTATCTGAAATAATTCAAGATTTTGAAAAACCAATATGTTAGTGTTGATCATTCATAATATGGATGAATTAGCAGCTATTTTGCTGCGCTCGTTTGATTTGTAACGTTTTGTTTTAAAACTCTGACAAGGCGGCATTAGATGGATTTAAATTTTGATTATCAAAGATAAAGCGGCTAAATCTGGGACTTCTGCAAAAGAAAAAGCCGGTATTAAACAAGAGCTTGATGTCGCATTTTATTTGCGTCGGGCCTTTAAAGACCATGAGCAAGTGTTTGTATTTAACGATCTGAAGTTTAGGCACAACCAAGAGACGGCACAGATAGACCACTTGGTCTTTTACCCCTATGGTTTTGTCTTGATCGAGTCTAAAAGCATTACCGGTGAAGTGAAGGTTAATGTTGAGGAAGAGTGGACGCGCAGTTATAACGGCAAGTGGCAAGGCATGCCATCGCCGATCAAGCAAGTAGAGCTACAGCAGCGGTTGTTTAGGGAAATGTTATTTGAACATAAAGCTGAACTGCTCGGAAATAATCTAGGCTTGATGCAGGAAGGTTTTGGAGGTCGCTGCTGGAATAATTTATGTGCGGTTTCAAGTAATGCGATTATTGACCGCGAAGTAATGCCCAACAAGATATCAAAGCAGATCGTTAAGTCAGAATTTTTAGTTGAAAAATTAAATTCAATATTGAAACTAAGAAACGCCGTTTTTAACGCTATTAATATACTCGATACCCGTCCTAAATTTACCCAGTCGGAAATGGCGACTATCTGCAAATTTATCTTATCTCAGGATGTTGTTGAGAAAGCCAGCAGAAAAATTACGCCGCAACTTAGCACCGCTCCAAATTTCAATATTGCAGCAGATAAAACCCCCTCAGCTTTAAGCACATCAGTCTTAAAAAATGACGCTGTTTGGCAGGCACCTACAGATAAAGAAGCACCGAAATTAGAGGCTGCTGCTTCACCTCCTTCTTCTTTACCTTCTCCCATAAAAAAACTGCAATTAACCTGTAAAAAATGTGGGCTAGGGCCAAAATTAACTGCAAGTTATGGGAAGTATGGCTATTACATTGTTTGCGATAATTGCAGTGGTAATACATCGATGAAACAGTCCTGCCCGAGTTGTAAAAGTAAAAAAACCAAGGTGAGTAAAAAAAGAGAGATTTATACGCTTAACTGCCAGGAATGTGAGGTTGCTATTGGCTTGGTTGTTTAGTTAGGGAGTGGGGAATCTTTTTGTTAGCCATGGTGTAGGGGCAAAAGGCAAGACTTGACCCCCGTGGCCTCCCGTGGCCTTCAGCTTATAGCTCACAATTTTCTAATACATCCAATTCAAATAAATAAACAGTAAAACTGTTGGCTAAACACAACATAACTATCTGTAATTATTAAAGATTTTTAAAAGCCAATATGTTAATGTTTAACATTCAAAAAAGAGATGAATGAATGCTGTTATGCTGCGTTCGTTGAGCGATACCTCAGCATAACTACTGCGCTCGGTAATACGGCGTTACAAACCGACTCAATATGCTCATTTACACCAGTAATACCCATAAAGAGGGGCACACTGACTCCGCTATCTCGCCGGTTTTTGCCTTGTCTTACCTTCGCTCGCAATGTTATGCAGAGGTCTCGTATTATTTAAAAACTGTTACAAGGCGGCATTAAATGGATTTAAATTTAGATAATCAAAGATAAAGCGACTAAGTCTGGGAATTCAGCAAAAGAAAAAGCCGGTATTAAACAAGAGCTTGATTTCAAATGCGGTTTCGCTTGAGGCGAGTTCATTTCTTTTTGCGAAAAGCTTCCGCGTCCTGCTCTCGTCCCTTTAATAAAAGAGTTGGGCATTGTCAGTAGTTATACAAAGTGACTGATGTCCCATATATTCTTTCATATATTCCTAGGGTGTAGTGCTAAGAATGTAGCTGTATGAGTGGGAAAGCTAGGAGCTAGAAAACAGCAGTTGTCGATGGTGTAGGGGCAAAAGTCAAGACCTGATATCGTGCACGCGCAAACCACCCAATACCATCTCGCGGTTCAGTAGTAGAACAAGCAGTAAATTAGTGTAATTAAATGAATTTAATTATATTATTTAAGAGAGACTAACAGAAAACTAAAAAATTACGAAAGGCAGCCATGAGAACATTTAAACAAATACAAGCAATTTTAGGGACCCCACCTGATGTAAGAAAAATCTATTTGATTGGCTGCACAGGTGCTGGTAAAACATCATTGGTACAACAAATAATTGGCTCAAAAAAACACGATTTTCCGGTTACGTCTCAACGCCGAACTACAATTGCACCTACTGAATATCTGGTCGGACAAGAAAGACCATTTAAAACTACTATCATCCTTAAAAAAGAAAGGGATGTGAGAATTGAAATTGAGGATATTATCCAAGGGGCTATTTTAAAAGCTAAACAGGATAATAGTGTAATTGAAGATGTTGTTTTTGAATTAAAGCAATCATCTGATGCTAGATTTAAATTAGATCAAATGGTCTCAAATGGCACATTCCTAAAAGTCGCCGATAAAATCAATGACACTTTACTGCCATCTATTAAAAATAAAAGCATCAATGATGAAACATTACTCTCTGATACGTCAGTAAAGGACATTATTGAACTTATTGTTAAAGACATCTTGCTAGAAATTGAGACTAACTTTAATGAAGTCTGTGGCAATGGCCATAATTTGTTTAGTGAGCAGCCGATCGTCATAGAGAATATTACAGATAAAGATGATTTTCTCAGAACAACTAAAAAATTCTTAAGTCATGATTTTGGTTCTATTTCGATATTAGCGGAGTATGTTCGAATTGAAGGAAATTTGTTGGCCAAATGGTTAGAGCCGACCTTAGAGTTTTTATTGATAGATGGGGAAGGCATAGGGCACTCCTTAGGTGAGAAAAGAGATACGTTGTCAGCACGTCATTATGATTACTTTAATTACTGCAATAACATTGTGTTGGTTGATGACGCTAATGATCCCTTTGCCGCTGGTGGACATGGTGCGATAGAAGGGCTGTTTTTAAATGGTTATCAAAATAAATTTAGACTTGTTTTTTCAAAAACGGACAAACTAGAGCAAGTAGATCAAGCTGCCTATTTTAGGCGCAACCTTAATAATTTAAGAAGTGCTCTTAAAAAAGAACAAATAATTTTTCCCATTGAAAATAAAGATACATATAAATTAAGCGCGCTAAATAAAAAAATTAACAATGAATCTGAAAAATCGATACAGAATTTACTTAAAAGTATCTTTGAAACAGAAAAAAAAAATCTTACACTACTTGAGTATGATTTTGATTTGTTATTCTCGAACTTTAAAAGTGATGCCATAATAGACCTTGTTCAAGTTAGAATTGAAAATGAACATTGGGCCGTAATAAAAGCCCTATCAAGACGACTTTTAAATTTAGGTGTTGAGTATAAACATTTAAAACCAGTAAGTTGGATATTGATGTTTGTTATGCGTGAAATTAATGTTTTTTTACAAAAAGATGATCTTTCGTCGGAGATTTTAGATAGCCAAAATATTATCAAGCAGAAATTTTCCAAACAATTAATTGATTATATTTATTTAAATTTTATTTCAGATAAACAATATTTGTGGAAACAGGCTTATGAAAAAAATGGGATAGGTTCAAGCCGGGAGCGTAAGGATTTTATTTTTGGCCAGATTTTAAATGTTTTTATTCCAAAAAGAAGTAACGAAGAAGCATTTAATATTTTTAAGAATGATATAACATCATTGTTGCTGGTGTCAGGTGCGCTTGAGCTTAAAACAGCGATAAAGACTGAAATCACCCATGTGTCCATCAAAAATATATTTGTTGTCAAAAATGTAGAATGGTCACTAGGAGATGATGTGAGCATCCTCATTGGTAAAAATGGTTGCGGAAAATCAACCATTTTAAAACTTATTGATGCCTGTATTCGTAATGATAACAAAACGTTAGAGAGTTTTAACTCTCCTTATGTTGAGTTAACAATTAAAAAAACCTTTGATAATGGTGAAATAAAAAAATCAGTCATTACTCAAGGTAAGTCACCAACCAACATTAACTTAGTGATGGTGAATACCTTTGATAATAAATCAGACATTGAGCAAAAAGAATTTTTTGAACTTGATAATCAACTACTTAAATTAATGGCTCAGTTTGGTGACCTCCAGCGAGGGTTAACACAAGAAGTTAATAAAAAAGTCGGAGAGAAAATAAAATTTAGAGATAAAATAATTAGCGATTTAGCGTTAGGTCATACAGATGAGATTACATATTTGCAGACATTAACATCAGAAATCAATTTAGTTACCAGTGATATTAACGGTCCACTTGTAACTTTTTCAAAAATAATTAACGAGTTCTTTTCTGGCACTAATAAATCTTTAGACATTAACCATGAAACTGCACCTATGATGGTGCAATTAATTAACGATGATATACCAAAGCATATTAAGGTCACCGAGCTATCATCCGGTGAAAAACAATTATTAATTATATTTTTAACGGTTGTTCTACAGAGAGACAAATCATTTATATTATTGATGGATGAGCCTGAAACATCCTTACATGTTGAATGGCAGGCCACTTTTATTGATAAAATAAAAGAATTAAACTCAAATGTGCAAATTATAATAGCAACCCATAACCCGCTGATTTTATTAAATAGAGAGCAGGATGAAATTGGTATCATTGAAGCGAATAATGAGCGGGTCCAAAATCGCGCTACGGGTACTAAATATTTAGATATATCTTCAATTTTACTTGAGCACTTTGAGTTACCGTCGCTCATCGGTAATCAAATGCAGGGAGACATTAAAAAATTCACCGAGCTAAAAATACGTGAAAATACATTAACAGATTCTGAGCGGATTGAGCTGGCAAGAATAGGCCGCATGTTAGAGAATAGTTTGGCTGGCGATATTATCTATAACAAAAAATACTTTGAGTTCTTAGCCTTTTTAAAAGAAAATAAAAATGTTGGATTTGAAGAATATGAACAAGGGACTGATGAAGAAATGGAGCAGTTTTTAAGTGAGTTTGGAGACTTATTTAATGATTGATATGTCTGGTTTGTACGGGCATGCTGATTATTCTGCTGCGTTAGTTAATTTTAATAATAGTAAGAAATGGTCTAAGTTTAAAGCCGTTCACCTTAGTGTCACCAACCATAAGTGTCCTATTTGTGAATGCTCTTTGAAAGTAGATGAGTTGCTTTCTCGCCCTAGCGGCAGAATAGTTGAAGAGGATGAAAAAACTGATTCTGAAAATAAGCACACTATTGGCAGTACTGTTGATCACTACCGCCCTCAAACTTTCTATGATTTTTTAGCGCTTACGCATGAAAATTATATTTTAATGTGTTCTGAGTGCAATAATATTTATAAAGGGTGTGCGTTTCCGCTTCATGGAAGCGCGAACCCGGTTCGCGCTACAAATCTAGCTGAGATTGCTAATGAACAGCCACTCATTGTTAACCCTATCAATGATGATCTATTTGATCTTTTTCAACTTGTTGTTCGGCACGACTTAAGCGGGCGTAAAGTGCTCGAGCTATCGCCTAAGCATGAGCAGGGCTACCGCTATGAAAAAGCGCTGACAACAATTAAACTTTTTTGTTTGGGTAATTGTGATTTAAATGCGCATTGTAATGTCAATGTAAAAACGTTACGGATTAATCTACTGCATAGCCACTTTGTGAAATTTGATACATTTATTGATGCGTACATCGATAAAAATAGAGCGAAAATGATGGCTGAGATCAAAGATAAACAATTGAGAGATTATGGTTTTTTTAAATTTTTTGTAAAAAAGCAGTTTAAAATTTTAGTTTAAAATTTTAGTTTGAAAATTCTGATGGTCCATATACGTAAGATGGGTTCATTCATAGTCAAAGTGTCACATCTGGCACTGTCCAAGACATTCAAGAACGAGACCAGAACAGTGGATGGTTAGGCTTAAGATTAAAGTTCAAAAGTATATATATTGTATTGTTATCCATTCAATTTGTCCCTATCCTCTTCCCACATATATAGCTTAGGGTATCTTGTAAATTGCAAGATACCTATTGATATTCTGATTAAATTATGTAGGTAAGAACTTGATTGAAAAAAATGCACCAATAATATTCTCCTTTTTCTCCGGCAGTGGTTTCTTGGATCTTGGGTTTGAGCTTAATGGATTTGATGTACGTTTTGTGAATGAATTTCATGGCCCATTTTTGGATGCTTACAAATATTCTCGTGAAGTAATGAATTTGCCTAAACCAATTTATGGTCATCATTTGGGTAGTATCGAAGAATATGTGACTGGTAATAAGGTTAAATTATTAAGTGAAATGATTACAGATGCTAAGTCGCAGTCACTAGTAGGGTTTATTGGTGGCCCACCTTGTCCCGATTTTTCTATTGCTGGTAAAAATAAAGGGGCAGAGGGAGAAAATGGTAAGTTGACCAGGATTTATGTAGATGCAATTATCAATCAGAAACCAGATTTTTTTCTTTTTGAAAATGTCAAAGGGCTGTGGAGAACAAAAAAGCATCGTGAATTTTATGAAGAAATGAAAACACGCTTGGAGGAAGTAGGATACGTGTTAACAGATCGTCTTACTAATTGTATTGAGTATGGGGTCCCTCAGGATCGGGATCGTATCTTGTTATTTGGAATACTGAGTTCCAAAGTGGGGGATTTATCATCTGCTTCATTGACCGATAAGTTTTCTTGGGAAAGTTTCATTACTTTTAATAAAGCTGAAGTATTAAATAAAGAGATATGGCCTAAGCAACAAAGCTATAAGCAAGACTCGAAAAGAGCTTTACCTAAAGCATTGGTATCGTTTAAACAGTTGACGGTAGAGAGCTGGTTTATAAAGAACGATGTCCAATCACATCCAAATGCTAAACATCATTTTATTCCTAGAGCGGCCTTACCAAAGTTCCAGACGATATTAGAGGGCGATGATAGCAAAAAGTCTTTTAAGAGATTACATCGATGGAGGTACTCTCCCACTGCTGCATATGGTAATAATGAAGTACATCTACACCCTTATAAAGATAGACGCATAAGTGCAGCAGAAGCTCTAGCGATTCAGTCTTTGCCAAAAGAATTTAGTTTTCCAGCAACAATGACACTTTCTAACATGTTTAAAACAATCGGTAATGGTGTGCCTTTTCTGGCAGCACAAGGAGTGGCTAGAACTATGAAATCATTTTTAGATTCACTTGAATAATTAGAGGTGGTAATGGAATCGATAAAATTAATTGATGGTTGGTTAACTTATTTAACAAATAAAAAAATTCAGTATATTTCAGGGAAAAATATAATAGTAATAACATCCTTTGATAACAATGTGCTAAAAGTTATCCGTGGTGGTGGAGAGGTAAGCATCACGCGGGCGAGAATTCATGATATTTACGAAGAACTGAAAAAAGGCAGCCCAATACATGTCGACACCTTTTTTAGTTCAGGCGGTAATGATCGTAGTATTATTGAAACGATATTGGCAAATTTCCCACCGATAGGTTTTATGAAAGGTAAATCTGGTCGAAATTTAAGTACACACAAAGTGTTACAATTATTGAATAAAGATGTTCATTCAATAGGTGAAACTCTAGATGTTAGTGACGAAGCGTTTGCCGATTATGAGGTGCTTAGCCGATCAAGGGTTATTGAAACGACACTATCAAAGCCTTTCCTTCTTCTAGCTGGTATATCAGGTACGGGAAAAACTCGTTTTGTTCGTAAGCAAGCAGAGTGCAGTGGCAATTTAAAAGAAACTTATTGTTTAACTTCCGTTCGCCCTGATTGGCATGAGCCTTCTGATTTATTGGGGTATACATCGCGTTTAAGCGGGCAAGCAGAATATGTAGTCACTGATGTACTTCAGTTTATTGTAAAGGCTTGGATTGAAATCGATAAAGCAGGTATTGCTTTAGATACTGACTCCGTAATGGGCAATCAATCTCAGCAGCAGCAAGTTAGGCCGTTTTGGCTCTGTTTAGATGAAATGAACTTAGCGCCAGTCGAACAATATTTTGCTGACTATTTATCTGTATTGGAAACGAGAGAATGGGATTGGCAGCAAAGTGAGTTTACTTATAAGTGTGAGCCATTATTAAAGCCTTCCACGTTTAAAGACATTGATTTAGTTAAATTGCAGGAGCAGTTAGGATTAATTAATCATAGTGAATTATGGAATCACTTTGTTAAAAATGGCATAGGTATTCCATTTAATGTAATTGTCGCCGGTACAGTAAACATGGATGAAACCACACATGGTTTTTCCCGTAAGGTAATAGATCGAGCGTTAACTTTCGATTTTGGTGAGTTTTTTCCGAATAATTTTAATGAGTTCTTTGAAGCTAAATCAGAGCCTAAAGTACTTGGTTATCCTGTGTGGTCGGATGGTCGTAATAAAGAAGAGCTAAGTAATACATATGACCAAGATGGTGAGCTATCGATTGCATTTCTAATCGGTATAAATTCTCTTTTGAATGATACTCCATTTAAATTAGCCTTCAGAGCTCTGAATGAATTACTGCTAAGTGTAATGACTGCAAAGCCAGATACAACGGAAGCATTGCAGGCTGTATGGGATGATTTTTTAATGTCCAAAGTGTTGCCTCGAATAGAAGGCGATATTGATAAACTAACCAAAGGTGATGAAGGCAAAAGCATCATTGAGCAGTTGCAGGCATTGTTAAGTGACGAGTTTGCAGATATTTGGGATGGGCAGCTTCGCCCAGATCTTTATCGAACATCACTTGAAGGTGGCAATGTGATTAAGATTGAGTGTCGTACTAAAGCCAAGCTGATCTGGATGCAAGCTCAGTTAAATAATGGTTTTACCAGTTTTTGGCCTTAACTTAGGTAGCTGTATATTATGCAAGAGCTTATTCGTTTAGAAACTCCTGATTGGGAATTGATAATAAGTTGCCATAATTTGCTGGCAAGACAGCAAACCTATTTTGATATGTTGAAGCGTAGGGGGGATGAAGTACCAGTCAGTAAGTTACTCTTTAAACCAGCAACTAGCTTACAAACTGCAGTTGTTGAAAGTACGCTTGATGTCGAAGTCAGTGAAGTTGAAAATTCATTAGTATCAGAGTTAGCACTGGCTAATCCACTATTTTTTGAAAATACCCACTATCAATTCGAATGGTACTTTTATAATGACGACGTAAAAAAAGCGAGTGTTGCTCATAGGCTGCAAAGCGTCGCACAAGCTTTTCGTTTTGCTCCAAAGCGTAAATATAATGCCGCTAGCCTAATAGGCACGATTAATACCGGTAATGATATTGGGCAGCTTTGCCTACCATTGACTTATGAGATAGGAAATGAATCTCATACAGTGCAACTCACACTTGAAGTGTTACCTACTAAAATGCAATTGAATACCGATTTACCTGCTATGTATCAGCGGATTGATGACGTATTTCCATTATGGCGTTTTAGTCTAGCTGAAAAGACAGAACAGAATGCAGCAAAAAGCCAGCACAGAGGTAACTTTCCTTTATTGTGGTTGGCACAGTTTAAGACGCTTCGTCTGCAATTAGAAACCGCATTAAAAGTCATTGCCAACTCACCGCATAGCCGCTTACAAAGTAAAATCAGTTATATTAAAGCTGACCGTTTAAAAGGACGGCTTCACAATAAATTGGCGGAGCGCGTCAAAGAGGATGTTGCCAATAAGTGTCTAGATAAACACTACCAGCAAGCTAAACAATATTTAAGTGTCGATACTCCTGAAAATCGTTTTATTAAAATGGTTGTCCTTAAATGCAAGTCGCAGTTAGAGCAGTTAAACCTACAGATAGAATGTAAAAGTAAAGGCGAAGATGACGCACCTTATCGCTTGTCAAAATACTTTTTAGAAGAGCTTAAGGGGTGGCAAAAACCGCTAAATAAAATACAGCAACAAAGTTTTTTAAAGGAAGTGGGTGATTATAAAGGCACACAAAGAGAGTCATTAGTATTGCAGCAAAAAACAGGATACAGCTCTGTCTATAGGGTTTGGCAAGAGCTTAAATACTATTTAGACATTTTTGCGCGACACTCTACGGTATCGATGAAATCAGTGGCTGAAGTTTATGAAGTTTGGTGTTTTTTAACCTTGAGGCAGTTGCTTGTTAATAGTTTAGGTTTTGAAGAAGTTAACAGCGATAAAGCAAAACTCAAATTAAATGACTATTTTGAATTACAGCTTCATGATGGTTTGACTGGAGCGGGGGCATTTACCTTTAGGCGCGCTGATGGCCTAACAGCGCGATTGGCCCATGAGCCTGTTTTTAGACGAAACGGGCAAGAGATACGCTCGTTTTGGGTGACCCAAAAACCGGATATCTTGTTAGAGGTTACATTTCCTGACGGAAAAAAGTGTATTTGGTTGTTTGATGCCAAGTATCGTATTAAAACGAAAAATGATCGCTACGAAACAGATGAAATTGATACAAAAGATTTTGTACCAGATGATGCCATTAATCAGATGCATCGCTACCGAGATGCGTTAATTCACATAAATAAGGAAAGTCCCAGGCAGAGAAAAAGCCGACCTGTGTTTGGTGCCTTTGCATTGTATCCCGGTTACTTTGAGCAAGAAACGGAAGAAAACCCATACGCTGACGCAATACACGAAATCGGTATAGGTGCTTTCGCGTTGTTACCAAGTGATTCAGTTGGTAATAACAAATGGTTAGAAGATTTTCTTATCGGGCAATTAGGGAGCTTAAAATCTTCTTATTCCGCCATTAGTGTGAGTGAAGCTTTGTACGTCAATGAGTCTGCACGTATTCCATATTATGGTATGAAACAGGTGCTACATCGGGATCTAGTGTTAACTGCAAAGTTAGGCATGCATCGAAACCCTGATTATATAAAACGTTTTACTGATGGGAAGGGCCAGTGGTACCACTTGCCTGAAACTTTTTTCAATGATCAATTTGGGCATCATATAGCCAATGAAATTTGCTATATAGCGATAGCACAAGAAGACTCTGGTGTACTCATCACCAATAAAGCATACCGAGTTAAAAGCGTAGCACTTAAACAGCGTGAAGAAATAAGTGAACATCAATCAGGTATAGCATCTACAAAAGCTAAAAGAGAAAAGTACTGGTTATTCGAGTTGGGTGAAGTACTTACGTTAACAAATTCATTAATTAATCCAAATACATCAGGTTTCAGGAAGTCATTAAAGCTCACTACTCTCTCTAATCTACAAAAAACGAGTCACTTTGGGAATTTAGAAACGGTGTATACATAAGTATTTTGGTTGGAATTATAGTGATTTCTGGTGTAGGGAAGTAGATAGTACTACCGAATTCATGATGACTAATTACGGTGTTAATCCAGCATACTAGTTTTTTATGCCGAACCGATGGGCAATTCCATATGCCCAAACTCGTTGAATATTACTGATAACTGCTTGTTATATGTGGCTGTTCTGTAAACGTAATTCACATAGTATTTTATAAGGTAAAGGATGCAAGTAGTTAAGAGCAGTTGGTTTGGCCATTTAGGTGTTTTTTTTGGCAAAAGGGCTAAAACGCTCGCGATGACAGCTTCAGGTATGCAGTTATCAGCGGGGGACAATAATCAAGATTTTACTTGGTCGCAATTAAATAATCCGCCTGTTTTTAGTCCGGGTTGGTTGGGCAGCACTATTACTTTTACCGTCGATGGTGAAGTACATAAGAATTCCTTTCTCAGTTATTCAGCCAAGCAGAAATTTGCATCATGTGCAACGATGTTTTGGATAGAAGCTAATCAAGAGGAGCTGGTGGTACTGCTCGAAAAGATCGAAATTTTTTTGAGTCGTCGCTACTTACGTCTGTCTTACCAGCATTCAATAAAACACTCTGCAATAAAACTGTGTGCGCGTTGGCTGCCTTGGGCCGAATCGGCTGAGTTAAGTAGAGGCGTGCGTGACCGACTTGATAAGTTAATTAGCATTTCCCAGTGGCAGGCTCAATGCATTAGTGATATTCAAGCGGCTTATGTGGCTGAGCAACTCAATTGTTTTCAAGATTTTTTCGATAGAGTTGAATCTAATCCACTCACCCAAAAGCAGCGTGAAGCTTGTGTCATCGACGATGATAATAATCTGTTATTGGCGGGGGCGGGCACTGGTAAAACTAGCGTGATGGTGGGCCGTACCGGTTATCTTTTAGCGAGCAAGCAAGCAGTTGCCGGCGATGTTTTGTTATTGGCTTATGGAAAAAATGCTGCCGTGGAAATGGATCAGCGGATTAAACTAAAGCTTGATAATGATCAGATAAAAGCCAGTACCTTTCATAGCTTAGGCATGCGGATTATCAGTGAAGTCGAGGGTGTTAAGCCCAGCCTTGCGCCGTGGGTGAATGATGATAAAGCCAAAGAGAAGTGGGTGCATAATACACTGGAAACGTTGTTGTTAGCAGCGGATTATCGGCATAAGATTCTTGAGTATTTCAGTAAATATTATTATGTCGAGAAACATGATTATGAATTTGAATCCAGGGGGGATTATTTAGATTACTTGAGTGCTAATGATATTCGCTCACTTAAAGGCGATTTAGTGAAGAGCTTTGGTGAGTTGTATATTGCCAATTGGCTCTTTGGCATGGGGATTGAATATCAATACGAAGCGCGTTATCAGCATAAAGTCAGTAGTCTGGATTTTAGGCAATATGAGCCGGATTTCTATCTACCTGAATATGGTATTTACATTGAATATTATGGCATCGATGAACAAGGTAATACTGCACCTTATATTAACCGTGAAGAATATCAGTTGTCTATGCAATGGAAGCGCAGTATCCATCAGCAGCATGACACAACTTTGCTTGAGTTATTTTATTATCAGCACCGCGACGGACAGTTATTAGCGCTGCTGGAAAAGAAGCTAGCGTCACTTGATGTGAAAAGTGTGCCGCTGCCTGATGAAGCAATGTTAGCGACGTTAAATGAGTTAGGGCGTGTAACAGAGTTAGCTAAGTTATTCTCGCAATTAATTGGTTTGTATAAATCGGCTTGTTTAACTGAGCAGGGGCTAGATAACGTGATCGCTAATTCTGCGGATGCGAAGCAAACTAAAAAAGCTTTCGCATTACTAGAGCCGGTATTAGCGCAGTATCAGCAGTGGCTAGTTGAAAACGATTATATTGATTTTGAAGATATGATTACCAAGGCGTTGGCCTATATTGAGCAAGGTAAGTTTAGCTCGCCATGGCGCTATATTATGGTGGATGAGTTTCAGGATATTTCAGAACCTAGGGCCAGATTAGTGCGGGCACTACGTGATAGTAATACGCGCTCATCGCTGTTTTGTGTCGGCGATGATTGGCAGGCTATTTATCGATTTAGTGGGGCGGATGTCGGGTTAACCACTGGCTTTGCCAACTATTTTGGGCCGACCACAACCAGTGTGTTAGATAAAACTTTTCGATTTAATAATAGCATTGGTGATATTGCCAGTGAGTTCGTGACTAAAAACCCAGTGCAGTTAACTAAAACCATTACTTCACTCGTTAAGGTTACACACCCTGCGGTATCGATACTGCGCGCTAAGGAAGATACGAATATAGAGACAGGCCCTGTAAAGCGAGCCTTGGTGGCGATTGCCGAGCGCGTACAGACAAGCGCTACTGTTTATCTGTTAGCACGCTTTTGGTTTCACTTGCCTGAACAAGAAGACGAGCGGAAATTGAAGGCTATGTTTCCCAATTTGCGGATTAAAAGCCTTTCTATCCACGCTGCAAAAGGTAAAGAAGCAGACTATGTTGTGTTAATGGGCATGACTAAGGGCAAACATGGTTTTCCGTCAGTGAAAGTGACACCGCCGTTACTAGATGCCTTATTACCCACAGTAGAAGACTTTGACTTTGCAGAAGAACGGCGTTTATTTTATGTCGCCCTGACCAGAGCCCGTGAGCGAGTTTATGTGATAGCCGATCACAATGGTTGTAGTGAATTCGTCACTGAGCTGATGGATAAAGAATATGATGTAGAACTCGATGAGTTTGATGTGTCTTTTGTGCAGCGTTTAATGAGTGATATTAAATGTATGCGCTGTAATACAGGTGCGTTAGTGGAGCGCTTAAGTAAGTTTGGCGTGTTTTACGGTTGTTCTAATTATCCAAGATGTAAGCATGCTGAAAAAGGCTGTAGTCACTGTGATTCGCTAATGACGCGTGAGCAGCGCAGTGGTTTTAAAGTGTGCTTGGACGAGGCTTGCGATAATATTATCCCCCTGTGTGACATCTGTGGTGCCGAAATGGCGTTACGCAATGGCTCTAGAGGTGAGTTTTGGGGATGTCGAAATTATCGGGGTAAAGAAACTCCTAGTTGTAATAATACTAAGCAACAACATCAAATAGTGCTTGAGGAAGCTGCGTTAACTAACTGATTGGCGCGATCAATTTGAGGGGGTTAGGAGTTAGAGTTTTTTCTTTTATTTATGATCATCATCCTAATAATATTTCATACTATAGCCGCAATAAAATCCTGCTACGAAGCCACCAACCCCCTTGTATTGCCGCCGGAGCGATTGACTAAATTGATGAGTGGAGCGACAGGACGTCGCGAAAAGCGAAGCTAGGCCATGGACGGCCTATCTGAGCGGCCGTCAATTTAGTCAATCGCGGAGGTTTCTCTAGGCAATAGTAGGGCGAAATTTTCTTTGGTTCGGTTTCTTTTTTTCGTAAAAAGAAATGAACTCGCTGCAGCGAAACCGTACACGCAATCACTTGATTTTAAGTGAAAACATAAGAAAATATGGGACAGTCACTTTTTCTCACTGCCATATTGCTAATGAACCAGCGGGAATTACTAGTAATTATGATTACTGCAGATAAAAGTATCGCAGAGCAGATGACTTGCTACGAAGCAAAAGTGATGACACAAGTGTGACTGGAAGTTAGCGCCTAAAGCTGCGCTTTAATAGCGGAGCAAACTTCCCCCTTGTATTGCCGCCGGAGCGATTGACTAAATTGATGAGTGGAGCGACAAACGCCGGATCAGCGAAGCTTGAGACAGGGATGGCCTGTCTGAGGCCGTCAATTTAGTCAATCGCGGAGGGAGAGCCTTCAGCGTAATAAAAAGCTAGGCAATAGTAGGGCGTGTTGTTGTAAGGGGCTTTGTTTCAGGCATTAAACGGCTGTACCGTTTATATGCAGTTTTCGTAAAAAGAAATGAACTCGCTGCAGCGAAACCGCACCCGCAATCACTTGATTTTTAATCATCAAAGCTCTTTGATATTCCTTAAGCCGCAATCAACACCGTAGCCTTCTCAATCTTCTGCTGCAAAACTTCATTATGTTGTGTATGCCAAAGATTATTTAAGGTTTGTAAATTAATCCAAAATTCAGGTGTGTAGTTAAGAGCTTAGCGAGTATCAAGGCGGTTTCTATGGTGATAGCGCGCTTATTATTGCATAGCTCATTGACTGTTTTACGCCCAACTCCCATCGCAGCTGCTAGCTTTCCTTGAGTAATATTCAAAGGCTCCAGAAACTCTAGAGTCAGCATTTCGCCAATACTGGTGGGTTGATGTGCTGGCAAGCGCAGAGTAGAAGTCATTATTTACCTCATTAGTACTTTGTGAATTGAGAAGCTAATCAAACTTGCCTGTCAGACGAATTTAAAAATAAAGAAAAGATCAAGAAGTATTAATGTATCGCTTTATATGTACAAACGGCATACAATCAATCTATGAAATTTGAATGGGATGAAGCAAAACGCATATCCAATCTAGCAAAGCATGACATCGATTTTGCAGATGCAGTTGGTGTGTTTTTTGATGATCTAGCACTAACAATAACAGACTCAGGTATGTACTGTGAACATCGATTTGTAACGCTAGGTATAGACCATAAATCAAAGATGCTTGTCGTCGTTAATATGCAGCGTGATAATGATGTGATCCGCATTATTTCAGCTCGAAAAGCAACCAAGCGAGAGCGTAAAACTTATGAGGGCTGATTCATGAAAAACGAATACGATTTTACCGATGGAAAGAGAGGTGCAGTTGTTAAATCTAACAATAAAGAGCGTATTACTATCAGACTAGACGAACCTGTTGTGGGTTGGTTTAAAGAACAAACTGAAGAAGGTGGAAGTTATCAGGCTTTGATTAATGATGTTCTTCGGGCACATGTTGAGCGTCAAGGCGAGCCATTAGAGGATATGTTGAGACGTGTTGTTCATGAAGAACTGGAGCTAGCGGGATAATACTAGATGTGCTGTGGGTCAGGTTTTACTTGAAGGGAAAAATGGGAAAGCCACTTTTTCTCACTGCCATATTACGAATAAACCAGCTGGAATTACTAGTGTTTATGATTACTACAGATAAAAGTATCGAAGTACATGATGACCTGCTACGAAGCCACCAACCCCCCTTGTATTGCCGCCGCAGCGATTGACTAAATTGATGAGTGGAGCGACAGGCAGACTTTTTGCTCCCGGCAAAGTCTAAGTACCTACATCCCTGTAGGCAGCGTCGCGAAAGCGAAGTTGAGCCTGCGACTATATGGATATAGGAGGTAGAGTAACGCATTAGGTCATGGATGGCCGTATTAGAATAACGCAGGAGCAGTTATCGAGGAGGCAGTTACCGAAATGGCGATTCTGAGCGTCCGTCAATTTAGTCAATCGCGTAGAGAGCCTTCAGCGTTATAAAAAGCTTGACAATATGGGGCGAAATTTTTATGTCCATGATGGACGGGATTTGGCGGTGCCAAGGACGGCAAAGAGCCTCATTGCTACGGTTACTTTTAGTCTTAACAAGAAATGAACTCGCTGCAGCGAAACCGCCCACGAAATGGGTTTTGGTCTAGATCTTAGATTGATTCTTATAAAACATAAGACAGCCACTTTTTTCACTACAATATCGCTAGTAATCAGCAAAAATTACTAGTGTTTATGATTGTTGTAGATAAATAATCCAGCTCATTAAAACTTAGCTACGAAGCCACCAAGCCCCCTTTTATATTGTCGCCGGAGCGATTGACTAAATTGACGAAGTGGAGCGACAGGACGTCGCGAAAAGCACAGTTGAGCCATGGATGGCGATTCTGAGCGGCCGTCAAATTAGTCAATCGCGTAGGAGTCTTTCGACAATATGGGGCGAAATTTTCTTTGGTTCGGTTTCTTTTTTTCGTAAAAAGAAATGAACTCGCTGCAGCGAAACCGCACCTGTAATGGTTTTGTTGTCTTGATCTTAGCCGCCCCTTAAGCCGCAATCAACACCGTAGCCTTCTCAATCTTCTGCTGCAATATTTTATTATGCTGCGTATGCCAAAGATTATTTAGGGTTTGTAAATTAATCCAAAACTCGGGAGTAGTACTAAGCACTTTAGCGAGTATCAAGGCAGTTTCTACGGTGATAGCGCGCTTGTTGTTGCATAGCTCGTTGACTGTTTTACGCCCAACTCCCATCGCAGCTGCTAGCTTTCCTGAAAACATGGGACAGGCTATTTTTATCACTGTTATATTCGAATAATCCAGTAGGTATTTCTGAAACTAATGATTAATGCAGTTAAAAGTATCGCTGTACGTAAGATCTAGCTACGGAGCCACTAAACCCCCTTTGGTATTGTCGCCGGAGCGATTGACTAAATTGATGAAGTGGAGCGACAGGCAGGCTTTATGTACAGGATGTACGGTATAACGCGGTGACATGGATGTCATTGAGCATATTTGTCCAGGATGTACGGTATAACGCGGTGACATGGCAGAATTTTGTTGCCGACAAATTCTAAGTACCGAGATGCCTGTCGGCACAGACTTTATGCTCCCGGCAAAGTCTAAGTACCGACATCCCTGTCGGCACTAAGGAGGTTAGCGCAAGCCCCGCCTCTTGTTGGGGCTTGTTTCCTTTTTTAAGCGACCACCTAGCCAATCTCTGTTGCATCGTGCGACTGATAAATAACGGGCATTATTATTAAAAAATGACAGGGTCTAAAAAATGATTATCAGGTCTTGTCTTTTTCCCTAAAGTCAAAAGACAAGGCCTTCCCCGTATAGGTAGCCTATGACTGTATTGCGTCTAAAAAATCACTATCATTTAGGTAAAATGAAAAATCACCGTCTTTTAAAAACTGTTCTGATTTTTTGTTCATTTTCCTCGCCGCTCTAATCGCTTTAAGCATCTCTGCTTTATTTTTAGTTAAGGAATAAATACAGGCCAAATTATAGACTAGCGATGAGTTTGTTGTCGTTTCTATATCGAATTCAGTGCCGAGTAAAGTATTGTGTATCGTTGTAAATACCGATTCATCACGCGTTGCCCCATAAATAACAGCACCATGGCTAGCTGCCATTAATATGGAGTGTTGTGCCTGCCTATTAGCACTGTCTTTAATAAGTGGGTGAATCTGTGTGGCAAAAGCATTGAATTGAGATTTTGCGGCCTCAATATCACCATCTCGAATCGTATTGACTAATAACTGTGATAATTTCAAATTAATATCCGCAATATGGATATCTTTACGATCCTTTCTTTGCAGCAATTCTTTGGAAACAAATAACAGCTCGTTATAAGTGCTTAAGTCTTTTGTCGCCTTCTCGTTATATAGCGCTAATAGTTTTTTCTCCTCCTCTATCAATTCATTGAAACCATTGGGGCGTCTTGCTTTCTCACCATCATTTTTACTAAAGTATGGCTTATTGGTAATCATGTTTTTGTCTAAATTAAAGTGTTTACTTGGCGTTAATGTAGTCCATCCTATTGCTTCACTACTTTCTTCTTGTTGCGTTGCAGGTTGAATACATTGCTCTTGAACTGCCTTTACCATCGCTGGGAATAGTTTGGTTTTACTATCCGTAGCTTCACCATTTATGAATAACTTCCCTAAAATAAATTGCGCATTTAATGCCTTTGGCAAGTGACTTTTATGAGTACCATAAGCTATCTGAAAAGTATCATTACTAGCAATTTTATATTGCGTCACTTGTAATTGACTCTCGTTATTTGTAGCGCTACTTTCAATGCTGCCAAGGTAAAAATATTTAATCTCAGCGGGTGAGAAAAGTGGAAACGCATAAGTTGCTCGCCCCCTGTTATTGTGTTCGGGTAATAACGGGGTAAATTTTGTGGGTGGAGTATCGTCTTGGCTTACAGCAAAAACAGGGCTATTGATGCCTTTAAGAGTATAGCCATTGACTGTTATAGAGACTTTATTATCAAGGCGATTAAGTTGCTGCCCTAGAGCAAGGTGAATATTTTTATCTGTTTTTGTTTCTTTAAGTAAGATGCTGTCTTTTTGTTGTTTATTTTCCTGCCATGTCCCTGCTATTTTTAAATCTAAAGCCCCGCCTATAAAAACATAACAAAAAGTATTGTCTTCTAATATATACAACTCAGAAAGTGTTTCGATATCATTTGTTTTATTCAGCCCTGCAAAAGTGGGTTTAGCTGCGTTCTTTGGAAACCAGGCTTGGCTAGGGAGAATCAATTTTGATTTTATTTTTTTGCCGTTTTCAAAGGTTATATTTTTTATAAGCCCTTTGCGCGTATAATAAGTACTCTTGCCATGTTCTTTATCATCTTTCCAAATGCCAACATATTTTCCGCCATCAGCCATAGTGTAAGTAGCTAAGCCATGTCTTATTCCTTCTTTAAATGGCCCTGCGTATACATCACCATATGACCAAGTATAAATACCCTGACCATGCCGTGCATGGTCTTTCCACTGCCCAACGTATTTATTACCATTTGCCCAAATAAACGTACCTTGGCCATGATATTTGGTATTCTTCCATTGGCCAATGTATGTAGCGTTATCCACACCTGTGAATGTACCGTGGCCATTCATTTTTCCCTCTTCCCATAACCCAGCGAATGTCGCGCCGTCTGCTGCTGTATATGTACTTTGGCCATGTAACATTCCATTCTTCCATAGACCCGCATATATTCTGCCATCTGCATAGGTGTAGGTGCCCTGACCATCCATACAATCACCTGAAATACATGCGGCATGTGAATATTGACTAAAAATACAGCTTGTGAGTAACGCAATGGATAACGCTGTGATCTGTTTCATAACAACCTATTTATTGAGTGTATGGAAGGAACTATTTTATTTTGTTAACTTTACATCAATCCACTGTAAAAGTCTGATAAGTCTCAGATTTTCTAGATACCAGACGAATATAAAAAAAATATGGGAGCGGCTCTTTTTCTAGTAAAAAAGAAATGAACTCGCTGCAGCGAAACCGCCCACGAAATGGTTTTTGGTCTAGATCTTAGATTTATTATATAAAACATGGAACCGTCACTTTTTCCACTATAATATAGCTAGTTAAGCAGCCGAAATTACTAGTGTTTATGATTATTGTAAATAAAAGCATCGCTGTACACAAAACCCAGCTACGAAGCCACCAAACCTTATTACCGCCGCAGTGATTGGCTAAATTGATTAGTAGAGCGACACTTAGCTTTTATGTTCCCTGCAACGTTGCGAAAAGCGAACCTGAACGATCGTCAATTTAGCGGTTAGGTGCCGTAATGGTATCGCAGTTGAGCAATTAGAATTGAGCCGTCTTGTTGTTTGTAAACAATTCGGTGCTCGTCATTTATGCGCCGTGACCAATATCCTGACAGTCCATGTTTTAAAGGTTCTGGTTTTCCAATGCCTTCATTGGGAGTCCTTTGAATATCTTTGATCAGCAAATTAATACGTTTTAGGATTTTTTTGTCGGTTGTCTGCCAATACAGGTATTCATCCCAAGCTTTAGTTGAGAAGGTTAGTTTCATTCCATAAGTTCTCTTTGAGTACCTTTGCCCGCTTCAAGTTCGGCAATAGACTCTAAAAGCGATAGGGCATTTGCGGGTGATCTGAGTAAATATGATGTTTCCTGCATTGCGTTGTAGTCTTCTAAGGACATCATAACTACAGGATCTTCGCTTTTACGGGTAATAATAATGGGGGCGTGGTCGTTACAAACATTCGCCATCGTTTTTGCTAAGTTGGCTCTCGCTGAGGTATAACTTATTGCATTCATGTTGTTCTCCAAAGTATTCTTGTACGGTTATCTGTACAGGGTAGCGGAATGGAATATAACAAGCAATTAACCAGCTACAAATAACCCTGAGCTTTGTTCATTCTAAAATCTCAGACGCCAACCTTATCTTAATCAAAAAAATAGAACATCCACTTTTATTCACTGCCATATCGCTAGTAGTAAGCAAAAATTACTAGTGTTTATGATTGATGTTGAGAACTAATCCAGCTCAGTAAAACCCAGCTACGAAGCCACCAAACCCCCGTTTATATTGGTGCCGGAGAGAGTGACTAAATTGTTGTAGTGGAGCGACAGGACGTCGCGAAAAGCACAGTTGAGCCAGCGACTATATGGATATAGGAGGTAGAGTAACGCATGGAGCAGTTACCGAAATGGCGATTCTGAGTGGCTGTCAATTTAGTCAATCGCGTAGGTGGCTTTCGACAATATGGGGCGAATTTTTCTTTGGTTCGGTTTCTTTTTTGCCTACATGGACGTAGGTAAGGGGCGTGAGCAGGACGCGGAAGCTTTGCCTACATGGACGTAGGTAAGGGGCGTGAGCAGGGACGCGGAAGCTTTTCGTAAAAAGAAATGAACTCGCTGCAGCGAAACCGCCCATGAAACGGAGCTTAGAGCTTAGAGCTTAGAGCTTAGAGCTTAAAGCTTAAAGCTTAAAGCTTGATGCTTGTACCGCAAATTGCGACAAACTATCCTTCGCGATACTGATAGCCTTACCTGTTATGTCGAAATTCATCAAATAGAACCAATTAAGCGCTGCTGTACGCTATGCCTCTAGCTGTTTAGTAAGTAACATACTGTTTTCTAGTTAGTTCCCAACCAGCAACAGATGTCTACTGCAGGCCTCACCAGCTCGATCTGCTTATTACTCGATGCTTATTTGCAATGACCAAACGTCCGCATCTAGTATTGTGTATCCCGAGCAATTGAGTCTCGCGCGCGTCGCCCCTGTTGCTGGATGAGTATTACCTGAATCAGTGACTTCACTGCACCACATAGCGCAAGCTCTTGATTCTACAGCGGTTAGAAAAATACCCACTGAACCTACGGGTGCAGCTAAGATTTTCCAATTCCACTGTAGAACCAATATCTTACACTCTGTATTCACTTTGAAATCACGGATTCAGGTATTAGTTAACCCCCTCAATCGGCAGTTCCGTTACATGGGCTGCGGTATATCAAAGGTAATTTAATCATGGCGTTAAAGATGGCTAAAGGTTCGTTGTTCGCATTGTTATTACGCTCCTCGTGGTGGTATAGCATTTTAGTCGCGCTGTTTATTCTAGTGGCCAGCTTGCTTGTTACAGATGCACAGTACGTGATGCTGAGTATTGCCGGTGCGCTACCATTCTTTGGGATAGGTGGATACGCAGCCTATAAGCAATTCCAGCAGCCTTCACAAAAACGCTTGTTGGAAATCACTGCACAAGTGCAAAAAATGCCGGCTGAGGTCATCGCCGAAAAAATAGCGGCGAACTATATAAAAAGTGGCTATGAGGCTACTAGCTTTAAAGCGAATGGCGCTGATTTGGCACTGAGCCGTGGCAATCGAAAGCTGTTGTTGTGTTGTAAACGACTTAAAGCGGCTAATACCGGAATAGAGCCTTTGAAATTATTAGTCGCGGTGGGTGAGAAAGCTGACGCGGTCGGCTATTTGTATGTCGCGCTGGGTGATATATCAGCCACGGCCCGAGATTATGCTAGAAAAAATAATATCGAGTTGATTGAGATTAACAAATTCGCGAGCTTGTTTGACAATAAGGCAAAGGTTGACTGAGAATAGACCTCGCTATCTGCCGCTTGTATCGTCGAGGGGCTGATCTGAAAGTGAGTGAGCGGGGTCAGGGCGTTTCTTTTGCCTTTAACCATGCACCCATATCCAATACCCTCATCGCAGCCAGAAAACCTAATAACGGTGTATAACGGATAGCAGACGTGGCTTTAGGCGCTGCAAAGATAAATTATCGATCATAGCGGTTGTGACTCAGTCAATCTGGGGAGCTATACTGGCTGTGTTTTGAGCATGCTTTGTGGGTAGAGGAAACTGTCGAGATCATCGGCAGATAATGGCTTAGCAATGTAATAACCTTGCGCATAATCACAGCCCATTACGCCTAACATATCCAGCAGTGCTTTTGTTTCTACCCCTTCACCCACCACTTTTAGATCTAGCGAATGTGCCAAATCAATCATCGCCTTTATCACTTTCTCGCTATTCTTCCCTAAGCTCAGTAGGAAGCTTTTATCAATTTTTAGCTCTTTGACCGGCAGCATTACCAGATAGGAAAGCGATGAGTAGCCAGTACCGAAGTCGTCTATAGAGATGCTGAAACCTTTACTGGTTAATTGATGCATGATTTCTATCGCCTGCTCGGGCTTTTCCATCGCTGTGGTTTCGGTCACCTCAAGATTGATATTAAAAGGAGACATATTCGAGCGCTTACATATGTTTTCTAGCATATGGGGGATTTGAGGCTGGCTAAATACTCGCCCAGATAGGTTGATGGATATTGAAAGCGACTCATCAACATCACAATAGGGTTTGCATTGTGTACAGGCTTGCTGAAAAACCCATTGGGTTAATTGATGAATGTAACCCGTTCGCTCGCAAATGGGGATGAATTCAACAGGTGAGATTAGCCCAAGCGTCGGATGTTGCCAGCGGACCAACACTTCTATCTTAGTAATTCGACTAGATGCTAGGTGTAATATCGGTTGGTAGACTAAGAATAATTCATTGTTTTGTATCGCTATGTTTAAATCTTGAGCTAATTGAGATTCTCGTCTTAACCGAAGATCTTCTTTAGCGCTGTAGAGCAAGTGCGAAATGCCAGAGTTTTTTGCATGGTACATTGCCATATCGGCATTTTTAATCAATGCTGCTGAGTCTTCTCCATGTAGCGGATAGATAGCGGTGCCAATATTTGCACTGATCAGGATGCCTGGAATATTTTCGCCGTCGCAGTGGATTGGTTTTTCTAGTGCCTTGATGAATTTCTGAACTAAGCGCTCGATATCACTATTATCATCGTGCTCTAGGGCTAATAAAGCGTAAAACTCATCGCCCCCCATGCGCGCGACAGTATCGGTTTGGCGAAAAGCATTAGCGAGTCGTCTAGCCACTTCGATCAGTATCAAATCACCTATTTGGTGGCCATAATTATCATTGATGCTCTTGAAATCAGAGAGGTCGATGCTCGCAACAATAAATCGCGTGTTGTTACGCTGGCCAACTTTAAAAAACTTATCAAGGCGATCTTTAATGTGCGTTCGGTTGGGTAGGGCGGTCAAAGCATCATGTAATGCTAAATGTCTGAGTTCATCGTTGGCTTCTGAAAGTGACATTGTTCGCGCTAGCACACGTTCTTCGAGCTGACACTTTTGAGATTCAATGACTGCCATTTTATCAAGAACCGCGATGCGCATCTGGTCAAAGTTAGTGGCGAGTAAATAGAGCTCGTCGTTATGCTTGGTTTTGACTACATTGTCGAGCTCTTTCGAGCTACTAAGTGTCTCGAGCTTATCTGGGTTTAAAGCCTCGGCAGCATTGGCCAGTGCCGCTAATGGTTTGGCAATGAACCGGTTAACAAAGTACAAAAATAACAACCACAGTGCAGCAGTCTTGATTAGAGAGTTGATTATTATGAGTATAAAGCTGAATTTAACGCGATCAATTATAGTATTGGCATCGGTGTAAATATAACCGTAGCCAATTAACTTTAATGGATCGCTGTTGCTCTCGCGGTGTTTTAAGGGAAACTTGTATTCAAAGAGAGTTTGATGTTTCGAAGAATCCGCTTGAATCAATTCGATTTTTTTAATCCCTGCCGCTAACAAATCTGTGCTGGATAAAATTCGACTGTCTGCGGTGACCACATCTCCACTTGAGGCGAGCGTTTGGTTGTTTTCGGTCATGATTTTGATACCGGCTACGGTATCAATTTTCGTTATCCCAGCCAGTGTTACTTCGAGTTGCGGAGTGTCGAATGACCACATAGAACTAACAAGGCTGTCTTTGAATGACGCTTCGAGCTCATAGGTTTGACTAAAAATATTACTTTTTGCGCGGCTGTATTCAGATACTAGCTGCGCACTAGTCACCAGTATGGTAACGATTAGATAACATCCAAACACATAGCGCAGCAGGCGCAGGCCAATACCGTCTTTAAATTTATTCATGCACTGGTTCTAGGCCGTATTTAGCTTGAAGTTCGACTAAGGTGCCATCCATCGATAACTCATCCAAAACCTTGCTAATGGTTGCAAGCACCTTCACATCCGTTGAATTGTGGAAGGTATAGCCCATCGCTGAACGTTTCAAAATATGAATAATTTCAAAATCATCAGGGTTAATATTTGCCGTTCTAAATAAAAGCAGTGTCGTAGCGTGTGAATAGCCCACGGCATCAATTCTACCCGAGGCGAGCTTCTTAACCATGCTTAAACCAGAGTTTAATCTATCCAAGGATGCTGCTTTGACCCCCTGTTCAATTAATAATTGTTCTCCTATATCATCTCTCACCACACCTATTTTAAGTCTATTTAACTCTATGGGGGAGCTGATCAATAATTGGCTAGATTTAGCGGCTATAACGGCAACGATATGCGGTGCTATCGGCCCGATAAATTTCATTTTTTCCAGCCGGTTTTCTGCATAAGTTGTTGAAAATAAAGCGGTCCCAGGCTCGTGCATAACCTTGTGATAGCCACGCGCCCAAGGGTTTACCGTCAAATTTAGGTCTTGGCTTGAAATCTCAAGTTTAGCAAAAATTTGCAGTAAAAGTTCTACCGAGAAACCTGTGATTTTAGCGGTTTTTGGATCGACGTAATTATACGGCGGATACTCTTCTGTGATCCAGTTTAAGTTTTTAATCTTCTGTATTACCTGTGCCTGGTCACTTAAGTCAGCAACAGCAACAGTACTAGCGGTAAGCGAGAGCATCAATACAAGATAAAAAATTTCTATCGGGGAAATTTTGTGGTAAATAAAATTCACTCTTAAAAACCTCTAGATAAGGAAGTCAGACTAAAATATTCTTAAATACATTAATAACGAATTGATATAAAAGAAGTTAAAATAATCCTGACACAAAAAATAGGAATTTACTATCACTACCAATAATTTTTTTATTAACTCATTATTAATTTATTGATAGTTCGTAATTTAATGATTATGGATTTTTAATCTATTTATTTATCGTTAATGATGAATGTTGAAACACACTTATTAGCTTTAGTGAGATCCGGTGAGAGCAGGTTTTGATAGATGATGTGTGTTTTTAAGTTACTCTTATGGGGGGCGGTAACGGCAGGGCAAAAAGCAGAATTTGCTGATGTTTAAAAGAATTTCAGAGCAGCTAGTCTTGAGCTGGTGGCCATATGGCTGGTGCTAGTGATCAGCACGTTTTCTGCTGAAATTCCGGTATTAGCAATCCAAAATATCATTATTAAAGGTTATAAATTAGGCTGTTCAGGTTGAAAACGTGTCGTTATTACTCTTTAAAAACGATGGCCCCATTGTCAATATTAGGTAAATGACAATGGGGATTGGGTTTATCACGTTAAGCAGACTTATGCCGTATCAGCCTTAAGCAATCCTTCATCGTCCTCAATATTATCTTTATCCGTCAGTAAACTCGCATAAACGCCATCCATTGCCAGTAAGACCTGATGGCTACCTCGCTCGACAATCTTACCTTGATTGAGTACCAAGATTTGATCGGAGTGGCGAATGGTACTCAGGCGGTGAGCTATCGCGATCACGGTCTTTTCCTCAAACAGACGTCCGATGGCTTTCTGGATTAAATTTTCGGTGATGGAGTCGACTGAACTAGTGGCTTCGTCCAACATCATTACTTGTCCGCCTTGCGCTACGGATCGTGCAAAGGAGATCAGCTGCGCTTGGCCCGCTGACAAATTGCTGCCATTATTTTTTAGTTCAAATTGGTATTGATTCGTTAATCCCAATATAAAGTCGTGAGCATACACATATTCGGCGGCGTCGAGCACCGCCTGCGCTGCGATTTTATCGCTGCCTAGGGATATATTAAACTCAATATCTTGTTCAAATAAGAACACGTCCTGCTGCATCAGTGAGAACAAGTGCAACATCGAATCCTTGGGGATGCTGGATAGTTCAATGCCGTTCAGCAGAATGCTGCCTTGGTAGTCCATGTAGGTTTTATTGATGAGGCGAATGATCGTCGACTTGCCTGAGCCGGTAGTACCCACCAAGGCCAATTGTTGACCTTGGCTGAGGGTGAAGGATACATCATCCAAAACGTAGGGGCCGGTGCTGTTATAGCGAAAACGCACATTTTTGAACTCCAGAGTTTTGAAATTAGCCAGTTGGTCTACAAGCGACTCAGCGGGTAAAAGAGTTCGTCCTTGCTCTTCAAGGTCTTCTACAAACAGTTCTTCAATGTGTTCAAAGGCGGCAAAAGAGCGCTGTATGGAGGCAATTTGTGAGGTGAAGTCGCGCAGCGGTACAAACACTTTTTCCAAGGTGTTGATGAAGGCTATCAATACGCCAAGGCTGACGAAACCGGCCAGTACTTTACCGGAGCCATACCAAATAATTAGTCCGATGGTGATGGAGGTAATCCCGGTGATCACTGAAAATAAGCTGGCATCATATTTGTTGGTTTTTAATTGCGCGCGCAAGAAATCTTCGGTGTAGTGATGATACTTAGCTTCTACCTCTGCCTCGGCGCCATATAGTTGCACGGTCTTTACGCCCAGCAAACACTCTTGTAAAAAGCCGGTGCTTTTGGCCAGAGATGAGCGGGTGATGGTATACATTTTCCGCAGGCGATTGCGCACATATTGGGTCAGCATCAGCACTGGCGGGAACACCAGCAACACTAATAAGGCTAATTGCCAGTTGATGAAAAACATAAATATCAGCACCGCCAGGGTATTGATTGAGTCTTTCACTAAACTCAGCACACCGAGCACAAACGAATCACCAATCACTTCTAAATCGCTGGTTAATCGCGACAGCGTCACGCCGGTGGGGGTTTTGTCATAGTAGCTTCTGGGCAGCTTTAGAATGCGCTCAAATAAGGCGATCCGAATATCAAAAAGAGCCTTCTGCCCCGTTATGCGTAAACAGTAGGTGTAGAGTGCATCGGCAGTGTAATTGACGATTAAGACGACCAACATCACACCAATCAGCAGCATGAGGCCATCGTATTTACCGGGTGTGAGATGGTCATCAATCACTTGTATAACCAGCCAGGGAAATAACAAGTTGGCCAGCACTGATATCGGCATCATCAGTAAACCAAGCACGGCGATTTTTTTGTAGCGCGCTGCATAGTGAAAGAAATGTTTGAGGTATTGTAAATCAACAGCTTTAATCATGCGGCACTCTCCTCATGTCGCTGTAATTCCCAGGTCTCGCGGTAATAGCTGGATGACTTCAGCAGTTGATCGTGCGTGCCACGTGCGACTATTTGGCCCTCTTGTAAGACCAAAATATTGTCCATGTATTCTAGTGCGCTAACGCGATGCGAGACCACCAGCAAACTCTGCCCATGCATACGTTTGAATACTCCTTTTAGAATCGATCGCTCAGTGTCGTAATCCACCGCCGATAATACATTGTCCATAATGATCAGGTCGCAGGGCGTCAGTAGGGCACGGGCGATACTTAGACGTTGCTTTTGCCCCCCCGAGAGCATGATGCCCTTTTCACCGACGAGCGTTTGGTCACCAGCGCTAAAACGTCGCACATCTGCACTTAATTGACTGAGCTTCAGCACTTGATCTACGTCGAGATCAGTAGTGTGTTGGCCCGGTTGTTGGGCGCCAAATTTAATGTTTTCAGCAAGGGTCGCGGAAAACAGGAAAGGCTCTTGGGTAATAGTGCGCACAAAGCTGCGCCAATCTTTACGTGATATTAGGCTAATGTCTTGGTTACCCCAAAAAATTTGTCCCGCGGCAATGGATAAGTGATGATTTAAACAATTAACTAAGGTGCTTTTGCCCGAACCAATACTGCCCAAAACGCCTACTTTTTCGCCAGCTTTGATCGAAAAGTTTAGATTTTTTAGCACCAGTTCACCCGGTTCATGCTTGTCACTTGGGTAGCGGTAACTGAGGTTTTTCACCGACAAGGTTGATCCTCGTAAGCCAGATTTTTCAGTGTCGTCCATACGCAGCATATCGGTGCTGGGTATTTCGCTATTGAGAATACTCTGCACGCTATCAATACTGATCATGCCCATTTGATAGACGGTGGCAATTCGCCCTAAGTGCATCAGTGGCAGCGCCAATAGTACCGAGTAGGACAAAAACGCGGTGATCTCGCCAATTGTCAGCTGCGACTGTAAAAGATAGTAACCGCCGAGCCCTAAAATCAGCACTTTCATAAAGTGGTTGGCGTAATCTAAAATAGGCATAAAGAAGGTTTGGATTTTTACGATTTTCATCGTGCAATCAAATAGTTGCTGATTTACTTTATTTACTTCGCTGGTGGCCCATGCACCCATTTGCTGATTTTTAATCAAGTCGATGCCCGATAGATAGTTCATCAACTGCTCGGACAAATCTTGTAAACAGATCAAACGCTGTGCTTGTAAGGCGCGCAACTTCCTAAAACCAAGCCAGAAAATTATTGAGGCAACGACGATCGGCACGACGCAGTAGATAGTTAGCTGCGGAGAGATTCTCCACATCCAAATCGGGGTCAGTGTCAGGGCAAATAGAATATTAAATAATTGTAAAAAACCAATGCCATAAAACAGGCGAATGCCGGTGAGGTCATTATTAATAATAGAGATAAGTTTGCCAGAGGCATATCGCTGATGAAAAGTGGCAGGCAGACGATTCAAACGGTGAAAAACATCATTTTTTAAAGCAGCTTCGGTAATTCGCCCAGGATTTAATGAGTACATTCGCGACAGAATACGGACCACCACCATGATCACCGATAGCGCAATCACCCACTGCACGTTGTCCAGTAGAGTTGCTTTCGACTCGATTGTTGATTGATTGAGTAAATCAACGGCAAGCTGGATGTAGCGCGGAATTTCTACCTGCAGGAAATTGACTACAAAAATACAAACAATCGCCAGCAGATAGGAATATTTGTTCAACATCAAATAGTGAATTATAAATTTTGATTTAGTCATTACTGTCCAAACTCTCATTATTTATAGACGAATGCTTATTAGGCGAATGCTTATTAGTTGGATGGCTGATCGATGGATGTAGGGCAAGGCAGGCGTCGATAATCAGCGCTCTGGGATCTCCCTGTTTACTCAATTGTTCAAGCAGCCATGCAGGCAGACGGATTGGCTGAGTTTTTACACCGGGCTTGCGACCGCAACCGCTGCGCTTGCCGCCGTGATCACAGCAATCTGGATTAAATTTATTGGGCATTTCTATTCGCTTTAAAAGGAGGGGTAACTAGAATTTTTGATAAGTGTACATTTATCAAGTAACTTTTACTAGTTGATACCGCTGCATAACCGGAGTCCAATGCCCAAGAGCCTGATCGAGGGTAGCGATCGAAGCGAGAGCAAGGCTGTTTGAGGCTGAAAATTATCCGGACAAACTACTAGATGTCAGCTCTGTAGGGATATTCGATGTTGGTGATAAAGTTATGGTTTTCTTCCGAAAAAATTATTGCCAAAAGAGCGGGATAGGATAAACTATCTCATGAGACCTCTGCATAACTGCTGCGCTCGATAATACGGCGTTAAAAACCGGCTCAATATGCTCATTTACACCAGTAATACCCATAAACAGGGGCACACTGAATCCGCTATCTCGCCGATTTTTGCCTTGTCTTCTCTTCACTCGCAACGTTATGCAGAGGTCTCCTTTTCCTCTTAATTAAAGACAGAATCAATGACTGATATAATAGTAGCAACCCACAATGGCAATTTTCATGCGGATGATGTTTTTAGTGTCGCGGCACTAAGAAGTGTTCTTCCTTCATTTAAACTGATACGCACCCGCAACTTAGATTTGATCGCCAAGGCCGATATCGTGATTGATGTTGGAGGCGAATACGATCCGGATACCGGTCGTTTTGACCACCATCAGCGCGGTGGTGCCGGTCAGCGCGAAAACGCCATTCCCTATTCCTCCTTTGGCTTGGTTTGGCAAAAATATGGCTTAGAAATATGCCCAGGAAACCAAGCCTAGGCCAATGCCGTAGATTCTGAATTATTCGACAAAAAAGATGCGATCGATTGTGGTCATGTAGAAGGGGTCGCTCAAGGGATAAGCCTGAGCCAAACTATTTCTATGTTTAATCCCAGCTGGCAAGAAGATAGCCACTTTGACAGCTGTTTTGATGAGGCGGTTAGCTTTGCAGGGCGAATCTTAACGCGCTTTATAGCCTCGGCAGATGGCGCGATAAGTGCAAAGGCAATAGTCGCTAATGCAATTGATAACGCAGCAGATCCTAGAGTGATCGTGCTAGAAAAATATACGCCGTGGAAAAGAACTGTTCACGCCTTGTCGACAGAGGCCTTATTTATGGTTTACCCCTCGCTATCTGGTCAGTGGATGCTGCAAACAGTCCCTGTGGAACCGGGATCATTCGAAGATCGAAAATCCTTGCCTAAAGCATGGGCCGGCTTATCTGATCAAGCATTTAAACAAGCGATCAGTATTGATGATGCCATGTTTTGCCACAATGGTTTATTTATAGCAGGTGCAGAATCATTTATCAGCATTATGAAAATGGCGGAGATGGTACTTCGAGAATAAAACAGCACAGCTGGAAAAGTAGCGGTGTAGATAGACGTTTAAAGTGGGACTTACTGAATGCTACTGGATAAGTCCCCCTGCGAGGGGGGGGGGCATAGTAAGTATTAGCAGCTGGAAGGTGTTCGGTTGGATTTTGGCTAAACATTCTTCGAAAAATCAGTCGCATACCAAGGATATTTATGAGTAAGGTATTATCGGTTAGTAAAAGTCTCACGCATAGATTTTCTAAGGAGGTCGTTGATTCTATTCTCATACCTGAATCCGTGATTTCAAAGTGAATGCAGAGTGTAATATATTGGTTCTACAGTGGAATTGAAAAATCTTAGCTGCACCCGTAGGTTCAGCGGGTATTTTTCTAACCGCTGTAGAATCAATAGCTTGCGCTATGTGGTGCTGTGAAGTCACTGATTCAGGTTCTAATTAAGGGAGAAGGGGTTGACGGCGATGCTCATCAAGGCGTAACCGTAAAGCATCGATCTAGAGTTAAGCTCGATCCTAACCAAGTAAACCTAAGACAAGTCCATCTCATGCACAGCGAGCTAATTTACCAGCTTCAAGAACAGGGTTTTAAGGTGAGCCCTGCCAGTATGGGTGAAAATATTACCACCGTCGGCATACAGTTGTTGGATTTGCCAACAGGTACCATTCTTAAAATAGGCAAAGATGCGCAGATAGAAATAACTGGTCTCAGAAACCCTTGCGCTCAATTAGATCAATACCAAAAGGGCTTAACTGCTGCGGTTCTCGATAAAGATGCTGAGGGAAAAATCATTCGAAAGGCCGGCGTAATGGGGATAGTAATAAAGGGTGGTGAGGTAGTGTCAGAGGATTTGATAGACATTTTACTACCCCCTAAACCTCACAAATCTTTAGAGAAAGTGTGACTAGCTGCTAGCTAAAACGAGTGAGTGGCCTTTAACAATGCTTTCTTTGTGGTAACAATTCTTAAAAAATCGCCAAGCACTGGTAATAGTGGCGGCCGGCGCTAACTGTTATTGTAGTCGAGTTCTAATCATTTGATAATCTTGGGTTAACGGCATCAATGGAAGCTTAGACGTTTAGACTCTCGTTTAGTATTGGCGCTATTAGTTTGCCTATTCCGAGTGGCAGATAGGTAACACTTGGTGGTGAACTGTCGCCATCAATATGTCTACTCACCCACTGGTTCTCGCCAAGTGCTTTAAGCGTTTCAGAAAGAGCGCGATCAGTGACCGGATTTAGTATTGATCTAAGCTCACCATACCTGCGTGCTGGGGCTACTGCTCTAATAATAGGTAGCGCCCAAGATCGACGCGCAATTTTCCAGTCGTTGGATTCAAGAAATCCATCAAGTTCTGCGGCCCATTCTGCTATTGCTTTTCCCTTTGGCGTTAAAACATAAGCTGGACGAAGAGGGTGCCCATGTCCAGAGTTTTTACCTAAATATCCCATCTCGATAAGATGACGTAACGCCCCTGAAATCGATGTTCTGCCCGCCGAAAAATGATGCGCTATCGGAGATATGCGTGGATCGTTTTGGGCATGCATATAAGCCAGAATCTGTATCGACCACGCTTTTGAACAGAGTAAAAAAAATTCACTATTGAGCATAATGTATTGACCGTAAAGTATTGACCATTAAGTATTGACCATAATATATAGTTACTATATATTTTGTTGTTCAACAATTGGAGAATAGCATGCCTACTATTAATATCAAGCAAGAACTTACGTTAGCGCTATCTGTTAAGGACCGAAATAAGTCATCAAATTGGTACCAAACTCATTTAGGCTTTAAAGAAACAGTTTCGATTGATGAGGCTGGCTGGACAGAATTGCAAACCAATATTCCCGGCGTGACTATTGGGCTTGGTGATACAGAAGAGGTCTCGCCTGGAAATTGTGTGCCTGTCTTTGGTGTTAAAGATATTAAGTCAGCCAGAGCCTCGCTTGAAGCCCAATCTGTAAAGTTTGACGGGGAAACCATGACAATGGAAGGGATGGTGAGTATTGCGACTTTCTACGATCCTGATGGGAATGCTCTGATGATTGCAGAAGATTTAAGCGGCTCAAATTAAGCCAGTTTTATGTCGGATTTGGGCTCGCAGGTGGACGAATCCATCGAAACTCGAACGACCGTATTATACAGCAGGCGGTCGCTTTTTACTCGGTTAGGTTGATTTAAGTGGATAAAATTAAGATGGCCAGGATAGGTTGTAATTTTCACTAATTGGTCTAGTGATCATACTAGGCTCATTGTTATATACCCATTTTAGGCAGATAAGTTATGAAAATAGCCCGCATCAATCTTCGTCTAAGCACAGCAGAGCAAGACTCCTGCGCGAGGGCAGGCCGCGCTAATCTGTGCAAAGTAGCTCTAAATAAAACGTCCGCTTCGTGCATGACCTGTTTGATGTCCTAGCTGGTTAGTTAGCGGTGATAATCTTATAGAATTCGGCTATTTACAGACACTTATAAGCACGAACTGCACTATCTAGTATGAAACTATTTTACTCAGTATGATACTTTAATACTTGATATGAAACTTTATTACTCGGCCACAGTTATTGAGGGATGATATGGATATTGAGTTTGCGAAAAAATTTTCAGAAGAGTGGATTGCAGCGTGGAATTGTCACGATATCGAGAAGATTATCTCCCACTACGCAGCAGAGTTGGAGTTTAAGTCACCGTTAATTGTCGCCAGATATGACGATCCTGATGGAACTATTTATAGCCGTGAAAAATTACGGGAATATTTTCTCATTGGCTTAACTAACAATCCAGCGCTAGTCTTCAAGCTAAAGCAGCTGTTGTTGGGGGTGAATAGCTTAACATTGTACTACCAAAACGCTAGAGGTGGAGAAACAGCTGAGTGTTTTGAATTTAATCAAAACAATAAAGTGATTCGCTCAGTATCCTGTTATTCATTTTAGCTGTATAGGTCATTAAACGGGCTTTAGTGGGAAACCGATTGCGATTATTAGCACTGGCTGGTCTGTAGCATCGTTCTGAAGTCCGTGACTTCCCAGCGGTGTTTTTCATCCACTGTGAAGCCACGAATCCAGCTCTAAGAAAAGACTGTTTTTTACCTCTAAACCCAGAGTTCGGCGCTAGCGGGTTGTAAGCTGCTACCTATATATTCTAGAGCATGTGGTCGATCTTCTGATAGTAGTAGCGGGCCGTCAAGGTCAACCCAACGCGCTGTTTGTGCGATCAGCATCGCCGGAGCCATCGCCAAAGAAGTGCCCAACATGCAGCCGACCATTATCTCAAAACCTTGTTCGCGGGCGTCACTGAGTAAGGCTAGCGCCTCGGTTATGCCACCGGTTTTATCGAGTTTTATGTTGATGGCTTGATAGCGTCCGCGCAGCTGTGCAAGTGAACTCCTATCCAGACAAGATTCGTCAGCGGTGATCGGTATTTGTGGGTTTAGCCCCTCGAGTAGGTGATCTTGTGCTGGGGGTAGTGGCTGTTCAATCATCTCCACTCCCATATTGGCTAGCTGCGGTATGTATGCTTGCAGTTGCTCTAAGCTCCAGCTGGTGTTTGCATCGATAATCAGCCGGCAGTTTGGCGCAGCTTCATGTACCGCTGCCACGCGCAATAGATCACCGTCAGAGCCTAATTTGAGTTTCAAAATGGGC
Organism: Oceanospirillales bacterium; assembly: GCA_029027825.1. Taxonomy (GTDB): domain Bacteria; phylum Pseudomonadota; class Gammaproteobacteria; order Pseudomonadales; family Balneatricaceae; genus Rs1. The sequence goes on along the minus strand of CP093399.1, from coordinate 2,059,687 downwards.
CGCCAATGGTTAATGGCAGCTGCTTTAGCCATTTCTTGCGGGGTATCTAACGAGAGGGTGAAGGCGGTTATCAGTGGTTTTGGAGCGGCCATTTTTGCCAGTTGCCAGCTGCTTAACCCCTGTTGTTTGGCTTCCAGCTCAAAAAGTGCGCAGTCGATGGCGTTGCGCGCATTGCCGGCAGGCATTAACTCGAGTAATTCTTCCCGACTAATGCCCTGTTCAATCTGCTGTCGTACTTTTTCAAGTTCTAGCATAACGTTGGGGTATTCAGGTTCAAAAATATCGGTGCGCTCACATTCACCACGTCCAACGATTCCCGCTTGTTCTATTTCAACAACCACTACTTCGCCGTGTAGCATAGGCGCCATACGAGAAATAATGAAAGGCTTGTGCAGAGGCCAGCGCTGTGCAGTAACAGTCATTTTAAGCATCTAGCTTCTCCAGGAAATCAACAATATCTGAGACCCCTGTACGCACTGGATCGACGACCGGCACTTGGTAGAGGTCTTGATATTTGGCTATTACAAGCAGGGCCTCCTCCTCGGGTAGCGCTGAAGTATTGAGGGCGATACCGGCCAGTTTAATATTGGGATTGGTCAGTGATCCTAGTGCCAAGTTAGTTTTAATCAAAGTATCGAAATCGGGCACTGAATATCCTGGCACTAAATCCATCTGAGTGCGTCCTGCCTCGTGACATAATATCAGGGCATCGGCTTGGGCTCCGTGTAGCAAACCTAAACTGACACCTGCATAGGCTGGGTGGAATAACGAACCTTGGCCCTCAATAATATCCCAGTGTTGAGCATCATTAGCAGGGCTCAATTGTTCAACAGCCCCGGCGGTAAAGTCCGAGACAATCGCATCAACGGGGATACCGCTACCTTCGATTAAAATGCCGGTCTGGCCAGTGGCTCTAAAGGTGCTGGGTATTTCGCGGCGCTGCATTTCGCGGTGAATTGCCAATGAGCTAAACATTTTTCCGACACAGCAATCGCTGCCAACGGTTAATAATCGCTTACCGCTGCGGGGCTGACCTGTGCCACACTCAAACTCTTGCTTTGGATGGCGGACGTCGATCAAGCGCTGTCCAGTGCGCTGTGCGACTGTTTTTAGTGCCTGTATGTTATTGAGTTGGATGTGTAAGCCACTGGCGATGTCCATACCTGACTCCAGCGCTTCGATCAAAATTGCTTCCCAGTCACTGGGCAGCGTACCGCCAATCGGAGCCAGCCCTAAGATGAAGGTTTTTGCGCCTGCGGCAGCAGCTTGTCGGACAGTCATTTCACTCAAGCCTAAATCGGCTTTAGCACCGGGTAAACGCATTTGTGCAAGACATTTTTCAGGGCGCCAGTAGGCGATACCTTTAGCGACTTTGGCCATTAAAAAATCGTCGGCATCACCGAGAAATACCAGGTAAGGGGTCTTTAATTCAGTGTGTTGCATGTTTTTTTCCTGTTGCTGGGCGACATTGATCCTCAGGGTCTCACTGGGTAATGGTCAATGAAGCGATGGTTTATAGGTTTATAGGTTAATACTGGCTGCTTAGAAAGCGCTGTAGAGCCGCGCTTTTAGGCTGTTCGAAAATCTGTTGCGGTGGTCCCTGTTCAATAATCTTGCCCTGCTCGAGAAAGATGACTTGAGATGATACTTCTCGGGCGAAGCGCATTTCGTGGGTGACAACGATCATCGTTCGTCCCTCCTGTGCTAATTCGCGCATGACTAGCAGCACCTCGTTAACTAACTCAGGATCAAGTGCCGAGGTAGGTTCGTCAAATAGCATCACTTGTGGGTTCATGGCCAGTGCTCGGGCAATTGCGACGCGCTGCTTTTGGCCTCCTGATAAGTGATCGGGGTAGGCGTGGCACTTATTTGACAGGCCCACTCGCTCCAGTAATTCTCTAGCGTGAACTTCCGCCTCTTCTCTGGGCTGTTTGAGTACCGTGCATGGACCTAAAATAATATTCTCTAAAACACTTAAATGGGTCCATAAATTAAACTGTTGAAAGACCATGCCAAGTTTGGCGCGTATCGCTGCTATTTGTGTGGTTCGGGCTCTTGAGGGCGGTGCCGCTAAATCTAATGTTTGTCCTTGGATGAGCAGTTGACCCGCGCTGGCTTGCTCCAGCAAATTAATGCATCTGAGCAAGGTGCTTTTTCCCGAGCCACTGGCACCAATGATACTGATCACATCTTTTTTTTGCGCCTGTAACGAAACACCTTTTAAGACGGAGATAGCGCCATAAGATTTGTGTAAGTCTTGCAGTGCTAATAAGGTTTGCTGGTTTGAATTAGCGAACATTGGCACTCTCCAGGGGATATTTTTTGGTTGTGGATTGCTCAGCGCTCTGCAGATTATGATGATCGCTAGGGCGTTGGGTATGACGGTTTAAATGCTGTTCAATTTTTCGCCATAGCCAAACAAACAGACTGGTTATTAATAAGTACATCAGGGCAGCCCAGAGATAGACCGAGATATCAAAGGTCTGCGAGAAAACTCTCCGAGTATGGCCCATTAAATCCATCAAGGTTATTACGCTGGCGATGGCGCTGCCCTTGAGTAGTAAAATAATTTCATTGCCCAGTGCCGGAAAGGCGATTCGGTAACAGTGTGGTAAAATAACCTTTTGATACTGCTGTAATTTATTCATGCCGATGGCAATTGCCGCCTCTATTTCACCTTTGTTTACTGCTTGCAGTGCCCCGCGCAGTATTTCGATCTGATAGGCGCAAGAGTTCAGTGAAAAGGTTAGGAGTGCGCAGTAAAAAGGATCGCGGAATAACCACCAAAGTCCCACTTCGGTTAGCTCTAGACGAAATTGACCGGAACCGTAATAGATCAAAAAAAGTTGAGCTAATAGGGGAGTGCCGCGAAAAAAAGACACGAACAACCGGATCGGCCACTGCCAAATACTGTTGTGGTTGCTGCGTAATATCGCGAGCGGCAGCGATAGTGTAGCGGCGATAATTACGGCACTGAAGGTCAGTTTTAGCGTTAGTAAAGCCCCTTGCAGCAGCTTTGGCCAATATTCAATCAATAAATCAAACATATAAAAATCCCACTGTTAAACCCTTGTTTTTATGTTGCACATCATTGGTATAATCTCAAATTTGCTGTTTAAAATGGCCTCGATTAGCGTGTTTTTCCAGAGCGCTTAACAAATATTCAAAAAGCAGGCAGATTAGCCAGTAAATTAAGCAGACAGTGATGAAAAACAAAAAGGGTTTCTTGGTGACTCCCACCGCAACGTTGGCCATGCGCATTAGATCATTCAGGGCTATGACAGAGACTAAAGCTGTATCTTTGATTAAATTGATCCACAGATTACCGAGGCCTGGCAGCGCCAAACGCAATATTTGAATTAGCTCAATGCGTCGAAATGCCTGCCAGCGAGTCATGCCAATCGCAAGTGCTGCCTCGCGCTGACCACGGTCTAACGCCTGCCAAGCGCCGCGTAATACTTCGGCGCTATAACCGGCAAAGACCAGTGAAAGCGCCACAGCACCGGCGACAAAGGGGCTAAGTTCAAAGAAGCCCGCTTCGGGATTTAGCCATTTGATAGTATGGTTAATCAGCATGCCGGCGCCGTGATAGATGATGAATAGCGAGAGTAACTCTGGCAGACCGCGAATGGTGGTGGTGAAAAACAGGGCGCTGTTACGCAGTGCTGTACTCGGCGACACCGCTGCTGCCGCCACTAAAAAGCCCCCCAGTAAACCAAAGGGCAAGGTGGTTAGTGCCAGTGCTGCAGTCACCGCCAGCCCCGCCATTAATTCATCGCCCCAGCCAGTTGGGCCATAGCTTAAATAATCGTACCAGTTCATCAGTTACTCCCGCTGTGCTGTTATTTCAAGGTCAAAATATTCAGATCAAAATATTTATCATTGATTTTTTTATAGGTGCCATCGGCCACTATTTCAGCAAGCGCTTTATTGAGTGCCAAACGCAACTTATCGTCTTCTTGGCGCAGTGCCATACCAACACCGTCACCAACATAGGTTGGATCGGTAATCGCTTCACCGACTAGTTTGCAGCATTTTCCATCTGTGGATTTTACGGTCCAGTCCAGCATCGGAATTATGTCGCCCACTTGAGCATCGAGACGTCCAGAGATTAAGTCTAAGTTGACCGCATCTTGGGTCTGATAAAAACGAATCTCAGAATCGGCGTAAACTTTAGAGAGGAAGTCAGCCTGAGTGGTAGAGCCTTGAGCACCGATGGTTTTTCCAGCCATAGCACTGGGGCTAATATCAGTAATCTTAGAGTTTTTATCGATGACAAAGGTCATCGCAGATTTTTGATAGGGATCACTAAAATCTACTTTTAGTTTGCGTTTTTCAGTGATAAACATCGAGGCGACGATTACATCGTACTTACCCGCTAGTAATGCGGGAATAATGCCATCCCAATCCTGAGCGACAAAACTGCAATCGCGTTGCATTTTTTCACACAAGGCGCGACTGATATCGATGTCAAACCCGGCTAACTTACCGTCGGCAGTCATGAAATTGAACGGAGGGTAGGCCCCTTCAGTACCTATTCGCAGCGGAGCTTCAGCCGCTTGCAGTTGGCCGAATGCCAAGCTGCCTAGTAAAGTACAAAATGCGAATGAGCGAATTTTTTTTATCATTGTTAGTTCCTCTGGTTAGTTGTTATCGATCAGCATCACTGGCTCCAAACGATTCAGGATTAAATAAACGAACCGTTCGCCATGGAGAATGTGTGTTGATGAAAACTAGTTAACGTCTACACACAGTGGCAACCGTGTATTAATTATGCTGTTCTTTTGCAGCGAGCAACTGCAGTATCGAAAATTACTATCCATTTAGCAAATTTATAATTATTATGATATGCATAGGCTTAGCTTATGTGTATGTTACTGATATTATTGTTTTTATGGCACAGGAGCACAAAAATGACATCGCGTTCACAGCGATTGCTGCGTAATTTAGATTGGAATTTACTCTATACATTCACAGTGATTGTCGACGAGGGCAGTATTACCGGTGCAGCACGTAAATTATCACTTAGCCAGCCCAGTATCAGCAATGCTCTAAAACGCTTGGAAACGCATTTAGAAACGCCGCTAATTAAACGTAAAAAAGGCCTGTTTTCGTTAACCTATCAAGGTCTTAAAGTTTATGAGTACGCTTCGTCTGCGGGCCGAATTATCGAAAATATGGCTGATCAATTTGCTGGAGGAGAGTCGGTGCTAAGTGGTGAAATTAATATTCAAATCGCCAGTCATATTCACAGCCCGTGTTTTGATAAAACGTTAGCTGAGTATCATCGACGCTATCCAAGGGTGCTGATTAATATCAATACCCAGCCAAGTTCTGAAATAATACGTGCGGTAGCAAGGGATGAATTGCACATCGGTTTAAGCAACCAAAAGGTCGCGAAAACCGGGTTGCGCTTTGACTTGCTGGGGTACGAGCAAATGGGGTTTTACTGTGCCAAAAATCACGTTTTATACGGTGTAAAAAATTTACAACTTAATGACCTGAGTGGTTTGTCTTATATATCGTTCGAGAGCGATCAACCCTCTGAAGGCTTAAACGAAATAGCCTCTTTGCGCAGTGACCAACAGCTGTGGGGTAACTTAGTGGCGGTCTCTTCAAATGAAGAAGAAATCCGTCGTTTAATTTTTGCAGGGTTGGGATTCGGTGCTTTAACGGTGCAGGGAGCAAAAGTCTACGTCGCTAACAAGACGTTGTTTCAACTGCCACCCTATAAGCAGCTACCGGTGAATGAGGTTTTCTTAGTGACGGCAGAGAACCAACCAATGAGCGACAGTGAACAAATATTCGTCACCATGTTACTGGACTTCTCCAGAGAGTCAGTGCGTCAAAATAATTTTTCTTAAGATTAAAGGAATACAAGGAAAAAGCCGGCGAAACAGTGGGTTAGTATACCTCTCGCTTTGGGAGCAGTGTGCCCTGTTTATGGGTATCACTGGTGTAAATGCGCATACTGAGCCGGTTTTTAACGCAGCATTATCGAGCGCAGTTATCATACCCTCTAGGTAATTTATACATAGCTCTCATTTAAGTAGCAATCTTGATCCGTGTTTTCAAAGTTAATACAGAGTATACGATATTGATTTCACAGTAGAATTAAAAATGTTAACGGCAAGCTTATATGCGCCCGGCATCTGCTAAAAAAGTGCATCCATACGTGGAGTTCATAGCTTCAGAGGATGTTTTTCTAGCTGCTGTAGAATTAAGAGTTTGTGCTAAGCGTCGCTTGGAAGTCACTGATTCAGATGGCATGCAGATGATTTTTTCTGGAATTAAAAAAAATAAAATACTGAGAGTATAAACTGCCAAGTTGTAAGAATAATTCGATTTTACTGCTATAGTTATATCTGATCCTTTAAACTACAGAATAGAATATACTAATGTTTGGCGTATTATGAAAAATATAATTTATAGTCTGTGCTTGCAAACACTTTAGTTGTGTTTTTTGAATTATATAATTACCTTGTATAAGGGAATAACCTTTAAGTATTAATACATAAGTATAGTAAAGGACTAATAACTTGGCCAATTTTTATTACAATTATATGATGCTTTTTTGCGCTGTTTGTACTTAAACCTGAATCAGTGACTGCACTGCACCACATAGCGCAAGCTCTTGATTCCACAGCGGTTAGAAGAATACCCACTGAACCTACGGGTGCAGCTAAGATTTTCAATTCCACTGTAGTACCATATTTTACACTCTGTATTCACTTTAAAGTCATGGATTCAGGATAGATTCAGACAATATTGAAATATTTCGGAGATTCATGTTTATATCAAGCTAAGATTCGACAAATTATTCACGATTAGAACCTATTAGAACTCCTAAATCTGTATGGAAAAAAGATAAACATAGCTTTAAGCTACACCTTACAAACAGTTTATTAAATATTGTACTCGGTCGTGATGTGAGTAGTCAGTTTGAGGAGGATATCAGTCTTGTTTTAGATGACTCTATTGTTGATCAAGTTCTTTTATCCCTGAGAGCTTGTAATAATTCAAACTTATCTAGTGAGGATGAGATTGATTTATACATTAATAACGAAAAAAAACATTGGCGATTTCTATATTCTCCCCTGGCATCAAAATTTTCTGATATCGACAGTATTCTAGTAACATGTATTGATATTACAGAAAAAAAATTACTAGAAATTTCATTAGATAATTCTTTACGCCGTTTCGAAGCCGTCATTTATTCAGCATATGACGGCATCATCAGTGTTGATGATGATTTTAATATAAAACTATTCAATGACGCTGCAACCAAGATGTTTGGTTATGAAAAAGACGCGGTAATAGGCATGCCTCTCGCCCGTTTAATACCTAGGCAACATCATCGTCATCACGACCAATATTTAGCTGATTTTATAGAATCTCCAGTAGAATCCCGGCAGATGCATGCACGTGCTTCTGTATCGGGGGTTAGAAAGGATGGTAGTGAATTCCCTGTTGAAATAACGATTGCCAAAATTACCGTAGGGAAATCGATCGAACTTACAGCTGTGCTTCGAGATATCTCAGAGCGGGATCATCTTATCCAAGAATTGACCGAAGCTGCTTCACTGGATCCATTAACAGGCATTTATAACCGCAGATTTTTTGTTCAGCAACTAGATAATGAGAGAAAACGCTGTCGACGTTTTGACCATCAGTTATCTTTAGTTATGTTTGATTTAGACAATTTTAAAAATATTAATGATATTCAAGGTCATAAAGAAGGAGATATTGCATTAACCTCAATTGTTCAGCAAGTTAAAGAAAATATGCGTGATGTTGATATTTTCTCTCGCTGGGGTGGGGATGAGTTTTTAATTATGCTTCCTGAAACGGGTTTGGATCAAGCAGTAACGTGGGCTGAACACATCCGTAAATATGTTAGTGCTCAGCAAGCAGAACAAGGTAGGGAAAACCTCACCATTAGTATCGGGGTTATTGTTGCAAATGGCACTGAATCAGTAGAATATTTATTAGGCCAAGTAGATACCCAATTATACACCGCTAAATTAGCAGGGAAGAATAATGTATCTTTCTAGTTGCTCTCTATGTATAACACTGCATTAGTAATTTCCAAACGAATATTAGTGTAACTTGTTGATTTTACGTTGCTTAAAGCTGAGTCCTAAGGTCTTTATTCATGGGTGTATTTATTTAGCGAATGCAGGACGCATATGAGCTTGCAGCTAAGGTTTTTCAATTCCTCTGTAGAACCAATATCTTACACTCTGTATTCACTTTGAAGTCACGGATTCAGGATGAAGCTAGTAGGTTGAGCATAAAAGGCGGGCAGCTTAACGATAATTAGCGTGAAATCATATTAAACAAACTGATTCGCAGTAGATTAGATGAATTTTGTCAATTAGACTTGATCGCAGCAGTTTAGAGTTTTTGATAGGGCTTGCGCGGATACCGGCTATCCACATGAATAAACTGGGATTCAATCAGGATATATAACGTGATATATTATTTTCAATAAAATTAAGGGTTTAATAGAATGAGAATTAAAGGGTTTAAAAGTTTTATCGTTACAATGTCTATATTAGGAGCTGCCGGCAGTTTTTCTATACAAGCTTCTGAAAGCATTGCCCTGAAAAATATTGATGGATTTATTAGTCAGCAACAGATAGATAAATCAAACAGTTCGTGGAAGCTGTCATTAAAAAAGCCACCATTGCAAAACTTTGCTGAAGGAAAACAGTATTTTTGGAATTTAAACACGACTCTTGGGGACATTAAAATTAAATTATTGTCCAAAACAGCTCCGATGCATGTGACTAGCACTATGTATCTAACGCGTATCGGTTTTTACGATAATATTATTTTTCATCGGGTGATAAAAGGATTTATGGCGCAAGGTGGAGATCCTACGGGTACCGGACGTAGAGGACCTGGTTATACATACGATGGTGAGTTTTCTGCAGGTGTTAAACACAGTAAACCTGGGTTGCTGAGCATGGCGAATGCAGGACCTGGAACGGATGGTAGTCAATTCTTCTTAACCTTTATTGCGACCAACTGGCTAGATGGAAAGCACACTATTTTTGGTGAAGTAGTAGCGGGCATGGATGTGGTTAAAAACTTAGAAACGTTTGGTAGCAAGTCGGGAAAAACCAGCAAAAAGCTGGAAATTATTAAAGCGACTATTAGTATTAAATAGTGACTAGTCGCGGTTAGCTTTTAACTCAAGACGAGATCATAAAGTTAATACTTGGGGTTTGACAGAGAATAGAGATTAAGACTATTTGAGAAAATTCAGCGTAGGCCAGTTGCTTCTTAGTGGATGCAGTTGGCTAAATGTTGGTTTCGTCTCGTTGATAAGGATCAATTATATGATAAGCCTCGAGTTTTTAATCACTTGTTTGATCGTAGTGGCTATGCCAGGTACTGGAGTTATTTACACTGTGTCGATAGGATTAATGCAGGGGATGACGGCCAGTGTCTATGCCGCAATTGGTTGCACAGTGGGGATTATCCCATCGCTGTTGGCCAGTGTGCTGGGAATGGCCGCGATTTTTCATAGCAGTGCAGTTTTATTTCAAGTGCTAAAATTTGCCGGCGTGGCTTATTTGCTTTATTTAGCATGGGCTATGTATCAAGACCGGAGCTCGCTGGTGTTAAATGCAAAGTCAGCCAAATTAGCTGCGTGGTCGATTAGTGTAAAAGGCTGCCTAATTAATATTCTAAACCCTAAATTGTCGATTTTCTTTATGGCGTTCTTGCCACAATTTGTCGATCCACAAGCGGGGGCTCTACTGTCGCAAATGTTAGTGCTGGGCGGGGTCTTTATGTTAATGACACTGTCGGTATTTATTATTTACGGTTGTTTAGCGAATCGCTTAAGTCAATACATCCTGCACTCTCCCAGTGCCGTCAGCAAAGTGCAGCGGTTATTTGCCGCAAGCTTCGCAGCGTTGGCTGCAAAGTTGGCATTCACAGAACAGTAGAGGCTATCGCCTCTATCCTTGCTAGTGCTGCTTTTTAGCAACCAACTCCATCCCTCCTTTGCAGTTTGTGCCTACAATCTTACCATTAAGCTGTTTAGCCAAATTTTAACTCAGCATTACCGACTGTAGTGGTTTTGCTGAGGTCTGAAATTATTTTTTCTTCTTCGATCTAGCGATGATAAACATCCCACAGCCTAAGAAAATCGCGGCGATGATCATCTGCAGTGTGATTGGTTCATCGAGTAATAGTACCGAAAGTGAAACCGCGACAATCGGGACTAATAAAGTGAAAGGAACTACTTCAGCCACAGGATGCCTCTGACATAGCCACGCCCATAATCCGTGGCATAAAATACTCGAGACTAAGGTTGAGTATAAAATGGCAAGTATGGCGATGTAGCTGACATTTGATAAATTCTCCTGCGGTGAGCCTTCAACAGTTATCGCAATCATAGCGATGACTGGCGTACCAAAAATGGCGCTCCATCCAATAATGTCAATCGGCCGTATAGATTGGTGGGCAGAGCGCAATAAAACAGAATAGATACCCATGAACATGGCAGACAAAGTGGCCATGATCAGCGCTAAACTCATGCCTAATAAATTCGGTTCGTAAAAGAGAATTAGCATTGCTGTAAAGGCTAAAGCCATGCCTACCAATCGGCGTTTACCGGGTTTTTCACCGAGTAAGTACCAGGCAAATAGTAGGGCAAAGGCTGTATTTAGTTGAATAAATAACGAGATCGAAGCGACATTCGTGGTGAGTTCTGAAGCCAAAAATAGCAGCCCAAAATGACCGGGAATCAATACCAAGCTAATTAATAAGTAAGTTTTTAAGTGTGGAATAGGATTTTTTAAAAAAGGCAGTAAAAGACAGCTAACCAACATCAGCCTGAGGGTGAGGGCAGTCCAGCTGGGTATTTCGAGCACGGCGTAACGGATCGCTAAAAAATTACCTCCCCAGCCGACAATGGCAATGATTAAAGCGGCGATGTCTTGCTTTTTCCAAGCTAGGTTTTGCGGGGTGTTCATTAGTAACTGTTCTCATTGTGAGTAGACAAAAAAATATTGGCAGCGTGATTATCAGAGTGCGGCGTGCGATACTCGAGCTAACGACTAAAAAGTCGCAAAATAGTGCAGTTTTCTGCCGTCAATAAATAGTCAGGGTGCTTTAACTTAGGGGTTGTTAGTAGCGCTATATTTTCGCCATTTTGATTTTCGGCTGTCTATTGAAAGGCGAGTTAAGGGTGGGCAGTTTATAGCGCTAAGCAGATAATGTGAACCTTAAATGCAAATAAATTAAGTGCTGTCTATCGATTGAAATCTAATCCGAGAATGCTCTGTAGTAGTGGCGAGTTCAGCGGTGTTTGTTGATTTTAGCAGCGGCCCTTTTGCTGTCGAAAAATTCTATAAAATCATTCCTGATTAGCCCTGTGTCTCCGCCACAGCAAAAGATGCTTTTAATCTCTTCTCTGTGTCCTCTGTGGTAAAACCAATCCTTTAAAGATTTTTTCACCACAGAGGACACAGAGGCGCTGCGCTGCACAGAGGAAAAACAAAAAACTACCTGATTAGTGCTGCGTCTACACAGGCTAGCCTAGAGTAAAAAAATTACAAATAAATGACCTGGCTATAATCTAAACCATTATTAAATGATAAAAATATATTATAACTTCGCTTAACTTGTTGGAATTAATAACTTTGTTAGACAACTGCCAAGTCAAGCGGAGTATGATGGTCAATCAGGAAATCATTTGATTACGCGCTAGTTAAAATCTCACGTAGAGTCTTCGGGACAATAAAAAATTCATTAAAAGAGAAATATTATGACAACAAAAGTGACGCTTTATGGCTTGGGCCCTTCCAGATCTTTTCGTGTTCTATGGGCGCTGGAAGAAATAGCTATTGACTATCAGTATGTCGAATTAGATTTTATGGGCAGTGGTGACAACGGTCGACTTGGAAAACAGTATTTGGCGCTTAATACGCAAGCAAAGGTGCCTACTTTGGTTGATGGTGAGCTGGTGTTGACTGAGAGCGCTGCGATTATTAATTATCTGGCGTCGAAAGCAACAGATCGACAGTTAAAGCCAGTTGACGGCACAGCTTTAAGGGCGAAGTACGATGAAATGTGCTTTTTTCTGCTCTGTGAGTTAGAACAGCCTCTATGGACTGCAGGTAAGCACAAGTTTGCCTTGGCGGAAGAGTATCGAGTGCCTGAGATTTTGACGAAGACCGTCGCTCATGAGTTCGATAAGGCGCAAACGGCGCTGCTGTTACTACTTGAAGAGCGCCAGTTTGCAGTGGGGGACAGTTTTACGATGGCTGATATTATTCTTACTCATACTATTAGCTGGGCGCAAAAATTTGAATTTGATGTTGAGGCAAAGCTGTTAAAGTATCGCGATAGCATGATTGAGCGGCCTGCATATGCAAGAGCGAAGCAGAAAATAGCGCGCGACTAGCTAAAAATCTGAATCAGCAATTTTGCAAAAAGGCTGATTCAGGGAGTGTTGCGGTTTATTTTTTGCGGGCTTTAGCGCGTGGGTTTTTAGCACCGGCAAAAGAGGATTTAGAGTTTTTCTCGATTTTGGTGTGGGTGGCTTTATTGGTCGGTGCTTTGCGGCGGCCTTTAGAGATGTTTTTACGCAGTGACTCACGGTTGCCAACATCGTAACCAGGCATGTGAATGCGCTTGATGGTCGTGTTGATTAAACGCTCGATATTGTTCACTGCTCGCTCTTCTTCTCGAGAGACAAAAGAGATTGCATAGCCTTTGTTGCCGGCACGTCCTGCGCGTCCAATACGGTGGACGTAGTCCTCTGCTAGGTAGGGAAGGTTGTAGTTTACTACATACTCTAGGCCGGGTATGTCCAAGCCGCGAGCTGCCACTTCAGTGGCGATTAATACTTGTACTTTACCGGCTTTAAAATCCGCTAGAGCACGGCGACGTGTGCCTTGCGTTTTGTCGCCATGGCATAATGCGGTCGTAACCCCAGTGTTCTTCAACTTGTTTACCAGGGCGTCCGCTTGCGCTTTGGTGCTGGTGAAAACCAGTACTTGGAACCAGTTGAATTTGTGAATCAGCTCGCTAAATAAATCGGCTTTACGGCGCTCTTCAACCGGGTAGATAACGTGTTCTATAGTATCTGCAGCGGTGTTGATTTTAGTGGCTCGAATTTCAACATGGCGCTTTAAAATGGATTTGGACAGCTGTTGTACTTCCCCGGAAATGGTCGCGGAAAATAACATGGTCTGTCTTTTGTCAGGGGTGTTTCTTAAGATACCGGCAACATCGGCAATAAAGCCCATATCTAACATTCTGTCAGCTTCGTCTAAAACCACAAATTCAGCGCGAGATAAATTGGTATTACACTTCACTAAATGCTCGAGTAATCTACCCGGTGTAGCTATTAGAATGTCGACGCCTCGAGCGAGCTTTTTCTTTTGTGAATCCATATTCACGCCACCAAAACAGGCGATAATCTTCAGGTCAAGAAACTGTGCATAGCGATTTATGGTGACGGCGAGTTGCTCTGCTAATTCGCGAGTCGGGGTTAAAATAATGGCGCGCACGTAACCTGATTCAACGTTTCTTGGCCTATCACACATCTGCTGCAATATAGGTAGCGCGAAGGCTGCGGTCTTGCCAGTGCCGGTTTGTGCATTTGCCAATATATCCTTGCCACGTCTAGCGGGGACAATCGCTTTTTGCTGGATAGGGGTCATATCAGTATATCCGCAGGCCTCCAGCGCTTGTTGTAAAGGTTGAGCTAAATCTAAGGCTGAAAACTTCATAGGGGTATCTCTGAATGAATTGGAATGAATGTCTTGGATGGCGCTTTAGCAGAAAAGCAGTACCAATACTGACATTATATATTTAGGCATTGGCTGAATCTGTGGCCACAAGGTAGAATTTTCTACCAAGCTACAATCAAGATACAACATACCAATAAAAAAGGCGCGAATTATACAGGATAGTCAACAGATAGGGAATCTTAAAAGTCAGCGCTAGTGAGTTTAAGCGGTTCTTTAGGATTGTCGACTCAGATATTCGTTGATTACAACTGATAATAGCGTTTTAGCCTGGTGAGAAGAGCTGCATCTGCAAAAAGTTGGATAAAGTGGAACAACACACAAAAAAGTATCGCATCGCCGACGTTTTGGTTGAAACTCACTAGTATGCTCACCGCAACCGGCAAGGTTTTTTGCGAGGCGGTTAACACTATGGCCACGCGTGCCCCAGCATCGATCGGCAAGTACTTAGCGGCGCAAATAGCGATTAGCATCAAGCCAAAGTGCACCATCAGGGCGGCTAAGGCAATTTTTCCCAAGGCGATGATGGTAATTGTGTAGAGGATCTCAGCGGAGGCGGATAGAGAGAGCCAAACGGCAATGATCACCATAGTGGAAGGTAGATAGCTTAAAAAAGGATGTTGTGGTGACAGCCAGTGCAATTGCTTGGCGAGGTATCCTAATAAGAGTGGGCAAAGTACTAAAAGCACCAGTTTTTGCAGTAGTGAGAGCGGGTCAATGACAAAGTCTATATTCTCACTGGCGGTGAGGTCCAGCATAAAGGGGATAGAAAACACGCCGAGAATATTAATAATGACGGTCAGCATTAATGCCCAGCTGCCTCGCCCCCCGGCCAGTTTTGTCATCACAATGCAGGTAGAAAGTGTCGATGGAACAGCTGACTGTACTAATAGACCTAAGGTTAGGCCGACACTTAACTGTAATGCGCTAGCGGTCAGTAAACCTAAGAGAGGCGATATAACTAAGCAGATAATTGCGGTCACTAACAAGCTGTAAACAAAAGGTGCGCCGCTCGGTAGCTCTTTTAGCGTAGTCTGATAGCCGTTGACAAAAAAGATGATCACTACACACCAGGGAATGAGTCCCATTTCTTGGAAGAACAGGCCGGGCTGCGGGGCAATTAACGAGACAGCGAGACTAAGTAGTAGGCCGAGCGGTAAAAAATAAGCTTTCATCAGGTGTGCGCTAAGCAGTTAGAGGGGCTTGATTATAGCTGAGAAATTATTTCGTTAGCTAGTGTTCATCGAGCAACGAGGTAAGAAGTAGGAGCGTTTGCAGTCGATGTTTTTTAAGGTCGGAATCGGATCGGTCATAAGTAGTCGATGATTACGTTGATTATTAAGCTTACCGACTTTGATCAATTGAGCGCGGTGTTAGTGCGCTCGATCGATTGTCTGTTCTCTGCAGCTGTGTCCCAGTGTCTAGTCAAAATTAAGAATAGCTGCTATCAAAATTAGCTAACTTTTACTGTGAGACCTCTGCATAACTTACCCAAAGGGTATGATAACTGCGCTCGGTAACACGGCGTTAAAAACCGGCTCAATATGCTCATTTACACCAGTAATACCCATAAACAGGGGCACACTGATTCCGCTATTTCGCCGGTTTTCTCCTTGTCTTACCTTCGCTCGCAACGTTATGCAGAGCTCTCACTGCACTGTTTCATTGTCAGAAAACAGACCGTCACAAAGGGCCGTTGAAAGGTAGCGCTCACCTGAGTCTGGCAAGATCACCACGATGATCTTGTCTTTGTTCTCCGCTTGTTTGGCTATTCTTAAGGCTGCTGCAACGGCTGCGCCACATGAAATACCGGCTAAAAGTCCCTCTTTAGTCATCAGTGCTTTCGCGGTATCTATAGCGAGCTCATTATCAATAGTTTCCACTTGATCGACGAGCGATAAGTCTAAATTGTCCGGAATAAAACCCGCACCAATACCTTGAATTTTATGTGGAGAAGGTTGCAGTTCCTGGCCGTTTATAGTCTGAGAAATAATCGGTGATGCACTAGGTTCAACCGCCACGCTAGTGATGGCTTTTCCCTGGGTGTTTTTGATGTATTGCGAGACGCCGGTAATAGTGCCTCCAGTGCCAACACCGGCGACAAATATATCTATTTTGCCATCGGTGTCGCGCCAAATTTCCGGGCCAGTGGTCTCTGCATGGATCGCTGGATTGGCCGGGTTTTGAAACTGTTGCAGCATTAAGTGGCTCGCACTGTTGTCAGCGACGATTTGCTCCGCTGCGGCTATAGCGCCTTTCATGCCTTTGGCAGGGTCGGTTAAAACGATATCAGCACCGAGCATTTTCATCAGTTTACGTCTTTCCAAGCTCATTGAAGAGGGCATAGTTAAGGTCAGAGAATAGCCTCTTGCCGCCGCCACGTAAGCCAAAGCGACACCGGTGTTGCCACTGGTAGGTTCAACCAAGGTCATGCCTTTTTTAAGCTGGCCAGATTTTTCTGCCGCCCATACCATGCTGGCGCCAATGCGGCATTTGATAGAACCCGATGGGTTGCGCGATTCAATTTTTGCGAAAATATTGGCATCGGGGGCCAGATTCTTTAAATGAACGAGCGGGGTGTTGCCAATGGATAGGGAGTTATCTTCAAAAACGTTCATAGCAAGATCCTGTTATTTAGATGAATGTGTTAAATCTGCGTTGGATGCAGAGGTTCCATCAGCTCATTCTAAACATTGATGCCGCTTAAGGATCAATTAATTTGTTATATAGATATTACCAAAGTGCAGGTTTGTTGGGTTGATGACTATACTACTAAACAATGAAAAAACTTGGAAAAAAAATATAAGTGTTATAAATCAAGGTATTGTATTTGTTTAGGGTTTTTTTTAGATCTGCGGCTACTTATGGTGATCTTTGCTAGGGTTATAAAATAGCCGGTTTTTAGTGATAAAATCTCGGCCATTAATAATACTCATGTTGTGATGAGGCAACTTCCGAATCAAAAATGGAGATATAGATTATAATGGCTCTATTCAACGACTTAGCTGAGCAGGCAAACGATTCATTAGCGCTGAAAAATTAGTGAAATTTAAATTATACCGTCAAATATAGGATTACCCGTGAAATCTTTCGCCCATGTTATAGATAAAACCCAAGAGCTAAAAACCCTCCTCAATGACCGAATTATTTTTTTGGATGGGGCTATGGGTACTATGATTCAAGCCTATAAGTTTGAGGAGGAAGATTACCGGGGTGAGCGCTTTAAAGACTGGCCGAGTGATGTAAAAGGCAATAATGATTTATTGGTCTTAACGCAACCGCAAATTATTCAAACAATCCATGAGCAGTACTTAGCCGCCGGTGCAGATATTATTGAAACTAATACTTTCAATGCGACGGTTATCGCCATGGCTGACTATAATATGCAGGAGTTTAGCTATGAAATTAATCAGAGCGCAGCTCGGCTAGCCAGAGCTGCAGCCGATAAATATAGCAGTGCTGAACACCCTCGATACGTTGCGGGTGTATTGGGCCCCACTAATAGAACCGGCTCAATTTCGCCGGATGTCAATGATCCGGGTTTCAGGAATGTCACCTTTAAAGAGCTGGTAGATGCCTACACTGAATCGATCGATGGCTTGATAAGTGGCGGTTGTGATTTAATTTTGATTGAAACTATTTTCGATACACTCAATGCTAAAGCGGCTATTTACGCGATAGAGAAGTTCTTTGATGATCACCAATTTAGAGTGCCGGTAATTATCTCTGGCACTATTACCGATGCGTCTGGGCGCACCTTATCCGGTCAAACCACCGAGGCCTTTTGGAATTCTGTGCGCCACGCCAAGCCTATTCTTATTGGTCTTAACTGTGCGCTAGGGCCTAAAGAGCTACGTCAGTACGTGGCCGAACTGTCCAGAGTCGCCGACACTTTTGTCGCTGCGCATCCAAATGCGGGCTTGCCGAACGCCTTTGGTGAGTACGATGAAACCCCCGAGCAAATGGCCGTTGAAATGGCGGAGTGGGCAGCTTCTGGTTTCGTCAATATGATCGGTGGCTGTTGTGGTACGACCCCTGAGCATATGGCGGTGATCAAGGCGGCAATTGAAGTGCACGCCGCTCGAAAAATTTCGCAGCAGCCAAAGATCTGTCGCTTGTCGGGACTGGAACCGATGAATATTGCTGAAGACTCACTGTTTGTCAACGTCGGTGAGCGCACTAATGTGACTGGTTCGGCGCGCTTTAAACGATTAATCAAAGAGCGCGATTATGAAACGGCCTTAGAAGTTGCCCGTGAGCAAGTGGCAAACGGTGCGCAAATTATCGATATCAACATGGATGAGGGCATGTTGGATGCCAACTTCGCCATGGAGCGTTTTTTAAAGTTGATAGCGACTGAACCAGATATTTCAATTGTGCCGATTATGCTCGACTCTTCAAAATGGGAAGTGCTGGAAATTGGTCTGCAGTGGATACAAGGCAAGGGAGTGGTTAACTCGATATCACTAAAAGAGGGTCGGGATAGTTTTGTTGAAAAAGCCAAAATAATTCGTCGCTATGGGGCCGCGGTGATCGTGATGGCCTTCGATGAGGAGGGGCAGGCCGATACCTACCAACGAAAAATTGACATTTGCCAGCGCTCGTATCGGGTTTTGGTCGATGAAGTTGGTTTTCCCGCAGAAGATATAATCTTTGATCCCAACATCTTTGCTATCGCGACCGGCATCGAAGAGCACAACAATTACGCAGTAGACTTTATCGAAGCGACCGCTTGGATTTGCAAAAATTTACCTTATGCGAAAGTGTCGGGTGGCGTCTCTAACGTCTCTTTTTCTTTTAGAGGAAATAACCCCGTACGTGAGGCGATTCACTGTGTCTTTCTTTATCACGCGATCAAGAATGGCATGAGTATGGGGATAGTTAACGCTGGGCAGCTGGCCATTTACGATGACTTGCCCGATGAGCTGCGTGAGCATGTTGAAGATATTGTGCTTAATCGACGGGCCGACGGAACTGAGCGTTTATTGGCGATCGCCGAAAAATATCGAGGCGACGGCAGTGTTCAAGAAGAAGTGCAGCAGGAGTGGCGGAGTTGGGAGGTCGATCAGCGATTGTCGCATGCGCTGGTAAAAGGGATTGCCGAGTTTATCGATGAAGACGTTGAAGAGTGCCGACACAACTATGCCCGACCGCTAGAAGTGATCGAGGGGCCGTTAATGAACGGTATGGGAATAGTCGGTGATTTATTTAGTTCAGGGAAGATGTTTTTGCCGCAAGTGGTTAAATCTGCGCGGGTCATGAAAAAGGCTGTCGCCTATCTAATGCCCTATATCGATGCAGAGAAACAAGCCGGTGAGAGCTACAGTGCCGGTAAAATAGTGATGGCAACCGTGAAAGGGGACGTACATGACATTGGCAAAAATATTGTCGGTGTGGTGTTGCAGTGCAATAATTACGAAATCATCGATTTAGGAGTGATGGTCTCTGCGCAAAAAATATTAGACACCGCCCGTGAGCACAATGCTGACATGATCGGTCTGTCGGGGCTGATAACTCCCTCTTTAGATGAAATGGTGAATGTGGCAAAAGAGATGCAGCGCCAAGATTTTCATATTCCGCTATTAATCGGCGGGGCCACTACTTCGAAGGCGCATACCGCGGTAAAAATTGATCTAGGTTATAAGAATGATCAAGTAGTGTATGTTAGTAATGCCTCGCGTGCGGTCGGTGTGGTCGGCACTCTGCTCTCCAGTGAGCGCAAAGCACCTTTTGTCGCAGAAACTCAGCAGGAGTATCAAGAGATAAGAAGCAGATTTGCCGCCAGAGCGAATGATCAGCGCCGCGTGACGATTGAGGCGGCCAGAGCGAACAAGCAAGCTATAGACTGGGCGAGCTACACACCGCCAGTGCCCAAAGTATTAGGGGTACAAGTCTTTAAAGACTTTGCGCTGCAAGAGCTGGTGAACTTTATTGACTGGAGCCCTTTTTTCCATACCTGGGAGCTGGCAGGGCGCTACCCGAGAATATTAAAAGATCATGTGGTCGGCGTCGAAGCCACCAAGTTATTCGCCGATGCCCAGGTGATGCTCAAACATATATTGGACAATAAACTTTTCACCGCACATGCTACCGTCGGTCTCTTCCCAGCTAATGCGATTGCCGATGATATTGAAATTTACACGGATGAGCAGCGCACTACAGTGTTATGTAAGCTCAGTAATTTACGTCAGCAAACCAGTAAAATTGCCGGCAAAGCAAACCACTGCTTAACTGATTATATCGCCCCTAAAGAGACTGGACTAAAAGATTACATCGGCTCTTTTGCAGTGACTACTGGCTTTGGGGTCGAGGAGTTAGCGAAAATATACGAAGCCGATTTTGACGATTACAACAGCATTATGGCCAAGGCGCTAGCGGATCGATTAGCAGAGGCGTTCGCCGAGTATATGCACGCTAAAGTGCGCCGCGAGTACTGGGGCTACGCTGATAGTGAAGAGCTTGATAATGAAAGTTTGATTAAAGAAAAGTATCAAGGTATCAGGCCTGCTCCCGGTTATCCCGCCTGTCCTGATCACACCGAGAAAGCCAAGATATGGTCGCTGTTAGACGTCGAGCAAAATATCGGTTTACAAATCACTGAGTCCTACGCAATGTTTCCAGTGGCGGCGGTTAGCGGATGGTATTACTCACATCCTGAATCACAGTATTTTGGGGTTGCCAAGATCAGTGAGGATCAAGTCGAAGAATACGCTCAGCGCAAAGGCATGAGTCAAACAGAGATGGAGCGCTGGCTCTCTCCTAACTTAGGATATGAGCCGGAATAGTGTGAGGGGCTGCTTAGCGCCCAGCAAGTGATTGTTTATTAATCATTTTAATGATTGTTCAGCTATGGCTAGTCTGAGTGATATTGGATATGCTTGCATGGGTCAATTAACCTGTCGCTAAATATAGTGAGGATCAAGCAAAGATGTGGGATCAAGATCAATATATCAAGGCGTGGAATTTTGCCACAAAGGTACATAATTCACAGCAGCTACCCGGCACCGATTTGCCCTACATCAATCATCTTGGATTGGTGACGATGGAAGTGTTGGCAGCACTGCCCCACAGCTTGTATGATAACCCAACGCTGGCGATGCAATGTGCGTTACTTCACGATACTATTGAAGATTGTGCAGTGAGTTTTGAGCAGCTTAAGTCGATCTTTGGCGAAGCAGTCGCCGAGGGTGTGCAGGCCTTATCTAAAAATAGGGAACTAGGTGACAAAGCGACACAAATGCAAGACAGCCTACAGCGAATTAAGCGGCAGCCAATTGAAATCGCGCTGGTAAAATTAGCTGATCGCACCACTAATTTGCAGCCACCACCTAGCCATTGGTCAGCGGAAAAATGCCTCCGCTATTGCATCGAGGCGCAGCTGATTCACGATCAGCTAGGTGATGCGAGCCCCTATTTAGCGGCGCGCTTGACCAGTAAAATAGCTAATTATCAGCAGTATTGTTGTACAGGAGCTTAGTTGTCCACAGGGCGACTGGTTCAGAGGTGCTAGGTTCTAGATTATTGTGCCAGCCACTGCTTGCTCACTAGCAGCTTATCCGCTGCGGATAATTCACACTGAAAAGTGCTACCGCTGACAATTTTACCCACCCCTTGCGGCGTTCCGGTCATGATAATATCGCCGTCTTCTAAGCTAATAAAAGTTTGAATTTCCGCCAATATTTGACTGGGGGAGTAGATCATTTTAGTGATCAGCGCTTTTTGGGTCAGCTGATCATCAATGTGTAGCGTTAACTGCAGTTGATCGCTCGGTTGGTCTATCTCTACAAAATCACTAAACATAGCGGCGCCATCAAAGGCTTTTGCTCGCTCCCAAGGCAGGCCTTTGGTCTTTAACTTTGACTGTAAGTCACGCTTGGTCAGGTCTAGGCCGATGCCGACTGCACTCAATCTCTGGTTTTCGTAGACAAAACATATCTCACTTTCGAAATGGATCTCATCCACTATCCCTTTAGTGCAATGGGTCGCATTTAGTGTCGTGGCAATAGCTGAGTTAGGTTTGAAAAACAACACCATGTTTTCAGGTATCTCATTGTTGAGCTCATTGATGTGTTCTAAATAGTTGCGACCCACACAAATAATTTTTGAGGGGGTTACGGCTCTTGAACCAATGTGAACTTGCTGCAAAATACAGTCTCCCTAAAGCTAGTGATTAATGCTTTGCATTGTAAAATATTTGCCGCTAAATATCGTCAATTATTCGTGGCTTTGAGCAGCATCTGTTCTCGGCTTGTGTTATTGTTCGAAAAATTTTTTTGCAGCTGTTTAGTGGTGCTTATTCTCGAATAGTGGCCGTAGCTGCCAAGGTTTTGTGCCAGAGAGTAACAATCACTATTGGATTGCATTTTTTTAGCTGCGGTATTTTTAATAACTGTTGTGTCAATGTGAGCGGGCAGATTCACTGATATTGACTATAATGGTAATAGTACTGGGAATATCTCGGTAAATTAATTACAGGAAATTATATATGTTTGGAATTGATATTTATAACTTTTATTCTTTAGCACCTTCACTGGCAATTGTTGCAGCAATGATTGTTATGTCAGGTCTTGGAGTGCGCTTTATTCGCCAAGAAATAGCAAAAGATACCTTGAAAACAGCTGCAGTTGTGAGCTCACAAAGCTAAGTTGCGCGCTTTTATAGAATAATCAAGCTGCTTGGTTGATTGCGAATACTATGTTTATTTATTGATTAGAACTAGTCTCTGCTGTTGTCAATATTAGTTTATAAGTTGCAGAGTATCGTTAGATAAGTAAGTAAGAAATAAGTAAAGAATAAGCGATAAAAAAGGTCGGAGTCTGTGAAGGCCTCGACCTTTTTTTGTCATGCACTTAATCGATTGTTAGCTGCTTCAGGGCTAAGCAATACTAGTATCGAATTGACTCATCGTATTATCTTTTCCTGAAGCTTTAAGCGCTGCTTCTCCGGCAAAATATTCTTTGTGGTCGTCCCCAATATCCGATCCCGCCATGTTTTGGTGTTTTACGCAGGCAATCCCCTGGCGAATTTCTTTGCGTTGTACACCCTTAACATAACCTAGCATGCCTTGATCACCGAAGTATTCTTTGGCTAAATTGTCAGTGGACAATGCTGCTGTATGGTAAGTGGGGAGGGTGATTAAGTGATGGAATATTCCCGCTTGTTTGGCTGAATCTGCTTGGAAAGTACGGATCTTTTCATCAGCTGCTATTGAAAGTTCGGTTTCATCGTACTTCGCATTCATTAGGTCCTCTCTGTGGTAAGCAGTAACATCACGACCATCTTGCTGCATTAAATCAAACACTTGCTGGCGAAAATTAAGTGTCCAGTTGAATGAAGGAGAATTGTTGTACACTAGCTTAGCGTTAGGAACTACTTTGCGAATTTCATCGACCATTGCGCCGATTTGACCTATATGTGGTTTTTCAGTTTCTATCCACAATAAATCGGCACCATTTTGCAGGGACGTTATGCTGTCTAATATACAACGTGCTTCACCGGTGCCTTTACGGAACTGGAACAAGTTGCTCGCTAAGCGTTTTGGTCGGACTAATTTACCGTTGCGCTTCAATAAAACATCACCGTGGTTAATCTGATCTTCACGCACTTCATCGCAGTCAATGAAGGAGTTGTATTGATCACCTAAATCGCCTACCTCATTAGTCACTGCAATCTGTTTGGTTAATCCTGCGCCCAAAGAGTCGGTGCGAGCAACGATCACACCGTCATCAATGCCAAGCTCTATAAAGGCGTAACGAACTGCATTTATTTTTGCCAAAAAGTCAGCGTGAGGTACAGTTACTTTGCCATCTTGATGACCACACTGTTTTTCATCGGAGACTTGATTCTCTAGTTGAATGCAGCAAGCTCCCGCTTCAATCATTTGCTTTGCCATCAGGTAAGTGGCCTCTGCATTGCCAAAACCTGCATCTATGTCGGCAATAATTGGCACGACATGAGTGACATAATTGTCAATTTTATGTTGAGTCGCTTTCACCAGCTCGCCATCATGTGCGGTGCGGGCTGCATCTAGTTCACGGAACAATCCACCTAGCTCTCTGGCATCCGCCTGTCTTAAAAAAGTGTACAACTCTGCGATTAAACTAGCGACTGCGGTTTTCTCATGCATAGACTGATCAGGTAGTGGCCCAAAGTCAGAGCGAAGCGCTGCAATCATCCAGCCTGAAAGATAGAGATATTTACGATCAGTATTATCAAAATGCTTTTTGATAGAGATCATTTTCTGCTGGCCGATAAAACCGTGCCAGCAGCCTAGAGATTGAGTGTATAGCTCTGGATTGGCATCATAATTATCCATGTCATTGCGCATTATTTTGGCAGTGTACTTTGCAATGTCTAAGCCGGTCTTAAAGCGGTTTTGAGATCTCATTCTGGCCGCTGATTCAGCGCTAATTGCTTGCCATTTGCTTCCATTGCTGGCTTTTAGGCTGGTAACAGCATCTATATCTTGCATGTATTGAGACATTATATTGATCCTTCATCTAGAGTGATTTTTATGTTTGCTGTTTTAAGCTAAATTGATGGTGACGCCGTGCTATATATCCCGTTGGGGTGATTAGATAATGCCGTTAAACGCGAGCTTTAGTCAATGCTAGGCCCCGTATCTAGTGGGGTCGTGTAGTTTTACTACCTATAAGGTTGATGTTGTTGTTGTAAATAAACTACAAGAATAATGATGCTCGTTATACCAAGTGAGGGGGGCGATAAAGCAGCAAACCAGGTTATAGATAATAATCAAAAATGCATAAATAAGAGGCTTGAGTAGAAAAATTACATGAATAGAATGTGTTTTAATTAATTATGTAATGAATAATTTTCATTAGAAAATAATGACTACATTTACAGGCTCTTTAGATAAGGAAGCAGAGAGGCTTGTATACAGGTTCTAGCCGTAGGATCCTCTAAGAAAGTAGTGTCTGATGTGGGGCATGTCATTGATAGTATTTTGGCTAGGAAATTTTTCGATCCTTCCAAGCGCAATTTAAATAGCTATATGCAGTAGTGGTTAAATCAGTTTTTTACCCGTTAATTGCGGGGATACAGGTAACCAGCGGCCATTTATCAAAAGTTCCATTGGTCTATAATCAGTCTTATATTGCATTTTTTGGCAATTATCAACCCAGTAACCCAAATACAAGTAATCGTATTTGCGGCATTGAGTTTCGATAATTTGCCAGAGTATTGCATAAACGCCTAAGCTTCTCTTAGCGTATTTAGGGTCAAAGTATGTATATACTGCAGACAATGAACGGTCAAAAATATCCATAGTAGCGATAGCAATAAGCTGTTTAGAGGGTAGTCTAAATTCAACAAATAAGCTTTTTTGTGTGGATTCTACTAGAAATTTTTTGAACTGTTCAGGGGAGGGAGGATACATGTCACCATCTTTGTGTCGAGTGTTAATGTACTGCTCGTATAGCTGATAATATTCTTCTGTGTAGATAGGCTCAACTTGCTTTATTATTAATTCCTTGTTTTTATTGAAAACTCGTCTTTGAGAGTTCGACATTACAAAGGAACGGACAGGCAGACGAATGGATATACATGCCTGACAGTTATCACAGTGAGGTCGATAAATATGGCTACCACTGCGCCTAAAACCTAGTTCAGATAATTGAGAATAGACCGATTGACTAATAATAAGTTTTGGATCGAGAAACAACGTTTTGGCTTCAGTATTATCCAAGTAACTACAAGGGTGTTCAGGGGTCGAGTAAAACTGTAAGTCCGCGAGCTGTGTCATGTTTATTAGTCAGTGGCGATTAATGTTATTTAGTGTAGCAACTAGCTTTAAAGGTGTTCAAGTATTCGCTACAAATAAACGATTATTATGTTGCAAGAGTGACTTGGGCTAATGGAATTCTTTACTGAGACCTTTGCATAACTGCTGCGCTCGGTAATACGGCGTTAAAAACTGGCTCAATATGCTCATTTACACCAGTAATACCCATAAAAGAAGGGCACACTGTGGGGCACACTGGCTCCGTTATCTCACCGGTTTTTTCCTTGTCTTACCTTCGCTCGCAACGTTAAGCAGAGGTCTATACTATTTATAAATTAAAAATATCGGCTGAATTTATCTCTAGTGTCCAGGGCGAATTTTTATGAGGAAGCAAAAGATCATCCATATTATTTAAGTATTGCTGAAAGAGCTCTCTGCTTATCTCTGAAGCGCCTAGGCTTTGCAGATGATTGTTGTGAACTTGGCAATCGAGAAGTTGGAATCCCCACTCCTTTAGCTGGGTGACTAAATAGCAAAAGGCTATTTTTGAAGTATTTGGCTGTCGACTAAACATGGATTCGCCAAAAAAAATATTACCGAGTGCCAGGCCATACAAACCGCCTACCAGCTCGTCCTTATTCCATATTTCAATTGAATGGGCTATTCCTTCAGCAAATAGTAGGCAATATGCCTGCTGGATATCATCGGTGATCCAAGTTCCTTCGTTGCTTGCTCGAATACTTGAGCACTCTTGTATTACCTGATTAAATGCTCGATCAAAAGTGATGGTATATTGGTTCTTTTTGATTTGTTTTTTAAGGCTTTTAGAAATATGTAGTTGCGATGGAATTAATACACATCTAGGTGCAGGGCTCCACCATAGGATAGGTTCGCCTTGATTAAACCATGGAAAAATACCATTTTTATAAGCTGCTATCAGTCTTTTTGGGGTTAAATCACCACCTGCTGCCAGAAGGCCGTTAGGCTCGTCTAGTGCAGTGTCTATCGAAGGAAAGCGATGATTATGCATCGAGAGCCATGGCACCATAAAATTGTGTCTCTTAGGAAGTTCTATCAGTCTCTAAACAGGCGTTGATACTTGGAGAGATTATAATTGTTTTAAAATTTGTTCTGCGCTGGTGCTATCAAGACCTGATTCATCAACGGTTAAATAACTTAAGACACCATTATCGATAATCATAGCGTAGCGCTTTGATCTAATGCCCATATGAAACTTACTAGCGTCCTTCTCCAGGCCTACTGCTTGAGAAAAAGTGGCATTGCCATCTGCAAGCATAACAATGTTTTCTGCATTAGCGCTTTTGCCCCATGCGTTCATCACAAAAGCATCGTTGACTGAAATACAGGCAACTATATCAACACCAGCTGATTTCAACAGGTCGAACTTGACGACAAAACCAGGTAAATGTGCGGCGCTGCAAGTTGGCGTGAAGGCGCCAGGTACCGCAAATAATACTACTTTCTTATTGGCGAATTCAACGAGGGTATCAAAAGACTCTGGTCCTTTTTCTCCCATTACCTTTAATGTGCAAGCAGGAAGGCTATCTCCAATTTTAATCATGTGCTCTCTCTATTTATTACGGTGATGAATGGCAAATACCTAGGTCAGTGATCTTGTTCAGAGACCCTTTAAGTTTAACCGTGATAAAACCAATGTTTTATGCTTAGCATCCGCTCGGAAACCATGGATTTAGGACATAGAATATGCTGAATAGCTAAAATTAGCCATAAATAATCGATGCAACGAGTGCCACGCTTAGATAAGCTTGGCGCTAGTTAGAGAGTCTCTGAACAAGTTCTATTACTGCACTGATTCAGGTATTTGACTATCACTATCACTTGGGTTGCATGGGGGTTTAGTATGATGTTTTACTGCCAATCTACATTATGCCCTATTAACTTTAGCTGCATAACAACCTGGTTTAGCAAAATGCAGATGAATGTAGTCAGTCATCTCATCATTAAACATGTCTGTAATTGTCGCTGCTATATTCGGGCCTTGTGCCAATTCTGCGTTTATCATCATATGCTGCTGATCAAATGCTCTTAATGAAATTATTCTGTCGGTAATCATTTCAGGAATTTGATTTTTTTGAGGTGCTGCTTGTTTTACATGCTCTCTAATATAAATAGCATGGCTCGCTTGAAAAGGACTGGCATCAGGCAAGTGCCTATAGTTTATTAACAGCACTCTTTCACCAATCTCTGCATCTTCTAGACTAATGCGGCAAGGGACACCAGGTTTTTCAGTGACTAATTCACTGACAATATTATGCTCTTTTAGCGCCGTCTCGCTTAAGCTAAAAAGATCTTGAAATGTTGTTTCTGCTAAAGCCGAAAGTTGAAAATTCATGCTGTTATCTCCTAAAGAGCTCTCACCTATTAATTTCCTCTAGTGAAAATAATGCTAAAGGCAGAGGACACCCGATTCTTGCTATCATTGATTTGACAATAAAGCATCAGGCTATTGCAGAGAAATTCCCTATTGCTAGGTTAGTACGACTTTTAAGGATGATGCTTTATTGTTGAATATGATTCTTTATCGCCGGTCTACACCTAGGGGGTAGTACAAAATTTTTGCTGCTCCGTGTTAACAGCTTTCGCCAGATTCCTTAGCATCACCTAATCTTGCAAAAGGTTGGGTTGTGAGTGACGCTACTGGGATGTTAAATTTAAAAAATAAGCTTATCATGCTGAAAAAATTAACAGTGTAGCGGTGAAGCTAAGGCTAATATGGACTCTGAAAAAAATCGGCTGTACAAAAAGCAGCACTATAAACTAAGTAAATGGAAAAATGGCAAAGGAGATACTCTTGAGCTGGCATCAAACGCCGAACTGGCTAAACATGGAGCTTTTGGCTGGCGGTTGAGTATCGCTACTTTAAGTGGCGACAGTCAATATTCACGCTTTAACGGTATTGATCGCAGTCAGATTTTATTGCAAGGTGAGCGAGTTGTGCTGTCTATCGGCGATGCTGAGCCAGCGGTTAAAATTAAATTAAATCGATATGATAAGGTCGTTTTTTCAGGCGCTGAGCAAGTTAGTTGCCAGTTGCTAGGATGCACAACAGCTAAAATGTTTAATGTGATGACTGTAGCGAACAGTTATACCCATTTATTGAGCATACATCAGGTATCTGCTGAGATGCCGATAGTGACTAACTGCGATACGCTACTTATTTTTAGTGTCAGCGATGCTTTACAAGTACAAATTTCTGAGCGGGTTACAGCCGTACAGTGGCATGAAATGCTGAAAGTTGAGCAGCCGGCACGGCAGACAATAACCCTTGATAACCGTGCCAGTACTGATTTAAATAGAATCATCATTGTCGAACTTTTTAAAAACTGAGCGAGTGCCGCAGCTTTTTTGGTCGATAAGTTTCCCAAAGTTCTGCATCACCCCGGCTTATCCTATTGGCTGTGTGTCGCTTATTCATTGATTTTTAATAAATATGTCATTAGCAGGCGATAAGTTAATATTGGATAGGCTTTTATTTTGATTGTATATACAACCTAATAAGTGCACACTCATTGCCTTATTTTGAAGATATAAATTGTTGAAATTAAAAGGTGATGAGATGTCTGCAGAAGTTTGCACCCTAAGTGAAGGCCATGTGCCTTTACTGATTAGTATGCCGCATAATGGTGAATTGATTGCGAGGGAGATAAGAGCCTCAATGACTGAGCGAGGTCTGTCAGTACCAGACACCGATTGGTGCATTGACTTGTTATATGATTTTGCAAAAGAGCTCGGTGTTTACACTATTAAGCCAAGCTATAATCGTAATGTCATCGATCTTAATCGCGATCCCAAAGGGGTTAATTTGTATCCAGGGGCGCAAAGTACAGAACTTTGTCCTACCAGCTGCTTTGATTTTTCAGCTATTTATTTAGACGGTCAGTTACCAGATGAGCAAGAAGTGCAACGCCGCATCAGCCACTACTGGCAGCCATATCACCAACAATTATCTACTCAATTGAATCAGATGCAACAGCAGTACGGCATCGCTATTTTATTGGATGCCCATTCAATACGCTCAGAGGTGCAGCGCTTTTTTAGCGGTCAGTTGCCGGACTTTAATTTTGGAACCGTAGATGGCAGCAGCTGCAGCCTCGAATTACAGCGCCATTTAGATGATTTCTGTTGTGCTCCATATTCTCAAATTAGCAATGGTCGTTTTAAAGGCGGCTACATTACCCGCGCTTACGGCCAGCCAGAGAAAAATATTCATGCGATTCAGTTAGAGCTTTCACAGCGTACTTATATGCATGAAGCCAGTGCTGAATACACTGCAGAGAAAGCACTGGCGGTTAAAAAAGTGTTGCGGGCACTGGTTCAGCACTTGCTAAATTTTGCGCAGAAAAATAGCAGATCTACCGATATTGAAAAATAGAGAAAATGCGATGAAATTGTATGCGAAGCAAATCTTGACGAGTACCGGTTGGCAAAGTGATAAAACCTTAATAATTGCTAATGGTATTATTACAGAAATTGTCGATGGCTGTATGGAAGGTGCAGAAATTGCCGATGGGCCGGTGATTCCCGGTATGGTCAATTGTCACTCGCACGCCTTTCAGCGGGCTTTTGCCGGGATGAGTGAGCAGGGGAGCGAAGGTCAAGATAGCTTTTGGACATGGCGTAAAGTGATGTATGGATTTCTTGCGCAGATAACGCCTGAGCAAGCGAGGATTATAGCCACTGAACTATATATTGAAATGTTGAAAGCTGGCTACACTAGCGTCGGCGAATTCCATTACTTACACCATCAACCCAGTGGTGAAAATTATAGTCAGCTGAGCGAAATGTCTGAGTGCATTTTTGAGGCGGCGCAGACGTCCGGGATTGCGTTGACCCATTTGCCAGTGCTGTATCGCTACAGTGGCTTTGGTGCACAGGAGCCTACTGATGGGCAGCGTCGTTTTATTAATGACGCCGACTCGTTTAATCGGCTGGTCTCTGATTGTATTGATTTGAGTAAGAAATATCCTCAGAGCCGGGTGGGTATGGCGCCACATTCACTAAGGGCTACCAATTTGGAGCTGCTTAATGACACGGTCGGCTATCTAAAGAGCCTAGATGCAAATGCGCCAATCCATATTCATATCGCAGAACAGCAACAAGAGGTAAATGATTGCTTAGCCGTGCTAGGTAAAAGGCCGGTGCAATGGTTGTATGACAATCAAGTGGTCGATAAGCATTGGTGTTTAATTCATGCAACTCATCTAACGGTGGCTGAGCGTCAGACACTTGCCCGATCGGGGGCGGTCGCTGGTATTTGTCCAACTACAGAGGCGAATTTGGGGGATGGTATATTCCCAACCACCGAATACTTAGCGGAGGGAGGCGCGCTTGCGATAGGTTCAGACAGCCATATTTCGATAAGCCCGATTGAAGAGCTTCGCTGGCTTGAATACGTGCAGCGGTTAATCAAACAGCAGCGCGCAATTTTGGCGACATCGCAGCAGCCCTCGGTCGGTGCGAATTTGTGGCAGCGAGCAGCTATCGGTGGCGCGCAGAGCCTCGGGCGAAATGCCGGGGAGCTTACCATCGGTAAAAAAGCTGATTTACTGGTGCTCGATCAAGAAAAAATCGAACTGTTCGCCAGCAGTCAACAGCATTTATTGGATAGTTTTATCTTTGCCAGTCAGCAAAATCAAGTGAAAGATGTCATGGTTGCAGGTCGTTGGGTGGTGCAAAATTACCAGCACAAAGCTCAACAGAGCAGTGCTGTTAATTACAAATCAGTGCTGAAAAATCTCACTGCTAGTTTGTGATATTAAGCGTCAGACTAAACTTGTCAGCCAGCTGAATCCTTAGGAAAGCTCTGAACAAGTTCCATATCTTTCCTGTTCAGGGGCGGGTGTGACTCGTTCAGCGTATCCTTAGGGTTAACCAGTGCGGTTAGCACGTGATCTTGCCATTCGCCGGCAATCTTTAAATACGCTTTTGCGAAACCCTCACGCTCAAACCCTAACGATTCCAGCAGTTTTGCACTGCGCTTATTACTCGGCATATAATTGGCCATGATGCGGTGAAGCTGCAGCTTTTCAAAGATATATTGGATAGCTGCGGTCAGTGCTTCTTGCATAATCCCCGTACCTTGATGAGCAACAGCGACAGCATATCCTAGATGACAGGCCTGCATAGGGCCACGGACTAAATTAGAAAAATTACAGACGCCCAATACTTGATCATTAGTTTTGTTGAGAATAACCCAGTGGAATGCAGACTGTTGCTTAAAAGCTAGCAGGGCGCTTTTGATCCGCAAAGTGATTTCATACTCGGTGAAATAGACGGCTTCCCGGGATGGCTCCCAAGGGGTGAGATGTTCTTTATTGATCAGCAGATACTGCTGTAATAGGGCAAATTCTTCGGGTATTAGCAAGCCTAGGTTAAGCCTAGGTGTTTCAATAATAGTGATCGACATGAATGATCCTGTAAAAATTACCTATGAAAGTTACCTGAGACAGCTGCTTGGGCTTAAGCGGGAAGACTTAGGCTATCGAGATAAGGAAAGAGTAGTCGTCTAATATATTTAAAAATGGTCGAGACTTAAACCACAGAAGAGCAAAGATCGGTAAAAACCATCAAAATTAACTGAGGCCGTAATTGAGGACGCTATTGATGACGGTAAGACGGCGTTAAAAACTGTGATCTAATATTTTGATGCTAGCGTTGTTGATTATTTTAACAAGTATTTTTCATAGGTTCTATAGAGAGATAGCAGCCGATAAAATCACTCATCACGTATATTAAAAACTATCGTCGCTAGTACTCGCCCCAGTGTGAATGCTCTTTGTAACGCTATGCATAGGCAAAACGGCTAAGTCGTCAAGTTAATGTTCTAACTTCCTATCTCGATCAATATAATGCACTTATTTTCGCGCCCAATCGCTGATTCTAGGTTGAAACTGAGTAGCTTGGGGAGTAAGGTTATTTTGCATATTCCGCAATTAAAAAAGGATCAATATATGAAATTAAGTAACGATCTAGTGAACGAACTAACATTGTTAGCCCAGTTTAGATTAAGCTCAACTTTAGAAGGTATTAAAGTTCACGGAGATGCTTCAAAAAGTACTCAGCAAGCGGCCAATAGATTATTTGAAAAGGGTCTAGTAACACGGCTCGATGGTGGCTATCTGACAGATTTAGGCAAAGATGCCGCTGAGCACTTAGATAACCTATACAGTATTCTAACCACGCCCGTTTCTCTGGATACTACTTCTTAATGGCATTAAAACCCACTTTATACAAAATTGACTTACAGCTAGTAGATACCGATCGGGATATTTACGACAGTTGTAAATTCACCTTGACTCAACACCCCTCAGAAACATCTACCAGAATGATGGTTAGGCTGATGGTCTATGCCCTTAATTATCATGCTGATCTACAATTTACTCGGGGGCTGTCGTCTCAAGATGAACCTGATTTATGGCAGATATCTCCTAGCTTAGAAGTTGAAAGCTGGATAGAAGTAGGCCAAGCCAGCGCCGAGAGGATGCGCAAAGGGGTGAGTAGATCACCGCGAGTTGCGCTGTATGCGTACGGCAGTGAAACGGATGTTTGGTGGCAAAAGAATCAGGCGGCTTTTCAGGCTTTACCGCATATTAGTGTCTATAAATTTGATGCTAAGCAAGTGGCGAAACTCACTGATTTTGTGGCGCGTAAAATGCAAATCACCATCTCGATTAGCGACGGGGAGCTATATATAAATATGGCGGAGAAAGATTTAAGCCTAAGTTTAACTAAACTACTCTAGTGTTACATGCAGCTAAATTGCTGTGAGACAATCAAGCCTTAATCTTTTGATTAGGGCTGCTGATTAACAATCCCATTAAATCATTGCGACTGATAATACCTACAATTTTATGCTGGCTATCCACCACTGACACGGCGGTGCATTTGTGTTTCATAAATGTCGCGGCAATATCGCGAACTAAAGTGTTTTCAGCAACCGCTATAGCCCTAGTATTGAGAATGTTTTGAATGAAACTAGTGGAGGGGGAATCCAGTTTGACAATCTCATTGATGTACAAAATCCCCAGAGGATTGGAGAAATTATTGATAACCACCACATGAGAAATATCATGGGTATTCATCAGCTGTAAGGCCTGAGAGACCAAATCATGTGCATAGGTTGTAATTACTGGGCTGCTCATTACATGAGAGGCGAGTAAACGTCTTCTATTATCTAAAGAATCTCGATCGGTATTGATATAGCTAAGCGTTTTCAGAGTTGCTTGGTTATTCTTAGCAGCTTGGGGTGCTTTCGTATGTAGAAAAAAGTTTGCTTGCTGCTGGGTGTTTTGCTGTAAAACACCATTATTAAAGATAAAAATAGACATTTATATTCTCCCTCCTATAAAAATGACCGGTACATTTTTAGTCATTAATTATATTGATTAATGCATTGATTCCATTCACTACATACAATTAGAAGCTAGAAGCTAGTCCTCATTTCTTAAAAAGACTTTCTGATTAGGCTTAGGGCTATCAAAGCCGCTACACTAATTGATGTGTTATATTAACAGTAGCTGAACGTCGTTGGCAAGTAGTTGTTTTCTCTCATTGTATTAGAGAAGTTGACTTTCGTTGTTGCCGACAGATATAGAGTTAAAAACTTGCAGTTGTGTGCACTTTTATATGCTTGGAGAGTGATTGATATTTGTTTACTATGGAAAAAATAGTGAAGATAGGGAGTAAATTTAAAATAGCGGTTATTTGATGAATAAAGTACGCTTGTTTATTGTAATATGGGCACTTAAATCATCGCTAAAACCTAAAAAGAGAGTGGTATGATCAGCCAAGCTATGTTGTCGAACCTTAAAATTACTATCTGTATCTTAGTTAGCTGTACTGTCTTTAGCTACAACAGCCCGGTTGATGCCAGTGCCCTTGATAAGCATCAAAAAATTATACAGGCAATACCGAAAGCCTCTTTGTTGATAGATACTCGCCGTCAGCACGACGTCAGTATTCGTCCTGATCAATTACTAGTTCCCGCCTCTACGCTGAAAGTTGTGACTGCCTATTTGGCGATTAAACGCTGGGGCTTAGACCATCAATTTTATACAGACTTCTACTACGATCATGGCACCTTATGGATAAAAGGTTTCGGTGATCCCTATATTACCTCTGAAGAAGTTGCGCTAATGAGTCAGGCAATTAAAGCGCTTAATATTGGAAAAGTAAAAAGAATTAAAGTCGATAATAGTTACTTTCCCGAATTGCGTCTGGATGGTCGCGGTGATAGCGATAACCCTTATGACGCCGGAAATGCGGCATTGGTGGTCAACTTTAATACGATTTTCTTGAAAAAGCAGGGCTCCGTTATAAGCAGTG
Source organism: Oceanospirillales bacterium (assembly GCA_029027825.1). GTDB lineage: Bacteria > Pseudomonadota > Gammaproteobacteria > Pseudomonadales > Balneatricaceae > Rs1. The sequence goes on along the minus strand of CP093399.1, from coordinate 2,024,803 downwards.
CTGAACCACAGACACCCACCACGCCTTTGGGTAAGTTGCTAGGGGCTAAATTAGCGGAGGGCTTGAAGCGCATCTCTCTACCTGGTGGGCGTGATATGGCTGCTCAGTATTTTGCTGAAGTTTTCGCGAAAATTTATGCCAAACGTGATTTGCCAGTAAAAGTGGCGATATTACCTAACAAAGCAGAGTTTGTTTATCGCCATTACAACTCTAAAAAATTAGAAAATTTGCTGAGCGCGATGCTTAAATATTCGAACAACTTTATAGCCAATCAAATCTTTTTAATGCTGCCTAAAGCGAGTGAAAGCCAGGCGGTGTTGAGTGTCGAAGCCGCTCAAAAATACTATACGCAGATGTTAGAAAAAGAGTTTGCATTTAAAGGAGCTAGTTTTGTAGATGGCGCGGGGTTATCGAGATTAAATCAGATTAGCTCGCAGCAATTACTGCAAGTATTAGAAGTTTTTAGGCCTTGGATCGAACTGTTGCCGGAAAAGCGCAAAGGGCTGAAAGCTAAAACCGGCACGCTGTCCGATAATCATTCATTAGCAGGATATATCTTAGATGAAGATCAAAAATGGCAAGCGTTTGTATTGTTGATAAATAAAAAAATGCCGCATAATTACCGCTTCCAAGTGGCTCAAGCGCTACTTAAAAAATAACCTGATTAGCCCTGTGTCTCTGCCACAGCAAAGATGCTTTTATCTCTTCTCTGTGTCCTCTGTGGTAAAACCAATCCTTTAAAGATTTTTTCACCACAGAGGACACAGAGGACACAGAGGCGCTGCGCTGCACAGAGGAAAAACAAAACACTACCTGATTAGTGCTGTGTCTTCACAGATTAACCGAAAGTAAAAAAAAATTACAAATAAATGACCTAGCTATAATCTAAACCATTGTTAAATGCTAAAAATATATTATAACTTCGCTTAACTTGTTGTAATTAATCACTTTGTTAGACAGCTGTCAAGTCAAGCGGAGTATGATGGCCAATCAGGAAAAATAATGATTTTATACATCGCCGAGAAACCGAGCTTAGGTCGTGCGATTGCCGATGCTCTCCCTAAACCACATAAAAAGCAATCGGGATACATTGAAGTTGGTAATGGAGATGTCGTTAGTTGGTGTATAGGTCATCTACTCGAACAGGCAGAACCCGACGCCTACGATGCTAAATATAAACAATGGAAGATCGAACATTTACCTATAGTGCCTGAAAAATGGCAGCTTAAAGCGAAAAAAGAGACTAGTAAGCAGTTAACAGTGCTGCGCCACTTATTGAAGAAAGCGGATCAAATTGTACATGCAGGGGATCCTGATCGCGAGGGACAGTTATTAGTCGATGAGGTATTGGCGCACCTCAAAGTAGGCGTGCGTAAGCGCCATAGTGCCCAGCGCTGTTTAATCAGCGATCTTAATTTACCCGCCGTCAAAAAATCACTAGCCAATTTACGTTTGAACTCTGAGTTTGTACCGCTGTCTACCTCTGCTTTAGCGCGCTCTCGAGCCGATTGGTTGTACGGGATGAATATGACCCGGCTCTGTACTATTCATGGAGGAAAATCCGGCTTCCAAGGGGTTTTATCGGTGGGCAGAGTGCAAACTCCGCTATTGGGGTTGGTGGTTAGAAGAGATCTAGAAATAAACAATTTTGTCTCCAAGTCTTTTTATGAAGTATGGGCTAGCGTTAAAACCGCGCAGGGAGAGCAGTTTTCAGCAAAGTGGCAACCTAGCGAAAATTGTGCACCATATCAAGATGAAGAGGGAAGAGTATTGGTCAGAGCGCTGGCCGAAAATGTGGCTGCGCGGATTAAAAATCAAAGCGGGACAGTGTTAAAATCAGCGACTAAATCGAGGCAGCAGCCACCCCCTCTACCTTATAGTTTATCGAGCTTACAGATTGATGCCGCCAAGCGCTTTGCTTTGAGTGCCAAACAGGTGCTGGAAATATGCCAAAGTTTATACGAAAAACATAAACTGATTACTTACCCACGCTCCGACAGCCGCTATCTACCGAGTGAGCACTTTAAGCAATCATCCAGTGTCACTAGTGCTATTTCGCAGCTGGCCAGTGGCTTGCGTTCCGCTGTTGAAAATGCCGACTTAACGCTGCGCTCTAAAGCCTGGAATGATAGTAAAGTAGAAGCCCATCATGCAATTATCCCCACCGCTAAAAGTCGTGCTAGTGGCACGTTAACGGCCGATGAAAGCAAAATATATCAACAAATAGCCCGCCAGTACCTCTATCAATTTTATCCGGCATTTCGCTTTGACGAGCGCCAATTGAGCATCGATATTAAAGGGGGAGTGTTTAAAGCCCAGTCAAAACAGACCACGGATCAAGGCTGGAAAGTACTGCTACCGGAAAAGAAAAGCCCAGCGGATCATAGTGAGCAGCGCTTGCCAGCGTTGCAAGTGAATGATGTCGTCACTTGTATAGATGCGAATATCACCGATAAAATCACCAGCCCACCGGCCTATTTTACCGATGCGACGCTACTGGCGGCGATGACGGGCATCAACCGCTTCGTACAAGACCCTGAATTGAAGAAAATTCTAAAAGATACTGACGGAATAGGTACGGAGGCGACTAGGGCGGGAATTATTGAATTGCTGTTTCAGCGACAATTTTTAAGTCGTGATGGGAAATTAATAAAATCAACGGTGGTTGGAAAAAAGTTAATAGCCAGTCTTCCAGATAACGCGACCACCCCCGATATGACGGCTTTATGGGAGTCTAGGTTATCATTGATTGCGCAGCGAAAATTTAAGTACCAACAGTTTATGTATGATCTTGAAGGGGTGATTAAACAACTATTTGCCAAAATAGATCCCAGTGCATTTTCAGGACTTAAAGGTGAGGGAAAAAAACCTAGCTATAAGAAAAAAGGGGCTAAATCAGGGTATCGGAAAGTTAAAACTAAGGCGAAAAACCGATAGGCTTTTGTTGGCAATCCCTACTGATTTTTCTGTATGAATAGTGTGAGAGCTGGTGGTTTGATATAATTAAGCCTCCAGCTCTAGTTAGCCCCCCCCATCTAGCAACAGATGTCTACTGCGGCTATCCCACTAGTTCGATCTACTCACTGATTCAGGTACTGGATGTAGTTGTTTAGAATGACCAAACGGTTACATCTAGTATCCTGCATCCAGAACAATGGAGCCTCCTTCGCTAAAACTCCATATCTGGATGAAAGCTAGTTAGGTTTTCTTGTTCTAGAGTATTGCAATTGTATCAGCTTATTTTGAACTGTTTCAGGCTAGATTGTAAGTTGTTGGCCATCAGTGCTAATTGTTCACTGTTGGTGGTTGTTTCCTTGGCGCCTGGACTGGTTTCGGCGGCAATTTGGGTAATGTTCGAAATGTTTTCATTTATGGTATTCGCTATCTGGCTCTGCTGATTTATTGAATCAGCTACATTGTTATTCATCTCAAGAATTTCTTTAATATTAACCACAATTCTAGAAATATATTCACCGGCATCAGAGGCGCTTTCAGCACTGTTTTTGGTGAGTTGGTTTCCCTTTTCTACCATCATTTTGGTTTTATTAAATGTATTGTGTAATCGATCATTCAATTCTTTGATTTCGTCAGTAGAGGTTTGGGTGCGCATTGCTAATAGGCGAACTTCGTCGGCAACAACGGCAAACCCTCTGCCATGTTCACCCGCTCTGGCTGCCTCTATGGCTGCGTTTAAAGCGAGTAGATTGGTTTGATTAGAAATATTACTGATAGTGACTAAAATAGTTTCAATATCATTAGTGTCTTTTTCCAATTGCGCAATGGTATCAATGATAAATTCCATTTCAGTAGATACACTATTAATATGCAAAATGGTTGAGTCGACAATCTGTTTTCCCTGTTGCGCAGCAGTCTCAGCATCAGAGCTATAATTAACCGTTTTTTCTGCGCTAGCAGCAGCGGCTTCAGCCGAGGCTGATAATTGCAGCATTGATAAGGCCAGTGCTTCTGTTTCTATATTTTGTTGTTCAACTCCGACGAATGTCTGCATGGTGGTCGCTACAGCACTATTGGTAGATTCTGTGATTTGGTGACAAGAGTTTTCAACCTTGATGATGAGAGCGCGAAGTGCATCAATTGTCGTGTTAAGACTGGAAGATAAAGCGCCGATTTCATCTTGACTAGAATGCTTAACTTTGTGACTAAAGTCGCCACTGGCCATTTTGTCTATAATGTGACTAATTTTAGCTAATGGTTGGGTGATTCCTCTGGATATAATGACTGTTAATAATAGGATAACTGGTAGCACTAGAAATAGTAGGATGAGAGTGTTTGCTAATTGCTCAAAATACAGCGCATCGATATCGGCGATATAAACACCGGTTCCTAATATCCAGCCCCATGGTTTCATTAAATTAACGTAGGAATTTTTTTGGCCCTCTTGCATAGTGTTTGGATTTAGCCATCGATAGGAGACAATCCCTCTGCCTTCTTTTTTTGCAAGTTTTGCAAATTCTTTAAAAATAGAAACTCCATCGATATCTCGAGTGTTGCTTAAATCTTTACCATTTAAAGAAGGTTTTATTGGATGGGCAATCATATGGGCATTAAGCCCTGAAATAAAAACGTAGTTATTGCCGGAGTATCTAATCGCTGTAATTGCTTCTAGTGCTGCCGATTGTGCTTGAGGTTCAGTTAACTTGCCTTGTCGCTGTAAGTTATAGTAAGTAAGTGCGATAGATTTAGCGCTAGCGACTATTTCTTGAGACTGAGTATTCTTCGAAATAATCAGTTGCTTATGAAAATTATGTAGATCTAAGTAGGAAAGCACTAATATCAGGCTTAAAAAGAGTCCAATAATACTCCCGAGCTTTTTACTAACTGATATATTTCGAAAAAAATTCATGTGTGTTCATGCCTTAAAAATGTCAAAGTTAAAGTAAACTTATTAATAAGCGTTGTTAATATCATAATGTAAAAGGCAAGTAAAGAATTTATGAATATTATTAAAGAGTGTTGGTGTTTGGATACTTCTTTGTAATAATGTAACTGAATTAAGTAACCATCCGTATGTGTATAATGTTAAATTAATGATTAATTATCATGAAGATACTTGGGATGCCATCTGAAATATATATGAATTTACATTCATATATAGAGAGTAGGGAATTATGCTGTTTCTTAAAAAGAAAATATTAATTTCAGCTTAATTAAAGATGGCAGTTTTAAAATTATTGCAGAATTTAAACTCGTATTCGTGGCGCAATAAATTCATTCGTTCATAGTCTATACAGGCTCTGCGGGTATATTTAAAAAATTTGTTGAACACATTTTAATACTGACAATAAGTCCATAAAAACAATAGATTACGAAGGTTTTGACTTTGGTTTTTCAAATATATTAAATATTACCCTAAGGCTCAGGATATAAAGTTTACAGCTCAGCGGCTAATACAAAAAAGGGTTTTTCAGCAAACCTTTCAAACATGGCCCTTTATCGAGCATTACCACTAAAAAGAGAAATGTTTGATTTAGTGATTATCAATGAAGCGACTCAATGTAATATTAGCAGTTGTTGTCCCGCTATTTATCGTGCCAAGCGTACAATGATAACTGGCGATATAAAGCAGCTTAGACATTACTGGTTTTTAGCTAACACAAAAGATGCAAAGTTTATGGAGCGCCATCATTTGAGCAGTAGTGTAATTTGTTAAAACGTTCCTTACGTTCAATCTAGGATTTCTGTGCAGTGCATGAGGTCACACAAAATATTGATGAGTCCCAACAGACCGTAGCTGATGCTTTACATCGCCATGATGTAGAAATTTGGCCGCGGATACAACTTAGCGGGGACTGAAATAGATTTGTTATGTCGTAAATCTGGTAAATACTTAGCTTTAGTCGGTTTTCCTGGTAACTGGGCAGACTATTTCGAATTAAATACTTATAAATTGCTGCAGGGAGTAGGGGGAGGTGTTGCCCATTAATTACGGTTTATGGAGCGTTAATGCTGAGGAGAGCATGCTCAGAATACTTGAAAAAATGGTACCTGAATCCGTGGCTTCAAAGTGAATACAGAGTGTGAAATATTGATTTTACGGTGGAGTTAAAAAACTTAACAGTAAGTTTATATGTGCCCTGTATCTTTTACCTGAATCAGTGGCTTCAATGCACCACATAGCGCAAGCTCTTGATTCTACAGCGGTTAGAAAAATGCCCGCTGAACCTATGGGTGCAGCTAAGATTTTCAATTCCACTGTAAAACCAATAACTTACACTCTGTATTCACTTTGAAGTCACGGATTCAGGTTTTAGATAAACGCATCTATACATAAAACTCATAGCTTCAGTTGCTGTTTCTCTAATCGTCGTATAATCAATAGTTTGAGATATGCAGTGATGTTACTGTTGTATCATCAACCTAAAATAGCTTAAGTCCACATGACAGCTGCATATCAAAAATACTTAAACCGTAATATTGTTATGTTGATTCGCTAATTGCCTAATAATATAAAAACAAGTAGTTAATGCGGTCACGCCAAATACAAAATTACCGATAGTATTACCAAGGAATACGCCTTCAGCTCCCATAACACTCACAGCGAACATTACAAAAGGGACTGTGCCGATACTGGCTTTTGCAAAATTGAAAGCTGTCGATATTAATGGATAGCCGAGGTTGTTAAAAGCGGCATTTGCAACAAATAAAAACCCGTAAAAGGTAAAGGCTGGGCCTATCCAAATACCGACAAACCTCATGAAGGCTGCAGCATCACCTGAGGTGCCAAACCACGTGATCAATGGTTCTATACTGTAATAAAAAAATATCGAGGCGAACACACAATAGCCGGTGACGAATATGCAGCTATCCAACAGTGTTCTGTTGACTCTTTGGAAGTTATTGGCTCCAAAGTTTTGTGCATAAATAGGTCCTACCGCTGCTGAAAGTGCAAAGATAACACCAAAAACGACCGCTGTTATTCGCCCCGTTAGTGTCCAACCAGCCATGTAGCTTTCACCGAATTTAGCTATTTCATACGTCATGTAGGCATTTGCTGAGGGGGTCGCTAATTGCGTTGCAATTGCCGGTACTGCTATAGGTAATATGGATCTTAGGTTTTTATTGAATGAGGGCCAGCTAAACTGACACGAAAAGTCATGTTGAGTATAAATGAAATATAGTGCTGTGCTGGCAACGGCTATCCTAGCAAAGACGGATGCTATCGCAGCACCTTCTATGCCCAGGTTTAAACCAAAAATAAAAATGGGGTCTAAAATAACATTTACAATTGAACCCATTAGCATCGTGATCATCGATAGTTTTGGTGATCCCATCGCTCTGAGTAACGCACCGCCTGACATGGCAATTGCCAGGAAAGGTAAGCTGGGTAAAATTATTGTAAGATATTGATCGGCATAAGTATGAGCTTGAGCACTCGCCCCAATAAAGGTCAATAACTGTGCTTTAAACAACCAAGTGACAGTAGCGACTAAAGCTGTGAATGCAACACTAAAGACAAAATTGTTTAATGCCAGAGATCTAGCTAGCCGGTCTTTTCTTGCACCAATGGCTCTAGCCACTGTCGCTGACATAGCGATGGATAGGCCAATTGAGAAGCTCATATTAAAAAACATAATACTGGCGGCAAAACCTAATCCAGCAATAATGCTTTGATTATTAAGTAAAGTTAAAAAATATAGATCAATTAAATCTACAGCGAAGAGTGAAACGAGGCCTATAGAAGATGTCGTTGTTAAAACAACAACATGGCGCATGATCGATCCCTGTAGGAATTTTGCGACCACCTTGTCTTTTTGAGTTTTCAGAAGGCTACCATAGAAAAATGTTGATTGAATATAGGGCTTAGATTGATTCTCCCATAACAATAAACTAGACATAGAAAGAAGATTAATAACAGCGCTGAATAATAGCCTAATTTAGCTCGAATGACAGTAGCATTTAGTGGTAAATGAGTTAGTCGTAACTGAAACCTGAATCAGACTTCACTGCACCACATAGCGCAAACTCTTGATTATACAGCGGTTAGAAAAATACCCACTGAACCTACGGGTTTTATGCAGGGAGCATTTATTTAGCGAATGCAGGGCGCATATGAGCTTGCAGCTAAGATTATTCAATTCCACTGTAGAACAAATATCTTACACTATGTAATCATTTTGAAGTCACGGATTCTGGTGAAATTTAGCTCTCTGCAATCACGTTAATAAAGTGGTAATGAGTATGGTGGCTTTGAATGCCGCTGTGGGTAGGCTAATCAAAATATAGGAAGACTATTGAATGAGAGCAGGATTGTGTCAGCTTATCCTCTGGAAAATAGTCTCCTAGGGAGGAGTTATCAAACGGATATGAGTGGTGTTTATAAAGTGAGACCTTGGCATAACTTACCCAGAGGGTATGATAACTGCGCTCGGTAATACGGCGTTAAAAACCGGCTCAATATGCCATTTACACCAGTAATACCCATAAAAGAAGGCACACTGTAGCCAAAGTGAGGGGCACACTGACTCCGCTATCTAGCCGGTTTTGCCTTGCCTTTTCTTGCCTTCGCTCGCAACGTTATGCAGAGGTCTCAAAGTATGTTTTTTAATAAAAATAGCCAATTGAAATTGGCTCTAGAGTGTTATATTTAAAAATAGCACTCTAGAGATTTATTATGCAGCCAAGCTCTTAAGGTCTAACTACCCCATGTCTAATAGCTAAATGGACTAGTTCGGAATTGTTTGATAATGATAGCTTTCGTAAAATATTGGCTCTATGGGCATGGATAGTTTTGTTTGATAAACACATATTATCTGCTATATCCGAAGCTTTTCTACCATCGGCCAAAAGTGAAAATATTTGAATTTCACGTTTAGTGAGAACTGTCAGAGGACTTTCAGATTCTTTGCCATCCAGCTGAGCTCTAACAGTCGGAGAGAGGTATTGTTCACCGCTATGGATCATTTTGACAGCGGTTATCAACTCATCAGCAGGGCCTCTCTTAGTTAAGAAACCTTTTGCCCCTGCCTTTAAAACGGTATTCGGGAAGGGCGCTGTATCAAAACCTGATAGTACTAAAATTTTGGCACTTTTGTCGAAGGCAAGAATACGGCGAATGGCCTCGATACCTCCATGAGTGCTGTCTGATGTCTCGGAGTCAGATGGTAATGAAAGATCCATGACAACGATATCGGGTTGCTTGGTTTTAAATAGTTCATAAGCTTGAATACTCGATTGAGCTTCGGCGATAACTTCAATCTCTTTTTCTGAATTTAAAATACTTTTAAAGCCAGCTCTAACTACTTCGTGATCGTCAACTAATAATACTTTAATTGTCATTTATCTACCCAACTCTTAATCCATTAATTACTGTTTAAAACCCAATAGATACAATTTGGGTGGTGGTATTTAACACTCATCTACGGCGAAAATTCTTCCATAAATAATCTTGCACTTGCGACGATTGATGTTTTTCTTTAGCCTGCAGGAGCAAACTATGAGATGCATCCTTAGGGGCGTTTTGATTAGCTAAGCACCTTTATAAGTGTGACTGGTGTTTATTTCCAGACAAAACTCTGATGCCTGTTCTATATTTTTACAATTTGCCGGATATGCAACTAATTCATCACTATAGCCAATCAATCCAATGCCTTCATGATGGCAGTGTTGTAAGACTTTTTCCATCGCTTTTATGACCGCAAGTTGTCGGTCAGAGAATTCAATTTCTTTATCCGCATCTACTCTTTTTTTGCTGGTTACCTGCTGTAGGACATAATCATCTTCATCTAATAATTGTACGGTTTTCTCGATTAATTTTTCAGTGATGAGTACTTTCTTGGCACCATTAAAAACCTCTAAGCTATAACACTTAACTACGTCAGCAGGTAGGCAATTTAATAAAACCTTTTTTATATCTTCATATTCAGTGTCGTCTATTAAATCGTATTCCATTAACATTTCCAATGTAAAATAGTACCGAGAGTGTAAGGGAGGTATTCCCAGAGTCAAAATGTATAATACCTAAACTTGTGGTTTCAACGTGGTATATGAGCTTGCAGCTAAGACTGTTCAATTCCACTGTAGAACCAATATCTTACACTCTGTATTCATTTTGAAGTCACGGATTCAGGATATAGTAACTTTATCGGCCATTTTCCTGAAAACTTTCAAATTTTTCTTTAATATTATTGAATTTCACATCTTGTTGGCTGATGACTAATTCCAGTCGATGTACTTGCTTAATACTGCTTTTTTCTTGATCAAACAACTGCTGCTGTAATTCGGTATTTTTACTTTCTTGTCTAGCGAGATTCGATTTTAAATCAATAACGATGACTTGACTCACTTTTAAATCTATTTTTGCCTGAAATAGTTCATCTGATATTTGCTGACGAATCGGGTTGAAATTAGCATCATTCAGCAACAGGGCTTGCTGCTTATTTTCTCGTATCTGCTCATCACATTCCGAGGTTTTATGAATTAATGATGATTCTAGAGCATGTCTGCTCTGCAGTAGGATATTTATTTGATCAAGTAATGCTTCATTAGTTTTTAGTAATTCATTGTTCTGCTGCTGCACGGACAACATCGCGGTTTGCGTTTGGGACAGCTGTTGGCTATCCGCTGTCTGGTGTTCTTGTAACGCTAGATTTAGCTGTAAACGCTGCTCATCTAAAGCGGCATGAGAATAAACCATTGCTTGATCCCAAAGCTTAGAGGCCGCTGTGAGTACCGGCTCAGGCAGTGCTGGATGCTCATTCTGTCTATTTATTTTTTTTGATAAATTAGCCCACCAAAAATTTAAAGCATGATTAATGGTGGTGATACTGCCGCTACCTATGATGTCCCTTACGGCTTGCTGAGTAGGACGCTTTCCCTGCGCCAGTAATTCATCTGCAGCTCGCTGAACTCTCTCACTTGTCTCTGACTTTTTCGGCATAATCTACAGTCTATAAAAGATGAATAGATACAGTTTAGCGCAGAAAAAGCGACAACATAATAAATATCTACGTAAAGCTTGAATATTGATGGTGTTTTTAGCTTAACTAAATTTTTATGCAGCAGCATACTATCTTTTGTATAGGTAACGGTGAAGCAATTTGAGCAGCGCAGATTCAGCGATTTAGCGATTAAGTGTGATAGTGCTAACACTCTCATATGCTATTTTTGGAGCTGTGCATCGACCTGCAAACATGCCTCTCATCGGATCATTTTTTTAACAAAAACCACCACAAATAGCGCTAAGGTAAAGCTACCTATCAGTGCTTCAGTGGCGGCTAAAAAACGACTAAAACCTTGTGGAGCAATATCTCCATAACCTAAGGTAGTAAAAGTAACGATGCTGAAATAAATAGTATCGAGTAAGTGATATATATTTTTTGTGAGACTTGCCGATAGATCCAACTGGATCACCTCTCCTGCATAGCTCAGACCTGATAGCGCGTAAAAACAAGCGTAAATAAAGATTAGTAATAAGGTAAAGCCGATGATTCGCAGCGGTTCTTCGCCGTAGCCACAAAACAGGTCCACGGTTTTTGATAGCACCCTCGCTCCAGATAATTTCGGAAGCTGCTTTCTTCTGGCTATCATCTCCTTACGAAAAAATCGTCCCGAGAGGTCAAATAGGCCCTCATCCTCAGCGACTTTACGAAGATGCCGATAAATTTCCTCAGCTTGTTGATATAGATCTTCTTTTTCTACAGGGTCGGTTTCATTTTTAGCCATTTTTTCCTGCAATATTTCATCGCCCCAATGAATATGCTCTAACTTAGCATGCTCAAAATTAGCTCCTAATAAATTACAATTTTCTAGATTGGCACAATGTAAATTGGCGTACTTTAAATTGGTCTTCATCAAAGAACAGCCTGAAAAATCGACTTTAAAGCAATGTGCAAACTGCATATTCGCTCTGTAGAAGTCGGCATCGATAAATTTATAGCCTTGTTTAGCGTCGCGTTTCACCAAATTGATATGGCTTAAATCAACTCTAGATAGCTGAAAACCTATCATCACGGCACTTTTCGCCGCTCTTTGCTCCAATCTTTCCTTCAAATTCATATCAATGACACGATTACTATCGCACCAAATGGTCGCATCTTCGACGGCTAAATCATCAAGTTCAGTGGCTGGCATGCATTTCCCTATGCTGGTATAAACCGATTAGCGCCGTTTATCTCTACTGCAGAGTCATATTGATTGAACGTCATATTAGCAAATTCTATCGATGGCATAATGTTCTGTAACATTAAGAATCAGACTAAGCTATGCGTTGTTGTGTGCAATGTTCGGGCTAGATGGTCGTTGTGAATAATAATATTTGTATCTCAAATTATCTTGAAGAGATCTTAATTTGAGATTGTTTGATTGAGATACAGGTTCTGGTCAGAAAAAATTAACTAGTTGGTTCTCACCCCAAAATAGCTAGTAGCGAAGCTTCGCAGAAAGCATATGATTGAAATTGTGAGCTAATTAGCATCCGCTTCCAAGCGGGCAGCAACTGGCGATGACTCCACTAATTCTTATCTTCTTAAGTTGTTGGTATGTTCCATGAGTTAAGCATAGACAAATATAGTTATTTGTCCTAATTTTCATAAAAAATAATTCATGAAAGAGGGGGGAGGGAGAAGAGAAGCTAGAAGTGAAAGCTAGAAGCTAGAAGCTAGAAGCTAGAAGCTAGAAGCTAGAAGCTTAGAGCTTTCAGCTTAATTATTTATTTATATTGGCACCTTCGATAATCCACTTGCCCAGTATGCGACGCTCTTGTTTGGTCATTTGGGTAATATTTCCCAGTGGCATTACTTGTGATGCAACCGCTTGAGCGTTGATTCTAGCCGCATACGCCTTAATCTGTTTAGGCGTGTCAAACATTACACCGGCCGGTGCGGTTGAGAACAGGTTACTGCTTGGTTGTGCAGCATGACAAACGGTGCAGCGCTCACTGATGATGCCGCTGACTTCGTTAAACAGGGTGCTGTTACTGACAGCAAGGCTGTTTGCCGGTGCAGTTGGCTCAGAGAGGGCGGCAGCTGTCTTTAATTTTGACGCTGTGTTTGATGTTGGGGTGGTCGTGATTATTAACTCTGGCGTTGAGTGGACAGGGGCTATAATAAAAGCTAGACAGACCATGCCAAGGGCGGCTGCGGGAATTGTCCAAGCGTATTTTTGGGTTAAATGACGGGTGTTGAAATAGTGACGTACTAACACGCTAAATACCGCCAGCGCCGCTAATACCGCCCAGTTATACTCGTGTCCATAAGTGCTGGGGAAGTGGTTGCTGATCATGATAAATAGGATCGGCAAGGTGAAGTAGTTATTGTGTCTAGAGCGCAATAAGCCTTTTGCCGGTAAACTCGGATCGGGTGTTTCACCCTTTGCTAATGATGCGACCATCTTGCGCTGGGCGGGCATGATCACAAAGAACACATTACCGACCATAATCGAGCCGATAATAGCACCGACATGGATAAAGGCACCGCGGCCGCTAAATACTAGCGAGAATGCCCAGGCGGCGCAGATTAATAGTATAAAAAGTATCGTGCCTAAAAGCGCCGGTTTCTGGCCCAGAGCTGATTCACATAAAGTGGTATAAATTAGCCAGCCGACAATTAAACTAGCAATACTGATACCGATCGCACTAAGCGCGCTGAGATCAGAGCCCGGTGCTATGAGATAGAGCTTTGCATTGAGATAATAGACAACGGCCAGTAAAGCCATCCCCGATAGCCAGGTAGTGTATGCCTCCCATTTAAACCAGTGCAGGTTTTCCGGCATTTGTGGCGGGGCCAACTTGTATTTTTCTAAATGGTAGATGCCGCCGCCGTGAATCGCCCATAAATCACCGGCCAATCCCTCTTTAGGGGCACGTCTGTCCAAGTGGTTTTCTAGCCAAACGAAATAAAATGAAGCGCCTATCCAGGCAACTCCGGTAATCATGTGTACCCAGCGAATTGCCAAGCTTAACCACTCTGTGTAATGGGGATCCATAGATAACTCCTTAGTTGCTCGGTACTAATTGTTGATCAGGATCTAAAAAAATCTTAATCTGTTCCGGGTAAAAATGTTCATCGCAGTTATTCCCAGGGCCTTCACGATCGACAATTAAAAAATCATCTTGAGCTACGCAACATAAAATAGGGTGGTGCCATACACCTCGGTGGTAATTAATTCCCTGTTGGCCATCGCTGATAAATGCCTGCAACTGTTCTGGCTGAGGCGGTTCACCTGCCGGGGCAACTAAAATAAGAAAGGCATTTTGTTTTAGGGGAATAAAGGCTTGGCTGCCTTTAGGATGGCGTTCCATCATTTTGATCTGCAGAGGCATTTGTAATTTTTGCGCCCTAAAGATGCTGATAATGGCATTATCTTCCGGATCCGATAGCTCGACGCTTGAGAGGCGGTGATAGCGCTGCGTATTATTATTATTGATCATGAAAAATGACCGATCCACAGTTTCGATGACATCCCCAAAATCGGCAAAAGCCGCTTGAGTTAATGGTTGAGGTTTGATTAAGTGCACGGTTCTAGCCTTTGTTTTTGTTATGTATTTTGCCGAATAGCCGCATGCGACTAACACCGCCATCAGGAAAGATGTTGAGCTTTACGTGAGTGATAGGTCCAATATCATTGAGCTGTTCGGTAAAAGTGTGCTCGCTGTGCATCGCTAGTTTTTGGGAAGGTAGCAGCTCTTGCCAGAATAAGCTTTGAGTGGCTATCTGTTCATCTGTACCCCCTTTTACATAGGCGCCTTGAATCGAACAGCTATCTGGATAGTTGCCTTTGAAGTGTAGAGTATCTATCAAGATTTCTGCAATATTCCCAGCGTGACCCAATGCCACGATAACCCAGTCATAACCCGGAGTGCGACGCCTTGCAGTTTCCCAGCCATCGCCCATATTAACCCCACGGCCCGGGTTTAAAATATTGCGCATTTGACCGAAGTGCTCGTCTGAACAAGCGAGTGCGCGGCCGCCATTTAAAGAGCTGGCTAAATCCAGTAATTGATCAGTGCTCTGCTTGGACCAATCGTGGTGAGGAATTCCATAAACGCGAAGTCTGGCGATGCCACCATCTGGGTATATATTGAATCTCAAGTGGCTGAATGGTCGATCGCTATCAATACTGTGCAAATGTTGGCTGTTGCCCTGTAGTTCAACGGCGGGTAATATTTCCGTCCACTGGGTATTTTCATCGGGATCAGTTGTCGGGCAAAAACAGCCTTCCAGAGAGGCGGAGGGCGGGAAGTTACCGGTGAAAAATGCGGTGTCTATTTCCACGCCTTTAATAACCCCCGCTACACCTAGGCGAATAATCGCGTGATCATACCCTTCAAAGCGCTTGCGGCGAGACTCCCAGCCGTCCATCCACTTGCCATTGTCATCGAAAATACCTTCTTTCCAAATGGCGGCTTGTGGTGCCAGCATTCGATCAGCTGCTGCAAACCAGTCGTCGGTAACGGATATTACTTTGCTGCCTAAACGCGCATCGGCAAGGTTTATAAATTTTTCAAAGCTATGGCTATTTGTCATTTTTATATCGCTTCTATTTAATTATTATCTGAATCCGTGACTGCAAAGTAAAGACATAGCTTGCGCTATGTGCTGCAGTGAAGTCACTGATTAAGGTATTACATAAGTCGAAAATTATTCGATAAATACTCGGTAACTGAGTAAGCTTGGCGAGCGCACTAAACAGGCTCGCTAGCTTGTTCGATCCTTAATCCTTAATCCTTAATCCTTAATCCTTAATCCTCAATCATTTATAGATCCGCTAAGCGGAACCGGGCAATTTTGTTGATTTCAAGCAGTGCTTGCAAAAATTCACGCTCAGGTTGATTGTTTATTCTCTGTTGAAAAGCGGCTAAAATTTTAAGTTTGTTACTGTTTTTAACGGCCATAATAAAAGGGAAGTGGAACTTAGTCTGGTAGGCGCTATTTAACTGTTTAAACAGGGCGAACTCGGTGGGACTACAGTCGCTAATCCCCGCATTTGTCTGCTCGGCGGATGATGAGTTAGTCAGCTGTCCAGCAAGGGCTGCTTTACCGGCAAGGTCGGGGTGAGCGTTGATTAAATCGAGTTTAGCCTGATGATTTGCCGTTGCTAATATAGCACAGACTAATTGATGAAAGTGTTCGATTTGGTTGTGCTCAGCGGTGATTCCAGCATCGAAAGCAGCTTCAGCAATCCAAGCGGAATGTTCAAATATGTCAGAAAATTTGTCCATAAATTGAGTTTTTGACATCTCGCTGGGTGTGCAAGTGGTAAACATCTGCATATTATAGGCCTTGAGGTTGGTAAGGATGCTGTTGGTGCCAGTGTTTGGCAATATCAATGCGCCTGGTAATCCATACTCTATCATGACTTTTAACATAGTCGATAAAACGCGCTAGAGCGGCAATTCTTCCCGGTTTGCCGACCAGCCGGCAGTGCAGACCTATCGAGAGCATTTTAGGGGCCGTTTCTCCCTCTTTATACAAAGTGTCGAAGCTGTCTTTTAAATATTGGTAGAACTGCTCGCCGCTGTTAAAACCTTGGGGAGTAGCAAAGCGCATGTCATTGACATCCAAAGTGTAGGGAATAACTAAGTGGCCTTTTCCCGCGTTGTCGAGCCAGTAGGGGAGATCATCATCATAGGCGTCACTGTCATACATAAATCCGCCTTCGCGCATCACTAAGCGCCGTGTATTTGGGCCAAGGCGGCCGGTGTACCAGCCCAGAGGCCGATGACCAGTAACCTTAGTAATAATCGCAATCGCTTGCTCTAAATGTTGCTGCTCTTCTGCTTCGGACATATTTTGGTAGTCGATCCAGCGATATCCATGGCTGCAAATTTCATGACCGGCAGCGACCATCGCCATGGCAACATCTGGGTGGCGTTGAATCGCCATAGCCACGGCAAAGACGGTGAGTTGAATATCATGTTGCTCGAATAGCCTCAATAATCGCCACACACCAGCACGGCTACCGTATTCGTAACAGGACTCCATGCTTAAATTGCGGGCACCTAGTAGAGGAGTAGCACCTGGCATCTCAGATAGGAATGCCTCAGATTCGCTGTCACCATGTAACAGACACCGCTCGCCACCTTCCTCATAGTTTAAAACAAAAGAGACGGCAATCTGGGCTTGATTTGGCCAGTTGGGGTGTGGGGGAGTCGCGCCATAGCCGATTAAATCTCTGGGGTAATTATCATTTACCATTGTTGTTCCTTTAACTGGGCCTGAATCAAGCTTAAATCGTCCTGAGTAAGTTACTTGGATACGACGCTTAGCATAAATTATTGATATTACGGCTCTCTGGGCAAATAGCTGCTAAGCCTAAGAGTGTTATGCATGGATGCGTTTATTTAGCGGATGCAAGACACTTATTGCCAAGTGTGAAATATGCAAATGGAATAACTATCAACACAAATATAAACAATTAATCAGTTTATTGTATACAATTAATTGAAGATTGATTTAAATAACCGTCAAATATGTTTATTTCAGCCTGCAGAAAAGTGTAATCTTAGCTGAGAAGTTTGCTGAAGAAGCTCGACATAACTTCGGCTTACGGAGTTGATTTACGACTAGAACTAGTCAAAATTTATGTTGTGCGTCCGCTAAGGTGCGCATAGATAATGTATATAAAACCTGAATGGGTGGCTTCTATGGGGCGCTTTGTATCCATTTAGCAGTCACTGATTCAGGTAAAAGTTTAAAGGATAAGGGTATGTCAGAGGTTAAAGGTTTTCTAACAACACACGTATTAGACACAGCCAAAGGTTGTCCCGCGCATGGTATCCCGGTGTCGCTGTATAAAATCACTGCGACAGGTAAAGAGCTACTTGCTCGCGCCGTCACTAATAGCGACGGGCGCTGTGATAACGCGCTACTTACAGGGGCTGCATTTGAATGCGCTAGATACGAGTTAGTATTCAGTGTCGAAGAATATTTCAGTGAAGGTAATAAGGGTAGTGAAGCGAGTGTAATAACAGAGCAGAAATTGGCTTTTTTGGATGAGATAACCATTAGGTTCGCCATCGCTGATGTCAATGATCATTATCACATCCCCCTGCTAGTCAGCCCGTACAGTTACTCAACTTATCGGGGAAGCTAACCTCTAAATCATCATCCTCGCCCTGGCGCACAGTCAGGGCTCCTTCTTGATTGTCGCGCCAGACTGATTGCTATCGCACTCGAGACGGTGGGGACTGTCGATTTAAACTTGATAAGTCTATAACCTGAATCAGTGACTTCACTGCACCATTTAGCGCAAGCTCTTGATTCTACAGCGGTTAGAAACATACCCGCTGAACCTACGGGTGCAACTAAGATTTTTACAATTCCACTGTAAAACCAATATCTTACACTCTATATTCACTTTGAAATCACGGATTCAGGTATAAGTGAAGACTATTAAGGTAATAAGTTCAGAGATTAAATTTTTGTATACTTTTATCAAAAAGATGTTAATACAATATTGTAATTAATTGTGAACAATCTTTGTTTTTTAAATAAAATAAGTTAGTCTGGTTGAATCAACGTTGTGCGGGTTTGCTTTTTTGAGCAACCTTTGAATGGATTCAGGGAGCTAAACATGATCAGTTCAAATAAAAATAATATTGAACACTCTTCTATCGAAAGCGAGCGAGAGCCCGTCGAGATAAACACCAATAATATAGGCACCGCAGAGCAGCTCAAAGACCCCAATTATTTTCCGCCACTGCGCTATGCTATTCCGCTGGGGATTCAGCATGTATTGGCGATGTTTGTCTCAAACATAACCCCCGCTATTATTATCGCTGGTGCAGCAGGCTTTGGCTTTGGCTCGAACTCGGCGGACTTCCCCTCGATGATCTATATGATGCAGATGTGCATGTTGTTGGCGGGTGTAACTACACTGTTGCAAACCATAGGTTTTGGGCCAGTGGGCGCGCGGTTGCCGATAGTCCAAGGCACTAGTTTCGCCTTTATTCCTATTATTGTGCCACTAGTGGCGGGTAAAGGAGTGGATGCGATGGCGGCAATTGCCGGTGGTATTTTAGTCGGTGGTTTGCTGCAGGCAGCACTCGCACCCTTTATCGGAAGGCTACGTTTTGCATTGCCTCCCTTGGTCACAGGTCTGATAGTGACCATGATAGGTCTCTCTCTGTTAAAAATAGGTGTTCAATACGCGGCGGGGGGTGTGCCTGCTATAGGTTCTCCCGAGTTTGGCTCGCTACAAAATTGGGGAGTCGCTAGTGTTGTTATCATCGTTACCTTAGGTTTTAAGTTTTATACTCGCGGCATGCTCAGTGTCTCCGCGGTCTTGATGGGTCTGATAGCAGGCTATATCGTCGCCTACATGCTTGGCATGGTAAATTTTGGCAATATTGGTCGTGCAGCGCCCTTTGCCCTACCAAAAATATTACCTTTTGGAATGGAATTTACAGTGTCTGCAGTTATCGGTATTACTTTGATGTCATTTATCTCGGCAATAGAGACGGTAGGGGATGTCTCTGGAATCACCAAAGGTGGAGCTAACCGTGAAGCGACGGATGTAGAAATAACAGGGGCGACTTATGCCGATGGTTTGGGGTCGGCGTTTTCCAGTTTCTTTGGCGCGTTGCCCAATACTTCATTTTCACAAAATGTGGGGCTGATAGCGATGACTGGAGTGATGAGTCGGCACGTAGCTACCATTGGTGCGTTGTTCCTAGTGGTCTGTGGCTTTATTCCAAAAGTGGGCGCCATTATCACCACTATCCCAATTGAAGTGCTAGGTGGTGGGGTAATCATCATGTTTGGTATGGTGGCATCTGCTGGGGTGAGAATGCTGTCAGATGTCGATTGGACGAGTCGTAATATGGTGATATTTGCCATATCTATCTCGCTTGGTTTAGGTTTGATGTTAGAGCCTTCTGCACTGCAGCACATGCCAGCTACGGCAAAAGCGCTAATGTCTACAGGCTTGTTACCTGCAGCTGTAGTGGCGATAGTCTTAAATTTATTAATGCCAAAGGATAAATAATAATCGAGCTTAGCTGTTTTTTTTGTTGAGTGGGGATATCTGCTATATAAATTTAGGCACAACAAAGTACTAAATTTATAGGCAGCTCCACAGAAAATTACATCATGTTAGTCAATAGGCTAGGTTTAATCGCAGCTTAGATCGCAAAAGCCAATGGGATAGGCGTCTCAAGGTATATTGTGATTACCTACAAGTTGGTAATTTAATAGTCTTTGAAAGAGTGCATGCATGGTAGAAAAGAGCACAGCAGCTCTATTACTCAATATAAAGCATTCACTGCCGCATCCACCTGTAAAGGTGCTCATCAATACAATCAAGCTGGTGCTCTAAGTGGTGTTAATCACTTGTTTGATATTCACACGGCGATGGCGTATTGAAGGTTGGTGGCTTGCCGGTACGAGTCAATAGTATTTCTTAATGCTAACCGATTAGTTCCTGGTTGATTAGCGCACAGTACGCAGCGAATGGAGGGAGGCTGGAAGTTAGTAGCAGGGCATAAAAAAGCCAGATCTATTGATCTGGCTTTTTAGTGGTCACTTTTTTATTTAAGCAAAAAAGGAATTTAGTGTTGCGCTAGGGCGCATCACCGCTTCAATCTTGCTTGGCGTAGCGTGGTAGTAACCATCGAGATCAGCTGCTTTTCCCTGTACCGCAGTAAGCTCGGCAATGATTTTATCTTCATTGCTGGCTAGAGTCTTGGCCAGTTCAGTAAACTTAGCTGCAAGTACCGTGTCTTCTGTCTGGGTGCTGAGCTCTTGTGCCCAGAACATAGCAAGGTAGAAGTGGCTGCCACGGTTGTCTAACTCGCCAGTTTTACGCGAGGGAGACTTGTTTTCTTGAAGCAGTCTAGCGGTGGCTAAATCTAGCGTTTTAGACAAAATAGTTGCCTGTGGATTAGCGTTTTTAATGCCCATTTCTTCAAGGGAGACAGCTAGCGCCATAAACTCACCTAGGGAATCCCAACGCAAGTGGTTTTCCTGCTGCACTTGTTGTACGTGTTTAGGGGCTGATCCGCCGGCACCCGTCTCATACATACCACCACCTTTAAGCATAGGTACGATAGAGAGCATTTTAGCAGAAGTGCCGAGCTCCATAATAGGGAACAAATCCGTTAGGTAATCACGCAATACGTTACCTGACACTGAAATAGTATCTAGGCCGCGAATTTGACGCTCCATCGAGTAGCGAATCGCCTGATTGTATTCCATGATAGGAAGTTCCAGGCCAGTAGTGTCGTGATCCTGTAAATATTTTTCAACTTTTTTGATTAGCTCACGATCGTGTGAACGCTCGTCATCTAGCCAGAAAACAGCGGGAACAGATGTTTGACGAGCTCTGTTTACCGCAAGTTTAACCCAGTCGCGAATGGGCTCATCTTTAGTTTGGCAAGCTCTCCACAGATCGCCTTTTTCAACTTTGTGCTCCATCAGTACCGTACCGTTGTTATCGACAACCCGCATAGTACCCGCTTCGCTCATTTCAAAGGTCTTATCATGAGATCCGTATTCTTGTGCCTTTTTAGCCATCAGACCAACGTTAGGTACTGTGCCCATAGTAGTTGGATCAAATGCACCATTAGTCTTACAAAAGTTTATTGTCTCTTGGTAGATACGTGCATAAGTACTTTCCGGCATCACTGCTTTAACATCTTTAGCATTGCCATCAACACCCCACATCTGGCCGCCGTTGCGAATCATCGCCGGCATAGATGCATCGACAATCACATCGCTTGGTACGTGCAGGTTAGTGATTCCCTTGTCGGAATCAACCATAGCGATTTCAGGGCGTGAATCGAAACAAGCTTGGATGTCGGCTTCGATTGCAGTGCGCTGGGCTGCAGGTAAGTCGGCAATTTTTTCAATAACACTGCCAAAACCGTTGTTTGGGTTGACGCCGATTTTTGCGAACAGCTCAGCGTGTTTAGTGAATAAGTCTTTAAAGAAGACCGTTACAGCGTGACCGAAAACGATAGGGTGTGAAACCTTCATCATGGTTGCTTTAACGTGTAGCGACCACATAACGTTGTTTTCTTTACAGTCGTTGAGTGTCTCTTCGAAGAACTCGCGCAGTGCGCTGATGCTCATTGACATCGAGTCAAGAATTTCACCGCTCTCCAGGCTTAGTTCTTTCTTTACCGTCACTGCACCGCTAGCCGATACAAACTCGATGCGGACATCGGTGGCCTTGTCAGTCGTGATAGACTGCTCTGAACTGAAGAAATCACCATTGCGCATGTAGTCGGCGTGTGATTGTGAAGCTTTGCTCCAAACACCCATCGAATGTGGAAATTTGCGTACAAAAGACTTTACTGCAGGTGGTGCACGACGATCTGAGTTACCTTCACGCAATACCGGATTTACCGCGCTACCTAATACTTTGGAGTACTGAGCAGTGATGGCTTTTTCTTTATCAGTAGTAGCTTTTTCTGGCAGCGAGGGGATGTTGTAACCTTGGCCTTGTAATTCTGCGATGCAAGCCTTAATTTGTGGAATAGAGGCGCTGATGTTTGGCAGCTTGATAATGTTAGCTGCTGGATCTTGTGTTAGCTGGCCGAGGAAAATCAATCCGTCTTCTACTTTTTGCTCAGCTGTTAAATTCTCAGGGAAATTGGATAAGATACGCGCTGCAAGGGAGATGTCCGTTAAAGTGACATCGATGTCTGCTGCACAAGTGAAGGTTCTTATTAAAGGTAGTAATGAATAAGTCGCTAATGCAGGTGCTTCGTCGGTAAGCGTATAGTAAATAGTGCTGTTGTTAGCTGTCATATTGTCCCCAAGGCGATTAATTGGATGTTTAGTTATTGATATACATAATAAAATGTTAAAACAAGAGCTGTTTGTTGTGTTTTAAGTAGTTAAGGGTTTTTGCGAAGAAAAGCCACAAAGACTGTTTTTATAGCGACAGTCATTTAAATATATCAATATTAACGGAGGCATTATAAGGGGTATTTTGTAAATAAACTACAAGATTGTCGACAATAAATAAGCTTTGCAATATAAGAGAGTACCGAAAAGGCGCACAGCCTCTGGCATACAGAGAAATGGATGATTAACGAAAGGATTACAGGCAAACTAGTGATCTGGAAAAATCCATTAGCACAGAGCAAGAAGTTAGTGACCCATAAATTGGGAATGTATCTGCCGCTTTATCGTATAAGCTGCTGAAAAGTAGTATTTAAAGAGTATTTATCTATGAATATTAGGTTAGTTGAAATAACAGATGCCGCGGCCTTACTGGTTCTTTTTACCCAGTTAGATACTGAAACTGAGTTTATGCTATATGAGCCAGGAGAGCGAAAAACAACATTAGCTGAGCAAGTAAAAATATTGACAGAATTTAAGCAAGCGTCGAATAAAGTCATGGTTATCGCAGAAAAAGCTGATCAAATTGTTGGTTTTTGTCTGATAGTGGCTTTTTCTCAAACGAGAGTCTCACATGTCGCATCGCTGGTGATCGGCATTGTGCAACAATGCACAGCCAGTGGGCTTGGGTCTCAGTTAATGGCGTTGGTGCTAGCCCGAGCGAGCGAGATGAATATTGCACGCATAGAGCTCAGCGTAAGTACTAATAATAATGCGGCGATCGCGCTATATAAAAAGTTTGCCTTTGAAATTGAAGGCGAAAAAGTAGCATCAATTAATTTAAACGGGAAATTAGTCAACGAATACAGTATGGCGAGAATAGATAAGGTGGACCCTTGATATCTGAGATATGAGAAAATAGGCAGTAGAGTAGGGAGCTGGTTGTCATAGAAAATATTGAATTGTTTGAAAATTGAGCGGTTTTTTATAAAGTTAATAAAAACACTATAAATCCCTTGAAGTTAGTTTTGGGGGACGTATACTACGCCAACTTCTTTAGGACTATAGCTCAGTTGGTTAGAGCGCTACCTTGACATGGTAGAGGTCCCCAGTTCGAATCTGGGTAGTCCTACCAATCTCTTACATATCAAGAGGTTGGAGAGTGCTAATTGTTACCCTCTAATAATTGGCAATATACAGTAGTTCCTCAGTTAATATGTTCTCTAGCAATAACATCGCTTATAAAAATTCTGCTTATCTGGTCAAGTCCTCTTTCTAGTTTTTAAAATAATTTTTTACTATTCCTTTTTGATCCGTTTTATATTTAACTAGTATACAGAGGGGATGTATGAAGGTGCGCCAGAATATGCAGCCAGCAACTTAATCAAATCCAAGCAACTAGCCTGACACAGGGGGACACACAGGGGAAAAGTAGCCAATACAAACTCAGTGAAAATGAGACTCGCCATCATCATGTGTATGCCATGTACCCTCTTTAATTTCAAATTCAGAAATATCCCTTTTTTCACTTGTGTTAGATTCACCAGCTGCTGAGATTTTATGTAAGTGCTCGTGTTCGTGGATATTAAAAGGGAAATCGTGTAAATAATGAGTGTGTTGATAGCCGTGTAATTGCATGAGTAACAATAAAAAACCAATCAGGATTAAACAAACATTTGATAATTTGCTGATTTTAATGAATGTTTTGGTTTTTCTAAAAATTATTAAAATTACCAACATCAAACTTAAGGCTATAATTTGTCCAATTTCTACACCTAAATTGAAACTGATTATTTTTAATAACAAGCTCTCTTCATCTAATGGTAATTGCTGTAAACGGGTAGACAGGCCAAAACCGTGAATTAAGCCAAAGAGGAAAACCATGAGGTTAATATTTGGAACTTTAATGTCAAAATAATTTTTAAAGCCATTTAAATTTTCAAAACCTTTATAGCAAATTGTTAGCGCTTTGATTGCTTCGATCTAATAATAATCAGCAGTGATTGACCAGAATGTAGCAAAGATAAGAGAGACGGAGTGGCCGATAGTAAAGGCGGTAATGAGCAGAAATACATCTTTAAACTTGGTAAGAAAAAATATCACACCGAACAAAAACAGTAAATGATCGTAACCTGTAAGCATGTGACTCGCCCCAAGTTCAAAAAATTGACCGTTACTGCCATTATTTGCGAGTAGCTGGTCCGCATCAGTCATGCCGTGCGCAAATACTGAAGTGCTAGATGAAAAAAATACAATCATTGAAATAATAAGTTTCATAAATCCTGCAAAGGTCTCAGTTTAGATTAATTGATCAGAAGTTTGTGATTACATGGTATAGGTGAAGGTGTTTCATCAGTGCTAATTCCCTAGCAGCAAAAATTCAAATTTGTAAACTTACCTTTAGTGGGGGAGGTGTGTTGCAGGTGTTAGTCCCCAACTGTCATTTTATCTTTTAGGACCTGTCTGACAGTTGGTTTTCTCATCAAAAATATGAGCGGTTAACCTTTTCATTAATCAGTGTCTTCCATGTAGTGCATAAGCTATTGATCCTACAACAGTTTGAAAAATAGCCACTGCAGCTAAGATTTTTCAATGTGTCGTAAAACCAATAATTTACGCTGTGCAGTTACCGATCCAAGATCATTACATAAATCATTTATAACCCGCTCATTGAATTTTTTAGTGTTTCTTTTTAAATGATTTAAAAGATAGTGTTGAATAGAATCCCAATTTGTCTTTGGTAGGATCATCTGTCAGCTCTACACTATATTTAGTGGCTATTACATTCAGGCCGTTATTTCTCACTGTAATGGTCACTTTTCCCTCTGAATCGGTCGTATATGTGTTTACGTGATCTGTCACGTAATCTCCATAGACTTTAGCTCCGGCTAAAGGTTTACCTTCAAAGAAAACTTGAATAACTAACGATGTACCTGCAGCTAATTTTGTCGGGTTTTCAAGAGGTAAAATTTCAAGTTTAAGGCCTTGCAGTTTAGGAGTCTCGCTTAAATTTGCAGCGATATGGCTAGCATATTTTACGTAGTAACCAGATTTTACTGCATTTGGTACTTCATTCTTAGGAAGATTAAAACGTTTGCCGTCTTGGTCTTTTGTCGAATAGCCACGCACGAATTTTGCACTTGCGTAGGCCGCATTTTCACCGATGGTGAATAAAACGTGATCTTCTTGATCATTCCTGGTGAGCTCGCCACTGGATAGGTCGGCTGTCTTAGCAACTAGATTTTCTACATATTTAGTATCATAACCTTGGTCAGATAAATCACCGTAGACAATGGCTAAATTATCGTGACGCTCTGCAATCCAAATTGCGTGAGCTTGCACTTGAGTAACAACTGCCGAAGCTAATAGCGCTGTAAGTGTAACTAATTTAAATTTATTCATAATACTTCCTGCTAGGTGATTGATGATAATCAAAACACGAATGATAATGATAATCATGAAGAACAAATCGAAAAATAACATGTTGTTTTATGAAAAGCAATAGAATCTGAAAAAGTAAAATATAAGATTTCTCAGTTGAATAAAACATAAGAAATTGATAATTAGGCACTTATTATCACATTGTATTAATGTTTCTATAGATGTTTTTTCTTTGTGTTGAGGATTGGTGCCCGATAAATTGACCGAATGAAAAGTTAATTCAAGTTGAAGTGCTCATCCTCATAGCTGGTTTAAGCAAGTATCATCAGTGGATTTAAAAAATTATTGCAGCTTGGATACGATTAAAATACATAAAATTTGGCTACAAAATATAAATTCAGGATTCTGACAGGTGCGGGGATGGCGTTGATAAAATCGTAAACGATAAAATATAAAGGGAGAGAGAGCATCATTTTTAGCTTGGTTTGAGTGATATTCAGTAGTCACTTTATTAAAACCGATAGTACACTCAACATTGACTAGATTGTCGTTAGCTTAGCTAAACAGAATCAATTTTGGCAAACGCTAATCTAAATGATAGTGATTTACTTGATGTGCTTAACCTGTATACTTTAGTTAAATATTATTTAATTACTGGGACCTTTATGTTATCTGATTTTAGTAAAAGCTGCTTTGCAGTACTTCTTCTATCTAGTCAATATGGTTATGCGACGAGTGTCGACGATTTGATTTCTGCTGAAAAAGCTAAACACAACTTGTCGAGTGTCGCGGTGACATCGCTGAAGAAGCAAGTCTCGGTTGAGCAAAAAATATTAGATGCTTCACTGGCGTTGGCACAAGCTGAATTCACCGGCTATTCTGAAGCGGTGATTCAAAGTGCGCTGTTAACAAAATTGGTTGCCAGTAACAGCGGAGGAATAATTCACCTACTTGAGCTAGACCTTATTGCAGCAGCACAGCAACGTAGTAAAGCTGATGTGCAACTATCGCTTGTCGATATCGCCTCTTGGCAGGTGAGCAATAAGGATGAGAATACTGTAGGGCTGAGTTATAGCCCGGCATTAGATGTTGCATTGCTGACAACTTATTGGCATAACCGGATTATTCAGGTTGAGCAAAAAAACCATAAAATCATTGCTAAGAGCAATATAGCCGTAGTATCAGGGGCGCGTTACGTTGTCGATAGTCGCTCTGGCGCCACTGAGCATATCTTGCGTAATAGCGTATTAAATCAATCCGGTGATGAAGCCTTTATTTTGATCTCGCCGAAGAAAACGCCGAAGATTATGGGTCAAGAATTCGGCATTTATCGCACCAAATTAACCGGTGCTATTCCCGATGATCGCGCATTGGTTTACCGGAATAAATCAGTGGTAGCAATGGCGTTGTCAGCTGATAATAAATCTTTGGTTGCGATTACCAATGATGCCTTTGAAGGTGCTCAACACGCGTTGCTGAAGCTTGATGTAAACCAGCTTAAAGAATTGAAAGTCATCCCTTGGCAGGGCGAGATATTGGCGGCTCAGTTTGTCGCTAATGATTTGTTGGCGTTAAGTGTAGAGTCTGATGACTTCATGGGTATTCAATTAGTTCGCTATTCTGATATGAAAATAGTGCAAAAAATAGCAGCCGAAGATGCCCCTGAATATTTGCACTTTGCCAATCAGCTACTGGTCAGTGGATTGGGTAAAGAGGTAGTGATCTACGCGATAAATCAAGGAAAATTAGAGCAGCAGCAATCGTTGAAATTACCGAAAAAGCTGCGCTCTGTTGGTGCCTCTCCCAGTGGCGATTACCTGTTAGTTGGTTTTGGTGATCACGGTGGTGATGGAATCTATTGGCTGAAAACCGGTACTTGGCAAATCGATAGATTTACCCCACTAGATTCTCAGCCATCGGGGATTGTGTTTAATGGGCAAGGTCAGTTACTAGTCAGTGCTAAGAACGAGCATTTGCAACGTTACGATTATCAGTTGAAGGCAAAGCAAAGCGTTGCACGTTCACTGGCGATAGACGCGGCTAGAGTGAACCTGAAAAATGTAGCCGCAGACAATATGTTTGTAGAGAATCAAATTACTCCCATCGTGAGTAATCTTGATTTGATGCAAAGTTTAGTGATGGGTGAAGGCTCTAGAGTGACTTGGGATACATCCCAGATGAAGTCGATTAATCACGCCGGAGTTGTGCAGCGGGGCAAGCAAGATGAGAGTGGTCAAATAACTGCTTACATTGAATATGCCGATGCCAGTACCGTGCTTCCCTTCATTAAAAAAGAGTTTAATGTCACAGTGAGGGCCAAGACTAAGCTGCTCGGTGCTGAACAGTCCTGGCAGCCGGCCAGTGACTATATAAGAACGCTGAATATTGATGCCAGCGATCAACAGCTACTACTTAGTTTTAAAGGTGGATTTGATCTACTTAGCTTAAGTAAAGACGGCGAATACGTTAAAAGCGGGAAGAAGATCAGTAAAAAAATCAAATATGCCAATCTATTTGACAGTAAATTCTACAATAAGAACACATATCCTAAAGCCGTTATCTACGCTGATGGCATCGCGACATTCGTGATGGGCAGTGGTGGAGATAACAAATTTGGGGCGATTGATGTATGGCAGACCAAAGGCGAAGTGAAACGTTTAAATCGAATTTTGCTCCCCCAGGGGTTAGCAGCTGCTGTTGTCAGTGACTCTAAGATATTTCTCGCCTATTTGTCAGGCGAGGTTGGGTTGTTAGATTTGCAAAATATTGATCTAAAAAGTGCCGATCCAAAGGCAATCGTTAATTTAGCAGTTAATTTTGAGGATGAAATTGATCGATTAGCGGTAAGTCCAGACGGCAAGAAAATATTCGCCAGAAAAGGACATCAACTATACCTGTTTGATACAGAGACTAAAAAGCTGATTAAGAAAACCTTGAAGTCTAAACTCTATTCTATCGCTGCGACGGATAAACAGTTGGTCGTCGGTGATTATGATGGTTATTTGACATGGTTGAATTTTGATCTGCAAGAGACCCATAAATACGCTACGGGTTATGCCACTCGTGTCGCGAGCATTCAAGTGACACCTGACAGCTTGTATCTTTCACTGAGAAAGCAAGGCATTCAAAAAATTGATCTAGCCAGTCAACAGGAAGTCGGTTTTTATCCGCATCCTAAGCAGTACGGTAATTTTACCGTCAGTGGTGATAAACTGCTGATTTCTGAGTCTAAATATCGTAAAGGTGTTAAGCGTACTTTGGGAATAATAAGACTTGAAGACTAGTACCTGGGTCACGGCTTTCTGTACTGCTTTGCTTTTACTTCCCCTGCACAGCAGTGCTAAGAATCTTGAAATAAATGTTGAGGAGCTTGACGTCGATGATGTCGAAGATGACCATGAACCGATGTTTGTCATTTGGCTGGCCAAAGGCAAGCGTGGCAAGGAGTTCGTTAAAACCTTGGCGCTAATTTCTGAGGACGAAGAGTACTATCCTGACCTAACCGCCTGGTTTTCGCAGAGCCGGCGGGCGAGGGAGGACGTTGATGCTGTCACTTCGGCTACTTTAAACTATGCCGAGACCGGGCAGTATCAATTGCAAACAGGACTCAGTGATCAGCAGTGGGACTCCGGAGATTATGTGTTGCGCATTGAATCTAGTGTCTGGGATGGCCGTCACCACAAAGGACGGCTATTAGTGCCTATCAATGCTGAAACCAACGGTCTGAAAGTTAAAGCCAAGCGCAAGAGTCACTTTGAAATTGTCTCCTTCTCGAAATAGTCCAATTGTTATTTATTAGCCTCTTATGATTACTAGCATCCATCGCTACACTGCGCTGGTTATTGCTCTGGTGCTGTTGTTGATCTCTCTGAGCGGCATAATGATCAGCCTTGAGGAAAATTACCGCAACTGGAAATATCCTCAGCTCTACAGCACCAAAGTAGCTTCTGCCCCCTTGAATTTAGCTGAGACAGTAGCGCAAATTCGCCTGGCAAATCCTGCGTTGATCATCGAGCAAATCGTGGTTAAAAAGCAATCTTGGATCCAGGTAAAAGGACTGACTTCGATTGATCAAGATCAAAGCCACTTTTGGCTTATCGATCCAGAAACCGGCAAGCTGCTCGATGAACGGCCAAAAATAGCATTTTTCGAATTTAATCTAGCACTGCATAAATCGCTATTGTCCGGGGAAATTGGCCAGTGGTTAGCAGGCGCCGTGACCTTGTTGTTATCCCTGATCTTGCTCAGTGGGTTAATCAGTTATTTACCGCTCAAAATCAACCGTTGGTTGGCCTCGTTAGATTTTCGAGCCAATCACAAACGGGGTCGATCATTTTGGTTGCATTTACACTCGATCATCGGCATCTACAGTTTGTTTTTTGTTTTATCGTCGAGTGTCACTGGAGTTAATTTAAGCTTTTCATGGGCTGCCTTCAGTACTTATTGGTTGAGTGGTTTAAGTAAACAGAGCGCGATCACCGCTGAATCAAACGCCAATGATGATCTAGAACTTCCGGAACAGCACTTAGCGCAAGAGTTTCCTAGAGTTTGGTCGCAAGTCCATCAATCGTTGAGCGAGAGCCAATATTATAGAATCGACTGGCCCTACGTCGATGACTTATATGATGTTTATCGGGTGCAGTCACCAGCGGTGGATGGTTTGCAGATAGACTGCAAAAAATTGGGCTGTCAGACCAGGCTCTATGATCGTATCGATGGCAGTTTGCTAGAGAGCATCACCAGTGATGACTTCAATCTAGCCACTAAATTTCAGGCGGCGATCTTGCCAGTTCACACCGGACTCGCTTTTGGATCGCTAGGTAAGTGGCTCATGTTGTCTAGTACACTGGCTTGTTTTCTGCTCAGTCTTTCGGGGACTTGGCTCTATCTTGCAAAACTAAATAAACGCGTTAACTTAAAGCGCGCTCTAAAGCTGGCGCAGCCAGTTGCAAGCGGTCTCGAGGCAAAACTAGCCTTGATTGAACGCTGTAGTTCCTCAGTTAAAGTCATCTACATCAGTCATAGTGGCAATGCTCAACTGGCAGCGAACCAGGCAGTGGATCAGCTAAGACGCGCTGGCTTTGCCGCAAGTTTATATCGCGGCGATCAATATCAGCAATTTTTAACCGCTGATAGCGATGCTGTTTTGCTGTTTTACATCAGCACCACCGGTGCTGGAGAAGTGCCGGGCAATGCCGGCGATTTACTGCGCCAGTTAAGACAGTTCAAGGGGCGGCTCAACTATGCGGTGTTTGCCTTAGGAGATAGGGCCTATCCGGATTTTTGTCTCGCAGGAGAGCTTTTGTCAGCGGCATTAGCAGGGGAGAATAATGTCGAATTAATGGCGTTAAAAAAATCAGAACAGCTCTGGTTGGAAGATTCACAGCGCTGGTTATTAGTGCTGGTACCAATGATAGCCAGCAGTGCGCAATGGGCATATATTGAAGAGCATCAACTGCTGATTACCCCCGTCGAAGCTGAAGTTCGACAAGAGAGCAGATTAACCTTAAACAATAAAACTCAATTGACCAGAGACGGTGCTAAAAGTAGTGTGTTTCACTTGCAGTTTAACGGTGATTTAAGCTATAGAGTTGGTGATCTACTCGGGATTTATGCTGAGAATAACCGCGACGATGTCCGCTGGATTATCCAGCGTCTGGGATTTGATGCAGAGCAAATAGTACCGTTTGAAAAACGTAGTTTGAGGATTGAGCAATTACTTGCAGAGCACTTGTGTCTCTACCCTATAGCGAAGTCGCTGCATCCTGATTTTCCAACCACTGAGCTTAAATTAGATCTTAAATCGATGTTAATTGAAATACCAAACTGGCATCCATCGATCGATTTTTTACTGCAAAACCTAGTTAAATTACGCCCTAGATATTACTCAATCGCCAGCTGTCCAGAGCAGAGTAAATCTTTAGATCTATGTGTCGCTCTGCTGCAAGTTGATCTGCAAAAGTATGGTATGTCCTCCGGCTTTCTCTGTCAGCGGCTGGAGCGCCGCCAGAGTGTACGGGCTTTCGTCAAACCCAATAATCATTTTCAACTACCCTCGGTTGATAAAAATATTATTATGATAGGGACAGGATCAGGGGTGGCTCCCTATATTGGCTTTATGCAGGCGCGGATCAAAAACAGTGGTGCGCAGAATTGGTTGATTTTAGGTAATCGCCATCCTGAGAAAGACTATTTGTTCAAACAGCAGCTTAATAGCTGGTCGCAATGCAACAATGTACGACTGGATTTATCATTCTCCAGAGTGACAAACGGGCAGTACGTACAACAGCATATAAAACAGAACTGGTCTCAAATAATAGCGCAGCTTCGCGATGGTGCGGTGGTTTATGTCTGCGGTTCTCGCCAATTGGGTGATGCGATTAGAGAGATATTCAGTGATCATGAACTCTGGCCTCTCTGGCTGGAAAATCAACAGTACCGTGAAGACATTTTTGGCTAGCTGGATTGTGGTGAAAAAATATTTAAAAAACTAGTTTTACCACAGAGGACACAGAGGAGGGATTAAAAGACTTAAATAAAAAGTGATGAGTTGTAGATCAAGGGATCAGAAACCTGAGATTTAGTGCCGGTGGCTAGCATAATACTGGTAAAATCGGATTGGGGCGTAAGAACTTAACTCGTCACTTACTGTAATTATAGTGTTTGGTTTTTCCTCTGTGTAGCGCAGCGCCTCTGTGATCTCTGTGGTGAAAAAATCTTTAAAGGACTGTTTTTACCACAGAGCGACATGGTGTTAATGGGAGGTCAGTTTAACGCGGGGGTCTTCACTGTTAAAGATAAGATTGATTTAATCCGAACAACCATTCTTAAGGGAAAGTTAAATTCATTGGTGGGTATCACTGAGATATCTTGAAAAATTGATGTGAAAACTATGCACTAATTAGGCTTAAGTGAAGTGCTAGCACTCCCATACTTTTATCGCCATGTGTCTGGCGCAAGATACGGGCTACCTGCTGTTCGATGAACCGACATCCTTTTTAGATATCCGCTACCAATTTGAAACGCTGGAATTACTGGCGGACCTTAAATCGCAAGGGCGAAGCTGTGTGGTGGTGCTGCACGACATTATGCAAGCTGCTCGCTATGCTGATGAGCTGGTGATAATGCGCGATGGAGAGGTCAAACTGCATGGCAAGCCCAGCCAAGTACTCACCGAGTCTATGCTTAAAGACATTTATGACATCAACGCCAAAGTGTATGCCGATCCTGTCACAGGAACGCCGGCACTGTCTTTTATCTCTGGGTGAAGACAAAAAGCTGTAGCTAGTGTCATATTCATACCTTGGCATCACTTACCCAGAGGGTATGATAACTGCACTCGCTAATACGGCGTTAAAAATCAGTTCAATATACTCATTTATACCAGTGATTTTCATAAACAGAGGCACGCTGCACCCAAAATGAGGGGCATCCTGACTCTGCTAATTTATCAGTTTTTTCTGCTAATCCTCACTTTTCCCTTTTAGCCTTGTTTTCGCTGAGGTAGCTATCATCGCTCGGGCTACTAGCTGATTAGCAGTATCATTGAAGTATGAACTGAGTTGTCATTAGGAGGGATAGTGTTAGAGTTGCTCCATTGCGTTAATTTGGGAGGAAATAGGCTAGAATCAGTTCGCTGTTTTAATTGAATTTCAATCCTTTTATAGAGGTCTCAGGGAGTTAACGATGCAGGATATATTAATTTATTCGGACAGTCTTACCTGGGGGATTATACCTAATACGCGAGGTCGGTTAAGTTTTAATCGTCGCTGGCCGGGAGTCTTTGAAACTGAGCTAAATGCCGCCCTCAGTGGTTCAAATAATACCGCCCAAAGCGCTGTAAAAATTATCGAAAATTGTTTGAATGGTCGTAGAACAGTTTGGGATGACCCCTACAAAGAAGGCCGTAACGGCAGTCATGGCTTGGCGCAAGTGCTGGAAATGCATGCGCCTTTAAGCTTAGTTATTATTATGCTGGGGACTAATGATTTTCAATGCACGCATACCAATAACGCTTGGATGTCAGCGCAGGGAATGGCAAAACTGATCAACATCATACGTTCAGCACCGATTGAGCCTGGCATGCCTATTCCCGATATTATGATCGTCGCTCCCCCGCAAATGCAGACCCCCAAAGGGCAGATAATGAACAAGTTCAGAGGCGCTCAACCACGAAGTATTGGCTTAGCTGAAGAGCTACAGCTGATAGCAAAGGCCCAGCAGTGTTATTTTTTTGATGCGGCAACAGTCACAGCTTCTAGTGAAGTGGATGGCATCCACTTAGATGAGGCCCAGCACTTAGTGTTGGGGAAAGCTATAACCGAACAAGTCGCATCACTCACTATCTTTACCCCTCAAGCAAACTATTAGGAGTTTTAGAATGGCTTTTACAAATGGAATTAATCACTTAGGCTTATCAGTTAAAGACTTATCTGCGACTACTGATTTCTTTGTGCAGCTACTAGGTTGGGAAAAGTCAGGCTTTGATGCAAGTTATCCGAGATGCACGGTGACTGATGGGCAGCTGAAATTAACCTTGTGGCAAGTAGAAAACCCTGCACAAGTTGCCCCGTTTTCCCGGCGTGAAAATTTAGGTTTACATCATCTAGCATTACAAATAAGTTCGGAAGCTAAGTTGCATGAACTTTATCAACTGATACTCAAATACCCGGCAGTAAAGGTAGAATTTGCACCTGAATTAATGGGGGCAGGGCCCAGAAAACACATGATGTGTGCAGAGCCAGGAGGGTTGCGTATTGAGTTTGTGTGGCCTGGCGTGTAACACCAATAGCTTTATTCTAGGAGTCTGTGGGGCTTGAGCGATCGTAGCGAGAAAGAACAGGAAATGTGGCCAAATTCTGTTTTTTCGCAGTAGATTAGTGTTAAGTCCGACAGGTTCCTAGTTTGGTATAGATTAAATTTTAGAAATTACAGGTAAATCATGAAAAGAGTCGGTCATAAATACATTGATGTGGAAACAGGTATTACTATAGATACATGGTTTCCCCGCAGTAATAAACAAATTAAGCGTCGTTGTTTGGCGCTTGAGCTCGGCTTAATTAAAGCGGAGTTTGTGGAAGTTAGCTTACCGGATGTTGATCAGCCGCCGACTAGTACCGCAGAAGCTTACCTGCGTTTACACTTGTTGTCGGAATGCGCGGTTTTACCTAACGAGATTAATCTTGAGGGGTTGTTTTCACTATTGCCAAATGTTGCATGGACATCGGCGGGGCCGGTGCTTCCCGCCAGAGTTGAGCAACTAAGGGAAGCACTGGTCAGTGAAGATCATCATTTAATGGTGACTAGCATTGATAAGTTTCCGCGCATGACCGATTACGTCATCCCGCAAGGGGTGAGGATTGGTGATGCCGACAGAGTCAGATTAGGTGCGCATTTAGCACCGGGGACCACCGTAATGCATGAAGGATTCGTTAACTTTAATGCGGGAACACTCGGTGATTGCATGATCGAGGGACGAGTGACACCTGGGGTTATTATCGGCAAAAATTCCGATGTTGGTGCCGGTTCTTCAATTATGGGCACGCTCTCAGGTGGCGGCAAACAAGTGAATTGTATCGGTGAGCGCAGCTTGTTGGGCGCAAACGCCGGTATCGGTATTTCTCTGGGCGATGAATGTATTGTCGAAGCGGGTCTCTATGTAACAGCGGGTACCAAAGTAACCTTGCCTGATGGCAGCGTTGTGGCAGCCAGGGAGCTGTCCGGTCACTCAGGAGTACTCTTTAGACGCAACAGTTTGAGCGGGGCTGTAGAAGTGATCGCCACCAGTGCTAAAGTATGGGGCGGGATAAATGCACACCTGCACGCCAATAATTAAATGTATTATGAATTTGTAAGCAATAGTACCGGGTGAAAAGATGTTTAAATGTGTGATCTTTGACTGCGATGGAACCTTAGTCGACAGAGAATATATAGGTAGTGAGGGCTTGGCTATAAGCTTAGCCGACTATGCTATACAAAAGTCGGCGATTGATATTATGCGAAATTACAGAGGGATGCGATTAGTCGATATTTTGGCAGACTTATCTGCCGCACATAATGTGGTTTTCAAAAAGAATATTGATAGTGAATACCGGGAGTTAGTAATTGGGTTGTTAAAACTTAAATTGCAGCCATTTGCCGGCGTTAAACAGAGTTTGGAAGGTCTTACGCTGGCAAAATGCGTCGCTTCCAATGCACCGCTGGAACAAACTCTTATCTCTCTGGAGACAACTCAATTGAGGCAGTTTTTCGAAGATGATGTGTTTAGTGCGTACCAAATAAACACCTGGAAACCTAAACCTGATATTTTCTTACACGCTGCACAAAAAATGGGTTATTCCCCTAGCGAGTGTCTGGTGGTTGAGGATAGCCCGGTAGGCATAGCTGCGGCGAATGCCGCGGGCATGCGCAGTGTGTTGATCGATCCAGAAGGGCAGTATAGTGCACTGAATAGCAGCTATAGGATTGATAATATGACTGGGTTAGAAGCTATACTACTGGATAATTAGAGTGAGGTCTCAGAATAACTTACCCAGAGGGTATGATAACTGCGCTCGGTAATACGGCGTTAAAAATCAGCTCAATATGCTCATTTACACCAGTAATACCCATTAAGAAGGGTACACTGTACCCGAAGTGAGGGGCACACTGACTCCGCTAGCTCGCCGGCTTTTTCCTCGTCTTATCTTTGCTCGCAACGTTATACAGAGGTCTCAGAGTGATGAAAAAGGTGAATATTAGGCAATATCCTGTAAAATACCGATTTTGAAAGGATAGTGTGAAATTGTCACGAGCATTGTTTTGACTCGTAAAAGTTTCTATGTTAATTAATGACGCTAATAAAGTTCAATGAAATCAAACCTTAGTTGTTTTAACGAAGGTTGCTTCTGTAGGTGTAATATCAGATATGAATAAATTCGAAATACATGTGCTGTTGGCGGGTTTCTCATCTGATCAAACTGAACAATTACTGGCGATGTTAGCGCCACTGCCAATAAATTTACACAATTGTAAACTTGATACCCCGGTTCAGGAATTACCAAAAGTCCATGTGTTATTAATTGGTATGGCTGAATTACCAAGCTTACCAGAGCAAGTAGTGGGAGATGATTTAGACTTTGATCTATCACATACAGATGCTGCGCAAAACCACCAAGCTGCAAATGCAGACCAAATAGACCAAGCAGATCAAACAATTGATAAAGGTGAAGTGTTAAGTAATTTTGTGAAAGGTGTAAAGGCAACATCTCCTTATAGTTTTGCCTATTTGATGGCTCCCTCTGAAAATATTCTATCTTTAACTCCCGCCCAAAAAGAGCAGTATCGAGATTTTATTATCTATCCTGTGAATGATGTTTTTTTGCAAAAGCGACTGAATAGAATCGTTAATGATTTACAGGAAAAATTTGTTCAGCTAGTTAAAAAACGTAGACTAAAGAAAAGCTTAGAAGATAGTTATCTTGAATCACAGCAACTGAAAACCAATTTGCAACAGCTGTTGCAAAGTACTGAACAAGCCAACAAACATTTGATTAGAATGCTTTCAAATCAGGTGTTTGCGCGTATGGGACAAAGGGCTAGTGGGCGCAATCAACAGCTCAATCTACTTTTGATTGAAATTGCAAAAGCTTGTGGTTTAGATGAATCAGATATAAAGGATTTAACCGATGCATGGCACTTACGCAATGTCGGGAAAATGGGTTTTAGTGATCAAGTTTTACACACCGCATACATTAAATTGACAGTTGTAGAACAAAGAATATTTAATTGTCATCCCACGCTATCTCATGCAGCTTTAATGATTGTTAGACCTTTAGATAAAGCGGCAAAAATAATTTTACAACATAAAGAATACCTAGACGGATCAGGCTATCCCAGTGGGTTACAGGCGAAAGATATATCTATGTCCGCGCAAATTCTTGCGGTAGTGAATGATTATACAGAGCTTGTGGCTGGGCGATATTCCGATAGAGCATTGAGTACCGTAGAAGCATTGGCATACTTAGACAATTATGCCACTGAAAAATATAATGACAACATCGTTAATTTACTGAAAAAAATATTGCCTGCGCTGAGTAAAAAAGGCAAAGGTATGCATGATTTGTTGGTACGCAGTATAGACCTGAAAATAGGTATGCAGTTAACCCGTGACCTAATATGCGAAGATGGGATATTGCTCTTAGGGGAAGGTTTAAACATAGACAAGGAGACAATTTCGAGGTTGCGAGAGATGGAAATGAATCTGCAAGAGCAATTCCAGATATTTATCAAATTAAAGTAATCACTAATGGCTTTAATTTGAGTATAATAAATTCAAGAATTTAACCTTGTTCTGATATAGCTTACGGTCGTTGCGGTTTTGCTCGCCGTTTGGTTTAACAGGTGTTTATCGTATGAACGAGCATACAATACGGCATTCAAACCAAAAAACCAGTAAAACCGATTAGCATATACCTGAATCCGTGATTTCAAAGTGAATACAGAGTGTAAGATATTGGTTCTACAGTGGAATTGAAAAATATTAGCTGCACCCGTAGGTTCAGTGGATGTTTTTCTAACCGCTGTGGAATCAAGAGCTTGCGCTATGTGGTGCAGTGGGGTCACTGATTCAGGATATAATCATTGGGCAATTGGACGTTCTATCAGGGTTAGGGATTTGTTAGTGGATGAGAATCAACTAGTTATCATCCTGCGTATTTGTTATATATGAGTATTATACCTACTAATTTTTATTTTGGAGAGTTGTAATAGAATGACCAATAAACTAGATGGTGCAGCATACGCCAGTAATCTGCGTAAGCAATTAGCAATTGATGTCGCTGCTGTAAAAGAAATATCCGGAAAAACTCCTGGACTGACGGTCGTTTTAGTAGGAGAAGATCCAGCTAGTCAAGTTTATGTTCGCAAGAAAGGTGAGCAAGCAGCTGAGGTAGGTATCACATCTACAGAACATCGATTGCCTGAAACGACTAGCCAAACAGAATTACTGGCTTTAGTTGAGAAATTGAATAATGACGCAGAAGTACATGGGATTTTGGTACAGTTGCCTCTACCTAGTCAAATTGATGAAAAAACAATTTTAACTGCAATTTTACCTGAAAAAGATGTTGATGGGTTCCACCCAGTCAATGTAGGTAAGCTTTCAATTGGTGATGAAAGCCTCTTGCCTTGTACCCCCCATGGAAGTATGCATTTAATTAAACATGCCCTTGGTGATGATTTATCAGGTCTGAATGCTGTGGTTGTTGGTCGGTCAAATATTGTAGGCAAGCCGATGGCTGCACTGCTACTACAAGAGAGCTGTACCGTTACTATTGTGCACTCCCGCACTAAAGATATTGAATCTATTTGTGCAAAAGCTGATATTTTGGTTGCTGCCGTAGGCCGCCCTGAAATGATTAATGCCAATTGGATTAAAAAGGGAGCCTGTGTGATTGACGTCGGGATTAATCGCATCCAACGAGAGGGGAAAAATAAACTTGTTGGAGATGTGGATTATGCAAGTGCTAGCCAAAAAGCTGGCGCGATCACCCCTGTTCCCGGTGGTGTTGGGCCCATGACTATAGCGATGTTGCTCGTCAACACCCTCACCGCTTTTAAGAGAATAGAAAAACTAGACTACGCTATAGTCGCAGGTACAGTTTAAGGTGAAGGTTTTGCCTTAAATTTTTGTTTGGGATGAGGTGCTGCTACAAATATTGAGACCTTTACGTTGTACAAGAGCGCATCATACACGTAAAGGTTTAGTTTAAACCTGAATCCGTGACTTCAAAGTGAAT
Organism: Oceanospirillales bacterium; assembly: GCA_029027825.1. Lineage (GTDB taxonomy): Bacteria > Pseudomonadota > Gammaproteobacteria > Pseudomonadales > Balneatricaceae > Rs1. The sequence continues at coordinate 1,984,899 of CP093399.1, read as the reverse complement.
ACAGAGTGTAAGATATTGGTTTTACGGTGGAATTGAAAAATCTTAGCTGCACCCGCAGGTTCAGCGGGCATTTTTCTAACCGCCGTAGAATAAAGAGCTTGCGCTATGTGGTGCAGTGAAGTCACGGATTCAAGTTAAAGTGAGCAGCCCACTTTTCCTTATATTTACATCTAGCTATAAACCACTTTCCCACGATAAATAGGTCTTTTTTTGCTCAGTATAGAAAAAAATGTAAGTTTACTCACTTTCAATACCTTCGCTTTACCTTCAATCGCTGCTAACTTCCTTACTATTACAAGTGAAGAGCAGTTAGTCGAAGCATTAAAGTATTGTCGACAGCAGCAGATCAGTTATCAGGTTATTTCAGGGGGTAGTAATCTCTTAATGGCCGAGAAAGTATTGGGTATGACTTTACATATTCAAATAAAAGGAAAAAAGAAATTAACAGAATCAGCTTCAGAACTGATTTTACGTGTATCAGCAGGAGAGAATTGGCATGAACTTGTTGAGTACTCAGTCAATAATAATTGGCAGGGAATAGAGAATCTTGCTTTAATCCCCGGACTTGTTGGCGCTTCTCCAGTACAAAATATAGGCGCCTATGGATCGGAGCTTAAGGATGTGTTGTTGAAAGTGCATGCCTATGATACCCATCTAAAGCAATATTGTTCTTTTACTAAAGAACAGTGTGAGTTTTCTTATAGGGATAGTAATTTCAAACGGGCTAATGGCCGGTATATAATCACCTATATTGATATTGTGCTAAGTAAACAAATTCATATTGAATATAAATACCAAGCTTTAAAGGATTACTTCACCTCTAAAAAGATTTCTAAAGTTAGTTTGAAAGATGTATTTGATGGGATTTGCCACATTAGATCCAGTAAGTTACCTGACCCAAAAACCACTCCAAATGCGGGCAGCTTTTTTAAAAACCCAATCATAGCCGTTAAACACTTCCAAGAACTAAAAATTAAGCACCCTAATATTGTCGGATATAAAGTGTCAGATGACCTTATAAAAGTTGCAGCTGGTTGGCTTATAGAACACTGCGGCTGGAAAGGTTACCAAAATAAAGAAGTGGGTGTATATCCTAAACAAGCACTAGTACTGATTAATACTGGTGGCGCAACCATTGATCAAATACTAGATTTAGCTGAAAAAATTAGTCACTCTATTTATAGCGAATTCAATATAGCCTTAGAAATAGAGCCTCAGTTGTTTCCAAATAATCACTGAAATGCAATGTCAATTTAGCATTACAATCTAGACTTTACAGTAGCATTAAGTCTGTCTGTCGCTTTACTTGATCAATCATAGTAAATGACCCCGGTGACAATACAGAGGGGCCGGTTGCTAGATACTGCTGATCTGACGATGCCCAGAGGGATTTCTTAGATGATGTACCTGCTATATTTGTCTTATCTTCGCTCGCAACGTTATGCAGAGGTCTCTGGTTATAAAAAATGCGAGTTCGCTATTTTCTCCATATTTTCTCGTGAGTCAAAAAATTAGAAATCTGTAATTAATGGCTCGTCACTAGGCTAGCATCATACTGGTAAAATAGAATAGGGGAGTAAAACTGAACTCGCCACTTATTGTCACTATTGTTTTTTTTATTTTCCTCTGTGCAGCGCGGCGCCTCTGGGACCTCTGTGGTGAATAAATCTTTAAAAGATTGGTTTTACCATAGAGGGCACCGAGAACACAGAGAAGGGATAAAAGATTTAAATGAACAGTGACGAGCCAGATGTGGGATGACGGGTTGCTGTACATCGTCTCTATTTGAAGAGCAGAACAGGCGAGCGATAAAGTTATAAATCAATAGATGATTTAGACTTTATCAGCTGCTTAAATTCCGTTCAAAATTGACAATTTCAACATCCGCTTTTAAGCAATATAGCTGGGATAAACGACCCCCTAACTTTTCTTTTTCAGCTGATTTCTGAAAAATTTTCGAGGAGTCTATTCTGCGAATAAGACTTTTTCGTTGGATACTCTTGCCGATAATAATCTCTATCACTGTTTTTAATTGGCTAACCGTAAAATATTCCGGTAGGCAATATACTGGGACCATGGAATATAGGGCTTTTTGTTGTAATCGCGTTCGGGCTTGTTCAACAATAAACTTGTGATCAAAGGCAACTGCTAAATTATCCAGGTCTGCAATATCAAACCACTGAGCATTTTCGACGGTATCGATATGGGATGACACATCCTGAGCGGCAATCAATGCATAGTAGACTAAAGTAACACTGAATCCTCTAGGGTCACGATTATGGCTAGAAAACGCTTGTAGCTGCTCTAGGTAACGCGGCGCTAAGTTGGTTTTCTCTTTAAGTTTTCTCAGTGCGGTTAAATCTGTGTTGTTATCTAGGTCAACATCGACGAAACCACCGGGAAGTCCCCAACGTCCCGCGAAGGGGTCTTTAGCACGCTTTACCAGCAATACTTTTAGTGCGTGGTCTTTAACCGTAAATAGAACACTATCCACTGTGAGTAGTGGGTTTTTAAATGCATTAATATCGTAAGAGTCTGTCATATTGTATGTCTGTATTTCGTGTATGTCTTAGTGACACAATAAAATATGCATCTACAAATATCAATCAAACCTTCATATTCTTTGACTTATATGGAGGAAATGTTTAGTTAATGTCATTAAGACATAAAGATTCTTGATCTACAGGGCATTCTCTGGTAAATTATTTTGTGTCTTAGGGACATTAATATTAAGGATGAAAACATGAACATATATAGCTTTGATGTAACCGGCAATAAATCATTAATAATATTTGATAGCTTTACTTTTTCAGGGGGTGAAGAGCATATCCGGTTTGCTCCAGGCGATTTTAAGAATAGTGTTAAAGTGGAGATATACGAGCGTCTAGTTCACTCTTCAACGCTAGTGAAATTGATGATAGCAGTGGATGCACTTAAACGCTTACTGCCTTTAAATACCCCTATTGAATTAGTAATACCGTATTTTCCCTATGCCCGACAAGATAGAGTCTGCGTCGAAGGAGAGGCCTTGGGGGCAGCGGTGATGGCCAGTTTTATTAATGGATTGGAGTTTGCCAAAGTCACAATTTGGGATGCACACAGCGATGTTTCACCTGCCTTGCTTAATCGCGTGGTAAATATAGCGCAAATTGATTTGTTAGCGCGTTGCGATAGTTTGGCAAAATCCTTAGCTTGTGGAGAGTTAACCCTGATATCCCCTGATGCAGGAGCGGCTAAAAAAACCTTGCAAATAGCCGAAAAATTTAATGGTGTTCCACAAGTCATACAAGCGCAAAAAGTAAGAGATATAAAAACAGGTAAAATTCTCAATACTCAAATACTCGGCGATGTTCAGGGGAAAAAGGTACTGATAGCGGATGATATATGTGATGGCGGACGAACATTTATTGAGTTGGCCAAAGTGCTTAAAGCAGCAGGTGCAATTCATATATCACTGTTCGTGACACACGGTATTTTTTCCAAAGGTATCGAAGTCTTCGAGGGGAAGATTAATATGATATACACCACCGATTCAATCAGAGCGGCGGATGATTTTGAAACCAACGCCAATGTAGAATTAAAAATTATAGAAATGTAGGGAGACGATTATGACTATTACAGCAGCAAGTATGCAAAAAGATGTTTATAAAGAATTTCACAGTCGTGCCTATCACCCAGATGTGAGTGAAGTATATGCAAATTTCACCTCTAGAAGTGGTCGATTAAGTAACGTCGAAAACAGTGAAAAAGTTGCCTTTGTCGGCTTGCAATATTTTATAAAAAGCTACCTTCAAGAAGAATGGGCTGAATTTTTTAAGGCTGACAAAGCCACGGCGATCAATGAGCACAAGCGGATTTTGAGTGCAATGTTAGGTTATAGCGTGGATGTAAAATACTTAGAGAATTTACATGATTTAGGTTATTTGCCGTTAAAAATTAAGGCGCTAGCTGAAGGTACGTTAGTCCCATACTTGGTGCCTCCAATCACTATCGTCAATACTAAAGCGGGGTTCCAATGGTTGACAAATATGATTGAGACCGTATTAAGTTGTGAAAATTGGCCAATACAAACCAGCGCAACAACAGCCGTGGCTTATTTACAAGTTTTCAAAGAGTTCGCTCAAAAAACCGGTTTGCCAATGGACTTTGTACCGTTTCAAGGACATGACTTCAGCTTCAGAGGCATGTTTGGTAAACAGGCTGCGGCAATGAGTGGCTTTGGCCACTTAGCATCCGGTTTAGTCGGTACAGATACTATCCCAGCGGTGTTATTTGCCGAAAAATACTATGGCGCCAACGTCGATAAAGAACTAGTGGGTTGTTCAGTGGACGCAACCGAGCACTCAGTGACTTGTTCCTGGATTGAGGAGGGTGAAATAGAGTTCTTTAAATACTTGATGAAAGAGCAATCTCCGACTGGTGTATTGAGTGTGGTCTCAGATACATGGGATTTTTGGACGTTAGTGACGGACTATTTACCCCAGTTAAAAAAGGAGATTATGGCGCGTGACGGTACGCTAGTGATTCGACCTGACTCAGGTGATCCGGTTAAAATATTAACCGGCTATCGGGTCTCTACTATTTCCGACTACGCAGAGTTATTCGATACACAAGAGGCCGCACAACAAGATGCCCGCAATAATGGCTATGAAGCATATCGCTGGGAAGGCCAATACTTTCAGTTAGGCAATAGCGATTCTGACGTTGCTCAGACGCTGTCTTTAATGCGCTGTGAAGTCCAAGGTCTAATTGAATCACTGTGGGAAACGTTTGGGGGCACTACCACTGCAAAGGGCTTTAAATTACTCGATCAGCACATTGGCGCTATTTATGGAGATGCTATCACTTTAAAGCGACAGCGTGAGATATTACAGCGTTTAATGGACAAAGGTTTTGCATCAAAGGTTGTGTTAGGCATTGGTTCATACAGTTATCAATTCGTCACCCGTGATACCCATGGTTCTGCAGTGAAGGCAACTAGTGTGGTGAAAAATTCTCAACGGATCGCTATTTTTAAAGACCCAAAAACAGATACTAAAAAGAAGTCAGCCAAAGGTTTGTTAAAAATTGAACGGGTCGATGGTGAATTAACATTGTTTGATGATGTGACCGAGGCAGAAGAGCGCCAAGGGCTATTAGAGGTGGTTTTTGAAGATGGAAAATTAGTCAAAGAAACGACTTTGGCGCAAATAAGGGAACTCATTGATAGTCAAATATAGAGACCTTCGACGTTTAGCATTAGGGGATTATTCGCTACTTTCCTAATGCTACTCTTTGGGCCAGCTGCAGCGAACAGCCCCAGAGGAAGGATTAAAAGATTTCAATGCACAGTGATTAGTTGTAGATAAAAAGATTATAAACCTGAAATTAAGGGCTTGTCACTAGCATAATACTTGTAAAACAGGATTGGGCGTAAGAATCTAACTCGCCACTTATTGAAATTATAGTGTTTGGTTTATCCTCTGTGCAGCGCAGCGCCTCTGTGATCTCTGTGGTGAAAAAATCTTTAAAAGATTGGTTTTACCACAGAGGGCACAGAGGACACGGAGAAGGGATTAACAGACTGAAATGGTAGATCAAAAGATTAGAAATCTGAGATTAAGGGCTTGTCACTAGCTAGCATCATACCGGTAAAATAGAATAGGGGAGTGAAACTGAACTCGCCACTTATTGTCACTATTGTTTTCCTCTGTGCAGCGCAGCGTCTCTGTGACCTCTGTGATGAATAAATCTTTAAAAAATTTGTCTTATCCCAGAGCGCTCAAAGGACACGGAGAAGGGATTAAAAGTTTTAAATGGTAGATCAAAAAAGTAGAAATCTGCAATTAATGGCTCGTCACTAGGCTAGCATCATACCGGTAAAATAGAATAGGGGAGTAAAACTGAGCTCGCCACTTATGGTCACTATTGTTTTTTTATTTTCCTCTGTGCAGCGCAGCGCCTCTGTGCCCTCTGTGGTTAAAAAATATTTAAAAAAATTGGTCTTACCACAGAGAATAGATGAACATATTTCAATGAAAGTGGTGGATAATGGGGTTCGATATGTAGGTTAAATGATTTGAAACCAGCAACGCAAGGACGGCAGCTAGCAACAATTCAATAAAATCAGTAGTAAGTAGAATTACATTGCCATTGGTTGAATATCTCGCTCAATTTGTTTACCGCTATGCTCTGTGGCTAATTTTAAGTCGTAGTCTATTTGTAAATTCATCCAACTTTGTGCATCGGTTCTAAAGTATTTGGCTAAACGTAAGGCAGTATCAGGGGTGATTCCTCTACGCTGCTTAAGTATTTCACCGATCCGACTAGATGGTACTCGTAATGCCAGAGAAAGGGCATTCGCAGAGAGGCCCAAAGGTATGAGGTATTCCTCTTTTAATATCTCGCCTGGGTGGATCGCTCTCATATTATTTTCAATCATAATTATTGCCTTAATCCTTAATCCTGAATCCGTGATTTTAAAGTGAATACAGAGTGTAAGATATTGGTTTTACGGTGGAATTGAAAAATCTTAGCTGCACCCGTAGGTTCAGCGAGAATTTTCTAACCGCTGTAGAATCAAGAGCTTACGCTATGTGGTGCAGTGAAGTCACTGATTCAGGTTAATGATAATCAGTTATTTCAACTTCAAATGCGTTGTTATCTTCCCATCGAAAACATAAGCGCCATTGCTGGTTGATGCGAATGCTGTGTTGCCCTTTTCTATTCCCTGATAATTGCTCTAGCCTGTTACCTGGTGGACTCCTTAAAAAGTCGATTGTTGCTGCCATATCAAGTAAGTGCAGCTTTCTTTCCGCTTGCCTTTGAAATGCTTTAAATTGACGTGGATGACCTCCAGCAAAAAGTTGAGCTGTATTTTTATCGGAAAAAGACTTAATCATAAAAATTATTATATAACGCTGTGCGTATAACGCAAGGCGTAAAGTGGATGGTTAGTTGTGGGTCACTATAATTAGAAGCCTGTAATTAAGGGTTCGTCAGCGGCAGTGACACTGGTAAAAACCGGATACGAGTATCAACACTTAACTCGCCACTCATTGTCACTATGGTTTTTTGTTTATCCTCTGTGGTGAAAAAATCTTTAAAAGACTAGTTTTACCACAGAGGGCACAGAGGACACGGAGAAGGGATTAAAAGATTTAAATGGTAGATCAAGAGATCAGAAACCTGAAATTAAGGGCTTGTCACTAGCTAGCGTAATACTGGTAAAACAGGCTCGGGCGTAAGAATTTAACTCGCCACTTATTGAAATTATAGTGTTTGGTTTTTCCTCTGTGCAGCGCAGCGCCTCTGTGAACTCTGTGGTGAAAAAATCTTTAGAAGATTGGTTTTACCACAGAGGGCACAGAGGACACGGAGAAGGGATTAAAAGATTTAAATGGTAGATCAAAAGATTAGAAATCTGAAATTAAGGGCTAGTCACTTGCTAGCATAATACTGGTAAAACAGGCTCGGGCGTAAGAATTTAACTCGCCACTTATTGAAATTATAGTGTTTGGTTTATCCTCTGTGCAGCGTAGCGCCTCTGTGAACTCTGTGGTAAATAAATTTTTAAAAAATTGGTCTTACCCCAGAGAGCACAGAGAAAGATTTAAACCGGCAACAACAACCCACTAATCTTTCATCATATTCCTCAATATATTTCAATTCAGATAAATAAATAGTAAAACTGTCAGCTAAAGGTCACATAACTAACTGTAATAATTTAAGATTTCGAAAAAACAATATGTTAATGTTGAGCATTAAAAACATGCTCAGATTCTGGTTTTCGCAGTAGATAAGTGGCTAGTCCAACAGGCTTTCAGAGGCGCTTAATGGCTTTAATAGATTTAAGTTTGCACTCAAAGTTATAGATATCTCCCTATGTCGTGACGACAAGCGCTACCCCGCGTCCATAGGATTTGAAAAATGCTGACCACCTTGAAAATACCGTTTTAGTGCGACAGGCAAAAAGGAATAACAGTAAAGATGGATGATTTAGAAACTTTAAAAATTAAACTTAAAAAATTTGCCGATGATCGTGACTGGGATCAATTCCATTCACCTAAAAACCTCTCCATGGCGTTAAGTGTTGAAGCATCAGAGCTTGTGGAATGCTTTCAATGGCTGACAGAGGAGCAATCTCAAAATTTATCTCCAGAACAATTATCAGCAGTTATTGATGAAATAGCCGATGTTCAAGTATATCTACTGCGTTTGGCGACTAAGTTAGATGTAGATATCTTAGCTGCAGTTGAGCAAAAAATGCTGAAGAATATCGCTAAGTATCCAGCGGATAAAGTGAGGGGGAGTGCGAAGAAGTATGATCAGTATGATTGAGAAAGTTAGAAAGTTAGAAAGTTAGAAAGGCCATTTCAAGTGCGGTTTCGCTGCAGCGAGTTCATTTCTTGTTACGAAAAAAAGAAACCGAACCAAAGGAAATTTCGCCCCATCAAGGAAGTAGATAAGGGGTGTTAGCCGGACGCGGAAGCTTTTCGCAAAAAAAATACTTGCCTGCCACGCATAATTATCAGTAGTGTTTAAATCACACAAGACTAAATATGATTCATATTTAGTCTTGTGCTAAGCTGGTTTTTAACCATCGTAATTACCGATTCAGGAAAAGACCATGGCACTACATGATCACATCAAACCCATTAGTTATTTAAAGGCGAATGCCACCAAAATAGCCCAAGAATTAAAAGCAGATGGTGAGGCGTATATTATTACTCAAAATGGTGAAGCGGCGATGGTTGTACAATCTGTTGCAGAATATGAGCGAAAAGAAAATACCATCGCCATGCTGCAGCTAATAAACCAAGGTGAGCGTGATATTTCAGCGGGTAAGGTACAAAGTGCTGCTAGCGCGTTTGATGAAATACGTCAAAAATTATTAGATAAGTAGCTAGTGATGACATTTCATGTTGAATTAACCCATCAAGCAACCGCAGATCTACTAAACATTGCACAATATTACTTATCAAAGGCGGGTGCTGATGTCGCCGTAGCAATAACCGATGCTATCGAAGTTAAGGTACAAAGCTTACGTGAGATGCCTGAACGTGGTCACCAGCCACATGAGCTTTATCAAGTGCCTAACGATTTGATATTTGAAATCATCAGTAATCAATACCGAATTATTTATAAAATAATGGCCAAGCGAGTGATCGTTATCGCTATATTTGATGGCCGCCAAGACGTTAAATTACATTTATCCAAACGTTTAACGTCGTTGCCTTAAATGCTATGGCAGGAATAAACTGGGACAGTTAAAAGTATGTGTCAGTCGCTTTTTCTCACTGCCATTTGCTAATAAACCACAGATATTACTAGCGTTAATTGTTACTGCAGATAAAGTATCGCTGTACATAATGACCCACTACGGAGCCTCCAGCCCCTTTGTATTGGCCGGAGTGATTGACTAAATTGATGAGGGGAGCGACAGGCAGACTTTATGCTCCTGCAAAGTCTAAGTACCTACATCCCTGTCGGCAATGTCGCGAAAAGCGAAGTTGAGCCACGGATGGCGATTCTGAGCGGCCGTCAATTTAGTGAATCGTGGAGAGAGAGCCTTCAGCGTTATAAAAAGCTAGGCAATAGTAGGGCTAAATTTTTATGTACAGGATGTACGGTATAACGCGGTGACATGGATGTCATAGAGCGTATTTGTACAGGATGTACGGTATTTGGCGGTGCCAAGGATGGCAAAGAGCCTCTTTGGTTCGGTTTCTTTTTTTTGTAAAAAGAAATGAACTCGCTGCAGCGAAACCGCACACGAAATCTTTTGACCGATCGTTGGATGCTTGATCTTTAGTGTGATGGATAGTGTGGAGAAATATTGTAGATTATGGCTTTGTAGCGATCATATTAATTTTGAAAGCTGAAAGCCGAAAGGGGTTAGGGAGAAAAGCAAGGAGAAAATATCGGACCGTCACTTTTCTCACTGTGTACGCACATTTTTTATAAAACTAAACCTAATGCAGCGAAAGTTGCGACACTGTCGCAACAATTGGGTTGGTCGCATTTTGTTTGATGGTCGCCAATAAAAAAATCACATTGGGATAGGAGCTATTTAAGTGCCTCTAAAACCTAAATTCTTAGTGGTTTTTACTAGAGAAGACCGGTTCTCTGGATAAATACTTTTCGTAAAAAGAAATGAACTCGCTGCAGCGAAACCGCACACGCAATCTTTTGACCGATCGTTGGATGCTTGAACTTTAATGTGATGGATAGTGTGGAGGAATGTTATAGATTATGGCTTTGTGGCGATCGTATTAATTCTGAAAGCCGACAGGGAATGGTGAGCAAAGCAATAAGAATATAAAATGGCAGATTTTCTTAGCGCAGTACCTCTGTGATTTCTGTGGTGGAAAAATTCTCTTGAATCTTAATATTATTGAAGCTTTTGAATCGATCCTTGCTATAGAGCTGCTTTCAATCGTCCATTGGGTTACAATTCAATAAGCAGTAGATAAAGCACTCACAAATGATCATTTAATAGCGAGAGTGATAAGTGCTAGGTGTATAGTTAGATCCTAGACAATTTCAAATAAAACCATTCAAAATTTTAGCCACTTGGAATCAATTAAAAAGAAATTTGGCAAGATAAAAAAGTTCCTGTAGTACTTTGAGTCGCTGTAAACATCAATTTTTACTCTATCACTTGAATCTGTGATTTCAAAGTGAATCAAGAGCTTGCGCTATGTGGTGCAGTGAAGTCCTTGGTTCAGATATCAGCTTGTACCCTAATTACCAATTATTCAAATAAATTAATAGCTTGTACCGCTAAGGTTATAAACCCAATCATGACCAGAACAACATTATCGTTTAAGACCAAAAGAAATAAAGACATTAAACAAGGAGAGGAGGTCACTAAGCATTCCTCTCATGGTGATCCACTGAAGCGCTTTGAAAGTGGTGTAGCCATCCATCCCATGGAGTGTATCCGTTTGGAGTTGGGCTCAAGCCAACCCACCGCCCGCGCCTTAGATTTGATTTCGCCGATTGGCAAGGGCCAGCGTGGTTTGATTGTTGCGCCTCCTGGCTGCGGCAAAACGACGCTGTTAAAACACATCTGTCAGGCGGTTGATAAAGCCTACCCCGAAATAAAGTTGTACGCATTGCTGATTGATGAGCGCCCGGAAGAGGTGACTGATTTTAGGCGAAGTGTGGCGGCAGAAGTACATGCCTCATCCTCTGATGAGACCTATGAGCAACATGTGCGGGTCGCCAATGAACTGCTTGGTATTGCGCGTAAACAAGCTGGTGAAGGTCAGGATGTGATGATTGTTATTGATTCACTAACCAGGCTCTCACGTGTCCACAATGCGGAGCGCAAGAGTAGTGGCCGGACTATCTCGGGTGGATTGGACGCCAGAGCCTTGGAAATTCCTCGCAAGCTATTTGGTGCCGCCAGAAAAATTGAAAATGGGGGATCGCTGACTATTTTAGCTACCATCCTAGTAGATACTGGCAGTCGCATGGATGAGGTGATCTTTGAGGAGTTTAAAGGCACCGGTAATATGGAAATCGTGTTATCACGGGATATCGCCAATCAGCGAGTGTTCCCCGCATTAGATATTGCTAAAAGTAGTACGCGGCGTGAAGAGTTGCTGATAAATCCGAAAGACATGGAGAAGGTGCGCGTTTTACGTCGGGAACTTAGCGATCTAAGGCCTTTAGAGAGTGCTAAAAAACTGGTTGAGTTGCTAGAGGAATACCCAACTAATGCGCAACTGCTGGATCGTTAAGCTGGCCCTGAGATCTTTTTTCGTGAAAACAAACCTGATCAACCCTGTGTCTTTGCCACACAAGCCAAAAGAAAAAGATGCTTTTAATCTTTTCTCTGTGCTCTCCATGTCCTCTGAGGTAAAGCCAATCCTTTAAAGATTTTTCACCACAGAGGACACAGAGGCGCTGCGCTGCACAGAGGAAAAACAAAACACTCCTGATTAGTGCTGTGTCGTCACAGGCTGGCCTAAAGTAAAAAATATGAACCCTCTGCATATGCAATCTATCGACCCATTGCAGGAGGCTTGATCTGCAAATTCTCTAATCTATAGAGATTTATAGTGTGCAGAGATGTTGTAGATTGGCGATCGTCTTAACTCTGAAAGGGGAAAATGAGTAAAGAAATCTGTATAGAAAATGGCACTTATCTATACATGATCGCGTTACTTGTATATAAAAGCTGATTTTCTATGCAGGTTTAGGACCTTTAAGAGCTACTGATAACCAAGCACTTAATCGAGCCTTAAACTGTGTTAAGTCAGCAGCCAATTAACGTCGGCGAGCTTTTTTACGTCTTCTTCTTGATGGGTAACTAACAGCAGCGTCTTATTGTTTTGCTTGGCAATATCTGCGACCCACTGGGCGGCAACCGCTCTGGTTTGGCTGTCTAGTTCTGCAAATGGCTCATCCAGTAGAATAATCGGTTCAGGTCTTAACAGGGTGCGTAACAGTCCCACTCTTTGGCGCTGTCCACCTGAGAGTTCCGTGGGTAATTTGTGCAGTTGATCGGCAATATTTAAGCGTTCGGCAGCTTCGGTAACTGTGGCTTCAGCGTGTTTCGTGGATCTATATTCGGCGCCTAAACAGGCGTTTTTGAGGACGCTAAGGTGTTCAAATAAATTATTTTCTTGAAAGAGCATCGCCACGGGCCGCTGTTCAATCGCCAGCGCGCAAAGATCAGTGTCTTGCCATAAGATGCTACCTGCGGTCGGTCTGATAAAACCGGCGATGCATAGTAACAAACTACTTTTACCAACTCCACTAACGCCTTGTAAAGTAACTATATTACCAGATGAAATATGTTGCTGATAGGCGAGAGCATGGCTACCTAAGGTGATCTTTAACTGGTTGATTTCAAGCATCGGATTTCACTTTTTCAATGTTCAATAAAATAACTAAATAGACGAATAATAAAACCGCAGAGGCAAAAGAGGCTTCATTTATGCGGTAGCTGCCGGCGTATTGATAGATTAACCAGGGGAGGGTTTTTAGATGATCGCTGCCAAAAATTGAAAAGATCGCCACGTCTCCCATCGCAATCAGTAATACCAAGGCGAAGGTGCTAAAGATCACCGCTTTGATGTATGGCCATTCAATAGTGAAACGCTGCCAAAAACTCAGTTTTAAGGAGCGATAGAGGATGGCATAATCTTGATCAAATTGTATTAATCGCGATCGAATTTGCTGAATTGCAAAAGGCAGTACAATCAAAGTGTTAAGCAATACGACAAAGATCATGCCCAGTTCATCTAAGTCGATTATCGGTAAAAAGAGGATGTATAAACCGACCGACAATACCATGGCAGGGGCTATTAATGTGTGATTAGCCAGCCATTGTAAAATGTTTTGTAGCTGCTGTCGCTGCACAATAATACTGTTGCGAATCGGCAGCATAATGCAGTAAGCCAGCAGCATCGCCAACACCGCGGTACCTAAGCCAAGGGCTAGTGTCAGGGCTAGTGATTGAAAAATATTGAACAGTAATTGACTGCTGTATTTGGTGGCTAAGAGTCCCGGTAGCAATGAGGCTAGCGGCAGTAAAATAAATAGCAATGCCACTGCATAAATGATTGAAAACAGCACTTTGTTAGTGGTTGAAAGTCTAGGTAACCACTGCTTTAGATTGGCATCTTTTGCCAGCCAAGGGACTGAGCTAGAGCGGTATAAGAGCATAAAAAATAGCCCGGCAATGGCAAATTGACTCCAGGCTAAAGTCAGTGCCTCAGGAATGTTGAAATCGTATTTTAGGGCCTGATAAATAGCCACTTCCAAGGTGGTGGATTGCGGGCCACCGCCGAGTGCTAGTACGACCGCAAAGCTGTTAAAGCACAAGATGGTGATAAAGCCAAAAATCAGGCTGAGGTTGCCGCGTAAAGCGGGCCATTCAATCAACATTAGTCGCTGCCAAGGGCTAAACTTTAACTGGCTAGCCAGTATCCAACTGGTATCGGGAATATTTTGTAGCTGGTTGTGCAAAGCCCTGACTGCAAAAGGCAAATTCATATAGACATGGGCTAACAAAATACCGTGCAGGCCATATAAGCTCCAATTGTCACCTAAAAAGGGAGTGAGGATGCCCGCTAGTCCGAGCAGTGACACAAAACCGGTAATAAGTACTAAGGTCGGCAGCACAAAACAGAGTAATGATAAGCTTAAAAAGGTGCGCTTTAAGTAAATGGTCGGAAAATAATAGATTGCTCTAGCGATTGGCCAAGCGAGGACGGTTGAAATAAGTGCGCTGAGTAATGCTTGTTTTATGGAGAATAACAAGATCGCATGAAAGTAGCTGTCACTTAAAAGTGTCAGGTCAGCGCCCTGTTGGCTAAAGGCAATCAGCCCATAAAAAGCCAGCAGCGTGACCGAGCAAATCATGCTAATAAAGAGCACACCGATAAGATTAGTCAACTTCATTGTTAAGTTAAACTATAGGCGGTGATGATGGAGTTTGGACGGTAGGCATTGATGCTTTCAAAGAGGGCGATAAGAGATCCGCCGACCATTGTAAGCAGTTGAAAATAATAATAACAGATTGTCGTCACCTAAAGAGTGTTTTGTCACGTGCGTTTGCTTTGTCTGTCAGAAGTATACGAGAGAGCTATCGAAACAAACCTCTGACAGACAAAAACCATTTGAAAAATGGATGGGTTGGAAAAAGGCGGTTATTTAACCGCGCTGGTACGCCAGGCTTTGATCCAGCTCTTGCGTTGATTAGATAAATACTCAATGTCCATAGGTAGCGATGCCGGGCTAATTAATTTAGAGAATTGCGTCGGCAGCGAAATATTTTTCTTCACCGGTAGCATCCAGTTTGTGACTGGCAAAATTTCCTGGGCAGTATCAGAGAGCAGAAATGTTAAGAAAGATTGAGCAAGTTCAGGGTGGGAACTAGTGTTTAAGGCAGCGGCAACTTCTATCTGTGCAATGTGCCCTTCACTGAACTGTGCTGCTTGGTATTTATCTTCAGCATCGACAATCATGTGATAAGCGGGAGAAGTGGTATAACTTAAGACGTAATCTGCCCCCCCTTTTAAGAACATGCTGTAGCCTTCATACCAGCTTTTGGTGACAGTCACTGTATGGCTGGCGAGCTGTTGCCAGGCCTCTGCAGTTTTATCTTTATAGACCGCGTTCATCCAGAACATCAAGCCTTGACCCGGGGTGCTAGTGCGGGGGTCTTGGTAGATGATTGCCGCATCGGATGCCACTAATTCTTGCAGTGAGCTAGCAGGATTTTTTATTTTACTACTGTCATAGATAAAGGCGAAATAACCAAAGTCATAGGGAATGAATTGACGGTCCTGCCAGTTTAAATCAGGGTTTAAATCTTCGAATGTCTGGTTGTGCTCAGCAATTAAGCCGGTGGCTTTAGCATCTTTGATCAATGCGTGATCTAAGCCCAAAATAACATCAGCTTTTACTTTCTTGCCTTCAATTCTCAATCGGTTGAGGATGCTGACTCCGTCTTCCTCGGCGATAAAATTAAGCTCGCATTGACAGTCTTTCTCAAAGGCTAGTTTTATTTTAGGGCCGGGTCCCCAGTCGGAAACAAAAGAATCGTAAGTGTAAACATTTAAAGTTTGCCGAGTAACATCAGCAGCGAAAACAGCGTTTGACAATAAGGTGGCCAAGCAGAAAGTGGTCAGTTTATTCATTATTTTCTCAATAAAGGTAGTTGAAAGTAAATTGATTAGCAGTGTTGAGGCTAGGAGCTCGACTAAAAATAGACTAATCTACTGCGGCTAAGCCAGTTTGGTTAAAAATAACGCTCAATTTCGTTAAATAGTGCGTTATGTGCCTAAAATGATCGCTAGTTTTTCATCAAAAGAATCTTGCTGCAAATGCAAAAAACAGCGGATAGGCAAAGCTAGAGCAAGCTATCTTACTCCAGCTGACTATTTTTCCCAATCAAAAATTAGGATCTCACTTGTTTTCTAAAATTAACAACCAACTTGTTCAAGCTGCTGATTGGCAAGAAGTTACCCAAGGCACGAGCAATAAAATATTTAAAGCCGAAGTGGCCGGTCGTAAATTGGTGCTACGGATCAATGCGACAGAAAACATCGCAATTGGTGTGCATAGAAGTAGAGAAGCTGATGTGTTGGCGTGCATCCAAGGACAAGCTTGGGCACCGGTGATCGTCGAAAACAACGTAGCCCAAGGTTGGTGTTTGATGCTTGATCACGGTGCTTGTCTGGAGCCAAACGACAGTGCTAGTGCTGATCTGCCAGCAGCTGGAACTATTATGTTCGCGCTTGTACAACAGTTGTATAGGTTCTCCGCAACTGTTTCCCCGTGCGTGGCTAAACAGCTGATTTTTGATTACCAGGGGCTGTTTGCTGAATATAAAAATAAGTTTCCTGCAAACAATCATAGCGCGCTGGTCTTGTGTGATTATTTATCGCAGAGTGTGCGAGAGCTGCCTAAAGTTGGCGATACATTGGTACATCAGGACTTGCATCCGCAAAATATTTGTGTTGCTGCAGGTGTAGGTAGCGCGGTAATTATTGATTGGGAATATGCTGGATGGGGCAGTCCGTGGCTGGATGTCGCTGCATTGAATAGTGAGTTTTTGGTTGCTGCCGATCAACTGCAGCGCCTGCCAGTGTTTGCCCATTTAACCGCGCGAGATTTTTGCATAGGCTTACAAAAGGCGCTTAACATCAATCGTGCTTTAGCGTGTATATGGTATTGGCTGAGGATTGAATTAGCGTTAGCCAATGGTTCTACAATGGCTGATATTGCCAATCAAACATCTACAGATGATATAAAAAACGAGGCAAATCAGATAATTAAAGAGTTAATATGATCTGAAATGTCGTTGGTGTTTGCTGGGTTAACACTGTGCTAGTTGTCATTTATACGCAGCGTGATTACATAGAGTGGGCGGTACACCTATTAAAAAGTGCCAGCTAGAAAAGCTTCTCAGCATCTGTTTAGAGCTTTCTTTTAGAGTATCCATAGTAGAAAGAGGCTATATGGTTGTGACTGGCTGAATCAGCCAAAGCAATGCTTTGAATTAATTTTAAATACTGTATATTTGTACATTGTTTTGGTTTTAGTTATTCAGCTGCTAGCTAAGCTACAGGTTTTATTATGAGGATAAATAAATGATTGGTCATATTCGTGGAGAATTAATTGAAAAGCAACCTCCGCACTTAGTAATAGAAACCTATGGGGTTGGCTACGAAATAGAAGCATCCATGCAAACTTTCTTTAAATTGCCAGCAGTGTCTAGTGATATAAAGCTCTATACACATTTCGTGGTGCGTGAAGATGCACAGTTATTGTTCGGCTTTTTTGATAGGCTAGAGCGCACTTTATTTAGAGTGCTGATAAAAGCGAATGGCGTCGGGCCAAAGCTGGCGATTGCGATACTTTCGGGGATGTCCACCGCTGAATTTTCAGCGTGTATACTGCGCGAAGATGCCGCGACGTTAACTAAAATACCTGGCGTTGGCAAAAAAACGGCAGAGCGGTTGGTCGTCGAATTTAAAGATAAAATAGCGGCGCTAGGTTTAGATCAAGAGCAAGATTTTGCATTGACAGGTGCCGAGCTACCCAGCGCGGCACTCAATACCAATGCCTATATAGAAGAGGCGCAAAGTGCCTTAATTGCACTGGGCTACAAGCCGGTTATCGCCACTAAAGCGGTAGCTGCGGCACATAAAAAAATAGGCACTGTTAAATCTTGTGAAGAGTTAATTAGAGTTTCACTTAAATCTATGGTCAGTTAGCAAGGTTTTGAGTAAGCTGTAGCGCCCCGGCACACGCGCAGAAGGGGGGGTGTTCGAATAATAGTTAAAGGTCTCTAAGAGTCCGACGGGCTGCTAGTGATGCAGAGTTCAATGGCCTTGCGTTTAAGTAAATAGGAAAAAAATGATAGAAGCTGATCGTTTTATCTCTGCTGTATCAGAGACGAACAAAGTTGAAGAAGTGCAAGACCGGGCGATTAGACCACATACCTTAGCAGAGTATCGAGGTCAGCCGGCGGTTCGTGAGCAAATGGAGATTTTCATTGAAGCTGCACGCGCTCGCGAGGAGGCCTTGGATCATACCTTGATTTTTGGCCCTCCAGGGCTGGGCAAGACCACGCTGGCAAATATTATTGCCACTGAAATGCAATCAGACATTAAAACCACCTCCGGGCCTATTTTAGAGCGAGCTGGGGATCTGGCGGCACTGCTAACTAATTTAGAAGCTGGCGATATATTGTTTATCGATGAAATTCATCGCCTTAGCCCGAATGTGGAAGAAATTTTGTACCCGGCGATGGAAGATTACCAGCTGGATATAATGATCGGCGAAGGTCCGGCTGCCCGTTCGATTAAATTGGATTTACCGCCTTTTACCTTAGTCGGCGCCACGACCAGAGCAGGCTCATTAACGTCGCCTTTAAGAGATCGTTTTGGGATAGTGCAGCGGTTAGAGTTCTACAATATAGAAGACTTGACGCATATAGTGTCGCGCTCGGCGGAACTGTCGAATGTGGTGATCAGCCCGGAGGGCGCTAAGGAAGTGGCGATGCGCAGTCGCGGCACACCGAGAATCGCCAACAAGTTACTGCGTCGCGCTCGAGATTACGCTGAAGTGAAAGCGGATGGCATTATCACGGCATCAGTTGCCGATAAAGCGCTGAACATGCTAAGTGTGGATGATAAAGGTTTTGATCACATGGATCGCAGACTGTTGTTGACCATGATTGAAAAATTTGGCGGTGGCCCGGTCGGTGTCGATAATTTAGCCGCGGCAATCAGTGAAGAGCGCGAGACTATCGAAGACGTCTTAGAGCCTTACTTAATTCAGCAAGGTTTTATCATGCGCACACCGCGAGGGCGAGTCGTAACTGATAACGCCTATTTACATTTTGGACTGGCGATTCCCGAAAAATCAGAATAACTATCGCACTCTGCTGCACCTCTGAAGCATAAAATAGCGCTTAATACGAACTTATCTTTAAAACAAAGGTCTGTTTGTTGTGAAAATTTACTGTTAACTATTCAAATAGTTAACTAAGATGTTTAGAATTAGAGCGAAGTATGGTGCTAAGTGGGGCAAACCAATGCCATTTGAGTTTTCATTGCGAGTATATATAGAAGATACCGACTTAGGTGGCATTGTCTATTACGTGAATTATTTGAAATTCATGGAACGTGCGCGCACTGAGTTTTTAAGAGAGCACTCGATAGAGCAGCATCAACTACAGCAACAAGGTTATTTGTTTGTGGTTAAAACGGTGCAGTGTGATTACAAAAAATCGGCCAAGCTCGACGATCAGTTAAAAATCAGTGTCGATATTTTAAAGTGTGGCGCAGCTAGTGTGGTTTTTGTGCAGCAAGTTCGCAGTGATCAGCTGTTGTGTACTGCAGAAGTTGAAGTGGTCTGTGTTGATGCAAACACCATGAAACCGTGCAGGTTTCCCAGCAAAGTCAAAGAAATTTTTTCAGGTGATAAATAACCCTTATCATTGAAATACCAACTACAGAATATGGAGAAAATAAGTGGAGCAAATGTCAGTTTTTGACTTAGTACTAAATGCCAGTCTCGTGGTGAAATTTGTGATGGGGGTGCTAATGCTGGCTTCTGTCATGTCTTGGATCTTGATTTTCCAGCGATTTTTCTTTATTGGACGATCTAAGCGAGCACTGCGCAAGTTTGAAGATAGATTTTGGTCTGGAATTGACTTGGGGCAACTATTTAAAGACGTATCAGAGCACCCCACTTCAGAGGGCGGAGCAGAAGAAATTTTTAGAGCGGGGATAAAAGAGTATACCAAGTTAACCGCACAGAAAAATTTTGATCCAGACGCGGTAATGCAAGGCGTCGAGCGAAGCATGCGCGTGGCTTTGGCTCGTGAAGAAGAAAAATTAGATGCTCACTTACCGTTTTTAGCATCTGTAGGCTCAACCTCTCCGTATATAGGTTTGTTTGGCACGGTGTGGGGGATCATGAACTCCTTCCGAGGTCTGGCCAATATGCATCAAGCTACCTTAGCTTCTGTGGCACCGGGAATATCCGAGGCACTAGTGGCCACTGCTATGGGTTTGTTTGC
This sequence comes from Oceanospirillales bacterium, assembly GCA_029027825.1. Lineage (GTDB taxonomy): Bacteria > Pseudomonadota > Gammaproteobacteria > Pseudomonadales > Balneatricaceae > Rs1. The sequence continues at coordinate 1,964,861 of CP093399.1, read as the reverse complement.
CGCGATACCAGCAGTGTTAGCCTATAACAGATTTTCAGCGTCTGCTGGAAGTTTGCTAAATAATTATGAAACTTTTGCGGAAGAGTTTTCTAGCATACTGCATCGCAGAGTACATGCTCCTAAATAAGTAATGGTTTTTGATAATGATTAGAAAGCATAAAAAGAAACGCGCACTCAACGCAGAGATTAATGTAGTACCTTATATTGATGTGATGCTAGTGCTGTTGATAATCTTTATGGTGACTGCCCCGATGTTAACTCAGGGGGTGAAATTAGATTTGCCACAGGCTAGTTCCGATCCGGTCGATACATCCGATGTAGAGCCGCTGATCGTCTCCGTCGATATAGAAGGGCGTTATTACATTAACGTCGGGGGTGATGATTTAACACCTTTAACAGAAACAGAGGTTGCTAGTCGAGTTGAAAAAATTCTACGTAGCAACCCGAGAAAATTAATTTTGGTGCGCGGTGATAAAAATGTGACTTATCAGCAAATTATTTCTCTAATGACTTTAATGCAAGGTGCCGGTGCGCCTAGTGTTGGTTTAGTCACGGAGTAAATCTTGAGTTATATTCTACCTACCATCCTGGCGGTCATCTTACATTTGCTATTAGCGTCCTCATTTATTATTAGTCAAATGATGGACCTGAAACAAAGCCGTGAAATGCCAAGGCATATTCAAGCGCAATTGTACGACATAAAAGCCTTGAGCACTGCTATCCAAAAAAAGAAAACGATTGCCAAAGATGCCGATTTAGTCAAACAAAAAGAGCCTAAAAAAACGCCACCCAAAAAATCAGATCCAACCCCAGAAAAACCGCAACCGGTACAGAAAAAGCAAGATGAGAGTAAACAGCAAGCGGAAAAAGCTCGACAACTGCAAAAAAAGGATAAGGCCGAACAGCGCAAGATTGCCCAGCAAAAGCTGAAGAAAGATCTGCAAAAAAAGAAGGATCAGGCGGCAAAGCAACGAAAAATTGAGTCCGAGCGCAAGCTAGCAGCACAGAAAAAAACCGCCGAAGAACAAGCGCTAAAAAAGCAGCAGCGTCAGAAAATAGCAGCTGACAAGAAGCTCGCTAAACAGCAGGCCGCTAAAAAAGCAGCAGCGGCGAAGAAGCGTAAGGCGCAAGCGTTGGCCAAACAGAAAAAGCAGGCGAAAAAACAGGCACTGGCAGAAAAAGCGCGGGTCAAAGCATTGCGTAAGCAAGCGGCTGAAGAAGAGCGCTACGCGGCCGACTTAGTTGCCAAAGAAATGGCATCGGGTGTTGACGTTTATATTAAAAGAATATTAGATGGTAATTTGAGCTACAATTTTACCGTCAGGAAAGGAACCAAGGCACTCTTGAGAATAAGGCTGTTAACTTCGGGGAGAGTAGTGGGTGTTGAACTTTTAGAAAGTAGCGGTAATCCAAGTTTTGACAGGGCAGCTGAGCAGGCAGTTTGGAAAAGTGAAAAATTTCCAAAAGTAGCGGATATAGCAAAAGCTTCTCCTGAATATTTTAATCGTGAATTAAGGACATTTACAATCCTTTTTGAACCGGCAGGTACTAGATGGTAACTAATAAATTTATTAAATTATGCACGCTGCTAATGTTATTGATTGGCATGCAAGCTAATGCAGAGTTAAGAATAGTGGTGGACGGCGGAGTTGAAGAGCCGACTAATATTGCAGTGGTTCCCTTTGGTTGGGATGGCGATAACGCACTGGCAGAAAATATCTCGGCGATCGTTGCCAATGATCTGCGCCGTAGTGGCATGTTTAAATTAATGAACGAGGAGAACATGTTAAGTTCTCCCGAGACGCAAGAGCAGATATTTTTTAGAGATTGGCGCATTTCCGGTAATGATTTTATGTTGGTTGGCAGCATGAAACCAACCGCGAATGGGGTCAAGGCGACCGTTGAATTATTTGATATATTGACGGAAAAGAAAATTTGGTCGCAGACCATCGATAGCTCAGGTAGTGATTTAAGAGATATCGCTCACTATATTGCCGATGAAGTATTTCAAAAAATCACTGGTATTAGAGGCGCATTTGCCACTAAGGTGGTATATGTGACTGTGCAAGGACGTGGCGCAGCACGTAAATATCGACTGCAAATGGCGGATTCTGATGGCGCTAGACCACAGACAATACTGGCTTCTAAAGAACCTATCTTGTCACCGACTTGGTCTCGTGATGGCCAAAAACTGGCCTATGTGTCTTTTGAAACCAATCGACCTGCGATTTATATCCAGCATCTATCAACAGGTAAAAGACAGAAAGTACAATCCTTTAAAGGGATCAATGGTGCTCCCGCTTGGGATCCAACGGGTAACAAATTGGCGCTGGTATTATCCAAAGATGGTAATCCAGAAATATATGTGTTGAATTTGCAAAGCGGTGGTTTAGTACGCATCACCAATCATTTTGGCATAGATACCGAGCCTACTTGGTCACCTGATGGCCAGTCGATTCTCTTTACGTCTGATCGGGCGGGTCGGCCACAAATTTACAAAGTGGCAGCCAGTGGCGGCAAGCCGCAGCGGATTACTTTTAATGGTAACTACAACAGCCGTGGTCGCTTAACGCAAGATGGTCGTTTCTTGACGATGGTGCATCAAGATGCTTCAGGGTATCATATAGCAGTTCAAGATTTGCAATCGGGTCGACTTGATATATTAACAACCTCCAGGGACGACGAGTCTCCGACTATTTCACCTAACGGGGTGGTAGTCATGTACGCCACTAAATTAAGAGGTAGAGGGGTGTTGGCTGGGGTGTCACTCGATGGTAAAATCAAATTTACAATGCCAAGTTCACTCGGTGAAGTCCGTGAGCCAGCATGGTCGCCATTTTTAAACTAATTTTATGAGACGGTACTCAGCAAAAACTAAGCAGAGTGCATAATTAAGAATAACAAAAGGCTTTGAGCCATCAAACAACTGGAGAAATTAATGAAAAAATTAAACACCACTAAGGCTCGCACTGTTGCGAAATTTGCCAGTATTACCTTAGCCGCATTGTTGGTCGTAGGTTGTAGTTCATCAGGCACCATCAAAGATGATGCACTAGATGCTGATGGTTCGTCGGCAACCACGACTGGCGCGAATAATGGATCGCAAATTACCGGTGTAAACAGTGGTAATGTCGGCGATTTACAAAGTGTTTATTACTTTGATTTTGACCAGTCAGTAATTCGATCTAGCGCGCTAAATGACTTGTCTTTACACGCACAGTTCCTAGCAGAAAACTCTAATGCAGCGGTTCGCTTGGAAGGGCATGCGGATGAGCAGGGCACACGTGAATACAATATCGCGCTGGGCGAACGTCGTGCACAAGCGGTTGAGCAGTTCTTTGTTGGTCGCGGTGTTAGCAGCAGCCAGATAGACACCATTAGTTACGGTGAAGAAAAGCCAGATGTTTCGGGCCTTGCTACAAAAAGCCGTCGTGTAGAAGTTAAATACACGGCTAAATAATCACTTAATTATTTGGCTCTTTTCCTGAATCAATGGCTTCAAAGTAACTACAGAGTGTAAGATATTAGTTTTTCAGTGGCATTGAGATATATTGATGGTCTTTATGAGCTCAGTGAATGTTTTCCAACCGCTGTATAACCAAGAGCTTGTGCTATGTACTGCAGTGAAGTAGCTGATTTAGCAGTAAGTGATGTAAGCTATTAAAACCTCATCGGTGAAAATCGCTGGGGTTTTTATGGCTATAAATGGGTAAAACTGTGAAAGTAATTAAACGCTTATGTTTGGCCGCTATTCTGGTCAGTGGTAGTCTTGCTGCTGATCAAGTTGAAGTAATTAAAATAACTGAGGGAGCGGGGACTAGTAATACTAGTTTCGATGCTGTATTGATCTTGCAAGCTCTACAAGCAGAAGTTCGCTCGCTGCGCGGTCAAGTTGAAAATCAAGAGTACCAGCTGCAGAAATTAAAACAGCAGCAGCAAGAAATGTACGCTGATTTAGATGGACGACTTGGTGGCAATAGTTTTAAAGCAGCTTCTCCCGCTGTAGATATTGACGCAGGAAAAGTAACCACCGCTGTGTTAGCGGGTGATGAAGCACAAGATTACAGCACCGCTTTTGCCTATGTTAAAACCCAAGAATTAGTTAAAGCTGAAGCTGCTTTTTTGCAATATATGAAGCGTCATCCGAGTGCACAGCGTGTTTCCAATGCAATATATTGGCTGGGAGAAATCAACTCTGCCCAGGGAAAACTACCTGAGTCGCTGCGCTATTTTGTGCAGTTGCTGACACAGTACCCAAAATCGGCGAAAATACCCGATGCCATGTATAAGTTGGGTCGTGTCAATCAACGGATGGGTAATGCGGATGAGGCTATTACGGTTTGGCAGAAATTGGTTAGCCAGTTTCCAAAATCAACCGCGGCGTCGCTGGCAAAAAATGCATTAAATTAGTCACATTTTTTGGCATACGCTCTAAACAAAACAGGCTCAGTGCCTGTTTTTTTTTGCCCAGCAAAACTGGCAAACCCTGTGACTTGAAAGATAGTCAGGTCACTCCGATCGAGGGGAAGACAATCGGAATGGTAAGGGCGTCGTCGTGGGCTAACGGTGAGGTCTGAAGGCAGCCATAGGAAGTAATATATACATAATGCAAATCAACCCGCTTCACCTTAGTGTGGGGGTAAGCATGCAAAATTGCGTGAAGCCCGATACTCGATCAGCTGCATTCAGTGATTGGGATGGCATATCTAACAGGGAGTCAGTGTAATAACTGGGGAAGCCTGGCATTGAGCCTGAGTCATGAACTCAGGCATTATTATCAATAGGAAGCTCAAGTTAAAAATGAATATGAGGTGGCAGCTGATTCCTTAGCTGTGATGAAGTGTCGGCCTTTGAAAGCTGGTAGCAGAGTGGAGGAGAGAACCGAGATGATGACAAGTGGAGATTTTCGCCTAGCGAATTGTTTGAGAGAGTTCAGAGCCTTGATGGGTTGGGTGCGTAGGCGGTTACGCAGTATTCAATTGAAGCCGTGGAAAACACCAAAAAAGCTACCTAGGCGACTGAGACAATTGAATTATCAGAGCGTGTATTTTCGGTTAAAAATGGCAAGCTGGCGTAGCTCATCTAGCCCGCAGTCTCATAGGTCGATGTGTAATGCTTGGTTCCATAATAGAGGTGGAGTTGTACGATATGTCAAAGGCATACCTGATTGACCATGATACTCCACTTAACTTGGCGGCTATCTAACAAATATATTAATTACACCAAGTAAAGTGAAGTTGTAATAAGTTCTTACCATTTAATATTGGTTTGGATTATAGCCAAGTTATTTTTTTGTAAAATTTTTTCACTTTAGATCAGTCTGTACTGATCTGTAATTCGGCAATCAGTGACCGCATAAATTTGTGCAGCTCCAGCGCCTGTCGTAGCGCAGTGATTAAAGGAGAGAGACAGCGATGAAATTTGATATTCCTCGGTGGCGCAGTTGTTTTATATTTAATAAGTAATGCACAGAATCTAACCAAATTAAGCTGAGAGCACCAGATGAGTAATTCGCAAGCTAAAAATGAACTTAAAGTACCGATCATAGAAGCTGTAACAGTGCGTCATCAAGCTAGCATATCAACGCTGTCGATGATTTTTTCTTTTACCTTGCCGTATCGTAAAACTATGTTTTTTGCATTGCTAGCACTGGTGTTTACCGCGGGGATTACATTGTCGATTGGGCAAGGTTTAAGAATGATGATAGATAATGGCTTTGTCGCTGCATCGCATAGCCAGTTGAACCAGAGTACCTTAACCTTGCTGTTGCTCACTGGATTAATGGCGGTGGGTACTTATATACGCTTTTATTTAGTCTCTTGGCTGGGGGAGCGGGTCTGTGCTGACATTAGGAAAAAAGTATTTGAACACCTAGTCGAGCTGCATCCTAGTTACTTCGAAACCAATCTCAGCGGCGAAATAATGTCAAGGTTAACCACAGATACCACGTTGTTGCAGACTATTATCGGATCTTCGATGTCGATGGCGTTGAGAAGCTCTTTAATGTTTATAGGCGCGTTGGTGATGTTACTACTCACCGATGCGCGACTGACTTTAGTGGTGTTCATCACAGTGCCTTTTGTGTTGCTGCCAATTTTTATTTTTGGCCGCAAGGTAAGGGTGCTCTCTAAGCGAACCCAAGAGACCGTCGCTAACGTAGGTACCTATGCGGGGGAAATTATTCAGCAAATAAAAACCGTACAAAGTTACTCTCGAGAGGGTTATGAAAAAAATGCCTTTGCTATTGAAGTTGAGCGTTCATTTGAAGTAGGTAAATTAAGAATTAAGCAGCGATCACTATTAATCGCTGCGGTATTGATGCTAGTTTTTTCATCGGTAACTAGTATGTTGTGGCTGGGAGGTAGTGCTGTGTTATCGGGAGATATGAGTGCCGGGCAGTTAGGTGCATTCGTCTTTTATTCAATGTTGCTGGCCAGCTCAGTATCTACAATCTCGCAAGTGTGGGGCGATTTACAAAGGGCGGCGGGGGCGAGTGATAGATTAGTCGAGTTGCTACAAGTGCAAAGTGAGATAGTGTCTAAAGCTAAGCCACTACATGATGCACAGCTATTAGCACCGCAAGTCAGCTTTGAAAATGTTGATTTTTACTACCCCTCTCGACCGGGGCAGGCGGCTTTGAAAAATTTGCAGTTCAGTATCTTGCCCGGTGAAAATGTAGCCTTAGTTGGGCCTTCCGGCGCGGGTAAATCGACCTTGTTTGAATTGATTCAGCGCTTTTACGATCCAGCAAGTGGCGTCGTATACTTCGATGGTGTCGACCTTAAAGAGTTAGAACACCATCAGCTTAGAGAGCAGATGGCGTTAGTACCGCAACAGCCAGTGCTCTTTAGTTCAGATGTCAGCTACAACATTCGCTACGGCCGACCAACCGCTACTGACCAAGAGGTGATTGCGGCGGCTAAAGCGGCAGTGGCCCACGACTTCATCATGCAGCTTCCGGATCAGTATAAAAGCTATCTAGGTGAAAAGGGAGTGCGTTTAAGCGGCGGTCAAAAACAGCGCATCGCGATTGCTCGAGCTATATTAAAAAATCCGCGAATATTATTATTAGATGAAGCGACCAGCGCTTTAGATGCACAAAGTGAAGCAAAAGTGCAGCGGGCTTTACAGCATTTGATGCAAGGTAGGACCACCTTCATCATTGCGCACCGACTCGCCACTATTTTAGATGCCGATAAAATCATGGTGCTGGATAAAGGTCGGATTATCGCCGTAGGCACTCACTCAGAGTTACTACTGAGCTGCAACTTGTACAAACAGTTAGCGCAATTGCAATTTAGAGAGAGTGTATAATCGACAATGACAGGGGAGCCTGATATTTAGCATCTAAATCTAATTAAAAGATGAGAGCTCTGCATAACGTTGCGAGCGAAGACCAGACCAGGCAAAAGGTCTCAAGATAGCGAAAACGAGTTAAAAAAAGTGAATAAGGGACTAAAGAGAGTTAAAAGTAGTTGAGATGCACTAAGTGCTAGCGAGCAGCAAATGGCTTAAAAATTTTCGCATAGCTGCATGGGAAATAATGTTTTTATGGGGACTAATGCGATGATATTGATCACAGTGGGTAAGTAAAGCCATACCTGCTTGATTCATAAAACCAAGTCGCTGCTTTACTTACCTGCTTTATATTACTGGAGCAGAGTTAATCTTTTTCATCAATCTTAATCAAGGTTCTTACTTTAAAACAGCCCCAAATCATAGCACCCGCCATGGCGGCGATACCTAATAAACTAGGCCAAAGTGTTTCAAAAACATACGGGTCAATTCCAAACATAATAGCTCTCCTCATCTGATTAAGACTAGGATACTGGCTAGTGGAATTGAAGATATTGATCTAAAACAAATTATCAACCCTATCTAGTCAGTCAGGGTGCTAAACTTGATTTAGATCAATAGTCTAATAGCGATTGGATAAGTTGCAAGCAAGCAAAATTTCGAGTGGCGAGCTGGAACCGGAAGAATATAAAATTAGTGAGTCGCCAAGCTATCTCTGTACCCGACAGGGTAGCATGGCATACTATAGTCTGCATCAGTGGCTTCAGCGTGCCGCACAGCGTAAATTATTGATTCTACACCGGTTAGAAAAATACCCGCTGAGCCAAGCTATTTTATGCAGGGAGCATTTATTTAGCGAATGCAGGGCGCATATGAGCTTGCAGCAAAATTATTAAACACCGCTGTAGAAACAATATTTTACACTCTGAATTCACTTTGAATTCATGGATTCAGGTATAATATAAAAAATCATGGTTTGGTAGGTTGTTTTCATCTAATATCTAATATCTCTAATGTGGTACCTTCTGTTTCTAAGAGACCTCTGCATAACTACTGCGCTCGGTAATACGGCGTTAAAAACCGGCTCAATATGCTCATTTACACCAGTAAATTCCGCTATCTCGCCGGTTTTTGCCTTGTCTTACCTTCGCTCGCAACGTTATGCAGAGGTCTCTCTAAATATATTAATGTTAAATTTGGCTGTTTCATGTGTTTATTTAGCAAAAATAAAAAAAACACCTATGCTTAATTATGTTAATAGAATTAATTGGCTTTTAGGTGGGTAGTTGAATGGTAGAAAATGGGCGTTTTAATGAGGATTCGAATTTCGGCTCAGGCAATGTTTTAATTGTTGATGATAGAGAAGAAAATTTATTTGCTTTAAAAGAATTACTTGCAGAGCAATGCAACCACATAAGCTGTGTTAATTCAGGTAATGAAGCGCTTTCATTGCTACTGAAAGAAAATAACTATGCTCTTATATTGCTTGATGTTCAAATGCCTGGTTTGGATGGGTTTGAAACCTTAAGTTTGATGAAAAATCATCCTAAAACTCGGGATATCCCCGTTATTTTTATAACCGCTATTCATAAAGAAGAAAAATATCTTCATCTAGGTTTTAAAACAGGTGCTGTCGATTACATTTGTAAACCGATAGATCCTATAATAATGCGTTCTAAGGTTTCGGTATTTTTAACTTTGGAATCAGATAAACAAAAAATAGCCGCTGATTTAGAAGAAATTTCTATAATAGAAAAAGCCAAGCAGTCTATTTTAAGTAGTTCAGCTCAAGGCATTATCAGTGTCGATGAATTCGGCTTTATTGATTACGTCAATCCTGCAAGTTCAGGTATGTTGGGGTATGCCGCAGATAAATTAACCTCTAAACACGTATTTTCCATCATATCGCCTGATATACCTTTTTTAGGAAACTGGACTCACAGCATTTATAGCAAAGCCATTCAAGATGGCCAGCCAATCTTGGAAAATAATATTCATCTTTATCATCACGATGGTACAACATTAAGCGTTGATTTATCATTTGGCCCGCACAAGGAAGGCATGGTTAAAGGTGGTGTTTTTATTGTTCAAGATATTACAGAGCGCAAAAAAGAAGAAGATGACCTGTTGTTTCTAGCCACCCATGATTCTTTAACTAACTTGCCGAATAAGTTAATGTTCAAAGAAACGGTGGTGAATGCGATTAGCCGAGCGAAGCGCTATGAAAATGAACTTTATATAATGTTTATTGATTTGGACCATTTTAAAAATATCAATGATGAATTAGGGCACTGTGCAGGTGATTGTTTGCTACGTGATGTCGCTAATCGCTTATTGGGGGTAGGCCGTGATGTTGATGTGTTCTCTAGAATAGGAGGAGATGAGTTCGCTGTCGTGTTCGAAGATAAGAATAAGAGCTTTAACACGGATGTGGTTGCTTCAAAGTTGCTGAGTGTCTTGAAACAGCCTTTCTATTTTGACAACCAAGAAATGTACATTTCAGCGAGTATTGGTATTGTTAAGTATCCGGAGTATGGTAAAACCGCCGATGATTTGATTCAAGCTGCAGACATAGCAATGTATAGAGCTAAACAGGCTGGGCGTAACAGGTTTGAACATTTCGATGTTCAGTCAAAAATTGAAGCCGTTAATCGTGTAGAGCTTGAATATAATTTAAAACAAGCTGTCAGTAATAAGGAAATTCTTTGTTTTTATCAACCTATCGTTGATGTGGATGGACAAACTCGCGCTTTAGAAGTGTTAGTTCGCTGGGAGCATCCGATTTTAGGGATACTCGGCCCTGATAAATTTTTGGGCCTAGCAGAGTCAACAGGCATTATATCGGAGTTAAGTTATCAAGTTATAGTGACTGCTTGTGATCAACTAAAAAAGTGGCAAGACGAGAACCTATGTCAATCGAATATTAAGCTAAGTATTAACCTTTCAAGTAAGCAGTTTTTCAGAAAAACGATCGTAGAGGATATGTTACGCCTGAAAAGGGATCATAATATAAAACTAGAAAATATAATTCTGGAAGTAACAGAGGCGACTATCATTGAAAATGTTGGTGAAATTACTCGGGTGCTTAAAGAGCTAAAATCTATGGGTTTGAAATTGTCACTAGATAACTATGGAGCGGGGTATAGTTCTTTGCATTTGTTATCTAACTTACCTTTAGATTATTTGAAAATTGATAAGTCATTTATCAATAAAATAAAACCAGTTAACCAAAATATTGTTGATACGATGATTAAATTTGCTAAATTAATGTCGATTAAAGTGGTTGCTGTGGGGGTTGAGTCAGTCGAGCAATATGATAGTTTAGTGGAAGCTGGTGTTGATTATTTACAGGGAAATTATATTCATGAAGCAAGTAATAGTGCCGGTATTAGCTATAAATTCAAATCCGATCATCCTCGACAAAAAAATAGCGATACTAACAATGTATTAACCTGAATCATTGACTCCACTGCGCTAATTATCGAAAGATCTTTATTCTATGGCAGTTAGAAAATACCCACCATATTTGTGGGTTTCATGCATGAATAAATTTATTTAACGGATGTAGGAGCATACTGTCCTGCAACAAAAATTTAAATTTTCATATTAGAAATAATGTCTTAGTCTATATAATCACTTGGAAGTCACTGATTCAGGATTAAGTAAAAAACTGATTAAATGATAGGAATCACGATTTGAAATTAACACATAATATAAGTTTTCGGCTAATTCTTGTTAATATATTGGTTGTTCTGGTTATATTTGTTATATCTTTTGTTTATCTACACCAGCTGAATAAAATTGAAAATATAGCGGTTAATAAATTAGTAATAATCAATGAGAGGCAAAATACATTAGAAAAATTACAATATCAAATACTAAAGCTGGAATTGGATTCATCGACCTTATTATTACAACAAAGTGATGCCGCACGGCTTAGAGTTTCCCAGCGCTTAAAATTATTAACTATTGAAGTCAATAAGGCGAAAACAGCAGGCGGTATTGATTTATTGGCATTGGCAAAACTGGAAAATAATTTGGATGATTTTTCCCGTAATACCACTAAAATTGATCAGCTTTTTAAAGAAATACAACAAGTTAATACTGAAGTATTAATCCCACAGTTTGATATCGCAGATTTACTCATCTCAGAATTAGAAAGTAGCTTATATAAGCGATCAAATTTTTCAATGGCTAAAACTTTTTTTGAAATCCATCAATATTTGACTCATGTTAAATATAGTTTTGTTATCCATGAGCGAACCTTAGATATAGTTAAATCAAATGAGTACTCTAATAATAAGAGAAAACTTAAAGCCTTAATTGATAATATAAATTTAAGTGAATTAAATAGCCAAGAGCAAAGTGTTTTTTATAGTCTACAGTCTTTTTTGATAAGTTATAATGATACGGTGGCGATACTAAACAATCGAATGGTTGAAAAAGATGTCGTACAACGCAAGTTGTTTGAGCTCCAGCATAAAACACAGAAAAACATTGCTGATAAGTTAGTGGCGGACATGAATATGAAAGTCACTGCATATAATATGACCCAAAAACATAATTTTTTTCAAACTAGAAAAATAATCTGGGTTTTAGCTAGTTTAACAATTATATTTTCGGCTCTATTGGGCTGGTATTTGAGGAAAATGATGGTTCGACCTGTCTCTGATTTAGTTAAATTAATGACGTTATTAGCGGAGTCGAATTTTAAGCAGCTTTTAAAAACTACTAAACATAGTTATACCCATTTGATGAGTCGTGAGGATCAGTTCGGCGAAATAGCGAGGGCTTGTGAAGCGAGTGCTAAGTATCAGCAACGAATAATTTTTGATATAGATACTGCTTGTCAAAGTCTGACTTTGGGATTTCTGGATCAGCATACTAGTTTTGACTATCAAGGAGAATATAAACTTGTTGAACGCGCTCTTAATTCATCTAAAGAGAATATAAAAGCTTTAGTTGAAGATATTATCATTTCTAATGAAGCTCTTGTGGCAGGTCGATTAGATAATAAAAGTAACATGGAATTATATTTAGGACATTTTAAGCCGATATCCGATTCTATGATGACTTTAATAACCAATCTGAAAGGACAGTTAGACGACATAGTGATAGTGACAACGAGTATGGAGTTTGGGCTAGAAGATAAAAAACGTTTTATAGTACCTCGTCTTAATTACCAAGGTGAGTTTGGAAAAATTCAACGCTCCCTTGATCATGCAGTCCAGTCTCTGAGTGCCTCGGCTCAACAAAATTTAGACCAAGACTGGTTAAAGTCTGGTTTGTCGGATATGAACAGAGAGTTAACTGGTGAGCAACCCTTAGAAATATTGACGAAGAACTCTGTCGACTTTATAGCAGAGTATTTTAATGCCCCAATTGGTTATATTTATCAAACCTTTGAAGATATAAAAACCGGTAAAACCATCAAAATGATTGCTCATTATGGCGTTTTGATGGATGAGAAAACTAAAGCGACTCGTTATAAATTTGTATACCCAGAAGGAGTTGGCTTGATCGGTCAAGTATTTGTCAGCCCTGAAATAATAATAAAAAAACTTAACGATGTAGAAAAGATTCCCATCTCTCAATCGGGAATTGCATCGGCGGTTATCAACTATGTAGTTGTTCTTCCTTTAATACATGAAGGAAAAATAGAAGGAGTTCTAGAGTTAGGCTTATATGAGTCTCCTAGTGCCATCCAAAAAGAATTCTTACTACAGGTAATGAATAACTTGGGGATTGCGATGAATGTTGCAATTTCTCGGGGAAAAATTAATCAGCTGTTAGCGCAAAGCCAGCTGCAAGCTGAAGAGCTGGAGCTTCAGCAATCAAAACAGGCTCAATCCAACGAAATGTTACAACATAAAGCGCAAGAGTTGGAAGAGAAACAACAAGCGGTAGAGCAAAAGAATCGGCAGCTCGAAGAAGCTAGTAAAGTTATGGAAGAAAAAGCCGAGGAGTTGATTCTAGCTAGCAAGTACAAGTCAGAGTTTTTGGCAAATATGTCTCATGAACTGCGGTCCCCCTTGAATAGCTTGCTCATATTATCAAAGTTACTGATCGATAATAATAAGCAGCACTTAGACGCTAAAGAAGTTAAGTATGCCGAGGTAATTTATCGATCCGGAACTGATTTATTACAACTCATCGAAGATATTTTAGAGTTCTCGAAAATTGAAGCAGGCAAGACAGATATTTATTATCGCTCGATAGCAACCACTGAGATAGTTGATGAGCTGCGACAACGCTTTACTGAGCTAGCCAATCAAAAACAGCTGACGTTCGACATAGACTATGCGAAAGCGCCAAGAATAGTGGATGTTGACAAGCAGAGGCTATTGCAAATAATTACTAACTTACTCTCCAATGCGTTTAAATTCACCGAGCGAGGGGGAGTTCAGGTGATGATTGAGGTAGCTGGAGTAGAGTACGTTGTTGAGGATACTTATGGTGATCTGCAGCAAGTGACTCACAATACTCTGTGCTTGAAGATTAGCGATACTGGAATTGGTATTGACCAAGAGCAAAAGCATCGAGTTTTTCAGGCTTTCCAGCAAGCTGACGGCACTACCAGCAGAAAATATGGTGGTACTGGGCTAGGCTTGTCGATAACGCTACAGTTAGTAGAGCTGATGGGTGGCTTTATCCATGTTAACACTTTACTGGAAGAGGGGAGCCAGTTCGCCGTATATCTGCCATTGCGCCCTGCGGATTTTAATCTACCGCCCGAGTTACCGCTGCTAGATAATGCAACTGCAAATGTGCCCGCTCAGGCTCTAGAGAGGGAGGTAAGCATGGTAGAGGACGAACAAGTTGTTACCATTTTGCTGTGTGCCGCTGAGTTTAATCAGCAAATCGTCAGTAAAATATTAGAAAGAGGCTTTAAAGTTGAGCAAGAACATAATCTTTCTAAGCTGCTTAAAGTTGCTGAGTTATCCAAGCCACAAGGTGTTATTTTTATCCCGACAACTGTCGGACACGAAGCTGAGCAGCTGCTAAAAAAATTAAACTCCGCCACAGGTGATGACCAAGTCCCACTGTATCATCAGTTAATTGATGCCAGTGAGGCTCAGTGCTTAAATCACTTAGCGATTGATCAGTTCTTGAGTGCGATAGAAGCTGAACAGGCCATCAGTCAGCAGCAAATTATGCAAAATTATTTTGAGTTTGCAGAAGTACTGGCGGGGAAAATGGTGCTTATTGTGGATGATAACATCAGTAATGTGTTCGCCTTGTCTGCAATTTTAGAACAGCATAAAATGCGTTATTTGATTGCCAATAATGGTATTGAGGCGATTGATATTATTCAGCAGCATAGTGACATTGATCTTATACTGATGGATATCATGATGCCGGAATTAGATGGCTATAAAACGATGTCGGCGATTAGAGAGAAAGCTGAGCATGTAGATACGCCGATTATCGCACTGACTGCTAAAGCGATGCCTGAAGACCGAAACAAGTGCATCTTGGCCGGTGCCAATGATTATATGACTAAGCCTGTAAGTGCCCAAAAACTTTTGGCTTTGATGAAGATGTGGATAGTCACGACGCCAAATCACTCAACTCTAACAGCTATTAATGAGCATTAAGCCGGAGATGTTTTTTGGATGAGCATAGCCACGATATCTTAAATTAGCCGCTATGCGGGTCTTTAGCTTTGATATGCCAGAACATCTTGCCGATAATGTGTGAGTTGTGGATAGCGCCAATTTTATCGCTCGATAAAGTGTCCATACCGTCACCTTTTAACCAGTAGTTACCCTCTTGGTCAATTCGTTCGATGCGTTTTATTATCTCAGCGTAAACCGGATGGTCAACAATCACGATATCGTCAATATTGAATTTACTAAAGGGGAGTTTAAGCGCAACAATATAATCATCGTGCTGCAAAGTAGGCGCCATACTAAGGCCTGATATTTTTCGTAAATAAAGCATACAATGAGGGAGTAGTGGATTTAATATTAAAATGGCCTAGCGCTTACAGAGCTAAGCCATGTAACTGTCTTGAAATTAACCTAGTTTAGGGTAAACAACATCAAGAGCGGGAGCATAAGGGCAAGTTGCGGTGAAAGTCTCAACGCCTTTAGTTTTCCAGAAACTGGCTGTGAATT
Source organism: Oceanospirillales bacterium (assembly GCA_029027825.1). Taxonomy (GTDB): domain Bacteria; phylum Pseudomonadota; class Gammaproteobacteria; order Pseudomonadales; family Balneatricaceae; genus Rs1. The sequence continues at coordinate 1,949,445 of CP093399.1, read as the reverse complement.
CATTGACTAGTGTCAGTAGTTGTTCGCCAGCCGCACGGTCAATCCCCTGCTTACACTTAGAACCGGTAAGCATGATGTTATGCACTAGCTCGTTGGTTCCAGGGCAAGCTTCGAACTGTGCAGCTTTGAAATAGTCGCCCCAAATGATGCGCACTTCGTTCTTAACTTTTTCAGCGTGAATTTCTTTCTCAGATACTAGACGAACTAGTTTAGCTTGATCGGCAAGCGTTAAGTCTTTTCCGTCAAGTTCGTTGATTTGATCCATAAAACGGATCACTGTTAACGTCGCTAGTTGCATAGTACTTGGGTCGTATATTCCGCAGGGAACATCGCAATGTGCGCTTACAGACTTGATGTTTAATACTGAATCTAGTGCTTTAGTGATTTGATGAATCATGTTGTTGCCTCTAAATATTACGCTATGACAATAATTATTACACAATGCATGCTTATAAAAACCAGCAAAATGTAACGTTAAAATGAAGTACCCGAATAGTACCTTAGTTTTTTAGTAAAGAATATTTTAAGCGAATAAATTGCTTAAAAATGCCGGCAAATTAGCCGTTAGAGTGCTGGGCTTCATCCCATAGTGAATGAATCCCCAATTTGTCTTGCTCGGATAGGGTGTCTTGCTCTAGAGCATCAATTAAGCTGCTCTTCATAATGCTAAAGAAATTATCGTCGTCTGCAGCGTCAGCCATGGAAAGGCTGCTGTGGGCAATCAGATAGCTGCAGTAAAATCGTCGGTCATCACTCTCGCAGTCCTCTTCGCTTAAGAGCCATTGAAGAAGTTTTTCAGCATATGCAGTGCTCATTAAAAATCCCAGCGAGTAATGATAAGAGACCTTTGCAGCAAGTGTGCTTGCAAAGATCTTAAAGTTTAAGTGGTTAAGGGCGATTATGAGAGCTTATTTAAGATGATTGAATAAAACTTACCATTAGATTCAGTTTGCTGTAACTGGGTAATAATAAAATTGTGCTTTAGTGAAAACCAAATGAAAGTTTCTCTTTTGGCGTTACTGCCGCGGTCGAGCTTAAGTTTAATGCTTTTGATTTTGCCGAGTGGCGTGTTTACGTACTCGGTGCCAACTTCTATAAACTTCAAGATATCGACACTGTTAGATTTAATCACCGGATAGCTGAAATTGCCGCGCTTGCCCTGTTGTAAGTCCAATTGCAGTTGTAATTGATAGCTCAATCTGTCTTGAGTACGCTCTGGCAATTGAATGACTTTTTTATCACGATTGACCGCTTGCTTGGCCACCCAGTCAAAAGAAATATCTCGTTTTTTCTTTTTGCCGAATATTTTTCGAAGATAGTGGTACTTAACTGGTTGGACGTTCGTCTGGTTAATCTTTAGTTGAATGCTTTCAGTGATCGAGGCTAACAGCGAGCTGATATTATCTTCAAATAACCACTGTCCATCCGCTGTTTTACTCAAGCTTCTTTTTAGAGTGCCGTTGAAGCTGATTTTGCTTTTAAAGTTAGCAGCGTAAGTGGCTTGGTAAGCTTCAATTGCATAGCTGGAGAGGCTGAAACTAGATAACAGTAGTCCACAGCTGATAGCAACGACCGATTTATAAGCGGGAAATGCTTGCTTGATCTTCATATTTAAGGCCTTTGTCTCAATTGCTAAAGAAGTGGTTTATTAGCGTTTAAAATTCTCTGAAAATTCAGTCTAGCTAGCTTAGAATGATAATTTGAAACCAGTCTCACTGAGAAGTTCATTATCTAAATATAATTTCTTATCTATAAATTGCAGGCGCTCATCACAATACCAAGCGATAACTTTAGGATAGGCTATATGCTCGGTGACATGCACCTTTTTTTGCAGGGAGGCAGCGCTCTCATCGGTGGCAATAGCAACGATGGTTTGCAGGGCAATTGGCCCGTCATCTAATTGGGCCGTGACGAAATGGACTGAGCAACCGTGCTGTTTATCATCTGCATCAATGGCACGTTGATGAGTGTTTAATCCTTTATATTTGGGGAGTAAAGAGGGGTGGATATTAAGCATCTTATCAGCGAAATGATTGACGAATTCGGCGCTTAGAATGCGCATGAATCCGGCTAGCACTACCAGTTCCGCTTGGTAGTGATCAATGGTTTTCAATAGCGCTTGATCAAAATCAATACGGCTCTGATAATCTGTATGTTGCAGTACTTTAGTTGCAATATTCGCTTGTTTGGCGCGGCTGAGCCCGTAGGCATCAGCACGGTTGCTAATCACCACCACAATTTCACCATTAATGGATTTATCATTAATGGCATCGATGATTGCCTGCAGATTAGAACCGCTTCCAGAAATCAGTACTGCAATGCGTTTTTTCATTAACCGTCAATCTCTACTTGCTCTTCACCCTCTGCAGCGACCGCAATTTCACCAATCAACCAAGCATTTTCACCGCTGGCTTTTAGACTGTCGATTGCCTGCTGTTGTTGGTCGCTAGGTACGCAAATGACTAAGCCAACACCACAGTTGAATGTGCGATACATTTCAATAGAGTCAACATTACCATTAGTCTGTAACCACTGGAAAATTGCAGGTAACTGCCAAGACTTTTTATCAATTATAGCTTTGCTGTTAGCGGGTAGTACTCGGGGAATATTTTCTAATAGCCCACCACCCGTAATATGAGAAAGTGCGTTAACTTGTACATCTTTAATTAATTTCAGGACTGATTTAACATAAATTCTAGTCGGTTCCATCAAGGCATCTTTTAAGGGACGGCCGTCTAAGTCTTGCTCTAAATCTGCTTTGCTAACTTCAATTATTTTGCGGATAAGAGAGTAGCCGTTGGAGTGTGGCCCAGAGGATGCGACCCCTATAAGAGCATCACCTGCTTGTACTTTGCTGCCATCAATGATTTCTGACTTTTCCACAACACCTGTGCAGAATCCGGCTAAATCATAGTCTTCACCATGATACATGCCTGGCATCTCCGCGGTTTCTCCGCCAACTAAAGCACAGCCAGACAATTCACAACCTTTACCTATACCCGCAACAACCGCAGCTGCAGTATCAACATTGAGTTTTCCGGTGGCGTAGTAGTCTAAAAAGTACAGCGGCTCAGCGCCCGCTACGATCAAATCGTTAACGCACATTGCCACTAAGTCAATACCAATAGTGTCGTGTTTGTTGAGGTCCATCGCCAGACGCAATTTTGTACCCACGCCGTCAGTACCTGATACCAATACCGGCTGCTTGTAGCCTTCAGGTATTTCACATAAACCGCCAAACCCACCTAAGCCGCCCAGCACTTCTTTGCGGGTGGTTTTTTTAGCGATATGCTTGATGCGCTCAACTAAAGCATTTCCAGCATCGATATCGTCGCCTGCATCTTTGTAGCTAAGTGAAGTTGTATTTGTATCGTTAGACATGACAAAAGACCTTTAAATCAAAAAGAGGGCGGTGAATTATTCGCGGCGAATTCTAACAGATAGCCATTCAAGATGCTAACAACAAACCTGCATACTAAGTGTTTTTTAAAGCAGACTTTTTCTGTTTGCTTTGTTAAAGTTCAGCTCTGAATCACTATATTTTATTGGAGAGTAAACAAATAATGGAAATTACTCAACGCTGGTTTTTATTAATCGTACTGGTTGTTCTAGGCTACTTGCTGGTCTTGCTTGGGCCTATATTATCGCCATTTTTAATCGCCGCGCTGCTTGCTTATTTAGCCGACCCTGTGACGGATAAATTAGAGAGCTATAAACTGTCTAGAACCAGCGCTGTGTTGGTCGTTTTTAGCGTCATCATGCTGGTTTTTTTGCTGCTTGTATTAATTTTGCTGCCAAAAATTAGCAGTCAGTTAGCGGTGATGATTAAACAAATACCTTTAGCACTAAATTTGTTAGAAGAACATCTACTGCCATTTTTACAACAAAACTTCGGCGTTGAAGCAAGCAGTTTAGATTTTGATTTGATAAAATCACTGGTTCAAGGGAATGTTAAACAGACTGGCAGTATTGTCAATAATATAGTATCTGGGCTCGCCAGTTCCGGTCTGGCAATCGTGGCTTGGCTGGCAAATATGGTGCTAATACCAGTGGTCTTATTTTACCTGCTGCGTGATTGGGATGTCATGATCAGCAAGATTAACAATTTATTACCTAGAGACTTAGAGTCTAAAATTAGCACCTTAGCTAGAGAGTGTGATGAAGTATTAGGTGCCTTTATGAAAGGGCAATTAATGGTGATGCTTGCTTTGGGCATCGTCTACAGTTTAGGGCTGTGGATGGTTGGTTTAGATCTCGCACTGATTGTTGGCATGCTAGCAGGTCTTGCCAGTATTGTGCCTTATATGGGCTTTGTGGTCGGTGTGATTGCTGCAGTGATTGCCGCGATGGTGCAATTCAATGACCCAAGTATATTAATCTGGGTAGGTTTAGTTTTTATTGTCGGCCAAGCGCTGGAGGGGATGTTGCTTACCCCTTTAATGGTCGGGGATAAAATTGGTCTGCATCCAGTGGCGGTTATCTTTGCTATTATGGCGGGCGGTCAACTGTTCGGTTTTATCGGCATATTGATTGCATTGCCAGTCGCTGCAGTGGTGATGGTATTCTTGCGACATCTACATTATGGCTATAAACAAAGTCGTCTTTACGAATCGGCGATTGCGGAAAGTAGCGATACTGAGTCAGCTGAAAGTGAAGCCTTGGCAGATTCAGGAACGCAACAGCCAGCAGATAACTAACCACCAAAAAGGTGTTTTCATTAAGGTGAGGTTGAGGGTATATCCGACTTTGTCTGTGGATGACTAAGCTGCTCTTAGCTGTTCTTAGCAGCACTTAACAACATTAGGGCTATATTTTGCATATCCGAGAGGCCGTTATTACCGACATTGCAACAATTGCTCAACTGTCTTCAATTCTTGGCTACGGTGATGTGTCACCCTCTATATTAACGACACGGCTGACAATGATTGTTGCCTCAAATACCGATAAAATTTGGTTGTGTGAAGCAGATAGCGAAGTTGTTGGTTGGCTGCATGCCTTTATCGGTTTGCGGCTTGCGTCAGCTCCTTTTATTGAAATAGCGGGTATTGCGGTATCTGCAAAATCTCGCAAGCAAGGGGTAGGGCGTTCGCTGATAAACAAGGCCAGTCAATGGTCTGCTGAGGAGGGCATGGATTTAAGAGTAAGATGCAATAGTAAAAGGTTAGAGACACATTTTTTTTATAGGGCGCTTGGTTTTTCTGAGCTAAAAAGCCAGCAAGTATTTATCTTGGGAGCAGCTGGAACTTAATTATCGTTGGCTAATATAAGCCTCTATGAGATTAGAAAATACAGCAGGTAGAATGATTAATCGGTTAGATCTGCATTGAGCGCACGCATTGCAGTCATATAACGAGTGAGTGGCTGCTGATTATTCGGCAGCCACTGCTCCCCTATATCTCTAGGCGCTCTCAGTCTAGTAAAAATCTAGATCGGTATTTCTTTTGTTAGTAAAAAATAAATTCAACAGCAGGCCGGCTAAACCAAGACCTATCACAAAATAAGAGCAGTAAATTAAAGCTTCTGCCATGGTATAATCCAGCCACATCATCGGTGTGTAACCGCAAGCTTCCCAAGGTTCGAAAACGCTAGGTAACCATTTGTCTAAAGGTAGCCAACTGGGGAAATTTGCCTTAAATCCACAGGCGCTTTCTACTAAATTACGCTCTATTTGGAGTAAGTGTTCAGCTTTGAGATAGAGGCTAATACCGCAAGCTGTTAAGCCTATATTGAGCAGTATAGAGATCAATCGAAAACTAGCAGCTAACATGCCCACCACGGCGAGCAACATGACGCCAAATATTAATGCACGAATTTCAACGCATAGTACGCAAGGACCGTAGCCTAACTGGTACTGAAAGAAAAGGGCGATGAGTTCTAAAGAGAGGGCGAACAGGAAAACCAATAGCCAATAGCCAGTCGATTGACATAATTTGGTGGCCAGCTTAAACATGAAAAATCCTCAAAAGGTCAGGTTTTATTTGTGACTTTTACAAGACAAAACGCTGTGATTGTCATGCATTGGTCTTTTTTGTTATTCTTTTTTCTGGGATAGTTGACCCAATATTAGCACCGAGCTAAAATTCAGCGAAATTACGCCATAAAGCGAGCCTTAAATGAGCGGCTTGCCAGTAAATTTTCGCTAGGTGAAAGAGCTTAATAGGTAGATAATTTATATATTTACCATGTATTTATCTAAACATCTGGCGAAGATACTAGAACTTTTTATTTCATTTGTCCATTATTGAATTTAAGAGTATGGTGACTCAAAACTTAAACTAAATTACGTCGTCTTTTTAAGACACTTTAACGGTTGGTATTCGTTTTTGCAGCTGGCTAATACAGCATGGGATTGCTCTATCGGTTTTCAGGTATTTATTTTTTCAAGCTCACACTCTATTATTACCCACATTTTAGGCCTCCAATCAAAGTCATGAATAAATTAAAACAAATTAGCTGGTCGCAAGAGCTTATTAAAACATTCTTTTTAGCTTGGCCTTTAATTATTGCCCAGCTGGCGGTTATTGCGATTAATACCACTGACGTAATTATGATGGGCTGGCTTGGCCCCGAGTACCTTGCAGCAGGTACACTTTCAACGGCAATTGTGCATCCGATTTTACTGGCTGGGCTTGGTTTGTTGGGTGTTATTACCCCTTTAGTAGCACAAAGTTTGGCTGCAAGACAGTTTAAGCAGATTAGGCGCATAACCCGTCAGGGGTTGTGGTTCGCGGTCATGTTAAGTGCGATAAGCATTCCAATTCTATTGCAAATGGAATGGATTATTTCAATTCTTAAATTGGATGCTAAGGTGGGGGAGTTAGCGCAAAGTTATATGGATACTGCCGTCTGGTATCTTATCCCGGTGTTTATGTTTATGGTTTTACGCAACTTGGTGGCCGCGCACGGTGATACCAAAGTAATACTAAAAATCACCTTGTTAGGTATCGCTATTAATGGGTTAGGCAATTACGTCTTAATGTTTGGCCACTTTGGTTTTCCGCGCATGGAGCTGGCTGGTGCGGGTATTAGTACCACGCTAGTTAACTTTTTTATGTTTACGTTGCTGTTAGTGTATGTCTTAAAGCATCCTCGCTATAAACGTTACTATATTTTAGTAAGAATCTATAAGCCGGACTGGGCGGTGTTTAAGAAAATCTATAAATTAGGTTCTCCTGTGGCGCTGATGATCGCCTCTGAAAGCGGCTTGTTTTCAGTGGCAGCTATTTTTATGGGCTGGCTGAGTACCGCTGAGTTAGCTGGACATGCTGTCGCGCTGCAAATCACCACCATCGCCTTTATGATTCCATTGGGGTTATCTAACGCCACCACCATTAGAGTAGGTTATGGTTACGGATTAAAAGATCGTCATGCAGTGACTATATCCGGCTGGGTTTCAATAGGTCTAGGTATCAGCTGTATGACGGTGACCTTAATCTTGTTCTACCTGTTTCCAGAATTTTTGATTCACTTGTTTTTAGATCCCAATATCCCCGGAAATATGTCGGCTATTGGTTACGCGGCCAGCTATTTATTGGTAGTGACCTTATTTCAAATAGCTGATGGGGGACAAGTGGTTGCAGCCGGGGTATTAAGAGGTATTAATGATACCAAAGTACCGATGTATGTGGCATTAGTTGGCTACTGGTTAGTCGGTATGCCGGTTGCTTATCTGCTCGGCTTTACCTTTGAAATGCGCGGCGTTGGGGTCTGGTTAGGATTAGCTTCAGGTTTGATTTTTGTGGCCATAGTGCTGATACATCGCTTCTGGAAGCTCTCCAAAAAGCTGACGTTTGCCTAAACACTAGTTATCAATATACTGCATCAATTTTTATGGCTAGCCTTATTTGATGACAATGTCTGACTGCTAGTGTTCTGAATCCAGTATAAATATCGGCCACGTAAATAGTTAACGCCGTATCTTTAATTATTTAATTCCTGAATCCGTGACTTCAAAGTGAATACAGAGTGTAAGATATTGTTTCTATAGTGGAATTGAAAAATCTGAGCTGCACCCGTAGGTTAAGCGGGCATTTTTCTAACCGCTGTGGAATCAAGAGCTTGCGCTATGTGGTGCAGTGAAGTCACTGATTCAGGTAATTGTCTAAGGATCCTCTGAACAAGTTGCACGCGCCTCGCAGGGTGGATAAATAAGAAGCTATCTCCTTTGTCAAAAAACTAGATATGGGCTGACCATTATCGGGGTTCTCTTTCGCGGATATAGGCTCTTAGTTATCGTGGGATTTGTTCAGAGGCTCCCAAGATAGGCAGCTTGGATCAAGATGAGTACAGAGCAATCAATATGAACAATATGATCAATAAAAGATATCAGTTGCAAACCCATATCTTGCAGCTCCCGCAAATAAACTATTGCTACCATCATTATCAAAATAGAAAGGTCGATAATGGCCGCTGTTTGATTTTGTTGCACGGCGCTGGAGTTGCGGGGAAAAATACCTGGGCGCCGATTGTTGCCATGTTAGATCAATGGCAGCACATTATTGTGCCCGATCTTCGGGGAATGGGTGAAACTGTGCACCTATCAGCGATAGAGCATAGTTTTAGTGTCGAGGACTTGGTCGATGATCTTCAGCACTTAGTCGAACACTTAACGTGGCAGTGCTTTGATTTAGGTGGCTATTCGCTAGGTGGATTGGTTTCTATGTTGTACAAACAGCGCTATCCGCATTTAGTGCGACAGCAATATGTACTAGAACCCGGCTTGTTAGACCGGCAGCAATGGGCAGACTCACAGGCGCTGCGCCTCCAGTATGCAGAGGCGGTTGCTCGCTTGCGTCATGGGGATGCGCGCGCTGGAGTGAAGCAATTCTTAGCGACTATTTCTCCGCATCGTAAAAGCTTGCCCGCTGCCGAAAGTTTAGCTATCGACCGATTAATGCAGCGCTACTTGGGCTTTGCCAATGCTTTAGAGGCGGTAAACAACGCCGCCTTGAACATCAACAGAGATCAATTAGTTGCTGATCAAGGAAATGTTATCAGTATGGTCGGCGGTTTGAGTGTCGAATCAATGCATCTTTACCATCAGCAGTTGTCTAGCGAGCACAGCCTGTGGCAATACGAGAATATCTTGGGCACCGATCATTCGCTTCCCTATCAAAAACCGCGTCAAATCGCTCGGCTGCTCAATGCTAGTGTTTTGCAGCACTAGGGCTCTGGTATCGACAGATTGTTGGTGAACAAGAAGATTTGAAATAGGACTGGGAAGCTGGCTCAGTGCTGGTTTTTCGTAGTGGGTTAGCGTTTAGTTGGTCAGGCTCTAAATATTCAAGCAGCTGCTTATTTCAAGCGCTGTTGATGCCTTCGTGACTACAATAATATTTTGTCGACAATTACAGTTTAGTATTCGTATCTAATTAATGTTTGGTTATGTGATTGAAGGATGATTAACTAGGTATTGTTAACAAAACATAGAAAATATATTCATATTTAGCAAATTTTAAGCGCTGATCACCTGTATGATGATAAATTGTCGACAATAGTCGATGGTCTAGGTTGACCATCGCTATAAAGCAGGGTATGGTTTGGTTTCCGTAGATTGTTGACAATATACGTTTGTAAGTGAATAGAGACAAACTAAATATACGGATCAATAACAGTCATAAAACTTCTCTATTTAATCAATGTTAGGTGAAATGTGAGTAAACAAGCTGCCGTTGAAAACAGCAAATTTTTAAAAAAAGCCCCGGCCAAACTTAAGCAAGTAGTCACGGACAATACCTTGGCTACTAATGTGATGAACATGTTGGTCACAGCTATCGTCAAAGGGGATATCGCTCCGGGGACAAAAATTAGTGAACCTGAATTAGCCAGAGCTTATGGCATCAGCCGTGGGCCTTTGCGAGAGGCGATCCGCCGTTTAGAGGGCTTGCGTCTGGTTGAGCTTAAGCCGCATGTTGGCGCCAGGGTGGTGCAGCTAAGTGTTAAAGAGCTGATCGAAATTTACCGCGTGCGAGAAGCGCTAGAGGGGATGGCCGCTCGCCTCGCTGCGCAACATATGACTCAGGAAGAAATTGATGATTTACGTGATTTGCTGGATAGTCATGAAAAAACTATCTGCGAGTTAGATGGTTTATCTTACTTCCAAAAGGAAGGCGACTTAGATTTCCACTACCGAATTGTTAAGGGCAGCAAGAATGCGAAAATGCTGGAGTTACTCGGTAGCGATTTATACCACTTAGTGCGCATGTATAGATACCAATTTAGCGTGTCTAGCTCGCGTCCTAAAAGAGCACTCAAAGAACACCGTCAAATTGTTGATGCGATTGAATCCCGTGATCCAGAACTGGCCGAAATATTAATGAGACGGCATATCAGCGCGGCTCGAATCAATATCGAAGAAAAATTAGATCAATAAAAATATTTATTAATCGGTTGAGCTAAGCCTGTCGGCAGACGCTCGTCCCCATCAAAATAATCCTGAAAAATTGCGTGGTTGATGATTGTCGTCACTGCGCGTATTTACGGTGCTATGACTCGCGTTTTTCAGGCTAAATACAGAGGTAAACTCAATGACATCTTTAACTGCTGGCGCTCGTTTTCGCAAAGCCCTCGCTGAACATTCACCACTGCAAATTGTCGGTACTGTCAATGCTTATCACGCGATGATGGCTGAGCGTGTCGGGCACAGTGCGGTGTACTTATCAGGGGGCGGGGTTGCCAATGCATCTTACGGATTGCCCGATTTAGGGATGACTTCAATGAATGATGTGTTGGAAGATGTACGGCGTATTACCAGCGCCGTTGAAACACCGCTAATGGTCGATATAGATACTGGCTGGGGTGGTGCGTTCAACATTGGTCGCGCAGTTAAAGAAATGCAAAAAGCCGGTGCGGCGGCGGTGCATTTAGAAGATCAAGTGGCGCAAAAGCGTTGCGGTCATCGCCCGAATAAAGAAATCGTGTCACTAGAGGAAATGGTTGATCGAGTAAAAGCCGCAGTCGATGCTAAGACCGATGATGACTTCTTCATCGTCGCCCGTACCGATGCCTTTCAAATGGAGGGCTTAAATGCCGCTGTGGATCGTGCCCAAGCTTGTTTAGAAGCTGGTGCCGATGGCATATTCGCCGAGGCAGTACATACCCTAGAAGATTACTCAGCATTCTCAAAAGGTATTAATGGCGGACATTTACTGGCCAATATTACCGAGTTTGGAGCCACACCGCTCTTTAATAAAACCGAGCTTGCTGAAAACGGGGCCACTATGGTGCTCTATCCACTGTCGGCATTTAGAGCGGCTAATAAAGCGGCGCTAAATGTCTACCAGACGCTATTAAGCGACGGTGATCAAAAAGCAGTGCTAGATACAATGCAAACACGGATGGAGCTGTACGACTTTTTAAATTACCACGATTTTGAACAAAAGCTAGATGCACTTTTTGCAAAAGGTAAAAACTTGTAACCCCATTATACAGATCCTGAATCCTTGGATTAAAAGTGCAGACAGAGTGTAAATATTGGTGTTACAGGTGTTGAAAAACGCTCGAACTTTTAAGTTATATGCATGGAAAATCCACTTTGAAGTCAAAGATTCAGATATAAAAAATCATAAAAATATAGAGTGATGAGGAATTTAAAATGGCAGAGGCAAAAAAATTATCCGGTGCTGGCCTGCGCGGTCAATCCGCTGGTGAAACCGCGCTATGTACGGTGGGTAAAACCGGAGCTGGTTTAACCTATCGAGGCTATGACATGGCTGAACTTGCCGAGAAGGCACAGTTTGAACAAGTCGCAAATTAACTCGGTAACGGCACGCGGCCCAATGCAGCACAGTTAAAAGCTTATATTGCTAAATTGAAGTCGCTACGTGAATTGCCAGCAGCACTAAAGACCGTTTTGGAGAATATTCCAAAAGACACTCATCCGATGGATGTGATGCGCACTGGTTGCTCGATGTTGGGGAATTTAGAGCCTGAGTTAGGCTTTGCAGATCAAACTGATCATATAGAGCGCATGTTGGCAGTTTTTCCCTCGATCATTTGCTATTGGTATCGATATTCACACGATGGCGTGCGCATTGACACTAAAGCTGTGGGTATCGACTCGATTGGCGGTCATTTCTTGGCCCTACTGCACGATAAGGCACCGAGTGCTCTACACGAGCAAGTGATGAATGCCTCGCTAATTTTATATGCTGAGCATGAATTTAATGCCTCGACGTTTACCGCGCGGGTGTGTGCATCAACCCTTTCTGATATTCACTCTTGTGTCACCGCGGCGATAGGTTCACTACGTGGTCCACTACATGGTGGGGCAAACGAAGCGGCGATGGCGCTGATCGAAAGTATGACCGATCCGGATCAAGCGGAAGAGCATATTATGGGCATGCTGGCGCGCAAAGATAAAATCATGGGCTTTGGTCATGCGATTTATAGTACCAGCGATCCGCGCAATGCGATCATCAAAAAATGCTCTAAGGTATTGGCTGAGGATTTAGCCAAGCAGAACATCGATAACAAGAGCTTGTATGAAATATCAGAGCGAGTTGAAGCGGTGATGTGGCGCGAAAAGAAGCTGTTTTGTAACGCTGATTTCTTCCATGCCTCGGCCTACCATTTTATGGATATTCCCACCAAATTGTTTACACCGATTTTTGTCTGCTCCAGAGTATCAGGCTGGACCGCCCATGTTATGGAACAGCGTGCCAATAATAGAATTATCCGCCCCTCTGCAGATTACACAGGACCGGAGAGCGCCCAGTGGGTTGCGCTAGAAGATCGCTAACTAGCTCCTATCTAGAAACAGATCTCTACTGCGGATTTTCCCGCTCTACGACGCTGTTTCTGAATGAGAACTAACTAGTTTTATCGATCTCTAAGGGCGTTTCACTGCTTGCAGATGACTGGCATTAGTGAGTCGTTTGCCTATATCTGAGACCGTGACTTTCAAGCGCAAAGCAGGGCTGAGTTCTCAGTCGCTGTGTCGCTATGAAAACTACTTTTAACCGGCGTCAATGACTTGATTGCACGACTAAAGCACTCCCTTGCAAGGGTGCTCTCTTAGTAGAGATCTTACTAAATAATAAAAAACCTGAAGCCAATAATTCAGGATAAAAACAACCGGACAAGACAATGAACACTATCAACCGTAAGCCTTTAGCAGGCACTTCGTTAGATTATTTCGATACAGAATCCGCCGTGGAGGCCATTCAAGCTGGGGCCTATCAAAAAATGTCCTACACCGCTCGGGTCTTAGCTGAAAACTTAGTAAGACGCTGTGATCCCAGTAGCTTAACCGCTTCGTTACAGCAGGTAATTAGCGGCAAAAGTGAATTAGATTTCCCCTGGTATCCAGCCCGAGTGGTCTGTCATGACATCTTGGGACAAACAGCACTAGTTGATTTAGCGGGGTTGCGAGATGCGATCGCGGAAAAAGGCGGTGACCCGGCTAAAGTAAATCCAGTAGTGCCGACTCAGTTAGTGGTAGATCACTCGCTGGCGGTGGAGCACGGCGGCTTTGAAAAGGATGCCTTTAGCAAAAACCGCGCGATTGAAGATCGCCGAAATGACGATCGTTTTCACTTTATCAACTGGACTAAAGATGCCTTCGACAACGTAGATGTCATTCCTCCGGGCAACGGTATTTTGCATCAAATCAATCTGGAGAGAATGTCTCCGGTTATTCAAGCGCGCGATGGGGTGGCTTTTCCCGATACCTTAGTTGGCACTGACAGTCATACACCGATGGTTGATGCACTTGGTGTGCTGGCGCTAGGTGTCGGTGGATTAGAGGCTGAAAGCGTGATGTTAGGGCGCGCGTCTTACATGCGTATGCCAGAAATTATCGGCGTAGAATTAAGCGGCGCACCCCAACCTGGTATTACCGCCACAGATATCGTCTTGACCTTGACTAAATTTTTGCGCGAGCAAAAGGTGGTCTCATCATATTTAGAGTTTTACGGTGCCGGTGCCAGTACGCTAACCTTGGGGGATCGAGCGACTATCTCGAATATGACTCCAGAGTTTGGTGCCTCAGCGGCGATGTTTTACATCGATGAAAACACCATCGATTATCTGAAATTAACAGGGCGTGATGATGAGCAGGTAAAATTGGTCGAGCTCTACGCCAAGACCACCGGACTATGGGCGGATACGTTGACCAATGTAGAGTACCAGCGGGTCTTACACTTTGATTTATCGACTGTGGTGCGCAATATTGCAGGGCCTTCTAATCCTCACAATTTAGTACCGGTCTCCGAATTGGCAGAGCGGGGGATCAGCAAGAAAATAGTCACGCAAGACGGACAAATGCCCGACGGAGCGGTGATTATCGCCGCCATTACCAGCTGTACCAATACCAATAACCCGCGCAACATGATTGCCGCCGGTCTACTGGCGAGAAATGCGGTAGCCAAAGGATTAACTCGTAAGCCTTGGGTGAAAACGTCTCTGGCACCTGGTTCTAAAACGGTTAAACTGTATTTAGAAGAGGCAAAACTTCTCCCTGAATTAGAAAAGTTAGGCTTTGGTATCGTCGGCTTCGCCTGCACATCTTGCAATGGTATGAGTGGTGCATTAGACCCAGCTATCAAGCAGGAAATTCTCGATCGGGATCTATATTCAACCGCAGTGTTGTCTGGCAACAGAAATTTTGATGGTCGTATTCATCCCCACGCCAACGAGGCCTTCTTAGCTTCACCGCCGCTAGTGGTCGCCTATGCTATCGCCGGTACAATTCGTTTTGATATCGAAAAAGATGTGCTAGGGGTTGATCAGCAGGGCAATGATATTACCTTGAAGGATCTGTGGCCAAGTGATGAAGAGATAGATGCGGTCTTTAAGAGCAGCGTAAAACCCGAGCAATTTCGCAAAGTTTACATCCCGATGTTCGACTTGTCTAATCAGCAGAAAAGCACGGTTGATCCGCAGTACGACTGGCGCGCACAAAGTACTTATATCAGACGTCCACCCTACTGGGAGGGAGCACTTGCAGGGGAGCGCAGTTTGTCGGAAATGCGCCCTCTGGCAGTATTGGGGGATAATATCACTACTGATCACTTGTCACCTTCAAATGCAATTATGCTCGATAGCGCAGCGGGTGCGTATCTGCATAAAATGGGTTTGCCAGAAGTGGACTTCAACTCTTATGCCACTCACCGAGGCGATCACTTAACCGCTCAGCGCGCCACCTTTGCCAACCCTAAGTTGTTTAATGAAATGGTTAGGGAAAATGGCAAAGTAGTACAGGGGTCTTTGACCCGCATCGAACCCGAGGCTAAAATTAGCAGAATGTGGGAGGCGATTGAAGTTTATATGGCGCGAAAGCAGCCGCTTATTATTATCGCCGGGGCTGATTACGGCCAGGGATCGTCTCGAGACTGGGCGGCAAAAGGAGTCCGACTGGCCGGCGTTGAAGTGATAGTGGCTGAAGGATTTGAAAGAATCCACCGCACTAACTTAGTGGGCATGGGAGTACTGCCGTTAGAGTTTGCAGCGGGACAAAACCGCAACACCTTAGAGATAGATGGCAGCGAGCTTTACGATGTGGTTGGCGAGCGCACTCCAGGGGCAACATTGACCTTAATCTTTACCCGCAAAAATGGTGAGCAGGTAAAAGTGCCTGTCACCTGTCGACTTGATACTGCGGAAGAGGTCTCAATCTACGAAGCTGGCGGTGTGTTGCAACGCTTCGCTCAAGATTTCCTAGAGGCATCAGCAGACGAAAGCAGCACTTAAACTGCAGCCCCATGCTCTCAGGAGTATGGGGAGATAACCGACTAATACTATTGAACAAGCGCTTTAAATCTATCCCCGTAGACCTCTGCATAACGTTGCGAGTGCGGTAGTTTCGCTTAGATTGAGCATCATCAGGAAAAAAAGTTATGGCTTTTCCAGCACAGATAAAAATAGCTGCCACTTATATGCGCGGCGGAACCAGCAAGGGAGTGTTCTTTTCACTCCAAGACTTACCGCTTGCGGCACAGCAGGCAGGCGCCGCCCGCGATGCTCTACTATTGAGAGTAATAGGCAGTCCCGATCCGTACGGAAAACAAACCGATGGCATGGGGGGCGCGACATCGAGTACCAGCAAAGTGGTTCTGCTGTCCAAAAGTAGCCGGGCAGAGCACGATGTAGATTATCTCTTCGGCCAAGTGGCGATAGATAGAGCCTTTGTCGATTGGAGTGGTAACTGTGGAAATCTGACCGCTGCAGTAGGGGCGTTTGCGATTAGCGCCGGTCTGCTAGATGCACAGCGCATCCCTGAAAATGGCATAGCGACGGTACGTATTTGGCAGGCAAATATCAGTAAGACGATTATTGTCAAAGTGCCCGTTACTCAAGGTGAAGTACAAGAGACAGGAGATTTCTCACTCGATGGGGTTACTTTCCCAGCGGCGAAAATTCAAGTGGAATTTGTTGACCCTGCGGGTGAGGGATCGATGTTTCCAACCGGACAGCTGATTGACGATTTGCAGATACCCTCCCTAGGGACTATTCAGGCAACGATGATCAACGCGGGAATTCCGACTATTTTTGTCAATGCTCAAGATCTAGGTTATCGGGGAACAGAATTGCAAGAAGCGATCAATAATGATCCCAAAGCCTTGGCAATGTTCGAAAGCATCCGCAGTCATGGGGCCTTGAAAATGGGCTTAATTAGTAAGTTAGAAGAGGCTGAAACGCGGCAACACACCCCCAAAGTGGCCTTTGTCGCACCACCAAAAGACTACACCAGCTCCAGTGGCAAAGCGGTGAGCGCCGATCAAATAGACCTTTGTGTCAGGGCCTTGTCGATGGGTAAATTGCACCATGCAATGATGGGCACCGCAGCGGTCGCGATAGGTACAGCGGCGGCAGTGGAAGGGACGTTAGTCAATATAGCGGCGGGGGGTGGAACTCGCAAGCAAGTCAATTTTGGGCATCCCTCTGGCACTTTATTGGTTGGAGCACAGACGGCAAAAGTTGATGGACAATGGATGGCTGAAAAAGTGATAATGAGCCGCAGCGCAAGAGTATTGATGGAAGGTTGGGTGAGAGTGCCTGCCGAAATCAGTTAAATACTCAGCGCCGTTTGTCTATGGCAGGATCATTGCGTTCGTTCACTCGCTAGGTTGTGCTCCAAATAATGCTAACCGGCGAGTGCTAATAAATTATGCGCGTAGAAACTGATATTGACATACTATTGTGGTGCGCGATTGGCTTAATGATCGTTTGGTTATTTGCCTACAAGCATAAATCAGCGGCTATTGCTCGAGTGTTACTAGCGATAATGCTCGCTTTCACTATGCCGGCATGGTTGCCTGGACACGGTGAAATTGTGTTGTTACTGCCAAGTGTGGCTTTGTTTTTTGTCGCATCTAATACGGCGAATATAGCGGGTATCATCTTTGTGCTTTTGAATGCCGCCATCGCGTGGTTTATATTGCGCAGGTTTTTCAAACAGTAGGGATTCATACCGATGAAGTGGAGCAAATCTATCACTGCTACTGCTACTGGCTGAAACAGTCCTTGAGGATATGTTCTCAGCAGAAACACCCACATCACATTTCTCCAATTACGCAGCGGCGCAAACCTCTGGGCTGATGGATAGAGGCTGGATACCTGACTTTATTCCTAAATCGGCGACAAATATCCACGAACAACATGACTTGGATATTAATACCTGACTCGCGGACTTCACTGTACCACATAGCGCAAGCTCTTGATTCTATGGCGGTTAGAAAAATATCCGCTGAACCTATGGGTTTTATGCATGGATGCATTTATTTAGCGAATGCAGGACGCATATGAGCTTGCAGCTAAGATTTTTCAATTCCACTGTAAAACCAATATCTTACACTCTGTATTCGCTTTGAAGTCACGGATTCAGGTAACCAGCTAAAAATAACCTTTAATTATGCAGTGGATGATAGCGTGCACACTCGGGCAGCTTGCTATGCTGAAACGCTGTTTAAAGGCGGTATTGAATTACAGTGCAACTACTTCGGCAGTCCGTTAGTTATCAGTCTATTCGAAGATGGTAGCGCCACCCTTAATAGTATTGCTGAGCAATGAAAAGGGCTACGCTGATTCCATGATTATGTTGGCACTCGCTACCCTGATGATTCTCAATCAGATACTACCATGTGGCGCCTTACAGTTGCTGACTCATAGCGAATATTCTTTAAGTGCAACCGCCGAAGTTGCAGGACAATGGTAACGTATTGCCAAATCAGTGTGTGTCCTAATGTGTACGGCATTTAGGAAACCAATAGCTGCCTACAGCGGATGTATCCCTACCATACCCCGTGTTTCTTGTTGGGAACTAGTTAGTCGCCATGTTGATACTGCGCGCAAAATATTGCTGTAAATAATCAAGCAATAGGCGCAGCTTCTTAGTGCTGGCGGTGCCGGGTGGATAGACCCCGTAAACATGGATCGCATTCAGCTGGTAGTCGTCGAGTACCGATTCTAAGGTGCCTGCTTTAATTTTAGGTAGAGCATCGCAGGTCGGAATACGGCCTAAGCCATGACCGCCTTCTACAAAAGCGGTCCGCGCCGCTGCATTGTTGGTGCAAATGCTACCTTTAGTGGTGACGCTATAGGAGCGACTGCCTTTTTTCAGCTCTAATACTCCCGAGGTCAGTTTATAAATGACCCATTGATGACTCGTTAAATCAGCAGGTTTGCCAGGGCGCCCATGTCGTGCAAAATAGGCGGGCGATCCACACAGACAAGTGGGTAGGGTGGCCAATTTACTCGCTTGCAGGCCAGAGTCTGCTAAGGGAGCGCCGCGAATGGCCAAGTCGATACCCTCTTTCATGATATTGACAACTTCATCAGTTAACATCAAATCTAGATCGATTTTAGGATAGTGCTGGCGGAACTCATTCAGCGCCGGGACGATGGTCTGCAGGCCAATATTGACCGGACAAGTAATTTTCAATAGTCCCAGTGGTTCATTCTTAATACTTTCAATTTGCTGATTGGCGGCGGTGGCTTGTTCGGTAATCACCCGGCAGTGCTGATAGTAGGCCTGACCCGCTTGGGTGAGGGCAATCGAGCGGGTCGAGCGGTTTAATAGTTTTACCTCCAATTGGCTCTCTAGTTTTTTTAGGTGATAGCTAATCACCGCGCGGGAGAGGCCTAAGTGCTTGGCGGCGGCAGTTAAACTTCCCTGCTCAATGATTTGGGCAAAAACCACCATGCTCTTTAGCTGTTCGAATGAAACTGTCATAACAATACCTGATGATAAATGAGTGATTGTGGCCCGACCTCAGCAATACTGCCACGCTCGGAAACGGTGTTAAAAACTGGCGCAATATGCTTATTTACACCAGTAATATCGTAGACAGGAGCATACTAACTCTGTCATTTGCTTGGTTTTTGGTTTGTCTAAGCTTCACTGGTGATCTTACATTGAGATTTCTAATGATTGTATCAATAATTGAATCAATGTAGTCAAATTTATCTGCATTGTCTGCGTTAGAGCGAGCGTTTATACTTGTTATCTGAATCAGTGGCTGCACTGCATCATCTAGCGTAAGCTTTTACTCCAGCGGCGGTTGGACGTATCTAAGCTTGTGGTTAGCATTGTTTAATTCTAGTGTGAAACAATCGATTCCATTCCCCTTCGGTATTCACTTTGCAGCCACTGATTCAGCTATTAATCAATGACAGAGGTAGCAACAAATGAACAAGCAGATACTAATGGTTTTAACCTCGCACGCTGAACTGGGTGATAGTGGGCATAAAACCGGATTTTGGGTGGAGGAATTTGCCGCCCCATACTATGCCTTTATCGATGCGGGGATAGTGGTAACGCTAGCTACACCTCTGGGCGGAGCCGCACCTGTAGATCCAACCAGTGAGTTAGCTGATTTTCAAACAGCGGCGACCAAACGTTACTACGCGGACGCTGTGGTACAGCAAAAAATAGCCACTACCGAGCAGCTAGCACAAGTCAATATGAGTGAGTTTGCCGGGGTCTTCTATCCTGGTGGGCATGGGCCGCTATGGGATTTAGCTGAAAATCCAGTCTCGATTGCGCTGCTTGAAAGCTTCCTAGAGGCCGGTAAACCAGTGGCAGCGGTTTGTCATGCGACAGCGGCGCTGTTAAACGTTAAGTTAGCTAGTGGTGAGCTGGCCATCAAAGGCAAGGCGATTAGCGGGTTTACCAATAGCGAAGAAGCGGCGGTAGAGCTTACCGAAGTGGTGCCTTTCCTACTTGAAGATGAGTTGATTAAGCGCGGAGCAACATACCGAAAAGGGCCGGATTGGCAGGATTTTACGGTTCAAGATGGCTTGCTTATATCAGGGCAAAACCCTGCCAGTTCTAAGTCAGTTGCCGATAAACTACTGTTGCAGATCAGCGCCTAACTAATTCCGATCTAGCCATAAGTGTGTACTGCGGTGCTTCACTAGCTCGAGCTGTTTTCTACTATCTGAATCCGTGACTTCAAAGAATCCAATATCCTCCTCTGGATTTTCTTGCAAGTGGCGGATTTAGGTTAAATATAAAAATAGGGTGAAGCTGCTATGGCTGCTGATTTTCGAATCAGTTAATCAAATTTTAGAGCGATATCTACAAGACACCGTAAAAAGTAATCAATGATAGTTCGCAATGATATCTCGCAATGATATCTCGCAATGATATCTCGCAATGATATCTCGCAATGATAGTGCCATACATTAGCCCTCCACAAGCATAAAACAGTCGCCGCGGTCCGCATCTTTGGATTTAAAGGCGCTAAGCAGGTAAACAAGATGATACAAAACCAGACAGAGAACCGCCAGTGGTTGCTAGCTGCACGGCCACATGGGGCGCCGATCGGCAGTGATTTTTCCTATGAACAAACACCGATACCGACTGCTGAGCAAGGGGAAGTGTTGTTGCGCACAGTCTTTATGTCACTGGATCCCTACATGCGTGGCCGGATTAATGATGCCAAGTCCTATGCGGAACCAGTAGCACTTGGGGAAGTGATGGTCGGTGGCTGTGTCTGTCGCGTTGTAAAATCTATGCACAGTGACTATCAAGTTGGCGACTGGGTAGTGGCTTACACAGGTTGGCAAGATTACAGCATCAGTGATGGCACGCAATTAATGAAATTAGACCCTAGCTTGGCCAATCCATCGTATGCGTTAGGTGTGCTGGGTATGCCAGGATTAACCGCTTATATGGGACTGTTGGATATCGGCGCGCCTAAAGCGGGTGAAACCGTGGTGGTGGCAGCAGCTACTGGTGCGGTGGGCAGTCTAGTCGGCCAAATAGCAAAGCTCAAAGGCTGCACTGTGATCGGTATTGCTGGTGGTCACAAAAAATGTCAATACGCGGTTGAAACGCTTGGCTTTGATCAGTGCATTGATCATCAGGCCACTGATTTTAGCGAACAGCTGACTGAAGTTTGCGCCGCCGGGATCGATGTTTATTATGAAAACGTCGGCGGCAAAGTATTTGCAGCAGTACTACCGCTGTTAAATACTAAAGCTAGGGTGCCGCTGTGCGGCTTGATTTCGCAATATAATGCTACCCAGTTAGCTAGCGGTCCAGATCTAAGCTCACAGTTAATGGCTACCTTATTGGTCAAACGAATAAAAATGCAAGGCTTTATCGTCTTTGACGATTACGGTCATCGCTTTGCTGAGTTTAGTCAGCAGATGTTAAAGTGGCTCTTGGCTGGGGATGTTAAGTACCGAGAGGACCTAATAGATGGGCTAGAAAATGCGGTCGAGGCGTTCATTGGTTTACTTGAAGGTAAAAATTTCGGTAAGTTAATAGTACGTGTCGGCCCTGATAACTGCGCAAAGGGATAAATATTATGATTACTGTGCACCACTTAGATCACTCTCGCTCGATGCGAGTAATTTGGTTGCTTGAAGAGTTAAATATGCCCTATCAGCTGGTTAAACACCAGCGCGACCCGCATAGCCACTTAGCGCCGCAGAGCTTGAAAGCCATCCATCCACTAGCCAAGGCGCCGGTGATTGTCGATGGTGCGATCACCTTGTGTGAGTCGGGGGCGGTGCTTGAATATATTTTAAATCAAAGCCCGCAAAACAATTTGCGCCCGGCACTTGAACATGCTGATTACTACCATTATTTAGAATGGTTACATTTCGCCGAGGGCTCGCTGGGTTTACCGGTGATTACTTGGTTGTTTATGCAGATGGAGCCGCGTGAGGGCAAGCAGCCAATGGACGGTTACATCGCCAAGGAAATAGCCTTGGATTTCTCCTATATCGAAGCGCGACTCAGCCAGCAGCCGTATTTTTCGGGTAAGAATTTCAGTGCCGCGGATATAATGATGACTATTATTTTGCAGATAGCAGGCAGGGGAGAGTTGTTGATCGACCGACCTAACACTTTAGCCTACCTGGACAAAATGCAGCAGCGCGTCGCCTATCAACGAGCTTCCGAGCAAGACTAGGTAGGGGATGCAAACTCTTGATCTAATCTAGAGTAGAGAAATAGATAGTGGATGGGGATGTTAGCCCATCCACTACTGAGGCTTTGATTGGTGTTAATTGGTGCACATTGAAACTGCTATTTTTGGATAAAGCCTTTTCGCTGTAAATAATCCAACATATGTGGGCGCGCCTCTTTATTAAGCATATTTGAAATCTGATCGCTCCATCCCTGCTGCTTTATGTTGGTTCCTCTATTCGCATAATAGTCTTTGATATGCAGATCGTATTGTGCAATTAATTCTTTATCGTTTTGATCATCGTATTGTTCTTGTTTTAATATGACCGGTAAAGGTAAGCGCGGCTTTTTAGCGGGGTTTTGGTCGGGGTAGCCTAAACACAGTCCAAATACAGGAAAAACTAATTCAGGTAAATTAAGCAATTCACCCACTTGTTCTATCTTGTTGCGTAATCCGCCAATATAAACAGCGCCTAGCTTTAGCGATTCGGCGGCAATGACCACATTTTGCGCAAATAAAGCACAGTCTAAAGAGGCGGTTAAAAACTGTTCAGTAAAACCAGATTGCATCTGCTGTTGATGCATTTCACACGCCAGTTTGTGCCTGCGCATATCGGCACAAAAAATTAGAAATGTAGCGCAGCTTTCTATATATTTCTGATTGCCAGCTAGGCCAGCTAAAATAGATCGGTTTGATTTGTCTTGTACTTGAATGACCGTACAAGCTTGAATGAAACTGGAGGTTGCTGCGCTTTGTCCTGCATTGATTAAAGTATTAATCGTATCTTGGGGAATAGCTTGTGGTGTGAATTTCCTGATCGAACAATGAGACTCTAATAATTGGATAGTTTGGTTCATGTTTGGGTTCCTCCTGAGTAAATTATTTTTTTCTACAGATGTGAATATAGGCAATCGTTGATTACAGACCAATAAAGCTAGACTCACTAGTTTGAATAATGATCAGCAAGGTGTGTGCGTCAGCGGAAAATTTTCAGCACTGATTTTAGCACCAATATATTAATGTGGTCTAATTAGTTAAATTCAATCGATTTTTAAGGCTTAGTTGAACTGCATTTTGAAGGGGGCAGTGCCACTAATTTATTACCCAAGTGCAGGTATTTTTATCTTGAATCCGTGACTTCAAAGTGAACACAGAGTGTAAGGTATTGGTGCTACGGTGGAATTGAAAAATCTTAGCTGCAAGCTCATATGCGTCCTGCATCGCTAAATAAATGCATCCCTGCATAAAACCCGTCGATTCAGCGGGTGTTTTTCTAACCGCTGTAGAATCAAGAGCTTGCACTGTGTGGTGCAGTGAAGTCACTGATTCAGGTTTATGTAAAACGCCGTTTTTTTTGCTTGATTTAGATAAGATCGACACAATTGGTGGGTGCTAATTTCTTATGCACTAAGGAGTTGATTAAACAGCGGTGGTGACAGCAAAAAAATTGTTTGCGGCCAGACTCTCAGTTAAACCTTTTCAATGATAGATGAGTGGAATTGATTGTTTTCAAATAAATAGATAGGTAAATCTTGGACAAAATCGCATCCTATTGGCATTAGCAAATTGATGGTTTCTAAGTCACTGACTCCGGTACAGATTATTTTATAGCCCGATTGTTTCATTGATAGCGCGAACGACTTTAATAAGCAATTTTTTTGTTGAGACAGGGATGCTGTAAACTCAGAGTGGAATCTGATGATATTAATAGGCAGTAATGGCAGTTTCGTTAGATTAATACCGCCAATAGAAAAATCGTCTAATACCACACCAATCTGTAATTCCACCACTTTTTCCATTTGTTGGATAATAGAATCTTCCCTGCCGGTAACATCACTTTCAGAAAGCGCTATATTAAGTTTAAAAGGTATTTGCTTAATATAAGTCGACAGCTTTTCAAGATTTTTAAAGGTTCTTCCTGATTGAAACTCATTGATAGTCACTTTGAGAATGATCGGTGTTTGTTGGTCATCATTTAAAATTTGTTTACAGGCCCTTTCTAAAGTTTGTAATTCGATAGCGCTCATTACCGAAAGCTCGTCGGCAATGTCATAAAAGTCCTCACTTTGTAACATACCTAGCTCTTGGTGAAGCCAGCATGTTTGTATTTCACAGTAAGCAATAGTTCGATCAGCAATAGAAAAAACAGGTTCAAAATGATGTAAAAAGTCTAAATTAGATATAGCTGAGCTTAAACTGTTACGAATTTTTTGCCGTCTCATGAGGGGTTGAGCCATCTCGGAATTGAAATATGAACAATCATCAAAGTGAGACGTTTTCGCACAGTACATCGCAGTATCGGCAAGTAGCAATAATTCGCTCATATTATCCGCATCAGCGGGATAAGAAACTACACCGATGCTGCCTCCCGACTGAACATTTCCCAAGCCGCTAATGTGATAGGGGGTATTAAGGCAACGGGTTAATTTCGCGCCCTCAGTTTGCTTATTCTCAGCTCCTTTGTAGGGCATTATTAGTAAGAATTCATCACCCCCTAGACGGGATATGGCCAATGCATTGATGAATATGCTTTGTAATCGAAAGGCAACTGCTTTTAGTAAAGCGTCCCCCTTATCGTGTCCATAATAATCATTAATATTTTTAAATTTATTTAAATCTATTAAGAATAGCGTAAATGGAGTTCGACTATTGATGATTTTTTCAATAGTCACCGTCACTCCAAAACGGTTTTGAATTTGAGTTAGCTGGTCGGTAATTGCAAGTTTTTGGTGGTGTAGTTCTCGATGCTTGCGTGCAGTCGTGTCTAACTGACGTAAGGTCACTCTTTCAGTATGACCTTTTTTATTAAGGCTAAGATTGATTTGAAACCATCGATTCCCCTCTAGAGTGGGTAAACACAGCTCACGATTAGCTACACCTTCTTCTATTGCTTCTCGCCATAATTCATCAGCTTGGATTTGGTTATTAAATAGTTGGTGAAAAAATTCCTTTTTTTGACTGTAAAATTGCTGAAATAGTTGGTTTGAACTGGTAACTCTACCATTAACATCCCAGAGAGAGACCAAGGTTGAGGTTGTATGTACTGAAAGCTCAGAATCTAAACTAACTTTACTGACAATGACTTGCACTAAGGTTTCGATGCGACCGTCGTTTAATTCCACCCCTGAAAAATGACAATAAACTTCTTTGGTTATATCTATCGGCTTATATGCACACCACTGGGATTTATCGCGACCTAGAGCGTAGTCTTCTAAGTCGTCTCTGATAACCGCTAAGTCTGCTTCTGTTAAGTTGTCAGAAAAGTCATAATCGTATAACTCTTGATGATTTTTCTTTCGCCAGAAAGCGATTGCTTCATGGTTTGCCCAATGAATACGAAGTTTAGTTGAGTCGAATACCCACATTGCACTGTGAAATTCATCAAACACATGAAGATCTATTTCTTTTAACATTAAAGTCCTAGCTGTTTAGTTTTTTGTTTGCGTATCATTAGTACTGTACCCATTTACTAATACGTATCTACTACGACGTTATACTCTTTCGGTTTTGGGATCCCTAGGTGCAGCTGCTTAGAATAACTAAATACCAATTTTAATAGTCACTGAACTTATAACCTGAATCAGTGACTTCACTGCACTACATTGCGCAAGCTCTTGACTCTACAGCGGTTAGAAAAATACCCACTGAACCTACGGGTTTTATGCAGGGATGCATTTATTTAGCGAATGCAGGACGCATATGAGCTTGCAGCTAAGGTTTTTAAATTTCACTGTAGAACCAATATATTACACTCTGCATTCACTTTGAAGTCACGAATTCAGGTATAAGTTAAAATTTTAAATTCCACCGTAAAATCAATATTTTACATCCGGTCTTCACTATTAAGCCGCGGATTCAGATTATAGATATAACTAGCATAAATAAAATATAGCTCATATTTTAAATTATAGGATATATATCTTAGTTAAATCGTTACAATACTGACTATTAGAGCTAATTAAGTTGCATTTAGAAAGGATAATTAAAATGGCATCTGCATGTGCTAGACATATTTTGCTTAAATCGAGATTAGAAGCGGAATCGATAAAGAAAAAATTGGAAAAAGGCGGGGATTTCGCACAGCTAGCTAAGAAATTCTCTCAGTGCCCATCAGCTAAAAAAGGTGGTGATTTAGGTGAGTTTAAGCAGGGGGTTATGCTCAAGGCGTTTGATCAAGTTGTCTTTAGAAAAGCGTTACTAACAGTTCATGGTCCAGTTAAAACTAAATTTGGTTTTCATTTAATAGAAACAATTTATAGAGGTTAATTCCTCTATTACCTGAATCCGTGACTTCAAAGTTAAGACAGAGTGTAAGATACTGACCCTGTAGCATCACAGTGAGTTGGAAAATATTATCTGCAAGCTCATATGCGGCCTGCATAAAACTTATCAGTTCAGTGGGTGTTTTTCTAAGCGCGTTAAAATCAAGAACTCGGGCTATGTGCTGCAGTGAAATCACTGATTCAGGTGAAACCTCTGCAGCACGTTGCGAGTGAGGATTAGACAAGGCAAAAACCGGCGAAATAGCGGAGTTAGTATGCCCCTCACTTTGGGTGCAGTGTGCCCTTCTTTATGGGTATTAAAGGTGTAAATGAGCATGTTGAGCCGGTTTTTAACGGCGTATTACCGAGCGCAGTCGTTATGCAGAGAAGCCACTGCGCTAGATTAATCTGAAAACTTATTCACAAATAATGCTTGTGACTCCCTAATATGATTTTGCATGGCCGTTCTAGCCTGTGATGGATCTCGGTTATCTAAAGCGTCTAATACTTCTATATGTTCTTGTAGAGAATTACTGAATGAGTAGGGGCTTTCAGCTTGGATATTTAGTGCTCGATGAGAGAGCCGATGTCGAATGATATCTTGCATCAAACGCTTGCTGCCACTGGCTTTGGCAATACACAAGTGAAAATGGTCGTCATATTGAGCCCAGTGCTCTAACCAAGTTTGATCTTTTTCTATTTCGAATAGAAAATTGGCACCTTTACGTAATTCAGCTAAGGTGATTCTGTCCATTCGTGTGGCAGCCTTGTAACTGGCTTCTCCCTCTAATAAAATACGAATTTCAAAAATGTCGAATACATCAGCGCTACTTAAGCGACAGACGACAGGTCGGCGATTCTTCGCCTGCTGTAAAAAACCATCTTTAATCAAATCTCTTAATGCATCGTGTACAGGGGATCTACTGACACCCAATTCAAGCGCGAGCTTTTTTTCAGCGACGATATCTCCGGCCTGCATGACACCGCTTAAAATACGTTCTAACAGCAGCTGGTGGATTTTATCTGATAAGCGGACCTGGTCGTTTTCATCTATTAGTAAAGTAGTGCTCATATTTTGGTCCTTATGCAATTTATAATCGATAAACCGGTGTTTAAGGTGATTACTGTACGGCTATAGATGGACTTTTCAGCAGGAAAGTCAGTGTAGAGTACCAAAACAAGCATTTATATACAGCAAAAAAGCATTCTTTTAAAAAGTGCATGCACTTTTATAGTTAATGCCTTCATTATTAGTGATAATTCATGTAGTCTCTGTCGAATAATTAGAACTTGAAGCGCAGTATCAAGCTGACAGCAGAGTTGTCATTCAGATGTTACATGCAGCGGTAAAATCACCAAACTAGTATCGGTTTATTAGGAAGCCTCAGAACAAGTGCACAGGTCCCTGACGTACAGGGTCGATGTGGGGTTTGTTTAGAGGCTCCTTAGCTATCTAGAAAGTTCGAGAAGCTTTTCATCAGGTTGTCGCATCGTTAAAATAAATGCACTTAGCATCAAATTCACATGAAAATCATGCGCTTCTCCACTTAGCTAGCTCTCAGATAATTTGGGTTTTACTGCGCTCATTTCGGTTCCAAGATGAGCGCAATGCTCGATGACTGATACCGCGCTTAAAATACATTGCCAGTAGAATTGAGGAAGTAAGTATGACGGTTGAAAATCATGATGAAGTGTTCAATGAAGCAGATATCAATTTGGAAAATCAGGAATGGTTAGCGGCCTTAAATGATGTTTTAACTCATCAAGGTGCTCATCGAAGTAAAGAGTTGATCCGCATTCTTCAAGATTCTTTGTTAGCGCAACATATTCAGCTATCAGATGCTCCTTTGAATACCCCTTATCGCAATACTATCCCGGTAGCTGATCAGCCTAGCTATCCTGGTAATCCTGAACTTGAGAAGCAATTGGAAGATATTATTCGCTGGAATGCCGCGGCGATGGTACTAAAGGCCAATGATCAAGGGACAGGCGTTGGCGGTCATATTTCGACTTATCAATCGGCGGCTACTATGCTGGAGGTCGGTTTTAACCATGTCTTTAAAAGCCCTTCCGATAACTACGGTGGGGATCAGCTAATGGTGCAAGCTCACGCCGCACCCGGCATATATGCAAGAGCTTATTTGGAAGGTCGCTTAAGTGAAGCACAAATGGATAACTTTCGTAGAGAACTCCAGCCGCAGGGCGGATTGAGCTCTTACCCTCACCCTCGAAGAATGCCAGAATTTTGGCAGGGGCCCACTGCATCTATGGGTCTATC
The DNA here is from genome assembly GCA_029027825.1 of Oceanospirillales bacterium. Taxonomy (GTDB): domain Bacteria; phylum Pseudomonadota; class Gammaproteobacteria; order Pseudomonadales; family Balneatricaceae; genus Rs1. The sequence continues at coordinate 1,920,544 of CP093399.1, read as the reverse complement.
TACCCCGTCCGCCATCTATCAAGCGCGCTTTATGAAATACCTTGAAAATCGAGGTCTTAAAACGGCAGATGGCGGTAAAGTTTGGTGCTTCATAGGAGATGGTGAATCTGACGAGCCTGAAGTGATGGGTACCATTAATATGGCCACTAGAGACAATTTAGATAATTTAGTGATGGTGATTAACTGTAACTTACAGCGTTTAGATGGTCCGGTTAGGGGCAATGGAAAAATCATCCAAGAGTTAGAGCGCAATTATCGTGGCGCTGGTTGGAACGTGATAAAAGTGATTTGGGGCAGTGAGTGGGATGAGTTGTTCTCAAGAGACTCGCAAGGTGTTCTTCAGGCAAGAATGGATAGAGCCGTGGATGGGGACTATCAGTTTTATACAGTGTCAGATGGTGAAACAGTAAGGAATCATTGGATTGAAGATGATCCACGATTAGAAACACTAATGAAAACCTTGTCAGATGAGCAAATTCGCTGTATTAAACGTGGTGGTCACGACAGAAAGAAAGTCTATGCTGCCTTTGAGAAAGCATTGGTTAGAAACGGCAAGCCGACGGTCATGTTAATTAAAACTGTTAAAGGTGAAGGTATGGGAGCCTCAGCTGAAGGACAAAATACTGCGCATCAGAAAAAACATCTAACTGATCAAGAACGTATTGATATGGGCCGTCGCTTCAATATCCCATTGACAGACCAAGAGTTAGCGGCGGCAAAACTCTATAAACCCGCTGAAGATTCAAGCGTTATGCAATATTTACATCAGCAGCGGCAAAAACTGAACGGTTACCTACCTAAAAGATCGGTACCTGATACTTTACTGCAGGCGCCTAGTCTGAAAAACTTTGAGAAAGTCACTGCAGGTACAAAGCGCGAACAATCGACAACCATGGCGTTCGTTAGAATGTTGTCTATTTTATTAAAAGATTCAAAAATTGGTAAATTTGTGGTGCCGATCGTGCCAGATGAAGCGCGTACCTTTGGTATGGAATCACTGTTTAATCAATTTGGTATATATTCAAGTGAAGGGCAGAAGTATAAGCCTGTAGATTCCAGTAGTTTACTGCCATATAAAGAAATGAAAGATGGTCAATTACTGCAAGAAGGTATCTGTGAAACTGGGGCAATGGCTTCATTTATGGCAGCGGGTACAGCTTATTCAAATTTTTCTGTTCCTAGTATTCCATTCTATATTTTTTATTCAATGTTTGGTTTTCAGCGGGTTGGAGATATGATTTGGGCCTGTGCAGATAATATGGCAAAGGGCTTTTTACTCGGTGCTACAGCCGGGCGAACCACGCTAAATGGCGAGGGGCTGCAGCATCAAGACGGGCACTCTCACATCATTGCCGCTACGGTTCCCAATTTACAGTGTTACGATCCCGCCTTTGGTTACGAACTGGCGATTATTGTCTGTGATGGTATCAAGCGGATGTATCAAAATAATGAAAATATATTCTATTATTTAACCGTATATAATGAAAATTACTCGATGCCTGCGATGCCAGAAAATATCGAAGCAGATGTTATAAGAGGCATGTACTGCTTTAGTGAAAGTGACAAAGCCGGCTATAAAGTGAACTTGTTAGGCAGTGGTAGCATCATCCAGGAAGTGCTTAAAGCGGCCGTGATTCTTGAGGGTTATGGTTGCAGCTGTGATATATGGAGCGTGACTAGCTATACCCAATTAACTCGAAATGCTCAAAAAATTGATCGCCATAATCTACTTGATCCTCAAAATAGACAGTTGAATGATGTGCAGAAAATCACCGCGCAGCACCCGGGAGTTTACGTGGCGGTGAGTGATCATATGAAATCGTTGGCCAGTGGTATCGCCAAGTGGTTGCCGGAAGATCCTGTGGTATTAGGGACTGATGGTTTCGGATTATCTGAGGCGAGAGACACTTTAAGGGATTATTTTGAAGTGGATGCAAGGTATATTGCCTGGGGAGCTTTAACTAAGTTACAGCAAAATAATCAGATAACTATTGAACGTTTGGAAGAAATACGAGCAGATCTGCAGATACCTAAAGTTAAATTTGACCCAACGAGTGTATAATTGGATCGCAGCTAGTCATGTTTATCGTAACTATCTTCCTGTCTAATGGCAGGTAGATAGGTGTCTAGGTGTCTAGGTAGCTAGGTGAAAAACAATTGATTAAAGGACTTTGATATTATGGGCGAATCTCAAGAAAACTATCAAAAAGGTATTATCGAAGAGGCTAGCCCAGACGCATTGTTTATCACTTTAAACAGAGCTGTTTTTGATGCGAATAAAGATTTAGCCAGCTTTCTGGCAGTATTAGCGTCTATGCCTAAAGTTATATTGGAAGTACAAAATTGCCACCCAACAGCGAAACCATATACTACAATTGGCTTCAGTAGTGATTTTTGGGATTTTTTGAAGTTTTCGGCTAAACCTAAAAAATTGATAAAATTTCAAGCAATTCATAATGCTAAAGTAAATATGCCAGCCACTGATGCTGACATGTTATTGCACATTAGATCTGAGCGTCATGATGTCAATTATAAATTAGCACTCACTTTATATACACTGTTACAACCTTATTTAACCTTAGATGAAATGGTTAAGGGATTTAGGTATTTGGATTCAAGAGATCTAACCGGCTTTGTCGACGGTACCGAAAATCCGGTTGGGGAGGACAGAAAAAGTGTGGCATTAGTGGCAGATGATGCAGCATTCAATCAAGGTAGTTATATTCACCTGCAAAAGTATCACCATGACCTTGCGCATTGGCAGAATTTTTCACTGCAGCAACAAGAAGATAGCTACGGACGCAGCAAACAAGAAAATATAGAATACAGTGCGGTGGACAAAGCAAGCTGCGCTCACACCAAACGCTCTGCCATCAAAGATCAACAGGGGCAGAGTATCGAAATTTTACGGCACAGCTTACCTTTTGGCGATTTGAAGCACAGTGGATTACTGTTTGCTAGCTATGCGGCGAGCCCCGATAATTTTAATTTAATATTAGCCAATATGTGTCAGGTAGATGATCAAGCAGCAATAGATAGTATTCTGCAAGTGACAGAGGCCGTGACCGGGCATGCTTTTTTTGCACCTAACCTGAGTTGGTTTGAAAATATTATTTAACTCTCTGCTGTTAAGTTCAGCACTTATAAATGCTCTCCTCCAGTATCCAACATCTAGAATAACTCGCTACGTCTCGTTTCTGTATTAAAACAAGCTAACCTGCTCTATGAAACTTGTTTATTGGTTCAGAGGTTTCAGCAGTTCGGAGCTGAAAGACAGGGCTTTATGCCAGTGGCTAGCCAACAGAGTAAAGCTCAACTATAGTATTTAGTAGATGAAATATAGTCATGGTGAGTGTCTTTAATTAGTGGCATAATGCGGCGCTGGAATGCTGTTCATCTTATATTAATTAAAGTAATAGGAAAATTATGAAATCTACTATTTATAGCGGTCAGCATGTTGCACATCAATGTTCAATGCCCGAGTCGAGTTTTGATGACGTTAATCTGTATAAATCGGTATTTAACAATATCAATTTTGAGAGTACTACCTTCACCAATATCAACCTCGCACACAGCTCTTTCTATGATGCTAATTTAAGTAACACACATTTCACCTTAGTGAATTTAAGTGGTGCAAAATTTACTCATATAGGGACTTCTGCAAGTTCTGATCTCGCAGCAGTGGATGCCGATCCTATCCAGTTTGAAGATGCAGATCTAACTGGTAGTAGTTTTACCTCAGTCGATTTTACCAATGCTGAGTTTAAAAACTGCATCATTGAAGGGCTCGTCATCAATGGTATTAACATTTGTGAATTAATGCAGGGTGGGGCTGCTAAAATAGAATTTAAGAAAGTCGGTTGGCGTACGCAAAACGAGACAGGAAGCACTAATAAAGTGTCAAAAAATCATTATATGGCCAAAGGTAGTAATAAAACTCTCTGTGGTGTGGAAATTCCTAGTACAGCCAAAGTGGCTGAAATGTCCGACGATATAGGTACCGGTCCTTGCAAGCGCTGTATAAATATTAAGAGATCATACTGAGCATTGATAAAGAGAGCTTAAATAATCGATTTCGATTATCTACGTTTCGATCAAACTTGATTATCTCTCAAATCTAGCGCTGTGTTTACCCGGTATAACGAACAGGTTGAAGCTGAAATAACTGCGAAATTGAAAATACTCACTGTTATTAAGGATCAAAGGTTCATCTAAGATTTTTGTAAGTTAAGTCACACAGCTATTACGTAGGTTGTGCGACTTGCTCAGTGGCTTTATAAATCTGGAATATTATCTATTATTGCTGATGTGCAACTGCTACCCGTGTATCCAAACTGTAACAGTCGCCGCTACTTAGCATATGTAGTTTCATACCGATTAAAGTAATAGCCTCACCTTTTGCTGCATTCGCCATAGAACTGTGACTCAAATCAGAGGGGTCAATAATAGTCACACTTCCAGAGCCAACTACTTCAAGCTGATTATCCGGGCCGATGAAGACGGCCGTGTCTTCATCTATGCCAACACCTGAACTAAAAGGATTGTAAGAGACTGCTGATAGCAATCGACCCAGCCTATTTCTTTGGCTGAAATGTTGGTCTAAAATAATTTTATTAATCAGCCCCATACCTGGAGCGAATGTGACTCCAGACTCATTGGGCAGAGAGCCAGTAGGCCCGCCCGCGATCATGTGTTCCGGCATGATAGCGGCTCCTGCAGAAGTGCCTGCTATATGTACGCCAGCGGCGTTGCAGCGGCGCATCGTTTGGGCGAAAGTAGTGCCGCCTAAAATAGTAGAGAGCCGTAATTGATTACCGCCGGTCATAAAAATACCGGTAGCCTGTTCTAAGGCGGTAATGTTTTCAGCGAGGTTGGCCTCTTCTCTGGTATTAATATTAAGGGAGACAACCTCAATGACGCCTAAACTTTTAAATACCTGAATATAGTTAGGGCCTGTCTCGTCTAGTCTGGAAGCCGTAGGAATGATCACAATACGGGCTTTTTCGGCACCGCAAAGATCAATAAATTTTTGTAGAATGATCGGGTTTTCTGCCCTTTCTTCTGCACCTCCGATCGGGATAACAAAACCGCGCTGCTCTCCAGTCACAACTTTAGCTGGACACATATTGACCTCTGTTAAAATATTATTTCTGTATGCAAGATAAAATTTTTCATAAGCACGACTATACTAATAACTCATGTTACCAATGACTGGTTTTATCATATCCAGAAAATCTGAAAATTGACTTAAGCCGATGTGATTTATATATCACATAAGGGGTCAAAATCTTGCCTGAAAAGCCAACCTTAGATCGAAAATTACACTAAATAACAAGTAATCATCGGGGACTTGGCGACACTATATAGAGGATGTTCGATGGTATCCAGCGCTAAATCAATGAAGACAAAGATGTTCTGTAATTACCTTTGCTGCCGTTTGGGGTTGATATTGAATAAAGTATCGTGCTTTTATAGGACTCAAACTTTAACGTAAGCTGAATATTATGATTTGCCAAGAAAAATAGTGGCTTTTCTTATAAGTCTGAGAATATAGATTAGTATGAATTTAACGAAATATTTTATTGGGAGTAAATTGACAGATTTTTTTATTTAACCTGAATCCGTGACTTCAAAGTGGAGACAGAGTGTAAAATATTGGTTCTACAGTGGAATTGAAAATATTAGCTGCACCCGTAGGTTCAGCGGGTATTTTTCTAACCGCCGTAGAATCAAGAGCTTGCGCTATGCGGTGCAGTGAAGTCACTGATTCAGGTTTAACTTATCAAGCGGCGGCGATACGCAGTAGATCGCCTCACTAACCAAATAAGGATTTTAGTATGCGCATCATCTCTACTAATGTTTACGTAGGCCCTAATGTCTACGCTCATTTTCCGGTTATTCGCCACGTTATCGATATTTCTGTACTAGAAAATTATCCGTCTATGAGTTTAGGTGAGAATTTTGTTCCGCTATTGATTGAAAAGTTACCTGGGTTGGCTGAGCACGGCTGTTCATATAAAGAAACAGGGGGGTTTGTGCGCCGGCTGAAGGAAGACGGAGGCACTTGGATAGGTCATATTTGGGAGCATGTGGTTTTAGAGCTGCAGGGTATGGCGGGCTCTGATGTTACCTTTGGTCGCACTCGATCTACCGGTCAAGTGGGTCACTATAATATGGTGTTTCAATATCATCAAAAAGACGTTGGACTGGAAGCCGCTAAACTTGGTCGAAATTTGTTGATGTCATTAATTCCACAAGAACTTGCAAGTCAGTTACATAGCAAACTGGCAGATGACTTTAATTTTGCAGAAGATCTGCATGCTTTCATTCGTTTTGCGCAGCGCAAAGAGTTAGGCCCTAGTACCGCTTCATTAGTGCAAGCTGCTGAAAAACGAGATATTCCTTGGATACGTTTAAATGAATACAGCCTCATTCAATTTGGTCAGGGTAAGTACCAAGAGCGTATACAGGCGACTATTACTAGTAAGACTAATCACATAGCTGTCGAGATGTCTTGTGATAAAGAAGATACCCACGTGATGCTCAATGATTTAGGTTTGCCTGTTCCCCAGCAAAAGATGGTTTATTCTGAGAGTGATGCAGTGCGAGCGGCTCATCGAATTGGTTTGCCGGTGGTGGTGAAACCTTTAAATGCCAATCATGGTCGGGGTGTCTCAATAAATTTGCTAAGTGAAGAACAAGTAAAAGAAGGTTATCAGCACGCCAAAGAGCACAGTACTAGTCGAGCTATTTTAGTTGAGTCATTTTTAACCGGCTTAGATCATCGAATGTTAGTGATCAACGGCGAGTTAGTCGCGGTTGCTAAACGAGTACCTGGACATGTGGTTGGCGATGGATCAAGCACCATCGAAGAATTGGTAGATGTGGTTAACAGTGATCCGCGCCGGGGTATCGGCCATGCAAAAGTATTAACTCGATTGGAATTAGATCATCAAGCTAAAAGGTTACTAAGTGATGAGGGCTTAAATGAAAGCAGTATTCTAGAAAATGGGCAAATTTTCTACTTGCGCTCCACCGCTAATTTATCCACTGGAGGCACGGCCATCGATCTCACCGATGTCGTTCACCCAGATAATAAAACCATGGCCGAGCGGGCGATCAAGGCGATCGGTTTAGATGTCGGTGGCGTGGATTTTTTAACCGACGACATTAGCCAGTCATATAAAGAAATTGGTGGCGGTATCGTGGAAGTTAATGCCGCACCGGGATTTAGAATGCATGTTGCACCTAGCGAGGGAGAGCCTAGAGATGTGGCTGGGAAAGTGATCGAAATGCTGTTTCCTGAAGGGTCTCCCAGTCGAATTCCTATTGCGGCTATCACCGGCACTAACGGTAAAACCACCACTTCGAGAATGCTCTCACATATTTTAAAAGCCGCAGGTCATATTGTCGGTATGACGTCGACCGACGGCGTATACATTGATGGGCACTTGAGTGTCAAAGGCGATATGACTGGACCGGTATCGTCCAAAATTGTACTGCGTGATCCCTCGGTCGATATTGCAGTATTAGAAACGGCGCGTGGCGGGATAGTTAGAGCAGGTTTAGGTTATCGGCAAAGTAATGTGTCTGCAGTATTAAATGTCACTGAAGATCACTTGGGCATGCGCGGCATCGATAACATAGAACAACTGGCAGAAGTTAAACGTATAGTGGTAGAAGTCGCGACCGATACCGCTATTTTAAATGCTGATGATCCGCTGTGTTTGAAAATGGCAGACTACACTCAGGCTAAAGTTATTTGTTATGTAACAATGAACCCTAAGCACGGCTTAGTTAGAGAGCATATTCGCGCAGGGGGGCGAGCTGTGGTTCTAGAGGCCGGCATCAATGGTGAAATGATCACCATCTATGACAAAGGCGCGCATATCCCGCTACTTTGGACCCATTTAATACCGGCCACTTTAGAAGGTAAGGCGACTCACAATGTGCAAAATGCCATGTTTGCATCTGCATTAGCTTTCAGTTTGGATAAAACTTTAGAAGATATCCGCCACGGCTTACGCACCTTTGCCACTACCTTCTTTCAAGCGCCGGGGCGGATGAATGTCTACGATGAATACAGCTTCAGAGTCATATTAGACTATGCTCACAATTCTGATGGCGTTGGCCACATGAGTGATTTAGCGACTAAGTTGGACGTCAAAGGCAAGCGTATTGTAGTGATCGCAGGCCCGGGTGATCGACGTGATGTAGATTTAGTAAACATCGCTAAAGCGGCCGCTGGCAAGTTTGATTATTATATTTGTAAAGCTGATGACAATCGCAGGGGACGTGGCGAAAGCGAAGTGGCAGATATTATTGCCAGTGCATTACAGGCGGAGGGGGTGAGCGATCAGCAAATTAAAATCATTCCCGATGAAGTGCAAGCCATTGAGCACGCTTTAAAAGCTGCTGATAAGGACGATCTACTGATTATATTTGCCGATGCGATTACCAGAAGTTGGAAGCAAATTATTAATTTTGACTCCGCAGTGGGAGAGAGCAGTGATCATTCTTACAGTAATATTGCAGAATCTAACTTCGATACTTTTGTCTTAGAAGAGGGGATGAGTTTAGTTGAAGACGAACGAGGTGTAAGAATAGTGGCAGATGCTGATGAAGAGAGTGATTAGTTGCTGCTAAATAAACCCTATTAACTGCGACACTGGCTTACGAGCTATAGGCTCAAACACTTAACTTGAGCCTCTAAATTCTAACCTTTAAACTAGCAGCGGGCCTTAACATACAGAGTGTGTCATTGGGCAAAACAACTGAATGCTCTGGATGTAAGTGCTTTCCTAGTAGCGGGAAGTATTGATGAATAACAAAAAATTAGAGCTGATTGACAGCCGTAGACTGACCGGTAAAAATTTATTATGGAACTTGCCATCCGCAATTCTCGATGTTCAAGTGTCGGGTTATGATAAAAACTTAGTCATCGCTAAATGGCAAGGCTGCGTACGAAAATTACAACAAGCAGTTGGTTGGGAAGAGCAGGCATCAATCAGCCGAACATTTGATACCGGTATTAACTTAGCAATTAGTGCTCCCCTGGATGCTCTGTATGCAGCAGTGACGTTAAATGAAGCTGCCTGGATGATGGCAAAAAATTCGCTGCAGCGGGGATTAGCTGTTGAGGACCATCTAGATATTGATTTTGATGAGGCCGTTACCATAATCAAGCGAGCAATCGCCGATGAAGCTAATCCTGCTTTAATCTCTTTAGTGACCGCGGCAGAGTTACAAAAATCACCTCATCTCTGGGATGATGACGAGTTTTCACTCGGCTTCGGGCCAACGGCCCAAACTTGGTCGATTGATCAGTTACCGAATGTAAAAGACCTTAACTGGTCAAAATACCAAAAAGTGCCGGTGGTTTATGTCACTGGTACCAATGGGAAATCTACCTCGGTGCGTATTCTGTCGCAAATTTTTAAGCAAGCAGGTAAAAATTGTGGTGTGACCTCCACAGATTTTATTCGAGTTGGAGATAGAATTATTGATAGTGGTGATTATTCCGGGCCCGGTGGAGCGCGGATGCTACTGCGGGAAAATGCAGTAGAAATTGCCGTTTTAGAAGTTGCTAGAGGTGGCTTGTTACGCCGAGGTTTGCCTATTCCGAATGTCGATGGCGCCATCATCACCAACATAGCAGAAGATCATTTAGGGCAATATGGTATCAATAATATTGCGGCGCTAACGCAAACTAAATTCATCGTGGCTAAAGGGCTGGCGGCGGGTGTCCCGTTAGTGCTCAATGCAGATGATGTCGAAATAGTTAAGTATCAAACAGCCAATGCGGACCAATTGACGGATAACATTTGCTGGTTTGCACTGACTCGACAACACCCGTTGCTCCAAGAACAGCGACAGTTAAGTAAGAGCATGTGTTTTAGTGACAATGGCTATTTGTATTATGAATATACTGATGCAGAGGGCTCAGTACAGGTCGATGAAATTGTTGCAATAACCAAGATACCTATGACTTTGCAAGGTGCGGCTCAGCATAATGTGCAAAATGCTTTGGCTGCCATCGCCTTGGCTAAGTGTTTAGGAGTCGCTAGCCTGCATATTGCTCTTGCCTTGCAACAATTTAAAAGCGATGGGCAAGACAACCCTGGTCGAGGTAACTTTTATCGAGTTAATGGAGCGACAGTGATTGTCGACTTTGCGCATAATGTGCATAGCATGCAGGCGATGGCGGACACCTTAAACGCTTTACCCGCTAGTAAAAAATGGTTGATGTTGGGTCACGCTGGGGACCGATCAGATGCAGAAATAACCGCGCTCACCCAATGTATCATGCAGATTAAGCCCGATCATCTAGTGATAACAGAAAACCCAGAGCATTTAAGAGGCCGGACACTACAAGAGATACCGATGCTAATCAGTAACGCCGCGATAAAATCAGGCATGAACAGCGCGCAGATTGAATATTCAGCAACACCTAGCAGTGGCGTGAAAATGATTATTAACAGTATAGAAGCCGGTGATTTAGTCTTTTTAATGGTGTTGAGTGAGCGAGATAAAATTGTCGATATTTTAAACGCGACTTATGGGGAGAGCTAGCTGGTCAGGTAATAGTTTGAAAAAGTTCTGCATATGCGCAGCTTTTATTTCATCGCCAGTGCTTACTCGATCATGACTTATCGCATGAGACCTCCGCATAACGTTACGAGCTAAGGTAAGACAAGGCAAAGACCGGCGAGATAGCGGAGTCAGTGAGCCCTTGTTTATGGGTATTACAGGTGTAAATGAGCATATTGAGCCGGTTTTTAACGCCGTATTACCGAGCGCAGTTATCATACCCTCTGGGTAAGTTATGCAGAGAGTTCATATTGTAGTTTGGCTGGGGAGTGTCCAGGCTAATCACTGTCATTGATGTATATTGGCTCGCCCTTCAGCAGCTTCTGTGTATAGTGCGTTACAGATAATGACGCTTTATAAAAAGCAATTTCACTCGCAGGTATATAAAGGTTAGTTTGTAATGTTTGAACAGCTAGTTACTCAATTGATTTATATATTTTCAGTGTCTGGTGTGATTGTTTTTTCAATATCTGGTGCTTTATATGCGGCAAAAAGGAGGATGGATATATTAGGATTTATCTTGATGGGAGCGGTCACCGGAGTAGGTGGCGGCACGCTGCGAGATTTACTCTTAGATATCCCGGTCTTTTGGGTGCAAGAGCCACTAACCATCTATTTGTGCATTGGTTCTTCAGCCTTTACTTACTTTGCGATTAAGTTATTTTTGAAAAGAGATTTTTGGATTGTATGGATGGATGCGGTCGGACTGTCAATATTTGCGGTGATGGGTACCCAAGTGGCTCTAAATAACTATACACCGATGGTTGTGGCTGTTGTTATGGGGGTTATGTCGGCCACCTTTGGTGGCATCATGCGCGATGTACTTTGTGCCAAAACCTTGATGCTAATGAAGCCGGAAATGTACATCAGCTGCGCGCTGTTTTCATCGATGGTGTATGTCGGCTTGTATATGTTAGAAGTACCCGAGTTATTCATTGTGATTGCCGCCTTTACCGCGGGCTTTGGTTTAAGGGCGGCGGCAATCTTATTTAAATTGACCTTGCCGCAGTTCTCCTCTCGATAATTTAGCAATGCTGACGCCTTTGTTAAAGGCTGTAAGCTAATCTGCAAGCTTGACGTGTAGTTACTAGATAGCCGTTGAAATAGGTTGCAGGTGTAGCATTTAAGAATTTTATTTGTCATCGGCTAAACTTTATTGTCATAGACTATGATTTGTTTGCATCTAGATGGGTTATTTGGCTTTGTTGTCAGATATAATAGTCGTTTATTCTTTGGATAGTTGTGAAAAATGAGTGATGAAATAAAGTACAAGAATAATCCTCTTAATGGGGTTAGTCTAAAGAAGTTGGTAACTGAATTATCAACTCATTATGGTTTTGATATATTGTTTGCCTATTTAAATATTAACTGTTTTAAAAGTAATCCAAGTATTGATTCCAGTGTCAAATTTCTGAAAAAGACTGAGTGGGCGCGTGAAAAAGTGGAAACTTTTTATATGTACCAGTTTAAGAGTTATCCTAGAGTCAGTTCCGCGCAGTTTAAACTCCCCCCTAGGGATAGAATTGTTCCCGACGACCAAGTTGCTGGTGAACCCGCTGAACTTACATTAGAAGATGCCGAAATAATACGTGAAAAGCGTGTCGAAAAAGCTGCTGAATACAATCGTGGCGGCGGCCGAGGGGGAAATTACTCACAGCGTAAAACTGGCGGATTTAAGAAAAAAACAGATTATAGCGACGCTAAGCCAACACGTGCAAGTACTCAAGAGAGTACCTATAACGCTCAAGATGATGATCCTTGGGCACACTGGAAAAAATAATCGTAGTCCATTATAGATAACCCTTTGCGGGTGTCTCACTGCTCGATCTGCTCGCTATTAGAGGTGATTTGGAATAATCAAACGGCTACCTCTAGTGCCTAGTATCTCGAGCAATTAGCTTTTGATCGTAACGGCTCCATCTCTGAATGAAAGCTAGCTTGCTGCATCTGTGCCGAAATTAGTATCAGTGATATAATTTCGGCTATTCTTTTTACTAATTATTTATCTGAGTCTCTATGTCATTTTCAAACCTTGGATTGTGTGATCCTATTTTACGAGCTATTGAAGAACAAGGTTATAGCGCACCTACACCGATACAAAAACAAGCTATTCCGATCATTCTTTCTGGAAAAGATTTAATTGCTACCGCGCCCACTGGAACCGGCAAGACCGCCGCTTTCGTCTGGCCAATACTAGCGCTGTTTAATCGAGATCGTAAGCTTCGTGGCAAGCGCATTCGGGCGCTTATTATGACGCCTACCCGCGAGCTAGCAGTGCAGATAGAGGCTAATATTGCGAGCTACAGTCAGCATTTAAACTTAAGTTCTATGCCAGTGTACGGCGGGGTTGATTCAGAACCACAAAAGCAGCGCTTAATTGCAGGCATTGATATCTTGGTGGCCACCCCGGGAAGATTGTTAGATTTGGCGCATCAGCGCGCGTTACATTTTGATGAGTTAGAAATACTGGTATTAGACGAAGCTGACAGAATGGTTGATATGGGCTTTATCGGTGATATCGAAAAAATTATTGAACGGCTGCCAGAAATCCGGCAAAATTTATTATTTTCGGCGACCATTAATGACGAAGTGCGGGCGCTGGCGGATGGCTTTGCCGCGAGTAGCATCGGTGATACTACTATTGAAGTGTCTAGCGCTGCATCAACTAAGTCAGGGGCATCTGAGTCAGAGGCATCGATTAAGCACTGGTTAATTACTGTAGACAAAGACACTAAGTCTGCATTATTAAGTCACTTGATTCAGCACCAGCAGTGGGATCAGGCACTGATTTTTATTGAGAAGAAACACGGTGCGGCAAAATTGGTGAGCCAATTGGCAAAACGCGGTATTCAAGCGGAGGCTATTCACGGTGATAGAAGTCAGGCTATGCGTGAGAAAATTTTGGCTGACTTTAAATCTGGCACACTGAAATATTTAGTAGCAACGGGGGTCGCGGCCCGCGGTATTGACATAGGTAAGCTCAGCCGAGTGGTCAATTACGACTTGCCTTTCAAGCCGGAAGAGTTCATTCATCGCATTGGTAGAACAGGGCGTGCCGGTCAGGTGGGCGAAGCTATTTCATTGGTCGCCATGGGTGATTTTAAAAACCTCTGCGCCATTGAAAGTCGCTTAGACCACACGATAGAGCGCCGAGAAATTGATGGTTTTGCGGTCAGAAAAGTCGTACCTATTTCAATTTTGAACTATGTTCGAAAACATAAGCCAGTCACTCGATAACCCGATAGCGTACTAGTACTCGCAGCTAAATAGAGTACTAGTTCGCCTTTAGGTAATTACGATGAACGGCTATCCAAGAGTGAGCGAGTATTAAGCAGAGCCTCGTATGCCCGATAGGCGCTTGCTCAGCATTAGCAATTCTAAGGTTTCCTGTCACTGACTTTTGTTGATAGTGAAACCTATGCTTTCATAGTATTTGATGAAATATAAAGCAATCGGAAGAAACCTTGGCTCCGCAATAGAGCATGGTAAGCTGATGCTTTGGTAGGTCGAGCAATTTACTGTAAGACAGCTTTCTTCATCTAAAAGCTACTTTTCTCGCAGCGATCGCTCGATTGCAGCAGCAACAAAACTTAAGATTCTTTCGCTGCAGGCTCTACATCATCCCAGCTAAACACCGGCTCTTTAGGGCGTGTTTGCATTTGTACACCCTGTAAGAAGTTACGCAGTACTTGGTCTTTACAGTCGCGGTAATTCTTATGGCCCACCTTGCGGAAAAAAGCGGTGATTTCGTGCTTGCTTAACGGCAAACCTGCTAATTTTAGTACGTTTTCTACATCATCACCTTGTAAATTTAAGGCAATTTTAATTTTTTTCAAGATCGCATTATTGTTAAGGCGCATTTCATTTTTAATCTCTACCCCTTCTTTCTTACCGCGTTTTAGGCAGATGAAACCGTTTAAAAAAGCGGCTAGATCGATATCTTTACAGCGGACAAAATCACTGTCGTCGTCTTTTTTTAACCACTGACTGATTTGCTCACGGTTAACCTCAACAGCTGCCTGGGAAAAAATATCGATCATATTAGTATCGATTAGCTCGAAGATATAGCGCATACGGCGCATTACGTCATTATTGGTCATTATCAGCCTTAATTTATAGAAAAATGGGATGCATTAAACGCAATTATACAGCAAGATGCAAAGGGTAGTTTTATTAACTAGCTCATATAGACCATTAATAAGAGACCTCTGCATAACGTTGCGAGCGAAGGTAAGGCAAGGCAAAAACCGGCGAGATAGCGGATAGCATGCCTCTCACTTTGGGTACAGTGTGCGCTTCTGTATGGGTATTACGGGTGTAAATGAGCATGTCGGCCGGTTTTAACGCCGTTTTGCCGAGTGCCGTTATCATACCCTCTGGGTAAATTATGCTGAAATTTCAATAAACTACTTCATTTCCTAGTGATAATTACCTGACTCACTGCACCTCATAGCACACGTTCTGATTATGCGGCAGTTAGAAAATACCCATTTTAAGACTGCAGCTAGAATCTTTAAATTCTACCGTAAAGCCAATACATTAATTTATGAATTCACTTTAAAGTCACGAGTTCAGGTCTTAGTAACCGATATTAATGGTTGATAAAAATTATAGTAGCTCCGTTTGTCCTTCATTAAGCGGGTCTGTGATGACCCATCATCTAAAGGTTTCGGCACTGAGCGAATCTTATCTTAGTAGTTTATGTAAATCGGTGCGATTACACCTGCTAATTGTGCCGCCCGCGTCACATTACCGTCGGCCAATTTTATCAAATAATCTGGCTCAAAGGATATTTTTGCCTGAGTTAATGTCGGCCAAGTTTTTTCGGTGGAGGATAATGCTTGTTCCACTAAATGGCTGGTGATGATCGGGGTTTGTGTTAACGCGACGCATTGCTCTATGACATTAACTAACGGGCACATATTACCAGGCACTAGCGACCCGTTCGTGCATCGCCTTACTCGGCGAAGCTATTTCATTGGTCGCTATCGGTGATTATACAAAACTATGCGCCATTGAAAGTCGCTTAAATCAACTGATAGAGCGCCGAAAAATTAATGGTTTTTCAGTCAGAAAAATCATACCTATTTCAATTTTGAATTATGTTTCTTTCTTAGAAACTCATTTAAACTGTTGTAAATAGGCTCACATTGGGTCTGTTTGTATCTGCGAGGTTATAGTCGCCGACTAATTTCCTATTGGCAAAATACGCTAGGTTTTCGAGTAAATATTTCTGAATAAGCTGCGCAAACATTTCTTTATACTCACCAAGTGTTAGTGGCTTATCAAGCTGCTCTTGTTTCTCACTATAGAGTTTCAATGTATTGGCGTGATCATTCCAATAAGCCTCGATCTTTTCGGCAGATTCATGCAGTCGAACATTGTCCAACATGCCTAGAGGTTTTCCCGCTATATAGTTATCAATCATATCTTGAAGGCTATACTCACCATGACCGGCACTGGCGCCAAAATGCTCCGAAAACTCTTTAAACAAACCTTTGCTTAATATTTGCATTTCCTCATAGATGGTTTTTTGCGCTAAACTTTGGTGCTCTGTTGCGGCATCGTCTATTAAATAAATGAGGCGTTTAGTACTCTCATACATGCTTTGTTGCGAAACTAACTGCGTTGTTAAATCTAAATGTGCCATACCACTTTCTGTTCTAGTCGCCACTGTTGTTTGTGTCAGGATAGAATTATTAAATACCGTAGACACAGGCTTATATTCATCTGCCAACACTTGGTCACTTCTGGTGGTAGTCCAAGAATTTTTCATCTCATCAACGATTTTGTGCACTTCATCATCTATATCAGCACCTCTACTGCTCAACCAGCTCTCCAGATTGCTTGGAAAAGCTTTAAGCGAGGCAAAACTATTGTCTAAATCCTTTAGTTTGGCGCTGTTTTCCTGCCAAAAACCTTCTATTATTTGGTGCTGTTCTTCATTCATAATCGGTAGAGTACCCTCACCCTGCTTATAATCTAGGTACTGGGAGAAGCCAACCTCTACGCTCTCTAATTGACTGTATTGGCTTGATAAATCATAAACTAAACTTAAATAACTATTAGCCAAATCAATTCGTTCATCGCGCATTTGTTGCTGGTATCGCGCCGCTTGTAGCGCTGCTTCGCTGCCCTGATTGGTGAACGCTTGCCACTGCTGATACTCTTGCTTATCAAAATATGTCACTCTCGCTGAATCGGATACGTTCCACATAAACATGCTGTCTTTACCGATCAATCCTTGTCTCATTAAATCATGACCTTCGCTGACAGTGCTAGCACCAGGCATTTGTGCTGCCGATAATTTTATAAGCTTAACGTTATCCATTGCTGGAAATCCGTATTTGCCACTTAAAGTATTCACCATGGTAACCTCCATTTTTAGTACTTAGGGTTAGCATTTTTCATGCCACCTTATAAAAGTGAGTCAGTGTGATATATAGACAATGTTTTTGTGTGCTACGCATATTTGTTGTTCATGTGTGACGTTATTGATCTGTGTTCATTATTCATAAAGTAAAATATTGCCGCTTGTGAGACTTTGCTTAAAACGGAAAATTATTGCCCTAACAAAACTATCAGCACATCAATTTAAAATCGCCCACTTTTATAACTCGACCATTCAAATGGAATGATAAACCCAGCACCTAACAATAAAGTAAAAGATCGAAACGACTGCCTGCGGTTAAATTTCTGGTGATTAGTCAGTCTAAGCGAGTGATGAGGCCTGCAACCACTGTATTTTCACGAAAACGATGTGCTAAGTTGAAGAGCATAATCACCAGGTGCTGATAAGGGAATGGAGCTGGGAATGGCGAAGCTGACTGGCCGTCCATATAGTAAATTGCGGAAGTATCTTTAGGCTATATATAGGGTGCTATTACCCAGTGACTGTCATTTAAGCTTTGAGTATTTGTCGCTCAACTAGGCTTGATAGTAAGAACATCATAAGATAACCGGTTCCTAGGGCGCTGATGATGGAGAGTATATTGTCGGTAAATTGTGTGTACAGATAAAATGAAGTGACCAGTGTTAGGATCCCACTAACCCGGATGATTAAACTTTGGGTAAAGCGGCCATGTGCTTTTATAAAGGAGAGTTGATAAGCATTGATCATCATAAACAGAAAAAACAGCGAGAAGTGCAACAAAACCGGTGCCGCGCCTATGTATTGCTCAGGAAATAGTAGTGATACGAAGTGTTGTGAATAAAAAATCATTAATAGCATAAAGATAGCGGCGACTAGTATGGATAAGCTGTAGACCCAACGCTTAATTTTTTTTATTTGTGCTAAATCGTTATTACGTACACAAACAGCCAGTTCCGGTAGTACGAAGCGATAGATAGGGAAAACAAACAGTAAGGTCATGTATGTGAATACCGGCCTTACCACCACTTGGAAGTCTCCTAGCTCGTCGATGCTGAAATGCTGGATAGTCAGTAAAATTGCAATGAAGATCATTAATATACTGGCCCCAGCTTCCAGTGATGCGGTAAAACTTTTTTTAACAAAACTTACTAGGGCAGGGTTAAATTGTACGGTTGCTAATGGCTGAGTGGTAATAAGTTCGCGGCGATGTTTATACATATATCCAGCAACGATTAAAGACGATAATGTTAAGCCGATGAATAGCGACGACAGTGGACTAAAGCCGAGTAGATAATAGCAAAATAAAAACATCAATAGGTTGGAGATAGGATCAAGCAAAGTCACTTTATTGGAAATATGATAGAGCCGATACATCGCCACTAAATTAGCAAAGTAAACTTTGAGGCCCAAGCCTAAGATAATGCCCACTAATTCAAAATAACTGACCTCTATATGCAGCTGATGCTTGATATAAGGTAGCACAGCTCCCCAGGAAAGCAGCACCATGCAAACCAGGCTGAAACGAAAAATGTTGATGATATCTCTATCGTTTTTAGTCTGCGCAAAACTGATGATCATCGAAGAGCGAAAGCCAGTCATCAAAATTAGCGACAGTGAAATAATATCAATGACTGTGTGAAACAGTGCTAAATCAGGTTTAGCCACCCACTGCGCCAACCAAATTTTAAATGAGAAGCCTATTGCAATGCTGATTAACGTGGTGAAGATCGCTTGTAAAAAAGCTTTTTTTACTCTTTCAATGGATGTGTATGGCATAAGTTTCAAATTAAAGGGGCTTAATCACTAGTTCCGAAGATAGCAAATACCTGAGATGTTGGCTTCAAAATGGATGAAGAGCGCCGTATGGAAGTCATTGATTCAGGTGACATATATTTTCGATTATATATAACGGTTGCTTAAGGAACAAGAAAATCGCGTACTATTTTAAGGATTGAGTATTACTGATTAACCGAATATGCTTAGTGGCCGTAAAATTAGTCTATTCTAGATTGGGCTCCATAACTTCAATGATACGATTTATAGAATGTAGGCGACAGCTTAGTGGATAGAGGCGATAAATTTTAACTTTACTTGAAGGTAGAATATAAAAGTCTATACAATATCACTGAACTAGTGCTTTCATGTGGTGCTCGGTATCAGCTATTGAAATCCTATAACGACTGTATAGAGCTACTAAACCTATGAGTGCCGCTGAAATTAGTAAGTTGTTTATAAAATCAATATCTTAAGGTCGAGCTTATTTTGAAATCACGGATTCAGGAATATTATAATCATTAACTAGTGGTGAGTTTTAGTTAGCCCACTGAGTTTGGCCCAATACCATTCATTGTTTAAATTGTTTTATAGGTACCTGCATGTCGAGCGCTTATGTTAGTAGTTTAGCTATCTATCACCTTAAATCTTCAGCGGCTATTGCCAGTGATTCCGTAGAGGTTTTACCCGCTGGACTGTTGGGTGATAGGCGTTTCATGTTAAGCAAAATGGACGGCACCTTTATTACTGGTAGAACTCATCCAAAAATCACCTCGATAGTCAGCGAATATGTCGGGGATGTTCTAGTGTTGAAACACGCTAGTTGTGATGATTTAAAATTAGACCCCGCTAATTTCTCTACGGCTTATCACGCCACCGTTGTCTGGGGAACGAATTTCTTAGGTCAAGGCTGTGGCTACGAGGCTGATCAGTGGGTTAGTAGTTTATTTGATGAGCCATTGCGGATTTTATATTTCGGTGACAAATCCAATCGTCAGGTAGTAAAACATCCAGAGCATGAAGTCGGTTTTGCCGATGGTTTTCCGCTGTTAATCGCCAATACTGAATCGTTAGAACATTTAAACCAACGCTTATTGGCACCGATAAGCATGGCGAATTTTCGGCCGAATATTGTGATCAGTGGCGTGCCTGCATGGGCGGAAGATGAATGGGCGCAAATTCGTATCGCAGAGGTGGTATTTGATTTGCCCAAGCCTTGCGGGCGCTGCATCTTTACCACTGTAGATCCAGTGGCAGCGATATTTGATCCTAAACTGGAGCCATTGAAGACCTTAGGCAGTTATAGAAAACAGCCTACTGGGTCAGACGTTATTTTTGGTGAAAATATGTTGGCACTTAATAGCGGCACTATAAAGGTGGGGGATAAGGTAGAAATATTAAAGAGCAAGATAAAACCTGCTTACCTGGATAATTGGCAGCCACAAACAGCCAGAATGGCGCAGCACTTGGCAATAAGTTCTCAGCCAAATAGTGCGAATAGTACACAATTATTGCTGCGTTGTGTGCAGATTATTACCGAGACTGCCGATGTAAAAACCTTTAAGTTTACTGCGGATCCGATCAGTCGTTTTAGCTATCTGCCCGGTCAGTTCATCACCATACATCCAGAAATAGATAACAAAACATATAACCGTTGCTATACCTTGTCATCTAGCCCTTCTCAACCGGACTTGATTTCGATTACTGTTAAACAAGTTGCCGATGGAGTCGTGTCAAATTGGCTGCACGATTCATTTTCGGTCGGCTCGACACTAGCGGCGACCAACGCTGCCGGGGTTTTTCACTTAAAAGCTAACAGTCGTCGCAAGTTACTGTTGCTGTCAGCGGGGTCGGGGGTTACTCCGATGTTATCGATGCTGCGCTACATCACAGATTTGGCGCTGAATGTCGATGTTCACTTTCACCACAGTGCTAAAACTGAAAGTGATTTAATTTGTTTTGCTGAGTTGCAGTTGCTGGCAAAGCGCTTTGCTAATATTCATCTTAGCTACAATTTTAGTCGTCAGAGCGAGGTGCCAAAGGCTGCGATTAATAAGAGCTGCGGGCGGCTGACGAAAGCAGCTTTACAGGCGCACTGTGCTGACTTGTTGGAACGGGATGTGTTGGTGTGCGGACCAGATGACTTTATGAGCAGTGCGCATGCAATGCTACTTGAATTAGGGCTTCCAGAAAGTCAGTATGATCAAGAGAGCTTTGTCATCAGCACCACTGAAATTGTCGCTGACCAAGCGAGTGAGATGTATCAGGTTAAATTTTTGCAAGCCGGGATTGAAGTCAAAGTAGCTGGGGATCAAACCATTTTGCAAGCGGCCGAAGAAGCGGGGATCTATCTTGATTACAGTTGCTTAGCGGGTGTTTGTGGCAGCTGTAATACGACCTTAATCAGTGGCAGCTTGCATGCGCCCGATGCTATGGCGATAGATATGGATGACGAAGATAGTAACGAGTTCCTGCCTTGTTGCAGCTATGCTAGATCTGACTTAGAAGTTGATCTGTAACGCGATACTGCTCAGCTAGCGATTGGTCTGTAGTAACACCTTCATAAATATATCAATTAGTGCTTGATTGCTAGAGCGGTTTTTATAAATCGCCCTAAAGGTGTTGCTGTAGCTGTATTTATCGACGAATAGCGGTTTGAGCTGATCTTTAACTCCCCACTGCAACACTAGATGATCGGGTAAAAAGCCTAAATAATGGCCGCTGAGTATCAGTGACATGCGGGCTTCTTGGTGGTGGGCACGGCTGGCTATATTCCAATTTAGCATGTCTTTATGGGTTTCTTGGCCGGCTCTTAAACGCGGTGATTCTACAAATTTATAAGCAGTGAGGTCAGCACTGTTAAGGTCGGCTGCGGTGATGTGATACAAAGGGTGTCTGATTGAGCAGTAAAGGGACATCTGCTCTGAAAATAGGCTTTTGTTAATCAGTTGTGAATAGGTTTGTAGGGGAACGGTAATGCCTATATCCGCGCGATTATCGGTAATGGCGCTGACAATGGTATTGGATTCCATCATGCTAATATCAATGTTGACATTGGGGGCTATTTTTTGGAACTTATCTATAGCATTGACAATACAGTAGTTATTAATCCCGAGTGTATGTTCGGCACAAATTAAATGTAATTCCCCTAACAGTAATTGATGATAATCATTAATAGTATTGCGAAACTTTTGCAGTGCCAACAATAGCTCTAAAGAAGCTTGATAAACTAAATTTCCCTGTGCTGTAACTACAAAGCCTTTGCGACCTCGTTCACATAAGCGCATATCCAAGCGTTTCTCTAAATCAGATAGGTAATTTGAAATAGTAGAATTTGCCAAGTTTAATTCAGCTTCTGCGGCGCTAACTCCCTTTGCATCAACCACCGCTTTGAAGATTCGCAATAGCTTAATATCAACATTTGCCAGTTGCCCGCTCAGTGCTACTTTTTTATATCCCACAATCAGTGATTTCCTTTTATCCGAATTAGTAACTTAACCGCATGGCACAAACTGTTAATTTTACGCGCTTAGCAGCACATCTACCGAAGCTTTGAATTTTATGTAAAGGCGCATTTATTTAGCGAATGCAGCACTCATATGCGCTTATGGCTAAAATTTTTCAATCCAATATATTTACTTTCAAGCCGCTGATTTAATTATTACCTTTGAATTTGCAATTATAATACTCCTAATATAGTTATATAAACAATAGTAAAAAACCTTTATAAATGCGCAAAACATAAACGCGGAGTCTTAATAGAGATTTTCAGGTTGTGAGTGCTATAGTTACGGTATGTAATAGTTACAGTACGTATTTTTTTGAAAAAGGCGCTCAATCTCCCAGTTTTTATACAGCAGCTGCAGCTAAGCTCAATCACCAGTAACTATCTCGTACAGCATTATCTTCGCTTGTTAGCAGGCTGACGATGAGGGCTAATGTAGGCAGATAGTAATGAGGAATAATATGACAGTACAATTAATCGATCAATTATCAGATCGGACATTATTAAAACAGCAAGCTTATGTGAATGGTCAATGGTTGGATGGCGATGCTAAAACGACATTTGCAGTAATCGACCCCGCAACTGAACAAGTGATCGCTAATGTGGCAAACTTAGGGGCTGCTGAAACGCGAGCTGCTATTGAATTTGCCGATTTAGCGATGCGCGACTGGCGACAGCAAGCGCCGAAGACTCGCTCGGATCTTCTAGAGCGATGGTGTCAGCTGATTGTCGATAACACGGCAGATTTAGCGATTATTATGAGTGCAGAACAAGGTAAAACGCTGACCGAATCCAAAGGTGAAATAGCCTACAGTGCATCATTTATCAAATGGTTCGCAGAAGAGGGAAAGCGTGTGTATGGGGACATTATACCTACCGCGCAAACAGATCGACGCGGCATCGTCATCAAACAAGCTATCGGTGTCGTCGGTGCAATTACCCCCTGGAATTTTCCAAGTGCAATGATTACCCGTAAAGTAGGGCCCGCTCTTGCGGTAGGTTGTGCGGTGGTGCTAAAGCCTGCTGCTGAAACGCCGTTGTCTGCACTCGCACTTGCAGAGTTGGCTGATCGTGCTGGTATACCTGCCGGTTTGTTCAATGTCATCACCGGTGATGATGCGGTGGCGATCGGTGGCGAGCTAACTTCCCATACACTGGTGAAGAAAATTACCTTTACCGGATCAACGCCGGTCGGAAAGATATTGATGGCGCAGTGTGCACAGACTGTTAAGCGCACTTCAATGGAGCTCGGTGGCAATGCGCCGATTGTTATTTTTGACGATGCCGATTTGGATCTGGTTATTCCTGGGGTGATTAATGCCAAGTTCCGCAACAGCGGTCAAACTTGTATCAGTGCCAATCGATTAATTGTGCAGGAAGGTATCTATGCAGAGTTCGTCAAACGATTGAATGCTGCGGTCAGTGGGTTTAACTTCGGCTCATATACTCTGTCAGACAGTACACATGGCCCGCTAATTACCGCTAAAGCTGCCGCTAATATAGATGCAAAAGTCAGGCAGGCAATTGCTGATGGCGCTAAGGTTGTTTGTGGTGGCGAACCTAGTGTGGGATCTGTTTTCTATTATCCAGCGACGATCCTGACTAATTTAAATGACACTATGGCGATTTTTAAGGAAGAAATATTTGGTCCAGTCGCCGCTATTTATGCTTTTAGCACTGAGCAGCAGGCGCTTGATATGGCCAACAATACCGCTTTTGGTTTGGCTGCTTATGTTTACACTGAAAATATGCGTCGCAGCTGGAAGTTTGCAGAGGCTTTAGAATATGGCATGGTCGGCATAAATGAAACGGCGATTAGCGCGGAGATCGTGCCTTTTGGTGGGGTTAAAGAATCGGGGCAGGGAAGAGAAGGTTCAAAATATGGATTGGATGACTACTTAGAAATTAAATATATCTGTATGGGAGCGATGGACAAATAAGGCTATTCCAATCCTTAAAGTTTTCAATCTCAGTCATCAGCTTGCGGTAGGTTTGCATTGCTGACTGGGAACTAGATAAAATCCCTGGCTGGCACTGCGACATCATTAGCTGCGCAGGGTGAGTTTGTCAGGGCGTAAGATTATCCTGGTTCAGTGGCTTTAAGCCGAATACAGTGCGTGGTTTTTTTACAGTGATGCTTAAATTTTTTGACTCTACCTATAGGTTGAGTGGATGTTTTTCAAGTCGCTGTAAAATCGAGACTTGTGCCATGCGGTGCAGTGAACTCACTGACTCAGGTGTTACTCATAAAAATTAGGAAATACTCATGAACAATCAAGAGTTACAACAGCGTAAAAACAAAGTGATAGCGCGTGGTCAAGGCAATCTTTATCAGGTATATGTAGAGCGTGCTGAAGGTTCAGAACTGTGGGATGTTGAAGGTGATCGCTATATCGACTTCGGCGCGGGTATAGCCGTTTGTAACACCGGTCACAGTCATCCTAAGATAGTGGCCGCGGCCAAGCAGCAGCTGGATAAATTTAGCCATACTTGTGTGATGGTGAATCCCTATGAAGTGGCGGTAGAGCTAGCTGAGAAATTGGTTGATATTGCCCCCGGTAACAGTGATAAAAAAGCTATTTTTGTCTCTACCGGCGCAGAAGCTGTAGAGAATTGCGTTAAAATCGCCCGTGCTTATACAGGTCGACGTGGGGTGATTGCCTTTAATGGTGCTTTTCATGGACGAACTAATTTAACAATGGCCTTAACCGGCAAAATAACTCCTTATAAAAATTTGTTCGGACCTTTCCCCGCAGACATTTTTCACGCACCTTTCCCGATTGAATTGCACGACGTTAGTGTTAAGCAATCATTAAAAGCCTTAGAAAATTTGTTTAAAGTGGATATAGCTCCCTCCGATGTGGCGGCTATTATAGTAGAGCCTGTTCAGGGGGAGGGTGGTTTTTATGCGGCTCCTGCTGAATTCTTGCAAGCACTGCGGCGTTTATGTGATGAGCACGGAATAGTGTTGATTGCAGATGAGATTCAAACCGGTTTTGGTCGCACTGGTAAAATGTTTAGCTTTGAGCACGCCAATGTTGAACCTGATTTGATCACTATGGCCAAAGGTATAGCCGGTGGTTTTCCGCTGGCGGCAGTGGTGGGCAAAAGTGAGATAATGGATGCTCCTTTACCGGGTGGTTTAGGTGGAACATATGCGGCTTCTCCGATTGCTTGTGCTGCAGCACTTGCGGTATTGGAAGTAATTGAAGAAGAGCATTTAGTGGCGCGTGCAGAGCAGTTAGGAGCTCTTTTCAATCAGCGCTTGTCCGCCTTACAAGCCCAGTATCCGCAACTGATTGGCGAGGTGCGCAATCAAGGGTGTATGATTGCCATTGAGTTATTTAATGAGGGTGATGTAGAGCAGCCTAACACTGAGTTGACACAGGCGATCATCGCTCGCGCTGCGCAGCATGGTTTAGTGCTGTTGGCCTGTGGCTTCTACGCTAACGTGATCCGCTTCTTGCCTGCATTAACCATGAGCGATCATTTAGACAATGAAGGATTAGATAGTTTTGACAAACTGTTTAAAGGTCTAGTTGATTAATATAACTAACCAAATCGCTGGTTAATGCCCTGTTTCAGCAATGCTAGGCCACCGTCTAACATTGTTGAATGGGAAAACTTTGCCGATAAAATCGGTGCTGTTCGGGGCTGCAATGCTGATAAGTGAAAGTGGTTTAACTTGCTAACATGTTTATTTTTAAAGCTAATATTCTTCAATGATGCTTATTAAACGAACGTTTAAGTGACTAATAACTTTATTTATAAGAAAGGCATTGACAAGGAGTGGCTGCTGTTATAAATTCTATGCAGCTAGAAAGAAAGTCTATATATTTACATGCTTCAACAAACAGTTTTATTCGTAATTCCTGTCCTTGTGGTCTCTAAGTTTCAGTCTATTTTTATGCTATTTACGCCTCTAGTGGGCACTTTTAAATTTATATTACAGGATATTATTATGTCTAATACAGTTACTGGTACAGTTAAATGGTTCAACGAAACTAAAGGTTTTGGTTTTATAGAGCAAGAGTCTGGTCCAGACGTTTTTGCACATTTCTCAGCAATTGCTGGTGATGGCTTCAAAACTTTGGCTGAAGGCCAGCGTGTTGAATTCAGTGTTTATCAAGTTCAAAAATGCCCACAATCTGAGTACATTGTTGCGCTATAATTTATAGCAAAACACTGGCTATTTAACTAGCCACCGAAACAAGGGTGAATCATTTAGATTTGCCCTTTTTTTTGCTCATTTTTTTATAAATTTAATATTCTGCTATGATCTTAGGCAGTTATCGCTGATCTGGATAATCGCTTGATAATAGCACTGCATTCGCCAGTTGTTTTCACTAAGGTATCCTGGGGATGCTCCAGTATGCTGTAAAACTAATCAACAAATTGAGATCTCAGCATGCCGTTGTGAGCGAAGGTAAGATAAGGCAAAAGCCGGCGCTTATCGAAAATCCTTATCTATCTAAAACCGTACACATCAGAGGTGCAAGTGAGAGCAGACAATTATCAGCAAATTAGCAGTGGTTTGAGTGTGCTAGTGTTTGGAGTAGCTATCGTCTCTAGTTCAGTATTGATTAGCGGTGATCAGCTAGGGCGTGTAAATCTGTTGTATCTATTGATACTGTTTGTCGCTTGGCCAGTTGTCTCGCTGTTGTTGATGGTGGTCTTTAGCGTCATTAAGACGGAGAAAAGCCTGGTCAATGCGTTGCTGGCTATCCCTATATGGCCAAGAACTTGGTTGGATACCGTTAGTCAGCTGAAAAGAACAGGGCTGTTTAAGCAGTGGTTGTTTTGTCAGAGTCAAAAAATAGCGCTGGTGTTTAATGCCGGTTGCCTGCTAGCTTTTGTGTTTGTGTTGCTTTTTAATGACGTGACTTTTGTCTGGCGCAGTACCTTATTGAATGCCTCTCAAGTATTGCCAGTACTAGAAACGATCGCGCTGCCCTGGTTGTTTATAGATTCAGCGCAGCCATTATTATCTATGCTAGAAATGGCTCAAGACTCGCGCTTAAGTTTAAATCCGCACTTAGTTGCTGCCAGCGCATGGTGGCAATATATCTTTATGGCACAAGTTGTCTACGCATTAATGCCGCGTTTTTGTCTGTACTTGGTGGGTCGTAAGCAGCTTTTAAATGCACTGGCTGCTAGCGAGATCGCGGCCAAAAGTAGCCATGATTTTGCCGAGCATCGCTCAACTGTATCTCAGCGGCCGAATTTAAAAAAAATTAGTCGAGCGCCAGTGATGTCTGGCAATTATGTGTTGCTGAATTGGGCTGGATTACCCGAGCGCTTGATTTCCCAGGTGGAGCAAGTTTACGGGTCTAATGAGCGAGTGTACTCGCTAAATCAGATGACGGATGTCGCAAGCGAGCTAACGGTGATTAACGATGGCCGAGTTAAGCTGTTGATCGTGGCGGCGTGGGAGCCTCCGATGGGTGAGTTAGAAGATTTTATGCGACAAACCCAAGGTGTTATTTTGCCTTTGGATTGGAGTGGTGATCAATTTCAGAGCATTTCAGAGCTACATTTAGATGAGTGGCGGCGATTTTGTTTCGCGCTACCGCACTGGGAATTACAATTACCGAAGGAACTGTCATGATCCCTGCTTTTGCGGTGGTTGGGCATCCTAATAAAGGTAAATCATCGGTGGTCTCTACCTTGGCTAGGGATGATCGAATTGCGGTGTCTATGCGCAGTGGTACGACGACACAGGCGCATAGCTATCAAATAAAATTAGATCATCTCAGTTATTATTTAATTGATACGCCAGGATTTCAGAGGCCGCGTAAAGTATTGGCATGGTTGCAAAAAAGCCAGCCTAGCGCCGATCAACGCGCTGTCCGTATCCAAGAATTTTTAAACGATCCACAGTGCCAAACCTTATATAAAGATGAAATTGAATTGCTAAAACCGATTATGGCGGGTGCGGCGATTTTGTATGTGGTCGACGGCTCTCGCCCCTACAGCGCTGAATATGAAGCGGAAATGGAAATTCTACGTTGGACAGGCCGGCCGAGTATGGCGTTAATTAATCCGATTGGCGGCGTAGAGTATGTCGCTAACTGGCAGAGTGCGCTACAACAATATTTTCGATTGGTGAGGGTTTTTGATGCGATCAAAGCTGATTTGCAGCAGCACTTAGAGTTATTGACAGCATTTACTCAATTACATTTACCTTGGGCGGATGTGCTGCAGCAAATTATCGCCGCATTTACCGCGAAGGTTGCCGCGCAAAAAGCACAAAGTTGCGCGGTTGCCGCAAAATTGTTAGAAGATTTATGCAGTTACCAGCTGCAGCAAAAAGCATTGAGTAAAGACCAAGCCCAAAAAATGCAAATCTTATTAGAGCGGCAATACTATCAGTGGATGCGGCGCTGCGAATCACAAGCGCATGACCAGTTGCAAATGTTGTATCGGCACCATCAATTAAGTCGCCAAGAGACGGAGCTATCCCTGCCCGATGATCTTTTTGACACCGACAAGTGGTTTGCCTGGGGGCTTGATAAACCACAATTGATTAAAGTGGCGGCAATTGCTGGCGCTACAGCGGGCGGAGCTGTTGATTTGGCGGTCGCTGGGCAGTCTTTTATGCTTGGGGCTATCGCCGGAGGCATAGTAGGCTCCACAGCCGCATGGTTTGGCGCTGATAAGTTAGCCAAACTGAAGGTGGTAGGATTACCCTTAGGTGGCTATGAAGCCCGACAAGGGCCGATTAAAAGCCAGAATTTCCCCTATGTTGTGCTGGCTAGATTTTTATATATCTACCGTGCACTGCAGTCGAGAAACCACGCATTGCGTGAAGATTTAGTGATGTCAGAACAGCAAGTGGGGCAAATACTAGCGCAGTTACACAAGGATCAACGGAAAAAAATCTACGCGGCATTAGATAGAATAAGCCGCCAGAAAACAGTCGATGATCTCGCTGCTATCTTAGCGCCTTTATTTGATATCGAAACTGACGAAGGAGCTGCTTAAATGGATATTAAAACATGCTAAGAGGAATCAATCACATTACCATCGCCATCAGTGATTTAGCGACGGCGATTTATTTTTAGCAGGGCGTCTTAGGTATGCAGCTGCAGGTTAAATGGCGCTCGGGTGCCTATTTAACTGTGGCTGGACAGTGGGTTTGTTTGAGTGTAGATCCCATAAAATTTGAACAGGCGGCTGATCAGTGTGATTACAATCATATTGCCCGGCGAATTTTGCGGTTTTCAGCCAGCAATTAAGCGAGCATCAGGTGCCGCTCTGGAAAGAGCAAAAGTGGAGGAAAATCTCTGTATATGTTAGGTCTCGATGCTAATAAGCTAGAGGTTCATGTGGGGGGGAGTTGCGGTTGCAAGAAATGCGCAGTGAGCCTAGTGCAGGCATTATTTATGATGATCACGATGATAGCCGTCAATAAAGGCCAGTTTGACTGGCCTTTATGTAGTTTTCGCAAGCTTACATATTTGGATAGTTTGGACCGCCACCTCCCTCAGGTGTTACCCAGGTGATATTCTGGGCGGGATCTTTGATGTCACAAGTTTTGCAGTGCACGCAGTTTTGCGAGTTAATTTGGAATTTTTGCTCGCCTTCACTCTCAACTATTTCATAAACCCCCGCCGGGCAATAGCGCTGTGCGGGCTCGGCATATTTAAGCCAATTACTGCCCAGCGGAATGGTGCTGTCGGTCAGCTTTAAGTGGCAGGGCTGGTTTTCCTCATGGTTAGTATTGGACAAAAATACTGAAGAGGGTTTGTCAAAGCTCAGTATGCCATCGGGCTTAGGGTAATCTATTACAGTGCATTCACTGGCCAGTTTTAATTGCGCGTAGTCAGGGGTATTATCATGCAAGGTAAATGGTATTGGATAAATGTTTTGATCGAAAAAATTAAAGCTGCCACCGAGTAGGGTGCCGTACTTATGCAGAGCCGGGCCAAAGTTTCGGCTGCGATGCAGTTCCTCAAAAATCCACGAGTGTTTAAAATTGTCGCCGTATGCGATCAGATCGCTAGCCCCTTGGTCGTCTTTGGCGAAAGCGGCAGTGATCGTTTCAGCGGCGATCATGCCTGACTTCATGGCGGTATGGGTGCCTTTTATCTTTGAAAAATTTAACGTGCCGGCATCGCAGCCGAGCAACAGAGCCCCGGGCATTGACATTTTCGGCAGAGAGTTTAAACCACCTTTGGTGAGCGCTCTTGCTCCATAAGATACGCGTTTGCCGCCAACAAGATGCTTGGCAAGTACTGGATGATGTTTAAGGCGCTGGAACTCATCAAATGGGCTTAAGTGCGGGTTTTTGTAACTTAAATCTGTAATTAAGCCTACTACTACCTGGTTGTTTTCTATGTGGTAGAGGAAGAATCCACCACTTTCTTGGTTGAGCGGCCATCCGGCGCCATGTACAACTAATCCCTGTTGGTGCTGGTCGGCAGGGATATCCCAAAGCTCTTTTATGCCTATGCCATAGTGCTGGGCATCGCTGTCTTTGTCCAATTGAAATTTTTGGATTAACTCTTTGCCAAGATGACCGCGGCAGCCCTCGCTGAAAACCGTATACTTGGCCAGTAGATCCATTCCGGGCATGTAGCCGTCTTTTTCTGCTCCAGTTTCATCTAGGCCCATATCGCCAGTGCCGATGCCGGCGACAGCGCCAGCATCGTTGTAGATAATATGTGATGCGGGAAAACCTGGAAAAACCTCAACTCCCAGCTGCTCTGCTTGCTCGGCTAGCCAGCGGCATAAATTGCCAACACTGGCAATGAAATTACCTTGGTTGTGCATCGGCTTGGGGACGAAAAAGTTAGGGATCTTTACTGCTTTATCGGCGTTATGTAACAGGTAAATTTGATCTTCTGTGACAGCTGTGGTGAGTGGGGCGCCGAGCTCGTTCCAGTTAGGGAATAGCTCATTTAAAGCTCTAGGCTCAATCACGGCGCCAGATAAGATATGCGCGCCCACTTCTGAGCCTTTTTCAACCACGCATACGGTTAGTTCTCGGCCACTGTCGTTCGCCTGTTGCATTAATCGACAAGCGGTTGATAACCCAGCAGGACCCGCGCCGACAATAACAACATCAAACTCCATTGATTCACGTTCTGTCATGCTTACCTCTAATTATTATTTAACGGATTCGTATGTGTCGAATCTCTGTTATTTATTTTTGCTCAGTATGTCTTATAAATTAAGCCGAGATTATCATAGAATTACTCAAGCAAACATACATTTCAGCTTTGTTTTTGCCAGACTTGCTGTCCGTCAATAACCCGCTCTATATTTACGCGCCTCTCAGTGCGCAACGAGCGTTCGAGACTTGTTGAGAGGGGCTGGCACTTTGAGTTTTTCTACGGTGATTTGGAGTGATATACCTGCTCGCTTTCGTCTATCGCTGACAATGAGACCTCAGCATAACTTACTCAGAGTGTATGATAAATGCGCTCGATACAACGGCGAAAAAAAACAGGCTCAATATGCTGATTTACACCAGTAATACCGATAATGAAGGTAACGCTGTAATCATAGTGAGGGGCACACTGACTCCGCTCTCTCGCCGTTTTTTTTCCTTGTATTATGTTCGCTTGCAACGTTATGCAGAGGGCTTACAATGGCAGAATAATGAAGCTTTAGCTGTTGAATCGCACATTGAAAATTTGAGTAAAAGGTATTCGGCTAACAGTTCGTTAGCTGCCAGATACAGTAGCCATTTTAAATATCTAGCTTTTGCGATAGATCTTATTAATTATAAGTTGATGATCGTCGAGAGTGGAAGGGTTAGGCATCGTTACTAGTGAGGTAGTTTTTGGATAAAAAGTACTGGAGGTAATAAAATTCTTGGATCTATCTTCAAAGTGAGGTTTGGTAAAGTAGGCTCTGAACAAGTCATGCAGGCCACGCAGGGGTGATGCGGACTTGTTCAGAGCTTTCTATAGTCGCTAAATATTAATTGCAGATACACTGTGTCTGCTTTTTTGTTGAGCGGTAATTATATTGAAAATACTCAGTGGGGCTGTGAATTCAGTTTTAATGAATTGGAAATTCAAACCAAACTTCAGCGCTTTGGCCGTTAAGGGTGTAAGTAACAACTGCTCGCCAGGTCATCGCTTTGCCGTGATGGCCGGATAGTGTTATGTCGCCATAAAAACTGTGGTCGGGGCGTTTTTCGAGTTGTATCTTGTGGCTACCCATAAACATATCGACTCCTTGAAAGTCAATATTTGCTGAATCAGGATTAATTCCTTCAAAACTAAGCTTGAAAGGAAGGGGGGTAAAGGACCGGATATCACTTTGCTGGATACTTAGCTGCGCTGTCAGTGCTTGAGAGATGGTTTTGCATTGCTTGCTAATGTCGCATTTAACCGCGGGAAATGTCAGGTCTTTAGTGGTAAATACGTTGTTATTTGAAGCTTGGGGTATAGCGGTGTGCTTATTGCTGTACCAAATAACGGCAATCAGAGTTGCGGCTAAGATTATGCTAATGATTAGGCTGATGACTTTTTTAGTGTTCATAGGTTTTATTCTACTACTCATGATTTAAACAGGCGCTAATTTACTCTTAGTCGGTAATGCTAGCAATGACTATTAGCCGGAAAAATTACTTTTTTGTGCTTTCAGCAACCCGTTGAGTTCTTTTATTCACAGTTGCTTATCCAAGTGAATTGCTGCTTTAAATCTGTCGAGGGTTAGCATGTTTGTTAGTAAATAAGTAATATAAATTATTGTTTTAAAATAGTTTAATTTGCTAAGGCAACAGAGTCATTGCTAGCCACTCTCTTGTACTCACGGTAAAAGCTAGGCAATCTCATTTGAAGTGATTGATGCATTTTTACAGAACATTTAAAGCGTAGGGTCAGTTATAAAAATAATAGCAAGTATTTGCCTTGGATATTTCTTTTATTTATAAGTCTATTGATGGCAAACATAGTTATTTAAGGATCTTTGTGTAAAACTGACTATAATAAAAGAGGACTAAATCGCAATAAAATGTGACATTAGGGAATACGATGGAAGATTTAAACTACTCAGAATTAAGTGTTTTGCTGATAGAGCCTTCGAAAATGCAGCAAAATATAATTATCAAGAAACTGCATCAAGAAGGTGTGGCTAATGTAGATACTGCAAATGGTAAGCTTGAAGCTTTAGCTAGGTTGACAAAATACCCACCAGAT
The DNA here is from genome assembly GCA_029027825.1 of Oceanospirillales bacterium. Lineage (GTDB taxonomy): Bacteria > Pseudomonadota > Gammaproteobacteria > Pseudomonadales > Balneatricaceae > Rs1. The sequence continues at coordinate 1,887,147 of CP093399.1, read as the reverse complement.
TTAATTATCTCCAATTTACACTATGAAGATGGCACTGCTATAGAGCTGTTACATATGCTTAGAAAATATGAAAAGTATGCAGCTCTGCCTTATATATTAGTCTCTAGTGAGCAGCGTAGAGATCAGTTAGAAGTTTTCAAGCAATCGGGAATTTTGGCTATTTTAAATAAGCCATTTGACCAGACAGTGTTAAAACGAGCTTTGCGCTCGGCGATGGCGTTCATAAATGAAGAAGATCTGTACCTAGAAAATTACGATGTAAATACGTTGAGAGTGGTGTTGGTTGATGACAGTAAATTAGCCCGAAAAGCTATATCTCGGGTTTTGCAAAATTTAGGCCTACACAATATTGTCGAGTTTGAAGACGGTTGTTTTGCCATCGAATATTTAAAAGAAAACTCGCTAGACCTTTTAGTCACTGATTATAATATGCCACAGGTAAATGGTGTTGAGCTCACTCAGTTTTTACGCTCTTCCGCTGAACATTCCCATGTGCCGGTTTTGATGGTTACATCAGAGGCGAAAGACAGTCATTTGGCGAAAGTTAGGGAGGCGGGGGTTGATGCAATCTTAGATAAGCCTTTTGATACGACTAATATTAAATCTATTTTGATCAAAATGTTTCAAGATTAAGGCCGTCTTTAATGGCGGCTTGCTGGTTTAAAGATGTCTAGGATTCTGTCGGACTTAACGCTAATCTACTGCGAAAAAATAGAATTTGGCCATCTTTCCTATTCTTTCTCATTACGATCGGTTAAGCCCGACAGATTCCTAGGTTAATTCTACGCGTCAAAGCTTTTATCTATCAATAGTCGACGGTGTGATCGCTTTCAGTAGCTGTCTTCAAAAACTAAGCTAGAAAGATCTTTTCGCTGTTGCCAATTGCGGCGCTCTAATTCTGGGTTTTGGTAAAAATAATCGACATAACCTAAGCATAGGTAGGCAACCAATTGGTTTTCTTGGGGGGCGTTTAAAATAGTTTTGACCTTAGCTGGCTCTAAGATACTTACCCAGCCTAAGCCAATATTTAGCGCTCGGGCCATCAGCCACATGTTTTGCACTGCGCAAACTACGCTGTATAGGCCGACTTCTTGCATTTTGCTTTGGCCAAGTACTGGGTGATCGCTGGGCTTGTAAAATACCGCAATGTTTAACGGTGCTTCATGTATACCCTCGAGTTTTAATTTTTCGTATTGGCTTTGTTTTGCGCCTTGAAATTCTTGCTGCTCTTGTTTCTTGGCCACGTTGAAGCTGGCTTTTATTGCCGATTTTTTCTGTTGATCTCTAACGATAACAAATTCCCAGGGTTGAGAAAATCCTACAGATGGGGCATGTACTGCAGCAAAAAGAATTTTGTCTAGCGCTTCTTTAGGTATGGGGCGATCGAGAAACCTGTTTCCCCTCACATCTCTGCGGTGCAGAATTATATCTTGTAGTACATCGCTGTCACTGTCACTGAATTCTTTCATAATGAATAGTGGACCTGCTGGCTAATGATTGATGAATAATCTCTTAGAAAAGAGATATTCGCAATCAGTTTATTGAGTTAATTCTTTTTGAATGCGTTGTCGTACGTATTTAGTAGTGCAAGATGGAGCTTAGCTAACTAAGCTTAACGGTGCTGAAATGGACTTATGTCAGGTTGTGAGGGTGTTAAAATAGCGCTGGCTTACGCCTAAATCGGTGACATCGCTGCACCACATAGCCAAACTCTTGATTCCGCAGCAGTTAGAAAAACTCCTGCTTAACCTATTGATGTAGCTAATGTTTTCCAATGCGACTGTAGGACAAATATTATACACTCTGTATTCACTTTGAAGTCAGGGATTGAGGTTATAATCTAGCCAAACACTGGAGTATGATTTAAATATTAAACTGCTGCCAATAACGACAAGCAGTGTAATGGCAATTTTTCTCATCATTGGTGGGTTGATTGCTGGAGGCCTGTGTTTTCCTAGCCAAGTGGCGAGGTAGGCAGCTGGTAAGCAGTACAGAGCGACTAGAAACATGTCGAGCTCCAGGTTGCCTTGAACGCCGACCATGACTGTGCGAATAAAGCTGCTGACTAAAAATACAAACAGTAGGCACAGGCGAATTGTTTTAATATCGAAAGGTTGTCGATAATACTGATAAATGATTGGCGGGCCGGCCACGCTAAATAGTCCCGCTAGTAAGCCACCAACTGCACCTGCGATAAAAAACACCAATGGGTGGGATACTTGGCTGATAGGTTCTGGTTTTAATAAAGTGGCGGCTGCACCTATAATTATGGCTGTGCCTAAAATGAATTGCAGTAAGTTGGCCATACTAGCGCTCATATAATCTAGTATAAACAAACCCAGACCTACCGCGGGGATCAGACCGGCACAGGTAAAGATGATGCTTCTGGTGTTTAGCGCATGTAAATCGTCTTTAATGACCAAAATGCCGCTAGAGAAAGCCATGATACTGATAATAACGGAAGTGAAAGGCAAAGATAGTAGCGACAAATAGGAGACGACTCCCATAACTATCATTCCTAAGCCAAAGCCAATCACCGTTTGTACATAAGTACCCAGGCCAATGATTGCGATTAATATTGCCAGTGTAGTGATGTCCACAAGGTTTTCCGAAATTAACGAGAAGCTGATAGGTATCGATCTTCTTGCACTGAATTTGAATATAGTAGGAAGCTAAGCAGACTTTAGCATTATGAGCTAAAGTCTGCTTAGCCAAAGATGACTTTTATTTGACTCTCATCCCCGGTTTAGCACCGCTGTGCGGTTCTAGTATCCAAATATCTTCACCGCCAGGCCCCGCAGCTAGTACCATGCCTTCTGAATCTCCGAACTTCATGGTGCGTGTGGCTAAGTTTGCTACCATCACGGTATGTTTGCCAATTAAGTCTTCAGGCTGATAAGCTGATTTTATTCCCGCGAAAACCTTTCTGCTTTCTCCACCTAAATCCAAGGTCAATTGTAGTAGTTTGTTGGCGCCTTTAACATGTTCAGCGTGGATGATTTCCACAACCCGCAAGTCTATTTTTGCAAAATCTGCAAACTCTATAGTGTCGGCAATAGGTTCAAGTTGTAATTCACTTTTCTGCGTTGTGGCTGGTGTAGTTAGGGCTGCTTGTTCGGCAAGTTTTAACTTGGTTTCTGCGATGATAGCACTGACTTTTTCTTCATCAACACGTTGCATTAATGGTTTGAATTTGTTGATTTTATGGCTTAATAAAGGATTTCTTATTGAGTCCCAAGCAAAATCATCTAAATTCAAAAATGCTTGCACGTCTTCAGCTACTTTTGGTAAAACAGGAGCCAAGTAACTGCAAATAACTCTAAATAAATTGATGCCCATAGAGCAGCAGTCCTGAACCGCCTGTTCGCAGCCTTCTTTTTTGGCGAGCACCCAAGGCTCAGCGCTGTCAATATATTGATTGGCGGCGTCGGCAATGGCCATTATTTCACGCATTGCTTTATTGTATTCTCGATTTTCGTAATAGTGAGCAATTAAATCGCTTTTATCGATAGCCTCTTGGTATAAAGCTGGCTCTGATAGGGTGACAGATAACTGTCCGGCAAATTTTTTGTGAATGAAGCCTGCACAACGAGAGGCTATATTGATGACTTTATTGACCAAGTCGGCATTTACTCTCAGTCGGAAGTCTTCAAAATTAAAATCGATGTCGTCGATGCCAGAACTTAATTTCGCTGCAAAATAATAGCGTAAGTACTCTGGCTGTAAATGGTTTAAATAGGTTTCAGCCATAATAAAAGTGCCGCGCGTTTTAGACATTTTTTTGCCGTCAACCGTGACAAAACCGTGACAAAACACCCCGTTGGGTTTGCGCAATCCCGCGCCTTCTAACATAGCGGGCCAAAATAGTGAGTGGAAGTAGGCAATGTCTTTACCGATAAAGTGGTACAGTTCGGTTTTAGAGTCTTTATTCCAATATTCATCAAAATCGACTGCGTGTCGATCGCACCAGTTTTTAAAACTAGCCATGTAGCCGACGGGAGCATCCAGCCACACGTAAAAATACTTACCGGGTGCATCGGGGATTTCAAAGCCCCAATAGGGAGCATCTCGGGAAATGTCCCAATTTTGTAGTCCGGCTTCAAACCATTCGTTCAGTTTGTTCTTCATTTCTGTTTGCACGTGATTGTCTACCCAGTCACGCAAGAAATTTTCGAAGTTGCCAAGTTTGAAGAAATAGTGCTTAGACTCCTTTTCTATGGGTGTGGCCCCCGAGATAGCAGAGTAAGCATTTTTCAGCTCCATTGGATTGTAGGTCGCACCACAGCTTTCGCAATTGTCTCCGTACTGATCTTTAGCCGCACATTTAGGGCAGTCACCTTTGACAAAGCGATCCGATAAAAACATCTCTTTTTCAGGATCGTAAGCTTGGGTGATGATTTTTTCGGCAATGTGACCAGCGTCTCGAAGCTTAGTGTAAATCATTGCTGAAAAATCACGGTTTTCGTCAGAGTGAGTGGTGTAATAATTGTCAAAACCAATCATGAAGGCTTTAAAATCCCGCTGATGATCGGCACTTGATTGATCAATCAACGCTTGAGGAGTAATGCCCAATTGGTCTGCTTTTAGCATGATTGGCGTGCCGTGAGCATCATCTGCACAGACATAAGTACAAGTGTGACCGCGCTGTTTTTGAAAGCGTACCCAAATGTCGGTTTGTATATGTTCCAACATGTGGCCTAAATGGATAGCACCGTTAGCATAAGGTAAGGCGCTAGTAACTAAAATTTTACGATTGTTGTTTGACATAATACTCGTCTGTGAAAAGTTGCAACTCAAAAGCGGTAGTTTACGGTGAAACGAAAAGTTAATGAACTAAATTTAATTAAAAGCACTACTTTTTTAACAGAAGTTTGAAAGAGGCTGTTTTTTTTTATTTTTATTAGTGTAAAATATCTTGCGTTGAATTCTCAGCGTTACATAAAATTGAAGTATTGAGAAAAAATAATGTCGATAAGCGTCGTGCAATATCTAAATGCCTTAAGGGACGGAAAGGTAAATTTTGAAGACACAATGGCAGTGATCAGTGAACATTATACATATACCCCTTGCTCATATAGAAATGGCAGTGGTGATACGATGATAAAAAATGCAGTTGGGCAAAACGAAGGGTCTTTAAAAATCTTTAGTTTCGCTTATTTAAATCGCTTGGATGAAGAGCAAACCTTACAATGTTTCGGTCGTTTTTATCAAGATGTACTTGATACCCCCGAGGGGAAAAATCATAAAAACATTCGAAATTTTATACGCACAGGTTGGGAGGGTGTTAAGTTTTCTAGCCAAGCATTACAGCTTAAATAATTTTTCGTTTTAGTTTAAGCTAGGTACCCACATTTTAGTCTCAGTACTACAAAGTGTGGGTGCTCTATTAAGGCACCTCTTTTCTAGCTGTTTTTAAAACCAAAACTCTCCACAAATATGATTGATTTTTTTAAAAGACCACCCATAAAGTGATCAAATACTCATTGCGACTATCAATTAAAGAGTATGCCAAGTTCCGTTACTTATTTAAGGTCACTGGCTAAAGATCCTCAAATAATCAACTGCTAAGCGCTAGTTCGTATTGCTCGAATGCACTCTAGAATAACGTTAATTAATATCCTGACTGATACTTTTTCAGTTAACCTTCCTTTGAGGTGTGAATGTCACAGCCTGTTATAGACCCAAGTCGTTATGACTTTTTACTGCAACAAAAGCAGCAGTTAATCACCGAGCAGTTTGCGGCATTTTCGGTGCCGGAGATTGAAGTATTTTCCTCTCCTAAGACCGCTTATCGAATGCGAATTGAATTTAGAGTTTGGCACGATGGAGATGACATCAATTATGTGATGTTCACTCGAGGTAGCAATTCAGAGCACAGCAACGTGACTAGCTGTCCTATGGCGAGTAAGATAATTCAGCAGCATATGTTTGTTTTGTTGGGCTTGATTAAGACCTCAAGCATGCTAAAACAGCGATTATTTCAAATTGATTTTCTGAGTACCTCGAGCGGTGAGCTATTAATCAGCTTGCTCTATCATAAAATGATCGGGGATGAGTGGCGAATAGCAGCTGAGCAGTTATCCAGAGAATTGACTGAGTTTTCTAGCGAGGGGCAAATAGTTGAACTAATTGGTCGCTCTAAAAAGGTTAAAATTGTTCTAGGCAGAGAACATGTTATAGAAAAAATGGATATTCAAGGTTCGGCTATGTACTACCAGCAAGTTGAAAATAGCTTTACCCAGCCCAACGCTGATATTTGCCAAGATATGCTACATTGGGCGCTAGACGTCACTAACAACTTGGGCGGTGACTTGGTTGAATTGTACTGCGGTAATGGTAATTTTAGCCTGCCTCTAGCCAGAAATTTCGGTAAAGTTATCGCCACTGAAATATCTAAATCGTCAGTGCGTTCAGCCCAGTACAATATTAAAGTTAACCAGATTGACAATGTTAAAATACTTCGCATGTCCAGCGAAGAGTTTTCCCAAGCGCTACAAGGTGTACGTGAATTTAGGCGACTAAAACAGCATGATATCGATCTTGCAGAGTATCAATTTAGTACCGTTTTGGTCGATCCACCACGATCCGGTATCGATGCAAAGACTGTTAAACAGATCGCGAGCTACGATAATATAGTTTATATTTCCTGTAATCCTGCCACATTACAACTCAATCTGCTCGAACTTGGAGAAACACATCAGATAAGTCGATTTGCGATATTTGACCAATTTCCCTATACCGATCACTTAGAAATAGGGGTGTTTTTGCAACGCAAGGTATAACTTTCTCCTGAGTCCGTGGTTTCGCAGTGGATGCAGGGCATAAGATATTGGTTTTACGGCGAAATTGAAAAATATTAGCTGCAAGCTCATATGCGTCCTGTCATTTGCTATGTAAATTCATCCCTGCATAACATCCTCAGATTCAGTGGTTTTTCAAACCGCTTAGGATCAAGAGCTTGCGCTATGTGGTGCAGTGAAATCACTGATTTAGGTTTTACTAAGATTATTTTTTATCGTTTTAATTATTGATAAAGGTGTCCAAATGACAGTGTTAACAGATTTAAAAGCGGCTTTAACTGATTATCATGATCCCTATTTAGCCACGGATTTATTTAGCGCTAATATTGTAGATACAATGGCGCTAGAAGCAGGCTGTGTTAAATTGCATCTGATTTATCCCTACGCCAATACTAAAGCCCATGCTGATTTAAAAGTTTTGTTAACACTGTTGCTGAAAAAGGCAGGTGCTGTATCTGTTGAAATAATTATTGATGTCGTGGTGCAAGCTGCAGAACAAACCAGCCAGGTAGATAGTTTGCGAAATGTGAAGAATATTTTGGCGGTTTCTTCGGGAAAGGGGGGGGTAGGGAAATCGACGACTTCTATTAATTTGGCGCTGGCTTTAGTGGCCGAGGGTGCCAAAGTGGGTATTTTGGACGCTGATATATACGGGCCGAGCCAAGGTATGATGTTAGGCGTTAAGCCAGGTACGCGGCCGCAGCCATTAGCCGGTGATAAAATGTCGCCTATCACTGCCCGCGGCATAGATTCGATGTCGATTGCCTATATGGTCGATACCACCACCCCTATGGTTTGGCGTGGGCCTATGGCCAGCGGGGCAGTATCTCAAATGGTCAATCAAACGCAGTGGGGCGAGTTGGACTACCTGTTGATTGATATGCCGCCAGGCACCGGAGATATTCAGTTGACCTTAGCGCAAAAAGTGCCGATAACCGCTGCAATAATCGTTACTACACCGCAAGATATAGCGCTTTTGGATGCCAGTCGTGGTATTGAAATGTTTAGGAAAGTAGATATTCCTGTGTTAGGCGTGATTGAAAATATGAGTGTGCACATCTGCTCTAGCTGTGGTCATCAAGAACATATATTTGGAGCTGGGGGCGGGGAGCGTATCGCCACTGACTACCAGAGTGAGCTGTTGGGAGCGCTACCTTTAGATATCGAGATCCGCAAGCAAGCGGATTCCGGATTGCCGGCAAATATTGCTGATAGCGAGGGCCCGGTAGCGTTGCTTTATCAGGATATAGCACGAAGAACAGCGGCAAGATTGCATCAATTATGTATGGAGGGTAAAAAGGGGCCAATGCTATCAGTAGTGGATGACTAGTCATAAATGTGCCGATCTTAATGTGTTGGTCTTTATTTGCTGGATCGGCAAGACTATTGCAGGTAGAGGCCTTAAGCAGTTAATTAATGCTAAGGTATGAATAAGCAATCAAAGTTTGTTTTGAATTGCTATAATAATTTTTTTTAGTAGTTGAATTGGGTAGATAAATGGCAATTAAGGCTGACAGTTGGATTCGTCGTATGGCAGAACAAAAGGACATGATCTCCCCTTTTGTAGCGGGTCAAGTAATAAACATCGTCGGCGTGGCAATTATTTCATACGGAACGTCGAGTTATGGATATGATGTGCGCTGTGCAAACGAATTTAAAATTTTCACAAATATAAATTCTTCAATTGTAGACCCGAAAAATTTTGATCCAAAAAGCTTTGTTGATGTGCAGTCTGACGTTTGTATTATTCCCCCTAACTCCTTTGCTTTGGCGCGTACAGTAGAATATTTCAAAATCCCTCGGGATGTTTTAACTATTTGTCTTGGTAAAAGCACTTATGCGCGCTGTGGGATTATTGTTAATGTCACGCCTTTAGAGCCTGAATGGGAAGGTCATGTTACTTTGGAGTTTTCTAACACAACTCCGCTGCCGGCAAAAATTTATGCCAACGAAGGTGTCGCGCAAATGCTATTTTTTGGAGCTGATGAGATTTGCGAAATATCTTATGCTGATCGCGCTGGAAAATATCAAGGACAGACAGGCGTGGTTGTGCCGCGTACTTAACCTATAGTCAAAAAAATTCCCGAAAATACCTATATCGATCTTTAGCTTAGAGAAGCAGGACACAAATGCAGCATTATTCACTTGATATTTATTCTAAAGAGATAGAAGGCTTTTGGCAGTCGTTGGAATTGAGCATTGAGCAAGTGCTTGATAGTAGAGAAGATGATCAGTTTGATGCTGAGCTTTTGTTGGGTGATTATCGTGAAAAATTACAGCGTATCGATGAAAATTTAACCTTTCACTTTGAGGTGGATGAAGAGGGCCCTATTGAAATGATTTTTGGATGTGATGGTTACCCTGAGTCTATCCATTCTGTGTTGGCCCTGGTCGGTTCTGCCCCTCAGCTCAGCGGTATCATTTTTAAAGCATTAAATCATCGGTATGACCCTATTCCAAATTGCATAAATGTTGCAGGGGAAATCTGTCATTTATCTGATTATTGGTTTTCGCTGAAAAACAGCGATGACAAGTTGCACTTGACTGTGTACATGAAAAAAGTACCGGATATTCTTGAAACAGACCCCCGAGTCGAAGCGGTGATGATCTTTCTCGATGCGCTAATCGGTGAATACGAACTAATGACCAGAATATGGGCGCTAGATTGGATTGATATACCTAAAGACCCAATAGATTATTCATTAAAGCCGCTCTCTGAGTTGCGAGTGTATTTTGATGAAATAAAAAGCGCTGTGGCGCCGATAGGTATAACTTTTCACTAAGACGTCTCTGAACAGCAAGTTTATCATTATCATTTTTCTTAAATATAATACCTGAATCAGTGACTTCACTGCACCATATAGCGCAAACTCTTGATTTTACAGCGGTTAGAAAAATACCCGCTGAACCTATGGGTTTTATGCATGGATGCATTTATTTAGCGAATGCAGGACGCATATGAGCTTGTAGCTAAGATTTTTACAATTCCACTGTAAAACGAATATCTTACGCTATATATTCACTTTGAAGTCACGGATTCAGGTAATAATCAATGGCTATATTGCGGTGCTGGGTGTTGGTTTTTTCTATTAACCATAAATTGAATAGTGTCGCTGAAACTTAGGCTGAAATTAAGGTGGTTCATTTGAGTCAAATCCTAACTGATATTCTTACTAATATTCGCAGTCAATATATAGCGCTATTGAGTGAGACTGACGGCGCGAAGCCATTATTCATAGCGGAGCAATTGTGTGCGTCAAACTTGAATATTACTTCAGATGAATTGGCTGAAATAGTATTCCAAGACCCTACCTTACTTGCGGCAAGAGCGGGAAAGTTAATCAGGGATATTGAAGAGAATAACCCTTGTGCAGGTCTCATTATTGCCGCGAATATCCACAACGCAACTCTAGAAATGCTGCTCGATGAAGCGATTGAAAATAATTGGCTAGTCACTAATAGGAAAAATGAAATTGACTTTGATTTGGCCGAAATAGAAGCCGTGGAGGCTATTGAAATAGTTAATGTCGATTACACTGTTTCCAAACTGGCCTTAAAAAACATATCGCAAGGTGGTGTCAGTCATTTAAACCAGTTGTTATTAAATGCTGAAAAAGAGTTTCTAGCGCAGCTGGAAGGGCAGGTTTTAGATGCATATTCGCTGGCTATCAAAACAGCAGGTAGTCACAGTGTGTTTACCCCGGAAGAGCTAGTACCGTTAATTATGGATAATCCATTAATGCTAGCTTTAAGAGCTGATGATTTAATTGTTGATGAGGTGTTTGCTGAAGATCCTCCGGCGGGTATCATTATTAGTAGCCATATCACGCAATTGATCGTTGAACATTTGCTAGAGCTGGCGGCTGAAAAGGGTGCTTTAGCGGTGGATTCTCAAGGACAATTAATACTTCCTGATAACAGTGATGAAAGACCTGTCATCCATTAATAGTGTGAGCCCTCTGCATCAGGTTGCGAGCGCAGTCGTTATGCAGAGGTCTCAGTGTCTGTGAAAGCTAAGATTTTATAAAGAAAACTGTCATGCGGGGCGGCATTATGCCCTGCTAATTAGGATGATTTTTTAGCAGATTAATACTCTTCCATCCATTGTGCGAGTTCTTCTATATCTTTTTCACTCACAGAGCCTATTTGGAGCTTTAATTTAAAAAACAGTAAAATGTGTTTTAGTCTCGCAACGGCATATTTGTTCTCTGCGCTGAATACCGCTTGTTCAGCTTGTAGTAAATCAACAATATTTCTGGTTCCTACATTGAACCCTTCGCTAATAGCCTCTAGAGCAGCCTTGCTGGAAATAATACTTTGTTGTCTTGCGTTAATAGATAGCACATTGGTTTGAATATCACGAATTAGGCTTCGGGTTGTTTGAGTCACTGCGCGTATATTGTCTTGTTGCTTCGAGAGAGCTATATTTTCAGCAGAAAGTGACTGGCGTATTTTAGAATTCAATGAGCCGCCATTGTAAATAGGTAGATTGAGTACAATAGCTACCTGATTATCAGTACTGGTTCCGTTTATACTGTGATCTTTTCGAGAGTGTGAAGCCTGTAAGTTAACCGATGGCTTTAAATTTGCATTGGCAATATTAGTGTCTTGCTGTGTCGCTTCTATCTGTTTTTGCCCTATTAATATAGAAATATTCTTAGCTAGGGCTAGTGTTATCCAATGACTCGGATGACGAGGTTCAATATTGTTAATTGGGTAGTCTTTTACAAGGTCGTCAATTTTATTAATCGGGGTTCCGGCTAGCCTTTGTAATGCCTCTAGACTGTTCTGCAACTCACCTTCGCTGATAATAACGTCAACTTTAGCATTGTCATAAGATGCTTTGGCTTCATGTACATCGGTTATCGCAATAATACCAACTTCAAATTCTGCGTTCACTCTATCTAATCTTTGTTTTATCGCGCGTTCTTTCGCTTGAGTTGTGGTTAAGTTACTTTTCGCAATCATTGAATTTGTATAAGCTTCAATTGTGCGGATTATTAGGTCTTGTTGGTTTTGCTTAAACTGCAAGTTCACCTGTTCGTTTAGAATTTTTACCTTGTTGTAAGCCGATCCTAGAGCGGGAGAATAAAGCTCTTGATTCAATTGAATAGAGTAGCTTTTAGAGTTATTTGATTTCGAATCTGAATTATCTTCCCAATTGGTTTTAAGGCTTCCGTTAATAGTGGGTAGCAACGCAGCTTTGGCCTGTAATACATTTTCATCACTATTGATTAGCAGGGAAGAAGCTTGCTGTAAATTAGGGTCGGAGCTAAGAGCGAGCTGATAAACTTCTTGTAGGCTAGTAGCCTGACTTATAGCAGATCCGAATAGTATGATGAATCCCAAGCTAAAAGAGGAGAGCTTTCTATGGTTGATGTTGTTCATTCGGGACCCTGTGATTTGTATGATGTAAGGTTTAATATGGTTAGAATCATGCCAAGATTCTTAGGCGCTACATCCCTAGTGGTAAATTAAGCGAGTGCCATAAATTCAACGTTTTGATTATCTAGTATAACAGCGGAGTTTTCCATACAATATCTTCGCTGTGTATGCAGAATGATTTATGAGTAAGAATGGATGTGAGTTAGTATTTATAGGCAAGCTGACTAAAAATGCCGACTTGTTTTGTGCTACCAGTCATCGCTTAGTTGATACCTGAAGTCCGTGACTTCAGCGTGAGTATAGAGTGTAAGATATTGTCTTTACAGTGGGATTGATAAATCTTAGCTGCAAGCTCATAGGCGTCCTGTCTTCGCTCAACAAATGCATCTCGGCATAAAACTCGTAGGCTCAGCGGGTTTTCTTCTAGGCGCTGTAAATCATTATCTAGCGCTATGCGATGCAGTAAAACCACTGATTCAGGTTAGAGATAAGAATACTGTTAGATGATGCGCTTTAGATTTGAAACCAGGAATAATAAAGAGGAGCAGTGCTCCTGTTTATTATTCTGCTGCATAGCTGGTAATTAGCTTACTAGAGAGAAAAATTCGGCTCTGGTTGCTGGCTTTCCTCTAAAAGATCCCAATAACATTGAAGTCTTCATCGTGCTATTTTGTTTTTCGACACCGCGCATCTTCATACACATATGTTCAGCTTCAATCACCACCCCAACACCTTTTGCATTAGTTACTTGCATAATAGCTTCGGCGATTTCTTTGGTCATGTTTTCTTGAATTTGTAAGCGTCTGGCAAACATATCGACGATTCTGGCAATTTTAGACAGTCCAATGACTTTCCCTTGGGGAATATAAGCGACGTGAGCTCTGCCGATAAACGGTAACATATGGTGCTCACACAATGAATAAAACTCAATGTTTTGCACTACCACCATTTCGCTATTATCTGAAGGAAAAAGTGCGTTATTAACCACTTCATCTAGGGATTGTGTATAGCCTTGGGTAAGGTATTTAATCGCTTTTGCGGCGCGACTAGGTGTGTCGATAAGGCCTTCACGGCTCAGATCTTCACCTATTTCTTCTATTATTTTGGCAAATGCTTTTTCCATTTTAACCAGTAACTCCGACAAATATAAATTTAAGGGGTAACTTACTGTAACTTTATATTAAGGTAAAGTAGATTGTGTTTATATCTGCTTTTAGCGGACTTTAAGGTCAGGCGAGGGCGTTTAGATACCGGCCTGTTATCTTTTTCTGCGCAGCAGCACGTAGAGTGCTCCGGTCCCGCCATCTTTTGCCTGTGCTGAGCTAAAGGCGAGCACTTCAGGTAGTTGGCGTAGCCAGTCATTAGTGTAAGATTTTAAAATGGGTGCGGAGCCGGATTGGCTGTAGGCTTTGCCGTGCACGACTAACACAACCTGATTTTGTTGGTGGTAACAGCTGCGTATAAAATGGCTGAGTTGGTTGCGGGCTTCGTCAATACTCATTCCATGTAAATCAATCCCTTGCTCCCAAGGCATATGGCCCTTTTTTAGGCGAATCATCACTTTTAACTGGATGCCAGCAGAGGCGAAATGTAACGCTTGATCAGACTCCACAATATCGACCGACTCTGTCGATAAACCGTCAGATACTTGTGTCATATCTTGGGTTGCTTGCTCTCTATGGTAGGATTTGTCCAAGCGTTTTTTTATGCTAGGTTTGATGCGCAAATTTACTTTGTCTTGTTTGGCAGGTGCAACACCTAGCACCGCTTTGGCGAAGGTATCGGGTGGGTTCTCCGGAAGATCTGGTTTGGCGTCAAAAATAGCGGTATGTGTAAATGGTTCATCAAAGTCAGGCATTGGGTATCTAATCTATGGAGGAAAGCTAGATTAGCTTAGGTCTAATCTATCAAATGTTAGTATATTAGCAAAATATGTGACTTCAGCCTAGATGACGAAGGGAGCTATTGGTTTTAAGGCTGCTTAAATAAGCAGAGTCAGTAATCGGTCGCTGTTAAAGTGATCGCTAGTATCTGTTATAGGCATCAGGTCGTATATCTAGAATTGCTGATAATATATAGCGCAGCATAACTAAGCTAACAGAAATTAGCAAAATTCTATTAGCTTCTGCAAAAGCGGTTGTGGGCTCAATACTTTACCTGATTGATCATCATACTCCGCTTGACTTGACAGCTGTCTAACAAAGTGATTAATTCCAACAAGTTAAGCGAAGTTATAATATGTTTTTATCATTTAATAATAGTTTAGATTATAGCCAGGTCATTTATTTGTATTTTTTTTTTACTCTAGGTTAGTCTGTGAATACACAGCACTAATCAGATAGTGTTTTGTTTTTCCTCTGTGCAGCGCAGCGCCTCTGTGTCCTCTGTGGTGAAAAAATCTTTAAAGGATTGGTTTTACCACAGAGGACACAGAGAAGAGATTAAAAGCATCTTTTGCTGCGCTGTGGCGGAGACACATGGCTAATCAGGATACTTTATTAGTCTGGACGCAGTGCCCTTAATGCTCACATAGAATGCTGTTAGCGTCTCTCTCAGTCTTTGTCCGTGTAGATAAAACGTCGATGTTGCAGGCTTATATAATCGCTTTGAGTCCATGATTGCAACTATAAATAACTCTGTCTAAAGGCTATAATAGCGTTTTTTATTTTATGCGTTAGAAACTCAAATGATTGAACAACATCAAGACCTTGAAAACTTAACCAGTATTCGCGATTACATTCGTTTGTGTTACTCGCAAATGATGCGGCAAAAAGTGTATTTTGGGCACGGTCATATATCGGCAATTGACGAAGCTAGGCAATTAGTTCTGGCGGCAGTTTATCTGCCTTGGGATGCTGATGAGCTGGTAATAGATGCTAAGCTCTCTCATACCGAGTGTACGAGAGTTCTCAATTTTATAGATCGGCGGATCGTCAAAAGAGAGCCGTTACCCTATATCACCAATGAAGCTTGGTTTATGCAATTGCCATTTTATGTCGATAATCGGGTGATAATACCTCGATCGCCTATCGGGCAATTAATTGAGCAATCTTTTAGCCCTTTTTTACGTCCTGGGCCAGTCTCTAGAATTTTGGATATGTGTACCGGCTCCGGTTGTATTGGGATTGCCTGCGCCTACGCTTTTGAGGAGGCGGCGATTGATATTGCAGATATCAGTAAGAGTGCGATTGAGGTGGCAAAAATCAATGTTGCCAAGCACAAGCTAGAAGATCAGGTGACGGTGATTGAAAGTGATTTGTTTAGTAATATCCAGAAAAAATACGACTTAATTGTCAGTAATCCTCCCTATGTCGATAAAAAGGATTTAGCGAGTATGCCGGCCGAGTACCAGCACGAGCCTGAATTGGCACTGGGCAGTGGCGATGATGGTCTAGAGTTGTGTAAGCAAATGTTGGCTCAAGCTAGTCAGTATTTAGCTGATGATGGATTATTAGTGATAGAAGTGGGGAACAGTGAAGTGCATTTAATGGCGCAGTTTCCCGATGTGCCTTTTATTTGGATAGATCTCGCAGATGGTGGTAATGGTGTTTTTGCTATTAATGCTGAAGATTTAAAACAATGTCAGAAGTTGTTCCAGTAGTATTTGAATCAGAGACCTCTGCATAACGTTGCGAGCGAAGGTAAGACAAGGCAAAAACTGGCGAGATAGCGGAGTTAGTATGCCCCTCTTTTATGGGTGTTACTGGTGTAAATGAGCATATTGAGCCGGTTTTTAACGCCGTATTACCGAGCGCAGTTATCATACCCTCTGGGTAAGTTATGCAGAGGTCTCAATCAGTGACTTGCAATAAAATAGGATGATATAAAAAAATGTCCGGAAATAGTTTTGGTAAATTGTTCAGTGTTAGTTCTTTTGGCGAAAGTCACGGTCCTGCGCTCGGTTGTATTATTGATGGCTGTCCTCCAGGGGTAGAGTTGTCAGCTGAAGACTTGCAAATTGATCTTGATCGACGAAAGCCTGGGACTTCTAGGCATACCACACAGCGCAGAGAAGCTGATCAAGTAGAAATTTTATCTGGTGTCTTTGAAGGTAAAACCACTGGTACTCCGATCGGCTTACTGATTCGAAATACCGACCAGCGCTCTAAAGATTACGGCAATATTAAAGATAGTTTTCGTCCGGCGCATGCGGATTATGTCTATACCCATAAATATGGATTTCGTGATTATCGCGGAGGTGGGCGTGCCTCGGCGCGTGAAACAGCGATGCGTGTCGCAGCTGGGGCGGTCGCGAAAAAATTCCTGGCCACGAAAGGGGTTAGTATTAGAGGGTATTTATCACAGTTGGGGCCGATAAAAATTGATCCGGCTAATTTTTCCTGGGAGACGATCGCACAAAATCCTTTTTTCTGTCCAGATGCCAATGTTGTTGAAGAAATGGAAGTCTACATGGACGCCCTGCGTAAAGAGGGCAATTCTATCGGTGCTAAAATTACTGTGCATGCAATGGGTATGCCGGTGGGCTTGGGAGAGCCTATTTTTGATCGGATCGATGCTGAAATAGCCCACGCACTGATGAGTATTAATGCGGTAAAAGGTGTAGAAATTGGTGATGGTTTCGCTGTCATTGAACAAAAAGGCACTGAGCATCGCGATGAAATTACCGCGAGCGGGTTTTTGTCTAATCATTGCGGGGGAGTACTTGGTGGGATAACCACTGGGCAAGATTTAATCGCGCATATTGCACTTAAGCCAACTTCTAGCTTGCGTTTGCCGGGAAAATCGGTGGATGTTGAAGGTAACGAGGTCGAAGTCATCACTAAAGGCCGTCATGATCCTTGTGTCGGAATTAGGGCAACTCCAATTGCTGAGGCAATGCTGGCGATTGTCATTATGGATCATTTTTTACGAGATCGGGCGCAAAATGCAGATGTAAAAGATGGTTTTACGATACCTACTTAGGGTTATTTGACCGATGTTTGTCAAAGCTCTGCGGAAAAAATGATATTAAGAGCTAGGTAAGAACGCTGGGGATCTAGAGAAAGGAGCGGTCAAAAACCTTTCTCTAGCTCACAGCTATTTAGCTATAAATCTTAAGTTAATAGCTAAAGCCTACTGATCGATTTTTATCGATCGAGGCTTCATTGCCTCAGGTATTTCACGGACTAAGTTAACGTGTAATAATCCGTTCTCCATACTCGCATTTACAACTTTCATATGATCGGCAAGCTGAAAGCGTCTTTCAAAGTTACGTGCGGCAATCCCTTGGTAAAGATAGTGGGGGCTATCATCATTACTGGCTTTCTCGCCGCTGATGGTAATACTTCCCTGCTCTGAATTAATCAGTAACTCATCGAGAGAAAATCCTGCGACGGCCATGGTGATTCGATACTCGTTTTCGCTGAGTAGTTCTACGTTGTATGGTGGGATTGATGGTTGGTCGTTTCTGGCGGCGCTGTCTATCATGCTCGCTATACGGTCGAAGCCGATTGCTGATCGGTATAGGGGAGTTAAATCTAAAGTTCTCATATTCATATCCTTTTAAGCAATATGTGCTGAAGTGAATCGACATTTGAGTGTTGCTATGTCGATCATTTCGGGTAGCGCTTATCCTAAGACTAAGCGGTGTTAGTGCTCTAAAACCCGCATCTGCGTATGTTAGTCTCTGTTGTCAGAGTCTGAATATGTCAGTGAGAGATTTAGAGCCTTCTTTAGCAGCCTCGGTTGAGCGCCGCTAACACCTATATAAGGCCGAATATAGAAAATACAAGGGGATAAGGGTGGTTGTTTATAAAACTTCTGTGTTGAACTTGTTGACATCATTGGTGATGTTTACTTTAATATTAGAAGAGGGGATTTTGAAATCATATACTCTTTGCCACTGCTCGTTTTCAGGGGTTCGCTCCCACACCGTTCCCGCGTTATATATGAGTAGCTCATCTAGGCTTGAGTCCATATTCGATGCTGTGTCGAGTGGCACTGGCAACATATTTGCCAATTCGTTGGCGAGATACTCTTCGCTTTCATAACCGGTATACATACGCCATCCAGTATCATTTAAGTGCTCGGGAACGGTTTTGTAAATAAAACGAATAGGTAAGCTGTCATCGAAGCACAATTTAGACATAAGCACTAAATAGCCGCTTTTGGTTTGGTCTGTTTCGCTCACAAAAAAACTCCGTATTAGTTGATTCAAATATCCCGAGATACTAGCAGATAATGTTATTATTGTCTGGTTTTGAAATGTTAATAAATAGCTACTATACATAAATAAATGGTGATTTTGAACGCTTTGATTTTTCAATTGAAATACCAGGGAGTGCTGTTATAAAAAATAAGTGCCGATCTCTGGTCGCTTGGTTGATAGTTGAAATGTTCGGCTCTATTTTGTTTGTGGATGGGGGCTACATTGGGAATTAAATATGGATTTGGCAATTTATTTTGCAGGCTTAGCTTCGCTCATCGTTATTGTAGACCCTATAGGAACAGCGCTAGTTTTCCACTCGCTGGTACCGCCGGACGATAAGAAATTTAGATTAAAAATGGCGTTTAAATCGGTATTGATCGCCACCGCTCTGCTGTTGTTATTCGGCATGTATGGCGAGTCATTTTTAAACCTTTTGGGGGTGAGTATTCATGCATTTAGGATATCTGGAGGCATCTTATTGTTTTTCACCGCATTTAATCTAATTACTAAAGAAATTGAGCTAAATGTAGCAAAAGGTAATAAAGACATTTCTGTGTTTCCAATGGCTATTCCGATGATGGCAGGACCTGGATCACTGACGTTGGCGATACTGTTGTTTTCCCAGTCTGAAGAGTTAACAGCTGACTTAGCGGTCGCTGCCTCTGTATTAACCATAACCATAGCAACTTTCATCTGCATGCTATTATCTAGATACTTGAAAAGGGTGATCGGCAAGACGGGGGATGATATTTTAAGACGTTTCTTAGGGGTTATATTAGCGGCTCTAGCTATTCAGTTTGTCTATGATGGGATTGTTAATATAGCCGGTAGTTAGCTTGTAGTGGCCTCACCTGTATTGACTAGCCTGAGTAGTGACTTAACTGCACCTATGGATGCAGTTAAGATTTTTCAATTCTACTGTAAAACCAATATCTTACACTCTGTGTTTACTATGAAGTCACGGATTCAGATATAAGTTGCCTGTATCAATGGATTACGCTCAGCTTTAGATGTGCTGATCTGCCAGCTACATGAATCGTTTGAATATTTTATCGATTTGGGTGATTTGTAATTTTCTAATCGGATCTCTGGCGTGTTTTGGGTAATCACTAAACGCGTCTAGTTGCTGGCTGTGCGTGATTTTTTGGGTGTAACGCATCACTTCATCGAGCTCAGTATGCCATTTTTCCAGTAATAATTGTTGCCTATCTTCTAGTAGCAGCGCATTTTCTAAATCTAGGCTCCAAGCTCTAGGATTAAGATTATTACCAGTGATTAAATGGCGCTGATCATCTGCAACAATCCCCTTTAAATGGAAGCTGTGATCGCCGTTGGTCCAAAGGTGGATGTTAAGTAGTCCCGCATCGATAAATTTTTGATGACGTTTGATAAATCTGACTAATAAAATTTCATAAATATAGGGGATAATCCCTATTTTAGAAAATTCTTTGTCACTGGGAATAAAAAAATCATTGGCTTTTTTATCACCAATCACCATAGTGACAGTAACACCACGACACAGCGCTTTTTTTAGATCTTTAGCCAGTATTTTAGGTAAATTGAAGTAGGGGGTGAAGAGCACTAGAGTTCGCCGGCTGTTTTTAAATAAGTCGCGAATGCTCTGGTTCACTTTATTGTAGCGTGCGCCAAATCCGACCATTGGGGTGACTTTTATTTCTCCACCTTTATCGCAGTGCACTTGGGTGCTGTAACCAGATTTTTTTAATAGCGACTTTTGTTTTTTTGCATATTTTCTCTGGGTTTTCTTATCTAATTTATCAGCGCTGTTCAAAATTGGTGAAAAACCTGGGTCGATAATAAAGCGGTGCAGGTAGTCGATCATTGAATCCGCTAAATCTTTACACTGTAAAATGTGATAGCGATCGTAGCGGCACTTGTCGCCTTGGTGCAGATAAACATCATTGATGCTGGCGCCAGTATAGATGACAGTATCATCAAAAATAAGACCTTTTAAATGTAACACGCCAAACAGTTCTTTGGTCTTGACTAAGACTCCATACAAATCTATTTTTTGTGGATACTGCTCGGCAATCGATCGATAAAAACCTTGATTGCCTAAACAGTTTGGATCTCCAATCAGTCCTCGTTGCGCGCGGTGCGCATCGACAAATATTTTGATCACTAGCTGTGGATGTTGTTGTTTAGCTTTGTAAAGAGCATGTAAAATATCCTTACCGGCATCATCTTCCTGCAGATAGAGGGCGGTAATATAGATACGTTGAGTTGCTGTATTAATATGCTCTAATATTGATTTTTTAAAATCTTTGGCGCTGGGAATGACGTGAAAATCCGCGGCGTTAAAAGATATTTGATGAGCATTTGTAGGTAATAGCATTTAAATTTTATAATCCAATAAACAAGTCGCGAATATATCATATTCAAACTGAAAATTGCATCATTACTAGGCTACATAAATTAGCTTTTTGTAAAATATAGAATACTATTGAGTTTTGTGTATTGTTTACATAGCGTTAAGGTCTGTGGCGAGCTAGCCACAGACTAAATAAATCCAACTAATGACATAAACCGGACCAAACTTCTGCCGCTTCCTCAAGCTTTTTTACACAGAGTTTAGTGTCATTGCCATTTGTTTCGCTCAATAATGTTCTTATTTTATCGATTTTATCATGCATTTGTAATTGGGTATCATCGTCATTCCCGTAGCGGATAATTAGATGAATAACCGAGTCTAGCGAGAACATTAGAAAATCTATTTGGGCTTTTTCAAGATCCTTTTGGTACTGGTCCGTTATATCAAGTCCTTCATCTTTAACTAAATGAAGGTATTGGTTAAATACGTGGCTGGCTTCGTTTAACTTGGTGTTTAATTGTGGATTGATCATTCTGCTATCCTTAGCTTTATATGTGTTTCTTTAAGGATAGCTGCTTTTTGTGTTTTTGCTTAAAATTAATAATGATTAAGACTTAGTGGCTCGGGCAATCGCTTGTATTTTAGCGACTATTGCTCTGAGCCCATTGCCTCTGGTTGGGCTAAGATGTTGTTCTAAATCAAGTTGTTGAAAATAATCGGTGACATTAAAAGCCAGTATCTCACTGGCTGTCTTATTATTGAATGCCGCCATCACTAAGGCAAGCAAGCCCCGTACGATGATGGCATCGGAGTCTACGACAAAGCTCAGTTTTTCATCAGTGGCTTGTACATCTATCCAGACGTTACTTTGGCAGCCTTTAACTAAGCGCTCCTGAGTCTGTAGCTTTGGATCCATTTTCGGCATTTCTTCCCCAAGGTCAATGAGGTACTTATAACGTTCTTCCCAGTCGTCAAAAAAGTCTAAATCTTCAATTATCTCAGCGCTGCTCGGCAGTGACATATTTTATTCCAAATTAAAAAGTAAGGTAAGGGGGCGTATGTTGGTTAAAAAAATAAACCTGTTTCTAACTGTGCTTCTTCGCTCATCATATCCTTGTGCCAAGGTGGGTAAAACACTAATTCAACATTGACCTGCTCAACATTGGGAGCCATAGCAACCCGGTATTCCACATCGCTAACCAAGATTGGCCCCATGCCACAGCCAGGTGCCGTTAGCGTCATTTTGATATTGGCCGATTTAGTCGCCTGATCAATATCAACTTGGTAAATAAGCCCAAGATCGACTAAATTAACCGGAATTTCAGGATCGAATACACTTTTGATTGCCTGCCAAACTTGCTCGGGATCAATTTGATCAGTATTGTTTTCTGAGAAGCTAATCACTTCTGGTGTTCGGCCAATAGCGCTCGCATCAGTGCCATCGATACGCAACATATTGCCTTGCCAAGTGACCGTATAGTTGCCGCCTAAATCTTGATTGATACTGATGAATTGCCCTGCGGGAATAGATGTCATTTGGCCGGAGGGAACTCGTCGGGCGGGGCATTCTCGTTGGGTTACCACCATGTTCTGTTGCATATAGAGTCTTCTTTGAGTGTGTTTTTAAAAGAGGCGCGATGAGTAGCTATTTAAACTGCGATAATAGGCTTATTGATCGCGAAATCAAGCAGATCTCGCTGGATTATACGACAAGTGCTCAGTATTGCAGCTCCGTGCAAAATAGGTGTCAAAGTGCTGCGCTCGGTAACTCGGCGTTAACAACAGGCTTAATATGCTCAATTATAGCTATAACACCCATCAGAGACGGGCGCGTTGCTTGTGTTTGTGATGTAAATTTTGGCCCAGTTAAAGTGTTGTCTATGCAGTTATTCGACTGTCGTTCCTTGTTTTTACAGCTGTTACAACACCTCTGAAGGATGCGCCTTAGACGGTGAAACTCTCACCACAACCACATTCGGCGATTACATTGGGGTTGTTAAATTTGATCACTCGATTGACGCCTTCCAGCACGTAATCAATCTCGGTGCCTTTGGCAATCTCGGCAGCTTTGTCGGACACTGCAAGGCGCACGGTAGAATTGAGTGTCAGCAGCTGATCTCCATCCTCAAGTTTGGATACATAGTCAAGAACATAAGCGTATCCAGTACAGCCGCTTTTTTTAATGCTCAGGCGAATCAATTGCTCAGGGCTGTTTTCTAGCTTTTTGCTAAAATGTTTGATTGCTTTATCAGTCACTGTTATATCAACTTTTTTAGGGTCGAAGGTTTCAATAGACATAATCTTCTCCAGCAAAAAATCAGCTAAATTGTAGTTTTAGCTAGCTTTAGTATTGTGTTAATTCTGAGTAATATGCGATTAAGCCGACCCAATAGGGTGTTTTGGCATTGATCACATTATCGCGTATAAGGTATGCCTTGCTATATTAAGCGAGCATCTCTTTTACTTTTTTCAAACCTATAAACAGCTGCTCTACTTCATCGCAAGTGTTGTAAAGTGCGAAAGAAGCTCTGGCAGTACCGGGCACTTTAAGGCGTTCCATTAGGGGCTCTGCACAGTGGTGTCCGGTTCGAATGGCTATCCCTTGGCGATCTAAAATAAAACCAATATCCGCAGGGTGTCCGCGGTCCATGACAAAGCTTAAAACCGGCACTTTTTGCTTGGCAGAACCAATAATTTCCAGACCTGAAAAATCTTTCGCCATTTCAGTGGCTAGTGTCAGCAGCTGGTTTTCGTGGGCGAGTACCGCAGCTATGTCCAGCTGTGTAAACCAGTTAATAGCCGCGGCAAAACCAATAGCGCCACAAATATTAGGCGTACCTGCCTCCAGGCGATAGGGCAGCGCATTCCACTGTGCGTCTTGATAGCTAACATGACTAATCATCTCGCCGCCGGTCTGCCAAACTGGCCAGTCTTGCAGTAGCGCTTCTTTGCCCCACAACCCGCCTAAGCCGGTAGGTCCGTAGAATTTAAGGCTGGAAAATGCATAAAAATCACAATCCAAATCTTGCACGTCGACGTCACAGTGGGCGATTCCTTGCGCGCCATCAATCATTACCAGTGCGTAATTATTACTGCGATCTCTGATGGTTTTTATCAGCGATTTAATCGGATTGATTGTTCCCAGTGCGTTAGATGCATGTGGCAGAGATGCCAGTCGAGTATGGCTATTAATAAGTTGCGTATACTGCTCAATCATTAGTTCGCCAGCATTATTAATGGGGGCGATAATGAGTGTGGCGCCACTGGCTTTGCAAGCTTGCTGCCAAGTGACAAGGTTGGCATGGTGCTCCATTTGTGTCACTAGCACTTGGTCGCTGGGTTTTAGCAATTTAGCCAAGCCGTTAGCGACAATGTTAATCGATTCTGTGGTGCCAGCGCTCCAAATAACTTCGCTGCGAGAATTGGCGTTGATAAATTCAGCGACCGTATCTCGTGCCGCTTCGTAGCGGCGGGTTGCTTGATCGGCAAGTTGGTGAGCGCCACGATGTACGTTAGAGTTGTAATTACTGTAGTAATCAACAATCGCGTCTATGACTGCTTGTGGTTTTTGCGTGGTCGCAGCATTATCTAAATAAACTAAAGGTTTATTGTGTACTGAACGCTGCAGTATCGGAAACTCTTTGCGAATTTCTAGAACATCAAATGCCATAATTAACGTAGCCCCATTTTTGCAAAGCGCTGACGCAAGATCGGGCGCAACCACTGTGCAATGGCGGCATTATTCATTTGGTCAACTAGCTCATTGATAAAGCCGAAGCTGAGTAGCACTTGTGCGTCTCCACGGCTAATCCCTCTAGATTGCAGATAGAACATCGCCTCGTCATCGATTTCGGCAATGGTAGCGCTGTGCGCACAACGTACGTCATCGGCATATATTTCTAGTTCCGGCTTCGTGTTGATTTGCGCATTGTCCGACAGTAGTAAATTACGATTATTCATTGCCGCTAAGATTTTTTGCGCATTGCGATGAATGTGGATTCGTCCATTGAAAATTGCGTTAGCACGATCTGCAACAATACAGCGAATGTTTTGCTCGCTCACGCCATTTGGCACTGTGTGTTCAATAGCGCTGTGTAGGTCAAAGACCTCTTTACCATCAAGTAAGTAGATGACGTTGGCCTTGGCGTTGCTCTGCTCGCCGGTATGGATGATGTCCATGTCAATTCTTGAGAGCTGACTGCCGAAACCGATTAAATTACTGTTTAGCTGTGATGTGGTGCTCAAGTGAAAATGACACCCGCCAACGCTGATGGCCTGCTCGCATTGCATGGCTAATCGATAGTGTTCTAAATAGGCATGGTCTGCAATTTGGTATTCTGCAAAGCTGGTATTAAAGCTGAGCTGATCACCTTGTAATTGCTCAATCACTGTCACTTTTGCACGTTTACCTACCCGTACTAAAATGCGGGTATGCGATTGAGAGCCTAAGCTAAAACTTTGCGCAATATGGATTGGCTGTTGGATACACTGGTCTTCAGCGACATCAATAATGCAACCTTGGGTGGCCAAAGTATCGTTTATCAAGCCGAAAAAGTGATGTTTTGGCTTAGTTTGATTAAAGCTACTCAGTGCCCAGCTTAAGTCAGCGCCCTCTGACAAGGAGGAAATTGTCAGCCCATCTGGCAGTTGTTGAGTTGAGGCGTTGCGATCAAAAATCCCATCGAAAAAAATCAGCTCAATAGCCTGTAAATTCGGGATTTGGCTACAGCTGTTCTGCTCTGTTGGTATCTGCGGATCATTTGCAGATTTGAAAACAGCGCGCTCTATGACATTGATTGGTGTGTATTTCCAGGCTTCGGTCTGTCTGGTTGGCCATGCGGTGCTTTTAAGTAAAGACAGAGATTGCGCGCGCTTTGGCGATAGCCAGTCATCGATTTTTTCAGCTTGGCGGATGGTTTCTGCTAGCCAGTTGCTCATGCGTTTGCTTCCTGTGCATTTCTGTCATAAGACTCTAACCAAGCATAGCCTTGAGCTTCTAGTTCAAGTGCTAGCTCTGGACCACCACTCTTGATTATTTTGCCATCTGCCAACACGTGAACGAAATCGGGTTTAATGTAATCTAGCAAGCGCTGGTAGTGAGTGATAACGATAAAAGAGCGCTGGCCGTCGCGCTGGCCATTAATGCCTTCGGCGACAATTTTTAGCGCGTCGATGTCCAGCCCAGAATCCGATTCATCTAGAATACTCAAAATAGGCTCTAGCAAAATCATTTGCATGATTTCATTACGTTTTTTCTCGCCACCTGAAAAGCCTTCATTAACGCCTCGTTTCAGGAAAGCCAAAGGTAAATTAACTTGTTTGCAAGCCGCTTTGGCGCGTTTCAGAAAGACAGATGAGCTCAATGCTTCTTGGCCACGTGCTTTTCTCTGGGAGTCTACCGATACTTTTAAAAATTCCATGTTGCTAACGCCGGGGATTTCAACAGGGTATTGGAAAGCCAGAAATAAGCCGGCAGCAGCACGATCTTCAACCTCTAAATCTAATAAATCAGTACCGTTTAGAGTTGCGCTACCCTGGGTTACTTGGTAGCCGTCACGACCTGTTAAAGCGTAGCCTAAGGTGCTTTTTCCGGCGCCGGTAGGGCCCATGATTGCGTGCACTTCACCTGGTTTGATGCTCAGAGTTAAGCCTTTGATGATATCGTTATTTGCAACATTTACATGTAAGTTGTTAATTTTTAACATTGTGCTTTAATCCTAAAATCATTACCAATCTATGGGTAATCTGCTTAAATTTGAAAGGGATTCTTTTTTAAGGGGTTAACCCACAGAACCTTCAAGAATCATTTCTAATAGCTTTACTGCTTCTACAGCAAACTCCATCGGCAATTCTTTAAATACTTCTTTGCAAAAGCCGTTGACGATCATCGAAACTGCCTTCTCTGGATCGAGACCGCGTTGTCTACATAAAAACATTTGATCATCGCTGACCTTAGAAGTAGTTGCTTCGTGTTCTACTATGGCGGTGGGGTTGCGGCTTTCAACATAGGGGAAAGTATGGGCTCCGCATCTGTCTCCAATTAGCAGCGAATCACATTGGGTGAAGTTTCGCGCGCCGCTAGCGCCTTTGCCCATGTGCACTAATCCGCGATAGGTGTTGTTACTTTTACCGGCTGAAATGCCTTTGGAGATGATCGTGGAGCGAGTGTTTTTGCCCAAGTGGATCATCTTGGTACCAGTGTCTGCCTGCTGAGCACCGCGGGTGAGGGCTACAGAATAGAACTCACCAATGCTGTTGTCGCCTTTTAATATACAGCTTGGGTATTTCCAAGTAACAGCGGAGCCGGTTTCTACTTGGGTCCAAGAAATTTTAGCATTAGTATGGCAAATACCGCGTTTAGTGACAAAGTTATAAATCCCACCTTTGCCGTTTTCATCGCCAGGGTACCAATTTTGTACCGTTGAATATTTGATTTCGGCATCGTCCAGACAAATCAGCTCGACCACCGCTGCGTGCAGTTGATTTTCGTCTCTCTGGGGGGCGGTGCAGCCCTCTAAATAACTAACATGACTGCCTTCGTCGGCGATAATCAGCGTGCGCTCAAACTGCCCAGTATTTAACTCGTTAATTCTGTAGTAGGTGGACAGCTCCATCGGGCAGCGTTTGCCTTTAGGTATATAGACGAAAGATCCATCGGTAAAAACGGCACAATTTAAAGCGGCAAAAAAGTTATCTTTTTGACTGACTACTGTTCCCAAATATTTTTTCACTAATTCGGGATGCTCTTTAATGGCATCCGAAATAGGGCAGAATATGACTCCTTGCTCTTTTAGTTTTTCTCTAAAAGTGGTGACCACTGAGACGGAATCAAACACGACGTCGACGGCAATGCCAGCCAGCTGTTGCTGCTCTATTAAGGGGATGCCTAATTTTTCGTAGGTTCTCAATAATTCAGGATCTACTTCATCGAGGGATTTAGGGCGTTCGTCCATGCTTTTCGGAGCGCTGTAATAGGCAATAGATTGGAAATCTATTTTGTCATATTTGATATGTGCCCAATCGGGTTCCGGCATTTTCTGCCATAGCGCAAAAGCTTTTAAGCGCCAGTCAAGCATCCATTGTGGCTCGTCTTTCATCGCTGAAATTCGACGCACTACACTTTCGTCAAGTCCGGGGGCGAATGTTCTTGATTCTATATTAGAGACAAATCCAGCTTCATACTCTCTGGCTAGTGCTTCATCTAATTGGTCTGTCATATTCTGTTGCTCACACTTGGGGTATATAATTCAATAAGAGGAACTAATGCAACTACTCTAAATGGAAGTTTGATTGCGATATTATTAGTCACTCTCTATATGGGTTAAATGCTATTTTGATTAAAACTTAAGTTTTGTACATCATTTTGGCGCATTGATATATGCGCAATGTCTTTTCTCGCCACTAACGATGCCAAGCTAATGCCGCTTAAAAAATGATGTATTTGATCGCTTAAATCTGTCCATAAATGGTGGGTAAGACAAAAGTCGCCATGTTGGCAGTCTCCTGCGCCTCCGCAACTGGTTGCATCTATTGATTCATTGACGGCATCAATAATTTGCGCAACATTTATGTGGCTAGTTTCTCTATTCAATTGATAACCACCACCTGGGCCGCGAACGCTATTAACTAGATGTCCCTTTCGTAATTTAGAGAAAAGCTGCTCTAGGTAAGAGAGTGATATTCCCTGTCGTTCAGATATGCTTGCTAGGCTAATAGGGCCGTTTTTAGTATGCAGTGCTAAATCTAGCATGGCAGTGACGGCATATCTTCCTTTTGTTGTTAAGCGCATTGGTAGTCCATTGAGATTATCTAAAGATGTAATTATGGAGAAACCTAGTATTTTAGTCAAGTATTGTAAAAGCTTTATTTGACGGTAGCTTAGCCCGAGATCAATTTATTTAGAGTAGATATTTATGGGCATAATTGGTTTGTCGTGAAATGAAGATGATTATGCTGCTTTGCCGCTGAACTGTGTCGGTTTTTTATTGAGTATAAGAAGTGCGGACGTGAGTTGAGGAGTAATCTAGAATTTTAATTATTGGTATTTTTTTTGCCGTTGATAAACTTTGTTCGGATAGGTGGTTTTGCCCCGCGAGCCGTTATACCTTGCGAGTGCTTTGGTCATGTTGCCTTTTTCTAGGTCTAAATAGTGTTTTAAAATCGTGCAGCCATAGCGGATGTTGGTATCTATATCGATTAAATTGTCGACAGGCTCGCCAAATTCTAACTTCCAAAAAGGCATTATTTGCATCAGTCCTTGAGCGCCAGCTGGTGAGAGGGCATAGCGATTGAAATGACTTTCAGTCTCTATTAGACCAAGCACTGTATCTATCGGCAGCTGGTGTAAAGTGGCTTGGCTGTGTGCAGCTTTTAGTATTTGAATCCGCTCTAGTTTGTCGCTGACTAAATGTTCAATTCTGCCAGACATGTCAATTAGCCAAACTTCCGCGTCAAAGCGGTCACTAAAACTAGTAGCTTGGGCAATGGTGCTTTTCAAAGCGCTGCGTAGGGCTGGGCTGATTGTCGTGAGATCAGCAGCTTGTTGTGCAGAGCTGATTTGGCAAAAGACACAGAGAACAGCGGGTATTAATACCCGCTGATGGAAGCGCAAAATTTATGCTCTGATTTTTGCAACAAGATACTCGCAGGCGTCAGTGGAGCTAATGTCTTGTTTCTCAGTATCGCAGCGGCCTTTGTATTCAAAAGTTCCGGCCTTGATGCCGCGATCAGAAATAACCACGCGATGAGGCATGCCCATGAGCTCCATGTCGGCAAATTTAACCCCGGGGCGCTCTTTTCTGTCATCTAAGAACACCTCGATTCCCGCTGCTGTTAGCGCTTGATATAGCGCGTCAGTGGTGTCGCGAACTTCTGTTGATTTGTCGTAATTCAAAGGCACTAGGGCGATTTGAAAAGGCGCTAGATTGACGGGCCAGATAATACCGTTGTCATCGTGATTCTGCTCGATAGATGCAGCAACTATACGAGTGACGCCGATGCCGTAGCAACCCATATGCATGTTTTTCGACTTACCGTTTTCATCGAGTACGGTGGCATTCATCGCCTCAGAGTATTTAAGACCAAGCTGGAAAACGTGACCCACTTCAATGCCGCGTTTAATCGATAGTTTGCCAGTACCGCATGGGCTTGGGTCGCCTTCTTGTACATTGCGCAAATCTGCGATTTCAGGTAGGGCTAAATCTCTTTCCCAGTTGATGCCAAAATAGTGTTTGTCATCGATATTGGCGCCAGCGCTAAAGTCAGACATAGCCGCAACACTGCGATCAATGATTACCGGGACTTTTAAGTTGATCGGTCCTAAAGAGCCAGCGCTCGCGCCGATATTGCTAAGCAATTGCTCGGGAGTAGCAAACGTTAGCGGTTCTTTTACTTGTGCGCAATGTTCAGCTTTTATTTCATTGAGCTGGTGATCGCCGCGCACTAGTAGAGCGACAATCTCGAAGTCGCAATCATCCGCCGCTTCAACAAACAGGGTTTTGACCGTTTTTTCAATAGGGAGGTCGAATTGTTCTACTAATGCGGCAATGGTTTTTGCATTAGGTGTATCGACCATAGTTAAAGCTTGAGTGGCTTCAGCTCTGGCCTCTGATGGAGCAAGCGCCTCTGCAGATTCGACGTTAGCGGCGTAATCGCTCTGGTCAGAAAATGCGATATCGTCTTCGCCAGAAGAGGCTAGTACATGAAACTCGTGGGAGCCTGAGCCGCCGATTGAGCCGTTATCGGCAATTACTGGACGATAATCTAGGCCTAGGCGATCAAAAATTTTCACATAGGCGTCGAACATATCCTGGTAGGTGTCTTGTAGTGAACTTTTACTAATATGGAATGAGTAAGCGTCTTTCATGATAAATTCACGCGAGCGCATCACGCCAAATCTAGGGCGAATTTCATCTCTGAATTTGGTTTGAATTTGATAAAAATTAACTGGGAGCTGTTTGTAGCTGCGCAGTTCTTTTTTAACGATATCAGTGATAACTTCCTCGTGAGTCGGTCCTAAACAAAACTCGCGATTGTGACGATCTTTAATGCGTAGCAGTTCGGGGCCATACTCTTCCCAGCGCCCTGATTCTTTCCATAATTCAGCAGGTTGAACTGAGGGCATCAGCACTTCTTGAGATCCAACTCTATCCATTTCCTCGCGAATTATTTTTTCTACTTTGCGGACAACTCTCAAGCCTAAGGGGAGCCATGAGTACAGGCCAGAGGCAGATTGTCGGATCATGCCTGCTCTGAGCATAAGTTGATGGCTGATTACTTCCGCATCAGAGGGAGTTTCTTTTAAAGTCGCGATTAAAAATTTGCTAGCGCGCATAGTAGGTTCTGGCCTTTGCATAGATGAAGTTGAAAGCTTAAAGTTAACAGCTGATATTTTATGAGGAGTTGTTAGTTTGAACAAGAGGGAGAGAGTAAATATATATAAAATGTGTAGTAAAATACGATATTTGTGCGTTGATCATAGTGAGAGTCGATTTTAATCTCTGTAATCCAACAATGTTTACCACGTGCAGCGGGCTTTTGTTATAATTGCTCCACTGTATTACTAATATATAAGGATCGATCAATGAGTACCCAAACCTACAATCCTAAATTTGTAGAAGCGATGAAAAAATTAACCAAAATGTCGGAAGAGGAGCGCTTGTCGGAAGAAAACAAAGCAATTTTTGAGCAGGCAATGAATTATGCTCCGTTGGATATTCAGCCGCAATTAATTGCTATACGCAAAAAATATGATGATTTACATTAAAGGAGTGGGGTTTGCGGTAGGGTAGGTCAAGCACTGTGGTGTATTTGTGCGCTTTAGAATAGGAGCTGATCGCTCAAGATAAAAACAATAAAAGGCAGCCAAGGCTGCCTTTTATTTACGTCAAACAAGCTGGATTTACTGTTGAGAGAGGATATCGCTCAATAAAAATTAAATCCTAGCTGATTTGATTGGTATTAACGTGCGCGGTAAACGATACGACCTTTGTTTAAATCGTAAGGCGTTAGTTCGACTTTTACCTTGTCGCCTGTAAGAATACGTATGTAGTTCTTACGCATTTTTCCGGAAATATGAGCAGTGACAACGTGACCGTTTTCTAACTCTACGCGGAACATTGTGTTAGGCAGAGTATCAATTACAGTGCCTTCCATTTCTATGCTTTCTTCTTTAGCCATTAATTACCTACCTGTGGAAAGTGCTGAATGGGCCAAGAACCCACTGCAGAGCGGCCCGTATTCTGCCAAAAATACAACACAATATCAAAGGAATTATGGAACTAAAGTTAAATAAGTAGATTCAGGGGAGTGTATTGATTAGATGTTCAGTAATATTGCTCTGCGTAGGTAAATATTACTGCTAAAGGTATAGGTGTTTAATTAACTTTTCAACGGGTGCTATAGATTGTAAATAAGCAGATCTGCATAATTAATAGGTAATAGGTAATAGGTAATAGGTAATGAGACAAATTTCTATACTATATATTTAAAGGGGATTCAGTTTTAACCTAATCGAACACTCAAGTGGTGAGTACTGCGCTGAAAAAGGAGTTTTCAGCGCAGTAAACCCGTGTAGGGCGTCGAATTAATAAAATTAAGTAGTGATAAGGCGGGCTACAATAGCTCTAGATTATAGCTGCTCTGCTCTTAAAAACACCCAGTCATTAGCCGTCGATTGTTCTGGGCTGAAAGCGTACCCAGCATAGTTAAAGTCTTTTAGCTTCTGCACTTCAGTAATTCTATTGTCGATAATGTAGCGCACCATCATACCGCGTGCTTTTTTTGCAAAAAAACTAATGATTTTATAATTTCCGTTCTTTTGATCTTTGAATATAGGGGTAACCAGACGCGCATCAAGTTGCTTTACTTGGACCGCTTTAAAGTATTCATTGGAAGCTAAGTTGACTAACACATTGGGACTGACGTCATTAGTAGTCAGTGGCTGAAAATTTTGATTGATACTTTTTGTTAGGCTGTCACCCCAGAACTGGTATAAATTTTCTTGGCTTCGCAGCTTTAGTTTAGTGCCCATTTCCAGGCGATAAGGTTGAATTAAATCTAACGGCTTCAACAGGCCATAAAGGCCTGAAAGAATACGCAGATGCTGTTGCGCAAAAGTAAAGTCTTCCGTTGAAAGTGTCTCAGCATCCAGCCCCGTATAAACATCGCCTTTAAAGGCCAGTACCGCGGGCTTTGCGTTATCTGGAGTAAAAGGGAGTTGCCAAGAACCAAATCGAGCGACGTTTAATGCGGCCAATTTATCACTCAAACTCATTAAAGTGGCCACTTCTTGCAGTGACTTTTTAGCTAAATTATCAATCAGTAATTGTGATCTATCTAAGAACTGAGCTTCACTGTAAAGCTGGGTGATTGCAGGGGTTTTAAAATCTAAGGTTTTAGCGGGAGAAATTACAATTTGCATTAACAGCACCTTCTTAATATATTCAGAGCCCTTTGTAACACTAGTTGGTTAATGATTAAAGATATAAAGAAGTTAAATAGTTTTCAGGTATGAGCAAGGAGGCGAGCTGAGACTTCAAGTGCCTGTTTGCATTCGCTGTTAGGGTGATGGCTAGCTGCAGTTAGTGGCGATTATTCCGTGTTGGCAAACATTGCTACTAGGTATCTGTTTATTAATGGAAACTAATTAGTTGGCGAATATTATTCGCTGCTGGTTTGTAGTGTATGATGTCGGAAAAGATAGCTAGCGGCTCACACTATCAGTCGAATAATGGTGGGCCCTCAAGGAATAATTATGTCGCAAAAAACAGTATTGACCGGAATAACCACTACAGGCACACCTCATATAGGTAACTACTTAGGAGCTATTAAACCGGCCATCGCCGCCAGTCAAAAATCGGGAGTTGAAAGTTTCTTTTTTCTGGCCGATTATCATGCGCTGATTAAGTGTCATGACCCCGAACGAGTGGCTCAATCCTCACGTGAAATAGCGGCAACTTGGCTGGCGATGGGCTTAGATACGGATGTCGCTACTTTTTATCGTCAAAGTGATATTCCTGAAATACCAGAATTAACTTGGATTTTAACCTGCATGACCGGCAAAGGTCTGATGAACAGATCGCATGCCTATAAAGCATCAGTAGATGCTAATCAGGCATCGGGGAAAAGTGAGCTTGATGACGGCGTGACTATGGGATTGTTTAGTTACCCGATGTTGATGGCTGCGGATATTTTGATGTTTAATGCCGATATAGTCCCGGTCGGCAAGGATCAAATTCAGCATATTGAAATGACCCGAGATATCGCCGGATCATTTAATCACACCTATAGCCCCTTGTTTAAGATGCCCAAAGCGCAAGTGGATGCCGAAACGCAGTTGATTCCAGGGCTCGATGGCCGAAAAATGTCCAAGAGTTATGATAATACTTTACCGCTGTTTTGCGCACCGGATACCTTGTATAAACTGATCAAGCAAATAGACACAGATTCGAAACTTCCAGGTGAGGCAAAAGATCCGGATAACAGTACCGTTTTTCAGCTCTACAATTGTTTTGCCTCGCTCGATGAAGCTCAGCAAATGCGCGATAAATTTGTCAACGGGATTGGCTGGGGTGATGCGAAGCGGGAGCTGTTTGAGTTTTTAGATGAAAAATTAGCAGGGCCGAGAGATGAATATAATCGGCTGATGAATGATTTACCTTTCGTTGAGGCCGTTTTACAAAAAGGTGCTGCTAAAGCGCGTGAAAAATCGGTACCTTTTATGGAAGAAATTAGAATAGCGGCAGGGATTCGCCCACTGCCTTTCGTGCCTGATTCAGCTGTCAAGAAAGTTAAAAAAGTTAAATCTGACACTGATCTTGCTAAAGCAGCCGAAGGTCGGCGTCGCGGGATTCTAATGCAGCTAAAGTCAATCATCGCAGGTGTAGAGGCAAGCGCCGAGCCAGCCGAAGCAGCCGCTTTATTAATAGCAGAGAAAACCACGCTGCTAGGGTCGTTAAAAGGCAAAGCGAAAGATAAAGCTGAGAATGAGTTACAAGTGCTAACCCAAGAATTCGCTAAATACAGCCGCTAGATCCTCATTGTGGGGCTGTGTAGCATAAGACCGATAAAAATAGTGGCTGCCAGTACTTTTTCATGGCAGCTCAACAGAGTGTTTAGGTCTGTTGAAGACAGGCCTTTACCAGCGATCTGATTGATCAATCGCCGTGTGCTATGATCATCTTCGTTGTCACCGCAGATTAGGTGCAACGAGTGCCAGTGGTCACTTAAGGAGAGAACGATATGTACAGTACGTTAATTAGCGCTGAACAGTTAAAGGATCAGATTGACGCTGAAAATTGGGTGATTTTAGATTGTCGATTCGATTTATTCGATGTCGATAAAGGTGAGCAGCTGTATCGTGATTCGCATATTCCGGAGGCTATTTATCTTAATTTAAATCAGCAGCTAGCTGGTGAAGTGACGGCAAATACTGGCAGGCATCCGCTTCCTGAAATTTCAGTGATCACTCAGTTGTTTTCATTAATAGGTATTGCTGATAAGAAGCAAATTATTGTATATGACGATTGTTCAGGGGCGATGGCCGCTAGAGCATGGTGGTTGCTGCAATGGCTAGGGCATACACAAGTAGCGGTGCTAGATGGCGGTATTAATGCTTGGACAAAGCGTGAGTTTTCTTTGTCAGCACAGATTAGCACCCCTAAGCCCGCGCACTTTGTAAGGCATGCCTCTGATTTTAAAACGGTGACTACTGAGCAAATTTGCAGTGGCAGTTATCAGTTGGTAGATGCCAGAGCTGCTGGTCGTTTTAGAGGAGAGGTCGAGCCTATTGATCCTGTAGCAGGACATATCCCCGATGCCATTAACCATCCATTTATGGATAATTTAACTGAACAAGGATTGTTTAAGTCAACGGATGATTTGCAGGCACTTTGGTCGCCTCTGGTACAGCAAAATACTACCCATATGTGTGGATCAGGTGTGACTGCTTGCCACAATATTTTGGCAATGTGCCACGCTGGTTTTACAGCGCCGAATTTGTACGTTGGCTCTTGGAGTGAGTGGATTCGAGATTCAGCGCGGCCCGTGAGCAACACCTCTAGTGTAGATTAGATGTAAAATTGAGCACGCACTGGCTAGCATAAACGTATTATAAGGACATCAGGTTGAATAATATTAAAGATAACACTATTGACCATGCACCCTATTGGCATGCCAATATTGGTTTTCAAGAGCAAAGTATTGATACTGAATTATCATCGCTACCCGATGCTCTCGAAATCATCATTGTTGGTTCAGGGTTTACCGGCTTGTCGGCGGCTTTAACCTTGGCTCGTGCGGGAAAAAAAGTGGCAGTGCTTGACAGTGGTCAAATAGGTAGTGGTGCCAGTTCTCGCAATGGTGGTTTATTAGGGCCAAGCTTTCATAAATTGGGTATGCAAGGGTTAACCAAGAAATATGGGCAAGATACTGCAAATGCGGTATTAAAAGAAAGTCTGGCGGGTTTTGACTGGCTGGTCGATTTTATTGGCAGAGAAAATATTGGCTGTGATTTGCAGCACTGTGGACGTTTTCGTGGGGCATTAACTGCAGAGCATTATACCAATATGGCGAAGCAGGCTGAATCGCTGGCTAAAGTTTTGGATTATCCGGTTACTTTAATCAGTAAGTCTGAGCAGCATCTTGAAGTGGGGACCGATAAATACTGTGGGGGTGTTTTATACAATAAAGACGCCAGCCTGCATCCCGCTAAATTAGTGCAAGGTTTGATTGAAAAATTAATGGCGGAAGGTGTTAGTTTGATCGCTAATGCCAAAGTCAGTAATATATCTGCCCATGGTCAGGGCTTCAAGGTGAAAGTCGGAGACAGAGAAATAGCAACTGACGAAGTGCTCATTGCCACCAATGGTTATACTGGCAATGTAACTCCCAATCTAAAAAAGCGTATTATTCCGATTAGATCATCGATGATCGCGACGCAAAGTATATCTAAAGAATTAATGCGCAGCGTCTCTCCGAAACTACACACTCACGGCGGTACCGATAGACTGGTGCTTTACTATCGCCCATCGCCTGATGGTACTCGTCTTTTATTCGGAGGCAGGGCATTAAGTTATGCTGATAAGCCTGATGAATATACAAAGTTTCTACATGATTCCATGGTAGATATTTTCCCGCAATTGCAAGATTCTAAAATTGATTATGCATGGTCTGGGTTGGTTGCTTATAGTTTTGACCATGTTCCTCACTTAGGTAAAATGGATGGCATGTATTATGCCATGGGCTACTGTGGATCAGGAGTCGCTAGAGCAAATTATCTCGGTCATAAAATTGCTATGAAAATGCTTGGGAATGCAGGGGATACTATCTTTGAGAAGTTTGAGTTTAATGGCAAGCCATTTTATAACGGTAACCCTTGGTTTATGCCGGCGGTAATTCGCTGGCACAGTGTTGCCGATAAATTTGGATGGTAATATCAAGCACTAAGCCGAGGCAGGGCTTGGTGCTTATTCGATTGCAGACTGGCGAAGTAAAAATTTTACACTAGACTTATTGGGTTGGCTGTCGATGGTCGTAGCTGATGAGTGTAGGTAATAACATGTTGTTAATCGATATAGTGGTTCAGTCAATCCCTTTGCAAATTTTTTTGGTGAGTGCTTTTGCCTTTGTTACGTTAAGGTTGGTTATTTTGAAGTTGTTTGAGCCAACCCCGCTATTTAAGAAATCTGCACCTCACCGAAAAATTAAAGATTGATTGAAACTCAGTAAAAATCTTAAATAATTTTTTATTCACATCACTGTTAATCTAAATCAATGAAATAAATGGAATATTGAACGCATAGAAATTAAAATCATAGCACTAAAGTATTTATCCTGGATCACTTATGATTGATTGGTGATTAGCAGATTTTTGTTTTAGTATGGCTTTTTTTCAGCATTCAAACACTTGACTTCGTGACTAAATAGTTAGATAGGTCGCGTTGATTCAGGTGATAATTTTATGAGTTGATTGGTATGTCTTTAAATTTTAAATCTATTCTGAACCTTAGTGTTCTTAGTGTGCTTTGTGCATCTCCAGTGCTAGCGGCAGATTTGGTCTATAAGACTAAACAGGCGCTAGGTGCTGCGCTTTATTTCGATAATAATTTATCACTGCATCGCAACCAATCTTGCGCCACTTGTCACGCACCGGCACAAGGGTTTATCGATGATAGAGAAAATGACTATCTAAGTGCGGTCTCTATCGGTAGTGATGGAGTGTCAATTGGGGATCGCAATGCGCCCACCGCTAGCTATGCCAGCCTCATTCCTCTCTTTGGCAAGAAAAAAAATGATGAATATTTTGGTGGCCAATTTCACGATGGGCGCGCCAGCACTCTACAAGATCAAGCTGCAGGTCCACCGTTAAACCCAGGTGAAATGGCGATGCCAAGCAAGCAGGCAGTGCTAGTTAGATTACTGGAAAATAAAGCCTATCAGGCCAGTTTCGTGGCTCTGTTTGATCAGCATGTGTTAAAAGATGCAGAAAACGCTTATTCAGCGATGACTGAAAGTATTGCCAGCTTCGAAAAGAGTGAGTTCTTTTCCAGTTTTGATGCTAAGTATGATCGCTATTTGAATGGCGAATATAAAATGACTGAACAAGAACTGCTCGGTGAGACCATCTTTTTCTCTCAACAATTTAGTAACTGTAACTCATGCCATCAAATAGCTAAATTTCCCGGGCAGAGTAAAGAGACGTTTAGTAATTATGAATACCACAATATTGGTGTGCCGATTAATCAAATGGTACGTAAAGCGTTAGGAAAGGATGCCGAGTACGTCGATAACGGCTTGCTGGATAATCCACTGGTGACCGATGTTAAGCAGCGGGGTAAGTTTAAGGTTCCGACCTTGCGAAATATCGCTGTTACCGGCCCCTATATGCACAACGGGGTTTTCTCAGACTTGAAAACAGTGGTTTTGTTTTATGATAAATATAATAGTCGAAAAAAATCTCGCCAGATCAATCCTGAAACTGGTGTCACTTGGCGGGCGCCAGAAGTGCCTGAGACAGTGGCGCTTGATGAATTAAAAAAGGGCAAGGCGTTCACCAATAAAAGAGTCGATGCCTTAGTGGCGTTTATGAAAACGTTGACTGACAAAAAATACGAGCACTTGCTTAAAGATTAATATTGTTACATGAGGCCTCTACATACAACAGATCTCTGGAGAGTGCCCAGTACCGGTAGGATTGTGTCAGTAGGGCTGTGTTTCTGGATGAGAACTAACTAAATAGGCAATCAACATGAGATATGCAATTTATTGTGGCTCTAGCAAGGGAGCGGATGTCGAGTTTGAGCAGGCGGCAACCCAGCTTGCTGAGCAGTTGTGTCAAGGTCAGCACTCTATCGTGTACGGCGGCGCTAGTGTCGGCTTAATGGGAGTGATGGCAGATACAGTGCTCGCAGGTGGCCAGAGTGTGATTGGGGTTATGCCGGCCGCTTTGGTTAGTAAAGAATTGCAGCACCAAGGACTTACCAAATTATATACTGTTGAAAATATGCACCAGCGCAAAGCAAAGATGGCAGAGTTGGCAGATGCTTATATCGCTATGCCTGGCGGGGTGGGGACGCTAGAAGAAATTTTCGAAGTGTGGACGGCGGGCCAGTTGGGCTTTCATCAGAAAGCTTGTGCTTTTTACAATGTGAATGGCTATTATGATGAGCTCTTTGCTTTTATTAAGACCATGGTCGATAAAGGTTTTATGAAAAAAGTGTTTTTAGAGAAGTTGATCTGCAGCGATGATCCTGAGCAATTGCTCAGCGCTATCGCCGCTTATCAAGCGCCGAAAAGCAAGTGGGATTAACGCGCTAAAGGGCGTCTAGGATCGCTTTGACGCCATTGGTGCGAGAGGGGCTGAGGAACTGGCTTAATTTAACGTGGCTCAGAAACAAGTCGCTGTCTTGCTGGGCTTGTTCTCTACAGCTGATTAGCATCACTAAGAGGCCGCGCATTATTTTCGCCTCCGACCACGCTTGGTAGCTAGTCTGCTGATTCAGCACCGTCTTACGTAACCAAACGGCTGATTCGCACTGTTGTAATTTATGTTGATCAATAAGCAGCTGCGGGTTGGGGCGCTCCAGTAAGGTTGCCAGAGACATTAAATAGCTAAAGCGTTGCTGCCAACTGCTGGCGTTCAGTCAGGTGCCAATCACAACATCACTGGCAGGATACTGCTGTTTATCGCGTTGCGTATTTTCCGTCACCAACGTGTCTTTATCCTCAATAGTGGCTTTATCTTCAATAATGACCGTATCCTCAATAAAGTCATTATTGAGCACTGCAATTACTTCCTGCAACGCGCTTAAGAAGAAATCCACTTCCTGTTCAGTGTTATAAAAACTGATCGATGCCCGCAGTGTGCCATCAATGCCTAGCGCCTGCATTAAAGGCATGGCGCAGTGATGACCGCTGCGCACTGCTATACCATTTTGATCGAGTAGGATAGCAATGTCTTGATGGTGCAAGCCGCTCACTGTAAATGAGACGATTCCGACATTATTATCTGGGCTGGATAAAACCTGAACACCGCTAATCGCAGTACAGCCATTATAGAGTCGGTGAAATAACCGCTGCTCATGCTCTTCAGCGGCTGCTCTGTCCATCCCCGTCAAATAGTCTATTGCAGTGCCAAGTGCAATAGCATCGGCAATAGGTGGGGTGCCAGCTTCAAACTTAAAAGGCAGCTGATTAAAGCGAGTGCCACTAAAGCTGACTTGCTCAATCATTTCTCCTCCACCTTGCCAGGGGGGCATTTTATTAAGTAGCGCCTGTTTTCCCCAGAGCACTCCTATGCCGGTCGGGCCAAAACATTTATGGGCGGAAAAGCAATAAAAATCACAATCTAACTGTTGCACATCGACGCTAAAGTGACCGACTGCTTGAGCGCCGTCGATCAAAGTGATGGCCCCATGCTCTTTGGCTTTAACGATCATTTGACGAATAGGGTTAATGTGGCCTAGTGCATTAGAGACATGAGCTAAAGCGACAATTTTAGGCCGGTGCAGGGTGAGTAAACGGCAGTATTCCGCCTGGTCAATTTGCATGTCTTTGGTCAGGGGGATAGCAATAACCTGGCTGTGTGTGGCCGCTGCAATCAGCTGCCAGGGCACAATGTTGGCATGGTGCTCACTGGTGCTGACTAAAATTGTAGCAGGCTGTTGGTCGCTGTTATTGAGTAGGTAGGAGCCCAAGCTATTAGCCACTAAATTTATCGCCTCTGTGGTGCCTTTGCACCAGATCACTTCGTGCACATTGGGTGCATTGATAAAAGCAGCGACAGTTTTTCTGGCTAGTTCAAATTGACTAGTGGCGGTATTGGATAAGCTGTGTGAGCCGCGGTGGACGTTGGCGTTAGCCACTTTATAAAATTGACTTAACTTGTCAATAACAGCCCTAGGCTTTTGAGTAGTAGCAGCATTATCAAAATAAATCAAAGACTTACCTTGTACTCTTAATGAAAGTATAGGGAAGTCTCGACGAATTTTAGTGCTATTAAACGGCGTAGTGCTTTTCATTATTGAGTATTTTCAGCTCTGTCAGGGTGTCTTTTGTACTGTCCGGCCCAGCGGGCATACATCATCGCGCTGATAAATAAGATGACAATCACAAAAGAGTTAAAAACACCTAGCCACCTAGTTTCAAGTACGGTGGTGGCCGCTAAAACAGCTTCGTTGAAATACAGAATCAGCAGGAAACACAGCCAGGCATGGCCCCTTGGATTTCCAGTTTGAATAACCTTTATAAACGCTGATAAATGAAAGAAATGCAGTAACCATATTACCAAGGGATGCGAGGTATCGATGTGATAAAGAAACAAATACCAAAGTGTTAGACTGATTAATAATAAAAAATAGCAAATAACCGCTAAGTATCTGGATATTTTAATCTTAGGTTCTAACACGGATAAGGGAGGTAGTATTTTAGCTTGTAAACTCATGTAAATATCTGCCTAAACTCGGTTGCAGTTGAAAGTGTATGCTCGGCTGCCAGAAAATCAGCGGCCAGCTAATAGATGAGGGCGGGTTAATCCCATAATTTTTTGGCTAAGTGCCCAATGCGCTGTCCTTGGTATTTGCACAGTGCTATCTCATTGGCATCGAGTGGGTTGTCACTGTCCTTGCCTGCCCAGTGAGTGACGCCATAAGGGGTGCCTCCTGAGGTAGTGTGTAAAAGTTCAGTGGCGCTGTAAGGTAATCCGGCAATTAGCATGCCATGGTGCAGTAGCGGCAGTATCATGGAGATTAAAGTTGTCTCTTGGCCGCCATGTAAAGATGAGCTGCTACTAAACACCGCGGCAGGCTTTCCGATCAGTGCCCCGGACATCCAGTTACTTGAGCTATTATCGATAAAGTACTTTAATGCTGCGGCCATATTACCAAAATGTGAAGGGCTGCCTAAAATCAATCCAGCGCAGTTGGCCAGCTCTTGTTGGCTGCAGTAAATAGCCCCTTTAGCGGGTACTTTAGCTTCAGTTGTTTCACAATTGCTCGATATATCCGGCACAGTACGGACCAGCGCATCAACTCCGGACATTTCAACCCCGAGCGCAATATGTCTGGCCATGTCTGCTGTTGCGCCGTGCCGAGAATAAAAAAGGACTAAAACGTAAGGCTTTGGTGATGACATAATAATTTTATAGTATCTCTAAAACAGATTCAGGGGGGCGGCCAATACGTGCTTTACCAGCCTTGATCACAATCGGTCGCTCGATCAGTTTTGGCGCAGCGATCATCGCACTGATAATATCTTCTTCTGTAGTGTCTGCCGATAGATTATATTCTTGGTATTCCGCCTCTTTAACTCTCAGTAATTGATGAGCCGTCATATCTAGAGCTTTTAAGATGGCTTTAATTTGCTCTCGACTCGGCGGTTGTTTAAGATATTCAATAATGGTAGCTTCGATACCTTGTTGTTGAAGAATTTCAAGAGTTTGTCTTGATTTTGAACAGCGCGGGTTGTGGTATATTTCGACTTGGCTCACAATTAATACTCTTGTTATTCGGTATTTGAACCAGCTATTGTACCTTGCAACAGCCCGAGGGCAATCTAAAATGCTATTTAAGCTAAGGAACCTCTGAATAAGTCCTATAGGTCGCAGGCGCACATATATGTATTGGGCAAGCCACAGATTTAGCATCGTCAGTCTTTAGTTTGGATGGCTGATAAATAGGTAGGGAATAAGGGATAGATGAAACATATAGATTTAAGCAAAGCGCTGCATTTTATGCGCACTTTAGTCAGGCAGTTTGCAGCCAATGGCGGATTAGTTAATGCATCAGCGTTAACTTACACCACTTTGTTTGCGGTCGTGCCACTCATGACAGTGACCTACTCGGTGTTAGCGATGGTACCTTCTTTTCAAGGGGTGGGTGAGTCAGTGCAAAGCTGGGTTTTTTCTAATTTCGTACCGGCAACCGGTGAAGTAGTACAAGATTATTTAACAGACTTCACCTCGCAAGCTCGGCGGCTGACCGCCGTCGGTGCCTTGTTTTTGTTTGTCACCTCAGTAATGATGATGAAAAATATTGAAGCGGCATTTAATCGAATTTGGCGGGTTAAATACTCGCGCAAAGGTATTTCGAGTTTTTTGTTGTACTGGGCGGTGTTAAGTCTGGGGCCGATCTTAATTGGGGTGGGATTACTGGCCTCATCCTATCTCGCCTCTCTGCCTTTTATTTCTGAAGCGACTGCCGTTTTTGGTCGGGGAAATCTGCTTTCACTACTGCCGCTAGTGCTTTCAATCTCGGCATTCAGTTTATTGTATTCAGCGGTACCCAATTGTCGAGTGCCATTTAAAAATGCTTTTATCGGGGCGGTGTTTGTCGCGCTGCTCTTTGAAGTAGCCAAGCGAGCTTTTGCTTTATTCGCGATCAAGTGTCCGTCGTATGAGCTTATCTATGGTGCGTTTGCGGCCGTGCCATTGTTTTTGGCATGGATCTTTATCACCTGGATGATTATCTTATTTGGCGCTGAATTATCGAGATTGCTAACAGTGTATAACAGTGCAGCGGCGGGTGGCTTTCAATCGAATTTTCATACCATCATTGGCGTTTTGCAAAAATTGTGGCTGGCACAGCGCGATGGTAAAACCTTGTCTGCAGACACTCTTTTAGCAGAAGTGGCGGGCCTCGATCAAAAACGTTGGGATGAATATCAGCAGCTGTTACTTGAAAATGGCATTGTCTGTCGATCGGAACAAGGGGAGTACTTACTGGCCAGAGATTTAAATAGCATCAGTTTAGAGCAGTTGCGAGAGATGTTCCCCTGGCCGATTCCCAAGCCTAGCACTCTTGCAGAGCCGAGCGGGACAAAAATCCAAGAGACTCAACAGCAGCCAGCTCAACTAGTATCAATAGAAGTCAGTAGCGATTGGGTAAGTCGCTTAGACGGCAAACTGGCTCGGGTAAGGGAAGAGCAGGGCAAGGTATTGGCGGCGTCAGTGCAAAGCTTGTTTGCCGGTCATTGACGGGCATATCAATAGCAACACTCAAAAGGAGTATGTATGAGTTTTGAAACGTGGCTGGCGTTTAGTTCAGCATCAATGTTGTTGTTACTCATTCCCGGGCCGACTATTTTAGCCGTGATCAGCTACTCCATTGCCCATGGCTACAAAGCGAGAATTCCGTTGGTCTTAGCGGTGGCCCTAGGAGATTCGACTGCACTGGCTTTATCTCTATTGGGCTTGGGGGCTCTGCTAGCTAAATCAGTGTTTTGGTTTCAAGTGGTAAAATGGGCAGGGGGCTTATACTTGATATACTTAGGTATAAAACTACTGGTGTCAGGGGTAAAGCCGCAATCACTGAGCGCTGCGAATAATGATATGTCACGTTGGAAGCTCTTCGCCAATACCTATATGCTGACTGCGTTAAACCCTAAAGGGATGATCTTCTTTATCGCGTTTCTTCCTCAGTTTATCGATCAATCTGCGAATGTTAGCGGGCAATTATCGGTGTTAGCCGTCACCTTCGTGAGCCTGGCTACCTTAAATGCCAGC
Source organism: Oceanospirillales bacterium (assembly GCA_029027825.1). Classification (GTDB taxonomy): domain Bacteria; phylum Pseudomonadota; class Gammaproteobacteria; order Pseudomonadales; family Balneatricaceae; genus Rs1. The sequence continues at coordinate 1,842,484 of CP093399.1, read as the reverse complement.
ATGTACACGCTGTTCGCCAGTCGTGCACAGCATTTTTTATCTTCTGCTAAAACTCAGCGAATATTTAATTTAAGTGGCGGCACATTAATGTGTGCGGCGGGAACATGGGCGCTGGCTACTAAATAGTATAGCGCTGCTCCGCACTCTCAATCGGTAATAGAAACCCTCACACATAAGACTCATAAGCTCAATGAGTGTCTTTCAAACCTAGCTAAGATCAGTTGTTATTCCAAGAGTTACACGGATACTCGATTAGCAAAATATATCGCAGCCATTAAAAAAGGCGACAAATGTCGCCTTATGTGAGTTGCTAGAAAATTATTTTTGCATCGGAAAGCCCGTTGCATTTTTAATTTGCTTAGCCGCTTTGTCTAGCGCCTCTTGCGCATTGGCGTATTTTCCCTCGATGAATGCAGATTGAATGGCGATCACAATATCGGTCGCTTCAGCTCCATAACGGGTGGTCTTGATTGCTTTGATTTGATCGGTGGTCTCTAGAATCAATTTCCAGATAGCTTGATCGCCCCAATATGGCTGCCCCGAACTAATGTATTTATCTTGAGTTGCGCTTAACAGTGAAGGAACTAAACCGGAACTCTTGAGCATATCGATCTGTACGCTTTGGTTGGCCATTGCGTATTCGATGAACTTATAAGCTTGTGCTGGGTTCTTTGCTGTTATCGGAATAAACAGTGAAGAGCCACCTAAGTTAGCCGCACGAATCCCACCTGTTTTGTGAGCCGGCATTTTTACGATGCCCCACTTACCTTTTTGTTCCGGCAAGGCGCCGCGCAGCGATCCCTCAAACCATGCGCCGTATATAGAAGTCGCAGCGGTGCCGGTTTTCAGTGCTTTTAGGTGATCATCCCAGCCGCCTGGCATAATGACACCGGCATCGGCAATCTGTTTTAATTTATCGAGCGCTTGCACACACCCAGGCTGATTGATACGAATGACAGTCTGCTCGCCTTCTTGAGCACAGATAGAGCAATCATTTTGCTGCGCCATTGGCCCAAACCAGTTTAGACCCTGAGTATAGTTGGTGACCGCCATTTTTACCTTGCCATTAGTCGCTTTTAGCAGCTGCTTACCCGCTGCAATATAGCCATCCCAAGTGGCTAGTTGCGCCGGATCAATGCCCGCATCTTTTAAAATATCGCGGCGGTAAAAGGTCACAACTTGACCTGAATCCCAAGGTACTCCGTAAACGCCTCCTTCAGATTCTAGCTCTACCCATTTGTAGATGGGAAATTTATCACGAATTTTTTCGACCCCAAATTGTTTTAAATCAACGAAGCAATCGGGGAACTGTTGCAAGTAGCGCTCGGCCTCACCGTTTTCGATTGAAACAACATCGGGTAAGTTAATCCCGCCTGCAGCACAGCCTGCAGTCAGCTGGTCATATACTGGGCTGTAACCTTTATCTAGCGCTTCAACTGTAACGTCGGATTGCTGTGCATTGTAAGATTTTGCGGCATTCATTAAAGCCTCTGCTGCAACATCCCAGCTCCAGACGGTAATTTTTTCAGCGGCATTGACAGGTGTTGATACACCCAGCGCAATACAGCTTGCTAGGAGGATTGATGCAAAGCGTGGGACCGTTTTTGTTTTTATCATGTTACTCTCCGTTTATGGCTTGTGGTTTAGGCTTGAATCTGTAATTTCCATGCGGCGTTCAGCATAAGTTTTTGATCTAACAGCAGTTTTAAAAACACCCACAGAGCCTAAGGGCACAGTGATGATTTTTTAATTGCTCTGTAAACCAATCTTTTACGCTCTGCATCCACTTTCACGCCACGGATGCAGATTAAAGACAGCGCTCTGCAAGAGATCGCTGTCCGATTTAGTTTTATTTAGTGGCACCGCTGGTGATGCCGGCAATAATCTGCTTTTGCAAAATTAAAAATAACAGTAGGAAGGGCACGGTCATTAAGCTGGCGCCGACCATCATTGCCCCCCATTCAATATTAGCGAGGCCTATTAAACGACCTAGCGCTATAGGAGCGGTTTGATACTGCTCACTGGTCATCACCAACATTGGCCATAAGTAGTCGTTCCAATGCGCGACGAATAATATGATGCCTAGTGATGCAAGTGCTGGTCGTACTATAGGCAGGGCAATACTGTAGAAAATTTTCCACTCTGAAGCGCCATCCAAATAGGCGGCTTCCAGTGTTTCTGACGGTAAATTAAGGAAGCTTTGACGCATAAAAAACACCCCGACAGCATTGGCTAAATAGGGGAGAATGACGCCAGCGTAGTTGTTTGATAGCCCCATGTGTTTGACCACAATAATATACTCGGGGATGACAATCGCCGCAGAGGGCACCGCGAGGATAAAAATAATCAGCGCGAATAAGCTATTTCGACCGCGAAAGGCAAACCTTGCAAGAGCATAGCCCGCCATGGAAGCCACTAGCAATCCGAGCAGAGTACTAAATCCTGCAATAATCACGCTGTTAAAAATCGCCATGGAAAAATCTTGTTTTCCCTGCAAAATGGCAAAGTTCTTAAAAAAATCAGTGCCTGGGTTGAAGACTAATTCACCACTGAAAATCACATTGTCAGGATGGGTTGCATAAATCATCATCATCCAAATGGGGATTAACCACATACAGGAAATAACTAACATCAGGGCATTGATAAATAATTTCTTTGCCCGGCTGGTCAGCGAGTTATTCATCGGGCTTTCCTCCAAATAGCTTAAATTGCAACAGTGACAAGGTTAAGCCTAAAAAGACGATCAGGTAGGCGATTGCCGAGCCGTAACCGAAATTAAAACTTTTAAAACCTTGGCTGTACATATACATAGCAACGGTGGTGGTACTACCGCCAGGGCCGCCTTCGGTGAGTAGTGTCGGTTCGGTGAAGAGCTGTAAAGTACCGAATGTAGAGAGCACTAAACAGAGTAATATAGCGGGTTTTAGCAAAGGTAAGGTGATTTTTGTAAATTGCTGCCAGGGGGAGGCGCCTTCCAATTCGCTGGCCTCATAGAGATCTTTAGGGATGTTTTGCAAACCCGCTAAAATGATAATTGCATTGTAGCCAGTCCAGCGCCAAGTAAGACCGATAGCAATCAATGCAGTGGCGCCTGAGGAAGAATTGGTCCAGGCGATCGCGTCAATATTAATCAGTGCCAGCATATTATTAACAAAGCCAAAATTGTCATTAAACAGCAATCTAAAAATAACCGCGTAGGCAGCTTCTGCAACCACAATTGGGGCAAAAATCGCAAAGCGATGCAGGCCTTTAAAATTTAAGTCTTTGCTATTTAAAAGCACGGCAGCAAATACCGCCAGCATCAGCATAGCGGGAACTTGTAGAGCTATGATCAAAAATGTATTTTTCAGTGCCTGCCATAATAGCTCGTCTTCTAGTAATCGTCCCCAATTGAGAAAAAAATCAAATTGCCAAGTTCTGGAGCGGGTATTCATAAAGGACATAGCAAATGAAAATAAAATCGGAACTAGCCAAAATACCGAAAAAACAATGATGTAAGGCGATAAAAAGGCATAAGGTGTATAGCGATTACGCAACATAATATTCCCCTTATGAAATCAGTAATTGTACATCAGCTGGCAGGCAGCGCTCGATCGCTTGGTCATGATCGTCGAACAGTAAACAGTTGTCGCTACTGAATCCCAGCGTTATTTGATCGCCACGATTGATCGGAACAGTGCCCGCCGCTGAGCAAATAACTAACGTCTCTAAACCTAGATCGGTATAGAGCAAACTCTCGGTTCCCAAGCGCTCAACAATAGTCACTTTTGCGCTGATCGTGCAATCTAGCGGTTGTTTGGTCGATAGACGGTGCGGACGTATGCCCAGTGTGAGCTCCGTTCCCGCTGCGAATTTGATATCTTTCGCTATAGGTATTGTGATCGGATTAGAGAACAGTGCGTGTGTCACTGTGATTGATTGAGGTCCGCACTCTTGGACTTCTACTTTAAATAAGTTGATCTTAGGGGTGCCAATAAACTCCGCGACAAAAACGTTGGCAGGGCGGTGCAATAACTCTAAAGGTGTGGCAAATTGCTGGATTGCACCATCTTTCATCACCACTACTCTAGTCGCCAGGGTCATTGCCTCGACTTGATCATGGGTGACATATACGATGGTCGCCTGCAGTTCTTCATGTAGTCGAGCCAGCTCTACCCGCATGCTGACACGCAAAGTAGCATCCAAGTTAGACAGCGGTTCATCGAGTAAGAATACCTTGGGTCTGCGTACAATTGCGCGACCAATGGCGACCCGTTGGCGCTGTCCGCCGCTGAGTATTTTAGGTTTTCGATCTAATAATTCGCTGAGTTGTAGGGTTCTAGCAACTTCTTTGATCCGACTGTTAATTTCATCGTTTGGTAGCTTTTGGATTTTAAGGCCAAAAGCTAAATTTTGCCGGACGGTTAAGTGCGGGTATAAAGCATAGCTTTGAAAGACCATTGAAATCCCGCGCTGCGAGGCAGGTACATCATTCATGCGCTTGTTGTCGATGAGAAACTCACCGCTGGATATTTCCTCAAGGCCAGCCATTAATCTGAGCAGTGTTGATTTGCCGCAACCACTGGGGCCTAGAAAACAAATGAACTCACGATCTTTAATATCTAAGTCGATACCTTTTATCACAGGTATGTTGCCGAAGTTCTTTTTCAGCTGTTGCATTTGCATGTTGGCCATAGTTTCTCCAAGTTAAGTGCGGCAATCTGTTGACTAAATTTATTGTTGCGACTAATTATTGAGACCTCTGCATGACGACTGCGCTCGGTAATGCGGCGTTAAAAACCGGCTCAACATGCTCATTTACACCAGTAAACTCCGCTATCTCGCCGATTTGTTGCTTGTCTTACCTTCGCTCGCAACGTTATGCAGGGGCCTCTTATCATTATCAATTTTATGTTAAACGTTTATATTTTTAATGTAAAGGAATATAATTAGCTCTCTTGTTGCCCACTAATTCACTTAAAATGTTAATATCCGCCGATGAAAAATAGACCTACGATTAAAACCATTGCCAGTGATACTGGTTATTCGATTGCCACTGTCTCGAAAGCGCTGAACGGCTCTAAACAAGTGCGCGAAGCTACCCGTGAAAAAATAATTGCCTCGGCTAAACGCTATGGTTTCGAGCTGAATTTAAGTGGCGTACAGCTACGCACTGGCAAAACCTATAAAATCGCCTACGTTGTGATCGCAGCAGATCCGGACAATCAAGAGTGGAGTGGTGTCAGTCATGGCGATCTACTCAGCGGCATCACTCATGCGCTGGCCGATACACCCTATCAAGTAACTCTGCATCAAGTTTCTGATTATCAAGAGAGTCTCGAGCTGATCAAAACCTTAGTAATCAATAAAAAAGCCGACGGAATTATTTTTCCAGGAACTTATGCTAACGATATACGTATCCAGTATTTGCTGGATACAGATTTTCCCTTTGTTACTTATGGGATGAGTAGCCACAGTAGGCCGCATGCCTACGTCGATACTAATAACCAGCTGATAGTCACTATCAGTATCCAGCGACTAATTGCTAAAAAACACCGTAGAATTGCATTGTTAGAGGCTGATAGAGAGCTGATGAGCTCAGTAACTAGGCATCGAGCCTATCAAAAATCGCTGGTGCAATCTGGGCTTGACTACGATGCTGATCTGGTTAAATTCGGCCGGTTGTCGGCGGCCTTTGGTCGGGAGATGTTTTTTGAGCTGTCGTCGCTGTCCTCCCCGCCAACGGCCTATTACTGCGCCAACGAGGCGGTCGCTTTAGGTGTGCTTTCAGGTTTTCACGCCAGAGGCTATGTGCATGGCCGTGACGCTGTAATCAATGCCACCGACGACCTTAATATCTCCCATTACTTTACCCCGCCAATCACTACTTGTTATCTGCCTATCTCTAGATCCAGCTATGTGCTCGGTGAATTTATGTTGAGGTTGCTAGATGGTGAGCCTGTCACCAAGTTGCAAAAATTATTATTGCCAGATTTGATTGAGCGCTGTCCTGATATCCTCGAATAAATATCCGCTCTGAATGTTGTCTGTTTTTCAAGTTTAAAAATATAAACGTTTATATTATTAAACTTACAAGGTATAGTGCAAAAAAATGAAATTCAGATTGAGGGCGTTTCAATGCTAGAACTTGGTGTTTGTTATTATCCGGAGCAGTGGCCAAAAAACCAATGGCGCAGTGATGCTAAAAAGATGGTGGAGCTGGGAGTGCGCTGGGTGCGTATTGCCGAGTTCACTTGGTCGTCAATCGAGCCACATGAAAATCACTACACTTGGCAGTGGTTGGACGAGGTTATTCAGATCCTCGGCGAAGAAGGATTGGATATCGTGATGTGTACTCCCTCGGCTGCGCCACCAAAATGGCTGGTTGATCGAGATCCAAGCATTTTGCCAGTCGATAAGAATGGTGTGACTCGACAGTTCGGCGCCCGCCGTCACTACTGTTTCTCTAGTCAGGTCTATCTGCGAGAGTCCGCACGTATCTGCGCTGCCTACGCCAAGCGTTACGGTGCCAATAAATATGTTAAAGCTTGGCAGATAGATAACGAATACGGTGATCACAACTCGAGCTATAGTTACTCCCAAGATGCAAAAGAGCAATTTAGAGTTTGGCTGAAAAATCGCTACCATGACATTGACACTTTAAACGATGCCTGGGGGGCTAGCTTTTGGTCGACGCATTACAATAGTTTCGAGGATATTGAGCTCGCTAACAACATGGTTGATGCACCAAGTCCTGGGCACAGTGTTGATTTCATCGAGTTTTCATCCGACCAGATCTGCCAATTTAATCAGCAGCAAGTTGATATAGTGCGTAAATATGCACAAGGCAGCCCAATTACCCACAATTTCATGGCGCACAATAGTGATTTCGATCACTACAAGCTTGGTGAAAGTTTAGATTTTGCCTCTTGGGATAGCTACCCCATGGGCGCGTTAGTACATTCAGATTTGCCTGATGAGACCAAGCAGCGTTGGTTGCGAACTGGCATTCCCGATCAGCCGTCTTTTTATCACGATCTTTATCGACATGTTGGTAAAGGTAAAGTGTGGGTTATGGAGCAACAGCCAGGCCCAGTGAATTGGGCGCAATATAACCAGTCGCCCGCTGACGGAATGGTGCGGCTGTGGACTTGGCTAGCGTATGCGCACGGCGTTGATGTGGTGTGTTAATTCCGCTGGCGTCAGGCAAAATTTGCCCAAGAGCAATTACACACGGGTGTATTGCTATCCAATAGTCAGCCGGACCAGTGCTATTATGAAATGGAGCAAGTGGTTGCCGAGCGTAAATTACTGCCGGAACCCGGCGAGCGCCAAGCCGCTAACGTTGCAATTATCTTTGACTACCCGTCACTGTGGGCGAGTCAGACCTTGCCGCTAAGTAGCGACTATTCAGGGGTTAAAAATGCACTCTATTGGTACAGCGCTGTGCAGGGGTTGGGCGTCGATATCGACGTAATAGGACCTGATGCGAATCTGGATAGTTATCAGCTAATCATCATTCCAGACATGATGATGGACAATCAAAAATTCAGTGCGCGCTTAGCTAAGTGCAGTGCTAAAGTTTTGATCGGCCCGCGCACCGCGAGCAATACGCCGTTGATGCATATCCCCGATGATTTAGCTCCCGGCTCTTTTCAAGCGATGCTAGACGTTAAAGTAACACGGGTAGAATCACTACCGCCATATTTGCAAGAGAGTGTTAGCTTTAAAGGACAGTCATATCCGGTGGTCAAATGGCGTGAAACCTTACAGAGCTCGGCAGAACATCTCGCCAGCTATGAGGGTGACTATCGCGCGGGACAAGCGGCAATAGTCGGTAATGATCGCTATCGATACTGTGGGTTATTATTGCGTGATCAATTACTAGTGGCGGTAATGGAAGATACGCTGCACTGGGCTGGATTGGCAACCACGGAATTCTCGGAAGACTTGCGCGTCACTCGCCGCGGGAAGTTAAACTTCGCCTTTAACTTTAGTCAGCAAAGTCAGCAACTAAACATCCCAACAGATGCCAAAATTTACCTAGGCTCCGCCAATATAGAGGCGATAGGTGTGACTATTTGGTCAGCGAGCTAGCTCGTTAGACTAAGAGTGATAGGAAGCAGGCTAATCAATGATGATCTGGCCTGTAAGTCAGGATCACTCACTGTTGGTCGCAGGTTGTGCGTCAGCAATATTTAGCTAAAAATTGCTGTGTTATCTCGGCTAGTAATGATGGTGTTTGCCGGTAAAGCCCTAGCGATAATATTGGACTAGGGTTTTTTACTAGAAGGATAAGTAATCATCCTTTGGTAAGATCTTGCTAAGTTCACCGATATTTAAGGAACTATATGAATGAGACATATTGATTGGATTGCCGTCGACGGGGGAACCACCAGACTAAGAGTATGGGGGCTATCCAAACAAGGTGAAATACTGACTCATAACAGCTCAGACAAAGGTATGAATACTTTGCAAAGTGATGAGTATGAGCAAGTATTAATCGAACACATTGAGGACTGGCTCGATAAAGATCGTACTATTCCAGTTCTCGCATGCGGCATGCTAGGTTCAAAACAAGGTTGGATTGAAACCCACTACGAAACCGCTCCCTGCATAGGCTCTAAACAGCTAGTGCAGGCGCCAGTGAGTAATCAGGGCTTTAAAGTATATATCTGCCCGGGGGTAAAACAGCTATTTCCTACAGATATTATGCGCGGCGAAGAGACACAAATTCTCGGTTTTCTTACCGACAATCCAGGATACAGTGGGGTGATTTGTCTACCTGGCACCCATTGCAAATGGGTACAAGTCACTGCCGGTGTTATTGAATATTTTCAAACCTATATGACCGGAGAATTGTATGCACTCCTTTCTCAGCACTCCATTTTGCGGCACTGTGTCGCCAAAAATGGTTGGCATACCAGTGCTTTCAAAAAAGCGGTGGCCAGTGCCATTGATTCTCCAGAGACCATCTATGGCCAACTTTTTTCGTTGCGTGCCGAATCAATACTCAATGATTTGTCTGCCGAAGTAGCTAGAGCTAGACTATCGGGTTATATGATTGGGTTAGAGTTATGTGCGGCACAAGCATACTGGAAAAATAAAGAAGTGATCGTGATCGGTGAACAACAAATATCCATTCGCTACATGGAGGCATTTCGTTCGCTGAAGATCAAGAGTGAGCATTTTAATAGCGACGAACTGACTATTAAAGGTTTGACCAGTATCTATCATCAAATATTAGGTCAGTAGTCATAGTGATGAGATCGGGGGATTGTAGAGGGGGATAATAGAGGGAGGATAGATTTTCTTGACTACAAGAGCCACCAAAAGTACTACACTCAGTGATTCAGCGTTAAAAGCCGGCTGAAAATCCTACATATACCGATAAAAGAGGGGCGTTCAAGCTCCGCTATTTAGCCAGTTTTTATTAAAAATCTGCAGGCATCTAAAACTGTTGTCAACGCTTCGCTGCCACTCATCGCCATCCCTCCAGCTACTATTTACAGGCAGCCTGTCTACGAATAAACAACTACCTAAATGCTTCAGAGCGGATCAATGGCTGATACTAAGCTCCGCATAGAGCACAATAATTAAGTGATAAAGCTAAAAAGCAGTAATAAAGTAAAGCGAATGAAATAAACAACCATCCAAAGGATCGTTTATACTGTGCAGAATCAATGACTTCACTGCATCACATAGCGCCAGCTCTTGACTCTACAGCGGTTAGCAAAACATCCGTTGAAGCTATGGGCTTTATGCATGGACGCATAAGAGCTTGCAGCTAAGATTTTTACAGCCTCACTGTAAGGTCAATATCTTACATTCAGTATTCACTTTGAAGCCATGGATTCAGCTATTAATTACCCTTAAACTGGAGATATATAAATGTTACCTATCGTCTTAGAATTTCTTGCACTGCTGCTCACCGGCATGTTGGCCGGCGCCCTGATGTACTGTGCCCACGTTGAAGTAGGTGCAAGAAAATTAATGCAGCCGCAAGAGCAGCTAAGTAATTGGCGGTTGGCTTTTCCTATCGCCGGTTCTTTGTTCAAACCCCTCAGTATACTAGCGACGATCATCCTGCTAGGAAACGGGTATGTTTCGGGAAACTGGTTATGGTATGTCGCCGCCGCGTTTACTTTTGGCTTGACGCCAGTGACGATTTTTTTAATCGCTCCTATTAATGAAAAATTAGCTGCTGCAGATAAAAACAGTCCAGATGAGCAAGTTAATGAATGGATAAAGGCGTGGGGGATGCGTCACAATATTCGTTCAGCTTGTACTAGTATCGCTTTCGTTATCGCTATTTTCATAGCTACTTTTTAGTCCGTGTTAATCCGTGTTAATCCGTTTTAGCCGCAGATTCTTTCATACACAGCCCACTCATTAAAGGAGATTTAAATGCGTGGTTTGGCCGTACAATCAAAGACGGATTGTGTTGATTTGAATTCTATGTTTATTATATAACTCATTGAAAAATAACATTACTATTGGTTGTGTAAGAATAGAAAAACTGAGATTGTGGCTTAAAGTGTCAAGGGAGTTTTGATTGATCAAGCCGCTAGTACGTGCACTTGATTAAGAAATAAAAGCGGGTGAAATACGGCTGTTGCCAGCTATACAGGGATGGATTAATGAGTATTAACATTAAACAGCTAAACGCAGAGTTTAACGAATGGCCGGAATTGCTCGATCTACTGCGCAGCGCATTTTCGTATCAGCAGACGCGCATCGATCCGCCATCATCCCTACAGCAATTGAATGCAGAAACTATCGTGCACAAAGCGCAGCAAGAAACGGTGTTCCTTGCCTATCAAAATACTCAGTTAGTCGCTTGTGTGTTCGTTAAAAATCTTCAACATGCACTGTATGTCGGCAAGCTGGCAGTGCTCCCTGCTGCACAAGGGCAGGGAATAGGCCTGCAAATGATCAAGGTTGTTGAAGAGCATGCGATCAACAACAATTTTAGCTTTTTAGAGCTACAAGTAAGAATAGAATTACAAGAAAATCAAGTGACATTTAGTAATTGAGACCTCTGAATAACGTTGCGAGTGAAGGTAAGACAAGGCAAAAACCGACGAGATAGCGGAGTTTACTGGTGTAAATGAGCATGTTGAGCCGGTTTTTAACGCCGTATTCCCGAGCGCAGTAGTTATGCAGAGGTCTCAACATGGGATTCATCAGAGTAGCTGAGGCTAGTCATGCTGGCTATCAACGTGCGACATCGATCACCATGCAAAAAATCCTGACTTAATAGTCATCACTAGCGACGCCGACTGATTATTCTCAAGAACCTCAGAATCACTCCCACACGCTCCTGTCGCACAGAATTTGGGCTTGTTCAGAGTCCGTCTAAGCTAAAACCAACCAGCGCAAGTTTTAAGCTTCCTGCTATTAAATCACTCTGTCGATTGTTTTTAATATTATTACCAATATCTTAAAAGATAATCAAACAATCGAGATTAATCGTCTGTCGTTAGAATCAACTTGTGACAGCGCTTTAAAACCTAGTAAAAACAGATTTTTAGAAGCTTATTTTCCGTATGCACAAATCACAACATCCATCATGAACAATACTATTCTTAATTTTGTCGATAAATTGTTACAAAAAGCATACAAAAACCTAAAATCACAGCTGATTATTAACATTTAGTTTTAAAAAACAAAGACATACAAGTAGACTTACATGGTCTAGGGGCAATTAATAAGATAATATCAGGCTCTATTGTAAATTGCTGCAAGGATACTCATGACAGCATATTACTTGCTGTTACCGGCGCCAACCCACAAGTGGTGACCGAGACCTCGTATGCTCTGCACGTTGAAGGCATCGTAAATGAGAATTTCAATTGACAGTCATGTGATAACAGCTAGCTTTCAATCTTTTGGTTTAAACCGTCTCTTAATAAACTGTTGTTTTTAAATTGTTATATTGTATTGGTCTCGTCGTCTTCATTTGCTACGCTACCGTATCCCCCCTTTATATTAGATACATCAAGGCAATCCAATGATCCAACTCCACGTCACCAAAAAGCTCATGGCAAAATTACCTCTAGATCAACAGGGGCTATTACCTGTACAAAGCGCTGATCAAAGTTGTTTTAACGACAGCCAAACCAATACTTTAGCAACCAACCCATTAAGTGGCTGGCACGCCAACCTATTGCTTTTTCAGCGCCGCCAATGTGTAATCCTTATCCACGATATCACCCGCTTCGCGGTATTCATTCCCTGCTTAACAAAGCCTGATTTCGCCAGCCTCAACAATCTATTCGTCGATTGTTTCATCAATAGCCTGCTAAAGTGCGATGCTAACCAAGTGCAGTTAGATGCTGCGCAACAATTATTGGCACCCTTGCGAATAGACAGCGTTTGTAACCGCTCAGTGCAGGGAACAATGAACCGCATGGCCGGAGATATCGTAAACTTCCTGCACTATGATCAAGTCGATGTTAGCCAGATCACCGGCAACCGTATCGGTGCATGGCTGGCCGCTCGTCCTTGTAATATCAAAGGCCAAAAAGACTGTGTTTTTCCGGGAGAGGCGATGCTGGCATTATTGGATGAAGCGGCATTGATGTTAAGTGGCAAGCAGGATGTAACGGGTAGTATGGCTGAAGAGCGAAGTGCAGATATTCCTAGCAATGTCATCTCAATGAAGGATTTTAAGCGCCAGTAAATAAACAGTTTAATGGTCTGATTCAATAACCAAAACTGGAGTTTACTCGCTACAACAAACCTCTGATCTCTGCATATAATAATAGTGGAACAGCTTGTCCCACTATTTAATTAAACGCGTGAGTGTATCGGTCGATCACTCAAAACATATCATCATATTCAATAATACCAAGGTGTAAGATACTAACAGCCACACCTTAGAATATGGCTGGGGCATAGAACCTCCACCAAACTTCCCAACAGAAAAGCCAATAAAGAAATGAAAGGAATTACTTGTGTCAGATACTCCTAGCCAATCTACATTACCAGATAATTATGCAAGCTGGTTGAGCGAACTTAAGCAGCGTATTGCACATTCACAGTACCATGCCGTCTTGGCGGTAAATACTGAGCTGGTGGCATTATATTGGAAAATTGGTAACGACATATTAGAGCGGCAGAAACAGCAGGGCTGGGGCAGCAAAGTGATTGAACAGCTTGCAAAAGATTTAAAGCAGGCGTTCCCAGAGATGAAAGGCTTCTCGCGCGCTAATCTTTTGTATATGCGTGCTTTCGCTGATGCTTGGCCTGATTTTGAAGCACCTCATGCAAATGTCCAACAGCTTGTTGGACAAATTCCATGGGGCCACAATTTAGTGCTACTAAGCAAGTTTAAAGATAGAGAGCAACGGTTATGGTATGCAGAACAATCCACTCAGCGCAGATTCCCAGTAATTAAGGTTTCTCGCTAATAAAATTAAATTCAAAAATCAGCACCAAACTATCACTGATTTTAATCAGTACTGGCTAGTTCTAATGACAGCTTAACTTCTACCTGAATCAGCGACTTCCAAGCGGCACTTAGTATTACCTGAATCAGTGACTTCACTGCACCACATAGCGCAAGCTCTTGATTCTACAGCGGTTAGAAAAATACCCACTGAACCTACGGGTGCAGCTAAGATTTTTCAATTCCACTGTAGAACCAATATCTTACACTCTGTATTCACTTTGAAGTCACGGATTCAGGTATTAGTCAAATAGCCTTACTGAAGAAATTGATCAAAGCTAAAAAAGACGGCTCTCTCTCTCAGGCTAAATTATAGTTCCGTCTTTTAGTGCAGCTTCTTGCACATCGTGAAGCTCGGCTGCTTACGATGTATAACGAAGAAGTAATATCCCCCGCTAATTTGTACTTTCAAAACATAAAATAACTGCTTCAAATACCCCTAAAGTGGAAAAATATTTATTTTGTACTAAATTTAAATATAGTAAATATAAGCGCTTGTAATGGGTTTTACATATTATGAAGTATCAGTTGTTTAATATGATTTTGATTCTGTGACTTTACTGCACCACACACGCAAGTTGTAGTTTCTACCGTGGTTATAAAACAACCACTGAACCTTCGAGTTTTATGCTTGGGTGCATTTATTTAGAGAATGCAGGATGCATATGAGCTTACAGCTAATATTTTTCAATTCCACTGTAGAACCAATATCTTACACTCTGTATTCACTTTGAAGTCACGGATTCAGGTTTTAAGTTACAGATTCAGGATAATGGCTGTTAAAATAGATGACTCAAAAAATAATAAAGTATCGTAACTTTTTCTTTAAGGGTTACTTTTCTTCAAAGCTACTTATCTCAATCGCATTATTAATGCCCCACCAAGCTATTGCAGCTTTACCATCTTGGAACTCCACCGGTCAAAAGGATTAGTTCAACCCGATTAATTGGGATATTAATGCCATACCTATTAGCTCTGATGCACAAACATCCATAGACAATGGTGGTTCAGCGCAAGTTGGCAGTACAGGAGCCGTAACGGCAGGGATATATATTGGTGATATAAATAAAGGGCAATTGGACATTCTCAATAATGGTCATCTCAATAGTGCTTTCGGTAGGATTGGTAATGATTTAAATAGTGAAGGGAGTGTCACTATTAATGGTGGACATGCTAAATGGGAACTTTTGCATTGGCTTTGGATTGGTAATCAAGGGACTGGAAATATATTAGTTGAAAATAAAGGTTACCTTGAAACAGGCTCCAGCCTTATCGCTAATAGCGAACAAGGTACAGGAACGGTCACTGTTGATGGCAATGGTTCTAGGTGGGTTAACCAGAAAATTTTTGCTGGTCATAAAGGCAATGGCGTCATTAATATTACTAACGGTGGAGTAATGACAACTAATGATTACGGCTATATTGGTTATTATGCTACAGGAACTGGTCTTATCAATATTGATGGCAATGGGTCAAGTTGGCTTGTGACTAATCAGACTCAAGTCGGGCGAAGTGGCACTGGAACCCTTAATATTTCAAATGGTGGTGTAGTAACCTCAAGTAACCGCAGTTATGTTGGAGCTTTTTCAACAGCTACTGGCAATGTCTCTGTTGAGGGTGCTGGGTCACGTTGGGATAATAATGATAACCTCTTTATCGGTTATGAGGGTAGTGGATCACTAGAAATAACTAATGGAGGCACCGTTAATAATCTTTTCGGTATACTTTCCTATAATAGCGGAGCGAGCAGTAATGTCCTGGTTGATGGCTTAGGATCTAGTTGGAATAATAGCTCTGGCCTCTATATTGGTTATAGTGGCGAAGGATCAGTTAACCTCAGCAATCAAGCCATTATCAATGTAACCGGAGACCTTATATTAGCTGAAAGCTCAGGGTCAGAAGGTACACTTAATATAGGAACAGGTAGCGCTGCAGGAATAATAAATGCTGATAGTGTACTGGGTAAACTTGGCACAGCAACCCTTAACTTCAACCATAATGACTCTGATTACTTTTTTACCGATAATGGCACCTCATCAGGAAATGCCGTTGTTATTACTGGAACCACATCGGTTAATCATATTGCTTCGGGGTCTACCACTTTAAAGGGGATAAATACCTACACAGGCAACACCATGCTTTCAGCTGGCACCTTATCGATTAATGGCTCCATCACTAATTCTAGTATCACCGTAAACAGTGGCGCAGCATTAGCAGGTAGTGGTTCTGTAGCCGATGTTACTGTTGATGGCGGTATTCTGGCACCAGGTAATTCGATTGGCATGCTAACCGTCGCAGGTGACGTTAGCTTTACATCGGCTAGTCACTATGAAGTGGAAGTAAATGCCAGTGGTGCCAGCGATTTCATTAATGTTTCTGGTACAGCGACTTTAGGCAATGCAGCTGTCAGAGTATTGGCTGAATCAGGCTCGTATGCAGCATCAACAGATTACACTATCCTCACCGCTGCGAGCGGGGTATCCGGTACCTTTGGTAGTGTCAGTTCTAACTTTGCTTTTTTATCGGCAACGCTAAGCTATGATGCCTTTAATGTGTATCTTAATTTAACCCGTAATAGTGTGTCGATGGAAAGCATTGCACAAACACCTAACCAACAAGCGACCGCAGCTGCACTCACTGAAATTGCAGCGCTGATACCTACTATTTTCGCTGAAATTACTGGTCTGTCGGCCCCAGATGCACGCCTTGCATTTGATAATTTAAGTGCTGCTCAATATAGTCATTCTCAACAAAGCATTCAGCATGTTAATTCACAATTTAGACAAATATTGATTGGGCGTGCTCAACGGGCATCATTAATTTTTGCAGACCAATCTTCACTCGACTCTATAAAAGATATTCAACTCGCTTACAACGGCAATGATTTAGCCAGCTTATTTCCCCAAGAGCCTAATAAAAATTACGGTTTTTGGCTGCAGGCTTTCGGACAGCGTGCTGAAATTAATAAAACTGACTGGATGGGAGTAACCAATTCGCAAACAAAGGGCCTAGTAATGGGCATTGATACACTTTTGCATAACGCCGTAGTGGGCGTAGCAGCAAGTTATGCTGTTAGTGATATTGACTTGGATAGTACCGCTTTAAAAATGGACAGCTATCAAGCCGCTATTTATGCACATTGGCTACTGCCTTCCTACGATATAAGTGCTTCAGCAGCTTTGGGCTATCATGAGACTGATGCTATTCGCGATATCGATGTAGGCAATATTAGCCGACAAACACAGGCGGATTTTCATGGTTCATCATTTGTGGCATCGCTTGAATTGGGAAAACCATTATCTTTTGTACAAGACATGACGCTCACGCCGTATGCGGTCATTGATTACAGTCATATCACTCAAAGTAAATTTGCCGAATCAGGTGCCAGTACTGCTAATTTGATCGTGGATAGTACGCGGGTCGATAGTTTGCGCTCAACCTTGGGGCTCCGCTTAAGTCGGGTCTTTTCATCTGAAGATGATATGAATATAACGCCTTATAGTTCTATCGCTTATATTCATGAGCATTTAGATAATGTATCTCAATTTAAAGCTGCTTTTTCTGTTAGCCCCAAGAAATCCTTTAATATTGAAGGCGCTAAACTCAGCCATGGCCATACTCAGTTCGCTTTAGGCATCAATGGACAATTAAACGAATCCACCTCCATTAGTGCGTCTTATCTGGGTGAGTTCTCAAGTACCGATAGCAACCAAAGTGTTACCGCTACGT
Source organism: Oceanospirillales bacterium (assembly GCA_029027825.1). Classification (GTDB taxonomy): domain Bacteria; phylum Pseudomonadota; class Gammaproteobacteria; order Pseudomonadales; family Balneatricaceae; genus Rs1. The sequence goes on along the minus strand of CP093399.1, from coordinate 1,825,323 downwards.
TCAGAATGGACTGGTAAGGCTTATTATTTTGTATCCATACCAAGCGGCGGGTATGGATCATCTACTCTAGTAAACCGGAAGCCCGTGACTTCAAAGTGAATACCCACTGAAACTATGGGTTATATGCAGGGATAGCTTTATAGCGCTCTTTGCACGCCTTCGTAGAGCGCGTGCAAAGGCTAACCAGTTTATGAAATGTTAGAGTCGGGGAAGGAGGCTTTACGTCGTTGCATATAATCTAGCAGCGCCTGATCAGTCGCTGGATCTAATGCTGGGGGTTGATAGTTTTCGAGCATTTTTTTCCATAGTGCATTGGCTCGCTGTTCGTGAGTTAAACTGCCATCGGCTTCCCATTGTTCGTAGCTGTTGTTGTCAGCGAGTGGCGAGCGATAAAAAGCAGATTTGAAATTTGCTTTAGTGTGCGCACAGCCTAAGAAATGGTTGCCTGGACCGACTTCGCGAATGGCATCTAAGGCCTGGCCATTTTCCGATAGATCAACTCCTTCCATCATTTTCGCCATCATCCCGGCGAGGTCGGTATCCATGACAAATTTTTCATAGCCCATCACTAGGCCTCCCTCTTGCCAACCCGCGGTGTGTAATGCAAAGTTTACCCCGGCTAGTGCAGTGGGCAGCAAGGTGTTGGCCGCTTCATTGGCCGCTTGCGCATCCGGTAGTTTAGAGCCGCAAAAACCACCACCCGATCTAAAAGGTACGCCTAATCTGCGCGCTAGCGCAGCCATAATATATAGCACTAGCGCCGGTTCTGGTGTGCCGAAAGTTGGGGCGCCAGATTGCATTGATATTGAACTGGCAAAGCTGCCCATTACCACGGGGGCACCGGCGTTGACTAATTGCACAAACGCCATACCAGCGAGCGCTTCAGCGAGTGATTGAGCGGCAGTGCCAGCCACGGTGACAGGGGACATCGCGCCCGCCAATATGAAGGGAGTAATGATGCAGGCTTGGTTGTTGCGCGCGTAAACTTTTGCCGCACCTAGCATGGTGTCGTCAAATGTCATCGGTGAGTTGGCGTTGATTAAGCTAATTAAACAGGTTTTTGGCTGGCCGGTCTGGGGATCAACAAAATCATCACCGAATAAAATCGCACACATATCAACAGAATCTTGTGCTCTTTCAGGGGCTGTGACTGAACCCATGAAAGGTTTATCTGAGTATTTAATATGTGTATAAAGCATATCAAAATGGCGTTTATTGACCGGTAAATCGACCGGTTCACAAATTGTGCCGCCGGAGTGATGTAAGCTCGGTGACAGGTAAGCGAGCTTGACGAAGTTTGTAAAATCTTCAATGGTGGCGTAGCGGCGGCCTTTGTCCATATCGTAGACAAAAGGGCTGCCATAAGCGGGCACAAAGACCGTGTTTTTACCGCCCACTTCAATATTGCGTTCAGGGTTGCGTGCGTGCTGGGTAAATTGGCGGGGCGCTGAGTCTTGAATCAGTTTTCGGCATAAGCCAACCGGGAACTTAACCAGTTCACCCTGGACATCCGCTCCGGCATCGCGCCAAAGTTGCAGGGCCTCTTCATCACCTCTAAATTCAATCCCTATTTCAGAGAGAATAATTTCTGCATTTTTCTCGATTAGTTGTAAACCGTCTTCATCAAGTACTTCGTAGTATGGGATTTTTCGGGTGATGTAGGGAACTATTGGAATCACCTCGCTTTTGGCTAGTGCTTGGCGAGCAGCTCTACCGCCTCTGCTGCGGCGCGCTTGGTTTGGGGTTCCTGTATCACTCATAATATAAACTCCGTAAAAATGCTGGGCCCAAGAGCGGGATATAGTTGAAAATGTTATAAAAGTAACACTTCAATTTGCAACGCATATCAGTCCAGTATGATTTGCCGCTGCTACACTCGCTGATCTGCTAGCGACGCTTAACGGTGTCCAAGCGTCAATATAATCAAGATCAGTATTCTCCTTTGAGGCTGGCTTGGCCTTTTTTTTGTCGGAATTGAGCTTAAAACGAGTCCTTGATTTTGAGCAGGCTATACGGCTATTTAAATTTCCCAGTATAAATGCTGCTAATTGATAGTGTCAGTGTTGGATATGAGATTTAAGTGTTCAATTAATGCTGAACAGGTATGATAGGTTTTTTCAAAGATCAAAGCGTCGCTAGACTGTTTCAATGTAATCCTGAATCCTTGATTTTAAAGTGAATCAAGAGCTTGTACAGTGAGGTCGCTGATTCAGGATAATGTTAATAATTAATCACATAGGTTAGGCATGGATATTAAAAAAAGCGTGGGGAAATGGAAGAGTATTGGAATGGGAGCGGGGATGGCCGCAGGGGTTTTAGTCACTGCTTTGCTGTCGGCCAATAGCATGGCTTCACCAAGCTTTTCAGGCCCTGATTCGGTCTCTAAATACCACCCGCTATGCTTGGAGACACTCAAGGGGTGGCAGGACGATGGTGGCGCGCTCGACATGAAGCGCTGTGCTTATAATAAGCGCAATGTTCGGGTCTCTAAAACCTCTGCCGGGGCGTATCTCGCCAATAAAACCGATGGTAGTGGCTACATTGCCTATAAGCCGATTGGCACTTTAGATAATTCGATGGAGCTGTTGTTAGTTTATGATAAGCAACAGAGTAACCCTATATCCGCTATTTATTTTTTGGGCCGTATTCCTGGTACTAAGCTGACCCGTGACTTTTTAACCACCATTGAAGAGGGAGGGGATCGCTGTTTTGGAGGGGTGAGTGATGCCCGTTTGATATCGGCGTCCGAGTTGGAAATAGATGTGAATGCCACGGTGCATCAAATGTTGACCTTTTTAGAGGATCGCGAGAGCACCAATACTGCCAATATATCGTTCAAACCAGCTAACTATCAAGCGTATGCCTGTGCGGGGACTATCACTAAAACCTATAATTTGACCTCCAACCAAATGCGCTATTCAAAAGTGTCGTTTACCCGTGATGAATCGCGAAAAGTGATTGATAGAGGCACGCGCTGCTATGATAAATTAGTAGCCGAGACCCTTGCGCCACCCAGAGTGTTGGATATGCAACAATACCAAGAGTTTTTGCAGGCTTATAAGCGGAACTGCGGGAGTATTAGATAAAATATAATGCGCTTTTTACATACATCTGACTGGCACATTGGGCGAGCATTTCACAATGTGTCACTATTGCAAGACCAAGAATTCATCCTCCAGCAAATAATCGAGATTGCCAGAGCGCAGCAAGTCACTGCCATTTTAGTGGCTGGGGATATCTACGACCGCTCTGTGCCGCCCGCGACGGCGGTCGCATTACTCGATATAATAGTCGATCAAATTACTGTTGAATTGAATATCGCCCTAATCATTATTCCCGGCAATCACGACAGCGCTCAAAGACTGGGGTTTGCAGCGAGACAATTACGGCAGTCAGGTCTTTATATCTTGGGTGAATTAGAGCATCAACCGACACCGGTTATCTTAAAAGATAGCAGTGGTGAGGTGGCTTTTTGGGGGATGCCTTATGCCGACCCAGCGGCAGTACGCAGTGCGCTAAAAGTCGATGTCTCTACCCATGATCAAGGGATTAAAGCGCTGTGCGAATGCATAGTCAAAGAATTCAAGGTGTCGCGTAACGTCGTGTTAAGTCACTGTTTTATCGATGGCTCCGCAGAGTCAGATTCAGAGCGGCCGCTCTCGATCGGCGGTGCAGATCGAGTTTCTTGGCAGCACTTTGCCGACTTTAACTACGTGGCGCTCGGTCATCTGCACGGGCGTCAGTTCAAAGGTGAAAAGTGGATTCGCTACTGTGGCTCGCCACTTAAATACTCCTTTTCCGAAGAACAGCATATTAAATCGGTCGTGATCGTCGATATGGATGCTGCAGGTCGCTGTGATATCGAGCAAATAGTATTGCAGCCACTGCGTAATATGCGCAGCATTACGGGCGCGCTTGCGGATATATTAGCGGCAGCAGTGACCGATCAACAGGCCGATGATTATCTGCTCGTTAAACTCACTGACACGCATGCGATTTTAGATGTCATGGGGAAGTTGCGCGAAGTCTATCCGAATATTTTACATTTAGAGCGGCCCGGTCTCATGTCCAGTAAAAGTAAATCATCAGTCCAGCCCGAGCATTTGAATGCCAGTGAAATGTCGATGTTTAGTGATTTTTATCAGCAGGTGATGGATCGAGACTTATCTGCCGATGAAAGCGCTATCGTCAAATCTGTGATTGAAAAACTACACAGTGCAGAGGGTTAATCAATGAAGCCATTAACTCTTAAAATCACCGCTTTTGGCCCATTTGCCGGCACCGAATTCATTGATTTCAAACTGTTGGGTGAGTCGCCGTTGTTTTTGATTAACGGGGTGACCGGCGCCGGAAAAACCACTATTTTAGATGCGATTTGTTTCGCCCTGTATGGCAAGACGACTGGTGATGAGCGAGATGCTAGTCAAATGCGTTGCGATCATGCTCACCGTGAGACACTGACTGCGATCGAGCTAACGTTTGCGATAAAAGATCAATACTACAGTATTAAACGTATTCCAGAGCAGTTGCGGCCCAAGGCGAAAGGCGATGGTTTTACCAGGCAGAGCGCGGAAGCTCAGCTGTGGATAATTGATCAAGCAGGTGCTGAAATAAGAGTACTTGTCAGTCAAAAAGTGACTGAGGCAAATCGAGAGATAGAAGAGCTAACCGGCTTGAATGTTGAGCAGTTTAGGCAAGTGATGGTATTGCCTCAAGGGCAGTTTCGCAAGTTGTTAATGGCGGATTCAAAAGATCGGGAAGCGATTTTCAGTCAGTTGTTTTCCACCTCCATCTATAAAAAAATTGAAAATCAATTAAAAGATCAGGCGCTGACCCTGAAGCGAGAAGTAGGTGATTTGCTCCGCTTGCAAGCGGGTTTATTGCAGTCGACAAAGTTGCAAACCGTAGTGCAGTTAAAAACTGAAATAGCGCAGTTGCACGATCAAGAACAGCACGCTAAACAGTTCAAAGAGCAACAGCAGCAACAGTCAATTAGCGCGACAAAAGCGCTAGAGCTGGGCAAAAATTTAGCGCGTTACTTTACGGAACTGACCCAGTTAGAACAGCGCAGGCAGCAACTAAAGGAGCAGCAAAATAATATAGTTGCCGTCAAGCAGCAATTGTTGCGCGGTGAAGAGGCGCAAAAAATAACCCCTGAGTATCAGCGCCAGCAAGATGTTGCTCTGCAGTTACCTAAAATACAAGCCGAGTTAAGTCAATCACTGCTGCGGGTTGAGCAAGGTCAGCAAGCTTTGCAACAGGCGCAGCTTGCGCAAGGTCGCTCCCCCGAAATCCGGCAAAAGATAGATACGGCAAAAGCTCAGCTAATTGAACACAAACGTCACAGTAAAAGCGCGGTAGAGCTTTCGCAGTTGCAAGTGGCGAGTGAGCAAGTGGCAGCAGCCCGGCGCACTGCACAGGTAAACAATGATCAATCAACACAGCAACTCGATAGCTTGCAGCGTGAAAAACAGAAAACGCTCGACAAAGTAACCGCCATTCATCAAAAAATTGAGCAGCTAGGTGACCCCAAAGTGGTGCAGCTAGAGGCTGTACAAAAAATTCAGCAACTGACGTCGACCGCTGTGCTGGAAAGTGAGTTGCTGGCGTGTCAGCAGCAGTTGAATACACTGGCTGCCTCAGGTGTGAAGGTACGTAGCACATGGGAGGCTAAAAAAAATCAAGTCATCAAGTTAGAGGTTAGCTGGCACTTATCTCAAGCGCAGCATTTAGCGCAGCAGTTAAAAGACGGGGAGTCCTGTCCGGTCTGCGGCTCAATAGAGCATCCCAAAAAAGCCAACAGTTTGCAAAAATTAGTCACCATTGAACAAATTGATGCCGCAAAATTAGAGGCTCAGCAGTGGGAGACCAAGCTGATTGCCGAGCGAGATTTGTATTCAAGTACTAGTGCTGCGTGTAAAACCTTGAGTGCTCAAATTGCGGCAGCTATCAGCCTTTTTATCGAGCAAAATGGCGCCGAGCAACTAACCTTGAATTATTGGCAAAATATAGAGCAGCGGGCGCAGCGGGCAATTACGCTGCTGGGAGATCAAAAAGTCCACTTGCAGCAGGCGGAAAAGAAAAGCAAACAGTTAATGTTGCTGCAGGAGCAGGCGATCGATCTACAGCGCCAGCACAGTGTGTTGTTAAACGATGCGGACAAGGCGTTGGCGTTACACAGCCATGATATGCAAAACTGTATAGCGCAGCTGCCCGAACGGTTTCAGCAGGCGGGCGCACTCGAGGCAGAAGTGACTGATTTGCAGCAGCAACTGCGATTGTTAGAACGTCAAATAGAGCAGCTGGCTACACAGTTTGTCGATGCACAGGGCGTCTATAAAGCGGCACAGGCTAAATATGAAATGCAGCAGCTACAAATGCAAGAGCTGCAGCAAGATTTACAAGCTTTGAGCCAGCTGTGGCTGCAAATATTAGAGAGCAGCTTTTTTAGCAGTGAAGTGGAGTATCTTCAAGCCTGTCTAAATTTGCAACTATTAACCGAAAAGCGTGAGCAGATAAGCGCCTATGAATTGCAGCGCAAAGAGATTGATGGGGCAATTCAGGCTCAGCAGCGTTTAATTGGCGATGACAGTGCACCGGATGTGCCGGTATTGCAGCAACAGCTTGAACAGCTAATAGAGCAACAGCAGGCGGCTGATAATGCTTGGTCGGCGCTCGATAAGCAATTAGCCAATCTACAGAACGTCGCTCAGCAAATCGCCAGCAATGCTGAAAAAAATGCGCTATTAGAAGCAAAGTATGCGGTAGTGGGGACGCTCAGTGATGTGGCCAACGGCTTTACCGCTGACAAGTTAAGTTTGCAGCGCTTTGTGCTTAGCGCTTTGCTCGATGATGTTTTAATTGAAGCCAGTAGTCGATTGCAAATCATGAGTAAAGGTCGATATCGATTGTTACGCAAAGAGCAGCGCGCTAAAGGCAATAAAGCCTCGGGCCTCGAGTTAGAGGTAGATGATGCATATACCGGGAAGGTGCGCTCTGTCGCGACTTTGTCAGGGGGCGAGAGTTTCATGGCGGCGCTGTCATTAGCGCTGGGCTTGTCCGGTATAGTGCAAGCGTACTCAGGGGGGATTGTGCTCGATACCTTGTTTATTGATGAAGGGTTTGGCAGTTTAGATGCCGAAGCATTAGACTTGGCGATTCGCACGCTGGTGGACTTGCAGAGCAGTGGTCGAATGATTGGTGTAATCTCCCACGTCGGCGAGCTAAAAGAGCAAATGCCGATTCGAATTGATATCACCACCAATCAAACAGGATCGCACTTACAAATAATTAATTAGTTTTAGCAGTGCTGTGCTTTCTTGGCTGCGGCGCTTTTATAGGCCGCTGTGCTTTAATTAGCCGTTGCGCTTTATGCTCCACAGCACTTTTTATACTTTTTACCGCTGTGACAGGGGCATGGATCATTGCGACCAGCTTTGCTGCTGGAGCGGTTAATTAAAGGGGTGTTTTTCGGGCAGGTTCCATCAATATAGCGCCAGCAAAATCCTTGCGGGGTATCTTCTTGCAAAAAACGTGAGCGTTCGTGCATATGCTGTAATAGCTCGCCTTCCATGTACCATGCTTTAAATTCGACAAAAGCTGTCTCGGTGGATGTGTCGAGCTCGGTGTCGATTATTTCAAGTTTTAGCCATTTAATATCGATCGCACTGAGTATTTGCGCACGCTCTTGTTCCGCATGGCAACTAGAGTGATAAGTATCGATTATAAAATCGCTATTGCCAATCACAAAGGCGGTGTATCTAGCGCGCATTAGTTGTTCAGCTGTGATCGCCGCTCGGTGCTGCTGGTGGACGACAGCACAGCAATTGGCGAGTGATTTACGTGATCCGCATGGGCATTCCTGCATTTTTAATCCAAATTTAGTCGCTGAAGTCAGTATCTTAGCTAATTTTAAGTGAGTTATTAAGAGCTAAGTCTTAGCGGCGCTCAAATAGTGCTTAAAGCAACTGTATTTAGTCGATTTAAACATAGCCTAATGACCTTAATTCGCGGATAATGCTTGATCCGTATTTCTACTAAAGAAATACCCCTAAACCTCTAATGAATAGAGGTTTATTAATGATAGGGACACTAGGCAGGGCTCGGTTAGTTATCCGCGATCAGATTAGACAAAAATTTTCTGAGTAATAGCGGCTGAAAACATAGCCTTAGTGAGATGTCCTCCAGTTTAAGAGAGAAGCAATGAAACGTGTAGGTTTTGTCGGTTGGCGTGGCATGGTTGGTTCTGTGTTAATGCAGCGCATGATAGAGGAAAATGACTTTGATTAGATTGATGAGCCGGTTTTCTTCACCACATCGCAAATAGGTCAGGCGGGGCCGGATATAGGTAAAACTATACCCACCTTAAAAGACGCGACCGATATTGATGAACTGAAAACCATGGACGCGATTATTTCATGTCAAGGTGGTGACTACACGCAGGCAGTTTACGCTAAGTTGCGCACAGCCGGCTGGCAAGGATATTGGATAGATGCAGCATCGACCTTGCGCATGGCTGACGACAGCCTTATTGTTTTAGACCCCGTTAATCGCCAGCTTATTGATAAAGGTATCGATGCTGGGATAAAAACCTTTGCCGGTGGTAACTGTACAGTATCACTGATGTTAATGGCGTTGGGTGGGTTGTTTAAAAGAGGGCACGTAGAATGGCTGACCTCTATGACTTATCAGGCCGCATCGGGTGGCGGCGCGCGACATATGCGTGAGTTAGTCAGTCAGATGGGAGTCATCCATGGTGCGGTAGCTGATCAGTTGGATAATAATTCAGCAATATTACCGCTCGATCAAAAAGTCGCGCAAACCTTGTTGAGCAGTGAAATGCCAGTCGATCAATTTGGTGTGCCACTAGCGGGAAGTCTTATCCCCTATATTGATGCGCAGCTAGACAACGGCCAGTCAAAAGAAGAGTGGAAAGGCTACGTTGAAACGAACAAGATACTCGGCAAGTTAGATACGCCGATTCCGATTGATGGCACTTGTGTGCGGGTTGGTTCTATGCGCTGTCACTCACAGGCTTTTACCATTAAACTAAATAGTAATATCCCGTTAAATGAAATTGAAGATATGATCTCTCAAGCGAATGATTGGGTCAGTGTTGTGCCAAATGATAAGCAGTCATCGATGACTGATTTAACGCCGGCCAAAGTGACAGGGACCTTAAATGTTCCCGTCGGACGATTGCGGAAAATGAATATTGGGCCCACATATCTGAATGCCTTTAGTGTGGGCGATCAACTACTTTGGGGAGCGGCGGAACCACTGCGTCGCACCTTGCGTATATTGTTAAAGGTGTGACAATCTTTAAGACGATATAGTGATGTTAAACAGCCCGATTTATCGGGCTGTTTTGTTTAGATGAGACCTCTGCATAACGTTGCGAGCGAAGGTGAGACAAGGCAAAAACCGGCGAGATAGCGGAGTCAGTGTGCCCCTGTTTATGGGTATTACTGGTGTAAATGAGCATATTGAGCCGGTTTTTAACGCCGTATCACCGAGCGCAGTTATCATGCCCTCTGGGTAAGTTATCAGAGGTCTCTAGATAAATTAATATGTTAGTAATAACTACGAAGGTATGGGAACAAACTGCTTTTTGACAGAGTTTAAATCGCAGTAGAAAGGTGAATTATGAGTATGATATATGACGTGGCAGTTGTTGGAGCTACAGGACTAGTTGGCGAAACAGTGTTGGCTATTTTGCAAGAGCGGGACTTCCCCGTAGGGAATATTCACCTATTGGCGAGTGAGCGCTCTGTCGGTATCAAAAAGCAGTTTAAAGGTAAGAATATTCAGGTAGAAAATTTACAAGATTTTGATTTCTCCCAAGTACAAATTGCCTGGTTTTGTGCCGGTGGCGCCGCCTCGGAAAAATACGCTCCGATCGCAGCGGATAGTGGCTGTATCGTGATCGATAACTCCAGTGTGTTTAGAAATGATTTCGATGTTCCCCTAGTGATCCCCGAGGTCAATCCGGATAGTCTGATTAATTACAGTGCGCGTAATATTATCGCCAACCCAAATTGTTCAACTATTCAAATGCTGTTGGCACTGGCGCCTATTCATCGTGAAGTTGGTATTGACAGAATCAACGTGGCGACTTATCAGGCGGTGTCAGGCTCAGGTAAAGCGGGTCTGGAAGAGCTGGCCAAGCAGACGACTTCGCTATTGAATGCACGAGAGGCAGAAGTTAGTGTCTACTCTCAGCAGATAGCGTTTAATGTGTTGCCGCATATTGATGTGTTTGAAGAAAATGATTACACCCGTGAAGAAATGAAAATGGTCTGGGAAACACAAAAAATACTGGCAGATGAAAACATTGCGGTGAATGCCACTTGTGTCAGAGTCCCGGTTTTTCATGGTCACAGTGAAGCGTTACATATTGATACTTCGAGCTTTATCAGTGCGGTTGAAGTGCGTAGCTTGTTGAAAAATGCCGCTGGAGTGGAAGTGATAGACTCACCGCAACAGCAGGAATACGCATCGGCAGTAGTTAATGGCAGCGGTTCAGATTTGGTCTATGTCAGCCGTATCAGAGAAGACTTAGCTGGAAATAACGGCATTAATATGTGGGTAGTTGCAGATAATGCTCGTAAAGGAGCGGCTTTAAATGCGGTGCAAATCGGCGAGTTGCTGATTGAAAAGTATTTATAAGCGCTGAGCTTTAGGGTCTGCTTAATAAATCAATCGGTAAAAGTTTAAGTATAGTTAGCTATTTTATTGACCTGTAAAGGCTAAATAGGTATCTTCAATAGCAAAATAACTGGTTAACTTGTTGATTTATCTATAGCTGGCTCGTTAATAGCTATGTTAACTTTTAGTTAGAGTCTGCTTTATGCTGTTGTCATAAGCAATTGTTTTGTAAGTTTTTTTAGATACAATATTGATAAATATAGAATGTTTGCTAGTTGTTTTAGGAAATGTGCTAAAAATATTAGAATAATAAATGGTATGAAATTAACGTGTTCTCATGTTTTTGGTCTATATTTTTAGAGTGTGAGCAACGTCTGATTTATAAGGGAAAATAAATGCTTCGCAAACTTGGTTTGATTATTGCTTTATCTAGCGCGCTAGTCATTGGTAAAGTAAATGCATTAGGTATGGGTGATATTAGGGTTAAATCAGCCCTTAATGAGCCGCTCCATGCAGAAATAGAGTTGTTTCAAGTTAAAAACTTAAGTCCTCTGCAGATCAAATCAAGAATGGCTGATCTAAATGATTTTGCATTATCAGGATTGGCAACACAGCGAGCACTGACCGCGGTTCGTTTTCAAACACGAGTTAGAGCTAATGGTACTGGTCGGATAATATTAACCTCAAAGCTGCCAATTACTGAGCCTTTTATGAACTTCCTCGTGGAAGTGAATTGGCCGAATGGCCGGCTGATACGTGAATATACTCTACTGCTTGATCCTTCTTCTTATAGATCACCACAAAACAGTCGTAATTTTACTATTCGCGAAAATACTAGTAGCGTGGCACAGCGCCCAGTAGTGTCTGCTAAGCGACAGAAAGCTAAACCTGCAAGATCTAAGGCTAATAAAACACCAAAAAATATTACCCTTAAGAAAGGTCAGTATTACATAAGTTCAAAAGATACCTTGTGGGACATAGCGATAGCCAGTCGTCCGAGTCAGAAAATTTCTCCGCAGCGTATGATGGTGCTAATCCAGCGCAAAAACCCGCAGGCATTTCCCAAAGCAAATATCAATGTGATGACAGCCAATGTAGTGATTGACTTACCAACGCAAACTGAAATCGATGCGCTCAGTGGCAAGGAAGCTGAAAAGGAAGTTAATCGACAAACAGCATTGTGGCAGAGCGGGACTTTACCTGCCGTTGTCATTCAAACGCCGGCGAAACTTGAGCCGCAGACAGGCAAGTCGCCTGCCGTTAAAAGTAAGCAGGGTGCCGATAAATCAGCACCGGCTAAAGCTAAGGATAAGACCAAGCAGGCAGACGATAAAAAGTCAGCAGATGCCAGTGGTAAAACTCCGGCCGCTGAAAAGGGCGTTGCCCCCGCTGTTGCTACTGACAAAAATACTGGAAAAGAGCAGCCAGATAATCTAGAAAAAGGCATGTTGAATGTAGTTACAGCAGAAGAGTCTGCGGCGAAGCGTGACTTACAGGCCAAAGCCGATGCTATGGTGATCGCGGCTAGCAAAGATTCAGAGAAAATCGCAGAGTTATTAAAAAACAATGCAGAAATGGGTGTCAAACTGGCACTGTCTCAAGAATCAATCGATAAGCTAGAGCGGGATAATCAAGAGCTAAATAAGAAATTAACTACCATCATTGAGCAGCTAGCAGATATAAACCGTTTGATTATGCTTAAAGATCAGCAATTAGCTGTTATGGAAGATGAGCGGGGAGACGCTGAAAAAGAACAGCAGGCAAAAGCTAAAAACGAGAGTGATAAAAGCTGGTTAGATCGTCTGCTGGAGAATCCTATCGGTATGGCTACCGCTGGGATAGGCTGGTTGCTGGCAATTATCGCAGGTGTGTTCTTACTCTTGAGACGCAAGAAAAAAGATCAAGAAGATGTGGTAGTTGAGGATAAAACTGAGCCATCAATTAGTTTGCCCGATAGCGTTATGGAGTCGGATGAAGAGGCGTTGCAAGAGCTGGAAGAGCTTGAAAAAGACGGCCCCGCAGCCGCTGAAGATGTGATTGGCGATATTGATGATCTAGATTTAGATCTAGATTTAGACATGGATATGGAGCTAGATGAAACCCTAGAAGGTACGTCGTTAGTGGCAGGTGACGCTGAAAGTGACGATGAAGATTTAGCTGCTGAATTGGAAGCGCAACTTAATACTACAGACGAAGAAGATGATGACTTAGACATGCTAGATGGCATCGATAGTTTGGAATTTGATCTAGGCGAGGTAGAGGAAACTGAGCTTGATTTGGATGAGGATTTAGCAGAAGAGGATGATGAAGAAAAACGTGCTTTGGCTGAATTCGCAGCTGCTATGGAGGCGCCTGATGATGATGATTCTGCAGAAGACGTAACTGACAGTTTAGAATTAAACAATGATGAATTAGACAATGATGAATTAGACAATGATGAATTAGACAATGATGAATTAGACAATGACGAATCAGACAGCTTCGAAACTGATGTCCTAGATTCTCTTGGTCTAGATGATGCGGAGCAGGAAGAAGCAGAATTAGAACCAGAAACTGCTGAGCAGGCTAATGATGAATTAGAGATAAGTCTTGATGGCATCGAAGATGAGTTAGAGATTGAAATACCGGAAAATGACGAAGTTAGCGTTGAAGAAGACGATCTAGATATTTCAGAAATCCCAGATCAGGTGACATCGCTTGACGAATTAGCAGCGATGGAAGATTTAGCCGAAGCTGAGGTGCTTGACAATACGCCTGCTGAAGAGGATTTAGAGGAAGATTCTCTTGAAATCGATTTAAATGAAGACGCGGATGATTCAGATACTGAGCAAGCAGCAGAGGATGGAGATGAGCAGCCAGCTGTGGAAAGTGCCGCGCTTGAGGAAGATAAGCCGAGTGAGCCGTCAGCTGCAGAAAATGTATTTGAAGAAGTGATGGCGGCAAATATTGAGAACGACTTAACAGATGAGTTAGATATAGACATTCCCGAGGACAGCGATACTAGTGAAAGTGCAGCCGATACTGCGGAGCCCTCGTCAAATAAGAGCTCGTCAAGCGAAGTGCTAGAAGAGCAGTTAGACGAGCTGTTAGGAAGTACAGATGATGAAATAGCCCTAGAGGCTGTGGCGCCAGAATTTGATGCAGATAATGAAGAAGAAATCGATTTATTATCAGGTGAGGATGGGATGCGTATGAAGCTAGATCTGGCACGCGCCTATATTGAAATGGGTGATGCAGATGGTGCAAAAGATATTATTAAAGAAGTGATGGACGCCGGTGAGGCGGATCACCTAAGTGAAGCGCAAGAGTTATTTGACAGTATAGAATCTAAAAAGAAATAAAGGAGAAGGTTGTTTGTACACTGAGACGAAACAATCAAAAGAACCAGAGGCGACGCAAGTCGCCTCTCGTCGTTTAGCCCTGTGTATTGAGTACGCAGGTGAGCATTATAAAGGCTGGCAAAAGCAAAAATTTGATAATTTGCCAACAGTGCAAGGGTATGTAGAAAAGGCCTTGTCAAAAGTAGCCAATCATCCAGTGTCGGTTATTTGTGCTGGACGGACAGATACCGGAGTTAATGCTACTTATCAGATAGTACACTTTGACTCGGCGGCAATTAGAAATGAGCGGGCTTGGGTGCTGGGTACCAACAGTAACTTACCGCAAGATATTGCAGTGCAGTGGGCAAGCGTGGTTGATCCTGAATTTCATGCGCGTTTTTCAGCGCAGCAGCGCCGTTATCGATACCTTATTTATTCAAACCCAGTGATGCCTGCGGTGCTGGCGAAAGGGGTGACTTGGACACATAAAAACTTAGATTTAGAGCTGATGCAGCAGGGCGCTAACTACCTGCAAGGTGAACATGATTTTAGCTCGTATAGAGCGGTGGCCTGCCAAGCCAAGAGTCCGGTGCGCACTATTTCAGAGATCAGTCTTTATCGCCATGGAGAGTTGCTGGTTATCGATGTACAAGCAAATGCCTTTTTACATCATATGATTCGTAATATAGCAGGGGTGTTGATGGCGATTGGTGCAAAAGAAGCGCCGCCAATATGGGCGCAGCAAGTACTAGATGCGAGAGATCGTCGCCAGGGTGGGGTAACAGCACCGCCGCATGGCTTGTATTTTGTCGACGTAAAATACCCCGAGCAATTTTCACTGCCAGCGACCAAGCTGGGCCCCTTCTTTATCGGAACGCGCTAAAGAGGGCGGGTCAGATATAGTGCTTCGGTAAGCGGGAGCGGGCTAACTAGGCTCGTCTGTGTATAGAATATCTGCGCCAGCGCGTGTTTATTCGGCTGGCGTATATAAGTTAGCTTATATCGTTAGCTCCGTTCGGTGTCTGATCAGCACTGCATTGGCTTCTCAATCAGCCAGTTGTTTTTAAAAGAATTAGTGGTAGTGCTGTTGGTGCCGAGCTTTGCTGCGTGATATAGGGCGTGGGAGATGGCTCTAATGTTAAAAAACACGGAAAATAATAGTGCCTCCGTTTGAATGCTGCTAGAATTCGCGACTGATAATCTTTGTTTAAAGTGACCTTGAATTTAATGATATCTCGTGCAAAAATTTGCGGTATTACCCGCATAGAAGACGCTCAAGTTGCGATCGCAGCTGGGGTTAATGCGCTGGGCTTTGTGTTTTATGCGCCGAGTCCCAGATATGTAGCACCTGCTAAAGCGCAGCAAATCATCGCCGCGCTTCCCCCCTTTGTTACCAGTACCGCGCTTTTTGTCAACGAGCAGGCGGCGGTGGTAAAAGCCATTATTGAACAAGTGCAGCCTGATCTATTGCAGTTCCATGGAGCTGAAGATGAGGCTTATTGCCAACAATTTAATCGCCCCTATATAAAGGCCTTAAGGATCAGTGACAAACTAGATATTGCCGCCACTGTTGCCCAGTATCCATCCGCCCGTGCAGTGCTATTAGATGCATATGTAAAAGGGGTGCCAGGTGGGACGGGAGCGGTGTTTAACTGGCAGTTGATTCCTGAAAACTTGCGCTCGAAAATCATCTTAGCGGGTGGCTTAGATGCGACAAATGTGGCTGCGGCAATCCGCGAGATAGGTCCTTTTGCGGTAGATGTTAGCGGCGGTGTAGAGTCGGCAAAAGGCCTTAAAAGTGCTGCGAAAATAATCGAATTTATGAGTGAGATACATAATGCAAACCAAGTCTGAGTTAAAAAAACTAGCTGAATTGCCCGACAAACATGGTCGGTTCGGGCCTTATGGCGGGCGTTTTGTCGCCGAAACACTAATGGCAGCGCTGCAAGACTTAGAAAACTTATACGAAGAATTATCAGCGGATCCAGCTTTTCAAGCCGAATTCGATCTAGATTTGGCTCACTATGTAGGGCGTCCGTCTCCGCTGTATTTTGCTGAGAGATTGACCAGAGAAGTCGGTGGCGCCAAAATCTACTTAAAACGTGAAGACCTGAATCACACCGGCGCTCACAAAATAAATAACACGATTGGCCAAGCCCTGTTAGCGAAACACATGGGTAAGCCGAGAATAATCGCCGAAACAGGGGCGGGGCAACACGGTGTTGCATCGGCGACAGTCGCCGCTCGTCTGGGATTAGAGTGCTGTATTTACATGGGTATTGATGACATAAAGCGTCAGGCCCTGAATGTCTATCGAATGAAGTTACTCGGTGCAACAGTGGTGCCTGTCACATCTGGAACTCGCACCTTAAAAGATGCACTCAATGAGGCGATGCGTGACTGGGTAACCAATGTTGACAACACCTTTTATATCTTAGGTACTGCCGCTGGGCCGCATCCCTATCCAAAATTAGTCAGAGACTTTCAATCGGTGATTGGTCGTGAGGCCAGAGCACAGTGCTTGGCGCAGACCGGGCAGCTACCGGATACACTGATCGCCTGCGTCGGAGGCGGCTCCAACGCGATTGGCTTATTCCACCCCTTCATTGAAGATAGTGAAGTGGAGATGATAGGTGTCGAAGCGGGTGGGTTAGGTATAGCTACCGGACAGCATGCTGCACCGCAAAATGATGGCCACCCAGGTGTGCTGCACGGTAATCGCACTTCGGTAATGAGTGATGACGCCGGGCACATTATCGGTACTCACTCAGTATCTGCAGGCTTGGATTATACGGTAGTAGGTCCAGAACACGCCTGGCTAAAAGAGACCGGCAGAGCTCAGTACACGGCGATTAATGACGATGAAGCACTGGATGCTTTTCGACGTTTAACCCGGGTTGAGGGAATTATGCCCGCTTTAGAATCTAGTCATGCAATCGCCCAGGCTATAAAAACCGCAGCGGGGATGCGCAAAGAGCAGATTCTAGTGGTTAACCTATCGGGACGTGGCGATAAAGATATTCACACCGTGGCGGAAATCGATGGTATTAAGCTCTTTGAAGGAGAACACTAATGAGTAGAATCAAAGGTTGTTTTGAGGCGCTAAAAAAGCGCAACCGTACTGCGTTGATCCCTTTTGTCACTGCGGGAGACCCGAGCGCAGAACTCACTTTGTCACTGATGCATACTATGGTAGATGCCGGCGCAGATGTCATTGAACTGGGAGTGCCTTTTTCAGATCCATCTGCAGACGGACCAGTCATTCAGCTTGCCTGTGAAAGATCCTTAGAGAATGGCACCAGTTTGACGGATGTACTGGCTATAGTCAGTCAATTTAGGCAAACCAATCAGAGCACGCCAGTGGTACTGATGGGCTATTTAAATCCAATTGAACGTATGGGATATCAACGCTTTGCGCAAGCTGCACAAGTTGCAGGGGTCGACGGAGTGCTAACCGTAGACTTGCCTCCAGAAGAGTCCGAAGAGTTTGGTAGGGAAATGCAAGCGGCTGAATTAGATATTATTTATTTGCTCGCACCGACCTCGACTGAACAGCGCATTAAACTTATTTGCCAGTATGCTTCTGGTTATTTGTACTATGTATCAGTAAAGGGAGTCACCGGTTCGGCGGCACTCAATGTCGATGAAGTGGCAGAAAAGCTAGCGATTGTTCGCCGCCATACAGATATCGCGATTGGGGTAGGTTTTGGTATTAATAACGGTGCATCAGCTGCTGCCGTGGGTAAGATTGCCGATGGAGTGATTGTCGGCTCGGTTTTGATCAAACAAATCGTCGCCAACCTAGACGACAGTAATAAGATTAATCAGGCAATAAGTGCTATCTTATGCGATATGCGTCAAGCAATGGATGCAAACTAATAAAATGAGAGCTCTGCATAACGTTGCGAGCGAAGGTAAGGCAAGGTAAAAACCGGCGTTTACTGGTGTAAATGAGCATATTGAGCCGGTTTTTAACGCCGTATTACCGAGCGCAGTTACCATACCCTCTGGGTAAGTTATGCAGAGATCCCACAATATGGATCTTGCACGGATTAAGTGACGTGCAAAATATATTTAAAAATTAACAGAGCCCAGTGTAATTATGGGCTTTTCAAGATTGGCACCATCGGTTAAAGATGGCACAGAAAACGGATTAAACATATGAGTAATTGGTTCGACAAAATAGTTCCTTCACTGGCTAGATCAGAATCTAAACGCGCTTCAGTTCCCGAGGGGCTGTGGAAAAAATGCCCGAAGTGTGAGGCGGTACTGTACTTACCTGATTTAGAAAAGAACTTAAGTGTATGTACTAAATGTGATCATCATATGCGTTTACCAGCGCGAGCTCGTTTAGAAAAGTTTTTAGATGAAGGTACTTTTAGCGAAATCGGCGCGGAGTTAGAGCCGGTCGATAGACTTAAGTTTAAAGATACAAAAAAATACAAAGACCGTATTACCGCCGCCCAAAAAGCCACTGGCGAAAAAGATGCGCTAATCGCGATGCGTGGCGAGATGAAAGGCATGCCGATCGTGGCTGTGGCCTTTGATTTTCGTTTTATGGGTGGTTCAATGGGGGCTGTGGTGGGTGAGCGCTTTGTGCGGGCGGCCAACATTTCGATAAAAGAAAAGATTCCAATGATTTGCTTCTCTGCATCTGGTGGCGCCAGAATGCAAGAGGCATTGATCTCGCTATTTCAAATGGCGAAAACCTCAGCGGTGTTAGAGAGAATGCGAATCTTAGGTATTCCCTACATATCAGTGCTCACCGATCCTGTATACGGTGGTGTATCGGCAAGTTTGGCGATGCTAGGTGATTTAAACGTCGCTGAGCCCAGTGCTTTAATCGGCTTTGCGGGACCTAGAGTTATTGAACAGACGGTTAGAGAGAAATTACCAGAGGGCTTCCAGCGCGCTGAATTCTTATTGGAACACGGTCAGGTGGACATGATTGTTTCGCGTCTTGAATTACGTGATCGTCTCTTTAATTTACTGTCGATGATGGTTGAGCAGTTTAAAGTGCCAGAGGTAGACGCTGAGCCGGTAGCGGCAGAAGACCTTGAATCTGCAGAGGCAGCGGTGGTTATTGAAAATGATCTCAGCAGCACTGATAACAGCGAAACCGAGCAAAAATCTTAAGCAGAATCCATGGCTTTACAGCGTAAGATTTTGGTCTTACGCAGAATTGAGAAATATTAGCTGGACTTTTAAGGTTCAGAGAGTATTTGTCGGATCGATAGCTGATGTTAAGCGGCGCATGCAAATCGCTGATTCAGCAATAATATAAAAAGTTTTCATCTGTCAGCTAGTCTCATCAAAACACAGCGCCTCTTTAAGGTGTAGTGTTAGGGGGTGCTACTAGAGCGTCTGTCGATGCAACGCGCTAGCAGTGGAGTCAGTTTGAATCCGCTAAGTGTGTGCAATAGGCAGATGTTTATCGGTGGAAGCTCAATAGTTACCTAGAGTCGCGCGCTTGCCACCGACTTTATTAATGATGAAGATACATGAAACGCAGTCAGTACAACCTAGCTCAGTGGCTAGAGTGGATGGAAAACAACCATCCCACCGAAATTGATTTAGGCCTGGCCAGAGTCGGTCAAGTTTTCCGAAAAATGCAGATTGACTTGACGGCCTCTAAAATAATTAGTGTCGCCGGGACTAACGGTAAAGGCTCTACTACTGCGCTCTTAGAAACTATTTATTTAGCCGCTGGCTACACCACGCTTGCTTATACATCCCCGCATATGTTGCGCTATAATGAGCGAATTCGGATCGATGCTAGTGATGTCACAGATCTGCTATTAATCGAGGCCTTTAATGCCATTGATATCGCGATGGGCGAAGGGGACGCTCGGATCACTTTAAGCTATTTTGAAATAGGCACTTTGGCCGCTTTTTATCTGATCAGTCGACAGCAACCAAATATCGCTATATTAGAAGTGGGCTTGGGTGGTCGCTTAGATGCAGTAAACGTAGTGGATGCCGATATTGCAGTGATCACCACTTTGGCTATCGACCACGTAGATTGGTTAGGCGACGATATCGAACAAATTGGACGTGAAAAAGCCGGCATTGCCAGACGTGGCAAACCACTTATTTGTGGCGAGTTGAGCCCGCCATCCAGCATTGAACAGTTGGCGGCAGATCAGGGTATTCCCCTCAGTCAGATAAACCAGCAGTTTTCATATCAGCAAAACTCTAGCGCCGATGATCAAAGTTGGTCATGGCAAGGTCTAGATATTAATAATCAAGCGCTTAGCTATACCGGGCTAACTCTGCCTTGTCTGCCAGTGCAAAATGCGGCAACCGCACTGCAAGTGATCGCTAAGTTGGATCAGCCCTGTTCGCTTTCAGCCATTAATAGCGGTTTGCAAAATGCCAGCGCGATCGGCAGATTACAAACAGCCAGCTATTTAGGTAGCCAGCTAATACTGGATGTCGCGCATAACCCGCAATCAGCTCTACACTTAGCAAAAACGCTCAAAAATCGCGATTTAACGGATAAAGTACATTTAGTATTGGGGGTGCTGATCGATAAAGATTGTCAGGGCTTAATTGCCGCGCTGGCAGATGTCTGTTTACATTGGCATCTAGTTACCTTAGACGTCCCCCGCGGTCAAACGGCTGAGCAGCTGCAAACAACAGTACTCAATCAAGGCGTCGAAGAAACCAATACTAGCTGTTACGCAAACATCGAATTAGCGTTAGCTGGTGCGATACAGGCCGTGACAGATAGCCAAGTGGCTGCGCAACAAGTGGTCGTCGCAGGCTCGTTCGTCACGGTTGCCCAGGCGTTAGAATTGTTAGAAAAGTAGCAATAGGAAAGTTGAAATGGAATTAATAGTAAAAAAACAAATTATCGGCACACTGGCGATTATCTTTATTGTGATGGTGTTTTTTCCGTTGTTTTTTAGTGGAGATGGCTATAAAGAGCGGCACTTAGCATCGATTATTCCACCAAAACCTGCCACCCAAACGTTTCAAAATATCGAGCCTTTACTCAAGCCGTTGGTCAATACGCAACAGATAGCCGCAGAAAAAAGCACTGCGCAAGCGGTACAAAAAAAAGTAGCTCTCTATCAGCAGGGGGTGCCAACTGCTTGGACATTACAGTTGGCCTCGTTTAAAGATGCCGCTAATGCAAGGGCGCTACGCAAGCAACTGTTAAAAGCTGGGCATAAGGTATATACCCGGCAAAACGGCTCTTTAGTCAAAGTCTACGTCGGTCCAGCAATTGACAAACAGCGTTTAGAAGCGCTGAAAAAAGGTCTCAAAAAAGATTTTGGTTTAGATGGCTTACTGGTAAGATTTACCACGCAATAATTAAGAGGATAATAGATTGATGAATTGGGCTGATTGGGTGATTCTGGCTATTTTAGGCATATCTGCATTATTTAGCTTGCGCCGTGGTTTCGTCAAGGAGGCGTTATCACTGGTGACTTGGGTCGCAGCTTTTGTCGTCGCAAGACTTTTTTCCGGGGCGTTGGCAGTAGTGCTAGAAAATTATATAGATACCCCCTCGATTCGAATAGCGACCGCATTTGCCGGTTTGTTTATCATCATGCTAATCGCTGGGGCGATCATCTCAAACTTATTTGACATGCTAGTGACTGCCACCGGTTTAAGTGCCACTGACCGTGTTTTAGGGATGGGCTTTGGTGTAGTTCGTGGCGGGTTAGTGGTAGTGGTTATCGTGGCTTTAGCGGCGCAGACGCCGGCGATCGAAGATGAATGGTGGGGGCAGTCCCAGTTAATACCACACTTTGTCTTGATGGAAGCTTGGAGCAGAGAAGTAGCCTCGGAAGTTGGCCAAGTAATTTGGCAAGTAGGCAGTCCGAACTAGAAAAATTGTTAAATATTGATGATTCAGAAATGTTCTGATTGATCGTTAAAAATAAAATATCCTTGAGGTGCTCTACATGTGCGGAATAGTTGGCTTGGTCTCCAAGTCATTGGTTAATCAGACAATATTTGATGCGTTGACCGTATTACAACACCGCGGACAGGACGCTGCAGGAATGGTTACTTGCGAGGGAAATAAGTTCTTTCTCCGTAAGGATAACGGATTAGTAAACTCCGTTTTTCGTACCAGACATATGAAAAAATTGCTCGGAAATATCGGTATAGGACACGTTCGCTACCCAACGGCAGGCAGCTCATCAGCCGCAGAAGCTCAGCCGTTCTACGTCAATGCTCCATACGGTATCGCACTCGCCCACAATGGTAATTTAACCAACACCCAAGAGCTAAGTGATGAAATGCGTCGGGTCGACTTACGGCACATTAATACCACCTCTGATTCAGAAATTTTGGTCAACATCTTAGCACATGAACTGCAACAGCAGGGCAAGTTAATACCCACTCCTAAAGACATTTTCACTGCTGTTAAGCGCGTACATAAACGCATCAAAGGCGGCTACGCAGTGGTCGCAGTGATCACTGGTTTTGGCGTGTTAGCCTTCAGAGACCCCTACGGCGTTCGTCCTTTAGTCTATGGTTTGCGCCAAACTAAAAATGGTCAGGAAGCGATGGTCGCCTCTGAAAGTGTCGCTTTAGATATCGCCGGCTTCAAGCGCGAGCGCGATGTTGCACCCGGAGAGGCAATCTTCATTGATGTCAATGGCAAGGTGCATACTGAGCAGTGTGCAGATGACCCAAAATTAGCTCCCTGCTTATTTGAACAAGTCTACTTTGCCCGTCCCGACTCGGTGATTGATGGTATTGATGTCCACAAAGCGCGGATGCGGATGGGAGTAAAGTTGGCAGATAGAGTGATGGCAGAGTGGCCCGATCATGATATTGATGTGATCATTCCGATCCCCGACACCAGTCGGACCTCAGCTTTAGAAATGGCAGAGCAACTGAAAGTACCTTTTCGTGAAGGCTTTATTAAAAATCGCTATATTGGACGTACGTTCATCATGCCGGGACAGCTTGAGCGAAAAAAATCAGTGCGTCGCAAATTAAATCCTATTGAATCAGAATTCAGGGACAAAGTTGTGATGTTGGTCGATGATTCAATTGTCCGCGGTACAACCTCCAAGCAAATTGTGCAAATGGTGCGTGAAGTCGGCGCTAAAAAAGTCTATTTTGCCTCAGCAGCTCCCCCGGTTAGACATCCAAATGTATATGGTATTGATATGCCATCACCGTCAGAATTTATCGCCTATCAACGCACTGATGATGAAATCGGCGTGGCGATCGGAGTTGATTGGATGATCTATCAAACACTCGACGATTTAAAAGAAGCGGTAGCCGGTGATCAGCATTTTGAGAGCTTTGAAACCTCGGTATTTGATGGTAAATACGTGACTGGGGACATCGATGCAGAGTACTTGGAGCAGATCGACGCCAGGCGCAATGACGCCATCAAAGAAAGCGATGAAGAGTTGGAAGCCGGCGAAAATGCAGCTGGCGATTTACACGTTAAAATTCATTAATCAATAATTTGTCCGTGTAAATAAGCATCGTAAAACGACTGAGTACAGCGCCATATCGAGCAAGTTTATGCACGTATGGCGCTTTTTTTGTCGTGTAAAAAACCACCTAAATACAGCCGTTGGTGATTGAAAATGTCTAAAATAATGCTGGCGCCAATGGAGGGAGTCGTCGATGCGAATATGCGTCAATTACTCACCTCTATCGGCGGCATCGATAGCTGCGTCACCGAATTTATCAGAATCACAGGTCAGCCTTTGCCGGAGCGTGATCTGCTGAAAAAAGTGCCGGAGTTATTGACCAACGGCAGTACCAAAAATGGAGTGCCGGTGATCGTGCAGTTTCTTGGCTCTGATCCGCAAATGCTCGCATACCACAGTCAGTTAGCAGTGAAACTTGGCGCCCAGGGCATCGATTTGAACTTTGGCTGCCCGTCTAAAACCGTCAATAAACACAAAGGTGGTGCGGTGTTACTGGATGAGCCAGACACTATCTACGAAATTATAAAAACGGTTCGTCAAGCCGTACCCCAATCAATCCCAGTCACTGCCAAAATGCGTCTCGGCAACAAAGATAAATCGCTAGCGCTAGAAAATGCCCACGCCATCGCTCAAGCGGGCGCTAGCCAAGTGGTGGTACACGCTAGAACTAAAATTGAAGGTTATCGGCCTCCTGCGCACTGGCAGTGGATAAGAAAAATAGCCGAAGCTGTATCGATCCCCGTCGTGGCGAATGGCGATATATGGGATTGGCAAGATTACCAAAAATGCAAACAAGTTAGCGGCTGTGCAGATGTGATGATAGGACGAGGGATTTTGGCTAACCCCGCATTGGCCTATGAGATAAAACAAAAGCTCAACAGTGAAGTAGCCAAACCGTTTGATTGGGCTGATACCGTCGCATTAATTATTGAATACTATGAAAATGTACAGCTGCAACTGCCTCCGCCATTTGTCTCAGGGCGGGTAAAACAATGGTTAAACATGATGCGCAAGCAGAATAGCAATGCGCAGCTGCTGTTCGAAAAAATCAAAAAAATCAGTGAGCTAGATAGTTTAACTGCCGCGTTGCAGGATGCTCAAAAAACTGCGCTGCGCGCTAGAGATTAATAGCTTGGTTCCATAAACAAAACTAAGCAGAATGCTAGAGATAAAATCAGCTCTTGTTCAGAGCTGTATTAACATACATTGACGCTATCAAACCACAGGGACGACCTTGCCGATATAGGGTAAATTACGATACTTTTGTGCGTAATCAATACCGTAGCCGACCACAAATTCATCGGGAATACTAAAGCCAATCCAGTCAACGTCAACCACCACTTGGCGCCGAGAAGGCTTATCTAATAAAGTGCACAAACTGAGAGATTTAGGTCCGCGCAGTTTTAGCATCTCGACAACCTTAGACAGAGTATTTCCGGTATCGATGATATCTTCGACAATAATCACATCGCGACCTTCAATCCCTTCGCTTAAATCCTGCAAAATTTTCACCTCGCGGCTACTCTCAGTGCTATTGCCGTAGCTAGAGGCGGTCATAAAATCGATGGACATAGGCAAGTCGACGGCGCGGCACAAGTCGGCCATAAAAATAGCTGAGCCGCGCAGTAAAGCGACCATTAATAAATTATCAGAGTGCTGGTAACGCGTTTCGATTAGCTTCCCGAGTTCGGTTACTTTTAGTTTAATATCAGCTTCAGAAATCATTACTTCAATCGTATGTTCAATCATTGATTTGCTCTATTCATCATTAATAATGCTCAGACTCTAGCATATGCAGTGGTTTGCAACCATCAGAAAATGACCAGCTAAAAAGGTACGTCTGTCATATAGTTGCTGATGAACGCTATATAATTGTGCTGATGTGGAGGCTGCACTGGTATAGCTTTAAAGGTACATGGGAATAAAAATGGGGGGAGGCTGGCTGCCGATATGATCTATAGCCAATGCAATATACGACGGGGATTAAAATGATGTTTTAAAGAAAGGCTAAAGCCGGAGCTTAACAAACTTCCGGCTTAGCATTAAGACTTCAGCATAACTTACCCAGAGGGTATGATAACTGCGCTCGGTACGGCGTTAAAAACTGGCTCTATAAGTTCAACATGCGCTTTTTTAATCTGGCTAAATTAATAGCGCTGGATCGAACAGTGAGCTTAATGTGTTCATATTCATATTCTTCTTTAGTCACACTCATCACTGATCTAATTTCGCCGATGATGCCTTTGGCGGTATAGGGAACTATGATTTCTTCCTCAATCATTCCATCCAGAGAAATACCGACGATATATTGGTGCAATTGACTAACATCTGTCGCGCTGCGCGCAGAGGTCAGCATGGCATCGGGAAACTCTTCAAGCAGTGCTTCTTGCTGTTCAGGACTGAGTAGGTCTGATTTGTTCAGAACCAGTAACTTCTCACTGTCCGCAACGCCCACCTCTTCCAATACTTGGTGCACGACATCTAACTGTGCACGAAACGAAGGATCGGAGGCGTCAACCACATATAACAATAATGATGCGTCGTGTGCTTCTGCTAAGGTTGAGTGAAAGGAGGCGACTAAATCATGGGGTAGCTTTTTAATAAAACCGACGGTATCTGAGACGAGTATTCGCGGTTGAGTGACCGGGAACAACGCCCGCACTGTGGTATCAAGGGTGGCGAAAAGCTTATTTTCTCCCTCGATATCGCTACCGGTAATCGCACGCATCAGTGATGACTTGCCCGCATTGGTGTAGCCAACTAAAGCGACACAAAAATGCTCCGAGCGCTGGGTGCGTCGACCTTTCATCCCATCTTGAACGTTGACCAGTTCGTGCTTAAGAGCGGCTAGTTGGTCACGAACCTTACGGCGGTTCAGCTCCAGGGTTGTCTCACCTGCGCCCTTGCCCATTTGACGTTCTTTATCGCCACATGATGATTCACGAAGTCGCGGAGCGACATAATTAAGGCGTGCTATTTCAACTTGTAATTTTGCAGTTTTAGTTCGCGCGTGGCGACTAAATATTTCAATAATGATGCCGGTACGATCAAAGACTTCTACGCCTAATTGATTCTCGACATTACGCAGTTGAGAGGGGCTTAAATCACAGTCAAATACCACCACATCAGCGCAGCCAAATGTCAGGTTCTGCGATGAAATATCTTCCGGTATCGTTGAAATGTCTACTTCTTCAGGGGGCTCTTCTGGTGCTTCGCGACCTTCCACCTCGCCCTGGTTGCCGGTAAGCTGTGCTATATCTGCAAGCTTTCCCAATCCAAGTACATTGGCTCTTTTGGTCGAATTCAGTTTTTGCGACTGAGTGCCGACCACTTTAAAGCCGAGTGTGGTCACTAAGCGCGCAAGTTCTGCGAGTGATTCGATGGCTTCATCACCGTTAAGTTCCGGTGTACAAATAGAAATAAGTAAAGCGTTAGTCAGTGTGGCTTTTTCTGTTAGTTGCATAATTTTTTCTGTTAGTGCACCGCAGTGCAAACCTTGTTTTTCTGAAGACAGCCAATTCTACGCTGTTATCGGGCAATAGAGAATTAAATATAGTGTTTATCTTAGCTTGCGAAAAATGGCGCGTTAAAAGGGCTCGCCATTTACCTGTTTACCGATGCTATTTACTTAATTGATCAAACCTAGCAAGCTGAAAGTATAGGAGATTCTGGCTGCTTGCTAGGTACTGCTGAAATGTTAGTCTTTTAATAACGAGATAAAAAAGCTCATCTCTAAAGCGCTTTCGTGCAAACTTTTGAAACGACCTGATGCGCCGCCATGACCGGCCTCCATATCGGTTTTCAACAGCAGTAAGTTATCATCGGTTTTAAGTTCTCGCATCTTAGCCACCCACTTCATCGGTTCGAAGTATTGGACTTGTGAGTCGTGTAAACCGGTGGTGACCAGTATATTGGGGTAGTGCTGGGCGCTGATATTATCGATCGGTGAATAGGCCAAAATACTCTGATAGGCCGCTTCCTCATTTGGGTTTCCCCACTCGTCATACTCATTGGTGGTTAGCGGTATGCTTTCGTCGAGCATAGTGGTTAATACGTCTAAAAATGGCACATGTGCGCCAATCCCTAAATATAGCTCCGGTGCTTGATTGGCCACTGCGCCCATTAATAGGCCGCCGGCACTGCCTCCTGAGGCGAATATTTTGCCTTTAGCACCATAACCTTGTGCGACTAGGGCTTTTGTGACATCGATAAAGTCATTAAAGGTATTTTGTTTGAGCGCTTTTTTACCCGTTTCGTACCACTCTCTACCGAGCATTTCAGAGCCGCGAATATGGGCGATAACATAGACAAAACCGCGGTCGAGCAAACTTAGCGTCTCACTGGAAAAACTCGGGTCTATGGTTAAACCGTACGCACCATAGCCGTATTGCAGTAGTGGGTTAGTACCATCCTTTTGAAAAGTATCGCTGCGATAAACAATAGAGACTGGTACTGCTACGCCATCGCGTGCAGTAATAAAGATCCGCTCTGACTGATAGTTTTGTTGATTAAAGTCGCCTAATAATTGTTGCTGCTTAAGCAGTTTTCGTTCACCGCTGGCCAGATCAAATTCAAATGTTGAGCCGGGAGTGTTTAAACTGGAGTAATATAATCTAGCGGTGCTGATCTGCGGTTCCTGATTATCAACTAAGCAGGCAAAATAGCAGGGGTCAGCAAAAGTTAAGGGATATTGATGACCACAGTTTTCACCTTGAGTGCTGTGTACAATAAAACGAATTTGGCCCTGTTCGCGCTCAGTTACTACAATGAAGCGATGAAATAATTCAACGTCCTCTAACAGTACATCTGCTCGGTGAGGGATCACTTCTTGCCAGCTATCGATATTGGCAACTTGATCGACACTAGCTTTCATTAATCTGAAATTTTTAGCTTGATAGTTGCTGACAATATAAAAGTATTCGCCCATTTTGTCAGCGTGATATTCGTGTTGCTCTCGATAGGGGCATAGCTCGACAAACTGTCCATCGGGCTGATCGGCACTGAGTACTAAATAATGGGTTGATTGAGTGGCTTCTAAACAAATATAAAGTTGTGAATCATCTCTGCTTTCGTCTAAACTCATGTAAAAACTATGATCGTGTTCTTCATAAACCAGTACATCAGCTGCTTGCTCAGTGCCTATTTTATGTCGATAAACTTGCGTACCCAATAAAGTTTCTAGATCTTTTTTGACATAAAATAGCGTTTGATTGTCATTAGCCCAAACTACTTGTCCCTCTGTTTCAATCAATCTGTCTGCTAGATAAGTCTCTTGTGTGATAGATGATGTGCTTAAATCTTTAAAACTAATGCTGTAAATACGACGCCCGTCAGTATCTTCAGAGATTGACATTATTTGATCGTTAGGGCTGAGCGACATTTCCTCTAAGTCATAGAATTCATGGTGTTTAGCTCGCTCATTAACATCTAATAATAGGGTTTTTTCGGTGCCGGTATAACTGGTGGATCGGTAACAATTGGAAAATTCTTGCTCGCCTTTAATTTGGTTGTGGTACCAGTATTTACCGTCTTTTACTGGCAGTGAACTATCGTCTTTTACGATGCGCGCTTTAAGCTCTGAAAATAGTAATTCCTGTAAAGGTTTTTGCACGGCTAACATGGCATCAGTATAATTATTTTCAGCATTAAGGTGCGCCAAAATAGCGCTATCCCGACGCTCGTCATCACGCATCCAGTAATAATTATCCACCCGTTGATGATGATGGATTTCCATCTTATGTGGGATTTTTTTAGCGATAGGTGCAATAATTTTTTGGTCTGGAGTGGGGGCAGAAATCGGCACTAAGTGCTCCTGTTGAGATACTGTGATATTTATCAAAAAAGTAAAAACTTGATCACCAAGTCTATCTATATTTTAAAGCTTAGGGACGCCGCGAGCAGCTGATAAATGCTAGCAGGATGCATAGTTGTTTAAAAAAAGAGCGGTTGCCGATATAGAATGCTTATAAAAGAGCAAAGCTGCGATATCTCCCTCACCACGACTCGCGTTTTGATGAAAACTAGCTATAACTACTGGTTAAATTGGCGTAAAATTGAGTGTCGTTAAATTTTTATTAGAATTGGAATTGCATGAATACTCATCGGTTAAAAACAGAAGTCATCAATAGTTTATTTATATTTACGGGTGCCCTGTTGCTGGCGTTAGGCTTAGTTTGGTTTTTTATTCCCAATGGATTATTAACCGGTGGCAGTGCTGGTTTATCGCTATTGTTACATTATATTAGCTCCTATAGTGTCGGCTCCATAATGATAGCTATCAATCTGCCGCTCTTGCTAATTGGTTATAAATATCTTGGGAAAATGTTTACGCTACGCACCATTCTGACCATTGTTCTGATCTCCTTTTTAGTCGACTTTGGGATTGACGTGTTGGAGTTGAAGGCGTTTGTGCTGGATAGGGTGTTGGCGAGTATTTTTGGTGGGGTATTTGTAGGGCTTGGCTTAGGTTTAGTGATTAAGGGAAATTCTTCTGCAGGTGGCTCTACCATCGTGGCCAGAATTATTTCTTCACGAACGGAGATCAAAGCATCCAGTGTGATCTTTTTTATAGATTTAATTATCATTGGTAGTGCGCTGTTTCTTTTTGATGACAGAGTGAGTGTGCTCTGGAGTGTGATCAGTATTTATGTGACCACCAAAATAATCGATTTTATTTTAACCGGTAGGTTAGATAAAAAGGTCGTTTACTTAGTAACCAATAAAATTGATTTATTTAAGCGCCTGATAAAAGAAGAACTAGGTCCTCATGGTACGGTTTTGCAGGGACAGGGCTTAGAAAACGATGAAGATAAGCGGATGATTTTGATTGTTGTCGAGGTGAGTAAATTGCAGGTTTTAAGAAAAATGATAAAGAACAATGATCAAGATGCTTTTTTAATTATTAGTGAAGCGAATGAAATGCTGGGAAGGGACGACTAACCATTACTGATTTTAATGTGAAATCGTTAGTTTTTGCTTAATAATGAATGCTTTCTGGCATGGCGCTGACCATTTAAAAAACTCATAGGGAGCGACCCATGGTTGCAGCGGTTTATATTTTGTCGATAGGCGTATTTTTATTAGTGTCGGTGCTGATGTATAGGCGCTGGCAAAAGAGCCGCATTTTGCAGAGCCCTTTTCCCGATAACTGGCGGCAAATTCTGCAGAATAATATTGGTATTTATGCGAAGCTGCCGATGGCACTGCGCGGGCAATTACACCGAGAAATCAGACGTTTTATACAGGATAAAACCTTCTATGGCTGCGATGGTTTAGTGATAACTGATGAAATACGGGTCACTATCGCCGGCGAGGCATGCCTGCTATTACTTAATCGTGCCACCAATCATTACTATCAACTGCATCATATTTTAGTCTACCCGGCTGGCTTTATGGTATCCAGAGTAGAGCGAAACCAACAAGGTGTTGTCTCTCAGTCAGAGTCACCGGTGTTAGGGGAGTCTTGGCAACAGGGGAAGGTGATTCTCTCCTGGCAAGATGTGTTGGCTGGCGGCAAGAATTTTCAGGATGGGCACAATGTGGTACTACATGAATTTGCCCATCAACTCGATCAGGAATCGGGGTCGGCAAATGGCGCTCCACTACTCGGCTCTCAATCTAGCTATCGGCGTTGGGCCCAAGTCTTAGCCGCTGAGTTTTCGACCTTACAACAGCAAAAACCGGGCGCTTATCGACTGCTCATCGACCAATACGGCGCGACCAATCCCGCCGAATTTTTCGCGGTAGTCACGGAAGTGTTTTTTGAAAGGCCCAAAGCGTTGCAAAAAAAGCACCCTGAGTTGTTCGCTGAATTAGCAGATTTTTACGCGGTTGATCCCGGCGATTGGCAATAACCTGAATCAGTGCTGATCTTGTTTTTGTATTAATCGTTTTATAATATAGCTCTTTTCAAATGATAACATTGGTTAAATATAGGACTATCCTGACAATGAAAATATTGCTATTAAGTTTGCTCGTGAATTTGCTAATAAGTAATACAGTGATGGCGCAAAGTGAGTTTCTTGAGATGTGCTCTGCACCTACTGTCTCCCAGCAGAATTCACTAGAAAGATTACAAAATGGCAGCCATATTAACGGCGAAATGGACTTTGCTTATGCGGAGAACAATTTTTGTCTGTTCATGGATAGTAAACTTGTAGAAGTACAGGCTATTACCAACTCTTTGCAAGGGATCTCCGATTTAAGCCCGCATTCTTTTTTTACTAATCTTGTCTATTTAGATTTAGCACACAATGAAATTGCTGATTTAAGCCCCTTACAGCATTTAACTCAATTGCGAGTATTAAAAATAGCAGCAAATCCGCTGTCAGATATTAGTATTGTAAGTGAGCTAAAACATTTAGAGGTGTTAACTCTTGGGGGAACTGATGTTAATGACCTTAGTCCTTTAATAAATAACAAAAATCTCAGAGAACTCTACGTTCAGGGTTTAAATTTATTGGATTGTTCAGCCAAGAATTTAAAAGAGTTAAAACAAGGTATCTCATGTAACTAATGAATTTTTTCCTTGTCTACCCTGGTCCACAAGGTTATGCAGAGGTCTCAGGGTAATATTAGGGATTCTAGAGAATCTCTCGCGACGCGCCTGTTTTTGGATAAAAACTAGTGAGCTTTTTCGGGGCGTAGTTTACCGGTCAGCCTAGAGTAATAACTGATTAAATAGCAGCAAAAAGCCAGAGCCCAACACAGCGCGGCCAATAGATAAAAGTTGCTGAAAACCCGAAAAATTGCCGCCAGAGAAATCAAGAGCATGGCGATGACCGCCAATTTAGGCAGTGGGAAATCGAATCCTGAATGACGCAATCCTGCAATAGAGAATACTGCGCAAATAGCAGAGCCGATAGCGCCAATGTATAGGCCGTGTCGCCAGTCGCTAATTTCGCCCCAGGCAAAAATATAATTAGCGCCAATGCTCAACAGGGCCAGCGCTATCCACAGATATGCCGTATAAATAATCGCCACGTATGGTTTAAGCAGTACTCTACCTAAGTGCCAGTCACTTAATCTGTCTACTTGAGCAGCCCCTGCCGCCAGTGCTATCCAGCCAGTGACGGCGTTGTGCGGATAAAAAATATCCGCAGCGGCAAACAATATAAAACTCGCAGCGGCCATGTTTCTTCGTGCCGGATGAGGTTTATATTGGTGCTCTAGGTCTTGTTGTTCCTGTAATGCCTTATTGACTAACATCATCGATATACGGGTGACGGTGACGATTATCGCGTAAATTAAGACATAACTTGCAAGGCGCAGCGAGGTAAAAAGTAGGCTGCCTTCAGCGATTAATAGCGAGTAGAAAAACATAACTTGGCAGAGCCAGTAGCTAATAATTATATAGATGAAAATTGCATTTTTGTTACCGTTTATGGTGAATAACAGCGGCGCGATAACGTAAAACAAAGTCGGCATAAGGCTTAAATTAAGCAGTGCGACCAACCACATTGGAAAATAAACGTTGAAACTGATCGATAATCTGCCCAGTAAGAAAATAGCGACCAGTAATAACAGCATTTTTGCACTGGCAGGGGGCTGTTTACACCAAGTGGGCACTGCGGTCAGTAAAAACCCGCACAGCGCAGCGCCGGCAAAACCAAATATCATTTCATGAGCGTGCCAAATCGGGGGGGGGAGCTTACCGGTGCTGCTGATTACCCCGAGTAAAATCGCCGCCCAAATGGTGATTGATAGGATGGAAAGGCAGCTCCCCAAGATAAAAAATGGCCTAAACCCCAGCTGAAAGACGAAGGCCGATGTCGACTGAGGTAAGTTTTTTTTAAGCACTGAGTATTTCTCTTGGAGGGGTGTGAGATAAATCAAAAGCTGCTCGCACTGCTGGTTGCTCTAATAGGCTGGCAACTTGGTGATAAATAAACCTTTCGCTGCGTGAGCTGGGCGTGTGGGGAATGTCACATTGATAGACAAGTTTTCCGCCTGGGCAAAGCACCAGTATTGAATTGCACATTCTAATCGCCTCCAATAAATCGTGGGTAATGAAGACCACGGCAAGATTGGTCTGGGACATTTTCTGTAGCACATAACTTTGTAATTCTTGTTTTAATCCAATATCTAAAGCGCTAAAGGGCTCGTCTAACAAAAGTAAGTTGGGTTCGATCGCCAAAGCGCGTCCCAGCGCTACTCGCTGTCGCATACCGCCGCTGAGTTGATGGGGATATTTTTGTAAATCATCAGCTGTTAACTTTAAGGTCTTAGCAATATCTGAGGCTTTTTCTCGGCGTACTTTTTTAGCGACTCCCTGCGCTTTTAGACCAAAGGCGATATTATCTAGTGCATTCAGCCAGGGAAGAGTTCGATCTTCTTGAAAGACCATCGCGGTGCGCTCAAAGCTGTTCTCAATTGAACCGCTACCCGGTTGCAGTAAACCGCCGGCGATCGAGAGCAGTGTTGATTTGCCACATCCAGAGGGGCCGACGATGGCACTACAAGATCCTGCGCTAATGCTGTGTGTTAAGTCTTCTAATACTTGGGTGTAGCCAAAGTGATGGGATATTTTATTCCAGCTCAGCATGGTGTTACTCGTAACCCTGATGTTTTATCTCTTTGCAGATGCATCATTTCTCCAGGGCTCTAATTTTCGTTTTAAAGGTTCGAGAAATAAGTATTCGACACTGAGTAGCAGCAATATAACCGCCATCACCCACGCCATTGCCTCGTCCGTATCTAAGTTTACTCTGGCGAGCGCTAGGCTAGCGCCAATTCCCTCATTGGTAGAGAGTAATTCAGCCATTACCGCTACTTTCCAAGCCATCCCCAGCGCGGTAATCCACGCGGGGAATAAGTAGGATAATAAATGTGGAATATAGAGATTTGTAATCTTTAAATAAAAGCCCGCTCCAAAACTGTCGGCCATATCCAGTTGGCGTCGATCAACGGTGCGCATACCCTCAATTGTCGCAGCGAAAGTCATTGGTAATGTCGTGACTATGACCGTGAAAATAGCAGTAGCACCACCCATGCCGAACCAAATTAAGGCCAGTACAATCCAGGCTATTGGCGGTACACCTAACAAAATAGTGATCACTGGGCGCATCGTTTTAGCGAGGGTCATCGACAGTCCGGCGAGTAATCCAAGGGCGCTGCCCACCAATGCGGCAAAGACGAACCCCGAGAGTGCCCGCCAAGAGGTCAATAACATTGGTGGCCATCCACGGCCTTCATCGATCATGCGCATAAGTGCGCTCGAAGTTTCGACGGGAGAGGGCAGTATAAAACTGCCGTAAATAGAGTGGCCAAATTCCCAGCAAGCAAGGAATAGAAACACGCCAGGTAATGATCCCCAGACGCTCCACAGATAAGTAAAAACTGCTTTTAATCTATTCAATGCCACTGAATCAGGTATTGGTAAGGCCCGGTGACTTTACCGCGCAAGGAAATCATTACCTAATAACAATCGGTTTATAGATCCAAGTAAAAATCATTGTCTGGCAATTTTCCGCCAATAATTGCCGGTGAAAGATCCGCTAACTTAGAAAATAAACTTTCCAGCTCTTTTTTAGCGGCTTGCGCTGGAGTGGCATCCAAATTAATAAAGGGCATTGATTTTTCGGTGATCTTGGCCTTTATTCCAATATAGTCCTGTGCGAGTACCCCCGCTTCAGCGGGGTTGTTTATTGCCCAGGCGCTAGAGGTCACACAGTCTTGTTGGATTGCACGCAATAAATCGGTTTCTGTATCGACCAGTTTACGGTTAACTAATAGTCCAGCCTGTGGAATTCTTGGTGGTCCATCAGTTGCCTCGCCCCATGCCTCTTGAATGCTGACAGAGCGGTGAATATGCAAACCTTTGCTGTGGCCTTTTAGCATAGCAGCAGTCGCGGCAGGCTCAGGTAATATGCAGATATCTGCTCGTCCACTCAACATCATTTGTACCACCTCTAACGGTGTAGATGCATAATTTAGTGTGAAGTCTTTGCCATTGACCAATCCTGCTTTCTCGGTGATGTATTTAAAGACTAAGTCGGGCATGTCATTTTTAAATGGCATGGTGATGGTTTTACCGGCAATATCGGCAATGCTTTTAATACTGGCATCTGTTGAGACTATGTATAGCAGGCCCCAAGTTAAAATATTCATCAGTTGTACCGGAATGCCTTTGTTATATAGGTTTGCACCGACATAACTGGGAATACCGCTTAGCTGCATGTCTCCTGAAATAATCCCCGAGCGCAATTGATCAGGGGTTCTCCATACTTTAAAATCTAAGTGATCAATATGAGAGCGACTGGTGCCAGTCGTAGCAACGTGGGCTAAGGTAATGGAGGGTCCAATAGGTGGCCCCCATATAGTTAGCTGAGATCCTTGGTTAGCACTCAGGAACGATGGCAGGCTAGAAGCTGCGAGTCCAGCTCCGGTTAATGATAAAAATCGACGTCTTGAAATGGACATATTGCATAACCTTCATAACAAATAAATTTATTATATCGTAATGAAAATCATTATCAATTACTTTGATGTGGATCAATAAAATTTAGGAAAACAATCTGCTTCACCACTGTCTAGATGTCGCTAAAATATCTTTTAAAGTTTTTATCAAACAGCAGGGTAGCCAATACAGCGGCTATTGTGGGTGCTAATAGGCAGGCGATCGAGAATATTTGTGCACAACAACTGCCTCTATAAATAATTAGTGTTGATTGAAAAAAGGGGGATATCGACCTATTGAAGCTATGGGTTTTATGCATTGATTAATTTATTTAGCGAATGCAGGACACATATGAACTTTAAGGATTTTAAGTTTTATCGTAAAATCAATGCCCTATATTCTATATTAACTTTAAAATCACGGATTCAGGATCAGAGATAACAGCACTGCGCTTCTTTATGCCACAGTTGATGCTTGGTCATCATTCTGGCATATAGCTGACTTTGTAATTGCCTCGTTAGCCAAGCTTTTACTTTAGGGTAGGGGGCCGTGGCAAACCATTGGCGGTCGACGCGGCCAAACTGGCGCATAAAGGCAATCAGTGAATAGTCGGCTAAACTGGCGCTATCAGTCACAAAAAAACCAGTAGCTGCTAAACGTTGTTCGAGCTCTTCAATAAACACTTCACACTGTTGACGCCATTTTATTTCGGAGTCGCGATGATAGCGTTTAGCGGCGCGATACTGTTCAAGGGGATGTTTAAATTCCTCATCACCCCGTTGAATCAAGCGAATAATCTCGCGCTGGTTATCGGGATGATGTTGTGCCAATAAATTGTAGGGGTCGCTCTGCTTCAAGGCCCAGAGCATTATATCCAAGCTTTGATCAATAACAGTACCGTCCGCTAATATCAAAACCGGCACTGTGCCCTTAGGCGAAGCTGCGAGCATCGTTTGAGGTTTATCTTTTAGGCTGATAGCGCGGATGATGATAGTTTGCTCGGATAATAGCAGTGCAAGACGTGCCCGCATTGCATACGGGCAGTTTTGTAGTGAATACAAAATTGGCAGGTTGTCGGTTTGGCTTGTTTGACTCATAGACCTTGGGTGTACTGGGCGTTGGTTTTAATGGTGACCATACTGCTGAGGTGGGCCTGTGCATCCGTATATATTTGGCTATCCATACTGAGTGCATTTTCAAAATGTCTGAGCAGTTGCAGCTTATTTAATTCTTCTTTCGAACCACTGCCAATATTGGTCAGATCGATAAAAAATTCATCAAATACATGTTCTAAGTCGTTGATTATATCTAGATTTAAGAATTGCTCATGGTTGTAGATGCTCGGGTAGCCGCCTCTCTGTTTGTCCACCGCAAAGGAGACTCCTTTGACATTGGTGATCGTGGTAGCTTTAGTGCACTTGAGCATACAGCCATCTTCGATGGTAGGCTTCTTACAACCGACGGTCTGCTGGAAGAAACACTGGCGGCTGACCATCATCAATATCGGGTGATAGATGCTGTACAGCATTTTGAAGTTTTTCGGGCGGGCAATGTTTTTGATTTGCTGGCGATTGATTTCATTAGAAATAAATGCGCCCGCGCAATTTAACTCTTCTTGCAAAGTCATTAAGGCATAAGAGTTAGTGGTGTTTAAAAACGGTCCAGCAATCCACTCAATCCCCATTTGCTTGGCTACATAGGCAATACCGGTATTGTTGCTGACAATTTTTTGTGGCTTAACTTGCTCTAGAATTTTCACGGCTTCGATATAGTCTTTACCAATCAGTACCGCGGGGAACCATGGGATAAGTTTAGGGTTTGCGTTGAGTATATCGCTGTATTTTGGCGACCCTTTTTTGTAACTCTCCGGCAGTTTGAAATAGACATCCGCATCCGTTTCATCGGCCAGATAAAAATCTTTTTCATCACTGATCAAAATAGACAGTGTCGGTTTGTTGCCTAGTTGCTGATTGCTCAGCTTAGGTTGCGATACCAGTTTAGGTAAATCAACCGGCGCGATGATCTCTCGGTCATCGTTTAAGTGATAGGCCACTTGATTCTTTAAGGCGGCTAATTCTTTAAAGGGGATGCCCAGTCCCTCGGCCAGCTCACTGCAGTCAAAATGTTCGATCAGATAGTCTGAATTGTTAAAACTTTTAAAACGTTTCGCTAATATTGTTTGATCTAATGGAGATTTTTCAGAGCGAATCAACTTGGATGTGGATTTGACAATAATCGGTAGATGAGTGTTCTTGGCGTTCTCTTCAATGATCACTGTGACCGTTAAAGGTTGCTCAAGTTGGCCTGAAAAGCTGATGCTGATATTTTGTTTGGCAATGCTGAGGTATTTGATCTTATCCTCAAGTGTGGCGCCTAGTGCCTGTTTATCGGTATACAGGGTTTGGGTCACTTCTTGAACTTGCACCACAGATATAGCGTTACTGCTGGAAATCGCATGGGTCACGCTGTGATCGCGAGGATTGTCAATAAACATATCCTTGCTTAAATTCCCGGTTAAGAAGGAATTAGTAAAATCGCGGTTAAATACTTTATGTAAATTAGAATCATCTTCGCGCAACTTTCCGGTTTCTATAAACTGATTAACATTTTTCCGCCAACTATCGACCACGGTATAAACGTAGTGAGCGCCTTTAATACGACCTTCAATTTTTAAGGAGTCGACACCGGCTTCGACCAGTTGTGGCAGATCAAAATACGCCGAATTATCTTTTAAATTAAGTGGGAATTTATTACCGGCTTTACCTGGCTCGTATTCATCGCGACAAGCTTGGCTACAACGACCACGGTTGCCAGAGTTACCAACACTGACCGAACTGGAATAACACTGGCCGGAAAAAGCAATGCAAAGAGAGCCGTGCACAAATACTTCCGATAACATTTTCTGCTCATGGGCGAGAGTGGTTAACGATTTTATTTCTGAAATATTCAATTCGCGGGATAAGTTAACGCGTGAGGCACCCGCTTGCTTTAAGAATAAAATTTGCCCGCGGTTGTGCGTGGTCAACTGCGTAGAAGCGTGAATGTCTAAACTTGGGAAGTGTTTTTTAACTAAGTTAAACAGTGCCAAATCTTGCACTATGATGCCGTCGATACGCGTGTTAACTAACTTATTTAGCAGTTTAAATAAGCCAGCCATTTCCTGCTCAAGAATAACCACGTTAATGGTCAGAAAAACTTCACAATTATACTTGTGAGCCAACCGCAAAATACCGGTCAGTTCCGTAAAAGATAAATTGGCGGCGCGGTTGCGCGCATTAAAGGTATCGAGGCCGCAATATACCGCATTGGCACCTGCGACAATCGCCGCCTTGATTGCTTCAACATCACCACCAGGGGCTAATAATTCGATCTTTTGAGTAACTGTGCTCATATAATGCGAGATACCTAATTCTTGAGTATATAATTGGGCTGGCATTTTAGCTGGAAGAGCCAGCTAAAGCCATCTCTCTATGACCTGAATCAGAGACTTCACTGCACCACATAGCGCAAACTCTTGGTTCTACAGCGGCTAGAAAAATAGCCTCTGAACCTATGGGTGCAGTTAAATTTTTCAATTCCGCTGTGAAACCAATATATTGCACTCTGTATTTACTTTGAAATCACGGATTCAGGTATGAGCTTATTGAAATGATTAAAGAGTGCTTTTTGGGCGGGACTCTCATAAACCATTACTGAGCTATGAGAGTAGTGTCTTTATATTGGTAGCTGCAACAAGAACTTTTTAATCAGCCGCTAATTCGTGCAATACTATTTCACGATAGCCTACTAGTCCGAGAACTTGTTCGTTTTCAACTACAGGGGCGTAGGCTAGAGCAAATTTATCGAACAGGCGCGCGCAATAGCGTATATCCATTTGCGGGGGCACCGAGATAATGGGTTTAGCCATGATCTCGTAAATATTAACCCGTTCAGGGGCGCGATCTTTGGCTAGTACATGCTTGGCAATATCTGCCAATACCACGATACCGTAGGCGTCGTGCTCAGTGCGTTTATTGACAATCACAACATCGGTATTTTTATCACGCATTGCATTGATCGCCTCACGGGCGGTACTCATACCGTCGAGCATCACAAAGTTGCTAGACATCACGTCGGTCGCTTTAATTACTTTTGCAGGGTTCACAGTTCAGTCTCCACTGTTGGAATGAGATGGTCTATTTGGTGTTTAATACCTACTGCATCTTCGATATCTATTTGAATCGCCAGACCGGTGCCGGGCTCTTCATCAAAATGACCGACAGAGTTAATAGTTTCCAGAATGTGGCGACTCAAATGTTCTTCAACCACAAACAGCAACACATCCCGTTGGCTCTCTAAAGTTAAGCCGAAAAAGGTGGTGGGTTGTTTGAGACCTTCGCCTCGAGCATTGTTAATGATAGTCGCGCCAGTTGCTCCCGCTTCACGTGCAGCAGCCATTATTTCGTTGGTCTTATCGTCTTGGTTAAAGACAATGATTAATTTAAAGTGCATATTTTCTATCCATTAAGTGTGTTGCTGTGACTTTTTTTGCGCTCTTTTACTAAGTGATTCACTAATTTGTGCATAGGCCATCACTGAAATAATCGGGAACAGACTGGCAAAAGCAATTAAACCAAAGCCGTCGATTAAGGGGTTTCTTCCTGGGACAGTTCCAGCCAGTCCCAGTCCGAGTGCAGCAACTAACGGCACTGTGACTGTGGAGGTGGTCACACCGCCTGAATCATAGGCTAAGGGGATGATCAATTTCGGGGCAATCATGGTTTGGCCGATCACAATCACATAACCTGCCATGATGTAATAGTGAATGGGGTCACCCACCACTATACGGTAGCAGCCCAGTGAAATACCAATAGCTACGCCTAGTGCGACAGACAAACGCAATCCCCAGACACCAACCGCTCCACCGGAAACCTCGTTAGCTTTAATAGCCACCGCGATTAGTGAAGGTTCGGCGATCGTCGTGGCAAATCCGATCAGGAAGGCAAACAAATATACCCAGTAATAATCTGACCATGTGAGGTTGGCAATGGCTTCGAGGTTATCTCCCGCTAAGAAAACCGGATCGGTTAATTGCTGGGCCATGAGTTTTCCGATCGGAAAAAGAGCCCATTCAAGACCGATCAAAAATAGCGACAGGCCGATCAGCACCCAGAAAAAGCCCATAATAACCCGGCCTAAATTGGGCATTGGCTTGCGAATAACCGCGAATTGAAAGCCAAATAAAATCGCGACAATCGGCAATACATCAGTGAAAGTGCTCACTGTGGTTTGGTACACCTGATAAATAATATCGCTGAATATCATAGTATTATCATCCCGTAGCCCATGACAAAGATCATCGGTGTTAACGAGGCGAGTGCGATTAAGCCAAAACCATCAGTCATCGGGTTTCTACCTTTAATGGATGAAGCCAGCCCAACACCCAGTGCGGTGACCAGAGGAACGGTGATGGTTGAGGTGGTTACCCCACCGGAATCGTAGGCGATACCGATGATTTCAGGGGGGGCAAAACCAGTCATTATAACAACCAGCAAGTAACCGCCAATGATAAACCACTGTACTGGCCAGCCTTTGATAATTCGCAATACTCCTAACAGTATCGCCAGTCCGACACTTAAGGCCACGCTGTAGCGCAGACCGTTGGCGTATTCAGACATAGCGGCAGTTGATGAGTCAATCATGCCGCCAGTGGCGGCCACCTTAGCGGCTTCTGCTGCAACAGCAATAAGTGCGGGTTCGGCAACAGTCGTGCCAAAACCTAGCGCGAAAGCGAAGGTAAGCAACCAGAAGACATTACCTTTGCGGGCAAAAGCATGCGCCATTGACTCGCCAATCGGAAACAGACCTTGTTCTAAACCATGGATAAAAAAGGTCAGCCCTAAAAGAACAAAGACCACCCCCAGTATTAGCTGGCTGACATTGGGCAGTGGTTGTTGTAAAACAACTAGCTGAAAAAATAAGACTACAAGAATAATATTTGCTAAAGATAGGATACTGCCTATCAGCAAACTAAGTAATTTAAATGCAGTTTTGTACAAAAAGAATTCCTTTTAAAGTGGGGGAGTGTGATTAAACGGTAAACGTCTGCTAAAGCACCTTGGAATAAGTCTCACCTTATGGCACGTACAGAGAAATTAGTGTTCAGTGTTAATGGCTTTAGCCAGACAACCAATTTGCCTGCAACGATTGCCTTAATCAGATAACTTCTAGGTGCGTCAGAGTAGTGAGTGACTTGTTCAGAGACGCCCTAGGCTTAATCACTTAAGCCTAGGATAAATGCTATTTACAATAATAGCATTTTTGCAGTGTCATCTGGATATTAGTGATTGATTAATATCAAAGAAAATTAAGTTAAAATATATTTAGAGATCTCTGCATAACGGTGCGAGCGAAGGTGATACCAGGTAAAAACCGGCGTGATGGCGGCGTTAGTATCCCCTGACTTTGGTACAGTGTGCACTTCTGTATGGGTATTACTGGTGTGAATGAGTATATTGAGACGATTTTTAACGCCGTATTACCGAGCGCAGGTATCATACCCTCTGGGTAAGTTATGCAGAGGCCTCAAGATAAGAAGTAATGATAACTACCACGTTTTTTTAAACGTGATAGTTGGTTATTGCGTTTACTTGATTTTGAAATGGCTGATATTATCTTGTAATTTTAACGCCATAGAAGCTAGTTTCTTGGTAGAGATTGAGGTTTGTTCAACCGTGCAAGAACTCTTTTCAGCAAGTTCGGAGAGCAAGCTAATATTTTGGTTGATCTCTTCTGACGTCTCACTTTGCTCTTGTGCAGCAGTGGCTATTTCGGTGTTCTTTTGATTGATAGAATCCACTGAACTGGTAATAGACTCCAGTGCAAATTCTGCTTGTGATACATGTTCGACACTCTGCTTAACTTGGCTTCTACCCGTCTCCATCATATTAATAGCATTTTTGGCGCCTTTTTGTAAATTTGAAATCATCTCTTCTATTTCGGCGGTCGACTCTTGAGTTCGCTGTGCCAAGGATCTGACTTCATCGGCGACCACCGCAAACCCTCTACCTTTATCTCCAGCTCGCGCAGCTTCAATAGCGGCGTTTAAAGCCAATAGATTGGTTTGCCCGGCTATTTCTTTGATGACATCGACAACTTTACCAATGGCATTACTGTCTAGTCCTACTTGATTGATGGCATCAGCAGCATCTTCAATCCCACCGGCTAACACTTGAATAGCCTCGATGGTCCCCTGTACAACTTGATGGACTCCATGTGCCTCTTTTTTTGCATCCTTTGCTGATTCAGATGTAGTGGCAGCGTTGTTAGCTACTTCTTGAATGCTATAAGACAATTCATTGACCGAAGCGACTACTTGTACAATTTTATTTTTTTGCTCTTGGATGCTGTCATTTGAAATCGTAGATATAGCGGATAAATCTGTTGCAGCACTACTAAGGGATCGTGAAGAACTCGCCATTTCGGTGACTAATTCTCGTAAATTATTTCGCATATTAAGTAGAGCTTGCTCTAATCTACCGACACTACCTTTGTTCATTACTTTGATCTCGGAATTCAATACACCTTCTGCGATATCTTCAGCGCCACGCAAGGCTGTTAATAAGCTGCTAGTAATGGATGACGAGATGAGTATGGAAATACTTAACAAAGTAATAATTGAAAAGAAAGCGATTGTAATTAGATACTTAAAAGCTGTTTGTTCATCTTCTTCAGCTTTCTTCGCGGCTGCTTCAGTAAATGATTCAAGTTCTAACAATAGTACTTCTAGGGAGCGGTCTAAATTTTCTTCTTCATGTGCCAACAGCTCTGATTTAGCCATCGCTTGATTATATTTTCTTTCTTCAATAAAAAGAAAAACAGCCTGAGCATGTTGTACGTATAGAGTATGCTGGTCCTCAATTTCTATGAGTAATTTTTTAACATGCTGATATTCTTCTGCTTCGGTTATGGTACGTGCATTAGTTTCCAGCTCTCGGGCTAATATTTCACCCTGTTTTAACTCACTACTCACTTTATCGTTGTAGTTATAGAAACTACTCACTGAATTTTCAAAAGATACTTTAGCATTTGGGTGCTTTTCAATTTCCAGGCCGAAGCGTAGAGATCGCTCAAAATAAACGGCTTGCTCTAGCTGATTGATGGTTATTTCAGAGACAGCACTAGTAATATGAATATCAGCTGAAATACTTTTTAATTCACGGCCGATTCCGTCCAGTTTTAAAAGTGCATAAGTTAAAGACAAAACTAACATTACTAGCGTACTTAAAAACAGGCAGGTTAATTTTGTTTTTATTGTGAAGTAAGAAAATTGTCTAAACATTATTTAATCCTTTCGTGTCAGTTAATATTAGTAGAAAGATGATGCAATCATTTACAAAGATGAATACAAGATAAATATACAGGTTATTAAGCACAACTATACAACAGTTTATTGATAATGGTTAACTAAAGTAAATAAATAAGGTTGCCTTGCTATCAATGTAACAGTCATCTGGATCAGTGGTTTTAGAACATAAGATATTGGTTTTACAACCGAATATAAAAAATATTGGCTGCAGGCT
Source organism: Oceanospirillales bacterium (assembly GCA_029027825.1). Classification (GTDB taxonomy): domain Bacteria; phylum Pseudomonadota; class Gammaproteobacteria; order Pseudomonadales; family Balneatricaceae; genus Rs1. The sequence goes on along the minus strand of CP093399.1, from coordinate 1,780,982 downwards.
CATATGCGTCCTGATAAGCTGCTAAGCAAATCCATTCATACATAAAATTCTAATTTTTAATTAATATATAATAAATATTTTACATTAGAGTTATTGTGTAGGATGTTGATTAATATATAGATAAAAATGCAGCTAGCTCTGCATTGAGCGATAAATATAGTTGCTATTTGCTTTACAAACAATTTTTGCATGTCACTGCAAATTTTTCACGATTTCGGCGATTAGGAAAAACCGCGTTAATAGCTAAAAACCAACTAGCTATATTTAATCTTAATGATTATCATTAGTTTTAGTGTAGGGTTACTGAGCGCAGTTATCATACCCTCTGGGTAAGTTATGCAGAGGTAACTAACTGGAATATTGTTAGTATTATAAGTTATTTGACTATTGCTTTTTTAAGCATAAAATCAAATAAAGCATTAAAAAATATTTTTTTATAACTTTTACGAATATACAGTTTAGGTTAAGAGCTGGAACGACTGTTTCAGTGCTAATCAGCAGTGAAATTGAGGATGAAATGTCTAATATAGCCGCAGAAGAAGTATTGAGTGTGCACCATTGGAACGACACTTTATTTAGTTTTACCACTAGTCGAGATCCTAGTTTTAGGTTTAAGAACGGTCATTTTACGATGATAGGTTTAGAGGAAGGTGGCAAAAAATTGATGCGTGCTTATAGCATCGCCAGCGCCAACTATGAAGATGTGCTAGAGTTTTTTAGTATAAAAGTGGAAAATGGTCCTCTGACCTCTAAACTACAAAATATTAAAGTAGGGGACAAAGTATTAATCGGTCGCAAGTCAACGGGGACTCTGATAAATGACTACTTATTACCGGGCAAGCGGCTTTTTTTACTGAGTACTGGCACCGGTTTAGCGCCTTTTATGAGTATTATTAAAGACCCAGAAATATATGAACAGTATGATCAAGTTATTTTGACTCATGGCGTGCGTTATAAATCAGAGCTCGCCTACTTGGACTATATTGAAAATGAGTTACCTAAGAATGAATATTTTGGTGAAATGATTCGCGATAAACTCCTATATTATCCGACGGTTACCCGCGAAGAATTTCGTAACCAAGGTCGGCTGACTAATTTTCTGACCAGTGGTAAATTAACTGCTGATCTAGGCATTGCTGATTTAGATATTGAGAATGATCGGTTTATGATTTGTGGTAGTCCGGCGATGTTAGATGAGTTCTGTGGCATTCTCGATAATTTAGGATTTGAAGAAGCGCGTCGTGGCGAACAAGGTCACTATGTGATTGAGCGAGCATTTGTGGAACGATAGTCGCTTATGATTAAAGTTAATAGCTGAGACCTCTAGCTGGTAGTGATATTGTTTGGCCGTAGCTGCTAGCTGTTGAGCTTAATCAGTTGTTGTTTTAAATTTCCTATCTTTTTACCGCCAGCTTTGCCAGAATTAACTAATTATTCATCATGGAGGATGTTAATTAGTGTCTATAAAAAAGGTTAGCTCACATAAAAAGTCAAAAAAATTTGAAGTGCTCGCCACTAAATTCAAAAACAGCACTGCGTTAAAGCAATATAAAACAGCGATTAAACATGCTCAATCGGCTCTCAAAATAGTACCTAACCATATGCTAGTTATTTCGGATTTAGCTTTTTGTCTGCTCCGAGATAAACAATATCAAGCTGCTTACTACCAATATAAAATCATATTCCATGCCGATAGTGCGCAGCAGCAGCAAGCCAGTAGCACTTGGCTAGATGGATTAGCTGAAGTTTGTGGCTGGCTGGAGAAAGATCAAGAATTGCAGAGGTATGGCTGCTCTTCTCTACGCAAAGCTGATCAATATTCCTGTCAAAAGGCCAAGACTGTTTACCCTGTCGACGATGATCGGCCACTCTTTCAAACAGAGCAAAAAAAGCGCAATATAATATCATTTTCACTGTTTGGAAGCTTGCCAAAGTATTGTGAATCAGCGGTAATAAATGTCCAGACAGCTAAGGAGCTCTATCCTGACTGGGTCTGTCGATTTTATGTTGCACAAGACGTTCCCCAGCATGTAATTACTCGGCTGCAATCATACGGCGCACAAATAATATTGAAGAACAGCCATACATCTGAAATTCACCCGCTGATGTGGCGATTTTTGGTACTAGATGATCCAAACGTTGATTTTTATTTGATACGCGATGCTGATTCACTTTTGTCCGAAAAGGATCAAGCGGCGGTATCTGCATGGCTAGCTTCAAAATATTGGTTTCATCACATGCGTGATTACTTTACCCATACAGAATTGTTACTCGCTGGAATGTGGGGCGGGGCAAGAGGATTTTTACCCAATATCCAGCCTCTTATGCTTGAATATTGTAAAGCCTATCAAGAATCAGATCATTTTATTGATCAGTATTTTTTAAAAGAGACACTCTGGCCTACCGTTAAACAAAGTCTATTGTGTCACGATGATATTTTTAAATTCCATGATGCTGTCCCTTATCCAGCACACGCCCCGATCCGCTGGTTACCTTTCGAATTTCATATAGGCAGCAACTGTAGTTATCATCAGTTAGAGGTAACAGCGAAAAAAGAATCAGGTATGCAAGAGTGGCGAATTTTGGCTGAAGACGGTGATGAAATTTGCCGCTACACTAATGCCATTATCAATGGCAAAGTGCAATTGAATCTGCCTTTTATCTACGTGGCTAATTTCAACAATCACGATTGGAAAATTGACTGTATCAATTGATATTATAGATATAAATAGATCTCTGCATAACGTTGCGAGCTAAAACAAGACAAGGCAAGGCAAAAAACGGCGAGATAGCTGAGTCAGTGTGCTCTACTTTATGGGTAGTACGGGTGTAAATGCGCATGCTGAACCGGTTTTTAACACCGGATTACCGAGCCAAGGCGTTAATACAGAGGTCTCTTAGCGTGATAATTCATCACTAAGTTGATCTATTTGCAGTATTAAACGGTTGTTTAAATAATGGGCAAAGCCAGAGCCAGCGAAGCTTTCGTCTTATAAATGAGACACATTTAGGTTTTTTGGTCTGCTTAGCGGGTTGTCGTTTTAAGTAATTATCAGTAATATTAGAGCCTAATGTTCGCATCACTTATTTGGTTGTTATTTTTTTTAAAGGAATTGTCGTACTTCAATTTAAAGTTATTGAGCGATAATCAGGCTACAGACTTTAATGAACTCAAATACATAAAATAAGGTAATAACTTTGATAAAGGTCGCTGTCGTTGGTTTCGGATTGTCTGCAACCGTTTTTCATATTCCCTTTGTTTTACATTCTCCCTATTTTTCTCTGATTGCTATAAGTACTAGCCAATTAGAGGCAGTTCGCAATTCATTTACCGATATTGAAGTGTATCAACACTCTGAGCAGATGATTGCAGAGTCAAATGCAGATCTAATTATTATCACCTCACCAAATCACACTCATTATCCGTTAGCTAAATTTGCCTTAGAGTCAGGCAAGCATGTTTTAATTGAAAAGCCGATGACAGCATCTAGTGAGCAGGCTTTAAAACTTGCAGAATTAGCTCAACAAAAGTCGTTAGTTTTATCGGTATATCATAATAGACGTTGGGATGGGGATTTTTTAACGGTCCAAAAAATTATTCAAACTGGCAAGCTTGGTAAAATTAAGGTCTTTAATAGTAATTTTGATCGATTTAGGCCAGTGGTTCGAAGTCGATGGCGTGAGCAGGAAGGTGAGGCGACAGGGATCTTCTATGATTTAGGGTCCCATTTAATTGATCAAGTGCTACATTTATTTGGCGCTCCCCAAGCTTTAACCGCGAATTGTACGAATTTGCGAGAAAACTCAAGTGTAACTGATTATTTTCAGGTGATGCTGCATTATGACAATATGGAAGTTGTACTTAAATCCAGTCCGTTTTCTGCATCGCCAAATTTAAGGTTTCAGTTGCAGGGAGAGCAAGGCAATTATCTAAAATACGGGTTGGACCCTCAAGAGCAACAATTGCGTGATGGCGTAGCTTTAACAGCTCCTGCTTTCGGTATTGAGCCACCAGTAAATTATGGTATTAAGTATTTAGTTGATCCTGATACAGAAGAGCAAGAGACTATCAAGATTGAAACGCTAGCTGGTTGTTACTCGCAATATTACGCAAAGCTAGCATTAGCTATTAAATCTAATGCTAAAACTCCCGTGAGTGCATTAGAAGGGGCTAGAGTGATTAAAGTGATAGAGCTTGCCCTGCAAAGTAGTGTGCAGGGCAAAAGAGTTAACGTGGATTTGTCTGAATTTTACACCACCTAGTTTAAAGGCATACAGAGAAATTGGTACTCTGTGTTAACGGCTTTAGTCAAACCATCAGCAGGCCAGCAATTTCCTTAACCAAGAACTTCGCTGTACGCTAGTGGTATTTGTTATCTTTACAATGACCCTTAAGAAGATTTAGTAATCCAGCGCTGCAATAAACCCAATAAAATATTGTTATTTATAGGCCGAAAAAGTAAATGCTTAAACTGTGGTTATTGACGCATACAAGAGAAATGAGTAAAGAATCAAATACAGGAAAGCTAATAATAGCTGCGTTTACAGAGGATGAAAATTGTAGCGCTCAAGTAGTAGAATGGAAAAGATGCTCCCCACACGCTGGTTTATTAGCAGCTCTTGCCAGTAACAAAGTCGTTCTTTTATATCCAAGTTCTGATGCAGTGGTTAAAAAGATATCCAAGCAGTGCCGTTCAATAACGGATTGTAACGCCAAAGACAGGTCCTCGGTGCAGCATATTGAAGAGCAACCTTTCGAGCTTAATAGCCTCGAACATATAATTTTACTCGATGGAACATGGCAAGAGGCGCGCAAAATATACAACAAAAGTATTTATTTGAAAAACACACCGAAGCTGCACTTAATCACAGCAACAATATCTCGCTACCATTTAAGACGTAATCAAAAGAACACTGGTTTGTGTACCGCTGAAATTGCTATGGAAATGCTTAATTATTTGAATTACCTCGATAGCGCAGCGGCAATTGAACGTTTATATACAGAATTTTTATTAGAAAAAAGCTCAGTATAAGCGCCGTAATGTTGGCTATAGCAGCCAAGTTTTTAATCCCTCTTTCTGCTAAAACAAAACCGCTAAGGCTTTGCTAACAGCATATTATTTTTAATAACAGTACTGCAAAGGTTTCTCAGCCAAATGTGTGCAGGGTCTTTATGAAGAGTTGGCGGCCAGTTCAGATAGTACCTTGAGGGGGGATGATCGAAAGGGAGTTTTTTACCGATCAGGTTAAATTGCTTTTGAAAGCGCAGTGGGACAATAGGAGAAGTATTAAATAGCATTTGAGTGCTGCTTATTACTTCCAGTGCGTTAAGGTAATGGGGGGAGCGAAAACCAACTTTCCTTGATTTACCGATAGTATTCAACTGGTTCTCAATTGGCATGCTTGGCCCTCCACCTAGAGACACAACGACATGCGGATAGTCTAGGAATTTATCTAAGGTTAAATCTTGATCGGCTAAAGGGTGATCCGCCCGCATAAAGCACTGCATTTCTTCCTCCCCTAAATATAGCTGATGAAAGTAATCAGGCACATGCGTCATTTGGCTGCCCAGGGCTAAGTCGATCACTTGTGAACTTTGCTGTTGCAAGGATTTTCCCTTAATGTCGATAATCTCTAACTGGGCATTCGGTGCCTGCTGATAGAACAGTTTTGCTAAGTTTGAAATATGCGCTTGGGAAGAATAGCTGCTCATATGAATTTTGAAAGTACGCTGGCACAAAAGTGGAGAAAAATTCTCACTGATCAATAAACGGTTCAATTGGTCAAGGGTGCCTTGTAACGGCTGCAATAACGAGACGGCCCTAGTTGTTGGCTCCATACCGTGGCTTGTTCTGACAAATAATTGGTCATTAAAAAGCAGCCTTAATTTAGCTAAAGCTCTGCTCATGGCTGGTTGGCTCATATTCATTTCATCAGCTGCACGGCTAACATTGTTGTGCGCCAGTAATGCATTTAAGCAAAGTAATAATTTAAAATCGACGTGTGATAATGATTGCAATAGAAAGCCCCGCGCTGATATGCGATAAGTGAATAGTGATTACCTTTAATATACATTAGATTATATAGCGAAACTAATGCAAGCTATTGTTTAACCAGAATCCGTGACCTCAAAGTGCATACAGAGTGTAAGATGTCGTTTCTACAGTGGAATTAAAAAATCTTTACTGCAAGCTAGGCTGCCTCCTACATTCGCTAAACAAATATTCGATAATAAGAGACCTTTGCATAACTTACCCAGAGGGTATGATAACTGCGCTCGGTAATACGGCGCTAAAAACCAGCTCAATATGCTCACTTATGCCAGTAATACCCATAAAGAAGGGCGCACTGTGCCCAAAGTGAGAGGCAGACTAACTCCGCTATCTCGCCGGTTTTTTCCTTGTATTACTTATGCTGACAACGTTATGCAAAGGTTTCAATAAACAATAAAAGTGCAATAATTTATGAACGACACAACCTATAATTTTAAACTTGGTTTGATTTTTTCAATCACAGCAGTGCTTTCCTGGGGGATGTTACCGGTAGCGCTGAAGCTATCTGCAGGCTTTATTGATCCCGTTACTTTGACTTGGTTTAGGTTCTTCGTCGCTTTTTTCGTCAGCCTAGTTTTACAGAAAATTTCCGGGAATTTGCCTCAATTCAGACGACTGGTCATGAAAGACTGGTTTAAACTGACCGTAGCAGCGGTGTTTTCACTGATGAATTATATCTCTTTTGTCTATTGCTTAGATTATCTGGAGCCCGGGCCCGCCCAATTGAATTTTCAAACTGCTCCTTTCTTTTTAGCATTTGGCGGGATGATTTTTTTTAAAGAGCGATTGAGCGCCTTTCAAATGGCTTGCTTTGCTACTTTAGGCCTTGGAATGATGCTGTTCTTTCATCCATATCTAGGTATATCAAACAGTGCTAACAGTAATATTTGGGTGGGAGTTTTGTTGGTGCAATTTTCTGCAATATCTTGGACATGTTATGCGCTGATACAAAAATCACTGATCGCTAAGCTATCACCAGGTAATGTGCTTTTATACATCTATGGTTCGGGCTTGTTTCTTATCCTGCCATTTAGTGATTTAAATCATTTTAGTAACATGAATTTGAATCAATGGAGTATCGCATTTTATTGCGCAATAAATACGCTAATCGCATATGGCTGTTTTGGGCAAGCAATGAAGTATTGGCCAACGGCTCAAGTGGGGGCAACGGTAGCATTAACCCCTATTTTTAGCTTCAGCATCACAGCTATTGTCGTATCCCTAGGCTGGTGGCCAACAATTATTATAAGTAACCCCATCAATAGTTTGGGCTTATTCGGAATATTTTTGGTGGTTAGCTCGGTATTAATAGTGCAATTAATACCTGTATTTACCAAGCTGAAGCTTAAATCGCTTGAAGCAAAGCCTGAAAAAACCTATAAAGAGTAGTAGGGTAGGGTAAAAGCCCGCTACCCGTTATCCGCGCTCTGCTGGGTAGACTCTTAACCGGATATAGGTAATGCGGTCTGTTCTTTAAAGGTACGAATAGTAAAGTTTGAATTAATATCTTTTACCATCGGAATGATACGCAGTTGACGCATAAAACCTTCGTAGGCAATTAAGTTACTACAAACAACTTCTAATAAGTAATCATATTGCCCTGAGACTACATGGCCATTGATGACTTGCGGCAAACCAGTAATTATTTTTTCAAAATACTCCAAATCTGTTTCTTGATGGCTGTTTAAATTCACATGGACAAAGACCGTCATTCCTAAGTTAACCGAATTTCTGGATATTTTTGCTTGGTAGCCAATGATAATCTTATCTTGTTCCAAGCGCTTTATTCGCCTAGCGCAAGGAGAAGGGGATAGATTAACGCTGTCTGCTATTTCTGCAGTGCTTAAGCGACCATTTTTTTGCAGGCGCTCCAAAATGCTGCGATCAATTCTGTCCATACTATAAACCACCAATAAATATATATAAAAAGCTATTATAAGCCAATTACTAAGGTAATTGTAATCAATAAAGGCCGAAAAATGCGCTTAATATTCTGCATAATAGCGCCATAAATTAATGCTTATTATGTGTTTTTAAGAGGTGTAGATGTTTCAAACAGCGATGCAAAGGATGGGTTTAGCGTCAATAAATTCAGGAGTGCTAGCCTTAGTTACTACTTTATTAATCTGGTCATCGTATTTTGTAGCGCTGCGTAGTGGTGCTCAATCTAGCTTAACCAGTTTTGATATGGCGCTATTGAGATTCTTATTGCCAGCCTTGGTACTACTGCCGGTACTGTATAGATCCAGACGAAATATATTTAAAGCTAAAAAGCGCTATCTTATTGGGATAAGTGTAGGAGCGGGGTTACCGTTTTACTTATTATCGGTGATTGCCTCCGGCCATGTAAAAGCTGTGGTAGGTAGTTTGTTGGTTCCAGGAGTTGCTCCGGTATTCGTTACTTTGATGGCAATTTTGTTTTATAAAGAGAAGTTATCAAAAAGACGATTGGTCGGGCTTAGTATAGTGCTAGTCGGAATCAGCATTTTAGTATCGGCAAATTTAGACTCGGGTGCTGAAAATAGTTACCTAGGGGCAGTGTTTTACATACTAGCTGCTTCTTGTTGGGCCGTTTATACCGTAAGTATAAAAGTCGCTAAACTGTCAGGACTTGAGTTAGCAGCAGTGCTTAATAGTGTCGCTGCCATTGGTTTATTATTATCTTTGCCGTTCGGTTTTTTCGAAACTAATCTTGCCGCTACCCCGTGGGCGCAAATCGTACCTCAGCTTATTATCATGGGTATTTTTTGTGGTTTAATATCTGTGGTGACTTACGGTCATGCTATCAATGAATTAGGGGCAGAGCTTTCAGTGTGTTGGGGGGCTTTAACTCCAGTGTTAGTCTCAGTTTTGGCTTTTATCATCTTAAAAGAAACGGTAGAAATTGAAACAGTCATCGCCATGTTAATTATTACGACCGGCGTTGTCTGTGCAAATTTTAAATTTAGGAAAAAAAGTAACAAGAAGCTGCAAGTTGAGAGCACAGAGGAGCTAGGAAATAGGAGAGAGTCTCTAAAATAGACTTAACATGCCCAGCCACACCAGTTACATCATGTATTACCTTCTACACTGAGACCTCTGCATAATATTGCGAGCACAGTTATCATACCCTCTGGGTAAGTTATGCAGAGGCCTCACATTCCTCCTCAAGTTATATTGAATTGCTTAGAGCCACAGATGATGGGTTATAAACGTCAACTAATCTATAAATAGACCAATTACCGTAACGAAAATTTTATAAGCAATAGGTACTATTTTTAATCGGTGTTATACTGCGCTGCTTTTTGTTGCGTGCTTGAATTTTAAAGATAGTTTTAAATTAAAAAGCGCTGCGCTACCCTTCAATTAAATTCGGTATATTCCTTTGCTCGTATCCTCAAATCTTAGTATCCAATTTGGTGCAAAACCACTCTTCGAAAATGTATCTGTTAAATTTGGCGATGGTAATCGCTATGGCTTAATTGGTGCTAATGGTTGTGGGAAGTCCACGTTAATGAAAATATTTGGTGGGGATTTAGAACCTTCATCAGGTAACGTTACAACGGACCCCACAGAGCGTATCGGTAAACTAAAGCAAGACCAGTTTGCCTTTGAGGAAAACACCGTGATTGACACCGTCATCATGGGGCACGGCGAACTTTGGACGGTCAAAGAAGAGCGGGACGCCATCTATGCGAACCCGGACATGAGCGAAGCAGATGGCTTGCGCGCCGCGGATCTTGAGGGTGAATTTGCCGAGCTTGATGGCTATACTGCCGAGTCGAGAGCCGGTGAATTATTGCTAGGTGTCGGTATTCCGATAGAGCAACACTTTGGTTTGATGAGTGAAGTGGCCCCCGGTTGGAAGCTGCGAGTGCTGTTGGCGCAAGTGTTGTTTTCTAATCCGGATATCATGTTATTGGATGAGCCGACCAACAACTTGGATATCAATACTATCCGCTGGTTGGAAAGTGTCTTGAATGAACGCAATTGCACTATGATCATCATCTCGCACGATAGACACTTTCTAAACAGTGTCTGCACGCATATGGCCGATTTAGATTACGGTGAGCTACGCGTATATCCGGGCAATTACGATGAATACATGACTGCATCGACCATGATTCAAGAGCAATTACAGACCAACAACGCGAAAAAGAAAGCGCAGATATCAGAGCTAAAAGCGTTTGTCAGTCGCTTCTCGGCGAATGCCTCTAAGTCCAAACAGGCAACCTCGCGAGCCAAGCAAATAGATAAGATTGAATTGGCTGAAATTAAACCTTCCAGCCGTCAGAATCCCTTTATCCGTTTTGAGCAAGAGAAAAAGCTGCACCGCTTGGCGATAGAAATAGAAGGCTTGAGTAAAAGCTATGCTACAACCTTGTTTGAAAAACTTAATCTAATGATTGAAGTCGGAGAGAGGGTAGCGATTATCGGACCTAACGGCATCGGCAAAACCACGCTGTTACGCTGCCTGCAAGGTGATGTAGAACCTAGCTCGGGCACTATAAAATGGTCGGAAAATGCCAGTATAGGTTACTATGCCCAAGACCATGCCGCGGATTTTGAAGAAGATAAAGTACTACTAGATTGGATGGGACAGTGGAGCCAGGAAGGGGATGATGAACAAGTCATTCGGGGCACACTAGGTCGCTTGTTGTTCTCTCAAAAAGACATTCACAAGTCAGTCAAAGTTATTTCAGGTGGTGAGCAGGGGCGCATGTTGTTCGGCAAGCTAATGTTGGCGAAAAACAATGTACTATTAATGGATGAGCCAACTAACCACTTAGATATGGAATCCATAGAGTCACTGAACTTAGCGTTGGACAACTACAAAGGCACTTTGATCTTTGTCAGTCACGACCGCGAGTTTGTCTCCTCTTTGGCGACCAGGATCTTAGAGATCACTGATCAGGGAATTACTGATTTCAAAGGTGGCTATGAAGAGTACCTTAAAAGCCAAGCTTAAAAGAGACTAAGTAAGTAAATCATTGATAGGGCAAATGTAAGATGAGAATAAATTGGTTTCCAGGGCATATGAACAAAGCGCGAAAAGAAATCGCGGAGGCCATGGATGAAATAGATATGGTGATTGAAGTGCTAGATGCGCGTCTGCCTATGTCTAGTCAAAATCCGATGATTAAAGACTTACGTAATGCCACACCAGTATTGAAATTACTGAATAAACAAGATCTTGCCGATCCAGTACACACCCAAGAATGGGTTGACTACTTTAATCAGCAAGAGCATGTGCAGGCAATATCGATTGATGCCGGCAACAAAAAGTTAATTGCAAAGATCCCCGATATTGCGAAAAAGATGGCGCCAATCCGCATCCGCAACGACAGACCGGTAAGAGTAATGATCATGGGGATTCCCAACGTGGGCAAATCAACCATGATCAACGCATTAGTCGGTCGTCGCATTGCCAAAGTAGGCAATGAGCCCGCGGTGACTAAAAGGCAAACCCGCTATACGCTAGCCAACGGCTTAATACTTTCAGATACACCGGGAATGTTGTGGCCAAAGATCGAAGATCACGATTCAGGTTTTCGCCTAGCGACCAGCGGTGCCATTAGAGATACAGCATTAGAGTATCAATCAGTGGCACTGTATGCGGCTGAGTTTATGATGAAAAAATATCCTCAGCGGATGTTAGAGAGATACAAACTGCAAGAATTGCCAAGCACCGACCTGGAAATGCTCAAAATTATCGGCAGTAAGCGTGGCGGATTGCGAGCGGGCGGAAAAATCGATCTGCACAAGGCGTCCGAAGTGATGATTCATGACATTCGCGGTGGCAAATTGGGCTTGATCACATATGAAACGGTCGCCGAGTGGCAGATCAAATTTGAGGAGGCAAAACAGCAACTCATCGATGCGCAAATCGAGCGCGAAGCAGAGCAGGCCGAACAAGATTTACTAGATGCAGAGCGATCCCAGCGAAACGCTCAACGTCAGGCATACAAAACCCAGAACGCGATCGACGACGAACAGCGCGAACGTGAAGAAAATGAAAAGAAAGCCAACGCTTTCGACAGCAATAATAGAGGTGACCAATAATGTCACGTAGTAAGAAAAAACGTACTGGTTTAATGACCATACTAGACCGCCCGCCAAGTAAAAAAGAATTTCTAGAAGATCCAGACAGTAAAGAAAGTCGCAAGAAAAAGGCTTTAGCAGAAAAGAAAAAACCGCAATCAGTCTATGAAAAGGGCCGCAGCGAGAAAAAAAGCCAAGCACAAAAAGATGCCGAAGCCGTCGCTCACGCCGCAGCTAATAAAGGCCGCTTAGCAGATAAAATTAAAGCAGCGCACGCCAAAAAATAATCTGCAGCTAAAATAGCTGGTTTATTCTAAGCAGGATCAGTAACTTCAATGTCAATCAATAGCTTGCGCTATATGGCAGCGAATTACTGATTTAGAGCAGGGATAGACCAACTCAGAGCAGGCCTCGATTGTGAACAACATAAATTGCCAGGCGGATGTAGATGCCGATATTGGGCAGCTACTCCAACAAGATCCACGTTTAACTGCGGTGCTAAATATAGCGCTAACCGACGTTGAATCCATACCATTGCGATTACGTGCCGGTGGCTTTGCTGGGCTGGCAACAATTATTGTCGGCCAGTTACTGTCAGTGGCAAGTGCCAATGCAATCAACGGGCGCTTAAGGCAATTAGTGACGCCATTAACGGCAGAAAATTACTTAGCCATTGATCGACAGCTACTGCTAGATTGTGGCCTATCGAACAGCAAATACCAGACCCTGCAAAGGGTTGCCAGCGCGCAAGTGGCAGGGGAGTTAGATTTTACCCAATTGGCAAAACTGAGTGCGCCGCAGGCGCTAGCAGTACTCTGTGCCTATAAAGGCATAGGGCCATGGACAGCAGAAGTTTATTTGTTATTTTGTATCGGTCACCGCGACATCTTCCCCGCCGGTGATTTAGCCCTGCAAAAGGCAGTCGCCGCGGCGCTTGGTTTAAAAGTCGCACCGCAGGCAAAACAAATGCGCAGCATTGCCGAGCAGTGGTCGCCGTATCGGGGCAGTGCCGCGCGATTATTCTGGGCCTATTATGCGCAACTTAAACAGCGCTCTGGTATTATTTAGTAACTTAAAATTTCATATTATCAACAAGTTAAAGTAATTAATTAAAGTCATTTATTGATTAATCAATAGTTGTTGATAAACACTAAACTAATCCAAAAAAACCTGTATGCCCACCCTACACAAGAGAACAATTAATGAAACATTATGATGTGATCATCATTGGCGCCGGTGCATCTGGTTTATACTGCGCAATCAACGCCGGTTATCGCGGTAAGTCAGTGCTGGTGATCGAGCACAGCAAACGCATCTGCCGCAAAATATTAATGTCCGGAGGCGGGCGCTGTAACTTCACGAACATTCACAATGGCCCCCAACACTTTATCTCCGGCAACTCGCATTTCTGCAAATCGGCATTGAGCCGCTTTAGCGTGCAAACCTTTGTCGATCAAGTAGAGCGGCACGATATCGCCTACCACGAAAAAACCTTAGGTCAGCTTTTCTGCGATGACAGCAGTCGTAAAATATTACATATGTTGACCACCGAAATAGAGTGGGCAGGGGTCGAAATATCCACCCAGACCAGCGTAGAAAATATCCAAGCGATCGACTCTCAAACGCAAATTACAGATTCCCAAAGCCCGTCTCAGACCGCGCGCTATAAAGTACAGACCAACACCGCCAGCTTAACTGCCACCTCAATCGTGATTGCCAGTGGCGGGCTATCTATCCCCAACGGTGGCGCATCGCCTTTTGCCTACCATATCGCCAAACAATTCGGCCTGAAAGTGACCCCCTTAAGTGCGGCGCTAGTCCCTTTTACGCTACCACCGGAGAGCCTTAAATTTCTAAAACCACTCTCGGGCGTGTCGCACTTTGTGCGCGTGACCACCGAAGATGGCACAGCCTTTACCGAGGCAATGCTCTTTACGCATCGCGGCTTAAGCGGACCTGTGATGCTACAAGCGTCGAGCTATTGGAAGAGTGGCGAGTTTATCAGCATCAACCTATTCCCCAATACCGACTGCTTAACTTGGTTAAAAGAGCAGCGTGAGCAAAAATCTAAGTCGGAGATACAAAGCTTATTAGGCCAGCATTTAACCAAGCGACTAGCACAAACCTTACTAGAATACTGGCAGCTACAGAATAAAGACTTAGCGGCACTGAAAGCCAGTCAGCCGATCGGACAAATGAACAATATCCAACTAGAAGCACTAGCCAAACAACTCACCGATTGGAAAATCCAGCCCGGCGGCACAGAAGGGTACCGCACTGCAGAAGTCACACTAGGTGGAATTGATACCAACGAAGTCTCCTCAAAAAGCTTTGAGGCCAAGAAAGCGGCAGGATTGTTTTTTATTGGCGAGAGCTTGGATGTTACCGGACACTTGGGCGGGCACAATTTTCAATGGGCTTGGGCAAGTGGATTTTGTGCGGCGGGGTATGTTTGAGTTTGTTCAGTGACAATAGAGTTAGTGTATAGATATAATCAGTGAGTTAAGCTGTGCTTTATCGTTACTCTAGTGATAAAAAGAATCTGTATTATATCATTAGGGTAGATGCCAATGGTTTTAAAAAATATCCTTTTGGTGCGTTATTCTATTATTTAAATATAGAGGGGGCTTAAGATGATTTTAGATAATAAATTCAATATTACTGATCAATTAGTTTTGGCTAAAACAGAAGAAAAAATTAGTAAACAAAAAGCTAAACAACTATTTGATTCTGATGATATTAGCAAAGCAGAAGTGGGTAAATTCGCAGGCCTTGCTTTTATTCATGCCTATTTATTTGTAGATATTTATGACTTTGCGGGTAAAATTCGCGAGGTAAATATTGCCAAAGGAAATTTCCGCTTTGCGCCGGTTATGTATTTAGAGCCGTCACTAAAACACATTGATAATATGCCGCATAGTAATGTTGATGAAGTGATAGAAAAGTACGTGGAAATGAATGTCGCTCATCCTTTTCGTGAAGGTAACGATCCGGCCACCCGTATTTGGTTAGATCTAATGTTAAAACAAGCGGTGCAACAGGTTATTGATTGGAACCTAGTAGATAAAGAAGAATATCTATCTTCTATGCAGCGCAGTGTCGTAAAAGATGTTGAAATCAAAGTATTGTTAAAGTCTGCTTTAACTGATCAGATTAACGATCGTGCGCTCTATATGAAGGGCATCGATGTTAGTTATTACTATGAAGGCTATAGCGAATTTAAAACCGAAGAGCTTTAGTAGGTAGTTTCAAAGAGTCTGTTTGACTGACACAGGGGGATTAAGCCACATCAGGTTAGTCGAGATTGGTAATGACTTCCTATCCAGACCAAATCACCATACCGTTTTATATTCTGTATAGGTTTTTTATTTCCTTACGGGCAAACTCTATTGTAATTCTGGCGTTTTAACGGGCAAACTTTATTGTCACTGAACATGAGTTTTGAGTTGGAAAGTCATAAGTTAGAAAGTTGCGAGTGATGCAAGGTAATTAAATTTCTTTTTGTGAAAAAAGAAACGTAACTAAAGTGGATCATTGCCATCCATGGCACCGCCAAATACCGTACATCCTGTACATAAAAATCAAATCTATATTGCAGAAAGATTCCTTCACAATTTACAAAAAACTGGCGGCCTCAGATAGGCAGTCAATGGCTTTGCTCTGGGTGATGTCCGAACGCTACGCGCTCTTGCGGTAATACCAGTTTCGTTCGTGGTAGTTATGTGATACGTTGTTATATTCATATCAAAGTGAGCTCTACTATACATAATAATTGCAAGTTTGGTGTTCTGTGGTTATAAAAAGTGCCTGTTCCAAAGTAGCTCTTTTAGCATTTTGTGGTTATAAAAAGTGCCTGTCCCAAATAATGTTTTTTTTATTCAATATACGACCTTAACTTTAGAAGCTTTTTAAGCAATAAATCGATTAATCTAACGACCATTTCTGGTTAAGTCAACAAGGCATTAAAATCGGATTTATAAGTAATAAATATTAAGAATATAGTGTCATATATTGGTGACATGTTTTTTGAGTGTGGTAATAATTGCGCTGCTTTTAGCTTGCAGTGCCACGTAGAAACGTGGGTCAGTGGAAGCTATTGTGAATAGCTATTAAGATGGAAAACTTGAGCTTCAAAGAAGCTCATACAAAGATACAGGATCACCACACTTACTCAATTTAGTGCGGGGAATCACTATCATTGGAAATGAATTTCGCTCTCCGTCGACCAGTCTGTTACTTTATACTTCTTTAAAATTTCATCGAGTCTTCCCGATTCCCTTAACCTTGTAATTCCCTCGACATACATAGCTTCCATAGGCAGTTCGGTTTTAGGTGAGATCCCTAAATAGACAAAGCTTGCAGAAATACATCCTGCATTGACTAAGTTCAGGGCCTGTGTGGCGGGGGTTTTATCGAGATAGTTACTCAAAGTAGATGGGTCAGCCCAAAATGCGTTGGCTCTGTCTTTCATTATCATATTGATAGCTCTAGGATAATAGTCCCCACTATAGTTAATTGAAGTGAAATGTTGATCGTAAACTTTTCCCTTTTTTGCCATGAATGACATTAAATCTGATTCATGGGACCAATTTGTAAACACGATAGTTTGTACATTGGCTAAGTCGTCTGCCGATTTATACTGCCATGGATTAGTGCTTTTTTTGAAAAAACAATTCTTTTGCATGCCGATAGGTAAAGATGGAAAAACCAGTCCTTCAGCCTCGCCTTTACTGGGGGCCAGCATGCCTGCAATACCGCCTTTAAGTGACTCTTTTACGCCTCTAGCCCAAGGCATTTCTTGGAAAGCGACATCAATGTTATGCCATTTAAATATTTCATCGACAATTTCGACAGTGAAGCCACTAACGGTCTTATCGATACAAATAAAAGGACAAAAGTGTACAACAGATACTTCTATAGAAATTCTCTCTGCTGAGATAGCATTCTCAAGAGGTATACACAACAATAGCACCGCTAGTTTTTTATATGACATGAGTGTCTCCTTTTAAATTAGCATAGTACAAAGGGGCGCGGGGTCAAGTCTTGCCTTTTGCCTCAATGCAAAAAAGCTATTAAAGGACAGGCATAGATTAATTGAATATAAACAGCTAGAGGAGTTGGGTGTTAGACACTGATAATTCAATTCAGAGAAATTTATCTCTGAATGGGAGGTTCTATGACTCGTGCCCGATCGCAACAGATTTGCTGCCAAGACACACCTTATTACCACTGTATTTCTAGAGTGGTTAGAAGGGCTTTCCTCTGTGGTTATGATAAAACGACTCAACAAGACTTTGAACATCGCCGCCAATAGGAAAATACTAAGGGACAGCCAAGGATTAATTGAATATAAACAGTTAGAGGGGTAGGGTGTTAGGTACTGATAATTCAATTCAGCACATATTAGGGCACATATTAGGGGACAGGCACGTATTAATTGAATATAAACATCTAAAGGCGTAGAGTTATAATCAATGAAATTCAATTCAGAGGCTTATGTTTCTGAGGGGAGGTTCTATGACTCGTGCCCGTTCGCAACAAATCTGTTACGAAGCCACACCTTACTACCACTGTGTCTCTAGAGTGGTTAGAAGGGCTTTTCTCTGTGGGTTTGACCATTACACCCAGCAAGACTTTGAACATCGACGCCAATGGATGTTAGATAGATTGGCTGAAATTGACGCAGTCTTTTGTATCGATGTTTGTGCTTATGCCATCATGTCTAACCATTATCATTTAGTGCTATATATCAATAAAAAACAAGTAGATAGTTTGAGCGATCTAGAGGTCATAGAGCGTTGGCGGCGAATTTATAAAGGCCCGGATATTATAGATCGATTAGTGAGAGGTGAGAGCCTCGGTAAAGAGCAGCTGAATCTTATCGCAGAATATGTTCAAAAATGGCGTGCTCATTTAGAAGATATCAGTTGGTTTATGAAGAGTTTGAATGAGCCAATTGCCCGCCAAGCCAACTTAGAAGATAGCTGCACAGGTCATTTTTGGGAGGGAAGATTCAAAAGCCAGGCATTGTTAGATGAACAGGCTCTACTCACTTGTATGGCCTATGTGGAGCTTAATCCGATTCGCGCGATGATGGCAGAGAGACCTGAAGAGTCTGAATTTACTTCGATAAAGCAAAGGATAGATGAGCATCCGCTGGAAGCTGATCGGCACCACGATGAAGAAGCAGCGACAGTAAGTAACAATCTATACCTTAAAGAATTTGTAAAAGAAGGCCATCAGTTAGAAGATGAACTTCCTTACCATTATTGCGATTATTTAGAGTTAGTAGATTGGAGCGGTAGGGCGATTAGAGATGACAAACGTGGTGTGATTGATCATCGATTACCGCCGATATTGATACGCTTAGGAATAGATCCAGAGCAATGGCATAAAGCGATGCAGTCTAAAGGAGCGCATCATTTTGGTCGGGCGATGGGCCGTTGTGAAGCCTTGCGAGAGCAAGCGAAAAGACTCTCTATCAAGTGGATTAAAGGTATTACATTAA
The DNA here is from genome assembly GCA_029027825.1 of Oceanospirillales bacterium. GTDB lineage: Bacteria > Pseudomonadota > Gammaproteobacteria > Pseudomonadales > Balneatricaceae > Rs1. Next base: position 1,762,400 of record CP093399.1, on the reverse strand, counting down.
GCTGCAAATTGTTTCCGACGTAATTACATGCAGGCTAGACAGTTACTGATTATCGACGCTGCTAAGTGTGAGAGTTATTGTGTGTAGATCATCGATTCAGTGTTAAATTATCAGAATATTCCGATTAAACCTTTATGACGTAGACACTTATTGAAAGGGCTCGTTTCAGGATGTGTTTGGCTTCATTGTAATAAAACATGTATGTCCCGTATATTCGCTTACAATAAAGTTTTACCTATAAAACCGCAAGGTTACAAACTTTATTGTCACTGAACATGAGTTTGTTTTATCATTACGAGGCTGATATAGGATCCTTGACGGTGCTATTATAATTCCAAGGCGTAATTTTATGATGCATGATTGTGTTAGTGAAGAAGAGAAAGCGATACATGATACCGCTATGGCTTTTGTCCGAAGGAAAGCAAACAAAAAGGCTATAGCAAAAAAATATGTTGATGCTTATCCACGCGAAGAGAACCCTGTTTCCATTTTCATGGCCGGCTCTCCTGGAGCAGGGAAAACAGAAATAGCAAGACAGCTGCTCTTTCAACTAGACGGGTCGGCTTTGCATATTGACAATGATGAACTTAGAGGCGAATTTGAGGCTTATAACGGAGCCAACTCTCATCTGTTTCAAGCTCCAGCTACAAGATTAGTCGAAGCTATTCACGATAGGGCGTTAAAGCGAAAAGTTAGCTTTATCCTCGACTCCACTCTATCAGATTTCGACAAAGCCAAACAGAATATAGAGCGTTCGCTGAACAAGCAACGACATGTGGAGATACTATTCGTTTATCAAAACCCCGAAAAAGCTTGGGAGTTTGTCATGGCTAGAGAAAAATTGGAAGGGAGAAGAGTTCCTCCCGAAATTTTTGTTACTCAGTTCATATCTTCCCAAGTTGTTGTAAATGAACTAAAGAGTTATTTCGGACAGAGCATCAGGATGGGAGTTCTCGTCAAAAACCTTGACGGCTCTGCAAAGTTGTACCATAGTAATGTCAATAACATTGACCAATATATACACACTAAGTATAATACTGCGGCCATTAATACAGTGGTTGGTTTAGGCTAAATAGAGGTAAACAATCATGCTTTCACTATTAGAAAGGCGTCCTAAAGTTGAGTCTACAAAGTTTTCAGATTTTTTTCGCTCGTCTGCAGCTAGAGACAAAAAGAAGATTTTTGCTAAGGCTCTTAAAGCTGCGTCAACTGAACAACAGAAAATAGTTGATATGGCGAACAGTTTAAAATCAGTTTGATTATTCAGGCAATCAATAAGCAGCTATAGGCTGCTTTTTTATTGCCTGATTCTTCAGAATTACTGGTTATTCGGGATAATTATCGGATGTTGCTTGTCACCTTGTGACTTTTTAAAAGACTGTAACGTTACCCCAAAGAATAAAACCTATATTGCAGAAAGACTTCTGCACAATTCACAAAATTGGCGGCCGCTTAGATGGGCCGTCTCGGTAACTGCTCCCTGCGTTACTCTACCCCCTATATCCATATAGTCGCAGGCCCAGCTTCGCTCTACGCGACGCCCTGGCGCTGCACCCGCAAGCTTAGTAAATTTCTCCGGCGGCAATACCAAGGAGGGGTGGTTTATGGCTCCGTAGTTAGATCCGATGTGAGATGTGGGTATATTCCTGAAAAAGTGAGATTTACTAGAGATATAGCTAAGAATGTGGTGTTCTATGGTTATAAAAAGTGCCTGTCCCAAATATTGCCAAATATTTTACCTTAGTAAAGCCGCCTAGCCTCCGAGCTGGACTTTTTTATTTCTGCAATTTAAGACTTATTACGAAACAAGTGGCCTATAAAATAACTTACGATGTAAATTTGGAAAGCAGTAGCAATCGCTAGCCAGAAAACCCATGAATTTTCATTATGGATAACACCTAAAAATTCCAGTAAATAAAAATTATGCATTACTAGAAGTAAGTTTCCAAGGTAGCCCAGAGAGATCATGCCTGAGCCGGACGGAATTAGCATAACAATTAAATGTATCAATAAATATATGGCTGAAATCCATAAACCTGGTTTGTTAATTTTCATAATGCATCCTATTTGCTAAATGATTCAATAAGACTACTTTATGTTTGATTAAATATCGTTTGTTGTATGAAAAGTATATTTTAAATATTCTTTAAGTATCACAAGTAAAACACAAACAGATTTTCGTATCGTAATTTGCTAAATGTAATACACAACATGCCTAGCCTTCGAGCTGGGCTTTTTTATACCCAAAACTCGAGGATAGATCATGAGACAGATAAACAGCGCTGGACTTGATCTAGTGAAAGAGCACGAAGGATTCAGGGCTAAGGCTTACATTTGCCCAGCAGGAAAGCTAACCATTGGCTATGGCCATGTAAGTAAGCGGTCATTTTAGGCCGTCTTCTCATCAGTTTCAAAGCCATTAAACATAAAGCGATGCGGTCTAAAGGAGCGCATCATTTTGGTCGGGCGATGGGCCGTTGTGAAGTCTTGCGAGAGCAAGAGAAATGACTATCTATCACGTGGATTATTGGTTTTACATTAATCTGCAAATTGTTTCCGAGGTAATTACATGGTGGCTAGTGAGTTACTGATTATCGACGATTCTAAGTGTGAGAGTTATTGTGTGTAGATCATTGATTCAGTGTTAATTTATCAGAATATTCCGATTAAACCTTTATGACGTAGACACTTATTGAAAGGGCTTGTTTCAGGATGTGTTTGGCTTCATTGTAATAAAACATGTATGTCCCGTATATTCGTTGCCGTATATTCGCTGTATATTCGGTTCCGTATATTCGGTTTTTCCTTAAACTTTAAATTAGACCCGCCTGATGTGGTTATAGTTTACCGGACACATAAATATACATAATATTAACCTATTTAAGGTGTGTCTGATGTCTAGAAAGAAACCAAATAATTATACAAGTGAGTTTAAAGAGTCTGCTATTCAATTAGCCATTGAGTCCAATCAATCTATCGCTGCTACAGCAAAAGAACTGGGCTTAAATGTCAGTACTTTACACACTTGGATTAATAAATATCATAGTGTCAGTGAAGGGGCTAAGCCAGCAAAAAGTCTTAACAAAGAGCACATATATGATGAGAATAAAAGACTGAGACGAGAAGTCGCTCGCTTAAAGGAGGAAAGAGCTATCTTAAAAAAGGCGGCGGTCTTCTTTGCCAGAGAACTTCACTAAGATATTCATTTATTAGTGATCACTTAGAGCTGTTTAATCTTTCACTCATGTGCCGAGTACTTTGTGTCTCTCGCAGTGGATTTTATGAATGGTTCAAGCGTCCTGTATCTCACCGAGAGTTGCAGGATCAGGCATTGAAGGCCGACATCAAGACAAGCCACCAAGATAGCCATAAGATCTACGGAACACGCCGTATACAAAGTGATTTGGTAGACCTAGGTAAAAAGGTTAGTCGGAAACGTATCAGACGGTTAATGAAGGAAGAAAACCTTGAAGCGAAAATAACAAAAGCCTTTAAAGTAACAACGGACTCTCAACATAATAAACCCGTTGCTGAAAATATACTCAATAGGGAGTTTTCTCCAGAATGTCCAGATCAGGTATACGTTGGTGATATTACCTATATACAAACTTTAGAGGGATGGCTGTATCTGTCTGTTTTCATAGATCTCTATTCTAGAACCGTCGTAGGTTGGTCGATGGACAAGAGGATGCCTGCAACACTGGTCACTGATTCCTTAGAGATGGCGCTGCGTAAACGGAAGCCTAAAGCTGGGTTAATAGTGCACAGTGATCGCGGCAGCCAATACGTTTCAGATAGTTATCAGGCACTCTTAAAGAAGAATAAGTATATTTGCAGCATGAGTAGAAAAGGTAATTGCTGGGATAATGCACCATCGGAAAGCTTCTTTCATACTTTAAAAACCGAGATGGTTCATCACGAGAAGTTTAAAACAAGGAGTGATGCTAAGCAGGCCATATTTGAATATATTGAGGTGTTTTATAACCGCCGGAGAAAACATTCAACCATTGGTTACGTAGCTCCAATGGAATACGATGAAGCATATAGAAAAGCTGCTTAGAAATATGTCCGGAAAAGTCTTGCCAGATCAGCCATTACCGAAAGACTCCTGTGCGATTAACAAAATTGGCGGCCGCTCAGATGGGCCGTCTCGATAACTGCTCCCTGCGTTACGCTACCTCCTATATCCATATAGTCGCAGGCCCAGCTTCGCTCTCGGTGGCTCCGTAGCTAATTTTGCTCAGGCGACATAGCTTCTTTTATTTCATCACCCGTGAAGCCTTTTCGTGATAAATAAGCATAGGCTTTTTATTGTTCTTTATAATCAGATAAGTGGTAGTTTTTTTTAGCTAATTGATCACGACAACTTTGATATAAGTCGATATCACCTGCAAGGCTTAGTTGGTATAGCGTTTCTTCAAATTTAGTAACATCAATTAGACGTTGCTTTAATTCACGAAGAATAAGGGTTTGTCCTTTCCCTTTTCGGTATAGCTTGACTATTTCAACGGTTATATCTGCTTTTTCGGCTTTGATTTCTATCTTGGTTCGCAATGAATCATGTTCAGGGTGCTGCAATAAAGCTTGATCGATTTCTTGGCGAGAAAACCCTCGGTTTGTCATTTGAGAGTAAATTTTTTCTTTACTCACTCCATCGAAGGTTACGTAGCGATTGAGTAGTTGATTGGTCGCCTTTTCATTGAAATTAATATTTCCCTGTTCAATCAGTTGCGCGAGTGCCGCATCTATCTCACTGACCGAAATACCACGCATCGTTAATTTTCGACGTATCGCGCTCTTGCCAATTTCATTGTTAAATGCAGATTCGCAATAATGTAGCGCAAATTCTAAGTCGTTTTTTAAAAAACGATTGTCGATCAGTCGTGCAAGCACCTCTTCGATCCACTCAATGTTTTCTGTTTTACGGGCTAATTTGGTACGTATTTCTGCAATCGTGAAGTCTTGTTGGCTTAGATGCCAATAAGCACTATTGAATACGTTGTCGATACTTTTGGCTTGCTTAAGTGGTGGGCGTTGCTGTTGCATAGGGAGGTAAAATCTTAGTTTTTAATGTTAGCCGAGTAAGTGTAGCAGAATGTAGTGGCAGGATCATTTGATTAGACAAACGTGGCACGAATTACCTTCGGTGTTGATTCTATTAGCGGGGCAGGTGCTGTTTGATTGAATGCTAATATATTGCTGAAAGTTAGAGCTTGGTTGGTTTCGGCTATTACTACCACGAAAGGTCGAGTTTGTTTTTTGCGAGAAAAGAAACGAAACCGCAGTGGCTTATTGCCATCCATGGCACCGCCAAATACCGTACATCCTGTAGATAAAAATCCAACTCATTGTACCGAAAGACTCCTCTGCGATTTAAAATTGGCGGCCTCAGAAAGGGCGTATATTGCTCACATTCGCTCTGTGAGACTTTCTGTCGTTACGCTTCACGAATATTAGTAAATAGTTTCGGCGGCAATACCAAGGCGGTTTACAAAAACGATGTGATGCGTTGTTATATTCCTATAAAAGTCAGTTTTACTAGAGATAATAACTATAAATTTAGCGTTCTGGGGTTTTAAACAGTGTCTTTTCCAAAGCGATTTGATAAATAGTGCCTGTCCCAAAGCGCTGTTTTATAAATAGTGCCTGTCCCAAAGCGCTGTTTTGGGTAAATCCTGTTATATAAAGATTTCTCGACATTTGAAAATTGGGAGCTGCTCATATACGCCGTTTCAGTTATTGCTTTTTGCGTTACCCCACTTACTATCTTTATATAGAATCAGGCTAAGATCCATAACCACCCTACGGTGATTATGGATTATTTAAGTGTTATTACTGCCACCACAGCGCCAGTACTGGGAAGCTGACCAGTAATGTGAGTGCTATTACCTGCAAGCCGATAAAGGGCAGTACGGCACGGAAAATATGGGACAAGGTTATTTCCGGTGGTGCGACACTCTTCAGGTAGAAAGCGGCGGGGCCAAAGGGTGGGGTCAAGAATGATATCTGCATATTCATACAGAACACCACGCCAAACCAGATAGGATCGAAACCCAATTGAATGATGATCGGCACGAAAATCGGCATGGTGAGTAATGCGATACCTACCCAATCTAACACCCCACCGAGCAAGACTAGGATACCCATCATCAATAAGAGGATCGACAGTGCGCTACCGTCACCAAAGTTGAGGATTAAACTTTCGACAAAGCGCATCCCGCCCATTAAATTGTAGACGCCTACAATCATGGTTGCGCCGATGCCAATCCAGATAATCATGCCGCAAGTACGCAAGGTCTGCTTGGCACTTTCACGCATCAGCTCCCAGTTGAACTCGCCACGCACCCAAGTAGAGAGGGTGATACCTGCCACTCCAACTCCGGCCGCTTCGGTGACAGAGGCAATACCAGCATAGATACTTCCCAGTACGGTAAAGGCAACTGCAACGGGTAGCGCAACACCGCTTAGCACCTTCCATTTTTCAGCACGGCTCATGCTCAATTCTTGTTCCGGGGGGAGCGGTGCTAAGCTAGGGTCTAAATAACAGCGGACTAAGACGTAAATAACGTAAAGAGAGGCGAGTAATAAGCCCGGTACAAAAGAGGCGGTAAATAAATCGCCGATCGAGACGTTGGCAATTAATCCGTAGATAATCAGTACGATGGAGGGCGGTACCATAGTACCTAAGGCTCCACCTGCACAGACTACGCCGATGGCTAAATTACGGTTGTAACCCATGCGTAACATCTGCGGCAGTGCCAGAAGCCCAAGCAACACCGTTTCACCGCCGATAATACCAGACATAGCGGCGAGGAACACGGCGACGACTAAGGTTTGTACGGCTACTCCGCCACGAATTTTCCCGCCGACAATGCGCATCGCATTGAACAGATCTTTGGCAATACCTGATCTGTCGAGTATAGCAGCCATCAGTACAAACATAGGTACCGCTACAAATACATAAGAGGTGGAGAAACTGTAAATTCGGCTAATCAATAAAGGTGTAGAGTGGGGGCCTATCCAAAAAATGGCAAAAAATAGCGCCACTATCCCCGTCACCATTGCCAGTGGCATGCCTGTGGCTAACAGCACAAACATAATGCCGAGCATCAACAGGCTGCCCCACTCAATGCCTATGACTGATAAATCAAATAGTTCAAACATTTTTATGTCCTCTTGGCGCAGTGACGAGCTTGATCAAGTGCAGTAAATATTGCAACAGCATCAGTAACACAACAATAAATAGCATTGATTTTACGAGGGCAGGCAGAGCTGGATCCCATGCGCTGCCGCTGGTTTCCATGCGAAAGTCACCCCAGGGAGCAAACAGTGCTTTTTGTGCAACTCCATAGGCTGCCCAAGTCAGTATTGACATATAGATCAAGCCGAAAAAGGAAATAAATATATCTAGGTAATGACGTACTTCATCAGACACCCAATCGTATAAAATACCGATGCGTATATGACGGTTACAGGCCAGACAATAACTGCCTGCATAGATAAACAGGATCGCACAAAATAAGGTGGTGGTCTCGTGTACCCAAATAGTGGGAGCATTAAAAGCATAACGCATGACAATTTCAAACATGTTTATGCAGGCACTGATCAAGAAGACAGTGCTCAAAATATCACCGAATTTAATGATTAACGTATCGAGGAAAGTAACGGGCTCGTGGTTGTCAGAGGCACGTAACGCACGGCTGTTGGGGCTATTCATAATTAATCGCCTGTATTCTAATATCTTTGAAGATCGAATGGCATTGATGAGTACGGATCTTGAAAAGAGCAAGGATGATGTGTAAATTTTGTCGGTAGCTACTATCAAGTCATCCAAGAGTAGCGCTTATTGAACACCTACCAACCGGGATATAAACCATCCCGGTTGTGTTATTGATACTATAGCTGAGGATTTACAACATACCTTTATCAGCTAAGTACGTGGACAATACATCAAATACTTTTTGCGCGTTGGGAGATTTCTTGGCAAAAATTTTCCACTGACTTTGGGCAATCGCACGGAACTTGTTACGCTCTACTGCGCTCCAGTCGTGAATCGTGATATCACCAGCGGCTTTAGCTTCTGCAACAGCTTTGATATCATTATTTTTCAAGGTGGTAATCATGTTAACAGCAAAATCTTCCACTGACTTCAACATGATTTTTTGAGTAGCAGCGGGGATTTTATTCCAAGTAGCCTTAGTCATCGATACTTCGATCACAGGCATTGAGTGGAATCCTGGGTAAACGGGGTGCTTGGCAATTTTGTGCAAGCCCTGCTGTTGGTTGGTTGAAAAAACCGTGTAATCAGCGGCATCAATCAAGCCTTTGTCTAGAGAAGTATAGACTTCAGAACCAGGTAGGTTGACAGGACTGGCACCAGCGGCAGCAAATACTGCCTGAACTAGCCCCTCGGGCGCTCTAAGCTTAAGACCTTTAAGATCAGCGACACCATTAAGTGGGATTTTTGAGACGAAAGCTTCAAGGCCCGTTGCAGATGCACCAAGGAATTGTAAACCATAGGGGGTTAATAGCTCTTCATACAGCTCGCGTCCGCCACCATTATTGATGAAATCAAGCATTTCAAACGGGTCTCCCCAAGCGCCAACAGTGTTACCTAGCAAACCAAATGCTGGATCTTTACCTGAAAAATAACCTGTGGCAGTGACGTGTCCATCGAGAATGCCAGAGCCCACCGCTTCTAGTGTTTCTGTGTGCTTAACGATAGAGTTAACCGGTAACATTTCAATGCTGACCACGCCATCGGTCAGTTTGTCGAGACCCTTTGCCCAGTCCTGCATGAGCACATAGTTGGCATTACCAGCGTTGTCACTCGATTGAAACTTTAAGTTGAACTGAGCCGCAAATACTGAGCTGGTCATTAAACTGATCCCCACCAAAGATCCGATAAGGGTCTTGGAGAAACAACTGGCTGTCTTAGAGAGTTTATATTTATTTATTTTCATTATTAGCATCTATTATTTAGTCGTGCATTTTTTTTGTGATTTGGGCCCTATTTTTATTAAACCTAAATTCGGCAGTTGAATCAAGAAAGTAAGAACAAGCTCTTGATGCATCTAGTAAACCCGAAAATATTTTCATCACCAATAAGGTGACCACAAAATTTTCTGATTTCCTCGGTAATTGCTCCTGCATTACACTATCAACGGGCTTCCTGCCCTAGTATGCACACCAATATCGTGCACTCCTTTTTCGCACTCAATCCCCGAATCTAGGTTAAAGGGCTTGAACTATCTGATCCACAAGTTGATGGACCGGAGTATTGATTGAAACTGTAATCAAATTTTCAGTTTGATCGGGTTCTTCCAATGTATCGAATTGGCTATCAATGAGTGATAGCGCCATAAAGTGATTTTCACGTGCGGCCATGCGGTCGTGTATTTCTGTTCGGCTGCCTTTGAGATAGACAAAATTTAGATTATCAAGGTTGTTAATAAGCTGTCGTCGGTAGGTTTTTTTTAGTGCAGAGCAGGCGAGTACAAACCCTCTTTTGTGTGTGATACGTTCGCTGATAGTATGGTTTAAAGTAGCTAACCAGGGGGCTCTGTTATCATCGTTAAGGGGTATGCCGGCACTCATCAGGGATACATTTTCACGCGGGTGGAAATCATCACCCTCTAAAAAATCGACCCTAAGTAAATCAGCTAATTTTTTACCAACGGTACTCTTACCACTACCAGCGACGCCCATGACAATAATGTACATATGATTTGCGAATTCTCCATAAAAGACAGCGCTAACATTTTTGGATCCAGCTAATAATTTAGCCCATTTCAAGTCAGGTTACTATCTGTGAAGTAGGTGAGTCAAGAATAATTACAGATGAATGACAGCGCTAACATGATATTGCTATAAGGTGATTGATACTATATTCTTAATCTCCTTCCTATTCTCATAAAAATGATGGCGAAAAGTGATTAGAAACAATGCAGGTGATAAGCTTAGTAAGAATGGTTCCCGTAGCAAGGGCCGTGTCACTCTAAGTGATGTCGCCAAAGTGGTGGGGGTCAGTGCTATCACAGTGTCCAGGGCGTTAAACGATCCAGAGAAAGTTAACCCCAAGTTACGCGTGCGTATTGAACAGGCTATTTGCGAGCTAAATTATGTACCTAATAGAGCGGCTAGATCACTGGCGACCAGCAGTACCCAAACATTGGCGGTTGTTATTCCCACCATTTCAAACACCGTCTTTAGCAATGTGTTGAAAGGTATTTACGATCAAACCACGGGGCATAATTATGAAGTGTTATTTGCTAACACTTATTATTCGCTGCAAAATGAAGAGAAGGTAATTGCCAAATTATTAGCCCAGCACCCCGACGGTATCATTACTACTGGGTTAGATATTACTGAGCGCTCTAAATCAATGTTATTGTCTGCGAATATTCCGTTGGTGCAAATAATGGAAGTGGGCACGGGTGAGGTCATAGATATGAGTGTCGGCTTTTCTCACTTCGACGCAGGAGCCTCTATGGCACAGTATCTGATCGGGCAAGGCTATCGCAATATCGGCTTTATCGGCGCGCAAATGGATTTTAGATCCCAGCGACGTATGCGAGGTTTCATATCGAAGCTAGCAGCCTCTGGTCTAGAGACTGATAAGTATATATTGACCACCACGACTCCATCAGACGTAAAACTTGGCGGACAGTTGTTGGCTGATCTATTGGCTAATCAGCCTGACGTCGATGCGATTTTTTGTAACAATGACGATTTAGCTTACGGTGCTATTTTTGAATGTCAGCGTCGAAAATTACGCATCCCCGAGCAAATTGCCATCGCCGGTTTCAACGATTTGGATGCATCGGCTTCTATTAACCCGTCCCTGACAACCATCAGAACGCCACTGTATGAGATTGGTAGCAGTGCTGCAGCGCTGCTGATAAATACCCTAAAGGGCCGGCCCAACATGTCGAAAACATTGGACCTAGGTTTTGAATTGATCACTCGTGATAGTGCTTGATTGTTAGATTCTGCGGACCAAAATAATCACCTTCTGCAATACAAAATTATCACTCGCTACGATTGAAACTGTGACACTTGCTGGTAGTTAGCGCAGCAGTTGCAGAGAGTGATCACGTTTTCGCAGAAGCTTTTTCTACGCATTAATTTCAATTACTTTTAGCGTTGTATTATCAGAGTCTTTAACTCGGAGATTACAATGCCAAACAAGAGATTAGTTATGCGTCAAATCAAAGAAATTCTTCGCCTCAAATTTGCGGCGAATCTTAGTCATCGTAAAATTCTAGTCGCTTAAATATCGCGGTTGGCTCTGTGTCCGTCTACACAAAACGTGCCTCTGACTTAGGCATTTCATGACCTTTATCCTCCGAGATGAGTGACAGTGATTTAGAGAAACTATTATTCCCTCCATCTCTATCTCGACCTAAAGCCAGTGGCGCTTCGGGCGTATCGCGACTGGTTACCCTGCGATCCATCAAGAGCTTAAATACAAAGGAGTGACCAAGCAGCTGTTATGGGAGAGTACCAACAAGCACACCGCAGTGCCGGGTATCAGCTGTCACAATTACCGTCGTTGGTTTAAGTCACAGCAGCGTTCTGTGCGCCATGTACACAAGCAGGTGAGAAACTGTTTGTGGACTACAGCGCTGACACTGTCCCGATCGTTCACCTGATACGGGAGAGATTTGCTTTGCAGAGATCTTTGTGACCGTGCAGGGCACGAGTAACTATACCTGCAACATACCTTCGTCATACCTTCGACATAGCATTGTGAAAGCAATGCGGATCTAACGTAAAACTTACTGGATTGACGGCCATGTTAAGGCTTTTGAATGCCTCGGTGGAGTACCCGAGGTAGTCGTTCCCTACCTATTGTTAGCGGACTAAAGTGCATTTATAGGAATTTTTCCAATATATTTTATATTTTCTCTACAAAAACAATGTATTATCTTAGAGATAAATTGACCTAGTGGCATGATTTGTGGTTGCTTGCGTCAAAAATACCAATAAAAATAAAAATATCTTTGGGGTAATGTATGTCTAATATCATAGCGGCAGTTGGTACGCTGACGGGCGCTGTTTATGCTATTGATAAGGAAAATGATGACGACAAAGCTGAACATTTACTAAAACTCAACGACTTTATTTATGATGAAGATGTTTACATTACTTATCAGCAATCCGTATCTAAGATCAGTACCACTGACAGTCATCGTGTCAGGTTAAATTTCTCAGAGAGCTGGACGTATGAAAAAGACGGCTTTATAAAATTAGCTGCCAATGAAAAAATTAGCAGAGCTAGTGAACCTCTGCAGTCGTCAGATATTGCTGATAACACTTTAAGTGCTGATGATCTTGCTACAACAGATATAGAACTGTCCGATGAGGGAGGCTTTAAAGAGGCTTATCGAGTTAATAGCCAAAGTTTAAATGGCCGTACAATAAGACTGAGTGAAACAATACTATCTGATCTGTTTAGTGTCTCAGATAAAGAGTCGTTTAATAGCACTGGCGGTTTACTGGCTAGTCAATTTAGTTACTCGAACTATCGGGATGATTTTTTTAAGTATAAAAAAATATTCAATGCACTCGTAAACAATGATCAAGCATTTTACGATCCCCGAACCAACTTCTCTCCAATAAATAGTAAAAAAATTATAGCTGATGTTTTTGCCAATAAAATATCTCTGCAACTAAACAATGATGGCGGGGTAAGTGACACTGATGCCATCACCTCAGACCCTCAAGTTAATCTAATAGGTTTAGAAGTTGATTCAATATGGGTGTACTCATTAGATTTTGGGGCGTCTTGGGTTCTAGGTATAGGCTCATCTTTCACATTGGCAGCAGCGACAGAAACAGCGATGGTCAAATACAAGTTAAAACAACAGACTTAGCGGGTAATATCGATACCCAGTGGATGACAGCAACCAGTATAAATGGCGCAGTGGGTATCGTCACTGATATTGATGACCAAGCCAATGTGGTAGCAGAGGACCTCGCCATCAATGCCGCTGTCGGCATTACAGCGCTAGCCATTGATATCGACAGTATTGTTTATAGCCTGACGATTAATCCAGATAACTTGTTCGCTATTAATAGTAATACCGGCATAGTCACTTTGGCTAATCGATTAGATTATGAAAGCGCATCTAGTCACCAGATTGAAATCACCGCGACCTCTAGCGATGGCAGTAGTGAAAAAGCACTTTTCACTATCAGTGTTGAAAATGTCAATGAGTTGCCAACCATCACCTTACGAGATGTTGATAATAATTACGTTGTTATCTCTGTCGGTAATCAAATAGCGCATACTGTTGGCAGTGTAAAAGATGATGAAGGTATCGATTATTTATTAAGTAGTGTTACTGCATTGCATGGGGCAGTGAGCTTAGACAGTACTACCGGTGACATAATATATACCTCTAATGGTCATAATCTCACAGACACTGTCAGCCTCACTGTTGTTGATAATGATGGTGCAACAACCGGTCATCAAATTCCGATTTTAGTTAATTTAGCGCCCGATATGCTTATCGTTAAGGCAAGTTCGCAAGCAAAAGTCACTTCAATTATAGTGCCCGAATTCATAGGTGAAACGAATGAAGTAGATCTGAGCACTGCGGGTACTATTTTGCATGCAGGGTCTGCAAATTGGGGGACGACCATAACCACTGCTAAAAGTGTCTTAGCTTATGAAGGAGTACGGGCTGAGTTCCAACAGCTAGGCACTGGTAATGCGGGGATGTGGGGGTTAAACCAATCAGGACAAGAAAATACCACTACCTCTTATCAGGTCATTGACTACGCGATATATATATCCAATGGCATTATGCATGTCTATGAAAATGGCGCGGGTATTTATACCTCAATCCCCTATGTGCTTTCGGATACCTTCTCGATAGATATCCAGCAAGACACTGGTTTGGTGACATACTTAAAAAATGGCGAAATTTTTTATACGTCTGCTAACATCGCTAATCTAAATGCCCAGTACAGCTTTACAGGTGCGCCATTTACTCCAGGTATTGGGATTACGGCTCTTCAATTTGGCAGTCGAGATACCTTGGTTATCTATGAAAATTCAGGTGCTAATCAAACGGTGGCAATATTAAGTGCGGATGATGCCGACAGCGAGTCTTGGAGTTATGCACTCGTCAACGGAGAAGGCGATACTGATAATGTAGAGATGGTTATTGGCGGGGTTAATAATAATCAGCTAATCCTCAGTGCCAACCCAACTATAGCTGTAAAAGAAAACTACAGCGTCCGCGTTAAAGTCACTGATGACTACGGTAATAGCCATGAAGAGGTAGTGGTTTTTAAAATAAAAGTCAACCAAGCACCCATCGATATTATTGTTAAAGATAGTGTCGGTGGAATCGTTTCAGCTATTACTATCACTGAGATCATAGGTGATATATATGCTGTAGATATAAGCACCTCAGGCACTATTGTGAAAATACAATCAACAAGCTGGGCGAGCACTATAACGACAGCTAATAGTGTGCTGGCAAACAAAGGTGTGTGGGTTGAGTTTCAACAGCAAGGTGCTGGAAATGCGGGCATGTGGGGCCTAAATAAATCGACAGATATAACCACATCGCCATCGTATAAGATCATTGATTACGCTATTTATTTATACAACGGCTCGTTGCGTGTTTATGAGAATGGCGTAAGTAGCTATATAGCAGATCCTTATCTAACATCAGATCTGTTCTCTATTGATATAAATAAAGATACGGGTGTAGTGACTTATTTAAAAAACGCGGTGATTTTTTATACATCATCCAATATCGCAGATTTAAACGCTGAATATTACTTCACTGGAGCACCGTTGTCTGTTGGGTTCGGCATTAGCTGCCTTCATTTTGGAAACACTGAGAGCTTATTTATATATGAGAATAAAGGTGTTAACAAAACAGTAGCGATGTTGGATGCGGATGATGTTGATAGTCACGCTTGGACCTACTCACTGGTTAACGGTGTAGGTGATAGCGATAATGCTGCGGTAATTATTGGCGGCATTAATCACAATGAAATTATCCTCACCAGCAATCCAGTGATTGCTAGTAAAGAAAACTATAGCGTTCGGGTTGAAGTCATCGATGAATACGGCAATAGCTATCAAAAGGTGATTTTATTTAAGGTCACAGCTAACCAAGCGCCGATAGACCTACTGCTGAAAGACAGTTCAGGTGCATTAATTACCCCTATAGCGGCCCCTGAAATAGCCGGTGAATTTAATGAAGTAGATATAACTACCTTAGGAACTATTTTGCAAGTGGGGGCCGCTAATTGGAGAACCACAGTAAACAGTGAAAATAGTGTACTAGCAAGCAGGGGAGTGTCGGTTGAATTTCAACAACAAGGCTCTGGAAATGCCGGCATGTGGGGATTGAATATAGCAGCAGAGACATATACCTCCCCGTCTTACAAAGTCATCGATTATGCAATCTACTTATATAATGGCTCTTTGCGTATCTATGAAAATGGGGTAGGGGTTTATACGACTGGGGCTTATGCTTTATCGGATGCATTTTCGATCGACATAAATAAAGACACAGGGGCTGTCACATATTTAATAAATGGTAGCACTTTTTATACCTCTGCGATTGCCGCAGACCTCAATGAAGAATATCAGTTTATTGGCACACCTTTTAGCACTGGGATAGGTATTTCTGGTCTGCAATTTGGTAGCCGTGACCCATTGCTTATTTATGAAAACGCAGGCGCTAACGAAACCATCCTCATCCTAGATGTGCAAGATGCAGATAGTACTTCGTGGACCTACTCGTTAGTCGACGGCGAGGGAGATAGTGATAATAACGCGGTTACTATTGGCGGTGACGATAATAATCAAATCATCCTCACTGCCAATCCGCTACTTGCTACAAAAGAGCATTACAGCGTCCGTATTAAAGTGACAGATGATTACAATAATACTTATGAAGAAGTCGTCTCCTTTAAGGTCGTCACCAATCTAAGCCCTAAAAATTTAATCGTAGTGGATAACTTGGGGGAGCAAGTATCGCCAATTATAACGCCGCAAATCATCGGAGAAACGAGTGAAGTAGATATTTCGATTGCCGGTACTGTTTTAAAAAAAGGGACAACTGACTGGAGCACCACAATAACCAGTGCTAACAGTGAGCTGGTAAGTGAGGGAATACAGGTTGCCTTTAAACAACAAGGCCAAGGCAATGCAGGTATGTGGGGGCTAAATAAACGGGGCGAAGCCACAACGGCAACCTCTTATGAGGCCATAGATTACGCTATTTATTTAAATAACGGCTTACTATATATTTATGAAAACGGGGTAGGAATAGCTACCTCAGAGACATATGTTCTCTCGGATCTGTTTTCAATTGACGTTAATAAAGAGACAGGAGCAGTGACTTATTTAAAAAACGCTGCGGTTTTTCATACTTCTAGTAATAGCGCAGACTTGAATGGCGAATACAGTTTTATCGGTGCACCTTACACCGCTGGTATTGGCATTTCCGCCCTGCAATGGATTATTCAGGGTAGCTTAAACGTCTATGAAAACGCCGGCGAAAATGCGCCCTTAGCGACGCTAAGCGTGGATGATGCAGATAGCTCTTCATAGTCTTACACTCTTGTTGCTGGCGATGGTGACAATGATAATGCCAGTGTGACTATCGGCGGTGCTGCTAGTAATGAAATATTTTTTGCAGAGAATTTTATTATCACTAGTCAGAATATTTTTTCTGTACGGGTAAGAGTCACCGATAACCACCATCAGAGTTATGAAGAAGTGATTGAATTTAAGGTGATTGCGAATAGCGCACCGATAAATATTAAAGTCCAAGACGCCTTTCAAGGAGACATAACTGAGGTCGATATATCAACATCCGGTTCGTTACTTAAAATTGGAGAGGCTCAATGGAATACGCTGGTTAATTCAAAAGATCAGGCACTTGCATCAGATGGGATGAGCGTTTCTTTTAAGGCGGCCACTGATTCAGTAACATTGAACAACGGCATGTTTGGTTTAAATAGCAGTGGTCTGATCGCGGCAGAGGACGTGAATAACGCTTATAAAGTGATAGATTATGCGCTTTCATTGGAAAATGGCAAAGTTGTTGTCTACGAAAATGGCGTTCTGATCGCTGATTATGGCACTTTCACTGTCAGCGACTTATTTACCATCGATCTTGATGAAATAAGTTCTGCCGTTACTTATATGAAAAATGGTGTGCTTTTTTATACTTCATTGAACAGTGTTCAGCTCACAGATAAATTTTGGTTTACAGCAGCACCTTATGATAAAGGTGCTGGAATCACTGATTTACAAATGTCCTTTGAGCATTTCACGGTTTATCAAAACATTGGTACTAATCAGACCATCGCGAGATTAATAACAGATGATCAAGATAGTAGCGCTTGGCACTATTCTCTAGCCTCGGGAGCCGGTGATGAGGATAATAACGCGGTTATAATGGGCGGTATTAATGGCAGTGAATTAATTTTTATTGATAACCCGATGATCGCTGACCAAGCGCAGTTTTCTATCAGGGTAGCCGTTATAGATAATCACGGTAACAGCTTTGAAAAAGCGATCAGCTTTAGAGTGCAATCTGATCCTTATACCGTGGATTTATTGTTAAATAATGAAAATGGAGACTCGTTAGAAGAGAGCTTTGCCGCTCCCTCTTTTATCAGAGACGTTGCTACAGTCGATGTATCTAATCCCGGGGTGGTGGTTAAAACCGCGACTGAAGGTTTTAATACGCTGATTGAAACTGCGCAAACCACATTAGGGAGTTTAGGCCCCAGTGTGGAGTTCTCGGCATTAGCCATAGGTGATGCGGGAAGGTGGGGGCTCAGTTTGCCTGGCGAAAGCGCGGTGAGTCCCCATCATGTTATTGATTATGCAATTCACTTGTCTGCAGCTGGCACCGCTTTCGTTTATGAAAATGGTAGTTCTATTTACTCATTAGGCTCTTATACGACATCAGATACCTTTGCTATCAGTGTCAACGGGGTAAGTGGCGAAGTATCATATAGTAAAAATGCAGTTGTCGTTTATAGCTCTTTAAACACTGCGAGATTGAGTGCAAAGTACACGTTTGTGGGCGCGCCTTACACCCCTGGTGAAGGTATAAGCGGTTTGAAATTTAAACAGTTTAATCCTTTGACTATTTACGAAAACACCGGTGAAAATAACACCATTGCTCATCTAGCTACTGACGATGATACGTCTATATGGTCTTATGCAGTAGTTGCAGGCCCAGGTGATGATGATAATGATGCAATACGTATCGGTGGCATTAACAATGATCAGCTAATTTTAGTTGCCAATCCCAACGTAACGACTCAAGACGCTTACACGGTCCGGATTAGGATGACCAACAGCGACAATAACAGCTACGAGGAAGTTGTTAAATTTAACGTCCAAGAGCGCACCTTATCAACCCCTTTGATTTTGGACCTTGATGACGATGGGGTTGAAACACTGGCGCAAGCCAGTGGCGTAATGTTTGATATTGATGCCGATGGCAAGCTAGACAAAACAGGCTGGGCGTCAGCTGATGATGGTTTTCTGGTATTAGATGTTAACGGTGATGGACTAATTAATAACGCGAGTGAATTGTTTGGTGAACACACCATCATGAGCAATGGTGAATTAGCGAGGGATGGTTTTAATGCACTGAGTGACTACGATCATAATCAAGATGCAGTGCTTAATTCAGATGATGCTATTTATTCAGAATTAAGAATTTGGCAAGATAGCAATCAAGATGGAATTTCACAAACACATGAATTATATACTCTGCTGGAAAAAGGCGTCAGTGCTATTGATTTTAACCCGTCCCAAATAGCAGAAAACAATCAAGGGAACCTGATAGGATTACGCTCATATTGGACTGATGATCTGGGAAGTAGTCATCGTGTCGATGACGTATGGCTAGCCTATGAGAAAGGTAAGGGGTCGCTGTTAGATTTGTCTGATGTAATGCATCAAGATGCTATCGATGAAAATATTTTAGATCAATATTTACCGAATCAGCATAGAGCGGATTTATTAGAGTTCAAGGGCGCTGAAGAAAGCAACATAAGCGAAGCAACATTCAAGCAAAGCCAACCCTCTGCTTTTAACAGTGCTGCTGCTAGGTCTTTTTATATGTATTCTTAAGTAAAATTATTGGATAACAAAGAAATTTATTTATATTCTTAAGGAGAGGCCAATATAAACCAGCCATCGCTTATACAAGGCGATGCAGCACAAAAGGTGTGCATCAGTTTAGCTGTGAGGCGTTACAAAAATACGCTAAAGAGTTATGCATCAAATGGATCAATTTAAACGGTAAGGTATTTCCTAGCTGATAAATATCTGAGAACGCTGCTAAGTGTGACTCTTAAGCTGTATAAACGGCTGATTCGCATACATCCTTCGAAATATCCTGTTGATTACGATAAAGATTGGACCAAAGGCCATATTCTATTAATCAAGGACATGTTTTTAGTAGTATGAGGTTGAAATACTGCCCATCACTTATCAAAAACGGAATATCCGGGTTAGTTTCGGTCTATTTTTCCTACAGGGTAAAGGGTGTTGATACAAAGAGGTTATGCCAAAGGTGTAATTGGCTTTAATTTATTTTGTATTTAGTAGGGCAACAGCCAAAACGTCGTTTAAAACGGCGATTAAAATATGATAAATCCGCAAAGCCACATTCTAGCGCTAAATTGGCAATTGAATGCCTCTGTTTTGTATTGTGGGTCAGTGATAATTTTTGTACTGCTTGTTGCAACCTATATTCACAAATCACTGAGCCTATAGTGTGGCCGGATTTTTGAAATACTTTTTGTAATTCTCGTAGAGAGACTCCCAGGAGTTCAGCTAACATTTTTGGTTTTAAGTAAATATCAGCGATATTATGCTGGATCAGTTGCACAGCTTGTCTATAAATTTTCTGATCTTGAGGAAAGTGTTGTTGTGAGTGAATAAATGAAAGTGTGACTAGGTTTTGCAAGACTAATATTTTTTCATTATCAAATTGAAACTCTTGTTCATCACTGAAGATATTAGCTAGATAACTACTGAGAACTAGGGCTTTTGGGTTTTTACCCTCCAAGTGAAAATCAGATGAATTGTCGGCGCGTAAATTATGCATGGCACTGGCTGGTAAGTGGTATGAAACTTGACGGGAAAATTTTCCATCATAATATAAATCTACCGGGTAGCTAGAATCCATCAAAGCAAAATCACCGGTGGCTAAAAATATTTGCTGGTTGCGCTGAGTAATCCGACATTGTCCCTGTTTCTGTTGCAGCAGAAAAAAATGTTGTTCGCTGTCTTTAGCTATATCACTTTGATTACGATTTATTGAACGTAAGTTACAAGAAATATCGGCAATATCTAAGCCACTTGTTTGATAGCCCAACACTTTTCCTATGACATTTTTGCAGCTTGGCGCTGCAACAGCACGGTATAAACCACAAACTTGTTGTAGATTATTCTCCCAGTTGTCCAAACTTAACTCATGCATAAATTAACCTAAATTAATTACTTAGCAAAAAAATCTAACAATATCCTGAATCCGTGACTTCAAAGTGAATACAGAGTGTAAGATATTGGTTTTACGGTGGAATCGAAAAATCTTAGCTGCAAACTCATATGCGTCCTGCATTCGCTAAATAAATGCATCCCTGCATAAAACCCGTAGGTTCAGTGGGCATTTTTCTAACTGCCGTAAAATCAAGAGCTTGCGCTATGTGGTGCAGTGAAGTCACTGATTCAGGAATATATTAACCTTAACAGGGTAACAGTTATTAATAAAATAAAATAAATCGAGCAGACAGTCAATCATCTGAGTTAGCTGCTTCCCTAAAATCCCTCTAAAAATCACTCGCTGATCTTGAAAATACTATTTTAAATGTAAACAAAAAGCGATCAGATAGCAGACCAAGACGTTTTTGTCCTAAATATAAACGCGTTTTACCAAGACCATTTTTCGATCAATTGAATATTATCAACTGAGTAGTTAAATCTGTATTCGGCAGTCGAATCACCGAAACCAGGTTTAATAGTATTCAACAATAGACACTGAAATTTTTGGCTAAATTGTAGAGGGGTATCCAAATGGAAACTTACGGATTAATTATCAATGGTGAAAAAATCCATTCTAAGAACGGCTTCGCTGTCAATAATCCGGCAACAGGAAAGTTGATAGCCGAAGCGCCACAGGCAACAACCCAGCACTTGAATCAAGCAGTGGCCGCTGCTAAAGCTGCGTTTACCAGCTGGTCTAAGCAATCAGATCAACAGTTGCAAGTCGCTTGCGAGGCAGTCGCCGCGGCTATTGAAAAACACAGTGAAGAGCTGGCAACACTAATCACCCTAGAGCAGGGAAAGCCTTTAAATGGTTTAGGCTCTAGGTGGGAAATGGGAGGGGCCGTTGCCTGGGCGCAATATACTTGCGGGCTAACCTTGAAAATGAAAACGCTTCAGGATGGGGAGGAGGGTACTGTTCAATTGTATCGTAAGCCGCTGGGGGTTGTCGGTTCAATTACCCCGTGGAATTTCCCGGTGATGATCGCTATTTGGCACATACTACCGGCACTGCGCACCGGTAATACTGTCGTCATCAAACCTTCCCCTAACACCCCATTGTCAACCTTGAGGTTGATAGAAATTATCGACAAGGTTCTACCTAATGGGGTGGTCAACTGCCTAACGGCTGTCGATGAAGGCGAGAGTTTGGGGGCTGCCATGTCGGCTCATCCGGATATTAAAAAAATTGTCTTTACCGGCTCTATCGCTACCGGCAAAAAAATAATGCAATCGGCTGCGCAAACCATAAAGCGTTTGACCTTGGAAATGGGGGGTAATGATGCAGCTATAGTACTGGCAGATGTCGACCCGGTGGCCATCGCCGAGGGGTTGTTTTGGGGAGGGTTTATTAATAATGGACAAACCTGCGCCGCGATTAAACGCCTCTATGTGCATGCCGATGTCTATGAGGACGTCTGCGCAGAGTTGGTAAAGTTTGCCCAGACTATTCCCGTCGGAGATGGCATGCACGAAGACAGTATTTTGGGGCCCATTCAAAATAAGATGCAGTTTGATAAAGTCGCCCGCCTAGTGAGCGAAGCTGTGCCCAAAGGGCGGCTATTACTGGGTGGAAAACCGGGAGAGGGGCTGTTTTATCCACCGACAATCATCGCAGATTTAACCGAGCAAGATAGCTTGGTTTACGAAGAACAATTTGGCCCAGTACTGCCGATCATCAAATTTGATGATCTTGATGCGGTGATTTCCCAATCTAATCAATCAGAAAATGGTTTAGGTGGCTCTGTTTGGTCAAATGATATCGCCAAGGCCAAGGAGATTGCCGCGCGCATGGAATGTGGTTCGGTATGGATCAATAAACACGGCGCTATCCAGCCAAACGCCCCCTTTGGAGGGGTGAAAAGCTCTGGATTAGGCGTGGAATTTGGCGAGGAGGGTTTGCAAGAATATACCAATATACAAGTTATATTTAGCTAGACCCCAGCCTTGCGCCAATGAGCAGGAGTAATAAAGACTGATAAATAATAACACTAGCCGTCACCATGTTATCATAGTTACTGGCGTAATCCCTTAGGTATTAATGGATTAACCACCATAGCACGGTTGATTCTATAGGGGATTTTGGCGGCATAAAAGGCTCAGGGCAGGGCACTGAATTTGGCATTGACAGCTTAAATTACAAAACCTGTCACCCGTTATAAATACAATAAATAAACGAGGAAAAAGATCATGACCATAATTAAAAACACGGTTGGAATTATGGGGTTTTTACTCCTGTCCACACTGTCTCAAGCGCAGGTAAACCATCCTCTTGATGGTTTTGATGCCGCTGAATATAAGACCATCAATAAAATATTAAAGAATAGTGGATATGGCAATAAAAGTACTTTGTATCCTCTTATTGAGCTTTTAGAGCCGGATAAAGCGTTCGTCACTAAATGGAAAGAAGGCGATGCTCTGCATAGAAAAGCCACTGTACACATGACTTCTAAAGATGGTTTTTCCAAGGCCATCGTCAATTTAGATAAAAACAAAGTAGAAAGCTTTGAGAAGCTTAAAGGTCAGCCGATGGTTACATTTACTGAGTTTTTACAGGCGATGGAGCTCGGTCTACAATCTAAAGAAATGATAGCAGGGCTTAAAAAGCGCGGACTAACGCCTGACGAGGTGTTCTGCCTGCCCTTAACTGCGGGTAATTTCTTTGACCAAGAAACTTCAGGCAAGAGAGTGATGAAGGTTCCCTGTTATGTTAATCCTACGCAGTCCAATTTCTACGCGATGCCGATAGAAGGACTGTATGCAACCGTTGACCTTGAAGAGAAAGAAGTGATTAGCGTCATTGATGAAGGTGTGGTTGCTGTAGCAACAGACCCTTGGGGATATACTCAAGATGAATTGAAAAGCAGAGTTAAAATAGCCAATAAATTAAATCCGGCAGTTTTAAGTCAAAAAGGCAAACCCAACTATACAATAGAGGGGAGTAAAATTAGTTGGGATATCTGGAACTTTCGGATAAGAACAGATAAAAGACCAGGTTTAGTCGTCTCTCAAATAAATGTTAATGATCAAGGCAAACAAAGATCTGTTTTGTATCAAACGCATTTATCTGAAGTTTTTGTTCCCTACATGGACATGAATAGCGGCTGGTACTGGCGAACCTATATGGACAGTGGCGAATATGGATTTGGCTTGTTTATGACGCCACTGACTAAAAACGTTGATTGCCCGTCTTATGCAACATATCTTCCCGCCATTATTCATGATGACAATGGTGCGGTGATGGAAATTCCAGATGCTATTTGTATTTTTGAACGCAATATAGGCGACCCCGCATGGAGGCATTTTGAAATATTCGCCCAAGATTTCGAAAATGGCGTTTTTATCCCAGCAGAAGGAAGACCTGAGACTGAGTTAGTGGTCAGAACAGCCTCAGAAGTGGGTAACTATGACTATTTGATCGATTATCGTTTTAAACAAAATGGCGATATGTTGATCAAAGTGGGCGCAACAGGATTAGACGGTGTCAAAGGTGTCATCTCTAAATCTATGCAAGATGCTACCAGCGAAGAAGACACTAAATATGGCGAGCTTATAGCGCCGAGTTTAGTGGCGGCGTATCACAGTCACTATTTCAACTTTAAACTTGATTTTGATATAGATAATGATGTCAATAACACGGCGGTAAGGACCAATATAGTGGCTAAAACAAGCACTGGCCCAAGAAAATCATATTGGGGCGTAGAAAGAAGCATGATTAAGTCTGAAGACGAAGGTAAATTCACCATTAGCTCGCAAAAGCCATCATACTTAATGATTGGCAACCCTGCTAAAACCGGCGTGTTAGGCCATCACCCTGCATATATGGTACATCACATGAGCGTAGGATCAGCGCCTTTTGATTTTGAAAATGATCCTTCAATGAAGAGAAACGCATATATTAAACATCAAATTTGGAATACGCCATACGATGCAAAACAACGCTACGCGGGTGGCGAGTTTGCTTTTGCTAGTGACGGGTCCGATACGCTAGATACATGGACTAAAGCCAATAGAAACCTGCAAAATGTGGATATTGTGACTTGGGTTACCGCCGGTTTTCATCATATTCCTAGAGCTGAAGATTGGCCAGTGATGTCTACAGAGTGGAAGACTATTCATATCCAACCGATGAATTTCTTCTCTATGAACCCTTCCATCAATATTCAAACTAATGATAAATAGGTAATAATGATTGTTAGCTCGTTGCTTAAAAAGTGGCGAGCTAGCATAGGCGATGCAACCTAAGTAGTCCTTCAATTTAGCTGTAATCAATGAATCAATGGGGGGAAATTGATTTTAATCACTACTACTTTCTAATAAATCAGCTGAGATTACTGGTGTTAGTAATTATTTAAGATAAAGCCATCACCACACACCAAATGCTAGCTACGAAGCCGCTAACCACTTTATTTGTGGTCGCCACTATTGACTGAATTACCGAAAGCAGAGCGACCGATGTCACACAGAGAAAATAATAAAGGACACAAAAAATTAATTTAATATGAAAAAAAAGGGTAGGATTTAACCCATTGATAATTCAATTTAGGGAGCCTGTAAATACCGCCTCTGAACGGGAGGTTCTATGACTCGTGCCCGAGAGCAGCAAGCCTACTGCCCAGACACACCTTATTCCCACGGTATCTCTCTAGAGAACTGAGAAATCACACCTCTAATATAATACCGGGTTTAGCTCGGCGCACTCCCTATCCCGTATATTTATTTAACGGGTGTGCAGGGGTGCGCAAGAACTAGCAGTTAAAATTGTTCAAATCCACCGTACAACCAATATATTATACTCTGTATTCACTTTTAAACCGCGGATCTAAGTATTACCTGAATCAGTGACTTCACTGCACCACATAGCGCAAGCTCTTGATTCTACGGCGGTTAGAAAAATACCCGCTGAACCTACGGGTGCAGCTAAGATTTTTCAATTCCACTGTAGAACCAATATCTTACACTCTGTATCCACTTTGAAGTCACGGATTCAGGTATTAGAGTAAAATATTAGCTAGATGATTTTTTATTCCAAAATTGCATTGCAAGCTCATCCATGTCGGTGGCCATTTTGTTAAAGGATTGGCTAGAGTCGGCAGCTACTGTTGACTTTAAGCTCTCTTGGGCCAGTTGTCGGATCTCAAGTAAATTTTTACTTATTTCAGTGGCGACAGAAGATTGCTGTTCTACAGCGACGGCTATAGTACCAGTCATTCCGGTGATATTCCCTACAGAAGAGCGTATAGCTTCAAGCTGCTGAACCATTAGTTCACTCTCTGCTGCGCATATAGAAGCGTGTTCTTGACTTATCTCCATACTCTTTACCGCTTTGTCAGTACCGGTTTGTAAAACCTCTATCATATTTTGAATTTCTTCTGTTGATGCTTGTGTTCTGGTGGCTAAAGAACGCACTTCGTCAGCAACAACAGAGAAACCTCTACCTGCATCACCCGCTCTGGCGGCTTCGATAGCGGCATTTAAGGCCAGTAAGTTGGTTTGGTCTGCAATTCCTCTTATGACATCTAATACAGAAGTGATATCTTTACTACTTTGATGTAGATCATTAATTATAGTTGCAGCTGAGCTGACCTCACTTGATAATTTTAGGATTGATGCTTTGTTCTTATTCAACTGTTTCTCGCTGGATTGTGTAATCAGCAAGCTTTGATTCGCAGCAGTTGCGGCATTATTAGCATTTTGAGAAACTTCTTGAACAGATGTAGACATTTCTTCAATCGCTACTGACGCTTGATCTGTCATTTTGAACTGTGTATCGGCGGTATTGCCATTAAACTTAACTGCCTCATCTAAATTGATAGCACTTTCTTTTAACTGTTTAGCATTATCTGACATTCGACCGATCAAGGATGATGTTTCAGCAGCTTGATAAATAAATGCTAAATCTATTTGAGAAATATCATTTGTCCCCCCAGTATAAATATACCTAGCAACATTATCATCGTGAATTTGTTTCGATTTTTGTACAAGATTCCTAAAAGGCTTTAGTAATAAATATGTAATAAATATATTAATCAAACAAATAACTGGAAGTATTAATAATGTCGTTTGGCTAGAAGTAAACCAGAAAACGGTGGCAGTGAAAATCAAGGCGAATAATTGTAATAATATAAATTTAGTGGTTAAAGTAAGGATGCTATTCTTTAGTACCTTAGGCGTTTTTCCCTTTTTTAATTGCGGATATAATATACCTGCTCTATCAATGGCGTCTTTAGTTGGTTTTGTTCTTACAGATTGAATTTCAAAAATCGAGCCGTTTTTAATAATAGGGGTGACAAAGGCAGATACGAAATAATGATTGCCATTTTTACTGCGGTTTTTAACGATTCCTAACCAAGATTGGTGGTTTTTAATTGTACTCCACAGCCCTTTAAAGGCAACAGCAGGCATATCAGGATGCCTAACAATGTTATGATCTTGATTGATCAACTCTTCTTCACTAAATCCACTAATATCCAAAAAATCTTGGTTTATGTATTTTATCTTTCCTTCTGGTTGGGTTGTGGTAAGGATATTTTGTGATTCCAATACTTTAATTTCTCTTTGGGTCACTGGAAGGTTTTCTTTCATTGTACGCCTCTTTATTAGTATTATATTTTTCATATATTATTCAAAATTATGTAGATGTTACTATTTCAAAATCAGGTCTGAAATAAGAAATATTACTTCTCAATTAGGACCGTTATCGTTAATTTCATAGAGTCTTGGAAATGTATTTAAAAATTAACGATCAGCCTATAGAGCATGGTTTATTAGTAAATATTTGAACAAGTCACTCATCTTCTTAGTTATCTAGCCTGCGGGACTAATACCTGAATCAGTGACTTTACTGCACCACATTAGCGCAAGCTGTTGATTCTACAGCGGTTAGAAAAACACCCGCTGAACCTACGAGTTTTATGCATGGATGCATTTATTTAGCGAATGCAGGACGCATGTGAGCTTGCAGCTAAGATTTTTCAATTCCACTGTGGAACCAATATCTTACACTCTGCATTCACTTTGAAGTCACGGATTCAGGTAGTAAATAAGAACGGTGTTTGAAAATTAATCTACCGTCTTAGTTATTGCTAGAATGGCCCTAAATAAAACGATAAAATTAAAAGGTGTGGTACTAATAAATTAAAACTATTTAGCTGTACATTTAATTCGGCTACTTGTTTGTTTTATTTGATATAATTTACGTAACAAATCTTATAGGTATACATTTTAGTAGTCTTAAACGAAAACATTGTTTGTTTTCGGACATGGAATATAATCATTAGTAATATCTCTATAAAATTAATAGTTTACAGGATATGTATAGCAAAAATTAAATGTTATTGCACGGTATTGAGTGGTTTATAATTTTTCAAACAAAACCGTTTAGTCATAATGGTATAGTGTATTTTATAAGAGACATAAATGTAGCGCTGTTAAGGCGGTATTGTAAAATACATTCTAAATGAATATTAACTCAATAAAAAATTTCTTTAATATATAAATAATACCAGAACCAGAGAGTTCATTAATATGAAGTTGGTAACCCCTATGTTTTGTTACATCGATTTTAAAAAAGTAGGCTTATCTTACACCTGAATCAGTTACTTCGCTGCACTACATGGCGCAAGCTCTGCATTCACTTTGAAGTCTCGGATTCAGGTATTAACTTTGAAGCCAAATATTCAGGTAATCAAAAATCAAGGAGCAATGGTTTGTACTCCTGTTTTCTTAATATTTGACGATACCTTGATTAACAAATTCAGATGATTTGGTTGCACGTCTATTTGAGCAATATCCCCTATAAATTGACTGCAATAGACTTGATTAGCATCATAGATCGTCTTGTTCGACGGCACCCGTAAGAATCCTGTATCTATATTTTATCACCAAAATTTTACGGTATTCACAATGCTATACAAGGTGAGATGATTTTTCAAATTATCTCAAGGTACTTCTCTATAATCCATTATGTGGAGAACCATTTAAGTTATTGCGATGCGTAGAGTCTACTGGCAAAGTCTTTCAATAATCATATCCACAGGAGGTGGTTTTTTGACTTTTTAGTGCGATGTTTTTCTGTTACCTACAGTATTTTTTCAACCGAATAACATTGACGAAAGACCAATGTTGCAAGCGCTATTTTATACTAGCAGCTCAAATGAATTGTTGTTTTTATAGACAGTTAACTTTTAATCATATAATTTAACTCTTCATTATTTATACCTGAATCCGTGATTTCAAAGTGAATACAGAGTGTCAGAAATGGGCTCTACAGTGGAATTGAAGATTATTAGCTGCAAGCTCATATGCGTCCTGCATTTGCTAAATAAATGCATCCATGCATAAAACTTGGAGGTTCAGTGGTTTTTTCTAAGCGCTGTTTAATAAAGAGTTTACGCTATTTATAGCAGTGAACTCACTGACTCAGGTTTAAAGCAAAACCAATGGATAGGAACCTATTAATGGCCTTAACTCCAGCCTGGGATGCACACTCTTGTGTTCCGTTATTTGCAGAATATGATTTAGCTTCGTTGCAGAGGCACATAGATTGCGGCGCCTATTATATTTCAATAAATATTGGGATGGATTTTAATCCACTGGCTGATATCGTACAAATTATTGCCGGTTTTAGAAGGCGCATTAGTGAGCTAGATTTTTTAATCCAAGTTGAATCATTTTCCGACATTGAGCGCGCCAGAGTAGAGGGAAAGCTTGCTGTCTCATTTGATTTGGAAGGGGGTATACCTCTTTGTGAAAGTCCAGCAATGGTTGATTTTTTTGCAAAGCTCGGAGTAAGGCAAATTCATTTGGCTTACAACCGCAGTAATTCTTTGGCAGGCGGATGTCACGACGAAGACCTTGGATTGAGTGATAAAGGTCGCGCTATTGTCGACAGCATTAATGCCAACAAAATTTTCATGGATATATCCCATACTGGATATCGTACTAGTATGGATATCATCGAGTATTCTGATAAGCCTGTCATCATTAGCCATGGTAATCCGCGGGCGTTGAAAGACCACGGGCGCAACTACTTAGATGATCAATTAACCGCATGTGCTAACAGTGGCGGGATCGTCTGTGTGAACGGGGTTTCACGATTTTTAAATGATCCTCAAGCTAGTGCAGAATCGATGGTACAAGCGGTCGATTATCTAGTGCAGTTGATAGGTTTTGAACACGTGGGATTCGGTTTGGATTATGTGTATGACAGCGCATTAGATAAGGGCCCTTTAGGGTTAGATGTCGCGCATTGGTGGCCACCAGAACACGGTTACTCAAAAGCTAGCGAAGGTTTTTTAAATATATTATATGCACCGCCCGAACGTTTCTTAGAGATGACTGAACTCTTTGAAAATCGGGGGTACACAGAGGAGCAAATAGCGGCGATCTACGGTGAGAATATGTATCATCTGGCTGAGAAAGTTTGGCGTTAAAAGCAAAAAGTAAAAAAAACGAGAATATTTTGTCTGATTATTTGAATGTAATGGTAATTACAATAAAAAAATGGAGATAGTATGAAGTTATTTTTTAACAAAGCACGTCATTTGGTAGGTATTGCAGGATTAGCTTTATCGCTAACTGCAACCGCGGTCCATGCACAAACTCCGAAAGATGCATTGGTGGTCGGTTGGCAATTTGATGATATTATCACCTTAGATACCGCTGAGGTATTTGAGTTTTCTGGAGCTGAAATTACAGGTAATACTTACGATAGACTTATTGGCTACGACCCTGAGGATGTCTCAAAGATCTTTGGTGTTGCAGCGCAAAGCTGGTCTATTAGCGATGATGGTAAAACTTTTACTTTTAAAATGCGTCCGGGAATTAAATTTTCCTCTGGAAATGTTATGTCAGCTGAGGATGCAGCCTTCTCTTTACAGCGCGCTATCATCCTCGATAAATCCCCAGCTTTTATCTTGTCGCAATTTGGCTTTAGCGCCGACAACGTCAAAGATAAAATCAAGGCCGTTGGTGCTAACACACTAACGATTACAACGGATAAAGCTTACGCGCCGACCTTTGTGCTGTACTGCTTAACAGCTACCATCGCTTCGATCGTTGATAAAAAAGAAGTACTGAGCCATGAGGTGGATGGCGATATGGGCTATGCATGGTTGCGTACTCATTACGCGGGCTCTGGTCCCTATGAAATTTCTCAGTGGAAACCGTCAGAAATTGTGGTCCTCACCGCTAACGCTGATTACTGGGGTGGCGCGCCTGCGATGAAAAATATATTTATTCGCCATATTGGAGAGTCCTCTGTTCAGCAATTATTACTGGAAAAAGGTGACATTGATATTGCTCGTAACTTAGAGACAGAGCAGTTGAAGTCTGTTGCCAACAATGACCAGATCAAATTGTTGAAAAAAGGTAAAGGCACGCTTTACTATTTATCAATGAACTTAAAAGATCCTATTCTAGCCAAGCCGCAAGTACAGGAAGCACTTAAGTATTTAATTGATTACAAAGGGTTAGAGCAAACAGTTTGGGCGGGACGCGGTCAAGTACAGCAGGCATTCCTACCTAAGGGTTTTCTTGGAGCGCTGGAAGAGCAGCCGTTTTCATTGAATGTAGAAAAGGCTAAATCGCTATTGAAGGAAGCCGGTTATGCAGATGGCTTTGAAATGGAATTAATTGTACGTAATGCCTCTATTCGAATCGATACGGCTAAATCAATTCAAACTACTTTTGCTAAAGCTGGGATAAAAGTTAAGTTGATACCTATGGATGGTAAGCAGGTTCTTACCGTATATAGGGCGCGTAAGCATCAACTATTCTTCGGCGGTTGGGGACCTGACTATCAGGATCCGCACACCAATGCAGATACCTTCGCTAAAAACTTAGATAACAGTGATGGTGCTAAATCTAAGCCTGTGGCATGGCGTAATGCCTATGCGCCAAAACTGATGAGCAAGGACACTCGGGCAGCTGTGCTAGAATCAGATGCTAGCAAGCGTGCAAAAATGTATTTGGCAATCCAAAGAGCCCATCAACAAGATGCCCCTTTTGCCTTCATCATGCAGGAGCAGGAAGTGGCAGGGCTACGATCTAACATAGAAGGGTTTATTTTGGGCCCATCTTTTGATAGTAACTCTTACAAAAATGTCGTGAAGAAGTAATGACAGAGTCGCAACCAACAGACGGCTTTAAAGCCGTCTCTTTTATCACCTCCTCTTTTATTAAAATAAAACCGTTATTGAGTTTTGTCAGCATGTTGGCAATGACCTTTTTTGGCTTGTTGTTACTGACTTTCGTGATAGGTCGGTTAATGCCGACAGATCCTGTGATTGCAATGATTGGTGATAAGGCTCCCGAGGCACTTTATCAAAAAACCTATATCGAAATGGGTCTTGATAAGCCTGTTGTGGTGCAGTTTTTTTACTATTTAGGCGGTGTTCTGCAAGGGGATTTAGGCACGTCTGTGCGCACTGCTAATTTGGTCAGTGACGATATTTTAAATTATTTCCCAGCCACTTTAGAACTCGCAACTCTGGCGACCATTTTTGGGGTTTTGTTCGGAGTTCCCTTTGGTGTCTTGGCGGCGGTAAGACAAAATCAATGGCCGGATTATCTAGTGAGATTTTTGGGGTTGATTGGCCACAGTGCGCCGATATTTTGGTTGGCAATGATGGGCATCGTCTTGTTCTATCAGCATTTAGATTGGGTTGCTGCTCCCGAGGGCCGTTTAAGTGTTGTTTATGAGTACACCTTGGTGAAAGTCACGAATATGGTGTTAATCGATACCTTAATTGCCGGAGATTGGGGGGCTTTTAAAGATGCCTTTGCTCATATAATTCTGCCGGCATCGCTGCTTTCATACTACAGTATTGCCTATCTCAGCCGCATGACACGATCGTTTATGTTAGACCAATTACAGCAAGAGTATGTGATTACAGCTAGGGTAAAAGGTGTATCTGAATTTTCTATTGTTTGGCGTCACGCTCTAGGTAATGCCTGGGTTCCCCTAGTTACAGTGATAGCACTGACTTATGCAACACTGCTTGAGGGATCGGTATTAACTGAAATTGTGTTTTCTTGGCCGGGGTTGGGTCGATACATTACCGATGGGTTATTGGCGGCTGATATGAATGCGGTATTAGGGGGGACTATTGTAGTAGGGGCTGTGTTTATTTTTCTAAACTTAGCGTCCGATCTACTTTATAAAGTATTAGACCCTCGCGCTCGATGATTGACACCCTAGTGGGGAAATTGACTAGCATTACCTGAATCCGTGACTTAAAAGTGAATACAGAGTGTAAAATATTGGTTCTACAGTGGAATTGAAAAATCTTAGCTGCACCCATAGGTTCAGCGGGTGTTTTTCTAACCACTGTAGAATCAAGAGCTTGTGCTATGTGGCGCCGTGAAGTCACTGATTCAGGTATTAGGTAAGTGACCAGAGATATTATGCATGAGTGAACTTAGATCTTGGCTGTTGGCCGAAAATCCAGATTCTAGAAGGCAGGCGGCCCTAGGACGAATTTATTTAGCCTGGCTGCGTTTCTTTTCAAATCCATTGGCGATGACGGGTTTATTTATCGTTGTCGTGCTTCTACTACTGGCACTGTTCGCGCCTTGGATAGCACCTGAGGGGATAACCAGTGGTTTAACTGGGAATGAGTTAAAGCTGCATCGTTTTCTGCCACCATCCAGTGAACATTGGTTTGGTACCGATGGCCAAGCTAACGATGTATTTAGTCGTATCGTGATGGGTAGTCGAATAACACTACTAATTGTCGGCATCGTGATTTTTACCGCTCCAGTATTAGGTTTCGTAATAGGGACTGTCTCCGGTTATTTCGGTGGCTGGGTCGATATAGTGTTAATGCGTATTACCGATGTGTTCTTAGCTTTTCCTAAATTAGTACTGGCACTGGCGTTAGCTGCTGCACTTGGACGCGGTTTAGAATCAGCGATATTTGCCATAGCAATTACCTCTTGGCCCGCATACGCACGTTTAGCGCGAGCTGAAACGTTAACTGTTCGAAATACTGATTATCTAGCGGCTGCAAAGTTACAGGGTGCCGGGCACTGGCGATTGATCTACGGTCATATTATGCCGCTGTGTTTGTCATCTCTTATCGTGCGAGTAACCCTAGATATGGCGGGTATTATATTGACAGCTGCAGGGCTTGGGTTTCTTGGTTTAGGCGCGCAACCACCAACCCCAGAATGGGGTGCAATGATTGCTGAGGGTCGCGACTATATTTTAAATTATTGGTGGCTGGCGACCTTTCCCGGGCTCGCTATTTTTGTGGTAGCGCTCGGCTTTAACTTTTTGGGCGATGGACTGCGTGATGTATTAGACCCTAAATCTGGAGGGCAGCACTAATGGCCGATAAGCAGTTATTGTTAGAGGTGGAGAATCTCTGTGTGGAGTTTCCCAGCATACACGGCAGTATCAAAGCGGTGCGCAATCTATCCTTCAGTATGGGCCGTGAAAAGATCGCCATAGTCGGGGAGTCAGGATCTGGAAAGTCACAGACCGGGCGGGCGCTGTTAGGGCTTAGTCCCGGGGTCGTCAGTGTCGATAAAATGTACTTTGATGGCATCAACTTGGCAAAACTGTCTGCTCGGGAATATCGCTCTATTCGAGGGAGGCGGATTTCGATGGTGATGCAAGATCCAAAATACTCGCTAAACCCTGTCATGTCGGTCGGCAAGCAAATGATTGAAGCCTGTCAAGTGCAAATGAAAATGCCGAAAAAACAAGCGATGAAATTGTCAATGGAGATGCTGGAGGCAGTGCGGATTCGACAGCCCGAGCGGGTATTTAACGCATACCCTCACGAAGTGTCTGGCGGAATGGGGCAGCGCATCATGATAGCCATGATGCTGCTATCTAGCCCTGACTTACTGATTGCCGATGAGCCGACCTCTGCATTGGACGTCACTGTGCAGCTGCAAGTACTCGCCATTATGGATGATTTGGTGCGAGAGCGAGGTATGGGGCTTATTCTGATATCCCATGACCTGCCGTTAGTGGCGAGCTTTTGCGATCGTATATTAGTGATGTACGCTGGTCGAATTGTTGAAGAAATCGCCGCGAGCGAATTGCATAAAGCACAACATCCCTATACGAAGGGGCTACTTGCATGCCTACCAAGCAATGCTATAAAAGGCCAGCCGCTGGCTACTTTACAGCGCAAAGA
This sequence comes from Oceanospirillales bacterium, assembly GCA_029027825.1. Taxonomy (GTDB): domain Bacteria; phylum Pseudomonadota; class Gammaproteobacteria; order Pseudomonadales; family Balneatricaceae; genus Rs1. The sequence goes on along the minus strand of CP093399.1, from coordinate 1,727,687 downwards.
TAGCTGGTTACATGGCTCTCTTAATGAGAGAGGTGAATGTATATGAGCAATCTAGTGCCAGCGATTGAACTACGAGATTTATCGGTACATTTTGGCGCCGGTGATGATTTGGTGACAGCAGTGGATAAGGTCTCTTTAATCGTTCCTGCGCAGCAATCATTTGGTTTAGTTGGCGAGTCAGGCTCGGGTAAATCAACCATATTACGGGCCATATTAGGGTTAAATGAAAGTAGCGGCGGACAAATATTGATGGCCAATTCGCCGTTGCCTCGTCAGCGTAAAAAATCTTTTTACAAAAATCTGCAAATGGTTTTTCAAGATCCTTACGCATCACTTCACCCGAGACATACCATCGATAAAATTTTGGCCGAACCTCTTTATATTCATGGCTTTAACGATATTGATCAACGTATTTCTAAGGCGATGGAGCAAGTTTCGTTACCCAACAAATTTCGATTTAGGTATGCCCACCAGCTCTCTGGTGGACAGCGACAGAGAGTTGCTATCGCCAGGGCACTGATTCTCGAACCAAAGTTCTTACTGCTAGATGAGCCGACATCAGCACTGGATGTCTCAATACAGGCGGAGATATTAAATTTACTTAACCAGCTGCGCAGTGAGCTGTCTCTTACTTATATTTTAGTCAGCCATGATCTCGCGGTGGTATCTTCTAGGTGCGATCAAGTAGCGGTGATGCACCCTGGTAGGGTGATAGAGTGACTCGATGTGGATGATGCCGGTAATACTCATCCACAGCCTCCTTATACACTACAATTAAATTTAGCTTCTAAAGGATATGACAGAGATGTTATTGAGGCCTTTATCGATCACGATTGAATCCTATTTTGCTGACCAGCAGCGCCGTGTCGCAAAGCCTTCAGGCGTTTTTCTGGGCAGAGGACAAGTAAAAAGTAGCTTTTTAAGTGTCTATAAGAGCGCTGATTTAAAGGCAATGCAAGTGAGCCAATTCTTATATGGGGAGTGTTTCGACTACTTTCATGAGGATGCTTTGCCAATAAATTGGTACTTAGTACAAAGTAGACGCGATCACTATGTGGGCTATATACATAGTGATAATGTTGAAAGACCCAGCTTTACCAGCAATGCGAAAATAGTAAAACTATCAAGTGCTATTTATCAATATCCAAATTTCAAATCGAACATTCTTTGTCAATTACCGCTCGGATCCGAGCTGCAGGTAGATGTCGATCACCAACTAAATATGCAAGGTATTGAGGAAGATGGTGAATATATATATTCACCAGCTCTGCAAGGATGGATATACAAAGCACATCTACAGTTCGATGATCAGCTGGCGAGTAATCCAATTCCTATTGCCAGACAGTTTATCGGTCAAAGCTACCTGTGGGGTGGACGATCAGGTTGGGGCTGTGATTGCTCTTCGCTGGTGCAACTCTGCTATGAACTTTGTGGTTGTGTGCTGCCAAGAGATACCCATCTACAAAGACTCTACGCTCCCGCTTTTGAAGAAGAGGAGGTTCTCCTTGAAAATATCCAGTCTGGGGACTTAATCTATTGGTCAGGACATGTGGCAATTGCCTCGTCCACAAGTCATTTAATCCATGCTACCTGCTCTGGTATGCATGTGGTTGAAGAGCCTATTAATAAGGTTTGTCAACGAATCTCTGCTGAGAAGTCAGAACAACTAATAGTGGTGTTGCGTCCAAAATCTTTACTACCGAAACAATAATCTTAAGCAAATATTATATTTTTAGCAGTGTTGGTAAATAAATTAAGTCGATCAACTCAACCTAGCTACAGATAACAAAAAGTCATTGCTAAAGTAGCCGTTACTGAATTACGATGCGCAGACAATATAGAGCATTTTTCAATTCCACCGTAAAACCAATATATTGGACTCTGTTGTCATTAGAGAGAGTTAGAAATTAGCGAGTTAGAAGATAGAAGCGCCTGCTTGTAATGATGTAAATTATGGTCGTAAATTGAGATTTTAAAGCATGGCAACGGTTTTGTGTTTTGGTGATTCAAATACTTGGGGAACAGCGCCGGGGAGCCGTTATCGATATGCTGAGAATGAGCGTTGGCCAGCCCTTTTAAAAAGCGCGTTAATTAGTGTAGCTGAAGTCATTGAAGAAGGTCAGCAGGGGCGTACTCTTGTGCATAATAACCCGTTTCAAGGGGAAAAAAGTGGCCAGCGATATTTAAAAGATTGCCTAGAGAGATACACTCCCGATTTAATACTGATCTTGCTCGGTACTAATGATTTGAAAAAGCGCTTTTCTCTTTCAGCTAATGATGTCGCTCAAAGTGCAGGGTATCTGGTTGAACAAACACAACAGTTTGAAAGCTCACTTTATCAGAAGAAAGTTAAAGTGTTGTTGATAGCGCCGCCTCCTGTGTATGAAGTAGGCTTTTATGCAAAGATGTACTCAGGTGCTGCCGCCAAATCAATGCAACTTGCCAAATGCTATGCCCAGTGTGCACAGCACATAGGTTGTGCGTTTTTTGATGCAGGCTCGGTTGTGACTTCCTGCGCAGAAGAAGGTATTCATTGGCAAGCAGATCAACATCAATTTTTAGCGGATGCGTTAGTTCCTATTATTAAAGATATGTTAGATGAGTTAAGCTAGTTTGAGGATTTTACAGTGCTTGATAACACTGTTGAAATACCTGTAAGGGCACTGCGCGGCGCTAAATATTTAATTTAGTTCACTTAATAAACCAAAGGGCTAACAGCCTAAAAATCATTGGATAAAACATGGCCTTAGCTGATTCTCTTGTAGTACTTGATTTTGAAACGAGCGGAATGTCACCTGATTATGGTGATCGAGCCATTGAAATTGGAGCGGTACGTTTAGAAAAAGGCGTGGTAGTGGATGAGTTTCAAGCGCTGATGAACCCAGGCTTTAGAGTCAGCGGCTTCATTGAGAGTTTTACCGGCATTAGCAATCAAATGTTGGCAAAAGCACCACCATGTGAACAGGTTATGCAGCAGTTTGCTGATTTTCTCGGTGATACTAATTTGCTGGCCCACAATGCCAGTTTTGATAAGCGTTTCCTCGACAGTGAAATGAAGTTTATCAAGCGCGACTATCAAGGTGAGTTTTGTTGTTCAATGTTAGTCAGTCGCCGCGTATTTCAAGATGCACCAAACCATAAACTCGGTACTTTGGTCAATTATGTTAATTTGCCGGTTGATGGACAGTTTCACCGCGCACTTTATGATGCCCAGATGACGTCGGGTATTTGGCTTTCAATGTTGGAAAAAATTCGTACAGATTATGCGTGTCGTGATCTTAGCTTTGCCACAATGATAAAGCTCAGTCGTGTCAGCAAAAAGAAAGTAGCAGGCTTTTTAGCTTCAATCTAGCTCTTACCTGATTGACCATCATACTCGGCTTAGCTTGGTAGCTATATCACAAAGTTATTAATGCCAACAAGTTAAGATAATAATTGAAAGTTAAACATCAAGTAATTGTAAGTTATTAATTCAACATTGATCACCAGAAATTAGCAGCAACCCTATTACATTTACAGCCTCAATACTGAACTCGAAATTTATTGTAACTATCGTTTTTTTGTTTTTCCTCTGTGTAGCGAAGCGCCTCCGTGATCTCTGTGGTAAAAAAATCTTTAAAGGATTGGTCTTACCAGAGAGAATATACTCAAAGATATCCGATTGACCATCATATTGCGCTTTTACGTGACCTAGCGCTGGAAATTGTGATTGTTTTCGAGTGGCGCTCACCAAATATTCAAACTAAAAGTAAGAAAACCATCCTCTCGGTGTAATTTATTATCATTCACTTATCTACTAAGCATCATCTTAATGTCAAAAGAATAACCATTGATAAACGCTAATAATACGGGTCGCATCTAATTTTTTTTTGCTGTTTCAGTCTATTTTAATCTCTGTGTTTAGGCATTTTCAAACGATTTTATCGCGATTTACGAAATTTATGATCAATCAAAAATATGTCGTCTCTACTACTTGAACGACATCGCTCTAACGCCTGCATTTCAATGATTACTAGACCTGCATCAAGTAGCCTTGTCGCTTAATATCCCAGTTTTTCCAATCGCTCCGGCGCCAATAGAAGGGGATTGTTGGCCCTTAGTAAGATGGGGGAGGATTACTGCAAAGCACATCTTTATCCTCAACTGAATATAATATATGCTGACATAGCTTGTCTATACAACTGTTTTATTGGCTTTGAATTCATGACAAACAGTATAAACAGGTAGTGAATTAAACTTTGATCAATAAGTAACCTATTAAACGGGCTGCAATATAGTCGTTGCTGTGGCCTGCATATTTTTGGAGGATACATGAAAAGAAGAACATTCCTTAAAAACACTGGGGTCGCCGCAATTGCTGGAGCTGGCGTATCAACTTTATCTGCACCCGCTATTGCCGGGAGTAAAATCAAATGGCGGATGGTCACTTCTTGGCCGAAGAATCTACCCGGTCCCGGGGTCGCAGCACAAACACTAGCAGATCGTATTACCGCATTATCGGGAGGGCGTATCGAAGTTAAGCTCTATTCCGCAGGTGAAATTGTCCCTGGACGCGGTGTTTTTGATGCGGTTTCAGAGGGCACAGCCGACCTATATCATTCAGTTCCGGCCTATTGGGGGTCTAAATCTAAGGGTTTTTTACTGTTTGGCTCACAGCCATTCGGTTTAACCGCCGACGAGCAGTTTGGCTGGATGGCTCACGGTGGTGGGCAGGCACTGTATGATGAACTGTATGCCAAATTTAACTTAAAGCCATTTCTATGTGGTAACTCTGGGCCACAGTGGGCTGGTTGGTTCCGCAAAGAAATTAATTCTGCTGAAGATTTGAAAGGGCTGCGTTTTCGTACTACTGGCCTAGCGTCTGAAATGTGTAGCAAAATGGGTATGGCAGTGCAGGCGATGGGTGGCAGGGCAATGTTTCAAGCGCTACAAACCGGGACGTTAGATGCGGGAGAGTTTATCGGCCCGTGGACCGACAGCGCGTTAGGTTTTCATCAGATCGCCAAGTATTATTATTGGCCGGGCGTGGGTGAACCGTCCTCTGCTGAAGAGTGCGTTGTTAATTCAAAATCTTACGCGGCACTTCCCGAGGATTTACAACAGGCGGTTGCCTATGCCTGTGAATCACTCTACAACCCAGTGTGGACGGAATATACCACTAATCATGCCAAGGCATTGAAGTTGCTGGTTGAAGAGAAAGGGGTGATCGTTAAAAAACTTCCCGAAGACGTTATTCTCGCTATGGGTAATGCCGCCGGTGAAGTGATGAATGATCTACAGCAGCACGAGGATGAGCTAGTGCGCCGTATTACCGCCAGTTACTTGGCCTACCGTAAATCGATGCGTGAATATAAAGGTTACGCGGACAATGGGCAGATGAACGCCCGAGCACTTGACTACGACTACGGAAGTTAAGGCTAGTGCTGCAGCTGGCTTTTAATAGCCGTGCTGCAGGCTGTTTAATATTGCTATCTCACCTTGCGCTGCGCGTGAGGTGCATATCGCTAAGGTGTATTCATGCCCCTAAAGTTTTCTAATTTCTGTGATTCTCTTGACAGTATCAATCGTAATGTTGGTCTGACCATTCGCTGGTTTGCACTGGTAATGGTGCTAGTACAGTTTTCGATAGTGATGATACGTTATTTGTTTGGTATCAGTTACATCTTCCTAGGAGAGTCTGTGCTCTACATGCACGGTGCACTATTCATGATTGGTGCCGGATACACTATGTTGGTGGATGGGCATGTCAGGGTTGATATTTTCTATGCTAGTTATAGCGTGCGTAAAAAAGCGCTAATCAATTTGTTGGGGCATATATTCTTCTTACTCCCAATGTGTATTTTAATCGTGATCATGAGTTGGCGCTTTGTATTTAATAGTTGGTCGATCATGGAAGGTGCTCTTTCAGTAGGCGGCATACCCGCGCTGTATCTGCTAAAAACAATTATTCCGCTGTTTTGTGGGTTGTTGATCGTGCAGGCAATCGCTGCTATAGCCCGGGAGAGTATGATTGTATTTAACCGTCAATCCACCCCACCCCGAGAAAAAGAGGAAGCGGGATGATTGAGTATTTAGATTTATTAATGTTTGTGGTGCTGTTTTGCGCGATCATGCTAGGTTATCCGGTGGCGTTTACAATCGCTGGGGTGGCGGTGATGTTCGCGATCATCGGTGCATTGAATGATCATTTTGATTTTATTTTGCTCGGTGCGCTCTCACAGCGGATTTTCGGCATAATGACCCGTGAGGTGTTAATCGCTATCCCGCTCTTTGTGATAATGGGGCTAGTGCTAGAGCGCAGCCGGATCGCTGAAGATTTACTTGAGGAAATGGGGCGTTTGTTTGGGCGCTTAAAAGGCGGATTAGGTCTATCGGTGGTTATAGTGGGGGCGCTGTTGGCAGCCTCGACCGGCATAGTCGGAGCGACGGTTGTAACGATGGCGCTGATAGCCTTGCCTACTATGTTGCGCAATGGTTACTCTCCCAGTTTAGCGGCAGGTACAGTGGCCACCGCCGGCACTTTAGGGCAAATTATTCCTCCTTCCACACTCTTGATTATATTGTCAGAAGTGATGTCGAACGCATTTCAACAGGCGCAGATAGAGCAGGGCTTGTTTACCCTGGAAACGATTTCGGTCGGACAAATGTTTGCCGCTGCGCTGTTGCCGGGACTGTTGTTGATCGTACTCTACATCGCCTATATTTTAATTTATGCTCAGCTTCGACCCTCTATGGCACCGGCAATGTCAGCAGACAAACAAGGACAAGTATCGCTGCAGCGAGTGATCACCGTGTTAATCCCGCCACTGGCATTAATCATGGCGGTGTTGGGCTCTATCCTCGGCGGGATTGCCACCCCCACGGAAGCAGCTTCAGTCGGAGCTATTGGAGCGGTGTTGCTGGCAGGCTTTAGATTGGCAGAGAATAGACGCGATAATCTATGGCTAATTATTGGTGCGGGTGCACAAATTTCGGTTATCTTGTTGGCTGCTGCGGTAACGGTTAGGCTGCAAAAAGATCTAGTATCAGTGGCCGAATATGCAATGGCGGCAGTCATTATAGTGCTATTAGCACTGTCCGCCAATGCGATCCGTATCTCGTTGAAACGTTTGTACAAGGCGGGTATGTTGGGGCCTGTGGTCACCAATACCATGACTATCAGCTCAATGATTTTCGTCACCATTATCGCTGCCAGTTTGTTCTCATTGGTGTTTATCGGCATCGGCGGTGAGGAGCGAGTACAATCAATAATCGCCGAGATGCCAGGTGGTAGCACGGGTGCGTTGATATTCGTGATGCTGCTTATCTTTGTCTTGGGGTTCTTTTTAGACTTTGTCGAAATATCGGTCATTTTGCTGCCGATTGTCGTACCCACGTTGATTATAATGGGTCACGACCCGATTTGGCTGGCGGTATTAATTGCGATTAATCTACAAACTAGTTTCTTGACGCCACCCTTTGGCTTTTCGCTGTTTTATTTGCGCGGTGCGGCGCCTAAATCAATTACCACCGGGCAAATTTATCGTGGAGTCGCGCCATACGTGGTGCTGCAATTAGTGGGCATCGGTGTTATTTGGTTCTGGCCACAAATCGCCACTTATCTACCCGAGGTTTTATATTGAGACCTCTATTTAATTGCTCTAAAAATTACCGACTGATCAAGACCATTAATGCGCATTTATTCACCGGTACTTTTAAAAAGCTCTAAACTACCAGTCTTTCACGTAGTTTAGAGCATCTATAAGGTCTATTTATTATATTAAAGACGAACTCTATTGTAATTATGCTCTTTAAAAGGGCAGTATTGTCGTCATAGAACAGTAGTGCTCAGTGGCAAATATAATTAGCTATTTATGACGTGTGTAATCAAGGAAAAAATATGACCGACAAAAAACAGGATCATGCTTGGCATGACGAAGACATCATCGATGTGTCTTATAAGAATGCAGATGATCCTGCTTATGAAACCGTATATATAGACATGGGTGATGAAGGCTCAACGATATTGAACAGAGCAGATGTGCTCATGCTAGCTGAAAAATTTGGGATAAAAGTAGTTGAGGGTTTCTCACCACAGATATTGTCAGAGCAGCTAGACAAGGCATACTATATAGCTAAAGACGCTGGATTAGATACCGCGGGGATCAGCAGTGCAGAAAATGTTGTGGGTGATATAGAGAAAATGCTCTCTAAAGGAGGGTTGGCATATTAAAAACCAGCCGCTGATTAACCGGTCGTTTATTAACACCTAAATCCGTAGTTTTAGAGTGGATTCAGAGCGTGATTTTTTGGTGTTCAAAACAATTCAAAAGACATAGCTGCAAGTTCATATCCGTCCTACATCCGCTAAATAAATGCACCCATGCTTAAAACCGTTAGGTTCAGTGGCTTTTTTTAACTGCTGTAGGATTACTAAGCGCTACTTGGAAGTCTCTGATTCAAGTAATAGCTTAAGTAAATCCACCATGCCCCTTTGGTTTATGCCATGGACAGTTAATGCAAAAAATTTGAATGATGCAGGTATTCTTGAAAGAGCCGAGAAATATACCCTCCTTGCTAAGTCTAAATATTAATCTGAAAATGGTATAACTGCGCAGCTTGCTAATATAGGTACTTCCTTGGGATAACCAACAACTCAACCAAAAATAGCAGATCGTTCGCGACGAACGCTATTATCGGTCAAGCCCCTAGGTAATATTGCCTAGGGGACCTCTGAACTGACCACACATTTCCCGTGTGCCTTAGGAGCTGCGTGACTGATTCAGAGTTTTGTTAGGCACTGATTCGAATGAATTCTGGCACAAATCCCAATAATTTATCGCTGTTAATGAGGCGGGTCGCATCTTCGATGTCAGGGGAGAAAAAACGATCTTTGTCGTAGAAAGGAACGATCGCTCGCAGTTCTGTCTTGGCTTGTTCGAGCACATTAGAGCTCTTTAAAGGCGCTCTAAAATCTAATCCTTGGCAGGCTGCTAAATATTCAACCGCCAAGATTCCCGCACAGTTTTGCGCCATTTCTCCCAAGCGTCGCGCGGCGAAAGTGGCCATCGATACGTGGTCTTCTTGGTTGGCAGAGGTCGGTAAACTATCGACAGATGCGGGATGCGCTAAACTTTTGTTTTCACTGGCCAGTGCTGCCGCTGTGACTTGGGCCATCATGAAACCGGAGTTGACGCCGCCATTATCGACAAGGAAAGGCGGGAGGCCGCTCAGCTTAGAATCTATTAGTAAGGCCATGCGGCGCTCAGATATCGCGCCTATTTCAGCGATTGCCAGCGCTAAGTTATCAGCGGCCATGGCAATAGGTTCGGCGTGGAAGTTACCGCCTGAAATAATCTCGTTTTCCGCTTGGAAGACCAGCGGGTTATCGGATACGGCATTACTTTCAATTAAAATAATATCTGCGGCATTGCGAATTTGGGTTAGGCACGCGCCCATTACTTGTGGCTGACAGCGCAATGAGTAGGGGTCTTGCACTTTTTCACAGTCAATGTGGCTGTCTTCGATGTCGGAGTGGAGTAGCAGCTCGCGGTAAGTAGCAGCCAGATCTATTTGCGACTGGTGGCCACGCACTGCATGGATGCGAGCATCGAATGGCTTGCGTGAGCCCTGCGCAGCTTCTACCGATAAAGCACCAATCACGGCCCCTGAAGCCAGTAAGTTTTCGGCTTTAAAAAGACCTTGTAGGGCGAGGGCAGTAGAGGCTTGGGTGCCGTTTAGAAGGGCTAAACCTTCTTTGGGAGCAAGTTCTAAGGGAGCCATGTCGGCAAGTGCTAGTGCCGTTTTAGATGAGATGATTTCACCTTGGTAGCGAACATTACCCTCGCCTAATAGAGTGCAACTCATGTGGGCTAGAGGGGCTAAATCACCACTGGCACCGACCGATCCTTTAATTGGGATACAAGGATAAAGGCCTTTATTGAGCAAGATGATCAGCGCTTGGATTACCTGTAAGCGAATGCCGGAAAAGCCACGCGCCAGTGAATTAACTTTCAACACCATCATTAGTCGTACGGTGGAGTCCTTCATGTAATCACCGACGCCTGCCGCGTGTGATAATACAATACTACGCTGTAAAACGCCCAGCTCCTCAGGTTTAATACGGGTGTTAGCTAACAGCCCAAAACCGGTGTTTATGCCATACACCACCCGATCTTCTTCTAATACTTTAGTGACTGTTTTCTCGGCGAGGTTGACGCCTTCAAAGCAGCTTTCATCAAGTTCAATGTGCATCTCTGTCAGATCGAGTTCTTTAAGTTGGGCCAGCGTTAAAAGGCCCGGTTTGATCACTAATGTTTTCATGCTATATCCATTTTATTATAATAATTCGCTGAATCAGTGGCTGCCATCTGGTGCTAGCATCAGCTATTGGTCCTGCAACGGTTAGAAAATCACTACTGAACCTAAAGGTTTAAGGTTAAAGGTGCATAAGATATTTTCAAGGTGCTGTAAAGCCAATCTCTCACGCTGTGCATCCACTGAGAAGCCACAGATCCAGCTAAATGATAGATTTTGTAAAACCCAAAATTGTAATGTTAATGCTAGTTGATCATAGGTAAATTCAGCTGGCACTCGTTCGCGCAGTCTATCGCCGTTTGATAGCCGGCATCTGCATGGCGCATCACGCCTGTCGCTGGATCATTCCACAGCACCCGTGCTAAGCGCTCACCTGCCTCTTTAGTGCCATCGGCGACGATTACCACTCCTGCATGTTGGCTAAAGCCCATGCCTACGCCACCACCGTGGTGTAAGCTCACCCAAGTTGCGCCGCCGGCAGTGCTGAGCATGGCGTTTAATAACGGCCAATCCGAGACCGCGTCTGAGCCATCCTTCATACTTTCTGTTTCACGATTTGGCGAGGCGACCGAGCCACTGTCTAAGTGATCGCGACCGATTACGATTGGCGCCTTTAATTCGCCGCTGGCTACCATTTCATTAAAAGCGACCGCTAGTCGGGCTCGATCTTTTAAACCGACCCAGCAGATACGCGCCGGTAAACCTTGGAAATCGATGCGCTGGCGGGCCATGTCTAACCAGTTGTGCAAGTGTTGGTTGTCTGGAATAAGCTCTTTTATTTTGGCGTCTGTTTTGTAAATGTCTTCAGGGTCACCACTTAAAGCAACCCAGCGGAAAGGGCCAATCCCCTCGCAGAATAATGGGCGAATATAAGCGGGCACAAAACCTGGGAAATCAAAGGCATTTTCAACCCCCATATCCAGTGCCATTTGACGGATGTTATTGCCGTAATCTACGGTAGCTGCACCGCGCGTTTGCAATTCGAGCATTGCCAGTACTTGTACAGCCATTGATTTTTTAGCCGCTAAAATCACCGCCGCTTCATCTTGCTCACGCATGCTGGCCGCTTTCTCCATACTCCAGCCCTGGGGTAAGTAGCCGTTCAAAGGATCGTGGGCACTGGTTTGGTCGGTGACTACATCTGGGGTGATCTGACGCTGAATAAGTTCTGGATATATATCCGCGGCATTACCGACAAGGCCGATACTGATAGGTTGGCGATTAGCCTTGGCCGTCTCTAGCATGGCTAATGCTTCATCTAGTGAGCTGGCTTTTTTATCTAAGTAACGGTTGCCTAATCTAAAATCAATCCGGCTTTCATCACATTCTATGGCCAACATCGAAAAACCTGCCATAGTCGCAGCGAGAGGCTGTGCACCACCCATACCGCCGAGCCCAGCGGTTAATACCCATTTGCCTGCAGCGTCACCGGCAAAATGTTGTTTAGCAATCGCGCCAAATGTTTCATAAGTGCCTTGCACAATACCCTGCGAGCCAATGTAGATCCATGAGCCCGCCGTCATTTGGCCGTACATCATTAAACCTTGCTTATCTAGCTGGTTAAAATGCTCCCAAGTAGCCCAGTGAGGAACCAAATTTGAGTTGGCAATTAACACTCTAGGTGCATTGCTGTGGGTCTGGAAAACTCCGACAGGTTTGCCACTTTGGACCAGTAGTGTCTGGTCGTCTTCTAGCTCTAGCAGCACTTCAATAATTTTATCGTAACTCTGCCAATCCCGGGCAGCGCGGCCAATGCCGCCATAGACCACTAGATTAGTTGGATGCTCTGCAACGTCGGCGTCTAAGTTGTTCATTAACATTCGCATCGCCGCTTCTGTTAACCAACTTTTAGCGGTGATGGTGCTGCCCGTGGCCGCTTTTATTTTGCGACTAGGGTCTAATCTGAGGCCTGCTTGTTGAGTGTTTGCGGTGCTCATCTTGGTTATCCTTATATTTTCCAATGTCCACCTAGGCAATATCTATCACCGGGATGGATTAACGTGGCTATGCTGACAATGCCCGCTGCTGACCAAGTGCGTCTGCTTATTTGCAGACAGGGGCTGCGGGTTTCAATGTGAAGTTTAGAAGCGATTGTTTGGTCAACCAAAGTCGCTTCAATTTTGTGACTCGCTTCCGTAAGTGGAGCGACTTTAGATAAATAGGCGTTGGGGGTGATAGTATTAAAGTCTTGCTTGAGATAATCAGCGGCCAGGGCTGGGTTAACCAGCCTATCTTCCCACTGCACCGGAATCTCTTCTTCAAAGTGCACTATCACGGAATGATATAAAATAGCTCCCGCTGCGACATTGAGCATGGCAGCTTGCTGGCTAGAGGCTTCAACTTCAGCCATAGTGATTATTTTTGCGCTGTAACTGTTACCGCGCTCGTGCACCTCATCGGCGATATTGCGCACTTCAAGCAAAGTACTGATCGGTCGATGTTTGGCGACAAAGCTACCTAAGCCCGGGGTACGAATTAACAAACCTTCATCATTCAGTGATTGCAACGCTCTTCTGGCGGTCATTCTGCTGACGGAGAATTGTTGGCAAAGCTCATTTTCTGAAGGTACTCTATCGCCAGGCGTTAACTCACCGGCATTAATTTTATCTTCAATGAAATTCTTTATGATAATAAATCTTGGAGTGCTCATAGCTTTTTGTTCCAATTAATCACTGCAGTCACGCGTTGATTGTGCTGTGATGTAAAACAGCGACGATGAAAATTCTAGTTGTATATGGTTGTATATACAACTAGAATTTATAGATAATTTCAAAAACAACATGCCGAGCGTTAAAAGTAGACGCCAGTTTCAATTTTACACAGCGAGCAATAGCTTATGTTAGAAGTCGATTTACTGATTACAAATATCAATATAGCAAGCATGGTATATCCTGATTATAAACTTGAAAATCATGCAGATGAATCAGATACCTATGGTGCTATCTACCATGCAAGCGTCGCTGTTACCGCAGGTAAAATATCCGCAGTATTGACCGATAACCAACCTTTAGTCAAAGCCAAACAGACAATTGATGGAGCGGGAGGCTGGTTAACCCCAGGCCTAATTGACTGCCATAACCACTTAATTTGGGGAGGCAACCGCGCCCGTGAATTTGAATCTCGGCTGCAGGGCGTCAGTTATGCAGAGATTTCCAAGCAGGGCGGAGGGATTGCCAGCACAGTAAAAGCCACCCGTGAAGCGAGTGATAGCCAGCTTAAAGCGTTGGCAGAACAACGCTTAAGCCGCTTAATGGCGGAAGGTGTAACCAGCATTGAAATCAAGTCCGGCTATGGCTTGTCTCTGGCGCACGAACAGCGACTCTTAACTATCGCTAGAGAGCTGGCCGATGAAAACCCAATTCAAGTTAAAACTAGTTTACTGGCCGCGCATGCACTGCCACCTGAATTTGCTAATAATCAGGCATACATCGATGAAATCTGCCAAAACATCATTCCACATATCGCTAAACTGGGTTTAGCGGATGCGGTTGATGTGTTTTGTGAGGGGATCGGCTTCTCGGTGGCACAATGTGAACAAGTTTTTCAGTGCGCTAAAGCGCATAATCTACCGGTTAAAGGTCATGTTGAACAATTGAGTGATTTGAAAGGCGCTCTACTGGTGGCTAAATACCAAGGGCTCTCTGCGGATCACATTGAATATCTACAGTCCGTTGATGTGCCCCAGTTAAAAGCCGCAGACACCGTTGCGGTACTTTTGCCGGGAGCATTTTACGCATTGAAAGAGCAGCAACAACCACCGATTGCTGCACTGCGCAAGCACCGAGTACCTATGGCGGTAGCCACTGATTTGAATCCTGGAACCTCACCCCAAGCATCGCTACGCTTGGCCATGAATCAAGCATGTATCCTCTTTGGCTTAACTCCAGAGGAGAGCTTAAAGGGCGTCACATGCGATGCGGCACAAGCTTTAGGTATGCAGGCCAGCAAAGGACAAATAAAGGTAGGCTACGATGCAGATTTAGTGCTTTGGGATATCGAGCATCCTTGCGAACTGAGCTACGGGGTTAATTTAGTGCAGCCCAGTCGGGTGTTCTATTTGGGTGAACAGCGATAAATTTGCAGATACCAACACCGTGCAGACTACTCGCTGGTTTTGCACGGGAGCAGCCAGTTGCGGTGATTCACAAGTCTTTAGTTAGGAGCGAAGCCGTAGCGAGGGAGACACCCGCTGTAGGCTTCTGTCGCTAGATAGAAGCCAGCACTACTTAGTAGCCTTGATAGGCGCGCTTAACTTCCTCGGCGATAATAGTCACACCTTGTCTAACCGATTTTTCATCAGCCGCATACGAGACGCGGAGACACTCGTGCTTATGCTGCCACTGCTCGCTAATACCAACAAAGAAATTGTGTCCAGGCACTACAACGACGCCGCGCTTTTTTAGGCGCTGGTACAAGGTATTGCTATCTATCGGCAAGTCTTTAAACCACAGCCACAGAAATATAGCGCCTTCTGGTTTGTGAATTCTCATCGGCGTTCCCGCTAAACTCTCGCGAAACCACTGCGCTGTTTGCCTAGAGCGGTGTTTATAAAAAGGGGTGATATATTGGTTGCACAGAGTCGTTATTTGATTTTTGGCGAACAGCGGTTGGCAGATAGCGGGGCCGAGCGTGCCACATGCCAAGTTAATCACGGTATTACTATTGTTATACGCTTGAATTATTTCTTCTCTGGCGACGATGATACCAGTCCTGACACCCGGCAGTCCCAATTTGGATAAGCTCAATACTAAGATGGTATTCTCATTCCAGTGCGGCTGAGCATCATTGAATATAATGTTGGGGAATGGCAGCCCATAGGCACCATCGATAATAAAGGGAATGTCCTGCTGTTTGGCAATCGCATCTAGATGGGCAATTTCACTGTCGGTCAACACATTACCAGTCGGATTGGTTGGTCTTGAGACACAGAGCGCGGCGCTACCTTGATTAAGCGCTAAATCCTTAAAATTGACTCGGTATTTAAACTCTTGATCATCAAGCAACTCAATATTAGGCGCAGTGGCGCTGAAAAAATTATCGCTTGTCCCTATGTCGGCATAGCCTAAATATTCAGGTGACAATGGCAAGTGAATAGTCCTGTGGCTACCGTCGGACATTTTTCCGGCAAACAAGTTGTACAAAATAAAGAAAGCGCTTTGGCTGCCGTTGGAAATACCAATATTGTGTTCGCTCAAATCCCAACCAAACTGCTTTTTGAGAAAGCCAGCCATCTCTTGACGAAAGCTTTTTTCACCTTGAGGGGACTGGTAGCGGCCTAATAAATTATGCCGCTGCTCCGGGTTATCGAGCATCGTATGTAGTCGCTGCTGAAAAACCTTTTCCATTTCAGGGATTTGTCCAGGATTACCTCCTCCCATTAAAATCGCATTAGGGTTTTCCAATAACGCATTGCCTAAATCATCCATTAACTCTACGGCACCGGAGCGCGCTGAGAATTTTTCTCCAAAAGCAGATAACTTCAAAATAACTCTCTCTAGAACGTGAAAATTTAAAAGTGACTAGATTACCGATATTTGCGGCCAATTCAAGGGTCAAGCTATATTTTATCAGTGCTAAATTAACATGGAGAGCAGCGGTGGGCGAAGAGTTAGAAAGAAGGAGTTGATTTATAGTACAAAAAGAGAGCAACATGGTTTAGCTATGAGCTGTGGTATCTCTTGTCTACAACGCAAAATAGTCTCTTTTAAGTAACTGTTTTTAGGTATGACTAATTAAATATACAGAAAAAATATTAAGAATGGGATTGATTGTTATTATCGTTAGTTGTAAGTTGGCTGCTTTGTTTTTATATAGAAGTTAGCTGTAAAGCTCAGTTTTTATCGATTAAAAGGATTCCTGATTAGCCATGTGTCTCCGCCACAGCGCAGCAAAAGATGCTTTTAATCTCTTCTCTGTGTCCTCTGTGGTAAAACCAATCCTTTAAAAATTTTTTCACCACAGAGGACACAGAGGCGCTGCGCTGCACAGAGGGAAAACAAAACACTACCTGATTAGTGCTGTGTCTTCACAGACTAACCTAAAGTAAAAAAAAATTACAAATAAATGACCTGGCTATAATCTAAACCATTATTAAATGATAAGAATACATTATAACTTCGCTTAACTTGTTGAAACTAACCACTTTGTTAGACAGCTGTCAAGTCAAGCGGAGAATGATGGTCAATCAGGAAAGGATTTATAAATAAAGTATGGATACTGGGCCTAGCACATCAGTGGCTAAGTACGTTTTCATTAATTACCCGCTAAACGCGAGCAATTGAAACATCAGTTTTTACAAGGAGGTCAACATTTTACAGATACTTAACTATTACAAGCAGCGAAATCTTTAACCTTAAAAGCTAAGCTACTTAAGCCTGCGATCAGTGATCTTAAAAATGACATTTTACCGGCAATTGCCAAGGCAAGTGATGGCAGTTATTTTATAGTTGCAAGAGTGCGGCTGCCCAGTCAGGTACTGAAACATAAGAAGCTCAACCACTGATATTATAGATTCACGATTTGCGTGAATCGGCTCTTAGTACTGTTACTGAAGAGGAGTGTTCTGGCAAGGTTTTCCCGGACAGATATTGGATAATAAATTAGGGTGAGCCACTAAATTTTTATAATCTGCATAAGTTACCCTTTTTTATCTTGGCCGAAATTTAAGAATACCTATACCGCTGTCGGGCTGTATAGATAAACCTATGTTAGCTCCCCGGCAGAGCCGGTTTTTTTATTAATAACATTCATTTGCTAGCAACAGTGCTAGGCGGATGAATCCTACTCGTTATCGTTTCGTTCGCAGACAGGAAGTTGGCGACAAGCTGTTTCGTCATCATTTACTGAGGCCTTTATGAACCTTTCTTTATATCCAAAAATAAGCCCTTTTAACACTGAGTTTATTAACGTTAGTGATTTACATACTGTATATTTTGAAGAGTGTGGCAACCCGAATGGGCAGCCGGTAGTGTTTTTACACGGCGGGCCAGGCGGTGGTATCTCCGCGAATGCAGCGCGCTTTTTTGATCCTGATAAATATCGTATTGTGCTGATTGATCAGCGTGGTTGTGGTCGATCTACTCCTTTTTCTGTGTTGCAAGAAAACACCACTTGGGATTTGGTGAGTTATATTCAAAAAATTAAAAACCATTTGAAAATAGATACTTGGGCTGTGTTTGGCGGAAGCTGGGGCTCTACTTTAGCTTTAGCTTACGCGCAAAAACATCCTGCATCGGTGAACGCATTGTTCCTGCGTGGGATCTTTATGCTCAGGGAAAAAGAGTTGCGCTGGTTCTATCAAGAGGGGGCTTCTTTTATCTTTCCTGATGCTTGGGAAAATTATAAAAATGCGATTCCAGAAGATGAACAACATGACTTTATTAGCGCTTACCACAAGCGCTTGACCTCGCCAGATCAACAGGTGCGATCAGCTGCTGCTAAAGCATGGTCTATCTGGGAAGCGTCGACTTCACAATTATTTCAAGACCCTGAGGCTATTGTCGCTGCCGGTGAAGATGCCTTTGCGGACGCCTTTGCCAGAATAGAGTGCCATTATTTTATTAATAAGGGCTTTATGGAACAGGAATCGCAGTTATTAGATAATATCGATAAAATTCGCCATATTCCCACAGTGATCGTGCAAGGTAGATACGATGTGGTTTGCCCGATGCAAAGTTCATGGGAATTACATCGAGCTTGGCCTGAATCTAAGTATCTGATCGTCGCGGATGCTGGGCATGCTATGTCAGAACAGGGCATAAGATCAGCATTAATTGGCGCGACAGATAGCTTTGCCAGTACTGGTAAAGTCTAGCCACTAGCGGTTAATCAGTTGCTGTATTTGCTTAACTCGCAATAGACGAGCGACACTGGAGCGTTGTTTTCTCGATAGTGTCGTTTGATATGAACGTCTTACTTTGCTGAATTTGTTAATGATTTTTTAGTTACATGGCAGCCCTACGCCGATTTTTGGACATTTTTAGTCGTATTAAAGTGTGTATGATCAAGGTGGTTATGACGACACTTCCCCCCTGTAAAGCCGCTGGGTTTGGAGTGATGGCTAAAAATAGCCATATCCATAACGGGCCAACCACGGTTTCAAGTAACATCAGCATCCCCACTTCAGCTGCGGGAATATATTTAGGACCCAAGGTGATTAATATGAACGCGCTTGGCACAATCACTAGGCAAAGAATAAAAGTCCAAAGCCATTGCTGACTGTCTAAAAGCACTGAGTCGGTATTAAAAGCCCCAAAAATCGCCATAATTATACCGCTGCCAATTAGCGTCGGAATCATTGAGTGTTTTTTCTCCCCTCTATCCATTACAAATTTACAAGACAGTGACAAGCCACAGAGTAATGCCAATAAATCTCCTTTTAGATGCGGGCCTTGCCAAGAATCAGCCAGTACCCAAACAATGCCCGATAGAGCAATAAAAATAGCCAGCCAAGTGACTAGCGGTGATTTTTCTCCCAGTAATAGCCAGGAAAAAAAAGCGGCGAATAAGGGTTGCACACTAATGATCACGAGCACGTTTGCCACAGAGGTGAGGTTGATAGCCATGACGAAAGAAATGGAGCTTATGCTGAACAATAAAGTGGATATGATGAAGCGCCAATCACGCCTAAACAGCGCTTGCTGCGGATTGATTAACTTGCAGCTAATAGCCACGGTAACGCTGAGACAAAGACCGCGCCAAAATAAGATATTGCCACTTTCTCCGTCAATTAAACGAATAAATAAGGCGTCAAAGCTGAGTATTAGCACGCCGAATGCAGTTAAAAGAAAGCCCTTTAAGTAGTTCGCTTCCAAAGTTAGCTCCCTTTAGCTTTGTGGGTAGTGCTGATATTAATGGCTCGGAACACACCGGTCGATGTGTTGTAAAGTTAGAATGCTATCGATTGGTGGAACTGCTGCGCTGCGGTTTCTAGTTTTTTAACGGTATCAATAGCTTGTGCAGCAGTGTTGTTTTATCAACGGCAGTAGCATTGGTTAGATTGCATTTGATTCCTTGCCCTGATATTTAGCAAGTAATCTAATCTGCAGTTATTTTGGTGGTGCTAAATAGCGTTCAATAACGGTAATATATTGGTTTTTCTGGCCATTTCACCTGACTTGGTGGAAGTACCGAATTGCTGTTTGCTAGGGCGCGTGTGACTTGTTCAGAAGTCTCATAACCAACCGAGTTTCGGCGGTTGTGGTTATTGCTTGAAAGTGCTGAATCACTTACAGTATTAATAGCCTACATCCGCTGGCTATTGAACAGCTGAAAACAACTCCAAGACTCTCATTTACCAGAGTAAAGATCGGTGAATTACTGCAAGATTTGGGTTGTTAAGCACCTAAAGCTTGCAGTATTATTAAGCCTGATTTTCAAATCTTCCAGTTTTGATGCTCCTTAGAGCCCTCGCGAGCGCGATCCACCTTAAATAGGTGTAGGTAGCGGGAAACTGCAAATCAAAACTGTAACACTATAACTAAAGAGATCTACCATGACTGTCACTCCAAATTTTCGTTTCAGACGTTTGCGCCGTACTCCTGTGTTGCGCGCGCTGACTCGCCAAGTTCACTGTACTGCCAATGATTTAATTTTACCGTTGTTTATCGAAGAGGGCATTACTGAAAAAGTGGCTATTGCCAGCATGCCAGGTGTTTATCGGATTGCTGAAAGTGATTTGGCAGAAAGGGTTAAGCAAGTCTGGAATAATGGCGTTAAAGCGGTGATTTTGTTTGGTGTCTCTCACCAAAAAGATGCTGACGGTAGTGATAGTTGGGACGCACAAGGGCTACTGGCTCGCTGTATCAAAATTGCCCGCGAAGCCGCCCCTGAAATGCTGGTAATTAGCGATAATTGTTTTTGCGAATACACAGATCATGGTCACTGTGGTGTCGTGGTAGAGGGGGATGTCGACAACGATGCCACTTTAGTCAATTTGCAGAAACAAGTGCTTAGCTGTGCTCGGGCAGGCGTCGATATGATTGCTCCATCATGCATGATGGATGGGATGATCGCCGCGATTCGCCAAGCATTGGATGCTGAAGGTTTTACTCATATCCCGATTATGAGTTATTCCACTAAATTCGCCTCCGCGTTTTATGGGCCATTTAGGGAGGCGGTAGATAGCAGTTTTAAAGGTAGCCGCAATAGCTATCAACAAGACCCCGCCAACCCGCGAGAAGCGCTTGCCGAATCGATGCAAGATGAAGCAGAGGGGGCGGATATCTTAATGGTGAAGCCGGGCTTGGCCTATTTGGATGTGATCGCTAATATTAGTCAACACAGCTCGTTGCCGATGGCGGTGTATCAAGTTAGTGGCGAGTTTGCGATGATCAAAGCCGCTGCCAACGCAGGTGTGATCGATGAAAAGGCGGTGGTCCTTGAAACTATGACCGCGTTTAAACGCGCCGGTTGTGATTTAATTATCACTTACTATGCAGAAGACTTGGTGCAGTGGTTGAAGTAATTGGCTGCGGCATTAAATCGAGCGAGTTGTCGCTCTTCAACATTTTTTGCATCTGAACACCTCTGATCTTAGATTTTCATCCCCGACGCACGCGGGTAGGGGTGAGCTGTACAGAGGTTGTTTAGTCGATATTTAGGTTAAAGATATGTCCGGTCATCAAAAGTTATTTAGTACTTTAATAGTGTTTTCTTGCCTGCTGTTAACGCTCAATTTTGGACTGCGCTCGTCGATGGGGTTTTTCTTAACCCCTATTTCGTCAGAGTTTGGCTATGGTCGAGAAGTTTTTGCTTTCTCGCTCGCTTTGCAAAATCTCTTTTGGGGCTTATGTCAACCGATAGCCGGAGCGTTCGCCGACAAATTTGGTACTTATAAAACCTTGGTGATCGGCGCTATTGTGTATGCAGCGGGGCTGTATTTTACCTCGATAGCTGAATCTGCTTTTGGCTTGCATATGTCGGCAGGACTATTGATCGGCATGGGGGTAGCAGGTACCGGTTTTGGCGTGGTACTACCTGCTATGGCCAGATTAGTGACACCAGAGAAAAGAGCCATGGCCCTAGGGATAGGAACAGCGGCGGGTTCTGCAGGGCAGTTCTTAGTGATACCAGCGGCGCAGCAGTTGATCACCACTTATGGCTGGCAATTAACCATGCTGCTGTTAGCGTGTGGCGCCCTGGCAATGGTCGCCTTAGCCGTGCCCTTTGCCAAAGATAAAGCTACTGGATTGGCAGTGGAGAACAGCAATGAATTAACCAAGAAAGCGGCGGTAATTGAAGCGACCAGTAACATACATTACTGGCTGTTAATTGCCGGATTTTTTGTCTGCGGCTTTCAGCTGGCGTTTATCACTGTGCATATGCCTTCCTATCTGCATGATAAAGGCTTCGATCCGCAAGTAGCGGTGATCTGTCTCGCACTGATTGGCTTTTTTAATATTCTCGGTTGGGTAGTGTTTTTCAATTTGTCAGGTCAGTATTCAAAAAAGAACTTATTGGGCATCATCTATTTATCTAGATCGATAGCCATAGCGGCCTTTATGATCTATCCGATCAGCACTACCTCCGTGTACATGTTTTCGATAGTGACCGGCTTTTTATGGCTGGCAACAGTGCCGGCAACCTCAGGGATAGTCGCG
This sequence comes from Oceanospirillales bacterium, assembly GCA_029027825.1. Lineage (GTDB taxonomy): Bacteria > Pseudomonadota > Gammaproteobacteria > Pseudomonadales > Balneatricaceae > Rs1. Next base: position 1,705,791 of record CP093399.1, on the reverse strand, counting down.
CAAATGTTTGGTCTTAAATACATGGGGACTCTGTACGGTATTGTATTTTTGAACCATCAATTAGGCTCGTTTTTAGGGGTGTGGCTAGGAGGCTATTTGTACGATGATACCGGCTCTTACGATGTGGTGTGGTGGAGTGCCGCGGCGATTGCTTTAGTCACTGCTATCATACATATATTTATTGATGAACGCCCGGTGGCACGTATCAGACAGGCGATGATGAGCAGCACTTAACGCGGTATTTAGTCGGTTCTTTGAATGGCGCCAGTAAGATAAAAAAGGGCCGCTAAATTTTCATTTAGCGGCCCTTTTTTATCCTTAATTTATATCTACAGCAGTTATCGTTTCGGGTAGTACTGTTCAGGTAGCCAAGTGGCAATTTCTGGGAATGCCATGATTACCGCTAAACCTATCATCATTATGATAACGAAAGGGATGATGGAGCTATAGATATCCATCAAGTTGATCTCCTTGGGCGCCATCGCTTTCATTAAGAATAAATTGTAGCCAAAAGGCGGTGTCATGTAGGCAATTTGGCAAGTGATGGTATACAGCACCCCGTACCAGATTGGATTAAAGCCCAGGGCAATCACTAGTGGGATGTACAGGGGAGCCACGATCACTAACATTGCAGTGTCATCTAAAAACATCCCCATCACAATGTAGGATACTTGCATCATAATCAAGATTCCCCAAGGGGATAGGCCCCATTGATCGAGGAATAGCGATTTTATTGCATGTACCGCACCTAAACCATCAAACACCGCGCCAAAGGCTAGTGCTGCCATAATTATCCACATAAACATACAGCTAATGTTGAGGGTTTGTTTAAGGGAGTCATCCATCACTTTAAAGTTCATTTTGCCTTTCAGTAACGCGACTACAATAGCGGCAGATGCACCGACCGCCGAACTTTCAACTAAGCTGGTGACGCCCATCATAAACAAGCCGATCACAGAAAAGATCAACAGCAGTGGAATAAGTCCAGCCTGTAATAATTTAAGCTTTTGTACGAGGGGAATATTGCGCTCTTCCTTGGGTAGCGGTGGGCCTAATTCAGGCTGTAGTTTACAGCGCACGACGATGTAAACGATGAACATCACGGCGAACATTAAGCCAGGTAGTACTCCAGCTAACCACAGTTGGCTGACTGGCTGTCTGGCTATCATGCCGTAAAGTACTAAGACGATACTAGGGGGGACTAATATACCGAGCGAACTGCCTGCTTGGATGACCCCTGTCACCATCCGTTTATCGTAACCGCGTTTTAACATTTCAGGCAATGCGATGCTGGTGCCGATTGCCATGCCTGCCACAGATAGCCCATTCATCGCCGAAATAGCGACCATTAAAATAATGGTGCCGATTGCCAAACCACCATTGAGTGGCCCCATCCAGACGTGTAAAGCTTTATACAGATCCCCGGCTATTCCCGATTCGGATAAAATATAGCCCATAAAAATAAACAGTGGCAAGGTGAGAAGAGGGTACCAATTGAGTAATTTTATACTGGCGCTAAAAGCCATATCCGAGCCGCCATTGCCCCAGAGTAAAATAGACGAGAGTGAGGCGACAAAACCAATGGCGCCAAACACTCGCTGGCCAGTAATCATCATCAATAGTAGCGAGCTAAACATAAAGAGCGCAATCATTTCATGACTCATACAATATCCTCCCCGCGAGCCGTCGCTAAGTCTCTAAAGAAGGTAGCGATCACTTGTAGCAGCATTAAAAAAATACCAGTAGTCATAATGATTTTAATCGGTGCCATCGGCGGGCCCCAAGATGAATAATTGTGTTGATCGTACTCGATTGCGTACTCAGTGCTGCCATAGCTGCCATAAAGTAGTACGAACATGTAAAACAGCAGAAAAATCGAGGTTACTAGATCAACTTTGGCCTTGGTTTTAATCGACCAGTTGGCATAAAACACATCCATGCGCACATGTGCTTTATTTTGCAGTGAGTATCCGCCCCCTAACAAGTAGTAGGCAGCCATGGTAAATTGGGCAAGTTCAACGGCCCAGATCACCGGTATATCGAAAACTCCGCGTGATAGTGTGGCGTAGAGCAAGATGCCGATCATCGCCAAGACTAAATACATAGCGATACGACCGACAACCCGATTGATTATATCAATCCATTTTACGTAGGCTTTAATGTAGTTGGGCAAGGTTGTTCCCCCAATATCCGCTTATACTATTACACCGCTTGGTGCAGTGAAATTGCCAAGCAGCATACAAAATTGTTAGTGATAAAATTAACAACCACTACTATTAAACATATTAATAACAGTTGTTTATGATTATGTCTTGATCTTGAATCTATGAAAAGCAGCGCGTTTAAGGATACTTAAGCGCGCTGCTAACTAGTTCTCATCCAGCAACGGAGTCGTAGCGAGGCATCCGCAACAGACAGCTACTTCTAGATGGTAACTAGCTAAACTCAATAGCGGTACGGAGCGCCCGCTTTGGTCATAGTAGTGGCGTAGTCTTTTAATATCTTAACAATCTTTGCACTGCGCTCACTCTTAGCTGCAATTTCATCCCAATACTCATAGGCGGCATTTTCAATGACTTTCCACTCTTCTTCAGGGATAGTGGTCAACTCTAATTTTCCGCCGGTGGTGCGATAGTGTGCTTCACCCCACCAGTACCAATGTTGACGATAATAGTGAGAACTATCCATGCACAACTTAAATAACGTCTGCAAGTGAGGTGGCAATTCATTCCAGCGGTCTTCATTGGCAAAGTACGAACCGCTCCAGGCGCCTGAAATATTGTTGGTTAGGTAATAGTTATTCACGTCGGCCCAACCAACGGTATACGCTTCGGTGATCCCCGACCATGCAATACCATCAAGTTCACCGGTTTGCATAGCAACTTCAACGTCTTCCCAGGGAAGAGTGACTGGCACTACGCCAAATTTCTTTAAGAAACGACCGCCGGTTGGGAAGGTAAATATGCGCTTGCCCTTAAGGTCTTCAATACTGCGAATAGGATCTTTAGTAGTGAAGTTACAAGGGTCCCAAGCTCCGGCACTAAGCCACTTCACCCCTTTAACTTCGCTGTAAGCTTCTTCCCAGATTTCATTTAAACCATAGTGGTTAAATAGTGTCGGCACATCTAAAGAGTAGCGAGAGGCGAAAGGGAAATAGGCGCCAAATACTGAGACATCGACCGGTGCTGCGATCGAATCATCATCTGACTGTACCGCATCTATGGTGCCGCGCTGCATAGCTCTAAATAATTCGCCCGTTGGGACCAGCTGATCGGCAGTATAGAGTTCAATAATCATTTCGCCATTGGCTGCCTTGTTGAATGCATCGATAGATGGCTTGATTACATGCTCGGCCAGAGATGCGCCGGCATAAGTTTGTAATCGCCATTTGATCGGTTTTTTCTTAGCGTGCACATAGGGGGCGCTGATGGCAGCTGCGGTCGCTGTTGCACCCACTCCGGCTTTTATTAAAAAGTCGCGTTTATTCATGGTCTTCATTATTTACTCCTTGTTCACATTTTTAGCGCTACTTATGGGAAGTAACTTAATAGAACCTAGATTCAGCAGTTGAATCACGCAAGTAAATACAAGCCGTTGTGAGCTTAAGAAAATCAGCCGATATTCTTATACCAGTGCAGTATCAAGAAGTTATCTGGCTGCATACGCGCACATTATCTTGCACCTATTTTTTGCACTCCATCGCCGAGATTAGGTTAAAGCTTCAACAGAATGGCTGCTGTAAGGCTCTGGCTAAATTGAAATGAAAATCGAGTTCCGTCAAGGAATACAAATTTCTATCTATTTAAACCAGTGCTAAAGCATTGCAGCACACCGTTAATGCCTATTCTTTGAATAAAAAATTGCATTTAAATTTTTTATTTTTATAATCCATGCCCATTTATTGATAATAAATCGGCATGGGGAATTAATTGGGTAAATTTTCTTGCAGCAGTTGCGCTAAAATTCTTGCAAATTTTTCCTGTCCGCGCCGGCTGACAATTAAATTGTTTTTTACTTCAATCATGACATTGGGGAGCTGACGATGGCGGCCGTGTAATTGCAGCGTGTGGGTGACTCCGTCGCTGGCACTATAAGGCTGATTGAGCTCGACTGTTAATTGACTATTGGCCTGTGCGGCTATCGTTAACTGTTTTGCCCAAGGCTCATTTTGATCATTGATAATGCCGAGGTCCAAGGGCCTTTCAACACCGTTATAAATTGGATTAAAACTGTGGATAGTGACGATTAAACTGTTAATTTTTTCCTGCCGCTTATCTAATAAATCGCTAATGCTTTGGTGAAAAGGGTAGTAAATAGTGTCGGCTCGGGCCTGCTTTTGCGCCGAACTTAAATTTAAATTCCCCGGAATAGTTGTCGATTCGCTGACCTCAGGGATGGCGCTTTTGGCGCTGGGAGGCCGGTTGCAATCGTATAAAAGTCGGGAGTGGCTCTGCAATACTAAGGGAGCATTGAGAATTTTGGCGAGTTTTTCAGCCACTGCTCGGGCGCCAATATCCCAGCCAATGTGCAAATTTATTTGCTCATTATTGAGCCCTAATTGCCGATACTGGCTAGGGATGTGATTACTGGCGTGCTCACAAATGATAAAAAAACGCGAGTCGCCATTTGGGTTGATAATGTCAGCAATACTGTGATTGTTAATATCTAACACTTAAACTCCCTTATTTAAATTGGCGAACCTTTAAAATGACAGTTTTTGCCGCGAGTTACATGGATGCTAATAATCTGCATGCACGCTGGTTCGTTAATCACACTGTTCAAAAGCTGATCAACTGCAAAACTGTTACGATATTTACATAAAGAATTAAATTGGTCAATATCTTTACAAAATTATATTATTTGTAGTAAATTATTGACTCTTATAGGCAATAAATTAGCTGAGTTTAGCGTCTAGAAGTATCACAGATAATAAAGATCCAGCACAAATCAACAGTGGTTAGAATGATCAAAAAATCAATTCAACCACAGACAGTTACTATTTGGGATAGATAAATGGCCGAAAAAGCTCAGGGAACAACTGACACTGCAAGTTCAGTCAGCCTCAACGATCCACCGCAATCTCTCGATGAGGCTGAAAGTAAAGCTGCGCATCAATCCAACGGGACTCCTGAATCTGCTGGAACTCCTTCTTCTGGAGGTACTATAGTCGAGCTAATAAGGTCGAATTATATCGGTTTCACCCGCGCGGAAAGAAAGTTGGCAGATGCACTGATTGCCAATTACCCGGTGGCGGGGCTGGTTAGTATTACTGAGTTTGCCAAAAGTGGCGCTGTCTCTACTCCCACGGTATTGCGTATGATCAAAAAAATTGGTCACAATGGTTTTCCTCCGTTTCAGAAAGTGTTGCGCGAGGAGTTACAAGAAACCTTGTCCAATCCGATTGTCAAGCACGAGCGATGGAGTGCGGATGCCCCTGAAGAACATGTTATTAATCGTTTTGCAGAGGCGACGTTTAATAACTTGAGCCAGTCTCTCAAGCAAATTGATTACAAGGTATTTGATAAAATCGTGGCTTTGATCGCTGCCAAAGATCGCAATGTATTTATTGCAGGGGGGAGAATTACCCACAGTATAGCCGATTATCTTTTTACCCATTTACAAGTAGTTAGGAGCAACGTCAACATGCTGCCCTCATCGAGTAGCTTGTGGCCACACCAATTGTTGAATATGCATGCCGGTGATCTATTAGTAGTTTTCGATATACGTCGCTATGAAATAGATTTATATAAATTTGCCGAGCTCGCCGCAGCCAGAGATGTGCAAATAGTTTTAATGACTGATCAATGGATGTCACCGATCGCCGCACTGGCACGATATTCAATTAATGCCAGAATTGAAGTGCCCTCTGGTTGGGATTCAGCAGTGGTAACGATGTTTTTTATCGAGGCATTAATAGCCGCCGTTGAAAACCAGCTCTGGGAGGAAACTAGCCACCGAATGCAGGAACTTGAAGGCATCTTAAATGCTACTCAGCGCTTCCAGAAACAACCCTGATTTCTAGTTTTAGTGCACTAGTACGATATATTAATGGTCAATGACGACTCGCGCAATGCGCAAGTGGCTGTTAAATAGTCATCAATACTTCATTCATCATTATGGATAATATGTAGCTAGCGCTTAGCATTGCTGATTTAGCGCGCTCTTTTTAAGCTTTGCTAATCGCAGTAAATAAAGATCGTCACATAGCGCGGCTGTGCTTTTAAATGACTAAATGAGAGTAAGAATGAAAATTATTAAAGATTTCGTAGATAATGATTCGGCGAGCGGTATTTTGCTAATACTAGTGACTGTGTTGGCGCTAAGACTCAGTAACTCGGTATTTTCTGATATTTATCAAGCTTTTCTACACATCCCTGTTGAAATTCGATTTGGCTCGCTCTCTATCGATAAGTCGCTGTACCACTGGGTCAACGATGGTTTGATGGCGATTTTTTTTCTTACTGATTGGTCTCGAGGTCAAAAGAGAAATACTCGAGGGACACTTATCATCCGTCAGTCAAATTGCGCTGCCTGGATTCGCTGCACTGGGAGGAATGTTAGTTCCCGCTGCCGTTTATTTATATTTTAACGCTGACAGCGAAGTCGCTATCAATGGTTGGGCGATTCCTACAGCCACCGATATTGCCTTCGCTTTAGCCATTTTGTCGATGCTCGGCAAAAGAGTGCCTGTTTCGCTGAAAATATTTTTGATGGCTCTGGCGATTATTGACGATTTAGGCGCGATCGTTATTATTGCGATCTTTTACCCCACTGAGTTATCTACGATGTCTATCAGTGTAGCGCTGCTGGCATTAACGACCCTAATAGGCATGAATATCATGGGGGTCAGTAAAAAAGCGGCCTTTTTTGTGGTGGGGACAGTACTTTGGGTCAGCGTTCTTAAATCGGGCGTCCACGCTACGGTAGCAGGGGTAGCGCTAGCCTTCACCATACCTTTAAATGCGATTGATGAAGCGCGTAAAAAAGTTTCACCGTTAAAAGAGATAGAACACAGCTTACACTTTTGGGTGGCTTTCTTTATTTTGCCGCTGTTTGCCTTTGTCAATGCAGGGGTCAGTTTTAAGGATATCTCACTCGATCAAATGAGCGGTCCGGTACCTATGGGAATTATGCTCGGCTTATTTTTTGGTAAACAAGTGGGAGTGTTCGGCTTTAGCTGGTTGGCGATAGAACTAAAAGTAGCGAAAATGCCACAAGACAGCAATTGGCTGCAGCTCTATGGAGTCTCGCTCTTGACTGGAATTGGCTTTACTATGAGTTTATTCATCGTCTCACTCGCCTTTAACGATGATACGCTCTTCCAATTCACCGACAAATTAGCCATCTTAGTGGGCTCCTTTCTATCGGGAATATGTGGATATATCGTGTTGAAAATAGCTATTTCTAAAAAATCTTAAGTGGGTTAGCAAGTGTCGCTAAGGGTTGCTGTGACGTAATCATAAGCCCTTAGTGAATAGTATTAGCTCTTTCAATAATCACCATACCAGTAAATTTGATGCAATTACCTCTCATAACACATCCTCATTACAGTTTTAGTTTTGCCGATAAGCATCGATTTCCGATGCAGAAATTCCGCTTGTTACACGCGCTGTTGGTTGAGCAGGGGATAGCCACTAATAGCAATTTATACCGGCCCGCTAAAGCTAGTATGCAATTACTAAAACATGCCCACTGTGCCGATTATCTCACTAAATTCATCGAAAACAAGTTAGCTAAAAGCGAGTTAAGAAGGATGGGACTGCCTTGGAGCGAAGCGCTGGTAAGACGAACCTTGCTCTCCCCAGTAGGCACTTTGTTAACTTGCCAGCTGGCATTAAAAAACGGCATTGCCTGTCATTTAGCTGGGGGAACACACCATGCCCATTTTGACTTCGGATCCGGGTTTTGTATTCTCAATGATCTGGCGATTGCGGCCAATAGTTTATTGGCACAAGGTAAAATCAAAAAAATCCTGATCTTTGATCTCGATGTACATCAAGGTGATGGCACCGCTAGAATTTTACACCGCCAAGATAACGCTTTCACTTGCTCAGTGCACTGCGAAAAAAACTTCCCCGCCCGCAAGGCCGAAAGTAATTTAGATATAAATATTCCCTCTGGCGCGACGACTGAAGAGTATTTAGAGATGATGATGGAAGGCTTCGAACAGGCGATTCGACTTAGTCAGCCGGAGTTGATTATCTATGATGCCGGCGTGGATATCTTCAGTGGCGACCCACTTGGTTTAATCAATGTCAGTGTCGATGGTATTAGACGTCGTGATCATTTTGTGCTGAACCGAGCTGCAGAGCTTGGCATACCTATAGCCACTGTAATTGGGGGCGGTTATGACAAAGATGAAAGGGCCTTGGCCAGTCGACATGCGATTGTGGTTGAAGAGGCTTATAAAGTACATCGACAGTTTTAAAGCACTCGATTTTATCTTGTTTAAAAAACCTGAATTATTCTGTGTAATTGCTCGTATATGTTAAAAATCACTCAATACCGGATCAATAAGCTCATTTACACCTGTAATACCTATAAAGAAGGGCACGCTGTGCCCAAAGCGAGGGGCATATTAACTCCGCTATCTCGCCGGTTTTTGCCTGGTATCACCTTCACTCGCAACGTTATGCTGAGGTCTCCTAGTATTAACTTTGCTAGTGACGTTATGCTGAGGTTTCCATAAAACTATATTTCTTGATCAAGTAGCCAAGTTAGCTGCCTTTTCGACCTCTTATTTGTAAAAAGTATTACATCTCAAAAGTTTACGCTGCCATTAGCTATATCCCTGCTGTCGCCTAGCTGTCAGAGAATTAAATTATTAGTACTAAAAGCCGTATAAGCTTTGACTATTCAATAATACTCTATATCCTTCCGGCTGGAATTTGGGTTCCCTCACCCCAACTAATAAAAAGGCTAAATCATGATACACACCTCTATACAAACAAAACGCTTGTTAATAATCGTCGCTAGCTTTCATATAGCTATCATCGCTATCAGCAACTATTTAGTGCAATTACCCTTCGAACTGGTCGGTTTACATACAACTTGGGGAGCATTCAGCTTTCCTTTTATATTCCTCGCTACGGATTTAACGGTACGTTTATTTGGCTCTAAAATCGCCAGGAAGATTGTGTTTAGCGTGATGTTGCCAGCCTTACTTATCTCTTATATTGTTTCAGTTGTTTTAGTAAAAGGAGAGTATGTTGGCTTTGCTGGTTTTAATGAGTTGAATACTTTCGTCGCACGTATTGCACTGGCTAGTTTCGTTGCTTACTTTGTTGGTCAACTTTTAGATATAAGTGTCTTTACAAAATTACGAGAAGCTAAACAGTGGTGGATCGCGCCTGCGGCGTCAACAGTCGTAGGTAATTTGATAGACACTATGCTGTTTTTCTCAATTGCTTTTTTTGCAAGTGTTGATCCTTTTATGGCTGAACATTGGTTAGAAATAGCTTGGGTTGACTACGGTTTTAAATTAGTTATTAGTTTGGCTTTGTTTTTGCCGGTCTACGGATTGTTATTAAAGTACTTAGAACAAAAACTAACCTTACTCACTAGAGAGCAGCCGGTTGTTATCCATCATTGATCGATATTATTGATATCGCTAATCTGATTAAAATAATCAACAGATGAACCTCTGCAGTATTTCAGATACACTTAACAGAATTTATTTGTGTATCTGAGATTTTAAAATGCCTATCGTTTTTATTATTTTTATTTTGATTCCCATTGTTGAGATAACCTTACTGATTCACGTCGGTCAGCTTATAGGTACTTGGTACACTATTGGACTGGTCTTAATGTCCGCTTTCATCGGCGTAAACATGCTTCGTTATCAGGGGCTATCAACCTTAGCGCGTGCGCAACAAAAAATGGCTCGCGGCGAAATGCCTCAGCAGGAGATGATTGAAGGCCTAGTATTAGCAGTGGGTGGCGCGCTGTTAATCACGCCCGGATTTGTGACGGATATCATAGGGTTTTGCTGTTTGTTTCCGATCACCCGAATTGGTTTTATCAGCATCGCCAAACAGCGTTTTAAGCATAAGATGGCGAGAGGAAGCTTTAATCAAATGCATGGGTCATTCGAACAAAACATGGACGATAGTCCGTTTTCAGCTGAAAAACCTACGACTAATACCGCACGCACAGAGCACCGCGGGGAAGTGTTTGAAGGTGAGTACACAGAACAACAGAATAACAGTGAAAACATCTTGCCGGCAGATATTGAGCACAAAAAAAATCTTTAGCGGTTGTCGAGGACAAGGCTAAGCAGATCGGTATTAATTGATAACAAAGAGTACTTCTACCTCCACACGACAGCTTCTTAAAAATCCCCTTTCACTCACTCGCGTCAATGATTGTAACTATCGTCTTTTATTTTTCCGCTGCGGTGACAAAGGCCCTTAGGATTTTGGTTGTTGGTTTTGCTCAGTCTTTGGTCTTTCTAGTCTTCTAGGGTTGTCTCTTTGCAGCGTAGCATCTGCGTGATCTCGGTGGTTAAAAAAAACTTTAAAAGATTGATTCACCACAGAGGGCACGGAGGAGGGGTTTAAAAGATTAAGGCCTAGAGATTGCTGTCTTTCGAAGTTTCTTGATTTTAATATTTTCTCTGTGCAGCGCAGCGCCTCTGTGACCTCTGTGGTGAAAACGCCCTTAAGGTCTTGGTTTTTTATTTTACTAGGTTTTAGGGTTTTCTCTTTGCAGTATAGTGTCTGTGTGATCTCGGTAGTTAAAAAACTTTAAAAGATTGATTCACCACAGAGGTCACAGAGGTCACAGAGGATAGATTAAAGGACTTAAATTAAAGGTATTAGTGACGAGTTGTAGATCAAGCTTAGTCACCTGAAATTAATCGACCATAACTAGAAAAATACTACTGAAAAGGGTAGTTCGTAACGATTCCCTCGTAATGTATGGTAACTATTGTCTTTTGTTTTTCCTCTGTGCCCTCTGTGGTGAAAAAAAGCCCTTACAAGACTTAAATGAAAGTCTTCGAGTAACGAGTTGTCAATTAATAGCCCAAAAACCTGAACTTAATCGCAGACAGCTAGAAAATAAATGTATTAAAGGATAGGGGCGTAAAACGGCCTTCGCAATTCGTAACTCATCAAAAAACCCCCTTATTACTAATACTTGGGTAATTTCTAAATAAATTTGGCGAAAGGATTGAAATAGGATTGGCCAGACCCCAACTAGTATTCAACCAGTAAATACCCTCGCGTAAGAGGGGGTTAACGCTTAAATAAATCTCAAAACAATTATATATTTTTGTGATTAAACCTTAGGAGAATTTATCAATGAATATTCGTCCACTTCACGATCGTGTAGTTATTCGCCGTAGTGAAGAAGAAAAAGCAACGGCTAGTGGCATCCTTCTTCCTGGCTCAGCAGCAGAAAAACCGAATCAAGGTGAAGTTATTGCCGTAGGTTCTGGACGTGTTTTAGACAATGGTAACGTTCAGGCAATGAGCCTAAAAGTTGGTGATAAAGTATTATTTGGTCAGTACTCAGGATCTAACGCAGTTAAAGTTGACGGCGAAGAGTTACTTATTATGAATGAAAGCGAAATTTTCGGTGTTCTAGAAAGTTAATCGCGTTTTTATCTTCACATTCAGAATTTTATATATTCATGTTGGTGAATACCACCATGAAAGATAAACATAATTTAAGGAATTAGAGCAATGGCTAAAGAAGTAATATTTGGGAATGACGCACGTGTACGCATGCTTAACGGTGTCAATATCCTAGCGAACGCAGTGAAAGCAACTTTAGGACCTAAAGGTCGTAACGTTATTTTAGATAAGTCTTTCGGCGCACCTACTATCACTAAAGATGGTGTCTCTGTTGCTAAAGAAATCGAACTAGAAGACAAGTTCGAAAACATGGGCGCGCAGATGGTTAAAGAAGTTGCATCTCAAGCTAACGATGTAGCGGGTGACGGAACAACTACAGCGACTGTATTGGCGCAAGCGATCATCAGTGAAGGCCTTAAAGCCGTTGCTGCAGGCATGAACCCAATGGACCTTAAGCGTGGCATAGACAAAGCTGCTGCTGCGGTTGTTGAGCAAATAGCTGCGCAGGCAGTACCTTGTACTGATGCTAATGCTATTGCACAGGTAGGGACTATCTCTGCAAACTCAGATAAGCAAGTGGGTGACATTATCGCTGAAGCTATGGCTAAAGTAGGTAAAGAAGGTGTTATCACTGTTGATGAAGGTACTGGTCTAGAAAACGAATTAACCGTTGTTGAAGGTATGCAGTTTGATCGCGGTTACCTGTCTCCTTACTTCATCAACAATCAAGAGACTATGTCTGTTGAGCTAGATGCGCCGTTCATTCTTTTAGTGGATAAGAAAATTTCTAACATCCGCGATCTTCTTCCAACATTAGAAGCCGTTGCTAAAGCGTCTCGTCCACTGTTGATCATCGCTGAAGACATTGAAGGTGATGCACTTGCTACACTAGTCGTTAACAACATGCGCGGGATTGTTAAAGTCTCTGCCGTTAAAGCGCCTGGTTTTGGTGATCGCCGTAAAGCGATGCTTGAAGACATCGCTACTTTAACGGGTGGAACTGTTGTTTCTGAAGAAATTGGCTTGTCACTTGAAGAAGTCACTTTAGAGCAACTAGGATCCGCTAAGCGTATTTCTATCACTAAAGAAAACACCACTATCGTAGATGGTGTTGGTGATGTTGCAGCGATCGAAGCGCGTGTTAACCAAGTGCGTGCACAAATTGAAGATACTTCTTCAGACTACGATCGTGAGAAGCTGCAAGAGCGTGTTGCTAAACTAGCAGGCGGCGTTGCTATTATTAAAGTTGGCGCAGCCACCGAAGTGGAAATGAAAGAGAAGAAAGCTCGTGTTGAAGATGCATTGCACGCAACTCGTGCTGCTGTTGAAGAAGGTGTTGTTCCTGGTGGTGGTGTAGCACTAGTTAGAGCACTGCAAAAAGTAACCGGTCTTGAAGGTGAAAATGCTGATCAGACAGTAGGTATCGAACTTGCGCTTAAAGCATTCGAATCCCCACTGCGTCAAATTGCTGAAAACGCAGGTGATGAAGGTTCAGTAGTTGTCTCTAAAGTACGTGAAGGTACGGGTTCTTTCGGTTATAACGCTGCTATCGGCGAATATGGCGACATGATCGAAATGGGAATCTTAGATCCTGCTAAAGTAACACGTGCTGCGCTACAAGCTGCAGCTTCTGTTGCTGGTCTAATGATCACTACTGAAGTGATGATTGCCGATAAGCCAAGTGAAGGCGGCGCTGCTATGCCTGATATGGGCGGAATGGGCGGCATGGGTGGAATGGGCGGAATGATGTAAATCATTTTTACCCTGCACTAAATAAAAGCCGCTCTTGAGCGGCTTTTTTGTGTTTGTTTTTTAGTTAACTGCCGATCATTGCAGTATTTTTCGAGGGGTAATCTGTTTAGAGCTAAGTGTAATAGCAGCTAGCCTTACGGCCCCCTAATTTACGACAGGGCACAATTCACATGCCTGTAGCCGTACCTCAATCACAAGCTTGTATATGCCAGGGGCGGGTGTGACTTGTTTAAAGGTTGATTAGGGGCAGGGTAAACAATCGGCAATGCTCGTGCCACTATTTCTTGCGATAAGCATCCATTGAGATCACGTTACTGGCAGTGCCTGAGTATTTTGCAGCATGAGTATCGGGCTCTATTGCGGCTTCTTGAGCACTAGCAATGTCCAATCTTAACAGATCACTTGCCGTCATATATTCTGAGTGTCTTGCATGTAATTTGGCGCGCATTTGATCGCGTGCGATCGCTATGCATCGATCTGCCTGAGCGTCGTTGTATCCACCATAGTGCTTTAACCAGTCGTGCATAAATTCATGCTGGGGATAAAAATAGTCTTTTTCAGCACGGCGTTTTCTGAGCAGTCGATTGACAAAAACATCCTGATCAATCAACTCTACCTCAGTGGGGACGTATCCAATATCATCAACCCAGTTGCGAAAATGCCAAGCTACGTCATTGATGTGGGCCTGGACACTTCGGTCACCGCGCAGATAAAAGGCACAGCTATCATGCAGATTTCGGTAGCGTTCAAGGCTGCTGTCGATGTGCTGCGGGTCAGCATCAACGGCGCTCAGCATTTCTGTTATGTGCACTATAAGATGCAGTTCAAGGTTGTTTAGGAATGTGCCGTCATCGCCTTTGCTTAACGCAGATAAAGTGATGCTAAAACGGCTTGCAAAGTCCATAGCAATCAGTACCTTTTTACCTTTCACATTTATGCAGTGTACCAGCCAGTGCCATTGTCGCGGGTCATTTGCTGGCGCCCCGGCTATCGATTCTGCGATCGTCTGTTGAGGCGCGCCTTGCAGAGGTGATATTTTTTTACCATTTTTTTGGCGGCTAAAAAAATCAGCCGCGGCTTTCGTGCAATTAAGTATTAGCATGGTTTGTCCTAACTAGGTCCTGAATCAGTGACTTCACTGCACTACATAGCATAAGCTCTTGATTCTACAGAGGTTAGCAAAATACCCGCTGAACCTAAGGGTGCAGCTAAGATTTTTCAATTCCACTGTAAAACCAATATCTTACACTCTGTATTCACTTTGAAGTCACGGATTCAGGTAGGTGATAGCTACTCTCGCGCTAGCAGCTTATCTTCGATCGGCTGTAAGTCAATAATCTTAGGTCTAAATATCAAAAAACAGCTCCATTTGATGCGATGTAAGTTATTAAAAGTATTTAGGTACGGGATTTTTTCGCTTACACCCAGTGATTAAAAGAGTAATTCTGAGTAGAATTTTTACGATATTTTGTCGTTACAGATCGATAATTATAATAAACAGCTCTTGTGATGCATTGCAAAACGCCTGCAAAAAGCACATTAATTAGAGATAACAGCCAATAAATCAGCATTTTATAGTGATATGAAAGCACTTGCCTAAAAGCGGCCATCCCATCGGTCTAGCCCTAAACACACACTCAAATGATAGGCTTTATTGCAGAACCTGGAATATTTTGGCCAATAAAGTTGGCAACTACACTACGGACACTTGTAGACCGATTAGTAGGTCGTAAGTCACTGCGCTGGCGCCTCTCGTTTTTTTCAATTTCTACTATACTAAATATCATTATAGTTATATCTGAAATTCAATGGAGAAAACATGTCCAAACATATCGCGATAGTGCTAACTATTACCGGTATTGTAAAAGTTCTAAATGAGACGCAAGGAGAGCGAGTTTTAAAACCGGGAGACGTTATTTTTGATGACGATATATTATTCGCCTTCACTGAATCTACTATAAGCACAAAGCATGGCCTACACATTCAGTTAAAAGTTGGTGAGCAATGGGAGTTTGAAAATGGTCAATTTATAGTTTCCTCGAATCAGGAAAAGGCTGTCAATGCTGTTCCTGATTCCTTATCTTCAATTTCTTTTCAAACAGTAGAATCTGAAACAGATAAAACTCCATTTGCTGATGAAGGGTTTGGACCTGTCTATCGAGTTAATCAAAGTGGTAATTCAGGGCATGTATTACGTATAGGAGAAGAGCTGCAGCCTCATTTATTAAACACCTCAACGCGTGGTTTGAGCACAGATATAGGCATTACATTAGGTGATGGTTTTAACTCTTCCTTCTATCTCGATGACTTCATCAGTTTTAAAAAGGCCTTTTATGCCCTGTTGTCAGGGGGGAGAAACCCTAGTCTAGATGAATTGCTCAGGTTGGATGTGCAGAGAATCGATCAATATAATATAGGTTCAGTTCAGGGAAATATTCGAAGAGTAGTGGCAGATAATATCGAAATATCAACGCTAGATCAGCTGCAAGAAATTGCCGATACAGCGATAGAGATATTAAATAAAATTGTCAAAGCTGCGATAGAAAATAATGCCACTAGTGAAACCGCTACAATAGATGAACTGGATAGAATAGGTATAAATAATATTGATTCGAGCATTTTAATACCCTTTTTTTCTGTGCTCAATAAGTTAAATGTTGTGGGTACCGATGTAGATACCAGCGCCGAAATCCAAGGGATTATAGATGCGTATAATAAAATACTATTTGCTGCAGATGGCGTAGATAATAACAATGCTGCACTTAGTTTAAATGATTTCAAAGCTCTGGGTATTGCCTCGATAAACAGCCCTAGTGACATTGAATTCATGAATGATGTCTTAGATTTAAAAATCAATACTGACATTATTGATGTAGAGAGTATCCAAATTATTGCAGATAGCTATCGTGCTGTTTTATCCGCCGCAGATGGGATTGATAATAGTAGTAATCTCGCTTTAACAGATTTTGAAAACCTTGAACTGAGCCATATTAATTCAGCGACTAAAGCTCAGTTATTAGCCGATATTATTGATATAAAAGAGCAAACAGAAGTAGATAGCTATGCTAAATTGCAGCAAATAGCGGCAGTGGTTAGCCATGTTATTGAAGTTGCCGATACAAACACCACTTCCCTCAGTATCAATGAGTATTTACTAATTGATATTGCCGGGGTTAATGAACTTAATTTAGCTTTGGTCTTTCAGGCGATTCAGGCTACGTTAGCGAACGGCAGTCAAATAGACTCTTTAGCAGAGCTGCAAAACCTGGTTAATACCACTATCTACTTAGATATTAATGCAGATACTGGCCGTGCTGATAATGATCAATATACCGCTGATACTCAGATTAATATCTTAAACGCAGATACTAGTGGCCTGTGGCATTACTCAACCGACGGTGGCAGCAACTGGTTTGTAGGCTCGGGTAATTCCTTTTCTGTGCCGACAGACATGTTTTTTAATAGCGCCGATATCCAAGTCAAGGCAGTAAATTCAACGGGCAGTCTAAGATATGCAAAACTAGCTGCTTTGACTACAGATAATACCAGTGATGATATTACCTTAGTGTTAGCGCAAGATTCAGGATTGAGTAACACAGATAATATTACAGAGGACAATCAAGTTAATGTGCTCGGTTTAGAGGCGCTATCAAATTGGTCATATTCATTAGATAGTGGTGCTAGTTGGCTGCTTGGTTCCGGTGCTTCTTTTAATGTCGCTCAAAACACCACTTATATAAATAACGCAATACAAGTCAGATCTGTCGATTTGGCAGGCAATGAGTTTAGCGCCACAATGGGGCCGCTTACAACTGACGACCTAGCTGATACCGTTAGCTTGGTACTGAACTCTGACGATGGCGTTAGCAATAGCGATAACATTACATCTGATACCACTATTTTGCTGTTAGGACTTGAGGGCTTAACGAGTTGGCAGTATTCGCTCGACGCAGGGGGAAGCTGGCTTGTAGGTGTTGGGAGTTCCTTTAATTTAGCGACGGATACCTCCTATAGTAGCGATCAGATACAAGTTAAAACACTAGATTTGTCAGGCAATGAACACCTTGAAAAAATGCCAGAAGTTGTTATTAGCGCTTTAGTTTCTGCGATTATTGACACAGATATCAGTACCAGTTTAGTTTCTGAAAATGCGGTAAATGGAACGTTAGTGGGTATTACCGCATTTGCAGTGGACTCGGATGCTGGCGACACTGTTACCTACAGTTTAAGCGATAGTGCAAGTGGGCGTTTTAGTATCGATAGCACCAGTGGAGTTGTTATTATTGCCAATGCGGGACTCATCGATTTTGAGAGCGCTACTTTCCACAATATCACTATCGTCGCTACATCTACCGATGGCTCTACTAGTAGTAGTACTCACACCGTTAATATTGGTGATAACAATGTAGGCACTGGAGGTGGAGGCTCCACCGGTGACACGGATAATGCAGTCGGTAGCATTACTGATAGTGATGCAACGGTTAACTTAGTCTCAGAAAATGCCGCCAATGGTACCGCTGTCGGTATTACTGGATTAGCCACCGATGCAGATGGCGATGTCGTTACTTATAGTTTGAGTAATAATGCCGGCGGGCGTTTTAGTATTGATAGCAACACGGGGGTTATCACCGTGGCTAATGCGAGCTTGATCGATTATGAAACAAGTACCTCCCACAACATCACCATAGTTGCCACATCAGCTGATGGCTCAACCAGTAACAGTACGTTAGCGGTCGATATTGGTGATAACAACAATGGCGCAGGTGGCGGTGGCTCTACAGGAGACACGGATAACGCGGTTGGTAGCATTACTGATAGTGATGCAACGGTTAACTTAGTATCAGAAAATGCGGCCAATGGTACTGCTGTTGGTATTACCAGTTTGGCAACGGATGCCGATGGCGATGTCGTTACTTATAGTTTGAGTAATAATGCCGGCGGGCGTTTTAGTATTGATAGCAACACGGGGGTTATCACCGTGGCTAATGCGAGCTTGATCGATTATGAAACAAGTACCTCTCATAACATCACCATAGTTGCCACTTCAGCAGATGGTTCAACCAGTAACAGAACTCTAGCGGTCGATATTGGCGATAACAACAATGGTGCAGGTGGCGGTGGCTCTACCGGCGATACCGATAACGCTGTTGGAGCGATCACGGACAGTGATGTCACGGTCGATTTAGTCTCAGAGAATGCTGCGAGCGGCGTGGCGGTGGGTATCACTGGATTAGCCACGGATGCAGATGGCGATACCGTTACTTACAGCTTGAGTGATGATGCCGGCGGGCGTTTTAGTATTGATAGCAATACCGGTGTTATCACGGTCGCGAATGCCAGCCTGCTAGATTATGAAACAAGTACCTCCCACAACATCACCATAGTTGCCACATCAGCTGATGGTTCAACCAGTAACAGTACTCTAGCGATAGCGGTAGGTGATAACAACAATGGCGCAGGTGGCGGTGGCTCTACCGGTGATACTGATAACACTGTTGGAGCGATCACGGACAGTGATGTCACGGTCGATTTAGTCTCAGAGAATGCCGCGAACGGCGTGGCGGTGGGTATTACGGGATTAGCCACCGATGCCGATGGGGATATCGTTACTTACAGTTTGAGTGATGATGCCGGTGGCCGTTTTAGTATTAATAGCAATACCGGCGTGATCACGGTCGCGAATGCCAGCCTGCTCGATTATGAAACTAACACATCCCATAATATTACCATTGTGGCGACGTCGGCGGATGGATCCACCAGTAATAGTACTCTAGCGATAGCAGTCGGTGATAATAACAATGGCGCAGGTGGCGGAGGCTCTACCGGTGATACCGATAACGCTGTCGGCAGTATTACTGACAGTGATGTCACGGTCGATTTAGTCTCAGAGAATGCTGCGAGCGGCGTGGCGGTGGGCATTACTGGATTAGCCACGGATGCCGATGGGGATATCGTTACTTACAGTTTGAGTGATGATGCCGGTGGCCGTTTTAGTATTGATAGCAATACCGGCGTGATCTCGGTCGCCAATGCCAGCCTGCTCGATTATGAAACCAATACCTCCCACAACATCACCATAGTCGCAACTTCAGCTGACGGCTCAACCAGTAACAGTACTCTAGCGATAGCAGTAGGTGATAACAACAATGGAGCAGGTGGAGGAGGCTCTACCGGTGATACCGATAATGCTGTTGGAGCGATCACGGACAGTGACGGAAGCCTCAACTTCATCGCAGAAAATGCAGTAAATGGTGCTCTAGTGGGAGTGGTAGCATTAGCCAATGATATTGATGCTGGTGATACAGTCACATACTCCCTCAGTGATAATGCAAACGGCAGGTTTGTGATTGATGCAAACAGCGGGATTGTCACGTTATTGGACGCCATGCAATTAGATTACGAAACTACTACTAACCATAATATTAGTGTATTAGCGACTTCATTAGACGGTTCTACCTCTTCAACGATCATTAATATCGTTGTTGGAGATATTAATGATGCGCCTGTGATCACAGCGACCAATACGAGTGTTACAGAAGACATCTCTCAAGTAATAGGCCGTTTATCTGATACCGATGGCAGCATAAATATTGCTTTATCCACTGCAAGTGCAATCAATGGCGTGGTTACCATAGAATTAAATGGCGATATTACCTATACCCCAAACGCAAACTATAACGGCACTGATACTGTTTCCATAACGGCCGTTGATAATGGTGGGGCTACTAGCACTGATACTATTTTACTCACTATAGTGGCCGTTAATGATGCACCTGTAGCTGTTGATGATCTTACAGAGGTAATTCAGTTAGAAGTAGCTGCTACCAATTACACGGGTAATGCCTCGACCACGATTAAATTTGAAAAGGGAGTTTCTAATCATAATGATAATAAGCCTGAGTTCCATGCAATAGGGACGCAAGGTGATTATGCTATGACCTGGATATCGCTTACCGGTGGTGGGACATACACTGGTGCTTCTATGCAGCATTTTAATGCAGATGGTTCGTTAAAAGGGGGGATTATAACAATCCATTCAGGTTATTCTCTCGAAAACTCTATATCGTCAGTGGGTAATAATGGTGATTATTATGTCACTTGGTCACAAGATGGCAGTAGCGGAGAGCAAACAGGATATACACAGTTGTATCATGAGGACGGTAGCAGTGAGGCTGCTATTAATTTAGGTACTATACGTCAAGGCACGATAGAGACAAAAGAGATAGCGGGAGGGGTCGTTTATGTTTGGCAGGTAGGGGGGAGCTCTGTTTATACCCGTACCATTTATGAGGATGGTAGCTCCACAGGCAATATGTTTTTAGGAGGGGGCGCTAGTCCCAATATTGCCGTATTAGATAATGGTGATTATGTTATTTCCTGGAACCCTTCAACAATCACTACTGTACTTGATCGATTTGATTCTGCAGGTAATCGTATAGGCAGTGCTCAGTACATTTCTATTTACGATAATAATGAAGGAGCTGTGGTTCATAGTATTGGCTCTAACGATGAATATATCATGCTTGGGAGCAATAATAATAAGATGACCATTGCGCGCTATGATGCCAGTAACGTTCAAGTAGCGGGTTCACTTGAAGTTATCTCTGTCCTAGAAGCAACTCAGAGTTTTAACGCGAATCTTATTGAGCTAAATGATGGCAGTGGGGTTTTAGTGGCTGTTTGGGGAGGGGTTAACGGTGGCCTGTTTTCAATAGACATGAAACTCATTAATCCCGATGGCAGCAGTGCTACTGCAACCGTCAATATTTCAGCAGGTCCAGCCTACCTTACAGATGTTATCAGTGTGGGAAATAGCGGAGAATACGTTGTTTCTTGGCTTGATGCTGCTAGTGGGAATTATGATGTTCACGTACAAAAATTTAATGCTGATGGCAGTACAAACGGCACTGAATTGATATTTACAGGAGAAAACGCAGCAGTCAATGAATCAGGTGGAACTCTACAAGCGATAGGGGCAGAAGGTGCTTATACTATTGCCTATTCAGGAAAGGATAGCGAAGGGGATTCTAGTATATATAAAGCAACTGTTAATAAAGACGGTGAAGTTGAACTCATTTATGAGAGTAGCGGTACAGGTGATTTTGATATCATAACTGCCGCTTTAGATGCAGGAATAGAATATGTAAAAGTGACTTACTCTACTGGTTCTTTAGAAGTTGATGGTGTGGCTTATGACAGTGGCTCTTACATTAAAGCTGAGGATTGGAGCTCTGTTAAACTTGTCGGTGCTACTGGAGGTGATTATGACTTAGTTGTTGAGGCTATTAGTGGTTATATAGGAACAGTAGATGAAATTATTAGTATTGATGCTTTAGCAAATGATACCGATGTAGAAGGTGATACTTTAACGATCACTAAAATCGAAGGCCAAGATGTTAGTGGCGGTCAAATTATAACGATAGAAAGCGCTTCATTTATTGTGCAAGGAACCGCTGTTCTTATTGATGGAAAAATCGCATTTACTCCTGATGCTTCTTATACCGGAGTGGTAAGCTTCTCTTATACTATTGCTGATTCTTTTGGTTTAGAGGCCACAGCTAATATAAGTTTAGAAGTTATTCCTTCTCATTTTACAGAGGCAAACTTAACAGTAGAGGGCGTAGGCGTTGCAGGCATAGTCTTAGGTTCTCTCGATAATCAGATATTTGTCAGTGGTGCAAGCATAGATGGCATTATTGATGGTGGTTTAGGCAGCGATACTATTACTTTAAACGTATCACAAGATGCTTGGGATGATAACTACAATGGTATCCGAGATAAAGTTGTAAACTTTGAAACGATTAACTTCTCGGATGGTTCTACGCTTACTTTCAGTGATGTCTATGTTAACTCAGGTGTTACTGGGATTAATACCGGGGATGGAAATGACTCTTTCATCATACAATCAGACAGTACTAGTGGAATTAATACCAACGGTGGTAATGATTCAGTCATCATCACGCGTGATGCACTGGCTAGTATTGCTTTAGGCTCCGGAAATAATGCACTGGAAGTGTTTGGGGATTTAGCAAATACGGCTTCTGTAACCGCAGGTGATGAAAACGATACAATAACGATAGGTGGTGATGTTGCAGGGACTATTTCTTTAAATGCAGGTAATGATACTGTTGTTATAGGAGGAAGTGTAAGTGCTGTTATTGATGGCGGAAGTGGCGATAATAATATTACCTTAAATATTACCCAAGCACAGTGGGATGCTGACGAAAATGGTATTAAAAGTAATATTGTAAACTTTAATACTGTTACTTTTAATGATGGTAACTCTGTTGCTTTGGCTGCGAATACTGATGATGATGATTTAACTGCCACTTTTACCGATAATGTTTATTCTGGTGCAGGTGACGATACAGGTGATGTTGCAATTAATATTGCTTGGGATAGTGATACTACTCACTCTTCTGTTAATACAGAAGCTGGAAATGATAATATATCATTTGCTGGAAGTACTCAGTTTACAGACATTAGTACAGGAACAGGTGATGATACAGTTACAACTACCTTTAGACATAGAGATGTTGATTTAGGAGAAGGTGATAATACTCTTATTTCTGCTTGGGAATTAATTGGTGATGTGAGAGCTGGTTCAGGAAATGACAGGGTTGCTATCACAAAAGGACACCTTGGAATAGTTGATTTAGGAGATGGTAATAATGACCTTACTATCAATAATAGTTCAGTTTCAACTATTGCTCTTGGGGATGGAGATGATGTTGTTGCGTTAAATACTACATCAGTTAATACCAGTATAGATCTAGGTGATGGTAATAATACATTCACAGGTTCCGCATATACGAATAGTTCTAGCACTAAGGTTAGTTTAATCGCAGGATATGGCGATGATACCGTTACTTTGGACTCAGCTGATAGCGTTGATCTTGGGCATGGGAATAACACAGCAATCATTGGTCTTCTACATCAAAATTTAAGTGTTGGAAATGGTGATGATATTATTAATGTGGCATCTATTCATGGAAATGTTAATTATATTTTAGGAAATGGAAATAACATTCTTATAAGTTCAAATGCTGAAAGTGTTACTGGTGGAAAAGATAAAGATATTGTCACTTTAACTGAATTTAAAAACATTTATAATCCAGCTGGAATAATCGATTTAAAAGCAGGGGATGATAAGTTAAAGATTAGTACCATTGTTACTAAAGATGTAAATATGGGGGCAGATAATGACTTTGTAAACTTAAAGTCAACAAGTGTTTCTGGCATATACTCCGGTGTTGTTGTTGATGGTAATACTGGTCATGATGCCGTTAAATTAAATGTAAGCGAAAGCTATTATATAGCGCGTCAAAGTAATTATGAAACTAAGCTCACTAATTTTGAACAAATTGAGTTAAATGATATTACATTAATTACCGCAGTATTGGCTGAAGATGTAATTAATGGAACTTTTGCAGGAATCAATGCTTCTTTAAATGATAGTGCCAGCAAAAACCTTACTTATTCACTGGTAAATATAAATGGTGATGCTATTCCTATTGGTACATTTAGTATTGATAGCGCTACCGGAATTGTCAGTGTTAATGACAATACACTCATTGATTATAGTGCTGCTTCATCAATGATTATTTACGTTAAAAGGGTGGATGGAGATGGCAACGAAGCTGATGTTATTCAAAACTTCAAAATAGAAATCGCCAATAACGACCCCGTTCTTACTTTAATTGACGCTGATGGTGATACCACCACGATTAATGTCAGTCAAGAAATAGCAACAGTCGTAGGAAATATCTCTGATATTGATGGCGATATAGATTTTACTTCTAGTACTTTTGTGGCGGATCATGGTGTGGTTAGTGTCGATGACAGCACTGGCGATATCTCTTATACCTCTGATGATACCAATGCTATCGATACAGTGACAATCACTATTAATAATACAAGCGATGCAACCATTAATGTTTTCACAATACCAATCTTAGTTAATTTTGCGCCAGTGGATATAATTGTTACTAGTGGTTTAAGTGTTATTCAAGCGCCTATTTTTCCTAACTTTATCGGTGAGGTTAATGAAGTCGATGTCAGTGTGAATGGCTCAGTGTATGGTGATAGCACCACTGGTTGGAATACTCTCGTTCACTCATCTCAAAAAGAAGTTGCTGCTAATGGCGTGAATATGTCATTTAATATATCAAGCGCCGGTCAAATCCTTGGTATGTTTGGTTTGAATGCTAATCATTACACGCCAGCAGAGGCTGGAGTAGCAAATACCTATCAGGTTATTGATCACGCTTTTTATTTTTCGGGTACTAGTGCGCAAATCAATGAGAACGGCGTTTCAAAAACTGGGTTTATTGCTGGTACCGTTGATGATGTCTACTCTATTAATATAAGGCCTGTTGATGGACAGATTACTTATTTAAAAAATGGCGTCGTTTTATATACATCGCTCACCCATGCTATACCCACTGATGAATACTGGTTTTCTGCAGCCACTTACACCCCCGGCCACGGCATTATCAATCTTGCTTTTTCTTACACTCCAGACATCATGGTTAATCAAGAAATGGGGGCTAATACTAATGTGACTAGTTTAACAGCAGATGATAGTGACAGTAGCACTTGGACTTATAACCTAGTCTCCGGGGATGGGGACACAGACAATGCTTCAGTCTTTATTGGCGGTGCGGGTGGTGATGAACTGATATTGGTCAATGCGTTAATTGCAGGTAAAGAAAATTATACGGTGCTTGTAGAGACGACTGACGAATATGGTAATAGCTACCAAGAAATAGTTAATTTTAAAGTCAATATCAATCAGGCGCCAACAGATATAAAATTTATAGACAGTATAGGAGTAAATGTCGATAGTTATGATACTAATCTTGTTTTTATAGGAGAGACATCGGAAGTTGATTTTAGCGATAACAGTACTTTGATCGGTAATGAAGTTACAGGTTGGCATACTTTGGTGCACACCGAGGAAACTGTGCTTGCATCTGATGGAGTGAATGCCTCTTTTAAAATGTCTGTTGATTCAGGGCCGTTAGAGACTGCAGTAACAGGCATGTTTGGTCTTAATGCTAGTCACTACACGGTCGCAGAGGCAGGGGTGACAGATACATCTGAGAGTATTGATTACGCTCTTTATTTTAGTAATGGTCGAGTAAAAGTGTATGAAAATGGGGTGGCGCAAAATGATTTCATTAACGGGACGGTCGATGATGTTTATTCCATCAATATCAATAAAGTGGACGGGCAAGTAACTTACTTAAAAAATGGAATTGTCTTCTATACATCGACAAACAACGCGACCCTGACCAATGAATATTGGTTTACAGCGGCGCACTACGCTAATACTACCGGTATTACCAATCTAGATTTTAACGTCGCATCAACGGTGTTCATCTATGAGAATTCAGGCGCCAATTCTGTCGTGGCTACTTTGTCGACAGAAGATCAAGATAGCTCGTCTTGGTCGTATAGTTTAGTGTCCGGTGTCGGAGATGATGATAATGCGGCGGTGAGTATCGGTGGCACCAGTAATAACGAAATAATTTTATCAGCCAACCCTATTATTGCTACTCAACAAAAATATTCTGTTCGGGTGCAAGTAACAGATGATTACGGTAATACTTATCAAGAAATTATAAAGTTCGAAGTTAAAGTTAATTTGGCTCCGACCGATATTATTACCGATATTATATCTTATTCACTGGATATGTTAGGCGATATACTTGATGTGAATACCAGTACTGAAGGCTCTATTATAAAAAGTACCGGGTCGGATGGTGTCGGGAGTGTTATCTACTCAAAACTAGAAGTTTTGGCTTCGCAAGGGATAAAAATGGAGTTTCAAGCTTCAAGTGCTGGTGCAAATGTAGGTATTTGGGGGCTTGATCCAGATAAAAATGCGCTCTCTTTTGATTATGCTCTTTTCTTAACGGCTACTCAATTATACATAATAGAAAACTCCACTATTAAGGGAGTATTTAATGCTCACACTGCTAGTGATGTGTTCGCTATTGATGTAGATAAAGACTCAGGTGAAGTTACTTACTTAAGAAATGGTGTTGTTTTATATACATCTCTGACCGCGGCTAGTTTAACCAGTGAATATCATATGATGGGCAGCCTTAACGAAGACGGGGAAGGGGTTAAAAACCTATCAATAATTTCTCTCACTCCTCATATTTATGAAAACTCCGGTACCAATACCAGCATTACCACTTTATCAGCAACAGATGATGACAGTGTTGCTTGGAGCTACTCGCTCGTTAGTGGCGCAGGTGATATCGATAATGCTGCTGTGAGTATTGGTGGCGCTAGTAATAACGAGCTAATTTTAACTGCTAATCCTACTATTGCAACTCAACAAAACTATTCCGTGAGAGTACAAGTGACTGATGAGTTTGGTAATACTTATCAAGAAGTAGTGACGTTTGAAGTAGTGCTTAACCAAGCGCCAACCGATATTATTACTGAAACTATATCCCGATCACTTGATCTTTTGGGTGATGCATATGATGTAGATACAAGCACTGCAGGCTCAATTATAAAAAGCACTGGCGCGGATGGTGTAGGGAGCGTTATCTACTCAGAAGAAGCAGTTTTGGCTTCAGAGGGGATAAAGATGGAATTCCAGGCTTCAAGTGCTGGTGTAAATGCAGGTATTTGGGGGCTTGATCCAGATACAAATACGTCCTCTTTTGACTATGCTATTTTCTTAACGGCTACTCAATTATACATTATAGAAAATAGTTCTATTATGGGAACATATTATGCTCACACTGCTAGTGATGTGTTCGCTATTGAAGTCGATAAATATACTGGTGAAGTTACTTACTTAAGAAATGGTGTTGTTTTCTATACATCTCTGACAGCGGCTAGTTTAACCAGTGAATATCGTATGATGGGCAATCCTAACGCAGACGGAGAAGGAGTTACAAATCTTTCAATAACCTCCCTTTCACCCCATATTTATGAAAACTCAGGTATAAACTCAACGGTCACCACTTTATCGGCAACAGATGATGATAGCACTGCTTGGACTTACTCGCTCATCAGTGGAGTAGGTGATGATGATAATGCGGCTGTGAGCATCGGTGGCGCAAGTAATAACGAAATAATTTTAACAGCGAACCCTAATATAGCTACTCAGCAGAGTTATTCGGTTAGAGTGCAAGTAACTGATGATTTTGGTAAAACTTACCAAGAAGTTGTGAAATTTTATGTGGTATTGAACCAAGGGCCCCAAGATATCCTTACTCTGGGTATAGATGGCGTTGAAATTAATACTTTTAATAGTATTCCCAATCTTGAAGGTGAGGGAATTATAGATGTTGATGTATCTACTCCTGGGACTATTGTTAAAACAGCCGCTGATAATAACTGGAGTAATTTGGTTACTTCACAAGAGCACATAATTGCATCCTCTGGTGTGAATGTACAATTCCAGGCCTTGAATAATGGATACTCTGGGATATGGGGTTTAGATGCAATCACAGCTGGCGCTACTAGCACTTATAATGAGATAGATTTTGGCTTCTTCATGCCTAGTTCGACGACACTGAACATTAACGAAAATGGGGTGGATATTGCAAGTTTCGGAGCGTTTTTAACCAGTGATGTGCTCTCTATTAATATTGATAAAGAGAGCGGAGAAGTGACTTATTTTAAAAATGGCGTGCTGTTATATACCTCTCTAGTCACTGCCAATTTAACCGCAGAGTATGCATTTTCTGGAGCGCCGCGTTTTTCGGGTGATGGCATTAAAAATGTACTGCTCTCGAGCAATACGCAGCTCACTGTGTACGACGGCGAAGGTGTTGGACAAACAGCAGTAGTATTAGGGGTAGATGATGATGACAGCACTTCCTGGAACTTTGCTTTAGTGAACGGCGTAGGAGATACCGACAACGGCGTAGTATCTATCGGTGGCGTTGGTAATAATGAGCTTGTTTTATCTACCAGCCCTTTAACGGCCACCCAATCTTCCTATTCGGTAAGGGTACAAGTCACTGATGATTATGGTAATCAGTATGAGGAGATAATGGAGTTTAGCGTGGTCGTTCGCACCGCATCAACACCGCTTATTCTTGATTTGGACGGCGATGGTGTTGAAACCTTATCCGTTAGTCAAGGCGTGTTATTTGATATAGATGCCGATGGCGTTTCAGAACACACCGGCTGGGTCAATCCTGATGATGGTTTGTTGGCCATTGATATCAATGGAGACGGTGTTATTAATGATGCTAGTGAGTTATTGGGCGAGCATAGTATCAACAGAGATGGATATACTGCCCGTGATGGTTTTGATGCACTCGCTAATTATGATCTTAATCAAGACGGTGTGATCAATGCCGACGATGAAATATATACTAGCTTACTGATATGGCAAGACAGTAATAGTGATGGAGTGTCTCAAGCCCATGAGCTGTATAGTCTGTTAGATTTAGGGGTTGAATCGCTCTCTTTGGAGAGTGTGATGATTTCGGAAGACAACCAGGGAAACACTGCGGGATTACGCAGTTCTTGGACAGATACCAGTGGCAACATCAATATCGTTGATGATATATGGTTTACCTATAAAGATGAAGATTCTGAGCTTTTGTTACTATCTGATATTTTAGAAGAGCCAGCAATGGATGTCTTAGCTGCATTGACCCCAGTGGCTGCTGAAAATAACAGCTCATTAGATCAGCAAAGTACGCTTTTATTGGAGGCTGCATATATTTCAAATAGTCACCTAGATGTCGTTGTTTCCCTAGAACTACCTATTGATTTTTAAGCGCAGTCAGAAAAACACTGCAACAGCCAACTTTAAAGCCCTGAAAAAGTTCGTTTATTAAACAACTCACTGATGCTATTTACTAATCGAATAGATTGGGCTTCGGCATGTAGTGGATTAATCACTATGATATTTTCTAGTCCTGCTGGTACCGCGGTACTAGGTACGAGCAAACCGAGAGATTTGCCTGTTTTCAGCCAATTGCTGCCAATTTTTTGAGTAGAAATAGGATAGGGAAAACTTGCCCAGTCTTCTGGTAAGTCATCATGTTCAATAATATCCAATGGCGTGGTATCTGCAATTTGATAAATTCCTAGACGGTAGCTTTTTGGGATTAATCTCGGAGAGGGTAGATAATTAGACATTTCTAGTAGTGCTGTTGCAGGGGATTGGGCAAAGTATAAAACCGGCTCGCCAGCAAGGTTCCAGCGCGCCCCGTTTTTATAGCTAGCTCCAAGCCCTGAATAGTTCTCTAAGTACTGTTGCGGACATATTCTAAAGCACCGCATTAATTGAATTCGCCATATTCAATTTTAGTCATCACTTCTAATACCCATTGGCGACCATTAAAAGTGTCGAATAAATCAATCGGCTTATCCCCAGCAAGCGCTGCGATAGGGGTGTTAAGCCATAATAATGCTGTTGCTTCGTCGTCCCAAATACGGATGGCTTCGGCGATCACACAAAAAGTATCAAGTACTTCTTCTGAAGACGATCTACTTAGGTTTTTCTTATCATAAAATCTACTTAGGTTCGCAGAAGAAGTGTCTAATCATTTGATGAATAAGCCTCGATCTATCAGTTTTGAGCCCGCTTGAAGTGCGGTTCCCGAAATACCATTACGCACAGTATTTATATAAGATCGTCGATCGTCGATAGCGCTTAAGGGTATGTTTGCTTCTTTAAATAAGCTTTGGATGGCTGTATTCATGGTTTTCTCCCAATAATCACTAAATATTCATCATAATGATAACACACTCTCATAAATATGATGAATGATTATGTTGGTGATTGTTGGTGGCGTTTCCAGCACCGTGATTAATTAGCTCCCATCTAGTACTGCAGATATCTCGCTCGCTATGACTCTAGTTTCTCGAAAAATGAGAGAACTTAGTTTGGTCTACTGCCGCAAATATTTTTTTAGTGCATAAATATGCATCGGGTATAATTTTTCCGGAGTGTCGCTAATTATCTCAGCGAGTTGTTTGATGGCTATCCAGCGAATGTTTTTTGTCTCATCACTCTGTTTCAGTAAGGTGCCGGTCGCCTTACATAAAAAGGTGATGACTAAAATCGGGTAGTTACCACTTATATTTTGACCAATACAGTAGGGTTCACAACTAACTACTTGGTAATTGGGCATGTTCAGCTGCTGCGAATTGGCTTCTTCTGTTATTGAGGTGACGGTGAGTCCGGTTTCTTCTATAACTTCACGGCGTAAGGTATCAAATAAATTTTCAAACTGACGGATTTTTCCAGCAGGAATTTCTAACAGACCGGATTCTTCAGGTCTACTAGGTGTCAGTCTCTCCTGAATTAAAATATGCTTTTTACCGCCTATATTTCGTTCAATGATAGCAGCAACACCGGGTATCTGAAATTTTTCAATCACTATAATTCTCCACTGTGCTTTACATTATTTGACGAACATTATTCTAGCCTGGTGATCTTAAAAGAGTATCACGAAAAATTAATCTATATTGATATTTTAGACCAGCGCTGTATTCGTATTTTTAAAGCTGATCATTATATTCATACCTACTTGACCGTCATCCTCCGCTTGACTTGGCAGCCGTCTAACAAAGTTATTTATTACAACAAGTTAAGTGAGGTTATAGTATGTTTCATCATTTAATAATAGTTTAGATTATAGCCAAGCCATTTATTTGTAAATTTTTTACTTTAGGCCAGTCTGTGAAGACACAGCGCTAATCAGGTAGTGTTTTGTTTTCCCTCTGTGCAGCGCAGCGCCTCTGTGTCCTCTGTGGTGAAAAAATCTTTAAAGGATTGGTTTTACCACAGAGGACACAGAGAGCACAGAGAAGAGATTAAAAACATCTTTTTCTGTGGCGGAGGCACAGGGCTAATCAGGTATTCATATGAGCAGCAAATGATGCTCTGGTTTGGTGTTCATTATCTGCTTCGAATGAAAGATTGTTTTGTGAATTTAACAACCTGTTAAATCTGAATGAAATTTGAATCTTATTCAGCAGATCAAACGTATAATTTTACACAAGTTATAACTGATTGAATTTATGGCTTTTCTATTTATCCTGAATCTGTGGGTCTAAAGTGAATACTGAGAGTAAGATATTGGTTCTACGGTATATTTTTTCTAAGCGTTGTAAAACGCTAAAGCTTGGGTTATGCAATGTTGGGTAGTCATGGATTCAGGCTTATGTAGATTGTTTGAGCTATAACTCAATATGTAACTTTTGGTCAAGAGTAAGAAAAATTAAGTTTGTTTTTGGGATGGTTTACGGCATTAAAGTATTGTGCGGTGATCCCCAAGTTCTAATTTCAGTCATAGATGGCGATTAGAAATACAGCAAGTATTAATATTCACTTTTTAGTCAGGACAGTCATTTGTATAACTTAGTATTAAAAACCATTAAAGAACTATTGTTGTTTATCGTTATCCTTGCACTGCCAGCCCATGCTGGGCTGTTTGATAGCACTGACAAAGCCGATCCACGACCTGTCCACGAAGCTTTTGATCTAAAAACTGAGTCTATACCAGGTAATCAATTACTGTTGCGCTGGGATATTCTCGACGATTATTACTTGTACGATCATCGCCCAAAATTTAGTACTAAAGATGCTGTGACTATTTCAGAGATAAGCAGAAGTACAACCAAGTTAAAAGAGGACCCGCTGTTTGGTCAAGTTGCTGTTTACTATCACAGCGCCGAAGTCATTCTGCAATTTAGCAACGCTCAGGATCTTAAAAAGGTCGAGTTAAATATTGAATATCAGGGCTGCTGGGAAGGGGGAGTCTGCTATCCCCCAGTCTCGGAAATTCGCACTATCGATTTAATGACTGCCGCTGATAGTAGCAAATCGACTACATCACAGTCATTAGAAGCCGCTTCGCCAGCACCGATTCAAGGCTCTGCAAGTCAACAAGACTATTTTAGCAAACTGTTACTCGAGGGAGATTTACTGTGGATTCTAGGCGCTTTCTTTGTGGCTGGGTTGGCACTTTGTTTAACCCCTTGTGTATTTCCAATGATCCCGATCCTGTCCAGTATTATTGCTGGACAGGGGCCAAATGTCACTAAATACAAAGCGTTTGTTCTGACTGTTGTGTACGTATTGTCCGTCGCTGTCACCTATACTTTAGCAGGTGTTTTAGCCGGTTTGTTTGGAGAAAATTTACAAATACTCTTTCAGCAAACTTGGATCATTATTCTTTTTAGCTTTGTTTTTGTGTTATTGGCATTGTCTATGTTCGGATTTTACGAACTACAACTTCCCGCCTCAGTACAAACCAAACTTTCAACGATTAGCCATAGTCAAGAAGGTGGTAGCTACATTGGGGTTGCTATTATGGGCATATTATCAGCGCTCATTGTAGGTCCCTGTATGGCTGCACCTCTTGCTGGTGCCTTAATTTATATAGGACAAACTGCAGATCCTTTGTTAGGAGGCTTAGCACTTTTTTCTTTAAGCATTGGCATGGGAGTTCCTCTTTTACTGGTAGGAATGTCAGCTGGACACCTAATGCCGAAAGCAGGAGCTTGGATGTCGAGTGTGAAAGCGGCATTTGGTGTATTACTTATTTTAATGGCTATTTATATGTTAGATCGAATAGTTAGCCTACAAGTCACTATGTTACTGACAGCAATTACACTTATTACCAGTGCAATTTATATGGGAGCTATAGCAAGACAGACAAAAGAGGCTACTAATGTGACTAAAATATCGAAAGCGGTAGGGCTGATTATTTTAGTATACGGATTAAGTCTGCTATTGGGAACATTCGTTGGTAATGGTAATTTCATCCAGCCATTGAAAGGTTTATCTAGTGAAAAGGGGTACAAAAAATCTAGTCTATTAAATTTTCAAAAGGTTACTAGCATCGCACAACTTGAGCCTATATTGAAGAAAGCTAAATTAGAGCAGCGGCCAGTCATGTTGGATTTTTCTGCAGACTGGTGTATTTCCTGTGTAGAAGTGGAATTCATGTTCGAGGAAGAGCAAGTAACTAAGCGCTTAGTCTTTATTGATTTGGTGAAAGTTGACCTTACCAATTTTAATGACGATTCAAGCGCTTTACTTGAAAAATACCATGTATTAGGACCACCCGCCTTAGTCTTTTTTAACAGGGCAGGTGAGTTGCAGCAACAGATGAATATTCTGGGTGTTGTAGATGCAAAATCTTTCATTGAACATATACAACCGCTAATTGGCCAATGAATTGAGCTACAGTGCAGTGCTTTAAATACTGATACGAGTTGATGTTCCATACCTAATAGATGTAGCTATCGACTTGTAGAGAAACAGTGCGAGATATTGAAATTATTTAAGTATTTTAAGCAGATATGTAGATATGAGCTATCTTTAATCTATTAACGTTCATTTTTTATTAAAAATAAACATATTTGATTGAGGAAGGCAAAGTGAAAATAACACCAACCGCTGCCGATTGTTTTTCAGCTAGAAAAAATGCTCAGTTATTAAAAGCTCGTGTGAGTGGCATTACGACAACCATTAAAGTAAGCTGTGCTACGTGTTTTTTGTTACTATCATCTTTTTCTGTAAATGCTCAATTAAATATTGTCTATACATCAAATCAACCTGATATTTTACTAAAAAAAGATATTGCTCACTTTCCGCACCTAAGCACTTTGCTTAAGGGGCTAAGGAATAACGATAAAAACACCACTCTTTTCTTACATGGAGGAGATAGCTTTTCTCCCAGTGCCATTTCACTATTTGATAATGCAAATAACATTATTGCTCTGGCGAACAAAATGGATGTATCACTATATTCGGTAAGTAAAAGAGAGCTTACCTACGATGTAGACGTATTGTCTTTAAGGTCACTGGATGCACAATTCCCCATTATTTCAAGCAATGTCATCGATAAGCGTACAGGGATGACCATCGAAGGAATTTTTCCTAGTTATAGATTTGATATAGATGGAGTTAGCGTTGCTGTCGCTTCATTAATAAACCCTAGAGCACTAATTACCTATGCACCTGAGTTAGCTGAAATTTCTGAAATGGAATCAGTTTTACCGAAAATCATAGAAAATCAAAAAGATGCAGATTTAAAAATTCTGATGACAGATTTAAAAAAAACAGCGGGTTTGAAAATTGCCAAGCATTATGATTTTGATCTGATATTAGTCGCAAATGATGGGGCTGATGAAGTAATTGAACAGGGAGACACGACAGTAGTGCTAGGCGGCGGACAAGATGGAGATGCTGTTGTTATAGAATATGATAAAGAGTCTGGTAAGCTAACCGCCAGTGTTAAACAGTTATCTAATTACCAAGCTGACCCAAATATTTTAGCTTTCATCGATCAGTATCACCGAAGATTGGGGAAAATATACGATGAAAAGATTGCGCTCGCTGCGAGTGATTTCAGTACCGAAAAAAAAATAATCCGCACTAGAGAGACTAGCTTAGCTAATATTTTTACCGACGCATTGCGAGATCATGGGAATACTGACATAGCTATATTAAATAGCGGTTCTATAAGAAATTCTGAAAAATATGCTAAAGGTCATCAATTTACCCGCGGTGATATTCAGCAAGAGTTTCCATTCGGCGGATATTTTGTGATAGTTGAGATAACGGGGGCTGAACTGATTGATATGTTAGAAAATTCTGTCAGTCGCATAGAGCATATCGATGGTAGGTTTTTAAACATATCTGGTATGTCTGCTTTATATAACTCATCTCTTCCTGTCGGATCACGAATTGTCTCAGTAAAAATAGGCAAAGAGTCTCTTGTTTTGGAAAGATCCTACCGCATGGCCATGCAAGATTTTTACTTAAAGGGAGCTGATGGATACGCTGTATTGAAAAACAAAAAAACCATCAATAGTTTATTCTCTAAACGTAGAATTTGGCATATTATCACTGACTATTTAAGTAAATTGAAAATTATCCACGCGTCCCCACTCAATCGATTAGTAAACCAGGCAGTAAATGAAAATTAATTGGAAAAATAGTATCTCAGTGCGAATTAATTCCGGCATGATTGGAATTTTGATTTCTTTATTTATATTGACCGCACTGTCTATTTGGATGAATAAAAAATTTAACGATCTAACTTATCTAGTTTCTGAACAACATTTACCTGAGTTATCAAATTCTTCAGATTTGCATTTAGCAATAAAAAACATACACCGAAAGATTAATTCTCTTACTCATTCTGAAAGTAAAATAGCTAATAGAATAATCGTCCGGGATCTTATTGACGAACTCTATCAAGTATCTGTAGTTATCGATAAATTATCTAATGATGAATATAGTAAAACATTGCGTTTGATGAGCAAGGAATTACTGCCAATAATCAATTCATATAGCTTGGAAGTAGATAAATTCTTATTTAAAAAGAATGAATTACGTAGAAAAATCATGTTATTGGATAAACTTTATATTGTTCAATTAGAAAAACATGAAATTAAAGAGCACGTCCATAATGGAATCCTCAATAAACTATATATTTCAGCAAGGTCATTACCTGACCTGCCTACCACTTTTAAATTTAAAGAAGCACAGAAAAAAATCAATTTACTGATTAAGGAGTTAAAAACCGAGAGTTTCAGTGGCTCCGGACTATACAATGTAATAGAAAACCCAGCTGACGGAATCATCGCACTTTTAAATAGCCAGTATAATATCAAGCTCAGATTGTCGGTTCTAAACACACAAACGAAGGTGATTGTTGAGCAATTAAACTCAATTTCATTTGAGAAAGTAACCGAACTAAAAAAACTGGTAGAAGCAAGCGCTCTTGAACTACATAACACTTCAAGCCAATTAAATACCATATTTTTAGTGATAGTGCTCTTTACGACATTATTCACCGTGGCCCTAATGTACTTTTTTCATCAAAGCATTTCTAAAAGATTAATGGTTATCGCAAAAAGCATTGGTACTAAAGAAGACCAGCAACAATTAATCCAAGAGTCTAAAGGGAGTTCTGAAATAAGCATTATTGCCAAATCAATCGTTAAATATATTTCAAGGCATGAGCAACAATCGAAAGAAATACAAGCAAATAATAAGCAGCTGATGATGATCATAGATAATTCAAATCAAGCGGTAATTATCTATTGCGAAGATCAAATCGTTTACTGCAATGCTTATTGCAATCAAGTGCTAGACCTGAATGCAGAAACGAATACCGATATTGTTTCACAAAGCTTGCTGATGGCCATAAATACAATGACTTATAAAGATCGTTTAAAAGTAGGGCCGTTCTATTTTAGATTTTTCGCCACTGAAATTGATTGGAATGGTAAATCTAGTACTTTGGCATTACTCATTGATATAACTAATGAGGTAAAGAAAGAAGATCAATTAATAAGAACTCTTGAGGTTGTTAAAGACGAATCACTAACAGATACACTGACAGGCCTTTATAACCGAAGGAAATTAGAGCTTTTCATTGAGCAAGACACTGCTGTAGCATATTCCTTGATCATAGCGGATATTGATTGGTTTAAAGCCTTTAATGATTATTACGGGCATGCGGAAGGAGACTTGTGTATCACCAAAGTAGCTATGGCAATAAAGGGATGTCTTAGAACTGAAGATGATTTGGCCATAAGATATGGTGGTGAAGAGTTCGTTATTTTATTAGTGGGTAGCACGATGCAACAAGCGGAGCTAGTCGCCGATAGAATACAATCGATTATACTTAAGTTTGATATCAAACATGAGAAGTCTGTTTTTAATCAATTGTCATTAAGTTTAGGTATTGCACATTCAAGCGAGCTAGATGACGGTACTTGGAATGAGTTATTCGATATGGCGGATAATCGCTTGTATCAAGCAAAGTCAAATGGTCGCGCTAGAGTTGTTTCATCTGATCTTAATAACGCATTACAGAATGGCCGTATGAATTGAAAAGGCTGTGAAAAAGGGAGTCCCCTCTGTCAGGATTGTTGCAACCCTTAAAATCATCTGTTAATTCAATATAGGGGGAGAAAAAGAGAGATCTTAAGAACGTAAGGAATCAATCTTAAAGAAGTTAGGCGAAGTTTGAAGAACTTGGAGTCACTGCTTCACTTAGCAGGCCGAGTGTGAGTAATGACACCCCTTACTCGTAAGCATTATTTAGGACGCTAAAATACCGTCCACAATGGCCTAGCAAAGGTTTTAATAATTTAGTAGAAACTCGCCAATGGGTGGATGTATTTGTTACTTGGTATAACGAGGAGCATAAGCATAGTAAGCTAAATTTAGTCTCCCCAAGCAAGAGGCAAAGTATGCAAGATAGAGATATTTTATCTAATCGAAAATCAGTGCTTGAAGTTGCACAAGAGAAAAATCCAATACGTTTTCCTAACGGGATAAGGAATTGTGATCCAATCGGTGCAGTGATGCTGAACCCAGATAAAGAACCCGATCAAGAGACACGAGATACCGCGTAAAATTTAAGAAAAGGAGCTTGCGGCGGGAGATAAGCCAGGGCGGCTCGCCGATATAGATTATTAATGCAGGGCAATAAAAAAGGGCTTACTGTTTAAGTATGCCCTTTAATTTCTACTAAATATAGTAGTGGCCCTCTATATAAGAGGGCTGTTGCAGCTTATTAGATAGCTACGATGTTCTCAGCTTGTGGACCTTTTTGGCCTTGACCTAGAACAAACTCAACACGCTGACCTTCAGCTAGAGTCTTAAAGCCATCACCAGCAATTGCTGAGAAATGAGCGAAGACATCTGGACCAGACTCTTGTTCAATAAAACCGAAACCTTTAGTTTCGTTAAACCATTTTACTGTACCAGTTGTTGTATTAGACATAATATATTCCTGTATTTTGAAATGTTTAAGTGCGCCTATAAAAAGGCATTATTTGATGTAGCAGACTAAAATTTTGTAACACTTGGAAACTACAGGACGATATAACACGTAATGGAGGCTTCAAACAAGAGACGTTCTTTCTAGCTGCGCAAACTATATAGAAGTTGCTTAGCCAGGTCAACAAATATCGTTTGTTTATTTATATCCAGCCAAAAGCTTAGAGCTTAGAGCTTAGAGCTTAGAGCTTAGAGCTTAGAGCTTAGAGCTTAGAGCTTAGAGCTTAGAGCTTAGAGCTTAGAGCTTAGACTATGTCTAATACTCTTAAGTATTGGACATAGTGTAATAGACTGATATAATAGCTTTCTAGACTTTTAATCTAGCTTGCTAATACAGCTTTGAGAATATTATGCCTTCAACAGCTTCTATAACTACATCTAAAAAGGCGACTTCTAAAATCAATGTGACACCATTGATTAATACCTTTGCTGAAATTAGAAATCAACGCTCCTTATTATTAACTCAGCAATTGGCTGTGGAATATCCAGATTTAGCAGATTTTTTGCAAAGTTTGCAATCTCTAGAATCAACTGCAATTAAAGAGCTTATTTTTGTGCTGGATTTTTTGTATATTATGGGCCGAAAATCCGATGGTACATTTATCCGTTTTCGCAATGAAATTGAGCGCTGGTGTCTGTTTTGCTGGCAAATTCGTGCCAAAGGTATTTTTCAGATCAGCCGTAAAGACTTCGAGGCGTATATAGAATTTGTCTGGAAACCTGACAAACTTTGGATCGGTCTGTCTGTGCAGCAACGTTTCAAGTCTCAGTCAGGTCAATTTTATTCAAATCATAAATGGCACCCATTTGTCGCTAAGATGGCCAAGTCACTGCTTAAAAAAGATCCTGATGCGATCGCCAGTGTAGAACAGTATCGGCCTTCTCAAGAATCACTAATTTCAACCTTTACCGCTATTAGTGTCTTGTATCAGCACGCGCAAATGGAAGAGATCTGCGACAAAAATTACGTCCCTGTGGTCAAGAAAAGCTGTCCGTATCTGGTCAAAGAAGTACAGCGAAAAACTCCGGACACTTTAAGCGAATTACAGTGGGAGTATGTCCTTGGTGTCACTAAAGATATGGCAGATAAAGAGCAAAACTATGAAAGGAATCTATTTATAATAGTGACTTTGAAATCGCTGTATCTACGAGTATCTGAACTGTCTGAGCATGCCAAGTGGCGACCGACAATGTCAGACTTCAGCAAAGATAGTGATGATTTCTGGTATTTGACCGTGTTCGGTAAAGGCAATAAAATCCGCTCCGTTACAGTGCCTCTCGCCTATTTAGAGTATTTAAAACGCTATCGCCACTATCGGGGGTTATCCTCCCTACCCTCGCCCGATGAAGATTCGGCGATGCTTAATAAGCTGCGCGGTTCTGGCAATATGACGGCGCGACAAATTAGGCGCATTGTCGAACAAAGTTTTGACTTCGCTATCAAGGCGCTACAAAAGGATGGTTTTGCCGAAGATGCCAACTACTTGATGGCGGCCACCACTCACTGGTTGCGTCATACAGGAGCGACTGAAGATGCGGGCACCCGACCACTTAAGCATTTGGCAGACGAGCTCGGCCATGCTTCTTCTGAGACTACCGACAAGAATTACATTCAAAGCAACATTAAAGATAGAGCCAGAACGGGGCTTAAAAGGAAGGTTTAACCTAGCTTATCTTAGACCTGAATCAGTGGCTTCACTGCACTACATAGCGCAAGCTCTTGATTCTACAGCGGTTATAAAAATACCCGCTGAACCTACGGGTGCAGCTAAGATTTTTCAATTCCTCTGTAGAAACAATATCTTACACTCTGTTTTCACTTTTAAGTCACGGATTCAGGTTAGAGAGAACTCTTAGACTAATATTACAGCTTATGAGCACTACCAGCATTCGCATCAGTCTTAATGCCAAGATCAATTGCATTATCATTTACTGCTAGATTTCTGACCTAGATCAATGGTGGAACATCGCTGTTATGGGATAATTATCGATGAATTTGATGCCCCAGTGGTATTCAAATCGAGAATCTCTATATCGAACCTTTTTTGGATAAATACAAGCTATGCACGAGACTAAGCTCAGTCCCGCTAAACAAACACGTAAATTTACTCTGTTAGAATTAGCCTTTCGCCCCTGCTTTTTGTTGAGCGCCCTCTATGCTATATGGCTGTTGGTACGCTGGGCACTGACCTTATCTGGTCTCTGGCAATGGCCATTAGATATACCACTGTTTGCCTGGCATGCGCACGAATTTCAATTCGGTTTTGCCCTTTTTGTAGTGCTAGGTTTTTTATTGACGGCGGCCCAAACCTGGACAGGACAACCCAGTATCACCGGCAAACCTCTCTTGCTACTGATGTGCCTTTGGTTGATTGCCCGCTTGGCAATGAATCAAAACTTTTACAGCCTATTAATCAGTGCATTGGCGGACAGCAGTGTCATAATGATTAGTATTGGGGTGCTATTAAGAATGGTATTGGTCAGCAAAAATTATAAGAATCTTATATTTGCTCCGATCCTACTGGTTTTCCTTAGTTTACATCTGGGGCATCTATATGCCATGCATATCAATGATCTAGCGTTGAGCAAACAAGTCTCTTATGCAACCAGTTGGTGGTTTGTATTATTGATTAGCCTCATCGGCTCCAGAGTAATTCCTTTTTTCATCTCTAATGCTGTGGGGGTTCCGGTAAAAAGAGAATCAATCAAGTTTACTTTGTGTACCCAACTGTTGATTTTAGCGATATTTATACTCACCCTGCTCGGCGAATTTAACGGGGTCAGGGCACTGTGCATGGTTGCTCTCGCTACTCATTTGTATCGCTTATACCTCTGGCATCATCAAAACATTTGGCAGAACCCGATGCTTTGGTCGCTGTATTTAAGTTACTCCTTTCTACCACTAGCGCTATTTAGTGTGGTGTTTTTAGATAGTTATGCAAATGCGATGCATTTAATTAATCTGGGTTTTATTGGTGCCATGATATTGAGCTTTACCTCTAGAGTATCGCTAGGGCATACCGGCAGAAAAATAGAAACAACGCTGCTGACTACAAGCTCTTTCCTGCTGATATTTATAGCCAGTATTAGTCGCGGATTAGGTGTTATGTATTTTCCTGCAGTGAGTCAAGAGATAATGAGTTTCGCCGCTATTTGTTGGCTGTGCGCGCTACTGTGTTTCTTATTCAGGTTTACGCCTATTCTGCTAAAGCCAAGAGCTGATAGCAACGGCGCTTGAATATAGAAAGAGCTCTCATAAAATCTAGCTGGCACAGTAATAATCTACTGTGCCGCTTTCTCTGCGGCGATTAGTGCTTTAACTCCCTCGTACATATCTTGCACACACTCAACTTCGCTGATGCCTAAACGTCGCTTGTTTGATACATCATAAATGGCGCCCTTATTATCAGAATGTTCGCCTTCAGTGCCTCTTATATCCAAGTGATATTTTGCGGTAATCTTCCTAAACTTAACCATGTCCTGACCGAGCTTAGGTAACTTGATATGCACTGAGGCGCGCATCGCTGTTCCTAAATTGGTCGGACAGGAGCTAATATAGCCTAAGTGGTCGCTGTGCATAAATGCTATTTTCTTTTCGATAACCTTAATAGCAGTGACTAGCCTTTCAAAGACCGCTTTTATATCCCCGCCCTTTTGCATAGATATAATTCTTAAGTGATCTTCTTCGTTTATCCACACCAAAAAGGTTTTTTCGGTATTGTGAAACACACCGCGATTTTTAGGCCAGTTATTATTTAAACCGGCAGATTGTAAAAACCTATCCCCCTGCTTGAATAAAAAATGGTCATTAATTAGCTGAGTTTTCTCACTGTCCTTTAAAGAGTCTAAGGAGTAATAATGGCCAGCTAAGCTGCCAGTTAGTTCGGATAAGCTTTGGTAAATCAGCTTTTCTAACAGCTCTCTCTGTCGATCATTGATCGCAGGGCCCAGGGGATAGCTCTTAACGTTACGAGCCACTCTGATTCTGGTTGAGAGGATATATTGATTTTCAATATCTAGTTCACCACTGGCTAAAGCGCTACTATCTAAGTGACTAATATGTTTCTGCTGTTTTGAAAAACCATGACAATCTTCTATAATTGGATCAAATAAGTCTTTGAAAACATGATAAGTTTCCTCGTCTGCCGCGTATACGCCAACCCCGCTATCGGGGTTTTCAACGCCTGAATTTATCACTTGCTGTAAACCGAAATTATTGGCAGTTTTTAAATCTTTTAATTTTTCGAACAACTCATAGCTTAAGTGTTTAGACATTAAAGAAGTGTGGTCTTTGCTAAATGTCGGGTAATTCATGGCGTTCCTTATATCCATCAAATAAAGTTTACTAGCCGTTTAAGCGAGTATAGATCTGATCGTGAGAAGCAGGCTATTTTAGAAATATTTTACGGTTAATCGCATTGAATAGCCTGCTTTTTAACGACAAAAACCAAAAATAGCGGTTAATGCTGATTTTTCTCAGGCGTGGATCGTCAACTGCTCTCTTTGTATCCCCTTGTAATGCAGAATATTCGGCTAAAAGCCGTGATTAGGCCATGAATACTCAAGTATCTAAAGTGACCTAGCTAGAGAAAAGTAATAGCTGGCTAGCTCTTGTCGTTCTGCTAAATTTTAAGCGCTATTTTATCAGGCCGCATTCAGAAGTTTTCTGCTATACTTCTTATAATCGCTTAAAAAACCAACAGCTAAGGCCTAATGTAAAATCAATATCTGAGACTCTGTATCCACGATAAAGTCACGGATTATGGTTTGTAGCAGTTTGTTGGCTGCTATTGATGCGAATATAAGTATTAATTGGAGAGAATAATGAATATCAATCCAACCAATCATAGCCTATCAGTCACCAACTCTAGCAGCTCCCCCGCAGCCAAAATAAGCTCTGGAAAACAAATAAACAGCGCAGCTGATGGCCCAGCGACGCTGCAAATACTAGAGCAATATAACTCTCACATTAGGGGTAACAATGTAGCTTACACTAATGTCATCAGTGGTACTTCTGCACTACAGATAGCCGCCGGCGGTTTGTCAAATATAAGTGATAGCCTGCAACAATTGAGAGAACTTGGTATACAGGCAGCCAATGGGGTGCTAAATAGCAGTGATAGAAACACGATCCAAAAACAGGCAGATGAATTGATCGAGGGGATCAAGGACACCTTAAATAGCAGTCAATTTAACAACCGATCGCTATTGAATAACGATACCGCCATAACTATTCAAAGCGGCGCAAATAAAGGCCAAACTCAAACTATTCCAAGCTTCAATTTAGCCGCAGATTTTAGCGATGTCGGCTTATTCGATATTGATTTTAGTAGCGGTAATATAAGTGATACGCTTGCAAGTATCGATTCTGCAATGGATATCAATGATGCGGCGAGTAGTGCTGTCGGCATTGCTGAAAATGGCTTAGAACGTGTTGCCAAAAGTTTAATCGGCTCCACTGTCAGTCAGGCTAGCAGCAGGTCTCAAATTGAAGACACTGATTTTGCGGCAGTAGTTTCAGAGCTAAAACAGCAACAATTGCATGAGCAGGTGGAATTAGCAATGCTTAGTCAAGCACATGCAAATCGCTCGCAGGTATTGCAGCTGCTTAAATAGCCGCACCCTTTTGATACTTTAAGCGACTGTCGCCAGACAAGCTAAAAAAAGCTTGCCTGGCCGGTTAAAAGCCTCTTAATCAGGCATTTGCTCGATCCGTTTACGCAGCGCCTCAATTCCCGGTTTATCGTTTAATAATTCAGCTTTAGTCAAGCCTACTAGTTCGTGCGGAAACACTAGCCATTCATCCGTTTCATAAAGATAAAAATCAGGGGCGCGGCCGGTTTTATTATTATTTGGCTTATAATAAGGTGTCGCAATCTTCATGGTTGGCGTATTAAGACGACATTTACGTTCAATATCCTGAATTATTTGAGCAACTGAAAGGCCGGAGTCGTAGACATCATCGACAATTAAAAGTGTGTCTTCAGCATTTATATTTTTAATGATGTAATCCAAACCATGGACCCGGACGTTTGAAACCCGCTCCGCAATGCCAGTGTAGGATGAAGTGCGTATAGAGATGTGATCACACTTTAAGCCAAAAAAATCTAGCAATTCTTGCACTGCAATTCCAACTGGAGTACCACCGCGCCAAACCCCTACAATATAATTTGGCTTACAGCCACTGTCTAGAATATTGAGTGCCAGA
Source organism: Oceanospirillales bacterium (assembly GCA_029027825.1). GTDB lineage: Bacteria > Pseudomonadota > Gammaproteobacteria > Pseudomonadales > Balneatricaceae > Rs1. Next base: position 1,661,438 of record CP093399.1, on the reverse strand, counting down.
TTATATGAATCGTCGAGTAATTGTTGAGCGTTTATATATTTCTTTGTCATGTGTATCCTGAAGAAAGATGGTTGATTTTTTACAAATAGCGGTAAAATTTAGTGTGTATAGGCTCAATGCTGTCTGCTACCAATGTTCGATTAAATTGACGATAGCTAGTCTATTGATGACCATTATAACGAGATAAATATTATATTCTCCATCTACTAGCAAAAAACCACCCTTTGACTTTAACCTGAATCAGTGACTTCACTGCACTACATAGCGCAAACTCTTGATTATACAGCGGTTAGAAAAATACCCGCTGAACCTACGGGTGCAGCTAAGATTTTTCAATTCCTCTGTAAAACCAATATCTTACACTCTGTTTTCACTTTGAAGTCACGGATTCAGGTTTAACCTTAAGTAGTAACTTCACTACCGCACATAGCGCAATCTATTGATTTCACAGCGGTTAGAAAAATACCCGCTGAATCGACTGGCTTTATTCAGGGATGCATTTATTTAGCAAGTGCAGGACGCATATGAGCCTGCAGCTAAGATTTTTCAATTCCACTGTAAAACCAAAATCTTACACACTGTCTTCACATCGAGGTCACAGATTCAGGTTTATTCTTAATGATATGTCGGCAAACATTCTCTATTTACCGGTTAAATAGTTCTATTGACTATGTTTTATTGATGCCAGTGTTCCGCTATAGCTGGCTTTAGCGCTATTTTAGTCAAAAAATAAAAAATCTAAAGCATTGCCCTTATCCACAGCTAATTTTTATGGTACAAATACTAGCAGAATAAAATTAATATAGTTGAGTCACGAACCTCTGTAGGAAGCACTAAGTAATGAACAATACCCAAGTAGACAATTTAAACGTCGATAATTTTTCAGTTCTTATCACCCCCCAAGGCCTAAAAGATAAGCTACCTTTGACGTCAAGCGCCATCCAAACAATCACTACCGGTCGTCAGGTCATACGAAATATTTTAGAGGGTACTGATAAACGCTTATTTGTGGTTATTGGCCCCTGCTCTATCCACGATATTGATGCAGCGATAGATTACGCGCAACGCCTCAAGCAGCTGGCTGAGGAAGTTAAAGATTCAATTTATATTGTGATGCGGGTTTATTTTGAAAAGCCGAGAACCACCGTAGGCTGGAAAGGCTTAATTAATGATCCTGATTTGAATGATAGTTTTCAAATAGAAAAAGGATTACATATAGCTCGCAAACTATTGATACAACTTTCAGAATTAGGGCTTCCTTTAGCCACAGAAGCACTGGATCCGATTTCGCCGCAGTATTTGCAAGACTTGATTTCCTGGTCTGCAATTGGTGCTAGAACTACAGAGTCGCAAACTCATCGTGAAATGTCGTCGGGTCTTTCTTGTGCTGTTGGCTTTAAAAATGGCACCGATGGCGGTCTTGCTGTGGCGACCAATGCGCTTAAGTCTGTTCAGCATTCGCATAGTTTTCTAGGCATTAATGCCAACGGTGAAGTATCGATCATTAAAACTAAAGGCAATCATTATGGACATTTAGTGCTGAGAGGCGGTGGCGGGAAACCAAATTATGACTCAGTCAATATAATGCGCTGCGAGCAAGGCTTGAAAAAATCGGGGCTAAAAGCAAATATAATGGTAGATTGCTCCCATGAAAACTCCTCGAAAGATCCAGCAATTCAGCCGCTAGTGGCGAGAGATATCATCAATCAAATTGTTGAGGGTAATAAATCAATTATTGGTTTGATGATCGAATCCAACCTAGAGTTTGGCAATCAAAAAATGACTGATAATCCAGCTGATTTGAAGTACGGCGTATCTATTACCGATGGCTGTATTGATTGGCAACAAACTGAAGACTGTATCTTGGAAATGCACACTAAATTAAAGAATGTGTTAGCTAGTCGCTAAGCTCAACTGACCGACTCAATAGCGCTAGTTACACCACAGCTAGTGCTATTGAGTCCATCTTTCACCACTTATCTGCGGCGTCGAGGTCAGATGTTTTCTGAGCCACCCAAGTATTCTGTTTGCTGGTAACTTCTTTTTTCCAAAATGGGGCATCTTTTTTCAAGTAATCCATAATAAACTGACTCGCTTCGAACGCCGCCACGCGGTGCGCACTGATGACGCCAATAAAAACAATATTATCGTGCATAGCTAGCTCGCCTACACGGTGAATGATACACACTCTACCAAGTTGCCAGCGGCTCCTGGCCTTTTCGATAATTGCGGCCAATGATTTTTCTGTCATACCCGGATAATGCTCTAAAAACAACGATTCGAGGTCATGTTCATAGTTGTCTCTGACCACGCCAGTGAAAGTAACCATTGCACCAAAAGACCTTTGATTTTCCTGCAACCAAGCAATTAAGTTTCCCTGATTAAAATCTTCTACTTGAATATTGATATGATTTTCAGACATTACCCATCCCAAAAATAAATTTCATAGCATTCTTATGCACATTTTAAAGATAAAAACGCTACTATACACGCCTAGCTGCTTGGGTTAACTTATTAGTTACAAATTATGCCTCCAGCACGTATTTAAACCCAATTAAAAGAGTAGATGACAGTTTAATGATCAGTCAGATAGATAATTCAAATAGCAAAGTTATTGTCGGTATGTCAGGAGGGGTCGACTCTTCTGTATCAGCGTTATTATTGATTCAACAGGGGTATCAGGTTGAAGGTTTGTTCATGAAAAATTGGGACGAAGATGATGGTACTGAATACTGTACGGCGATTGATGATTTGGCAGATGCACAAGCCGTGTGTGACAAGCTTGAGATTAAACTCCACAAGGCAAACTTTGCGGCGGAATACTGGGATAATGTGTTCGAACATTTTTTAGCGGAGTATAAGGCAGGCAGAACACCAAACCCTGATATTTTGTGCAATCGAGAGATTAAATTTAAGGCATTTTTGGAATACGCTTTAGCACTAGGTGCTGACTATATAGCAACCGGTCATTATGTTCGTCGAAAGTTAACTACCTTAGCTGATGGTACCTACCATATTGAAATGCAAAAAGGCCTAGATAGCAATAAAGATAAAAGCTATTTCTTACATCAAGTAGGGAGTAAAGAACTCGCGCAAACATTGTTTCCGGTTGGGGAATTATTGAAACCTGCAGTTCGTGCGATTGCCGAAGAGCACGATCTTATTACCCATAATAAAAAGGATAGCACTGGGATTTGCTTTATTGGCGAGAGGCGCTTTAAAGATTTCTTGCAACAATACTTGCCCGCTAAACCCGGTAAAATAATCACTGATAAAGGCGAAGAAATTGGCGAGCACACCGGGCTCATGTACTACACCATTGGCCAGCGACAAGGGCTGTTAATTGGCGGGTTGAAAAACTACCCTGAAGAGCCTTGGTATGTCGCTGAAAAAGACTTAGAAAATAATCAGCTAATTGTGGTGCAAGGCAAACAGCACTCGTTACTATTTAGCCAATGGCTAATCGCAAGTGAGATATTTTGGATCAATAATACCCCTCCTAGCTGCCCTTTCCGCTGTCTGGCAAAAGTGCGCTATCGACAGGATGACCAAGCGTGTCTGGTGGAGGTCGACGATCAAGGCGCTTATTAGATCAGTTTCGAAAAACCGCATAGAGCAATCACAGCAGGTCAGTCAGTAGTGCTCTATAGAGGGGATATTTGCCTCGGTGGTGGAGTGATTGAATCTATGGGCAAATAACCGCCCTCTTCACACGTATCAGCATAAATTCGGCATTTAGCAATCGCTGTAATCACTAATTGGAGCTTTAAAAATCTATGTCTAGAAACCAAGATGAACAGGCGATTGCCCTTGCCGCAATGTATCAAGCTGCCGCACTGGTAGACCAAATAGCCAATCGAGGGATGTTTGCTCAATCCAGTTTCGAGACATCAATCAATAGCTTGTTTGAAATGAACCCAAGTAGCACGGAACAAATTTTTGGAGGAAAAGAGGCTCTCCCGCATAATTTATCACTTGGGCTTAAGACATTACTAGACAACATAAATAAGAACGGTGCTGAAAGGTCCGCCCAAGTTAATTACTATGTTATCTCTATGATTATGCTGCAGCAGAAAGTAGCTAAGGACCCGAAGATGCTGGCACTGCTAGGTGAGAGGCTCTCGGTACTGCAACACAAAACCGAAAAATACTTTTCTCACCAGCAAGATTCCCAACACCCGAACTACACGCATACCAATGTAGTTGCGGGACTTGAAGGGCTTTACCAAGATACCATCAGCACTTTTAGTTTTCGAATTAAGGTGCAGGGCGACCCAAGACATTTACAAAACAGTGAAAATGCTGCAAAAGTGAGAGCATTATTATTAGCGGGCATTCGTGCGGCAATACTGTGGCGACAAGTAGGCGGAAAGCGTTGGCATTTGTTGTTCTTTAAAGCAAACCTTAAGCAGAGCCTGCTTAAAATATCTGGGCAGCATTGATCGATGACAGCCCTACACTCAATGCCTTAAAAGCGCCAGAACTGACAGTGGACCCAGGAGTTCTTGCGATTTAAAATACGCTTAAATTCCCCTGCCTATAAATATACAAATTAATGGAGACCCCAGCATAACTACTGCGCTCGCAACGTTATGCAGGGGTCTCTAATGATTAATAACGTCGCCAATATCGGCATCAATTACATCCAGCTAAGCTGTCACTCCATTCCGGTCACCCTGCGAAAACAACATTAAAGTCTTAATTACCCACCGCTTTAACATTTCAGAAATGTCTGTATTGCTGTATCATATGCGACAAAATTTTCTAACCTTTTTCTAGCACAGTGAGAATATCCATGGAATTATCTGCTCTATCTGCAATATCACCAATTGATGGCCGTTACGGCAGTAAAACCAGCAGCTTACGACCTATCTTCAGTGAATATGGTCTAATACGAAACCGAGTTATCGTAGAAATTAGATGGTTACAAAAACTGGCACAAACCGAACAAATCACCGAAGTACCTCCCTTTAGCGCCGCGGCCAACCAACTGCTTAATGATATAGTGGATAACTTTAGTGAAACGGACGCGCTGCGAGTAAAGGAAATAGAACGCACTACTAATCATGATGTAAAAGCAGTCGAGTACATGATTAAAGAAAAATTTTCTGATAATAAAGAACTGCAAGCGATTAATGAGTTCGTTCATTTTGCCTGCACATCCGAAGATATCAATAATTTATCCCATGCGCTTATGCTAAAAGATGGTTTGGCAGTGATGCTACCTTTGCTAGAGCAGCTCCAAGCTGAAATCGCCCAGCTAGGTCGTGATTTTGCCGCTCAGCCAATGCTGTCCCGAACTCATGGACAAACAGCCTCACCTACCACTGTCGGCAAAGAGATGGCAAATGTTGCCTATCGCCTTAACAGGCAAATAAAACAGCTAAAGAACACTGAGTTTTTAGGTAAAATAAACGGCGCTGTTGGCAACTATAACGCACACATTAGCGCCTACCCGAACATTGACTGGGAAGCGCATGCGCAATCATTTATCACCGAATTAGGACTCACCTTTAACCCTTATACGACACAGATAGAGCCCCACGACTACATTGCTGAAATGTTTGACACCCTGTGTCGCTTTAACACCATCGTTATCGATTTTGACCGTGATCTTTGGGCGTATATCTCAAATGCTTATTTTAAGCAAAAAACGATTGCCGGTGAAGTTGGCTCTTCTACAATGCCGCACAAGGTAAACCCTATTGACTTTGAAAACTCGGAGGGGAACTTAGGGTTGGCTAACGCAGTTTTACAGCACTTATCCAGCAAATTGCCGGTCTCACGCTGGCAGCGAGATCTGACTGACTCAACAGTCTTACGTAATATGGGGGTTGGCATGGCCTATAGCATGATCGCCTATCAATCAACACTCAAAGGCATGAGCAAGCTTGAATTAAATGCTGCGGTTATCAATGCTGATCTAGACAATTCTTGGGAAATTTTAGCCGAGCCTATTCAAACCGTTATGCGTCGTTATGGTATTGAAAAGCCTTATGAGAAACTTAAAGAGTTAACCAGAGGCCAGGATATGAATAAAGAGACAATTAGACAGTTTATAGAGGGGCTAGACATGCCTGAAGAAGCCAAACAAAGCTTACAAAAATTAACCCCACATAATTACATTGGCAATGCTGTCGAGCAAGCTGAGCGTATTTAAAAAGAAGGCTTCCCTAAGCGATTAGCGGAAGCCGTATTTTAGACGGCGCCAGACAAACGTATTAGAGGGTTTTTAAAGAGTTAGCAAGCTACCGCCAGTGGTGTTTTCCAATAGCGCTGTGCCCGCAATTTTAGCAATATTATCCCCTTCAGAGACTAGTTTTACCGTATTGATGGCGAAAAGAATACCATCGGTTCTACTGTAAACCTTGACTCTTCCGTGCTCTGGATCATCGGTCTCTATATTTACAATTTCCCCGATTGATTGCCCTTTCGCTACTTTGTCACCCAAACTCACTGATAAGCAAAAGATTCCTGTGCTAGGCGCCATCACGGAATCCACTGCAGCTAGGTCTGCGGCTAATATATCAATGACTGGGGGCTCAATATCGACAACCTGTACTACTTTTTGCGTGCCTAAAAAAGCCAGCAGCCCCGCTGCATCTTGCTTCGCTAAATCATCATTTACATCAGCAAAACCTCGCAACTCAACAGTAGCGGAAAAACAACTGTGATCTATTCCCGTTTGCTCCAAAGCTACCCAGGGCAAGATATGTGCAGCATCAAAGGCAGAACCTCCAGGCTCGTCCTCTAGCAAGACGATTGGTGATTTAATATAAGTCGCAAGTAGCTGTGCGGTGGCTTGATGACGGTAGTTACTATAGATGTGTACAAGCGCTACGGAATCACAATGTAAATCCAGCACGATATCTGCATCAATAGACAAACTTAACAACGTTGCTTTGAGCTCATTTAGAGGGGTGTGGCGAGGTAGCTTTTGCACTTCTTTGCGCAGCGCTGCTTTTACTTGTTCTACTGCTGGCAGGGCTCCTCCCTCTTGCAAAAAACTGATCGCACTAGCAAAGTCTCGCCAATTTCTATTGAAATTACCTTCCGCACTAAAGGACTGCCTGCCGAGCACTATTCCGTTGAGTTTTTGGCTCATGCCAATTGGATTGGCATAAGGTACAAGAATAATTTCGCCATTGATTTTGTTTTGCTTCTCAAGCTTGATAAGCTCCGCCAGCAAATGCTGTAATGTTAGCAGCCCTGGCCATTCATCAGCATGTAACGCAGCTTGAAGATAGACTTTTGGGCCAGCTTTGTCTCCCGTAAACCTGTGCACGGTTAAGTATCGATAAGTGCCGGGGCTAGAAGATTTTAGAACTATTTTTTCAACAATATGTGACATTAATTACACCGAAATAGTAACAACTCCGGATTTCGTTGAATTTTTAGTAAATGGAAAATCACAACAGAGAGTCGTTTTTTTATTACATGAGAATGTACAGGGATATAGATAAAAGAGCTCGATCGATTGACATTGCAGCGGCAAGTTAACCAGCTCGAAAGCTCTTTTAAATATTACTTAGACTTCATACTAGGGCTGCGATATTCGTTATATTTCACGGCTCTAGCTATGAAAACAGAATATTACTCGACTAAAAAACAGAGGAGATAAATTCTTTACAGCGCTGAGATTTTGGGTTTTCAAAGACTTGCTCGGGAGTTCCAAATTCTTCAACTTTTCCCTGATGCAAAAACATAATTTTACTTGAGACTTCCTTGGCAAATTTCATCTCATGAGTAACAATCAACATTGTTCTGCCCTCTGCGGCAAGATCTCGCATAACTTTGAGAACTTCACCGACTAACTCCGGATCTAGTGCTGATGTAGGTTCATCAAATAGCATCACATCTGGGTCCATTGCCAACGCTCTGGCGATTGATACTCTCTGCTGCTGCCCACCTGATAACATACTCGGGTAAAAGTCTCTTTTATCCGTAATACCCACTTTTTCCATCAGTTCTTCAGCATATTTAATGGCCTCATCACGGCTTTTCTTGAGAACTAATATAGGCCCCTCGATGATATTTTCCAATACCGTCATATGCGGCCATAAATTAAAATTTTGAAAGACAAAACCCAATTTTTGGCGAATATTCTCTAATTGCTTAGGATCCGCTGGTACGAGGTCCCCATCTTTGTGGCGCTTGAGCTTGATCGACTCCCCACTGATTTCTATCTCGCCTTCGGTTGGATTTTCGAGCATGTTAATACATCTTAAAAAGGTACTTTTACCCGATCCACTAGAGCCTATGATGGAGATAACTTCCCCTTCAGATGCCTGTAAATCTATACCTTTTAACACTTCTAAATTACCAAAGGTTTTATGAATATTTTTAACGTTTATCGCACACTTGGTTTGAGACATATAAAACTCTTTTTAAAATGACTTTTGTTATTTTCTATAAAACAGTATACAAATTTAAGGTCAATACCGAATAAGAAAGCCCATTTTTTTAAAATGACTGCTTGATTACCTCATCGGGTACTGATTTTCTTAATTGTAATATGCGCAGTGCAGCATATCATCGCTAGCATAATCTAAATTGCCAACTAGTCAAAACACTTCTGCTAATTGCAAGATTATCATAATAGTTGTGCATACATCGTAAGACTGCATAGGGTTGTCTAAACAAATGTCGCTTTATCACAACATAAAGTATTTTAGGCTATATCGAGCAGCTAAAAATGGCTGTAGTATATTCGTGGAATTTTTGTATATATTAACGATGGGTTTAATTAACTATCTGATCTATTTACATTGAATAACAATAATTATTTTTGCGGACTATAGATAATGAAAAAATTATTAGCCACTGCAGTACTTACTGCAGCCACTTTAATGTCTGGAGCAGCTCAAGCAGGCGATGTTGTAAATTTGCTACTGAAGGTGCTTACCCTCCGTGGAATGCTTTAAACAGTGCCGGTGAATTAGAAGGGTTTGAAATTGACCTGTATAAAGACCTATGCGCCAGAGCTAAATTAGAATGTACTATGCAACAAACTGCTTGGGAAGGCATTATTCCTTCACTTAAAGCCAAGAAATTTGATGTAATCATGGCTGGCATGTCAATTACTGATAAACGTAAAAAGCAAATCACCTTTTCTCGCTCATACGCTTCAAGCCCAGCAGTTTTTGTGATCAACAAAAGCTCTTCAATGGCTGACTTCAAAGTTACCGCTGAGAAAATTTCTCTCGATAATTTAGACGATGCAGAAGCGGCAGGCCTTAAAGAGACTTTAGCTCTGCTTAAAGGTAAGTCAATAGGCGTACAAAAAGGCACTATCCATCTGAATTTCTTAAAAGAATATCTTAAGGATGATGCATCTATTCGTACTTATTCTACTCAGGAAGAGTTAGATTTAGATCTACAGTCAGGTCGTGTAGATGTGGCATTCGCCGCAATGAGCTACTGGCACCCTCTTTTCCAAAAGCCTGAAGGCAAAGATTTCTTAGCCATTGGTCCTGGATTCTCTGAAGGCCCATTTGGTGAAGGCGTCGGTCTTGGTCTGCGCAAGAAAGACCAAGAACTTACTGAAAAATTAAGTGCGGCGATTAATTCAGCCATTGCCGATGGTACTGTTTCAAAATTTGCTACTAAGTGGTTTGGATTTGACGCTTCTACTAAGTAACATATCTGGTTAGTTTAAAAGCAGAGCGTGGGAAACCCGTTCTGCTTTTTTATTTACTGACTGATATCACACTTTTTTTTAATCACTTACTTGTTTATACGGGACAGCTTTATAATCGGTAAAGGCTGATTATGAAATTGTTGATTTACACTTTTATCACATTGCTATATTTTAAAGTGAGACGTGTCACCGTCTTTATGTAAATTTGAATAAACAATACTTATAGGTACTACTTTGGATTTATCAATTTTAAGCTGGGGTGCTGATGGCTGGGGAGATGAGTTTTTCTATGCCACCCTCATTACTATTTCTGTTGCCGTTTGCTCTTTCCTCTTCGGCATTATACTCGCGGCAGGTGCTGCAACGATGAAGTTAAGCGGTAACGCTATACTTAAGAGCATTGCCAATGGATATACGACCATTGTCAGAGGCATTCCTGAACTACTCGTTATCTACCTCGTTTTTTACGGTGGTAACACCGTGTTAATGTCGATTGCTGACGATCTTTTTAACTACGATGAATATATTGAATTACCGATATTCTTAATGGGCGTCGTCTGTATAGGTTTGAGCTCTGGCGCCTACTCTACAGAAGTTATCAGAGGCGCTGTCCTTGCGGTTCCTATAGGCACCATCGAAGCGGCTAAAGCAATAGGCATGTCTACCAGCAAAAGATTCAAGCGGATTTTACTGCCACAAGTGGCTCGTTACGCTCTACCTGGTCTCGGTAATGTCTGGCAGCTCACCCTAAAAGAAACATCTTTGATTTCTGTAATAGGACTGGCTGAAATAGTAAGAATTGCAAAAATATGCGCTGGTAGCGAAAAGCAACCATTTACATTTTTCTTAACAGGTTTGATTTTATTTTTAGTATTAGCTGCTCTTTCTGATCGAGGCTATTTATCGTTAGAAAAATGGTCTAACAAAGGCGTGAGGAAATCTTAAAATGGATTTAGATATAATAAAAGAATCTATACCAGCAATATTTGCTGCATTACCTGTCACTTTAGCACTAGTGTCACTCTCCCTGTTTTTCGGTTTCTTTCTCTCTATGATTGTCGCCTTAGGCCGCTTAAGTGAATATTGGATTTTACATCGCAGCGCCTATTTGTTTGTCTACATTTTTCGCTCTACTCCTCTACTGATACAAATGTTCCTTATTTATTATGGGTCTGGTCAGTTTAAAGAAGAATTAGACGCAGTCGGTCTCTGGCAATTTTTTAAAGAGCCATGGTTTTGTGCGATCCTCTCTTTAACCTTGAATACTGGCGCCTATACTAGTGAAATCATTCGCGGAGGCATTCAATCTGTCACTCTCGGGTTTTTAGAAGCTGGGCGCGCCTGTGGCATGAGTACTATCCAACTGTTTCGCAGAATTACCTTCCCGCTAGCAATGCGCCAAGCATTACCCGCCTATGGTAATGAAGTGATTTTAATGGTTAAGTCTACCTCCTTGGCTAGTACTATCACCATTATGGATATGACTGGAGTTTATACCGACATTTCCTCTGAATACTTCAGTCCATTCGAGCCCATTATTGTCGCTGGATCATTCTATTTGATGATTAATTACATAGTAACCCTGCTTATTTCAAGAGCCGAAAAGAAACTAGCTATCACTGTAATGTAGCGATCAACGTCAAACGACACCTACAGCGAGCAGCTCTCTGATTTTAACAACTAGTCATTAGGCTAGCCTTTATTGTTATCGAGTCAGAGAACTGCTCTCATTAGGCCTTAGCTCGTAATTGCACACCACACTACTTGTATACTCTTCCAATAGATTATCGAAGTTTTTGATCTGGAAAACCTTACTTATTACAAGCACTCCCCCCCTATCAAAATAGGTTAATTTGGCCTAGCTAGTCATTTAATATTCAATCCTCTATTGCACTGCGCATAAGATTGCTATAGTTGGTTTCAGATCAATATCTCCTATTATTCAGCGCTATTAATTTAGGAATTAAAATGCAGAAAATTGCCATATTTGTCGATGTGCAAAATATCTATTACACGACCAAATCTGTGTATGGAAGACAATTTAACTATCGCAGCTTTTGGCAATCAATTGAGGCCACTGGACGTATTGCGACTGCGATAGCCTATGCAACCGAGAGAGGAGATTTAGGTCAAGCTAGGTTTCAAACAGCCTTAAAACATATTGGCTTTGAGGTTAAATTGAAACCTTTTATTCAGCGGGCAGATGGGAGTGCTAAAGGGGATTGGGATGTGGGGATAACCATTGATATTCTAACTATTGCCCCGGAGGTTGATAAGGTTATCTTACTGTCAGGAGATGGTGATTTTTCTATTCTTTTAGATGCGATAACGAAATCAAATTCAATTCCAACAGAGGTTTACTCTGTGGCAAAACTCACTGCTAAAGCTTTAATTGACTCCTGTTCTGTCTACCACCCAATACTTCCAAAAAATCTATTGTGAGCAGACACAAAAAAGGGTGTATTAAAATACACCCTTTTTACTCTTAGTTAAGAGTATGTGAGTTGGACTAATTAAAGTGCAACAATGTTCTCAGCTTGAGGGCCTTTCTGGCCTTGTGAAACTGTGAACTGGACCTTTTGGCCTTCAGCTAGAGTTTTGAATCCGTCACCAGCGATAGCGCTGAAGTGAGCGAAAACGTCTGGACCTGATTCTTGCTCGATAAAACCAAAACCTTTAGTTTCATTGAACCATTTAACAGTACCAGTAGTAGTAGACATATGAAAATCCTTCATTCAAGAGTAAGTGATACCTTAATGAAATATTAAGGTTGTTGGCCGGAAATGTTGCTATTACTTATGAATATCATGACGAGGCATGAAAAACAGGACATCGTGATGGTACATAAATATGGAACTTATTTTCTAGCTAAGTGAATTATATACACCTTTTGCCGCTGGTCAATATTGAAAATATGATTTTGAAGAATATATTGATCTTAATCTATTTAAAAAACTTGTCATTGATTAATAAAAGCGTCAATATAGTAGCTGCATTAATGTCACATTAATAACTAGAAGGATTCATACTGAATCCCAATAAGTACTTTAGTTTTTGATTTGTTAGCATCGGTATAATATTTGGTTTAATCTTTTGCCATTCACTGCTCTATTTAAAATTACTTATGCCGTAAAATAAATTGATTTTTGAATGGCTAAACTATTACCTGAATCCGTGACTTCAAAGTGAATGCAGAGTGTAAGATATTGGTTCTACAGTGGAATTGAAAAATCTTAGCTGCACCCGTAAGGTTCAGCGGGTATTTTTCTAACCGCTGTAGAAACAAGAGCTTGCGCTATGTGGCGCTGTGAAGTCTGATTCAGGTATTAGTAATAGTTCTCATAGGATTATGTTTTAGCGGGTGATACCATTAAGATAGACCTCTGCATAACGTTGCGAGCGAAGGTAATACAAGGCAAGAACCGGCGAAATAGCGGAGTCAGTGTGCCCTTCTTTATGGGTATTACAGATGTAAACGAGCATGTTGAGCCAGTTTTTAACGCCGTATTACCGAGCGCAGTTATCATACCCTTTGGGTAAGTTATGCAGAGGTCTCTAAGAAGCACTACCGTAAGGGAATATTGGCTTGGGTAAGAAAACACCAAGGTTGAGAGGTTTAGGAGTTTTAAAATGTATGATTTTTTGATTGATGACGTTGAGATTGATCAATCTATTGAAGCGAACACTACTGCATTACCCCCATGGAACATCCTGATTGTTGATGATGAACAGTCGGTGCATGATGTAACGCGTTTTGCGTTAGATGACGTAAGTTTCGAAGGGCGAGATCTTTGTTTCTATTCTGCTCTTTCAGGCAAAGCTGCCAAAAAAATTCTATCCGAAAGAGATGATATCGCCATAATATTACTTGATGTGGTCATGGAAACGGATACCGAAGGACTTAACGTAACCAAGTGGATCAGGGAAGATTTAAAAAATCATCTAATTAGAATAATTTTACGCACGGGGCAGCCTGGGCAAGCCCCAGAAAAGCAAGTCATTGTCGATTATGACATTAATGATTATAAGAACAAAACTGAACTAACCTCGCAAAAATTATTTTCGAGTGTGATTTCAGGGATTCGCTCCTACCGCGATTTATCAGCATTAAATCAAAATAGGATAGAATTAAAAAGAGTGATTAAAGCCTCTTCACATATTTTTAAAGAACGATACTTACACGAGTTCACCAATGGCGCTTTAAACCAACTGACTTCGCTGCTTTATTTAGAGCCTAATGCGGCTTTAGTTAACTCAACTGGCGTGGCGGCACTCGAATCTGGTCAAAAGGTAAAAGTTGTAGCCGCCATCGGAGATTTTCAACAGCTTATTGGCAAAGACCCAAGCGATTCTATCCCGGAACCTATTTTAGAAGACTGGTTAAAGAGCACAGATACTAGCTATAGCATTATCAATAAAAATGAAGTAATCGTATCATTTACAACCGACGATAATCATAAGAGTTTGTTATATCTTCATTCACATCGGAAGATTACTGATGATGCAAAAAATTTAATTGAATTATTCGTGCAGAATATTGCAATAGCCCATGAAAACTTGAGATTATGGCAAGAAGTTGAAGCGACACAAAATGAAATCATCTCCATGCTTAGTGGTGCTGTTGAAACCAGATCCAAGGAAACTGGCAACCATATAATTCGGGTATCAAAAATAAGTGAACTTCTCGCTAGAGAATATGGATTAAAAGATGATGATATTTATGCTATTAAACTAGCCTCCCCTCTCCATGATATTGTAACAGTAGGCATTACAGATTACATATTAAACAAACCAGGTAAACACACTCCTGAAGAATCGGAAATAATGAAGACTCATTCATTACTTGGTGCTCAAGTCTTAAGTGGTTCAAAACGACCTATTATCCAAAGCGGTGCAATTATTGCACTGCAACATCATGAAAAATGGGATGGCACGGGCTACCCTAATGGGATCGCAGGTGAGGATATTCATATATTTTCGCGTATTACCGGCATTGCTGATGTTTTCGATGCTCTATGTTCTAAACGCTGCTACAAAGAAGCTTGGACCATAGAACAAACTATGACAGAAATTCGCAGTCAATCAGGATTACATTTTGATCCCGCTCTAGTTAAATTACTTAACGAAAATTTAGAAAGTGTAATGGATATCCAGCGAGAACACTCTGATCCTTGCTAGTATCATTTGCAAAAAAACTTTAGCTACTGTGCTGTTCCTGTCATTTTACTAGGAAATTGATCGGGAACAACTATCAAAACAAGGACAGGACTTGTTGATATGAATAGCGTTTTTTAACCGTACGGCTTGGTCGCAGTAGAATAATCTGCTGCTCGACCAAGCAACCATAAAATTATGGACTGTACTAAATTTTTTGTGAGTCTTATTAAATCCATCCCACACTGTTCGCATTACCTGGATCCGTAAGCTCAAAGTGAATACAGAGTGTAATATATTGGCTTCACAGTGGAGTCGAAAAACCTTAACTGCAAGCTCATATGCACCCTGCATTAGCTAAAGAATAACTCAATGATTCAAATCCCAAATATATTTCTGTTTTAACAACTCAATGTAGGTCATTAAATATTAGGTGCTTTAAACGGCCTGATTTTTTCCAGTCGCTTAGATTTTAATTTTTATCTTAATTTCATGCTCGGTGATTTCTTTGAAGTATGCCTTTCTAAGATAAGACACTGAAGCGAGCAATGAGGATTTAATTCAAACCACGTTCCTATAAATTATATGGATGAGCAGAAATGTTTCATCATTCAACGGACACCACATTTTTCTTAATCAGGCGATCTACCAACCATCATCGATCATTATTTTTGGAGCAACATATAATCGAGACATAGTCTTAATATTATAGAGTTTTCATAAGATTAAGAAATTTTCTAGTGTTCTCAGCTGGCTTAATCATCAGGCTTAATGCAAACTTAATTATTGATATATGCGATTTCTAGATCCATACCAACCGTGAATTCAGGATGAGACCTCGGATAATAGAATTGCAGAAAAACATAACTTAAGGGAAGTTGGAATGTCTTCAAAAAGGAGTTTATATGTTTAAAATAACCATTGTGGTATTAGTCCTAATATTTCATACGGGATGTATGACAACGCAAAAAAAACCAATATTATCAGAGAATTTACATAATAAATTGGCTTATTTTCTGCAGCTATCGGCTGCCAGTGAAGTTAATCAGCAGCATATTACTAAATACTTTGAAACACTAACGTTAAATTCTAAGCACCCTGTTAAAATTATTAAATATCAAAAACATAGTTTATATCTGGGAAGTGTTATTAACAATTTACGCTCTGGAGATGGTGTCATGTCTTGGCCCAGTGGTTCAATTTATATGGGAAAGTGGCACAACGATAAGCGCACAGGTAAAGGAACTTACATTTTTGTTGAAACCAAAAAAATTAGCTCGACTAAGGTACAAGAAACTTACGTTGGTGACTGGGTAAATGATAAAAAGGAGGGCGCTGGAACATTAACTTCTGAAAATGGTAATGTTTATACTGGCGGTTTTTCTGCCGATAAAAAGAACGGTGAAGGTATATTTACTTGGGTAAATGGTGAGTTTAACGGTGATGTCTATCGCGGAAGCTTCGTAGAAGATAAACGATCCGGGAGCGGGGTTTACACTTGGGCGGATGGGAGTGTACATACGGGCATCTGGTCTGAAGGTAAGCGACAAGGTGTTTCAACGACACTATGGAGCAATGGTCAATCCTATAAAGGAAACTATGAAGCTGATCAACGCTCTGGGTTCGGAGTTAAAACTTGGCCTAATGGTATTACCTTCACAGGGATGTTCAAACAAGACTTGCCGCACGGTGAAGGAGTGAAATCTAATAGCAATGGAGATTCTTGTAAAGGTAACTGGCAATTGGGAAAATTAATCGGCGAGTGTCTACCTATTTAAGACCTCGAACTTACCTCTATAACCGATAATTAGCCGCTGAATCTTAAGGATTATTTAAATCAGCAACACCCGCTCTTTAAGGAAAATGGGAGGGCTAGTTCAGCCCCCCTAATGGAGCAATATTCGACCCTAGCCAGTACAACCCAGCGATTATTCCTCTGCAGGACTACACAATACCTTAAAGCAGGTGCTATTTACCCAACTAAACATTTCCTGATTGACCATTATACTCCACCTGATTTGACAGCTGTCTAATAAAGTGATTAATTACAACAAGTTAAGCGAAGTAGTAATATATTTTTATCATTTAATAATGATTTAGATGATAGCCAGGTCATTTAATTGTAATTTTTTTACTTTAGGTAAGTCTGTGAAGACACAGCACTAATCAGGTAGTGTTTTGTTTTTCCTCTGTGCAGCGCAGCGCCTCTATGTCCTCTGTAGTGAAAAAATCTTTAAAGGATTGGTTTTACCACAGAGGACACAGAGAATATACTAAAAGCATCTTTTGCTGTGGCGGAGACACAGGGCTAATCAGGGAACATTTTGATGATCTGTGGTTAAAAGTTGTGCGATTTCCTGCAAGATAGCCGGATCATCAATGGTAGAAGGTATTTGATAGGTTTGATTCGCTGCAATTTTACGCAGAACTGCACGTAAAATTTTTCCCGAGCGAGTTTTTGGTAAACGCTGCACAATAAACACTCTTTTAAAGCAGGCAAGGGCCCCTATTTGCCGACGCACGTCTGCAACTAACTCCCGCTGCAACTGATCATTCTCAATACTAACTCCTGCTTTTAACACCACTAATCCGATAGGTATTTGACCTTTTAAACTATCGTGTACGCCAATCACTGCACATTCGGCGACTGCAGTATGCGTTGAAACAACTTCTTCCATTTCTCCTGTTGATAGACGGTGACCAGACACATTAATGACATCGTCGGTCCTACCAGTAATATAGATGTAATCTTCATCGTCTTTGTAACCGCCATCACCTGTATGGTAGTAGCCTTTAAATAATGATAAATAAGCATCCGTATATCTATCAGGTTGATTCCAAATAGCAGTTGAAGCCCCTGGAGGCAGTGGTAGTTTTAAACAGATATTTCCAACCTCACCAATGCTAACTTCCTCCCCTTCTATAGAGAGTACTTTGATATCATAGCCCGGAGTGCATTTATTGGTTGAGCCCAACCTTGCAGGTGAAGGGTTATCCCAGCCCATCATCGGCGCTGTCATCGGCCAGCCGGTTTCTGTTTGCCACCAGTGATCGAGGATAGGAACTTCTAAAAGCTCAGATAGCCATTGATATGTTGAGGAATCAAGTTTTTCACCAGCCACAAAAACCCACCGTAAACTGGTTAAATTGTATTTTTTAATACATTCACCTGTAGGGTCTTCTTTACGGATCGCTCTGAAAGCAGTAGGAGCACAAATCATCGAGTTGACTTTATACTCATTTATTATTCGCCAAAACGCCCCAGAATCTGGTGTTCTTATTGGCTTACCCTCATAAAAAACACTGCTTGCACCACAAATTAAAGGTCCATATATGATGAAAGAGTGGCCAACCACCCAACCAATGTCAGAAGCCGCCCACCATACATCCCCCTCAGACATCCCATAAATATCATTGAAGGCCAATTTCAAAGCAACTGCATGCCCACCATTATCACGCACGATACCTTTAGGTTTACCAGTCGTGCCTGATGTATACAAGATATACAGAGGATCATTACTTTTAACGGCAATACAATCAGCAGGTATGACATCGTTAATAAATTCTGACCAGCTGATCTCCTGCTTAACATCTAGTTCTGCTGGCGACATTTCTCTTTGTAAAACAATAGTTTTTAAAGGTTTGTTAACGGCCAACTCGATAGCTTTATTAACCAGGGGTTGATAGGGAATAATTCGATCAAATTCTATGCCACATGATGCAGTAATGACTAATTTCGCCTCGGCATCATCAATTCTGATCGCCAATTCATTAGCGGCGAAACCACCAAATACCACCGAGTGTACCGCTCCAATTCGAGCACAGGCCAACATTGCTATCGCCGCTTGAGGAATCATCGGCATATAAATAATAACCCTATCCCCTTTCGCTATGCCCAAATCTCGCATAGCACCTGCAAAAACACTCACTTGCTGCTGTAACTGAGCATAGCTTATTTGTTCTTTTACTTGAGCGGCTGGAGAGTCGTAATAAAAGGCAATCTCATTTCCTCGACCTTTTTCTACATGTTGATCGACAGCTAAATAACAAGTATTTAATATTCCATCATCAAACCATGAATAGCCGTGATTAGATGTTTGATTTAAGCCTATGGTAGGCATCTTAAACCAGCTAATTCGTTTAGCCTTTTCTAACCAATAGCCATTTGGGTCAATTAGTGACTGTTGATATTGCTGATCATAACTCATACACACTCCATTTTTTTATAATTAGTTTTCATCCATAAGCAGAGCCGCCGCGAAAACGCTGCAATGATTTGAGCTGAAAATTACCAGAGATCAGCGCTTGGTGATGTCAAATCACTAAATCTAGTAGCCGTTAAACTGAATAAGTAAGCCGTTTATAGTAGGCATGAATGGAGCTCGTTTTTATTGACACGACTTAAGTTTTCGACAGCTTGTATTGTTAACAAACAGTCTTTAAAACTGCTTTTTTCTGATCATTAACAATTAATACTCATATTATTGTCGACAATACTGGGATAGTGAATGCAGATAAATAGTTCTTTAGTCGTAATAATCACGCTATTTTCACTGAGTGAGAAAACGTTATCAAAAGATAAGATGATCAAATGATTTTTTTAGATCAATTCGATCCTTAAATGATGAATAGCTCTAACATGTTGACGATTCGTCATAATAAAGTTGTTTTTACTTTACAACCGTATAAAAAAGTCTATCTTTGACGAACCGTCAATAAAAGAATCCTATTATGAGCCCTAAAATTTTTAGCCAACAAGAAAAAGATGCCCGAGAGCAAGAGATGCTGAGCTGTGCAAAAGAAATCATTCGCAGCCAAGGGGAAGCGGCATTAACCATCGACAAACTGGTCAAACTGCTGCCCTACTCGAAAGGTACTGTCTACAACCACTTTACCAGCAAAGAAGACATTATGTTGGCCATCTGTAATGAGCATATGGCACGAGTTGCATCGGTATTTTCGCGAGCATTGACTTTTAAAGGCAATAGCCGTGAAAAAGCACTGGCAGTGCATATCGGTTCATTGTTGAACTCACAAGCTAATCCGCAAGACTTTATGATTGGAGTGACGGTTAAAACCGCAGGCTGCACCTCTAAAGCATCGGAAGCGCGACGTCAGCAACATCAACAAATTGAAATAGCATTACTCTCGCCTATTTTTGCACATTTTAGAGCGTCTGTTGAAGCCGGTGAATGTGTGTTACCTGAGGGAATGCAAATTGAACAACTGGCCTTTTCTTGCTGGAGTGTCGATTTTGGCACGCAAATTCTATTAATGGGCAACACCGATACTTGCAGTTTGCGCTCGCAGCTAGATACAGAGCGAGAACTGGTTAATAGTATCAACCTAATGCAAGACGGCATGTGCTGGAAACCACTGGCTAAAGACTTCGATTGGCGAGCCTCAGTACAGAGAATCAAAACAGAAATTTTCGCTCCTGAAGTGGCTGAAATAGCCCGCTTGGCAGCACTTAAAACCGATTAATTAAATTTTATTTGGGGAAAAAAATGAGAGAACGCATTTATAATTTTGCACTCAACAGGCCTTGGCTAGTGATATTGATTTCAATATTACTGGTTTTTGGGACAGCTTACGGTGCTAAGAACTTGGTTTTTAAAGGCGACTATAAAGTCTTTTTTAGTGAAGATAACCCGCAGTTAACCGCTTTTGAATCAATTCAGGATATTTATTCGAAAAGTGATAATGTCGCTTTTATTTTAGCGCCAAAAAACGGCGATATCTTTACCAAAGAAAATTTGGCAGCGGTCTATTGGCTCACCACCGAATCATGGCAAGTACCCTATTCTACACGGGTTGATTCTATCTCAAACTTCCAGTACACCATCGCGGAAGAAGATGATCTGATCGTCGAAGATTTAGTCTTAGACCCTGAGGTGTTAACCGCCGCTGATATGCCTCGCATTAAAGAAATTGCGACGAATGATCCATTACTGTTAAATAAAATTGTTTCTAAAACAGGTCATGTATCAATCGTTAACGTCACCAATCAGCTGCCTGGGATCAACCCGATCACCGAAATCCCTGAAGTTGCCAATAAAGTACGTGCCATAAAAGCTCAGTTTGAAGAAAAATTCCCCAACATCGACGTCCAGCTTACCGGCATGGTCATGATGAACACCACATTTTCAGAAACCTCTATATCAGATAGCAGTACCTTAGTCCCCGCTATGTTCGGGATAGTGCTATTAACCATGATCTTACTACTGCGTAGCTTTAGCGGTACGCTGGCTACCTTAGTGGTTATTATTTTCAGTATAGCGGGCACCATGGGCGCGGTTGGTTGGTTTGGATTTTATCTAACCGGTCCTTCAGTGAGCGCACCGACCATGATACTGACCTTAGCAGTGGCCGATTGTATACATATATTAACCACCTACTATTTTGAAATGCGCCAAGGTAAGGCAAAAAAAGAGGCGCTACAAGAGAGTTTAAGAGTCAATTTCAAGCCTATTTTGCTGACCAGTGTCACCACTGCGATTGGTTTTATGAGCATGAACTTTTCCGACTCACCCCCCTTTCGCGATTTAGGTAACATGGTCGCTATCGGAGTGATGTTAGCCTTTGTTTTCTCTATTACCGTATTCCCAGCGCTGTTGATGATACTGCCGGTTAAAGCCAGCAAAATCGCCCCTGAAAGCAATCGTGGAATAATGGAAAAATTCGCTGACTTGGTGATCGCCAAACGAAAAATATTGCTGCCGGCAACTGTCGTTGTGATTGTGGCATTGGCCAGCTTTTTACCGCAAAACAAACTCGATGATAATTTTGTTGAATACTTTGATACTTCGGTACCCTTTCGTGCTGCAACAGACTTTATGGAAGAGAACTTATCGGGGCTGTCATCTATAGAAGTGTCGATTGATAGTAAGGTAAGTAGTGGCATTAACGATCCTAAATTTTTGAAAACAGTCGGTGACTTCACCGATTGGCTACGCGCGCAAGAATTTACCGATCACGTCAGTACTCTCTCCGATGTACTTAAGCGCCTCAATAAAAACATGCATGGCGATGATCAAGCATTTTATAAACTACCTGAAGAGCGTGATTTATCCGCACAGTATTTACTACTGTATGAAATGTCACTTCCCTATGGTTTAGACTTAAATAACCAGCTCAATGTCGACAAATCTTCTACTCGAGTCATTGGCACCTTTAAAAACCTATCTTCTACTCAGCAAATTGAAATAGAAGAGAGCATGTATCGCTGGTTTGCCGACAATGCACCAGATTACCAAGTCTCTATATCCAGCCCGACCTTGATGTTCGCTCATATCGGCCAGAGAAACATCACCAGCATGTTATTTGGCACCACCGTGGCCTTGATTTTAATATCACTATTGCTGGCCTTTGCACTGCGCTCAATACGCTACGGTGTGATCAGCTTGCTACCTAACCTGATCCCAGCCTCTGTCGGCTTTGGTTTATGGTACTTCATGGACGGACAAGTTGGCTTGGCACTCTCGGTAGTTACTGGTATGACACTGGGTATCGTCGTAGATGATACCGTGCATTTTTTGACCAAATATAAGCATGCTAGAGATAAGTATGGTAAAAATTCTGAAGAGGCGGTTAGATATGCTTTTAGCAGCGTAGGACGAGCACTGTGGATCACCACTTTAGTACTGGTCGCCGGCTTTATGGTACTTGCACAATCTAGCTTTAAACTTAATGGTGATATGGGTCTGCTAACAGCGGTCACTATCGCTGTGGCCTTGATCGTCGATTTCTTATTCCTACCACCGCTATTAATGATGCTAGATGGTAAGAAAGAGCAGAACAGCTCAGATTCATCCACGTCAACTGTCGATCAAGTCAATCTAAATCTTGCCAAGGGAAATGCAGAATGAATATTAAACAACTGACCACTTCAATTATAGCGAGCTCAGTGTTAGCTCTAAGTGCCACTACTGCATTTGCAGGAGCTGCTGAAGATCAAGGTATGGCGATATCCAAAGAAGCTAAGGCCCGCGATGAAGGCTGGGTAGATATGACCGCTTCAATGAACATGGTATTGCGCAACAAGCAAGGTCAAGAGAGTATCCGCGAGATAAGAATGAAAGTGTTGGAAATCATCGGTGATGGCGACAAAAGTTTAAGTATCTTCGATCGTCCTAGAGATGTAAAAGGAACTGCGTTTTTAAGCTTCTCACACACCACTGGCGCCGATGATCAGTGGTTGTACCTGCCTGCCTTAAAACGTGTTAAGCGGATAGCATCACGCAACAAATCCGGGCCTTTTATGGGCTCTGAATTTTCATTCGAAGATTTGGCTTCTTTTGAAATTGAAAAATACACTTACAAATTCATCGGTGAAGAGCCCTGTGCGATTGGCAGTTGCTTCGTTGTCGAGCAGTACCCTACCGACAAAAACTCCGGTTATAAAAAACGTATCGTCTGGATCGACAAAGCTGAATATCGGATGCTGAAAACAGACTTTTACGATCGTAAAAACAGCTTGCTTAAAACCTTAACCAGTGAACAGTTCCAACAGTATAAAGGTAAGTTCTGGCGCCCTAGTTTAATGAAAATGGTTAATCATCAATCTAAAAAAAGTACCGATTTAAGCTATAAGCAATACAAATTTGGCAACGGCTTAACCGCTGCAGACTTTAACAAAAACACTTTAAAACGAGCGCGCTAAAATGAAAAGAATCGCATGGATAGCGATTGGCAGCGGGTTGCTAATGCAACCCGCACTAGCCGATGAGCTATTTTTTGAAGCGACTGGCAAAATAAGTACAGAAGTAACCTTCTATGCAGCTGACGGGCAGTTCGCCAATCAGAATTATCGAACTAACCTCTCACTCTCAGCAGAACCTGAATTTTACTGGCAGTGGAATGAGCAGCGCGACAGTTTGACCTTCAGCCCTTTTTTCCGTAAAGATCAGCGTGACTCTGAACGCACCCACGCCGACATCCGTGAATTAAGTTGGGTACACTTAGCTGAAAACTGGGAGCTGAGAACCGGGCTCCGTAGAGTGTTCTGGGGGGTGACAGAATTCCAAAATTTAGTAGATGTCATCAACCAAAAGGACCAAGTCGAAGGTCTAGATAAAGAACACAAATTAGGTCAGCCGATGATCAACCTCTCGCTCGTTAAAGATTGGGGAATTGTCGACTTTTATCTGTTACCAGGTTTTAGAGAGCAGACTTATGCAGGTGCTAATGGTCGCCTTAGAGCTGGTTTAGTGGTCAGCGATGACGCGACCACTTATCAGGCAACTAACCGAGAAAAGCACATCGATTTAGCGGCGCGCTGGAGCCATTCATTGGATGTTTATGATCTCGGCGCACACTGGTATAAAGGCACCGATCGCAGCCCGCAATACAAGGCCATTTCTGAGCATGGAAAACCTGTTTTAAGTGCCCACTATCAACAGATTGAACAAGTCGGATTAGATCTTCAAGCGACGATTGACAGCTGGCTGTGGAAGGGAGAGTTAATTTACCAAGACAACCCTCAGCAGAATTTTTGGGCGAGCCAGTTAGGGGTAGAATATACTTTCTATGGCATCCAAGAAACCTCAACAGACTTAGGCTTGTTATTCGAGTTCGGCAAAGACCAGCGGGGTAAAAAAGCCAATAACATCATGCAAAATGATATTGGTATTGGCGCCAGGTTTGCCCTAAATGACACACAAAGTACCACTATGCTGGTGGGAGCCATCCATGATTTAGATTATCATACGACTAGTTTTTCAGTGGAGGCCGAGCGTAGAATCGGTGATGACTGGAAAGCCTCTCTTGAAGCTAGAGCATTTTCGACCGGTAACAGCGACGATCCCGCCGCCATTTTCGACCAAGACGATTACCTGAAATTAACCTTAGACTGGTACTTTTAACACACTCTGCTAGTTGTTGATCAGCGCTGCACGCATAGCATACAGCGCTGATCTCGCTACGGTGTTTCTTGATCGAAACTAGTGATACAGAGCTCTTAATCAGAGACCAATGGCAACTGCTGCTGATGCCAATCAATGATCCCACCTTGCATATTATAAACTTTCTTAAACGCTAACTTTTTCATTAAGGCTAAGGTTTTAGCGCTTCTAGCCCCTGATCGACAGTAAACCAGATAAGTTTTACTGGTATCTAAGCTGGCCAATTGCTTGGCAAATGCTGGATGATAAAAATCCAATTGCTGAGCCCCCTCGATATGCGCCTGCTTAAATTCTTGCTCTGTTCTTACATCCAGTAAATAGAAGTCAGAATTGTTACTATTTTTGCTGATTAAGGCCTGAGCGGCTGTGACCGAAAGATCGCTAAAACGGGCTTCTTCAGCCGCTGCAAACAGACTTACCATCAATAGTAGTATCGAGCTGATATGGGCTAACTTCATCATTGTTCTCGCTTTTAGGCTATAGCCAGGCTGATAGGTTAAGGCCTCAGCATAACCTGACGAGCTAAAATTGCAAGTTTACGGATAGTGTTCAAGACTTGATTACAACCATCCGTAAACCACAGTATTTCCAAAACCAACCGGCAATTACCGACACTTACCGACAGAGCCAACAGCACATTCGGTAAGCTGAGACCGCTATCTGCCTATTTTTGATATTGCTGAATAATACTAGAGAAATCTAGCGAACCATTACCTTGCTCAGCGTGGGCTTTAAATAAATCCCGGGCCCTTTCGCCCATCGGCGTTGCCGAGTGACTTTGCTCACTGAGATCCATCGCCAGCGCTAAATCTTTAGACATAAGATCGACTTGGAATCCGCCTTGGTATTGATTAGATGCAGGTGCTTTAGGCATCACTCCAGGATAGGGATTATAAACTTCCAAGGCCCAATTTCCAGCGGAGCTTAAACGCATTATTTCTGATAACACTTTAGCATCTAAGCCGTTGTTAACACCCATATTTAGCGCTTCACTAGTGCCTGACATTAAGATCGCAAGTAACATATTATTACAGGCTTTAGCTATTTGACCACTGCCTTGGATACCGGCGTGAAAAATATTCTTGCCCATAATTTCCAATACCGGCTGCGCCTGCTCAAACTGCTGTTGATTGGCACCCACCATAAACGAAAGAGTGCCAGCAGTTGCGCCCCCCACTCCCCCAGAAACAGGTGCATCAATAAAATCAATCCCTCTAGCGGCGGCGATGCTGGCAACATTTTTTGCGGTTTTCGCATCGATGGTAGAAGAGTCGATCACTAAAGCACCCGCTTTTAAATGATCAAATAAAGGCGAGTCACCGCCCACATACAAACCTTCGACATGCTTACCCGCAGGTAACATACTAATCACAAAGTCAGCATTGCCAACAGCATCAATCGCTGAAGATGCGGCAGTTGCACCCGCCTGCACCAAGCTTTCGACGGCACTGGCCGATAAATCAAAGACTTTAACACTGTGCCCAGCTTTGACTAGATTGATGGCCATTGGCCCGCCCATATTACCTAGGCCTATAAATCCGATATTTAACATTTAACTACCCTATTATTTATAATTTGCTTAATTTCAGTGACCGCAATCGTCCACCTCTCGATCAATACTCACATGTCGGCAATCGGGTTTACATCCCAGGGAGCAATAAACAGGGTTCCTAGAAAAGCCTGATCGACACTAGCAACCGTTTTATAGCGCCAATTTGGCTTTGCATCTTTATCGACCAGCAGCGCCCGAATCCCCTCTGCTAGCTCTCCTTGAATACAGCATTGTACGGATAGCGATAATTCAGCCATAAAAGCCTCTTTTAATGACCAGTGCTTACTGACTTTAAATTGTTGGTAAATCATTGCTATCGATAGTGGGCTACCGTGGGCGACCGCTTTTTGCGCTTTGTTCACCCATTTATCAGTCGTTTCTAAACCCCGTAAATTGTTCACAAACTGATCGGCATTCGTGACATCGGTCAACTGCTGAATTAACCCATAGTGCTCGCTCACTAATGAGCTCTGCTCAATAGCCACACTTTGCTGTTCCAATTTTTTAAGAATACCATCAACCACAACATCAGCTGAGATGTTACTTGACCAGTTAGCAGTAACTAGTTGATTCATAAGTGTAGATTTTTGCTCGTCATCAAGCTGTCGGTCAGCTATGCCGATAAATTTAGCATCGGCAGCATTAAATCTTTGCCCGGTCATGCCTAAAAACAAGCCCACTCGACCCGGACATTTATTGAGGAACCAACTGGCCCCTACATCTGGATACAAACCAATCGTGACTTCAGGCATAGCCAACATCGTACTGGGAGTCACTACCCTAAATTGACATCCTGATAGCAAACCTAAGCCGCCACCCATCACTATACCGGCCCCCCAAACAATGATTGGTTTGGGGTAAGTATGTATTGCATAGTCTAATTGGTATTCGGCACTGAAATACTCAGTCGCGAACTCTGCAGCGGTGGCTGTTTGCAAGCCGTGGTACAAACTAACCACATCACCGCCTGCACAAAATGCCCGCTCGCCACTGCCACTGAGCAAGATAGCCACCACATCTGCATCCGCTTGATAAGCTTCAAGTGCTGGGTGGATTAACTTAATCATCTCCAGTGACAACGCATTGAGTGACTTTTCTGCGTTTAAAATAATTTCTACTATCTTTTTACCATCACTGGTTTGATGTTCTTTAAATAACACACAACTCATGCCAATCTCCTGCTAATTAAGCGTTTGTCCACTTAGGTGCACGTTTTTCTAAGAAGGCATTAACCCCTTCTTTTTGATCTTTAGTGTGAAACAAATCAACGAATAGTTCACGTTCAATAATATAACCTTGCTGCCAATGACGAGTGCGATTTGACTGAATTAGGGTTTTACAGGCCGCCACCGACTGTGGGCTTTGCTGTGCCACTTGTCGCGCTAAAACCATGGCGCGATCAAAGCTGCAGCCGTTCTCTACTACTTCTTCAACCAGGCCAATTTTTTCAGCGGTGCTCGCATCGACACGCTCGGCACAGAGAATCATTTTTTTGGCCCAGCCCTCCCCGACTAACATCGTCAAATTCTGCGTGCCACCTGCACAAGGTAACAGCCCGACTTTCGCCTCAGGTAGTGACATAATCGCTTTTTGCTCAGCAATTCTAATATCACAAGCCAGTGCCACTTCTAAGCCCCCGCCCATTGCCCAGCCATTAATTGCTGCAATGGAAACGCCACGAAACTGCGAAAGTACGTAAAAGGCTTCACCAAAATACTTGGCCATGTCGCGAGCGATGGCTAGATCACCATCCTTAAAGAGATTCAAATCTGCCCCGGCGGAAAAGAACTTCTCGCAGCTTGATTTGATCACTAAACTGTAGATTGATAAATCATTATTCAAATCTGTGACGATATCGATCAATCCGATCAGACTTTCTTTAGTCCAAGTGTTGGCCGGTGGATTGTGTAAAGTAAGGATGGCAACATTGCCCTGTTTTTCTAGTAATAGGGTATTTGGATAAGTATTTAGATTGGTTTTTGGAGAAGTATTTGGAGAGATATTTGGACCGGTATTTTGATTGGTATTTTCAAGCGAGCTCATAAAGTACTCTCTAGGTTAGGGGGCGAGTGAAACTTGCTCAGCGATTCTATTAAGAAGGCTGATCGAGAACCGACAACTCTAGCTACAATTGCCAGTAAAACTGGCTCATGAAATTAGCCACAAGCTAGAGCAGTCCTCAGTTATAAAATTTTACTACTGTCTTCAAGCAAAATCCGCCGTGCGATAATCACATTCATAATTTCATTGGTTCCCTCTAATATGCGATGCACCCTTGAATCGCGAACGTAGCGCTCCATAGGGTATTCTTTCATATAGCCATTGCCACCGAATATTTGTAGAGCCTGATCACATATTGTAAAACAGGCATCAGTCGCAAAGCGTTTCGCCATGGCACAGTAAGTACTGCGATCTGGATGCTTATTATCTAATTTAGAGGCGGCCAAACGCACCATCTGCCGCGCGGCCACTAACTGAGTATTCATCTCGGCGACCTTAAATTGTAGCGCTTGAAAGCTGGCTAATTCGCGGCCAAATTGCTGACGTTCATGTAAATACTTTAATGCATGATTTAGTGCGGCTTGGGCAGTTCCCACCGAGCAGGCGGCGATATTGACACGACCGCCATCTAAACCGAGCATCGCAATTTTAAAACCATCACCTTCACTACCTAGTAGGCAATCAGCGGGCACTGCGAAATTTTCAAAGGTAATACTGCGCGTCGGCTGGCTGTTCCAACCCATTTTTTGCTCTTTTCTGCCATAGCTAATACCGTCTGAGTCTGCAGCGACCGCAAATGCCGAAATTCCCTTGGCACCATCGCCAGAGGTTCTCGCCATGACCAGTAATAGATCGGTAGAGCCCGCTCCAGATATAAATACTTTGGAGCCATTCAAAATGTACTGATCGTCTATTTTTCGAGCTGAGGTCTTTAAAGATCCAGCATCTGACCCCGCATTGGGCTCAGTTAAGCAATAAGAACCTAACTTAGTGCCGCTACTCAGCGCCTCGCTCCATCTATCTTTAGTGGCTTGGCTGGCATAAGTACTCAGCATCCAGCTAACCATATTATGAATCGTTAAATATGCGGTGGTTGATGTACAGCCCATCGCCAATTGTTCAAAGACAATACTTGCATCTAAACGCGGCAGTTCAAGGCCACCGCCATCACTGGGAGTGTACAAACCACAGAGCCCCATTTCACCGGCGCGCTGCAATACCTCAAGCGGAAAATGCTGTTGTTCATCCCATTCGGCTGCGTGTGGTAAAAATTCTTTTTCGGCGAAAGCTTTAGCCATATCACTAAAGGCTATTTGGTCTTCATTTAATTCGAAATCCATCGGCACTTCCTTTTATTTTTATAACGAGTGTCAATCGAGCTACCACAGATTAGGCACTGCTTTTGTTCACCCAACAAGGCTAACGATAGCGACTATTTGAATCCTTTATCCTTATCGTTAGCCGCCTGTGGTGCTAAGCCATGTTTTGCTGACCAGAGACCTTTGCATAACGTTACGAGTGAAGGTAATACAAGGCAAAAATCGGCGAGATAGCGGAGTCAGTGTGCCCCTGTTTATGGGTATTACAAGTGTAAATGAGCATATTGAGCCGATTTTTAACGCCGTATTACCGAACGCAGTTATCATACCCTCTGGGTAAGTTATGCAGAGGTCTCGACCGGTTATTTCATATCAATGGTGGTATTAACACCGGTATCGATATCTTCATCAAACCAGCGCGCCGTGACGGTTTTAGTTTCAGTATAGAATTTAAACGCCTGTTTTCCATAGGCATGTTGATCACCATAAAAGGATTTTCTCCAACCTGTAAATGAAAACATCGGCAAAGGCACGGGCACCGGTACATTAATACCTACTATGCCGACTTTTATCTCATGTTGATACTTGCGAGCCGCGGCACCTGATGCAGTAAAAATTGAGGTGCCGTTACCGTCAGGGTTTTCATTGATTAAGGCAATCGCCTCATCCAAGGTTTCAACTTCTAAAGTAATCAATACTGGGCCGAAGATCTCCTCTTGATAAATCGACATATCGGTGGTCACATTAGTAAACATCGTCGGGCCGATAAAATTACCTTTTTCCAGACCGGGAACCACCACATTTGAGCCGTCTAGAATGCAGTTAGCACCCGCAGCTTTGCCCTCTTCGATAAACTTAAGCACTCGCGCTTTAGCAGCGGGGTTGATTTGTGGGCCGTAACCAGCGTCCGGATCATCCCAAGCTCCCGGGCGTACTTTGGCTAATGCCTCTTTAATTTTTGGAATTAACCGTTTCGACTGACCGACAAAGACCGCTACTGAAATGGCCATACAACGTTGCCCAGCAGCGCCGACAGAGGCCCCGGCGATATTGTTAATCACTTGAGTTTGAGCGGCATCTGGCATAATAACCATATGGTTTTTAGCCCCGGCAAACGCTTGTACACGCTTCATGTGGTCAGTGCCGGTACGGTAAATGTATTCACCGACGGCGACTGAGCCAACGAAAGATATTGGCGTAATATCAGGGTGTACTAGCAGCGCTTGCACTACTTCTTTGCCACCATGTACTACTTGCAAGATACCTTTAGGCGCGCCCGCCTCCATAAATAGCTCAGCTAATCTATTCGGTGTTAACGGGTTTTGCTCTGAAGGTTTAAGAATAAAGGCATTACCGCAGGCAATCGCAATCGGAAACATCCACAGTGGAATCATCGCCGGAAAATTGAACGGCGTGACACCGACACACACACCTAGAGGCTGAGTAAAACTGTAACAATCTATTTTTCGGGCGACATTTTCTCACGTCTCACCCATCGTTAAAGACGCCACATTCGCCGCGTGCTCAACAACTTCGATACCACGCCAGACATCGCCCATCGCATCAGGGAAGGTCTTACCAGATTCCTGAGATAAAATAGTGGCGATTTCCTCCTGGTGCTCCTTTAACAATGCCTGGTAAGTAAGCATCACACGCGCTCTATCACCAACGGATTTTTCCTTCCATATTTCGAAAGCATCTTTCGCCGTGTCAATCGCTAAATTAATTTCGTCCTCAGTGGCACAAGGCACTTGTGCAATGACTTCTTGAGTAGCCGGGTTCGTGACGTCAATTAAATGAGTACTTTTACTGGTTATGAATTCACCGTTAATCAACAGTGGAACTTGCTTAATCATAGATCGATCCCTTTTTAGACATTATCTGTGGCATTGTTTTTCATTATGCATCGATTTAAGCACATAAGATGGCCACTAAGGATTGATAATCTTGTGTTATTGATGGATTATGTTGCGATTCATCTAATCCTTTAGTGAGACCTCTGCATAACTACTGCGCTCGGTAATACGGCGTTAAAAATCGGCTCAATATGCTCATTTACACCTGTAAACTCCGCTATCTCGCCGGTTTTTGCCTTGTCTTACCTTCGCTCGCAACGTTATGCAGAGGTCTCTTAGTATTGATAATTAACAAGCGAGCTTAATAATGAGTCAACCCTCTAATTGGCCCCTGCCGAACGGAAGTTCCAGATTTGTCGTACCTAAGTCAATGATTGGGCAACTGGAAAGTACACCTTTAACCAGCGGTTTATTTCCTAAAGCGTCAGGTTTATATAAAAAAGCTGTCCAACACACTATGTTACGTAGAGTGCACGATGATCATTTATTAATATATTGTGTGGAAGGTCAAGGTAGCTTTACCGTTGACAAGCTTCGACATTCAGTCACCGCTGGCGATATATTGCTGCTACCTCGGGGGATTGCCCACGCTTATCAATCGAGTGATGACAGGCCTTGGACTATCTACTGGATACATTTTTCTGGCGATAAAAGCAGCGAGTTCATCGAATACCTAAACAGCCAGCAGGATAGTTTTATCATCAACATTGGGGTTAATTCACGGCTGGTAGCCAATTTTGATATTTTACTGGAGAGCTTACAATCGAGTATCAATTTACCGGCCTTTATTCACGCCGCCAATATGCTGGCACAAATCCTCACTCATATACCCCTGTTGCGCCCACTAGCCAAAGCGCAGCGCATGGCCGATAAATTTGATTTGGAATTGATCCATGCGCTTATGCACTCCAACTTACACCAAAAGCTAGATTTAAGCAGCTTAGCGCAAAGCGTTAATCTGTCTAAATTTCATTTTATTAAATGTTATAAAGAGCTGACCAACACCACGCCGATTAATTACTTCATACATTTGAAAATTGAAAGAGCCTGCCACTTGTTAGACATCTCGACCAAACCAATCCAAGAAATCAGTTTCAATTTAGGCTATGAAGATAGCTACTACTTTTCCAGAATTTTCAAGAAAGTGATGGGAATTTCCCCTAATCAGTATCGAAAAATGCGCAATAGTACCTTTTTATAAGGTACTCGAGTAATAACGTTGCATACTGGAATTCTATAAAATCACCGAATAATCCGAGTTTGATGGAGGCAGGTTTCGGCCTAAAGCGGCCATTTGAGGCTTGAGAAAAAACACACGCTTTAAATTATTCGTACCAGTAAGCCGACTAAACCTAAAAACAGTTCAGCAATATATTCCTCAGCCTTCACTGTGTAACAGACTGGGTCAGACGAAAGCCGCTGTTAATGGAACGTTTACCGCGTGTTATTGAGTTGCGAAAAGCGGCGCGTAGGTTCCACGCGTCATGGCCCCAGGAACTACCGCGCGTAACATGAAGATTACAGTTACCTGTTAGTCTTGGCTGATCATTACTATCAGCACTACTGTATGAATCATTCCAGCAATCTTGTGTCAATTCCAACACACTACCATGCATGTCATAAAGGCCAAATGCATTGGGTTTAAAGGAAGCTACTGGCGCAATTTTCCTATCCCACAGACTGCCACAATCGTAGCAATTTGCATTATT
The DNA here is from genome assembly GCA_029027825.1 of Oceanospirillales bacterium. GTDB lineage: Bacteria > Pseudomonadota > Gammaproteobacteria > Pseudomonadales > Balneatricaceae > Rs1. The sequence continues at coordinate 1,628,305 of CP093399.1, read as the reverse complement.
TCGCCCTATATCATTCCCCCAACTATAATGTTTAACACTGCCGGCACGAGCGGCATATTCCCACTGAGCCTCGGAGGGTAATTGAAACTTTCCTTGCCCTCGGCTATTTAACCAAATCAAATATTCTTGTATATCATAAAAACTCACATTCATCACTGGCAAGTCGCCCCGAGTCCATCCCTCATCATCGGGGTAATGATTACAGCCACCTCCTGACACACAAGCATCCCACTGCTCAAAAGTAACTTCAGTAGCACTCATAGCAAAGCTCGATACAGTGACGCTGTGCACTGGTAATTGATCAGGATTGCAGTATTTACCTGAAAGGCATCCCATACTAAATTTACCAGCAGGAATCTTAATCATTTTTGGGATTGGTAAATTACCTGCATATTTCTTGGCTAATTCTGTCTTAAAAGAGGGCGAAAGACGCTCTTTTAGCTCTATTGTGATGGGCTGCAGTGTATCTTCTGCGACAAATACATCGTTGTTTTCACCGTACAGCTCAAATGCGCCGTCAGTCGCTTTGATGACTTCAATTCTATATTCTCCCTCTTCGAGTTTTATGGTGAAGGTCTGGCCTTTCTTTGAAGGGCTGTTACCTTTACGTTTGCCGTTAATATAAATTTTGGCATCACCAGGTTCTGTAGTAATCTTAAGCATGCCCTTATCAGCAAAAATGACTTGCGAAAAACTCATTAAAATTAGTGGTAATATTACTGACAAGAGTAAGTAACCTCTCATGTCCAGTTCCTTGTATTGATTAATGAAAGGGTGCTATATAATTATATAGGCATGATCAATTTTAGATCAAAAAGGCGAATATCTAAAGTTTCTACAATATTTGTTATGACTTTATGACAATAAGGGTTAAAAAAAAGAAAGTATAAAGTAAACGTTTTCATAGAAATATCGCTGCAAGCGTGACTTTTTAGGCGGTATCAATATCACTTATAAGCATGAACAGCACTCATCTAGGTATGAAACTATATTACTCAGTATGATACTTTAATACTTGGTATGAACTTTATTACTCGACTACACCTATCCCCTCCCACGCATTTAAAAAAAGTCCCTGTTCTTCTTTGCCAATTACAGAAGCGTGTGCTTTTTATTTAGTACACTCACTAGTGTCCGGTTTAAAAACAGATGGAACTTAACCAAAGTGCCAGTTTCTTTAAGGTTGTCATGAACTAAACATGTATTTCATCAAATGGTGTAGCTAATTAAAGACTTTGTTGATCAATTCAATATCATATTGAATAAATTTTTATAATTAGTTTTAGTTTTAGTTTTAGCAAGTTAGAATAATTTGTGATTTTAATTAGTCTGATCCTTGGTTGCCATATTTAAGCCCTTCGCTTTATGATTCATCAAGTTTTGGAACAAAAAGAGTGATAATGCCTTATGAGCGACAATGATGAAATGAACAGCATTATTGACATTATCGGCTGGAGTCGTGATGAGTTAGCGAAAAAAGGTGACTGGGTCACCGTAGACCTAAATTTTCAAGAAAAAGAATCCTATATTCGCCCACCCCACGGTAAATACAAACTCCTATACCTCAATAAAATCATTGAGGTAGGCGATTACATCTCTTTTGACTCTTCCCTTCGCTATGAGCGGAATCACTATCCTCTTTCACTGTATTTGAACCCCATCACATGGATCCTTGAAGTAATGATGTTGGTGACAGGATCAAAGGCCCATGTACATCAAATGGATGTCTGCTTTAAGTGTGATGAAATACGGTGATTTAGATAACTTCCTCTACGATAAGAAACTCAAGGTTTCGATAACAATGTTTAATCTTAGATCCGCAGCTATGGATAACCTACCTTGTGCCGTATTTCTAATTGATGAAGAGACAGAAAAACACTATATCTTGGAAACTCCGATCTTCTCTTCAATAACAAAAATAAAATTAGATAAAAATGCCACACCTTAAATATCAACCAACAGACTGTAGCTGAAAACACTAAAATAGTTATGATCAGTTATATAATGGATTTTAAAAATGGTACATTTTGCATTAGTCATACTGGCAATATTCTTTGCCCCGATTATTTTTAATATACTGGTCGGTTGGTCAATAGCCGTAATATTTGCTCACTTTTGGCAGTATATAGCCGCTTTAATATTAATCATATTAGCCATTGTTTTGTTAATAGTGGGCGCTATCTGGACGTACGCGTACTATGAAGGTTTTTTCGTCTTGGCAATAATAGTGATCCCTATAATAATTGTAGTGTTAACTATTAAGAAAGATAAAAACATAGCTAAAAAGGAGGCCAAAGTAATAGCAGAAAGACAGGAAGCTATAGCTAATCAAGAGGTAATAGAAATTGAGAGCCGCGCTAACATGACTCAGGAAGAATTGACTATAGAGTTTAAAGATTATGTTTTAGATTTGTCAGACGATTATTGGGTAAATAATTATGAGGAGTATGCGAAATGGTACAGAGAAATGATGAAAAGAAAGTCAGACCGTCGTATATAGCTTAAATCAGATCGAAACCTAAAATATTGCTCTAGTAAATACACTTAATCTTCCAGAATGTATAAAGTTCAAAGCACACGCTTTGTACTGAAAACGTGACTTTTTGGCGCTATTAATATTACTACTCGGTACGAAGTGGCTGCGAGTAAAAACGTCCGCTTCGTATCATTTGCAAAAGTTTCTAAGTACTAACAGCCCTCATCCAGTAGGATACTTTAATACTTGCTATGAATCTTTAGTCCTCGACCACATATATATTAGCCTGCCAGTAAACACGCCGAGCCCATTGACTATCGGTAGCAACCAACTAAGTTTAGGAGTTTTAGTTGGCAATATCTTGGAGAATATTTATACTGCCTCGATTCCTATCCTCGAGTGATCATCCATGCAATTACTACCGATAGACAAACCTTTGTACAGCAAAAATCTAAAAACCGTCTTCTTCTCCATCTGTGCTTATTTATTAGTGACTGGAGTGGGCCTCTCCACCATTTTGATTTGGTTTTTTGCCGCCGCTGATGGCGATAACTTTTGGCTAAATATAGCTGGGGTAGTGATTGCGGCGGCCAGCTTGGCAATTATTTACCAAAAATTCAAAGTTCACCCATTCCTTAAAGATATCTTGTATGTCAGGGCTATAAAAAGTCAGTTAAACTATATTTATAGAAAACAGCGCAAGCTATTATTAGCCGCAGAAAAAGGCGATCTGACCGCCATTTCTATATTAGATTTTAGTTATAGAGCATCCAAATATGTCTATGAACTAGATGATAATACACTGACCATAGAAGAACTGGCCAACTCTCAGCAACAATTACAAGCATGGATCGAACAATATCAAGTAACTGATTTGATTGAATATGATCAAGCACTGTTAAAAGGCTTCTAGAAAAACACCCTGCCAACCAGAAGTATCAAGAATTAGATGACTGCTAAATGCGAGTCACCGGCTTAACTCTCGAGTCTGGTTTAGAGCGCGCTTGCTGCATTTTATTGACAGCGGGCCCTGTGACAATACTCGCAGTTTGATCAATATCCGCAGCTTTGTTCAAGTCACAAAACAACGGCCGGTCATTAACCGCATTGATCACAGCCAGTCGAACCACAGCTGGCGCGGCGCCGCTGGTACCCGTCAAGCGAGAAGTTGCACCGCTAAACACTCCGATAGAAGGAGTGCCCGGTTGCAGTAAGCTGTGATCGGACACCGCCATAAAATCAATCTGCTGTTGCTCTTGGCGAAAATTCGGCTGCGCCGTTTGCTCCGATTTATCCCAGAACACTCCACCACAAGAACTGTAGCTGGCAGCAAGTCCGGTATCATGTACGTATCCCCCCACCCGTATCACATTCTCCGAGGAGGCGATCCCGTTCTATCTACCGTAACCTGTCACACCGCTTAGCTGTCGGTCGATGCTCGGTGATCGCTCTGCAACGGCTGAAGATCGGGGAAGATTGACCAGATAACTCGGTCGTCCACCCATCTTTAAACTCACTGGATCATCATCGCGCTGTAGCCAAATGTCAATTAACTCGGTATCGCCAAGTTGTGCGGCTCCATCCTCTCTAATGATATCGATTTTCCAAAGTCCAGCGGGGCTACGCCGCTCTTCCGCAGCGCAATAAGTGCTGGGAATCAAAGCCAACAACACTCGCCAGCGATTACCGTTATGTCGCTCTGAAGAGAGCTGACCAATATTTTTTCCGGCAATAGTTAACTCGGTAAAATGCTGTTGATCGGTGCTAGCTTGCTGTTTAACTGCGTGGTCCTCACTGACAGGGTTTATGTAGAGTTCGGCCTGTGACTGTAAGGTTTGACCTGCGGGGGATGATACCCGCACTAAATACCCTGCAGGGTCAAAATGCTTCGGCAACCATACTTCCAAATAACTTGAGGTTCGATCATCGGGGGGTAATTGCCAGCCGATACTGACAGTATCGCTGACTGAATTGCAGTTCGATGAAAAGTCGAATTCCGTAAATTGAGCATGCATTTTATGGTCAAAAGTATTTCCTGAGGGCATCACTAAAGCCGTCTTGGGCTGGCACTTAGCACGCGCTTCTAACAGCTGCTGAATCGCTATTTCCATATCCGATTCTCCGTCGTGACGACCGGCATTCCAGCCGTAGCTGAAATTAATGATCAACGGCAATTCTTCGACTGGTTGACCTTGTTTCGTCGCCTCTGCAGCAATCGCCGTCGCGCGATTGAAAATATAGTGCAATGCACTGAGCATATGCATTTCCTTGCCAAAACCGGAGGTATCCCAGGCCACTGTATTAGGGAGTTGAACCGCTATAATTTGCACGCTATCATCCAATTGCTCAGTAAATGTAGCACCGTTACCTGCACACATCCCCATTACATGGGCACCGTGCGTCATCCTTCGACAAAGGGTGCTGCCTATCTCTGCAAAATCCATATCTACGGCACCCGCCAGCCGATAAAAAAGTGCATCATCATCTGCTGCGCTGGCGCGCAGAGTGTCTATTTCAGCATTTACATACTCACGACCAAAAGGCACCGCCGATTTTTTCTGGCTGACTCGGGCAGCTTGTAACCAGCAGTGACTAATTCTGGTGCTCCCACCTTGTGCGTCCAAAAAGGCGCGGTGTCCAAAGGGAATGCCGTCATCAATCACCGCAACAATCACTTTTGTCGCAATCGAAGGTTTTTTCCAGCCGCACAGAGCGGCCTCAACCTCATATTTATCCTCTGCCACCCAGCTGTCAGCGTGAATCGGGACATTTACCCGATAGTCAAACCTCTGCGGAGCAGCGCTAGAGCAATCGAGCGCCGTTTTATGTGGCGAGCTCTGAGCGATTTTAATGGCTGGCATCTTGTGACCGGGAAGGTCATCCGCTGTATTGATGAAAGCAAAGGGGGTAACGGTTCTGCTACTGTCAGCGCTAGGCCATAGCGGCGGAAATCGTAGCGCGGCACTGCGCTCTATATCAGGGCTGATTTCACCTTTATAAATCGCTGCAACATATTGATATTTTTCACGAAGTGCTGGAAAGGCGAAAGGATATCCAAGCTCTTGGGTAAATAGCCAGCGCTCGTAGGGACCCGTGTAAGCTCTAATGCTCGTCATTGGTTGCGTTATCGACATACTAACCTCCTCATCACGCCTGCTTTTCAGCGATTACTTGATTCCACAGCCATTTGAAACTGTCCTTTTCATCGATCCGATAAGCGGCACCTTTGCTCAACCCACCCCGCTCTGGAAACTTAAAAAAGTCAGTGCTATTGAAGTCTGCATTCTTAGCCTCCAGGGTCAATGACGACGTATCTATACACAGGCCACAGCGGCGCAGAACGACGCGTCCAACAGCGACACCAATTGCAGCTCCTGCCCAGCTGTCAATGGGATAGTGAACACCAGCCACCGTTCGATTAACTGAAATACGTTCGGCAAGCCCTCTCAACATGGCAATGCGCGGCTCCAGATCAGCGAGCGTGCCCCACTGAGTAATCACGCTCTCTAACACGGTTAATACTGCATAAGCTTCTACGGCATGTGCTGCGGGAAAACTACCGTGCGACGGTGTCATAATCATCGGCAGAATTGCGCCGTCAACTTGATCCGGACGACGAATCGCTAACATGTGCTTAGCAATCATCGCAGTATGTGCAGCGACTACTTGGGTGGCAGTAATAAGTTCAATGGTTTTTTTGTGCTGGCCGAGTGTCAAGCCGAGTAACATAGCGAAATACTCTGTCGGAAAGCCCATTTGAGAAGTGATTTCTGCCGTGCGATCCGCACGTAAATCAGCATAGTTACGCACCAGTGTACACTGCTCGGTGAGTAGCGTTTCATTAGGGCGTTTAAGAGATATCAGCAGATTGTTATCAATTTTGATAATAATCGCGTTATCCGCGGGCTCCCAACTTAATCCTGACAAATAGTCACTCAGGTACAGAGATCCGCGCACCCACTTGCCCCATCTCGCCATATTGTCGCAACTGTTAAATGGTAAATGCTGACTATTGCTACTCAGCTGTAGCCCGCTCAGATGGCGCAATCCCTCGGCAGTGGTTTGCAACCCAAGCGTGGTGATTGGTGAATACCCTGCTGGATCATCTGCGCCCAAGAACGCGCCTATTCCAGTAAAAGCTCCGACTCCTCCTACACCTCCTACACCACCAACTCCACCAACTCCACCTACACCTCCAACTCCTCCTAGTGCACTCATCGTAACTCTCCTTTGATTTTGCAGTTTATTAAGTAATCCTGAACAATACACACTCGGCTTTATCCACCGCGAATTTCACAATTAAGGCAAGGACGACAGAATGACTGCTGCTCTGACTAGAACCGTTAACCTATTGCACAAATATCTCTTGTGCCAGCGGCGGGTGTGACTTATTCAGAGAATCCTTAGGTAATACCCGATGCCGTCAGCGCTTCTATCACCCTCAATCCCAATTTATATTCAGCAGATGGATGGTTGTGACGGTATTCTTCAAGTTTGAAATTTGGCTGGCGCAACAGCAACGTATTAGCGGTGGTACAGGCCTCGTCCTCTCTACCTAGAAAGTACAAAGCGGTGATTTTGGCTCTCAGTGTCGAAGTGTGCCGATCATTCAATCCTAGCGAGCGATTGGCATACTTAAGGGCTTGTTCATAGTCTTCTGCTGCTAAGTGAGCGGTGCTGGTTAAACTATCGTAGTAGTATCCGAAGGGGTCAATTGGCGATAGACAGCGGGCTTTTTCAGTCGCTCTTATAGCCGCGATTCCATCATCTTGAAAAGCCATCAGCGTACCGCGTAATAGCCAAGCTAAACTTTCGTTGGCATTTATATTCAGCGCCTCCCGATAACGCTGTTCAGCAGTACTCATATCCTTAAGCAAATTATTGTGCACAAAGCCGTCAATGGTTAGGCTCAAGCTAGATTCAGGATCGATATTCAGTGCCTTAGCACTTTCACTTAGCGCTTTTATCGTCTCTTGCTGACGATTGACGGCAAAGCCATTCAGGACACTCAACACATACCAATTACTCAACCAAGCATGTGTATCAGATAAGTTGGGCATTCGTCTCGCAGCCTCCTCAAGGTATTTTCGCGACTCCAAAAAATATTTCATCTTTTGTCGATGCATCATAGAGACACCGGCAATCATAAGCTTATGATCTTCAATCAGCGGCATTGCTCGATCGCGCACATAGTTAATGGTCTCGTTTATAATGGCGTGGCCTATAGAGCGAATAATACCGACGAGGCATTCCAGGAAAGGCCCTGAAATATGATGATCCTGACAGTGCACCTCCCCAAGCCACTGAGTTTCACCACTGCTGGTGGTAATAAGATCAAAATTTGCGATTAGTTGATGCTTCTCGCGCCGTAACGTCCCGGTAATCAAATAGTCCACATCTAACATTTCACGAACGTTAATGAGATCAATTTCTCTCTTAATCACGGCACGACTCGACAAATGAGAAATAACCGTCAAAAAGCAAGACTTAGATAAAGATCGGCAAATCTCCTCTGCAATCCAATCACCTAAAATAGATAATTCCGGATCACTAGCCATAGAACATAGTGGTAATGCTGTAACTCTCAGTCGGGATCTAATCCGCGGGGCGCGTTGTTTCACTCGATAGAGAGCAGCTATCTGCTGGGGATTACTGCGAATAGTTTGCACCCAATCTATAAAGGAGCTGTGATTAAGATTAATATCCCCAAGGAAACGTCCAGCCGCAGTATTACCAATAAAGTCGACTCTTTCCAAGTCCAACTCGACATCACTATTAGTCGTGTGTAGCAGCTGCTCAAAGCTTTGTCCTAGACTCTTGCGCAAACTCGACAATGCCCGACGCAAATTTTGATGACCGCTGTCGTATCCAGCGTAACCCCACAAGGTGTTCTGTAGGAATTTTCGGGTTAAGACACCGAGCGGCGCACTAGCTAGCATAGCGAATAGCGCCCGGTGCTTAGCCCCTCTGATCTCATAGGTTTGCTGAGCAATAACACGCACGGTACAAGTACCAAATAGTGATATTTCAATCCTTGCCGTCATGCCACTCCCCCCCCCCCTTCTTTTGAATAAACATTAACACTGGAGAAATTAATCGCCAAGTATTTCACAGTTTTTTCACACACAGCTCGGTGTTTTTCAGGAATACACTAAATTTCAATTCAACAAGTAGCAGGCAATAAAATGGACTTTGAAGATAAAGGGCAAGCTATTGAGGGATTGGTCGAATTTTATGAGCATTGGCATACGTTACGCACTCAGGCGGTCGCTTTATCAAAAAGCACCGCCTTGACAGAAGAACAGGCAATCATGATCGAGTGGATGATTCGAGTGATTGATCGCGTAGGACCTGCCGACTTACTTGAAAATGGTGACAGCTAAAGTTGAAAACATTGGCTTGTTAGGTATAGAGGCATGCTGCTGGTCATATATACAATTAACCTAAGCTGTTCAGCTATGTGGTTAAACCCTCGACTTTTTAGTATTCAAAACTGTCATTGAGTGGTTTCGAATAAAATTAGATTTAAAAGCCAAGCAGTTAAATCATCAATTTACCCTAAAAGGAATATCAGTCATGAAGCAATTTGAAGAGCATAATATTAAAAGAGATCAGTTGAATAGCATTAGACAAGTTCGAGGAAAGTGGCCGCTGCCCAATATTCAAGGAGATTCTGCCAGTAATGAAATTGCTGATCGAACTCGAGATTTTGTGATTGGCAATTCTAGTCAGCTGGGCCTCAGTCAAAAAGATTTAGATTTAGAAGTAATTAGTACCATTAACTCTCCGTCTATAGGCTCTACCCGTTTTAGGCAAATTCATGCGGGGCTGCCGGTTTATGGAACTGAAGTCATGGTGATCACAGATCACCATGACAATGTCATTCAGCTAAATTTATCCCATACAGGTCAACGCAGCCCTGCACTAAGAGATGACGAAATTCAAGCAATATCATCGAAGCAAGCAATCACTGCTGCCAAAGCAGCCATCGGTGACTTTGAACCTGGTGCTAAATCACCCATTCCTGAAAAAATGTATTTTGCGGTTGGAAATGAATTACGACTGGTTTTTAGGACCATTATTTTTAGCCATGAACCGCATTCTGAATGGGAAATAATTATTGATGCTTACACAAAAGAGGAACTACAACGCCGCGATTTACTGGCACACATGCCGGATGGTCAAGGCTTGGTCTTTGATCCTAACCCTGTAGTTTCCTCAGGCGACAATACTTTGCGTGATCCTAATGCTAGTGGTAGCTGTGGTTTTGCAGGTAGTCCACTTGCTACCATTGATTCTCAGCGCGTCAGTCGCCCACTGCGTGATCTGACTCTATCGGGAGGTCAACATAGCTTATCTGGTCCATATGTAAGAATTACACAACGCTCCGGCTCGGTTGTTAATCCCCCCACGGAAGCTAATGCCAACGATTTTAATTACTCCAGCGACAGTGCCGATTTTGATGCGGTTAATGTTTACTATCACATAGACACAGTGCAGCGCTACATTCGCAATCAATTAGGTATTCTGACCGCACATCCAAATGTTATGGATGTCGATGTCAGAACAAATACCAGTGGCGGAGCCTTCTACTCTCCTTCCGCTGATTATTTGGGGTTTGGTGGTTCTGGTCCATGTCGCCCTGAACGTGCCTCTGACGGTGATGTGGCATTGCATGAATTTGGCCACGCTATTCAGCACTCACAAGTTCCAGGTTGGGGGTCAGGAGGAGACGCCCGCGCGATGGGAGAAGGCTTTGGGGATATTCTCGCCTGTGTGTTTTTTGCAGAATTTGGTGGGGGCTTTCAACGCGAGGTATTTGAGGACTGGATTTTTGGCGATGTAAGTGGCTTACGTCGTGTCGATGGTAGTAAAGTTTACCCCACCGACTTGGTTGGCCAAGTTCATTCTGATGGAGAGATATGGTCCGCCGCTCTATGGAATATTTATCGTACTATCGGTGGTGACTCCATTTTGCAAGCTAATCGTTTAGCCGCTCGAGATGAACTACTGCGCACTTTGATTCTAAGTCATCATCGACTGGCAAGTAACGCGACCATGCCTGAGGGAGCAGAAGCTTTTATGGATGAAAATGCAGCGCTTGAGCAACACCGATTAAGCAATGGCGTAGATATTTTAGACAGTTTTCACGATCGAGGCATATTACCTTGTGCGCTAGGTTCTGATTTGCAAATTGGACAATTATGGTCACAACAAAATGAATTACCTAACGCGGGGTGGCAGCAGGTAGAATATGGTCAAGATAATTGGTTTAAATGCGAAGTCACCAACCATGGCACTGTCACTGCACGCTCATTTGTGGTGCTGTTTAGCTTTAAGAGCCCATTTGCAACTCCAATTTACCCAGCCAACTTTCGAGATAATGTAATTAGTGGCGCAGTCGGTTACGATCTCGCGCCCGGAGCTACCATTACCTTGTCAGCGCGCTGGCCCGAGGGATTAATTCCCGCAATTCCTGCTGGATCATCCCGTCGACACGGCTGTATTTTGGCTGAAGTTTACAATCCTTGTGATCATGTTGCCGCTGGTGTGAGTTACATTGGAACAAGTGCCGGCAAACTGAAGCAAAGAAATACTGACATCGTTGATTTAGTGCCTGGCGATACAATCACTTACTTAATTGATTTGGGTAATTATGCCGTTAAACGGCCAGAGCTAGTGCGATTGGAGATCCAGCGTGATCCGAGATTTAGAGAAGTTAAAATAAACTTTCGTCATAAAAACCCTAAGTTATTAAAAGCGTTACTGGCTAATGTGACCGAAATAAAAGCAGTCTATGATCCGGTGTTGGTCAACCATCGGCGTATTTCTCCAGTAATTCCATACCAGCGTAACCGGGTTACCGTTCTCGACCCTACCAGAGTAATAATAGCTCCTTCTTTCTCTAATCCAGCATCCTTTAATGTGAATAATTTCAGACGTTCTATAAGGCTTGATCTTGCACCTGGCTCCTCTTTTGATATGGGTGATGATGAACAAAATGAAATTTTAGAAGAAAATTTTGATGAGGCTTTTATGCGCAGTGATGCGCGTTTCTTTGAAGGTAAATTTGGCGCCCGTGCTGAATTATTACCAGGTCACAAAGTGGGTTTTCCAATGAGGTTAGAGCCTCGAAAACGCGCGGTGGTGCAAATGGACATCCAAGCTCCGAAAGACGCCAAACCCGGTGATTCATTCACCACCAGACTAAAACAACTTACCCTTAAAGGTGAAGTTGTCGGAGAGTGGGATATTACTGTGAATATAGTTAAACCACGAGGTTAACATGGATATATTTTCACTTTCTCAACCAGTAGTAAACGTTGATGGGCTGTTAGCTGTGCCCATCAGCATCTCACAAATTAACGGTTCAATCCGTTTTGATCTAGAGACATCGGTAGCCAGTGTCGATGTCACAATGGATTTCACACTGGGCAGGACAGGCGGTTGTGCAACTTTCGACCTGCGGCAAACTATTAGTCAAGCTTGGCTAGATGGTGCAGCTTTTCCCGTTGCTAATCTGACACATCGGAATTTAGGTGGCGGTGCGAATGCAGACCTAAGAGTGTTAGCCACTAACTTAGCAGCGGGTTCTGAACACCAGCTGCGGTTGGTGTATTCTCTAGATCGACCTGACTCCCCAGGGGCGATGCCGATAGGATGGAATGGCAACAAATTGTCCTTTGACTTTTGGTTCACAGATTTGCAACCTGGACGATATCTTGAAATGTGGCTGCCAGCCAATTTGCTTTGGGATCATTATCAAGTTTCCCTCGATATTGAATTAGTGGGTAGTGATATCAGCCATACTTTAATCACGAATGGCAGTAGGATTGAGCTTGCAAATAATCATTGGTCGATTAGCTTTTCAGCATCATGGAATGCCAGCTGTCACATGTTAGTCATTGAAGCTAGCACTGAGCTTAGCTCAAAATTTGGTTCGGTAACTTTAGCCAGCGGCACGGTCATTCATACTGAACTTTATAAACATCGTTCAGTAGCCGCTACGTTGAACACTATCGAGGCACAAATACATGGTTTTTTACAGACTAATGAGGTAGACATAGGGAGGTTCGTCCACAGTCCAAAATTTACTACTTACCTATGGCCTTCACTACGTGCTATGGAATATGCGGCGGGTACCACAACCACACTTTCAGCACTGAAGCATGAAACCTTTCACAGCTGGTTTGCTCGTGGGGTGTTTCCAGCTAATGGACAAGATGGATGGTGGGATGAGGCAATTACATCTTGGGTAGATGCCGGTAGACCGGAAATCTACCTAGGTCTCAGTGAATCGCTTTCTACTTTATGCAATCGTAACCGTTACTCTAGAGTAACACCTACTGCAGCCTACTCTAGAGGTGCAAGTGTTTTTTCAGGAATCGCTGAAGAAGTAGGTAGTTCTCGTTTAAAACTGGCGCTGCAGGGGATATTTAAGGACTATAGCCTGCAGTCATTGAGTACTGAAATACTAGAAGCTGAGCTAATATCTCGCTTGGGAACCTTACGCATTGCCGATTACTTTGAACGCTATATCTACGGTTTTTCTCGCTCGCTCGCAGCAAACCTATGGATGAGAGATGCACAGGGAGATCCCGGTGCCAACCATTATACTGGTAGTCGATTTTGGGATTCACCTGATATCTGGATCAGAAATAACGATGATCGCGGCCTTCTTCATCAGCCTCCAGAATGCGGTCAAGACAATTGGTTTTATGCCAAGGTACACAATCGAGGTACGCAAACCGCCAAACATTTTGTGGTGACTTTTAATCCCGCCACTTTTGCAGGTACGCAATTCATTTACCCCAATGATTGGTTGCCCCCTTTAGCTGTGGCAACAGGCTTTAATTTAGCAGCCGGTGCCAGCAGGATAGTAAAAGTTAAATGGCCACGAGCTAACATACCTGCTGCAGGTACCCACAGTTGCCTATTAGCATCAATCTATACCACTGTAGATCAAGCAATCAATGGGCGTCGAGTTTGGGAGCATAATAATCTGGCACAGAAAAATTTAACAGTCGTCGATTTATTACCAGATGATGCCTACACGCTGGATTTTCAATTTGGTAGTTTACTTTCTTCGACGAGAAAAAAATGGCTACTTGAAGTCAGACGACCCGCTGCGACGACAGCGGCGGTTGTCACTATTATACCTAAGCACCAGTCGATCGTTGCTAAGCTATTAGAAAAGCCACGGCAACGTAATTTTCCGTTAAAAAACCAGTCTCAAATACTACCTGCAGTACGTTTATTAGAAGCGACCAGAATCAAAGTGCATGGAATACTAATCAATGCCGAAGCGTCTACTGATATTTATTATACAGCAGACACTCAGTTGAATTTTCTAGAGCAATTAAAAATAAATAAATTGCTCTCATTTGGAGGGAGCCAAATATTCAGTTCAAACTCAGGTAAGGCGATCAAGTTGAAACAAGGGCAAGTTGTGCAATTAGCTCTCACTTTATCGCAGCGCGAAACCCAGAGAATGGCAATGCAGATAAGAGTGCCTGCCAACACCCCCCAAGGAAGCCAATTGCTATATGACTTAGTGCAGAGAGATGCGCATACTGGTCAAGTTATTGGCGGAGTTTCTCTACTGATAAACGTCGGCTTTAAAGCTCCCGCTAGCCGATAATAAATACGAGTCGTATCAATAGTACCACTATGCACAAAAAGAAGTTCACTAGTGTCGAGCGCTCGGTATTTCCAAAAGACTTAAACAACGGTATCCACAGTCAAGTAATTACTAGAGACTTCTGCATAACGTTGCGAGCGAAGGTAAGACAAGGAAAAAACCGGCGAGATAGCGGAGTCAGTGTGCCCCTTACTTTGGGTGCAGTGTACCCTTCTTAACGGGTATTACTGGTGTAAATGAGCATGTTGAGCTGGTTTTTAACGCCGTATTACCAAGCGCAGTTATCATACCCTCTGGGTAAGTTATGCAGAGATTTCTACTAGTACAGAGTTCATACCCGCCCGTAGAAGGTGACAATTATCACTATCTGAAATAATTTAATGTTAACGGCACTAATTGCTGGGAATGCTCAGTTACGGGAAGCACCGCGATGCATCAGATTTCTACAGCAATACTAGTCTGTAGAATCTAGAGTAAACCAAGCCACTGCTCGTCATATCCAACATTCGGCCTAGCTGAACAGCTTAAGCGACTGTTATACTGTGGCTTTTATAGCGAAACGCCGAGCATAATGATCGGCAAAACGATGCTATATCAGCGTATTATTTGGGATTACACTATGGTTTTTAAGAGTAGCAGAAAATTAATTATGCAGGTTAGATACACGTTAGCGGCGCTTGCTTGTTTGTTGTTTTTAGCTGGCTGTGCCGGAAAACCTGGCATATCAAATGCAGTGAGTTGGCAGGCGCTAGAGGGCTGGCAACAGGACGATCACACGGCCTTAGTAGCACCTTTACTGGCACAGTGCCCAAAACTGCTGAAAAAGCAGCCACAGTGGTCGAAGATTTGCCAGCAGGCAAAAAAGTTAAATCCGACTAACTCAATCGCCGTTAAGCAGTTTTTCCAAAAATACTTTCAACCGCATGCGATCAATGTCTTAAAAGGTTTTATGCACGGCTTAATTACCGGCTATTATGAGCCTTTACTGCAAGGCAGCTTGGTAAAAACTGCGCGCTTTAATTATCCGCTGTATAAAAAACCGGCGAATTTACTAAAGGTCTCCGCTAAAAATAATTTGCTAAAAGTAAAAGATAACCGAGCTCGCGGTCGGTTGGTGAATGGCCGACTGCAAGCTTATTATTCAAGAGCAGAAATAGACGGCGCTAGACAACCCTTAGCTGGCAATGAATTGCTGTGGGTCGACAGTAGTGACGACGCCTTTTTCTTGCATATTCAGGGATCGGGTTTAGTGCAGTTACCTAATGGTGTGTTGGTAGGTGTCGGCTATGCGGGGCAAAACGGTCACCCCTACCGAGCGATTGGTCGAGACTTAGTCGCCATGCAAGAAATTTCTAAAGCAGATATTTCGCTGCAATCGATTAAATCTTGGCTGACTGAGCACCCGAGAAAAGCGCAGGCACTTAAAAACAAGAACCCGAGCTACATCTTTTTCACCTTGCGCACTAAGGTAGAACAAGGGCCTCGAGGATCACTGAATGTGCCATTGACACCTGAGCGCTCGGTGGCGGTTGATCGACGTATTATCCCGCTCGGCAGCCCCATATGGTTAAGTACCTCACTGCCCAATGACGGTGCTGACTATAGAAGATTGATGTTTGCTCAAGACACTGGTGGCGCTATCAATGGCCCGATCAGAGCCGATGTCTTTTTCGGTCGCGGGGCCAGGGCAAAAGCACTGGCAGGCACCATGAAACAAACTGGTAAAATCTATATTTTGCTACCTAAGTAGTAGCAATAGTATTCTTTCGATCATTTAAGCCGAATATTGCAGCCAATATTCGGCTTAAAGAGCTCTCTAACTAAACCACCAAACGCCTACAACGAGTATGCAACATCGCGCAATTTTTCTATTTAGACCCACCTAGGCATTTAGGCGACAGCAACTGTTTATCTGCTTTGATCGCCCACTCTGTGGTGGTGAATAGATGTAGTGCCAGCGCATGAATTGGATTATTCATTAAATCGGCGACTAACTTATAGACACTCTGATGACGCTGCACCGCCCTTTTGTCGATAAAATCATCGCTGACCACTATTAATTTATAATGACTTTCGGTGGCTGGGCCCGAGTGCATTTGACTCTCATTTTCCAAATAAAACTCAGCGCAATTAAGTCCTTGACTGACTAACTCTTCAATTTTTTTTGCTATGCTCATTTTACTCTCTTCTTATTAAACCTGAATCCGTGGCCGCACTGCACCACTCACACACGTTCTGGATTTTACACTCGGTATTCACTTTGAAGTCACGGATTCAGCATCGTCCATATTTTTAAAGCGACGGTGAACCCTGCGGGTAAAGAACCATACTGTGCCAATAATAATCGGCACAGACAGCCCGATTAATTGACTTTTTTCAATGGGCAACAGCCTTAAATCCACAGCTTCGATAAGGTACTTTACCAGCCCAATACTATAGTAACTAATTGCTGCAACTGACAATCCCTCCACCGTGTGCTGCATCATTAGTTGAATTCTGGAACGCCTATCCATGGAGGTCAACAGCAATTGGTTTTGCTCTTGAATCGACAATTCAACTTTGGTGCGCATCATATCTGAGACTCTATCAATACGCAGCGATAAACTCTCTAAACGATCACTGACCGCTCTGCAGGTATTGACCGCCGGCGTTAATCGCCTGGTGATGAACTCATTTAAACTTAAATGCCCTGATACTTCGTCTTCACGCAATTCTTCTAATCGTTTAATCACTAAGTCATAGTAGGCAAAGGTAGCAGTGTAGCGAAAGGCGGTTCTGGCACGGACCGCTTCAATCTGCGCTGCCATAGCCGTTAACTGGGTGAGTATCCCCTGCTCGGAAAAGTGTTCTGAGCAAGCTAGCTGATTGGTCAGCTTAACTAATTTCTCATCCATAGCGGTCAGCACAGTGACATTTTCTCTGGCCAAAGGTAAGGCCATCAACGTTAACATGCGGTAGGTTTCAATCTCGATCAAGCGCTGAGTTAAACGACCGATCTGGCTGTCACTCATGTGAATGTTGCCAATTAAAAAGCGACCGAAGCCATCTGAGTGCAGTCTGAATGAGGTCCAGACTCGTGCATCACCATTTTGTGGGCTGCTACCGACTAGTCTAAAATTTTCAAATGATTTTTTAGCGTTAACAATTAACTGACTATCATTTTCATCGATACACTGTAAAGCCAGATGAAAATTTGCCACCACCATTCCCGGTAGTTGCTCTAGCCAACCTTGGGGCAAGGGAGTCAATCCCGTGCACTCAAACGGTGCTTGGTCGCTGAGAGAAGAGTTGATGAAGGTAAAAGCTGTGAACTCTAAATGTACTTCGCGTCGCACCTTAAAAGTAGCGGTCTCTAACTGTAAATTAGTTTGATCAAGCTGTGGCACGGGTAACTCGAATGCAGCGTACAGCTTTTGCATATGCGCAAACTGCTCGGCTTTTTGCAACTCGTTACTCAGCACTACGAAATGGGTAATATGCGCCGGACACTGAATAACTTGATAGGGACGCGAGTGCATCTCCTCATACAGTGATTCTAGTAATGGATGATATTGAATGCCGGATATTTTGCCATGTTGAGTGTTCATATTTAGCCCATACTACACGTTGTAAACTTTCATCAATCTAGGGTCGCGGTCATGATCTGATCAGTGCTGAGATCAAAGGTCATAACATTGGTTTGCACTTCAAACCACTGCGTAAATACTGGATAATTGATCACCGGCGAATAATCGGAAAACTGATCCCAGGCCGACAATTCATTTTCAAACATTTTCTGCCAGCCATCACTGAGTAGTAAATCAAAATCGGATTCTTGCGCCACCTCATCTATCAGGTAGACACTACCGGATTCCCTGAGCTCTGCTAAAGACAGTTTTTGGTAGCCATCTTCAGTGGCTATTTTCCCCTCTAAACTTGCTATCCACTCGGCAAAGGGAGCTTTGGCCAACAAGGTAAAACTAGATCTATTTATTAATTTCATGAGTCGCTTCTTGATAAAATTTTCTAAAGTGATTAAAGCCAACGAGCATTTAGCTGTACCGTACCTATTTAGTGACCTACTAGCTAGATTTTAACTAGGCACAGCTTAAAGGCTGTACGCTTAATAACGCTATTATGCAGTTTTTAGGTGTATATGAAATAGTTAATGAATTGTCTTAGTTGAAATGCTACATTAATCTGCTTGTTTTGCTGCCCTTCCCTGCGCTACTACCTTGTTAGATGGAAGTTATTATTAAACGAGACCTCTGCATAACTACTGCGCTCGCAACGTTATGCAGAGGTCTCTAAACGTTGTTGTAAAAAGCTGTCATGAAAATTCCGATTTTAAAGAACCTTGAAACCGAGCAACAGTGGTTAGCTTTTAGTCGCCAGACAAATGCTTACGCTTATATCTCTAGCCCCTCGTGCTTAGTGGATTTTCAGACCAACTTTTTACTAGTGACCGATATTAAAAAAAACCTCAGTGATGGTCGGCAAGCGTTAAAATACAGCTTGGGAGATCGAAATTCACAGCGAGCAGCATGGCAGCTTATAGAAACTTGTGATTGGAGTTTGAGAAAACTGTTAGCGGGGTTTAAGCGGCTCGATTTTAGCTCTAACGTGCGCGACAACTCGGTCTTAAATTTACACAGCAATGTCAGTATTCGTCAATTTTTCGCCAAAGATAAATGTGTTATATCCCCAGCTTTACTCCAACCGCTATTACCGATTAAAGCACCGCCAAGCCATTGGCGCTTAGCAGATGTGAAAAATCTACTTAGCTGCTCCCAGTTTTACGATCTACAGTGGTTATCCCAAAAACCAGAATTTCATAGTATAAAGGCGGTACTTTTACAGCTGATCTGTCATGCTGAAAACTGGCGAATGAGTATGCATAAAGATTTCATAGTACTGAGCTTCAACGAAAGCTTTATTTTACAATTCAAACCTAAGCTACAGCAGCTGGCGCTACCGGCTCCTAACTCCTAACATTCAGCTCCTAATATCAAAGAGCTAAATCAAGATATTGATTTCAATCAAGCTCAGGTTATATAAAAACTGCACGGCCTGCTCTTTATATTAAAATCACCTTTTAATTTAGGCTGAATCACTAATATACGAATAGTTGCTTTAATAACCATCATTTACCTGAACCAGTGTCTTTCAAACGGCGCTTAGCATCCTTTGTGAAGCCACGGATTCAGGATTTAAGCTGCGAGCATCGCTCAGATTAGGCGGTGCTGCTGTTTAGAGACCTCTGCATAATCTTGCGAGCGCAGTAGTTATGCAGAGGTCTCGTTTAATCAACATTAGACACTTAACTTCCGCTTGGCGGGCCCATAATAAAATTTACGGTTTAATTGGACAAGGTATCACATTGAATAATCCACTTGCTATTTCTGCTGTTCAGTGGAACAGCGAACTAATAAAACGCCATGATATGGCAGGACCGCGCTACACCTCATATCCTACCGCGTTACAGTTTAACGAATCCCTGAATGCCGATTCATTAATAAGTAGTGCCAAGAGCTCTTTAAACAAGCAGCAACCACTATCGCTGTATTTCCACATCCCCTTTTGCGCCCATGTTTGTTACTACTGTGCCTGCAATAAAGTCATCACCCGACAGCGTTCAAGATCAGAGCCATACCTAGCGACTTTGTATAAAGAAATGCAGTTTATGGCGGATCATTTCAGTGGCGATAGACAAGTCAACCAACTGCATTGGGGCGGCGGCACTCCGACTTTTCTGAATAATCAGCAAATTATCGATTTAATGGCCAAGACCGCAGAATTATTTAATTTACGCGATGATGACTTAGGTGATTACTCAATAGAGATAGATCCTAGAGAGTGTGATTTAAATACTTTGCAAGTATTGCGCAAGATAGGCTTCAATCGCATTAGCTTGGGTATTCAAGATGTGAATGAAAAAGTGCAGATTGCGGTCAACAGAGTTCAGCCTGTTGAGGAGATAGCCCTGCTGATTAAGCAGGCCAAAGAGCTAGCGTTTAAATCCATCAATGTCGATCTGATCTACGGCCTACCCCATCAAACTTTAGCAACCTTTGAAGATACCTTAACGCAAGTTATCGAAATGTCAGTCGATCGATTGTCAGTGTTTAATTACGCGCATATGCCGAACCGTTTTAGAGCGCAGCGCCATATCCAAGATTCAGACCTACCAAGGCCTGAGCAGAAGTTGGCCATCCAACAGCTAATTATTGATAAGTTAACGGCAGCGGGCTACATCTATATTGGCATGGACCACTTCGCCAAACCAACTGATTCGCTATCCATCGCCCAAGAAAAAGGCCACTTACACCGTAATTTTCAAGGCTATACCACGCATTCAGATTGTGATTTAGTCGCCATGGGAGTATCGGCAATCAGCCAAATTGGCGATTTATATTATCAAAACTCTCATCAGCTTAGTGTGTATACCGACTTAATTGAAAGCAAGCAGTGCGCGGTCATTAAAGGGGTTCAATTAAGCGCGGACGATAAAATTCGCCGCGATCTAATCACGCAATTAATTTGCCATTTCTACTTAGATATCAATGAGTTTTCTAAAAAACATAATATAGAATTTAAGCAGTATTTTACACAAGAAATATTAGAATTAGAGAAGCTAGCTGTCGATCATTTACTTATTCTAGATCAACAGCAGCTAACAATTACTGCCGCTGGCAGGATGTTAGTGCGCAGAATTTGTATGGTGTTTGATGCCTATATGGACAAACAAAAACTCAAGCAGAGTTTCTCGCGCATCATTTAACCCTTTAACCCTTTAACCCTTGTCGATAAAGACCACAAGACTCAATTATAAGCTACGATTACTGCCCCAGCATAGCTGGGGCTTGAACTCGGCTTAAAGTTCAGCTACCGGTATTCTCTTGCTTGCGCGGATATAGGCAGTTAGTTATCCGCAGCGAAGACCTCGAACTTGTTCAGCGGCTCCCTAGGTCTCAATGACGCTTTTTCCAAGCTTGATAAATAGGCTCTGGCCAGTGGCTTTCTATCCAGGCGATCGTCGCCGTTATTTGCTCTTCATTCAATTTATTTTTCCAGGCGGGCATGCCCCCTTTTGTGCCATTTTCAATCGTATCTATCAGCATATTAAGCGGGTGGTGCCATGCATGGGCTGTACCATTAAGTGGCGGGGTTGGATATTTGCCATGTTCGTTAGGCACTCGCCAATTCTTGGTCGCTTGGGCTGCTCGACCGTGACAAACAGCGCAGTTTTCAATGAATATATCCTTTCCTTCTGCTACTTGTGCGAGGCTGTACCAACGTTGTGTTTGACTGTCTTTATACTGCACATCAACCCCATCAGAGCAGGCTTGCAACAGCATTAAAGCCAATATTGTCAGTGAGCCACGCAGTACTAATTTAAATTTTTTACACTTATTTAACATTGTTATACCTTATATACTTGGTATGGTGATAATTTTAGACCTCAATATAACTACCGCCTTATGCTGAGGTCTCGATTTACTATTCGATTGATATTAATGCGTTTTCAATGAGAAATTCGGTCGTCGCGACCAACTACTGAGATCCCACATCAGATATCTGTTTCTAGCGAGCATCATTAGCTCACCTGTATCCAAGTCGCCATACCTGATGCCTGGTGTTCTATCATATGACAATGCAATAACCATTTACCGCGCTCGCCTGCGCGGAACATGATTTTTGTTTTCCCTCCTGCCTCGATCAATAGCGTGTCATGCCAAATATTTTTTGGATAGAATGCCGAGTCAGCCTTAAAATGGTGGCCGTGCAAATGCATAGCATGGGGCCAGCGAGTCTGGTTAATAATTTCAATTTCTACCATCTCTCCACTTTTGGCAGTCAGTAAAGGCTGATCATCTAAGTTTGCCACACCATTAAACGACCAAATCTGTTGTTTTTTGACCAGTTCATTGACACTTAATAGCTCGCCTTGATAACGAGCTTGCTGAAGATTGCCCATAGCACCGCCTTCCATCAGCAGTTTTTTACGGTGCACGATATTATCTTTATCTATTTTTGGCAATGGATTTTCCGGCAGCGCCAATGGCTCAGAATATTGTTTCAGCAAGCCATCGCTAGCTGTGACAACAATGCTCGATACGACAAGTTTTTGATCAGCACTGACTTCATAAATCGGAAAGTTACCTATACTCTGTGGTATATCGACAATCAAATCATAGCGCTCTGCCGGTCCGAGAGTGAGCGGTGTATCCGACTTAAGAGGTGTGGGTAGAGGTGCGGATAAAGGCTGACCATCTTTGGCCAATATCCACACCTTAAGATTGGGAAAAGCCAGCGTCATGATCCTTGAATTAGCCGCATTTAAAATCCTTAACCGAATGCGCTGACCCAGTTTACAATGATAAATGTTGTCACGCTGTCGATTGACCGTGATCACATTACCCTTGCGCCCACCGTGAGCCCATTCAGAAAAATTAGCCAAAGATGCAATATCCAGCTGCCGGTCGGCATTGATCAGCCAGTCATCAATAACCATCAATAAATCTTGATCGACGACATATTTCTCGGCCTCCCATACTATTAAGGGTAGATATAGCCCCCTCGCCAGTTGCTCATAAGTCTGGTGATGAGCATGTGCCCAGTAGGTACCTGCATCGCGCGCGGTGATTTGGTAATTGAACGAGGCACCCGCTGCAATGGGGGCTTGTGTCATACCACTTACCCCATCCATTGGGTTTTCGACTCGCATCCCATGCCAGTGCAGCGAGGTCGCCTCAGGTAACTGATTTTGCACTTCAATCTGCACTGTCTCAAATTGCTGTAAATCAAGTTGTTTAAGATCACTAGCCCACAGCTGAATAGGCGCGTAATTAGCGAACCAGTCTTGTGTTTCAGTGCGCAGTTTTAGCGTAATTGCGCGGTATTGCGGGGTAATTGCCTGACTAATTTGACTCAGAGGCAGCAAACAAATGCTGGCGAGCTTTATAAAAGTTCTTCTGTTGAGCATCATATCTAACTCATTCAAGGATGATTTTTAGCGATTGTGGATTGAAGAAAATAGCACTGCTCGCTGAAACGGCTCGTTAAACACCTATTTGATCGACCAATCAAAATATTTCAGAGCTCTGTGCCAGTTGCTTATCAACCGACTGCAGCTTCTTTTATAATCATCAAAATTAACTAACTGGACTGCTAAAAAAATTGATCAAACTGTCACTAAGACAATATATTACAAGTGTATTAAGCAGTACCAACGACACTCTTGGAGGGTCTAAATTGGGGTGTAAATATGGGTGTAAACAAGAGTGTTGATAAAGGTGCGATTATGCACAGAGGAAAAGGCTTTTCGGTGGTCTCTTCACCACATCATCAAAGCCTGTAACAAGCGAGAAAGAGTAGGTCGAGTCAATATTCTTAGGAGCCGACACTGGGGTAGTGGAAATAGAATTAAGACTAGTTTGCGAATCACTGGAACAGCTTTGGCTACAGCAATTTTGCAGATCAACACACTGCAATTTAGCGCTGTGCACACTGCCCATTTCTATGGCAGAATCAGGGCCGCATGTTGCTGCCAGCGCAGATTGTGCAGGGCTATTCGCTGCGATAAGCACTGAGATAAAAAAAATAAATGCGACTAATATACGCGGCATTACCCATCCTAATAGACATAAATAATTTTGTTGAGTTAACTATAATAAAGCAGCCAATAACTTAATACATTTCTTAAGTGTCACGTCGCTAATTACCAGAATTTTCCGCTTAAGCGAAGTCTAGATGCTAGTATTAAATACAGCGCTACACAGTCTAAAAACATTAAGCGATCCAGAGTTGTCTGGTTTAAATAGTCTATAGCAGCACAAAATAGCTGTCTATTAGCGTTAGCTAAAAAGTTTAGATTGATATTGATATGGCGCAAACTTTGTTTGATTTTAACTATAACCTTGTACTAAAGTCTTACCACCCTATTTACAAACAACATGCATAAAGGAATATCATGAAAAAAATCCATTTTATAATAGCAGCGACTGCTCTAGCACCATTCCTAGTATACGCGAGTAACTCAACAACCTCAGAAAACGCCCATCAAGAGCAAGTATCAAATCAAGTAATTGAAGATCAAAGTCATTTTTTACGAGTACAAACAAACAACAAAGGATTTGGCCCGCAATCACCAAGAGATATTGATTTAAAGACTGGTAGTAATAATAGAGCTTTTTCTCTATCACCTCCGTCAACACAAATGAACTTATGTAACATTCATTTACACAAGAATGCAGAACATAAAGGTGGGGAATTTACTACATATGCAGGAAATGGTGACGGCCATGGCTATCAAACAGGGTACAAGTTCTCTGGACACTTAAGTGAAGCAGAACTAGCTGATTATGGTAAAGAAGTGGGTGCAAGTAAGCACGGCAGTATCTACGCAGGTGACACACTTGAAGTGCACTACGTTTACTCTACTGCTCAAGTAAAACCTGGTGCTACTTTAGGTGCTTGTTTAAGCAAATCTATCGGCAACCCTCAGTTACGAGTGGAAACTCAAGTTTATGTCGCTGTTAACGATAAAGAAGCTAAAGACTTTATATCTTTAACCAAAGTTAAATTTGTCGGTGGCCTATACCAAGCTGTAAATATTCCTATGAATACAGGGACTCCTGTGCAGTATGCTGGATCAACGACAGGTCCTGGATATAATGAAAAAGGTTCTCCTTTTCAAGTTACTTGGAGCGTTAGACCAAACGTTGAAAAAGTTTCTATTGGCACAGTGGGAAAATGGCTTAAAGGAAATGAGTTTAAAGAAGACCATGCACACGGTGTAAGAAACTTAGTGACTCACCCTAGTTTATTATCCAATATCTCTGAATAAAATATATATATCTAAAGACCTTTCTTAGGTCTTTGGATACTTGACCACTACACTGACAGTGCTATCCCGCCTAGTACTCGTAGTAGCCAAGCCTATTGAGAGACCACCACGCATTGCTTAACCATACAGCGATTTTTTAATACCCCCCACTCCCTTTTTACGACTTTTCTCCGCCGCTAGCCTACTATAAAACTATACCTGATTACCCATGAGACTCAGCCGACTGTATAAGAAACTATTTTTTCAGCATTATCATTAATTGGTTACGATGAATTATAAGATGTAGCAGTATGCAGGGTAATTATCTTACGAAAGCGTTTTCTGCTATACCTATTGCCAATACTAGGGTTTGAAGGGCTTGGCCTAACCATAGCTGAAAGTAGTGGGTAATCAGGTAATCTTTTAAGTCCCTTCTCTGTGACCTCTGTGGTAAAACTAATCTTTTAAAGTCTTTTTCACCACCGAGATCCACAGACACTACGCTCCACAGAGAAAACCCTAACAGACTAGAAAGACCAAAGATTTAGTAAGACCAACAACCAAAACCCTAAGGACTTTTTTCACCACAGAGGTCACGGAGGCGCTTCGCTGCACAGAGAAAACCTTAAAATCAAGAAATTTAGAAAGACAACAATCTCCTAGGTCTTAATCTTTCCTGATTACCCATGAGACTCAGCCGACTTTATAAGAAACTATTTTTTCAGCATTATCATCAATTGGTTTCGATGAATTATAAGATGTAGCAGTATGCAGGGTAATTATCTTACGAAAGCGTTTTCTGCTATACCTATCGTCAATACTAGGGTTTGAGGGGCTTGGCCTAACCATAGCTGAAAGTGGTGGGTAATCAGGAAACTATATGGTGGAATTGACTTACATTCAGAGGTCTCATTCAAATAGTTGTGTATTGGCTATCAGCAATACTGACGGAGCAGTCATCGACCAAAAAACCACCTAATGACATCGATATTATTTTTAGCTGAAACCTCGGCATAACGTTGCTAGTAAAGGTAATACAAGGAAAAAACCGGCGAGATAGCGGAGTTAGTGTGCCCCTGATTATGGGTAATACCGGTGTAAATGAGCATATTGAGCCGGTTTTTAACGCCGTATTACCGAGCGCAGTTATCATACCCTTTGGGTAAGTTAGCAGAGGTCTATAGCTACTTATCTCCTTTAAAAAACAGTTAATAGGGCTTGTTGTTGAGTCCACATTCAGCGGGTATTGATTAGTCGATGCGTTAATCGAAAATGACTACTGTGTTCTCTGGGCTAACCCTGCTCCCATATTTATAAAAGCAATCTATATTTATTCCACGTTAGTCAATACCGTTATATAATTGAATATAGCGGATGTATTTACTTGAAAGTATGATAAATCGGGCCATTATGAATGCGCTAACTAAACCAATTTGGAGAAAAAATGTCATCCTCTCAAACTGACCTAAATTCATTACTCGAAAACGTAGAGTCACTCACTAAACGTTATCAAGCATTTCAGGCACAAGGTTTGAAATTAGACATGACCCGCGGTAAACCAAGTGCGGAACAACTCGATTTATCTAACCCTATTATATCGATATTGAGCAACCAAGATTATTTAGATTCCAGTGGGCTTGACTGTAGAAATTATGGCGGTTTAAGTGGCATTAGTGACGCGAAAGAACTCTTTTCAGAGTACCTAGAAGTTGAAATGAATGAAATTTTTGTGGCTGGCAATACTAGTTTAGGCTTGATGCACGACCTTGTTGCTCGGTGTATGAGTCACGGTAGTGTCGACTCAGCTCAAGCTTGGTCCAAAGAATCTGTAATTAAATTTTTATGTCCGGCGCCAGGCTATGACCGACACTTTTCAATTTGCCAGCACTTTGGTATTGAAATGATCACTATTAAATTACTGGATAATGGAGATCCAGATATTGATGAAATTGAACGGTTAGTCGCCGAAGATGCCAGCATTAAAGGCATGTGGTTTGTGCCAAAATATGGCAACCCAAGCGGATTATCAGTGAGCGATGCAGTAGTTGATCGTCTCGCGGCGATGAAATGCGCCGCCATTGACTTTAAAATAATTTGGGATAATGCCTACCACGTCCATCACTTAACTGCTGATAAAGTAGTCATTAAAGATTTGCTCAAAGCCTGCAAGCAGCAAGGCCATGACCATCGTGTATTTATCATTGGTTCGACCTCTAAAATTAGCTTTGCAGGGGCCGGCGTTGCCGCTTTAGGGGCAAGTGTAGATAATATTAAGTGGATTGAAAAGCATGCTAGCATTCAAATGATCGGCTCCGACAAAATCAACCAATTAAGACATGTGCGGTTTTTCAAAAATATGGATGGCATACACCAGCACATGGAAAAACACGCAAGCTTACTGCGCCCAAAATTTAGTGCGGTAGATACTATCTTTACCGAAAACTTATCTGGCAAAGCGATTGCTAGATGGTCAAAACCTAAAGGCGGCTATTTCATCAACTTAGATTTATTAGATAATTGCGCGACTAAGGTGGTTAAAATGGCCGCAGAAGCTGGAGTTGTACTCACTGCTGCCGGCGCGACGTTTCCCTATGGGAATGACCCTCAAGACAGTAATATTCGAATTGCACCTAGTTTACCAAACCTTGCAGAAATAAAAACTGCGGTGGAAATTTTGTCAGTGTGTATTGAACTAGTGGCTATTGATGTATTAAGTAGTACCCCGCAAAAGATCTCTAAATAATAATCGGAGACCTCTGCATAACTTACCCAGAGGGTATGATAACTGCGCACGCAACGTTATGCAGAGGTCTCAATCGATCAATAGCAGCTGATAACCCCTCCCATAACAAGAGGAAAATCAAGCAAAAAAAACCAGCCTAAAGCTGGTTTTTTAATGAGCTTGTATTTACTTACTAAGCTCTAGTAATAACTTATTCAAACGCGCTACATAACTCGCTGGGTCAGATAGCTGCCCACCTGCGGCTAAATCCGCTTGATCGAAAATGATATTCGCTAAATCACCAAAGCGATCTTCATCTGTCTCGCCATCCATTTTTTTAATCAGTGGATGCTCGACATTAATTTCAAAAATAGGCTTTGAGTCGGGAGCGGCTTGACCTGCAGCTTCCATAATAGCTTTCATCTGCGCGCCCATATCGTAAGCGTTTAGTACTAGACAAGCTGGAGAATCAGTCAAACGATTGGTAACACGTACTTCAGAAACCTTATCAGTTAAGCACTCTTTCAAACGCTCGGTTAAACCTGCAGCTTCTTTGGCGACGGCCTCTTGTGCTTTTTTCTCTTCTTCGTTGTCTTTTTCGCCTAAGTCCAACTCACCTTTGGCAACATCTTGGAAAGACTTTCCGTCGAAATCGAAAACATGGCTCATCATCCACTCGTCAATGCGCTCGGTAAGCAACAAGACTTCGATACCCTTTTTACGGAAAATTTCTAAGTGCGGGCTGTTTTTAGCAGTATTATAATTCTCAGCAGTTACGTAATAGATCTTTTCTTGACCTTCATTCATACGCTCTACGTAGCTAGCTAAAGATACTGACTGCGCGTCGTCTTTATTATGGGTAGATGAAAAACGCATCAACTGCATAATCTTGTCACGGTTAGCATAATCTTCAGCTGGCCCTTCTTTGATAACATTACCAAAAGCCTTCCAGAATACTTGGTACTTATCTTCATCTTTGCTGAGCTTAGACAGCATATCAATACTACGTTTAGTTAATGCTGCACGCAGCTTCTCGGCGTTAGGATCTTTTTGTAAAATTTCACGAGAAATATTCAAAGATAAGCTAGCAGAATCAACCACACCTTTGATGAATCTTAGGTATAGAGGTAAAAACTCATCTACTTGATCCATGATGAAAACGCGCTGAATGTATAGCTTTAAGCCACGTGGAGCTTCACGGTTCCATAGATCGTGTGGTGCATTAGTCGGAACATACAATAGGCTAGTATATTCTTGTTTACCTTCAACACGATTGTGAGACCAAGTTAAGGCATCGGCATAATCGCTTGATACGTGCTTATAAAATTCGTTGTAATCTTCTTTAGAAATATCAGACTTGTTGCGTGTCCAAAGTGCAGAAGCTGAGTTTACAGTCTCATCTTCCAGCACTACTGCTTCTTTTTCAGTGGATTCATCATCATCAGCCGCCGGAACTTCAGGCTGGGCTTCTTGCTGCATGATCACTGGAAGTGCGATATGGTCGGAGTACTTGCGAATTAAATAGCGTAAACGGGTACCATCTGCAAACTCTTCCTCTGCATCTTTTAAATGCAATACGATTTTTGTACCGCGGGTAGCTTTTTCGATTGTCGCTAGGTTAAATTCGCCTTCGCCGGTAGAGCTCCAATGCACGCCTTCGCTCTTATCTTGGCCTGCTTTACGCGTAAATACTTCTACAGATTTAGCGACGATGAATGCAGAGTAAAAACCAACGCCAAACTGACCAATTAGCTGGCTGTCTTTGGTTTCGTCACCGGTTAAGTTACCTAAGAAACTCGCAGTACCAGAATTGGCAATGGTGCCTAAATGGGTAACGACTTCAGATCGAGTCATACCTATGCCATTATCTTCAATAGTGACAGTCTTAGCATCTTTATCGAAGCTGATACGAATATTTAAATCGCCATCACCTTCATATAAATCACCATTCTCCAGCGCTTCGTATCTAAGCTTTTCAGCTGCATCGGATGCGTTAGACACTAACTCACGTAAAAATATCTCTTTATTAGAGTACAGTGAGTTAATCATTAAGTTTAGTAACTGTTTAACTTCGGTTTGGAAGCCTAAAGTTTCTTGCTGGGTTTCAGTTGTCATTTATCATTAATCCTGTTGTATACAAAGACACTTATTTTTAAGTCTCTTTGTATTAATAAATATTCAAAACACTTCGACTAACCTAAGCTGCGGTGGCCGTCGTTTAAGATGAAAAATTGTAGAGCTCTCTATGAAAAATAACTAGATGAATATATCCCTACCATGACAGCAGAAATGGGGACGAGGGGGAAAGTTTCAAGGGCTAGAGAATACTTATCCGGCAATAATAGTTAAATTGATGGCGATTTCAGCTCTGTAGAAGTTGAAACCGCGTCTAATCAAATTATATATGCTTACTGTTGTGCTTATTTTGACCTAAATTAAATTTGCCCTCTTCACCAAAATTCATCATCAGATTTTTTAGTGTCTCCGATCTAAACTCTCTTCTATACAAAATAAAAGTGACGAATGCCGCACTAATCATAAATAAACCAGGGCTAATAAACCAAGCGAGTACCGAAACAGAAAAGTAATAAGTACGTAAACCTAAATTAAAATTTCCCGCAGCTTTCGAGCACATAAGCGCGATTCGTTCAGCGTGAAAAGCTTTGGCTTCTACGGCACAATTATCTGCCGGCGTCGGCGCACTGCCCACCATGACTGACAAAAATCCATACTGCCTTAAACTCCAAGTGAATTTGAAAAATGCATACAAAAAAATCACAATCAATAACATTATTTTGATTGACCAGCTGTTGACTGCAGTGGAGACCACCGGAAGATTAGATAACACTTTAGTGACGACATCACTGGAGCCTAGTAAAGTGATTAAACCAGCGATAATCAAGATAGTGGTAGATGCGAAAAATGAAACGTTGCGCTCTAAGTTAGCAATAGTTGTTTCATCCGCTATACGCACTTCCCTTTCCAGCATATGTAACATCCACTCATAGCGATATTTATGCAGCACGTTAGCGAGACAAGGAGTACTGTGACTTTTGAATTTCGCATAATATAAATAACCTTTATAGCAACACAAAAACCAAACCAATGCGATTAGATCCCAAGCACTTGAAGTGATTAAATTGAGTAAAGTTTGCATAGATGAAACACCCTTATTTTTTTCTGATCATAAGCAGTTATGATGACAATCATATTACGCCCTGTATCTAACAACATCGGCTATTTTATAATAGGTGTAATCAAAATTTATAAATAGGTATTTGTTAATTAAAGATAAGTTAGCAATGATAATTTAATTTTGATAGGCGTCAGACAATGGGTTTTCATGGCAAACAATGCTAATCTTATACCCTAAAGGTAATTCTTCTAGCATTATTCTAAATCCGTGACTTCAAAGTGAAGACAGAGCTTGCGCTCTGTGGTGTATTAAAGTCACGGCTTTAGGATTGTGCTTGAATGTTCCCCAGCGGCCGTATAGCTGATAACAATGCTGAATTGGTAATGATATGTACTTTGAGCTTTTTGACGTTTTTTTACTCACTATAGTGTGCCTGGCTATCTATTATTGGCTGAGCGCTCAAAAAATTAGGGAGTTCGCTCTGACAGCGGCCAGAACAGAATGTGAAAGATTAAACCTACAGTTACTAGATGGCAGTGTCGGCTTAAATAAAATAAGGCCGGTTAGAGGCCAAACTGGCTCCCTGACTTTAAAGCGCGAATACAATTTTGAGTTTTCTGCGACAGGCGATGAACGCTACATAGGAAAAATAACGTTGCTCAGTCATCGAGTGACTAATATTTACCTACCTCCTCACCGTCTAATTTAAAGCGTTAATCTTTGATTAACAGCTAGAAATAAATATAAACATCACGGGCAAACACATGGAAAGATTAACTATTTCACTTGATCAGGTTCTAGCGTCTCAGTTCGATAAGTTTTTAAAAGAGCAAGGTTATAAAAACAGATCAGAGGGAATGCGTGACCTAATCAGAGACAGACTCGAGCAGCAAAGCCTGGAGAATCAAGACCAACAATCAGGTGCAGATTGCATCGGTACTTTAACCTATATATACAACCATCAAGAGCGAGAACTCGCCTCAAAACTAGCGCAGACTCAACATGATAATCACAACATCGTTGTCTCTAGCGTCAAAGTGGCCTTGGATCACGACCATTGCATGGAAACAGTGATGCTCAATGGCCCCACACAAAAAGTAAGAGAGTTTTGTAATACAATTATCGCAAAACCAGGTATTCGCCATGGGAAAGCTTACTTAGTACCGGTAGAAGTTAAGCTCTCTCACCACGATGGGAAAGCGCATGTCCATAGTACACCGACCATATAACCATTCGATTACTGCCATCCCTCTTCCTAACTAGCTCCTTCTAATAAACTGCGTCTACTGCAGATTACTCGTTACAGCCCAATTTTTCGCGCAACACTAGCTGTTGGCACAGAGTCGTTTAAAATCAAGTATGAACAATTGTAAATTCGTATGATCTGACTTATTATTCATACGTTTTCTGAATTCTTCATATTTTATGAGTTCATAAATACAGCCCTCGGGCGAACAATCCGAGCGGGCATTTTACAAAAAAACATTGTTCTAACTATTTATAGAGTTTAAATTTTTATCATGCAGTATACCAACCATATTGTCAGCTCATTTGAGCCATTCAATAATAATATCAAACGCATTGTTTTAGCGATCTGTCTATCCACTGCAACCCCTAGTTTTGCCCACTTCCAAGAAATAATACCGGATAGAGATTTCTTAAATGCCGCCAATCAACAGCCATTGCGCCTAGCCTTAACTTTCACTCATCCAATGACCCAAGGTCCGGTGATGAATATGTTAAAACCTAAGTCAATTAGCGTGCTGAGCAATAACAATAGGCAAGATTTACTAGCCAACTTAGTCGAAGAAAAACTTGATTCAAGCACGTCTACTTGGTCGCTTAAATATCAGGCTACACAACCTGGTGATCTAGTTTTCTACGTAGAGCCGCAGCCTTATTGGGAAGCCTCTGAAGGGAAAATGATCATTCACTATAGCAAAGTGATAGTCGATGGTTTTGGAGCTTTTGCAGGCTGGGACGCGCTAGTAGGCTTACCCATTGAAATTGAGCCGTTAACCCGACCTTATAGCTTATGGACCGGAAATGCCTTTCAAGGTATCGTCAAAAAAGCCGGCCAACCCCTACCTTTTGCAGAGATTGAAGTGGAGTGGCGCAGTGACGGCACCGCTACTCCTCCTACCGATAGTTACATAACTCAAGTGATTAAAGCGGATGCCAATGGCACCTTTAGCTATGTTATGCCAAAAGCTGGTTGGTGGGGGTTTGCTGCACTTATTGAGGCTGATTACACTTTAGCAGCACCCAATGGCAAGCAAGTTCCCGTTGAACTTGGCGGGCTTATTTGGATTAATGCAAAAGACATGAAATAGGATAAAAAATGGCACATATACCGGACGGCGTAGTCTCTACGGAAATTTTAACTTTAGGTGCGCTGGGCACTATCGTGGTGTTGAGTTACGGGTTAAAGAAATTAGATTTAGATAAAATCCCCCAGACTGCAATGCTAGCGGCAGTATTTTTTATTTCATCAATGATTACTTTTCCGGTGGGCCCGAGCTCAATCCATTTATTATTTAATGGTTTGATGGGGTTATTGTTAGGTTGGGCTGCGATACCCGCCATTTTTGTGGCACTAGTCTTGCAACTAATGTTTTTCGGTTATGGTGGGCTGCTAGTACTGGGAGTTAACACATTTAACATGGCAGTGCCGGCCATTATAGTCGCCGTACTGTTAAGGCCGTTATTACTAAATCAACTGGCCAGTTATGAAGGTGTTTCAAAGCGCTTTGCGATCATCATTGGGGCATTGGCTGGTGCGATTGGCATAGGTTGTACCACTCTTTTATTAGCCTCTAGTTTATACTTTAGTGGCCAAGAGTTTGCGCCAATGATGAAAGTCATCTTGGCGACCAATATTCCCCTGCTTATAATTGAAGCGACAGTGACGGCCTTCGTGGTCAGCTTTATTATTCGAACTTCGCCTAGCGCCTTCAACAGCCCGGCCAATGGATGATGAAAGCATTCGCAGTTTTTATATATATTTCAATATTTTCCATCGATAGCCACGCTCACCTGCTTAAAGTATTTGCATATACTCAAGTCATAGATGAACAGAATATTTCTATACAGGGAAAGGTTTACTTCGCAGGTGGTGCCGGCGTCGCGAATTTATCAATCGATATTTTAGATAAATCAGGGGCGAACTACAGCAAAGTTCGCAGCAATGCAGCAGGTAAATTTAAACTCATTCTACCCAGTAGTGAATATCAAATTATTGCTAATACCTTAGATGGACATATTGCTAAATGGCAAATTAAAAAACCAAGACAGCTTGACTCAATTGATCCTAAATCAAGTGCGACAATGCCAGCAAAGAATCTATCGAACCTTGATACTGCCCTGCTTAGAAAAGTAATCGCCGATCAATTACAACAGCAAATACAACCATTGGCAGAACAGATCAACGCCCTACAAGAAAAAGTACGCTATCAAGACGCTATCGGGGCTGTCGGTTATATCTTCGGTGTTTTTGGATTGCTAATTTGGTGGCGTCAAAAAAAATCTAACCTCTAGTCCCAATATTGCGTGCTAGCAGGCCCTGCAATGAAAATCTTAGTTAAAACCTTTCCTGATTAAGCC
Source organism: Oceanospirillales bacterium (assembly GCA_029027825.1). Lineage (GTDB taxonomy): Bacteria > Pseudomonadota > Gammaproteobacteria > Pseudomonadales > Balneatricaceae > Rs1. The sequence continues at coordinate 1,593,920 of CP093399.1, read as the reverse complement.
AAGTCATTTATTTGCAATTTTTTTTTACTTTAGGCCAGTCTGTTAAGACACAGCGCTAATCAGGTAGTGTTTTGTTTTTCCTCTGTGCAGCGCAGCGCCTCTGTGTCCTCTGTGGTGAAAAATTATTTAAAGGATTGGTTTTACCACACAGAGCACAGAGAAGAGAGAAGAGAGAAGAGAGAAGAGAGAAGAGATTAAAAGCATCTTTTACTGTGGCGGAGACACAGGACTAATCAGGAAACCTATAACATCAGGGTGTCGCATGCATGTTGAAGCTTTTTCAAGCGTTGTCAGTGATATTTAACTGACATTTTCAAGCTAATTCGTGGAACTATACCTCGAGCATCTGTCTATCTTTAGACCAAGACTTGCCAAATTAAGCTTTTACTGACTGAGCGTTGACAATTTAGGCAAATACAACAGCTATACTCTATAGCGATTATTAACGATAGCGCTTCGCCATGAATGACAGGTTTTCTCTATGAAAAAAATAATTATTGGCCTTTTATTGAGTATTTCATCAACTATTGCTGTCGCTGAAATGGTCAGTAAGAGTTTTTGGGGATCTAAGGCTATTGGTGGGCATGATACTGTCTCCTACCATAGCGAAATAGCGAGGGCCAAACATTTGCCGACGCTGGGTAAAAAAACATATGTAGTCAAGTACCTAGCAGCTAACTGGCATTTTGCCAGTCAGCTCTCGGCAAACAAATTCCAGGAAAACCCGGGTAAATATAAGCCTACTTTTAACGGATTTTGTGCCAATGCACTTAGCTTAGGGGAAGGACTGGTGCCAACTAACGGTAAAATATGGGAGTTTTTTGGCGACCAACTATACCTGTTTTATGCCGAAGCTGGTCGTCAGCGCTGGCTAAAAGGAGATTGGAAGTCCTATCGAAAAGTTGCAGATAAAGCTTGGATTAATTTAAAAAATGGCTGAGCTATAAATCTTCCTGATTGACCATCATACTCCGCTTGACTTGACAGCTGTTTAACAAAGTGATTAATTCCAACAAGTTAAGCGAAGTTATAATATATTTTTATCATTTAATAATGGTTTAGATTATAGCCAGGTCATTTATTTGTAATTTTTTTTTACTTTAGGTTCGTCTGTGAAGACACAGCACTAATCAGGTAGTGTTTTGTTTTCCCTCTGTGCAGCGCAGCGCCTCTGTGTCCTCTGTGGTGAAAAAATCTTTAAAGGATTGGTTTTAACACAGAGGGCACAGAGAAGAGATTAAAAGCATCTTTTGCTGCACTGTGGCGGAGACACATGGCTAATCAGGTAAATCTTTTAAGTTTCGGCCAACACTTGCCACTTACTCCTTCTTGCCATGGCAGCGAAAGCAGCAACTTGCCTCTTTAGCTAATATCTAAGTAAGTGAATTCACTGCGCTACATAGCGCAAACTCTTGATATTATAGCGATCCCTCCCCCTCTACTCTGATTATCGAGTGCATTACCCAGCAAAATTTGATTATTATTATGTATAAGCACCTAATTATTGGCACCTTTTTTGCTTAATTATTGGTCATGTGCAACATTTCCCTAACCCGAAGATTGCGTGCCATGTCGTGAAAATGGCGTTGCTAGCTGTTTCACAGACTTTTTTTGATTGAATTCTGTTCTGGCGTTTCCGATTGATGGATAAAGAAAAGTACGTACAACATGGCTCTAACCTGAATCCGTGCCTTCAAAGTGAATACAGAGTGTAAGATATTGGTTCTACAGTGGAATTGAAAAATCTTAGCTGCACCCGTAGGTTCAGCGGGTATTTTTCTAACCGCTGTAGAATCAAGAGCTTGCGCTATGTGGTGCAGTGAAGTCACTGATTCAGGTCTAACTTAATAGAACGAACCACTGTATTTTTTTGCACTGAACTATTTACAGCTGTCGTTTAATATTAATCGATCAACCAATAACATGGGCTACATAATGATTATCAAATCTAGCGAAGTGGCAATTAGCTCCGAGCACCAAAAAAACACTTATAGAACTTTTTCTACGACTAGCACCCTCAACTTAGATGCTTCTAAAACAGCTCAGAATTCTGCCAATAAGGGGCATGTAAACACTCAATTTAATCAACTAATTGCTGATTTTAGAATTCAATTGGATAATGATGGCAACGACACTCAGGATAGCTCAGCCTCTAATTTGATGATGAATGAGAGTGGGCTTAAATCTAGAGCCCTAAGAGAGCATCAGTCAACGCAAGATAAAGCATTCATGGCTAGTATGAGTCTATTTCAGCGCTTGCTGCAAGCATTAGCCGTTCAAGGTAAAGATCAATTCAATGCCAGCTTAGCGGCTAATAACAATGATTTAGGAAAAAATTGTTGTCATTCTACACTGCCAAACAATCTGGCTGCTGAGTCATCAGGGATCTATGTAGAAATGACTTTAAACACCGCTGAAACGATTGAGGAACATGAGAGCTTAGCATTTAATTCTACGGGAATTATTGCCACGGCCGACGGTAAAAACATCTCTTTCGCTTTAAACATGAGTATGGAACGACACTATAGCTATACCAGCACTACTCAAGCGACTCATACTATTCAATTTAAAGACCCGCTAATTATTAATTTTCCCGGTAGCTCAGTTGAGTTATCTAACCATAAGTATTTATTTGATATAGATGCCGATGGTAACAAAGACCTGATTAGTTACATAACCAATGGCGCGATGCTCGCATTAGATAAAAATAAAGACGGGGTGATTAACGATGGAACGGAGCTTTTTGGTCCTTTATCAGGTAACGGCTTTGCAGATTTGGCAAGTTACGATGAAGATGGAAATAATTTTATTGATGCAGCAGACAGTATTTTCAAAGAATTGAAATTATGGACTAAAACCAAAGATATTGATTCATTAAGTAGCTTAGCTAGTCAGGATATAGGAGCTATTTATCTTGGAGCTACCGATACCCCTTTTGCTCTTAAAGGGGTTGATAATCAGTATAACGGCCAAGTTAAAGCGTCTAGTTTTTATTTAACTGAAACGGGAAAAACCGGTTATATTCAACAAGTTGATATGGTCGTTTAAAATCCAATAAACTTAATTTTTACTGATCTTCAAGCATCAAATGCCTGTGTAAGATCGTCAATCAAACAAGCGCTCTCTTCTAAACCAACTGATATCCTTAGCAATCCATCATTTATATCCATTTTTTGACGCTTTTTCGCCCCCATCTCCCAAAAAATGGTATGGGCAACGGGTATTATCAAGCTACGTGAATCAGCTAATCCGGTCGCCTTTATAAATACATTAAGTTTATCGACAAATGCTAAGCAACTTTCTGCATCTTTAAGTTCAAAAGACAGCAACCAAGACCCAGCCTTAAACAATTTTTTGGCTTGCAAGTAGGATGGGTGACTTTCCAGCATCGGATAATAAACTTTTTTTACTTTATCGTGATTCTCTAAAAAAATAGCGATCTTCAATGCTGTTTCACTATTCCTATCCATGCGAATAGCCAAGGTTTCTAACCCTAAGCTAATTAGATGCGCTGCATGAGACGTTAAGGTGCCGCCCATATCTCTTAAACCTTTTTTTCTTATTTGCATTAGCCCCCATTTACTCGAATCTCCAAGGCGATAAGCGGAAAAGATATTCGGATACGTTGACCAATCATACAACCCAGTGTTGATCACAACCCCACCTAATATCTGACCTTGCCCCGCTATCGATTTAGTCAGAGAGTGAATAACCAGAGATGCTTGAATATTCTTGGGCCTAAAAAGATAGGGAGATAAAATCGTGTTATCTACGAAATATATGATTTTTTTAGTAGCACATAACTCGCCTATACTTTCTAAATCAGGCAGTTGTGTTCCAGGGTTCGCCACTGTTTCTACAAAGACTATACGAGTATTTTGGCGCAGCGCGCTCTCGACATTAATAGCCTCAGATGGATCAACCCGGGTTACTTCGATACCAAAGCCTTCCATCGTATTGAATAAACTAGCGGTATTTCCAAATAAGAATTTAGAAACAACAATATGATCACCTGCCTTGAGTAAAGAGAAAAATGAAGCGGTGATTGCGGCCATTCCCGTCGAAAAAACGATCGCCCCATCACCGCCCTCAACCTGGGCTAGCTTAGCTTCTAACACTGCTGTGGTGGGTGTCCCTTGCCTAGAGTAAGGTGAATTACCTTTTGTTTTTCCTTGGAAGACACTAATCAGTGCACTGACAGAATCATAATTATATTGTGTGGATGGGTGTATTGGATAATGTACTCCCCCATTAACATGTGGCATCGATCGATCAAAGTGCACAATATCAGACGTAAAAGAGTTGTCTTGGTTAGGTTTTATTTTATCATCTGAGCGTTTCATTTGATCTGCCATCCGTAAAGTACAATTCATTAATCCCACTCGATAAATATGGAACTAAAAGGTTTTTAGCTGGTAAAAGAGTACAGCCAGTATAAATGCTTTAGATAATATACCATCAGTCTGTGATCACATACCGGTGTCAGCAGAAAAGCAGTAATAGCGAACACAGTCGTTAAAAAACCGCTCAATATGCTCAGTTATAATACCCGTATAAAAAGGTACGCTGACGGCGATATTTTGTACTTCATTTACTCGTCCCGCGCTAGTCTATTTAAGTGCGATTAAAACCTTAGTCAATACTAGCACCCCTTGAGTAAGCTCAACTTCGTTATAACCTGCGAACCCAATAACTAGCCCTTGCTTAGAATATTCTCCATGATAATAAGAAGAGAGGGGCGCAATGCCAATCCCCTGTAGATTAGCACTATCGCAAACTTCTCTATCATCATAGCCTTCCGCCAATAGATAGACACAGTGCATACCACCATCGCTATCGACTAAAGTTAAGCAGTAGCTAAGGTGTCGACTGATTAAAAGCTGTAGAGTAGTCCTTCTCAGTAAATATAATTTTCGCATTTTTCGTACATGACTGGAAAAATGGCCATTAGCCATAAAATTAGCCAAAGCAAGCTGTGGTAGTACCGGAATATTGCCATGCATCAACTTTTTAGCCGTAGCGAAAGGCTCAACTAAATCGTTCGGCAATACCAGATAACCGATACGGATAGATGGATGCAATATACGGCTAAACGTTCCTGCATATATAACCCTGCTCTGTGCTGTCAATCCTTGTAATGATGTTAATGGCGGCCCATCAAACCTAAACTCACTGTCGTAGTCGTCCTCTATTATCCAAGAATTATTTAATTTAGCCCATTCCAATAATGCAATTCTTCGATGTAAACTTAAGGTATGCCCAAGAGGATAATTTCGGGAGGGAGTTATCACGGTAACTTTACTTTTCTGCTGATCAGCCACGTTTAATTTAAAGCCATGTTGATCAACATCTATGGGAATTTGAATAGCGTCTAATGCATTTAAGGCGCCATTAATGCCGTAATAGCACGGGTTTTCAACTAAGACATGGTCACCTGGATCAATTAATACTTGCAGCGCTAAATAAATTGCTTGCTGTGAGCCCGAGAATATTAAAATATTATTTCTACTACAGCTAACCCCCCTCACTATCTTCAAATACGAAGAGATTTGCTCTCTTAAATATTCACAACCAAGACTAGATGACATGCTTTGATGTTTCATGGTTCTACCCGCAAAGTGGATAGATTTTTGCCATTGCATCCAAGGAAATTCAGCCATCGCTGGTATTGCAGGTGTTAACAAGCCTGCTGTAGGAATAGATTGATTATGCTTTTGCCACTCTAGGCGATGCATTAATTTAGAGTAGCTAATCGCTGTTCCATTATTTACCTCTAATGGTGTTTTTTCCTCTAGGCTGATAGGAGTAAAGTCTGTAGATGTGACGTAACTGCCCGCTCCTTTTTTCGTCTCAATATAGCCCTCTGCCTGTAATAATTCGTAGGCTGCCTTTACCGTGTTTCTAGAAAGCTTTAAAGAAACAGCCAAAGGTCGGCTTGCAGGTAACTTGCTACCAGACCTTAAGCGCCCTTCAACGATAGCTTTCTGTAGGGTTCTAAATAAGTGAATATATTGGGGGATATCATTTTGATCACCGATGTTAGGGATGAACAATTGGGTTAATAGTTCAGTGTTCATCAAGCTTACTTCCTAACATAAAGACGATCTGTAGCGGTAAGGGAGCCTCTGAACGGCTCAGCATCTTCTCTGTGTGCTTGTAGGCGGTGTTTTTCAAGGTAGGTGACTTTTCAGAGGTTATATGTGGCGCACAGACAAAAATTATCATTTATTAATGCTTAAGAAAAGAGCCTAAAATTTTAACCTTAAAGTCTTGTTGTATATCTAATAGCGCCATTTTGAGATCTTTGTCTGCTCTGTGTCCATCCAGATCAATAAAGAAGTGATATTTACCAAAAACTTTGCGGGTTGGTCTGGATACAATAGAGGTTATATTGATATTTCGCTTGGTCAATTTATGTAGAACCCCTTCAAGATACCCTGGGTAGTCGTCATGAAAAAGTACGATGATACTGGTTTTATAATCCGCAGAACATCCATTATAACTATCGTCTGTTTTTCCTGACAATAGTAAAAATCGAGTTTGGTTGTTTTTGTAATCTGTTATGTTTTCTTCAACATAATTAAAACTACCTGTCTCCAATAAATGACTGGGGACTACTGCTGCCGTATTGGTTTTTCCCTTAATTGCTAAAAGAGACTCCGTATTACTTTCTGTACTAATAAAATGTGCAGTTTCAAATTTATCCAGATACTCCGCACACTGGCCCTTAGCGACAAATTGTACGTAGATACTATCAATATCTTCAAAGTGTTGACAATAACTAACCAGAGAAAATTGTATGGGTAATAGAATTTCAGATTGCACATATAAGTCAGCGGTAACTAAATAATCCAAAACAAGATTAACGAAACCTTCGGAGAAGTTTTCAATGGGTAAAATACCAATTTCTACTTCTTTACCGATCGCATCAAGTGTTTTTTTTAAGGAATTATAAAATACAATGTCTAAATTCAGATTGTTATGGCTGATATATTGTTTTGTCGCCAGTTCAGAATAGGTACCTTTCGGTCCGCGTGTAGCAATATTTTCTAACAAAAGTATTACCTTAACGTGTGACCTCGATCACATATTTGCTGAGACCACTGCATAACTACTGCGCGGGCAACGTTATGTCGAGGTCTCTTATTATTTGGCCTCTTTGATTAAGAGCCCCTTAGAGAGTTTTTAAACTTTTGCATGCAAATCTAAAAACCGGCTCCCGGTTGCTCCAAAAACTCCATTTCCTCTGGCGTTGATTCTCGCCACAGTAATTGATTCCTATGCGGGTAACGACCGAAGCGTTTAATGATGTCGTAATGTTGTTTGGCACTGTTTATATTACTTTCTATGGCGATCTCATCGAACAGCTTTTTCGCGATCTCATGAATCATCACTGATTCACTATGCATAAAAGGCATATATAGAAAGCTCTTTTCTACTGCTGATATATCCTGACTTACAGATGGGTTCTCATTGATTATTCGAATAGCTTCTTGACTTAACGCTAATGCCATTGCATCCATTGCATAAGATTGAGCCAAGCCCCTAAACATGTTCCTCGAAAACTGATCGAGGATGATGACTTCTGCTAAACGACCTCTAATACTATGGCGCCAACTGTATAGTTCACCTAAGCTTGCCTGGCTATAGATACTGGCAAATCGATCTGTGATTAAAGAGTCCAAATCAGGATCTTTTTTCCACCATTGAGCGGGGCTGATTTCTTGGAACCAAAATTTTAGTACCTTATTATAATCCATTTCGTTGGTTTGCTCCCTGTGAAAAATTTATAAAAAACATCTGTTCTAACTCGAACCTGAATCAGGGGTAACTTCCAAGCGGCGCTTAGCATAAACTATTGATCCTACACGCCCACTGAACTTATGGGCTTTATGCATGGATGCATTTATTTAGCGGGCTGAGTACGCATATAGGCTTTCTAATAGAGTTTTTTAATTTTACTGTAAAAATAATAGCTTATACTCTGCATCAGTTTGAAGTCACGGAATCAGCTATCGGATAAAGAAGAAAAATAATCTAGCAAATATTATATAAATATCCTAACTAAGTATAAACCTAAATTGAAATACTAGTATATAACAATGAGTTGAGAATATGTGTTTATAAAGACAAGTAGTCATTGTTATCGCAGCAGATTATTTTTTAACATATGAGACAGTTTTCGACCTCTATAACACTCTAAATACATAATCGAAGCGGCTCTATAGCAACGCTCTACAATGCTAGACTTTGAGTAGTTGGTGCTGTAAACAACAGCATTCTGTGCATTAGATCTCAAATGAGCTAGGTGCTCACAATCGCCTATGTTTTGTAATAAAGCGGACTGATTTAGCTTATCTGTAGCATGCTAGAACAAGTCTAAGGTTCTATTCTCTTTGATTTGCCAGTCAATAGGCGCCATGTTTTTGTCAATTAACCAGGCATTGGTTTGAGAGAAATGCCGACAACCCAAAAAACCACGATACGCAGATAACGGCGAAGGGTGTACTGATTTTAAAATTAAGTGCTTGGTAGGATCAATATTTTTTCCTTTGTTTTGAGCATGCATTCCCCACAACATAAAAACACAATGCGGACTACACTCATTGATTTGAGCAATTACATGATCTGTGAATTGCTCCCAACCCAGCTTTGCATGTGAGTGTGCTTTCCCCCTCTCGACAGTAAGCACTGTATTCAACAACAAAACTCCCTGCTTTGCCCACTGAGTAAGATCACCCTCTTGTGGGCTTCTAAAACCCTCAATATCTTGAGTTAATTCTTTAAATATATTTTTAAGCGACGGTGGAACTTTCATCGAGGAATTTACCGAGAATGCAAGACCATGGGCTTGGTTAGGGCCATGATAAGGATCCTGCCCTAAAATCACCACTTTGATTTCATTTAAATCTACATACTGCATCGCACTGAATACATCTTGATCTTTTGGATATATTTCAATGTTCTGCGATCTTTTTGCAGCAATCACCTTAATCAGATCATTAAAGTACTCTTGTTCTGACTGTCTCATAATTAGCTGTTTCCACAGCGGAGGAATATCAGCGGGTAGCATAAAGGAAAGATTATTTTTAGCAGGCATACCTTCAGTCTCTATATAAAAATTCTAATTACTATAACCTGTACCAGTGATTTCACTGCACTGATAAGTTTTTTAATACCATCGTAAAATCAATACCTTATACTCCGCACTCACTTTAAAGCCGAGGATTTAGGTATAATCTTGTAAAAGGCAGCGATATTATCAAAGCCCCATTCAATTGCAGACAAAGTCCACCTTTTGATGTTGTGGTTCGTCAATAACACTATAAAATAGCGACTCATCCAGTTGTTGATTCGCTTTAGCGTGCATCACACCTATAAAAACCTTGATTATAAAAGGATGTCGACACGCAATTATTAGCTTAGCGGATTTTATCTACAAACAGGCCCTTGATCATCGATAACTTTCGGGGTTGAATGCTGATCAAATATTACTACATTAACAGTACAACTATTTGGAAATATCTATGCAAAGTATATCTTGGCTGGCCCTTTCTTGGTGTGTCATTCCGATTATTATTACCTGTCTGATTTATATTGCATGGGATATAGATTTCAAAGAGGTAATAATCGCTAATAGCAGAATGTTAGTGCAATTGATTGCAGTTGGATATGTCCTGATTGCCATGTTTAACAATCCCTCAATATGGCTAACTTTGCTGATTATGGCGGTAATGATCAGTGCAGCCGCTTGGATCGCGATACGCCCTGTTAGGCACCATCAAGGATATTTACTCCCCGCCTTGTTGTCCCTCTTTATTGCGGTAAGTTTGCATTTGTTTATCTCTGTTGAATTAGTCCTAACTATGGAATATTGGTACTTCCCTAAAGTTATAATTCCTCTTGCTGGCATGTATTTTGATAATACCATGAATGCTATTAGCTTAGCCGCAGAAAGATTCCATGCCTGTTTACACGAGGGAAATAGCCCTACGACCTCTCGGAAAAATGCATTTAAAGGAGCGATGATTCCACAGATAAATACTTTGTTAGCGGTCGGCTTAGTTTCGTTACCAGGCATGATGACCGGACAGATTTTATCAGATGTATCACCGTTGATCGCAGTTCGGTATCAAATCATGATTATGACGATGTTACTTGGAGCCTCCGCGCTTGGTGCTGCCTTAATGCTTTGGCAATTAGAACGAAAATCTAAACAGTCTATGCTGCTGTCCAGCCCCCATCAACATTGATGTGTGCACCTGTAATATTTTGTGCGCTATCTGAGCACAAAAACAACGCGGTGCCAGCCAATTCTTCTACTTGGACAAATTTCTTAGTCCACTGTGCTTTTAACATCACATCAGATTTGACTTGCTCTTCACTAATACCTCGTGCAATAGCGGTATCCACAACTTGCTTTTCAACTAAAGGTGTCATTACATAGCCTGGACAAATTGCATTACAAGTAATGTTTTGTTCGGCGCATTCTAACGCTGTCGTTTTAGTTAGCCCCAAAATACCATGTTTGGCGGCAACATAGGCCGATTTATAAGGCGAAGCGACTAGCCCATGCGCTGATGCGATGTTGATGATCCTACCCCATCCAGCGGCACGCATCAGAGGCAAGACTGCTTTAGTGGTATGAAAAGAAGAGGACAAATTAATGGCGATAATAGCATCCCAGTCTTCTTCAGGAAAATCTTCAATGGGGGCGACTTTTTGAATGCCGGCATTATTAATCAGCACATCTACAGACCCATAGATTTCCTTTGTTGACGAAATTAGATCCCTAATTTGCCCCGGTTTAGTCATGTCTGCATGATGATAACTGGCTTTTATTCAATATTTTGTTAGATCAAGTAGAATCTTATCTATCGTTTCTTCATCGGCAAAACCATTAATAACGATATTCATCCCCGCACGCGCAAGACCTCGTGCTATGCCTAATCCGATGCCACTTGTTGAGCCAGTAATCACCGCTACTTTACCTTCAATACTCATTATACCCCCTTAATACTTAAGCTTTTATATGTACGTGTATTAATAAATTATACTAATTTTGCATGCTAGGGACTGATTCAGGTTATCCAAAAATCTAATCCAAATTTCATTTTACGCTTAACATCAATTCGTTAACTATGCCCTGTGCTGCTGCAGATAAGGCCGCTCTTTTACGAGTGATCACCCCAACTTTTCTTGAAATGACAGGTGCGACAAGTGGGCGACAGACTAACCCTAATTCACGCATTTGAATATCGCACAGAGCAGGAACCAAACCTATACCTAGTTCTGATGAAACCATACGACCAACGGTGGCCAATTGATGAGCTTCATAAGAGACATTTAACTGCAAATTCTGCTTTTTTAAAGTTCTTTCAATCTGCAGACGCATGCTAGAAGGACGTTGTAAGGCTATAATTTCCTCCTCAATTATTCTTGACCAGGGAATTTCGCGCTCTTTTGCAAGTATATGATCACTAGGTAGCGCTGCAACAAAATCATCTTCAAATAATGTTTGAAAGTGGAGATCTTCAGCCTCTCCAGGATCAAAACTGATCCCTATTTCTACTCGCCCACTACGGACAATTTCTACTACATCTTCTGCAATAACATCTTGTACAGCAATATTAATGTCTGGATGTTTTTCCCTAAATTTAAGCAGTATTGCAGGCAATTGATTTCCAGCAAAAGATGGCATACAAGAAATTGATATCTTACCCCGATAAAGGGAGAATCGACCTTGAATCTCTTCAAAAGCATCATCCCAATCAGTTAATAGTCGCATCGCCGTTTTATAAAAAACCTCACCCTCAGGGGTTAACCTTAACGCTCGGGTAGTTCTAACTAATAGCTTCCCCCCCAGTGATTCTTCTAAATTCTTAATCGCTATACTTAAAGCAGGTTGAGATAAATGCACTTGCTCACAAGCCTCAGTGAAGCTGCGCGTTTTAGCGACTGCGACAAAAGCTCTTAATTGTTTCACGGTAAAATGTGTATTCAAAACCTACCTCTGGAAAATTTAATCATCTAAGTGGTATTACTATCCAACAACCGAGCAACCTGCTTTAGTCAGCTATAGCCACTAATCAAAATGTCTCACTGGCAATCTATTCATAAACAAAAAACTTACTATACGTCATTGGTAACTATGTTACAGATACTAGCAAACCCCCTTTATTTATAAAAGAAATTAATAAATATTTATATTTTTTTTATTTGATAAATACTAAGTCATAAGACAAACTGCATCAAACTTACCAAGATTCAAGCAGAGGCAAATTATGTCTGGTTTTAATAAAGTAGTAGATAGTTATGAAGCAGCGATGGCTGGTTTAGAAGATGGCATGACGGTATTATCCGGTGGTTTCGGCTTATGCGGTATACCTGAAAATTTAATCGCGCAAATCAAGAAATCAGGCGTTACCGACCTCACTATTGTCTCGAACAATTGCGGCATCGACGGATTCGGCTTAGGAGTTTTACTTGAAGATCGTCAAATCAAGAAAATGGTCGCATCTTACGTTGGCGAAAATGCTTTATTTGAAAGCCAGCTATTGGCCGGCGAACTTGAAGTAGAACTAACCCCACAGGGAACACTGGCGGAGAAAATGCGCGCTGGTGGTGCAGGCATCCCTGCATTTTATACAGCTACTGGCTATGGGACACCCGTTGGCGACGGTAAAGAAGTAAGAGAATTTTCAGGTCGCCCCTATATTCTTGAAGAGGCTATCACCGGCGACTTCGCCATAGTTAAAGGCTGGAAAGCGGATAAATTTGGCAATGTTATTTATCGCAATACGGCACAAAACTTTAATCCGCTGGCTGCGACCGCGGGTAAAATTACAGTTGTGGAAGTTGAGTAGATAGTAGAGCCTTGCGAGTTAGATCCCGCACAAATTCATACCCCAGGTATCTATGTGAATAGAGTAATTAAAGGTACTTTTGAAAAACGCATAGAGCAGCGAACAGTCCGAACTGCGCAGTAATTCTCTCTTTCAAACGATCAATGAAGTTATGCTGATGCAATCAATATAACAAGGAACTGGGTAAAATAATGGCACTTTCTCGTGAACAAATAGCAATCAGAGTGGCCCGCGAATTAAAAGATGGGTTTTATGTGAATTTAGGGATTGGCATCCCCACTTTAGTGGCCAACTATGTACCTGACGACATCGAAGTAATGCTGCAGTCAGAAAATGGCTTGCTAGGTATGGGGCCATTCCCAACTGAAGACGAAGTTGATGCTGATATGATCAATGCCGGTAAACAGACCGTCACAGCTGCGACGGGAGCTTCAATATTTTCATCTGCGGAGTCTTTTGCGATGATTAGAGGGGGCCATGTTGACTTAACTGTATTAGGAGCCTTTGAAGTAGACGTATTAGGTAATATCGCCTCTTGGATGATCCCCGGAAAATTAATAAAAGGAATGGGCGGTGCCATGGACTTAGTAGCAGGAGCCGACAATATCATTGTCACTATGACCCATGCTTCCAAACATGGCGATTCGAAGCTACTAGATCAATGTTCGCTACCATTGACGGGGGCTGGATGCATTAAAAAAGTACTGACAGATCTTGCCTATTTGGATATTGAAGACGGGGCATTTATCCTTAGAGAGAGAGCTCCTGGAGTCTCTGTCGATGAAATCATTGCCAAAACAGCCGGCAAGTTGATTGTCCCCGATTACGTTCCCGAAATTCAGTACTAATCCACATCTATACTTAAACGCTAACTGAAAGCTGACTAATCTACTGGCCAAACCTTGATTTTTCGCCGTAGGTTAGCGTTAAATTTGATTTCTAGTTAGTTTTCATCTATAAACAAAGCCGCTACGGGAATGAGTCAGTATTTTATGCTGAATATTACTAATATATAGATGTTTGGTTATTACAAACTATAGTAATCAAAACTTGGGGTCGTTACCATCTTGACATGATTTTTTAATAAATAGTGACAAATTAACAACCCTATCGACCAACAGTCATAAACTATTCATCTACAACCTATATAATTAAGCCAAATTTAGACAATCCAATTATTTAACATTTAAATTATAACTACGACTGTAGAATGTTAAACGCTGAAATTAGTACTACTCTATAACGGAAACAGTAATGTTACATATATAGATGACTGTTCGCTGCCCGTTTCAAGTTAATAATGACCACCTAAAAAATATCCTGCGTGGATCAAAAAAGGAATTATATTGTATAAACTCATATTTTTCGTACCAATAGATGCTTGTGAAATGGTTAAATCGGCGATTTTTGCCACCGGTGCTGGGACTTTAGGAAATTATTCAAACTGCTGCTGGCAAGTCCTAGGGGAAGCTAAATTCACCCCTACTGGAAATGCAAATCCATACATTGGCATCAAGAATGAAGCTGAAACTGTTGCCGAATATAGAGTAGAAATCCTCTGTACTGAAGTTGATATTGAACTTGCTGTAGCTGCGCTTTTAAACACCCACCCTTATGAAAAACCTGCTTTTGAAGTCTATCATCCTGAAGAAAAGTACTTCAGCTTATACACCCAGTCCTTGTAATCCTTATTGCTAATAAAGAATAAACCGTCATGTAACATCCATTAATCCAATCACATTTGCGCAATATTAGTGACTCTATACTCGTTATCACTGTCGATATAGTCATTACAACAAAATCCCATTAATCCTACGTTAATATTCAGATCTCTGTTATTCTAAACTAGCAGCTCACCTTCATTCGCGGTATCAAACTCGAATTATGATATACCGCAGTCTGATCTAGCGTTCTTACAGATTTTATTTTTCAATTAATCGGATAAACCAGTACCGCGTTAAACCGAAAAAATCAGGTAAAAACAACTAGCGACTCTATCATCACGGTATTTTATGTGCGACCAGGCTAGCATTACATAAAACACCTAAATAATGGAAATATTATGTTTTCCTTACCCGTCAATCAACACCTGAGCATCGTGTTTATGCATCAATATTTTAAGCAAGATTTCAAGCAACTATACATCAGCAATAAACGAGAACTTGGACTATGGCACAACTGGCCAGAAGGAAATTTAAATGAAGAGTACTTTCTAAAGCTAATTAACCAATCCCTTAATGAGTATGCTTTAGGTACATCACTACAATGTGCTGTTAGTTTTAAAAGAAAAATAATTGGTTATATTGGCTTAACCAAAATTGACTATGATCTGGGTAAAGCAGAATTAGGTTATTGGATCAGCGCTAGCTATCAAGGACGTGGAATAATGACCATGGTATGTATAAAGATGATTGAATACAGTTTTGATTTTTTAAAATTAAACAAAATTGAAATTTCTTTAGCTACCGATAACATAGGCAGTAGAAAAATTTGCGAAACACTAGACTTTGAATTAGAAGGCATCCAAATACAAGCTGAGAATATAAATGGAATGGTGGTTAATCACGCAAGGTATTTTCTACTAAAAAATCAATATCAATCAATCTAAATAAACGATACTTTAGCTTAAAAGCCATTGAAATCACTCTATCAGAAGCTCATAATCCCCCATTAGAAATCAGTGTTTCCATAATGAAACATCATATAAATTGATGTCACGATACATATACTTTAAAACACATGCCTAATCTTTAACCTGAATCAGTGACCTTACTGCACAAAATAGCGTAAACTGTTGATTATACAGCGATTATAAAAACATCAATTAAACCTACGGGTTTTGTGCATAAATGCATATGAGCTTGCAGCTAAGGTTTTTCAATGCCACTGTAGAACCAATATCTTACACTGTGTATTCACTTTGAAATCACGGATTCAGGATTGAAAAGATAACTATTTTTAAGTTTCCATCTTAACAGCCGTGCTGTTAGCACTGGTTTTGATTCTAATAATTTTTTATTTTCGAGTATCTAAATGTCAAAAAAAATCAATGTCGGGGTAATTTTCGGCGGCCGATCAGCTGAGCATGAAGTGTCGTTAATGTCAGCGAAATCAATGGTTGCAGCAATGGACAAAGATAAATATTGCGTGCACTTAATAGGAATCACTCATCAAGGGCAATGGCTGTATGCAGGCCAAGATAAGAGCTCCCTAGAATATAAAACAGTTGATGAGCAAACGCTGCCGGCTACCCGTTTAGATGTTGCTAATGCCAGTGCTAATCTCATTAATAATACCCAGGGCCAGCAGGGCGATATTCTAACCCAATTGGATGTCATTTTTCCGGTTCTACATGGCCCCTTTGGCGAAGACGGTACTATTCAAGGCTTATTCGAATTATCTAACATAGCCTATGTCGGTTGTGGAGTCGCGGCTTCAGCAATTGCCATGGACAAAGCGCTAGCAAAAAACGCCTTTAAAGCCGCTGGCCTAGCGCAAATGGACTACCAAGTATACAAGTACCAGTACTATCAAGACCACAAAAGCGCCACGATCTCTAGTATTGAAAGTGATTTAAACTATCCTGTTTTCATAAAACCCGCAAACATGGGCTCCAGCATCGGTATCTCTAAGGCTCATAACCAAGCAGAGCTGATTAAAGGTATCGAAAGCGCCTTTGAATTTGATAATAAAATTATTATTGAAGTCTCTGCTGATAATGCTGCAGAAGTGGAGTGCGCAATCTTAGGTTTTGATAATCCTGAAGCATCTGTCGTCGGTGAAATACTCGCGGGGAAAGAGTTTTACGATTATGAAACCAAATATTTTGACGGCAAGTCGCAGACTATCATTCCTGCGGCGCTGCCTGATTCAGTGTTAGAAGAAGTAAGAGCTGCTGCACTGATCGCATTTGCCGCTATTGATGGCAGTGGTCTTTCTAGGGTTGATTTTTTTGTCGACAGGAAAACCCATAAAATATACATCAATGAAGTAAATACCATGCCGGGGTTTACTCCGATTAGTATGTACAGCAAATTATGGCAGGCAAGTGGTGTCGAGTATGCTGAGTTGATTGATTTGTTGATTGAGCATGCTTTTCAAAGACACCAACAGCAAGCGCGATTAATTTGTCAAACCAAATAAAAATAGAGTCCAGTTGGGCTGGCATTCGATCTACACAAATTAATTCTATTTACCAGAGAGCTCTCAAGGATCTCTGGTAAATAGAACTTATCAATATCTATATATTCCCTGTTCTCATTTAATATTATTCGCTGACTATCGCTGCATTGTGAAGGTCGAATGCAATCAAGTAATACGCTTAAGCCATATCCACTATCTCAACTCAATATTCATATTTCCACGTTCATCACAAAGCAAGCGGCTTAGATTGATTAAACCTGCCTAGATGAGTAATTGTGGGATATTACGAGTCTCTTTAAGTCGTTAAAATACAGCTTCTTGATTATGAGTGAGCCCAAGCATTAATTTAACATAATAAAAATTATATGAAGCATGATAATTATAGCTGACTCCTAAATATCTAATTATAAATTGCCGTTAGCATAAACTTATCTATCTACTCACTTAGCTATGCCAGTCTTATATAAGTTAGGTTCAGATGCAGAACAATCACTTCTTTTACCCCAATATCTGAATATAGTAGTAGTGCAGTAATACTTTATCTGCTCGCTCTCTGTTAATATGCCGACTGTTTTAAGTCGCTATTTCACTACAGAAAATGGCGCTTGCTCACTTTACAATACTCAGTTATCAAGCTTAACAAACGCCCTACCCTTCCTTAAATGGCCATGTTGTTTTGTCAAAACAAACTGAGAAAAATGACTAATTTTGCTAGCAACCGGATAAAAATAGTATTTTATATTGAACTTTAAATAACCATAAGTGTAGTGTAGATCACCTATAGGTAATCTACACTTAGCCAAAAGAAAAGAGAGGCTCTATGTTAAAAACAAATAAAAGAACAAAGCTCGCTGTTGTGATCGCTGCTATTACCATGGCTAGCAGCACTGCAGTGGTACAGGCAGCAGGGTTTCAATTAAAAGAACAAAGTGCAGAGGGCCAAGGAAACTCCTTTGCCGGACAAACAGCCAAAGCGGTGGATGCCAGCACCATCTTCTTTAACCCAGCTGGCATGACAAGGATTAAAGGCAATCACGTACAATCCAATTTATCCATCATCCGACCAAGCGCAGACTACTCACACAAAAGTAACTCTTCGGCAGGGGGTGGCGCAATTTTGAATAAGACGACAGGTATAGACGGTGGGAACTCAGCATTTGTACCAGCTGCTTATGCACTTTGGGATTATTCTGATGACATTAAGCTAGGCATTAGTATAAACGCACCTTTTGGCTTATCTACAGAATATGATGAAGATTGGATTGGCGCGCAATACAATGTTTTTAGCGAAATTAAGACTATAAATTTCGCTCCTTCTATTGCTTATAGAGTAAATGATCAACTTTCTATTGGCGGTAATATACAATTTCAAAAAATTGAAGGAAAACTATCTAATATTAATTTTGTTCCTGGAGCAGTCCTATCAACTCTTACTGCAGATGATACAGGCCTGGGCTATTCATTTGGTTTTTTGTATGAATACAGTGATACAGGCCGTGTTGGTTTTAATTATAGATCCAAGATTAAACATACACTAAAAGGAGGCCTGTCTACCCCAGACTCGGCTTCACCAGCTCTTAATTTTGATGCTCACGCCGATCTTACTTTACCTGCTGTCGTATCTGTAGGCTTATATCAAGAAGTATCCGACAAATGGACGCTACTAGCTGATGTAGCATGGACCGATTGGTCTGAACTTGATGAGCTTAACGTAATCCGTGACTCTGACGGAAGCACTAGATCCACTACTATATACAATTGGGATGACACTATTTTCGCCGCCATCGGTGCCAATTATCAATTCAATGAAAAACTACAATTGAAATTTGGTATCGCTTACGATGAAGGCGCTGCAAATGACGAAGATAGAACAGCAGGTATCCCTGATGCTACTCGCTACTGGGCATCTATTGGAGCGAGTTATAAAATTAATGATAAAGCCACTTTAAACGCAGGCTATTCTCATATAAAAGCTAAAAAAGCTAAAATCAGTGAAAACCACAAATTGGGAAATCTTGGTGGCGGAACTGAATTCAGTGGCGAATTCGACTCTAACATTGATATATTAAGCATTGGATTCGACTACAAATTTTAATGATGAAAATAAATACCAAAGCCTTTCCTCGATGAAAGGCTTTTTTTTGCCTTTTTAAAATGAGTATTATTATTTATTGACTAGCGTTACCTATAGGTAACATGTATAACTTAATAGTCATTTATTCATATCACTTACCTACAGGTTAAATATGACTGATCAAGATTTTTACACTGTGCCTAAATTAGCTAAAGAACTGGGAATTACCCCGCGGGCGATTCGCTTTTATGAAACCAAAGGGCTGCTTATTCCACAAAGAGCGGGTAGCACTAGAGTTTATACACGCAAAGACCGAGCGCGATTAATCTTAATTTTACGCGGTAAGCGCTTAGGATTCAGCTTGGCGGTCATCGGAGAGTTCTTAGATCTATATAACGTAGACATTAATAGCCAGCAGCAAACCCAAATGCTTAGCGTCAAAGTAAGAAACAAAATCAACGACTTAGAAGACCAACGTGCGGAGTTAGATTTGGTTTTGACTGAGCTGCTAGAAATTGAAGAAAAATGTCTTGATGCTTTAAATGAATAGCTATTTGTAAATCAGATTCAGTATTTTAAAACATATTCAGAAACGGAGATTCACTATGAAGAACGCTGTTATCGCAGGTTATGCTCGCTCCCCTTTTCAACTCGCCAACAAAGGTGAGTTTGTAAAAGTTCGTCCCGATGATTTACTGGCCCAGGTTGTCAAAGGGCTGTTAGCGCGAACTTCAATTAAAGCAGCGGATATTGAAGATCTTATCTGTGGCTGTGCCTTTCCCGAGGGGGAGCAAGGTTTTAATATCGCTCGCTTAGTGGTTTTTTTATCAAACTTACCCAATAGCGTCGGTGGCTCGACAATTAACCGCTGGTGTGGATCATCTATGCAGGCGATTCACATGGCGGCCGGCAGTATTGCACTAGGTGCCGGTGATGCTTTTATTTGCGCAGGCATTGAAAGCATGTCACGTATCCCAATGATGGGATTCAATCCAATGCCAAATCCTAAGCTTTACTCTGAGCGACCTAATTCGCTGATGGGCATGGGCGATACTGCCGAGATCATCGCCCAACGTTTTAATATCTCCCGTGCAGCACAAGAAGCGTTTGCAGTGGATTCACAATTAAAGGCCGCGCTTGCTCAAAAACAAGGTTATTTCCAAGATGAAATTATTGCGATAAACGCAGTGACGAAAGATGGTTGCATCCGCGCCGATACCAGCCTAGAAAAGCTGGCAACCCTAAAACCGGCCTTTGATGCCTCGGGCACGGTGACAGCCGGCACTAGCTCTCCCCTCACTGATGGTGCCTCCGCAGTATTAGTCTGCGCTGAAGATTACGCTCTGCACAACAATATTAAACCGCTGGCGCGTATTGTCGCTGTCGCTATTTCTGGCTGTGCTCCAGAAATCATGGGCATGGGCCCAGTAGAAGCGAGCAGAAAAGCGCTTAGTAGAGCTGGCTTAAGCATCGACGATATCGATATTATTGAGCTAAATGAAGCCTTTGCATCTCAGTCTTTAGCCTGTATCAACGAATTGCGGCTAGACCCTGCTAAAGTCAATATCGATGGCGGTGCTATCGCACTGGGTCACCCGCTGGGCGCAACTGGTGCGCGTATTGTCGGCAAAGTCGCCTCACTGCTGCAGCGCGAAGGCAAGAGATACGGTTTAGCGACGCAATGTATCGGAGGCGGACAAGGTATCGCTACTATAGTGGAGGCCATCTAATGAGTGCAATTAACAAAGTCTGCGTAATCGGCGCAGGAGTAATGGGAGCGAGTATTGCAGCCCATGTTGCCAATGCTGGCTACCCTGTTTTGCTGTTAGATATAGTGCCTGTGGATGCTGAAAATAGAAATATTATCGCTCAAACAGCTATCCAAAAACTGTTAAAGTCCAACCCTGCAGCACTTACCCACCCACGTAACGCTAAGCTGATTAGCCCCTTAAATATTGAAGACCATCTCGATCAGTTAAGCGATTGTGATTGGATTATCGAGGCGATAGTCGAGCGTCTTGATATCAAACAAGAGTTATATAAAAAGCTGGATAAGCATAGAAAACCTGGCTCTATCGTCTCTTCAAACACCTCAACGATCCCCTTAACCTCTTTAGTCAGTGGTATGAGCGCCGGCTTTAGCGAGGATTTTTGTATTACACACTTCTTTAACCCGCCGCGATATATGCGGTTGTTAGAAGTGGTCAAAGGGGCAGATACTCGTCAATCAGCCATTGATACTGTCAGTGAGTTTGCCGATTATAAACTGGGGAAATCGATTGTAAACTGTAAAGATCGACCGGGTTTTATTGCCAATAGACTCGGCATATTTTGGATTTACTGCGCGTTGGTGGAAGCTTTTGATTGTGGTATGAGCATCGAGGAAGCGGATGCGGTACTTTCACGTCCCTGCGGCGTACCTAAAACGGGAGTGTTTGGTTTAATCGATTTAGTCGGGCTAGATTTGATGCCTAATATTCTGCAATCGATGGTCAGTTTACTACCTGAAAATGATCCCTTTGTGCAAATAGAGCGGAGCTTGCCGCTGCTGGAAAAAATGATTAGTGAAGGCTATACCGGGCGCAAGGGCAAAGGAGGATTTTACCGAATCAATCGCGACGATGGTGGCAAGGTAAAAGAGGCGATAGACCTAGTATCAGGTGAATACCGACCGGTGCTTAAAGTCGAATCACAAAGCGCTAAAATTAAGGTTAAAAACATTCGTCAACTATTTGAAACTAATGATAAATCAGCAAAATATGCTTGGCGAGTCATGTCGCAAACTTTAGCCTATGCTGCCAGTTTAGTTGCCGATGCGGCAGAGGATATAACCGCCATTGATGAGGCGATGCGCTTAGGCTACAACTGGAAATTTGGCCCATTTGAATTGCTTGATATATAGGGTCCGCAGTGGTTTATCGACAAACTAGAACAGCAGAATCAAGCAGTTCCCGCTATTTTACAAGCGCTATCAGGAAAGAGCTTTTACCGAGAGCAAGAGCAAAAACTGCAATACTTTACCTCAGCCGGTAATTACCGCGATGTGCGACGTGCCCAGGGCATCTTAATGCTATCGGACATCAAGCGCCACAGCCAGCCGATCCTCAAAAATGCTTCAGCAGCACTGTGGGATATAGGGGACGGTGTGGCCTGTTTTGAATTCACTTCAAAAATGAACTCCCTTGACTCAGATACGATGCAGTTACTGCAAAAGTCTATTCTAACCGTGAGCAAAAGCTATGCTGCGCTGGTTATATACACGGACGCTAACAACTTCAGTGCCGGCGCTAACTTAGGCTTGGCGATGTTTGCTGCAAACATTGCCGCATGGCCTGAAATCGCTAAAATAGTCGCCGCGGGTCAACAGGCTTATAAAGCGTTGAAGTACTCGCCTTTCCCCGTGGTCTCTGCTCCCTGCGGCATGGCACTAGGTGGTGGCTGTGAAATTTTATTACACTGCGATGCTGTGCAGGCCCACATTGAAACTTACACCGGTCTGGTTGAAGTAGGCGTAGGCCTAGTTCCCGCCTGGGGCGGTTGTAAAGAAATGCTGCACAGATGGTCTACCAATCCAAAGCATCCACGCGGCCCTATGCCGGGATCTGCCAAAGCGTTTGAGCTGATATCCACCGCCACTGTCTCCAAATCTGCTGAAGAGGCTCGCTCCAACATGGTATTACGTGATACCGATGGCATTACCATGAATCGCTATCGTTTATTGAGCGATGCCAAGCAAAAAGCACTCTCACTCGTTGCCGACTACCAAGCACCGCAAGCACCGACTTTTCATTTGCCAGGGCCCAGTGCAAAAGCCGCCTTTACGATGGCAGTTGACGGCTTTGTGCGCAGTGGAAAAGCCACTAAACACGATAGAGTGGTATCGATGGCGGTCGCTGATATTCTCAGTGGAGGTGCGAAAGCTGACCCGACAGTTGAGCAATCTGAAGATGAGATTCTCGCTCTTGAACGCAAGACCTTTATGAAAATAATTCGCCATCCAGATAGCTTGGAAAGGGTCGAACATATCTTGCTAACCAGCAAACCTTTGAGGAATTAATATGGCTAATTAACAAGCACCTAAACGCGACATGCAATTCGTTTTGTACGAGCTTTTACAGGCGGATAAATTGACCAGTCTGCCAGGGTTTGCCGAGGCTAGTAGAGATTTAGTCGAACCCGTTTTAGCGGCTGCCGCCACCTTCAATCAAGAAGTGGTCTTCCCTCTTAATCGCTCTGGTGATGAAGAAGGCTGCACCCTCAAAGACGGGGTTGTCAGCACCCCAAAAGGCTTTAAAGAAGCATACCAACTACTCTGCCAAGGTGGCTGGACAGCGTTTAGCTGCGATGCTAAATACGGTGGCATGAACATGCCTAAAAGTATTCACTCTATGGTCGAGGAAATGCTCTGCTCAGCTAACCTCTCATTTGGCATGTATGCTGGGCTTTCATATGGCGCCTATCATGCCATTCACGCCTTTGCCTCCTCGTCACTAAAAGATCAGTTTTTACCTAAACTGGTTGACGGTAGCTGGTCTGGCACTATGTGCCTAACCGAACCACATTGCGGCACAGACTTAGGTCTATGTCGTACCAAAGCAGTCTTGCAAGCTGATGGTTCCTACGCCATCAGCGGTAGCAAAATATTCATCTCTGCAGGTGATCACGATCTAACCGACAATGTGATTCACTTAGTCTTGGCTAGAACCCCTGAGGCCGTGGCTGGCATCAAGGGGATTAGCTTATTTGTGGTGCCTAAATACAGTCTTGATCAGCAGGGAGAAGCTGGCGAAAGCAACCGTGTGGTCTGCAGTGCCCTGGAACAAAAAATGGGTATTAAAGCATCGTCTACTTGTACCATGAACTTTGAAAATTCACAGGGCTGGCTAGTCGGCGATTTAGGCAAGGGCATGCAAGGCATGTTCGTGATGATGAATAGAGCGCGTCTTGCGGTGAGTATGCAAGGTATAGGCCTGTGTGAAATATCCTATCAAGGTGCAGTTGAGTACGCTAAAAATCGCTTACAAGGCAGATCTTTGACTGGGGCCAAACACCCGGACAAAGCGGCGGACCCAATTATCGTCCATCCAGATGTCCGACGAATGCTCATGACCATGCGGGCCTACACAGAAGGTTGCCGAGCTTTTGGGGCATGGGTTTCACAAGAGTTCGACTATTCAACCAACCATGGGGATAAAGCGCGTAGAGATTCTGCTGCCGAGTTCGTACAACTGACCACCCCTATCGTTAAATCTCTGTTTACTGATATTGCATTTGAATGTACCAACTTAGGAGTGCAAGTACTCGGCGGTCACGGTTTCGTACGTGAATCTGGGATGGAGCAATATGTCAGAGATTGTCGCATCACCCAAATTTACGAGGGTACCAATGGCATTCAGGCACTGGATCTTATCGGTCGAAAACTACCGGACAAAGCGGGTCGAAATTTGCGCCGTTTTTTCCATCCCGTACAAGAATACATTGAACAACATATAGCCAACCCAGAATTGACTGAATTTATTCAGCCCTTGTCCAAAGCATTTATTAGGTTGCAACAAGCCACCGGACAAGTTGCGGTCACCGGCATGTCTAATCCTGAGGAAGCGGCTGGTGTGGCGAGTGAATATTTAAAACTGTTTGGACTGGTTGCGCTCGCCTTTATGTGGTGTCGAATGGCTGAAATTGCCCTGCAAAAAACAGCAGCTGATAACAGCGGATTTTACGATGCCAAGCTCAAAACAGGCCGTTTTTATATGCAAAAAATACTGCCACAAAGCAGCTCATTGTTCGCCTCCATCATGGCCGGCGGCAAGAGTTTAATGGCATTGGATGAAGAGCAATTTTAAAGAGATGTTTAAATGAATATGCACTTTCGCTTAGCAAAAATAGTGATCAAAGGTTTTTTGAGAAAAAAGTATCAGCAGCAAGTCGACATACCTTCGGTGCTATCGATGCGAGTTTGGCCAATGGATTTAGATATTAACCTCCATCAAAACAATGGGCGCTACTTATCTTGTATGGATCTAGGGCGATTTGATCTCGCTTTCCAAATAGGATTGCATATTCCGATGTTTAAAAATCGCTGGCAGCCTCTATTAGGCAGTTCGACGATTCGCTACCGTAAATCCTTAGCGCCTTTTCAACGCTTTGAGCTGGTCACTAGCATTGCCGGTTGGGACGATAAATGGATTTTTATGCAGCAGACCTTCTTAGTCGGTAAAGAGACTTACGCACTTGCAGCGACCAAAGTACTGTTTAGAGATCGCAGTGGCAACATTCCCACCGCAGATTTAATGCGACATGCGAATATTGCGGCTCAAAGCCCTGAATTGCCGGCATGGATGCTCGAATGGCACCATGCTGATCAAGCCCTAGGGGCGCAAATAAAATTTCAAAATTGAGGTTATAATGTCAAATTTACAGGGAAAGACACTATTTATTACCGGGGCCAGCCGCGGGATTGGCTTGGCTATTGCAAAAAAAGCCGCTGCGGATGGCGCTAACATCGTGATCGCGGCTAAATCCGCAGAGCCACACCCGAAACTGCCCGGTACTATTTATACGGCCGCCGCTGAAATTGAAGCTGCGGGAGGAAAAGCCCTACCCTTACAAGTAGATATCAGAGATGATCGACAAATAGCGGACGCCGTAGAACAGGCGGTGGCCACTTTTGGCGGTATCGACATTTGTATAAACAACGCATCGGCGATTAGCTTATCTAAAACACTACAGACGCCGATGAAGCGTTACGATTTAATGCAGCAAGTTAATACTCGCGGCACTTTTGCCGTATCGCAAGCCTGCTTACCGCATCTCTTAAAAGCTGAAAACCCGCATATTCTCAATTTATCGCCACCGCTAAATATGGATCCAAAATGGTTTAAAAACCATACCGCTTACACTATCGCTAAATACGGCATGAGCTTGTGCGTACTTGGGATGTCAGCAGAACTCGCCAAACAAGGGGTTGCGGTCAACGCGCTCTGGCCAAAAACCGTAATTTATACCGCGGCACTGGCAGCACTGGGCGCTTTAGTCCAAGCGGATAATTGCAGAACCCCCGCCATTGTTGCCGATAGCGCCTACCAAATTCTGATCCGCGATGCGAAAAGTTGCACTGGCAATTTTTTCATTGATGAAGAAATATTGGCTGAAGCGGGTATTACCGATTTAACAAGCTATGCCGTAACCCCCGGCAAGCCGTTAATCCCAGATTTGTTTATTTGATTTTTATGGTGGGAACTCTCATAACTTACCACTCTTAAGCCTAGCCGCATTTGGTGCTCAGCGATCACTTGTCTACAGCAGATTCTTTGATATCCATTGGCTAGCACTGCTAAGATCACTGCATTGGTAGACCGTTTTTGAAAAACTATCGCGAACTCTTTGTGACGCAGAGACACCAATGCATTTTATGTTGGCACGAATAGCCGAGAGGCTACCATTATAGGTGTCTTCTATAGCCAAACATTCTGATGATTGCAGGCCTAATTTTTCTACCGCTAATAAATAACAATCAGCTGCAGGTTTACTGTTTACAACATCATCACCCGACACCACGACAGAAATATACTGTCCAAGTCCGTATTTTTCTAAGGTATTGCTTACCCCCTCACTTCCCGCTCCCGTTACAATGCCAACTTTTAAACCACGCTCATGGAAATAACGTATTGCTGCAAATGCTCCATCCATAAGAGCAAAAGACTGTTTAGCCAAATACTTATTGGTGAGATGCGTTTTTGCCAATATAAGCTCTGTTACTTCAACATCTAGAGCATACTTATCAATTAATACTTGAGCGTTAGTCGTGGTTGGAATGCCCGCATAGTGGTTATTGTACTCAGCATAGGAGAGTGCGACATTATAAAACGAGAGGATGTTTTTCCACATTTCAAAGTGAGTTTGTTCTGAATCGACAATTGTTCCATCATGGTCGAAAAGCACAGCTTTAATATTCATAATTATCCTAGTTTTGACTCAGCACTGATCTATGCCAACTACATGGCTTAATTAGCGTTTTAAAATGGAAATGTAATTGATTTCGTATATCGACAACTAAAAATGTATTACTGCGCGTCAATTACATTCCCAAGCACTTCTTAGGTGGCGAAGAGCTCTTTTTCAATATCTTTAAAGCCTTTAAATTCTAAGGCATTGCCACTGGGGTCACAAAAAAACATCGTACCTTGTTCCCCTGCCTCACCTGCAAAACGAATATAGGGCTCTATAATAAAATGCTCTATTTTACTTTTTATTTCCTCTGAAAAGACTTTCCACTCATCAAGGCTCATAACCACCCCAAAGTGTGGCACAGGAACGCTTTTGCCATCTACCCCATTACTGATATGAGATACTTTACCCTTTTTTCCTAAAGCAGGATTTAGATGCACCACCATCTGATGCCCAAACATATTATAATCCACCCAAATGCTTGAACTTCTACCCTCTTCAAAACCAAGTTTACCCCCATAAAAAGCTCTAGCTTCTTCTATATCGCGCACTTGTATTGCTAAATGGAAGGGCCTTAAACTCATAAATACTCCTTTTTTAAAATTATTATTTATATGAAGTCTGAGCATAACGTGACCAGTGAAGCTAAAACAAGCTAAAAGTTGGCGAAATATTTCATTAGATATTGATCAAATAGTTGCCTGCTTCGACGAGCGATCAACTATTGTGATTAGACAATATAACTGTACCCTGTACAGTGTGGGTTACTCGATCAAAACTAAGAGCATCGTTACTGATACCTGAATCGGTAACTTCACTGAACATAATATCGCAAGCTATTGATTTTATAATAAATATAATTTTTTTAGTTTTACTGTAGAACCAATAACTTACCTTCTGTATTCACTTTTCTGATTGACCATCATACTCCACTTGACTTGATAGCTGTCTAATAAAGTGATTAATTCCAACAAGTTAAGCGAAGTTATAATATATTTTTATCATTTAATAATGGTTTAAATTATTGCTAGGTCATTTATTTGTAATTTTTTTTTACTTTAGGTTAGTCTGTGAAGACACAGCACTAATCAGGTAGTGTTTTGTTTTCCCTCTGTGCAGCGCAGCGCCTCTGTGTCCTCTGTGGTGAAAAAATCTTTAAAGGATTGGTTTTACCACAGAGGGCACAGAGGACACAGAGAAGAGATTAAAAGCATCTTTTGCTGCGCTGTGGCGGAGACACATGGCTAATCAGGTTTACTTTTAAGTCACTAATTCAGGTGAGAATATAATTGATGTTAATTAGGGCGAGTGATGCGAAATATTTTTAACACTGATCATCAGCAAAATGAAAAACTATTCTTACAATTACTCGCAGATTTCAAACAAAGCGAGCTAGTCAATCTACAATTTTCGTTTAATTATCAATACCCGCAATACTATTTAGCAGAAAGTCCTGGTATAGCTTTATGTGCAATTTTTTGTTTTAGCAAACAGCTGAATACTATCGACATGCATTGCACTGTGTTTTTAGAAGCCGCTGATACTAAGGCACTGTTACTCGCACTACCAGACTCCCCACTAGCAGTGCAAGAATTTGTCGAACGTCATTCATTACCTTTTATTAAGCTCAATGGCCCTATTGGGCTCAGCCCTTGCCATATAGAAAAACCATGGGAAAAGAGATCTGGTTTACCGGCATAGAACAACGAGGTCATGCCTACTTCACAACGACACAGTTATGCTCAAGCAAATCTGATCAGCCCGGGATACCGCTTCCCTGGCTGTTAGATTTACTACCTGATAGTTTAACGAACAATCTCAACAAAGCTCTGGTACTCCTTAAAATATTAGCTCCGCTGCCCGAAAAAGTCTTTGGCGATTTATACTTTGAAATGCATCAAGTTAAGCAGGAAGTGTATGTCGTCACACATATCGATAAGAGCGCTTGGCCTGATGAAGTAGGTCAAATTCGCTATGGATTTAATCAGGCGAAATTGCAGAACTACTCAACTGACGCTGAATTCAAACAAGATTTCAGCAGCGCTGTTAAGCGATATTACACGGTCAGACAAAAAATTGATCAGCTGTTAGATCAACAAAAGTTATTGGCGAATTACGCGGTTAATCAAGCGATTCCCGTGCCATTAATGCAGGATTGCCTAGCAGAGCTTCCCGCTGCTTTAATCAATAAAGAGCGCTCTTTACGTACAGATGTGGAAAGCTTTATCGGCACTAAGTCACTTAGAGTGGGAGATGTTGTCGTGATACCTTGCCTCGTGCCCCACTCTTTAATGCACGGCGTCAGAACTATTGAATTTCAAACCCCAGTCTACGAAAGAAGCATTCTCTATTTCGCGCAAAAAGTTCTCACTCAATCCGGTTGGGATACTGAAGCAGCTCTGCAAAAGATTGAGGTTAATAGCATTCCCCAGCCCAAAGTGCACAACATCAGCAACAGTAGTGAATTGAAGATTGATAGAATTGTAAACTACCCTCAATTTGAAGTATTTAGATATGAGTTAACAGCACAGTCTGAATTTGAATTAGCACTGGCGGGAAAGTACGGATTAATTATTGGAATTAGTGGGGTTGTTGATATTGAGCAGTTAAGCATTGGCTGTGAACAAGCATGTTTTATTAGTTGTTTTAAGAGCATAGAACAAACACATCATGTTAAGTCTAAGGGAGTAACTGCAGCCATCTTTCTATTAGCCGTACCTAAAATTAGCGCTTAGTAGTATGATACAGCAGCGCTAGGTACGGAAAATCTAATATAATAGGGAGGTCTTGAGGGTAGGTGTAATTTGTTATCACATACTGGGCGAACAATCTCGGCTAAATAGTAATGACTACATTTATCGAAAAATTCACTTTCCTATGATATGTGCCGTTCTGCCTACTTTTCTGGAATACTTGCTTCAAAACGATTAAAAGTCGTGTGCCTGATCACTTCAATTGTTATTACTCTTTCAAGGATTTTTTCGATTATTATCGGAGCAGTGTTAAGCATAATTCATGGCAGTTTTATACCGCTTTGGTTGCTATACTCTGCTCTCAGAAAAACTAAAAGAAAAGGGATCTTCAAATGAAGATTCCTTTTTGACTATGACTTGTGAGACGCCAATGGATCAGCGCCTATTTTTCCTTCTGTTTTTTAACTGGTTTGCCAGGTCTGGGTTAAAACAACTTGTAAATCATCTTTGACCTGCTGAGCGATAACACTGCCAACCCCATTAGGTACATCAAATGACGCCATCGCTGACACTAACTGATCAACTTGGTTATTAAGCAGCACCGCATTGCCTACTCTAATTTTATCTAGTTGATATTTTTCACCAGCATACCAATCATCTACCTTCACTTGATCATCACTGCCCGCTATATTTATCTGCAAATCATCTCCACTTCGACTCAGCCATAGCTCTTGATAATTAACATCGCTAAATTGTGCTATATCAGCACTGGAAGCGGCATCATTATTAAGAATAATGTCTTGCCCAAAACCCGACTTAAAGACATAAGTATCGTTACCTGCAGCACCTGTCAGCGTGTCGTTACCAGCACCGCTGACTAACCTGTCATCAGCTTCAGTACCCACAATTTGATTATCACTTAAGATGTCGGACGTTACTTGTGTAGTGGTAGGAGCAGATAAACCAAAAGCACCATACAACTGAGCCGCGCTAATTTGTCCGCCCACTTCAAACTCAATATTGCCAATAGTGTCGGCAACACTAAAGAAGTTATTGATCCGCACGTTATTAGTGTTTCCAGCTATATTCAGAACAAGATCATCACCTGTTCTCATCAAACCACTGGCAACATCATTAAAACTAATACCATCAACAAAGCGAATGGTATTATTGCCTTGCGTATCAATAATGGTATCGTGGCCACTATTACTGCCGATGATATAAATGTCATTCCCTAAGCCACCTACCAATAGATCATCACCATTTCCACCGGATAAAGTATCATCTCCTTTACCTGCAATTATCGTATCGCTCGTATCGCCACCCACCAATTCATCAGCCTGTGAGCTACCAAATAATACTTGGCTACTATCAGCGAGCATACTAGGCGCTGTAAGACCAAACACACCGTATAATTGTGCAGCGGTTAATTGCCCTCCTGCTTCAAACTCAACTTTCTCGAAAGTATTCGCCAGCGTAAAGAAATTTTTAATAGTGACCTGGTTATTCGTATTAGACACTTTAAGAATTAAATCATTACCGGATTTCATCAAGCCACTGGCAACATCATTAAAGCCAATAGATCCGGTAAAGCGAATAATATTCTGGCCATTGACGTCAACAATAATATCTTTGCCATTATTACTATCAAAGATATAAATGTCATCGCCATCGCCCCCTATCAGCAGATCATCACCGGCACCGCCATTAATAGTATCGTTGCCGTCTCCAGAGACAAGAACATCATTATTAATAGCACCAGTCACAACATCATTCCCCGTCAGATCTAGTACGCTGGCACCAGAACTGGTGGTAGAACCACTACCCGAAGCACTAGTGTCAGTATCAGAGCCGGCGCTATCATTGGAGGTGTCCGTTGAATCAGCTTCCCCCTCTCCTTGTTCCACTACTTCTTCAGCTAAGGCATTAATTTGTGAAGGTGTGAGTGTATAGCCACCATTAGGTTGAACATAAATACTATGATCACCTCCTAAAAAGTGCTTTTTGACGATCACCTGCTGTGTTGCATCGCCATCAACGCGCACTAATAAATCATCACCGTCACGCAGATAGCTCAATCTATCGGCACTGACATCAATGAAGAATAGAATGTCTTGTCCATTCCCAGCATCAGTAATGGTGTCGACCCCTGAATTGGCATAATAGTAGTAATGATCGTTACCATCGCCACCGTCTAATAAATCATTGCCATCTTCACCCACTAAAATATCGTTGCCAGCACCACCAATTAGTATGTCATCGCCAGAACCGCTATTTGAGCCATTGCCACCTTGTAATCTATCATTACCAGCCCCGCCTTCTAATCGATCATTGCCAGCAAAACCATAGAGCTGATCATCGCCTGCTAAGCCTTGAATAAGGTCAGTACCATTGGTGCCTAATAGTTGCTCTCCAATAGCAGTGCCTTGTACTACTGTATCGACTCCACTATTGCTGGCTAATACCATTAAATTTATTTTATCGGTATTTAACCAAATACCATTTGCAGCTTTTATTCCATCTATTGCATTTTCACCGCCAAGAAAATGGTTTGTAACCCGAATGGACTGCAAAGAACCCTCATCGATGAGAATTAATAAGTCTTTACCATCTTGAGTAAAACTCAATCGATCTAGGATTAAAGACCCGTAAAACAGGATATTATTAATTCCACCACCACTGGTATCAATAACATCATGTCCATGATTATCTAAGATGACGATAGAATCATTTCCGCTTCCAGTGACATAATAATCATTCCCTTCAGCACCTACTAATTCATCATTGCCATTTTGGCCGTATAAGTAATCGTCCCCCGTTTCGCCATATAAAGTATCATTACCATCGCCACCAAATAATGTGTCATTCCCATCATGAGCATGGAGCAAATCGTCTCCTGATAAACCATTCATGACATCATTGTCACTGGTTCCATACAGCTGATCATTAAGTTCACTAGGTAATAGGACTAATTTTTTTATTATAGATTCATCCCAAACAGTGCCATCTGCAAACTCTATGGTACTCAAAGGGATAAAATTTGACCTATAGCTTGAAAAATAATGAAGAACAGTTATCATTTCTCTGCTGCCTTTTAAAACTAAAAAAAGGTCAGTACTACTGCCAAACCTTGTAGCAATCACATCATTGGGCGAGATACCCTCTAGAAACTTTAAGACATCTTTATCATTAATTGTTGCACCCACATTATTGTAGATATTTATATCACCATCACCTAGCCCATAAAGATAAGTGTCATCACCTTGATTACCCCAAAGCTGATCTCCATCCCCAGCTCCTCCCCTTAAGATATCGTCACCTTCACCACCAGAAAGCACATCAACCCCGGCACCCCCATCGAGTACATCGTTACCTTTGTCCCCGTCGAGATCGTCGTTCCCTGCTCCTCCTAGCAGACGATCATCACCGTTACCCCCTTTTAAATTATCGTCTCCCCCTAATCCAGTGATTAAATCATCACTCATAAACCCAGTGATATCATCATTATTTTCTGTTCCCGTTAATGCTTTTGCTCGTATTGTGTAAGTGTCCCAGCGGGTGCCATCTTCGAAAACAATCTCACTTAGCTCTCGGCTCTGATTCCAACGTGTTATAAACCCATCGATTGTCGATACCGAGAACGCATCGATTATGGTAATAACTTCATTGGTTTGCTGCAAAGTTATTAATAAATTAGAGCCACTGGTTGATAGTTTTACATCCTGTGGATTGATACTGGCATCGAAGCGTAAAACGTCATAACTTTGCGCATCTGTGTCATTATAAATTGTGGTATTACCATCCCCTGCGGCGTACAAATACGTATCATCACCTTCACCGCCATAAAGTACATCATTACCTATACCACCTCTTAGATAGTCGTTACCGTCCCCTCCTCTGATAACATCATCACCTGCACCACCGTCAAGGGTATCGTTACCATCACCCCCGTAAATCGAATCATTACCTCCATCACCTTGCACATAGTCGTCCCCGCTACCTGCTCTGACTATATCGTTACCCTCTTGGGCAGAAATTTGATCATCAAATTCAGTGCCATATATGTTTTCAGCGCCATCAGAAAAAGCGACGACGCCTGTCACTAATGCAAATATTTGCTGGATATTTAAAACGGTGCCATCCGTGAACGAGAAGTGCTCTATACGTGCAGATGTTGAGTTTGCGTACATATTTTGCAGAGTAATCTGATTAATTTGCGCAGAGTCTGTCGGGTTAGTGATTGATAGTACTAAATCACTCCCAACCCTGGTCGCTTTAATGTCCGATAGTGATAAACCAAAACCAAATGAGAGCGTATCTGTGCCGGCAGTATCTTGAATGAGATCAGAGTCATCGCCCAAGTTATACTTATAAACATCGTTGCCGTAGCCACCGTTTAGAAGATCATTGCCTTCACCCCCAACCAATTCATCATTGCCACTGCCTCCTTGCAAGGTGTCACTG
Source organism: Oceanospirillales bacterium (assembly GCA_029027825.1). Classification (GTDB taxonomy): domain Bacteria; phylum Pseudomonadota; class Gammaproteobacteria; order Pseudomonadales; family Balneatricaceae; genus Rs1. The sequence goes on along the minus strand of CP093399.1, from coordinate 1,559,733 downwards.
CCTTTACCCCCAAGCAGTAAATCATCGCCTTGACCGCCTTGTAAGTTGTCATCACCGTCGCGTCCATAAATAACATCACTATTATTCCCACCCGTCAGATGGTTGGCTGTATTATTGCCCGCGATAAAAATCGTGGCATTTTCCGCTGAGTAATTTGTTTCAGTCGCTGATAATAATTTAATGCCTTGTGCTGCTAATAGAGGGATAATCTTTACAGCCAAACTATTATCCGTGCTGATTTGTTCACTTAAAAAGTAATAGACATTCCAATCTTTTTGGACGAATTGATCACCGGTAATTTGATTAAGTTCAAGCAGATTTTCGACAGTCGCCTCAGGATTTTCTGCTAAATCATTGATAATAACCGCTTCGACGTTAGTAAAACCAAGGCCTAACTCACCTTCGTCGGTTACTTTGATATCCACAGCCTGTAGATAAGGCTTTAATCGTGTTTGGGACAATAACGCGTCATAAACAGATTCACGTAAACTCAGGTAGGCGGCATCGATAAAATTTTGCTGCGGATTAGAGAGACGAGAAGATCCATCACTATTAATGATATTTTGTACGTCAGAGAATGCCTGGTTATTGAACACTTCTAAAATTTGTAATTTATCATTAACAGAAGTGACAGTACCGCCTGCATAATCACCTTGATAACTAAGGCCGCTATTAGCATTGTTGGTGTTCCAATTCTGTAATCTTTCACTCAGCATGTCGAACTGGGCAGTATTCGCCCAGGCGATTAGCAGTCCATCTAACTGAGCCTGTTGTGCCGCTTTGGTGGCTGCGACTGCATAAGCTGTTAAAAGCGCTGCCAAGTCAGGGCTTAATGCCGCGGCTTGTAATAAGTCTCTAACCGCACCAGAGCCTTGCATGTCAGGATGATCTTGCAATGAATCGGGAAGGGCTATGTCATCGGTGAATTCACGGTAGAAATTATTTTCCACCAAATTAAGGCTCTCTGCAGCACCGCTACTTTGAGTGGTAGTCCCCGCATCGCCGGCTGTACCATCAGTCTTAATAAAGCTGCCCTGAGCAATGGATAGATTATTATGTCCAACATCTTGAGTCGATGAAGTATATCCAGTACCGATACTTTGAATACCTAGATCCGCTAAAGTTGAAAGTTCATTACTTTGACTGATACCGTCTTGATTAAAATCTTGCCAAATACGCAACTCAGAAAACTGCGCATCCGCCGCATCTACTTTGCCATCATTGTTAGTATCGAGTTCCGCCAGCGCGTCAAAACCGTTCAGTGCTTTGCTACCATCGGCTTTTATCGTATTGTCACCGAAGAGTTCACCGCCGTTATCAATAGTGCCATTGCCATTGCGATCTAAGACTAAAATACCATCATCAGCACTGATCCAACCAGTAGCATTTTTAATGCCATCACCGTCGTGATCAAACAATACTGAGCCATCTGCGGGGGTGGTTTCTACGCCGTCACCGTCAAGGTCGAGTACTAGGGGATCGCGGCGTCTGGGCCGCCAGTTAAGTGAGTTTTGGTAGTCATTACAAACACCGTCATCAACTTCGCTATTCCCAAATAAATCATCATAGAGCCTGAACGCTGAATCAAGTAAACGATGTCTATTTATATATGCTAAAATTTGATCATAACTCAAAAACACAGGATCTAGTGTCCCTGTTTCATTTATTATCTGTCTAGAGTAATCAAGGATGAAATCCGTAATCATACCCGTTAGAAACCCCAGAGCATTTTTTTTTAAATTTTGTCCTGCGTTATATTCATCAAGAGTAGGCTTATCCTTCATGAATTTGTCAAATTTCGCCGATTTCGCCCTCAATGAATCCATAAAATTAGTTAAGCCATCTTTTTTTAGCCTTTTATCAAGCATTACACCTACAGACAGTCCAACTGCAATTTCAGCCCATTTTGTTAATGCTTCACTTAATTTCTGGGGATCCCCACTAAGTTTGTATGCATCTATTGCATCATCAGCTGTTTTTAATTTATCACCCGCCCAAATAGAAAAGCCAATCCATCCAGTAGATTTTTTCACTATTCCCATAACATTCACCCTAAGTTAAATTTAAAAAATCTCAAAAACCTCAAAAAAATAGAACAATTAAAATAGATACCTCCCAAAATAAATAATTCTTTCAATCCTTGATCGAAATATTTGTCACCAGTAGAAACTAAATACCAATATCCTAAGAAACCAAAAATAATATATAGATAATCTTCTGCAATGCAGGGCAATAAAAATTTAAAACTAAAGCTTTTCCCTTTAAACATAAATAATCCAATACAAGATCTAATAAATATTAAGATTGAAGATAAAAAAACTATAAAATGTAAATAAAAACTCCATTCATATTCAAAAAAAAACTCTAAAAAACCATAGGATCTAAAAAAATAGTAAATTATTACAAAAAAAATAAAAAAAAGCATATCCAAGAAATCATTCATAACATCGTTCCATTAAAATGATAATTTGGGTCAGGTTAAAATTAAGCATCACTCTTCCTCCAACCTACCGGTCTACCACGTTTTATTTTCATCATTCTTCGCCCTGTCAACGTCTCTATCTTCTGCTTTGATAATTGGGGTCAGGTTAAAATTAAGCATCACTCTTCCTCCAACCTACCGGCCTGCCACGTTTTGCCTTCAGCATTCTTCGCCCTGTCAATTCCTCTATCTCATGCTTGAATTTGTCACTTCCTATGGCTAAACCACTGTTGGTGTTAGCGCGTATTTCAGTTAACAGTTCAGGTTTTAAATACTGTTTAAACAACGCTTGATATCGACGCAATCGCTCTGCCTTATCTTTACCTAAAGCCATATATAAAGGATGCGCGGTACACAAATTTGATATTTTACCCAATGCATTAATTTGATGGCTAGACCACACATACCCCTCTGGTTTTGTGACCATTTTGGCGCGAACTGGGTTTAACTCGATATAACGGTACAAGTGCAATAAGTAGCCTTCTTCTTGTACCAGCGAGGACTTATACCTGCCTTCCCACAATGTCCCTGTCCGCTGATAGGTAAAATTAAAATACCTGACATATTGCCTGCCCAACCCCTGCATCATCTGGCTGACTGATTTCTCTGCCCTTGGCGTACAAAGTAAATGAATATGATTAGTCATAAATACCCAAGCATGGATATCAACACCAAACTTCACAGAATACTCTTTGAGCCAATTCGCATAAGCCCGGTAATCTTGCTCTGTTGCAAAACAAACGTTTCGATTATTACCCCTCTGGATAATATGCTGAGGTACATCGACTGGGCTAACCCTTGGCTGCCTGGACATAAAACCACCATTATTAGATAAAAAACCATTTACTACCTTCTAATTATTTAATTTTAACCTGACCCCAATTATCTCTTTAATTTTAACCTGACCCCAATTATCTCAATTATCTTTGACCCCAATTATCTTGATGGCTAGACCACACATACCCCTCTGGTTTTGTGACCATTTTGGCGCGAACTGGGTTTAACTCGATATAACGGTACAAGTGCAATAAATATCCCTCTTCTTGTACCAGCGAGGACTTATATCTGCCTTCCCACAATGTCCCTGTCCGCTGATAAGTAAAATTAAAATACCTGACATATTGCCTGCCCAACCCCTGCATCATCTGGCTGACTGATTTCTCTGCCCTTGGCGTACAAAGTAAATGAATATGATTAGTCATAAATACCCAAGCATGGATATCAACACCAAACTTCACAGAATACTCTTTGAGCCAATTCGCATAAGCCCGGTAATCTTGCTCTGTTGCAAAACAAACGTTTCGATTATTACCCCTCTGGATAATATGCTGAGGTACATCGACTGGGCTAACCCTTGGCTGCCTTGACATAAAACCACCATTATTAGATAAAAAACCATTAACTACCTTCTAATTATTTAATTTTAACCTGACCCCAATTATCTAGTGACCCCAATTATCTAGGGAAAGGCCAAAAAGAGCGATGCTGCCCGCTTTGGCCCGAAACCGCGAATACACTGAAACAGTACTTGAATAGCAGAAAATCGGTAAACAATAAAAGTGTTTTTCTTAATGCTAACGGTGCCCCTATCACCCGTTTTGGTATCCGCTATATTACTCGAAAACTGGGTAAAGATGTGACCAGGGGAAGTCAAGCGGTGAAACACCTTAATCCGCACGTAATACGGCATACCGCAGCCATGCATCTTCTACGTGCTGGCAACGAAATCACGATGATCAGTTATTGGCTGGGACATGCGAGTATTGATACTACGCATATTTATGTTGAAATCGATATGGATATGAAACGAAAAATGATAGCGAAAGCGGGAGCACCTCCACTGAGCAAACAAACACCGTGGTTACAACCAGATATTTTAAAATGGTTAGATGAACTTAATCAGAGGACGACATTATGTGAAGCAAATTATTAAAAAAATAGCAGCTAGATTGATGAATAGAGGTGATGAAAATGTAAACTTCACATAATTTTTAACTTCACATAACATTATTTATGTGGAGCTCCACATAAATAGTGGTTAGACATAATGGCATAAACACAAACATCGATACAAAAGACTCCGTCAATTTCAGCTAATCTATCTAACATCCATTGGCGTCGATGCTCAAAGTCTTGTTGGGTGGTTTGGTCAAACCCACAGAGAAAAGCCCTTCTAACCACTCTAGAGACACAGTGGTAGTAAGGTGTGGCTTCATAACAGATTTGTTGCGAACGGGCACACGTCATAGAACCTCCCCTCAGAAACAATAGCCTCTGAATTGAATTTCAATGAATATGACTCTACGCTTTTAACTGTTTATATTCAATTAATACGTGTGTGTCCCCTATAGCCTTTTCAAGCGGTATTATTGAAAGACAAAAACGAAAAATCCTAGTAAGAGGGCTAAATTTTTAATCCAATGATGGCAATGTCATCAGTTTGCTCTTCAACCAGCTTGAAAGCATTGAAACTCTTTAATAACGCGGTTTTAATCTTTTCATATGGCTGGTCGATATGTTCTGTTAACACTGAACTGATCCTTGATTTATAAAAAGATAGCCCTGAGTCATTTAACTGATCAACCATTCCGTCAGTGGTAAAGGCCAGCATGTCACCTTTGGCAATATTAACAGATACATCTTCATAGGGTTGATTGCGATCATTTCTTAGATAGCCGACACTCTTTCTCCCACTGTTATAAACTTCAATAGACGAGCCTCTTAAAACATATAGCGGGATTTTTGCTCCTGCATAAATACATTGCTGAGTTTTTTTCGAATAATAAATAATACAAGCATCCAAACCGATATCCGTGAAATCATTATTCTCATTTGATAGTAATTGAATGCGTGTATTAAGCTCTTGTAGAATAAAGCCTGGGCTGGGCGGAAGTTTCTGATTGGTAATTTCTGTCAGTATTTGGGTATAGATAGACTTTGCCAGCATAGCGACAAAGCCGCCTATAACGCTATGGCCAATGCAATCCATTAAAGAAATTAAAATCCCGTCGTCTCCTGAGATTTCATCTACGAAGTAAATGTCGCCACCAACAATATCCTTGGGTTTCCAAATAATAAAATTATCTTCGAAGTGTTCTGTTAACAACGCCTTGTTTGGCAAGATGGCGCGTTGTAATAGTGAAGCATACTTAATGCCGTCATGAATTTTAGTGAGGGATTTTTCCAAGGCCAATTGAGTTTCGCGCCTTTCAGTAATATCTGAAAAAATACCAAAAATGCCATCGGGTTGTTGATTTTTATTTTTTAGGGGTACCTTAGAAGATAATATATAGCGGTTACTACCATCTGCTTGTCTTATCGGTTTTTCGACATTTAATGCCGCTTCCCCTGTTCCCATAATTATCTGATCGTATGAAATGAAGTTTTCTGCTTCTCTGGGTTTCCAGCCAAGTTCAATATCGTGACGACCTATTAAGCCTTGCGCATCTTCAAAGCCTGCCATTTGTGCAAACTGCTTATTGGCACCAAGGTAGCGCCCTTCACAATCCTTCCAGAAAATGTGGTAGGGGATGTGTTCCAACAGTATTTGCAAAATATCATCATTTTTATTAGAACTTTTTAAGCTTTGTTGGTTCGCTATCGCTTTAGCGAGTTGTAGCAAACTATGAAGAATGGCCATAACGACTGAAACTTTTACGTCTTCGTCTCTTAATTGTTGCAAGAAATATCTAACCTTATAAAGGCGAAAACAAAGTCTTTGTCGATCAGAGCTGGTGCTGTCCGGTTCTGTTAAATCTGTGTTTATATTTATACCTAGAACGGGTAATAAATTATCTATTTCGTCAATAAAGAGATCCGGTTTGATGAGTTTTTGCTTAATTGGCAGTGAATTTATCGTTTTCTCTAACGAAGTCACTACTATGTTTATTGTTTGCATATTTTTATATTTTCCAGTGTTAAACCTGAATCAGTGACTTCACTACATTATGGGTGCAGCTAATATTTCTTTTACACCATAAAACCAATATTTTACACTATCTATTCACGTTGAAGTCACGGATACAAGTGAAATTTAAGGGAGTGCAAGTATTTAATCTTCAGCATAGCTAAAAATAATAAATTTTCCTTAAGGAATAAAATTTATTTACAGACAGACTAGGGATTGTGCTGACATACATTTCAATACGCAAAACTTATCAGGTCGGAATGCTGTCAACAGGTGCTTGGCCACAAATGTGCTCTTAGGGAGCTTGGTGATAGGATACTGGTTCAATCGATTGTCTATTATATCGAGCTAATACTAAGGAAGTAGCGAAAGTCCCCAGATTTACCCTTTTCTTTTGAAATAACGTAAGTCTAAACGATCAATACTCATAAAAGAGGGTCACTGGTCTGCAGAAGAATGCGAATTAAAAACCAGTCCTTTACAAACATTATGACAAAGAAGTTGGCCACTTAGAGGTCGACCCTGCGGTGCATGCAAGATAGATTGTGCTCTTTGTTAATGATTTTCGTCGTGCAAATAGCCCGCCTGTAACCATTACCTAAATCATAAACAATTCGGAACACAGGGACAACTTGGATTTGTTTGCTATTACTTGAGCAGTGCTCTGGTGAAAAAAGGTAGATAAAATACAAAAACTGAATACGTGAACTATACTAATCGAGTGGTAAAAACATGCTTCATAGAGGGGTGTTTTTAAGTACATAAATTTTAAGATATTGTTTCAATGAGTTTACTTAATTTATGTTGATTACTAAATACTTCAAAATCAACGGGGGATTACTTTAGTTATTAAATAATAGCCCCAACATAGCCTCCAGAATAAAGTATCGAGCCTTCTGGATTAAATAGCGCACAGTTTATGTCAAGGTATATTGCAGATGGATTTACGAAAAAATCACGACATTGTTCCTCAAGATGGCATCGTATTTTTAAGTTATGGTGGGGTCTTATCACAAGCGCTGATTGCTGGAATGACCGAAGCACTGGAAAAAGAAGCAGAGCATAATCAACTACAAAAGAATATTTCATACAAAATATTCACAATATTTATTGAGTTGTCCCAAAACATGATGAAATATTCAGTGTCCAAAGGTGAAAACCTGAAACGTTCTAAAGGGGTCATATTTGTCGGGCGAAGTACCGATGAACACTATTACGTTCATAGTCATAATCGAATAAATAACGCCGATATAAGCAAGTTGAAAACAGCCCTGGAGGGAATCACCAAACTCAATCCTGAAGAACTCAAAACACAATACAGAGAGCAAAGACGTAAAGGTAATAATAAACATGAACAAGGTGCTGGTATCGGATTTTATGAAATAGCTAAGCGCTCTTCGCGGATTAATTTTGATTTTACGCCAGCCGATGAAACTGGTTCATTCTTCAATATACATGCAATTATTAGTAATAATTAAAAGGTGGTCGTGCATGGAAAATATATTTATTGAATCGACACAATATACTCCCGAAATTTCCTTGGACGCTAAGAATGGCGTGATAGACCTTATTGGTAAGTCTTATCCAGAGAATACTTTTGACTTTTATGGACCTTTACTTAAATGGGTCCATCAATACATTGAAACAAAAATAAGTACTATTGATAAAACCAGCATCAATATTGAACTGATATATTTTAATTCCAGTAGCTCAAAATTGTTATTTGATTTTTTTGATCTTTTTGAAGCCGCTAGTACAAAGCATAACATCGTTGTCAACTGGATATACGCCGCTGAAAATGAAAATGCACTTGAAGCAGGTAGAGATTTCATCGATGACTTTGATGTTCTAAAAATCAACTTGGTCGTCAAAGATCAGATCGAAATTAGTACTTGAGAACCTATGGAAAATCCCAATCTATTATCAGAGCTTGAACATTTAAAAATCAGCTTTGATGGCACAGCTCAAAAATTGATAAAGAACCTGCGTCGTCAAGAAATTATTATGGCGCGCAGTGATAAACGCCAACGTATTGAGTATGATGAACTTCAGAAAAAATATGACGAAGTAGCATTACTCAATAGGGAAATCGAAGATACACAGCGCGAAGTGGTTTTTATGATGGGTACCATCGGTGAATTCCGTTCCCGAGAAACCGGTAACCATGTGCAGCGAGTTGCCAGCTACTCTAAATTATTCGGAAAATTGATCGGTATTTCAGAAACAGATGCCGAACTTTTAAAACAAGCTAGTCCATTACATGATATAGGCAAAATCGCTATACCGGATGCCATATTGAACAAAAATGGGCCATTAACGAATAAAGAATTCGAGACCATGAAAAACCATGCCCAACTGGGTTACGATATGCTCGATTTTTCGGATCGACCCATTTTAAAAACGGCTGCCATCATCGCACTGGAACACCACGAAAAATATGATGGGTCGGGGTATCCCAATGCCTTGAAAGGCGAGAATATTCATATTTTTGGCCGCATTACTGCACTGGCAGATGTCTTTGACGCATTGGGTAGCAAACGATGTTACAAAGAAGCTTGGGAAGATGTTAGAATATTCGACCTTATAAAAGAGCAACGAGGACGGCATTTTGACCCAAAACTTGTCGATATTTTTTTTGAAAACATTGAAGTTTTTTTGGAAATTCGTGACAAATTTTCAGATGACTAGCTAAGATGGAGAGGTACACAGCCAAAAAAGCTAAGTACTCCCAGTGCTAGTTAGGCCTGCATACACAAGATACGGGACAGGCATGTTTTCAATCATAACACCAAAAACGTTCTAGAAATAAGTGCTTTCAATAAGCGCCTATGTCATAAGGGTTTAACCGAAATATTCTGATGATTTAACACTGAATCGATGATCTACACACATTAACTCTCACACTTAGCAGCGTCGATAATAAGTAACTGTCTAGCCTGCATATAATTACGTCGGAAATAATTTACAGCTTAAGGTAATACCTTTAATCCATTTGATAGAGAGTCTTTTCGCTTGCTCCCGCAAGGCATCACAACGGCCCATCGCACGACCAAAATGATGCACACCTTTGGGCTGCATCGCTTTGTGCCACTGCTCTGGATCTATTCCTAAGCGTGTCAATATCGGTGGGAGCCTATTATCGATCACTCCGAGTTTGTCATCCCGAATGACCCTACCACTCCAATCTACTAACTCTAAATAATCGCAATAATGGTAAGGAAGTTCATCTTCTAGCTGATGGCCTTCTCTTACAAATTCTTTAAGGAATAGGTTGTTACCGACTGTTTTAGTTTCTTTATCTTGCTGCTGATTATCTTCCCTAGAAATTTCTTCTATCCTTTGCTTTATCGAAGTAAATTCAGACTCTTCAGAACGACAATAAGGACAATAAGGGACACTCACTTTAAAAGACTACAAGATCGAACTATTCCGGGTTTTTTTACTGCTTTGTGGCTTGATGTATAGTCAAATATTCCAATTCTATTCATTTTCAGCTACGGAGCCACAATCCCCTTGGTATTGCCGCCGGAGTGATTTTCTCAATTGACGTCGCGCAGAGCTCAGATAGGCCATGAATGGCCTATCTGAGCGGCTGTCAATTTAGTAAATTGCATAGGAGTCTTTCGGTAATATAGGGTGCCCATTTTTTTGGTTACTTTAGTTTTGGGCACACAAAAAAAAGTCACTCGCCGCAGGCGAAACTGTACTTAAAATACCTTCATCTTAAACCTCAAAAAAGAAATCAGTTAAAAATCTCTAGTCTTTAAATCTAGGTATGTGGTATGGCTTAAACACATTAGGGGTCACCCATTAGAAGTTTCCGGTCAAGCAGCAATGAGAATTCCCTTGCATTTTTATACAAAAATCAAGTTTCGTTATCTTTAACTAACCTAGGTAGTCTAAGTTGCTCCTGAAATTTACATGGTTGGTATCATTAAATATGCACCAGTCACCCATCTGATTTTAGGCGTTGTAATCGAGCTATTTATAGATCGATTACTGCCCTTGGCTTATCGCCTCAGTAATTATTCAGTACCAACGTTAATCCAATTCTAAGCAGATTATCTGCTTCTCTAACAGGTCTCTGGCTCTACTCTAAAATAGTCCAACCCGCAGTGGCTTTATTGTTGGGCATACTCACTACCTTAAAATTAGCGTGATTAAGATGATGTTTAATCAGGTCTAGTGGTTTTTTACCAACCCCATGTTTAACTCATCACCTTAAGCACTTCTGCAACAGATCAAGTTAGGCGAACGCTCTCCTTACATCAAAGGGTACTTGATCTCGTAATACGTAAAAACAGGCTCTAGCTAACTTATGGGCAATCGTTTTTATAGCGACTGTTCTATTTGTTTTGGCCAGCTTCTTTTGGTAATAACTTTTAACAGTGGTGTTGTATCGTATAGCAAAATTAGCAGCCTCAACAAAAGCCCAAGCTAAGTATTTATTGCCATTTTTTGAGTTTGTTGAGCCCTTCTTTTTACCATTGCTGAAACGTGCCCCACTCACACAACGACAATAAGAGGCATAGTTACCGACCTTTTCAAAACGATTGATACAGCCTGTTTCTAGCATAATAGTAAGAGCTAAGATGATACCGATGCCATCAATCTTAGTTAGCTCCTGGTACTCTTGCCTTAATTTAACTTGCTTGATAATAGAGTGTTCTATGGTGTTAACTTGTTCTTTCAAGCAGAGCATCACCAGTAGATTAGTTTGTGTCGCCAGTACAACATTATCTGATTCAAAATCTTGCTCTATCTTCAACTTAGTTAGTTGTTTAATCTTATTATTACTCAACTTGTAACTAAGGTGACGCATGTAAATCCCTTGAATCGAAAGTAAATTTTTAGTCGATTGTTGAACTAATTGCATCCGTTTTCGCATCAGGTCACGTAGTGTTCGTTCTTCTTTTGGATATATATACCCTGTTGGTAATATTTTCAGCCTGAGCATCTCTGCTAGCCAAGCGGCGTCACTATTATCATCTGCGTGCTTAAGTCCTGAATATTGCTGAATGGCAGTGGTGTTCGCCAAGTGAATACAGTAGCCATTTTCGATTAATGCATCGACTAACCAATACCAGTTGAACGTGGATTCAACAACAAGCCCTACTAGCTGATTTTCAAACGGTGCTAAGTAACTGAAAATAATATCGATTTCATTAGGTAGTTTTCTTCGTGCGACAATAGCTCCTTTTTCATTACAGATAGAGAACACACTATTATTTGAATGTAAGTCAATTCCACCATATAGTTCCATAACAGCTTACTCCGGTGAGGGTTAAAAATGGGTTGTTAGAACCTCATATTTTAACGCTTGCTTGGAGCTGGCTTCTATATGATTATCAGGTCTTGTTTTTTGCCCCATAAAAGTCAAAAGACCAGACCTGACCCCAATTGCTCGTGCTCGCGTAAATAGTCTCTAATGCTAATTGACAAAATTTATTTGGCATGGCTATATTTATTTATGGGGCACACGGATGCCTCGTGAGGCGCCAGCCAAATTCCGCATCCATTAAACCTTAAAAAAGGAGGATGCTTATATGGCGTCGCCAACAGAAATAACTATCTCTCAACTTCATCGCCTTATCGGCACATCTGATTGCCCTCTTATTGTTGATGTTCGTATTGATGAAGACTTCGAAGATGATCCGTATTTAATCCCCGGAGCTTTTAGACATTCATTCTCTCAAATTAAATCACTAGCGTCCCAGGTTAAAAACTCAAGAGTAATTATCTATTGCCAAAAAGGTTTGAAGATAAGTCAAGGAGCTGGAGCGATATTACGTGATTTAGGAATTCGCTCTGAAACTCTTGAAGGAGGGCAACTTGCATGGCGTGATGCAGGCTTTCCTTTGGTGACAGCTTCTAAGCTACCGCTTCGCAACGAAGATGGTCGAACTGTTTGGGTAACAAGACACCGTCCAAAAATTGATCGCATTGCTTGCCCATGGCTAATCAAACGGTTCATTGATCCAAATGCTCTGTTTTTATTTGTTGCGCCATCACAAGTGACTAATGTAGCAGAAAAATTTCATGCTACCCCATTTGATGTCGAGGACGTTTACTGGACTCATCGTAATGATAATTGTACTTTTGATACCATGATCGATGAATTTGGTCTTGGTAATATAGAAGCGCTTAATCGATTAGCTAAAATAGTACGCGGTGCTGATACAAACAGACATGACCTTGCTCCAGAGTCAGCTGGGTTGCTTGCTGCATCGCTTGGACTTTCACGTATGTACCGCGATGATTTAGCTCAGCTCGAGGCAAGTTTAACTCTCTATGATGCTTTCTATCGCTGGTCGAGAGATGCATTCAGTGAAGGCCATGATTGGCCTGCTGCAACCTATAAAGCATAAAGTCATGAATACTATATACGATACATCAAACGATGTGACTTTTAATGAATTTTTCAAAGTGTTTCTTAAAATTGGCTTACTATCTTTTGGTGGTCCAGCAGCACAAATTTCATTAATGCACCGTATTCTAGTCGATGAGGAGAAGTGGCTAAGTGAACAGCAATATCTAAATGCTCTTGGCTTTTGCATGCTTTTACCTGGTCCTGAGGCAATGCAACTTGCAACTTATGCCGGTTGGAGGATTCGAGGTATACCCGGCGGTTTGGTTTCTGGGCTGCTGTTTGTTATCCCTGGCGCCTTAATAATCCTCGCTTTTGCAATGATATATATGCTTTTTGGTAGCGTACCAATTGTTAATGCTCTGTTTCTCGGTGTAAAGGCGGCTGTGCTTATCATCGTATTTGAAGCACTATTACGAGTATCTAAGCGCGCTCTAAAAGTTCGTGCACATTGGATATTGGCAGCACTAGCTTTTATTGGAATATTCTTTTTGTCACTTCCTTTTCCGTTGGTGATTTTGATGGCAGCCCTTTATGGATATATCCGTAGTAAGCCCTTATATAATGACAAAAATAGTAAAGTAGTAGAGCAAGTTGAAACCTCTCTGTTAAAAACTAGTAGTATATTTCTTATTGGAATTATACTGTGGTTGTTGCCAATTATATTAATTGTGGAATTAACCGATGTACCAATTTTAGGAACAATTGGAATGTTTTTTTCCAAATTAGCAGTGGTAACTTTCGGGGGAGCGTATGCCGTATTAGTCTACATGGCTCAGGATGTTGTAACTCAATTCAGCTGGCTAAGTGCAGGCGAGATGATGGATGGATTAGGACTTGCAGAAACAACTCCCGGGCCACTAATACTAGTCACCGAATTCGTTGGCTTTATCGCTGCATATAGGGAAGGAGGGCTTTTACTTGGTTTTATTGGAGCACTCGTTACTTTGTGGGTGACTTTTGTCCCCTGTTTTATATGGATATTCATCGGAGCACCTTATATTGAATGGATATATACACAGCATCGATTAAGTTCGGCACTTGCAGCAATCACTGCAGCTGTGGTTGGTGTTATCTTAAATTTATCAATCTGGTTCAGTCTCCATGTGTTTTTTTCAACGGTTACTCCCGTAAAGTACGGAGTGTTAACTCTATGGATACCTGAGCTTAGTACCTTTGATTGGCGCGCTGGTGCACTTTCTTTATTATGTGGGTTTCTATTGTTAAAATTTCATGTTGGGATAGGCAAAGTTTTGATGATTTCAGCAACTTTTGGGTGGATACTTGTTAATTATTCATAATGATCAGAGATGATCAGCTAGTTCGTGGTTGCTAATTACGGTTTGCTATATTTAATAGGATTTTCGTGTGATCCTTTGAAATATATTCGAAATAGAAATAGTAGTTACTCAATTTGTACTGAATATTTAATGCAATAGTTTTACATTTAGACAAAGATAAATCTCTGCATAACGTCACCAGCGCAGTCGTATTCAGAGGCCTTAAATAGCTATTAATGCTTAGTTATAGCGACTAAAAACCGGTCAAATTTTTAACTTAAAGTTGAATCAGTGACTTCTCAATAGGTCAATTGCACCGCTTAGAAGTCACTGCTTTAGATTAAATACTTAACATTGCATTGGTGGCTGCAATTAAGTGATGCCTGGTATTTTGCTCTGATGAGGAGTGCCCCGACGCCTCGCTGATAACTAGCGTTGCATTGGCTAATTGTTGCTTTAAAAGCCAAGCATTATCAAAGGGGCATATGATGTCGTATCGACCGTGTACAATCGTGGTCGGTATATTCTGAATCAGGTGGCAATTTTCGAGCAGTTGGTTATCTGCTAAAAAGCAGTCATTCACCATATAATGTGCTTCATGACGGGCCAGTGTCCAGCTTTCTTGATCACTAGTAGCTGAGTCGACAAGTTCTGGACTAGGCACTAAGGTACAACATCTTAATTCCCAGTTTGCCCAAGCCCTAGCGAGCTTTAGCGCCGCCTCTTTATCATCCGAGATCATTATAGAGTAGGCGATCGCCGGTGTTGACTGGGTTGATCCCGCCGGTAATGCCTGTAAATAATCACTCCAATAATCGGGAAAGAGTCTGCTCGCCCCACCTCCCGCAAACGCCCAATCGGTGTCTTGCTTTCGACCTAAGAATATCCCCCGCAACACTAAGCTTAACACTCTCTCAGGATGTGCCTGCGCATAGACAATCGCGAGTGTTGATCCCCAAGATCCGCCAAAGACATGCCATGTTTGAATGTCTAACTGACGGCGAATCAATTCAATGTCTGCCACTAAATGACTAGTGGTGTTGTCTTCTAGGCTGCCAAAAGGTAGCGATCTGCCACAGCCACGCTGATCAAATAAAATGATTCGATACTTTTCAGGATCAAAAAATCGTCGAGAATTTGCCGAGCAACCACCCCCTGGTCCGCCGTGTAAAAAGACGACGGGCTGCCCGTTGGGATTTCCACACTCTTCAACGTAAATGTCATGGATAGCATCTACTTTTAATTTAAAGTGGTTATAGGGTGTTATTTCGGGGTATAGCTGGTTCATCAAGGTCGTCCTATAAAAAATTGAATACTCATGCACACATAATATCTAAAGCAGTGATTTAGATGCGTCGCTAAGCATAAGCTATTGATCCTACAACTGCTTGAAAAAAAACACTGAAGCTAAAGGTTTTATGCATAAATGCATTTATTTAGCAGATGTAGGGCGCATATGAGCTTGCGGCTAACATCTGTTATCCTCTAGCGCCAGATTTGTTGCTGGGTAAAGACCTGTCTCTAACATTTAGCTTGAGAGTTATCTCCAAACAACCAGAGCACTACAGTCATTAACGTAATGGTGGCGAAAGCCACAAATAGGCCAGTATACATTAATTGATCTAAACACCACCCACTGAGCAAAATGCCGATTGGCACCGCGGCATAACGCAAAGAATTGAACAGCGCAAAAATCGTCCCCTGTCGACTTTCCGGGACCAGTTTTTGCAGCATGCTGGCATCAATTAAGCCGCCTACCCCCAGTGCTAGACCATAGATAAAGAGTCCTACGGCTACGAGCCACTGCCCCTGGTTATTTGCAATGGCTAGTGCAATGCAGCCAAGTGCGAGACTTTGTGCGATAGGCGTCGCGATCAAGAGCTGTAAGTTGCTCAGTTTATCGCCAAAGACTGTATATATGATCGTGGTTGTGGTGGTACCCGCTGCGAACATTGTTAGCCACACACCCAACCAAATGGCCTGATCTCCAGTCGCTTTGGCGATCACTGGCAAGGTTAAAGACAGTATAGATACCGCTACCGTATTGATCACTAAATCAAAGATGGCTAATTTTAAAATCAGTTTTTGGGCAACTAGCCAGCGCCAAGTATTGGCGGGCTTTAATTGGATTTTTTGCGGATCTCGAAGCTGTTTAAGCAACTGTCTTTTGCTCATCCACATTAAGATCAAGGCTGCTATCACAAAGGTAGCGGAATCAATATAAAGCAGATATAGGGCGCTAACAACACTTAACGAGACCTCAGCATAACTACTGCGCTCGGTAATACGGCGTTAAAAAACGGCTCAATATGCTCATTTACACCAGTAAATTCCGCTATCTCGCCGGTTTTTGCCTTGTCTTACCTTCGCTCGCAACGTTATGCAGAGGTCTCTTAACATTAACCCCGCTATAAGCGGGCCGGCTAGATCAGACAGTGTCTCTGTCATACTGACCAAACCGTTTGCTCTAGCCCTAGGTAATTTATGGCTGCTAATTAAGCGCGCGAATATGACATTTTTGGCGGTTTGTGCGGGGACATCTAACAGCATGCTGAAAAACACTAAAGCTGTCAGCAGCAGAGTATCGAGCATTTGTAAGCTGTAGAAAATAGGAATCAGGATCACCGCAATTGCATTTATTGCATCACAAATATAGCTGATTCGACTCGCTGAATATCTATCTATTAAAGGACCGCTAAAAATACCAACCATGATATTCGGCAATTGCCCTGCAACAACAATAGCGGCTGTCGTAAACGCACTGCCAGTTATATCAAAGACAAACCAGGGAATGGCAATCACCGAAATACTATTGCCAATCAATGAAAATCCATTAGCGGTTAAGGCTAGGTAGAATGAAAACCACTTAGTTTGTTTTGCAGTGCTTAGCATCCGTTATCCTATTCATTTAGCGGCATAATCTCTGGTGATTATAGCGATATTAGAAGGTTCTGTGGGATTTTAATATTGCTTGAGGGGTACTTGAGGCGTACTTGAGGAATACTTGATAAATAACTGAGGGATGATTTTTTGTAGCGAGACAATCACACGGAGTGCAACTGCAGAGGTCTCAGCATAAGAGTGAGAATTTGGCCGCAGCATCCGCGTGTTGTCACGATGACAACACCCTTCAACTGCGGCCAAATTTAATACTTTAATCCCCGGTTAGTTTAGGGATTAAGTCGGCTAATCAAAATCAGATAAATCTAATTTGATGCCTTGCGCTAATGGCAGTTCTTTTGAGTAGTTTAGCGTCGATGTCATTCTACGCATGTAGACTTTCCATGCGTCAGATCCACTTTCACGTCCACCACCAGTTTCTTTCTCGCCGCCAAATGCGCCGCCAATTTCAGCACCTGATGTGCCTATATTGACGTTTGCAATGCCACAGTCACTGCCGCTCTCTGAGGTAAATATCTCAGCTTCAAGCACGTCTCTAGTGAAGATTGCTGAAGAAAGCCCTTGAGGAACATCATTTTGACGATGAATAGCTTCATCTAGATCTGTATATTTGAAAACATACAAAATAGGGGCGAAGGTTTCTTCTCGGACATTATCGACGTCGCCTTGCATCTCAACAATAGCAGGGTTTACATAGTATCCAGCGGGGTACTTGTCTTCAAGAACACGCTCTCCACCAATGATGTCTCCACCATTTTTCTTCGCCAATACAAGCGCCGCTTGCATGTTGTTGAATGCATCTTTATCGACGAGCGGGCCAACTAAGATGTTCTCATCTAATGGATCGCCAATTTTCACTTGAGCATAGGCACGCTTCAACTTAGGGACTAGCTGATCATAAACATCTGCGTGTACAAAGATACGACGCGTTGATGTACAGCGCTGACCACAGGTCCCTACTGCACCGAAGAGTATTCCCTGAAAAGCAATGGATAAATCAGCAGTTGGCGCGACGATAATCGCATTATTGCCGCCTAATTCTAGTAGTGATCTGCCAAAGCGCTTGGCAACTTGAGTGCCAACCAATCGACCCATAGCACTGCTTCCTGTAGCACTAATCACTGGTACTTTAGTACTGGCAACTAGCTGCTCGCCAGCTTCTCTCTCGCCAATAATGATCTGCGATAAGTATGCAGGAGCATCATCACCGAATTCAGCGACAGCTTGAGCAAAAATTTTCTGACAGGCAATGGCTGTTAGAGGCGTTTTTTCTGAAGGCTTCCAAAGCACACTATTTCCGCAGACAACTGCAAGCGCAGTATTCCAAGCCCATACCGCGACTGGGAAGTTAAAAGCAGAGATGACACCAATAGGTCCCATTGGCTGCCAATATTCACGCATCTTATGACTAGGACGTTCAGAGGCAATTGTTAGGCCGTACAACTGACGTGCTTGGCCTACCGCGAAGTCACAAATATCGATCATTTCCTGAACTTCACCTAAGCCCTCTTGATAGATTTTGCCACATTCAAGACTGACTAAAGAACCTAGCGCCTCTTTCTTGTCTCTTAAAATATTGCCTAAAATTCTAACCAACTCACCACGACGAGGAGCAGGTACATTGCGCCACTCTTTGAAAGCCACTTGTGCCTGATCAATTTTGCTATCGATCACTGCACTAGAGTCTATTTTAACTTGGCCTATTCTAGCGCCGTCAGTGGGACTGAATACCGCTAAAGTACCACCGTTTATATCTGTATCTTGTAAATCCAGTTGTTTAAATATCTCTTTAATATCCATGACGCTACCTTATTATATGATCACTGAAATGTGAAAGTTGGCTGCCTATCTCGTAAACAGCCGCTCGTAATTGGTTAAAACTAATTGTTTTAGCCTTGTTGAATGGCAATGCTAGTTCAGCACTGCCTATCTGATTGGTTAAATACTCTGCGATTTCTTTTCCCGCGACTGTTGCGCCGGCAATTCCCCGTCCGCTATAGCCCATTATTTGAATTATATCTTTATCTATTTCAGCAAGTTGCGGGATATTGTTACTGCTCTTTGCAATTCGCCCTGCCCATGCGTATTGATACTCGAGCTCGCCTATCTCAGGGAATGTTTTACTGATCACATGCTTGGACCAATGTTTAAGCCCCCGCGCATCTTTGCTGTGTATATTACCGACAGTGCCCACCAGCAGACGCCCGTCGCTATCGGTGCGAAAAGAGCGCATCACCATGCCGGTATCCCAACAGCCATTATTATCTGGCAAGCATAGTTGTCGCTGCTCTTCACTGAGCGGCTGACTCGCCAGCTGGCTGAAATACAAAGGCGTATACAATTGTTGCGAGTAACTTAAATGTGTTTCGTAGGCATTGGTTGCCAAAACCACTTTATCGGCATTAACAATCCCTGATTTTGTGCTGAGCTGTAATTTCTTTTGCCGGCGCTGAATATCCAATACCGCCGACTGCTCATAGAGTTGTACACCCTTTTGCACCGCGATTTCCCCCAGACCTTGGCAGTATTTCAAAGGGTGTAAAGTACCGGCTTTATTATCCAATAAAGCCCCGTAATAGCCCTCGGCTTTGGTCTTCGCATAAGCTGCTTGTCGATCTAATAAATCAATGCTGGCACCGTAGGCACGAAGTTGTTGTTGACGCTCTACTAGATATTTTATCGACGCTTTCGAGTGTGCTAGATGTAAAGTACCATTGTTTTGATAGTCACAGTCTAGCTGGTATTCATTGATTAGCGCTTCAACATACTGAGGAGCATCGATTAAAAATTGATTTAATTTTTGCCCAGCTTTTGCCCCCAGTAAAGATTCGGTTTCTTTAGGCATAATCCATAAGCCCGGGTTGGTTAGTCCAACGTTGCGCCCCGAGGCGCCCTCACCTATATTTGCAGCTTCGAGCACTGCCACTTTTACGCCTTGTTGCGCCAAGTGTAGTGCGCAAGACAGGCCGCTAAAACCAGCGCCGACGATGGCAACATCTACCTCAATCTGGTCCTGCAATTGATTGTCTGCAATCGTTGATGGTGATTGATGTCGAGTTGCCTGCCACAAATTTTTCACTAATTTACTTCCTAATTAATCTGCTCGCTATTTAAAGCGATCGATAACAGTGACGCCGACGCCTTTAAATTCGTCCATTTTCGGCAGTTCAGTGACAGATTGACTGAGACTGATGGTTCTTCCAATCAGCAGTTCAGGGGCTAATTTGCCGCTTTTTATCATATTTAATAATTCAGGGTAGCGATGCGCCTGCATACCGTGACTACCGTAAATTTCTAACTCGTCACTGATCACGCGATCCATCGGGATCGCCGCTTGAGCATCTGCCCCCGCCATCAGGCCCACCTGAATGTGCCGCCCGCGTTTGCGCAGATTTAATATTGAGTTGCGACAAGTAATGTGGCTGCCTAATGCATCGATAGAAACATGCACTCCGCCTTGGCTTAAGGTTTTAATTTCTGCCACTAAATCGGTAGCTTGACTCGCATTCAGGGTCAAGAGCGCGCCGATACTTTTAGCAAAGGCTAATTTTTCATCACAGATATCAATCGCGATAACATTCGCCCCGAGAGCTGTGGCGATCATAATGGCGGATAAACCAACCCCGCCACAGCCATGCACCGCCACCCATTGGCCGGCACTGACATTTCCCTGATCTACAATCGCCCGAAAAGCGGTGACAAACCGACAGCCTAAGCTAGCGGCAGTGACAAAATTAATTTCAGCGGGAAGTGCCACTAAATTAGTATCCGCATAATCTATAGCGACATATTCAGCATAGGAGCCCCATGCCGTGAAACCCGGTTGAAATTGATGATCGCATACTTGATGGTTGCCGCTGATACACTGCTGGCAACTCCCGCAGCCACAGACAAATGGTAAGGTCACCCTATCGCCCACGGACCAATTAAGCGTATCTTTGCCAACCGCTTCGATGGTTCCCGCCAGTTCATGGCCAGGTATATGAGGCAGACAAATATCCGGGTCGTGGCCCATCCAACCATGCCAATCACTACGACATAACCCTGTCGCGCCCACTTTAATAACTACGCCTTTAAGGCTCGGCGCCGGGTCGTCTACAGTGACAATAGATAATGGTTGTTGAAATTGACTATAGATGGCTGCTTTGATAATAACGGTCCTAAAACATGAAAAAATAGCGTTCTCTAAACACCCCTACTAAATTATAAAAGTTGAGCTTTTAAAGCAACTAACTAGGGGCTGTTTATAGGCTAAAATCCGCTTAGAATTTCTATAGGGGGTATAGGTAATAACGAATGCGGCGGCAAATTAGCCGCTATTGAACAGCTATTGAGCAAATAGCTGAGGAGAATTTAGGAAGAAAAGGCTGGTCATAGCTATAAATCCCCTCTCTAAACGATTAACAGACACTGCTATTAAAGAGCTCGATAGGGATATTTACTTTTATTGTGTAGGCTTAACCCGCCTTAAATCAATTTAAGACGTCGCCATAGAATTGGGCATTTTTATCGCGATCACTTGCCCCTTGACGCACAATTTATCGCCCGCATACAATTGAATATCAACGGTGATTTTTCTTTCTTTTACTTCGACAAAATCGCCGATTAGCGTTAATTCAACTCCCAGCGGGGTCGGTGCTAAGTAACTAACGTTTAAATTACCGGTCACAAAACGCATTTGAGGTGCTGAGCCTAGCTCCCTACCTTGGAATTTATAGGCCATTGCCGACGCACTGCCAGTGCCATGACAGTCGATCAAAGAGGCAAGCAAACCACCGTAGACAAACCCTGGCAATGCCATATGGCAATCTAACGGCGTAAAGCGCGCAATGGTTTGCTCACCGTGCCAATAGCTTTTTATTTGATGGCCATCGGCGTTGAGTGTGCCACAGCCATAACAGTGGCTAAAGTCGTCTGGGTAGGCTTGCTGAAATGCCTGCTGCTCAGTGCTCTGAACAGATTTTAGGTCACTCATTAAATTATCCTTGTCAAATATCTGAAGCTGTGAATTCAATGCACTGCACTGTAATATACAGCACCGCAGCTCTCTAATTCACTTAAGCCACAAATTCAGAAAATATTAAGAAACCGATCTTAAATCGGTAATTACTTTACCATCATTGAGCAAACTGTCGACGGCGACCAAGATAACTTTGCCATTTAGATTAGTGATCGATTTTAGGCTGCTGGCGATAGCTTCCGCGAGCTTAGCCGCGTCATCTTGTTGCGCCCCACCGGTTAAATAACTCGCACTTACTTCACAGTACAAGGTCATCGTATCATTATGATTTTGTTGATCAACTTGTAATTTTAGCTTGATGATTTCCGGCTGTTGTAAACGTACTTTTTCAAGTTGTTCTGGGTGTACGAACATCCCTTTTACTTTGCAAGTTTGATCCGCTCTGCCCAGCCAACCTTTGATCCGCATATTGGTTCGCTGACACAAGCTAGCAGGGTTGATGGCAGCTTTGCTCAGTACCGCGGACAAATCCCCCGTGGCAAAGCGAATTAACGGATAATCAGGGTTGAAACTAGTCACTACAACTTCGCCAATTTCACCATCGGCAACTGTGTGCAAAGTGCCTGGCCTAACGATTTCAACAATGATATCTTCGCTAATAATTAAGCCGTCATGTGGAGCAGTTTCATAGCCGATCAATCCTATATCAGCAGTTGCATACGCTTGTAACGCCTGTATTCCGGCGCGCTTAAATTCCGCCCTCAATGCTGGAAGATACGCCTCACCTGTGACTAATGCTTTGCTAATACTAGAAATATCTCGCTGCTGACTCGCGGCTTTATCGAGTAATATTTTAAGAAACGAAGGGGTGCCACAATAGCCTTGTGGCTGTAGACTTTCAATAACATTTAACTGTTGATCCGTCTGCCCAGGGCCCGCTGGAATTACCGTACAACCACAAGCTCTGGCACCAGAATCGAGTATAAAGCCGCCTGGCGTCAAATGATAGGACAGGCAGTTTTGTACCTTATCGCCTTTTCTAAAGCCCGCCGCATGAAACGCCTGCCCCATTCTCCACCAGTCATGCGCGCTGTTTTCCGGCTCGTTGATCGGTCCCGGTGATTGGAATATTCGCTCTATCTTTCCAGTGTCGCTGGTTAGCCCAGCAAAGGGCGGGGTTTGTTTTTGCAGTGCAATAAGGTCAGACTTACGGGTTATCGGCAAGGTAGATAAACTAACCCTAGAGTCAATTGTGGCCCCATCTATACTCGCTAAGGTTTTCGCATAGTAAGCACTATGCGCTTTAGCATAGTTAATAAAAGGCGCTAGTTTATCGAGTAAAATCCGCTCTCTTTGATTCGGATCTTGGGTTTCTTGAGTACTAAAATACTTAGACATATCAACTCACTTAAGTACGGTTATATTACGGATATATATTACGGATATATAGTACGGTTATATAGCATGATCATAGTCGATCAGTGATCTTAGATTGAGTGGTAGAGAAGCTTTCAAACCACCCCTTTACAGCCAGCGCTTGCGTCGTTTATAAGACTTTAAGTTCTTAAAACTCTTGCGCTCTTCATTGCCGCCGCCTAAATAAAATTCTTTAACATCCTCGTTGTTCATCAATTGCTCAGCGCTGCCATCCAGCACAATTTTTCCCGACTCCATAATGTATCCATAATCGGCTGCACGTAGAGCATAATTGGCGTTTTGCTCGACCAAGAGCATGGTAATACCCTGCTCTTTATTAATTTTTTGGATAATACTGAACACTTCTTTAACTAACAGCGGTGACAACCCCATCGAGGGTTCATCCAAGCAGATCATTTTTGGCCTGGCCATTAGCGCTCTGCCAATTGCCAACATTTGCTGCTCCCCCCCTGACAGATACCCCGCCAGGCCGGTGCGTTCTTTAAGCCTGGGAAAATAGTCAAAGACTCGCTCAATATCTGATTTAATATGGGCATCATTACGCGTATATGCACCGAGTTTTAAATTTTCGATAGAGGTCATATCTTCAATTATTCGTCGCCCTTCCATCACTTGGAAGATTCCTGTGCGAACAATTTCATCGGCGAATTTTTTGTCGATTCGCTCCCCCATAAAGTGAATATCACCTCGGCTTACTTCGCCATTCTCAGTTTTCAACAATCCTGATATAGCTTTTAAGGTGGTGGATTTTCCCGCCCCATTCGGCCCCAGCAAAGTAACAATTTGGCCCTTGGGAACTTCTAAAGAAACGCCTCTAAGCACTTGAATAACATCATCATAGATAACTTCAACGTTGTTTACAGACAACAGTGGCTCAACTGTTTCTGGCTGGTTTGCAGGCTGTGACATAAGCACTCCGAATCTAATACCTGAATCAGTGTCTTCAGGTAATACACAGCAGCGTATACACGCCGCTTAATAAACAACCTCTATCTAACCAGCAAACTGTTAAATAGAGGGTTATGAGATATTCATCTCAAATTTAGAGAATCAAACTTCACTCTAACCGATTAATATCCCAACCAATCATCGCGACGCTCTAAGCTGACCGTAGTGACTTTCTCTATACTCACTTTGCCACCGTTGTAATTGCCTTTGTAGATATTGACTTGATTAATACCTCGATGATCTTCAGCCGTCCAGTTCGCCGCTAAACAAACCCCCTCCAAGCCTTTAGGCACCCAGTTTTTACGCGCGTACATGCCCTTTTTGATGTTTTCGCCACTAATACCGCCGTTAACATCAGCCCACTCCATCGCCTCTTTCATAAAGTAGGTAGAGCAAACGCCGCGCATGTAGTGGTGTAAACGCTCTTTTTTACCCTCTTTATCGGACATTTTGGAAATTTCTCGCACCAGCTTCATCCCCGGCACATCGTCATTCCAAAAAGGGGTCATCGCCGGGAAAATGTAATCTTTAATACCTTCACCGGCCGCGGCAAAGGTCTTTCTATCGCCGCCCCAGATATTAGACATGAATTGAATATCAGTGCCGACCGTATTACACGACTTTACCAACGAGAGCACTGACCCACCTAAGTTACCAATGTAACCATAATTAGAGCCAGAGCTTTTGATACTTAAGCACTGCGCTTTAAAATCACCAGGTTTCATAGAGACGACCACCGGTGACTGTACATCAAAGCCCAATTCAGTGGCATATTCAGCACAGGCCTTTTTCGGTGCATTGGGAAAGGGATGGTTGGCACCTATATGGGTGAATTTAGGTTTCCCTTTACCCCCTTTCTCCTGCCAATCTTGAGCCGCCCACTGCACTAAGCCGCGACAGGCATCAGAGTACGACGCGCCATAGAAAAAATTGTAAGGTGCGGGCTTTTTAGTATGTGGATTTTTACCGGTAGGATCCGTTAAATGGCCGGAGTATGACGCTGAAAAAACCGGCGTTTTGTCTTTCGCAACAAAAGAAATTAACGCTTCGGTATCCGCGGTACCCCAGCCTTGCATAGCGACCATACTTTTTCTGGATTTCCACTTTTTATAGGCCGCTATAGCCTGGGGTACTTTATAGGCATAATCAATGGTTTCAAATTCTAGATTAGTGCCATTTATGCCCCCATTAGCATTAATATAAGCAAGGGAATCTCGAATACCATTGGCATACACTTTACCGATAAATGCGGTCGGTCCCGACATATCTGCTAAATGACCCACGAACACTGACTCAGCAGCATTTGCCTGGGCGGTGACACTTAATACCGCAGCGGCGATCATACTGGGAATCATTTTTTTATGTTGACTAGCTGGTTGCATGGTTGTTGTTTTCATAACAAGCTTCCTTCATAAATTATGGCTATTTGCCTTTTGTTAATGTAAGTAATTAACGTAAGTCATTGATATAAAATATTAATATCAACAGCTAATAAAGATGATTATTGAAATCCATACTTAGTAATGGCATCACAACCGCTTTAAGTTAAGATTTCACTCATCCCGTTTTTTTATTGCGCAGCACGCTGCGCGATCGTAATGCATATACCCCAATCAGTTACCTAACTCCTTGGTTTAGTAAGAGAATGGGTAAAACTTCCAATAGTTTTTAATTTGCGCCCAACGGTGGGCTAAGCCCTCTGGCTCAAAGATCAAAAAGCCGATGATCACCAAGCCAATCGCCATTTCTTTAATGTAAGCCAAGCCATCCACGACCATGGGCACGTTGCCCCAGTCAGTGTCTTTCAAGACACTGACTGTGCTCTCTAGCACTTCGGGTAACAGCACCATAAAGATCACGCCCATTAAAGTGCCTTTGATCGAACCCAACCCGCCAATAATAATCATCGCCAAAAACTGTATCGACATGAAAATGGTAAAGCCTTCCGCGGATACATAGCCTAAATAATGGGCGTATAGCGCTCCGCCTATTCCCGCATAAAATGAAGAGACACCGAACGATAAGAGCCGATATTTATTCAGTTTGATACCCATTATTTCTGCAGATAAATAGTGATCGCGTATCGCTACAAAAGCGCGGCCATCGCGAGAGCGCATCAAATTACAACCCCAAATATACATAGTCACCAAGGCAAACAATGCGACAAAATAGAAACTTTGGTCAGTGTCAAAGACGAAGCCAAATAAACTCAGCGGCTCTGCGGAGGCCCCTGAAGGACCACCGGAAAACCACTCTGCTCGACCGAAAAAATCTTCAATAATAAATTGCGACGCCAGTGTCGCTATCGCTAAATACAATCCTTTAATACGCGCCGCTGGCAAGCCAAACATCATGCCGACCGCCATGGTCAAGAAGCCTGCTAGGGGGATACTTAAAAAAACCGGTATATTAAAACTGGTATTTAACCAGGCGGAGGCAAAGGCACCAAAACCGAAAAACGCGCCGTGTCCCAATGATATTTGTCCGGTATAACCCACCAGTATATTTAAACCTAGCGCCGCTATTCCCAGATAGGACACTTGAATGCATAAGGTCAAATAATAGCCGTCTAAAAACAGCGGTGCGGTACACAGTAGCAATACCGTTAACACCGCCATCCAACGGATAGTGCTGGTTTCAAAAATAGTATTATCTTGTTTATAGCTAGTGCGGAAATCTCCACAGGGACGCATCGTTAAACTAGACATAAATAACTCCTAAATAGTAATCGTCTTTCACTCAACAGCTTAGTTTGCATAGACTTTTTAGCGGCGAACACTGGCTAAAATGCTATTCGCAACCCGCCCTATAATCTATAAACACTGCTGGAATAAGGTTTAGAGACCTCTGAATAACTACTGCGCTCGGTAATACGGCGTTAAAAACCAGCTCAATATGCTCATTTACACCAGTAAATTCCGCTATCTCGCCGGTTTTTGCCTTGTCTTACCTTCGCTCACAACGTTATGCAGAGGTCTCGTTTAGTTAATTCAAATGCGTTCGATATCTTTAGTGCCAAACAGACCGTATGGTTTAAACCAGAGGATAATCAGCAATACATAAAAGGGTGCGATGTCGTACATGTTGCCGATATGCAGATATTGACTGTCGACAAATTCGGCCACATTCTCCAACACCCCGATAATGACCCCACCGACAATCGCGCCGACAATCGAGTCCAGCCCGCCGAGGATCACCGCCGGAAAGACTTTAATGCCCATAATCGAAAGCGAATCAGATACACCGTTGACCATCCCCAACACAACCCCCGCAGTTGCCGATACCGTCGCGGCGATCCCCCAGCTCATGGCGAATACATTTTTTACTGATATACCTAGACTTTGTGCGACTTGC
This sequence comes from Oceanospirillales bacterium, assembly GCA_029027825.1. GTDB lineage: Bacteria > Pseudomonadota > Gammaproteobacteria > Pseudomonadales > Balneatricaceae > Rs1. Next base: position 1,532,097 of record CP093399.1, on the reverse strand, counting down.
TGGTCAAAAGCTGTCGCGCGCATCGCCAGACCATGTTTGGAATATTTAAAGAAAAAGTAGAAAGCGCCCATAATCACTAAGGCGATCAAAGTGCTCATCAGATAGGCCATTTCAATATTCAGACCCATTATATTAATGCTCTGCTGATCAAAAACCTGCGGATAGCTTTGCGGCGATACGCCAAAGATCCATTTCATTAGCGACTGGAAGAAAATTGATAGACCGATGGTAATCATAATCACCGATATAATGGGTTCACCAATCATTGGTCGCAGCACGATCATTTGTAACAACACGCCAAAGGCGGCCATAAATAATAGACTTAAAACAAAACCGAGCAAAAAGGGAAGTTCTAGATACACCAGTATCGCCCAGCACACCCAAGCGCCAATTAGCAGGAACTCGCCCTGGGCAAAGTTAACAATTTTAGTCGACTTATAGACCAGTACAAAACACATCCCTATCACACCGTATAACAGGCCGACAATCAGGCCATTAATGATCAATTGGATTAATAATTCAAAATTCATGAGGCTCTCCTATGCGCTATCTCTGCTGTTTCGGTACTACTTTCAATTAAAGTAGCGACCATCAGCTGCGTTTTAATTCTTGAAGTACTGCCATCTTGAAAAGTAATCACAGTGTCAATATCCACCACTGGCTGGCCGTCATATATTGATTCGATAATCTCTGCGTATTTCTCTGCTATCACAGAGCGTCGCACTTTACGGGTGCGGGTTAGCTCCCCATCATCCGCATCTAGCTCTTTGTATAGCAGTACAAATTTATGAATTTTTTGCGCTTCAGGTAAGCTTTGATTGACGCTGTTAATTTCTTTGCTGAGCATGGCATAAACTTCAGGTAGCGAAGCTAAGTTTGTATAGTTGGTAAACGCCAAGCCCTGCTGCTCTGCCCACTTGGAGAGAATAGAAAATCGAATACAGATGATGGCACTGAGAAAGGGCCGATCTTTACCGAGGATCACCGCCTCGCCAATGAAAGAGGAGAACTTTAATTTATTCTCAATATATTGCGGTGAATACTGTAGACCATTACTGGTTTTGGCTAAGTCTTTAATCCGATCAATAATCACCAGATGTCCAGAGTCTTTAAAGTAACCCGCATCCCCAGTGTGCATCCAGCCCTCTCGCACGTCTTCATCGTAGGCCGCCTGATTGTCTAGATAACCGGTAAACATCCCCCCGGTTTTAGCCACCACTTCCCCGACTCCCTCGCTGTCGGTATTAATTATTTTAATCTGACTGTTATCAAAGCTTACCCCGACGCTGTCGTAATCAATATCGCCCTCTTTATGAATGGTATAAGCGCCGCCTAGTTCTGTTTGCCCGTATAATTGTCTTAAGGGCACACCAATGGTTTGAAAGAACCTAAAAGTATCAGGCCCCATCGCCGCTCCCCCTGTGGCTGCCGATTTAAGGAAAGTAAAACCCAGCCTATCGCGCAGTGCTCTCATCAATAAAAGCTCGGCTAACCAAGATTTCCGCCCGAGCTTTTGCGCCTCTTGTGCATGTTGCATGGCGAAGTTAAATATTTTTTGTTTTAAAGGTGTCGAGTCCATCATTCTGGCTTTGACATCGGCAAGAATCCCCTCCCACACACGCGGCGCCAGCAACACAAAACTTGGGCCTATCTCTCTTAAATCAGCCATCAAAGTCTGTTGCTCTTCAACAAAATTAACAATCTGTCTGGCGATGAGAGCCTGACCTACCGCGTACACTTGCTCCATAATCCAAGGTAATGGCAGCACTGAAACATAATTATCACCGACCGCTCTTGGATCCGCTCTTAAATAGGCACTGCAATGCTTGACGAAATTACCGCCGGTCAACAACACAATTTTAGGTTTGGAAGTGGTTCCTGAGGTCGTGCAATAAATGGCGGTATCTTGCGCGTTAGTGGCATCTACGTAAGTGTCGTAAAGCTCGGGAGAGAGTATTTCTATCTCCTGCCCTTGCAAATAGATATCTTCAATACTAATCAGTCGCGGGTCGCTGTATTTACGCATTCCCCGAGGGTCGCAATAAACGATTACTTTTACCTCGCTAATCGCATCGCCTAACTCCAATAGCTTGTCGCACTGCTCTTCATCTTCAGCAATCACCACGCTGGCCTTAGATTTATTCAGCAGGTAAACCACCTCCTCGTGCAGAGAATCTTGAAAGATCCCAATCGAAAAACACTGCATAGCATGGGCGGCAATCTCACCCCAAATCCACTCGGGGCGGTTGTCTCCCAATAGGGCTACTGCATCACCTTTTTTTACACCCAGTTTAGTCAGCGCTAGTGCTAGCCACTTAACTCGGTTTTGATAATCCTGCCAGTTGAATTCGGTCCAAATTCCCAGCTCTTTTTCACGCAGCGCAGTATCACTTGGCCAGTTTCTGGCGTTGTGTCTTAATATTTTAGGAAACGTATCAAACTCGCCCATTTCAAAGTTATTCGGTTTACTCATTAGCTCACCTCCTGCAAAGTTATATCGTCATCATCAATACCAAGATAGGCGCGTTTTACATGGGGATCAGCCATCACCTCTTCGGGTAGACCGCAAATTAATTTTTTGCCGAAATCCAACACCATCACTTCATGGGAGATGTCCATTACCACCCCCATATCATGTTCAATCATCACTACTGTAATATCGAATTCTTCATTTAGATCTAAGATATAGCGGGCCATATCTTCTTTTTCTTCGAGGTTCATACCCGCCATAGGCTCGTCGAGCAAGATCATTTTTGGATTGAGTGCCATCGCTCTAGCCAGCTCTACTCTTTTTCTTAAACCGTAGGACAAGGTGCCGGCAATCGCTTTTCTAATATGCGATATTTCTAGAAAATCAATGATTTCCTCAACTCTTCGGCGATGTTCTAGCTCTTCTGTCTGGGCATTTGAAAGCCAGTATAGCGGCCCAGTTAACCAATTATTTTTTAGCAAATGATGACGACCGACCATAATATTATCCAGCACAGACAGGTGGCCAAATAAGGCTAAATTTTGGAAAGTACGGCCCATCCCCAAATCTGCTCGATCATTAGGTTGCAAGTGTGTGACGTCTTTATCTTGAAATATGACTTGGCCCTGGTTCGGCTGATAGCGCCCTGATATGCAGTTAAGCATCGATGTTTTTCCTGCACCGTTTGGACCGATAATCGAAAAAACCGCACCTTTTTTGACTGAAAAACTCACATCAGTCAATGCTTTAACACCACCAAAGGCCAGTGACAGTTGCTCTACTTTAAGTATTAACTCAGCCATAAGCACTCCTTGTTCAATGAATACAGCCAGGATTTCGCACTGTGCCTGTATTGATAAATTAATTTAATTATTGTTAATAAGCCATTGATATAAAAGAAAACGAACAGCCATTCATGCAGTTTTTATCAGCGATTAGCTGGTATTCTCAAATACCAGCTAGTAACAGCTCACTCAGTGCATTTAAATACTCGCGCTATCAAGGCGCCATAAAAACCGGTTGCCATGCCCTAACGCTGAATAATTTAAGTGTTTGGCACTGGCGTTTGCAAAAAACACTGGCTGATTATGTTTGGGTATCTTAAATGAGTGAATAAAACCGACAATTGGCAATAGGGATTAGCGCCAAAGTAGTACTGCTTTAGGTGTACCGCTTAAGTACTAGTACTTAAGGACTAGTGCTTTTGCTTATCAGACGAAATAGAATCAGAATTGTGCTATAGAGCCAATTTTTTACGTTCAACATCCACTTTGGAATCACAGAGTCAGGTACTATTTATATTGATTTTATTTATGGCTACAATAACGCCACTCATCCAGTGTTAAACATAATCCTGAATCAGTGACGTCACTACACACATAGCGCAAACTCTTGATTCACTTTGAAATTACGGGTTCAGGATAATGACACTTATAAAAATAGCAGTAGAGTAAGTTATGTTTTCTAATTGGTTACTAGTTAGTGTCAGTATCGGCTACATCAGTTTATTATTCCTATTAGCTCACCTGGGAGGGAAATATCGTCATAAACTAGTCTCCTATCAACACAGTATTATCTATGCGCTATCGATAGGTGTGTACTGCACGTCTTGGGGTTTTTTAGGCACCGCCGCCCAAGCGGCAAACGCATCGTTTACCTATCTATCCCTATATTTAGCCCCGATATTACTGTTTGTTTTTTGCTGGCCATTTATCCAGCGAGTGATTAAAATTAGTATCCAGTTAAATATCACTTCTATTGCGGACCTACTGTCCGCGCGCTTTGGTAAATCTCAAAAACTGGCGATTATTATTACCTTGGTGGCTTTAATCGGCACCATGCCCTATATCGCATTGCAATTGAAAGCGATTGTTTTTTCCTATCAAATATTGCAACAAAACCAAGATTTTCCCGGCTGGCTGCTCGGTTTAATTGTCAGTATTATTCTGGCGGGATTCACTATTCTATTTGGCGTGCGCAGCATCGATATTAGCGAGCGGCACCCGGGGGTGATGATTGCCATCGCCTTCGAATCTTTTATTAAGTTAATCGCTTTTATTAGCGTCGGTGTATTTGTCTCCTTTTATGTTTTTGACTCCCCCCTAGAAATATTTCAACAAACAATCGAGCATATTGATTTATCAGCACAATTTTCATTATCCAGCTTAGTGGGTATGTTCGGTTTACTGATCATTGCCACTTCCGCATTCGTCTGCTTACCGCGTCAATTTCAAGTGATGTTCGTAGAAATTAAAGAGCCGAAATTTGCCAATCTTTCGCGGTGGCTGATTCCTTTATATGTACTGGTATTTGCGTTTTTTGCCGCACCTATTGGCCTAGCGGGTTTTTTGCAGTTCGGAGATACCGTGCCCGCTGACGCCTACGCCTTGTTTCTACCGGCAGCCAACGGTCATCTGTGGTTATCTCTGGTTTCATTTATTGGTGCTGTATCTGCCGCAAGCTCGATGGTTATCGTCTCCACTATTGCTTTAAGCACGATGCTCAGCAATGAAATTGTCTTTCCTTTAATGTTCAAGTATTCAAAAAAACCGCACATTGATTTTAACCATTTTCAGTCTCATCTACTGTTGATTCGCAAAGCGTTAGTGATCTTAGTCATCGTATTGAGCTTGAGCTTGTTACTGTTCTCCCCAGCCGACACTCTCTCATCGCTAGGTGAAGTGGCCTTCGGTGCTATTGCGCAAATTGGCCCAGTGCTAGGCGCCGCTTTCTTTTGGCGAAGATCGACCTTAACGGGGGTGTTAAGTGGTATTTGCAGTGGTTTTAGTATTTGGGTGGTTTTCAATTTCTTACCGCAACTAGGTATTATGGAACACCCTTTACAAGGCTCACAATACCCGGCTCATACGGTCGTGACTTTGTGCGGTCTACTGGTGAATATAATCGTTATGTGGCTGGTATCCTTAGCCACCCGTCAAAGTTTGAGAGAACAGACCCAGTCTAAATATTTTTACCCTGAACGTCAGGCCACTCAATGGAAATTGCCAATCCAACCTAAGGTTGATATCAATGAATTAGAGTTTTTGGTGGCACGTTTTATTGGCAGCGAAAAATCTGCACTCTCATTTACGGAGTTTTCAGCCAGCAACCAACAGCTTTTACCTAAGGATTACGATCAGGCAATTATTACTCATGCAGAAACCACTTTGGCCTCTGTACTGGGTTCAGCATCTGCAAAGCTGGTCACCTCCTTTGCTTTGGGAGGCAATGAAATGCCTTTTGATCAAGTGGCAAAGCTGGTCGAAGAAAGCTCCAATCAACAGCAAGAGTTTAGTCGTACTGTGTTACAAAGTGCCATCGAAAATGCCAGCGAAGGGATCTCGGTGATCGATAGCGAATTAAAGTTGGTCGCTTGGAATCAACGTTACTTAGATATTTTTCACTTCCCCGAAGAGTTCATCTATATCGGCAGCCCGATTAGTCAATTGATTAGACACAATTTAAGTTTGCGACCAGAGTACGCCACTAGTCTCAACCAACAAGTGCATCGGCGTTTAGAGTATCTCAGACAAGGAAGTAGACACAGCTCTGAAAGAAAGCTAGAAAATGGCATGACCGTTCACATCGAAGGCAACCCTATACCAGGTGGTGGCTTCGTCATGATCTTTAGCGACATCAGCGTTTATCGACAAAAAGAAACGTCTTTAAAGCAAGAAAATGATGATTTAGAAAGTAGAGTATTAGAACGCACCCAAGAGCTGGAACTTGCCAATCAAGAATTAGCCTTGGCTAACCAAGAGCTGGCGCTGGCCAGAGAAAAAGCTGAACAGGCACATTTTAAAAAAAGCCAATACCTAAAAGCTTGTAGTCACGACTTACTGCAACCGCTATCAGCAGCGAGATTATTTTCATCCGCGGTGTGTCTAAGCTCTAAAGTATCGGCGCAAGAACGTCGGCAAATAAGACAAATAGATGAGTCTTTAGAAATTGCAAATACGCTATTATTAGATCTTAATGAGATTGCAAGAATTGAAAGCGGTAACATTAATCCGATTATTGAAGCCGTTTCTATCAGCCATTTATTCAAGATATTAAGCTCTGAATTCAAACCTTTAATTCAAGCATCTAAGATAAAATTTAAGTATATTGACAGTCAATTGTTCGTCAAATCTGACCTAACTTTACTGACTCGAATTCTGCAAAACTTTTTAAGTAATGCCTTTCGATACGCACCGCAGGGGAAAGTACTGCTCGGTTGTCGACGACAGGGGCAAGATCTCGCTATTCAGGTGTTTGACACCGGCCCGGGCATCCCCTACGACCAACAACAGCAAGTATTCGAACAATTCACGCAATTATCAACCATCAAAACTAAGGGCCCCAAAGGGCTGGGCTTAGGGCTTAATATTGCTCAGAGCTTAGCGCTATTATTAGACCACCGAATAGATTTGCAGTCAGCGCAAGGCGCGGGGTGTATGTTTAGCGTCACCGTGCCCATTGCCATGACTCCTCAGATAGAGAGCACTGCTGCCACCACTCAAATGAGCAGTTTACATGGGGTAAAAGTACTCTGTATTGATAATGAAGAAAGTATTTTACAAGGCATGTACGAGCTCTTAACCGCTTGGAAGTGTGAAGTATATACCGCCCAATGTGCAAACCAATCGCTGCAGTTATTCAAACAACACGATGGCCAATTTGATTTTTTACTGGTCGATTATCAACTGCAGGAAATCACAGCGACTAACAGTGTCGAGAACAGTGCCAATCACAACAATACGATGAAGGCCCCTGAAGCCGCTTACCAAAGTGATGGCATTGCCCTCATTCAGCACTTGCGCTCCTTAACCCGCTATAGCCTGCCGGCTATTTTAATTACCGCCACTACCGATGAAGATATTTTAGAGCGGGTAAAGAAAGAAGATATAGGTTATTTGAGAAAGATCATCAAACCTATTGCGTTAAGGGCACTAATGAGTGCTTTACTGGCGAAGAACTTGGAAAAAAATTACGCTCAGCCAAAATCACACTACTGATGGCCCAAATGATGTATGTGCCAAATGAATGTCATTTAACCTGATCACTGCCTGGGTACGATTGCGCACCCCTAATTTTAGAAAAATAGTACTGGCGTGGCTTTTGACCGTAGATTCAGCGACACCTAGCTCATAAGCTATCTGTTTATTTAATAGCCCCTCGGCGAACATCAGTAGTATTTTATGCTGTTGTGGGGTCAACGAATCAATCAATGCATCACTTGGTTTACAGTCTTTCGGTAAATAATGCTCTGCTTTAGGTGTCCACAGTTCACCTTGAAAAATTCGCTCTATCGCCACCATCATTTCGCTAACAGCCGTTGATTTTGGGATAAAACCTGCGGCGCCATGCAACATAGCTTTTTGAATAGTATCTTTATCTTCGATACCAGAGACGATTACAACGGCTAATTCAGGGTATTGGTGGCGTATTTGAATTAAGGTATTAAAACCCTGAGTGCCGGGGAAGTCCAAATCTAACAGTACTAAATCTGCCGTCGTCTCCTGTAGGATGTCCTCTAAATCAGTCACTGAATCAACTTCAAGTAATTCAATTCGATTAAAGTGCGACTTGAGCATCTCTGAGAGTGCTTTTCTAAATAACGGATGGTCATCCGCTATTATTATTTTTTCGACAATCTCCATCTTTAATATTAATCCTGTTTATTCCAGCTACACCCATCTTACGCTCTGATGAGCTATGCTAATTGTTTTTATTATTTATCCAGAGGTCTTATTATTACATGATGTTGGAATGGTTATTGAGGCACGCTAAACTCAAGTATTTATAGCACTCTTCCTTCAACAAAAAAGTATTAGGATTATGCCTGAATCAGACTTCACTGCGCCACATAGAGCAAGCTCTGTATTCACTTTGAAGCCACGGATTCAGATTATAGCCATTCATTTAGGAACATTAATCAAAGTTAATCGAAACTTGCAAATTTTCTGAAAATTTCGATTTAAGTGAAGTATTAACCCTCGCCTTGCCTTCATTCTTAGACACGTAGAGTAATCTATCCGCCTCTTGGATAGAAGCTTCGGATGATGAGTAATCATTGAGGCTACTAATACCGGCACTGAAAGAAACATTGATGAAATCATCTTTAAATTTCACAGGACTCTCAGATAATTGTTTAAGTGCTCGTTGAATCACTTGCTCTGCATCTGCTGGGGTGACTCCTATTAAAAGCGCCAAGAATTCTTCTCCGCCCCAGCGAGCAAGATGATCTACTTCACGAATGTGCTTCTTTAATTCATTGGCCACATGAACCAATACTGCGTCACCACAGTTATGACCGTGCTTATCATTAATAGATTTGAAATTATCCAGGTCTATCATGACCAAACTAACAGGGGTATTGAATCTTTCGCAACGCAAAAATTCCTCTTGAATATACGCATTCATAGCACGCCTGTTTAATAGCTTCGTTAAAAAATCATTATTGGCTTGTCTACGCAATAGTAAAGTGGTCCTATGCACCATAGTTCCCAGCATCATGGCACTGAATAGGTACGCAATCACGTGCAAAATATCACTGCTGATATTCCAGTTATGACCGAAGTATGTTCCACCAATGTAACAAACCAGCAAATATATACAGACAATTAATAAATTCAGATAAAAAGAAAACCAAAAAGTGGAGTAGGAAAATATAAAGGAGATGACCATCATTGCACAAACCAAAGTGATGGACCTTTGATCTGCCATAAAAAAACACCATATTGAAAACAGCACCAACCAGTTAACAATTTGAACTAGCTGCATGTTTCTAACATATTCCAATGTTAGCTTTTTCGGTTTGAAGTAGAGAAGAGCGATCACTATATTATTAAAATAGACGACCAACAGTAAATAGAGAAAAACGTCGACAGAATAGAAACTTAAATTTAGCAAAACACCAATGAAACTGGTAAGAAGGGCGACATGGTATGCCACCAACGTAAATAGAAAATACTGGATGGATTTTTGCTTCAGTGTACCTATTTGATTGTACCATCGGGATATTTTAGTTGAGAAACTCAAAAGACTTGTGCTCATTAATCTTAATCCATTTCTTATTGCGACATTAGCTTAGATATATTTGAGCTTAGCAAGCAAGCTTGAATCATCTAATTCGCGGTCCATTTTGTTGAGTAAGGCACTGCTTATTTTTATATTATTGGTAAATAATGAGCGCGGTGCACTTATTGAAAGAAGCTTTATCTAAGAGTTTCTCTTAGCCGCCGTAGTTTAAATTATAACCAACAACTAATCGATCTCTTTTTGACCTTAATAGTAATTACTCACACTCTATCATGTCGCATTATCGCAACTATAATATAATACATACTACCAACAGTGTATTATGTATTATTAATATCCACAATCAGCCAGTTTAGAGCAAATAACATACAGTTGTTTTTTATTGCTAGTCTGCCACGCACAATATCTCTTTGCGTTATGGTTATATTTGGTGCATGGGGTAAGCAATGTAGATGTGGCATTCTGTCGATTTATTCCTCAAGATCAAAATGCTGTATTTGAAAGAAAACAACCTTCACCAGAGCTCCTACTTATTATAATTAATAGCTACTGCCTCCCCATTCGCTACACTCTCACCTGAATCCGTGACTTCAAAGTGAATACAGAGTGTAAGATATTGGCTCTACAGTGGAATTGAAAAATCTTAGCTGCAAGCTCATATGCGTCCTGCATTCGCTAAATAAATGCATCCCTGCATAAAACCCGTAGGTTCAGCGGGTATTTTTCTAACCGCTGTAGAATCAAGAGCTTGCCCTATGTGGTGCAGTGAAGCCACTGATTCAGGTCTCACTAACGATAGGCAAAGGCTTTTTCTACCAACACCAGAAACGCCCTCCCCTATTAGCAAAGAAAAATTAAGCAGAATTGAGCTGAATATCCACCTACTCGCGCTAAGAGTGATTCCTGTAAAGATCGCAAATTTAGCACTTACTAGAAAAATTATTAACCAATTAGGTCTTGTTTTGATCTAATTTGATTACTGACTAATGCTATAATTCTAGGCTATTAGCAGCCCTAGTATAAAACTAAGCATCAGCGTTAAAAACAGACTAATCATCTAACCTGTATCTCGCATGCTACCCGAGTTAAACCGACTGATTTACACTAGATCACCGGCAAATTATTTAATTGCACACTATCAAGAGCCGACAATATGAGCCCTGTATCAAACCCTTCCAACAACATTGTTGTGGTAGGTAATTCCTCTGATAACCCTTTTGCTATTGATGTTGCTTATGCAATGGGACAGAACCAAGACATAGCCGACCTAATTGGCATGAAAGCATTCACTAATACTGAGTTTTGCCCACGTTTTATTTCCGATGAATTAGATCTTGATTCAATAGGCAGTAGCTTAGTCGGTAAAACAGTGGTAATCGTCAGTACCAGCAGCTTAGTACTGTCACGCCAAGAGCTGGCAATGCATAACTTTTTGATAGCCAGAGCCGCTAAAGAAAACGGCGCTATCTGTGTGGTCTTAGTGGAGCCTGATTTATTTTTTAGCGCTCAAGATCGTGGGGTTAGTCACGATCTTGGAAATACGGCTGCAGAGCGATCTCAAACTGATTTGAAAAAATTTGACGGCCAACCATTTACCTCCAAACTTTATGCGCAAATGCTTAAGCTGTCAGGGGTTGATAAAGTACTTACGGTACACAATCACTCTTACTCAGTGCAAAGCATCTTCAGTGAAGTTTTTGACGGTAACTTTCACAATCTAATCCCCTACGAAATATATGCTCACTATTTGCTGAATTCAAACATCATCAAATGCGGTCCACAAGGTGAGGGCTTAGTATTGTGCGCTCCCGATAAAGGAGCTCGCGATTTTGTTAAAGATATGTATGCAAAATTAGGCCTGAGCAAAGCTAAGTTTATTCTGCTGGATAAGGAGCGTACTTCGGAGCATAAAGTGGCGATCACTTTGCACCGAGAAAGCGAGAGCACTTTTGAGGGATTAGACGGCTGCAGCATTGTGCTCTTTGATGACATGGTACGCACTGGCTCTACAGTCGTTAAATCTTGCCAGTTTCTACAGCAGATAAAACCTGAAAGAATGATCTTTGCGGTGTCTCACTTTTACGCGTCTGATGAAGGTCGTGAACGTATGGCAAACAATGCTATCGACGAAATCCTGACTCTCAATACTTTGCCAACAATTCTTAATAGAGATGTGCAGGGACGTCTGCGTAAGAAGATGGTAGTGCTAAAAATTGAGAAGTGGCTCGCCCAAGAGCTAGGTAAAATTTTAGAGCTACCCCTAACTAAAGAAGATAATCCTTATAAAATCGATATGTCTTCCAAGAACCCAAGATTCACTCGTAAAATTTGGTTTGCCGACCAACTGAGTTCTTTAAAAACTGAGAGCTAACTCCCCTTCTTCGCTATTTAAAACCCCGCTAACTATCGCGGGGCTACTTATCACTGCTTTTTATTACATCTACTTAACTATCTACCAATCTCAACTATCTACCAATTTTAACCATCTACCAATCTTAATATCTACCAATCACTCTTGGCATCGCGCTTTTCACGCTTTGCTTTTGGCTTAGGTGCAGCTGTTGCTTTATCAGCGACTGTAGTTGGCTTTACCTGTACTTCAGCCTGCTTCCACAATCCTTGTGCTGTGTAGTTGCTCCAGCCCCATTTCAACCAGCGCAGTAGCGACATCGACAACCAAATTGACCACAATAGCATCAATATTTGGTATCCCCACATCGGTACACTTATTACAGTAGTACTCGGTAATTGCGTACTGATAGCATCTTGATACCAGTGTAAATTATTAGCATAAGAGCCATTGCCAATAACTTGCATATCTGGCGCGCCAAACATCAAACTATTAGCCACACTGCCGATCAACGCTAACAACATAACCACTGTTAATACACCGATGCCAATCTGTACTATTTGGAATCGAGTGGTACTAGTGTCGGAGTTGATCAGCTTATGATGTTTAGCCAACACCACAAACCAGGCAACCACCAGTAATGTTACTGGCCAAAAGCTAGTGGCAATTCCCGCGCCCATTAACATCCACTGCCAGCTTTTAAGTGGCGACCAAGCTTGACGCCCGAGCACAAAACAAATCAACAAAATCATCATCAACACGCCCCAAAACAAAATAGCCGGGCCTATTAAGGGACCTTGCACGGCAAGAATCCAACGATTATCTGGCATTTTGATGTTTAACGCGATGTTAGTTGCATCCAACAGAGCCAGCTGCGGAGTATGTGTCGACCAGCTCAATGATTCATCCATACTCCAATTTACATCAATACTATTCGCCCCTGGCGGAATTGGCAAAATCACCTTCCCCAGCTCTTCAACATAAATAATGCTTTTATTATTAAGCGAGATACTATTTATTGTAGCGCCTGCTGGGAGCTGCAGCGGATAATCAGCACCCTTGCTCGCTCTAAATTTTAATCGCAAATTGCTAACCGACTGTCGATTGCCGGGAGTATAAGTTAACTGCACTTCATCTGTAGATAGACTCGCCCCTTGCACCGGCACTGGCCTTTGGATGTTCAATGTCAGTTTATCGCCGGCTGTGGGCATCCAAGTAAGCTTAGCGGTATTTGACTTTATCGGCTTTATTCCCTCATAACTTAAATGCCATTTTAATGAGGGGACAACTTCCCACACCTCAAAGTAAGCTGCAGTTTTGACTGCAGTTAAAGAGAACTCGGTCTGTTTTTCTAGATCAGAATGCCAAGTAATGCTGCGAGCATTTCTGGAGAAATCTACTATTGCCTGTCGCTGCTTGATTTTAGGATCAGCACTGGTCACCGACTCCCCCGACAACAAGTCAATACTGACATTAATAGCGCCAACGCTTGGCGCTATTCTAGTCACAGTAGTCGTGACACTCCAATCTAACCCTAAGCTGATTTTTCGGGTTACTTTTACAAGTGGATTTATTGGATTAGGCGTCAGCTGTTTTTCCGTTTCACTGAGCTTCTGTGGCTTAATTTTTCGCAACATCAAACGGCCATTTCTGACCGCGTGCTTATCTAAACCAGATACTTGCCATGCCTCACCGCTAAATTCAGTAAATTGTGGAGTGGGCTGAAACTGTAAATTCAACTGACTAAGGTCTTTCGAATCTATCACTAAATCAATTTCATGAAAGCCTTCATCGAGCAGCAAGTATGCATAACCTTGCACTTTAGCCAATGCTTTGGCTGGCTTAGAATCAACCAAGACTTCAACATTATTAATTTTTCCCAGCTCAAAAGGTAAGCGTAGCGCAGTCTTTGTCAGAGCAGCTACCTGTAACTTCATATTCAATGACGCTGCATTGCCCTGAATAGTTAACTGGTTAATAGCGATACAATCAGGCTGACAGGGAGCGCTTTCGTTTAAGCGTTGATAGTATTCATCGAGCAGTGCTGGCGAGGGGTAATCCGCCGCCATTAGGGGGTCGCTATTGAATAGCGCTGCACTAAAAACCGTCATTACCAACAAACCCGTTAATCCGCCGGTAACTTTTGCAGTAACAGACTGCCCAGTATTCGCTTGCACTTCTTGCCCCTCTTGATCATTGTTAGCGACAGAACCTCGTGGTCCGCCGCCTACCTTGAAGCTCTGCCCGCGCAAAAACAAATATGCCAAGGCGAAAAACAACACAATTCTCAATAAATTGATAATCCGATTTAACCAAGGTGGGATAATCATCATTTCAATACTCTGCCCACTGACCACGGGGCCCGACAAGCGAATATTGACAGAATTCCATTGCCAGTTAGGCATCCCCGGTCCAATTTGGATAACTTCATGCTCTTGATATTGACGCTGATATTTTTTCACTACTCTCTTCTGGCTTAATTTATCTGCTATTTTTGACTTCATTAAGCTCCCACTCTTTCCATAGACCGCTGCGGGCGCCATTGCTGAAGATTCAATACTATGTACCTCCTCAACCTCCATGTATTCAAGATCATCTTCCCGTTGCTGGTAACTGGAATTTTGATGAATTGAATAAGGTCGCTCCAACTGTGGATAGATCGCCAATCTTGCTTGCTGCACCACAAAAGGTAAAAAGTTAAGCACTATCAATATTAGTGTTAGCTGGTAGCCGTATACTGCATATGTACGCACTTTATGCGCGGGCAGTACTTGGGTTAAGAAATGAAAGCCGATGACAACCAACAGTGCCACTATGCTGGGAGCGCCCTCAACATTGTGCACCACTACTGTGTACAACAGCCCGACAATAGCAGCGCTGACGCCATATTGCTTAAACAACACTACGATGAACAAGATGGCGACGAATATCTGCCACAGGTTCCAGCTCGATAAATAGTCATTTGAGACACTATCAGCTCCCTCTACCGCAAACATGCTGTAACCTGGCGGTAAGTTAACGGTCAATTCGGCCTTTTTAACAGTATTGGACCAAGGATTAACCGCAATACTATTGCCAGTTACTTGTCCAACTGAGCTCAGCTTAATACTGCCCGCTAACACTTCGACACCTTGATCGCTATCGACCGAGGTGATTAACACTGGTTGCTGGTTGATCGTTACCCGCCCTGCCAGATACCCCTGCTCGGCGCTCAGCCTATCTAGGTACCCCATTGAGCCGGTAAGCCGCTCTTGAGAAGTAAATTTATTGCCTGAAAAATTTAGCCATAAATTTCTACTAAGCTCTAGCTGATGCTGATCGGGATTAACATCTCCACGACTGCGCTCTATTATTTGCAAACCATTTTCAGCGGAAACTAAGTAACTTGCATACTGCTGCCAAGACTTTGGAATATTGGTTTGACTGCTATCAATAGGTGCGCCTTTGACATCTACAATACGGTAACTTCTACTTGGCGAAAAACTCCATAACTCTTGGGCTGGCCAATGATTGTTGGCCTGCATACTGAAGCTCTCCTGCTCGCTAATCAATCTAGCCTGTAGAGATACTATATGCCTGCCTGGGCGCAGCTGAATCTGCATTTGCCCTTGACTGTCGATTCGCAAAGGCAATTTAGATTGAATATTGGTTAATTCAAAACCCTCCGGCAATACTCGACCGATCGTTGTTACGCGTTTGTCACCCGATACATTGATTTCTAATTGGGTATCTAGCCACAGCGGATAACCATCGCGAATTAAGCGGTAGACCTGGATCGTCAAACTGTCAGATTTTTTTGCCCGTTTAACTTTTGCTTGAGACAACAGTAACGACTGCCCGTTGATACTAGGCTGAGATATTTTTTGCCCCTCAATAGACAAGTTAATAAAGGTTGTGGATTTGGGTAGCGTCAAAGATAGCGGGATAGCAGCTAGCGCAATCGTGCCTTTAATTTGAAATTCACCAATGCCTAAAAAAATCGCCGGCCGACGATTTCTTTGCATTACCTTAGCAGCTTGACCGTCTACTAATACCGACTTCGGCCATGCCTCGCTATCCCCTGGAAGCACTAACCAATTTGGTTTTTCAACCACCACATCCAATGAAAAATCAATAGCTTGCGATGTTACTTGAATATCAATTGGAGATTGCCACACACATTGTTTATGCTGACTACTGCCGTTGGGGCTGCAATTTAATTCAGGATGTTGATGCAAAACCCACCCGTGCCACTTTTGTAATTCTGCTGGAGCATCTACGGTGTTAGGCGCAGCTTTTAAATTAAAAGAAAGCAGTATTAAACTTACAACGAACATCCTTAATACAATATACATAGTCATTCCCTGGTACACTTTAAAGTCACGGATTCAGCTTTAAGATTATAGAGGGCTGAATTTATAAATCACGCTATTTTTAAAAAAATAGTGTGCTAGTTAAAAATTAGTCAACCAGCTCAATACCGAGATTACTCAATAAGTTAACTGCTTGATGAGCACTGAATTTAGCGCCTTTAACCCGGTTATTAGTGATATTGATGTGGCAATTTTGCGCATCGCTAAAATCAACCTGTTCTAAATTAGTGCGACTAAAAGTGCTTCCTGAAAAATCACTATCGCTAAAATTTGCCTGTTTAAAATCACCTTCGGTAAAATCGACATCCACGCAGCGACAGGCTTTAATTTTTAAACGCTGTAAGGTTAAACCGAAAAAGCTACCGTCATTTAACACTGATTTTTCAAAAGCTACTAATGAGTCTAACGCTATACTGGGCCAGTTAACCCGTGTCCAATCTATACCCAGCAATTTAGAGTCTTTAAACACCGTCTCACTAAAACGCGTCCCCTTAAATGAAACCAAACTTAAATTACAGCGTGAGAAATCACACTCAATAAAAGAGCAGTTTTCAAAGCTGGAGCCACTAAAATCACAGCCCTCAAATTGACACTCTTCAAAGACAACATTCGTAATATTTTGCTCGAGGCAGGCAAGCTGTTTAAAGTGCTGCGTATAATATTCATCTTCAGAGAAAATTGTCATTCATATCCTTATCATTTTAAACTCTTAAACTCTTAAAAAAATTGTCTGGATATCTTGATCATGCCCTCTGGGTAAGTTATGCAACGCTCTCATAATACTTCACCATTCACTATAGACCAATGAAAAGGCTGCAATTCTCTGATTGTTTTGAATATTATGGTATTTTTCGAATTGCTGATAGCCACTAGTACATCGCCACCCCAGTGGACTAACCGCTCTTGACACACACCACAAGGGCTTAAAATAATTACTGGTGCATTTTCATTTTCTCTATACATACAAAGCGAATGCGTCACAGCCTGATTAATTTTATGCGCTTCTAAAAAGGCCCCCACCTCCATACACAGCGCCAAGGTATCGTTTTTAGTATCAGGGGCTACACTGGTAAATATTTCCCCAGATTGAGTCCTGATCGCAGCGGCACCACCCCACCCCAGCGGATAACGGTTTTCAATTAGCGTCATCGCGGCGCTATATAGCTGATCTTCAACTTTCATCTCTTAACCCCAAATATGTATTATGTATAAAGCAGCATTGTACTGCTGATTTTTAACGCCGGATTACCGAGCGCAGTTATCATACCCTCTGGGTAAGTTCTGCAGAGATCTCGATTAATAGCCCTGTTTAATATGCTTACCAGGATCGAGAAAAAATATTTTTTTCCAACCCTGAGTTTGCGTGGTCATTTTCCAAACATAAGGGAGCATGGTAATCATAGAGTAATGCAAATGCGCAGGTTTGCCAGCCGCATTACCAGAAGTGCCAACGCTACCTATTACTTGATTTTTTTGCACAAAGCTAAAACTCTCTGTCGCTATTGAGTCTAGGTGAGCATAATAATACAGTCTCCATTTAGCACCCAGCACTAATATAACTTGCCCACCTTTACCCAACTTCCCTTGATATACTACGAAACCAGCTGTAGATGACACTACCTGCGTGCCTTTTTTAGCAAAAATATCGATACCTTTGTGAACACCTGAACTCCCCCATGGCTCATACCAAAACGAAGCTTTATTCCAATCGTATGATGTAGCCCCTTTTACTGGTATGACAATATTTCCTGGGAGTAGATAACCAATCATTAAGACTCCCATAAGTGCGATTGAAATTTTCATTGTTAATTTCACTTAAATTCCTGCTTATGCATTTAGCCTAAGTTAGTGGTTTTACCAATTTAGGCTTACAACTTTAGTATTGACAACAAATACCTGAATACTATATCGTTCGCTCACGTAACGTGGTTTTTGAACCTCTGGTTCAGAATTAAAAGGGAATAAGGTGAGATTTAACTCGAGTCCTTAACTGCCCCCGCAACTGTTAGCATTTAGATAATTACTATAATCAGTTTTAATTATTTCACCTTGGCATAAATCTTTAATTTTATGATTTAATCCGATGATGATTATACTGATTTGACTATAAATTAGAACTTTTTCGCAACCATTTTAAAATGGCTCGCTATGATTTATAACACCACTGGAAGTAATTTCTGGGAAGGTAGGTAATTATTGTTGAGATGTAAGTCAGGAGACCTGCCTTTTACGCATTAACCACTGGACGGGGTGTGCCAGAAAGGGAATTTCTGCGCTATTCAACCAGTCTTCTCCTTTTTCTGCTACCTCATTATCTTAATGAGTAGAAAATGACCGATAATCATACGCTAAAGACACTTACCTCTCCTATATCTGTAGCAGCGCATAAAACTGTGATGCGTGTTATAAATTTATCTTGGGGGCCAAACAAGTCTTCTACCTTATTAAACAAACTCAATTTTAATATCCAAAAAAATGAAATTCTAGGCATCGTTGGTGCTAACGGGGCGGGGAAATCAAGTTTATTACGCTGTTTATATAGAGTGCATAAACCAAGTAAAGGCTGCATCTACCTCGCTGAGCAAGATATATGGACACTAACTCCTCAAACTTTTTCACAGCAAGTAGCAGTGGTATTACAAGAGAGTCCTGCTGAATTTTCACTCACCGTTAAACAGATAATTGAAATGGGCAGAACCCCTTATTTCCGTCTCTTTGGTTCAATGAATAACTCAGATGACGCGATAATTGATGAAATCATAGCGCAATTATCCTTGGAGCCTTTCATCGATCGTGCTTTCACTGAACTATCTGGTGGTGAAAAGCAAAGAGTATATTTAGCGCGCGCTTTAGCTCAACAACCAGATATTCTGATTTTAGATGAACCCACCAACCACTTAGACATTCGCCATCAGCTAGAAACCATGCAGCTCATTTCTAATCTAGGCATTACGATAATCATCACCTTACATGATCTCAATTTAGCCGCAAATTTTTGTGACAATATCTTGTTACTGCATCAAGGCGAACTATTAGCTCATGGAAAAACAGCTGACATATTAACTCCACCGCTAATTAAGCAAGCATACGGTGTTAATTGCACAGTCGACTATCACCAAAAAAGCAACACTCACCAATTTCACTACTCATTGCAATAAGCAAACACACCTTAAATTTATATAAAGATAGATAGCCCCCACAATTTTTACAACCTAAAAATCATCATCATTTTTATAGAGGATTACTTTTGAAAACAATGACTAAGAAAATGCTTAAAGCTAATTTAGTTTGCTTAAGTTTTTGTGTAATAAATGCTTACGCTGCAACCGATAACTACCCTATAACAATTGAATCATGTGATCGAAAAGTCACCTTTGAACAAGCTCCAACAAGAGCAGTTTCCAATGATGTCAACCTTACTGAAATGCTCCTCGCACTTGGTCTTCGTGATAGCATGGTTGGTTACTCTGGAGTGTCTGGCTGGAAAAATTTAAGCCCATCTTTAGTGGCTAATATTGGTGAATTACCTCAACTATCTGAAAAATATCCCACTAAAGAAGTGCTGCTCAATGCCGATGCAGATTTTTATTTTGCCGGCTGGAATTACGGTTTCAAAGTAGCTGGCGATGTTACCCCCTCATCTCTAAATAAATTCGGCATTAAAAGCTATGAATTAAGCGAGTCATGTATTCATATCATGTCACGAAAAAAAGTAACTTTGGAAGATGTCTATCATGACCTGCGAAATCTCGGAAAAATATTTGATGTTGCTGAACGCGCTGAAACACTAATCTCTGGTTACAAATTAGAATTACAAACGGCTTTAGCCGCAGCCCCTGTTAGAAACGAGCCACTTAGAGTCTTTGTTTATGACAGCGGAGAAGACAAACCCTTCAGTGCTGGAAAATATGCTATGCCGACGGCTTTAATTGAAGCGGCTGGAGGCGTAAATATAATGGATGATGTTGAACAAAGCTGGGTAAAAGTTGGCTGGGAATCAGTGGTTGAACGCAACCCTGAAGTGATTGTAATAATTAACTACGGTGATGTTACTGCTGAACAAAAAATTGCCTTTATGAAAAACAACCCGGCATTTAAAGATATTGAAGCCGTGAAAAACAATCATTTTGTGGTGTTGCAATATGATGAGGCGACACCAGGCCCTAGAAATATAGCCGCGATAAAAAAGTTATTAAAAAACTTTTAAATTCCTGTTGTCTGCAGATCAATTAGCTATCTTACTGTTGTTAAGAACGTTTCTTAGAGTGATATTTTTATATGTCTTTCATTTATAGAATTTGGATCGGGTTAGTAATACTAATAGCATCCATGAGTATCGCCGTTTCTTTCGGTACCGCTGATATACCCCTCAGTTTGAGCTGGGGAATTATACTTAATCAAATCTTCCCAGAAATTTTTAGCAAAGCTCATCTCGCTATGGAATGGAGTAATGGTCAGCAAAATATTATTTGGCAGATTCGTACTCCGAGAATAATTTTAGGGGCTTTAGTTGGTGCAGGCCTAGCTGTAACTGGCTGCGTCTTACAAACCGCAACTCGCAACCCCTTAGCTGACCCACATTTAATGGGGGTCAGCTCCGGCGCTGCATTTGGTGCAATAGTGGCAATTATGCATGTAGGGCTAATATTGGGCTCGATTACCATTCCCGTATTCGCATTTTGTGGGGCACTAGTTTCAATTTTCATTGTGATTGTAGTGACGAAAAAAGCAGGTTTTTATGATCCAAATAAATTGATACTTTCCGGTGTAGCTGTGTCATTTGTTATTATGTCAGCGGCAAATCTGCTTATTTTTTTGGGGGATCACCGTGCTGCTCACAATGTACTTTTTTGGATGTTAGGCGGTTTAGGTTTAGCCCAGTGGAGAGACCTAATCTACCCTTTAACAATCTTTATAGTCTGTTTTACATGGTTCACTCTAAATAGCCGAAAAATAAATGCCTTAATGGCAGGAGAAGAAATTGCAGCAACTCTCGGTATCAATATAACCAAGTTCAGATTGAAAATTTTCGTTTTTACCGCCCTCTTAACCAGTGTCATGGTTGCATTTTCAGGAGCTATCGGTTTTGTCGGTCTAATGATTCCACATATTTTGCGGATGTTTATCGGTGCTGACAACCGTCAACTTATTGTGTTTTCAGCTATTTACGGCGCTATATTTTTAGTGATCGTCGATATATTTGCCAGAAAGTTACTATCCCCTCAAGAGCTACCTATCGGCATAATCACTGGTTTAATTGGAGGGATGTTCTTTATTTGGATGATGAGCAGAAAGAAATAACTAATTTCCACTCATCAATCACAGATAACTATCAATTTTTCCTATAATGAGGCCACTGCATAACGTTGCGAGCGAAGGTAAGACAAGGCAAAAACCGGCGAGATAGCGGAGTCAGTGTGCCCCTGTTTATGGGTATTACAGGTGTAAATGAGCATATTGAGCCGGTTTTTAACGCCGTATTACCGAGCGCAGTTATCATGCCCTCTGGGTAAGTTATGCTGAGGTCTCATAATAGCTTTGTCTTAACAACGATCATTATCTGCAATACCATAAATAGTCTTGAATAATCAACGGATCTTAGATAGGTTCACTTGATTGTTTTAATAAAATTGAAACAATCATCTACCCTGCAAAAGACATAAACAATGGAATTAAAATAGGCACAAAGATGCTCAATAAAAAACCGCTGGCGATCGCTGTTGGAATAATGGTCGCGCCGTGAAATTTACCAAGTAACGGTAATGTAAAGTCCATTGCGGTGGCTCCTGATACGCCAACACCACAGTGGTTATTTATTCGCGATAATAGAGGTATCATCACTAGAGCAAAAATTTCTCGACCGATATCAAGTAAAAAAGCGGTGGTGCCTAATAAGGGATAACCTAGGTCCGATAATATTATGCCGGACAGGCTGTACCAACCAAAACCAGAGACAACCGCTAACCCTTGGTATATAGGTAGATCGATAACGTATGCACCGACCGCTCCAGCCAGCAAAGTACTCAGCATAGTAACGAAACAAATAATCAAACCTTGAACATTGATAAATAGTGAGCGGAGCCGGTAATTGGCTCGCATCAACTGCTGTCCTACTAAAAACAACAACAAATACAACATCCAAGTAACAAGCGCATCAACATGCTCAAAAAAACCTTTGGTAAAGTATCCCACCACACAGCCAATCGCCACCCAAATAATGGTCTGCACAGAATCTGAGAATGTAGCCCAATTCAGCACAATTGAAACTTTTTCAGAGCCAACATCTTGTCGGCTAGCTGAGCTGTTTAAATACTTACCACTGACAGTCAGAAAGCCAATATTGAACAATACAATGAAAGCGAATAAGACCAGAGAAATATAACCCGCCTGATATAATTTAGTTTGCAGATCATCTAAACTGCCGATGCTATAACCAATCAATGCTAGGATAGCAAAGGTCAGCCACTTTAACGCTTTATCTATTAATTGAGTAGATAACCCTTTGATATTCCAACTAAAGCCAATTATTAGCGCAGCTAACAAAGGCCCTAGTGTTACTAATATGGTCATAACACCTCTACGAAACGTTGGTAAGCTGTGTGCTTACACTGTCGGTTAATTATAATTCAATGATATCTCTGCATAAATACTGCGCTCGCAACGTTATGCAGAGGTCTCTCGATGTGACTATTCAATGTTGCCAAGAGTTTTAATACACTGCAACAGTGTCATATAGACACTCTGATTATGAGCTGTTCATCAATCTTATTTGAAAATGAAATTTAGCATAAAAAAGCAGCCGATAAGAGACAAAATATAGCTTGATGGTGATTATTTTTATCCGCAGTCAACTTGCCGCTACAATTGACTACCGCTCTGCTTGGAGCGAATAATAACTCTGCAACTGAGCACTCAATGACTAGCTTGCAATTGATAGCCACTATCGGTGTCTATAATGACGTAACCTAATTGGCATATTTTCTCTCTTATCTCATCGCTTTCTGCCCAGCGCCGGTTTAACCTCGCTTGCAATCGCTGCTCTGCTAACGCTGTAATCTCGCTCGGGATCTGAATGGTGTTAGCCGATTTATGCAGAGATAAGGCAAATACCTGATCAAAATACAGCACTGTCGCTCGCTTATCTGCAGCACTGAGTTTGCTTTTAACGACTGCCCAAAGTACGGCGAGCGCCTGTGGCATATTTAAATCGTTATTGACGCAGTTAAGAAACTCTAACTGATACTCAAGATTTATAAGCCCCTTATCGGCGGCACTTGCTTGAGCATGGCCCGTGGTTTTTTGCAGGTCGCCCGCCGCATTGCCTGTCTCGACTAGCCACTGTGCAACCATTTTTCGCAGTCGCTGTAGCGCGATAGCGGCACTTTGCAAGGCTTGCATACTAAACTGCATAGATGATCGATAATGCCCGGTCAATACTAGGTATCGAAAAGCCAGAGGATCATAACCTTGCTCTAGCAAATCCCTTAGCAATAGAGACTTGCCTGATTTTGATAGCTTTTCTTTACCCATTTGTAAAAAATAGCCATGCATCCAAAAATTGGCCGGCTGATGACCATGTCTACCCTCACATTGGGCAATTTCATTAGCATGATGCACAGGAATGTGATCTTCACCACCGACATGAATATCAAATTTTGTACCTAAGTATTTTTCCGACATTGCTGAACATTCAATATGCCAACCGGGAAAACCTACCCCCCAAGGACTTGACCACTGCATTTGACGTTCTTGTTTGACAGCTATTGCCGACTTATCAGTTTCGCTAAACTTCCACAGTGCGAAATCTGTGATCTGCCGTTTTTCTCCAAGTTCAACTCTTTTGCCTCCTTGCAAACCTGCAATATCCAATTTTGCAATCTTGCCATAGCTGGCCAATTTCTGGGTATCAAAATACACTCCGTCCAAGGTCTGATAGGTAAAACCCTTTTTTTCAAGGTCTTCAATATATTCTATCTGCTCGTCTATATGCTCAGTTGCACGGCATAAGCTACTTGGTTGCAGGATCGATAGGATCCCTAAATCTTCAAGAAATGCCGCCTCAAAGAACTTCGCTATCTGCCAGGCGGACTGGCCGTGTTTTCTTGCGCCTTTTTGCATCTTGTCTTCACCGCTATCCGCATCAGAGGTTAAATGGCCAACATCGGTGATATTCATCACATGCTTAAGCCGATAACCATTTAACTCTAGTACCCGGCGCAGCACATCGACAAACAAATAATTTCTTAAATTCCCCAGATGAGCGAAATCATAAACGGTAGGGCCACAAGCATACAGAGTGACCATCTGCTTTGATATGGGGATAAATTTTGCAATCTTTCGGCGATAAGTATCGTATAGCTTTAACGTAGGGAGCATAGATTTCTCTTCATCTGGTGATCTTGATTGTTTAAAAGGCTGCCAATGGTTGAACTTTGCAGTTTCTAGATATCTGTAAAACTGCTTGTAAAACATTGCTTACAATATATTTTTTATTTATTGGTGTTGGTATTCAGTAAACGGCAGACACAAAAAAGGGCCGGTAATGTTAATTAGCGGCCCTACTCGATCTTTTAAAAATTACCTAGTACACCGCAACCAACCAAAGCAGCAGCTACAACAAAATGATCTTTCGCTACGCGCAGAGTGACTAAATTTTAATGGTATGAGTTGAGCTTGCATTTTCAATAGGAGTCCAATAGTTTTAAATCTGAAAACAATACTGCTATATATTTCGAATAGGTGATTATTCAAGATTTCCTATACTGCTGTCAAGTTAGTTGCTGCATTCTTATCCATTCTGCTCTCTGACAAAATTTCGCGACTGCTTTAAGCGAGCTACTTTTACGATTAATTTATGGCTAAAGACCTATAAGACTTCCAGCGAGATAGAACCAAGCTTGGCCTAGCTATAAACGAACTTTGTATCGCAAAATTCAGAGTGAGTATTTTCAAATAGTTACCTGATTAGCCATGTGTCTCCGCCACAGTGCAGCAAAAGATGCTTTTAATCTCTTCTCTGTGTCCTCTGTGGTAAAACCAATCCTTTAAAGATTTTTTCACCACAG
The DNA here is from genome assembly GCA_029027825.1 of Oceanospirillales bacterium. Classification (GTDB taxonomy): domain Bacteria; phylum Pseudomonadota; class Gammaproteobacteria; order Pseudomonadales; family Balneatricaceae; genus Rs1. The sequence continues at coordinate 1,506,837 of CP093399.1, read as the reverse complement.
AGAACACAGAGGCGCTGCGCTGCACAGAGGGAAAACACTACCTGACTAGTGCTGTGTATTCACAGACTAATCTAAAGTAAAAAAAAATTACAAATAAATGACTTGGCTATAATCTAAACCATTATTAAATGATAAAAATATATTATAACTTCGCTTAACTTGTTGGAATTAATCACTTTGTTAGACAGCTGTCGAGTCAAGCGGAGTATGATGGTCAATCAGGAATAGTTATAGGCCCAATAACTTTTGTTAAGCAGAGCATGGCGGCAAACCACTCAAACACGACTTATAACTGCTTATAATTTAGGCACCTAAAGCTTAAGTTGTATCTCATTGTCACCGGGGGTATCCTTAGCTCCTTCCTCAATAAGGAGCATTGAATGACTCTCGTATCATGGTTTTCTTTAGTGGCTATCTGCTGCTTAGGCGCAATATCACCTGGCCCTAGTTTAGCGGTAGTGTTGAAACAAGCGACAGATAACGGTCGTAAGCACGCTTTAGCGACCAGCTGGTTTCATGCTATCGGTGTTGGTCTATGGGCATTTGCCTGTATTTTTGGTCTAGCGATCATCATCACTCAATCACAAGTTTTATTTCAAGCTATTACTTGGGCCGGTGCGGGTTATTTGGCATATTTAGGCATACAAGCTATTCGCGCTGGCAAAGCAACAACGATCAGTGCAAGCCTCCCCCAACAGCAAACCACCTTGTGGAAAGCAGGCATGGAGGGAGCGATGATTTCGATTTTAAACCCTAAACTGGCGATCTTTTTTATCGCGATTTTTTCGCAATTCATCTCAGTAGATGCATCATTCATGGATCAGGCGATTATGATAGCCACCGTGGTAATCATTGATGGTGGTTGGTATTCACTGGTGGTGTTACTGCTGGCGAAAGGGCCGGTATTGAACTGGCTTAAAGAAAAGAATCAAGTGGTTAATCGTGTGACTGGGGCCATTTTTATTCTATTGGCGATTAGAGTCGTAACCTTTTAGAAGGTATTTAGAAAATATTTAGAAAGTATTAAGACAGCCCCTTCCCAGTGGTGGGGCTACGACTACATTGAGCATCTTGTAGCTCTTTCGATAATAGAGGCCGAGCCCATCACACACCTGTAACGTACAAGTGCGTGTATAGTTCAGAGCAGCGCTACCACAGCCGCTGCATTCAAAATATTATCCTTCAGCTATTTCAGCATTGTGATAAATTTCTTGAACATCATCACAATCATGTAGAAGTTGCATGAACTGTTCAAATTTCTCTACGTCTTCGCCACTTAATTCAACAATAGTTTGCGGGACAAAAGTCACTTCTTCCACTTGATATTCAAGCTCTTTAAAGCTTTCTTTAAGTGCTGACTTTGCTTTGAAATATTCGGTGTGCGGCGCTGATACTGTAATCGTACCTGCATCATTCTCTATATCAGTGACATCGACATCCGCCATCATTAACGCTTCTAACACGGCCTCCTCATCACTGTGTTCAAAGACAAACATCGCGTTATGATCAAACATATGCGCGACCGTTCCCTGCCCACCTAATTTAGAATGACCTTTGTTGAAGCAAATTCTAATATCACCAAATGTACGGTTATTATTATCGGTCAAACAATCAATGATCACCATGCAGCCGCCTGGGCCAAAACCTTCGTAGCGCATTGGCTCGTAGTTTTCACCGCCGCCGCCCTTGGCTTTTTCAATCGCTTTATCGATGACATGCGCAGGTACTTGGTCCTTCTTTGCTTTATCGATAACACTTCGCAGTGAAGGGTTCGCATCTGGATCAGAGCTGCCATTTTTAGCACTTACAAATATTTCTTTTGCATACCTGGCATATAACTGAGACTTAGCACCTTGCGTTTTAGCCATGGTGGCTTTATTTTTTTCGAACTTCCTACCCATTGAATTATCTCTTTATTAGCAATCAGAATGGTTTAATCCAGCCATCTTAAAGCCTGAGCGAGCAAAGCACTAGCAAGAACCCGCGCTTTTACTCTAAAAACCCAACAATCTACCTAATTTAAGGAGCACTATTTAGCCGGTTATCTGTGCGCCAGCTCCAAGGGCCGCTGATTACCACCATAAACCAGCTTTGGTTTAAGCCCCACCACAGACTAAAAATGCCTGAACAATGATCGCTATCGGCCGATTAATCTGGAGTGATCGACGCTGCTATTAAATAATCCAAAATCGAGGTTTTATTTATTGGTAATCTGCTCGAATAAATGCTGAAATACGCTTTTAAAATATATTGGGGATTATCATGGAGCGCGTTACAATTTTTGGCCGTAAAGGTTGTGGTTTTTGTGTCAGGGCAAAAGATTTATGCGAAGAGCAAAATATAGAGCATCGCTACATTGATATTCACGAAGAGGGTATCAGCAAAGCCGATCTAGAAAAAACGGTGGGCAAGCCTGTTGAAACAGTGCCTCAGATCTTCATTGGCGCTGAACATATCGGCGGATATACTGAATTTGCTAAAAAAGTTGCCGAGCAATAATAGACCAACTACATTTAGCCGCTAACTGATTAAAAAGATGGCGGTTAGCTTCAAATGTCAAAGAACTATTCTGCCCTGTCGCTCCCAGCCACGAATGCCAAATAGTCTTTTATAGATGGCATTATCGTGGCAAAAGTACATTCGACAATAGCAACATGACAAATCTAATCACTGATAATTTCTGTCACAACTGATCAATGAACCCAACCGAGAATAGACTAAATTTCCAAGTGTAAATTTATCGGTAACTGAGTGGTTCTTTTAACGGCGCTCATCGCAACACTAGTATTAAATTCTTGCACCCCTGGTAGTTTTGATAACTGCTCGCGATAGAGACGTTCATAGCCCGCTATATCGGTGGTATCTATGCGCAGTAAAAAGTCCACATTCCCCAACATCACATAACATTCTGTTATCTCATCAATTTTTTTAACCGCTTGTTCAAAGGTGGCCAATTCACCATTGGCAATAAGTTTCACTTGCGCGTAAATGACCAAATTCAGCCCCAATTTTGCCGGGTCTAATATTGCAGTGCGCTTTAATATATAACCCTGATCTTCTAAGCGCTTAATACGCCGCCAACAAGGGGGCTGTGATAAGTTAACTTTTTCGGCAATATCAGAGGCACTAATGCTGGCGTCTTGTTGTAATAGTTGCAATATCATTTGATCAATTTTATCTAGTTTCATAAGATTTTCTCAGTAAAAAGTGCTGATTACAGCTTTAATGAGATCTCTGCATAACGTTGCGAGCGAAGGTAAGACAAGGAAAAAACCGGCGAAATAGCGGAGTTAGTATGCCCCTCACTTTGGGTACAGTGTGCCCCTGTTTATGGGTATTACTGGTGTAAATGAGCATATTGAGCCGGTTTTTAACGCCGCATTACCGAGCGCAGTTATCATACCCTTTGGGTAAGTTATGCAGAGGTCTCTTAATAAAAGTTGACCTCTCAAAAAAACAATCATACTTAGTATTTAAGCTTTCACCAATAGTTATATTATTTATTCTCAAAATTTAATATTTTTGAATTTATTATACTTAATAACGACAATAACCGATAAAATTTAAATGAATTTTACTGCGATTAACAGGTATATTTTACTGATAATAAAACGCTGTCTACAATGCCGATAAATAGCATCCTAAACAGCATATAACCATACCCTGAACCACAGGTAACTTCATGTCAGTATTTTCCCATATAGAATTTGATGATCACCAACAAGTTGTTTTTATTAGCGATGAAGCAGTGGGCTTAAAAGCAATTATTGCTGTCCACAATACTAATTTAGGCCCCTCGCTCGGCGGCTGTCGTTTATCTTTGCCTCCTGCTAAATCGGCACACCCTGACAGAGATTTTTATACGCGCTGAGCAAAGCAATACCAGCACTTATTTAATCGTCAATCAGCTAGCAGAAAAATCTTTTAGCGGTCTGACCTGCAAACAATAAGCCCAATGAACAACATCACTATAATCCAATAAAGCATTGATTCTAAATAATTAAAATAACAATTTATTAGTTTTATATATTCTCAGTGATAGTAGGAGAGAAACTCATGGCCAGCAAGCAACCCGAGCAGAGCGTTAAGAGCTACCATTCAAAATTATTTGTACCGCAAGCTTCTTCACGCCCTGATACGACACCAGATTTTTCACACATTACTATTCCCCACCCCACTGACAGCCATAAACCTGAGGTTCTGACCGGCGCCTTAGACATGCAAGATTTGGCCTATGGAATCGTCCGGGTATTAGACGACGAGCATCTATGTTCAGGCCCTTGGGTGCCTGAAATTAGCGCCGAGACACTGCGCCTTGGCTTAAAGCATATGCTGCATGTCCGGGCATTCGATGATCGAATGTTTAAAATGCAGCGCCAGGGGAAACTGTCCTTCTATATGAAATCGACCGGTGAAGAAGCTATATCTGTGGCGCAGGGAATGGCCTTGAGAGCGACCGATATGATGTTTCCCAGCTATCGCCAACAGGGCTTGCTGTTTGTTCGCGAACATTCGATCGTCGATTTAATGTGTCAGTGTTTATCTAACGCTAAGGATAATATTAAAGGCCGACAGATGCCGATCTTTTACAGCTCTAAGCAACATAATTTCTTCTCTCTGTCGGGGAATTTAGCCACCCAATATTCTCAAGCTGTCGGCTGGGGCATGGCCGCAGCCTATAAAGGAGAGGACCGAATTGCAGTATCTTGGGTTGGTGATGGCACTACTGCTGCGGCCGATGTTTATCACGCGCTGGTATTTGGCTCAACTTATAAAGCCCCGGTGATTTTAAACGTCGTCAATAATCAATGGGCGATTTCAACTCCGCAATCTTTTGCCAGTACCGGAACCACATTTGCCGCGCGTAGTATTGGCTTAAATGTACCGGGCATCCGGGTTGACGGAAATGATTTTTTAGCGGTATACGCTGTGACTCAATGGGCAGCTGAGCGTGCACGACAAGGCGGCGGCCCGACATTCATTGAACATTTCACCTACCGAACTGAAGGTCATTCTACCAGCGATAACCCCGATGCCTACCGAGGTAAAAATGAAGCGAAGTACTGGCCATTGGGCGATCCCATCAATCGATTGAAACAGCATTTAATTGCCCTCGGTGAATGGAGCGAAGCGCAGCATTTAGCACTAACTGAAGAACTGAGCCAAAGCATCACTGCGCACTGGCAAGAGGCGCTAGCTTTTGGCTCCTTGGATAACGGCCCACACTGGCCCGTTAGTTCAATGTTTGAAGATGTATTTGAAGATATCCCCCCGCACTTGCTAGCCCAAAGCCAGAAGATAGGAGATTAAGTCATGGCCAATATGAATATGATACAAGCACTTAATTCAGCCATGGATATCTGCATGGATATTGACCCTAACGTGCTAGTAATGGGCGAAGATGTAGGATATTTCGGCGGCGTTTTTCGCTGCACAGATGGCCTGTATAAAAAATACGGTGCTCATCGCGCCTTAGATATGCCGATCGCTGAAGGCGGCATTATGGGTGTCGCTATCGGCATGGGAGTGAATGGCTTACGGCCGATTGTTGAAATACAGTTTTCCGACTATATCTATCCAGCGATTGATCAAATAGTCTCTGAACTAGCCAGATTACGGCACCGCAGCGGCGGGGAGTTTTTTGCACCGATCGTCATTCGTACTCCCTGTGGTGGCGGCATACGGGGCGGACAAACTCACTCACAGAGCCCAGAGGCATTTTTCACCCACGCTTGCGGCTTAAAAACAGTGATGCCATCCAATCCTTACGATGCAAAAGGGCTGCTGATTTCAGCGATAGAAAGTAACGATCCGATTATCTTTTTTGAGCCAAAAAGAATTTACAATGGTCCATTTGATGGCCGTCATGATCAAGTCGCCAAAGCGTGGAGTTCACACCCTTTGGGTGAAGTTCCAATCGAACATTACCGCGTTGAAATAGGCAGTGCAGCAGTCGTACAAGAAGGCGCTGATGTCACTGTTGTCACTTACGGTAATATGGTGCACGTTGCCCAGGGGGCAATCAATGCCAGCGGCATTAGCGCTGAGTTGATCGATATCCGCACGTTAGTTCCGCTTGATATTGATACCATTAAAGCCTCAGTGGCTAAAACTGGCCGCTGTGTAGTGGTACATGAAGCAACATTAACCAGTGGTTTTGGCGCCGAAATTTTAGCGCAAGTTCAAGAGCAGTGCTTCTGGCACTTAAAAGCTCCGATCGAACGTGTTACCGGCTGGGATACGCCCTACCCACACGCCTTTGAATGGCAATATTTCCCCAGCCAAAAACGTATCACTGATGCCATGCTGCGCACTTTGGAGAGCAACTAATGAGTCAATTTAGTTTCAAATTACCCGATTTGGGGGAAGGGATTGTCGCCTCTGAAATTATTGAATGGCATGTCAAAGTCGGCGATACAGTCAGTGAAGATCAACACATTGTCGATGTCATGACCGATAAAGCGGTAGTAGAGGTGACCGCTCCAGTGTCTGGCGTGGTTGCAAAACTTGCCTGTGAAGCGGGTGTAGAAATCCCGGTCGGCAGTGAATTAATCCTTTTTACTCTTGAGAACAGCGCCGAAAGCGTAGCTCAGGATGAGCGACAACCAACAGCCGTCGCGGCCCCACAAGCCGTCAGCTGTTTGACCACTAACGATCCGATCCAAGTGCCGAGCAAAACAGTACTTAGCTCCCCTTCCGTGCGCAGACATGCCAGGGAGGGTAATATTGATTTAAGTTTAGTCTCGGGTACTGGTGCAGCGGGCCGAATTAATAATTCTGATCTGCAAAATTTCATTGACAACGGCGGGCAACAAGTCAGTAAAACTGCTGATACCAGAAGCACAACAGATGCTGACTTTGCCACGAAAGACATCAAAATAAGCGGTTTGCGCCGGGCTATTGCGAAAAAAATGCTGCAGGCCACCCACAACATTCCGCATTACTCATATATTGAAGAAATAGATCTAACCGCACTAGACACACTGCGAGAGCATTTAAACAAGCATCGTAAAGACGAACAGCAAAAACTGACGTTGCTCCCCTTTATCATGCAAGCCTTGGTCAAAGTCCTCAACGATTTTCCAAATTGCAACGCCCACTACAATGCTGAAACAGAAATACTCACGCAACACAGTGCCGTTCATGTAGGCATCGCCACCATGACCGAACAGGGATTACTGGTACCGGTGATTAAAAACACTCAGCAGCAAGACATCTGGCAAAGCGCTGCACAGCTATCCCAGATCACTGCCATCACCCGCAGTGGTAGCGCCAAGTCTCAGCAGTTAACCGGCTCGACCATCACTATTACTAGTCTAGGTGCTATTGGCGGCATAGCGACTACCCCCATTATTAACGCCCCGGAAACCACTATTATCGGCATTAACAAAATGCAGCTGAGGCCTGTAGTCATTGATGGCGATATAGTGATTAGGAAGATGATGAATTTATCCTCCTCTTTTGATCACCGTATTGTAGACGGATATGATGGTGCTTTATTTATCCAAGCGCTGAAAGCCCTACTGGAAAATCCGGGGGCGATCTTTGTTTAGGCTGCACCCGTTACATAAATACAGCTATGCATGAAGCTCTGAATTTCAGCGGCTGTTTTTCTAACCGCTGTATAAATTAAGCGCAAAAGAGTGACTGTTTAAGCGGTAAATTTCGCTTAAACAGTCACTAAATTATTCACGCAACTTACAGCTTAAAAAGCCTGTGCTATAGTGTGCTAAATCTCACTCAGACGCAGTAATTCTAATGGCTATTTCACTTCAAGATCAATTATTAAAAGCAGGCCTCGCCAGCAAAAAGCAGGCGAATAAAGCGAAAGCGGATAAGCGCAAGAAAAAATCGAAAACAGCCGCTCCGGACAACGCACTACAGATCCAACAGCAACAGACCGCCAAGCGCGACAAAGATAAACAGCTAAACTTAGATCGCGAGCAACAAAAAGCTGACAAAGCGCGCATTTCACAGGCGCGACAAATTGTTGAAAGCAACAGAGTGACCATCCCCAGAGGCTCTGACATTACGCATCAATTTTCACATTTAAAGTTTGTGAAAAGTATTTATGTCGACAAGCAACTGCAATCACAGCTGTTCTGCGGTTTACTAACAGTGGTCTTTATGGATGACAAATATTGGCTGATCCCCACCGATCAAGCACATAGATTAAACGCTCTACAAAGTGACTGGGTGGTGGAATTGCCTAAGAAAGAGCTTAAGGATGATGATGATCCCTATGCGGATTATGCCATTCCAGACGATTTAATGTGGTAATAAACTCAGCTGTCATTACTTGCACCCTCGTTTTATCCGTAGACGAGTTTGCAATCAGCATCATTCAAGTTCTGAGATAAGCGCCCCAATGCGGGCACTTGCTCTTTGCTAAATAAACTCTGAACAAGGTATACAGTGAGATCTCACATTCGTACCCAGATCGGATAAAGATAATTTCACAGTAATATTTTGCCGCTAACTATATTAAGGAATAATCATGTTTAATCAGTTGCAAGCAGTGCCGCCAGATGCACTACTAAAATTAACTGTTCAATATAATCAAGATCAAAACCCACTAAAAGTAGATTTAGGGGTCGGGGTTTATAAAGATGAACAGGGAAACACGCCAATCATGGCTGCTGTTTCAGTAGCAGAGCAAATAATTTTAGATGAGCAGCAAACTAAATCATATATCGGTTCTGCAGGGTCGGCACTGTACTGCGAGCTTTCAGCAAATTTACTATTTTCCAAAGATCATCAGGTAATTAAAGACCAGCGTATTTCCGTAGCGCAAACTCCAGGTGGTTGCGGTGCATTGCGAATGGCTGCAGAATTTATCAATGTATGTTCGCCCAATGCCACTATCTGGGTCAGCACTCCGACCTGGGTTAATCACATCCCATTATTAGCGGGAGCTGGGTTGGTTTTAAAAGAGTACCCCTACTACGACAACAGCACTAAGTCTGTCGATTTTGCCGGCATGATGAACACCTTAAACACTGCTGCAGCAGGCGATTTAGTGCTGTTACATGGCTGCTGCCACAACCCCAGTGGTGCGGACTTAAGCATTGATCAATGGCAAAAAGTAGTTGCGCTGATTTTAGCTAAGAACTTAATCCCATTCATCGATATTGCCTATCAAGGCCTTGGAGACGGGATTGAGGAAGACGCTTACGGGCTACGCTTAATGGCCGATAGTGTTCCAGAAATGATCGTCGCCAGCTCCTGTTCTAAAAACTTTGGTCTATACCGCGAGCGGACCGGAACCATCATCATCATCTCTGCGAACAGTGAGCGGGCAAAAATTTCCTCAAGCCAGTTGTTTAGTACTATACGTGGACATTACTCCATGCCACCGGCACATGGCGCCGCCATTGTTGAAACCATCTTAAGCTCAGCTTCGCTCTATCAACAATGGAGTAGTGAATTAACGGTGATGCGTAGTCGCTTAGCAGACAATCGAATTGCTTTGGCAACAGGCATTAAAGCGGCGGGTACAGAGCGTAATTTCGACTTTATCACCGCAGAAAAAGGCATGTTTTCATTCCTCAGCATTTCTGCCGAACAAGTAAAGCGCCTCAAAGATGAGTATTCGATTTACATGGCAGGCTCAAGTCGAATCAATATAGCGGGCATAGCAACCCATAATGTTGACTATGTAGCGAATGCCATTGTAAACGTGCTCAAATAGTCACCAAATAAGATAGATAAAGCTATTGACTGACCCGCCTCAGCGGGTTCCAGTGATTCATTGTTAATCAATGCACTGCGTCCAGTCTATACCTGCTAAAGTTTGTTAATGGTTTAAGTTGAAGCCTCAACTCAGTAATCGACTCAGCGTGTCGCTTACTGAGTTGCTGATTTATTATTTGAGTTCAGTTAAGGTAGGTAAAATCAGCCAATTTAGTGCTAAGCTTAAGCTTTGTACTGGCTGTACATATTTCACCAGCCTAAGCTAATTTTCGCACCCTCATTAAGCTTTTTCGTCGCTGACTTAGGGATATTTGGTTAGTGCGCCACAATTACAGGGATTAACATGTCAGATTTTCCAAACCTTGAGCAGATAGGCGTCACCTCCACTGCCGATGTAATCAAATACACTTTGACCCGTGAGTCGCGAAGTGATGTGCTGAAAATATACTACCAGCGACAACCTAACTCTCTGTTAGCTAAAAGTAAAAAATTTCGCTTTGCCAGAGGGCAAAATCATATCCAAAGTGATCTGCAAAACAACTCCCTCAAGCCTCAGCACGTCGCTCCTATTTTGTTACTAGTGACAGAAGAGCTGCGTCAATTAATCACCGATAGACCCAAACAAAAACGTGATGAAATCAAAGCTAGTATCAATGAGAGATTAAATGACTTGGAAACCGTGTTTGAATCTAAGTTATACCACTTAACTAAACAGTTCCAAGAACTAGACTAGCTACCTGTCCGAGAAGAGACAAATCTATCGCGCAGAACCAGAATTTATGCACTTTTCCGATTCTGTCTCAAAGCCCCTCTCTCTAGCAACGATCAGTAAAAACCGACCGTTTGCTAGTGCGCCTGCAGTGCTTTTGAAAAATCCAGCATTCGCTGTAGAGGAATTCTAGCCTGCTCCATTAACTTAGCCTCGACAAACACTTCATGGGGAGTTGGTTGAGCGCACGACACATCGCTATCGATGGCCTGTAAACTATCTACGATATTTTGTAACCCATTCATTGCCATCCAAGGACAGTGGGCACAACTGCGACATGTAGCCCCACTACCGCCGGTCGGTGCCGCTATAAACTCTTTGCCGGGCGCCGCCTGTTGCATTTTATAGAAAATACCTCGATCAGTAGCGACAATGAACTTTTGATTATCCATGCGCACCGCGGCATCGATAATTTGCGTAGTGGAACCTACAGCATCGGCAATCGCAATCACTGATGCTGGTGATTCAGGATGGACAAGTATCGCAGCCTCGGGAAATATTTTATGTAATTCAAGTATGCCCTTAGCCTGGAACTCTTCATGAACGATACATGAGCCATGCCACATCAGCATTTCAATGCCAGTTTGCTGCTGTACATAATGACCTAAGTGTCGATCCGGCGCCCAGATAACTTTTTTATTCTGCTCTTCTAAGTGCTTGACCACGGCCACTGCGATGCTAGAAGTAACAACCCAGTCAGCCCGCGCTTTAACCGCTGCTGAAGTATTGGCGTATACCACCACGACATGATCGGGATGCTGATCACAAAAAGCGGAAAACTCATCGATTGGACAGCCGATATCCAATGAACAAGTCGCTTCTAAAGTAGGCATTAAGATGCGTTTTTCAGGACTGAGAATTTTTGCAGTCTCGCCCATAAACTTCACTCCGGCAACTACTAAAGTTTGCTCTGGACGAACACTGCCAAAACGGGCCATTTCCAATGAGTCAGAAATACAGCCACCGGTTTCTTCGGTGATTTCTTGAACCACCGCATCCGTGTAATAATGCGCGACTAAACAGGCATCTTTCTCTTTGAGCAAAATTTTAATACGGGCTTTGTAAGCGTCAATTTCAGCTTGATTGAGTTCAGAGGGTAGATGCTCATGAGCAAAGTGCTCTTGAACCATAATTCTTTCTTTGATATTGGCGGCTGCTAACATGCTATTTATTTTCAGTTCGTTTGACGTTTAATCATCCACTCACTTTAACCTGCAGCAGTGACTTCACTGCGTCACTGCATAAACTCTGTATTCACTTTGAAGCCACGGATTCAGGTTAAAGTAAAAGCACGATAATGAGAAGTATTTGCATAGCATCTAAGATTAATTTTCAGCGAGTTATACAATGAGATCTCTGCATAACTACTGCGCTCGCAACGTTATGCAGAGGTCTCACAATGAAAATAAGTTTTAGATACTATCTAGATTGACAGATATTTTTACTGTTTAACGGATTAATTGCAAGCTGTAAAGGTAATCACATTAGAAAAGAAGTGCTGCTTTAGATAAAATAAACCTTGGTTATCAACGCAAATAAAACCCCAGACTGCCAAGGGATCCTCTTTGCTGCAAGGTATTGCGATTAGCCTGATAATCACGCCGCTAATAATATTGAGCTGCTTAAATCCCCGGTTAACGAAGCAGACCGCAATCGGACTTACTTAAAATAATTGGTTTGATCGTCAATTCCAGCTTGGATAAAACCAACCTTACGCAATTTACAACTATCGCAGTTATTGCAGGCTCTACCTTGACTATCCGCTTGATAACAGGAAACCGTTGCTTTGTAATCTACCCCCAACGCTAAGCCCTTGGCGATAATCTGACCTTTAGTTAAATGCATCAGAGGGGTTTCGATAGTTAATTTATGGCCTTCTACTCCCGCCCTCGTTGCCAGATTGGCCATTTTTTCAAAAGCATCTATAAAATCGGGCCGACAATCCGGATATCCTGAGTAGTCCACTGAATTGACACCAATAAAAATACAATTGGCCTCAATTACTTCAGCCCAGCCGAGCGCTAATGATAAAAACACCGTGTTTCTGGCAGGAACATAAGTGACCGGAATTTTCGATTCACAGACCGTCTCTGCAGAGGGCATCACTATGCTAGTATCTGTCAGCGCAGAGCCTCCAAAATCATCAAGCGGCATATGCAATATTTTGTGTTCCACAGCACCGGCGATTTTTGCTAATTTACTGGCTGCTTGTAATTCGACGATAGAGCGCTGCCCATAATCAAAACTTAGTACATAACAAGCATAATTTTGCGCCGTTGCCATGGCTAATACAGTCGCGGAATCTAAGCCTCCCGACAGTAAAATCACTGCTTTTTGTTTTTCACTGTTCATTATTTAAACCCGAAATTTTGTCAATGTGCTATTTAATCCCACAAACTTCAATACGCCTATCGACTATTTAACCCGATATTCAGAATGGGGAGAGGCTCACAACCGTACGTACGGTACGACTCATACAACCATTTACACCACCTCTAGTACCATAATCCCGACATATATATTCCTGATTGACCATCATACTCCGCTTGACTTGATAGTTGTCTAACTAAGTTATTAATTCCAACAAGTTAAGAGAAATTGTAATATATCTTTAGCATTTAATAATGGTTTAGATTATAGCCAGGTTATTTATTTGTAATTTTTTTTTACTTTTGGTTAGTCTGTGAAGACACAGCACTAATCAGGTAGTGTTTTGTTTTTCCTCTGTGCAGCGCAGCGCTTCTGTGTCTTCTGTGGTGAAAAAATCTTTAAAGAATTGGTTTTACCACAGAGGACACAGAGAAGAGATTAAAAGCATCTTTTGCTGTAGCGGAGACACAGGGCTCATCAGGCATATCTTTGACATATCGTACCACTCCATCTCTTTATGGAACCAAGCATTGCGCATCAACCTATGAGATTGCGGGCGTAGATAAGCTACACCAATTTACCATTTTCAACCAAAAATACACGCCCTGATAATTCAATTGTCTCAGTCGCCTATTTAGCTTTTTTGGCGTTTTCCACTGCTTCAATTAAATGCTACATAATCGCCTACGCACCCAACCCATCAAAGTTCTGAGCTCTCTCAAACAATTCGCTATGCGAAAATAGTTCGAAAAACCCCTCAATACTGGATTCAATTCGCAGGTCACTCCCTCTATATTGTTACCAGTGTTTCGACGGCGTATATGCTTTAGCTTCAGTAACAGCAACTTTTTCTCCTGAACGCTAGTACATTTTTTGAATATTGTTACACCCAAAAACTTCGTCCCTTCACGACCGTGCGCTATACGAGTTTTGGTCTGATTCACTGTGAGCTCTAGCGTTCCCTCAAAATATCGTGACGCCACTTTCAACGCGTTTTGCGCGGCAGTTTCTGATCTGCATAAAGTCAATATATCATCCGCATCAGGAATAATACGATAATCTCTACTTTTCATGAATTGATCGAAATTATCCAGATAGACATTCGCTATCAATGGACTAATCACTCCGCCTTGCAGACTGCCGATTGTCATGGCTTCACGACTATCACCTACCATTTTGCCACTTCCCAAGAGTGCTAATAGCAGCTTTAATACACGACCATCGCAAACCTGCTTGCGGTATTGAGCAATTATTATGTCATGATCCAATGTGTCGTAACACTTAAACAAGTTCATATCCACAACCCAATCTCGATCATACCGACTAATAAACAAACTCGCCTTGCTGATCGAGTATCGGGTTTTACGCTATTTTGCACGCTTACCCCCCACTCAAGCCGAGGCGGGTTCATTTGCATTATCTATGCCTTACTTCCTATGGCTTCCTTCAGACCTCGCCGTTAGCCCACGATTCCCTTGCCATTCGGATTGTTTTCTCCCTTGATCGGGGTGACATGACTATCTTTCAAATCACTGGGTTTGCCTGCTTTGCCGGGCAAAAAAAAGCCGCTCTACAGCGGCTTTTTAAACAGCGATACAATCGCTAAATTCAGCAGGAACTTGCCAAACTAGATATCAATTACGGTAAATGGCACTAAGGTATCAACTTCCTTCTCATAGTCAATACCTGCAATTGCAAAGCCAAATAGCTTGAGAAATTCAGCTTTATAGTAAGCGTAGTCAGTAATTTCAAAGACGTTATCGTCGGTTACTTGTTCCCAGATATCTTTACAGCGCGCTTGAATATCGGCACGCAATTCCCAGTCGTCCATTCTATAGCGATTATGGTCATCGTATGCCACGGTAGCCGAGTATAGGCCGGTGCGGAACAATCTATCTATTTGCTCCATGCAACCTTCGTGAACGTTGCTCTCCTTCATCACTTTAAACACCATAGATAAATACAATGGCATTACTGGAATAGCAGAACTTGCCTGAGTAACTACCGATTTTAAAACCGCGACATTAGCTTGACCACCAATAGACTGCATTTTAGTATTTAATACTGCAGCAATCTGGTCAACGTGTTGTTTTGCTCGACCGATAGTTCCGTGCCAGTATATAGGCCAAGTAATATCTGAACCCATATAACTATAGGCGACGGTCTTACAGCCATCCGCTAATACACCCGCATCAGACAGGGCATCAATCCATAACTGCCAGTCATCGCCACCCATTACCGTCACAGTATCGGCAATTTCTTGCTCTGTCGCGGGTTCAACGGCCGCTTCAAACAAGGTATCTTTATTGGTGTTAATCGCGGTCGACTTGTAAGGATCGCCAATCGGCTTTAACGTCGAGCGAATTAACTCACCGCTATCCGGTAATTTGCGCACTGGGGATGCTAGAGAGTAGATAACTAAATCAACCTGAGCCAAATCCGCCTTAATCAAATCAATGGTTTTTTGTTTCGCTTGATGACTGAATGCATCGCCATTTAAGCTCTTGGCATACAAGCCGGCTTTTTCTGCCTCTGCGGTGAATGCCGCACTGTTGTGCCAACCTGCAGTACCCGACTTAGTCTCTGTTGCTGGCTTTTCAAAAAACACCCCAATGGTAGCGGCGCCACTACCAAAAGCGGCGGCAACCCGAGATGACAAACCATAACCACTAGAGGCGCCTATTATTAAGACCCGTTTTGGTCCATCTGTAATCTCACCTTGGCTTTTCACATAGGCAATTTGTTCACGTATATTAGATAAACATCCCTCAGGATGCGTAGTGGTACAGATAAAGCCACGAATTTTTGGTTTAATAATCATACTTAAGTGCTTCTCTTATTTAGTTCAACTGCAACTAAGATACCTTAAATTTTGTTATTTTAAAAATGCTATCACTGAGAATCGAACTTCTTCGCTGGATAGTTGCGAGAGGGTGGCTCAAATCCCGCCAAAACGCTGATAAAACTGCTGGTTAGGTGCCGGTAACTGACCTTCAACTGTCACTAAAGTTTGACTCAAAAACTGTTCTGCTGATCGATAGACCAAGGTATAAATAGCCTGGCAAAGCTCGCGAGCTGCACCTCCCACCCAATCGCTAGGTAATAATTGCTGTGGTAGATGAGGATCTTTCAACAAAATTCTGCGGTATTGGTGGATCAGTAAAGTACGTAGTAAGAAGCAAGCTTGTGGGTCAGGTTCTGCAGAGGTGTTTAACTGTTGCAGTATCGGATTAAATAGGTTGTTGAAAGCTTGGTATTGTTCAGATAATTCAGCTAACCCCCACCAGCGGGCGACTAAATTCTGTAGAGTATCTGTGGCATTATCGCCCTGCAATTGGGATTTCATATGAATCACACGATCGAGGACTTTCAGCTCCTTTAAAGTATTACGCAGTTCCAACTCGTCACAATTTGGGTGAGCCAACACCCCTGATGAGACACTGGCAAACCCTTGCCAGCTCAACTCTTTTTTTAGTACTGTCCGGCTATCTTGATCCAGTGCGGCGGTCATCAATATATCCCACTGCCCTTGCCATGGTGGGTGTAATTCTCCATAGACTCGATTAAAAGCCACTTGGAAGCGACGCAGCCCCGCTGTACTAATTTTATAGTAACTTCTTCGACCACACTGATCCGATGCAAGCCAACCATCTTTGGCTAGCCGAAAAATAGATGTGCGTACTAAGCGCTGATTTAGCCCTAGAGGCTCAAGCAGATTGATCAAACTGCCCAGCCAAACCACGCCGCCTCGCGGCTCTATCGCATCACCATAGATACTCATAATCAGCGAACCACCTCTAATAGGACGCTGCTGTTTAAAGTTGTTTATTAGCTCATCGATTGCCTGCACGTTTGCCGCCTAAATTGAGATCTTTGATAAAATTATTTTAAGTACCCCGTAAGGGATCTCTGAATTGATCGCATTATACATATAATTATTCAACAAAGGCTTGATTGTACGGTCGATATTGCTATCTCTCTGACGATATTGATTGTAAATCACCCCTTAAATCCCTCCCCTAACCCGCATAATTTTCGCTGCCGTTTATAATACCAATATGTCGGTAAAAAACAGCTCGACACTCCTTCAAGTTTTTAAAAAAATGTTCTACACTTATTCCAATATAGAAATAATTATTTGCACATAGGCTGTGTAATAGAATTTAATAAATACGTTATCTTCAGTCCGTGCTTGTTTAACATAGTTGCTTAAATTTTCATCATGAAGATGCTATATTACTTCGGGTATCACAATACAATAATCACAAAAAAACATAAGATTTTGATTAATAACAAAAATAATAGAGCAGATATTATAAACTTGAATCAATGGCTTCACAGTGATTCAGAATAAATATACAGGCTCATAAATACCCCACCCAGGAGCAATATAAATGATAACCACAAAAGTCCTAAAAAAGGCCAGTCTTGTTGCCTTCGGCATTAGCGTCTCCCACGCTTCTTTTGCCGAGACAACGTTAAAAGATGGCACTTGGCTACCTCCTACTCACGCGCAAAATGCCACCGTTTGGCCGACGTGGGCAGGCTGGGTAGAAAAAGCGACCCAGGGCAGAGTCAAAATAAAAATGGAATACGGTTTAGGCCATCCAAAGACCATGTTTGATTTGGTTGAAGATGGAGCGGTAGATGCGAGCTTTGGTTATCACGGTTATGTTCCCGGGCGTTTTAAATTGACTCAGGCTATCGAAATCCCACTGTTAGGGGTGAATGCGGAAGCGGCCTCCGTTGCGCACTGGAAAGTCTTCAATAAATATTTCGCCAAAGCCAATGAACATGAAGGACTTGAAGTTCTCACCTTATTCACTCACGGTCCCGGACAAATACACTTAGCAGAGCCTATCACTAGTTTATCTGACTTGAAATCTAGAAAAATTCGCCTAGGCGGAGGAATTCAAGGGGAGCTGGGCAAACGTATGGGCGTAACTGCGGTTGGCGCCCCGGCAACCAAGGTCTATGAGATGATGCAACAAGGAGTGATCGACGGCATCTTTATTCCGATGGGCGAGCAAAAGACACTGCGCTTGAAAGAAGTGGCGAAAAACGTCGTCGCCCTCCCCGGCGGCATGTATCTAGGTAGTTTTTCGATGTTAATCTCTCCAGATTTCATGGCCAAGCTCAGCGAGAAAGATCGCGCTGCAATTCGTCAGGTATCTGGCGAGAAGTTAGCAGCCATGGCTGGAGCTGCATGGGATGCCGCGGACAAAGCGGGACTGCAAGCGGCGAAAGAGGCCGGTGTTAATATTATTATGGTCGGCGAAAACGATAAGATGGCTCAGGAGTTTCGTGATTTAACCCAGGGCATGGATGAAACTTGGTACAAACTCGTCGAAAAACGTGATGTTGATGCAAAAGCGGCACTTGCCGAAATTCGTCAAATTGCTCGCAGCTATAAATAAATCATAGAATGTAGCTAGGGCACCTCCATTATAGAAGTGCGGGTTATCTATATAACCACCTAGCATCAACTTAATATCCCCCTATTTAATCGACAACTAAAATTTTGCAAATAATATTGACTGTGCAATAGAGCAGCAAAACCAGTAATCACTCCCCTTTACTGAACAGGAGTGATGATCAGAGGTCTCGATCAATAACAGCGACTTTTATAACCCTGGTAGAGCTGCTTTATCTCACAGATTATTGCAGAGCGGGTTTGTGAAAATCTCAGGGGACTTTTATTAGATTGAAAACCATAAGATTTCACTTAGTTTATCCGCCCCACAAGCGGTAAACATCTTAGTTTTTAGGAGCATATCTTTGCCTTTTATTCACTGGTTAAACACTCACTACTCTGAACAAGGGCCGGTTAAATACATTGCTTTTACGCTAGAGGCAATTGCCGCGACTACCCTATTCTTATTAATGTTACTGACTTGTGCGGATGTCACCGGCAGATACTTTTTTTCTAATTCGATAGATTGGACGACGGAACTGACCGAAAACGCCATCGCCAAAATGATTTTTTCTGTACTACCGGTTATTACATGGCGCGGTGGCCATGTGGTGGTTGATATTTTAGACCACTATATCAATAGCAAAATCATTAAAGTTCTGAGTTTACTCGCCGCTTTTTTAATCTCCACTTCGCTGTATTTTTTAGGTTCACGCAGCTTTGAATTAGCCGCTAGATCACTCAGACGAGAAGAGACCACCGAGTACCTTGAACTTCCGGTCGGCTATATAGTGCAATACATTGCCACTATGAGCTGGATAACTGCAGCACTGATGATCAGTTATGGAGTGTATTTACTGCTTAGAAAACCGATTAGCGAGCCACTCATCAACGAATAACGACGACAGCTAAAATAAAAAACAATTAAGGTCTACACATGATAATAGCATTAACCGGCTTTGCGATTTTACTGATTTTAATATTAATTATACGGGTGCCCATTGCCTTTGCGTTGGGGATTGTCGGCTTATTTGGCTTTGCTGTAGTACAGGGGCTCAGCTTTGATAATTTTGCCGATTTCAACTGGAAACCATCACTGAGCATGGCGGCTAAAAGAGTTATCGACACCGCACAAGAATACAGTTTATCGGTCATCCCACTGTTTATTCTAATGGGCAATTTAGTGACTCGCTCTGGTTTGTCTCATGAACTGTATCACGCTTCGTACGCTTTTTTAGGTCACCGAAAAGGCGGTTTGTCGATGGCAACTGTAGTCGCTTGCGGTGGCTTTTCTGCAATCTGTGGCTCAAGCTTAGCCACGTCTGCCACAATGGCAAAAGTCGCGATGCCGCCCATGCGTAAATACGGTTATGCCGATTCACTGGCGACTGCCTCGATTGCCGCGGGCGGCACTTTGGGAATACTGATTCCGCCGAGTGTCATTTTAGTTATCTATGGGTTATTAACAGAAACCAGTATCAGGGAATTATTTGCCGCAGGTTTTATTCCCGGGATGCTCGGGATTTTACTCTATTTAGCTGCGGTGCGTTATGTAGTATGGCGCAAACCCAGCGACGGTCCCTGTGGCGAGAAATTTAGCTGGCCTGAACGGCTGGTCGCTCTACGTGGCGTTTGGGGGGTATTAATACTGTTTAGCGTGGTGATGGGCGGCATATACTTAGGTATTTTCACCCCCACAGAAGCTGCGGGTATTGGTGCCGGTGGTGCCTTTATTATTGCCCTGGCACGAAAATCACTAACGCTGGCGAGTTTGTTTGAAGTATTAACCGATACCGCCAGAACCAGCGCGATGTTATTTTCTATCTTAATTGGCGCTTTAATATTTTCTAATTTCATCAACAGAGCAGGCTTACCTGACGAGCTGCTGACTTTTGTCTCGCAACTTAACGTGGCGCCATTAACGGTTATATTCGTCATTTTAGGAATTTACATCGTATTAGGTATGGTCTTTGAAAGCCTATCAATGCTGTTACTCACCGTACCTATCTTCTTCCCACTAGTGCAAAGCTTGGGCTTTGACATGGTCTGGTTTGGTATTGTAGTGGTGGTGGTTACGGAAATTAGCTTAATAACCCCGCCGGTCGGTATGAATGTTTTTGTGTTGAGCGCGGTGCTCAAAGATGTGCCCGCGAGTACTATTTTTAAAGGTGTGACGCCCTTTTGGTGTGCTGACATTATTCGCTTGATACTGGTTACCTTATGTGTGCCTATTTCAATTTTCTTACCAGAGTTACTGTACCGTTGATGGCATATAAACTAGCACGCGAGCATAGATAGTTAGGTAAAAAGGTGGAAGCACTAGTTGATTTTTTTGTGCGACGATGCCGCAGCAATCTAATTTTACTATTTAAAATTAGATTGCTGCCATATTTGTCGTAAATTACTTCCAAAATAGAATTAATCTTGTTCAGTCAATACGCTTAATCTAGATCTTAAATCTCTGTATCTTACAGTCTAATCCTGTGACTTCAAAGTAAATACAGAGCGTAAGACTTTGGTTTTACAGTGGAATTGAATAATACTAACTGTCTTCTTAGGTTCAGTGGATATTTTTCTAACCGCCGTATAATCAGGAACTTGCGCTTTGTAATTCAGCGCTAAGGATAATAACGCTTACCAACTAATAAGGAACCATCATGGCTAAAAAACCATTTGCATCATCTGCCGATCTAGGCGTAAAAACAGAAACTTTAGAAATATTAGCTGATGGTGTCTATGCACTCACCGCGGAAGGAGACCCGAACATAGGTGCTATCGAAGCGGAAGATTTTATTATTGCCTTCGAGGCGAGAGCCACTCCTAAAGCCGCTACTGACTGGTTGACTTTATTACGTGAACATACTGATAAGCCAATTAAATATTTAGTTCTATCGCATTATCATGCGGTGCGAGTACTAGGCGCCAGCGCCTTTAACGCACAATCGATTATTGCGCATGAAAATACTAAATTCTTAATCGAAGAGCGAGGCATGCAAGATTGGGCAAGTGAATATGGCCGCATGCCTAGACTGTTTCGCGAACCTGAAGGTATTCCAGGTCTCACCCACCCAGACATCGTATTTAACGACAAACTAGAAATACCTTTAGGCGGCGATCGCGGTAGCCTTATTTTAGAGTATTGTGGCCGCGGTCATACCGCTGGCGATATTTGCGCTTGGCTACCTAAGCACAAAATCCTGTTTGCCGGCGACTTGGTCGAGTCCGCAGCGGCACTTTACACTGGCGACGCTTTCCATTTTGACTGGTCCTCCAAGACCTTAGATAAGGTGCGTGCCTATGAAGCTGAAATACTAATTGGTGGTCGTGGAGCCGTTGCTAGAGGCCGTGCTGAAGTGGATGCGGCGATTGAGCAAACTCGTGGATTTTTAACTGCCATGATTGAAAAAACCGGCGAAATCCACCGCAACGGCGGCACTCTAAAAGAAGCATTTGAAGCCACTCGAGATCATTTAGAGCCCAAGTTTGGCATGTGGCCAATCTTTGAACACTGCCTACCGTTTGACGTACAACGTTTGTGGGACGAACTAGACGGTGTCGATTGGCCAAGGATTTGGACCGACGAAATAGATCAACAAGTATGGGATAAATTACAAGACTAATTTTCTTTAGGTACTTTACTGGTTCTCTGATTCACTGGTTCACTGATTAAAAGGCACGAGCGATGGATACACTAACGGCGATGCGAGTTTACACATGTGTGGTAAAGCTAAAAAGCTTTTCACTGGCGGCGATTGAATTAGATATTTCTAGCTCGTCGGTGAGCAAACAAGTGTCTCAGCTTGAACGACACTTAGGTGCCAAATTATTGCAGCGTACCACTCGTAGGTTGTTCATCACTGAGCTAGGTGAAGTCTATTATCAAAAGTGCTTACTGGTACTGAACCAAGTTGATGAGGCCGAAAATTTGGTCTCCACTCTACAGAGCAGTACTAGTGGCACTTTGAAAATCACGTGTAATATGACCTTTGGTCAATTGCAACTCGCCAGTGCCATTCCGCTGTTTATGCAAAAATATCCAGATGTAAAAGTAGATGTCACTTTAGATGATCGCCCCCCTGATTTAATCAGGGATGGTTTTGATTTGGCGATTCGAATTGCCGATCCACAACTTCCAGATTCAAGCCTCATAGCCCGTGAAATATCAAAAGTATCGCTGTTTGTCTGCGCCACCAAAAAATATTTAAAAAAACACGGTACACCACAGCAAGTCGCTGATCTTACCGATCACAACTGCCTGATTTTCGTGCATGCGGCAAATGCTGATGCTTGGACACTGAAAAACCAGCAGGAAAGTGTCACGGTAAAAGTCAGCGGCGATTTGCGAGCCAATAATAGTCTTATTATTCGCACTTCGATGTTAAAACATCGCGGCATCGCCAACCTGGCCAGTTTTGTGCTTAAAGATCATGTCAAGTCTGGCAATTTAGTTCGAGTATTTCCCGATCATCTTCCAGAGCAATTGTCAGTCTTTGCCGTCTATCCGGAACGAAAATTCACCCCGCCAAAGGTCAGTTTATTTATTGATTTTTTTCGTCAATGGCTAGCTGATAATCAAGAGACCAACCCTTGGGTTTAACTATAGGGTTTAACAATAGGGTTTAACAATAATAACAGCCAAATTTTTTAGCAGGCTGTACTCCAGCTTTACTTCTTAATTAGACATAATCTTATTCGACTTAGCCTAATTATTCGCCGCATCTTTTCGGTTAGGCTAAGTCAAAAAACAAGAGCCCACATTATGCTAGCAAGCTACCAATTCCCACAGTACTCGTATCAGCGATCCACTGATCAAGATTCAACCACCCCTATCCGGCACCCAGTCGTCATTATTGGTGCGGGTCCTATTGGTCTGGCGGCCGCTGTAGACTTTTCTATCAAGGGAATTCCGGTGGTGTTGCTAGATGATAACAACACCGTCAGCGTGGGATCTAGAGCGGTATGTTATGCGAAACGCTTTTTAGATATCAGTGATCGATTGGGCGTTGGACAACGGCTGATCGACAAGGGGGTAACTTGGAATATTGGCAAGGTTTTTTTTGAAGAAGAGCAAATCTACAGTTTTAATATGCTCGCTGAAGAGCACCACCGTCGCCCAGGCTTCATCAATCTACAACAGTATTATTTAGAACAGTTTTATGTCGAGCGTTTAATGCAGTTTCCACGGGCATCACTGCGCTGGAAAAACAAATTAATTGATATCCAGCAAAATCAGCAGACAGTGACCTTAACCATAGCGACGCCTGACGGCAGCTATCAACTACAAGCGGATTACGTACTCGCCTGCGATGGCGCCAATTCGAATACTCGCAGCTTATGTGGGCTAGAGTCCAAGGGACAGGTTTTCCAAGATAGATTTTTGATTGCCGATGTACTGATGACCGATCAACGCTTCCCTGCTGAACGCTGGTTTTGGTTTAACCCACCTTTTCATCAAGGCAGCTCAACGTTACTTCACCGCCAACCCGACAATTTATGGCGCATTGATTTTGACTTGGGCTGGGATGCCGACCCGGAGGTAGAAAAACGCCCTGAGAACATCATCCCACGAGTAAAAGCATTTTTGGGCGACGATGTGGATTTTGAACTAGAGTGGACTTCAGTCTATACCTTTGGCTGTAGGCGAATGCCGGACTTTCGTCACAAGAGAATCTTTTTCGCCGGTGACAGCGCTCACCAAGTCTCCCCGTTTGGCGCAAGAGGGGCAAATTCAGGCATCGAAGATGTCGATAATTTAGTTTGGAAAATTGAGCTGGCCCTTAAAGGACAAGCCTCTGAGGAATTATTGAACAGCTATTCTGAGGAGCGTGGCTTAGCTGCCGATGAAAATATTTTAAACTCGACCCGCAGCACCGATTTTATCACCCCGAAAAACCCCGCCAATAAAGTCCTTCGCGATGCGGTACTGACCCTGGCAAAAGAATTTAGCTTTGCCAGGCCGCTGGTCAATTCTGGACGTTTATCAGTACCGCCTATTTTGCGCAACTGCTCGCTAATCAGCGCAGATACAGACAGTTTTGATTGCGCTGTAGAAGTGGGTTCGCCCTGCACCGATGGACCGATTACCCTACGCAAAGAAGAGCGTTATTTATTATCGCTACTGGGCAATAAATTTCACTGTCTATTGTTCATTGACGATCATAAGCAGATCGATCAACAACTTATCGAAGAAATTGTAAGACTTAAACAGTGCCGACAACCTATTGATACCTATATTGTGCTTAAAGAGCCCTACCAGTTACAGCTGCCCGATGGCGTGGCGATAATTGTTGACCACCTACAGTTAATTAATGCACGACTAGATGCCAGCAACCAGTGCTTCTATCTGATCCGCCCCGATCAAATAATTAGCGCAAGAGCCAGAAAATTTTCAGTAGACAGCTTACTCAACATGCAAGCACACGCTTTAGGAGAACTCCGTTAATGGCCAAATTAATAACCACCGCCAACATTGCAAGCCCCGATGACTTCTATCAGTTATTAACCGACATGAGTATTGACTTATCAGCAGAGCAAATAGCCTTGGTAAATGCTCGATTGATTCTTTTGCTGTGCAATCACATTGGTGATAATCAAGTATTGGCAGAAGCCGTTGCGATAGCCGCTAAGACAGCTGCCAAATGAAGCGCTTATTTTTGTTATTTGTACGAGTGGCAGCACTAGCCAAACCTGAAATTTCACTCGGCTATCGCAACAGCAGCAGCAACAAAAACAAAAAGGAGTACCGCTGATGATTTTATATGATTACTGTCGATCTTCTGCCGCATATCGAGTCAGAATTTCACTAAACTTAAAACAACTTGATTATCAGCAACACTCGATCGATATTCTTCACGGTGAACAAACCGCAGCGCAACATCAACAGCGCAACGCTCAAAAACTAGTCCCAGTGTTAGAAGATAAAGGAGTGCTATTAAGTCAATCTTTGGCTATTTGCGAATATTTAGATGAAGCTTACCCCGCTAGTTTGGCGCTGGTCAGCGGTGATTTTTTTCAACGGGCACGGATCCGAGCATTTGCACAGGCGATCGCCTGCGAAACTCATCCGCTAAATAATTTACGAGTGCTCAAATATTTAGTCTCTGAATTAGCGGCGAATCAACAGCAGAAATCAGACTGGTACCACCATTGGATAAACAGCACTTTCGCCGCGTTAGAAGAGCAGTTGCGAACCCGCACCACAGAAAGTGTGTTTTGTTTTACTGATCAACCGAGTCTTGCTGAGGTCTGTTTAATTCCGCAAATTTTTAATGCCAAGCGTTTTGACGTAGATATGAGTGCCTATCCACTACTGAGTGACATCGATCAAAAATGCCAGAAAATAAGCGCCTTTGTCGAAGCACACCCGACTAGGCAACCTGATTCATAAAGGTACAGCTCTAATCGAGCGTGGCTATGCTTTTTCAGTGACTGTTTGCTGTAATTGAGCGCTAAGCTTTAAGGTTAAGGAAATCAGCTGTTGCCGCTCAGTGCTGGATAAGCCTGATAACATCCGTTGTTCCTGCTGTTTAACCAGCGGCATAATTTCAACGTACATGCGCCCACCTGAGTCAGTCAACTGCAATAAGTTAGTGCGTCTGTCACGCATACTTATTTGCTGCGCAACCGC
Organism: Oceanospirillales bacterium; assembly: GCA_029027825.1. GTDB lineage: Bacteria > Pseudomonadota > Gammaproteobacteria > Pseudomonadales > Balneatricaceae > Rs1. The sequence continues at coordinate 1,480,965 of CP093399.1, read as the reverse complement.
CCCTGATGTGGTTAATTTGCTAATGGCGCGACTGGCCTGCATTTTATCGAGCTGAGTAAAGAGGCAAATATCTTTGGCAGATATTTGTCGATGCTGGCCAATCGTCGCAATTACCCGCCATTCAAATTTACTTAAACCGTATTTTTGCTTGTAAATTTGGGCAATGTAGTCACTGATTTGACCTGCCAAAATGGAAAACTGATAGGGAAAAAACTGCGGCAAATCCAGTAGTGGTTGGTCGTTTGGCATCTTATCTCCAGGATTGAGGGCGTTATATAAAATGGCTAAAGCTGAATTGGACAGCGCTATTTAGCACAAGATAACACAACCATATTGACATTAGTAACGTTTGATACTCATATTTTCAGCCAATTAGTAACACTTGTTAGTAATAACCAAACGAGACCTCTGCATAACGTTGCGAGCGAAGGTAATACAAGGCAAAAACCGGCGAGATAGCGGATTTTACTAGTGTAAATGAGCATATTGAGCCGGTTTTTAACGCCGTATTACCGAGCGCAGTCGTTATGCAGAGGTCTCTCAACTAGAGAGGTCTCGATGATTAATATAAAGCAGATGCATCACGTCGCATATCGCTGTAAGGACGCAAAAGAAACCGTAAACTGGTATCAAGAGCACCTTAACATGGAGTTATTGGTGGCTATTTCAGAAGATTTAGTGCCATCGACGAAAGCACCTGATCCTTACATGCACGTATTTTTAGATGCGGGGATGGGCAATATTCTGGCCTTTTTTGAACTTCCAACTAAACCTGAAATGAGCCGTGATCTCAACACCCCTGAATGGGTGCAACACATTGCCTTTGAAATTGAAGATCGCGCTGCACTGGTATCTGCTAAAGCTGAGCTAGAAGCAAAGGGCATTGATGTACTTGGCATCACCAGCCACGGCATCATATATTCAATCTACTTTTTTGATCTCAATGGGCATCGATTAGAATTAACCTATCGCAGTGGCACCGATCAACAATTAAAAGAATTGAAAAAAGTTGCCCCTGCTATGATTGAAGAGTGGTCGATCACTAAACGTGCCCCACAACATGCGAAATGGTTACACGAAGAAGAATTCAACAATCAATGAGAGATGCTATGTCACTGCTTAATCAAACCCACAATCCAGACCTAACCAGCTGGGTTACCTCGGCAAATGTTGCTGAATGCGATTTTCCTATTCAGAACTTACCTTTTGCAATCTTTCGTCGCGCAGGCAGCGCAGAGGCTTTTCGCGGCGCCGTCGCGATCGGCGATCAAGTACTAGATTTAGCCGCGCTGGCGGCGCTTAATCTATTTTCCAAAAACCTACAACAAGCACTGCATGCCTGCAGTCAGCCGCAGTTGAATGATTTCATGGCGATGCCACAGACCACTTGGTCTGCCTTGCGACTTGCACTCTCTCAAGCACTAGCCACTGGATCGGCACTGCAGTCCTCAATTGCAACCACCTTAATCGCCCAAACGGATATTGAATTTGATCTCCCTTGCAAGATTGGCGATTATACCGATTTTTATACCTCAATTAACCATGCGACCACTATCGGCTCATTCTTTAGGCCCGATAACCCATTGCTACCTAACTATAAATGGGTGCCAATTGGCTATCATGGACGCTCTTCATCGATTACCGTATCGGGAACTGATTTCCACCGCCCTGTCGGCCAAACCAAAGCCCCCACCGCTGACCAACCGACGCTTGGGCCCTGTAAACGTCTAGATTATGAAATGGAAGTAGGCATTTATATTGGTGCGGGTAATGAAATGGGCAGCCCAATAGACATTGAGCAAACTGATCAGTATGTGTTTGGTATGTGTCTATTCAACGACTGGTCAGCGCGTGACATCCAAGGTTGGGAATATCAGCCACTGGGACCTTTCTTAGCAAAGAATTTCGCCTCTACAGTCTCGCCTTGGATAATTACTAACGAAGCTTTAGCCCCTTTTAGACAAGCTTGGCAACGTCAGCAAAGCGATCCGCAACCACTTGAGTATTTATCGGGCCAACAAAATAGCACGCTTGGCTCATACGATATTAAACTGGAAGTGAGCCTGCAAACCGCTAACATGCGCTCGGCACAAATCGCAGGGCAAAAAATCACCCACACTAGTTTCAAGCACTCCTACTGGACTGTCGCGCAAATGGTCGCACACCACACAGTTAATGGTTGCAACCTACAAGCAGGTGATTTCTTTGGTAGCGGCACTCAGTCGGGACCCAGTTTAGATCAAGTTGGTTCGATGATGGAATTAACCAGCGCCGGCAAGACTAGTTTCACCTTAGAAAATGGCGAGAGTCGCACTTTCTTGGAGGATGGTGATGCGGTTATCATGAGTGGCTTCTGTGTCGCAGAAGGCGCTACCCGTATTGGCTTTGGATCGGTAAAAGCGACCATTCTACCGGCAAAAAACTAAGCAGCCTCTGAACAATTCACAAATGCCCCGCAGGGAAGATGCGGGGCTTGTTCAAAGGATTCTTAAGCCTAAATTCCTGTTTAAAGGTATAGCAAGCGAGCCTCAGATATTGATTCTATGGTAAATTTTCAAAAATCAAACTTCCTATAGAATCAATGAGACCTCTGCCTAACGTTGCGAGCGAAGGTAGTACCAGACAAAAACCGGCGAGATCGCACAGTCAGTGTGCCCCTCTCTTTGGGTATAGTATGCCCCCCCACTTTGAGAGGCCTCTCAATATCTAACAATACTGGGCCATTTTATACTGGCAATTAATGCACCGAGCACAATCGCCGTACAGGCAATTAAAATTGTACTAGTCGCTTGGATATCGGTAAATAAAATTAACAATGCTGTACTGATCAGTGGTGCAGCATAAGACAACACTCCTAATAACTGGATATCACCTCGCTTCACTCCATAATCCCACGCGAAGAAAGCTAAACCTAAAGGGCCTAAACCTAAGCCAGCCACAGCCAGCCATTGGCTACTCGATGCAGGCCAATAGGACGTCTCTAAACTTAAATGGCAGATCCATCCAAGCAGCGCACTAACACCACAGAACAAACCCACTGCATCGGTCGGTATTTGTTTAACCAACCGAGATGCCACAGAGTAGATTGCCCAAATAATCGAACACGCCGCGGCAAATAAATAGCCCGTTAGGTACTCGATATTAAACTGACTATCCCCTCCTCCGAGTAAGACCCAACAACCTATCAGAGAAATAATCGCGCCTAGTATATGCTTAACATATAACTGCTCGCCAGGGAGCAGAGCTGAGAATAAAATGATCAACAGTGGCCAAAGATAAGCAATCAAACTCACCTCCAATACCGGAGCGTGCGCCAGCGCCAAGAAATAGCTGGCATGATATAAAAACAAACCAGAGCAGCCCAGACACCATGCGAGAATAGGTTGCTTAATTAGTTGCTGAATCGACTGCCCAACAATCAACCATTTTAATAACATAAAAATAAAGGCGATGCTGAAACACAGTGCCAACAACTGAAAAGGCGGAAAATCACCCGCTTGCTTAGACAAAAGTGCTAATCCCCCCCATAGGAGAATAGCAATAAAGCCAATCGCCGTAGCGATTGAATACGATCCGTTCATCAGATGATCCTTAATTGCACTGTTAGAGACATCTGCAAACGTTGCGAGCGCAGTCGTTATGCAGAGATCTAGTTAATTAGTAGCGCTATTATATAAAGGTATTTAGCTAAGTTTTTTGTTAAAACGGAACAGTTATGTGCCTAAACGGCGAACATCTCTAGGAGATTGTGAAAAATGCTTTAGAAACCTAAAGCTGAAGGCACTTAAATTAGTATATCCACAGCGCTCTGCAATAATTTGAATACTATATTGACTGTTAGTCAACATTTGCCAAGCAGCTTGCATCCGTAATTCTAGAATGTATTGTGAGGGAGACATAGCATAATACTGCACAAACAATTTCCTTAAGTGCCTATCACTTAAAGCTGCTTGCTGAGCGGCTTTAGATAATGCCTGTTTATGACGATAGTTTTTTTCTAAATAATGCCTAGCGGCTTCTAAGCGTTTATCGAAACCTGAGGTTGTGGTGAATTTATCATCCAATAATTGAATCAGTAATAACAACATTTGTCGCTGTAATAATTTATTTTGCAAGCTATTAGGCAAACTAAGCTGGACCTGTAGAAACTGAATGTAGCGATAAACATTGTCATCCAGCGGGATAAAGACCGGAAGCGCTACCAAAGCAGGCGCTAATTGCGGCGGAATGTCGGCAACAATGAACTGATTGTCACCGGTAGATTCAAAGGTATGAGTTTCACTGGCATATATTATAGCCGCTTGATGGGCCGTAACCGCACCACTTGTATGGCCAATTTCAAGCTCTAGGCTGCCATTAACTGGCAGCACTAATTGATGAAAATCATGCTGGTGTGAATTAACAATTGATTGGTAGCTCTTTAGATACAATTTTGCTTCAGACATAAATAAGCGGTTTTCCTTGAAAAGAACTAGCGTGAGCTCGCAGCATATACACAATATCGGCTAGATCACCAATAATTTTTAAAAATTTGATACAGATCAGTATAAGATAACCTCGAGTTAATTTATAATCCCGAGCTTAATTAATTTGCTCCGGATTTACGTTCCGGTTCGCCGAGGAAAATCATGTCAAATATTGTCGTCTGTGCAATGTATAAATTTGTAACATTAGAAAATTTCGAGTTACTACGTGAACCCTTACACCAAGTAATGCTTGATAATGAAGTAAAAGGGACGCTTTTATTAGCCAGAGAAGGCATTAACGGCACGATTGCTGGCTCACGTTCCGGGGTTGATGCACTGATTGCCTGGTTAAACACTGATGCTCGCTTAGAGAACATAGTCACTAAAGAATCCTTTGATCACACCAACCCATTCTATCGTACTAAAGTGAAACTAAAAAAAGAAATTGTCACTATGGGAATAGAAGGCATAGACCCCAAACATGTGGTCGGCACTTATGTTAAGCCCAAAGACTGGAATGCGCTAATCTCTGACCCAGACGTCACCTTGGTTGATACTCGTAACGATTATGAAGTTAAAGTCGGCACCTTTAAAGGTGCGATCGATCCTCACACGACAAATTTCAGAGAGTTTCCTCAGTACGTCAAAGAGAATTTGGACCCTGCGATACACAAAAAAGTCGCGATGTTTTGCACCGGTGGTATTCGCTGTGTAAAATCAACCGCCTACTTAAAAGAGCAAGGTTTTGCAGAGGTTTATCACCTTGAAGGAGGGGTTTTAAAGTACTTGGAAGAAGTACCTCAACAAGAGTCGATGTGGGAAGGAGAATGTTTCGTTTTTGATAATCGAGTGACAGTCGATCACAATCTAGATAAAGGACAGTACGACCAATGTCATGCATGTCGCTTACCTTTAACAGCAGTACAGATGCAACATGAAAAATATGCCCGGGGAATAAGCTGTGAATTTTGCTTTGACCAACAGACCCCTGAACAGCGAGAGCGATTTTCTCAGCGTGAAAAACAAATGCAGTTAGCTGAAAGCCGTGGCGATGTTCATTTAGGTGGGGACGCTATTGATACCATTAACAAACGCCGTCAGCTGAAGCGCGAATTGCGGGACGCTCAAAGGAAATAAAGGTATAACTTTAGGAGCCTTATTCGAAGGCTCCTAAATCACAAGTTACCAGCAGCTATCATGCGTGCAAATATGATTCCATCGATTAGCGTTCAAGCTGATTTAACTTCTGTTAACTGGTTCATAATAAGCCGTTTAGCAGGCCCTACCTTATTACCTAATCGTAGTAGAAAAAACCGTGCTAGCTTTGCTAGAGGGGTTGTTTTTGTATAAAGTCGAACGAGGGCATTGGTACCGTGATAAAGGGGAGCGCTGACTTTATGGTGCTTGTCACTGTAGTTTTTTAATATTGCTGGCGCCCAAAAATCACCACCACTTTGCAGGGCATTTTTTATTTCATTCGCTAGCAGATGGGCACCACTTAATCCTAAATTAAAACCATGTGCTGTAACAGGATGCATACCTACAGCAGCATCGCCAATGATGGCGAATCTATTCGTATGAAAAGTTTTTGCAAATGTTGCAACCAAGGGGTAAGAAAAAAGCTCACTGGTTAATTTCATCTTGCCGAATTCACCATCAATACGACGCTCGATATCTTCGGCAAATTTATCTTGGCTCAGACCCAGCACACTATCAATTTCTTCGGACTGCAATGTTATGACGACAGAAACTTGATTATTATTTAAAGGAAGTATGGCCAGAGTGCGATCAAAATGAAAACATTCATAAGCTGTGTATTGATGATCAATTTCTGTATCCATAGTGCATACGATACAGGTTCTGCCAAAGTCCAGCAGCGAAGTTGAAATTCCCATCATACGTCGTGTCGCAGAAAACCGACTATCTGCAGCGATAATAAGCGGAGCTTCTAAGTACTCTCCATCATTTAATTCAATCCAACCTTTTTCATTATCTGTACCAAGCTTAAAGACTTCTTTTTCAGTTAGAAGGGTAATATTGGTAAATTCTTTTAATGAATCATAAGCGGTTTTTCTGATGGTATTATTCGACATCATAAAACCAAGATTTTCTTCGCCCGCTTCTCTATGATCGAAATTTAATGAATAAGGAGACTCCCCGTTTAAAACTTTTGCTTTTTTAATCAGAGATATTTTATCTATTGGAATATTTTTCCACATTCCAAGTTGCTTCATAATGTTTTTCGACAGATGCGTTAATGCTATTTCTCGACCATCGTAAGGCGGGTTAGCAAGGAGCGATTCCGGTTGTTTTTCGACGATTGCAATTTTAAGATTTGTATCTGCTATGTCTCTAGCGAAGCTTAATCCAGTAGGACCTGCGCCAATAATAATGATGTCATATTGCATTTTTATACCTATATTCTTATAGTCAAATTTATCAGGCAAGTCCTATTTTTTAGACGGCCTTCACTTCGTAAAACTGCATAGCTATCGATGTTTTTGGCTCTAATCCCTCCCACCCCTCAAAAACCGGAAAAATAGTGGAGTTAGTGCCCCTCACTGTGGGTGCAGTGTACCGCTGTATATGGGTATTACTGACGTGAATGAGCATATTGAGCTGATTATAAACGCCGTATTACCGAGCACAGTTATCATACCCTCTGGGTAAGTTATGTAGAGGTTTCTAGATAGAAGATGATTTTACGCTGCTTATAAATATAAAAACTTGATTTGGGTCAGATAAAATGGATAGAGACCTCTGCATAACGTTGCGAGCGAAAGTAAGACAGGGCAAAAACCGGCAAGATAGCGGAGTCAGTGTGCCCCTCACTTTGGGTACAGTGTGCCCTTTTTTATGGGTATTACTGGTAGAAACGAGCATATTTAGCCAGTTTTTAACGCCGTATTACCGAGTGCAGTTATATACCCTCTGGGTAAATTGAGGCTTAATATTGGTGTTACAGTGGAATTGAAAAATTAACTGTAAGCTCATATATGCCCTGCATTCGCTAAATAAACACCTCCATGCATAAGAGCTATAGGCTCAGCGGGCCGATGCATTCTAACCGCTGTATAATCAAGAACTTGCGCTATGTAGCGCAGTGAAGTTGGTGGTTCTGGTATTATCGTGAGTCGTTCCAAATGTCCACCCAGTTATCTACCCAGCAGCATGAGTGATGGTACTTTTCAAAGGTGCGCAGGGTTAGATCACTGGATAGCGGTGATTTTTTTGCGAAAGATTGAGCAATCGCCACAGGTACAACCGTATCCATTTGCCCACTGAGGTGAATTTGTTTAATTGCTAACAACTGGTTAGTCTTATCAGCAGGATTCAAAGAACCTTTAAGAGGTGATATTCCCTGTAAAGTTGTCCACGCCTCAGTATCTAAGTTGCCCGCTACCGTCAACAGCAATGAAACATCATCACGACTAGCAGCAGCCAGAGTCGCAACTGCGCCTCCTCCCGAATATCCCACTAGCTGTAACTGTTGCGCATTGAAGGTAGTCTTCAAAAAATCAAGAGCATGATTAGTCGCATCAATAACGTCCTGAGAAAAACGTCTACTGGTCCAATAGTGGGGCTCGCAGACACTGGAGGTAATAAACTGACACGGCCTAGCCAAATACGCAACGTTACCGACAGGTTGCTGCAGAGCTAGCTTTAACGTCAAAAAAGACATAGGAGTGGGGTTCATTGACGGTGTAGTTCGATTGAGCCAAGCTAAGCCATCGCCTTCGATATAAACCGTCAGTGTGGTTGAGGGGGTTATAACTTTAGGATAAAAGGCTTGTAATAAAAAAGGTTGGGCTGGAATAACCACCCCTTGCCAAGCTTTCTCATCAGCCAATATGCTCGCCGACAAGCGACGTTTATCGACCGAGGGGATTGCTGAACAAGCGCTAATCAGCAACATCAAACCCGCGACTAATATTGGTGCATAATTTAACGGTTTAAGAGTATTCATAAAACGGAGTTACCTTGGCAGTGATTATATACTGAGGCTTCGGTACTTATTACAGCCACCACACTATGCCATTGTACGCGTATAACCTGCTGAGATAAGCGCTATTACCGTAATAAATGGAAGGCGCTAATATTATTAATCAGAGAGTTAGCAGCGCAGCAATGTTGATAGACAAACCTTTGCCACTAAGGCCAACCTGTTAAAACATCCAGCGCGCATTCAGCTTAAAGGTACCTTGCTTAAAATGCTCGCGACCGTTGAGGCTATATTTAGCCGTGATGTTGGTGTCGTTCTCCAATTTATACTGCATGCCAATGGCCGCATCGTAAGTGAGTGCCGCAGGTTTTATGCCCTCGGTAGTAAATTGAGCACCGCCACCGGCATAGCTTGAGGTCAAATTAGAGCGATCAGCCATTAAATCATAGCCTAGGCCCAGTTCAGTGATCAGAGTCAGGTGATTGGTTGCGTGGTATTGATGCCTAAAGCCGGCGGATACCACTAAGCTATCAAAACTGTCATCTTTGACAATTAAATTTAATGCCCCAGCGCCTGATTCGCGGTAGCCGTTAACATCGATGTAACGGTAACTCGCACCTAGGTAAGGGGTAATCGCAGTTTTTTCTGACAGCTGAATATGACGCGCTAAGTCTGAATGCAATTGAAACTGCCAGCCGTCATAATTAGCCTTCGCGATATCGTTGCTAAACAACAGGCGACTGCTGTCAAATTTTAACTGGCCAACACTGGATTGAATCGACCACAAAGTCTGTTCATCTAGCTGTTTAGAGGCGTATACATTGGCTTGATAGCTATCAATGCTCACCATACTTTTGCCGGCACTCAAGCGGCTGCTGACATCACTGTTGGCATAAGAGAATGCCGCACGACTTGCCAAGTAGGCGAGTATTCGCCATCAACACCTATGACTAGCCCATAACTATCGACATCATAGCCCTGCACGCTTTGTTGGGTATCTTGCTCTGCTCGACTGCCAAATGTTTGTAGCCAAAAATGTTGATTTTTTAATGGAACATCACCTGATGATAAACCGCTGATATTTTTTTGCCGTGCACTTACCAATGACATGACAGCTCTAGATGTTAATGACGAGGCTAGACTAGCTCCCCCTGCCACCGCTGGCAACGTTGATTCGACCGCATTGGCGACTTCTGCAGCAGTGCTAAAGCTAACGAAATGCGCAGCAAGCGTACTAGAGGGGTTATTAGTAATAACTGAGTCAAGCACCACTGCCGCACCTTTCGCCGCTATTTTATTGGCAGAAAACACGCGTGCTAATACTTGAGTAGGAGCCGAAACCTTCAAAGTTAAATCAATCGGGGTAGAATCCAATACGGCAGCAAAAACAAAAAAAAATGAATTGTCAGTCACCGTAACAGCCCTGCCCCCCCTGATTGTACTTGCCTTGATAATATCATTAAAGCCAGTACCAAGGATGGAGGAAAAGTTAAAGTTTGGATTGGCAACATCGACATTAATATGGGTATTAGTAAGCAGTGTTAAGTTCCCGGTGATGTTTAATTTGCTGTAGGTCGTATTATCAGTGACGGATGTTTTGAAAGTAGAAAACCCAGAGACATCACCGGTGATAGTACTAGAAGCTTCAGAGAAAAGAGTATCCCCACCTCCACTGCTATTAACATGACCTGTAATGCTAGAGCCTGTTTTTAAGACTAAAAGATTATTACCGCCGTAGAAAGTGATAGCAGTGCCTGAAGTACTAATGATAGAACCTGAGTTATAAACCCTACTATTGCGATCGGAGCTAATGGCTACGCCAACACGACGACCAATACCACCATTTATGTTACCGGTATTACTATTAAATATTCTGAGATTCGAACCTTCTACCCCATTCCCTCCATTACCAGCGGTATCGCCATTACCACCACCACCACCTTTTATGCTGCCACTATTATATAATGTACCGCCTATTACCCCACTCCCACCCTTCCCACCATTACCACCCTGCCCAGTGTCAGCACTGCCACCGACACCACCCATTATATTACCACTATTAGTGAACTTGAAAGTCATGCCAGCCACACCACTATGACCATTACCACCATTACCACCACCACCACCACCATCACCATCACCACCTTTACCCCCAGTGATGTTATTGCCATTAATTATTTCGGAGGCATGCCCGGCTTGTAGCCCAATACCACCATCACCACCATCACCACCAGCATTACCACCAGCACCACCAGCACCACCCGTTATGCTACTACCACTATTACTACTAGTAGTTAAATAGCTATATTTCGCATATAGCGCAGCTCTCCCATCGCTCCCATTACTACTAGCAAAACCATCATCACCACCAGTACCAATAAACTTGAATGCAGCACTACCTGCTTCGAAAATTAATTTAGCCATAATAGCATTAGGTGGTGTAGGGCCAATACTTTTAACCATGCCTGTTATTACAATAGGGGCACTTACAGTAAGTGTCGTATTTTTACTTAGCACGTATATGTCAGCACCGATGTCTAAAGCCGTAATCGCTCCAAAATCAATGATCCTTAATGAATCAGAATCGGCATTAGCTGCTGCTATCGCCGCGTTTCAATCGACTATTGACGCAGAGGCGACAAGGTATGTTGCCGCTAGCGTATGATGACTTATCAAGCTCAGTAATAAGCTAGTACTCAACATTGTCAATGGTGAAGGTTTTTGCATGATCTTTTTTGTCATTAATAGTTGCATAATAATAAGCCTGAATCCGTGACTTCAAAGTGAATACAGAGTGTAAGATATTGGCTCTACTCTGAAATTGAAAAATCTTAGCTGCAAGCTTATATGCGTCCTGCATTCTCTAAATAAATGCATCCCTGCATAAAACCCGTAGGTTCAGCGGGTATTTTTCTAACCGCTGTAGAATCAAGAGCTTGCGCTATGTGGTGCAGTGAAGTCACTGATTCAGTGATAAGCTCCAAGAACCCAATGAATCGGTTAAATTAAATGGTTACTTTAAAAAGAAAATTTAAAAAACGCATCGCAAGCGACGTCTTAAGAATGAGGATTGAACATCTCTGAGAAAATGTTATCTACCAAATAAAGTAAATGTATTCAAAATTTTGCGCAATACTACTCGCTTTTGATGAATGCTACCTTAACAAATGGTATTTTTTGTTTTCCGCGTACTTCCAGCTATTAATAGTCATATAACAATAAGCTTTAAAAACCCAATGAATAAGTTAAATTAAATAATTGTTTTAAAAAGAAAATTTAAAAAAAATATATCGAGAGCGATATTTTAACGATGGGGATTAAACATCTTTCGATTAAACGTTATCTACCCAATAAATCAAATGTATTCAAAGTCTTGCGCGATGCTACTTGCATTTAATGAACATTCACTGAATTAGTGACACTTTTTTTTGTTTTTCGAGCACTTCCCGCTCTGCTTAAAACCTCACTTAATATGGGAGTGCAAGCAACGCTTTTATCCCCTTTGAGACTTTCAATTCTTAGCATGACAACTTCAATCAACAGCAAACAATTAATAACTTCTCAAAACTAATCATCAAGCTGACTCTGTGACAAATAAAGTGGATCATCGCGAAGATTCAATCTATTACCTGAATCAGTGACTCCACTGCACCACATAGCGCAAGCTCTGTATTCTCTTTGAAGTCACTGATTCAGGTATTAAAAATCTAATTGCTCTAGATGCTTTGCAAGATTCTCTTGATGCTTAACATATTTCCTAGTCATCTCAGCATTTAAGCCAACTGTATCGTAAGCGACACTAAATCGACGTATTGCTTCTAGCGTGTTGATTAGCTTTTTTTGATTTTTTCCAAGGCAGTATTCCAAGGTAGCAGTCCATCCAGTTTTTCAGGTGTGTCCGCCTCAGATATATGCTCAAGTACATGGAGAATGTAAGTATAAGGATCTATATCGTTAGCCTTTGCGGTCTCGATCAAGGAGTAACAAGCTGCGCTTGCTTTTGCGCCTTGTGGGGTATCGGCAAATAGCCAGGCTTTGCGGCCTATTGCAAAAGGCCGGATAGCATTTTCAGCGAGCGCATTGCTAATATTGAGCTTGCCATCGTCACAATACCCTACCAGGTACGGCCATTGATTGAGCATGTAGTACATCGCTTTATAGGTGTGACCACCTTTAAGTACTTTACTTATATTTTTTTCCAGCCAAATTTTTAACGCGTCTAGAATCGGCACCGCCAGTTCTTGTCGTACACTAAATCGCTGACTGTTATCTTTGTCTTTAATGCTAGTCTCAATTCGATAAAGCTGGCGTATTTTACTCAAGGCAACATCCGCCTTGCTGGGCTGACCTTTGCGTTTAGTTCCTTTCGCAGGTTCCGCCGCTTTAATCGCTTCTACAAATTTTCGACGTGCGTGATCCATACAACCGATACGGGTGACGGTCTCTTTTTTGCACACTTGGGAGTAGCCGCTATACCCATCGGCTTGTAATACACCACTGAACCCATCAAGTAGGCGTTCAGCAACAGAACCTGCTCGAGAGGGATCATAATCAAATAATACTGAGGGCTTTTCCGGTGGTCCACCGCGTATTACCCACATCCATTTATCTGATTGGGCCGTTTTCCCCAGTTCTTTTAAAACTTGTAAGCGGGTTTCATCAGCTTGTAAATAATCGCCACTGTTTTGAGTAAACCGAACCCGTTGCAGTAGAGGGTTAAACATGCTCTCTAGGCGAATAATCCATTGCGCCATCGTGCTGCGGTTCAACTCAGCGCCACTGCGTTTGATAATGTTCTCTAAGCGATACAGGGGTAAACCATCGGCGTATTTGGCCACGATGATATAGGCCAATAAAGAAATACTGGCAAAGCATTTACCCAGCGGGTGAGCCGGGCGTTGCGCACCAATATTTGTATCGCTACCCTCTTCAGTGCTGAAGACTGCTTTTTCTTGCCAGTACTCTAATACGTTGAGTTTGGCTGGTATATATTCCAGTTCTTCTTTGGTCTTGGTGAAAAAAGTACTCTGCGCACCAAGGCGCTCCTGTTCCGTTAACTTTAGCTCAATACGTATGCGATTGAGTTCAGGCGAAAATCCGCGACGACGTGTTTTTGGCCCACGGGAGATTACCTTATCGTCATCGGGTAATTGATCTTCCAACTCATCCAACGCAACTTCTAACTCCGCTTCATCAAATAGCAAAATTTGATAGGCGAGTTTCTCACTACTCGCGCCAAATTTCTGCGCCTTGGCTAAACGCAGATACTCTTCAAGCAGACGAATATAGTCTGCTTGGTTGCTAACTTTTAGATCTCGATCTAAAAGATGCCTTTGATTAAGATGTAGGTTGTCTTGAGTGCTTTGAAGGCTGTTTTGAATATCGCATAATTGACGGTTGTTTTTAGTCAGTTGTGCGTCTTTTTCGGTGAGTAATACAAGTAATTGTTCCGAACTTAACGTGCGGTAATCGTTGGTTAAACTGTTCAGAACAGGGGTTGTTTTCATGGGAATATTATAACAAAAAATGCTTAGATTAGCCTAAAAAACTGACTCATAATTAAGTTTTTTGTGAGCTTGCATCGCGTTAATGTTATAACCATCAAGCAGCCAATTTACCTGTTGCACACTGAGCGAAACCAGCATCTCTTCTCGCTTTGGCCAGTGAAATTTTTCTTCTGCGAGTGATTTATAATATAAGACGAAGCCATTGTTTTCCCAGAACAGGCATTTGATTTTATTACGTTGGCGATTGGTGAAGGCATAGAGACTGCCATCAAAAGGATTACAGCCCAATTCTTGCTCGACAATCGCTGCCAAGCCAGCACTTTGTTTACGATAATCAACAGGATCACGATAAAGAAAAATAGAGGTACCGCTGTCACAAGGACGAAAATGCCTAGCCATCATAGAAAACTCAATAGTTGGCGAACGACGCTGACATTGGTGGTATTGATACCCGTTACTTCTACGCCATTAGGTAGAATTAGCTGTAGGGACTCCGTCGCTATTGAGGCATATGAAACTAGAACAAATCCAGCAGATATAGAAGAAGGGTTGAGAGGTTTACCCTGAGGGATGTCTAGCTTTTTACGCCAGTAAGAAAACTGGTGATAAATCAAATTATTGGCATGACAGAATTTAGGGCCTGACAAGCCAGAATTTTTCCAGATATTGATGTGTTGTTGCCAGCTAACCGTTTTTGAAGGGTTTTCTGTAATGGAATCCATACTACTCTCCTATTTGTAAATAATTAGGAGGAGTGTGCAAGAATGATTGGTGTTTGAAAATATGCTGATTTAAGGTCGCTTACACTGTATCTCCACAATACTCTTAACCGTACAACGGCAGGCACCAGTGTCTACATAAGTTAACTGACTTTGTTATAACTCTATCCTGAATCAGTGACTTCACTGCGCCACATAGCACAAGCTCTTGATTCACTTTGAAGTCACGGATTCAGGTCTATTTTTGATAACGCTGGCTTTTATTTTTTTATTTTTACAAAACTCTGATAAAGGTTTTGATTGGGAATAGAGATGAGCTCTCCCTCTGCTGACTTTATAAAAGTACTGAGTGCACTAACTTCTTGCACTTTTCCTTTACACTCTTCAATTTCTAACATTGAGCCCGGAGTAAAGTTCTCCCTTGCATAGCTGCCGATCAGTAAATTTTTAGCGATATCCCGAGCCCCTAGACCTACCGCTATCGCCAGCGCTAAAATAATACCGGCGATGATTAGCAACATAATTGAATACAAAAATTGCGTATTAATATTAAGTTGCTCCAGTGCCATCAATACAATAGTGGCGACAATAATAATATAAACGGTATGCCCGATCGAGCCGCTAGCATTCAGATTGGTAAATACTCGATTGTGAGCAATCGTATCTCTGGCAAACTTAGCAAACATTGTACCTACCACTAAAATGACTATCGCTATGATTAATTTAGGTAAAAAGCTGACAATTGATTTAACTAATACGACTAAATCTGTGAAATCTAGCGCATTGGCGGCCGGCACCATAAACATACAAAGTATCAACCAAAAGAAAATTTTACCGGCTATCACTGAAGGCTGTTGCTTGATACCAGCATTATCCATCACACTGAGCACCCCTGAATCGTTACTTAGACGATCAATACCCATTTTTTTTAACATTGCGCTGCTGAATTTTTTGATGATAATCGCAAATCCCCAGCCCAAGAGCATTATCAGTACTGCGCCAATCACATTTGGCAACACACTGATCAGACTGGCCCATTGATCGGTTAAATTATCGATCACCATTAACTGTAATTTTTCAGTATTTATTAATTCGTCCCAAGCACTCATTTTGTTTCTCCATCGACCATTGATGATTTTTTTGGACCTATTGCAAGTACTAACATGGTTCGCACCAGCGCTGATGCGAAAGCCAGTAGGTCACGCACTGATAATTCATAAAGGCCCTTTTTTAAGATAGATACGACTCTCGAACTTGATCCTCTACTCGGCACCGAACACTGCAAAAATAAGCTTTTAATTTGCGCTTCAAATGGGTCGGTCCGTGATTTTTTACTGTCCATTATTGATCCCTTTTATAGACATATTTGTTGATACAAACGTTTAAATTTTTCTAGTGATCGATAAAATTTCATCTTGGTTGCACTGAGTTTTTTACCCAACACATCTGCGATTTCATTTAAGGTTAATTCACTATCAAATTTTAATAAAATTAGATCTCTATCGTCTTTATCTAAACTATTAATAACTTGATGAACACAGACATTATCATCTTCTTTAGCGACACAATTGGCAGTCGCTCGACTATCATCTGCAGCAAGTGTATCTAAGTCGTCAATTAGACGGTGCCTTGCCTGCTCTCTTTTTAGCTTCACCAACAAACTATTACAATGATTAATGGTTATGCTATAGAGCCAAGTTTTAAATGCTGATCGAAATTGAAATTTTGGCAAGGCGTGAAACATCTTCAAAAATACTTCCTGGGAAGCATCTTCTGCTAAATCTTTAGTGGACAAGTAACGGTAGCACAATTTAAAAACGCACTCTTCATATCGCTTTACAATCTCTGCGTAAGCAGTTGTTATATAAGGAAGTTCATCGACACATAGCTTAATTAAATTGTTGTCATCCAGATTTTTCAAAATAGCGATTCTCCTAGAATCTTTTTGGAAAACCCTGCACCAATTTCAGGTTTTCCTATGCATAGGACCGTATGAGATCACCCCATAACCAGTCCCCCTACACCAACAATACTGACCTTTTAAGCACTTAAATTATTACTAGAAATTGCAAGTATCAGCTTTCGCATAATAGAGAGACTCCCCAAGGCACTGCAAAGTCACAATTATACGTTAACTTAACGCAAAATAAATTTATTGGTTTTTAATTGTGACTTCCAGTGCTACCTCTGTGTCTGATTAATAGTAACGCCATTACTTGGCATTTTAACCATTGCCTGAATCAGACTTCACTGCACCACATAGCACAAGATTTTGATTTCACAGCAGTTAGAAAAATATCACTAAGCCTACGGGCAGTTAATATTTTTCAAACTGCTGTAAAATTAATCCCTTACGCTCTGTCACTCGCTTTGAAGCCAAGGATCCAGGTATTAATCTTTTTATGAGACTAAAAAGTAACTTAGCTCATCTATACTGTGAAGGTCGATACACTATGAAACTTAGTAAATATGTGATGAAAAATCCAGCTGTTCAACCATTTAATAAGTATAAATTATCCTTATTTGCACCTAGCTTTTTAGCCATAATGTTTAGCACCAGCCCACTTGCCGAGAATATTTCTCTGTATGATTATGAGCAGGCCAATTCTGCCGTTGACGAGGCATATTTTACCGGTAGCTTTTCCACTGAGGACAACCGTGGTACTGCGCAAAGCTCCTACAATATAGATTTAGGAGCTAATTTAGAAAAAGTATTTAGCTACCCTGATAGAGACACGAGCCTTAAAGCAGATGTTAGCGGCAATGCGACACGTGGCAGTAATCAAGGCGATAGATCGATTAAACGCTATCGTGCTTCAACCAGTGTCACTGTCGACAATTACTTCGAAACTAACAGTAATGGGATGTTTTGGTACGGTCGTGGGTCAGTGATAGCTGATGATGCTTTCAGTGATTTACAAACTAAACTTTCAGCAGGTATTGGTTATGGACGGGTAGTGAACGTCACTCCTATGGCGAAGGCTATTCGCTTGATCGATGAGCTATTAAAGCGCGGCGCTATTGAGAAAAAACCAAGCAGAAGCGCCTATCAAGAAATTGCCAACATCATCAATAAAGAAGCCCAATATAAATCGGAATATGGTGCGCGCAGTAAGTTTTATCAACAGTACTGGATAGGTGATATTGAGAAAGTACTAGTCGCTCACGCAGTGGTTGCTCAAGCAATGTCGGCCAATGGCATTCTAGCCATGCGTGACGTGCTCATCGACGAGAAAATTTCAGTGCGTAGGCACGGCTGGAAAGTTCGCGCCGGATTAGCTTACGTAGGCCGCATCTTCGAAGGCATTAAAAATAAACCAGGATTAGAGTTAGGCGCTGAATATCATCGACCCATTAATATTAAAACCCAGTTCTCTAACCAAGCCACGTTATTATCCATTTTAGACAACAACATTGATTCCTACACTTTCAATAATGACATGTCATTAACCTATGAAGTGGATGATCGTTTAGATTGGATCAATACATGGGGCTTAAATGTAAATCACAGTGCCGCTGATGGTGATAATGTTATTACTAACTCCTTAACATCAACACTGGCTTATGAAGTGGGTAACAACCTTGATTTAACCGCTTCTGCTGGCATCACTAAAAGTAACGGTAATAATATCAGAAGCGCTGGGGATATCGAAAATGGTACCGATAAGAAATTCAACTTGGGGATTAGGTACCGTTTAAGATAATCGTTGATGGCTTGTCTGAAAAACGGCAGTAGGGTTAGGAAAATAGCTGGAATTTCATCCTGTGAAAACAACTAGCGGCGTTATCATCACGGCATTGCATGCAATATCCGGGCTAAGTATTTCAGTTCGCAATCACAAACATACTATGTTTGCGTACTCCCAATGACGATATTTAGCTGCACCGCGCTTGAATAAGCAAGGCGCTCGCAGTAGGCTGTGTCGAAGGATGATTAAAACCTGAATCAGTGACTTCTATGCGGTGCTTAACATAAGCTATTGCTCCACAGAGAAGCCATGGATTCAGGAAAAACTAACAAAAGGAGTTGTATATGAATTTATCTAAAAA
Source organism: Oceanospirillales bacterium (assembly GCA_029027825.1). Classification (GTDB taxonomy): domain Bacteria; phylum Pseudomonadota; class Gammaproteobacteria; order Pseudomonadales; family Balneatricaceae; genus Rs1. The sequence continues at coordinate 1,462,280 of CP093399.1, read as the reverse complement.
ACTGGCCGCAGAATTTCTCGGGACATTTTGGTTGGTATTAGGAGGCTGTGGCAGTGCTGTGCTAGCAGCGGCTTTCCCAGAGGTGGGTATCGGCCTGTTGGGAGTGTCACTCGCCTTTGGTTTAACTGTATTGACGATGGCATTCGCCATCGGCCATATATCCGGCTGCCATTTAAACCCTGCGGTATCAATTGGTCTGTTTATCGCCGGTCGATTTAACAAGGCGGAGTTAGCACCCTACATTGTTGCCCAAGTGCTCGGTGGTATTTTTGGCGCGGCTATTTTATATGTGATTGCCAGTGGCCAAGCTGATTTCAGTACCGCTGGGGGTTTTGCAGCTAACGGCTATGGGGAACACAGCCCAGGAGGCTACAGTTTGCTGGCCGCCTTAGTGTGTGAAGTAGTGATGACCTTTATGTTTTTAATCATTATTTTAGGCGCCACTGATGCCCGCGCTCCCGCTGGGTTTGCACCTTTAGCAATTGGTTTGGGCTTAACACTGGTCCATCTCATCAGTATCCCAGTCACTAATACTTCGGTAAACCCTGCCAGAAGTACCGCGGTGGCCATATTTGCCGGAGATTGGGCCATCGCTCAGCTCTGGTTATTTTGGCTGGCGCCGATTGTCGGTGCAGCTATCGCAGGCGTGGTTTACTCTTGGCTGTCGAGCGAGTCCGTGCAATCCCTTGCCACTGATTCGCAGTAGTCGCAGTTTCAGTTTTATCAATCAATCAATGCTTAAAGCTTCGATCTCTACCAGTGACGGTGCTCACAGCGCGTCACTGGATTCGCGGTTCAATCATTACCGCTCAATTCTCGTAAAAGCTTCTAGAGAGTTCTCTAAGGAGTCTCTGCTCAAGTCACACAGTACTAAATCTCATGGTTTTGACGTTCACTGTAGCTCGTGCTTGGCCGCTAAAGCACTTGCCCTACATTGCATTTCGTGCCCACACACAGCCCTCACTCTGTGGAATTAGCTGCCTAAGTCCAATCGCTATTTTTTCAGCAGAGTGTTCAATAATTCAGCCATTGGAGCTTATTTTCTACTCAGTTTTTAAACATTCGCTTTACGTTTACGTAAACTTACCCTATATTTCAACTTCACCTTTAACTCTAGTTAATAAAAGTACTGATTAATGACTGAACTGACCACCTTTAGTATTAGCGAATTAGCGGCAGAATTTGACTTAACCACGCGCAGCATTCGCTTTTATGAAGACCATCAACTGCTTAACCCAGCGCGGCGCGGACAGACAAGAATATATTCCCGCCAGGATCGCGTGCAACTCAAACTGATTTTACGAGGTAAGCGTTTAGGTTTCTCGCTGCTTGAAATTAAAGAGCTGTTTGATTTGTGGGATGCCACTAAAGGCGGCAGTGAAAAGCAATTGCGCTTACTCCAAGCCAAAATTACCGAGCGTAAGGTTGCACTAGAGCAGCAACAGCAAGACATCAATATGTTGCAACTTGAATTAGACAATGCCCAAAATCGTTGTATTGAGGCGCTAAAAGAGCTGCAAAAATAATCCTATCCATTGATAAAGAGGTCCTATGATGATCGCACAATATAGCCAAATGAATTTCGGACTTGGCGAGACAATCGATATGTTACGCGAGCAAGTCAATGCTTTTGCTGCCAAAGAAATAGCGCCTAGAGCTGCGCAAATTGATCGCGATAATGAGTTTCCAAATGATTTATGGAAAAAATTTGGCGACATGGGTTTACTGGGGATTACCGCCAGTGAAGAGTATGGCGGAGTGGATATGGGTTATCTCGCCCATATTATCGCGATGGAAGAAATCAGCCGCGCCAGTGCTTCTGTGGGCTTATCATATGGGGCGCACTCTAACCTTTGCATTAATCAGATCAACCGCAATGGCACGGATCTGCAAAAATCCACCTATTTACCTAAACTAATCAGTGGCGAGCATATTGGAGCACTGGCTATGAGTGAACCCAATGCCGGTTCAGATGTGGTCTCGATGAAGCTACACGCTAAAGATAATGGCGATCACTATCTACTGAACGGCAATAAAATGTGGATCACTAACGGCCCGGACGCCAACGTTTATGTGATCTATGCAAAAACCGACTTACAGGCAGGTGCTAAAGGTATTAGCGCTTTCATTGTCGAGCGCGATTTTGCGGGGTTTAGTCGTCAACAAAAGCTCGACAAATTAGGCATGCGCGGTTCAAATACTTGTGAGTTAGTTTTCCAAGATTGTCCGGTCCCCAAAGAAAATATGTTGGGCACGCTCAATGGTGGCGTCGCGGTATTAATGAGTGGTTTAGATTATGAGCGGCTGGTGCTCTCCGGTGGTCCTCTAGGGATAATGCAAGCAGCATTAGATATCAGTGTGCCTTATATTCGCGATAGAGAACAGTTTGGTCAGGCTATTGGGGAGTTCCAATTGGTGCAGGGCAAAATTGCCGATATGTACACGGTACTCAATGCCGCTAAATCTTACACTTACCTGTCCGCCCAAGCGGCCCAACGTGGGCAAATTACCCGCAAGGATGCGGCCGGCTGTATTTTGTACACCGCGGAGATGGCCACTAAGGTCGCCCTCGATGCTATTCAGTTACTTGGCGGTAATGGCTATGTCAATGAATTCCCAACCGGCAGATTACTCAGAGACGCCAAGCTTTACGAAATTGGTGCCGGCACCTCTGAAATTAGACGTATGTTAATTGGCAGAGAACTTTTTTTAAACAAGTAAGAGCAATCAAAAGCTGCCCATACCCACCAACAGCACACTAGCAATGGAAATCAAAATGCCTGTTTTAGCATCTAACATCAATCGCAATGCCGATGAATTTAACCAGCGCCAGCAAGATATGCAGCTTGCCGTGACCGATTTAAAGCGGCAGATAAGCTTGGTAATTGAAGGGGGTGGAGCTAGTTATAAAGCGCGTCATCTGGCGAAAGGCAAGCTACTAGCTAGGTCGAGAATTGACGCGCTACTCGATCCTGGCAGCGCTTTTCTTGAACTTTCACAGCTGGCTGCCCTGCACGTCTATGAAGACAATGTCCCCTGCGCCGGGGTAATTACCGGCATCGGCCAAGTTAACGGCATTAAATGTATGATTATCGCCAACGACGCGACTGTCAAAGGCGGTACTTACTACCCGCTGACCGTCAAAAAGCATTTACGCGCTCAAGAAATTGCCGAGCAAAACCACTTACCTTGCATTTATCTCGTCGATTCAGGCGGAGCTAACTTGCCCCAACAAGACCAAGTGTTTCCCGATCGCGATCATTTTGGACGGATATTTTTTAACCAGGCCAGAATGTCTGCTAAAGGCATCGCCCAAATTGCGGTGGTCATGGGCCTTTGTACCGCAGGCGGTGCCTATGTACCGGCGATGGCCGACGAATCGATTATCGTTAAAGGACAAGGCACTATTTTCTTAGCGGGGCCACCGCTGGTTAAAGCAGCCACCGGCGAAATCGTATCGGCTGAGGACCTGGGAGGCGCTCAAGTGCATTGCAAGGTATCAGGGGTCGCCGATTATATGGCACAAAACGATCACCACGCCCTGCAAATTGCCCGAGATTGCATCGCCAGTTTAAACATTAGCCAAGCCAGTACTGAGCAAGTTTCAAGAAAAGAGTCCACTCCGCCTCTGTATGATATTAATGAGTTATACGGCATTGTTGGCACGGATTTAAGAAAGCCCTTTGATGTCCGAGAAGTGATCGCGCGCATTGTTGATGGCTCAGAATTTGATGAATTCAAAAAACACTTCGGTACTACCTTAGTCACTGGCTTCGCCCATATCTTTGGCTATCCTGTCGGGATAGTGGCTAATAATGGCGTGTTGTTTAGTGAATCGGCACTCAAAGGCGCGCATTTTATTCAACTGTGCTGCCAGCGCAAGATTCCGCTGCTGTTTTTACAAAATATAACCGGTTTTATGGTGGGTCAAAAGTACGAAGCTGAAGGCATCGCCAAGCACGGCGCTAAACTCGTTAATGCGGTGGCCTGTGCTGCAGTGCCTAAATTAACCATTTTAATCGGCGGCTCTTTTGGCGCGGGTAATTATGGTATGTGTGGCCGAGCCTACGACCCGAACTTCCTGTGGATGTGGCCAAATGCACGTATCTCAGTAATGGGCGGTGAGCAGGCGGCTGGCGTGATGGCCACGGTCACTAGAGATGCTAAAGAGCGGCGCGGCGAAACTTGGAGCGCCGAGCAAGAAGCTGCATTTAAACGTCCGATCATCGACACTTACGAACAACAAGGTCATCCCTATTACGCCTCCGCCAGATTATGGGACGATGGGGTTATCGACCCTATTCAGACGCGGGATGTGCTTGGATTAGGGTTAGCTGCTGCACTTAACAAGCCGATAGCCGATAGCAAATTTGGAATATTTAGAATGTAATTTACTTCATTGTTTGCATTAGTTTTGCTCTTTATCTATTTGATTATTATATTCTAAAATATCGAACAAGGATTTACATCTATGTGCCAAACCAATGTTCTTTTTACCCAAGCAGCCAACGGAATAGCAACATTAACCTTAAACCGTCCTGAGATCAGAAATGCTTTTGATGATCAAATGATAGCGACCTTGATTACCCATTTAGAGCAGATAGAACAATCTTCTACGATTAAAGTGCTATTGCTAAAAGCCAACGGCAAGCACTTTAGCGCCGGCGCAGATCTTAAATGGATGGCGCGAATGGCCGAAAATAATCCCGCGCAAAATTTTGCGGATGCCCAGCAATTGGCGAAACTAATGTACCTGCTCAACCGCTTAAGTAAACCGACAGTCGCGATTATCCAAGGCGCTGCATTTGGTGGAGCCGTCGGCTTAGCTGCGTGCTGCGATATGGTATTCGCCACTGAACAAGCGAGCTTTTGCCTCAGTGAAGTGAAGCTGGGGTTAATTCCCGCCGCCATTAGCCCCTATGTAATACGCGCAATTGGTGAACGTCAGGCGAGAAGGTATTTTATCAGTGCGGAAATGTTCAGCGCTAGCACTGCATTAGATCTAGGCTTAGTCCATCAAATAGCTCCCAATCAAGATGCCCTAGAAAGCATCAGCAGTGAATGGCTAAAAAACTTATTAAACAATGGCCCGCTGGCGATGCAAGCCGCCAAAAAGCTAGTACTTGAGGTAAGTTTGCAGAATATCGACGATCGTCTAATCGCAGATACAGCCCAGCGAATTGCCGATATACGAGCGACACCTGAAGCAAAAGAGGGTCTGGCGGCTTTTTTGCAAAAAAGAACAACTGCTTGGTAGCAGAGAGTTAACACTAGCCCTTTAAATTGAGCTTAGCATCTTGGCTTTCAATAGCGCTGTTGGCTGTTGAGCCAAAATCCCAAACCATAGATACAGGCTGATCTAAAGCCTTTAGGTATTCATTATGTTTAGTCGAATTTTAATTGCAAACAGAGGCGAAATAGCCTGCAGAATCATCAAAACAGCCCAGCAAATGGGCATCCATTGTATTGCCGTATACTCGCAGGCAGATATCGATTCTCAGCATGTGCGCATGGCAGATGAGGCTTTTTTACTGGGACCGGCGCAGAGTAGCGACAGCTATCTAAGAGCTGACAAAATATTACAAATAGCCAAGCTTAGTGATGCCCAAGCTATTCATCCAGGCTATGGGTTTCTATCAGAAAATGCCGAGTTCGCCACCGCTTGTGAGCAACTTAACATCGTATTTATTGGGCCGCCAGCGGCTGCTATTGCGGCGATGGGTTCAAAATCAGCGGCGAAAGAGATCATGGCTAATGCTCAAGTTCCGCTGGTCCCCGGCTATCACGGCGCCGATCAAGATCCGGAATTACTGGCCAGCGAAGCGGTTAAATGCGGCTTTCCGCTATTATTAAAAGCAGTCGCCGGTGGTGGCGGTAAAGGTATGCGGGTGGTCGAGTCCATCGAGGAATTTGCCTTGGCCCTTAGCTCTGCACAACGAGAGGCTAGTAACGCTTTCGGCAACAGTGATATGTTGTTGGAGCGATACCTCAGCAACACCCGTCATATTGAAGTCCAAGTTTTTTTCGATCAACAGGGAAATGGTATCTATCTCTCGCAGCGCGATTGCTCCATCCAGCGCCGGCATCAAAAAATCATTGAAGAGGCCCCCGCCCCAGGTATTAGCCAAAAAGTAGTTGAAGCTATGGGAGAGGCAGCCTTAGATGCCGCTCGGGCCATTAATTATGTCGGTGCAGGGACGGTCGAATTTTTGTACAATGAAGATGATAGCTTCTACTTCATGGAGATGAACACCCGCTTGCAAGTTGAGCACCCGGTCACAGAGATGATCACCAATACTGATTTGGTTGAGTGGCAGCTACGGATTGCGCACGGCGCTCCCCTGCCGCTTACTCAAGCCCAAGTCCAAGTGACAGGTCACGCAATTGAATGCCGAATTTATGCTGAAGATCCCAATAATGATTTTTTGCCCGCCACCGGCCATTTAAGCTATCTGCGTACTCCGACTGAAACTGAGCAGCTCAGAGTAGATACTGGTGTGGTGCAAGGCGATGAAGTTAGTGTCTACTATGATCCAATGATTTCAAAACTGATTGTGCATGCTGAAAGCCGGCCACAGGCAATTGCAAAAATGGCCCAAGCGCTCCAGGATTATCGGATCGTCGGGGTGAAAAACAACCTGAGTTTTCTGCATAAAATAATCACTAATGAGGTGTTTAAACACAACATTGTCAACACCCATTTTATCGAGCAGTATCGAGCAGATCTTTTTGCTAACGCGTTAGATATTGAGCAATGCATGGCGATCGCAAGTGTCGCCAAGATTTTATCTTACCCGGCGGCAAAAGCTCAAGACATCTATGCAGGAGGTGTGCAATGGCGCATGAATCAAAGTCCCCACTACCACATAACTTGGTTAGAGCAAGGTATTAAAGCCACAGATCAGCATGAGGATAGTCACTTATGTCACCTACTAGTCGAGGAGTTACAAGATAACTTACTCCCCAACTACTGCGCTAATGCCGCAAAAAACTTATCAGAACCGCCACCTTACAGAGCCTTTAAAGTCACTGGCAGCGCATCAGCCGAATCATCTACTGCCTCCAATAACGCTGAGTATCTGATTGCTGCTACCTTGCAAGGAGATGAGTTAGCGGTGCGCATCAATGGGCAAACAATTAAGCTTCATGCCTATATAAATCATTCACAGCTGATTTTATTCTATTACGGAACCAGCATTCAATTCCAAGCGCCTAATTTAGTAAAATCCGCTGAGGAAGTTGATAATAAAGGCGCCCTGACCGCGCCGATGAACGGTCGAGTGATTGCCGTCTTAGTCAAAGCAGGACAAACAGTCAAAGCCGCTACTCCGTTGATTGTTATTGAAGCGATGAAAATGGAGCACAGTATTTTAGCCCCCTACGCAGGCAAAGTGACTGATATTTTTTATCAAGAGGATAGTCTAGTGACGGAGGGAGACAAACTGATTGCAATGCAAGATGCGACAGTTTCCCAAGCTAGCAACTCAACCGATAATAGTGAATTGAGTGAGAGCAAGGCTATTTAAGGAAAAATTAGCGCTTAGCTGAGGAATCTTTGAATATACCATGCTCGCCTTTAGCATCAGGAAAATGTAGCATTTGTTCATAAGTTACCAATAAAAATAATCGAAGGCAAATAATGAATAATACACCCGTGAAAATTTTTGAAGTAGGTCCAAGAGATGGACTGCAAAATGAAAGTGATGTGATTAGCATCGAGACAAAAATTGATTTAATAAACCGCCTTGCCGACTCAGGTCTAAAGCACATAGAGTCAGCGAGCTTCGTCTCGCCACGTTGGGTTCCACAAATGGCTGATGCATTGCAAGTGATGCGTGGCTTTACAGCCAAAGACCAGGTGGTATACAGCGCATTAGTGCCCAATCTGCAAGGTTTTGAAAATGCCATTGCTGCCGGTGTCAAAGAAGTGGCTATTTTCACCGCTGCATCTGAAGAATTCTGTCAAAAAAACACTAACTGTACTATCGCTGAAAGTATCGAGCGCTTTAAAGACATCATGTCATTAGCTAAGTCGGAAAACATTCCAGTAAGAGGCTATGTCTCCACCGTGCTGGGCTGCCCTTACCAAGGTAAAGTGCCTATTGCACAAGTTGCTGCTATTTCCAAGCAACTCTACGAGATGGGTTGCTACGAAATATCTCTAGGGGATACTATTGGTGTCGGCACTGCTGATAATGTTAAGCGTTTAATCGATGCAACGGTTCGACATATACCAGTGCAAAATCTAGCGGTGCATTTTCACGATACCTACGGTCAAGCCCTGACCAATATATATGCCGCTTTACAGCATGAGGTTCGAATTATCGATAGCTCAGTCGCTGGTTTAGGTGGCTGTCCTTATGCTAAGGGGTCTAGCGGCAATGTTGCCACTGAGGATGTTGTCTACCTATTACAAGGACTAAAGCTAGCATGCGGCGTAGATTTAAAAAAGCTAGTCGGGGTAGGACATTGGATTAGCACCATACTACACCGCACCAACGGCTCCAAAGTTGGCATTGCAATGAACATGCGAAGATGATTTTCTCTGCATCAATAGTTAAACCGGGCGCCGCTGGCAGCTGCGGCTAGTTTGGTGCTTCTGGAATTTTAATAACTGACCACTATTTTTTTAGTAATTTTTTACACAAAAACAAAAACAACAATAATTGGATTTTTATGTCGTTACTTAGCTACTCTAAAGGCGCTACCACTACCCCTTTAATGGAAATCACCATTGGTGATCTTCTCGATCAAACTTGCGCCCGTTTTCCTGATAATGATGCTTTAATCGTAGTAGAACAACATATCCACTACAGTTATAAAGAGTTTCAAAAGCAGATTAATCAGGTTGCCAAAGCTTTTATCAGTCTTGGTATAATGAAGGGTCAGCGTGTTGGAATTTGGGCACCTAACTGTGTTGAATGGGTGCTGTGTCAATTCGCAACGGCTAAAATCGGCGCTATTTTAGTAAATGTTAATCCAGCTTACCAATCTTTCGAGCTTGAATACACTTTGCAACAGTCAGGCATTAGCTGCCTCGTGATGGCCGATCAATTCAAACAGTCTAATTTTATAAACATCCTACAGACTGTGGCACCAGAGTTAGCTACTTGTACCCCCGGCGCTTTAAAAGCTGAGACTGTACCTGAGCTTAAAACGGTAATTAACTTGGCCAACACAGATATTGCAGGACTTTTGAACTGGAGTGATTTTTATACGCAAGGCACTGCTATCAATGACCGACTATTAGCTGACTTACAGAAAAGCTTAGATTTTAACGACCCTATTAATATTCAATATACCTCAGGAACCACAGGCTCAGCCAAAGGGGTGACTTTATCACACGCCAACATTATCAATAACGGCTACTTTGTTGCGCAAAGCATGCAATTCACCGCTGCAGACCGACTGATTATTCCAGTGCCCCTCTACCATTGCTTTGGCATGGTAATGGGTAATTTAGGCTGCGTTAGCCATGGCGCAACTATGATTTATCCTAGTTTTTCCTTTGATGCTAAAGCAGTATTACAAGCCGTTGATGATCATCAAGCGACCGCTTTATATAGCGTCCCTACTATGTTTATCAGTATGCTTGAACACCCTGAGTTCTCCAATTTTGACCTCAGTAGCTTGAGAACTGGGATAATGGCGGGCTCTATATGCCCCGCTGCTATTATGCAAGCGGTCAATAACAAGATGCATATCACTGAATTACAAATAGCATACGGTATGACCGAAACGAGTCCTGTTTCAACTCAAACGGCCTATAACGACCCTTTTGATAAAAGAGTCAGTACCGTAGGTCGCACTCAGCCACACCTTGAGCATAAAATAATAGATCCTCTCACCGCAGATATTGTCTCCAGAAATCAAACTGGAGAATTATGTACTAAAGGCTACTCTGTCATGTTGGGTTATTGGCAAAACCAAGCGGCCACTGACGAGGCAATTCAAGAGGGTGGCTGGATGCGTACTGGCGACTTAGCGAGGATGGATGATCAGGGATACATTTGTATTGTCGGGCGTATTAAAGACATGGTGATTCGCGGCGGAGAGAATATTTACCCTAAGGAAATTGAAGATTTTTTATACACTCACCCCGACATTAGTGATGTGCAAGTTGTTGGCATTCCCAATGATAAATATGGTGAAGAATTAGTCGCGTGGATAATACTATCCCCATCCTCCAACGCACTATCTAGCGAGCAAATACAAGAATATTGTCGAGGTAAAATTAGCCATTTCAAAATCCCACGATATATAAATTTTGTTAAAAAATATCCTTTAACAGTCACCGGAAAAGTACAGAAATTTGTGCTTCGCGAAATAGCTGTTAAACAATATCTTGAATCCAATCTTTGAGTTTTTAACTTTTAGCTTTTAACTTTTAACTTTTAGCTTTTAGCTTTTAGCTTTTAGCTTCGAACTCGACATTTTCCTCAAACTCAAACTATCAAGCAGAGTTATTTAATTATTAGAGATCTAAGCTACTGGATATATTGGTTAGCTATACCGAACAATAATGAAACATTAGATTTACATAATATTAACAAAATAAAAAATAATACTGCTTATACAGACAAAAAACAGTAATAATATTTTGCAGTTAAATCTATGGCTGCTCTAAAAGTCTTACTATGGCCAAAACTACTTGATATAACGGCACACTAATCATGAATTAAATATATCCATATTCCTTCTTACGATTGTGAAAACCATGAAAATATAATTTAGTCAGATTAGTGATAAAGAGCACGTTATTAGTCTAATATAATCCTGAATCCGTGACTTCAAAGTGAATACAGAGTGTAAGATATTGGTTCTACTGTGGAATTGAAAAATCTTAGCTGCACCCGTAGGTTCAGGCGGGTATTTTTCTAACCGCTGTGGAATCAAGAGCTTGCGCTATGTGGTGCAGTGAAGTCACTGATTCAGGATAATTATTACATCTGTCTCAAAACGCCTAAGCTATTGGGCAAGGCTCACCATTATCAGCCGGCTTCGAGTATTAATACTTTATAGACTCCTAGTATTCTTTACCTGCATAAACAGCATCGTGAATATAAATCAGTCAATTAGCCAAAACAGTTATTAGTTAAATATCATCAAGTATTTATATATATAACAAAGTTCTATGAACATTTACTGTAGGAGTGGTAGTATTTATGAACATAAAGTCCATAAAACCCATAAAAACTATAATGTACGTTTACGTTTCCATACGGTCAAGGACCGAGCTAGAATATCAGGATGATACTGTAAGGTAGCAATAAAAAAATACTTAAATCCAGCAACAACTAATTAGATACATATTTGTAAAATAACAGTCTTCTGCTTTTTATATTTAAACTAGCTAATCTCGTTAGCCATTAGCATATACAGAGTAAACTATGATTGAACGTAGACTAAAAGAGAAATTATTACTGATTGTAGTTGCAGTATGCATTTTAACTATAATCCCCTTTATATTACTTTCTTTGATATATCATGATCAAGTGCAGTTTTGGGTTGATTTAATTGCCTTAACTATTTTAATTGGTATTTTTATTGGCGTTTATAGATCAAGAACAACAACAGTCTATGGTACGTTGTTAGGCGCACTAATGCTTCTCACTGTTTCATTTGTCATCTTCCTAAAGGGTCACAGCGCTATTTATTGGCTATACCCTATGATCGTTGTATCGTTTTATTTATTGTCACCCATTGTCGCTAGCATCTTAAACTTACTAGCGATTTCCTTTTGTTTATTGGTTATATACCATGAAATTACTAATACTGAGTTAGCAAGAATCCTGGCCTCGCTATTCCTGACAAATATCTTTTCGTTAATCTTTTCAAAATACCTTGAGGATAGAAATAAAATCCTCACTAGACACAATACAGTCAATAAAATTCGTAACGATATATTGGAGCTTATCGCAAGCTCTACTAACCTAACGACGATATTAAGCAAAATTGTTACCAGTGTTGAAAAAGAGCTACCTGATTCAATGTGCAGTATTTTACTACTTGACGATACAGGAAAGAAACTAACAGTTGGGGCCGCGCCAAGTTTACCGAAATTTTATAACGATGCTATTGAAGGCGTTAGCATTGGCTTAGGGGTAGGATCGTGTGGCCATGCTGCATTCACAGGCCAACGTACCGTGGTCGATGACATTCAAACTCACCCCTATTGGTCTGCATGGGCTCCTTTAGCATCACAGGCAGGACTTAATACTTGTTGGTCTGAACCTATTACCAAATCTGAAGGGAAAGTACTGGGCACTTTCGCCGTGTACTACTCCCAAAAAACCCAAACTTCCGATAAGGAACACTTGTTAGTAGCGCAGTTCACCAACCTCGCTCGAATAGCAATAGAGCGACAACAAGCAGATAACATTATTTGGAAGCAGGCCCATTTTGATAGTTTAACTAATCTGCCTAACCGTAATATGCTACGTGAAAAGCTAAATTCTGCGATAAGCGATTATTGTCGTGAAGACAACACTATTTCATTAGCAATACTCGATTTAGACAATTTTAAAGAAATTAATGATAGCTTTGGTCATGAAGCTGGAGATTTCATATTAGTTGAGTGTTCAAAACGCATTCGAAATTGTATTCGTCCAATCGATACTGCTTTCCGCTTAGGTGGAGATGAATTCGTTGTTATAATGCCAGAGATCACAAATAAGCACCATGTAGACTCAATCGGCGAAAAATTACTAAGCACTTTAGCTAAGCCATATTATCTTAAAAATGAAAAAGTATACTGCACTGCTAGTATTGGTATTGCTAATTATCCAGATGATGCGCAAAACATTCAAAGTTTACTAAGAAACGCAGATCAGGCGATGTACGTTGCTAAGAGCAAAGGCTGTAATAATGTCTACTTTTTTAATGAAGATATATACGCAGCTTATCTTAAGCGTATGGAATTAATACAAGATTTACATATTGCGATTAAAGAAAAGCAATTCTATATAGATTACCAACCCATCATAAATCTTATAAATTTCGAAGTGACTAAAGCAGAGGCATTGATACGCTGGACTCATCCTACAAAAGGTCTTATTTCTCCTCTTGACTTTATAGCTTTAGCAGAAGACACCGGACTAATATCAGATATCAGTGACTGGCTATTTGAAGAAGTATCAACTCAAGTTCAATATTGGCGATTAAAATATAGTATCAATTTACAAATTAATATCAACACATCACCTTTACAGTATCAAAACAAAGGTAGACAAGTTAAGCACTGGGTAGATGCATTAAAGAAGAAAGGTATTCCGCCTGAGGCAATCGGCCTTGAAATTACTGAAGACTTAGTAATGGAGAATAAAATGGAGGCAGCTGCAGTAATTGATGATATACGGAAAAAAGGTATCTCAATTTCAATAGATGATTTTGGATCCGGATATTCCTCGTTCTCCTATTTAAAAGAGTTTCAAATAGATTATATTAAAATTGATAAATCATTTGTACAAAACATGTCAGAAACGAATGATGATATGGCCCTATGTGAAGCCATTATTGTAATGGCGAAAAAATTGAAAATATCTGTCATAGCAGAAGGAGTGGAAACAGAACAACAATTAAAATTACTGACCAGAGCGGGCTGTGATTTTGGTCAAGGGTTTTATTTACACAGACCACTGTCACAAGATAAATTTGAGCTTCTGCTCTCTGAATCTATACAATAAAGAGGCCATCACTGGTTAAATTACATCCTCTAAATTTTAGTGCGAATGTTCAATATGAGCGCTTAATCTTTTCTTAATGCTGAAAGATATTGCCGACGAATTTGATTAATTCTGCCATAGGCTTGCATCTGCTGCAGAATTTGGTTGATTTTAGGCACCATATTTTTATGCTTTACGTGCAAATAATGAAATAGTGACTTTTCTCCCACAGGTTGATAGCTAGCCTTTATACTGCTATTTTCCGATTTTTCAAGATAGCTCAACCCCGCAGTAATACTAGCTACAGCCACTTCCGCTCGCCCTTTATTGAGCATGGTAAACAAACTTTTTTGATCATCGACATAATAGACTTCCATGCCACTCGTCATTTTTTTCGTATACGAACTACCTGTAGGCATCACTATCGTAAAATCAGTCAAGCTCTGCCAACCCATGATCTCTATAGCGAGCTCTTTGGCAAAAGTATGCCAGGCAATTTTTTGGATCGCTTGCGGCACTTGAATAAGATTAGGATAATCGCTAGTCAAGCCACCAATGCGCTGCAGCTCTCCATCAACTTCTCCATTATTAGCAATCTTTAAAGCTCTAAGGTTTGGGTATGCTATAAATTTCAGATCTATTCCGATTTTTTTATAAGCCTCTAGCAATATTGTTTTACTGACCGGTGCCAGTAAATCATTGTCTATGTATGATATTGTAAAGATCTGCGATGAAACTTGTAAGGAGGTTACACTCAACCCTATTAAGAGAGAAAAATTCACTGCGAATTTCATTAAAACACCTACCCAATAAATATTACATTGTGATGCGCTTATACCTTGATTTTGAAAGATTATAATCAGCTGTTTACTACTCTATAAAGATTAGTTCAGAGACAGTGTAATTGCCAAGTTACAGCTAGATATAATATAATTTTTCTATTGTTATCAGTAAAATCAGCACGAAAAGGTGCAGATAAAAAGTTGGAGGATTATTTTGAGAGTTTGTCGATATTGGTTACTCAACTTATATTTCAAAACCCAGACGTAGCGATAGTAATTAAAACCTGAATCCGTGACGCCAAAGTGAATCTAGAGTGTAGGATATTGGTTGTATATGCAGATCTAAGAGGGACCGTTTAAGAGCGATGACTTTAGTTACCTACTCTTTATCGACTTCAGAGCAATATGGACAGACAGTATTCATTTTATTAATCTCGCGCTGGTAGGCCTTAAATAATCTATCCGCATCTGCAGGATCAAGATCTAAAGACTCACGCAAGCTATCCAATTCACTTTTTTCTTTTCCGGAAACAACACCGTCTTCCATAATCTCATTAAGTTTGGCGCTATACTGTTCACGTCTTCGATGCAGCTGATCTGAAAATCCTGACGCTAAGATTCCTGCGGGGAGCGCAACCATCCCCATGCCAATGACTGAAATACAACCACCAAAAAATTTCCCCCAGCCGGTTACAGGTACTATATCACCGTAACCCACTGTAGTGAGGGTAGCCATCGCCCACCACATTGCCGCTGGAATACTACCAAAAGCTTCTGGTTGTATATCATGCTCGATCAAATAAATACCGCTGGAGGCGAGCATTAATAATATAAACAACAGAAAAAATGCCGCGAAAACAATCCGCCCCTCCTCTGCTAACACATCCAACAATACTTGCATTGCCGCGGAATACCGCGTCAACTTAAAAATACGAAGTAGCCTAATCACGCGTAAAAAACGCAAATCTATAGCGACCAAAAAAGACAAATAGAATGGCAGTATTGCAATTAAATCAATGACGGCAGCAGGTGATAATAGATACCGTAAACGGCCTTTTATTGGACTGCGCCAATTAATTTTTCCCACATCGACACATGACCATAATCTGGCTGCATATTCAATACTAAAAACGATGACAGAAAAAATCTCTAGCCAATGAAACTCTTTAGCGTACTTCGCCTCAATTGAAGCCACTGATGCCAACACTATAGCAATGACATTTATCATAATTAAAGTGACCAAAAAAAGGTCGAAAAACCACCCTACTTTATCTTTAGGCGTAGAAGACTCTAATATCTGAGCAATTCGTTTTCGAGTGATATTCATATATACCGCTTATTTTATGGCAAATCATTTTGAGTGGAAAAGTAAAATAACATGATATTAAGCATAACATAGCCGTCCCATAAGCTACTGTTTCAAAGCGGATTAATTGAAAGATAGCCATCATCTCTAAATATAGCTGAATCTAAGATTCTCTATTAATTAGAGGAATTCCATTAATAAGCTTTGCGAGAAAAAGAAGAGCCAATAATATTCATTGAAGTCGCAGCTTGAGCAGGTTTATTGACTTTTTCATGCCTGACACTAACCGCCTGTGGTGCGAGTAATAAAGACTCATACTGAACACCTCTACAAGTGCTGATTTCTGGTATTCAAAACCATGAATAAAAAAGTAAAGTTTCATACTGGATTCAGTCGAACTTGATTGCTGGGTATGTTTTAAGTAGTGAAGTTTCAGACTAGAATTCTTAAACGTTATCAGATTATCAGGTTTTGATGAAGGCAGTTAACGGCCAAAATCGGATATTAGATATGCTTAAACAAACATTCAGCGGCTCCTAGCCAAGCGTTCATCACCCCCCTCTCTCTACCAGCTGTACCCTATCTGTATTTTTACTACGAACTGTATGTTTCTGATACTCTTGACACCAAACTGTTGCTGTCATTAAATCTACACGATTTACCACTCACCTTAGCGTTAGGTGTTTATCGCTTTTGTAGTAGAAATATTTAGAGTTAAAAAACTTTAAGGAGGGAAGCAAGCCATGAAAATTAGTAAATATATTGTTTTATCAGCATTTATATGTTCGATGTCCGTAACTCAAATAGTGGCTGCTGTTGATGGGTATAAAAATCTAAAATTTGGAATGACTAAAGATCAAATTTTCGCGAGCAATATTTGTACTCTACAAAAGTCTGAATCTGGTCAGATTGGTGTAGAATATTATGGTTGTGATGATTTTATGTTTGGTGGTGAGGCAGTAGAGGCAGGTGCAATGTTTGTAGATGGTAAGTTTTTGAGATTTGCCATTATACCTTCCGTTGATGTTGCTGTTAGTCTATCCACAGGGCTATCTAATAAATATGGCAGCCCTTCTTCGCGTTCGACTCAGAAAGAATTTGAAGCTGTTGATGTTTTTCCAAATAAGAAAGCATTTATTGCGTATGATAAAAATACAATTTATCTACAACTCATGTCAGATGAAAGTCATATTCTAAGTGCAATATTGCTATATACATCGCCCAGTTATGATGTTTTATTGTTGAAAAACCAACAAAGATCTATTAAAGGAGATCTGTAATATTTTTCTATTTACATCTTATTGGTATATTAAAATCATTTGGGTTCAAATCTGAACCGCATCATCTAATCGGGTGACCCAGGGCCTCTAATCTTAATTTCCCGCAACACATTGTATGCGGCCCCGCACATGGCATCTCACTTAGGATAGCGAAGCTTAATCCATAGTTTCTAATATATCCGCTTAGTGTCGTTTGCAGACGCTTATATGCACGAACAGCACTCACCCAGTATGAAACTCTATTACTCAACCACAGCGCTGCATGCAAGTCACTGATTTAGACTATAATCAACAGTAAATATTCGGGACTTATTCAAATATTCCTAACTTACACTGCTGATTTAGATTTCAGATAAGTACTCGCCTGCATTTCAATAATCCGGCTGTAAGTTCGCTCAAATTCGAAGACTACTCGTCCACCGAGATATAACTTAGCTAGCTCACAGTGAGCACCAATGATGACCCGTTTGTTTTGATCGTACATTTCATCAATAAAGCTAATGAAACGACGCGCCTCATCATCGCCCTTGGCGAGAATAAATGGCCGATCTGCTACTTTTTGATTAATATTATAAGTATCTTCTGTGCCCCTTGCCACTTTACGCTCATTCAGCTGTCCACCCATTTGCGGCACATCTAACAGATAAATGAATTCAACTATCTCCCCTAACGCTATGTAATCATTTGCACTTCTAGGGCCGATGAATAACTGTGGAAAGCTAAAACAATATCGACCGGCACTTTTAGCTAGACAATTTATCTGTCGTGATTCAATACTCAATGCAATATTTTTCTCTATCGACTCTCCTTGAGAGTCACTCAAAAAACGCTGATAAAGTAAACTATCGTCTAGAGACTGTTGTTGGCAGCCTCGATCATCCACATAGTAATGAGGGAAACCTGCGGCTTTTGCCAGCCGATGATCTTCAGCACCTTGCAGGTTAATAATTTGCAGTGAGCGCTCAAACATCGCAATCGCCGGCAGAAACCGATCGCGCTGTAAGCCATCTTTATACAATTGACTTGGCTCAACATTGGAGGTGGTTACCAGCACTAACCCCTGCTGAAACAATACTGTCATTAACCTACCCAACAACATCGCATCGGCAATATCTGAGACAAAAAACTCATCTAAACAGAGTATTTTATGCTCGCGCAGTAGATCTTTAGCAACCAACACTAGAGGGTCTCGATTGCCCTGATGATGCTTAAGCCGAAGATGCAGATACTGCATAAAGCGATAGTAGTGCAATCGTTTTGCACGCCCAGCCAACGCCTGATAAAAGCAGTCCATTAGATAAGTTTTACCACGGCCTACTTTTCCCCAGAGATAGAGGCTCGAATTTGGCCTTAAGCTCCCCTGGGTAATATCTAGATACAGCTGATTTAGCGCTTCAATAGCAGCGGTTTGGGAAGGGTCACGGCTATGGCCATTTTCGGCGATATCACGATCGTAGAGCTGCTGGGGAGTTGGCATTGGGCTTCCTGGTATTGCTTAACACTATCGGCAGTCAGATCCAGCAGTGATTTTTTAAGGGCTATATTTAGATAGCTGCTATCTCTTGGTACTTTTGATTAGAGTCGCTATTTTATCGCTAGCTAGCTCTGAGTACCGAGACCGAGCTGATAGATATTTTACACTGAGTATAGAGCCACTCTAACGAGCGCTCTATACTCTGCGGCTGTAGACCTAAGGCCTATATAGATGAGGACCAGTTTTTAGTGGTGATGACCGCCAGCTCCGTGCGCATGCTTGTGGGATATCTCATCCGCAGTCGCGGCACGCACATCAATCACTTCCATGTCAAAAACTAGCGTTTTTCCGGCAAAGGGATGATTGGTGTCCACTGTCACCATAAAGCGACCCATCTTGAGTACAGTCACTTGGTGCTGTCCCTGATCGGTATTTACCGTGGCAACCATACCCGGGCGCCATTTTTTAGCGCCTTGCAAATGCTTGAGTGGGATTTTCATCTCAGCGTCTTCACGGGGCATTCCATAAGCGTCTGCAGGCGCTAAAGTAACGGATACTTGATCGCCTTTGACATGTCCGTCCAGTGCTTTTTCGACCCCAGCCAACATGTTGTTGTGGCCCTGCAAGTAAGCGATTGGCTTATCGGTATCAGTCTCTTCTAAAATAGAGCCATCAGCATCTTTAATTATATAGTTAAAATGAATGACGGTATCATTGCTAATTTTCATGTACTTATCCTGAGCGGAATTAATTTTAATGAATGAAACTCGCGCCGATTATAGTGGACGCGAGTCAATAACAGCAGGCTATTACAACGTAATAACAGTAAAGCTAGCACCCAAAGACTCGGCGCCTTGGCTATTAGTCACTACCGCTATACTGGCCTTTTCTGGAATAAGGTAGGTGGCAGCCACGCGTTGTAAATCGGCAATACTTACCTGTAAAATTTTAGCTCTAAAGGCTCGGCGCTGCTCGGGATTGCGACCGAATAATTGCGCGTGATAGGCTTGTTTTGCCTCGCCAGCCGGAGATCCTGGTTTATCGATAGAACTCACTACCCCTAAAATCGCTTCACTGAGTTTTTTGTCGTCGTGAGCCGTATCGGCCAGCCAATTTAATGCGTCGTCAAAATCGGCGAGGGTCTCTAACAACCTTGGATCTCGGTAGGAGAAAAAGCGGAACACTGCATCGGCGTTGTCCTGCCCTGCACCCGAGCCATAGGCACCACCTTGTTCACGAATAGCACGATGCAAATAGCCATTGCGCAAGAAGTCTCCCAACACTGATAGCGCCGCTGCATCTTGGTGATCAACAGAGACTGTCGCATAGGCTTTCGCACTGAAGTTAACTTGGGTGCTAGTTACCCAGGCTTGTTTTACCGTCTGCCGTGTCGGCGCTAAGTTAAAGTTAGCATGTTCACCGCTAGCAGCCTCTTGCCAAAGGGAGTTCATAGTTGCTATCAACGGCTCTTTTAATTCCGGCTCTGCGACTAATAAAAATTGTCTTGGCGCGGCTTTTAGTTTGTTGTGCATGCCCTGTAAGGTTTTAGCTAAAGCTTCAAGGGCGGCATCGTCAGCTAAGCTATCATCGAGCAATTTCACGGCTTTAATACTTTCTAAGCCGCGATTTTGATGCGCAAGTAGTGCACTCGGTGCAAGTTGAGCACTCGCCGCCATCATTGCTAAGCTGTGACCGCTACCGGTAATACTCTGCTCTTTACGACTGCGCTGTTGCGCGACAATTTCGCGAATCCTAGATAGCTCATCAAAGCGACTCTCCAGCAATGTCTCTTTAACCAGCTTGAGTACCGCATCTTGGTGGGCGTTTAAGCCTTTACCCGATACGACGAAATAACCTGTGACACTTTGCTCATCACTAACCGAGGCACGCACTGATGAATAGCCGCTAATACCACCGGTAACTTGCGCTAAATACTGTTGATTTTCTTGATAACTGCGATCGGCGCAACCTAACTCACTCATGCAGGCACTAAACAGTGGTAGCAGTTGCTTTTCAGCGTCGCTAAATTCAGGTAACTCGACAATCACTTGCTGGTAGACGAGACCGTTAGTACCTTGCCCATACCAATCTAAAGCTTGCTTAGCTATTGTGAGACGCTCGCCACCGGCAATAAACAGCTCGGCTGGCACATCGGCTAAAGTCACTTCTGGTAAAATACTTTCATCGTCGACTTGGGTTTGTCGCTCTTCCAGTGCCGCTGCTTGGTCAACTATATCCTGACGCTGCTGCTCGCTCATTTGATCGCGCAGTTTAAGTAATTTTTGCTCGTCAGCTAGTGCGCGCAATTTCTCTAGATTTTTATCTGGGCGCAGTGTTAAGCGCACGAAATGCGGGTTATCTAACAGTAAGCTTCTGACTAATTTAGAAATGAAGCGTGGATCTTTAATCGCTTCGCGCAGCTCTTCCAATACCGGGTCTAAATTCAGCAGCGCGATCGGATCACCCCGATGAATAGCGCTCGACATTGAAGCCATGATCAAATTTAATCCGTAGGGATAGCCATCGCCACTGATTTCACGCTGGCCCAGCTCCAACTGATGTAATTGCGCTTCTACCACTTCCTGGCTGACACCTTCTTTTTCTACTTTTTCTAACACTTCAAAAACTAGCTTTTCAAATGCTTCCGCCTGCTCCGGCTCCGATCCTTCGAGACCACACATAAAGGACATTTCACGGTTGGAATCTTCCAGACCACACAGCGGTGAAGGCGCTTTACCTAAGTCGCTGGATTCCAGCGCAAACCTTAGCGGCGAGGCTGAATTATCCAATAACACTCTAGATAACAAATGCGCTTCAAGCTGTTGTTTTAAATCAATTGATTGACCCAACAACCAACCCATAACATGGTGGGTTTTGGCGGTTATATGCTCTTCATCGAGATTGTACGACTCTTCAACTCGCACTGGAGCAAAGTAGCGTTTCTCGTCGGCAACAGCGACATGGATATCTAATTTTTTGAAATCTCGCAACGCATTTTCTTCAAAGCGCTGCTGTAAATCAGCGGCGGGAATATTACCAAAGGTCATGAATATTGCGTTACTGGGATGGTAGTGGCTTTTATAAAAGCTGGTTAGCTGCTGATAAGTTAGGTCGGTAATAGATTCGGGGTTACCGCCTGAGTTGAAGTGATAAGTTTGGGTAGGAAACAAATGTTTGGAAAAAGTCTGCCACAGCGTTGAGACAGCAGAGCTCATCGCCCCTTTCATTTCATTGTAGACTATCCCCTTGTATTCTAGCGCCGAACTAGTATCGCCTTTTTCTTTAAATTCAACCCGGTGACCTTCCTGGGCAAAATCTAACTCATCTAATCGCGAGTGGAAAGTAGCGTCCAGATATACATCCAAAAGGTTGTAATAGTCTTTTTGGTTTTGGCTGGCAAAAGGGTAGGCTGTCCAGTCTGAACTGGTAAACGCATTCATAAAAGTATTGAGTGAGCGCCTAGTCATCATAAAGAATGGATCGCGAACCGGGTATTTATCACTGCCGCAAAGTGCAGTATGTTCTAGCACATGCGCCACTCCAGTAGAATCCATTGGCACAGTTCTAAAGGCGACTAAAAATACATTTTCTTGTTGCTCTGCCGCAATATGATAGTGCATTGCACCGGTTTCTTTATGGCGAAACTCTTGCATGGTGACATTGAGTGAATCAATTTTTTGCTGGCGCATAAACTCAAAGCTTGGATGACATGTAGTAGCTGGACTCGTTGCGCTATTAACTTTTGACATGTATGAATAATTCCCTAGTGAACCCGAAGCACTGATTCAGGTATAAAGTAGCTAAAACCTTAGCTGATGTTATCGAGCTAAGGCCGGTAAAAATATTAGTCATTAAAATTAAACGATTAAATGATGCGCCGCATTGTAACGTTTTAGCGGTTGATAAGCACCTACAAGCCGATCTTGTGCATCGTTTTGTCGAACTGCGCCGCGGGCCTGCTGCAGTATTACTGTAACTCAAGCTCGCGAGCACTCGCCCAGTTAGTAGTTATTTGCCGCGCCTAGCGAGCTCAGGTAATGGCCCTTCCATGCCCATCGCAAACCCCATCACCTTCTTTTTCGCCAGCGGGAAATTTCCCGCTAAACCTAAACCAATATTGCGCAATATTTTTAAAGGTCCTAAATCATTACTAAAAACCCGGTAGAAGCTATCCATTAATTGCATCACTAGCAAATTGTGCCGACGGCGCTTTAACTGGTAGTCTGCCAGTACTTTAAGCGAGCCAATATCATCATCGGTACTATTTGCATATTCATCCGCGCTGCTAACCTCATCGCCAATCACTGCTAGTATGGTTTGTGCCAGCTGCGCGGCATCTAGCAAGCCAATGTTGACTCCCTGCCCCGCCAGTGGATGAATCATGTGCGCTGCATCGCCGATCAAGGCTAGTCCTTCCTGTACATACTGCTGAGCATGCTGACGCTTTAATGGAAAGGCAGCTTTAGCCAATACTTTGTGCACTGTTTTTAAACAATCGGGAAAACTCGCCGTTAAAGCCGCTAAAAAACCCGCCTCATCTAATGCCAATAACTGTTTGATCCGATCGGGAGTGTTGTACCAAACTAACGATGCACTATCCCCAGTCAGTGGCAGAAACGCCAAGGGCCCGCTCGGGGTAAATTGCTGCCAGGTAATGTCTTGCTGATCAGCGAGCATCTGTACACTAATCACTAGGGCACTCTGTTGATAATCCCAACTGTGAATCCCTATCCCAGCGGCACTGCGCACTTTAGAATTACCGCCATCAGCCCCCACCAGTAATTTGGCAATCAATTGTTTGCCGTCTGCCAACTCAATTAAACTGGCTCCTGGCTGGTAATCGATATCGACGGTGTTTTGATTAAATAATGTAATGTTTTGCGCGCTATTTATTTGCTCTAACAAAGCCAATTGAATCACTCTATTCTCAACAATATGACCTAGGTAATCGACACCTTGCCCAACTCCCTCACCCTGAGAAGGACCCAACTCAGCACTGTCAAACAGGATCGCCGCTCGATCTTCATCCAATTCCCATGTTTTAAGGCGTCTATACACACAGCTGCGACGACTGCTAATTCCCGGCCAAGCACCCACATTTTTAAGAATGTTTTCAGAGGCTATATTTAACGCAGACACACGTAAATCATGCACTTGATCCACTGCAAAAGCCTTAGGCAAATGGGGTTCAACTATCGCTATTTGCAACTTTGTATCGGCCAGTGCGCAAGCTAAAGTAGCCCCAACCATACCGCCACCGACTATCACTAGATCAAATTTATTTATCATAACTACCTCTTAATTAGCCGCTGCATTATCCTAGATTCCTTGATTGAGTGCAAAATATTGCTGCGCATATGAAAGCAATAAATATAGCAATCTGCCAGTTATTGGCAGATATCAATTTCATCTCAAACTGCGCTGATAATTTTAATATCGATAACTTACGCTAAGCATCAAGGTAAACTGATAAGCTATAAGCTTTTATCAAAAACACTTGCGATTCTATTGGAGAGAAAGATGTCAATTTGGAAAAAACAGTTCGACTTAGCACTGCTCAATGCAACCCGGGAGAACACTCTTATGCAGCATTTGGATATTCAGTTTACCGACTTTGGTGCTGACTATATTAAAGCCACTATGCCAGTTGATAATCGCACTCACCAACCTATGGGGCTATTGCATGGTGGCGCCTCGGTGGTGCTCGCTGAAACGTTAGGCAGCACCGCAGGCACATTGGCCTGCCCGGATGGCTTTGTCTGTGTAGGGCTGGAAATAAACGCCAACCATATGCGTGGCGTTA
The DNA here is from genome assembly GCA_029027825.1 of Oceanospirillales bacterium. GTDB lineage: Bacteria > Pseudomonadota > Gammaproteobacteria > Pseudomonadales > Balneatricaceae > Rs1. The sequence goes on along the minus strand of CP093399.1, from coordinate 1,437,971 downwards.
AATCAGGACTAGTGACAGGCATCACCACTGCACTGCACATTGGCCGAACAACACAGGTCTGGGAAATTAAGATTTTCAATGAAAATCAACAGCTGAATTGCATCTCGAGACTCACGCTGAGCGTGATCAAGTATCCGAAATAACAAAGCACAGGATTTTATTGATAGACGAGCGATGAGAAATACACTATTAGATAGTGATGCATTGTTCTTTAGGGTGCCTCTGAACAAGTCCCGCTTCTCTGCGGCAGCTAAGAAGAGGCTCCTTAGCCCAAGCCTTAAATCAAGCTTGGCTTTTACTAAACAACTGGTAGTAATTTTGCGTACTTAACTCAGCTAAGGCGCCTATTGAAATGCCTTTTAGATCGGCGATGTACTGGGCGACTTCAACCACATATTTGGGTTGATTCTGCTTGCCTCGATAGGGTACTGGCGCTAAATAGGGGGCATCTGTTTCTATTAAAATTTTATTTAAAGGCAGCTGCTTAACCACGGCTTTGAGCTGCGCCGAGTTTTTAAAAGTAACGATGCCTGAAATTGAAATCATATAGCCAAGCTCTATCGCCTGCTGTGCCATTTCCAATGTTTCGGTAAAGCAATGCAACACTCCCGCTGCACGACCTCCATATTTGTCAATTAACTCAATGGTATCTTGCCGAGCATCTCTGGTGTGCACTATCACCGGCAAGCCTAGTTCGGCCCCCGCTTGTAAATGATTGATAAAGCTAAGCTGCTGTATGTCGCGATGGTCGCTGTCGTAGAAATAGTCTAATCCCGACTCGCCGATCGCGACCACTTTTTCATGCTGCTTGGCGATATCGACCAAGTTAGCGACACTCGCTACATCGTCAATACTTTTAACATGTAAAGGATGCACCCCCAGCGATGCATCAATCTGCTTAAATGCCGCTATTTTTTGGTACATGCTTTGGAAGTCTTGCAAACTAATGCTGACACACAACATTTTAGCCACTTGTCGTTGCGCTGCTGAAGCTAGCATTTTTGCAAGGCAATGGTCGTATTCAGTCAGATCTAATTTATCTAAGTGGCAGTGCGAATCTATAAACATAATTTTTCAGTGCTTGTGGGATAGGGAGAAAAAAGGTTGAATGCGAAAGTATCAACATACGCGGAGAATGCCGCTAACTAGCGGACAAATTTATAACGTTTGAGTGCTTTGACCGGTATCAAACCCAGCTAGATAGGTTTCTATTTTTTTGCTCAGATCAATATCTTCATTAGATATTTGAATGCCTATCCCCTGTTTTTTGCCATTTTGCGGAGATTTTGGCGTCATCCAAATAACTTTTCCAGTAATCGGGGTCTTATCCGTTTCGTCCATTAGTTGCAGTAGCGCGAACACTTCTTCGCCTAAATGAAAATCTCGGTTAGTCGCTATAAATAAACCACCGCCTTTAACAAACGGCATATAGGCATCATACAGATCTTTTTTTTCAGGCAAGACTAACGTCAATATGCCATGACTCATACGTGGTCGCGTTGGTATAGGCCCTGCAACACTTTCTACATTCATTTCACTGTTACTTAATATAATAGCCAAGGTTTACGATCCCTCTGGTTTGCATAGCGCCAATTCGCAGCATGCGTCGACGCCTCCCTTTATAGTCACTACACTTATTTCTAGCTTGAATCTGTAACTTCGATACGGTATTTAGCATAAGCTATTGATTAAAAAACGAATTAAAAAACACTCAAGAAATAAACAAGTGTAGCTAAGATTTTTCAATTGCGCCGTACAACCAATATTTACTCCGCATCCCTCTAAAGCATCGAATCCAAGTTTAAATCATTGAAAATCGGATCTATTTAACCAGTTTATATTAAATTATTCCAATCTAGTAATAAATCTTCCAATAACAGTTGTTTATTTGGATTTTGATGCGCCAATAAAGCCGCCCTCTGCGCTTGTACTTTATCTGAAAGTCGATAAATTGCTTTGATATTACTGCGCTTGGCGAGGGCCGTAAGCATTTTAGTCATGTCCGAATTGACTATTTTTCGATCCGTACCGACTAAGTGCAACTTGGCTATATCGACCAGCAAACTATACATCCAAGCCAGTAGCATCAATATATCTGCTTTAGCGTAACTCATAGCCAAATCAATGGCAGTGGTCTTTTTTTGCAGAATGCTCTTTAAGCCGGTAAAAAATTCCGCCCTCAGCGACTGATCTCCTCCCTGTTTAAACCCTAGCCCCAACAGCGGTGCTCCGTGTACAACATTCAGCAGTTGGGTTGCCGGCCCCGACTCAATATTGAGCTGTTGCGCCAGCCACTCTACCGCAATACTCTGCTCAGGCACTGGGCAATCAACCCGCTGACAGCGGCTTTTAATCGTGGGCATCACTTGCCCTAATTGGTGAGAAATGAGCAGCAACAAGCAGTTTTCACCGGGCTCCTCTAAGGTTTTCAACAATGCATTCGCCGCTGACAAGTTCATTGCCTCAGCAGGATCTAAGACCACCACTCGGTAACCGCCCTGCTGTGCTGACTTTTGCATGAATTGGCTGAGGTCGCGGACTTGATCGACTTTTATTTGCCCGGAGCTCGGCCCGGCTTTAGATCCCGCGCTGTCCTGCGGTGACAAATGGTACAAATCTGGATGTCCACTTGAAGAAAAAAGCTGGCAACTACGACACTGCAGGCAAGCACCTGATGGCTGTAAGTTCTGACAGAGTACTAACTGCGCGACACTGCTGGCAAAGTGCAGTTTACCTATCCCTTTGATACCGTTGATGATCAAAGCGTGCGGCAGTTTTTGAGTGCGGTACAACTGGTTAATCCTCTGCCACTGGGGTTCAAACCAAGGATATAGGTTGGTTTCCAGCGCGTGGTATCTGTTGGCTATATCCATAATTAAAGACCAAGTTTAGAGGTGAGTATTTTTGCAACTTGCCGCTCAACATCTTGCAAACTCTGAGATGCATCCACCTGCGCAAAACGCTGCGGCTCTTTTTTCATCTGCTGCTGATAGCCGGCCCGTACTTTTTCAAAAAAACTGTGTTTTTCTTGCTCAATTCTATCCAACTCACCTCTGGCACTAGCCCGCGCTAGACCAATCGCTACCGGCGCATCTAATAATATGGTCAAGTCTGGCCGCAAACCTCGCTGCACAAAATCTTCTAACTGACTTATTCTCTCTAAATCAATCCCTCGACCATAGCCTTGGTACGCGTAAGTGGCATCCGTAAAGCGATCGCTCAACACCCAAACTCCCTTAGCCAGAGCCGGTGCGATCACTCTGTTAATATGCTGAGCTCGCGCTGCAAACACTAACAAAAGCTCAGTGTCAACGGCCATTTGCTCTTCTCTAGGACTGAGTATCAGCTCTCTAATTTGCTCTGCCAAAGCAGTTCCACCGGGCTCGCGGGTCAGTATCAACTCAATACCAGCAGCTTCAATGCGTTTTTTAACGAAGGCAATGTTAGTACTTTTCCCAACACCTTCAGTGCCTTCGATACTGATAAAACGCCCTTTTGCAGGTTGTCTGTTACTCATGTACGCTTCCTAATCTCACTACTTAGATGACTTATTTGGCTATTGAGCGGGAGCCGATCGATAGCCCTTTTTACGTTTTAACTGATAGCGTCGCACCGCATTGTTATGCTCTCGCAAACTTTTAGAAAATTGATGACTACCATTCCCTTTAGCGACGAAATATAAATATTTAGTTTTTTCTGGATTGAGCGCTGCTTTGATGGCCTCGGGCCCGACGGTGGCAATCGGCGATGGCGGTAAACGTTTAATCACGTAGGTATTGTAAGCACTGGGACGGCGCAAATCTGCCCGGGTAATATTGCCTTTGTACTTATCACCCATACCGTAGATCACGGTTGGATCAGTCTGTAATTTCATGCCAATATTCATGCGGTTAATAAACACCCCAGCGATCACCGGACGCTCTTTAGAGGCGCCGGTTTCCTTCTCAACAATAGAGGCCATGATCAGTGCTTCATAGGCATTTTTGTAAGGGAGTTTTTTATTGCGCTTTTGCCACTGCTGATCTAATAATTTCTGCATGCTGTGATAGGCGCGCTTAAGCAGTGCTATATCGGTACTGCCACGCTCTACTCGGTAAGTTTCAGCCAGCAGCAAACCTTCCAGCTTTTTCTCTGTTGCACCTATCGCCGTTAATAATTCAGCCTCGGTCATATCAGTGGTTTTTAAATCTAGAACATCTTGATATCTAAGTAATTGCGCGCGCAGCTCTTTAACATTGGAGCCCTCAATAAAGACCACATTATGGCGCACTACGTCGCCGGCAGAAAACAGTTTCAGCAGCCCAATCGGATCAGTGCCCGCACTAATTGCATACTCCCCAGCCTTGATCCCTTTACCGTAGCGATAGTATTTAGCATACAGCTTAAAATAGAGATCATTGTCTATTAAATTGGCAGCTTTCAGCTGAGCGGTCAAACGATTAAAACCGACTCCGCGTTTCACCACAAATATTTGCGCAGCACCTTGTTTAAAACTGGCTTGCGCCATGACTTTATGAATATCTTGCCATAGATACCCAGCCGCTAACGCAGCGCCAATAACAGCCAACAACAAGGCGATAAAAAACCTTTTCACAACTCATTTTCCTTCAGATAAAATTGCTGCAGTAACTGCTGCAAGGTGGTAGTAATAGTGCCGATGGTAAATGACACTGGAGTAAAATTAGATATTGAACTGCATGAGATCACGCCGGTGACTGGCAGAATATTAAACACACTATTACAGACAAATATTTCATCGGCCGCTAATAATTGCTGCAACTGGAAGTCTCCGACCCGCTGCTCTACCAGTGTATTTAATGCACATAATTGCAGTAATTTGTTACGCACCACTCCCGCCACTCCGGCCTGTGATAGGTCGGGGGTATAGAGGACACCATCTGTCACCCAAAATACATTGCTCATACATCCTTCAATCACATAGCCTGCTGTATCACAGACAATTCCCTCGGTGATAGAGGGGTCATGCCACTCGCTGCGGGCGATCACTTGCTCTAGTCTATTTAGATGTTTAATTCCGGCAAGTAGAGGCTGCCTGGCAAGCTGCGTCGCGCATAAGTGCAGATTGACACCTTGTCGCTGAGCTGCAGACATATCGGGCATGGCTGAGATAGCTGCGATGCGAGTAACGCTGGCATTGGGGTCCGCTTTGTAACCGCGAGCGCCGATACCCCGGGTCAAGGTAAGCTTAAGAATGGTATCTTGGGTTTGATTCGCAGCAGTCGCCATCAGGCTCGTGAAGTCCCGATAGAAAGCTTGCTCTGTCGCTTGATTAAACGGGATTGCCAAACGCTCAGCACCCAGTCGCATTCGCTGCAGGTGCTCGTCCCACAAAAGCGGCACTGCACGCTGTACAGCGATGGTTTCAAACAGTCCATCGCCGTAGCTCAAGCCTCGGTCAGAGAAGTGAATGGATTGCTCTGCTCTACCGTTGATTAAAACATTTATCATCTGCTTAGCCACTGGCTAGTACAGCACTTAGATTTTACGGAACAACAAGCTACCGTTGGTGCCGCCAAAGCCAAAGGAGTTGGAAATTGCAACCTCAATTTTACAGCTTTGCGCACTGTGAGCGACATAATTGAGATCGCAACCTGGGGACGGATTATCGAGATTAATCGTCGGTGGCGCCACTTGATCACGAATTGCTAGGGCACAAAAAATCGCCTCTACCGCACCTGCTGCACCTAACAAATGGCCGATCATCGATTTTGTAGAGCTCATCCGCAACTGGCTGGCATCATCACCAAATAAACGTTTTACCGCATTAGTCTCGGCAATATCGCCCGCTGGAGTAGATGTGCCATGGGCATTAATATAGTCAACTTTAGAGATGGCTGATATTTTGTTGGCATCTCGAAGAGCATTGCCCATCGCCAATGCAGCACCTTCTCCTGTCTCAGGAGGCGCGGTAATATGATGAGCATCATCGCTCATACCAAAGCCTGCTAGCTCACAGTATATCTTAGCACCGCGAGCCTTGGCAGCTTCGTACTCTTCAAGCACCACGATACCAGCACCATCACCAAGCACAAAACCGTCGCGATCAGCATCCCAAGGACGACTGGCCGCCTGTGGATCAGTATTGCGTTTAGATAAAGCTCTGGCAGCGGCAAAGCCACCCAAGCCTAATTTGGTGGTCGCCATTTCAGCACCACCGGCAATCATCACATCGGCATCACCGTATTGAATCATCCGCATCGCCTGACCAATATTATGAGTACCGGTAGTGCAGGCTGTAGTAATCGCGATATTCGGCCCTTTAAAGCCATATTTAATCGCCAGATGACCGGCAATCATATTGATAATGCTACCGGGGACAAAAAATGGAGACACTTTTCGTGGACCGGCATTGTTAATGATATCGTAAGTCGACTCGATCATTGATAAGCCGCCGATGCCTGAACCGATAGCGCAACCTATTCTAGAAGCATTCTCTTCTGTTACTTCAAGGCCGCTATCGCTCACCGCCTGAAAGGCCGCCGCTAAACCATACTGAATAAACAAATCCATGCGCCGAGCATCTTTGAGATTCATGTATTGAGTAATGTCGAAATCTTTAATCGATGCTGAAAATTGAGTGCTGTAAGCAGAGGCATCAAAATGTGTAATGGGAGCGGCACCACTTTGCCCCGCCAAAATAGATTTCCAACTTTCCTCGACGGTGTTCCCTACCGGTGTTAAAGCCCCTATTCCGGTAACTACCACTCTTCTACGAGACATTGTACTTCTCCCATTATACTCTTGAATTGGCACGTTCAGCGCATTCAAAATTATTCTATATACTGATACTTTTGTTCTTGTCTACTGAGCCCAAAAGTAATATTAAAACGCATCACCTTATATTGCATGATTGCGATCAAGTTGTCTTTATTTTGAGACCTCTGCATAACTTACCCAGAGGGTATGATAACTGCGCTCGGTAATACGGCGTTAAAAACCGGCTCACTATGCTCATTTACACCTGTAATACCCATAAACAGGGGCACACTGACTCCGCTATCTCGCCGGTTTTTGCCTTGTCTTACCTTCGCTCGCAACGTTATTCAGAGGTCTCATTTTATTATTTTTTTAGATATACAAAAGAAAAGCCGCTCTAAACAAATAGTAACGGCTTTTTTTAGATCTAAACGATTACAAACAGTATTGATTACTGATTAGAAGTAACGTAATCAATAGCCAGTTGTACTGTAGTAATTTTTTCAGCTTCTTCATCGGGAATTTCAGTTTCGAATTCTTCCTCTAAAGCCATTACTAGCTCAACGGTGTCTAGAGAATCCGCGCCTAAATCATCAACAAAAGATGCAGGATTAGTCACTTCTTCAACTTTAACGCCTAACTGTTCTGCAACAATTTTTTTAACGCGATCTTCAATATTACTCATAATTTTTCCTATTATTTATCAACATAGCAACATACGATATGTAACTTTTGATTATTAAATATTATCAGCTCTTAAATTGAGCTAATAATTTTTTATTCGATTCAGGTGTGGCAATTATCAACAAATCTCTGAAAATATCAATCACAATTGTCGGTTTTTGCTAATCTGAGTCCGATTTAGTCAATCTTTATGCTTAGTTTTCACTAAGACATATACATACCACCATTGACCTGGATTGTTTCACCCGTTACATAAGAGGCTGCTTCGCTGGCCAAAAAGCCAACTACTGCTGCTATTTCTTCAGGCTTACCTAAACGTTTGACTGGAATTTTAGATTTTAAATTCTCTTTGTGCTCCTCTGCCAAATCTTTAGTCATATCGGTATCAATGAAACCTGGCGCAACACAATTGACCGTCACATTTCGCGAGCCAATTTCACAAGCCAGAGCTCTAGAAAAACCTTCCATACCCGCCTTGGAAGCCGCGTAATTGGTCTGCCCTGCATTACCCATCGAGGCAACCACAGAACTAACACTAATAATACGACCCCAACGCTTCTTACTCATGCCACGCAAGCACGCTTTGGCAACACGGTACAGGGAAGACAAGTTGGTGTTAATCACACTATCCCACTCACTTGCTTTCATCCGCATCATCAAATTATCTTTAGTGATGCCGGCATTGTTTATTAAAATATCAACCACCGCGTATTCATCATTGATACGCTTTATTGTTTGTGCAACAGACTCATCACTGCCCACATCTAAGACCATACCAGCACCTTGAATGCCCGCCGCATTTAAGTATTCAGAGATAGAGGCTGCACCTGATTCACTGGTTGCAGTACCTATAACAATCGCTCCTTGACGCCCTAATTCTTCGGCAATTGCCTTGCCAATACCGCGGGTTGCGCCAGTCACTAATGCAAGTTTTCCTTCGATACTCATGTTTTTTTCCTATGCTGATTTCTTATTCTTAATTTATTATTGAGCCCAAACAATACAGGCGACGCCCGGCGGATTCGCTTAAGCCAAGGCTTTTTCCCAGCCCGCGCTATCTGCTAAAGACGCTATCACTAAAGGCTTGTGAATTTTTTTATTCAGACCAGACAGAACCTTACCAGGCCCACATTCAATCGCCACTTCCACGCCACTATCAATAATACTCTGCATTGATGAGGTCCAAAGCACCGGACTATAGAGCTGCTCAATTAAGTTTTGCTTTATTTCTGCCACGCTTTCTGGCGATTTAGCAGATACATTCTGCAGCACCTTAATCTGTGGCATTTGCAACTCAATGTCCTGCAATTTTTTAGCCAGCTGCGCCGCCGCAGGGCGCATCAATTCGCAGTGCGAGGGAACACTCACCGGCAACTCTATCGCCCGTTTAGCGCCACTTGCCTTGCAGGCAATAATAGCCCTGGCAACCGCGGCTTTTTCGCCGGCGATAACTACTTGACCTGGACAATTGAAATTAACCGCTGCCACCACCTGCCCTTGCGCCGAACTTGCACAAGCTTCTTCCACCAGCGCATCACTCAAGCCCAAAATAGCTGCCATTGCACCTGTTCCTGCTGGTACCGCTTGCTGCATGTATTCACCACGCAAACGCACCAAATCAATACCATCGGCAAAGTCCAGCACCCCAGCGCATACTAACGCGGTGTACTCTCCTAGACTATGCCCCGCCATCACCTGTGGTTGCGCAGCTCCTTTTTCTAGCCATAGACGCCACAGCGCCACCCCCGCGCACAATAACGCAGGCTGAGTGCGGTCAGTTTGATTCAAGTCTTCCGCAGGCCCCTGCTGTACTAAAGCCCATAAATCATAACCTAGCACCGCTGATGCCTCGGCAAATGTCTGTTCGATAATCGGATTTTCAGCGGCTAGTTCAGCCAACATACCAACTTGCTGGGAACCTTGCCCCGGAAAAACAAATACTGTTGATTGTGTCATTGCAGGTTCCACTCCATAAAGATTAGGTTTTACTAAAAACTGTTTTTTATCAATTACTTTTAAAAATATTCTACAACATTAGAAGACAAATAAAATCACTAATATTCAAAACTATTAGTAAACTTTAGCTGCTACGCTGTTTAATGGATCTAAAGGGCTTATTCGCAATGATATAAAAGAACGATGGGAATATAAATAGATACTAGCCAGTTTTGACTAATGAGAGAGGATTAACTACCCCAGACGGGCACTTTCAAACACTTGACAACAAAAAAATATGGAGGCCTAAGCCCCCATACGTCACATCAATCACAAAGTAATGCGATGCAATCTAGCAGCAATTACTCGCTGTCAGTCGCTGTGATTTGACGACCACGGTACATACCGTCAGCTGTCATGTGATGACGACGGTGAGTTTCACCAGTAGTCGCATCAACTGTTAAGGTAGGTCCTGATAGCGCATCGTGTGAACGACGCATATCACGGCGTGAACGTGATTTCTTACTCTTCTGTACTGCCATTTGATATAACTCCTAATAACTTATTTCTTGTCGGTGTTGCCCTTTAATGAGGCCAACACACTAAATGGATTTGGTTTCTCAGCCTCTGAAGCAGCGGCTGCATTTCCATCACCAAAACTGGTTTGTATACTGCAATCTGAATGATATGACACTATGGGTAACTCTAGCATCAGCTCTTGTTCAATTAATGGCAGCAACTCTAAATCATCACCCTCTACAATCAGAGGCTCATAATATTTAGGTAGCGTTTGAGCTTTTTCTTCATTATATGAAATTGCCAAGTTCAACTCAGCATTCAACGTAATATCTACCGGCTCTAAACAGCGCTGGCACTGCACTTGGACAGTTACTTTAGCACTACCTGAAATCGTTCTGATTCTCAGTTCATCTCTAGCGAACTTTAAATCTGCTATCACATCAACGTTCGGGCCAACTAACATTTTCGATAGCTCTGTCATTTCATTGACAGCTAGTACACCACTAATTTGTATTTCCCGATCAGCCAATTTCCGCGGGTCAACAAACTTAGGTAATTTAACATTTAACATAAGCGCGCAATTCTATGTACCTTACCCCCCTCTGTCAAAGGGAAACGTATGTTTGTGGTAAAAATTCGCGTATATTGTACGCCATTTTTACAAAAGCTAAAAGTTTGTTGATCGATTAGCTTTATCAGAGGATTTTTCATTGAGAACTATCATACTTGCTTCAAGCTCACCTTATCGGCGCGCTATTCTAGATAAAATCCAACTCAGTTACCACTCAATTAGCCCACAAATAGATGAAACTCCCCAAACTGATGAATCGGCGATGAAACTGGTGGCAAGGCTCGCATTGCAAAAGGCCGAAAAAATAGCGCAAACCCAACCAGATAGCTTGATTATAGGCTCTGATCAAGTCGCGTTATTAGAGGGAGATATTTTAGCCAAACCACTCACTACTGAGCGCGCTGTACAACAGCTTACACAGTGCTCCGGTAAAACCGTCATTTTTTATACCGGCCTCTGCCTGTTTGACAGCGCAGATGCTAGTTATCAATTAGAAGTAGTCACATTCAAGGTACATTTTCGGCAGTTGAACGAGCGGGAAATCAGCACTTATATCGCCCTAGAGCAACCTCTTGACTGCGCTGGCAGCTTTAAAGTCGAAGGATTGGGAATAAGTTTGTTTGAGAAATTAGAAGGCGATGATTTCAACAGCTTAATCGGCCTGCCATTGATTCGACTGTTAGCGCTTTTAAAAAACAAAGGGATTTCACCGTTGCTAAGGGACCTCTGAACGAGTCACACACGCCCCATAGGGCGAATAACTAGGAAGATGTCGTTAAACATCAAGTTATTGTGTGCAATTTTCGGACTGGATTTATGACTTCCCTAAAAACGGCAGTAAAAACGCACTCACTTGCCGCTCACACAATCCCACTGTCACACCCACACCGGCATTTCTCAATATGCTAATCCCTCTGCCATTATTTTTTGGATCGGGATCTAGCATTGCCACCACTATATGCTTAACACCTGATTGAATCAGCGTATTCACACATGCGGGCGTGCGTCCAACAAAAGAGCATGGCTCAAGAGTGACGTAAGCTGTGATGGCGGCCATAGGACCTGAATAGCTGTTTAGGGCCATCACTTCCGCGTGATCACCACCGAGCACCTGCGTGTAGCCTGTCGAAACTATACAATCATCTTTTACCAAGACACAGCCAACAGGTGGGTTTGGCTGGCAGTTAGGTAGCGCCTGCAATGATGCTTCCAGCGCGCTAAGCATATATTTTTCAGACATTAAACTAGTCACCGCAACGATTGCTGGAATATTGGAGACTTAGAGAAAGCAGTTAACGCAGAGCACTATTTATTCTGCACACTTTTCCAGAACCTTACACAGAAATATACTACTGAGCTTGCACGACTGTAATGGCAATCACGTTTAACACATCACTGGCACAGCAACCTCTTGAAAGATCATTGGCGGGCTTCTTCAAACCTTGTAAGATCGGCCCAATCGCCTGCGCTTTACCAATTCGTTCAGCTATTTTATAGCCGATATTACCCGCTTCTAACGAGGGAAATATCAGCACGTTAGCTCGGCCCTTTACCTGTGAGCTTGCAACTTTTTTCGCCGCTATTTCCGGAACTATTGCCGCATCTAATTGCACTTCACCATCAATTATCAAGTCTGGCTGCGCCTGTTTAACTAACGCGGTAGCAGCGAGCACTTTATCAACTGCCGGGTGTTTAGCGCTGCCATTGGTCGAGAAAGAGAGCATGGCAATTCTGGGCGACTCCTGTAGCAGAGTAACGGCACTTTTAGCGGCGCTTAGCGCTATTTCAGCGAGTTGCTCTGCATCGGGGTCAATAACCAGTGCGCAATCAGAGAATATAATGCCACCTTGCATATCATGGAAAGGCTGACACAACATCATCAAGAAAAAGCTAGAGACTATTTTCGTCGATTCAGCTTTACCAATTATTTGCAGTGCTGTGCGCACCGTATCTCCCGTTGTATAAACAGCCCCAGCCACCGATCCATCTGCATCTCCTAAGTGCACCATTAACTGCGCATAATAGAGCGGGTCATCCGTTAGCTCTTGGGCTTGCTGCTGCGACATTCCCTTAGCTTTGCGCAGTTGAAATAATCGCTCTGTGTAGCGTTTTTTCTCAGGGGAGTTTTGCGGATCGATAATGGTAATGTTATGCAGGGTAAGATTTAATTTTTGTGCCTCTAGCGCTATCCGCTGCGGCTCTCCCAACAAAGTAATTTCAGCTAAGCCCTTGGCGACACACTGCACAGCAGCTGTGATAATTCTTGGGTCTTCTCCTTCAGCCAATACTATTTTCTTGGGGTTTTCACTAGCGCGCGCAAAAATATTATTCAATGCTTTCATCGACAACCATCTCTTTTAGAATGATAAATATTAGCTGAATCTGTGGCTGCAAAACAGCTGTTGAGCACTGTATAGAAGTCACTAATTCAGGCATTAGAAACAAGATAACTTAGAAACCAAACAAACCACTTAGCTCGGATAAACCATGTAATACTCCGATGCTAGTGCGACTCTATTGCTGTATTGCTGTTACAGGATTCCTGATTAAGAAATACAGCCTGTAACATCGAGAAGCAGGCTATCCCACGAGTATAGCCTGCGAGACTCTGGTTACAATAAACTCTTCAAAGTATCAATCAAATAGAAAAGCATTACTAGTGACTTCTGATTTTACCTGAAGTTATGTTGTCTGAGGTCATACACCTAACTGCATACTTTCAGACTTCTGCATAACTTACCCAGAGGGCATGATAACTGCGCTCGGTAATACGGCGTTAAAAACCGGCTCAACATGCTCATTTACACCAGTAATACCCATAAAAAAGGGGCATACTAATTCCGCTATCTCGCCGATTTTTGCCTTGTCTGACCTTCGCTCGCAACGTTATGCAGAGGTCTCACTTTAACAACTGACGAGCAAGCATTACAAAAACTGACCCAGTTTCGACTTTACCGCAAGCATTTGTTGAATCGCTAGACCATCGCGAAAGCCTCAACATAACGTATGCTTTGCCCTTTTAACTTAGCCTGCCGTTAAGGCTTTCTTCAGCCAGCATCGGCTGTGCCCAGGCGGGTAATCAGCCAGTTCTGCAAATATTTCATATCCCTGCTTTACATAAAAATCAACAGCTTGATAACTAAAGCTGGTTAGGTGAGAATGTTTACAGTTACTTTTTAGCGCTTCTGCTTCGATAATATTTAATAACTGCAGACCATAGCCTAATCCCCTGGCGCTTTTGGACACAAACAACGAGTCGATCCACAACCAACCAAAATTGTCATAGTTACCTTGCACCCCTCCTAAAACTTGATGGTTTTTATCCCGCAATAAAAAACACAGTTCGTGGCGGCCAGTATCCCCCACAATCGGCTGGGTAAAGCTTTCAATCCCATCCCAGAGAATATACTGCTCTGTAGTTGTTAACTTATTCGACTGACTAATTGTTAGTTCCAATGATTGATGCTCCTAGCGCTTAACCCACCCTTATTAAGGCACAAGCTAAGCTGATTAATATATGCCTGTTAGATAGAGACCGTGATGGTCTTAAATATGCAGGCTGTGCCGCCCACTTTAACACTAGTCACTAGATCATCATGACAAGTGACCCAGGCTGTGATTGTAGAGGTTTTATTGATCGCCCTGCCCTGTTCAAAAATATAGTTATGAGGCAGCGCTGAATGCTCGGCTAAATAGCAGGCTAGCGCACCACTGGCACTGCCGGTTGCCGACTCTTCTGAGATACCATATAGTGGCGCAAAATTTCGACAACTAGCACTAATGAAGCTCTCCTTACCACCGAGTTCAAAAACATGAAGACCGACCACTTGATGCTCCCTGCAAAAATTAGCAATAATTTTATCCCTAGGTATAATCACATCCAAATAACCTTTAGGGACAGCGATAATCACATCCAACAAACCCGTAGAAATCGCTTCAATAGGAAATTTTGTCGATGCTAGCACTGAGCTGTCAATCCCAATAACCGCAGCCATCTCCTGATAAGAAAAATGTTGCAATTTTTTTGGTAGCTTTTGCTCCATAATAACTGCACCACTAGCATCGATCGTCACCGCCAGCAATCCAGCTTTAGTTCTTTGTAAGTAAGTGCCTGAATTCAATATATTCATCGTAAACATACTGGAAAAAACCGCTAAGGTCGCATGCCCACAATAATCGACTTCACCGGTGATGGTAAAAAATGCCACTTCAAAATCTGCCTCATCATCACTGGACACGAAGGCTGTTTCTGAAAACCCGACAGCTTGTGCGACTTTCAACCTTTGCCTATCTGATAGGTACTCAGCATCAAACACTACGCCAGCTGGATTACCGCCTTCTCCCCGATGAGTAAATGAATTAACTAACACCACTTCTACACGCATTTAAGGATACCCTAAGATAGGCTGCAAAAAATTATGCAGCCATGTCTAGTAAAATTTATTTTAAGGAAAATTCAGTATAACTGACTACCTCGGTAAGACGGCGTTATACAGAGGTCTCATACTAATAAAAAGCATCAAATATCTATGCACCGCCTACTTAACACCATATATAAAACATGAAATATCTATCATTCATCAATTTTATCAGGCTAAATTTAGCCTTTTTTAAGCCTGACTCTGTGACTTCAAAGTGAATACAAACTTGAATATTCCTCCACATGTTCGGCGAGAGGGACCCCAATATCTTATTTAGATAATTTTTATCAGTAAGCTACCCGAAGAGCAACACGACCCATTACTCCAACAAGAGAGTGTTATAATTCTACCTGATTAGCCCTGTCAAAAGATGCTTTTAATCTCTTCTCTGTGCCCTCTGGGGAGATAAAACCAATCCTTTAAAGATTTTTTCACCACAGAGAACACAGAGGCGCTGCGCTGCACAGAGGAAAAACAAAACACTACCTGATTAGTGCTGTGTCTTCACAGACTTACCTAAACCTGAATCAGTGACTTCACTGCACCACATAGCGCAAGCTCTTGATTCTACAGCGGTTAGAAAAATACCCGCTGAACCTACGGGTGCAGCTAAGATTTTTCAATTCCACTGTAGAACCAATATTTTACACTCTGTATTCACTTTAAAGTCACGGATTCAGGCTAAAGTAAAAGAAAATTACAAACAAATGACCTGACTATAATCTAAACCATTATTGAATGATAAAAATATATTATAACTTCGCTTAACTTGTTGGAATTAATAACTTTGTTAGACAGCTGCCAAGTCAAGCGAAGTATGATGGTCAATCAGGTAATTCTATACACACCTCTAGACAGATAAGCCATTTATTGAAAAGTATAACGGGGGACAAATTTTAAACTTTGATAGATAATGCTGTTAAAATGTTTCACACTTAACCTCTAAGCCTCTAAGCCTCTAATAACCTATGGTAGAGAATCGCGATCGAAATGAGAGCTAAACTATTTGAAGAAAAATTAGCAATATTTTGAAGAGAAAATTGTCTGGAATAATTTTCCATGTCAGCACCAAAGGGGATATATCGAATAAGAGTGTGCTATTGAACAATAACCTGGCGGGATCTTAGTTGTGCAGCATTAGCTGCTCAAAGAGTGGTATGGAAAGTGGTATATAGGATATATTTCATCCACGAAGAGCAGAGAAATGGCCAAAATCTGATTTTGTATTAGATTAGTACTTTGCCAAATAGGCTTTAATAGACACTCTACCGACCGCACTATCTAAGCTGAGGCAGACGATAAGCACCTTATTATAGCCTACATATAATTTATATTCTTTTTTACATCATTAACGCAAATGATTTGCATTCGCATTCGTCTTGTTTTATAATCACCGCTGATTCGCTAACTTTTAGTATACTGTTAATATATATGTTACACAGGAAAAAACAATGCCCGGCCTAAGAAATTTAATATTATTGATTACTATAATTATATCGACGAATTGTATAGCAGCTTCTAATTCTAATGAATCAGCCCCCCTCTTAAAAATAGTCACCACCTTTACAATTTTTGCCGACATTGCGCAACAGATTGCAGGCGACAAAGCTAATGTTGTTTCTATTACTAAAGCCGGAGCTGAAATACATAACTACCAACCTACTCCCAAAGATATTATAAAAACCCGAGGAGCGGATCTAATCCTTTGGCACGGTATGAATTTGGAGCTTTGGTTTGATAAATTCTATCAAAACCTTCCCAACATCCCTAAAATCACTTTGACTAAAGGCATCATTCCACTGAGTATTGATGGCGGAGAGTATGCTGGAAAACCCAATCCACACGCTTGGATGTCTACCAAGAATGCGATGATCTATATCGAAAACATTCGGGTTGCACTCACCAATTTAGATCCCAAAAACTCCAGTTACTACCAACAAAATGCGCATCGTTATAGCGCTGAAGTGAGTGCTTTAGCGACCCCCTTTCAACAGCAAATTGCAGCTATGCCAGAAAACAAACGCTGGTTAGTCACTAGTGAGGGAGCTTTTAGTTATCTAGCTAGAGATCTTGGCTTAAAAGAGCTATTTATTTGGCCTATCAATGCTGATTCGCAAGGCTCTCCACAACAGATGCGTGCGGTCATCGATCTGGTAAATAAACACCAAATTTCTGCGATATTCAGCGAGAGTACGGTATCAGACAAACCTGCCAAACAAATAGCCAGAGAAACGAACAGCCACTATGCCGGTGTGCTCTACGTTGATTCTCTAAGTACCGAAAATGGCCCTGTACCCAATTATTTGGCGCTGCTAGAAGTAACGATGAAAACGATCGTTGACGGCCTGAATCGTCAGTGGACTAACTAGGAGCAATCTGATGAAAAACAAACAGCAAAGCGCCCCCAATAGCTCCCAGAACATCGGCATTAGTGTTGATAATCTTAGTGTCGAATACAAAAATGTTCACCAAGCTATTCGCAATATCAGTTTTGATATACCCGTGGGATCAATTACCGCTTTGGTCGGAATCAATGGCAGCGGAAAATCGACTCTTTTCAAGGCAATCATGGGGTTTGTTCCCTGCTACCAAGGGAGTGTTAGCCTTCTCGGTTTGAGCGTTAAACAAGCATTAAAGAGCCATCAAGTTGCCTATGTCCCACAGAATGAAGATGTAGATTGGAACTTCCCTGTGTTAGTAGAAGATGTGGTGATGATGGGGCGCTTTGGACATATGAACTTTCTGCGAATCCCCAAATCGGCTGATCACCAAGCCGTTGATTTAGCTTTGTCACGGGTTAACATGCAACCGTTTAAGCAACGGCAAATAGGTGAGCTCTCTGGAGGACAGCGCAAACGTGTTTTCCTAGCCAGAGCCCTCGCTCAACAGAGTCAAATCATCCTATTAGATGAACCTTTTACCGGTGTCGATGTAACGACTGAAGAACATATTATACGACTGTTAAAAGACCTGGCGAGTGAAGGCAAGGTAATTCTGGTATCTACCCATAATTTAGGCAGCGTTCCTGAGTTTTGTGACCATGCCATCCTTATTAATAAAGAGCTACTCGCCTATGGTAAAACCAGTAAAGTTTTCACCACGCAGAATTTACAAAAAGCCTTTGGCGGCGTGCTGCGCCGCTTTGTACTCAGTGCTGAAAACCTCCATGATAATGGTGATTCACGTGCGGTGACAGTGATTACCGATGATGAGCGCCCAGTGGTGCTCTATGGTGAAAAAGGCTCTGAAAAGCTCATTGAAAGTCAGCGTTATCAGTCTAACATTCCTGTAAATCCAAAAAGCACACCCACCATACAGGAGTGATTATATGACATATTTACTAGAACCCTTTAGCTATCAATACATGCAAAATGCCATGATGATCAGCACATTAATCGGTGTTGTCTGTGCTTTTCTTTCTGCTTTTTTGATGCTAAAAGGCTGGTCGCTTATTGCAGACGCCCTCTCCCATGCCACTGTGCCCGGTGTTGCCGTCGCGTATATGGCAGGCTTACCTTTTTCCATTGGCGCTTTTGTCTCTGGAGGCTTAGCAGCCATTGCCATTTTATTTATTAAACAGCGCAGTATTTTAAAAGAGGATGTCGCTATTGGCCTGATCTTTACCACCTTTTTTGCCGCTGGCTTATTTTTATTATCTCTCTCGCCTAGCTCCGTAGATCTGCAGCGCATATTGATGGGTAATATTTTAGCGATAGACCCCTGGGATAGCCTACAAATGTTGATTATAAGTTTACTTACTTTAAGCTTCTTAGTGTTTTATTGGAAAGATTTGCTCCTGGTTTTCTTTGATGAACAGCACGCATGGATGGCTGGCATTAACCCTGATAGACTGAAAATTTTATTCTTTGCCTGCTTAAGCGCGACCACGTTAGCTGCGATGCAAACGGTAGGCGCTTTATTAGTCATAGCGGTGGTTATCACTCCGGGCGCTACTGCTTACCTCCTCAGTGATAAATTTAAAAATATTATCTTTATTAGTATCGCAATCGGCGGTCTAAGCTCTCTTATCGGTACCTACTTAAGCTATTTCATTGATGGTGCAACCGGCGCTGTTATTGTTTGTATTCAAACACTGTGCTTTTTAATAGCCTTTGTATTCGCGCCCAAGGAAGGCCTACTGTCTCTTAGAAAACAGCGCAGACAAGCATGGAGGAATCAGTGTGTTTGATCTTAACCTATTACTCTCAAGTATTACTCTTGATAACCTAATTCAACCTTTTACCTTTGACTTTATGCTGCAAGCTTTTGCCGTGGTCTTAGTGATTAGTTTACCGATGGCTCTGCTCTCTTGTTACATTGTGCTAAAAGGCTGGTCATTGATGGGAGATGCTATTGCCCATGCAGTTTTACCGGGCATTGTATTAGCGTACATGCTGGCAATCCCGCTATCTATTGGTGCTTTTTCCGCCGGGTTGTGCTGTGCGATAACCACTAGTTTCATTAAAGAAAATAGCCGTTTAAGAGAAGATACTATTATGGGCATCGTCTTTTCAGGAATGTTTGCGATCGGCATCATTTTATTTCATCAATCAAATACCGACCTGCATTTAACGCATTTACTACTCGGTGACGTCTTGGGAATCAAGACCAAAGATGTCATAGAAACAGGATTATTATCAATCTTTGTGCTGGCGATTTTGTTAGTGAGGGGAAGAGATTTAATGTTGCTTATTTTTGATCCTCAGCAAGCTCAAGTAACGGGTATTAATTTGAAATTTTGGCATTATGGTATTCAAATATTATTGGCACTAACAATTGTTGCCGCTCTCCAATCGGTAGGAATGATCCTATCGGTAGCACTGTTAATTATACCTGGTGCCTGCGCCTTATTAGTGACCAAACAATTTTCCAAAATGAAAATGATAGCGAGTGCGATTGCCATGAGCTGCTCATTTTTCGGCGTTTACCTCAGCTTTTATTTAGACAGTGCGCCTGCTGCAACTATTGTACTGCTAATGGCATCGGTCTTCTGTGTTCTTTTTAGCTTTAAGCTTTATGCTGAGAATAAATTAGTGCGTAGTAATATAAAGAAAAAGCACAGCATTGAAGAACTTCCGTACGCCTCTAATCCTTAATCCTGACAACCCAAATCTACCCCACACATAGATGCTCTATACGCCCTCTGGTTAGCAATATCAGATCAGCGGGGCTTAGCTCTATTTCCAATCCCCTGCGACCAGCACTGACAAAAATAGTAGCAAAAGAACTGGCCGATTGATCAATAACAGTGATTAATGGTTTTTTTTGACCTATGGGGCTCACTCCACCTAACACATAACCTGTCGATTTTTCTACTTTTAAACTGTCAGCCATTATTACTTTTTTGACACCCACTGCTTTAGCCATCAATTTCATACTTAATTTTTGCACCACCGGGAGTATAGCGACAGCCAAGCTATCGGTATCTAGCTGCACTACTAAAGTTTTAAATACTCGAGCGGGATCGACAGCTAATTTTTCTGCTGCCTCTAAGCCATAGGCACTACAACTAGCCGCATGCTGATATTCATGCAGCTGATAGATTATTTTTTTGCTCTTAAGCTGATTGATGGCTGGAGTCATGTATTTCTCATTTTTAATTAAGCTAAATCTATGGCTGAAAAGCGCATACAGAGAGTAAGATATTGGCTTTCGGTGGAATTGGAAAATTTTAACTGCAAGCTGCGCTTTTGATCCACTGACAAAGGCATTCACGCATAAAACTGCAGCGACTATACCGATCATCACCCACAGCGCGATAGAGTTTAGCCATTTATAACGCTAGCCAGCAGCGAGCTCTCAATAATGCTAGCTCAACCTCCAGAATCAACAAGTAACGGTGACTAAATAGCAGCCTGAATGAAACTTGTTATTGCTTAAGCAAATCAGTTCATGCAAAGTAACTCGCATCAATATTTGGCTTGTAAATCCAGCAATAAATGCAACTGACCAAGCTAATACAATTTTATAGCACTTTGAGAGTTAAACATGAACCCGTTGAAAATTTTAAAAGAACTTGAATCCGTTAAAGAGTTCGGCGGTTGGTTGAAACGCTACCAACACACCTCGACCACTTGCCATTGCGAGATGACCTTTTCTATTTATTTACCGCCTCTTGCTGAACAGAAAAAAGTCCCTGTGCTCTACTGGTTATCAGGGCTAACTTGTACCGATGACAATTTTAGAACTAAAGCCGGCGCACAGCGCTACGCAGCCGAACATGGTATTGCTATCGTCATGCCTGATACAAGCCCAAGAGGTGATGATGTAGCTGATGTGGCAGATAGATACGACCTAGGTAAAGGGGCGGGGTTTTATGTCAATGCCAGCCAAAAGCCTTGGAGTGATCACTATCAAATGTTTACTTACATTAACCAAGAGCTTCCCGCTTTAATTGAAGAAAACTTTCCGGTGCTAGCCGGTGTTAAATCCATCAGTGGTCATTCAATGGGGGGGCACGGCGCGCTAATTAGTGCGATTAAAAATCCAGACGCCTATCGATCTGTGTCAGCCTTTTCTCCAATCTGCCACCCTATTGCCTCTCCTTGGGGTCAAGGTTGCCTAAGCACATATTTAGGTGAAGACCAAGCGGATTGGAATGCTTGGGATGCAACAGAACTGGTTAAATCTGGGATCGCCAAGCTACCGATATTAATAGATCAAGGCAGCGGCGATCAATTTTTAGCTGGGCAATTGTACCCCCAAGATTTACAATCAGCTTGTCAAGAGCACGACATTGAGATCAATATAAGAATGCAGACTGACTATGATCACAGCTATCATTTTATCGCGACATTTATTGGCGAGCACATTGCTTATCACGCCAAGGCTCTTAAACAGTAACGGTGATAGAGTTAACTAAAAGAGGCTAGAACGAGTAAGCTGATATCTCAAGCTAAGCTTTTCTCGATCGGCCTCTTTTAGGAACATCTGAACAAGTCCCGCATCTTCCCTGTACGCCAGGGGTATGTGTAACTTGTTCAGAGATTCCTTAATATCCTACAGCCTCAGTCTATGAAGGTTATTTTATTTTTTATAGCATCACCCTGATTCCAACGCAGCAAGTTATCACTAAAAAATTGTAAATATTTTTGTTCGAATTGAAATACTCCGTCCGCCATATGGGGGGTAAGTATCAGGTTTTCTATCTCCCACAATGGACTTTCTTGGACCAGCGGTTCCTGTTTAAAAACATCAATGTACGCTGCTTTTAAACAGCTGCTAGCCAAGGCGCTGATCAAAGCTTGCTCCTCAACAACCGGGCCCCTCGCAGTATTTATTAAACAGGCACCAGCTTTCATTCTACTGATCATATCTCGATTGAACAGGTGAGTAGTCTCATCACTGAGCGGTAAATGTAGTGAGACGAAATCCGCCTCGCCAACAATGTCTGGTAATTCGGTAGCGGAATAAAGTCGATCAACATTTTTATAGGGTTGGAGGTTTTTTCGAGTGGCGATGACCCTCATGCCCAGCGCCTTAGCATTATCGGCTACTTTTTTACCAACGGCTCCCAAGCCAACGATGAGCAGTGTCTGCTCACATATTGGCTTAAATTGATGCTTAATCCACTCCTTGTTAAGCTGCTGCCGGTGATAAGTATGCAGGTTATTATTCATCGCCAAAATAGCCCCTAGTACCGTTTCCGCTAGATACTGTGCGAGCACGCCTGCCCCGTTACTCATTACCGAAAATGTTGAACTCCAAGGTAACATACGATCAATGCCTGAACCGCCAACATGATACCATTTTACTGATCGGTATTGCCCTGCCATTCTCAAGCAGTCACTGGGAAGCTTGGCATCATTAATGGAAAATACTGCCTCGGGCTGAGCCAACTCGAGCATTGGTTCAACCTCTGCACTAGTTTCAGCATAGAATACTTTTACATTAGGATGCTGCTGTTCAATCAGGCCTCTTAATTGACTGGCATCAGCGTGCAATATCAATACCGATTGAATTTTCTGAATGTCATTACTCATTTTAAATTTAGCCTTCAGTTAAAGCATAGTTGCAGTTAAAACATAGCTGCAGTTAAACATCGTTACAGTACTATTTTTATGCAGCAGATTTTTTTGGGAGGGACTGAATATTAACATATTCCTGAATCAGTCACTGCACCGCAGCCAAAGCACGAGCTCTCGATTCACTTTAAAGTTAGGAATTTAGGATTTTTACAACCGCTATTTACACCCTTAAAATTAGAACCAATTGAATGCTGTGCTTAGGTTTACCTGATTAGCCATGTGTCTCCGCCACAGCAAAAGATGCTTTTAATCTCTTCTCTGTGTCCTCTGTGGTAAAACCAATCCTTTAAAGATTTTTTCACCACAGAGGACACAGAGGCGCTGCGCTGCACAGAGGGAAAACAAAGCACTAGCTGATTAGTGCTGTGTCTTCACAGACTAACCTAAAGTAAAAAAAAATTACAAATAAATGACCTGGCTATAAGATAAACCATCATTAAATGCTAAAAATACATTATAACTTCGCGTAACTTGTTGGAATTAATCACTTTGTTAGACAGCTATCAAGTCAAGCGGAGCATGATGGTCAATCAGGTAGGTTTATATTAAGAATCCTCTGAGCAAGTCACGCACAGAGAAAATGCGGGGCTGGTTCAGAGCTCCTAACGTTGCCTAGGTTCTTTGAATGACTTCGGCCACAGCATCAACCTCTAGAATCAGCCCACCTCAAGAGCATATTAAATTCACTGGCAAACCACTATTATTCAATAATATAACAGTATAATATAATGTTTGAATTCGAATACATAGAGTGTCATTTTCTTTGAATGTTATAAGGAACACTTTTTCAAGCAAGTACTGCCACGCTTAAGGAGATGCTATGAGTGAACAATATACCCCCCCTAAAATTTGGGTTAATAATACGACTAATGATAATAAATGGGCGAACATCAATAGCGAAAAATCGGGTGAGAGGTTTGAAAAAAACCTGCCTACAGGTAAACATTCGTTACAACTTTACTCTCTCGGGACTCCCAACGGTCAAAAAGTAACGATTATGCTGGAAGAATTACTAGCACTTGAAATTAAAGAAGCTGAATATGATGCCTATCTGATCGACATCAGCGAATCTGAACAGTTTTCTTCAGGCTTTGTTGCCATAAATCCAAACTCTAAAATTCCCGCTTTAGTTGATCGTTCTGGCAATGAAGAAGTTTGTGTATTCGAGTCGGCTTCAATCCTAGTACATTTAGCAGAGAAATTTGGTCAATTTTTACCTCAAGATAACTCTGCTCGAACGAGAATTTTCAACTGGTTATTCTGGGCGCAAGGCTCAGCTCCGTTCTTAGGCGGTGGGTTCGGCCATTTCTACGCATATGCCGATGAAAAGCAAGAGTACCCAATCAATCGTTTTACTATGGAAGTTAAACGCCAATTAGACGTACTAGATAAACAGCTTGCGAAAAATACTTATATTTCTGGTGAAGATTACTCAATAGCAGATATAGCAATCTGGCCTTGGTACGGCTGTTTAGTACTAGATAATTTATATGATGCTGCTGAGTTCTTACAAGTAGATAACTACCCCAACGTGGTTCGCTGGGCAAAAGTTATCGAGTCGCGTGCGGCAGTGCAGCGTGGTCGCATAGTCAATAGAGCTTGGGGGGATGCATGGGAGCAATTGCCAGAGCGCCACTGCGCGAAAGATATCGACAGTATTTTGCAGCTGCGTCCATAACCTATAATCCACTATAGAGCACCATTTAAGGCGCGCTTTAACCTAGCTACTCTGGCTAGATAAGCCAGCTGTAGTTCGCAACTTGTTCTCGTTATCGAGCTACTGACAAAGCAGAGTCGAGCGATAAAAATCACTCTGCTATTAAGCTAGAGCCAGCCAAGTGCTTTAATATCTAGCGCTGCTTTACACACTAATACCCCATTGTTATCAGCATAGACATAATTGCCAGGCAAGAAAGATACACCGCCAAAATTAATCGGCACATTGACGTCACCTAACCCCCGCTTTTCTGTTTTAAGCGGGTGGACGCCTAGCGCTTGCACACCTAATTTTATATTAGACATTGCATTTACGTCTCGAATACAACCATGAATAATGATACCTGCCCAACCATTGGCAGCGGCTTTTTCTGCCAGCATATCGCCTAACATCGCATGTCGCATCGAGCCACCGCCATCAACCACTAGCACTTTTCCACCCCCCGACTGAGTGACCAACTCTCGAAGCTTAGAGTTATCCTCAAAAGCCTTTAAGGTAACTATTTCACCAAAAAAAGTTTGTCTTTCAGCATAGTTTCGTAACATAGGCTGTAAAATACTGATTTCATCGGGATACTGGTCACATATTTCAGGTAATAAATCTTGCATTTTGCTCTCCTAGTCGCTGATTCTAAAGTTATTTATTGAGTATTTCATTTAGCAGTAAGAACGGGCATCTCAATGTGCTAAATTAGCTCCATGACACTACTATAAACCAATAAATTTTAACACAAACGTATTTTTAATCATCAAATCAATAGCATGAATGATAATCAATATCGTTTTTGAGGTGTAAATGAATAACAGTTATCCCGCAGCTGACAAGAAATTAGATACCACCCCGACGATTGATTTTAGAAGCGATACCGTCACTAAACCTAGTCACGAGATGCGCCAGTATATGAGTGAGGCAGCGGTGGGTGATGATGTCTACGGTGAGGATCCAAGCGTTAATCAATTACAGCTAAAGGTGGCCAAGCTACTCAACAAGGAGGCGAGCTTATTTGTCCCCTCCGGCACCATGAGCAACCTAATCGCCTTAATGGCCCATTGCCAAAGAGGCGATGAATTGATTGTCGGTGAACAAAATCATATTTTTGGCCATGAGGCCGGTGGCGCTTCGGTATTGGGCAGTATTGCCATGCAGAGCTTAAAGACCACTGATAAAGGTTATATTAGCATCGATCAAGTAGCGGCGGCGATTCGCCCTGATGATGCGCATTTTGCCCAATCCAAACTACTGTGTTTGGAAAATACAATTTCAGGCTTTATTCAACCTCAGCCAATGCTCGATGAGATTGCGCACTTTGCCAAGAGTCGTGATTTGAAAGTGCATATGGATGGCGCTCGGTTAATGCATGCGGCTATCGCTAGCGATACTAGCCCCGCTGTACTATGTCAGCATTTCGACTCAGTGTCCCTCTGCCTATCTAAAGCATTGGGCGCACCGGCTGGGTCAGTGTTAAGTGGTTCCAGCAGTTTTATTGCGCGCGCCAAGAGACTGAGAAAAATGTTGGGTGGCGGTATGCGCCAAGCAGGTATTTTAGCCGCAGCGGGCATCTATGCTTTAGATAATAATGTGCAACGCTTGCAAGAAGATCATGATTTAACCCTCTATTTTGCCAAACAGTTACAGCAAATATCCCCTCTGCAGATAGATTTAGATAACATAGAAACGCATATGTTATTTGCTCATTTCCCACTGGCTACTGATAAATCTGAGCACGAGACGCTAGCCGCTTATTTAGCACCTTTCGCCATTTGTATTGGCAGTGGCTCAGTGTGTAGAATCGTTTTACATATGGATATTTCAAAAGAAGATGTTGATCTTACGTTAGAAAAAATAAAAGAGTACTACCGTCGAGGGTAAGCTAACTCGGTAAAAGACCAGTGCTATAGGCGGGTGGATCTGCCGACCGTATCCGCTTATCAATGGCAGCTAGCTCAGTTCATTTCTGGCAGTGCATGGCCGGCAAATATTTCATCGACTTGCATACGATTGTCACAGTTCATGACTTCTTTAACTAAATCGGGAGTTAAATGAGGAGCGAACAAACTGATAAACTCGTACATGTAACCGCGCAAAAACGTCCCTTTTCTAAAGCCTATTTGCGTGGTGCTAGATTCAAATAAATGACTGGCATCTATGGCCACTAAGTCGGTGTCTACTTCAGGATCAAACGCCATACTGGCTATAATCCCCACGCCTAAATTAAGTCTAACGTAAGTTTTTATCACATCGGAATCAACCGCTGTAAATACCACTTTTGGCTCGAGACCTTGCTGCTTAAACGCATCGTCTAATTTAGATCGTCCGGTAAAACCAAATACATAAGTGACTATTGAATACTTAGCTAACGCTTCCAAAGTCAGCTCTGATAACTGTGCCAAAGGGTGATTTTTAGGTACAACTACCGATCGATTCCAACGATAGCAGGGCATCATTATCAATTCACTGAAATGACTTAACGCCTCTGTGGCTATCGCAAAATCAACTTTACCATTAGCAGCCATTTCAGAAATTTGCATGGGCGTGCCCTGCTGCATATGCAGTGACACATCGGGGTAACTTTGAATAAACTGAGTAATCGCTAAAGGCAATGCATAACGTGCTTGAGTATGTGTCGTGGCAATAGAAAGACTCCCCTTGCGCTCATCACAGAACTCTTGGGATACCTTTTTAATACTCTCTACTTTTTGCAGTATATCCCCAGCTATTTCAAGAATCGCCTTGCCTGCCGGGGTAACTCGCGTCAAGTGCTTACCACTTCTGGAAAAAACTTCAACGCCAAGCTCATCTTCCAACAACCTAATCTGTTTACTAATACCCGGCTGGGAGGTAAATAAACTCAGGGCGGTAGCAGATACATTGAGATCGTGCTTTTCAACTTCTAATATATATTTAAGTTGCTGAAGCTTCATAGTTGATGTCCCTTAAAGTAACTGGCAAATTATAGCTTAGACTTAATGCGTCGAATTTCTTCATCTTGAGAAATACTACGTTTTTCAAGATTAACCACCTTAAGCTGAGCTCTCTGCAACTCTTCTTGGACTGACCTTGATTCGTTTCTCATCAAATTTTCCCGACGCCCCCACTCAGTTGCAGAGTTTAACGCTTTTTGATTTAAGCGTTTAATTTCACCATCTTGCTCTTTTCGTTTGTGCTCTAGGCGTTTAGCTTTATTATCACCAGCCAACAGCGCTGATGTTTTACTTGCCATATCTCTAGATTGAATTTGACTCGACTGCTTCAAATTTTTTAACTCTTCATCTTGAGAGCGGATCAGCGTATGTTGTGTATCAATACGCACTTCATGACGCGCAATTTCTGATTGAAGATCGTGAGTTTTCTTGGTTAATAGCGTTTCTTTGCTACCAGCATCATCACGTAGCTTCTCTGAAGCTGTCCGGTAGTATCTAGCATCGGCCTCTGATTTACTGATTTGATCGAGGGCGTGGCGCTGATCTTCTTTAATTCGCTGTTCGAAGGTCCGCTTAGCATCTTCATGTGCCTTGCGTAAGTGGACCAGATCATTCTCAAGCTTAGCCCGCAAATGCTCTTCTTTTTTGCGACTGGTCGCTTCCACTGCTATCGCCGTTTTAAGCACGCTTAATTCTGCTTCTAAAGATCGGTTGTGGATGCGGGTGTCTTCAAATTTAGCTTTTAGCTCACGCGCTGTGCCTTCAAGGTAGCTGATGCGATTATGACTTTCTTTTAAAGACTCTTCGGATAGCTTTCTAACTTCTTCAGTCGCGTGATTTAACGTTCTTGAATCCGCTCGCAAACGAGTTTCAGCCTCCTCTACCGCCTGGTGCCAAATTCGTCCAAAGGCAGTACCTAATGTCTCCGGCAAACCAGGTAGAGCCACTACATTGTCATTAAAACTAATTTTTTCTGGTATTGCTTTCCACCATTGCCTTAATTGAATTTCGACAATATCGTACTGAAGACCAGTTGCAGCCATCACACTTTGAATAGTGGGTTGCTCTCCACGCATAAGTAAAC
This sequence comes from Oceanospirillales bacterium, assembly GCA_029027825.1. Taxonomy (GTDB): domain Bacteria; phylum Pseudomonadota; class Gammaproteobacteria; order Pseudomonadales; family Balneatricaceae; genus Rs1. Next base: position 1,409,375 of record CP093399.1, on the reverse strand, counting down.
TTTCAGCGCTGGTAAAAACGAGCTCTTTTTCCATGAATTTAAGACCTTTTCTCATACTGATTATATTCGATCGCCAAACGATCAATCGCAGCGGATAAATTATTTTCTAATGGGGCTTTAAAATGCAGTTTTTCGCCATCAGCCAAGGTAACGGTCAAGGCTGCTGCATGCAAAAACAAGCGCCTAATGCCAGCGGCCCGCATTTCACTGTTAATAGATTCAACACCGTACTTGCCATCACCTATAATAGGATGCCCGGCAAACTGCGCATGTACTCTTATCTGGTGGGTGCGGCCAGTGATTGGCTTGGCTTCTATTAAGGTCGCTTTATTGGCAAAACGTCGCAATACTTTGAACATAGTGATAGACGCTTTGCCATCTGTTTGCACTTTTACGACTCGCTCCCCGGAGCTTAATTCATTTTTTCTCAACGGCGCATCAATTTTTTGATCCGAAGCATCCCATCGGCCGACGACCAGTGCATGATATATCTTAGAGACACCTTGCCCCTGTCTGAGCGCTTCGTGTAAGTGACGCAACATACTGCGCTTTTTGGCGATCATAATGCAACCCGAGGTATCTCTATCTAGACGATGCACTAATTCCAAAAAGGTTAAATGAGGTCGCATTTGACGCAGCGCTTCAATTAAGCCTAACTGAATACCACTACCTCCGTGAACCGCTAGGCCCGACGGCTTATTAATCACCAGTAGCGCCTCTGATTCATACAGGATAGACGCTTCTAATTTTTCGGTTAACTGATTACTTACATTAACCGGATCCCCTTCTTTAGCAGTGCGCACCGGCGGAATCCTAATTTGGTCACCGGCGGTGAGTTTTGTGTCCGGCTTTACTCTTCCTTTATTAACCCGGACTTCTCCTTTACGGACAATCCGATAGATCATCGACTTAGGCACCCCTTTTAAAGCGGTGCGTAAGAAATTATCAATGCGCTGACCCTCTTGATCCTCTGTCACTTCAATATATCTGACTTTATTGTGTTCAACAGCTGCGGGAGAGCTCGACACTTTTTTAATTTGAGGGACGTCCTCAGCTTTAGTCGTTGATTGATATTGAGAAAATTTGGAGTGGGTTCTATCTTTGGAGCGCTTTATCATTCTATTTTTACTTGACATATTTTATAAAAACTACAGTCCTTAATTGATGCTAGTATCTTAAGCTGGTATTCTACCGCTGCTTGACTGGTAATGCTTTAGCTAAATGCGATAAAAACATCTTTAAGATGAGTTTTACTGTTAATTAACACACGTATTTCGCACTTAGGGCAATCAATTTTAAATCGATGCCGAGCACGAGGTTACCCGTTTTAAGTTTCATTATTGATAAACTTTGTTTTTAGCAAAGCATCGATAAGTAAAGTATTTGCAAACGACTGCACGCGCAGTTTAATGCCTACGCCACTAATTTAGGCACAAGCATTAAACAGTAGCAACTTATACTAAGCAGTCATAATACAAAATTGAACTATCACCGATCAATTTTTGATGGGTGATATAATTATCTTGCATTATTTGCATGCCAGCACCTGAATTATCCGAGTAAGTGAGCCAACTTATAAAGTGAGACCTCTGCATAACGTTACGAGTGAAGGTAAAACAAGGCAAAAACCGGCGAGATAGCGGAGTTTACAGGTGTAAATGAGCATATTGAGCCGGATTTTAACGCCGTATTACCGAGCGCAGTAATTATGCAGAGGTCTCAAACGTACTCACCGAATTTTAAATCAGTGCTTAGCCGCAAATTAATGTTAAATGTTTGAGTACAAACACAGAGCCAAACCAAGTTAAATCTATACAGAAGAGACGTGCTATTGCCCGGAACCTGGTGTAAAACCCACACCAGACACAGAGAATTTAAACAACAATATAGGCAAAAGATTCCGCTTCTGTATGTATATGATAAACAGCAAGAACTGCAGTAATTAGTTGAGAGATCATTATTTTGTTAGTGCCAATATTGCACTTTAGTATGAAATAGCTCCTTTTTATCTGTAGCTGGTTATCCCATAACGTTTAATTACACTTGAGACAGCAATGTATTGTGCTCAGTATTGAGCCCTTAATAATTGATGGCAAAAAATAAATGTACAATTTATTATTTTAAAGCTTTTATTAAGCGCTCCACTATTGAGAGTGCAAAATGAAAAGAATGTTGATCAACGCAACTCAACTTGAAGAGTTGCGTGTCGCCCTAGTAGATGGGCAAAAATTATACGATTTAGATATAGAATCTAGCAACCGCGAACAGAAAAAATCAAATATATACAAAGGAAAAATCACTAGGGTTGAACCTAGTTTAGAGGCTGCTTTTGTTGACTATGGCTCTGATCGCCACGGTTTTCTGCCTTTAAAAGAAATTTCCCGCGACTATTTCATTAAATCTCCTCCGCGTGGTGGACGTCCGAGCATTAAAGACGTCATCAAAGAGGGCACCGAAGTTATAGTACAAGTTGACAAAGAAGAACGCGGTAATAAAGGCGCGGCACTAACCACCTTTATTTCACTCGCTGGTCGCTACTTAGTGCTAATGCCAAACAATCCGAGAGCTGGCGGTATTTCTCGTCGAATAGAAGGCGATGATCGAATTAATTTAAAGGCTGCACTGGATGGCGTTACCGTACCTGATCGCATGGGTATCATTGTTCGCACCGCTGGAGTTGGCCGTTCATCTCAAGATTTACAATGGGATTTAGATTACCTTTGTACTTTATGGGATGCTATCCAACAAAGTAGTCAAAAGCCTTCCCCTTTCTTAATTTACCAAGAGAGCAATGTCATCATTCGCGCAATTCGCGATTACCTGCGCCCCGACATTGGTGAAGTGTTAATTGATACTCAAAAGGCCTTCAATGAAGCATTAACTTTCGTGCAACAGGTAATGCCTACTTACGAAAACAAATTGAAGCTCTATCAAGAAGAAGTTCCACTGTTCAATCGCTTCCAAATTGAATCTCAGATTGAAACAGCTTTTGAACGCGAAGTTAAATTGCCTTCTGTCGGATCAATCGTTATCGATCCAACTGAAGCTCTAGTTTCAATCGATATCAACTCCGCAAAGGCAACCCGCGGTAGCGATATTGAAGAAACGGCACTAAACACCAACCTAGAAGCCGCCGAAGAAATTTCGCGTCAGCTACGCCTAAGAGATATCGGCGGTCTAGTAGTCATCGACTTTATCGACATGACACCCATTAAACATCAACGCGCAGTTGAAGATCGCTTAAAAGACTCTTTAAAGCTTGATCGAGCTCGCGTACAAATGGGCCGTATCTCGCGATTTGGTCTATTAGAAATGTCACGGCAGCGATTGCGCCCTTCTCTGACAGAATCACGAGGCATCGTCTGCCCTCGCTGCAGTGGTCAAGGCTCGATCAGGGATACTGAATCCCTCGCACTATCAATTGTACGCTTGATCGAAGAAGAATCGGCTAAAGACCGCACCTCTGAAATCAGAGCGATACTGCCAGTTCCGGTCGCTACTTACTTACTGAATGAAAAACGTAGTATTGTGCATGATATAGAAACTCGTCAAAAAGTTCGGATCGTAATCATACCCAATCCAAATATGGAAACACCGCACTACGAAGTCAACCGTTTACGTGATGACAACACCGTCACTACGACAAATGACACAAGCTACAGCATGCAACCAGCACCTGAGCCTATCGAAAGCTTTGTCGACAGTGACGCAGAGCAATCTATTAAGCGCGAAACAGCAGCAGTACAAGCGGTAATACCAAAAACTCCAGCTCCAGAGACAGAGGCTAAAAAGCCAGCAGCAGTAGAACCAACGGCTAAAGCACCGTCGAATTCTAATCCCAAAAAAGGATTACTACAAAAACTACTGTCCTTACTCGGATTAGGTAGCCTGTTTGAAGACGAGTCAACGGCTAACAACTCCAAGTCGACTAGTTCACGCAAGCAATCACCGCAGCGTAAACGTCGTGAAAGCAGCAGTAGCAGCAGTAGCAAACAAAAATCTAACCGCGGTAACGGCCGTCGTCCTCGCCCAGACAGAGATGAAGATAAGCGCCGTAACGGCAGGCAAGATGATGTTATTACTGTTATTTCAGAAGAAACATCAATCATACCTGAAAAGAAAAAGAGTGATGAAAACAAGCCTAGCCGTCGTCGTAACCGAAAGAATAGCGACAGCAGAAAGAGCAGGCCTGAGCAGACAGAAACAGCGAACGAAATTGACAACACAGAGTATACTCCGGCCCCAACAGGTCGTGGAAAGCGTCGTCGTAAGCCGTCACGTACTGCAAACCGTAACTTAGTTGAAGATTCTGACGCTTTGAATAAAAAGGCTACAGAAATAGCGACTAAAACTGATTCTCCAGTCATACAAAATGTTGCGATTAAAGAAGACAGCGTTCAGAGCCCAGTTACTGAGCAGAGTCAAAACCATGATTTTTCGAAAGCATCTGCAGAACTAGCAGCCGCTATCGCAAATAGCAATTTGGCCAATGACACTTCCGCTCAAAAAACAGTACTTAGCCAGCCTGAAACCACCGACAAAACTACTGATGTAAGCGATGACACGGCAACTAGCCCCGTTGAACCGGTAGTAATCGATACCGACAACTCTGAACAGACATCACTTGTAACCGATAGCAGCACAGCTGAAGTGGAGCTATCAAGCACTGCTGCGGACACGACCGAGAGCGCTGACGCTAAAGATGCAGCAGCTGATACCGCGGTAGTGGTAGAAGATCAACCTATTATTGAAGTTGAAGCTGTAGCTGTAGCTGTAGCTGAAGAAGAGATCAGCGAAACTGATGCAACGCCTGAAACTGAAGTGGTACAAGCCGCTGAAACGACCGCTGTTGAAGAAGTTTCTCAGCCAGTAGCAGCAACCCAAGAAGTGGAGAATTCTGTAGCAACCAGTACTGCATCAGAAACAGCACCTTCTGAGTCTGCGCAATCCGAGCTAAATTTTGCAGAGGCTGAAAGCGCAACTGTTGAAGTTACAGCGACACCCGAGGAGGCACCTAAAGCTCAGTCGGAAACTACTGCAACAGAAAAACCAGCTCGCCAACGTCGCACTAGAGCTGCGAATGATCCGAGAGAAATAAAGCGTCGTCAGCAAGCAGCACAGACGAACTCTGATCTCAGTTAAATATTAGCTAATATTTAGATAAGCTTATCAGAATTAGTTCCGACTAATCTGGTAAGCTTTTTTATTCCGCAACTATATCACTCATAAAACCAGTTAATTTTATCACCCACTGCCCCGGCAAATTTTATCATCCCTAATTTAGTAAGCCTCTCAATAACTCCCACACCTTGCCTATAGACCACCCTGAGCAAGTCCTGCATCTTCCCCGGGGATAGCTAAGAGTCTATATCCGCAAAAGACAACGCAATGAAACCATTACGCCCTTGCGATAAGTTTACTGATCTTTTGGCTGTTGATAGCTGTCAAAGCTACAGACTCTGTCCCGACCTTTATCCTTAGCTTGGTATAAGTATTTATCCGCTCTAGCCAAAATATCCAGTGATGTTTTGTCTGTTGGGTGACTCGACGCCACACCTATGCTGACTGTATAAGACAAAATTTCAGTGTCATAATGCACCTGATTCTTCCTATTTGCTTCCAGTATTCTATGCGCAATAGTTAGCCCTATAGCCCGGCTAGTATTGGGGAGAGTAATCACAAATTCTTCTCCACCGAATCGAGCAAAGCTATCGTATACTCTCAGTATCTGCTCGGTTCTTTTTGCCAGAGAGACAAGCACTGCATCCCCTGCCAAATGGCCGTATAGATCATTGAACTCTTTAAATTTATCAATATCTATAATAATTAAGCAGTACTCAATTTTAAGATTAACCACCTCTTGATGTAATTCATCTAAGGTTATGTTTAATTTATGTCTATTATCCAATGCGGTAAGACTGTCTGTCTCAGCAAATTTTCGCAACCTCTTACCTTCAGATTTTTGCTGTAAAATAACTTTTTTATACTTCTTCTTATCATAATAAAAATAGCCGCAAAAAATGCTTAACAAGACGGCATAAGTGATCGTTATATTGGTAACACTGATGATTCGGTGCTCTCTTTCAGGTATTTTATGAAGGTACATCGCAACATCAATATTTTGATCTTCTATCAACTTTAACTCATAAAACAGCCGAGCAATTTTTTGCCACTTTTCAACATTTACATGACCTATTTCTACTAATTCATGCTGGATAAGCTGTTCTATTATCAAAGCTTCTTGGTTAAGAAAATCTTTATCAAATACCGAATCTACCGATTGATACTTACTCAATAATATAGCAATCAAGTCTTGCGGGTATGCCAGTGAAAAATGCCAACCTTTAATAGTAGCATCGATAAAATCCGCTACTAACTTAGGGTTGTTAACAATGAACTGACGATTCGAATACAAGACATCATCATATAAACTAAGCCCATATTCTTCTGCTTTAATGATTCTTGGCTCTATCATTTGTCGTTCCAAAAAATACGGCCCTGTCGTTAACAAACTAGGAATTAACCATGTTTTTTTCTCAACTAGCGCTTTTTCATCCCAGCTAGCTGGTTGATTATTTAGGCCTCTGGCGTCTATGCCTACTGCCTTTAAAGCGACTGAAGCTTGAATGAGTTGACTGGAAAACATCCCTTGAGCATTCGGCTCACCAAAGCTTATCGGTGCGTTGCCAATATTAAAGAAGCTAGTAATATCGGTATTTTTACTAGTTAAGAAGATAAATATATTTTTTTGTAAAAAATTAGCTAATACGACATACGAGCTGCCTTTATTATTATCTAGTAAAAGCTGAGTAGAACCGACCACAAAATGTGGTGGCTCTTCAATTGAAGATGCAGAAGGATAACCCTTAGTATTTTCGGAAATGATTTTAAGTTTAACCTCGATCCCGACGGCTTGATAGTAGCCTTTTTCAATGGCTGCTATATAGCCTGCGAATCTGTAGCTGCTTTGCCCTGGGATATGTAAAGTTACTTTTGTCAACTCAGCAAAAGAATTGAAAGACAAACAACAGGCAAAAATTAGAATATAGAGATTGTACGTAACAGGCCGCCGTCCGAATAATTTTTTTAAAATCATCCGTGAATTCAACAACAAACTATGTTTATTTGTACATCCTATTAAGACAAACAAAATCAAGCATTTAAGAATACTCAAATAATAGCGCAAATTTCATCCTTGATTAACATTTAAAAATTATGACTTCTATTCCATAGAGCATACAGCATATATTAATTTTACATTCATGAAGAGGATTTTTAACCATTTGTAGTAATGATGATGAGCTAAGAGGATATGACCGGCATTGATTGACAGTCATTATCAAATATCAACTATTTTTTGTGGCTACCACACCACTCAACTATTCTCTATACACCCCAACCCGTATCCTAAACAGAAACATCGCCGTTTTATCATTTTATAGGATCAAATACTGAGAAAAAGCTGTAAAATTATTGATGATTTTTGAAGCGATAACCTAGATCCTTGGCTTCAGAGTGGATACAAAACGTGATATATTTTTTTTGCGGCACAACTGAAAAAATTTAGTTGCACCCTTAGCTTCAATGGATGTTTTTAAACCGCTGTAATATCAGCATCTTATGCTAAGCATTACATAAAAACCACTGACTCAAGCATAACCTTGAGTTCAAGAATTTTGTGTAAGGCACAGTTTTTCTTTATTATTCAGCTTGGTAATTATGCTGAGGTCTCGTAGTTAATCGCTGCCATATTTTGGATATTTACGCACCAATTTTCGCACTGTAATTCTTAACTACTAGCACTACTACAGCACTCATTAGCCAATAACAATTTCGGTTCCACATTAATCCAATACAAAGTATTTAAATAACCTCATGCAACTACAGAACATTCGTATCGTCCTGATCAACACTTTCCACCCTGGTAACATTGGCGCTGCAGCAAGGGCGCTAAAAAACATGGGTTTAACCAATCTATATTTAGTAGATCCTGTCGCTTTTCCTCATCAGGAGGCAAGTGCACGGGCGGCGGGTGCGCAAGATGTTTTAAACGGTGCAATAGTGGTTAACTCCTTAGAGGAAGCAATTCAAGATTGCCAGCTGGTGATTGGTACTAGCGCTAGAAACAGAACCTTTGACCTGCCGCTGCTAAGTGTAAAAGAAAGTGCAGTGAAGATCCTTACCGAAGCAGAGCATGGGCAGATTGCGGTTATATTTGGTAGAGAAAGCAAAGGCTTACTTAATGAGGAACTTAGTTTATGCAATTTTCATTTATACATACCCACCAATCCTGAATACCCAGTTCTGAACATCTCTCAAGCAATCCAACTGGTCTGCTATGAAATATGGCTGGGGAGCCAAGAAGTAAGTATCGCACCCTCTCCTCATTATCCACTGCAGCACGAGATGATCCATTTCTATCAACACTTAGAACAAGTACTGCGAAAAGCACATTTTTTGATTCCTCAACACGAGGGCCGTGCCATGCAAAAGCTGCAGCGCTTCTTCAATCGGGCTCGCCCAGAAAAGGAAGAGCTTGGAATGCTCAGAGGGGTGCTAGCCTCTATTGAAAAACGCATCGATCAACTTGAATAAAAATAACCTGCGCACTGCAAGCTTGCTATATTAGCGATTTCCCTTCTCGCTTTTTTACAACCAGCTTGCCGGCATTTTTTAAACCTTAAATTGATACTTATATTATGAATAAACTTCCTTTAGGCGATATGCCGCTTACAACATTTTTACGTGATTACTGGCAAAAAAAGCCCTTACTTATTCGCAATGCTATCACCGATTTCGAACCCATTATTGATGCGGATGAATTGGCCGGATTAGCTTGTGAAGAAGAAGTAGAGTCCCGATTAATCGTGCAACAAAATGACCGTCAAGCTTGGTCAATGCAACATGGGCCTCTCTCTGAAAATGATTTTGCCAACCTACCAGATAGCCACTGGACCTTACTCGTTCAGGCCGTTGATCACTGGCATCCAAAAGCCAGTGATTTTTTAAAACAATTCCAGTTTATCCCCCAGTGGCGTATCGATGACCTAATGATTTCCTACGCTACTCAAGGCGGAGGGGTCGGCCCCCACTATGACAACTACGATGTGTTCCTACTGCAAGCTAGTGGCAGTCGAGAATGGCAATATGGAGGCCTTTTTAATCAAGATTCCCCCAGACAAGATAACCAAGAGCTAATGCTCCTTGCCGATTGGGCTGCTGAGACAACGGTCACTCTACACCCCGGAGACATGCTGTATATTCCGCCTAGGGTGGGCCATAACGGGATCGCTAAATCCGACGATTGCATTACTTATTCGATTGGTTTTAGGGCTCCGTCGCACACCGACGTGTTACTAAATTTCAGTGATTTCGTGGCCGGCGATTTAAGCGCCGAGCTCAGCTATCAAGATCCGCACTTAACAGCGCAACCACAGTCCGCTGAAATAGGCACTGCCGCTATTGCTCAAGTTAAAAACATACTCAGACAATACATTGAACAGCCCGGTCTAGTGGAGCAATGGTTTGGCTGTTATATGACGGAACATAAATATAATCAGCAGCAGCAAGAATTACATTTAGACAACAGTGTTGATGAAATAATAGAAGCGATGCAAGAGTCAAACAGCATCAGTAAGATTCCAGGCACTCGCCTAGCATTTCAATATAAGGATAACGACAGTAAAGCCAGCATGTTATTTTTTATCAACGGCATGTGCTGTCAAATTACCACTGAGCAACAGGACTTTATAATAAGCTTAACTAACACTGAGCAGATCGCGATGCAGGATATATTATCCAATCCTGAACGCGTTAAACTAATGGCGAATTTAATTAAGATCGGAGCATTTGAATTACAATAGCTGAGTATTCAATGCGCCGCTATACTCTGCCGCCGATCAATAGCACTGTTTTTTCATTTAGTTACCTGATTAGCCATGTGTCTCCGCCACAGTGCAGCAAAAGATGCTTTTAATCTCTTCTCTGTGCCCTCTGTGGTAAAACCAATCCTTTAAAGATTTTTTCACCACAGAGGACACAGAGGCGCTGCGCTGCACAGAGGGAAAACAAAACACTAGCTGATTAGTGCTGTGTCTTCACAGACTAACCTAAAGTAAAAAAAAATTACAAATAAATGACTTGGCTATAATCTAAACCATTATTAAATGATAAAAATATATTATAACTTCGCTTAACTTGTTGGAATTAATCACTTTGTTAAACAGCTGTCAAGTCAAGCGGAGTATGCTGGTCAATCAGGTTTAGTTATTCAAGTGCTAAATCGCTATTTTAAATAGCCCATCACTGTTTTCTGGCTCAGACAAACAGCTATAGTTAGCGATTATTTTAGCATGTTAAATAAAGCGCAAGGCGCAGTGACGGTAACATTGTCGTTTATAAAGCCCAGTATTTTAGCTTTTATCATGGCGTACTCTATAGAGTCAGTGACGTACGCATTAGCAGATAAAGTCATTGTACTTGACAGTTAGCGAATCTAACCAGTCAAATGGCACATAAAATACTAGGCAGCTTTGTTTAAACACCCTACCTGAATCCGTAACTTCAAAGTAAAGACAGGTGTAAAACATTAGTCCTACAGTGAAATTATTCTCTTTATACTCATCACTTTCTCTGCCAAGTTTTTGCTATTTTAGCTATAATAAAATTTACATTTTTTAAAGAATCCATCGATATGCAATTGTCTGTTAGTCAGTTATTAAATACTGAGCCAAAGAAAGTAAGCACCAAACAAAAAGAATTCAGTAAGCTCTGGAAACGCATCGCTGCCTTGAAAAAGTCTAATGCCACTTTCGAGCAAAAATTACATAAACTGGTTGAGCAAGTTGCGCCGATTTTAAAAAATTATGAAGCAAACTCGGTTGCAGTAATGCATCAGCTTATCGAGAAAAAAATTCACTTTTTAGGGATGAAGTCTCTTGGCCGGTATAACCGAGATGCTTTAAGTGAGTGGATAGAGGATTCTTTTCAAGTCATTCAAGCAATGCAACCTGAAGCATCCGATTTGTTTAAATCGCAGGTTAAGTTATATAACCAGACCTTGGCTAGATTTTATGATTTAGATGAGCAACCTGAGGATCATCACAGTGCATTTAGTATCGAACCCGATAATGACGATGATATTCCAGAGAGCCTCGATGAATTGTTTGAGCAATTGGCACAGCAATTTCAAGCGCAACAGGCATTAGATCGAGAGGAATTCCTGGACTCTTTAAATAATCAGCAGCAAAGTCTATTAGATGATGCAGATAAGATTGCAGCCTTTGATGAACTACAACGCCAAGAACTCGAACATGAAATGGAACAAATGAAAGCTCAGTTTAACGAGATGAAAGTCTCTTTGGACGATGATGAATTTGCTGCTGATGACGATTTTGACTTTAACTTTGACAATGAACATGCGAATTTTTCACAAGAGCCACCCAGCAGCCAAAAAAGCGACAAGTTACGTCAATTATTAGACGGCGCTAATATTTCAAAGATGTTCCGAAGAATAGCCAGAGCACTACACCCTGATCGCGAACAAGACCCTGAGCAACAGCTGATTAAGCAAACGTTAATGGCGCAGGCCATTCAAGCGCGAGACGATGGCGACATTATTACCATCTTTGACATGTACGCTACTTATGTTGATAACAGCGAGCTGTATTTTGATGATGCGCAACTCGACAGCATTAATACGCTACTTAAAGAGCAAATTAAGCAATTACAACACGACAAGCAAAAGATCATCCAAGCGACACCGCGAAGTTACCAGTGTTACGAAATGTTTTATGCTGGCAGCGCTAACAAGATTGCACTTAAAGTCAAACTATTTGAAAAAGATAGCAAGCAAGAAATGGCTGATCTTAAAGGGCTAGCTAGCGCGCTTAAAAATCTAAAGATAATGAAGCAAGTAATTGATGAGCGCAATTTTTCTCACTTTGATAATCCATATTTCTAGCAAGTGATGATCGCATGATTCCAGGTTTATAGAGACCTCTACATAACGTTGCGAGCGCAGTTATCATACCCTCTGGGCAAGTTCTGCAGAGGTCTATTTAATCTATTGATATACGACTAGAAGCTTTTGAATCACTCTCTGTGCTATCTGAGGTAAGAGCAAAATTTTAAAGATTTTTTCACCACAGAGGTCACAGTGTTCTGGTAGAGGTCGTTATTTGGAGAAACCAAACGCCTGCATTTTGTACTCAGTATCTCGAACGATTCAGCGATCTCGATCCGAGTTTGTCATTCAAAAATACATAAGCACGCGTGATTTTAATATACGTCAAAGGCGTTAAACTCTGTTAGCTCATATATAAGTCGCTATTTTAATGAAGACAATACTAACCTTAGTGATTAATTCATTTGATTGATCCAGCGCAATTGACTAATAAGTACTCATTGCCAAGTAGTCATAATTAGGTTGATTTATTTAGTTACCCTTTGTTTTAAGAGCTCTTTTTAGTAGCTCTGGTTAAAAGTAGTGAACTCGACCAAGTGCTACTTTATAACCTAAATCCGTGCTTTTAAAGTGGATATTGAGCTTAAAAGGTGGGTTTGCAACGCCGATGAAGAAGTCTAGCTGCAAACTTATATGCGCCTGGCATTGGCTAAACAAATGTCTGTAGGCATCAATGCATTAATCTCAACGGGTGTTTTTTAACCACTTTAAAATCAACAGCTTGTGCTATGCGCTGCAGTGAAATCAGCAATTCAGTGGATAGTCAATCATATATAGTTTTTGTGCGCTGTGTAGCGTTGCTATATTTAACTCTATGCTGTTATTATTTATGTCCTTATTTGATAACAATAAAATCCGGAGAGTGTGAATGAAGGTTTTTTCTCAAATGTTACTGAGCGCCGCAGTTACTTTAAGTTGTACAAGTTTAGCGCTGGCTGAAACTCGTATTACCTACAAATCAGCAAAAACCAGTTCATCTTATTTTCAAATGGCGGTGGAAATATCACAAGCAGTGAAGCAAGGTACCGATAGTAACTACATCGTAACGGTTGAGGAGAGCCAAGGATCTGTACAAAACGTTATGGAGGCGGCAGTTCGCGGCGGTAATTATGTGTTTACTACACCTCCGGTACTGGTCAAGTTGGCTCAGCAAGGTAAGGCGATGTTCAAAAAAAGAGCCAATCCTAAGTTTCAAGAGATCCGGGCACTTTTTCCTATCCCCTCACTAACGATGCATTTTGTAATGTCTGATAAGAGTGGTATTAATTCGTTTGCGCAAATGCAAGGTAAGAAAATATTACTCGGTAAAGGCTCCTTTGGTGCACGTGAAGGTGAAAAATATCTAAAGCTTTTTGGCCTTGAAGGCAAAGTTACCTTGGCGCAAGTGGAGCTTTCCAATGCGGTACCGGCACTGAAAAATGGACAGATCGATGGGTTTGTAACCGCGGGTTCTTACCCTGCTCCCAATGTGATAGAGGCGGCTGCAGGTACTGGTGTTACTGTGCTTTCCTTAAGCGATGAACAGATAAAGCTGTCTAAGCGCACTAAATTGGTGATTCCAGCAGGTACTTACGCAGGCCAAGATAAAGATATAACCACAACCTCACTACCGGTCGTTGCATACACAACCACTGCTATGGATGATAAAACTGCGTATACATTAACTAAAAGTTACTGGCAGCAAAAACAAATAATGGCAGACACTTCTCCCTGGTGGAACGGCGTTTCCAGCAAAATGTTAGCAAATATCAGCGGTAAGATTCACCCGGGTGCCGTCCAATACTATCTCGAAGCTGGTGTCGACTTAGCTGCCCATCACCAATAAGCTTTACCGTAGATTGAGCGCTAAGCACGACTATATAAATAGCCGTGCTTAGCAGTTGTTTTCTTTACCCTGAATCCGTGACTTCAAAGTAAATTCAGAGTGTAAGATATTGGTTCTACAGTGGAATTGAAAAATCTTAGCTGCACCCGTAGGTTCAGCGGGTATTTTTCTAACCGCTGTAGAATCAAGAGCTTGCGCTATGTGGTGCAGTGAAGTCACTGATTCAGTGTTTACTACAAAAATCAGTATTAATATGTGCACATCAATTGATGTGCACATATTAACCACTGTATATATCACGCCTTAAACCTAGCAACTTGACCGAGAATAGCGATTCAGGTCCTAGATAAGGTATCGCCTAACGACAGCTGACTGAATACCAAATTGACACCTTAGCTTGTCTATCATCAACCTCACCGAACAGATTATTATGCAGCAGCGACTCTTTTGGGCCGGCCTAGGCTTGGTCAGTATCATCTTTCACTTAAGTTTGATTTTTTCTGGACTAGTGCCGAATTTAATCAGTCGTCCTCTGCACATGGCACTCGCATTACCTTGGGCATTTATCTTTATCAGTAGCACCCCAGCTCAACGCTATAGTGGTTATGTATTTGCAGTGATCAGTTTGCTTGCCTCGGGCTGGGTGGCATTCAATGCAGAGGCTTTAGGAGACCAATACGGCTATATAACTGAGCATTACCAGCTGTGGATAGCGGCAATTTTGCTGCTCAGTGTGCTGGAAATGGCACGTCGCAGTATCGGTTGGCCGCTGCCATTAGTGGCAGCTATTGCGCTCGCATATGGGCTGTTTGGTCAGTATATCCCGGGAGAATTTGGCCACCCTGGCACCCCCATTGGCAGCTTTTTGGGTACTTTAACCATCGCCGAAGGGGGTATTTGGGGGAAATTAACCGGGGTCTCTGTCAGCATAGTGGCTATTTTTGTGATCTTTGGCGCGGTATTGAACGCCGGAGAAGCGGGTCAGGGTTTTATGAATGTGGCGATGGCCGCCGCTGGACGCCTGCGCGGTGGTGCGGCAAAAGTGTCGGTGATATCCTCTGCACTGTTTGGCTCTATTTCAGGTTCCGCCTCTGCTAATGTAGCATCCACGGGAGCGATCACGCTGCCGGCGATGACCAAACTCGGCTACCCTAAATCACTGGCGGGGGCAACTGAAGCTGTGGCATCTTCTGGTGGACAAATCATGCCCCCGCTGATGGGTGCTGGTGCCTTTGTCATGGTTGAACTCACCGGGATTCCCTACCAGAGTATTATGCTCGCCGCCATTTTACCGGCTATTTTGTATTTTTGGGCAGTCTGGGCCGGGATAGATGCATTTTCGCTGCGCTATGATTTAAAGGGAATAAGCAAAGATAAGCAGCCGGGATGGCGCAAGGTGGCCATCACTTCTGCATTTTTCACACTCCCTTTTGGAGTGCTGTTATGGGGCATGTTTGGGCCTGCCTACACCCCTCAATACGCGGCTAGTATAGCGATTTTTGTCGCCGCCGGGCTGTTGTTCTGCACCGCTAAAGGGCTGGCATCTAAACAAGTGTTGCTACAGCGCGCAGAAGATGTGTGTATTAATGCAGGTCGACAAATTGCGATGATTGCCGCGATCATTCTCTGTGCTTCCATCGTAATAGGGGTTCTTTCGATCACTGGGTTAGGCATTAAAATCACCTCGCTGATCCTCTCAGGATCCGGTGGAGAACTGTGGCCGGCTATATTCCTAACTGCCATCGCCTGTCTGATCTTAGGGATGGAAGTTCCCACTACTGCAGCCTATGTGATTTGCATTTCAGTGGCGGGACCAGCGCTTTTACAATTGGGGCTAGCGCCTTTACAGGCACATTTGTTTGTCTTTTGGTTTGCGCTGCTATCCACTATTACGCCACCGGTCTGCGGCTGTGTCTTTATCGCTGCGGGAATGGTCAAAGAAAATTGGTTAAAGGTAGCAGGTTCCGCAATGATGCTCGGTGTGGGCTTGTATATTATCCCGTTGGCGATGATCGCCAATCCCTCCCTGATCAAGCTTGGAAGCACCCCACTACTAGCGATTGCCGCTGCCATAAAAATTGCTATCGCTCTGTACTGCATATCTTTCGCTATGATAGCCCCACAGCCCCTGATAAAACGCGGGCTATTGCTGAGTGTCGGCTTGTTGATGATCTTTGCTTATGGCTGGTAGCTGAGTCATCATATCCGTGGCGTGTTCAATTTTTTAATCCATCACTGTGGTAAGACCAATATTTTAAAGAATGTTTCACCACAGAGGGCACGGAGCCGCTGCGCTGCACAGAGGAAAAACAAAATACTATAGTGACGATAAATGGCGAGTTTGTAGAGACATGTAAACCATGTGAGTTCATATGGCGAGTTCAGTTTTTACAAATATCTTGCTAATTGACAGCGATTATTTGCAGCTCTCTAACCTTTTGAGCCACAGCATTTAAGCCTTTTAGTCCCTGCTCTGTGTTCTCTGTGGTAAGACCAAGATTTTAAAGATCTTTCTCTACCGCAGAGGCGCTTCGCTGCACAGAGAAAACCCTAAAACCAACCAATCTAATTCTTAGCAAAACAACAATTTTCTAGGTTTTAGTCTTTTAAGTCCCTCCTCTGTGACCTCTGTGCCCTCTGTGGTAAAACTGTCTTTTAAAGTCTTTTTTCACCACCGAGATCCACAGACACTACGCTGTAAAGAGAAGACCCTAGAAGACTAGAAAGACCAAAGACTTAGCAAGACCAACAATCAAAACCTAAGGGCCTTTTTCACCACAGAGGTCACAGAGGCGCTTCGCTACACAGAGAAAACATTAAAATCAAGAAATTTAGAAAGACAGCAATCTCTAGGTTTTAATCTTTTAAATCCATCCTCTGTGACCTCTGTGGTAAAACAATCTTTTAAAGTATTTTTTCACCACCGAGATCACACAGACACTGCGCTGCAAAGAGAAAGACCTAAAACCAAAAGTCTAAGGGCCTTTTTCACCACAGATGAAAAGGAGGAGCTGAGCTGCACAGAGGAAAAACAAAACCATGATGACAATAACTTCGAGCTCAATCTTGAGGTTGTAACTGCTAATTTCTAGCGATTAATTTTGAATTTCAAATCACTTGATTAAAAGATCATTACTTTTAACTTAAGTCTTTAATCCCTCCTCTGTGACCTCTGTGGTAAAACCAGTCTTTTAAAGATTTTTCACCACAGAGGAAAAACAAAATACTATAATTACAATAAGTTGCGAGTTCAGTATTTCTTTACACATTCTGCTTTTTACCAGCATTCTACTAATTTCCAGCAATTAACTTTCCATTTTTAATCACTTGACCTGCCACTCATTACTTTTCTTGCTCACAGCTTTTAACTTCCAACTTCAAACTTCTAACTCCCTCCCCTAATACAACGGCGTTGAGCTGAGCGTTACTTGAAAACTCCATGGCCCCTCTGCAGAACGCGCTGACATTTTGGCAAATTGATGTGTGCCATCTTTCATCAATCCATCGGCTTTACATTCAATATAATTGTCATCATCCACGACAATACTTATGTCAGTTATTTTCACCAAGGTACCAACGATTGAATTTCTCGACTGACTGCGTTCGATAACCAGTTCTGCCAGTGCTTTACAATCAAGTTTTGCGATCGTCGAAGTTTGCTTTTCACTATTACAGCCGCTAACAGCGAGTAGTAATATAGCAGTTGCTATTAATTTCATAACTATTTATAACCTATTTTTAATTTTTACGCTTGATTATCTATGGCGATTTAACATTGATTCTATCTATTACCTGAATCCGTGACTTCAAAGTGAATACAGAGTGTAAGATATTGGTTCTACAGTGGAATTGAAAAATCTTAGCTGCACCCGTAGGTTCAGTGGGTATTTTTCTAACCGCTGTATAATCAAGAGCTTGCGCTATGTGGTGCAGTGAAGTCACTGATTCAGGTATCATATTTACTCATTTTTTCCTCAATTACACTACTGTCAGAAACGACAGGTAACCCATAAAATTTATGACTTAATTTGTTTTTTTTAGTTCTTATACAGGACCTAAAAGCAACCATGATGCCTGTTTTCATAAGATTTTTTCTAGCACCGTAATGCAGTCAATATCATGCAGTCATTCGCTGGCAAGTATTGAACTGCTAACTAGTTCCCATCCAGCAACAATGAGCAACTGCGGCAATCCTACTAATCCAATCTAATCACCATTAGATATAGTTATTTGGAACAACCAAACGCCCATATCTAGTGTCGCTCATCTTGAACCATTGAATCTCCCTCACTACGCCCCTGTTTCTGGATGAGAACTAGCTCGTTTCTCTCCAATCAATAAAACTTGCGTACCTGGTAGATTTTCTAGACACTAAGGCATGA
Organism: Oceanospirillales bacterium; assembly: GCA_029027825.1. Classification (GTDB taxonomy): domain Bacteria; phylum Pseudomonadota; class Gammaproteobacteria; order Pseudomonadales; family Balneatricaceae; genus Rs1. The sequence goes on along the minus strand of CP093399.1, from coordinate 1,391,203 downwards.
ATTCAGCTAGCTATATAAAATTTATTACCTTCTTTTTACTGTCTCTGCTGTTCAGCAGTACCGCATTTTGCTCTGAAGAACACATTTTAGACACTAATTGGCGGTTTAAGTATGGCGATCAACAACTATGGTCTCAGTCTGCTTTAGATGATAGCCAGTGGCCAGTGGTTAAAGTGCCCGGCATTCTAAAGCAGCGACACCAGCAAGCCACCGTCGGCTGGTACCGTTTGCATTTTGATTCGACAATTCCTAGCAAGCAACAAGCTTTACTGATTGAATCACTGCGCCACAGCGACCAAACTTGGTTAAACGGTGTCAATATCGGCGCACTGGGAAAGTTTGAAGATAACTGGACTTTTAGTGCCACCAATCCGCAGCAACTGACTCGGGTTTACCCTATTCCCCTCGGTCTTTTACAGGCTAAAGATAATTTATTGGCAATTAAAGTAGCGATCGGCTTTGGCGATGCGTGGGCGGCAATGTACCCAGGCGGCGCAGGAATCAGCGGCAGGGTTCTGATCGACGATGCACAAACTCTCCGCCTGTACCATCAGCAGGCGATGCTGGAAACTAGCTCCATTGATGTTCTTTTTATCACCTTCGCGCTCGTCGATATTTTGATTGTTTTACTGTTAATTAAAAATGCTCTCGGTTCTTTTCCCGAGTTCAAATGGTTGGTCGCCTGTAGTTTTTTAATGCTGATGGGAACGCTCTCTCACGACTTTTTCTTTATTCACCAATTACACTTTTTCAGCAGTAACCTTTTACTACTATTGACCTTACTATCAACTCCTATTGTACTTGCCCTGTATTTTTGGTCGCAAAACAAGGACTTAAGCGGCACGGTTTTTCAAGCATTGGCACTGGCTACTGGGCTGATTATGTTTCTTATCATTTCACCAGCGGTACCTAGCAGCATTAAGGTGATCAGTTGGTATGTTTTCTCTCTCATCACTTTTTTGTGTTTCGGTTACGCACTATACAGTGCGGTAATGGCCTGCAAAAATGGTCGCATAGGCTCCTGGGCGCAACTGTTAGCCGTGCTTGTCTATATTTATTCGATACGGACTCAATGGATGCCACACGACAGTTTTGGCCATCGAAATATACAAATTGGTAGCTTGTTTTATCGCTACGCACTACTGTTCGCCTATTTTCAACAACTCGCTCACTTGCGCTTTGACTATAAAAAGCTCTCGACCAGAGTCGTCAATATTACCGAAAACACCCGCCATGCACTGGCCAGGGAGTTACACGATGGTCTAGGTCAACATTTGGCCGCGATGAAAATTCATATTCAATTGCAGAATAAACAACAGCGCTCTACCCACACCAATTATGTAGAGAGCGAACTTAAAAATGCGTTGCTTAACCTGCGACGCCTAATCAATGGTTTACATCCGGTGGAGATAGACCACTGTTGTATCTCGCTTGCACTAGAGCAGAAATGTCTGAACTTAGCACTGCAGCACTCGGTTAAATTTTCTTTTAATAGTAAAGAAATCTCATTGGATAAACAGATCGAGCAACATCTATTTCGCATTTTTCAGGAGTGCATCTGCAATGCCATCACACATGGAAAAGCGACTCATATAGAGATTGAGTTGAAAAAATTAAAACGTAAAGTGCTACTTAAAATAGTCGATGACGGAGTGGGATTTGACGCAGCGATAGAGCCGCAGCAAAAGGCCGATGGTGGTTTTGGTTTTATCAGTCTAACTGAGCGGATCACTTTACTGGACGGTTCCATAAACATCGCCAGTGACCCTGTATTGGGCACCACAGTGACTGTTTCTCTCCCCTGCCATAATAGTTACTCTATCAACTGATAACCTAACTTCAATGCTCCCGTAACCCAAGTTTTCGATACGGCAGCGGTTAAAAAAACGCCCTCTACACTGATAAAGTTCATGCCAGAGTTATTGTCAAATCTGATGTATGGATCAAGCGACAGTGCTCTCTGATTGATCCTCTACTTGTAAACCATCTTTAAACTCCATGTTGTTAACTACTAAGGATAATAACGCGAATTTTTTATCCTTTTCCATATTTTCTGGGCAGACTCAATTAGCTTGATAGCTCGACATAACGTGACGAGCGAAGATAAGACCAGGCAAAAACCGGCGAGTTAGTGAAGTCAGTGTGCCCCTAACTTTGGGTAAAGCGTGCCCTTCTTCATGGGTATTACTGAATGGGTATTACTGATGTAAATGAGTATGTTGAGCCGGTTTTTAACGTCACATTACCGAGCGCAGTTATCATACCCTCTGGGTAGGTTATGCAGAGCTCTCATTAAATTTCAAACAGTGATAGTGACAGTGCTTTAGCGACTGCATTAGTGCGACCGTTAGCCTTGAGTTTAATGCAACAATTTGACAAGTGAAAACGTACTGTTCGCTCACTTATTTCAAGTAATTTAGCCACATTTTTATTGCTGTATCCCCTGCCAACATAACATAAAATTTCCGTCTCTCTGTGAGTCAAGGTTTGGCTGCCACTGTGTGACTGCTGCATGACTTCTAGCAGGGAGCAAGATATATACTGCTCTCCCGCTGCGGCCTTGCGAATCGCCGGTTCTAGCTCATCAAAAGCATCTTCTTTTAAGATGTATCCGCTCATACCTAAATGTAGCAGTTGCATCACTAGAGTTGGCTCCGAGTGCATAGTTAATGCTAAAAAATTTAGCTCGGGATGTTACTTTTCAGCCGCCTTTAGTACTAATTCTATGGCGGCTCCGGGCATAGAAATATCCATCAGTACAATATCGGGTTGGTGCATGGCGATTAGCTTAGGCAATTGGTCTCGGTGCTCGCACTTTCCGACCAGGCTGAAGTCCTCAATAGCCGAGAATAAGCTATCCAGTCCCTCTAAAAAAACTCGATGATCATCCGCTGCAATTATTTTCAGCATATACTCTTCAAGGCCATGATTATCCTAAATAATAAGTAAAGTGATATTAATACTACCACCCTAACCTAAAGTGAACCACAAATAAATTTGCGGCTGTTAATTTTTGAAACTGACAACACAATCTTAGTTGCGAGATTATTACCGCTACCGCAAAAGTAAACCTTTATCTGAATTAACACATATGCTTTCATGCCATGGTCTAACTTGACGATCATTCACTGGGGTTAATGCAAGGGTGAGTCTATTGCAAAGTAAAGAAAATCGGTTATCAACCTGTGCCATGTCGCTGGAAAAAATTATTGCCAACCGTTTTAATCGGCTGCTGTGGCGAATCTCCAACTACGGTGAGCGTGATGGCTGCGCAGAATCTAAAATTTCGCTAGTTGAATGGCGAATAATGGCACAACTAGGTCAGTATGGCCGGATGCCGATTGGCAAATTGGCCGGTATCAGCGGAATTGGTCCGACGGTGGCATCGCGCGCGATTAAATCCTTAAAAAGCAAAGGCTGTGTTGAGAGCAGAAAATCCAACAAAGACAGTCGGCAACTGTTAGTGCAATTAACTGAGCATGGTTTTCAGGTGCACGATACGATCGCCCCAAGCCGACAAAAAGCCCACCAGCGGGTGCAAGCGGGATTGAGTCCAGATGAGTTAGCAACGTTGTTCAGCTTATGTGACAAACTAGAACGGCATCTTGATAGTCTAAACACCGAGCAAGATGACGGCTGGTAAACTGAATAAATTTAAGCGCTAAGATCCTAGTTACAAGTTTAAAGCTTGCGATCGCACTCATATCATTGCGTTGGCATTAAATAATACTGTAAAATTGCCACTTCTTCGGCTCAGATACCAGCGTTTTCCTGAGTGATAGCCAATAATAATATGGAATAAGACAATGACAGCCAATAGTTTAGAATCGTACAGTCATGAGTATGGCGATGTGAGCTTAGCCATTCGAGATTTAACCCAGTTACTCGGTGATAAGCTAGTGATCTCTGCAGCCGTTAGAAAACAGCACGGTGGCGGTGAAGTAACCTATCACAAAAGCATGGCACCTGATGCTGTCGCCTACGCCACATCCACCGGTCAAGTCTCAGAGATTGTCAAAATTTGCGCCAAATATGTAGTGCCTATTATTCCCTACGGAGCCGGAAGTTCGCTCGAGGGGCAAGTGTCTGCAATCAACGGTGGTATCTGTATTGACCTCTCTGAAATGAATCAGGTTATTCAATTAAATTCCGCAGATCTCGACGTCACTGTCGGCGCCGGTTTGACCCGCCAGGAATTAAATATTTATCTGCGAGACAGCGGTTTGTTTTTCCCTATTGATCCAGGCGCCGAGGCAACTTTAGCGGGGATGGCAGCCACCCGTGCCTCGGGGACTAATGCTGTTCGCTACGGCACTATGCGCGACAATGTGATTAACATGACCGTGGTAATGCCCAATGGCGATATCATTAAAACCGGCGGAAGAGCTAAAAAATCATCCGCGGGCTACGATCTGGCCAGACTGTTGATTGGCAGTGAAGGGACTTTGGGGGTCATCACTGAATTAACCCTAAAACTGTACGGTATTCCAGAAAAGATACTCTCGGCGGTGTGTAGTTTTGATAGTATCCAACAGGCCTGCGAGGCGGTTATTTTAACGATCCAAACCGGGGTCCCCGTCGCGCGCATTGAGCTGCTCGATGAGATACAAGTAGGCGCATGTAACTCATATTCCAAGTTAACATTGGCGGTAAAGCCTACCTTGTTTTTAGAGTTCCACGGCAGCGAAAACTACTGCGCTGAACAAGTCGAGATGTTTAAAGATATTGCCGCAGAGTATGGTTCTAACGATTTTCAAGCCGCCACTAAAACCGAAGACCGCAACCTGTTATGGAAAGCCAGACACGATGCTTATTGGGCAGGATGTGACTTAGCTCCCGGTATGGCGCACTTATCAACTGACGTTTGCGTGCCTATTTCTAACTTTGCAGATTGTGTCACTCAGACTAAACAAGATATTCTAGACAGCGGTTTAATTGGACCTATTGTAGGGCACGCCGGCGATGGCAATTTCCACGTATTGGTCAGTTTCGATGAGAGCTCTGCAGCAGATAATGAAAAAGTCGCAAGTTTCTTAGATCGACTGGCGGCTCGCGCGCTGCGCTTTGAGGGAACCTGCACCGGCGAGCACGGTATAGGTATCGGCAAGGCAAAATATATGTTTGCTGAACACGGCGCGGGGCTCAATTATATGTTTATCATCAAACAGGCCATCGATCCACACAACATCATGAATCCCGGTAAAATATTCTACGGATAAGGGCAATCTGCTCAAGCTATCGCAGCGTCGGGAAGTCAACTTTACAAATTCTCGGCGCACAGAGTACCGCCTCTTATTCTAGGACCTAATTTCCCTCACCCGATTCTTTTGCTATTACCTGAATAAGTAACTTCTCTGCACTACATAGTGCCTACACTTTGCCCATCACGTTATGCTGATATCTCCAGTAATTAATTGCTGATTTTCTTTTAAATACTCAATGTCAGCTAAGTAAGCCAAGTGATGATTATTACTGATATTATCTATGAACGCCGAATTTCCCCTGTCGGCTTCTTCTTCCATATAATCAACTAAAGCTGTAATTCTATTGATCATGGTACTGACTAACAGCTTGCGCTCGGAGTCTGAGAGGCCATACGCATCACAGAACAACTTTGCTCGTGCAGATTGAGATTGTAAATCACCAAGTGAGTCATATGAATTGGTTTTAAATGGGGCCCAGCAGTATACAGCATAGGCAATATCCCAAATTCTAGGCGCAGGATGGGCGGTATCAAAATCAAACATAGCGACCGTTTGTCGGCCATCTAAGGCGACATTGTAAGGAGCGAAATCTCCATGACAAACAACCTCATAAGGTTTTCTTCCGGGAAACATCCACTGCAATTTTTTGAATGATGATCTAGCGACAAAAGAAACTGTTAGATCATGGTATTGACGTAAAAGCTGCGCCGCTGAGATTAAAGCCTGATCGGTAGCGATATTATTAACTAGTGGATAATTATAAACATCACCTACAACATAAGAAAGAATCTCATTGCCATGTTCATCAAAACCAAAAGTTTTTGGTGCACCGTTAAACCCTGCTCCTGCCAGATGATCTAACAGTTTATGGATAGCATTAGACCAAGGTCCGCAGGGGCGATATACTTTATCATCAATGCGAAATATTTTTCCTTTGCGACCACCTTCCAGCTCTTCCATCACTACCTCTTTGATAAGAAAACACTGCCCACCGAGATTTATAATAACTAATCCCTAGCTTCTACCTGACTCAGCGATTTCCATACGACGCTTAGTATAAATCATCGAGCCTAAACTGTTTGAAAAGTACCCGCTGAATCTAAGGAACCTCTGAACAAGTCACATACGGCCCTGGCGTACAGAGATATTCGTGATTAAGGCAGCGGCTGTAGTCGTACTGGTTGTCCGGCAAAACCTCTAATGCTGAGCACTAACTTATCCGTACCCCCTGGGGCTATTTAAAACATTCTCAAAGAGCTTGGCTAAAACTTCAATTGTGCAGTAAAACCAATGTTTTATACTCTGCACCCTTTTTGAAGCCACCTATTCAGTTATAACCTAATCATCGCTTTTACCATTGCCTTATAAATTATAGCAAGTGATGGCATCACCATGATCTTTATAAAAAACGCCAGTCTAACCTTTTAATAAAGTCTGCAGAAGTTCATCTATCTCTATTTTAAGTTCTTTGTCCTCAATTTTATTGGCGCTGACTTTAGCATTTTTCAGGTTTTCAATGGCGGCGTCTGTCTGACCTAATTCAATTTGCAACCCAGCCATCGAAAATGCAATTGATGACATATAATCCTTTGAATTTATAGCAATCGATTTCTCTAAAGCTTTCGCATACCCCACCACAGCATCGTCTAACTCATCGGTGAAATCGGCAAGTGTTTCCCATTGTACAGGGTGATCTTTATCAGTGTTTTCATTGTCCGTGCAGATCGCTTTTAGCTCAGAAAATAGTAAGTCAAACTCTTTACTATCACCTTTATTAGCGGCCTTCATTAGCTTTTCAGCCAAGCTATGGACGGATTTGTATATTTTGGTACTCATCATTACTATTTACCTTTTTACCTTTACTGAATGCGTATTATCAGCGCTTAACCGCTGTCTATAATTAAAATATATTACCTGAATCCGTGACTTTAAAGTGAATACAGAGTGACAATATTGGTTCTAAAATGGGATTAAAAATCTTAGCTGCAAGCTCATATGCGTCCTGCATTCGCTAAATAAATACATCCATGTATAAAACTCGCAAATTCAGTGGGTACTTTTCTAACCGCTGTAAAACCAAGCGCTCGCGCTATGTATGTGACGCAGAGAAATAACTGATTCAGGTATTAATCAAAAATCCCGAATAATATATCCAAGTATGCCTGAATAGCGACACTAGATATTTTACAGAATTTTTTGATCGAGCACCGTGCCAATTTTCCTTTAACTCCCTCATAGATAGTCAAAAAAGCACTGCACTCGGTAATTCATGGTTAAAAACAGGTAAAGAAGCTCATTTTTAATTAAAAACTCCGCGATCTCACCGGTTTTTTCCTGGTCTTACCTTCGTCCGCAACGTTATGCAGAGGTCTCACAACAACACTCATAGAAAACATAACCTGCCAAAAACTACAATTTTAGTAGTTCAGCAACATAGTCGGCATCTTTGTCTCCCCGACCAGATAAATTAATTAGTATCGTCTGCGTCGTGGAAAGAGTTGCAGCCTTTTTCATTGCCCAAGCGACTGCATGCGCACTCTCCAGTGCTGGAATAATACCTTCTACTCGTGAAAGCTGCATAAAGGCATCTAAACACTCACTATCTGTAGCGGTCTCGTATTGCACTCGTCCAAGGTCTTTAAGATGGCAGTGCTGTGGGCCAACCCCCGGATAATCCAACCCTGATGCAATGGAATGCACTGGCAAGGGCTCTCCCGCGTCGTTCTGCAATAAGTAACATTTAAAACCATGAATCGCCCCAGGGGTGCCCTTAGTCATCGTAGCTGAGTGCATATTAGTATCTAGCCCTTTACCGACTGGCTCCACTCCTACTATAGAGACGTCTTGGTCATTTAAAAATTCTGTAAACAGGCCTATAGCGTTAGAGCCTCCGCCGACACAGGCTGTAATGTAGTCTGGTAGCTTTCCTTGGCTCTGTAAAAATTGTGCCCTAGCTTCGCGACCGATAACACTTTGAAAATCACGCACCATCCTTGGAAAAGGATGAGGCCCAACCACTGAGCCTATAGCATATAATGTATTAATTGGATCTTTCATATACTCTTCAAAAGCACTGTCTACAGCATCTTTTAAGGTAGCGGTACCTTGAGTAACTGCCACTAACTTACAGCCGAGAATTTTCATTTTAGTGACATTTGGAGCCTCTTTTTCTATATCCACTTGCCCCATATGAATTTCACAGGGGATACCCACTAATGCGCAGGCAGTGGCCAGTGCTACTCCGTGTTGGCCTGCGCCTGTTTCAGCGATGACTCTGGTTTTTTTCATGTGTTTGGCGAGTAGTGCCTCTCCCAAACAATGGTTAATTTTGTGAGCACCAGTGTGGTTTAAATCTTCACGTTTTAAGAAAAGCTGTGCGCCACCAATTTTATCACTCAGTCTTTTTGCGTGATAAATGGGACTTGGGCGCCCAACATAAGTAGCTAATAACAGATCAAGCTCTTCCTGAAAAGCTGTGGTTTGTCTGATTTCATCATAAGCACTGTTGATATCGTTCATGATCTCTATTAATTCGGGAGGTAGTAGCTGACCTCCGTAGGGACCAAAATATCCTTCCGCATCTGGCATTTGTCCGAATTTAATATTACTCATTTAGCAATGCTCCTAATAAAAATATGAAAGTGGCACTGCATAATATTCATCCTTAATCCGTGGCTTCAGAGTAGATACATAGCGTAAGATATTGGTTTTACAACACAATTAAAAAACCTAGTTGCAAGCTCATATGAGTTCTGCATCCGCTAAATAAATGCATCTATGTAAAACTATTAGGTTCAGTGAGTATTTTTCAAACTATTGTGAGATCAATACCTGATGCTAAGTGCCGTTTGTAAGTCACTGACTAAGGTTAATTATAGCAGTCGCTTTATTGTACATAGCCCGGATTAGGCATGCAATATGGTGTTGAAAACGTTACTTTAATATAATAAAAAAAATTAGTTCGCGAGCTGTGTATACAGCGCTCACTTGATCCTGAATCCGTGACTTCAAAGCGTAGAAGAACCAATCTTAGCTGCAAGCTAATATGCATAAAACCCGTAGCTTCAGTGGCTGTTTTTCTAACTGTTTTATAATCAAGAGTTTGCGCTATTTGGTGCAGTGAGTCACTAATTCATTGTTTTTGATAGTTTATCTATGAACGGCATCTTTCAGCAAATATTATCTGTTTATCTCTTGCGCTTCGAATTCAAACCAATTGATCTTGGGTTAATGCGATCCAATAGTTGGCCCCCAGCGCTAATACTTGATCAATAAAATCATAATGTGGATTATGCAAACCTTTACCTCCTTCCAAACTGCAGGTACCTATCCAGCTATAAGCCCCGGGATTCTCTAACAACATAAAGCCCAAATCTTCTGAGCCCATACTAGGCGCTGCTTCTAACAGCAAGTTTTGCTCACCTACTAGCTGACTGATTACGTCACTGCAAATTTTGGTATTTTGCGGATGATTGACAGTACTCGGAGCCACTGATCGATAATCAAGTTCGCCTGTAGCGCCAAATGCCGCACAAATATTGGTCACGATTTTCGTCATTTGGGTGTGTATTTGTACTCGTTGCTCTTCTGAAAAAGCTCGACAAGTACCCGATAAGGTAACGCTATCAGGAATTACATTATAAGCTTCACCACCATGCATTTGCGTGATACTAACCACCGCAGAGTGTAGCGGATCGATATTTCTGCTGACAATGCTTTGCAATGCACTAATCAACTGACCAGCGACCATAATTGGATCTGTCCCTAAATGCGGCATGCCACCATGACAGCCCTGCCCAGAAATAGTGATGTCAAATAAGTCCATAGAGGCCATAACAGGCCCTGAGTGCACGACAAACGTCCCCTGCGCCAGTCCCGGCCAATTATGCATGCCATAAATGGCATCAACATTAAACTGTTGGAACAACCCCTCGTCTAACATCATTTTCGCACCTGCTTCTCCCTCTTCCGCAGGTTGGAAAATAAAGACGACAGTACCGGCAAAATCGCGATGCTCTGACAGATATTTAGCCGCTCCTAACAACATGCTGGTGTGACCATCGTGACCACAGGCGTGCATTTTTCCTAGATGACGAGATTTATGTGCGAAGCTATTCAGCTCTTGGAGATTCAACGCATCAATATCGGCGCGTAAACCAATGCAGTAACTACCTGGCAAATCACCTTTTAAAGTGGCGACAACTCCCGTCACAGCCAATCCTGTATGTACTTCTAAATTAAAACTTCTCAATAACTCAGCAACTTTTTCGGCAGTGCGGTGTTCTTCATAAGCGGTTTCTGGATGTGCGTGAATATCTTTTCGCCACTCGCGCATTAACTCATGTAATTCGCTGTTTGTTGCTATCGAGCACATACTAGTTACCTTTGTGATTCTAAGTTGATGTTTTTAATTTGTTGGATTTTTTTGAATATATGACATTCGCTGCATAACCAACTACTCTTCGCAACCGACCTTCAGCAATCTCAATATATTACACTTTATTTTTAGCTACATACCACTCCAGCGCCACAGATTGAGTAATAATGCTAATGGCACCTTGGTCTATTTTAACGATGAGGTAGATGATTTCTTATTTTACCGCTAATTCCCTGTAAACACCTTGAAAATATTAAAAATTTTGCTCAAGAAAAGTAATAATGTAACTTACCATGCCAATCCCTTCACCACCATTCTGAGGTTTCATTTAGTCCTCAGTCCTTAGCCCAAGCCCAAGCCCAAGCCAATTTAAGCTACAAAAAAGTACGGCACTGGAGATATACTAAATTTTTTAACTTGAGACCTCAGCATAATTAGTGCGCTCGGTAATACGGCGTTTAAAACCGGCTCAATACGCTCATTTACCACAACGTAGATTCTACATCGATTAAAAAAATCCACTGAAGCTATTGTGTTTGTGTGGACGAGGAGGAATTAAGATATTTAAATTGTGTTGTAAACACCAATATTTTACGCTCTGTAGCCGCTCTAAAATTACGGAATGAGGATTGTTTTTAATAGATAACCATGCCTGAAGGGCTAATGATGAAGCTGATAATTAAATATTTGCAATTGTGTCTCTAACTCTCAAAAAAGCACGCTAAACAATCTCCCTCAACAATCAGTGGAGTCAATAAAACATAACGGTGGGATTAGATAATATAGGGGAAGTCAGTGTAGCTGCCAGCTTACTTCGTAACACCGACACGGATAACTTCACACAGATTTATGCATGCATAAAACCGTGTGAAGTCCCATTTTTTTAGAGTTTAAAGGGTATGTATGTTGCGATATCCGGTATCAGGTAAATCGCCAGAACCGCGGCAAACATGATCAGAATAAACGGATACACACCGGCTATCACTTCTGTAATTTCCGCTTTTCCAACCGCTTGAATCACAAATAGATTTAACCCTACCGGTGGGGTGATTAACGCGCATTCAATCATAATCACGAAGATGATGCCGAACCAGATCGGATCTATCCCTAAGGCACTGATAGAGGGGAGTAATACCGGCACCATAATCAGCAGCATAGAGATCGATTCCAAAAAGAACCCTAACACTAATAACACCAGACATACCACTAAGATGAACAGCCCGACATGCTCAATATTCTCAGTAATCAATTGCGTTATATCTTGCGGAATACGGTACAAAGTTATCGCTTTAGAGAAAATTTTCGCCCCGGCTATAATCATAAAGATAACCACTGTGGTCAACAGTGACTCCATGATCGCTTTATGCAATTTTTCCCAGGAGAGAGACCGGCGTAAAAATACAATTAAAAGAGCACTCATCAAGCCAATCGCGGCACTTTCGGTGGGTGTGAAAACTCCTCCATAAATGCCTCCCAGAACTACGGCGGCTAATACAAAAATCGGGCTGGCGCGCAAACTTGCTGATAGCCGATGTTGCATGCTGGCCTTTTTGGGGCGCTGCTGCTGTTTTTGTCGCAATGCGAAAAAGATACAGTAAGCGGTAAACATCAACACCAATAAAATACCGGGGCCAATACCCGCCATAAATAGATCCACAATCGACTCTTCAGTGATCACTCCAAAGACAATCATCGGTATCGATGGCGGGATTAAAATCCCTAATGTACCGCCAGCCGCCAGCAGCCCATAGACAAAATGTTTGGGATATCCCCTATTAATCATTTCTGGAATAGCCACAGTACCAATCGTAGCAGCGGTCGCAACGGAAGAGCCTGATATGGCGGCGAAAAAAGCGCAGGACAAGATAGTCGCTATGCCTAATCCTCCTGGCAAGTGCCCTACCCAACTTTGTACCGCATTAAATAAGTCAGCTCCCACTCCTCCTCTCAAAAGGACATTAGACATCAATAAAAATAGCGGAACTGAGAGTAGAATAAAATTATCAATACTACTTATCAAAGCATGTGAGGCGATCAGCGGCGAAAAATCAGCCAAGATCAACATGGTCAATCCCATACCACCGAGTGTAAATGCAATAGGTACACCAATTAACATCAACGCTAACATGGCGATCAAAACCAAAGCTATCGTCATATGTCATGCTCCATTTTAATCTCGATCTCAGTTTGGTGAAAAACTTTCACTAACTCAACTATGCACTGTAATAAAAGCAGTATAAACCCAACCACTACAGAGGCCTCAAATAGCCATGCTGGTAATCCCAACATGCTGGATGTATGCCTATTTAATTCAATGGAGTCTAAAGTGACACTACTGGCATAATAGATGGTAATCGTACTAAAAATAGCGATGATCACAATACTGATCGACTCGGCTATTTTTAAATAAATACCTGAGAGTTTTTGTAATAAAATGGTAATTCGAATAAGCTTGCGCTGTTTTAAAATCCAAGCCATAGACAAATAGCAGCCCCACAGCTGCAGTAATCTGGATACTTCTTCCACCCAAATTGTCGGCATATTAAAGAGATATCGAGCACTGACTTCATAGGCGATAATCAGTCCGATAGTAAAAAACAAATAAGCAGCAAAATACGCACTTACTTTGCTGATCCACCCTACACAATGATTCATTTTGCCTTATCAACTTTTATTATTTTCAGAAATCTAATGAATGGTACTCTGATCTAGCCATAAGCCACGCTAACACTTCAGTTTCTGATTTTTAGGTTAATTTTTATTATAGTCTCTAATTCTTATGCACTTAAGTTGCATTGGTATGTACACATCAATATTTGACTTTTAAAAGTATGTTTACTATAAATTGAATCAGTGACTTCTCTGTACCTATATCGCAACCTATTGATTCTGAAGTTAATATTTTTCAACCCCACTGAAGAACCAATGTTTCCACTCTGTCTTTACTTTGAAGTCACGGATTCAGATAAAATTTAGATAGGGATACCGTTATAAATGTTTAGCCGGCTTAATCATCTGTTTACCCAGATCACCTGCACTTTACGCGTAGCCAACTACAAAATAACTAGTCGCCTTTTTCCAGGCATTTATTTGACTCTCATCTAGCTCAAAAACCTGCATGTGTTTCTTAGATTCTGCCAACGCATCAGCTTCTATTTTGATCATTTTATGACGTAACTCTGCTTCGACTTTACGACTCGCACTAGTGATGATACTGCGCTGAATATCGTCCAGTTTATTCCACACTTTTTCATTGATGATCACTACAAATTCAATGTCTGCATGCTTAGTGACGGTTAAATTGTCCATGACTTGGTACAATTTTCTCGGCATGACTGCTGCCACTCCCGTCATACCTGCGTCTACCGTGCCACGCTGATAAGCTAAAAACTGCTCTGAGCCAGACATTACTACAGGTGCGCCACCGACAGACTTGGTAAACTCACCTAAAGTTTTACCAAAAACTCGGACTTTTTTACCTTTCATGTCTTCTGGGTTAACAATAGGATCACCCTTTGAGAGCAATGCAACCCCACCGTAGGCCTGCCACCACAGAACTTTGGCTCCGGTTTTCAAAATAGCATCGTCCAGTGGTTGGCGCACCGTACTGCCGGGGGCCGTCGCTTTTTTGACTAACTCCTCAGAGGGAAACATAAATGGGACGTAGAAGATATCCACCGCAGGTACCGTTCCGACGAAACGAGCCAGCGAAGCCACACCCATTTCTATGGCTCCAGAGGCCACCGCACTCGGCACTTCTTTATCTTTGTAAAGCTGCGCAGAAGGGTAAATTTCTATTTTCAAATCACCCTTACTCTGCGTTTCTACTAGCTCTTTAAACTTCAGTAAATTTTGCCCTAGATGATGCTTTAAAGGCAGCTGCAAGGAGATACGTAAGGTCGTTTCTGCGAGCGCTGGCATCGTCATAGCCACACTCAATAATGCGACTGCTAAGCCTGTTTTTAACAATTTCATCTGCTTTCCTCTTTTATTTTAATGGTTTGTATGGTTCGGTTTTAATTACTTAATTATCTAACGATCTACACTTAATTACTCACGGTTGAGCAACCTAATCGATCCGCCTAGTTGTGCGCCGTTAATTTTTTCGGCCAAGCTGATAGCGAGCAGCAATTTTTCACTATCTATCGAGGTTTCAATACCTGCCGATGCAAAAAAGTACAGCACATCTTCTGTAGCCACGTTGCCACTTGCACCTGGGGCAAAAGGACAACCTCCAAAGCCTGCCACAGCCGTATCAAAAAACCTCACCCCCGCTCGGTAGGCTGCTGCGACATTGGCAATCCCCAAGCCATAAGTATCGTGACCATGAAAAATAAGCACCGTGCTTTTCGGCACTTTAGTGAGAGCTGTTGAAAACAGACTCTGCAGTGCAAACGGGTGCGCTCGACCAGTGGTATCGCATAGCGCAATTTGTGCATCAGGGCATATTTTCAGCACTTGATCAAGGGTATTAAGACAGTCTTGAGAGTCTACCTTGCCGGAAAATGGGCAGTCAAAACTGGTCGCTAGACTCACCCGTAATGACATACCTGGGGACGCTTCGACAACTCTTTGAACTTTTTCTAATTCGATCAATGACTCGGCTAAAGTTTTGCGGACATTGCTTAAATTATGTTGCTCGCTGACTGAAAGTACAAAATTTATCCGCTGACAGTGATGCTGCTGCGCGAGTTTTGCACCTTTCTCATTCGGCACCAGCACCATAGATTCAAACGTCGTTGCTGTATGAGTCATTTCAAGTATTTGGCTAATATCAGCCATTTGCGGTATTGCTTTGGGATGCACGAAAGCGCCCACTTCTATGTGCTTTAAACCTGCGTCAGCCAGAGCCTCAATCAAAGCTAATTTATCTGCTAGTGGAATTAGCGGCAGTACCGATTGAAAACCATCCCGCGGTGCCACTTCAATTAAAGTAACTCTATCAGCAGCTAAGTTACTCATATCACTCCCTGCGCTTTTAGCGCCTCTAACTGGGCATCTTCAATACCTAATAAATCACCATAAATCTGCTGATTATGCGCCCCTACTGCAGGGCCTGCCCAACTTACCTGATCTGAAACACCGGAAAACTTCGGCACTATTCCCGGGTGTGTCACTTCTCCAAAGCGCGGATCAGCCACTTGCATTATCATATTTCTGGCTTGGTAGTGGGGATCGCTAGCGCAGTCTTGAATATCAAACAAACGTCCTGCCGGTATATCATTTTCTAGTAACAACTGCTCTGCTGCTTCCGCTTGCTGAGTTAATGTCCAGCTCTCTATTAAATTATCCAGCAGAGCTGCGTTAGCTACACGCTTGGGGTTAGAGTCATATAAATCACTTTCTGACAGCTCAGGCTTACCAATGATGTGACACAGTCGCTTAAATATTTTGTCGCCATTAGCACCTATCGCCAACCACAAGCCGTCGGCACATCGATAAGTATTGGAGGGCGCTGCTGTAGGTATCGCAGAACCGGTCGGATGACGCACGGCACGAAATTCCCCGTACTCAGGTAACGCCCCCTCCATCAAACTAAATACTGATTCGTAGAGCGCTACATCGACTTCTCGTCCCACACCGCTGCCTGTGACATCCCTTTCATAAACAGCGCTTAAGGCACCTATCACTCCAAACATGCCCGCCAAACTGTCTCCCAAGCTGACTCCTGTTCGTACGGGAGGCAAATCACAGACATCCTTTGGATAGCCAGTTAAATGTCTTAAACCACCGAAAGCCTCGCCAATTGAGCCAAAGGATACGCGGTCTTTATAGGGACCTGTTTGACCATAGCCCGAGATGTGCACGAGAATTATTTTCCGGTTGAGTTGTTGCATGGTGGAAAAATCTAAGCCCCATTTAGCCAATTGACCAGGGCGGAAATTTTCAACCACAATATCAGCGTGTTTGATCAGTTGTTTAGTCAACTCAATACCTTCAGCAGACTTTAAGTTCAACGAAATACACTGCTTGCCACGTCCGTGCACTGACCACCACAAAGTATTGCCATCTTTCATCATCCCCCAGCTGCGAATAGGATCGCCATGTCCTGGAGCTTCTACTTTGATAATGTTGGCACCTAAATCAGCCATCAATCTAGTACAGTGCGGCGCCGCAATAAAATGCCCTAGTTCAAGTACAGTTAAACCTTGTAGCGGCTTAGTTGATGAATTACCACTTTGCGAATTAGTCGTCATCGGCTTCTCTTGTTCACTTGCTTATCATCAGATTGAAGTTAATCAAGCTCTGTAGAAAGCGGTTGCTGTTATTATTCACCAATATAAAGCAGAAATTGTGCCATGTTTATTATCTGATTGATTTTATTATATTTTTAAAAATAATAAAAATAACAGAGACTTAGTATGTTTCATTTTTACAACACTCATGCTGCATTAATGAAACATACTGTATTATTCAGTACGTTATTTCAGAAAGTACTGAACAGTGGATTAAAACCTAACTTCGAGTTCCAAAGAAGCACCAGATAAAACTATTTAGCAATGCGCACGGAGCAGCACGTAATGTCACCAAAACTGGCTTTCATTTCACAGACAAGATTGAGCACATTATTCAACAATGTGCGCAAAGAAAACCATTGGGCCGTCGATTTTCAGCTCCATGAGTATATTGCTGAGCAAAACAGATCGAAGATTCTAGCGCTGGATAGCCGCCGAGATATTGAGGTGGTCATTGCCGGGGGAGGCAACGCTTCAGTCATTTCAGCGATGCAGCTAAATACACCATTAGTGGTCATTGAAATTTCTGGTTTTGATATTATGCAGGCACTTTGGCAAGCACAGCAGCTGGCAAAAAAAGCAGTCTTTATCAATTACAATGAACCTATTAGCCAACTTGATCAATTCGCCAGTATTTTTAGCATTAGCGTAGAACAGCATACTTTTAGCAGTATTCAAGAGGCCTTTAATACTGTTTTAAAGACAATCCAACAACCAGACTCCATTATAATCGGTGCCAGTCATGTATGTGACATCGCCGAATCAATGAATGCTAACAGCGTTTTTATTTACTCTCAAGATGCCATACATAAAGCTTTAATCACAGCACAGCAACTCGCTTTATCTCTGCGAGCGGAGCGTGAAAAAAGAGAAAAGTTTGAAGCTATTTTGCGCTCTGTTACCGATGGCATTATCTATATTGATGAAAATTTGAAAATTGAAGAAATCAATCCTGCTGCAGAATTAATTTTAGGAATAAATGCACAAGATAGCTTAATGAAGCCTATTTCTAGCGTTTTTCCCGACTCTCCTTTAGTAAAGGTTATCGAGGACAAAAAATCACAATACAACCAAATCTTACATTTTGGCGACACTAAAATTTTAAGCAACCGAATCGCAGTATTCAATCAAGGCAAGTTGATCGGCGCTGTCGCCTCATTCCAAGATGTAAAGACGGTGCGTAAAGCAGAGCGAACCTTAAGGGTCGATTCTCATTTAAAAGGATTGATTGCAAAAAACTCGCTCGATAGCTTTATTGGTAAAAACCCGCAAATAAAAAGACTTATCACTAAAGCAGAGCTGTTTGCTAAATCAGATGCCACTATTTTAATTCAAGGAGATACAGGCACTGGAAAAGAGCTGATAGCCCAAGGCATCCATTTAGCAAGCAAACGTGCTAGTGGACCGTTCGTAGCCATTAATTGCGCCTCTATTCCCGACACTTTATTAGAGAGCACTTTATTCGGATATGAGGAAGGCGCTTTCACAGGCGCTCACAAGGATGGCAAGACAGGGCTTTTTGAACTAGCCAACAAAGGCACTATTTTTCTCGACGAAATTGGTGAATTGCCAGTGGAGCTACAGGGAAGACTACTCAGAGTGCTACAGGAAAAGGAAATAATGCGCGTCGGCTCCGACTCCGTAATAACCTTAGATACTAGAGTCATAGCTGCGACTAATCGTTCGCTCATTGAGATGATGAATAATAATAGCTTCAAACAAGATTTATACTACAGACTTAATGTACTCAACCTATCTCTTCCCTGCTTGAAACAGAGGATTTCTGATATCCCCTTATTTATCAAACACTTTTTTCAGATAAAAAAAATTGAGCCCACAGAATACTCCGATTTGATAAACCGATCACTGAACGATTTTTTGAATTACACTTGGCCTGGAAATATTAGAGAGTTAGAAAACATCATCGAGCGCTTAGCTATAATGTTTAAAGCTAAGCTGCCACTGATAGATATAGAAGAAGAATTGAAAAAGAGCTTAAGCGGCTCTTTATTGACCTCTCAACAGCCTAGTAGTATAGATAAAAAGCAACCACTAGCTTGCGATCACTCAGTTACCACTGCCCCACAAAGTCAAGATATAGGCCTTAATAACATACACCGAACCTATGAAGCGCAACACTTACAAACTGTACTAGAACACTGCCATCACAACAAAACACTGGCAGCGAAACAACTCGGCATTAGCCGCAGTACTTTATGGCGAAAATTAAAACAACACAACTCACGCCTAGCAGATTAGATAGTTGCTAATCTTTGATGCGATACTCCGCCGAACGAGCATGGGCGGTCAGCCCTTCTCCTCTGGCTAACACTGAGGCAATCGGCCCGACATCTGACGCACTTTGCTCAGTAAAATAGACAATTGAAGAGCGCTTTTGAAAGTCATAAACGCCTAGCGGCGAGGAGAATCTAGCCGTGCCAGAGGTAGGCAGCACATGGTTTGGCCCAGCACAGTAATCACCGAGCGCTTCTGCCGTATAGCGCCCCATGAAAATAGCCCCTGCATGCCTAACAGAATCAACTAACTTTTCCGGCTCAGCCACTGATAACTCTAAATGCTCAGGCGCCACTAAATTACTCACCTCAATGGCTTGTTCTAAACTGTCGACTTGAATAAATGCTGCGCGATTGTTGATCGATTCAGTAATGATTTCGGACCGTTCAAGAGTTGGCAATAATTTTTGCATCGCCGCTGCCACTTGATCCATGTATTGAGCATCGGGACAAACCAATATAGATTGTGCCTGCTGATCGTGCTCAGCTTGGGAAAATAAATCCATAGCCAACCAGTCGGGGTCGGTTTTTCCATCGGCGATAATTAAAATTTCGGACGGCCCCGCAATCATATCAATGCCGACTAAGCCAAACACCGCTTTTTTAGCGGTGGCGACAAAAATATTACCTGGGCCAGTAATTTTATCTACTTTAGGAATGCTGGCGGTACCGTAAGCAAGTGCCGCAATGGCTTGCGCACCGCCAATCGTAAACACTTGATCAACACCCGCGATAGCGGCAGCTGCCAGTACCAAATCATTTAACTGACCATTAGGGGTCGGTACCACCATAATAATATCATTAACACCCGCCACTTTGGCTGGTATAGCGTTCATCAGTACCGAGGACGGGTAAGAAGCTTTGCCACCGGGAACATAGATCCCCACCTTATCTAAAGGCGTGACCTTTTGACCCAAAATAGTGCCGTCATCATCGGTATACTGCCATGATTTATCAGCTTGCCGCTCATGGAAACGCCGCACTCGCGCAGCCGCTTCAATCAGCGCCTTTCTCTCGGTATCAGATATTCTATTTAAGGCGTCCTGTAGCTGTTTATGACTGAGCTGCAATTGGCCAATATCGGACACGTCTGTCAAATCAAATTTATTGGTGTATTCAACAATCGCGGCATCGCCCCTCTCGCGGACATCCGCTAAAATAGCGTCCACCACCTGATTCACCTTAGAGTCTGATACAGACTCCCAAGCTAATAAAGCCTGTAACTGCTCAGGGAAATCGCTTTGGTTGGCATTCAATCTCTTGATTTTCAACGTCGCACTGACACTCATGCTGGTTCAGCCTTGCTGTCGGCAATCGCCGTGGAGAGCATGTCTAAAATAGGTTGAATTTGCCGATATTTTAGCTTCATCGGTGCCTGCCCAACGACTAGCCTTGAACTGACGTTAGCAATAAAATCCATCGGTTCTAGGCCATTGGCGATTAACGTATTCCCGGTATCAACAATATCAACAATACGATCGGCAAGTCCCATGATAGGCGCCAACTCCATTGCCCCATAGAGCTTAATGACATCAATTTGCTGCCCTTGTGTGGCAAAGTATTGTTTGGCGATATTGACGAATTTGGTCGCGACCCGCAATCTACCTTGAATAGGCGGCGCATTTTTCAAACCGGCAACCATCAATTTACATTTAGCTATTTCGAGGTCTAAAGGTTCGTACAAACCTTTACCACCGTGTTCCATCAATACATCTTTACCTGCAATGCCCATGTCAGCACCGCCGTATTCAACATAGGTAGGAACATCAGTAGCTCGGATAATCACTAATTTAATATTGGCATGATTGGTATCAAAAATAAGCTTACGCGAACTAAATATATCTTCAGTGGGAACAATGTTCGCCCGCTCTAATAATGGAAGTGTCTCTTTCAATATCCGCCCTTTAGACAGCGCTATTGTCAGTTGCTCTTTTTTCATGATAATCCTAATAATACCAATACTTATAACCGTTAGCTTTCATCGACAAACACAGCGGCTTGTAGAAAAAGCTAGCTCACTAAAAATAAACTAGCTGACTCAAACCGGATACTGGGTGTGTTATCCGGGCTAAGTAATCGCCTTCAATTAATGATTGGCTGATATTCTGGTGATTTTACCGCCGATAGCTTGAAATTTTTCTTCTATATTTTCATAGCCGCGATCAATATGATAAATGCGATCGATCAATGTCTCACCTTCAACCACTAGGGCCAACATCACTAAGCTTGCCGAGGCACGCAGATCAGTTGCCATTACCGGATCACCGAGCAATTGGGTGCTTGCTTAAATCGTTGCTGTATTGTCATCAATCAATATTTTGGCGCCCATGCGGATCATTTCCTGCATATGCATAAAGCGGTTTTCAAAAATGGTTTCTTTAACGTGACTGACGCCTTCTGCGATGCAATTCATAGCGGCAAATTGTGCTTGCATGTCCGTTGGAAAAGCTGGATAGGGAGCCGTAGTGATATTCACTGCCTTCGGCCGTTTACCTTGCATATCTAAGGTAATCCAATCTTCACCTGTTTCGATACTCGCCCCCGCTTCGATCAATTTTTGCAGCACCGCCTCTTGTATACCAGGCTTAGTCGCTGTCGTAGTGACTTTTCCCCCAGACATCGCTGCAGCGACTAGAAAAGTACCTGTTTCAATACGATCGGGAACCACACTGTGCTCTGCACTATGCAGCTTATCCACGCCATTAATGATAATAGTATCAGTACCCGCACCGCTAATATCTGCACCCATACTCACTAAGCATTCCGCTAAATCAGTCACTTCAGGCTCTTTGGCGGCATTTTCAATGATCGTTTGACCTTCAGCCAAAGTCGCCGCCATCAAAATATTTTCTGTGCCGGTAACAGTGACAGTATCAAAAAATATTTTGGCACCTTTTAGCCGACCGTCCATGGTTGCGCGAATGTAGCCCTCTTCAACGACAATATTTGCACCCATCGCCTCCAGACCACGAATATGTAGATCAACAGGACGACTGCCGATCGCACAACCACCGGGCAGCGAAACTTCTGCTTCACCAAAGTGCGCCAACAGCGGACCCAATACTAAGATAGAGGCCCGCATCGTTTTTACTAATTCATAGGGAGCTTTATGACTATCGATAGAACTCGCGTCGATGGAAACTAGCATGTCTCCACGGCGCTCAATTTTGACCCCCATAGATTCAATTAATTTCAACATCGTATTTACATCCTGCAAAGCAGGCATGTTATCAATGATCAGTGGGCCTTTTACCAACAGCGCTGCGGCGATGATGGGCAGTGCTGCATTTTTAGCACCCGATACCCGCACCTCACCACGAAGGCATTTTCCGCCTTCAATTAAAAACTTATCCATAATATTTGTTTGCCTTTAGTCTTGAAGTTTCTGCCATTGCACGGGAGTGTACGCTTTAATTGTCAATGCATGGATACTACCATCTGCAATTTGCGGATTGACACATTGATACACTAACTGCTGACGTTTTACCGGTAGCAAACCATTAAACACATCACTGATAACCGTCACCTCAAAATTACAACCTTCCCCAGCCGTAATGACCGTCGCTTGTGCAATCTGAGACTCAATAATATGTTTTACTTCTGTGGCTTGCATTTAGAACTCCAAGTAATTAAAAATGATAACTGTGCTCAATATAAAAATCATAACCCGCTAGGAGACGATCCATTACCAATAGCCTCTTAGAACAGGAGACTAACCGAAAACAGACGGATCTCAGCCGACCTAACTGTCAGTAAAACCACCCACAGCTCGATACACACCGACTATTAGCTATTGCTATAAATTGCAATTTTACCTATACAATTGAGTACAGTTTTATAAGAATGCAGATAATAACCAAATTAGCTAAAAAAGGCGATGCGACAACAGCATTTATTCCAGTATTTCAAAGCTATTTTGGTAAAAAAACACAGCGCAACAAAGACAGCCAGTGCTGTCAACCTTGATATTGATCAACACTAGACAATCTCTAAACAAACCACACGCGGCTTTTGCGCACAGAAAAACGGGGGAATTACGACGAGGATTGCAGGCGTACTATTGTTTGGCGACAAGCTGTTAGTCTAGTATTTGCCCGCAGAAAAATCTCTATGGTGCGCGCCTTAAGTGGAAGTGGTGAGAACAAGCTGCTTACCTGAAGCCAGCCAGATGATAATTGAAGAGATCTATTGATCAACGCATCTTTAACCTCAACCTCTATTAAAAAGAACCTCCACCCCAACTGATTCAGCGATAGCTTGCAGCTCGGAAGGTATATTTTTGTAACTCACCTGGACTTGATTCGCCATCATTCTCTCAAGGCTGAAGCACAGCGCCAGCGCGCTGGTATCAACCCGTTCAACAGCAGAAAAATCAACACAAAAATCATCTTTAATAGCTGCTTGCAGCAAGCTAAACTCATCGTAAAACTGCTGGACAGTCGCAGATGTCAAATCGCCGTTTAGCGTTAATAGCTGATCTTGGTACTGCATCAGTGCACTCATAAATACCTACGATATTGAAGATAATGGATCATTTTAATACAGACAAGCCCATCTAGAAACAGATGCCTACTGCGAGTTAAAACGACTACTGTGAACCCCATTAAGCCACAACTTGCCATTTAATCTATTTTTTTACCATTAAATCTGACCACTTAGCAATCGCTACAGCCATATTGCCTTTTGATTGCTGCGCAATATTAGCAAATTGATTTTTAAAGGTTACTCGTAAATTAAAGCCATCTAGCACTATATTAACCAATTTCCAGCTTCCCTCTTTCTTAGCCATGTAGTTAATTAAACTATAAGATTTTCCCTTTGACGAAAAAACTTTAACCACCACTTTTTGCTTATCAAGCTTGGGGCTATCACTGCGAGGCTTGACTAATTTGTATTTATCAACATTAAAGCTCACCAGTGTTTTGCCATAAGTCTTTAGCAAAGTTCTTTTAAAAACTTCGCCAAATTCATTTTTTTGGCTAGCAGATGCTCGACGATAATATTTACCCATCACCACTTTTGATATATATAGATAGTCGACATTCTGCTTGGTGATGATCGCTAAATCGCGGTACAGAGGCTCTAAATCGACGCTTACTTTGCCGCGATAGGGCGCTACTTTAACCAACATTTTATCGATTGAAGTTTCGACTACTGCCGCCGCCTCCTGCCAACTGGCATCGGCAGCGACATTTAAACTTAACAGCAATATTACACTACTTAACACACACTTGAATTTCATACTAACTCTCAACTTTTTTGACTGTGCGACCTATATATGGCGGCATATAATATTTGTCTATAAAGTGTTATTCACTGACTTTATCGAATAAAAACTTACCGATCAACTCTTCTAAAACTAAGGCTGATTGACTATCTTCTATCACACTCCCCTCCACCAGCACTTCTTCTTCAGCACCGACTGACAGTCCAATATACTTGCCACCGAGCAGACCTGAGGTTAATATTTGCACTGAACTATCAACACTTAAATAATCCACATCAGCAAAAATTTGCATTTCTACCTCGGCATCCAACATCTGAGGATCTAATCGGATATTAGACACCGTGCCTATCTGTACTCCGGCTAAGGTTACCTCAGCTTTTTTTGTCAAGCCGCCAATGTTTTCAAAGTGTGCATAGACTTTATAGCTACCGCCATTTGCACCTGATATGCCACTAACCGAGACGGCCAAACCGATACCCGCCAGCAAACCAACTACCAAAAACAATCCCACTAAAATTTCAACTGTGCGTGAGCGCATATTAAACATCTCCAAACATCAAAACAGTTAGAACAAAATCTAACGCTAATATCATTAATGACGAGTAGACAACAGTACGCGTCGTTGATTGTGAAATCCCCTCTGAAGTAGGTGTAGATTCCAATCCTTGATAGATAGCAATCCAAGTCACTACAATACCAAAGACAACTGCCTTTATTATGCCATTCAACACGTCATCATAAAAATCCACCGAATCCTGCATGACCGACCAAAAAGCACCGCTGTACACTCCCAGCCATTCAATACTCACCAACGCCCCACCATAAACTCCGACGATAGCAAAAATCATCGACAGGATTGGCATAGAAATAAATCCAGCCCAGAGCCGTGGCGCGACAATTCGACGCAGCGGATCTACACCGATCATTTCCAGTGACGCCAACTGCTCAGTAGCTTTCATCAAACCTATTTCAGCCGTTAAAGCCGAGCCAGCGCGACCGGCAAATAACAGTGCAGTAACCACCGGGGCCAATTCGCGAACCAGAGACAGAGCGACCATTTGCCCAACTGACTGCTCAGAGCCGAAATCCACTAAAATAGTATAGCCTTGCAAACCTAACACCATCCCGATAAACAAACCGGACACCGCAATAATCAGTAAAGACTTAACCCCAACATGGTACAATTGAGAGACCACTAACGGGAAGTTCTTAGGTTGCGGCCAGGCAAACAGCGCGTAAAAAAGAACAAAAGAAGCGCGACCAAAACCGGCTATTTTACTCAAAAACTGCCGGCCTATTAATGCCAAAAAATCTAACATAGTATTAATATCCCTGCTCCCGATGATCACCTGTATCACCCGCCATTATCTGCTGCATTAAATCGATGGCAGGATAGTGGAAAGGCACCGGCCCATCGGGGTGGCCGTGAATAAATTGCTGTACTTTCTCAGAGCTAGAATTTTTAATTTGCTCCGCTGTGCCGCACGCCAGCATTTCACCGTCTGCGATGATAAAAATATAATCGGCGATACTCAACGTTTCTTGGATATCATGGGAAACAATCACACTGGTATGCCCCAGCGCTTGATTTAACTTCTTAATTAAAGTCACTAGCACCCCCATCCCAATAGGGTCTTGTCCGGCAAACGGCTCATCGTACATACCAATTTCAGGCTCTAGTGCAATGGCTCTTGCCAGCGCGACTCGGCGCGCCATTCCCCCTGAAAGCTCACTCGGCATTAGCTGACTAGCGCCACGCAAACCGACGGCCTGCAATTTTAACAAGACAATATCGCGAATCATTTCTGCATTTAAAGAAGTATTCACCCGCAGCGGGAATGCAACATTTTGGAAGACGCTCATATCCGAAAATAGAGCACCACTTTGAAAGAGCATGCCCATTTTTTTACGCAGCGAAAATAACGCTTTACGTGAGAGATCACGGACCACAACCCCCTCGACACTCACGCTGCCAGCGTCCGGATATAATTGACCACCAATCATCTTCAGCAAGGTGGTTTTACCGGAACCAGAAGGCCCCATGATGGCACTAATTTTCCCCTTGGGAATACTAATATTTATATCTTTAAAGATAACTCTATCACCACGTTTAAATCGCAAGTGGCTTATTTCAATCACATTCTCTCGATCACCCAATGCTGTTTTCCCCTTTAGCACTTTGCTAAGCTAGAAGCCTGTCGGACTTAGCACTAATCTACTACAAAAACTCAGAATTTGACTGCAAATTTTATTTTTTGCTTCGACCAACCAAGCCCGACATACTCCTATTACTATAATCACCCTGCATATCTAGGCTTACCTTAAGCTCATCAGGACTAGACAGACACAAAGCCAGCGATTATATCACTCACTTATTTTATAAAATAGCTGCTCATCGAAATATATAGATCTATTGATGGTTTTATCTTGCACCACAGGGCAGTTCTGCTTTAATAGCTTTTTTTAAGTGCTGGGTTATTAGTTTTCTATATGTTATATCCAATTATCAGTCTCGTAATCGGTTTAATTGTACTTGTTTGGAGTGCCGATAAATTTGTTTTCGGCGCCGCATCTACCGCCAAAAATTTTGGCATGTCGCCTTTGCTAATCGGCTTAACCATTGTCTCCTTCGGCACTTCTGCACCAGAAATACTAGTTTCTATTATGGCCACTCTCGACGACGCTGGGACGCTAGCCATTGGCAATGCGATCGGTTCTAACATTGCCAATATTGCATTGGTATTAGGTGCTACTGCGCTTATCGCACCTCTGCCGGTTAAAAACACTGTGCGCTATAAAGAGATGCCGTTAATGCTGGCAGTCACTATCCTCGCCGGAGCGCTGCTCTTTAATTTGCGCCTTGATATGTTCGATAGCATCATTTTATTTATCGCGCTAATCATTTCACTGATTATTTTTTCCCGCACCCAATCTGACAGCCAAAGTCAGGAAGATAATGAGATTGCTGACATCAGCACCACAAAAAGCATCGTTTGGTTAGTGCTAGGTTTGATTTTATTGGTTGCCAGCTCCAAGGCTCTCGTCTGGGGCGCCACTGAAATCGCAGTATCTCTAGGCGTTTCAGATTTAATTATCGGTTTGACGATTGTCGCGATCGGCACTAGCTTACCAGAGTTAGCAGCCTCTATTACCAGCGCATTAAAAGGACACCACGACATAGCCATTGGTAACATTATTGGCTCTAATATCTTTAATATAGGTGCGGTCATGGTTATTCCAGGACTCGCTGCCCCAGTTTTGCTAGAGAGCGAAGTTTTTAATCGCGATTTCCTATTAATGTTGGCACTGAGCCTACTATTATTAGCCTTTTGTTTCCTGCGTAAACCCGCCTCTATTAAACGCCCTGAAGGCGCTATATTAATCGCTATTTACGCGACCTATATGCTAGTTTTATACATAACGTCTACCGCTTAGAACAAATAGCCTAAGAGATATTGAAATTTTAGCAAAACAGCTACTGCATTGCTCCTATCCAAGATTATAATGAGCAGCGCGCACTCTGAATCATGGTTTGATTTTGATAATAAAATACAGTTGCGCCCTCTCTTCAAGGACTTTGTATCACTAGATTTGAAACGGATTAAATAAATGCCTAGTCATGAATTATTTTTAGAATCAGCTAAAAGAACCTTCGAATTGGAAGCCATTGCGATTAATAATTTGCAGGACTTGGTCGATGACAACTTTGCCCATTGCTGCACCGCTATTTTGGCCTGCCAAGGCAGAGTCATAGTGACCGGCATGGGAAAATCTGGGCACATAGCCAATAAAATAGCCGCCACCTTAGCCAGCACTGGCACTCCGTCTTTTTTTGTGCACCCAGCAGAAGCCAGCCATGGGGATATGGGAATGATCACCGATAAAGATGTGGTGATCGCTCTATCCAACTCTGGCGAGTCCGCTGAAATCAAAGCGATTCTGCCTCTGATAAAGCGTATCGGAATCCCTCTGATCAGCATTACATCTTACCCCCATTCTAGCTTAGCCACTTTTGCAGACTACAACCTAAATACTGCAGTCCAGACTGAGGCATGCCCGCTAAACTTGGCCCCCACCTCAAGTACTACCGCCCAATTGGCGATGGGTGACGCACTGGCAATAGCACTCCTTGAAGCGAAAGGCTTTAAAGCCGAGGATTTTGCCTTTTCCCATCCTGGTGGTAGTTTAGGCAGAAAACTACTGCTAAAAGTTGAGGATATTATGCATCGCGGGGAATTAATTCCCAAAGTATTGTCCAACACCCTACTAAAAGACGCATTACTTGAAATCACCCAAAAACACTTAGGCATGACCACAGTCATCGATGAGAGTGGGGTTTTATTGGGGGTATTCACGGATGGCGACTTACGTAGAGCCATTGATAATGACATCGATTTAAAGAACACCATAATAGATTCAGTAATGACTATAAACGCTACGCTTGTAGATAAAAATCTGCTGGCAGCTCAAGCGCTATTGATCATGCAAGACAACAGCATCGGTCAACTAATCATCATTGACGCCGACCACAAACCCATTGGCGCTTTAAATATGCAAGACATGCTAAAGGCAGGAGTATTATAAATGTTACGTATCACCGACTCTATTCTCAGAACAAAAGTACAGCAGATTAAATTGGCGGTATTTGATGTCGATGGGATTATGACTGATGGCAGTTTATATTTATTAGCCGATGGCTCTGAAGTTAAAACCTTTAACACGCTGGATGGACTAGGCCTAAAATTACTACAGAAAAACCAGATAAAAACAGCCATCATCACCGGCCGCTCCTCTCCCCAAGTCGCTCAACGAGCAACATCGCTCGGTGTAGACTACCTATTACAAGCGCGGGATGACAAGCTCCAAGCGCTACTTGAAATCTGCCAACAACACCATTTCAAACTCGAGGAATGCGCCTATATTGGCGATGACTTACCTGATTTAGCCGCCATTAGAGCAGTAGCTTTCGGCGCTACCGTCCCCAATGCGCACCCTCTGGTCATTGAACATGCTGACTGGTGCACCGCGAGAAACGGCGGCCAAGGAGCGGCCAGAGAATTCTGTGAAGCCATTTTAGACGCCCAATCGGTACTAGAAAAAACCTATAGCGAGTATTTATAACGTGTTACTCCCCAGACGCCAACTGCGCTTAATCAGCGCCCTGCTATTGTTAATTGCGGCCGTTATCGCCTGGAACACCACAGACAACAATACCCAGAAAAAATCAGCCCCAAGCTCTTCGGCGAAATCCGACATAGATTTTTTTATCAAGCAGGCCGTTTTTAAATCCTACTCCGTAAATGGAGCACTATCCAAGCAGCTCAGCGCCGACCAAGTCGAACATTTCAAACAACAGCAACAAAGCCACTTGTCGGCACCAGTAATCAGCAGCTTCACGCTAAAGATTAAAACCGCACAAATATCTAGCCAGATCGCCTCTGTTGCAGACCACAAAGGTATTATCGTTTTCAACCAGCAAGTTAAAGTAACTAGCTTTAAAGATAACGTTGCCAACACTTTCCTCAATACCCAGCGTTTAAGCTACGATCGCACTGCAAACACTATTTCAACGGATAGCCAAGTGGAATTTTCTGATACTTTTGGTAATATCACCACCGCCACCGGGCTTTTCTCTGATATAGCCTTAAAAACAATAAGTTTAAAATCTAATGTCAAAGGGACCTTTAATGCAAAATAATACGCAATTACACAGATTATTAATCGGCACCCCCGCTCTTTTCAAGCAGCTATTACTTCCTACATTCCTCATTTTCGCTTACATACCCAGTGCAAATGCACTTCCCGACGACAAAAACCAACCGATAGCTGTCACGGCAGGCAGCGCGACTATGGATGATACAACTGGCATTACAACGCTTCGCTCTGCGGTTAAAGTTGTGCAGGGATCGATGACTATTACTGCTGGCACACTATTAATTTACCGAGACAAAAAGGGTGACATCTATAAAATGGTCGCCACCGGCAAACCTGCACACTTTAGCCAACAACAGAAAAAAGGCCAACCCCACACCAAGGCATGGGGAACAAAGATGCTTTATTCAGTCACTCAGCAAACGGTCACTATCACCGGTAATGCCCGCGTAGAACAGCTAACTGACAAGTTCTCCGGCGAGACTGTCACTTATCATATGGACAGAGCCATCGTCAAAGCGGTTGGCGGTAAGCAGAGAGTCAAAATGGTCATTCAGCCTAAAGGTAAAAAATAATCCATGCTTTTATCAGCAAAACACTTAGCTAAGTCATACAAGCGCCGTCCAGTGGTCAAAGATGTCAGCATTGAAATATCCAGCGGTGAAGTAGTCGGTTTACTCGGTCCCAATGGCGCCGGAAAAACCACCTGTTTTTATATGATTGTCGGGCTTGTCAGCTCTGATAAAGGGCAGATAATACTCGCTGGCAAAGACATAACCACTTTACCTATGCACGAAAGAGCCAGGCAAGGCATTGGCTACTTGCCACAAGAACCCTCTATTTTTCGCAAACTCAGTGTTGAGAATAATCTTTTAGGCATTCTAGAAATGCGTAAAGATTTAAGTAAAAAACAGCAGCGAGATAAAATGGAATCCCTGCTGGAAGAATTCAACATCACTCATATTCGAAAAAATATGGGGATGAGCCTGTCCGGAGGCGAGCGACGCCGAGTCGAAATTGCCAGAGCTCTAGCCACTGAGCCAAAATTTATTCTACTCGACGAGCCTTTTGCAGGGGTAGATCCGATTTCGGTCAATGACATTAAGCAAACCATCTTACATTTGCAGGAAAAAGGCATCGGCATTTTAATCACCGACCACAATGTAAGAGAGACCCTAGATATATGTGAGAAAGCTTATATTGTAAACGACGGTTATATTTTAGCATCGGGAACACCGAGCGAAATACTGAATAATGAGCAGGTAAAATCGGCTTATTTAGGTGATAAGTTTTCCCTCTAATTAGGAAAATATGCATTGCATCCAAAGCATTTTAGAGTATCGTTATAGCATATATGAAACAATCTTTAGAGTTAAAAATTGGACAACATTTGTCCATGACCCCCCAATTGCAGCAAGCTATTAAGCTACTGCAACTCTCTTCACTCGACCTGCAACAAGAAGTGCAAGAAGCCCTAGATAGCAATCCCATGCTAGAGACCGCTGAAGATGAAAGTCGCACTGAAGCCACTGTGCAATCCCTTGATGACAAAGAGCGAGAGCAATTACAACAGCCAGTTATCAGCCGTGAAAAAAATGATCCTTCAACCAGTAAAAGTAACGATGCAGAATTAGCCGCCACTGACGATACCGCAGCTCAATGGAACAATGATATTCCCGTCGAACTGGCTACAGATAGCAGTTGGGATGATACCTTTCAGCACGGACCAAGCACTAGCAACAGCCACACAGATTTCACTAGTATGGAATCCAACGATAGTAGCGAAGAAACCCTTCAGGACCACCTCAACTGGCAGCTAAATCTAACGCCATTAAGTGCGATAGATAATATCATTGCAGAAAACATCATCGATGGCGTAGACACTGACGGATATTTAAGAATTGACCTCGATGAAATTTTACAATTTTTTCAAGACAGTAGCAGCCCAGAGCTACAAGGTATTGAACTAGATGAAATAGAGGCAGTGCTGCGCCGTATCCAACAATTTGAGCCAGCTGGCATAGCTGCCAGAAACTTATCAGAGTGCCTGAGTATTCAGCTTAATCAGCTGCCGAGTGATACACCTCATTTAAAAAATGCGCTCACTGTTGTCGGCCAACATATCCAGCTTTTGGGTAGCCACGACTACCGCACCATCATCCGCAAAACACGTCTTTCAGAAACACATTTGCAAAAAACTATTGAGTTAATTTTAACTTTGAACCCACAACCAGGGTCCAGTATTACTCCAAATACTGCAGAGTATATTATTCCCGACGTCTTCGTAGAAAAAATTGAAGGTTACTGGCAAGTAAGACTTAATGGCGACAATTCGGTAAATCTCACTATTAATGATAGCTATGCGAGCTTAATAAAAAGAGCTGATAACAGTGACGATAATAATTACCTTAAAAACCACCTGCAAGAGGCGCGCTGGTTAATCAAGAGCATCCAGAGCCGCTACGACACTTTGCTAAAAGTATCTACGCAAATACTTGAGCGACAGTTAGATTTTTTTGAACACGGCGAAATGGCCATGAAGCCAATGGTGCTTCAAGACATAGCGGATGCGGTTGATATGCACGAGTCAACGATATCCAGAGCCACTACCCAAAAATACATGCACACCCCCAACGGGATTTTTGAACTTAAATACTTTTTTTCTAGCCACGTCAGTACCAGTGATGGAGGTGCTGCATCATCGACAGCTATTAGGGCACTGATCAAAAAGATACTGAAAACAGAAAACCCAGTAAAACCATTAAGCGACAACAAAATTGCCAATTTACTTGAGGCAGATGGCATCAATGTCGCGCGAAGAACTATTGCAAAATATCGTGAATCGATGGGCATAGCGCCCTCCAACGAGCGCAAACGTTTACTTTAATCAGTAAATTAAAAACAGGGTAAAAAACGGAGATTTTTATGCAAATTAATATAACTGGACACCATGTAGACTTAACAGAAGCTTTACACTATTATGTACATGCTAAAATAGAAAAACTGGAGCGCCATTTTGACAATATTACCAACGTACAAGTCACATTAAGCGTTGAAAAAAACAGACACAAAGCAGAAGCTACCATACACTAGTCTGGTAAAGAAATTTTTGCATCAGATGAACAAGAACACATGTACGCCGCCATTGATGGACTATCCGACAAACTGGATCGTCAGATCATTCGTCATAAAGAAAAACTTAAAAGCCACAAATAACTGTAAATAAATACTATGCCATTAATCAACTTGCTCTCGACTGACCTTATTATCCACGACCTAGAAGTAGGGAGTAAAAAAAGAACCTTAGACCATATCAGTGCTATGATTAGCAATAGCACTGATAGCACAACCCACGACGAAGTGTTTAGCGGCCTTGTCGACAGAGAAAGGCTGGGAAGCACTGGTATAGGCGATGGAGTGGCTATTCCGCACTGTCGATTGGATAATATTGAAAAGGCCATTGGGGTTTTTTTCAAACTTAAAAAGGCGGTCGATTTTGACGCGGTGGATAGAGAGCCGGTTGATTTAGTCTTTGCCTTAGTTGTCCCTTCAAATAGCTGTGACCAACACTTAGAAACCTTAGCAGAGTTAGCTGAGTTATTCAGTGAAGAAAACAATCGGCAAGCTTTACGCCAGTGTTTCGATGCAGCCAGCCTCTACCAGAAATTACTCCAACTAACCGGTAAATCTGTTTAATTTCACTTAACCAAAAACTTGTAAAAATGCGCGCCGTGCGTTGTGAACGGTATTAAATTGAATCCGCTAGCGTTTTTTTACTCGGACCTGAGGCTGATTTTAACTATCAACTGCGGGTGTATTAATATTTAGCACTGCAATTTTTGCCATTAATACCAAATTCCAATATTTTTTACTATTAAGGAAAGTGATGAAACTAATCATTATTAGCGGAAGATCTGGATCGGGGAAAAGCACAGCGGTGCAAGTACTCGAAGATATTGGCTTTTATTGTATCGACAATTTACCGGCCGCCCTACTACCTGAAACAATCAATTACCTACACAGCTTAAAAAATGAATCATTCAGTATTGCCGGCAGCCATAATACTGCAGGCACTCAAGAAAAAATTGCCTTGTGTATCGATGCCAGAAACCCAGCTAAACACTTGGAACAACTGCCTAAAATCATCGCCAATTTAAAGGCTGATAAACAGCAGTTTGAAATCGACTTCATCTATCTCGATGCCAGTGATGAAATACTCATTCAGCGCTATAGCGCTACGCGTCGACGTCACCCAATGGAGGGCATGGCTAAGGGGCTGCAATCAGCCATTGAGTATGAAAATTCAGTATTAGCGCCGATTGCCGATCTAGCATCACTTAGAATTGACACTACTCACCTCTCCCTGTACGAGTTGCGAGATGTGATTAAATATCGAGTTGCTGAGCGCACCGAACAGAATATATCGTTGCAATTTATTTCTTTCGGCTTCAAGCACGGCCTCCCTTTAGACTCAGATATTGTCTATGACTTAAGAATATTACCTAACCCTTACTGGCTCCCTGAACTGCGCTCATTTAATGGTAAACAAACACCGGTTATCGAGTTTTTATCCCAGCAACCGCTAGTTAATGAAATGATTACAGACATTAAAAATTATCTTGAAAAATGGCTGCCTGAATTCAAACAAAATAATCGTAGTTATGTCACTATTGGTCTCGGATGTACCGGCGGCCAGCATCGCTCGGTGTTTATTGCAGAGCAACTGACTCGCCATTTTTTACCCCTTATGGATAATGTCTCTGTCTATCATCGAGAGATAAAATCTTAGCCTTCGTTAAATTTAAAAGGAATACGCATGCCGGTTGTCGATATAGAAATCATTAATAAACTAGGATTACATGCCCGCGCAGCTGCCAAACTGGTCTCCGTCAGCAGCAGGTTTTCCTCCACCATTAGCATTACTAAAGGTGCAAAGAAAGTTGATGCTAAAAGCATAATGTCAGTGATGATGCTGGCCGCAAGCAAGGGCACAACCCTCAGTATTGAAACAGAGGGCGACGATCAATCTCAGGCACTCGCGGCTATCACTTTGCTTATTAATAACAGGTTTGATGAAGACGAATAAGCCCTCTAATTATTCATATTCAGTAAACACTATAGATAATATTAGGTTATACTGCTTACCGACCATTTACATATCTGTCCAATGAGTTACTTACTGCATGAATCAGAGAAATGTATCAGAGCTAGATAAATTATCCCGAGCGCTTGAAAGCGGCGCCTTTCAACAAATTCGTTTCACCCTCAACAATACTCTGCAAAGTGTCGAAGTAGCACAACTATTAGAAAAGTCCCCCCCCAAAGAAAGACGAGTGCTCTGGCAGTTAATTCAGCGCGAGAATGAAGGCGCCGTTTTACAACACTTATCTGATGAAATACAAGCTGATATTCTCTCTCGTATGGATCACAGTCATGTACTGGCGATTGCCGATTCTATGGATACTGATGACCTTGCCGATTTATTGCAGCAACTACCTAACACGGTTATGCATGAACTTCTTAAGGTCATGGATAAACAAAATCGCGAGCGTGTAGAACAAGTTCTCTCCTACCCTGAAGACACTGCGGGGGGGCTGATGAATACCGACACAGTCACAATCAGGCCCGATATTACCGTTGAAACGGTGCTGCGCTATATCCGACGCCACGATGAAATCCCAGAAATGACCGATAGCCTTTTCGTGATCAGTAGACGCAAAGAGCTGTATATTGGCATACTGCCAATTACAAAATTACTAGTGACAGATCCGGACATAACCGTTCGAGAAATAATGGTCACTGACGTTGAGCCAATCCCTGCCAGCATGAACGACCATGAAGTGGCTCATATATTTGAACAACATGATTTAGTCTCCGCACCTGTGGTGGATGATGCAGGTAAGCTACTCGGGCGGATTACCATTGACGATGTCGTCGATGTTATTCGAGAAGATGTGGATCACTCACTGATGAGCATGGCCGGCTTAGATGATGACGAAGACACTTTTGCCCCAGTATGGAAAACCAGTAAACGCCGAGCTGTTTGGCTGGGTATTAATTTACTGACTGCATTAATCGCCTCCGCTGTTATTGGCGTGTTTCAAGATACCATCGATAAAGTGGTTGCCCTAGCCGTACTGATGCCAATAGTCGCCTCTATGGGCGGCATCGCTGGCAGCCAAACCTTAACATTAATTATTCGCGCGCAAGCGTTGGACCTAGTAGAAAAGTCTAATTCCCTATGGTTAATCAGGCGAGAGCTATTTGTAGGCGCTTTAAATGGAATACTCTGGTCTTTTGTGGTCGCAGCAGTCGCAGTTCTCTGGTTTGACGATTATACTATAGGCCTAATAATTGGCTCGGCAATAATTATTAATTTAACAGTAGGTACTTGTGCAGGCGCAATCCTGCCGATTTTTTTAAAATCGCGCGGTATAGACCCAGCTCTGGCAGGCGGAGTCTTGCTCACCACCATTACCGATGTGATCGGTTTTTTGGCATTTTTAGGTTTAGCTACATATTTTTACGGATAAATACATGAATAACGATAAGTTTGACACAATTGAAGACGAAGATGATGATTGGATAAGCCGGTCTTCACTTAAACGAGACGCAGAAGCGCTACAAGTACTGGGCTCAAAGCTAATTTCGTTAAAGCCGCAACAATTAGACCATATTGGGATGGACGAGGCACTTAGAGACGCTGTTGACGAGGCCAAGCGCCTCAAGCCAAGAAGCGGCGCTTTCAAACGCCAATGCCAATATATTTGTAAACTGATGCGCTATGAAGACGCCGAAGCTATTGAACTTAGTATTAATGGCTGTGATTTACAACACGAAGAATATAACAAAGTCTTCCATCGCCTCGAAAGATGGGGAGATCGATTACTGGCGAGCGTTGAGGGGATGCTCGACGTCATTCTTGAGCAGTACCCACAAACTGATATCCAGGAGTTACGTCAGATGATCCGCAATAAACAAAAAGAAATTGCAGCGTCTAAGCCGCCGCTGACCAGCAAAAGATTATTTAAGTACTTACGCGAGTTAGAAGGTTGCTAGGTTTTTGATCTCAATGCCGAAGCTAAACGCCATAGAGGAATATTCACGCGTTTAGCGATAGCTGCTACTATTAATATAATCAAGGATGATTATTAGAGCCCCTGCCTCTTAATTTATATCTATAAATTCCGCTATCTCGCATGTTTTTGCCTTACCTTCGCTCGCAACGTTATGCTGAGCTCTCAGGTTATTATACAGTGGGCACCCTCCTGCCCTCGCAGAAACCTCTAGGCAGCACTGGTAACACTTGCGCGCCCAGTAGGATTTTCCTGTTTTCCTGTTTTCCTTTGTACACTAATTTATTACAGTGCTTTGTCGCGCCTATTGCTTTTAATTTAGGTTAAAGCGTACCAATCACTCATTGGCGAGCAGCCAACGTTTGAGCAATAAAGCCAGTGCTGACCTCTCCTTTTGATTTAAAGGCTCTAACATGTGCTCTTCGTTGGCAAGGTGCGCACAATAAGCCTCTTCAATTAAGTGCCAACCTTTAACCGTTAATGATATTCGACAACTGCGTCTATCCTCATCACTGTATTGGCGCTCCACCAGCTCACGTTTAACGAGTTTATCGAGGTTGGTTGTCATGGCACCTGAGGACAACATCACAGCTTGGTACAACTGGGTAGGGGTTAGCGGGCAATTATTGCGCCTTAATGTCGCCAAAATATCAAACTCAATGGCACTTAAAATAAACGGTGCTATACCCGCGAGAATCTGCGGACGCATTATTTTTTCCATTCTAGAGATACGTCCAATTATAGCCACGGCAGAACAATCCAAATCAGGCCTTTGCACTTGCCACTGCTCTAATATATTTTCTACATGATCATTCGACACAATTATTCTCTACATAGGGAGTGACTTATATTCAAACACATTTCTAACTTTTTAAAAAGATAGTTGCTAACAAACCTAATAAAGATTATATTTCTTTTATAAAAGTAATTTTTACAAAAGCTAACTAAGTAGACATAACCTATGACTTATATTATCGCCCTAAGTGTCCCTATTTTGTGGGGAACCAGTTACGCCGTGATCGGCATCTACCTTACAGATATCCCCGCCCCTTGGCTGGCATTACTACGCGCACTGCCTGCTGGATTAATTTTGCTGATGCTCAGGCCTAGATTTTGTTCACTACCGATAAAAGACATGGTTCTGATTAGCCTTGGTAACATAGCCCTTTTTTTCCCCTTATTGATGACAGCCATTTATTTACTGCCAGGTTCTGTTGCAGGCACACTAGGTGCTACCTTCCCGTTAGTAATGATGTTATTTAACTGGCTGATTTACAAAGTTAAACCTAATTTAAGAAAACTTGCATGTGCCTTAGCAGGTCTAGTAGGCGTGATTTTATTACTCAACCCTGAAGCTAATGTTAATGGCTGGGGAGTGCTTGCAGCATTTGGGGCGATTAGCATCATGTCCATCACCTCTATTTGGATGAAACGTCTAGTGATTAACGATGTACTCAACGTCTCCGCTTGGCAATTAATTATTGGTGGCACGCTAATGCTGCCCTTTGTCTATTCATATTCAGGCCCCTTAGCACTACCGGTATCAGAAGCTTGGATAGGCCTAGCTTGGCTTATTATCCTAAACACCGCTTATGGTTATTGGGCGTGGGTTCGCTCATTGAAACTGTTAGGTACTGAAACTATGGGGATTTTTTCTTTATTAAATCCGCTAGTAGCGGTGTTATTAGGCGTATTTTTAGTCGGTGAACACTTAGATACAAAACAGATATTTGCTATCACTATTATATTCACAGCACTTTTGCTTTCGACAGCAGGCGCTAAAAAAATTATTATCCGTGCACGACGCATTCTACCAAGACAGAAAAACTGAAGATTGAGGATGTAATTGATGCCTGGTTTTCGCTCGCTACTTTTTACGACAGCCTCTAAACAGGAGCATGCTGAATCCGCTATTGCGCGGATTTCACCTTCTCTTATTGCCTTTGAGCATCACCATAATAAATGACTAGTCTTTTCTTCTAGCTTCTAGCTTTTACCCCCCTAGCCTATTTTACCGGTGCTATGTTGGGTTCCAGCCAAGAGCCGGTAACGGCATAGCGTAAAGCAGTTAATTTGGCGATTTTTTTACCAAACAGCTTATCGATAACAAAGGCAATCCCTGCCACTTGCGGAGTCGCTAACAACAGCGCTGCAATTGGCGCATTACCGGATAAAGGAATGGCAACCAACATTCTTTGATCCAAAGTTTTCCTGGCAAAATCAATTGTACCTGTCATTTCAACGGTGGCAGAACTGCCTTGCAGCTTTAAGGGTTCCTGGCTCGTTGCCAAGCCATTTTGTAAATAATATTTACCTGACACTGTATCAAACGCCACTCCCGACTCGACTAAATCGGAGAAATCTAACTGCAGTCTTTTAATCACTGAGTTTAAATTCAGCAGACCAAATATCCGTAAAAAGTTAGCTGATGTTCCCGCTTCAATAATTCGCCCACTTTTCAATTTAAACTTTACTCTGCCATTTAAGTTGGCTTGTTCGAATTCCCATGGATAACCATTCCAAGACAATTGTGACTCAATTTTACCACTCTCATTTTCCAGCACTTTTGCATAACCGAGCTGTTTTAACACAATCCCAAAATCACCACCGGTGGCTGTCAGTGTTAAATAGGTTTTAATATCCTTTTTCTCTTCAGCCCACACGATTTCAGCATTAATCTTGCTGGTTGCTATCCCCCCTTTAATATTACTCGCTTTGTAGCCTTGCTTAGTCGGCGCTAAATTTGCACTCCAGCGGCCAATATTTAATGAATTTAAAAGCAGTTTATTAATCGATAAATTTACTTTTGGCCACTGACTAGTATTTAGCTTAGCGCTCGATGCTTTTTTGGAGGTTTTCTGATCGTTAGCACGCTGATTTTTCGCTGAATTAATCACTAATTTATCTAATTTAACACGGCTAATAAGATTCTTATCATGAGGAATAGTGGCTCGCCCGGATGCAATTTCGGTATTAAAGCTGCCCGACCATTGCCGGCTATTGCGGGTAAAACTTAGCCATGAATTATTGATTTTAGTCTTAAATAAAGTCACATTATGCAACTTAAGTTCTACTTTCTTAATTGCAGAAATAGCTCCATTAGCCGCTGACTGAGTAGATTTTTCGCTCCCTTGCGAGGTTTTCTTCGCTGCAAAAAACGTCAGTACTCTATCAAGGTTTATACCTGTAAGCTTCCCCCCTAAATGAACTCCTGAAGACTTAGCTAATACCGGTTTTGCTCCTCCGAAAACGATGCTAGTGGCAGCATTGGCTAGAATGTTATTAGTTTTTTTAACTGGTAGCTGGGTAACACCGCGAATGATATTCGCATAATTGTAGCGCCATGTGAGCGCTTTAGCAGCACCGGGGTTAGCAACCACCTGCAGTTTTCTTAAAGCTTTCTTAGGTTTCCCCCAAGGCGCCGGTAAGTTAATAGCGATACCTTGGAGCTGCGAATTAATCACCAATTGATTACAGCTTGGGTTACTCGGACAAAGGTCTAGTCTGGCATCAAATTTTGTATTTCCGCTCAGAGTCGAAAGTGACTCTGTCGCTAATATTTTCTGTAGATCTTTAACTTTTATACCGCCCTGAAAATAAATACCAGTCTTCAGCTGTTTGGCTGATCCACTGCTGACAATTGACACTTTACCAGGGTAGCCAAAGCTGCTTAAATTTAAAGAATGACTGTTTAAACCTTGTTCAGAGCTATAACTCAATTCGCCATTAATATCATTAAAACGCAATTGCAAATTATCATCGAGCAAATTAGCATGCTTGACTTGGCTAGTCACCATCACGGTTGCTACTGTGCTTTTTACTGTAGGATTTTTTTGCCCTTCGCTGGGGGCTGATGCACTGCCCAGTGGTATCTGCAACTGCAAAACCGACTGATGTTTGCCACTGAGCTGCCAGTCGCGCACCGCCTCGGGAAAATACTTGATCGCTGGCTTTTGCTGAAGCTTGCTAAATAGTTTCTTAAGATCCCCCGTCAAGTCCAACTTCACCTCAATTGCAGTGCTAACTGGAAATTTAGTTACCGATAAATCAGTCACTTGATTGCCGGCAATTAAGCCGCTGTCGGCGCTAACACTGACATGTCCATCAGCAATGACAATTTGCCCGCTATGCGCTAATAAATTGGGCCACTTGTTATCAAAGTTGACTTTAGCGCCTTTTAAATCGAGGTACAGCTGCACACTCGGCTTGGATGAAAAGGGAATGTTTTTCCTGAAACCAGTGCGCAGAACCAGCCCTGCTTCTTCTACTTCACCCGCGAGTACTGCCGATTTAATCCACTTACTCAAGTTCGTGCCGACTATATTGACCGGTATATAATTTAGCAGATCCTTAGCTTTGTTGTTTTGCATACCGATCATCAAAATCAGTTCAGTTTGCAGTTTTTTATCAAACGGAATCGACAAGCTAAACCGACCATTTGCCCGCATAGCCCCCCTAGACAGTGATAACAATTGAGAGTTAACCGCTACTTTTTCTGGCTTACCATTCAATAGCGAAATATCCCAACCGATTTTTCCGCTCGCCGTCGTATATTGCCATTGCTCAGCAAACAATTTTGGGAAGGACATAGTGAGGTTTTGCGCGTTTAAATCGACTGAACCCTGCAAAGCAGACATTCTCAATAAGCCTGAGACCCCCGCTAATTTGGGTGCACCAACATAACTATCCACTGACACTTTATCTAGATCAGCTTGCAGTGCAAAATCAGCTAAGTTCTTGGTCGACCAATTTATAACTAGGTTATTTATATATCCTTTAAGATTTAACTTGGTAACCAGACGTTTGATTTTATCGGAGATTGAGGGCTGGCTAAGCAGTTCAATGCTAACCTTTGCCAAATCAACTTTTGAAAGTGCTATTTTTTCTAAGTAGCCTCCTATTGATTGGTTATAAACAGCACTGGCTTGACCTAAATTAAGATGGCTTTTGCCAGTATTTAACTTTATATTTAACAACTTTAAATGATGTTTATTCGATATCTCTTTAAAGGAAAAATCAAAGGTTGAATCTAATAATTTTGGATAATTCTTATTTTCAAACAAGAGTGAATTAAGTAAAACATTGCCGGAAATATCTTTTAGAAGACTATTTTCTAAAGTAGCCCAAATTTTTGAATTTAAAGATAATTTCTTTACATCAAGGCCAATATTAATTAAGTTGAAGGCTAGCAATTGCTCTGATAAATTTTCAAACTCTGCGTATACTTTATAAGGAGTTTCAATAATTAAACCAGACAGTTCTGTCGCTTGTATGGCAAACGACGCGATAGAATCTTCACCGTAGTGTTTTAGTTTTGCCTCGCCAGACAACTGATGCATACTACTCGTGTTTTGCATCAAAAATTGTATTGGACCTATTACTCTACTCGGCCGGTTTTCTGGTTTAAGAATTAGCTGTGCATTATTAAATTTAACTTTAGACTGTTTCGATAGTAAGGTTAAAAAACGGTTTAAGGCTAAGTTATCCACATTCTGCGGCGTTTTCTGCACTCTATTACTGACGCTTGGATCATCGGCAGGTGAGAAAACGGTCAACCAACGAGAATTAATTTGCTCCGCTTTTATCGCTAAATCATCCACTTCTAAATGCACAAAGATCGGTGCAAAGTGCAAAATACTGGCGATGATATCTAACTCAGCTTGCACCTTAGCAATACTAATTTTACGGCTGTTTTGAGAGAGATCAGTAAAGGAAATATTTTCTAGGATTAACTGAGGATTCGCCTGCACCCAAAGCGCTTGAATGCCACCGATTGACACATCAGCTTGCATTTTTTCGGATAAATAGGCTGATATTTCAACGGTGTATGCATTTATTTTTGGCAGCGACATCCGCACTGTTATTAACAAACTTGCCAAGATCACCAGTAGTATTAAAGCGACAATAAGAATCCAACTACTCGTTTTTTTTATCATCATCTTCCCGATATTGGGTGAGGTAACAGCAGCTTAAGTAATTATTGGCTGCTGCTTTTACACTGGAGAATTGCTAGCTACTCTCCTCTACAACTGAGAGCCACAATAATCATTTTATTATAGATTCAAACTGAACTACAGCTAAATATTTATTTGCAGCTGCGACGTAAGACTCACTGTTTTTAAACTATTTTTAAAAAAAATAGTTACCGGACCATTATTCCGCTTAGAAAAATCCAGACATAACTCAACGCAGTACTACATCGAAGTGTTCAGGCCCGTAATGGCTATCTACTTTAAATTGAATTACCTTGCTAATAAAAGTCTCAAGTTCAGCTAAGTGGTTTGAAGCTTCATCTGTGACGTATTCAACCACTGCTGCCGACGCTAGCACTAGGTATGAATCAGTATCATACGCCCGGTGCTGGCGAAGTATTTCTCTAAATATTTCATAACAGACCGTTTCAGCCGTTTTGACAAACCCCCTACTATTACACTGTGAACACTCTTCACACAAAATATGTTCAAGACTTTCCCGAGTCCGCTTACGCGTCATTTCAACCAGCCCTAGCTGAGAAACCCCCATCACTTTACATTTGGCATGATCTTTTTCCAGCACTCTCTCTAGCGCTCTTAATACCTGACGTTGATGATCTTGTGATTCCATATCAATGAAATCGATAATGATGATGCCCCCAAGATTTCGCAGTCGCAACTGCCTACCGATAGATGTGGCGGCTTCTAAATTTGTTTTGAATATCGTCTCTTCAAGATTGCGATGTCCGACAAAACCACCGGTATTTACATCGACTGTGGTCATTGCTTCCGTTTGATCAATAATTAAGTAGCCGCCTGATTTCAAGTCTATCTTTCTACCTAGCGCCCGCTGCATTTCCTCTTCTACGTTGTAGAGATCAAATATCGGCCGCTCTCCAGGGTAGTATTCTAGACGATCAATCAACTCCGGCACTAACGACCGGGTAAAGTCTTCTGCTTTATTAAACGTCTCCCTTGAATCTATCCGAATCCGCTCAATACCACCATGTGCCATGTCTCTTAAAGCCCGCATATTCAAAGGCATATCTTCATAGACAACGTGAGGAGCAGTTACTTTTTTAATTTCTTCTTCGATACTTTTCCAGAGTCGCTTTAAAAAACGAATGTCTGATATCAGCTCAACTACGCTCGCCCCTTCAGCGACGGTTCGCAGTATATAACCCCCTTTCTCTATGTCTCCCTCTTCTAAGGTGCTCAGCAGTGCGTTTCTCAGTCGCTCACGCTCAGCAACATCTTCAATCCGTTGAGAAATACCGACATGTGAACTGTTGTGCATATACACTAAATAGCGAGAGGGAATT
Source organism: Oceanospirillales bacterium (assembly GCA_029027825.1). GTDB lineage: Bacteria > Pseudomonadota > Gammaproteobacteria > Pseudomonadales > Balneatricaceae > Rs1. Next base: position 1,346,843 of record CP093399.1, on the reverse strand, counting down.
GATATGTGGGTAGTTAGCCTAGCTCCTTTAGTGCCGATTGGATCTTTAGTCACTTGAACCAGTAGCGATTGCCCCTCACGTAGTAAATGGGCAATCGAACTCTTGTTGCGCTCATCAATTGAATTAGCTTTACAAATAACTTCATCTACATGAATAAAAGCGGCTTTGGCTAAACCTATTTCCACAAAAGCTGCTTGCATTCCCGGCAAAACGCGAACTACTTTACCTTTGTAAATATTACCTACTATGCCGCGCTTACTGGTGCGTTCAACATAGATTTCCTGTGGCATACCATTTTCGATAATGGCCACACGTGTTTCCATAGGCGTAAAGTTTATTAGTATTTCTTCACCAATTGTTGTTGCCACTTCTGCTTCCTTAAATAGGGAGTTGTCTACTAGACGTATCCATCGACAGCCGACAGCCATTGTTGGAACCTCTCTGCACAGAGAAAAGTACCAACACTCTAGAGCTGAAGCTATCGATCAACTTTTTGACCAGCAGAGATTCTACATCAGCAGAATGACGTCTCCATTATCCTGCTTAATATTTATTATATTCTGGTACTTAGGGGCGATTAACGACTATTTTCAAATCCCCAGGCTAAGTGTTTGTTAAAAATTCCAAGTTGCTATATCAAATTCTTCTAACAAGCTTGCTGTTTCAGAAACCGGCAAACCGACTATTGACGAATAGCTGCCGCGTATTTGCCTGACGAATCTTGCCCCTTTCCCTTGTATAGCATAACTACCGGCTTTATCAGCAGGTTCACCTGAACGCCAATAGGCATCACACATTTGCTGGTCTATATCCGAAAACTCAACCTCTGAACGAAGTAGTATATGCTTGGCTTTACTCGCACTTACCATGGCAACGGCCGTGTATACTTGATGCCACTTTCCCGCTAAAGACAGCAACATTTGTCGGGAATCTACTTGTGATGTTGGCTTTCCCAGAATTCTACCCTCAATTACTACACAGGTATCAGCCCCCAGCACTACCACATCTTTAGCGCTTTTCTTAAACACTGTTTGCGCTTTTTGCACAGCCAATCTAGTCACATAGTTCTCAGCCAGCTCTCCAACTAATACTGCTTCATCTATATCAGCGCTCTTAATACTAAACTCAACGCCCAGCTCTGCTAGTATTTGCTGACGCCTAGGAGAGGCCGACGCCAAGATTAATCTTCTACTCATGTTCTTCCTCTGTGCAGCTTGCTCGCTGCTGGTGCCGTCCAATAAGATTCTTTATCTCAATGACTGCATACGCCGCTAGGCATAAGCTCTACATCGATTTTTAAATTTTTCTTAAATCCCCTTAAATCTATATTAAAACTCTCTCAAAACACAGATTCAAGTTTAAGATATCTTAAAAGTACGGCGTATACTTCTGAGAATAACAAACACCCAAGGCCAAAATATTGCACTAATTAAAGCCGGTATCAGATACAAAAAATCACCGCCAGAAGTGCCTGCCAAAGCTTGGAACCAATGGAATATAAGCTGATTCATGACAATCAAGAAAAACACCACAAATGCTTGCTGCCAGAGAGGGTACATGCGCATTCTTTTATGAATCAATAATGTACTAAAGGCAATTAACGTCAAGGCAATAGCATTAATGCCTAAAACTGAGCCTTTCAACACATCCAACATCAAACCAATAAACCAGGCAGAACCGACACCAAACCTTTGCGGTAGCGCCATGATCCAATAAATAACCAACAGAGCGACGAACTCTGGACGCCACCACTCCATAAAAGTAGGCAGTGGTATTTGCGAAAGCATCAGGGCAATGATAAAAGTCCCCAATATAATTAACAATCCCCCCGGACTATGCTGACTCATAATACATCACTAGAGGACTGGCTGGCTGGCGTGGCTGGCGAACTAGAGTTGTTCTTGGGATTGGTAGTTTTCAGCCCAGCATCCTCTTTATTTTCACTTTGCTCATCCAGTTGTTTTCCCACCATCAAAACATAGCGACTATTATTTAGCCTTGCTAACGGCTTAGCCCTAACAATCATAAATTTACGACTGGGATCTCGTTCTACAGAAAAGACTTTAGCGAGAGGATACCCATAGGGGAAACGACCTCCAAGCGCCGAGGAAACCAATAAGTCACCAGTTCTTATATCGGCATTGTCGGGAATATGGGTAATATCCAATTCACTGTGCAGACCTTTACCAAGTGCAATTGCACGCATGCCATTACGCACTACTTCTACAGGCAGTGCATGCCGACCATCGGTCACTAACATAGTTCTATTAGTATAGAGTGACACTTCGACCACTTGCCCCATAATACCACCGGCATCCAATACCGGCTGGCCGATAAAGACACCATCTTCAGAGCCTTTATTGAGTATCACTTGATGCTGAAATGGGTCGGGGTTCACGCCAATTAACTCAGTTAAGAGTACTTTGTCATCTACTCTAGCGCTAGCATTTAGCAATTCCCGAAGACGAATATTTTCAGCGCGCAAGGTCGCCATTTGCTGAACTTGTCGCTCCAAAATAATAGAACTTGATCTGAGCTGATTATTATCTTTTATCAAAGATGCACGCTCCACCAACACCATTGATATATCATCAGCGATAGCTGTTGGAGCATCTACAAGCCATTGAACAGGCGTTAAAACGACGGCGAGAGCTGAGCGAACGGAACGAACTGAATTACTTTGTAGATCGGCAATCAACATACCGAGCGCGATCATCATTAGTAAAAAAAAACTAAGGCGAGGCAAACCACCTCTAAAGATAGGCTTCATCTTAAATGCCTTGATTTAACTTAGATACAAACATCGTATCTAAGTTAAATAATACAGAGTGAAAATTAATAACTACACTTGAAATGATAACAAAAAAATTTAACACAAAAAGCGTCCTGTTACTGAATGGACAATAGAATAACCTCTGGAACTCTGTTATATCCTTGCACTGATTAAAAGTACCTACAGTTAATAAACGGATAACTTGTAATTGAGCGACTATCACTCAATTACTCAATTAACTTGTTTTTACAATTAACGGCTAACTGCTAGGAACTGGCCGAGAATAAACTAATTCACTTCGACCAAGTCTATTCGGTTAAAACTCTAGTCGTAAGAGAGCAATTCAAATGCCTGCTTATCGATTAATTCCAGTGCACGTCCGCCCCCACGAGCTACGCAAGTTAAAGGATCTTCCGCCAAAATAACTGGCAGACCTGTCTCTTCACTAATCAAACTATCAATGTTGCGCAGCATAGACCCACCGCCAGTCAACACGATACCACGTTCGGCGATATCTGAGGCGAGCTCCGGCGGGCATTGTTCCAACGCACTTTTAACAGCCTGCACAATGGATGACAACGGCTCTTGTAAAGCTTCTAATATTTCGTGTGAGTTAAGCGTAAAACTACGCGGAATACCTTCAGCTAGATTGCGACCACGCACATCAATTTCCAGTACTTCACTACTTTGATGAGCGGTACCAATTTCTTGCTTAATACGCTCAGCAGTAGCTTCACCAATCAGGCTGCCATAGTTGCGGCGTACATAAGTAACGATAGCTTCGTCAAATCTGTCACCACCAACCCGCACTGAGTCAGCATATACAATACCATTAAGGGAAATAACCGCAATTTCAGTAGTACCACCACCAATATCTACGACCATAGAACCATTTGGTTCTTCAACGGGTAACCCTGCACCTATTGCCGCCGCCATTGGCTCTTCAATTAAGTGCACTTGACGAGCACCGGCACCCATTGCTGATTCTTTAATCGCTCGGCGCTCAACTTGTGTCGATTTACAAGGCACACACACTAGCACTCTAGGACTAGGTGTAAAAATAGTATTGTCATGAACTTTACTGATAAAGTACTGCAGCATTTTTTCAGTGACATAGAAATCAGCAATAACGCCATCCTTCATCGGACGAATAGCAGTAATATTACCTGGTGTACGACCCAACATACGCTTAGCATCGGCACCGACTGCAGCAACAGACTTTTGATTACCATTTTGGCGAATAGCTACAACAGATGGTTCGTCGAGTACTATTCCTTTGCCACGAACAAATATTAGTGTATTGGCCGTCCCTAGATCGATAGACAGATCACTGGAAAAGAGGCCTCGAATTTTCTTGAACATTATAAAATGGAACCCCGAAAATACCCAAAAAACAAGGAAAATGTGTCGAATTTTAAAAACAGCAACTTTAACAACGCAACGCAATTAGAGCAAGAAACAATTAGTCTATTCCGCATTTCTTTGCTAAATTTAGCGTTTTATTTACTCGGTCCGACAAGAGTAACTTTTCAAACTCTATTTTAAGCTGATTCACACTTGAAACAGGCGAATTATGGTTTGAAGACGCAACGAATAACCAGATAATTTAAAGCGTAATGCAAAGAGACCAAACCCATGGCACTAGACAAATCTGATGCAGACAAAATCGCCCATTTAGCGCGCATTAACATCGATCCAAAAGATACTAACGAGTACCTTAACAATCTCACCAGCATTCTTGATCTTGTCGATCAAATGCAAGCCGTTGATACTCAGGGCGTTGAACCTCTTTCGCATCCCTTAGACGCCATTCAAAGACTGCGTGCTGACGACGTGACTGAAACAAACCAGCGCGAGCTACTGCAAAGCGTGGCACCTGCCGTCGAAGAATATTTATTTTTAGTGCCCAAAGTTATTGATTAATCGCCAACAGGATTTCAAATATGTTTAGCAAAACCATTGCCCAGCTTTCAAGCGGGCTACAAAACGGCGAATTTAGCAGCAGCGAAATCACCCGTGCATACTTAGATAGAATCAAGTCTCTGGACAGCAAATACAACGCTTATATTACCGTTACAGAAGAGCTGGCTATGCAGCAAGCCAGCGCGGCAGATAAAATCATCGCCGCAGGCCAAGCATCAGCCATGACCGGCATCCCAATCGCGCATAAAGATATATTTTGCACCAAGGGCGTACGCACCAGCGCCGGTTCAAAAATGCTAGATAACTTCATCGCCCCCTACAACGCCACTATCATTGAAAAATTCAACGCAGTCAACACCGTCAGCCTTGGCAAAACCAATATGGACGAGTTTGCAATGGGCTCATCTAATGAAAACAGCTACTACGGAGCCGTTATCAACCCCTGGGGGAAAAACCGGGTACCCGGCGGATCATCGGGCGGATCAGCTGCTGCAGTGGCCGCACAACTTGCCCCGGTCGCTACCGGCACAGATACTGGCGGCTCTATTCGCCAGCCTTGCGCCTTGACCAATTTGACCGGAATCAAACCGACTTACGGACGAGTATCGCGCTTTGGTATGATCGCATTTGCCTCATCTTTAGACCAGGCAGGCCCTATTGCGAAAACCGCGGAAGATGCGGCGATGATGCTCAATGTAATGGCGGGGTTTGACCCTAAAGATTCTACCAGCGCAACCCATGACACATCTGACTATACCGCGAGCTTAAACCAGCCATTGGCTGGCTTAAAAATAGGCTTGCCTAAAGAATTTTTTAGCGATGATTTAAATCCTTTAATCGCCGAGAAAGTACAGGCCGCCCTAAAAGAGTACCAAGCACTGGGAGCCGAACTAAAAGAAAAAAGCTTGCCCAACACCTCCCTCTCAATCCCCGCTTATTATATAATCGCCCCCGCTGAGGCTTCTTCAAACTTATCTCGTTTTGATGGCGTTAAATTCGGCTATCGCTGCGACAACCCAGAAAACCTTGAAGACATGTACAAACGTACCCGAGGGGAAGGCTTTGGCAGCGAGGTAAAACGCAGAATACTGGTAGGCACTTATGCGCTATCCGAAGGATTTTACGATGCTTACTACAAAAAAGCCCAGCAGATACGTCGTTTAATTCAGCAGGACTATATAAGCGCCCTGCAAGAAGTTGATGTGATTATGGGGCCCACTACTCCACAGCCCGCTTTCATCATCGGTGAAAAGACCTCCGACCCTATAGATATGTATATGGAAGACATCTACACCTTGTCTTTAAACTTAGCCGGACTACCTGGGATGTCAATTCCCTGTGGCCAAATTGAAGGCCTGCCAGTAGGATTGCAAATTATTGGCAACTACTTTGCAGAAGAGCGACTTTTAAATGTCGCCAATATGTTCCAACAAGCCACCGACTGGCATCAAAACACAGCCCCTGGCTTATAAGGAGAACACTATGGAATGGGAAGCAGTAATTGGGTTGGAAATACACGCTCAACTTGCCACGACGACTAAAATTTTTTCCGGGGCTAGCACCGCTTTTGGCGCCGAACCAAACGTACAAGCATGCGCTATCGATCTAGCACTTCCGGGAACTCTACCGGTTTTCAATAAGAAAGCCTTAGAAATGGCGGTCATGTTCGGCACAGCCATTGACGCACAAATAAACAAAAGATCCGTTTTTGATCGAAAGAATTATTTTTATCCAGATTCACCAAAAGGCTACCAAACTAGCCAGTTATTTTACCCGATCGTCGGCCTTGGCCAACTAGATATTACCTTGAGTGATGGATCCAACAAAACCATTGGCGTCACCCGTGCACACTTAGAAGAAGATGCTGGAAAATCACTACACGAAAAATTTGCCGATATGACTGGTATTGATTTAAACCGTGCCGGCACTCCACTACTTGAAATTGTCTCTGAACCCGATATGCGCAGCGCTGAAGAAGCGGTAGCCTACGCTAAAAAAATTCACGGCATTGTCACCAGTATTGGCATTTGTGACGGCAACATGGCAGAGGGATCATTTCGAGTCGACTGCAACGTATCAGTGCGCCACAAAGGTGATGAAAAACTGGGCAACCGCACCGAAACCAAAAACATTAACTCATTTAAGTTTATCGAAAAAGCGATAAAAGGCGAGATTATTAGGCAGATAGAAATTCTTGAGGATGGCGGGCATATCCCACAGGAAACTCGCCTATACGATGCCGACAAAGATCGAACTCGCACCATGCGTAGCAAAGAAGATGCCAACGATTATCGCTATTTCCCCTGCCCAGATCTGCTGCCTATCATTATTGAAGACGACTACATTGAAGCGATTCGCAACAAGCTACCAGAGTTACCGGATGCACGCCGCCAGCGCTTTATCGATCAGTATTCACTCAACCAATCCGATGCCAGCACTTTAAGCACTAACAAGGCCCAAGCAGACTACTTCGAAACAGCCGCCAAGCAGAGCAAAGACGCCAAACTTGCTGCTAACTGGCTATTGGGCGAAGTTGCTAAAGTGTTAAATCAGCACGATTTAAGTATTCAACAGTCCCCTGTTAGCGCCGCCGCTTTAGCTGAGCTCCTGATCCGCATAAAAGACAACACTGTGTCTGTCAACGCCGCCAAACAAGTCTTTGAAGCAATGTGGAACCAGCAGGGAACTGCAGATCAGATTATTCAAGAAAAAGGACTCAAGCAAGTCACTGACTCGGGATCTATTGAAAAAATAGTCCGTGAAGTAGTCGCCAACAGCGATAAACAAGTGCAGCAGTACATTGCTGCTGAACCCGAGAAACGCGGAAAAATGCTCGGTTTCTTTATGGGACAAATAATGAAGGCATCACAAGGCAAGGCAAACCCCGGCCAAGTACAAGCCATCTTAAAACCGATCCTCGACGCACTTTGTTGAGGAGCGATTAAGAACTTAAGGCATTAAAAAAGCCCGGTTTAGGCAACTAAACCGGGCTTTTTTAATGCCACTCACTTACAAAAACAACCCTTATGCTTGATTTATGTTCTTTTCAATAAGCACTAAATAATGAGGTAATAAAATTTGCTCGGACCTAGCCATCAAACCACTGGCATCAACACAGGCACTGATTACATCGTCAACTACCGATAACACCTCTTGCTCTTGCATAGCTTTGATAAAATTCCCGATACCTTTTGAATCCGTATACTCCGGGGAGTGGAAACCAAATTCAGCATGTAACAAACTAGCTAACCTCACCGACTCGTCGACCAAGTCTCCTTCCGATAAATCATCAAACTCTTGTAGCAGCCTAAACACAATATAATAGCGCAATAAGTAGGGCTCAACCGTTTGCATTAACGCCACTGACAGCGCAGTATTGCGCACTTGCAAACATTTATCCTGCTCTATGATCAACTGCTGATTAACCAGCAGTTCACGTACTTTGGTCAAGGCCTGGTCAACAGCTGCATCCTGCCAGGGCCAAAACAAATCCCTGCCAAGATAGGGATAAACCGCTTTAATGAGTATTGGCACTGTTTGCGCAAGCGGCTTGTGATAACGCTTGGCAACCAACAGATACAACCCAACCAACAAGGTCAAATGATGGATCTGATTACGGTAGAAGGTCATTTCACAAGCTTGCTCTACCGTTAGATACACATCTTCTGAGCTTACGGATAACTGACCGCGATCTTGAGCGGCCTCAATCCAACTGGCGACATTGCCTGTGGCTATTCCCGCAGGCGCGTTTGGCATATTAACCAAAATGGTTGATAAATTATTTACCTGCTCAATCAACTGCGTCTTGCTTAGACGCAGTCGATGCTGAGACAACAACACGGTCGCCAATAAAGCCGTTTCATTGACGTAACATACGCTGTTAATTCTCTCCATTACCTGCCGAGCCAAATAGCTACTTTTAGCTTTGAGGTCTTCAAATTTAGAAAAGTTACTATCCAGTAAAATAGGCTCTGCATAACTGACCACTGCATCGCCAAATTTACCTTTAAACATCTTCAAACTTTGCACTAAACCAGATAGCGACTCCGGAGATTTTTGATTGTTTGACAACTGCTTTGAGTAACTTCGAGACTCAACCAATTTATCATAACTGATCCAGACAGGGACAAGTGCGATCGGCTTTAGATTATCCTGCAACGAAGCCTCTAAGGTCATAGACAACATACCATTTTTAGGCGGTAACAACCTGCCAGTACGCGATCTCCCACCTTCAATAAAATACTCCAATGAATGACCGTCCCTGTGCAGCTGCTTGATATAGCCTTTAAACAATGCGCCATACAGGGGGTCGTCATAGAATGACCGACGCATAAACACTGCCCCGCCCAATTTAAGCCCATCCCCTAGCACCGGCGCGTTTAAATTATCCCCCGCCACTATATGCGGCATCACTAAGCCCTGTTGATGCAAATTCCACGACATCAACACATAATCCATATGACTGCGATGACAGGGAAGAAATACTAATTGATAATCTTTAGCTGTTTGGCGAACAACGTCAATACCTTCAATTCTTATCTGCCGATAAGTACGTCGAAAAAACCAATTTAGAATCCCACTCGTCAATCGAACAAAACTTGGACTTAAATTCGTTGCTATCAAATTAAGTTGCTGCCTAGCGTATTTTTCAGCTTGTTGAATGCTGATATTATGCTTTTCACTGTGCTGCTGAATCTGCTTTTGAATGTCAGCTCCGCTGACAATCGTGGTTATTAACCTTTTTCTGTTAGAAAGATTCGGCCCCAGTGAAGCAAGTCGACGCTGGGCAAAGTGCGCCTGTAACAACTTAACTATTTTAGCCGCACTCGCATTAGCGGGCTGCGCCCCCTCATCAACCATTAATTGACGCAACGAGAAAGGCTGATCTAACTGCAAAATAGTTTGCCGGCCACTCACCAGCAAAACAACAAATCGACTCCACCAACTTCTCGGCCCCCATCGCTCAGAGAACAACATTCGCCACCAAGAGAGCTCGCGGTTAGGGAAATGACCGTGAAAAATACTCACCGGCACAATTTTCACATCCGAATCCGTAAATTCTAGCTTTTCCAACAGCGACTCAAGACGATAGACCAACTCATTGGAAAATTTAGGGTCGGCAAACAAAACACATCGATGATTACTGACAGAACCTTGCTCGGCGAGAGACAAACTCAATAACGCCCGGTGTTCCGACCTTGAAGTTTCCAATACATAGATAACTTCCGTTGAAATTCGCAGCTGTTCATCACCAAAAATTTTTGCACTGACGAACAACTTATTGAGAAACTTACCAATCAAACTCATGGACATTTATACCTAAAAAAACGAACTAACTCTCAAAAAATCAAAAGAGATTCTACTAAACATACTCAAAGCCTAACCAGCTTCTGAAGCAGTGGCCTCACTGCACTACATAGTGCAAGATCTTGATTCAACAGCTGTTAAAAAACACCCACCGAACCTACCGGTTTAATGCATGGATGTATTTATTTAGCGAATGCTGGACGCACATAAGCTTGAAGCTAAGATTTTCAATTCCACCGTATAACCAATATCTTACACTCTGTACTCACCTTAAAGCCACAGATTCAGATAACTCTTCATCCAGAAACACAATCGTAGCGAGGAATACCCTAATTGTCAGAGGCGCACGATACTAGAGATAGGCGCTCGATCACTCCTAATAACGACATCTAGTAGCGGGTAGATCAAGCTAGTGGGTATTCGCAGCAGACATCTGTTTCTAAATGAGAACTAACTAGCAGACTTTAAAACGTTTTTTACATTATGAGCAAAGAAGCCTAATCGAGAATATGCTAATCCACTGTGACCAAGCCTGTTCTGTTAAAATTAACGCTCAATTTGATTAAATAGCACGCTATCCGCCTCAAATGACCGCTAATTTTTCCTCAAACAGCCTTGCTCTCGCTTCGATTTATTTTCTCGATCAAGCTACAAATAAGCCTAATAACTATTATTATTCCTGTTATTGTCCCAGCACCTAGTAAAAGATAGCGGACAGACAAACCATAATATAGAGGTTAACCTAAGACAGACACTTAATTTTGGCTTAATAATGCGGCGGCGGTGCCTCAATATTATCCATTCCGCCCTCAGGGGCCTCTGCCACGTTGACTTTTTGGTTCAATATTTCTACTACCCTTGTTAAATCCATTAATATTTTATCTTGATTGGCGATAACATCACTCAATTGATCAATCATCTCCTCTTGAAATGCAACACGCGACTCTAACTCACTAATTCTTTCTTCCATTTACGCCTCTATTTGCCTTTTAAACGCTACTATTACAGCCTTGAACAGAACACCACCAATCGCAACCCTCTCTCCGATCCTGAGCGCAAAACTACCCACCAAAAAAAATCAGTGACTAATCCACAAGGATAACCAGCCATCGCCTCAAGGTAAATATTTATCATGGCAACAAACATGGTTTTACAGCATAAAAAGCAAGCGGCTAATATAAAGAGACCGCTGCATAACGTTGCGAGCGAAGGTAAGACGAGGCAAAAACCGGCGAGATAGCGGATTTTACTGGTGTAAATAGCACATTGAGCCGGTTTTTAACACCGTACTACCGAGCACAGTTATCATACCCTTTGGGTAAGTTATGCAGAGATCTCATAAAGATCAAATATTATAATTTCAGCCTTCTATACTAAAACGTCAAACCTCGTCGATTATCACCAATTCAGTGAAAAAACCACCATAACCTCGATAAAAACAAAGCACTTTCATTATTTCATTGAAGTTTAAACAAAATCTCTGTATATATAATCAACTTCCGTAAATAAGTACTCTCAAATTTTAGATTATATTTTGAGTTAGCTTGGCACGGTTTTTTTATGTCATTAATTTATGTTTAACTTTATAAGAGAATATTTAGATGAGTGGTAATCAACTAATACGCAGCGTCATTGCCAGTGCTATTGCTGCAGCTTTAATCCCTTTCTTACTAACTAAAATAGCAGGAATAACAGTACAATTCGAAACTCCTGTGTTAGTCATCATTTTTGCTGTTGTGTTTGCAAGCTGTGCCTTGTCTGCATTTAGCACGCAGCAAAAGTCTTCAGATGATACTGCAGCCGCTAGAGAAAATGGCGCAGAATATGATGATGAGGAATTTGAAGATGATGATAGAGAGCAAGGTTCAGTAAAATGGTTCAATGTTTCTAAAGGATTTGGCTTCATCACTCGCGAAAATGGCGATGATGTTTTTGTTCATTTTCGCAACATTCGCGGCCGTGGGCACCGCTCCCTGAGCGAGGGCCAACAAGTGAAGTTCTACACTAGAGATAGTGACAAGGGACTACAAGCTGAAGATGTTTCCATTCTTCGCACTTAATCAACCGCACTACCCTCTTGCGCAATCAAGCAGATTGCGCAAGTTTTACAGACCTCTTCCTTAATTTACACCCCTTTCACACCAAGTCAGATTAGCGACTAGCCACCCTCGAAACTTCTGCAACTGTGACTAAAAAACACGACCACTGCGCCGTCGTACAATTATCATATATATAGCAGACCTCTAAAGTGTTAATGCCTAATTTCAGCCATGCAAACATGTTTAGCCGCCACTTCACCAACAATTTTCTAGCCTGCTTTATCAATACCGGCACGACAATACCATTCAATTAATAAGCAGCGCACTGTCCACCTAAGCTGGAAGCTTAGCTTCTAACTTCTAACTTCTAACTTTTAGCTTTTAGCTTTTAGCTGTTAGCTTTTAGCCTTTAGCTGTTAGCTTTTAGCTTTTAGCTTTTAGCTTCTAACTTTTAACTCCCAGCTTCTAACTCCCCTGATACTTGTCATTTAAAGCAAATATTCTGTTTAGAAATTCTCTAATCTGCCGTGAACAATAAGTAAGACATTGTTTGTATGATCTTTCTTTGGGGAAGCTAAGCAAAACCAGCAGTAACCAAACGTTGTTTCATCTCATGATTCTATGTTATTTTCACTGCCAAGCGCATAAATAGCGCGATTGCCTACTAGTATTGAAAAACAACTCAGTTAATAGTGGTAAAGATTGCGTAGAATATGAAAAACTAAGGTACCATTTACGATGCTCTCATTACATTAGGCCAAGATAAATATTTTTGACATAAATTATGTTTACACTGACATTTAAAAGAACATGGCACTGAGTACCACTAACTCAACAATCACGCTAAACTTAATCATCAACACGCTGTATAAAGGTATTACTTTACTATGGATTTCGCCTCACTGATCGGCATTATTTCGGGAATAGCACTGATTGTATCTGCTATCTTTTTAGGTGGCTCTCCCGATGTATTTATCAACATCCCCGGCATTATGATTGTGGCTGGTGGCACTCTAGCAGCCACTTTACTAACAGTCCCCTTCAAAGATGTGCTAAACGGCTTTAAAGCGGCTTATTTTGTATTTACCCGCGATAAAACTAATGCATCTGACATGATAGATACCATGATAGAGTTAAGTAAAATCAGTCATCGGCACGGCCTCCTGAAAATGACCCACATAAAAACTGATTCTAAGGTACTTAAACGCGCCTGCAATTTACTGGCTGAAGCGGCTTCTGAGCAAGTTATCCGCAACACCTTGCAAAATGAAATTGATTCATTAGTCGCTCGCCACTTTGCCGCCCAAGACGTATTCAAGAAAATGGCTAATTACGCTCCTGCATTTGGCATGTTAGGCACACTGATTGGACTTATTCAAATGCTTAGCCAGCTCGACAACCCTGCATCTATAGGCCCATCCATGGCCGTTGCATTATTAACCACTTTTTATGGATCGCTACTCGCTACCATGGTTTTTTTACCCATCGCTGGAAAGCTGCGCGCTAGAACACTTGCAGAAGTAACTAATTTGGAAATAATTAGAGAGGGAAGTATCAGCATATTGACCAACGATCAATGGGCACATGTTTACGAACAATTATCCGCTTATCTTCCCGAAAATAAGCGCGCCTCTATAGTTCCAAACCAACAGTGAGCTTGAATGACTATGAAAAATGCCATTGACTTTCATGAAGACTCCAATGAAAACACTTGGATTGTCACCTTTGCGGATCTGGTCACGTTATTATTAGTTTTCTTCATCCTGCTATTTTCAATATCTACCATCAAAGAAGAGTCATTCAAAGAGACTATCGATTCAGTTAAATCTGCTTTAAAAGGAACCGGCCAAGGATCTAATGCAGGGGCTGGAGCTGGAACAAAAGATGAAATTGATTCTAAAAAAGTAGAAACAGGGAGTGTTCCCACCGATTCAACCGACCCTTCAACAGAAACCGGCGACAAACAACAGGCGCCAACAGAAGACGAAAAAGCAATCATTACCACCCCATTTGTAATACAGCCTACTACGCCCAGAGAAAGTAAAGAAGATAGATTAAAGAAACAAGACATGGCGAGGGCCGCAAAAGCCATCAACAAATTAATGTCTACTGCCGCAGGTAAAAATGATAGCAAGGTATCACCGCCAAAAAATGATAGAATCATTATAAATGTTCGCGGTGACTTATTTTTCAATAAGGGGTCGGCACAATTTAAGCGTGAAGCTATGCCGATAATGGACGGCATCGGTAATATCCTAAGGAAAAACCCTGCATTCAATCTAAACATTGGAGGTCATACTGACAATGTTCCCATTAGCACTAACAGGTACCCATCTAACTGGGAGCTATCTGCTATCAGAGCAACAACTGTACTACGTTATTTTGTACGCGGAGGCTTAAGCCCCGAGCGTGTTACTGCCACAGGTTATGGAGAATCTATGCCTGTTGAACCTAACGATACAAAAGAACAGCAAGCCATCAATAGACGAATTGAATTTGTACTTGAGCGAAAATCACCATGAAAAAACCTTTATTTGAAATAGAAGACATTGACGAAACCAACAGAGGCGAGTTTCGACTATACCCATCTGAAGGCGATCAAATTAAATTGATCATTGCCGGAAAAGAGGTCGAAGTAGACAATATTTCAGTCAACGGCATTGCCTTCAAATTTGTAGGAAATGTCAAAAAATCTACTTACAAAGTTATTTTGGAATTTGGTATTGAAGAAACACATCGAATTGAGTGCGCCATAAAAGTCTTGCGCCAAGATCCTCCACTATACAGCGGAACCTTAATTGACTTATCTACCCAAGATTCTAAGCTAATAAGTCAATTTATTATTAACAGCCAAAAAAAGGCCATCCGCAGAGGCGGTAATCAAAGCAAGCATTGACATGCAAAACATTTAAATCTGCAAAAGCTCAAACAATAGTAATTAAGCAATTTTATTTACAGAAAACGGTTGCAGCCCCAGCAGAAGGCTGTATACTTCGCCCCACAGTTTGAGAGGAAAAATAAATTTACTATTCTGTTTGCAAAACAACAGCTTATAAGTTTATTTATGTGTTGATGCGGGGTGGAGCAGCTTGGTAGCTCGTCGGGCTCATAACCCGAAGGTCGTAGGTTCAAATCCTGCCCCCGCTACCATTAAATAACGAAGTGTGATTAGCAGGGCTCAGCTCTCTATAAACACTGGCGAAGGTCATAGGTTCAAACCTTGTCTCAGCTACCGTTAGATAACCAAGTGTAATTAGCAGGTTTAACCTTCTAGTAACACTGATCAATACAATTTCTTGAAAGCTATTTTTAATGATGCGGGGTGGAGCAGCTTGGTAGCTCGTCGGGCTCATAACCCGAAGGTCGTAGGTTCAAATCCTGCCCCCGCTACCATTAAAAGAAAGAACAAGTGTAATGTGCAAGTAGAAGTAATATTGATGCGGGGTGGAGCAGCTTGGTAGCTCGTCGGGCTCATAACCCGAAGGTCGTAGGTTCAAATCCTGCCCCCGCTACCATTACTAAGAATCAAGTGTAAATTAGCAGAGTTCAGCTCTCTATTAAGTTTAAACCCTATCCCAATATCTTTTCAGTAAAGAAATACATAATTTTAAAACTCTCCCCCACTACAGCGCGAACCAACAGAAATAAACCCTCTATAAAACACCCTTCAACTAATTAATATAAAATTTTTGGCATTACACTGTAGCACCACACTTATGCGTTCTAATTATTAGCTCTGGTCAACCAATCAGCTCTATTATTCTTGGTCACTACAGGGATTAATATTGCACCCTTACCTCCTGCTCATAGCCACCTTACAGCCTCTACCCTGTTAAATAGCACATCAATGCTGGCTATAAACTTGTTCCACCAGCATGCTGTAAATTGACTCGACAATAACCCCTCACCTATTTAAAGCCTATTTAAAATTCATGGTCACTAACTGCGCTGACGTAGCCACCTTTCCAATACCGGAAAAAACTCTTCAGACAAAGCATCTTCTTCCATCCACATCAACTTCAACCAAAACCACAAGTCAGGAGATTGTACGTTAAAGTGCTGACTTTTTAGCAAACCGTGAGTAGCGTTGGGTAAGATCATTAAGGTCAGGTTTCTTTTTTCTGCAAATATCTCTAATAACTGCCGTTGAGTATCTTTTACGTCGACATTCAAGTCGTCTTCTCCCAACAGTATTAGCAGCGGCTGCTCAATTCCCTGGTAATCTTTATAGGCATTTACCCGATAATTTTTGTGTATAAAATCAAACCGATCTTCCGCTAACCCGCCATGTATTTTGTCGTCGTCTTTTAGGTCTTGTCGATAATCGGCATAGCTAGAATATTTTGCAAAATTTGTCACCAATTGTTGGTGATTTTTCAGTGCCTGTTCCGTTTCTGCGGTACTAGCTTGTTGTACGCGCAGGCGGGTTTTAGTGTGATACTCCCCTTGCTTAATCCAGTCAATCGCAAAGCCGATTCCGATCACAAAACCCACATTCGGGTTGTTAGCCGCAACCGCTGGAATCACCCAGCCTGCCTGACTAAACCCCAGCAATCCTATTTGTCGGCCACTGTAACCATAATTACGTTGCAGAAACTGGATAGCAGCACGTACTTCTCCCTGGCGATCACTCATTGATTGGCTAAGCCAATTGCCGGTAGAGTTCCCCACACCAGGCTTGTCCCAACTGAGAATCGAGTAACCCTGTTGACGTAAACTCTCCCATATTAGCGGATAATATCCCTCGGCCTCATAGTTCATCGCGCCGTCACCATGCACAAACAAAATCACTGCACCGTTTTTTTCTTTACTGGTAGCAGGCAAATAATGCCCCGATAATCTATCGCCGCCATGCTCAAAAGTGACGATGGTTTTAGCGAAAACTAAAGGCGAATAGATAAGCGCTAGCCAAGATAGAAATATGCCGACAAGAATAGCTTTTATTTTAGAAGTCATAACTCTCACTGAATAGTAGCAATGAAGGGAGGTTTGTTTTTTAAGCACGCTGCTGTTTTCTGCAATTCACTGGCTTGTAATAATGAGACAATTGTTACAGTAAAAATAGTTCTTTTTGTCATTCTATTAAACCTCGTTCTGGTTAACTTGCCATAAAGCGCGAACATCATTGCCAATGGCAATAACCACCGGGATTAAAATCAAAGTAATGGCGGTCGCAAATAACTCGCCGTAGACCAGCGAAACGGCAGCGGGACTTAAGTATTGCGCCTGCTCTGAAGTTTCCAGCATCAGCGGTGTTAGCCCCGCCACGGTGGTTGCGGTGGTCAAAAAAATAGCTTGGAAACGGCCAACACCCGCATCCATTAATGCCTCATTTACCGCTAAACCTGCTACTCGCGCTTGGTTATAGCGGGTCATCATCATCAGTGAATCATTGACCACTACACCGGTTAGCGCCAACATCCCAAAAAAGGAGAGCAGGCTAAAAGGAAGATCCATAATCCAGTGCCCCAACGCCGCACCGACAAAACCAAAGGGCACCACCGACATGATGACAAAAGGCTGCCAATAAGATTTCAGCGGAATAGCCAATAACGCATAAATGAGTACGCAAGTGAAGATTAACGCCCGTAACAACCCACCGGTAATTTCGCCTTCTTGCTCCAGTTCACCGCCCAATTTTATAGCGACACTGGGATAGCGCTGTTTAATGGTTAAAAAAACAGTTTTCTGGAGGCGCTGAACAACCTCCATTGGCGATATTACTTGTTTATCAATAAAGGCCTGTACTGTGCTGACCCGCTTACCATTATCGCGGGCGATGTAAGCTGCGGCGTAGCTGGATTTAAAGTTGGCAATAGCCGGTAGTGGAATCCAGTGACCAGCGGGACTTTTTAAACGAGCACTGTATAAATCTGCAAAATTTTTCCGCGCTTGTCGTGAATTTTCAACGATGACTTTCACTTCTTGTCCGTTGCGCTGAATCCTCTGTACTTCTGCACCGCCGTAACGCTGGCCAATTTGGATGGCTAGTATTTCTTCGGTAAAACCTAAGTGTCTGGCTTCAGGTTTGAGTTGTAAGTGGATTTCTGGTTTACCATTTTTCAGGCTGTCACGCAGATTACTCACACCGTCAATTTGCTGTAATGCACTTATTAGCTGTTGGCTGGCCTGCTGTAAAAGTTCTGCATCTTCACCCAGTAATTTGATTTCAAAACCACCAGCAACGTCTTCTGAACCTGAGAAGGTTAGTTTGATTGCCCCTTCGAGCTGCCCTACTCGCTGCTGCCATTTTTTTAAGATAGCCATGGTCCCCAGTGAAGATTGACTGCGTTGGTCTGGAGGGCTTAGCTCGGCATAAATCTGTGCGGAAAACGCGCTGTTAACGACCACTAAAACATGCTGTACTGGTTTTTCCAGCAAGCCGTATTCACGCTGGTACTGGCGGTTAAGTCGTTCGATAGTTGATGCTACGGTTTCAGCGTGAGAGGCAACTAACGAAAACGGCGCACGCGCATCCATTTCCAAATTGACTGTGATTATTTGACCGGGAATATCCGGGAAAAACAGCATTTTTATTTTGCCGCTCGCCATCAGTCCAACACCAAGCACCGCCAATGATATAAAAACAATTAATACGGCGTAGCGTTGTTTCAGGCTCCACACCAGTATCGGTCGATAAACGCCTTGCCTAAACGCTAGCAACGCCTGTTGCGCACCGCCTTGAATGCGCAGCCAGCAACGTTGAAAATGGTTGGAGGATTTTTTATCTGCGCTAGCAAGGGAAATATACGCCAAATGGGCAGGCAGAATCAATTTACTTTCTAACAGCGAGAACAACAGCGCCAAAATCACTACCCCAGAAAAACCAGCCAACACTTTGCCAAGGGCATTATCGATTAATAACATCGGAAAGAACGCAGCTATGGTAGTAAGCACCCCAAATACGGTGGCAGTAGCCACCCGCTTAACACCTTCTTCAGTGCCGACTAACGGGTCGCTATGCAGTTTTCGCTGTTCAAAGACACTCTCCCCCACCACTACTGCATCATCAACCAAAATACCGAGTGCAATAATCAATCCAAACGTGGTGACATCGTTAAGGGAGTAATCCAGCCAACGGCTGCCCATTACAGCTATGGCCCCAGCGATAGAAATAGGGATGCCCATGGCGACCCAAAAGGCGAGTTTAAAATTGAGAAACAAGGCCAAAATTATCACCACCAACAATAGCCCCTGTAAGGCATTGCTTTGTAATAAATTCAAACGTTCTGCTATGTAGTGGCTGGAATCCCCCCAAACGCTAAGCTGCACCCCCTCAGGCAGCTGTCGATTAAAATCCGTGACGGATTTTTTTACTGCAGCAGCTATATCAAGTAGGTTTTCCTTGCGGCCAATCAGCACTTCCATACCCACCGCTGCCTGGCCGTTAAAGCGCACAATGACGTCGTCTTCTTCAACACCATCAATAATAGTAGCGACATCAGCCAGACGAATCCGCCTCCCATCAGCGGTTTCGAATACCGAGATGTCAGCGAATTCCTGTGGATAGTAGGCCTGGCTATCGGCACGTATCGATATTGCTCCACCTTGTGTTTTTAATTCCCCAGCCTTAAACAGCAGCGAGGATTGCTGAATCGCAAGACTGAGATCATTAATCGTCAGGTCGTATTTTTGCAAAATTTCAGGTCTTACTTCAATACGTATTTCAGGCACTTTTAAACCCCATATATTGAGACGAGAAACTTCTGGCAGTGCCAGTAGGCTTTCTTTTAATCTCCGTGACAGAGCCTGTAACGTGTCTGGGTCAACGTCACCGTAAAGCTGCAGGTACAGCGCTGGAAAGTCGAAATCATTGCGGGTGATAGTTGGGCTTTCAGCACCTGCAGGGAAACGGCTAATGCCATCGATACGAACGCGTGTATCATCCAGCAGGCGCTGCAACGGATATCCTGAATTTTTAACCACCTGCACCATCGACAGCCCTGCCAATGATTCCGAGCGAATTGTTTTCACCCCTGGTAAACCCTGCAGGGCAAGTTCAATCTTTTGCGTTATATGCTCATCGACTTGTTCGGTATAGGCATCTACAAACACTGTTTCAATCATCAAGGTATCCGCCGGTAATTTGGGAAACCCTTCTATGCGCATTGAGTTTGCGGTTAAAACACCCCCTAGCAAAATCAGTGCCATTACCAGGTTTGCAGCGACCGGATTGTGAATAAACCAACGTGTCAAATACGTCATTGTGGCACTCCTGAATTAAGCTTTGGGGTGACCTGCATTGGCTGCACTCTAGTTCCAGCTAAAAACGATGCCAACGGCAAAGTGGCGATTTGCCAATTCTCAGCTCCAGCGTCAGGCTGCTGAACAATGACCCAGTCATCCTGATAAAAAATCACCTTGCCAGGAAAACGCTGTAGTTGCTGCTCTTCATTCACATACCAGACATAGCCCTCACGTGTCAGGCTAGCTGCCGGTATTTTTAGACTATTGCCAACCACTACACTAGGTAAACGTATTTGCACAAAACTACCGACCGCAATCGGCGACTTGACAGGATCAACAGTTAAATACAATGAGTATTGTCGGGTTGCACTATCCACAAAACCAGCACCGTGAGTTATCGTTGCGGTACCTATTTTTTTGCCATTGTCGCCGTGTAAGGTGACGCTACTCGGTGCTCCGTTTTTGTTAATAAGTCGCCACTGAGTGGCTGCAAGTGTCACAGTTATTTCTTGTATTTTACTGCCAAGCATGTCCAACAGAGGATCACCTATATTAAGCGTTTGCCCCAAACTGACGTGGCGCTGAGTAACAAAACCCGAAAAAGGCGCTACCACGTTGGTATAGGTCAATTGTGTTTTAGCGGCATTAACCCGACTTGTTGCAGCTTGCACCGTTATTTTGGCCAGTTTCAACTGTGGCCGATTCAAAGCCAGCTCAGAAGGCCGCGTGGTCAGACCTGAGTGCTGCCAATTGATTTTAGCTTGTGCACTGCGTTGTTTTTCTTGTTGCAGTTGAATTTCAGCCTCAGCCAATAACTGCTTTGCTTCGTCTACCTGTGCTTGATAAACACTGCTTTCTATACTGAGTAAAGCTTGGCCTTTTTCTATTTCAACACCGGAAAATGCACTGCTAGTAAGCGCAGTTATCTGACCACTGACCTGCGCATTAACGGTGGCACGCCACCGCGATTTTAACTCGGCAAAGACGGCAATATGTCCCTGATGATTACCCGCTACTATTGATATCACTGAAACCTCAGATAAATAACTTTGCCGAGTGGGTGTTGCTACATCTACACTGTCTTCAATCACCACCAGCAGCGTAATCACAGCCAACAACAGAGCAAAGGCAATAAATAACCATTTTTTACTGGTGTGGTTATTGAAAGATTCTTTAATCGCCATCAGTTGCCTCTCCAGTAAACTTATCGCTTATTCGCTCTAGTGGTTCACCAATCGCCAGAGCCAATGCTACACGGTTGCTCAAATACAGAGATTGTAGGTTCAGCAGCTGTATTTCAGTATCGAGTAAGAGAATATTTGATTGCAGAAAATCATTAACTGACCGGTCGCCTCGTCGATATTGTTGCAAGTGTATCTGATGAAGTTGGCGCTGATTACTCAGCCTTGCCTGCTGATGCTCGACATCGGCATGCAGCGCCTGCGCATGGGACAACACCGTTTCAACTTCCTGCAAGGCTTGTAATACCACATGCTGGTAACGCCAAAAGGCACTTTTTGCGGCACTGGAAGCGCTGCGGGCACGAGCACGAAGGTCACCGCCGTTTAATATTGGCTGACTTAAACCACCGACCAACGTCCAAAGTGTCGTTTCACCGAAAGCTTCATTGATAGAACTTGCCGTTTTTGAAACCTGCCCCGTCAACGTTATTTGAGGCAGCAGTGCTTTGTAGGCTGCTTTTGTTTGTTTATCTAATATTTCAATCTGGGTAAAAGCACTGAGTATGTCGGGCCGGTTGAGCAGCGCCAATGCAGATATATTTGCGGGCAAAGGCACCAGTAAGCGGTTGCTGCCTACATAGTAAGTATCAACTGGATCGTTCGGGGGCTTGCCCCGTAAACTGTTCATCAGGAAAACTATTTTTCTCTGTTGATGGAGCATGTTTTGATAAGAAGTCGCGAGCAATTTGCTAATGTTTTGTTGTTCAAGCCATGCTTCATATGATGATAATCCCGATTGATACTGCTGCTGTGCTATCTCGGATACAGCGGCTTGCAATTTTTTCTGAGCGGTTAAATGAATAATTTGTTGCTGCAGTATCGCACTGACAATCCAGGTATCTAAAGCTCTAGCGACCAAAGTGCGGGATGCCCACTGCAACATCTGGCGCTGTTGCAATAGTGTTAATTCAGCCGCGGCCTTGTGATCTGCGATCCTGCCCCACAAATCCAGTGACCAGCTAATATCAGAGGTCAACTGGATAAGGTTATTGGGGGTTGCTGCAAAACTGGCTTTATCACGACTGGCTTTAAGGGCGACAGACAACTGGGGCCGTCTCTGCGCAGCGACTGTGTCTACCAGATGCCCAGTGGCACTAATCGTTGCACGAATGGATTGCAAATCAGGGTTGTGTGCCAGTACAGCCCTGATATAGGCCATAAGTGCTGGCTGCGCCGCTGCATCGAGCAGCTCAAATGAGCGCAGACCTGATTCATCTAGCACTCTGGCGATTTGCTCGATCATCTGCTGATTAACTTGTGGTGCGTGCTGCGGTGCTGAACAAGCGGCAAGTGCTAGTACACCCCCCAAAAGCAGCGCCTGCACAACTGAAGAAATATATGTTTTGTCTACTTTGTAAATTATATTGATTAGAAAATTTAGCATGATTAGGTAAGTTCAACCTTGATAATGAACGATCGTTCACTCATTATTAACACCAACACTAATCATGTCAAGACAAAGTGAACGACCGTTCATTATAAATATTGACTAAGTCATCTAATCCATCCATAATTTAATCAACCAATGCTCACCTCAGCACAGCCAGAAAAACTGCAATAGTGATAAATTATAATGACAATAAAAACATCAATGTTAGCCACGCAACAACGTGCACGTATTTTGAGCGCCGCAAAACAGTGTTTTATAGAAAATGGTCTGGCACGTACCACCATGCGCAATATCGCCGGCGAGGCCGACATGAGCCTGGGGAATATTTACCGCTATTTTAAAAACAAAGAAGCGCTGATCGAGACCTTTATTGCAGCGGATAATCAAGAGGTTGGCGAAGCTTTTGCGCTGCTGGACAGCGCCAAAAACTTCAAGGCGATACTGCTGGAAATAGGCAGTCAATTCATTAAAGAAATCGCCAATAAATCTGAAATATTGCTCTATACAGACATTCTTTCTGAAGCGCTGAGAAATGAAAAAATCCTGTCAATGGTGACACTGGATCACGGCGAGTACATGTTAGCCAAAAGCCTCGAAAAAGCCCAAAAAGCGCAACGTATCCAACTTTCTCTGCCAGCAGACACGGCAGCACTAGCCATCACTGCCTTCATTGAAAATGCGGCATTAAAATGCATCATCAACAAAAAATACTCCGTACGTACCGCAAAAAAACAATTTAAACAGTATCTAGACATCATCGTTGAGTAAATATGGAGGAACAGTCGCCCACTTGCTTATTCGGCCTATAGCTGAGCTAAATGCATGCTTAGCTACAACATCGAAACTGCGCACACCGCTGCTTTTAGAGAGTATATATTTACCAACTCATTCAATAAAATAAAACTTATGCATTCCCAGTAGCACTAGAGCATTAACATAATTCAAACACTCATTTACAAGTACATGATATTCGGAAAATAAAAGATAATTATACTGACTTAGCGATTGGCGCTTTAGCTGTTCTTTCGCGATACAACTGTTGAATCTAGATTGAAGTGTTACACTGACGAAAACAGCGATCATATGGAGTTTAGCTTGAGCAATACACAAGGTTATTTTTTAGAAGACTTAGAAGAGGGTATGTCTGCCTGTATTGAAAAAACCATTTCAGCAGCAGATGTAGATACTTTCGCGCAACTCTCTGGAGACAACAACCCCATCCACGTAGATGAAGAGTACGCAAAAACCACAGATTTCGGACAGCGGATAGTGCATGGAATGTTCAGCGCAGCCCTTATTTCAGCGGTTGCCGGTACAAAACTACCGGGACCAGGTGGAGTCTACCTATCTCAAGAGCTTAAATTCAGAAGACCGATTTTCATTGACGATACGGTAATAGTTACTTTAACCATCAGCGATATCAACCAGCGTCGAGGACGTGTCACTATGCAAACAGATGTGCATGTCAGCGGCAAGTTAGCAGTGTCTGGCGTCGCTATTTACATGGTCAGCAAACGCCCGACCGCTTAAGGGTTTAGCGAGAAGTTAGAAAGTTAGCAGCTGTAAGCTAAAAACTTTCTAACTTTCTAATCTAGCCTTCTCTGAACCAGCTAGTTCCCTCTCTAGTATCTTTAAGTACCACTCCCGCTTGCAATAGAGCATCGCGAATCCGATCTGATTCTGCAAAGTCTTTGTTGCTGCGCGCAACTTTACGCTCCTCTATAAGCGCCTCTATCTGCTGCGGGCTAATTTCCCCCTCTTTTGCCTCTCCTTGCAAAAACTCTGTCGGATCTTGCTGCAACAAGCCAATACTATCGGCCAAGCTTAACAGCTGTGCCGCCAGTGCCGGGGCAGTGGCTAATTTCTGACGATTAGCAGTGTTTAACTCGTTTACTAGTTCAAACAATACCGCAATCGCCTTGGGAGTATTGAAGTCATCATTCATTGCTTGGGCAAACTGGCTTTGATATTTATTGTCCAACTCAGCGGCTTGAGGTGTGACGTCACGTAAAGCTTGATAGAATCGTTCCAGCTTGACCTTCGCCTCTTTTAACGAGGCTTCTGAGTAATCAATATAACTGCGATAATGCACGCTGGCCAAAAATAGCCGCACTACTTCTGGGTTATATTGCTTGAGCACATCCCTGATGGTAAAAAAGTTACCTAACGATTTAGACATCTTCTCCGAATTAACCCGCACTGCACCTGCGTGCATCCACAGATTAGCGAAGGCACAGCCGTTCGCCGCTTCAGACTGAGCGATTTCATTTTCATGATGTGGAAAAGGTAAGTCTGGGCCACCACCATGAATATCAAAGTTATCACCTAGGCAATGCTTAGACATCGCTGAACATTCAATATGCCAACCGGGACGGCCATTACCCCAGGGAGATTTCCAGCTAACCTCTCCTTCTTTCGCGGCTTTCCAAAGCACAAAATCGATCGGATTTTCTTTAACATCATTAATGGCTACTCGCGCACCTGCTCGCAGTTCATCAATATTTTTATTGGTAAGCTTACCGTAGCCTTCAAATTTAGCGACTCGGTAGTACACATCTCCATTGCTGGCGGCGTATGCATAACCTTTATCGATCAAAATTTGGGTGATATCTATAATGCCTTGAATATGCCCAGTAGCGCGAGGCTCTTGATCGGGTGGCAGTACCCATAGACGTTTTTCGTCTTCATGCATCGCCGCAATCATCCGCTCTGTAAGCTGTTGCATGCTCTCATCGTTTTGCTTGGCGCGCTGCAGGATTTTATCGTCAACATCGGTAATATTGCGCACGTAATTGACTTTCCAGCCCTGGGAGCGAAGAAAACGCGTGATGACATCAAAGGAAACCATCACCCGCGCATGTCCTATATGGCAGTAGTCATAAACAGTCATGCCGCAAACATACATACTTATCTCCCCTGCTTTAAGAGGCGTGAAAGCTGATTTTTGTTTCGTTAAAGTATTGTATATTTGTAACATTTGACCCTACTATGAAAATAAATATAATAAAGAGACCTCTACATAACTTACCCAGAGGGCATGATAACTGCGCTCGCAACGTTATACAGAGGTCTCATAAAAACAACTAGGTTGGAGAATATCTAATTTAACCAATCATCGCGAGCAACCGAAAAACTGAGTAGAACTTTGATCTTTTGCCGCTAGCTATGCAAAACCCTTAAAGCTTGCAGGAGAATTATAAACAAATTCAACCAGTGTGTGTGAGCGTTATTAGCCATTCTTTGCCTTCATTTATCGCTCAACCTCTGGATAACGTCTGGATATAATTAAGGTAGTACAAATTTAGCCACTGCTTGCTTACCGAGTGAGCTCTTTTCAGCGGCGACTATAAAGACTTTTTTAGTCAGCCATTTTATTGACTCCCACTGCGCGTAGCGCTTTAGCTTATATCTAGTGGCACTACTCCACAGCGGAAGATCATCTTTTACCTCAAGCACCCAGATAAAGGAGCCGCCAAATAGCGCATTTTTTGAATAGCCTAATAGAATCAGTTGTTCGGTGGCTGCATTGTAATCGGCGGCAGTGATTAAACACTGCACTGGATAACTCGCAGTTGGGACCAGTATTTGCTGCTTTGCCTGTTTATCAATTTTATACAATTTAGTCTGTTGATCTTGACGATTTTTAGAGAACAACCATAATTTGTCACCCACCACAGTCAACGCTTCGCTGTCAAAGTTATGCTGCTTTTGTGGTAGAAAGTTATCTTTATCGGCGTATTTCACATGAATCACTTGGCTGGCTATTTTACGCACTGTTCCAACATTGCTGGCGTTACTAGAGTTATTAAAAAGCGCTAAATCTTGGATAGCTACTTTGTAAATGTCGATACTCTGCCGCAGAGCAAAATTATCACCGCTGTCTGCAATATAAAGAAACTGCTGATCTTGCGCTAATTCTTCCCAGTCAATGTTGATCGCAGCTTGCAACTCGATCACTTGCGCAAGTTTCGCAGTTTTTTTATCAAAACCATACAGGGCGGCTTTACCACCACTATCGTTAACCCCCCAATAATATGAGTCGGTCTCCGCTAATCCGGAGATTTCATGCAACTGCGGATCTAACACTTGCAGTTGACTGGGGCGCAAGCTCGCTATGTTTTTAGAGTGCGCCTGCGACAACTGACTACAGCCAGCGATCAAAGCAATCAACAAGAACCCGCCGATAGCCCTCAATATCATTATTAAAGCTGGTTTTTTGGCCAAGATGCAGGAACGATACACTACTAAACAATCACTACCGACTATATTACTCATTTAACTAAGCTCTCAGTGTAGATCCCGCTGGCCAACTGTTCTCTGGCAATCTGCTCACAGCACTGCAGCATCTTAGCGAGTTGCGTCAGCGTAATCTCTGGATTGGCTAAAATTAGGCGAATCCCCGATTTACCTTTACAAGTTGCATAGTCACTGTAGGCGATGTCTTTTTCCTTTAAATGGGAGCAGATAGCGATACTCAGTAACTTGGCTGACGCTTCACTAATCGGCACTTCAGGTCGATATCGAAACAGCACATTTAAATAGCTAGGCTGATGCAACAGTTCAAAATTGTTATTCTCAAGCAGAGAGACGAAGCCTTGTTTTAATTCCTGCAACTGGTCTATTTTATTTGCAAAGCCCTGATTGCCAATCGACTTCCAGCTCATCCATACCTTTAATGCATCCGCCCTTCTACCACACTGGATAGATCTTTCACCTAAATTGTAGTCCGCATTTTCATCGCGATGGAACAAGTAGTCAGCCCCTCCTCCCGAGCAGACATCTTTCAGTAATCCAGTTTCTTTAGTGAGAATAACCGCCGCAGTAAGGGGCACGTTCATTAATTTATGGGCATCCCATGCCATGGAATCGGCCAAGTCGGCATTAGCCAATAAATGCCGATGCTTCGCGGAAAACAACACCGGAGCGCCCCACGCCCCATCGATATGCAACCACAAGTTATAGCGCCTGGCTATCTCGGCACAAGGCGCCACTTCATCATAAGCTCCCAGTACTGTAGTTCCCGCCGTAAGGCCTATATAAAAAGGACTATGCCCTAAATTTAGACTGGCAATAATAGCCAGTTCAAGTGCTGCTGGTTTTATTCTACCTTGCTGATCACTGGCAACACTGATCAAGTTATCGCTACCTATCCCCAACACATTAATCGCCTTTAAACTTGAGTAATGCGCTTGATCAGATACATAGGCGACCAAAGTTTTTTGGATACCTAAGGTTTTTGCCTCAGGGCAAGCTCGATGTCTAGCTAACAACATCGCGATTAAATTGGCTTGACTGGCGCCACTGACCATAACCCCCTCACCTTGTGAGAAACCCACCAACTTATTCCACTGTCGAATAAGCTCCAGCTCCATCAGCGTCGCTACCGGACTGACCTGATAAGTATGCATGGTGGCATTGCTAAGACTAGTGATCCAATCTCCCAATAACGCAGCATGATTCATCCCGGAATACAGCAATTTGTTAAATTTAGCCGAAGATACATCGGGGTTTAAGCGTAAATAATTAAGCGCCATCGCCTCAAGCTCAGACACATCCGCGCCCTGCTCCGATAAACTGACATCTAATTGCCGCTGTAATTCCAGCGCCGAAGTAGTATGAGTAACGGCACGAGGATGTGCATTATATTGATCTACCACCGACTGCAAAACCGATAAACTTTGCTGCGTACTCTGCTTCGCCATTGCTATACCTAAATGAGAACAAATGGGGATTATAGTGCATATAACAGGTAAGTTTAATCATCTCAGTTTAGATTTTAAGTATTTAATAAGGTCTCTTGAATATGTGAGGCATGACTGACGATAAAACCCATTTTTTTTGTAGAAATACTCCGACTATTATTTATTTCTCACCTAGAAAGGTGCAGACCAAAATCACCCAAATAAATAAAGCTCGTCTATTCAGCACCAAGAAGCCGAGAAATAACATTTTTTTAGCCTTTTTCTCTGATCCGACCTAGATATCCAATAAAAGACAAAAGTTTCTTATAGGAAACTTTGTTTTATTGATATTAACAATGCTATGATCGGCTCAACATTGCTCTACTGAAGAAACTAAGCTTTAGCCCGTATAGTGCATCCAACACTCGGTTGAAAGCAGAGCTATTTGCTTTTACAGACCTTTTTTGATTGATCGCATGCTTATGCGTCCATTATAAGTCTTTAAAATCAGCGACGAGCTAAGCAGTAATGATCGCCAGTATTCGAGTTATAGAAAAAAATAGCATATAAAAAAATTTCAACACTCACCGGTTAAACAAAAACTGATGAATGCGACCCAAGGTCAAATTGAAAGTCCATGAATTCTACAGAGATTGTCAATACAATCACTATGTAGAAATCCCAAACAATAATTTAAAGGATACGCAAGTGAACTCAGATATCGATATTGCCAGAGCAGCCAATAAAAAGCCTATTTCTGAAATCGCCGCTAAACTTGGCATCCCAGTTGAGCACATCACCCCTTATGGCCATGATAAAGCTAAAGTAAATGTAGATTTCATCAATAGCTTAGATGACCGACCAGATGGCAAACTAATCTTAGTCACGGCTATTAGTCCGACACCCGCTGGGGAAGGCAAAACCACCACGACTGTTGGCTTAGGCGATGGCCTAAACAGCATTGGCAAGCAAACGGTTATCTGCTTGCGCGAGCCAAGCTTAGGTCCTTGTTTCGGTATGAAAGGTGGCGCTGCAGGTGGCGGCATGGCCCAAGTAGTTCCCATGGAAGATATTAACTTACACTTTACCGGTGACTTTCACGCCATTGGCGCCGCTCATAACTTACTGGCCGCATTGATTGACAACCATATCCACTGGGGCAATGCACTAGGTATCGATAACCGCCGCATCGCGTTCAAGCGGGTTATTGATATGAATGATCGCGCCTTGAGAGAGCTTGCAATTGGTCTTGGTGGTCCAGGTAATGGCTATTCTCGCACCGATGGTTTTGATATTACGGTCGCCTCTGAAATCATGGCGATTTTCTGTCTTGCAACGGATATTAAAGACTTGCAAACGCGTATTGGAAATATTGTCGTCGCTGAAACTCGTGAGCGTCAGCCTATCTTAGCCAAGCAGCTAGATGCCGATGGCGCGATGGCGACACTGCTCAAAGATGCAATCAACCCCAACTTAGTACAAACACTGGAAAACAACCCAGCCTTCATTCACGGCGGCCCATTCGCGAACATCGCACATGGTTGCAACTCGGTTATCGCAACTAAAGCGGCGTTGAAACTCGGTGATTATGTCGTTACTGAAGCTGGCTTTGGTGCTGATTTAGGCGCTGAAAAATTCTTCAATATCAAATGTCGTAAAGCTGGACTAAAACCTGAGGCAACGGTAATTGTCGCCACGGTAAGAGCGCTTAAAATGCATGGTGGTATCGACAAAACCAACCTTACCGGTGAAAATGTTGACGCAGTGGTAAAAGGTTGCGCTAACTTAGTGAGACACATTCAAAACGTTAAGTCTTTTGGTGTCCCGGTAATTGTCGCTATCAATCAGTTTGTCCATGATACGGATGCTGAAATAGCCGCTATACAAAAAGCTGCTTCTAGTCATGGCGTTGAAGCAATTGTGGCGAGCCACTGGGCCAATGGCTCAAATGGTACTAAGGAATTAGCCACTAAGGTAGTTGAGTTAATTGATGCTGGACACTCACAGTTCTCACCAATCTACGACCTCGACCAGCCGCTTTTCAATAAAATTGAAATCATAGCGACTAAAATATATGGCGCCAGTGAAGTGACGGCAGATAAAGCAGTTAGAGCGAAGCTAAAATCATTTGAAGAGCAAGGCTTTGGCAATCTACCTATTTGCATGGCAAAAACTCAATACAGCTTCTCAACAGACATGAACTTGTTAGGCGCACCTTCTGGTCACTCAGTTACCGTTCGTGAAGTTCGCCTTGCAGCGGGTGCTGAATTCGTAGTCGCGGTGTGTGGTGACATCATGACGATGCCTGGTCTACCTCGGGTTCCCGCAGCCAATAAGATTCACGTTGATGAAGATGGGCTGATTCAAGGTCTGTTCTAATTTAACGAGAATATAATTTAAACAAACACCCTAAGGCTATCATTTGATAGCCTTTTTTATGCCTACCACTTTTTAGATAAACGCGTTCGACGCTTCCACTAACACTTACACCCCAGCAATTATCGATGAACCCCTCTTGCCAAAACCTGTACAGCCAGCTATTAAACAAACAACTTTAAAGCCGATGCTGCCGATAATTGAATATGCTCTGCGAGCAACTTGCCGGCCGCATCTCCCTTTCGCGCCAGTGCCAGTTCCATTATTTGCAGATGCTGACTATCCAACTGCGTTCTAATATTCTCATCACTCGGAGCTAAACGACGATAGCGATCAAACTGGTCGTGCAGGATTGCACAAAATCTTAAGTAGGTGGGTGAAGCACATTCAGAAATCAGCGCCCGATGAAACTCACTGTGTCTTTTTTCCCAGTGAGCAGTACCCACTTGAGCATTTTGCTGAGATTTTTTAAGCCGATGAAAAGCGCCTAAAAGATCAGCCTCCCACTGATCATCCCCCTTTTCAATCGCCCGCTGCAAAGCGACAACTTCAATCTGCATCCGGCAGGCGCAGATATCTTGTAAATCGGCACTGCTGACTGGCGGAATCCGAAAACCTCTTTGATTTTCTTGGTTAATCAAACCCGTAGCTGCCAAACGCGTCAACGCTTCGCGCAGCGGACTGTTGCCTACTTGATAAAGCGCGCGCAGTACTTCTGTGCGTAATTTGTCTCCGGGAGCAAAGCGCCCATTAATAATGTCGCTCTTAATTAACGCATAGAGATCACTGCTTAATGTTTTGGAAACTGGCTCTTTCATCACTGTCATCTTTATCACCGCTGCGTATCAATCTAGGAGCAAGCTTGGATTGTAATAGATCCGTGCCGTGATTGTCAGAATAAAATATCGACATTTGTTAAAATATCGATATTATGATAACGATTATGTTTTTAACTAAGTGCCATTTATTTAAACTCTCAGCTTATAGGCGATCGCCAATGATTGACAATAACCCTCATAACTACCCCTACGCATCACGACGGACCGCTTGCTATGCCAAAAACGGGATGGTGGCGACCTCTCAACCTCTGGCTGCAGAAGTGGGACTAAGTATTTTAAAACGCGGTGGAAATGCGGTGGATGCCGCTATTGCCACCGCGGCGGCACTGACAGTGGTGGAGCCAACATGTAACGGGATTGGCGGGGATGCATTCGCGCTGGTCTGGATGAAAGGAGAATTACATGGTTTAAACGCCAGCGGACCAGCACCTGCTGCGCTGAGCGCAGAAAAAGTCAGGGCCCAGGGCCATCACAGTATGCCAATGTATGGCTGGACACCCGTTACCGTACCTGGCGCACCCGCCAGCTGGGCGGCGCTATCCAAACGATTTGGCATTTTACCTTTTGCAGATCTTATGCAACCGGCGGCGGATTTAGCGAAAGAGGGCTTCCCAGTTTCAGCAAGTGTCAGTGAGTTTTGGGATAAAGCGGCAAACTTGTTTACTCAAAAATTAACCGAACAGTCCACTGAGCACTGGTTTGATACTTTTACGATTGCTGGCAAGCCTCCAAAAGCAGGTCAAATTTTTCGCTGTGCGGAGCAAGGGGCAACCTTAGAATCCATTGGTAAAACCCATGCCGAGAGCTTTTATCGCGGTGAAATAGCGGCCAAAATTGCGCAATTCTCCCGAGAAACTGGCGGTTATATTCGTGCAGAAGACCTTGCTAGTTACCAAGTTGAATGGGTAAAGCCTATCAGTATTAACTACAAAGGCTACGATATTTGGGAGATTCCGCCCAACGGCCAAGGTATGTTAGCGCTGATGGCTCTCAACATGCTCAAAGAATTTGATTTCAAAGAGAGAGAGACAGTCGATACCTATCATCGGCAAATAGAGGCGATGAAACTAGCCTTTGCCGATGGCCAACACTACATTACCCAAGCCGATAAAATGCAAGTATCCGTTGCTGACATGCTCAGCGAGCACTACGCCAAGCAACGAGCGGCACTCATTGGCGATCGCGCTCAAATACCTGCAGTGGGTAAACCTAGCTCGGGAGGTACTGTTTATTTAGCCTGCGCTGATCAGCAAGGTAATATGGTGTCTTTCATTCAAAGCAATTATCACGGCTTTGGCTCCGGTGTGGTGATTCCGAATACCGGGATTGCCATGCAGAACCGAGGCCACACCTTCTCGCTTGATCCCGATCACCACAACTATTTAGAGCCAGGCAAAAAGACCTACCATACAATTATTCCGGGATTTATCACCCAGGGAAAACACGCCGTTGGCCCCTTTGGAGTAATGGGTGGCTTTATGCAGCCTCAAGGCCATATGCAAGTGGTGATGAACATGATTGATTTTGGCTTAAACCCACAGGCAGCCCTCGATGCGCCGCGCTGGCAGTGGATGGAAAATAAAACCGTCGGGGTTGAACACCAAGTTCCCCTGCACATTATCCAGGGCTTAAGTGCGAAAGGACATGATATTGAAGTAGCTTTTGACCTTAGCAGCTACGGTCGTGGACAAATTATTACCAGAAACCCCGATAGCGGAGTTTTGTGTGGTGGCACAGAGGCGCGAACCGATGGCCATATTGCTTGCTGGTAAAATATTCTCACCCCTTTCACTCAATTAGAATATTTAAAAGTAAATAGAAAATAGAAAATAGACTCTTAGACTAAACAGGCGTTAATAGCATGGCAAAACAGTGGCAAATTTTTCTAGCTTTCTTTCGCATCGGTATTTTTGGCTTTGGCGGCGGCCCGTCGATGATCCCACTCTTTTATAAAGAAGTGGTCGATAAATATCAGTGGATGACTGCTGCCGAGTTTTCAGACACTTTAGCCATCGGCAATACTTTACCTGGGCCAATAGCGACCAAAATGGCGGGCTATATTGGCTATAAAGTAGGCGGGGTTACCGGCTGCATTAACGCAGTACTCGCCAACATAGTGCCATCGATCATCGCCATGATCTTATTGCTGACTATTCTCAGCGAACACAAGGATCAAGCTTGGGTGCAAGGCATGGGCCTAGGTGTACTGCCTGTCGTTGTAGTGATGATGGCAAAGTTAACCTGGGATTTTTTTGATAAATCTTGGAGTAGTTTTGGCGCACTGGGCACTTTAGTTATTGCCGGCTTGAGCTTTATTGCGATTGTCTTACTCAATCTTCATCCAGGTTTTATTATTATCAGTTTACTGTTGGTAGCTCTGCTGCGCAAGGAGCCAAAAAATGCTTGAAGCAACCGTCTCCGATGCCAATATACTGCTCGTTTACTGGCAGCTTTTTTTGGCCTTTTTCGTTCCCAACATCATCGGCTATGGCGGCGGACCCGCCATTATTCCGCTAATAGAAGCGGAAGTCGTCGGCAATTACGCATGGTTAGATATCCAACAATTTTCGGAAACGCTCGCCCTAGGTAATTCTTTACCTAGCCCGATTGCCACTAAAATGGCGGGTCACATTGGCTATACAGTGGCCGGAATTGGCGGTGCTATGATTGCCGTGTTTGCGACAGTCGCACCCACACTTATATTAATGGTTTTGCTATTAGCGGTGTTATACCACCATAGAAACAGCATTAAAGTAAAATCTATGACACTGTTAGTGCGTCCAGTGATTGCACTAATGATGGCTCTTTTAAGTTGGAAGTTTCTACTCAGTAGCTACAATCAATCCGGTTGGCTACACAGCTTAATCTTAATCGGACTGGCTTATCTACTACTTGAAAGAATCAAAGTGCACCCAGCCTTAGTTATCCTCGGTGGACTTATTTATGGAGGGCTATTTTTGGGAGGGAAATAACATTTTACAGTTGCGCTTATCAGCTTATAGCTTGTAGCTTGTAGCTTATAGCTTATAGCTTATAGCTTATAGCTTATAGCTTATAGCTTATAGCTTGTAGCTTATAGCTTGTAGCTTGTAGCTTATAGCTTATAGCTTGTAGCTTATAGCTTATAGCTTATAGCTTATAGCTTATAGCTTGTAGCTTGTAGCTTGTAGCTTGTAGCTCAAGTATAAACAGCACAAGTCAGATAAAATAATATTGTCTTTAAATTTCACCGGAACCCCTGCCGATATTTTAGATTATAAATAACAATTAAAGCTTTGATTTAATTGTTATTTATAATCGATAACGAACAAGAATTTAGGTTAAAAGTAAAATCACCACACTGGCCACAATCAACAGCATACCAATAAATTCTTTAATAGAAATTTTCTCATGGAAGAAAAAGTAAGTGATTAACAAGGTAAAGACGAATTCAATTTGACCTAACGATTTCACCAGCGCTGCATTTTCATAAGTCATAGCGGTAAACCAACCGATTGACCCCAAGGCACTCGTCACCCCGACAAACATCGCCAGTAGCAAATGCTTTTTCAATATAACCAACTGTTCGGGCTGCTTAAGGCACACATAAACTAAACAAAGAAATGTTTGCAACACCACCATAAACACTAAGGTCAGCGCTGCGTTGAACATGAAGTTGTCACCTAAACTCAAGCTGGCCTGTCGCAGCCACAAAGAGGTAAAGGCAAATGCCAACCCAGATAACAAGCCATATGCCACCACTCTTTTTTCAATCGGCTGTCCTCTCTTAGGTAAACTGACGACTAAAATGCCCAATACACATAAAATAACAGCTATCCAGCCATAGACAGATAGGTAAGCCGAGAAGAACAGCACTCCCAATACCGCCGTTAAAATCGCCTCGGTTTTAGCGAAGCTAGTTCCGACTGCAAAGTTTTTATAACCTAGCACTTTCACCAACCAGACAGTGGCAAAAATTTGCGCCACTGCAGCGCCACTTGCATAGAGAACAAAGG
This sequence comes from Oceanospirillales bacterium, assembly GCA_029027825.1. Lineage (GTDB taxonomy): Bacteria > Pseudomonadota > Gammaproteobacteria > Pseudomonadales > Balneatricaceae > Rs1. The sequence continues at coordinate 1,311,092 of CP093399.1, read as the reverse complement.
TCTTCGCAGAAAAAGCACTTTTAACTAAGGGGACTAGATCATCCCCTCCGATATACCACAAATACAACAGAGCAAAAGGCAAACCAAACAGATAGCGCACTAAAGTTGTCGCCATCGGAGAGATATAATTTGCTATTCTTTTTTGACCGGCGGTGCGGATCGACTGCATAAACGCGGCGAGTAGAGTAAAACTGATCCAAACTTCCATGATTTTCCTTAGGTAATTATTTAATAATTAGCATTTGTTGGCGACATTATTCTCTAATTAAGAGAATTATCAAAACGAATAATATTTGTAGCATTGATTCCTATTTGGAATAGTTGAATCCGTGGCTTCAAAGTGAATACCGAGTGTAAGATCCACGCACAAAACCCAGATCGCTGCGCACCATGGCCGTGTGTCACTTATTAAAAGCCTCTCTATATTGCTGATATAGCAATTTTGCTTAATTAGCTAGTTAAAAATACTTGACCCAAAAGTCAGCTTTTAGTTTAATGAAACTAATCCGTTTATTCTCGACCAGTGTAGCTGTCACCAAAAGAGTTGGAAAGTTGGAAAGTTGGAAAGTTGGAAATGGATGCCACAATAAATATAAAAATAAGGAGAGCTAAAGTGATTGAATTTTTGCTCAATAATGACAAGACCACCTTGCACAGCATCGACCCTAATACCACAGTATTAGAGTACTTAAGAAACCATCGACAACGCACCGGCACCAAAGAGGGCTGCGCCTCGGGAGATTGTGGTGCCTGCACGGTTGTCACCGCTGAACTAGCCCCAGACAAGCAGTTGCTCTATAAAAATATAAATGCCTGTATTACCTTAATCAGCAGTTTAGACGGCAAGCAGTTAATTACCGTTGAAGATTTAAAAAATCAGCAGCAATTACACAGTTGCCAACAGGCGATGGTCGATACCGATGGCTCCCAGTGCGGTTTTTGCACACCGGGATTCGTGATGTCATTATTTGCCCTAAAAAAGAATCAACAACAGCAAGACACCAACACTAGCGATGACCGACATCAGGTACAGCAAACCCTCGCAGGAAATTTATGTCGCTGTACTGGCTATAATGCCATTTATAAAGCCGCTGAACAGACCTTAAACACCCCTGATGATGATCAATTCTCGACCGATCAAGCGCACACTGTCGCCCAGTTATTACTAATTAAAAAGCAATTTGGCCAGCAGAGCACGGTTCTCGGTGACGATAAACACCACTGTTATATTCCTAAAAATATTGATCAATTAGCGCAGCTCCTGCTCACTTACCCCGACAGTACGCTAGTCGCGGGAGGCACGGATTTAACCATTGGTATTACTCAGCACGCGCAACGCTACCACCAGTTAATCTCTGTTAATCAGGTCAACCAATTACAAATTTTTACCGTTAGTGATCGACAAATTGAAATTGGAGCGGCTCTTTCTCTGCATTTATGCCAACAAAAAATTGCCCCTTACTTTGATGATTTTGCGCAGTTATTGGAACGCTTCGCCTCGCTGCAAATACGCCATCAAGGTACGCTTGGTGGAAACATCGCCAACGCCTCCCCAATCGGCGATACCCCACCTGCACTAATCGCTCTCAGCGCCAAGTTGCAACTGCGAAAAGGTACTCAAACTAGACAGGTAGAACTCGAAGATTTCTTTATCGATTACCGAAAAACCAGCTTGGTAGCAGGTGAATTTATTGAAAAAATAATTATCCCTCTACCTGCCGTTCAACCTTTAGCTCCCCTGGACACTCTGCAGCCAGCTAGCGATTGTTCAGGCTATGCTTTTAAAGTGTATAAAGTATCGAAAAGGCTCGACGATGACATTTCAGCGATTTGTGCAGCGAGTTACATCCACCTCGACCAGCAGCGAAAAATTATTGCCATTAAACTCGCTTATGGCGGCATGGCAGCCACCCCTAAAAGAGCCAAACTCACAGAGGCGGCACTGCTAGGTAAAACCTTCACCCAACAAAATATTGAAGCGGCTCTTGGCAACTTAGCTAAAGATTTCACACCGATGTCTGATTTCAGAGCGAGCAGTGACTACCGTTTATTGGTCGCGCAAAATTTATTGCGAAAGCTCTACATCGAATTACAAGTAGAAGACACAAAGGCTCATAAAACGAGGATTTTTGATTATGTCTAACCAGCCCCAGCATCGACTAAGCCATAGTGAAATGCTCGCAAAAACCCAAGCACCGCTCAAGACTGGTGCCGGACAAAAGGTTCCACATGAAAGCGCCCAACGCCAAGTCACAGGCGAAGCTATTTATTTTGTCGATCGCCTAGAGTTCCCCAATCAACTACACTTGTACCCCATTTTAAGTACCGTAGCGCACGGTAATATTTTAGCCATAAATCTAGATAAATGCCGTCAAGTTGCCGGTGTGGAACGGGTTATCACTGCCGACGATATACCAGGGCATGCTGATATCGGCCCCGTTTTACCCGGCGATCTACTACTTGTGAAAGATAAAGTAGAATATGTTGGGCAAGTTATCGCCATCGTCGCCGCCCAGTCCATGGCGATTGCGAAAGCCGCTGCAGCACTGGCTGTTGTCGATATACAGCCCTTAGCAGCCGTGGTAGATATTAAACAGGCTCATCATTTAAAGCATTATGTGATGGAGCCGCATCGCCATACGATGGGTGATGCCCAGCGGGGTATCCAAGAGGCCGCTCAACGTTTAACCGGGCAACTGCTAATCGGTGGGCAGGAACATTTTTACTTAGAGACACAAATTTGTAGCACAGTACCCACCGAAGAGGGAGGCATGTTGGTATTTGCCTCCACCCAGCACCCCAGTGAAGTACAAAAGTTAGTCGCACAAGTCATTGCCGTCCCACTGCATAAAGTCATGGTTGATATGCGACGTATGGGCGGCGGTTTCGGCGGTAAGGAGACCCAAGCGGCACAACCTGCTTGCCTGGCGGCACTCGCCTCCCATTTAACCGGTAAACCCTGCAAAATGCGCCTGCCCCGTGAACTAGATATGCGGATGACCGGCAAACGTCACCCATTTTTAGTCGAGTATCAGGTAGGTTTTACGGATGATGGTCTGTTAATGGGCTTAAAGCTGGATTTATTTGCCGATTGTGGATACTCGCCAGTCCTGTCTGGCTCAATCGTGGATCGCGCCATGTTCCACTCTGATAATGCATATTATCTAGGTAATGCAGAAATTACCGGCTATCGCTGTAAAACCCACCGCGCGTCTAACACAGCCTACCGCGGTTTTGGCGGACCTCAAGGTATGCTCGCTATTGAAAACATCATGGACCACATAGCCAGACATTTACAGGCGGATCCGCTGTCCATTCGCAAGCTCAATTACTATCAAAAAGAGCAGCGAAATATTACTCACTACGGGCAAACTGTCACCGGTAATTTACTGGATGAGATGACAGCAGAGCTTGAACAAAGCAGTAATTATCAACAGCGACGCCAAGAAATCAGCACCTTTAATCAACAGCACAGCTACATGAAAAAAGGGCTGGCACTGACGCCCGTTAAGTTTGGCATTTCTTTTACCGCTACCTTTTTAAACCAAGGCGGAGCGTTGCTGCATATTTACACAGATGGTAGCATGCACTTGAATCATGGCGGCACTGAAATGGGTCAGGGCTTGAATACCAAAGTGGCACAAATTGTGGCACAGGAATTTCAAGTAGATATCGAGCACATTCTGGTCTCAGCCACCAACACCGATAAAGTGCCTAACACCTCCCCCACTGCCGCCTCATCTGGCACTGACCTGAATGGCAAAGCAGCACAAAATGCGGCCCGTACTATTAAGCAGCGTTTAATCACCTTTGCCCAGGCACATTATGGGATCAGCGCAGAGCAAATTAGCTTTGTTAACAATCACGTCAAACTCGCAGAAAAAATCGTCAGTTTTGCCGAATTGGTACAGCAAGCCTATTTTGCTCAGGTCTCTCTTTCGAGTACCGGGTTTTATCGTACTCCGAAGATATTTTACGATCGCGAACAGGCGACGGGAACTCCTTTTTATTACTACGCATTTGGCATGGCCTGCTCCGAGGTCATCATTGATACTTTGACTGGTGTATACAAAGTGTTGCGGGCTGATATTTTGCATGACGTAGGTGATTCGCTCAACCCACGCATCGATATCGGCCAAGTGGAAGGCGGATTTATCCAGGGCATGGGCTGGTTAACAATGGAAGAGTTAGTCTGGGATGATGCCGGTAAATTACTCACTAGCAATCCAATGAGCTATAAAATACCGGCAATTACCGATACACCGAATGACTTTAGAGTGAAACTGTTGGAAAATCGAAAGAATCCTGAAGACACTGTTTTTCACTCAAAAGCGGTCGGTGAACCGCCCTTTATGTTAGGAATTTCAGTATGGTGCGCACTAAAAGATGCAGTGGCCAGCCTGACTAATTACTCGTGTCAGCCCCAGTTAAACACCCCCGCTACGCCTGAGGCAATTCTCTGGGCAGTACAGAATGCCCAGACGAAAAAAATAGCCAATTCAGCACCGGGAGCTAACCATTGAATACCAGTTGGAATGCCAGTTTAGCGCAATTAACCCAGCGCGGAGAAGCTTGTGTCTTAGTGACTATATTCTCCACCAAGGGTTCAACACCTAGGGCATCCGGTAGTAAAATGCTGGTCAGTGGCCGGAAAAGCTATTACAGCATTGGTGGCGGACACCTTGAACACCAAGCGATCAAACTCGCGCGACAGATGCTAGATAACCACGACTCACAGGCTATTATCAAAAGTTTTTCACTGGGGCCGAGCTTGGGACAGTGTTGTGGTGGGCAGCTAGAATTACTGTTTGAAGCTTTTTACCCCGCCAAACAGAACGTTGCCATTTTTGGCGCCGGCCACATTGCCAAGGCACTAGTGCCGATTCTCGGGCAACTTCCCTGCGCGGTGCAATGGATTGATAGCAGAGCAGAATTGTTCCCCGAGCAGATTCCTGAGAATACCACTAAAATCATTCAGCAAGACCTTGTGTCGGTTGTCAATCAACTGGCTGACAACAGCTACGTGCTAATCATGACTCACGACCACCAACTGGATCAAAGTTTATGCGAAGCGCTATTAAAGCAGTCCTCACCCGCTTTCATCGGCTTAATAGGCTCGGCCACTAAATGGAAAAAATTTCAACTGCGACTCGCTCACAAAGGATATAGCGCCGAGCAAATTAAGAGTATTTGCTGCCCGATAGGGCTGCCAGATACTCAGCAAAATAGCCGAGCGCATGTAGATAAAGGTAAGTTGCCGATGGAAATAGCCGTCTCGGTCAGCGCTCAATTAATAGCCTTTTACAACCGCGTTGATCCAGTTGACCGGCAATCATCCCCCGCTACTGCTATTAAAGATAACGCAACAGCGATCATTGCCAGTGATCACCCTGAAACCGTGGCTTCCTAGTGATTACATAGTGTAAAATATTGGCTTTACCCTGGTCTTGAAATATTTTAACGACACACGACTATGCATAGAACCCATAGCCTAAGTATATTTCAATCTCTGTAAAATCAATTAGTTATTACATGTAGTTCAGTGTGAATATTAGCCTGTTAAAAGCATCCACACACCTAGCATAAACGACGATCAGCTCTACTAGATCATCGAAAAAATAACTAGATAGCTGAATTTTCGGCAGCGGCACATAAATTAGTTAGCTTTCAAGTAGAAAAATATTTAGTCAACAACAGTGAAGAGTACCGACCATGAACAGTTCAGTCACGGCGCATCGCAGCGCCATTTTACATTGCCTCGCAGATCCAGACCAGCAAATCGACGCCGCCGATAGCAGCATTGAAAGCACTTACCAGTACTTAGCCGACGGGGTGATCATCGTTAAAGAAGGACTGATTCAACAGATTGGCGACGCTGAACAAGTGTTGCAACTATATCCAAACATCACCGTCACAGAGCATCACAACAAATTAATCGTCCCCGGTTTTATCGACACCCATATTCACTATCCTCAAACGGGAGTCGTGGCATCCTTCGGTGAACAATTATTAGACTGGCTGGAAAACTACACCTTTCCGGCAGAGGGAAAATTTAGCGATTTACAGCACTGCCGGGAAACTGCCAAATTTTTTATTCAAGAACTGCTAAAAAATGGCACCACCACGGCACTCGTTTTCGGCACCGTGCATAAAGAGTCGGTAGAGGCCTTTTTCGATGAGGCGGATAAACAATACTTACGGATGATTGCCGGAAAGGTCATGATGGATCGCAACGCCCCCGATTATCTCACCGATACGCCACAATCCAGCTACGATGACTCCAAAGAGCTAATTGAGCGCTACCATGGAAAAAACCGACTCAGTTACGCGGTCACCCCCAGATTTGCTCCGACCAGCTCAGAGCAACAATTGGCAATGGCCGGCAAGCTGCTCCAAGAGTACCCAGATGTTTACCTACACACCCACCTCAGTGAAAACAAACAGGAAATTGCCTGGGTAAACGAACTCTTTCCCGAGAGCAAAAATTATCTAGATGTTTACGATCGCTTTAACTTGCTGACCCCGAGATCCGTTTTTGCCCACGCCATCCACTTGGACGATAGCGAGTGTCGACGCCTTGCACAGACCGATTCTGCCGTAGCATTCTGCCCTACTTCAAATACATTTTTGGGCAGTGGCCTATTTAACCTCAAAAAGATGCAGCGACACCAAGTAAAAGTAGCGCTGGGTACCGACATAGGAGGTGGAACCAGTTTTTCCATGCTACAGACGATGCAGGAAGCATATAAGGTCTGCCAGCTCGCTCAGCAGCAAATGAATCCATTTAAAGCCTTCTATCTAGCCACTCTGGCGGGGGCCGAAGCTTTACAGTTAGCAGATAAAATAGGTAACTTAGTAGCGGGCACAGAAGCGGACTTCGTCATTTTGGATTTAGCATCCACACCGCTGATGGAATACCGAATGAAAAACGTGACCAGTATTGAAGAGCAATTGTTCATACTGATGATCTTAGGTGATGATCGAGCAATATCGGCTACTTATAGCTTCGGCGAATGTGTCTATCAAAAGACTGCATAACTGAAGCCTGGTTGCACTTAGGCAAAGCAACTGCAGATTAGCTTAGTACCTGAATCCGTGGCTTAAGACTAGACACCGAGTGTAAAATATTGATTTAACGGTGAGTTTAATAACACTACCTGATTAGCTCGGTGTCCCCTGGAGTACGGGAGCCATCTTTTAAAGATTTATTCACCACAGAGGTAACTGAGCTACACAAAGAATACACGAAACCATGATGACAAGAACAGGTTGCAGGTTGCAGGTTAAGTATTGAAGCTATAAAAGTAATGGCATACTGCTAATTTCTAGCGATTGATTTTGAACCTCAAACGACAACTCATCACTTTTCACCAAGTCTCGGTCTCGGTCTTTAAGTATCTCCTCTGTGACCTCTGTGCCCTCTGTGGTAAAACTGTCTTTTAAAGTCTTTTTCACCACCGAGATCCACAGACACTGCGATGCAAAGAGAAAACCCTAGTAGACGAGAAAGACCAAAGACTTAGCAAGACCAACAATCAAAACCCTAAGGGCCTTTTTCACCACAGAGGTCACAGAGGCGCTGCGCTGCACAGAGAAAACCCTAAAACCAACGAACCTAATTCTTAGCAAAACAACAATTTTCTAGGTTTTAGTCTTTTAAGTCCCTCCTCTGCGACCTCTGTGCCCTCTGTGGTAAAACTGTTTTTTAAAGTTTTTTTCACCACCGAGATCCACAGGCACTGCGATGCAAAGAGAAAACCCTAGTAGACGAGAAAGACCAAAGACTTAGCAAGACCAACAATCAAAACCCTAAGGGCCTTTTTCACCACAGAGGTCACAGAGGCGCTGCGCTGCACAGAGAAAACCCTAAAACCAACGAACCTAATTCTTAGCAAAACAACAATTTTCTAGGTTTTAGTCTTTTAAGTCCCTCCTCTGTGACCTCTGTGCCCTCTGTGGTAAAACTGTCTTTTAAAGTCTTTTTCACCACCGAGATCCACAGACACTGCGATGCAAAGAGAAAACCCTAGTAGACGAGAAAGACCAAAGACTTAGCAAGACCAACAATCAAAACCCTAAGGGCCTTTTTCACCACAGAGGTCACAGAGGCGCTGCGCTGCACAGAGAAAACCCTAAAACCAACGAACCTAATTCTTAGCAAAACAACAATTTTCTAGGTTTTAGTCTTTTAAGTCCCTCCTCTGTGACCTCTGTGCCCTCTGTGGTAAAACTGTCTTTTAAAGTCTTTTTCACCACCGAGATCCACAGACACTGCAATGCAAAGAGAAAACCCTAGTAGACTAGAAAGACCAAAGACTTAGCAAGACCAACAATCAAAACCCTAAGGGCCTTTTTCACCACAGAGGTCACAGAGGCGCTGCGCTGCACAGAGAAAAAACAGAACCATGATGACCATAATAAGCTGCGAGTTAAGTTTTTATGATCGAAGCTTGCTCTACCCGCATTCTGCAGATTTCTAGGGATTGAGTTGGAATTTACAATCATATGACCATCAACTCGCAACTCTTCACTTAACCTTTGCTATTAATGACTTTATTCTATAGCCACCAAGTTTAAGCGAAGTATGATGATCAACCTGCTAGGATTAAGACTCTATATTTAGCGGCACACTGCGCCACCACTATTGCGCTTTATCGCCTATAGATACAGCAACCCAATTGTTTTACTGAGGTAGCCGCCAATAAATTTGCTTTTTGATCATCCTAGCATTGCAAAACTTTATCGTTAGCCTAATAATTACAAGAGCTTATGATTTTTAATTTAAGGTACCAACCCAGTTATGCCACCACGCATTCGTCAACAGAAAAAAACTATCATTTTAAACGCCGCTTGTGAAGAGTTCGCCAATCACGGCTACGCCGGTAGCAAAATTGTCAATATTGCTAAAAAAATCGGCCTGCCAAAGGCCAATATTTACTATTATTTTGCAAGTAAAGAAATGCTGTATCGCAATGTGTTAGAAAGCTTTATTGAGCCGCTACTTATGGCAACCCAGCCCTTTGATCAATATGATGACCCCGCCACCGCGCTAACAGACTATATAAAGCTTAAAATCGAAATTTCAAAAGAGCATCCATACGCCTCAAAAGTCTTCGCTAATGAGATTCTGCACGGCGCACCGCACCTGCCCGCTGACATCATTGAAAAATTGGTGCAGCAAACGCACAACTCCACTGCCAAACTTCAACAGTGGATCGATAAGGGGATGATGGATGATGTTAATCCACTGCATTTATTATTCAGCCTCTGGGCATCTACCCAAACCTACGCCGATTTCAACTGGCAAATTCAACTCCACTTGAAAACAGACTCGATTCGCCAACAAGATTACGAGGACGCTACCAACACATTAATAAAAATTGTGCTAAAAGGTTGCGGTATACAGACACAAGTGGCAAAATAATCAGCTACTACCTATCGTTAAGGCTCAATAAACACATAATTGGCGCCTATGCATTTTGCAGTAATAAATACCGCGATTATTGCGTCTATCTATATAAATCACAAGACAGCCTATATAAAAACGATCAAACAACTTAATTTCCTAAAAGTACTGAACTGCACTTGCAGATTCAATACGAACTATAAGTTTCAAATAAATTGACAGTGTTTGTCATCCTAAATTTTATTCATTGCATTCATTTTTATGCTCGCTGCTCTTGCAAAATATCCACTCGCTAAAAAGGATTTTTAACACTAATACGTGCCCTTAATACTATGTCAGAAAACGAATTTTTTACTTACTTAGAAAACTTATCAATAGATCAGTTAGATAATGTTCAACAACAAATAATGCTGTACATCAGCAATCGACAAGCGGCCTTACTGCTACAAAAGAATGCACGGCAGCTGGTTAAAAATAAAAACCGCCCTCATCAAACAGGTGCCATGCTCCCTAAAATCCCCTCCAACAATGCTAACATCAAAGAGATGGCTAATGATTTAGACATTGATATCAGCATGCTTATGCGAGAAATTTCAAAGAGATAGCAGCACAACTTGATTTGAATAATTTAGTTTTACTGCTGGATTTATAGCATCCCAACCCGATACAAAACTCTATCGTGATAGCCGGTAATCACTGGGATAACGCCACTGAATTTTTGATTGAGGCTCTCGCTGTGGCTGTCGCAAATCAAGGGCCTCGCTTGCAGTTCATTAAGTTTAGTTTTAGTGGCAATCAGGATAACATTCTCTTTGCCCACTCTTTCTAAAAGCTCAGTCGACAACTGTTGATTACCGCGACCAATGATATGGCCTTGACCACCAATAATAGTGATGATAATTTTGGTGTCACTATTTTCGGTCAGTTGCAGCAGCTGGTTTGCCGTACAATCACTGGCGATCAACTGGCCATTTTTGACTAAATCCACTCCGAGCAAGGTATTCTTCAGACCTAATTCATGCATCACCGCCTGTACTGTGGTCCCTGAACCAATCACATAAAACACCTCATCTTGCATTTGCTCGACGACATCCGCAGCAATATCCGCAATCACCAATTCTTCTACTTCTTTGCCTGAGCTCTTCACATTTTGTAAATAACGATGCTCGCTCGGTACTTGCATCTCACCATAGTACTTGGCTTTTACCCGCCCCGCCCCAAACGCATCTTCATCAATATCCCGCACTTCCTGATGCACTAAGGTAAGCATATTCCCCTCGACCAATTGAGCCACTATTTTACCGGCAGCCTTGGGAGTGATTGCATAGACTCCCGAGTGAATTTTTACTCCTGCGGGAATACCTAAAACGGTAAAGTGCTCGGGTGCAACGTCCGCAATATTCCTTGCGGTGCCGTCACCCCCGGCAAACAGTAGCAAATCAATATCTTGCTCAAGTAGATCGCCAACTGCTTTTCGAGTATCTTGTGCCGTGGTTGAGCCAGATTCTATCTCACCAAGCACCGTCACTTTAAAGCCCATTTGTTGCGCAACGTCGGCTCCCATCTCAGCAGGATAGGTAAAAATCTCAACCGCTAGACCAACCAGCTCCGACAGTGCTATGGCGGTGCGTTTTGCCGCCATCGCCGTAGCCCCCAAAGCCAGTGCTTGGCTAACAACGTTCTCACCATCACTGCCTTTTAAGGCGACGCTGCCACCGATACCTGCCACAGGGTTGATAAGCAAGCCTAATTTAAAGCTCTTTACTTCATTCATTAACATATCCTAAGTTAACCAACAGCTCTTTGTAGATATAAGCCGCTAGCAAAATTTTATTCTCTCCATCTAAGCTAATAAACTCAAATCCATGCAGTACCACTCCCGCCTCCACTTGCTTGACAGAGCGCAACCTAACTGGCACCAATAACAGTTGATCGACATCAGAGATATTTAAGCGCATTGTCACAAAAAATTCATCTCCCTTGTCACCTAAACCAATCGGCGCTTCAATCGCTAAGCCCTGCAGAGAGATGTCTGTACAGAGCACAATATTGGGAATTTCTGTTTTCAGTGCCAAGCTGGCATTTTGGTACTCAATGGAAACTGGCAGATGCAAATCTATCCGGGTATTCTGGCGAATATTACTCACATCAAACTGCTTTGGGTAAGCTAAATGCCAGTATGCAGTCGGCTTAGATTCCCTTTTAATGACTCGGGATTTAAAAGTGCAGATCCGCCCCTGCAACATGATATGCACTTTAAGCTCCATTTCTTCAAGCTTAGATAGCGCGTAATTATTACTTTTTTTAGGCGCACTAACGATGATGGTCTTACCTTCGATAAAACCAAATAGTTGCAAAACTATTTTTTTCTTGGGCGACTGTATTTCCAACACCACTTTCGCACCAACCGTCGGGTTTAATGATTTAAGTGATGTAATAGAAGTAAATGAACTAGTGATATAAAAACCTTTAATTAATGTTAATAGCTATGTAGTCAAGGACAAGTCAATAGCGATACAGCCGCTATTTTTCCAATGTTGCTGTCCAATTTATCTCCCCAGCTTGCTTAGCACTCTCTGCCAAGCTATCGAGGTGCTTTATGAAAAACCCAAGTTTTTTAAATATTGGCCAATCTGACTCTCTAGATTCCCCTTGATAATAAGTGCACTAAACTCGCGGCGAATCCGATAATTTTTTCTCAACACATCAAATGCGCCAGCTTGGCTGTCAAAACCGAGTGTGGCCCTCAGCGCTCGATCATCGATAAACGGATCGTATAGTAGGCGCATGATCGATAGAGGATCGGCGGTTGCAGCTATTTCAACACTCTCAATAGCCGATTTAGGCAAGTACTGACAAAATGCTTCGGTAGTTTCCAGGCCCAGCCATTTTGCCAGCGCTATTTTTAGCATATAAGTACCCCGTATCTTACCTTCTAGGCTGTAACCCGCTATATGAGGTGTAGCGATAGCCACCAAATTAGCCAGCGTTTGATCTACCACCGGCTCTGCTTCCCACACATCTAGCACCACCTTTATGTCGCTGCGCATCGCTAAGAATTGGCACAAATCAGTCCCTTTAATGACTGGCCCACGTCCAGCATTAAGTAATATAGCATCTTTTTTTAGTAGCTTTAAATTGGTTTTATTTAACAAATGCTTAGTTGGCCACAGCCCAGTACTCAGCAACGGCGTATGCAATAAAACAATATCTGCACTGCTTAAACATTCCTCTAAGCTGACAAATCCTGGCTCTAATTTTGCTCTTGGGGGGTCATTGAGTAATATTTTTTTGACCCCTACTCTGGTTAGTCGATCAGCCACCTTGCGACCCACATTGCCCACACCGATAATTGCCACCGTCTGATCTTTTAGCTGTCGGTTACTGAGATCCAACAACTGTGTTAGACAACATAAATCGTATTCGACTACCGCATCCGCATTGCAACCTGGAGCACTGCTAAAGGCGATGTTATTTGCAGCTAAGTACTGCGTATCGATATGATCAGTGCCGATAGTTGCACTACCAACAAACTTAACTTGGCTCTGTGCGAGCAATTGCTGAGTCACTTGCGTAACCGAGCGCACCAGTAACACATCGACACCTTGTAGATCCTCAGGGATTAACGAGCGTCCATCAACTTGCTGAACCGCACCGAATTCTGCAAACATTGCTGCAATACCAGGAATATTTTCATCGGCAACGATCGATAATTTTCTATGCGCTAAGCTCATTTACCTTCTCTTTTAGTATTGTGAGACCTCGGCAGAACTTACCCAAAGGGTATGATAACTGTGCTCGCCACGTTATGCAGAGGCCTCACTGAGTAGAAATGTTAAACCTGAATCCGTGGCTACAAAATGAACACAGAGTATAAGATATTAGTTTTACAGTGGAATTGAATAACCTTAACTGCAAGCTCATATACCTCCAGCATCCGCTAAACAAATGCAGCCATGCATAAAATTCACAGCTTCAACGGCTATTTTTCTAACCGCTATAAAATCAAGAGCTGCTGCGATGTAGCGCTGTGAAGTTGCTGATTCAAGTTACAGTTATATTCTACGGGGGCTCCCCTGCTTATCAACCGCGACAAAGGTAAAACGGCCTTCTGTCACTTTCAATACGGTTTCACTGTGATGCCTTTGCACCCAAACTTCTACGTTAATAGAGATGGAGGTATTGCCGGTTTTTATCACATTGCAATAACAGCTGACGTCATCGCCTATGAAAATCGGTTTATGGAAAGTCATCGCATCTACCGCGACGGTCACCACTCGGCCTTTGACAGTATGTGCGGCAAAAGTACCGCTGGCAATATCCATGCGCGCCATAATCCAACCACCGAAAATATCACCATCGGGGTTGGCATCGGCTGGCATTGCGATTGTTCTCATCGATGGAATAGCGTTGGGTAATTTAGGCATTTAAAGTAAGCTCCGGATGAACAGCATTGGCAACACTCTCATCAAATAAGGTTTTTCTGGAACAGTAGATTGCTGGCAATCATCCCGCTAGATTAAATAGTTGTATCACAACAGTAAGTACTCGTTTTCACGCGCCAAAGGTCATAATACCGCACGGCTGCGCTCAACCACTGAGTCTTAAACTTGTTAGTTGGGGATTTTACCATCTAGGGTGATTCTAGCCATCACTTATCCGCTATTTCTGCTGTTTGCTTAGCTCTTTCAAGATAACTTCTAACAACTTCCCAGCGACTTCTCAGCGAGTTAAGCGCTATAGCAAAAATTTAAGTAAAAAATTCGCTTGCAGATTCGCACCAGTGTTAAGAATATGCTATAAAATTAAAAAAATTGAGGAAATTATTGCTATGAAGACTATGCAAAATCCTGTTTTAGTTGAAGTAATTCGTAATTCAGTCGTTGAATCCTATCATCGCGGTAGTGCTGTTGTGGTTAATCCTCAAGGTGAAATTGTATTTTCAATTGGCGATTTCGAGCAACATATATACCCAAGATCAGCACTCAAGCCATTGCAGGCCATTCCTTTGCTCGAGTCAGGTGCAGCACAAAGCTTCCAGCTCAGCGACCAAGAAATCGCTTTAAGTTGCGCCTCTCACAACAGCCAAGACATGCACGTGAATACTGTACAGCAGTGGCTCGAGCGTTTAGAGCTTAGTGTCTCTAACTTGGAGTGCGGCGCTGAATTACCCAGTTATGAGCCTTCAGCTCATCAACTAATTGCCGCTGGCAAAAAACCGACCAAAGCGCATCATAACTGCTCAGGCAAACATACAGGTATGTTGACCTTAGCTCGACATTTACTCCCTGAAGTTCATGGTTATAGTGCACATCCTCATATAGTGCAACAAATATGGATGAATACTCTGTCAGAGATGATAGATGCAGATGTCAATGCCATGCACTGGGAGCAAGATGGCTGTGGTTTACCGGCTATTTATATGCCTCTTAAGAAACTGGCACTAGCCTACGCTTTATTTAGCGAGCCCGAGCTGCAACCTGGTGCGCGTGGCAGCGCGATGTCAAAAATCATCGATTCAATAACTAAGCATCCAGAAATGTTGGCGGGTAATGAGCGCTGTTGCAGTGCAGTGATTCGTCAAACAGAGGGCCGCGCTATAGTGAAAACAGGTGCTGAAGCGGTTTATGCTGGAGTGATCCCCAGCCTAAAACTGGGTTTTGCATTAAAAATTGATGATGGCGCAAAACGCGCTAGCGAGGTCGCTATGGGCGCATTATTGGAAAAAATAAAAGCAATTAGCACCACTGAAAAGCATAATTTAGCCCATTATTTTCAACCGGATATATTTAATTCTCTCGGTCATAAAACAGGCGAAATCCGCGCCTCGACAGCTTGGGATTAAATAATTTCCTGATTAGCCCTGTGTCTCCGCCACAGCAAAAGATGCTTTTAATCTCTTCTCTGTGTCCTCTGTGGTAAAACCAATCCTTTAAAGATTTTTTCACCACAGAGGACACAGAGGCGCTGCGCTGCACAGAGGGAAAACAAAACACTTCCTGATTAGCGCTGTGTCTTCACAGACTAACCAAAAGTAAAAAAAAATTACAAATAAATAACCTGGCTATAATCTAAACCATTATTAAATGCTAAAAGCATATTACAATTTCACTTAACTTGTTGGAATTAATCACTTTGTGAGACAACTATCAAGTCAAGCGGAGTATGATGGTCAATCAGGAATAATTTTATTTAACGAAAGCCACTGCACTGAGTGGCTACAGATTCGCATCAGCATAACAACCCTGCCCAGCTAACTCCTCACATTACAGGACCTTGAAACGAGTGACGCACAGTAACTTTCAGTGTGAGCTAAATGCGCTCTATTATTTAAAAATCACTAACCTTCTTCGAGCTGTAGCCCTACTGAACCTTTAAGCTGCTGTGCCAGATTTTTTTTATTTTTTTCATCTTTGTGAATCTTAGCTATAATCTGAGTCTGGTTTTGCAGTAAGGTTATAATCTCGTCAACCTTAATCGGTTTAGTATAAAAATAACCTTGTCCTATATCGCAGTTAAATTTTTGTAATAACTCAATCTGCTCATGCTCCTCAATACCTTCTGCCACAACTTTAAGATCCAACCTATGAGCCATTGAGATAACTGATTCAGTCAGTGCCGCATCTTTCTTGTTATTGACCATATCCATAATAAAACAGCGGTCTATCTTTAAGGTATTTACCGGGAAACGTGTTAAATAATTTAGTGAACTATAGCCCGTACCAAAATCATCAATACTTAAGGACACCCCTAGATCTAGCAGTTTATTAAGTACAGGTAATACTATCTCAAAATTCTCTGCTAACAATGTTTCAGTAATTTCAAGCTCTAGTAAAGAAGGTGCTATTTCTTCTGTTAATAAAATGTTACTCACTACGGTGACGATGTCATCATTATTCAATTGTCGCATTGATAAATTAACCGCCATAGACAAAGGCTGATCGGACTCCGCTTGAAATTTTTTCAAATCTTTACATGCCTGATGCAAAGCGAATTCACCCATTTTGCCAATGGCACCGATTGTTTCAGCTGCGGCGATAAATTCATCGGGCCCAACAAAACCCAATTTAGGACTATTCCAGCGCATCAACGCTTCAAAACTACAGACGCTATAATCGGATATTTTATTCTTTGTTTGATAAACCATATACAATTCATTGTTATCTAGAGCAAAGCGTATTTCAGTTTCTAATTCCAGTTTACGACGGCTCTTTTCTTCTAACTCTTCATCAAAGAAGCTGTAGCAATTTCGCCCCGAATCCTTAGAGAAATAAAGGGCAATATCAGCGTTTTTAAGCATCATTACTTCATCGGAGCAATCATTTGGAAAACAAGAAACCCCCATACTCACAGTAACGAATAGCTCTTTTCCCTCTAAGGTAATAGGGTTGGTAATTAAACTAATAATATTATCGATCAGTTCAACAATCTCATCTCTTTCTGTAAAAGTTAAAAAGGCTAAAAACTCATCGCCGCTCATATGACAAGCGGTTCCTTTCTCATACATAATTTGGCCTAAGCGCCTAGCAACTGCTTGTAGCAACTGATCGCCTATAGCGTGTCCATATCTGTCGTTTACTGATTTGAAATTATCAAGATCTAAATAGATGAGTGCTACCTGGTTATTCTGCTTACGAGCTTCTATTAGTTCTTTTTGCAAGAGTAATGATGAATTTCGTCTGTTGGGCAATCCGGTAAGTGAATCGTAGTAAGCTTGCTTATATAGTCTAGCTTCTGCTTTTTTACGGTCGGTGATGTTTTGCGTAATAATGATAAAACTTTCATCAATATCTTCTTCGACCATCATTTTACTAATAGAAAATGAAAACCACTGCTGTTGAGATTCATCACATCGTTCGCAATACCAGTTTTCTCCCAAGTTCAACGCAACCAAAATCTTCTCTAAATCAGGCGTCAATAAATCATGGGGTTTAGAATCAACCAATACTGTATTTAACTTAATATCAATAACTTGCCCAGAACCATCTAATAACTTGCGATTAGCATATTCTGTTATCCAACGGCCATTTGTGACTATCACACTGCTCGGACTTTGCTCTATAGCTTTAGATAACTTAGACACATTGTGCTGAGCCACATGTTTCTCTTCTTCAAAAACATAAACACGGCGAATACTAAAGCGCAGTACCAATAGCCCCAATAATGCCACCGCAAATACCAATAAGGTTGCGAGCTGCATGCGAGCAAACCAAAGGCTCCACAGATTACTGTATTGAATAGATACGACCACATAACCATTGAAACTAGATAGTTTCTTAGCGCTGAAAAATATATCTCCATCCGCCGTGCTAACCTGCCCTAACCCAATAGAATTCTCTTCAATCAATACTAGTTCTGGCAATAAACTATCGGAAATTCTCGCCACCCCAAAGCTTTGCAAAAATGATTTTGTTTCTGGGTAAGAGGCATAGATAAAGCCTCTATCATTCGTAAACTGCACTTTAGCATTATCAATGGATACTGCTGATTTATTCCAAACCCCATCGGGACCAATTATTTGAAAAGCTGCCACTAAATAACCTGAGACTTGATTAGCACTGTCAAAGACAGGCACTCTTAGAGGCAAGTAGTGCTCACCAAAGGAAGTCATTCTGAAGGGAAGTCCCACCGAGGATAAATTAGCGGTCTCTTGTAAAAAAAGCCCTCCCCAATCACCTCCATCATAGATCCCGTCAGAAATTAATACCTGATTATTATGATCTAATACTGCAACTGCTTTCATTTGTTTACTAACACGAAACAAATTTTCGATGATATTTTGGGCTTTGGCAGATTGTACTGTATTAAGATCAATTTTTTCAGCAGTGGATAGCAACACCTCCTCTTGAAAAGTTAAAAATCGAGACATGACTTCTGTTAAGGAGCTTGCATGAGGGGACAAAATGCTTCTTGATTTAAGATAAATGCTATTCCAAATACTCAAACCAACGACAATTAAAGCTAGGATCATCAATGAGACGAAGCCAATATACAACAGCCTAAACCACCTTCCTTTTTTACTACCTAAATAGTTAGGTAATAATTTAGTACTTTTAGACATATTTTTACTTTTCATCCATTATAAATTCACTTAGAGAGAAACCTATACTTAAGATCAACTCTAAAAGTTTCCAATACTTTAATTTGCTATACATCTATTTTTTGAACAATGGAAACATTAAAAGAGTGAACTATATCTACTTGCATTCACTAAATGTTCAAAATAATTTTTCTAATCGACATTGATACGAAACCAACGTGATCAATTTCACACTGTTAATAGCTAAAGGAAGAATGGCAATTTGAATTCTTGCCGCTCCTTGACCTTTTTTCATGGGTGTAAGGATTTTTTTTTGTTCCCATACTTGTTTCAACTCACCAGTAACCAGCGTAATTTCAAACTCAGCTTGGCATGACACTCTTGCAGACCCAGCTTCCACAGGCCCTATTACCTCTACATCAATATCGACTACACAGCCATTTACTAAAGCTTTGTTACTAGATTTTGTGCAATATAAACCACTATTTACCGCTTTAGCACCATAATTATTTGTTGCTAATTCAGTCTCAGGTAGCTTGCCCTGCGTTGCTTGAGACTGATTAAGAACACTATTGGTAAGCTCCTGTTGGACAGGCTGGGTTGATAAACTTAATTTATCGACCCAGCCAAGTACCGTTTTGGTATTTATTTTAAGCCGTACTTGCGCCCACTTTCCGCGCAGCTGTAATACTCTGATATTTTCAGCTTGATACAACGAGTGCACTATTTCACTATTGGTACGTGGCTCTAGATAAATATTAACCGGTTGTACGTCGATTTTATAAACAGCGGCGGCCAGCAATAAATGATCGTCATAAAAAATTCCGATCAACAGGCCGAATAAAACCAAACTAAGCTTCTTCAAAGTAGCTAAACTAAATTTTTCTGCATTGAGTAATAGGTACGAATACGTGGTATAGATCAACGATAAATCACCCTTTAGTTAAAGGTTACAGTTTGTCTTCAATAGACTATGCTAAGCACCGCATACGAGTCACTGCTTCAGCTATTACAATACGAAATATTTAATTTCAGGATAAGGCCGATTAAAAGATTTACTTAATTCAGCGAGTAATCTAGATAAGTTTGCGGGTCGTTGCTCATTTAAATAACTCACTGCTTGCTGTAACACCCGCTGTTTGAATGCAGCGCTAACACCCGCTTCTCCCGTTAAATTATCGGCACTAAAGTTAAAACGATGACCGGCGGCTACCGACAAAATCCACTCAATAGCTTGAGGCTTCACTTCTACTTTTTCAAACTCCTGCTGCTCTGCAGCTGACCTACCGTCAGGTTTGTACCAATATCCATAATCTTCTAAGTGTCGACGACCTTTACCAGCCACCAACCAATGACTAATTTCATGTAGCGCACTGGAAAAAAAACCATGCGCAAAGATCACACGATGGTGGTCATGATCTTTATCTGCTGGCAGATAGATTGGCTCATCAGCGCCTAACACCAATAGTGTATTATCAGAGGCATAGAAAGTGCTGTTAAACACACTAATCAGCCGTTCAACCTTTTCCCGCTCTACAAGATCATTAACAGCAGCTGCGCACACTATTGATACACAACCCATTGCTTCTTATTTAACCACCAAGTATCACCGGTTCGACGGTCAATTCTTGAGGCGACATAGCCTTTTTTATCTTGATCGGCTCTAATTAAATGCACATCATACTGAGAAATTTCTAGCTCCTCTATTTCGGACAGCGCATTCCATCCACTGTTATCAGCGAGCCAAGTTTCACCCGTCTGGCGATTAAAGCGAATTAAAACCCATTGTTTTCCAGCGGTATAGCTAGATACTATACCAAAGGCACCCAGCGAATTAGGCGCTATGTCTTCCAGCTTTTGCAGGACCTTTTTTAACGATCCACTGCTATTTCTAGCGGTCTTTTTATTGTTGGCTTGAGAGTCTGTAGCAGATGATGATGCCGTTTGCACTTGGTTATTGGCAATGAGTATTTGGCTCAGTTTTAAAATTGCACCAGTATCACTGGTGACTTTAATCAACTGCTCTTGCAGTGCCGTCACTTGCGCTTGCAATCGAGAAATATCATCTGGAGAGGCAATCTGATTGTGGTCGGCTCTAGGAGCTGGCCTGCTAGGGGCTTTTCTTGGCGCTGAATCGACTACATCTGCATCAACGGCTGGGTCATCGGCTTTAGGGGCCGTAGCAGTACACGCGACAACGGCTGTCGATGCGAATACAATAGCCAAAAATTTTATATATTTCACTTACTTCACTCCCGTTAATAGCAACTTGGCCTATTGTACTACAAGCAAACAATCCCGAAAACTATATACCTTAGCAAACAACTAATTAGATAAAATTCTAGCGCAGATTAGCAGACTCTTGATCTCCTGTATTTTGAGTGCCGCAGCGCCGCCACTTTATGTTAGACTCTGCAACTTATTTTAACCGACAATTTTGTAAATTATTTTATATGCATACTCGCCCTACCACTGAAATACTTGCTACTCAGCTAACCCAACTAAAAGTAAAACAAGGTATATTTACCTTGCATCGCTACCCTGTGCTTAAAAAAGAGCAGCTACGTGCCTGGGATGCCGCCGATGAATTAATAATAGACCATTTAAGCGATCGCATCGCAGTGGATAGTCAAACTCCTTTGAGGGTTTTGATCGTCAACGATCAGTTTGGGGCTCTCAGCACGGTACTCAATGCTTATTCCCCCACAATGTTCAGCGACTCATATATAGCCCAGCAAGCCATGCAAGCTAACTTAGCACAAAACAATTTAGCGCCAATCCACTGCATAAATTCAACTCAGGAATTAGTGGGGATTTATGACCTGGTGATCATTAAAATTCAAAAGAGTCTCGCACAGCTTGAAGACCAGCTGCATAAGATACGCCCGCATTTAAAGGCCGACAGTGTGATTATTGGTGCGGCAATGGTCAAAATGCTGCACACTTCAAATTTAAATTTGTTTGAAAAAATAATCGGCCCCACTACCACCTCTTTGGCGAAGAAAAAAGCGCGTTTAATTTTTAGCGATTACCAACATACATTGCAACCTGCCGACAACCCTTACCCCCAAAGCTATTTTTTAGAAAGTCAGCAATGGAACATTTTAAATCACGCCAATGTTTTTTCTAGGGCAAAGCTAGACATCGGCTGTCGCTACTTTTTAGAAAACATTCCCAGCAGCCAGCACTACCAAAAAATCGTTGATTTGGGGTGTGGCAATGGTTTAGTAGGGCTAATGGCCGCTCAGCTTAATCCGCAGGCGCAAATAGATTTTTATGATGAGTCTTATATGGCAATCGCTAGTGCCGAGCATAATTTTAAACAGATTTTTAATGATCGACGTGCTGCTACCTATAACGTGGCTGACTGTTTGACTGACTGCGCTGCTGCCAGTGTCGATTTGATCCTAAACAACCCGCCCTTTCATCAACAAAATGCGATCGGCGACTTTATCGCCAGGCAGATGTTCAAGCAATCATTTACCGCATTAAAACCTAAGGGGGAGTTGTGGGTAATCGGCAATCGTCATTTAGACTACCCGCAAATACTTAAAAATATATTCAAAAATTGTCAGCAAGTGACAGCCAATAAAAAATTTGTTATTTTGCGGGCAGTCAAAAACAGCTGATTATTGAAGATTTTTTGCAGTAATTTGGCTGGTTGTTGCTCAACATTCTAGATCGGCAGTTTCTTTCATTCAATCAAAGTAAGTAACTATCTGAAATCACTCAATAGAAGGCACTAATATGTCAGAAAAAATCCCCGCCCCCGCAACGGGCATCAAAAGAGTTTTTAAAGCAGCGGGCTATTCATGGCAAGGCGTAGTCTATGCGTGGCGCAATGAAGCGGCTTTCAGACAAGAATTTATTCTACTGGTCGTCGCTACCGGCATCGCTTTATTCAGCAGTGTAACGGCAGTTGAAAAAATATTACTAATTTTTAGTGTCGGTTTGGTGTTGGTTGTTGAAATACTCAATTCAGCGATAGAGGCGGTTGTAGATCGATTCGGCGGCGAGTTTCACCCACTCAGCAAAGCGGCCAAAGACATGGGCTCCGCCGCGGTTTTTATTAGCCTGTTCTTAGCCGCTTTTACCTGGCTAATGATTTTTGTGCCTTTTTAAAATGAAATTCGAGCGAACCTAGAATAGCGTGCCGCTCGTAAGCCCACACACTCGCTCCATATGATGCAAGCCCGCTGTTGAGCTTGTGTGGTCGAGTAACTAGACGAGTGCTGTTCGTGCTTATAAGGTAAGCGACCTTAAATCAGCATATTCTCAAACACCAATCATTCTTGCATACTCCTCCTAATTATTTACAAATAGGAGAGCAGTATGGATTCCATTACAGAAACCCCTTCAAAAACGGTTAGCTGGCAACAACACATCAATATCTGGAAAAATTCTGGCTTGTCAGGCCCTAAATTCTGTCATGCCAATAATTTGATTTATCACCAGTTTTCTTACTGGCGTAAAAAGCTGGACATCACTCAAGGTAAACCTCTCAGCCCTTCCTCTATATCTGCTGGATTTGTTCAAGTTTCATATGCCTCAACAGCGACGGAGTCCCTACAGCTAATTCTACCTAACGGCGTAGAAGTAACGGGTATCAATACCACCAATGTCAGCGTCGTTCGCCAACTATTGAGTTTTCTATGATGGCTAGGCATTTTCGTCCTTGTGACAGCGGTACCTCTATTTTTCTTTATCGTAATCCTGTTGATTTTCGTAAACAAAGTGCTGGCTTGGCAGCGATTGTCTAGCAAGAATTGGGCTGTAATCCTTTTGATGGCAGTCTCTATGCCTTCACCAATCGCCAACGTAATAAAATTAAATGCCTGTTCTGGGAAAACAATGGCTTCGTCTTATATTATAAATCACTCGCCGAAGAAAAATTTCACTGGCCAAAGCGAGAAGAGACGCTGGTTTCGCTCAGTGTGCAACAGGTAAATTGGCTGCTTGATGGTTATAACATTAACGCGATGCAAGCTCACAAAAAACTTAATTATGAGTCAGTTTTTTAGGCTAATCTAAGCATTTTTTGTTATAATATTCCCATGAAAACAACCCCTGTACTGAACAGTTTAACCAACGATTACCGCACGTTAAGTTCGGAACAATTACTTGCATTACTCACCGAAAAAGACGCACAACTGACTAAAAACAACCGTCAATTATGCGATATTCAAAACAGCCTTCAATGCACTCAAGACAACCTATATCTTCATCAAAGGCATCTTTTAGATCGAGATCTAAAAGTTAGCAACCAAGCAGACTATATTCGTCTGCTTGAAGAGTATCTGCGTTTAGCCAAGGCACAGAAATTTGGCGCGAGTAGCGAGAAACTCGCCTATCAAATTTTGCTATTTGATGAAGCGGAGTTAGAAGTTGCGTTGGATGAGTTGGAAGATCAATTACCCGATGACGATAAGGTAATCTCCCGTGGGCCAAAAACACGTCGTCGCGGATTTTCGCCTGAACTCAATCGCATACGTATTGAGCTAAAGTTAACGGAACAGGAGCGCCTTGGTGCGCAGAGTACTTTTTTCACCAAGACCAAAGAAGAACTGGAATATATACCAGCCAAACTCAACGTATTAGAGTACTGGCAAGAAAAAGCAGTCTTCACCAATGAAGATGGCAGCGATACAATTATTGGTGCGCAACGCCCGGCTCACCCGCTGGGTAAATGCTTTGCTAGTATTTCTTTATTGGCCTATATCATCGTGGCCAAATACGCCGATGGTTTACCCCTGTATCGCTTAGAGAACATTATCAAACGCAGTGGCGCTGAGTTGAACCGCAGCACGATGGCGCAATGGATTATTCGCCTAGAGAGCATGTTTAACCCTCTACTGCAACGGGTTCGGTTTACTCAAAACAGTGGCGATTATTTACAAGCCGATGAAACCCGCTTACAAGTTTTAAAAGAACCAGGGAAAACGGCCCAATCAGATAAATGGATGTGGGTAATACGCGGTGGACCACCGGAAAAGCCCTCAGTATTATTTGATTATGATCCCTCTCGAGCAGGTTCTGTTGCTGAACGCCTACTTGATGGGTTCAGTGGTGTATTACAAGCCGATGGGTATAGCGGCTACTCCCAAGTGTGCAAAAAAGAGACCGTCACCCGTATCGGTTGTATGGATCACGCACGTCGAAAATTTGTAGAAGCGATTAAAGCGGCGGAACCTGCGAAAGGTACTAAACGCAAAGGTCAGCCCAGCAAGGCGGATGTTGCCTTGAGTAAAATACGCCAGCTTTATCGAATTGAGACTAGCATTAAAGACAAAGATAACAGTCAGCGATTTAGTGTACGACAAGAACTGGCGGTGCCGATTCTAGACGCGTTAAAAATTTGGCTGGAAAAAAATATAAGTAAAGTACTTAAAGGTGGTCACACCTATAAAGCGATGTACTACATGCTCAATCAATGGCCGTACCTGGTAGGTTATTGTGAAGATGGCAAGCTCAATATTAGCAATGCGCTCGCTGAAAATGCTATCCGGCCTTTTGCAATAGGCCGCAAAGCCTGGCTATTTGCCGATCCCCCACAAGGCGCAAAAGCAAGCGCAGCTTGTTACTCCTTGATCGAGACCGCAAAGGCTAACGATATAGATCCTTATACTTATATTCTCCATGTACTTGAGCATATATCTGAGGCGGACACACCTGAGAAACTGGATGGACTGCTACCTTGGAATACTGCCTTGGAAAAAATCAAAAAAACTAATCAATTCACTAAAAGTAATACGTCGATTTAGTGTCGCTTACATTACTCCTATCTTAGATGGGGCATGTTGCCCCCGTCTAGGATAAAGGATTATGAATAAGCTTGGGTAGTATGAAAGAGCTAAAGCTGGCACCATTACCGCGATAGCGGTTTAGTCCTCTAGTACAAAGCGTGTGGATAGTTGCAATATACTACCAAAGATTGATTCCCTGATAAGAAGTCTTATAATATGAATGGATATTATCCTGAGTGAACATTATTTGCATCAGAGTTCCCACTACTTTTATAAAACATACTATATGTAATTATCCAAATAAAAGCTATTAATAATGATGATATGGTTACGGATAGCATAAAATTTATGGGGCTAAATTTAGACATACTTAATGCCCCAACAATGGTAATAAGAATTCCAGCATAGGAAGAAAATGATTGCCTGATAACTATAAATTTCATAGATACCTCCACACTGAGGGAATATATATAAGAGGTCAAATAAATTTCATAGTAGGTTCTAAGCATAGATATGAAAAAATACGAGACTGAAATAATAAAAACATAAATATTAGCAAATTTTAGGGAAGCAACAATTATCGTTAGTAATAAAGCAATGCCTATCCAAGCCCTAAAGATAGCGTTTACAGGAAAGGTTGTTATGACAGGCTTAGACTTTAGAATATATAAATTGAAAATTATAGCTCCAATAGCAGATGATGATATAGCACTAGATAAAGATATTTTAGGAATATCATAAAAATTAAAAGCGTATGGTAATAGATTAGTAAATATGATGAATACTCGATTATTTTAAAATATTGACACAGCCATAAATATGATACTTTTTTTAATATTCATAGCTGTACTTTCAGGTTTTTCTGATGTTTGATTTCGTGAATTTTTGGTATTACTTACATCAGGCTGATAAATGACTAAAATGGTATATACAACCCCTAATAAAGCACTAATTAAAAAAACTGATTTTTCTCCTAAATAGACTGAAATGATTCCTCCTATAGCTGGAGCTGCTATTTTTGAAACTGTATTAATCAGGTTTAATGAAGAAACAAATTCAGAGCCTATATTTTCTCCTGTAGATTTTGCATATTTAGCAACAATCGGTTGAAAAAAAGCAACGGCACAAGATCTTATAAACAGAATTGCTACGAGATCTTCCATACTTGAAACCCAAAGCAAAGAGAATGTGCATGCAGTTCTAACAATGGAAGAAGTAACTAATATTTTTTTTGTATTATATTTTTTTAATATTTTTATAATAAAAGGAGACAATATTGACTGAGGAATTAGAATGGCAATAGTTATTATAGCAATTTCAATTGGAGTTAACTTTAACTCATATCCAATATAGGTTAATACACTAATAAAATCTAGCCAAGTGCTTACGGCAGAAAAAAAGACAATTATTAGTAATAATTTTTTTTTGGTCATTCGCTTCCCCTTTAATATATATTAAATTTATAACTATTCATACGAATGGTGTTATGATTTTAGCATCATAGAGAGATGCATCTTTAGATATATCGCTATAACATCTAACTAAGTAAAATTGCTCTGTTGAAAATATGACTGCGTACTCTAGACTAGGTATTAGCTCTTCAATTATGTTAATTACACTAGTCTCCTCAATTTTTTTTTCTAGTTTTATTTTTGAAATAACTTCGTTCCAAACTATATCTTTAAAGCTGCTATCAAGTAATAACTTATATTTAGGCCTTATAGATTCAATTGTTTTTGACTCTCCTAATAATTTACGCGTGTTCGTAAGCGATTCATTCAACATAATCCTTTCTTCAATAGCGTGTGATATTGCGTCACTTTTATTTTTAGCTACAGAAGAGCCAAATGTAACTATAGATGGTTCATGAGAAATCTCAATATTAACTGCATAATGATAACCAAGCCCTTCAGTATAAAACAAACAAGTTAAAGTATTTTTTGACTGTTTACTGTCCAAAAGTTTCATACTAAAAGAATCTTCCAACCACCAATGGTAAGAAAGATGCCTTTCTATTACCTCCTTCATAGCATGATCTATTGCTTTCTTTTTAGTTATACCAACAGCCAACCCTGTTGCATTTCTTTTCGATTTTTTTATTTTTGATCCTATTAATAACTTATTTCTAGTAACCGAGTGTGATTTCTTATTTGTAATATATGAATAAGTATCTATATTTTTCAATATAAATGAATCATTGTAAGAATAAGGTAGCCCAAAAATATGCTCTAAGCATTCAAAGTATGCGCTTGTTTCAGATGATTCTTTATCTTTTGAACACCCGAAACCAAAAACATACCCTTCCTTACCATTTTTTTCATATTTAACTCCGGCTTTTGAAAACCAATAATTAGATTGAGTATTACACTCTTTCGTTACTATTTTTATAGGCCAATTATCGAAGGGCTCTCCTTTTAAAAACATAGTATTAACAAACACCAAGTGAAAATTGATCCACTGTACTTTGCCTTATAAATATTGAGTCACCGTTGAATCTGTGTTTACGCTCAATTGTAAAGTCGTATGAATCCCAATATTCTTCTTGGCATACCGAGTCCATTAAATGTATTGATTCATTTAACAATGACTCGCCTAAATTTGTAAGTATTCCTCCTTTCTTTATTTCATTAATACCTGTTGCAAGCTCATCAAGTTGCTGTTCTAAATATTCAAGTACATTTTCTTCTCTTGTTTTTTTTGCTATTTTAGAAAATAAAAGAACGATCCTAGCTGTTACAAATGTAGCATGGAAAACTCCAAGCATAGGCCTGAGATCTGTTCTAAGGGGTGAGTTAAATATAGCCTCTCTACCATTCAATACAATTTGATCTGCTATCATTGCTGAATTCAGTGTCATATGAGAAACTTCATGAATAATATGCTCAGTATAATATAAAATAGGATCTAGGTTACTCCTTGGTTCTCTAATAAACATGCAGCCAAACATTCTTACGTCTGTAATCCCCATTGTTCCGACACCTTTAAAAACTCTTATTTTATGGAGAAATATGTCAATTTCTTTTGACATTTCAGGTAAATTTTTATCTATTATTTCAAATGCAGATTTTAATACAGGGCGTTGTTTTGACAAACTATCACTACAAACAGGCTCTATTTTTGCAGTTCGACCGAATTCAGAAACAGATTGAATCGAAGATTTTATAATGAACTGCTCCCAGTCCTCATTACCTACTGATTTAATGCAAGGTACTGAGTACTTACTTTTTTCTTCATTACATAATTTTTCAATATGTTCTAGTGTGGATACCACTTCCAATTCATCGTTATTCCGCATTTGGTCTAATAACATATCATGTAAAAAAAACAATCTCGGATTCTAAACAGTGGCATATTTTCTTGCCATTAGTATGTTTTCAGTGGAAAATTTTTTATAGTTGGTAGTTCGAATTGCAATATCCTTTAAGTAAGTTAGGCTTTTATACATATTGAAAAAAAAAGCTTCTCTTGAAATTAAAGCTTTACTACCATTAGGATAAATTGAAACATAGGCTAGATTAGATTCCATTATATTACCTATTCATTATTACCATTAAGAAATTTAATCCATAGTAAACCATTACATATTAATGGCCTACTATGGGTAATTAAAAGTGATTAACTATCACCAAATACTACTAATACTGTATTGAATTGTTGCTACTGCAGAATCAAAAACATATGAATCATCTATTTCAAATCCTTTTCTTACATCTTTTTTCGCATTGTTAACTTTGGTTTCTTTCTTTTCTTTTTTTAACTGTTCCAAGTTTTTCTCCAAAAATTAATATAGGACGCATTATTCAAACAGTTGCTTGAATAACAAGAAAGGTAAAGGTAATTAGGTTTTTAATCAAAATAAATAGTAAATGAGATGTGATATAGGACATACTCCTAACAAATAAGAGAAAATACAGGACAGTCAAATATTTTAACTTAAAGCACCTGTCATTAATTTAATAAACTCATTAGCCTATTCTGCATCTTAATTAACAAACATTTCCAATCTAGGGGCGGGATCATGTAGTGGCATACTAATTTTGGCCACCTAAAAAGAGGTGATATTATTAACACTCTTAAACTTAGGTGCTACATGACAAAACATTATAATTCAGAATTTAGACAAGAAGTCGCTGAACTAGTCGTTGATCAAAACTATTCTGTTCGCGAAGCCGCTGATGCGATGAATGTCGGTAAATCAACTGTTGATAAATGGGCTAGGCTATTACGAAAAGAACGTACTGGCCATGAAACTAACTCTCTTCCTATCTCCGTTGAACAACGCAAGATAAAAGCATTAGAGCGAGAAGTTCAACGACTGAAAATGGAGAAAGAAATTTTAAAAAAGGCTACAGCTCTCTTGATGTCGGACTCAATGAGCGGTTTACGCTGATTGAAAAGCTACGAGAGAGCTATTCCGTTAATTTTCTTTGCCAGGTATTCGAAGTTCATCGCAGTAGTTATCGCCATTGGCAAAAACTAAAGCGGCGCGGTATTTTGGTTCTTTGATGACTCTCATAAAACGTACCACTTCATCAATACTTAGTACTTCTGGTAGGCGTCTAGGCACTGCTATCGTACTCATTTTTGACAACATATTGTATCGTTGCAAGGTCACTTCAAATAGGAACTTTAAGGCAGTGATAGTGGCATTAATGGTGATTGCTGAGACACCTTGTCCGACAAGCTGCACCTGGAATTGCCGTAATTCTTCTGTTGTCGCTGTTGCGGGAGAGTGATTTAAGAAGCGGGCGAGTTTAAGGACGGCGCAAATATAGGCGCGTTGGGTTTTTACTGCGAGTTTACGCATTTTCATATCATCGATCATGCGCTGGCGCAGTGGACTAATGAGTTCAGTTGGGATACTCATGCTAGGTACTCCTATCTTAGATGGGGCATGTTGCCCTGTTCTAGGATAAGAGATTATTAATAAGTGTGGGTAATATAATAGAGTTGAAGTTGGCACCATTACCGCGATAGCGGTTTAGTCCAATGACACGAAGCGGCCATTCCAAAGCTCCTATTAGTTTGTGGTCCATAGAATATATTTGCTAAGAAAAAATCATCCAGCTCAAGGCAAAGCCAATTAAAAAATAAAGAGCTCTAGTTATCGTTAAGTTCAGATTATGTCCATCTGACGAATTTTTCATAAGTTTTTCACACTGTTTTTTTTGATCTAGCAGTGCGTTATCAATTTCACTCTGT
Organism: Oceanospirillales bacterium; assembly: GCA_029027825.1. GTDB lineage: Bacteria > Pseudomonadota > Gammaproteobacteria > Pseudomonadales > Balneatricaceae > Rs1. Next base: position 1,280,701 of record CP093399.1, on the reverse strand, counting down.
GAATATTTAGCTCTGTTATTATAGATCCACTCTAGATCTGTATTAAGTTCCTCTATATCAGTAACATGGCAACCAAACACGTCCTCAATCAATTCATGATAATGAACATTTATGTATGCAATATCCTCTATATCCCTAACAGAAGAATCTGTTCTTTCGATACTATATTCGTTATCTGCATTTTTATTATATTCAATGATGCAATCAAACATAGGCTTATGGTAATCAGTACCTGATATTATTGCAGGGTTAAAAATAGCTCTTTCTAGGAACTCTAAACCATCTTTTGCAAAGCCATCATATATTCGCTGAGTATGGGCTATAGGTGCATTTGCATAGGCAGATAATCGTTGTTTTTTCTCATTTGCATTCCAATTCTCTGGATCAATATGGTGTATTTCCGTCATCATTTATAAGCCTAGAACATTTGAAAAAATTTGTATTTAAGGCGAAATGTCTCTTGAATTGATTTATCACATCCGCTTCGTAGGGTAAGCAGCTGAAAGCCATTTTATTAGCTCCTCATGACACAAAGCGGAAGTTTTGAGATCAGGAATTAGCGCTGGCGACAACTGCAAAAGTCGTGACGTGGGGACTGTCAGATTGCTTGCCCTTGTTATAAACCATTTAATTCATGTTTTTCTTGATTAAATCAGGAATAAATCTCTCATTTATACCTGAAAAGAAAGCGACAAGAAAAAGAGCATGAATGTTATCGTTTGCGAGCCCTAAGGCAATATCAGCTTTTGCACATACTGGTACAAGTGCCCCAAAAACGACCCCCAAAAACACTCTTGTTACTCCTTGGAAAGCCAATAAACTACCAGAACTAAATGGCTCTGGTTTTACTTCTCCGCTTCTCTGCAAAATAGAAACAGTTGCGCCTATTATTCCAGCCAATGCACAAAGTAAAACTGTTTTTAGCATGTCGCTTAATGTAGATGCATACAAATAAGTTATCAATAATAATATACATGCAACAAAAGCGACTGAAGTGGATATAAGTAGGTAATGAATTCTGACAGAATCTTCAGTCTGAGTGTCAATATACGACTTACTTTTAGAAAAAATGTCCTTCTCTGTTAGTTCTTTATAATTCGAGAAGTCATTACTAATTAAACTATTTGCTTGTGTTAACTTTTCTTTTTGTAGTGAATATTTGGCTTGTTGTGATAAATGAAAAGCCTCAAAAAAAGCCTTATCTAATTGTTGGTCAGGCTTTAACATTTGCATTTCTATCAATTGATTTGAGTCTTCATATAGATAGAAACCATCACCAGCCAATAAGATATTTCGGCCCTCGAACTCATCCACCTTATCCCAAGCTTCCTTAAAGCATGCAATAACTATTTCTTTTTCATGTTCTCGCGAGCGAAACGCAGATAATAAGCTTGTTCCCATTAAAGCTTTGATATCTTCTTTATGGATTTGTCCTAAAAACGTAGGTATTTTTGCATTTAATTTTTCATACTGATCAATTGCTACGTAAGCCCAATCAGGCACTTCTCTGTGCTCCCAGCAGTAAGCACTGTTATTACAAATAAACACTATGAAATCTTCTTCACGGCCTATTATGTGGGAAATTACTGATCCGTCTAATGATTTGTCGCCTTCTTTGTAATCCCATTTAGAAGGCTGACCATTTTTTATAGTACTTGCAGTCAAGCTAAATCCTCGAGGGCTTATAACGCCAGTAGCAGGCGCAGTTTTTGTGTTGTGGAGTTTGTGCTATAAAGGGCGTAGCCCAGCGCAAACGGAGCGACGCAAAAAATGTCGCTTGCCTACTTTTGTGTACGCCCAGCATGGGCATGAACTAATGAGGTGAAAGTCCTCTGTAGGAAAATCACCGTTTATTTAACGTACTGTTATTAAACGTTAACTACTAGCAAATGGCAAGGGCTTAACCGTGAGGTTTGGTCCGAAGGAAGCCACAAGCAAATTTGCGAGCTGATGAACAAGAACATCATATGAGACGTAGACTAGAGGTGAGTTAGCCAAGCATAACGAAACCAAGTGATCTAATGGTCACCGTAAATGATGCAGTTGCGCAGTGAAGTTCATGTTCTTATCTGGGGAGATCTGCTTAACAAGCGATCGGTAAATTAGCAGTAAGGCTCTGCTTTATAAATGCCTTGGTTTCTCTGAACTCATCACCTTAGAAAAGCGAATAGATGAATGCCGGTAGCGCTCAAATGGGTAACTGATTTAGTGATTAAGTAGAAGTCAGCAGATGGCATAGTAGTCAAACGCCCAGCGTAATGGATGGGACATGGTGAAGGCCTGAACATTTAGAACAAAGGAGGAGCCATGACACACTTGAGCAAACGAATGCAGTCCAGCAATGACGACACTCAGCGTAGTGATGTGAAGCCAGCCTTTAGTGAAAATCTATTCGAGCGCGTGCTGCAAAGGGATAACCTTTCAACAGCATGGAAGCGTGTTCGAGCCAATAAAGGGGCGGCAGGTGTCGACGGTATGACTATCGAAGACTTCCCTGCATGGGCAAAATCAGGTCACTGGGAACGGGTGACGAACGAACTGGCGACAGCGAGTTATGTACCATCACCAGTTAGACGTGTTGAGATTGATAAGCCGGATGGCGGTAAACGCCAGCTGGGCATTCCAACCGTTACAGATCGAGTGGTCCAGCAGGCCATTTCCCAAGTCCTTACGCCTATTTTCGACCCTAGTTTCTCGGATAACAGTTTCGGGTTTAGGCCTGATCGAAATGGGCAACAAGCGGTAAAACAGGTGCGAGACATCATCAAAGAAGGACGCCGCTTTGAGGTAGATGCTGATCTGTAGAAGTTCTTTGATCGGGTGAACCATGATTTACTGTTAACGTTACTTGGTCGCAAGATCAGTGACAAACGATTGTTAAATCTGATTAGCCGATACCTTCGAGCTGGGTTTGTCGACAACCAGTTCGTTGGAGAGAGCCGAGAAGGTGTTCCACAAGGTGGCCCATTATCACCTTTATTAGCGAACATCATGCTCGATCCTCTGGATAAAGAATTAGAAAAGCGCGGCCACAAGTTTGCTCGTTATGCCGATGACTTTACCATCTTGGTGAAAAGTCAGCGAGCGGGAGAACGTGTGCTGCGTAGTATTAGTCAGTATCTACAAAAGCGTCTGAAATTGATGGTTAATTCAACGAAGAGTGCTGTTATGAAAACCAGTCAAAACCAGTTCTTGGGCTTTACTTTCAAGTCTGGGCGTATTCAGCCTAGCGCGAAATCTCTACTTAAATTCAAGCAGAAAATTCGACGCTTAACGAATCGAAACTGGGGCGTCTCCATGAAATATCAGCTTTTCAAAACCAGCCAATTTATACGTGGTTGGATTAACTACTTTGGTATTGCCAATTGCTATCAGCTTTGCGTCGATCTAGATCATTGGATTAGACGTAGGGTGCGTATGGCCTATTGGCGTCAGTGGCGAAAGCCACGAACTAAGGTAAGAAGCTTGATGAGATTGGGCGTCAGAGTGCAATCAGCAGTCGCCTGTGGCATCACTAGCAAAGGCCCATGGCGTAGCTCTAAAAAACCAGGTATTAATCAGGCATTGTCGAATGCTTATTTAAAACGCCAAGGTTTATATGAGTTGCGTGATGGATGGATCATGCTTCACCATTCGGAATGAAACGCCCTGTGCGGATCCGCATGCAGGGTGTTGTGGGGACTGGGGGCTAGATACCCTCGGCTACCCGATTATATGCCTTTTAGTTATGGTCAAGCTTGAAAGGTGCGCATGGTGTGCCTTGATGATACTTGAGTTGCCAGCTAGTGCCCATAAATGCCCAAATTGAACATCGTTTAGCATAGTCACTAATTTCACCTGATTTGCTTACATGGGCTGTTTCATATTTTAAAAGCTGTACTGAAGGTTCAAGTTGAATACATTCATATTTTTGAGAGTGTACTCGGATGTCTGATGGCTCTTCCATTGCCATCATTTCGATGATTGCGGCAAAGTCATAGCTATTTCCTGATTTACCAACCTCAGTAAAACTAAGGTGAATCAGACGGTCAAGCTCAGATTGATTTTGACGTGTTTGATATTGGTGGAGTTCAATTTCCTGCTCAATCAAGATGTCCATTTTATCCCCTGAATAGTGCGCTGGCGCATTTACGTGAAAGTGATATTCACTACATTTACACCAACACTTTAATTTAAAAGTACTTTATATATTGCAAGCTGTAGTCTTTGAGCAGGCTCACTTTCTACAAATATTGTGCGCAATATCATTCAGAAATACTTGTCTAATTGACTGAACCTAAAAGAATTCGAGAGTATCACTTTGTGGCAAAGTGCGCTAATTATGAACAGAATAAATCTCAGATTAACAAAAAAGCTGATAGACTGTATATAAAACCAGTTTTTATGACTCATAAGAGCGACACTTTTTTGCATGCTCAAGAAACAGTCATTGGACAAGCAGTTGTCCATCTTAAAACGTCCAATGGCCGTTAGTTGCCTTCGTCAAAGTAGGATTATTCAGTAATTTTGTGGAATTCTAGTATTAATCTTTATTACTCGACTACAGCTTGCTGAGAATTATAATCTATAACTCCAAGAAGCTTTTTATGCCGGTAAAGACTAGCTGTGCAGCCATTGCCGCTAAAATCAGACCGGTTATTTTGCTCAATATGTTCAGCCCTGTGCTGCCGAGCACTTTCTCTATTCGCACTGAAACATGCAGCAAAACCAGTAGCACAAGCAGCGCCAACAACATGCCGATAATACCGTAAAACAATTGCTGACCATGCATTTCGGCGCCTATCACTAAAATTGCACCTATCGTTGCCGGCCCGATAATGGTCGGTATTGCCAGCGGCACTACCGCTACATCATCCATCGATTCGGTCCCTGTGGCATGATTTCTAACACCATCACTGACCAGACTAACCGCCGACAAAAACAATAGCGATCCGGCGCCGATTCTAAATGAATCCAGAGTAATACCCAATACCCCAAACAGTGGCTCGCCAAAAAACATCAGCACTAGGCTAATACAGATAGCCGAAAACACCGCTCTATTTGCGATCCTCGCCCGCCCTTTCACAGTTTCGTACTTAGTTAAAGATAGGAACATTGAGACGACAAAAAACGGTGCAAACAGAAAGAAAAATTTAACACCGGTGGAAAAAACAAGAATCATTTAAATACCATTTTAAAAATAGATCGTAGGATAAAATATTGAATATCAGCGAAATGAGGAAAAGACGATTAACCGGGCCCTGAAAATAACATACTAGACAGCCTTACGCCCACAACCAGGCAGATTACCGATCAGCCGATAACAGTTAAGAAGCGTACCATTCCCATGATACGCACAGTCAAAAGAGCCATGGCAAGGCCCGGCGTACCGACCTCACTATGACTCATTCTAGCTTCTAGCTCTTAGCTTTCTAACTTTTAGCTTTCTAACTTTTAGCTTTCTAACTTTTAGCTTTCTAACTTTTAGCTTTCTAACTTTTAGCTTTCTAGCTCTTAGCTTTCTAGCTCTTAGCTTTCTAGCTCTTAGCTTTCTAACTTTTAGCTTTCTAGCTTTCTAGCTTTCTAGCTTTCTAGCTTCTAACTCTGCCTGCTCCGCCTGCACTTTTTTCGGATTATCTGCATTTAGCATTTTCTTGGCTTTTTCAGTGGGGAACTCCACATCAATATCCACCACACGCCCGTCACGACAGACGTTAATAATGGTGTCCATGCACGACGAGAGCAGCGAGTATTTTTCATCGGGTGCGGCAATAATAATTTGCAGCCCTAAATCGCTCATAAAGCCCAGCGAGGTCATGGTGTTTTCTGAGTCGAGCTTGTTAAATGCCTCATCAAAGACTGACAAACTCATACCACCGACTGCACGCCCTTCCGGCCCTTCTTTTAAACGGTAGGATGCAGCTAACGCCGCCGCCATTGCCACATAGAAAGGGACTTGATGCTCGCCGCCGGAGCCGGTCTTAATCCGCTGTGATAGCGTAGTTTTACGACGCCCCTTTAGATCCTTAATCACTAGTTCGAAGTTATAGAAGTTGCGGTAGTCTTGTAACAAACTACTCTCGCCTTCACTTTTAAGCACCTCGTGAATTTTTTCTAAAGCGTTCTTATACGGCTTGTCTGGATCGTAACTAATATCAAATAAAGTACCTACATTGGCTTGATCAATACGGGTGTAGGCTTCGACTAATTCAAGAATATCTTTCAATTCAGGGTTGGGAGTCATTTCAAAACTGTACATTTCTTTGTGGAATGGACGGTTTTTAAGGTGCTGATTCAACTCGCGAATCAAGTCTTTTATCTGATTGATTTGATCATTTAAGTGCGCCACAAAATCCGATCTAAAGGCCGCTTCGGCTTCTTTGCGCGCACTTTCAGCTCTTTCTTTATACTGGGCTAACTCAGTATCGACCAGGGCCGTTAAGGTTTCAGTAACGTAGCTTTCCAACTCTTCGTGTGAAGAATTAGGACTAATTTTATCTAATCCTTGATGAGATAAACCACCGCCGTGGTACAGTGCTTTGTACTCTGCAACTGCGTCGCGTACCGAGTACTTTTTCTTCTCGTGCAACTGTAATTCTGACTGCGCTTTTTTAGCCGCTTCAAAAATAATACGGGCTAATTCGCCAGTGCAACTTTCATCGAGGTAATCGCGTTTTTCTTGCGCCGCTTGCGGGTCGAATACCGCTTTGTCTTCACACACCGCTCGCGCTTGTACGTGCTCTTGAATTTCTTGATCAAGTACTTCAAGCGCCGCATTATCTTTAATCATTGCGGTCCGTGCTTTTTGCAAGTGATCCATTATCTGTTGATGCTGTTGCTCGGCGACTTTTTGCTCCTCAGCCAAGCGCACTATATTGGCTTGAATACCGCTGTCGTCATGATTCCGCAAATCTTCTATCGCCTGACGATGACCGGCTATTTCCTTGGCCAGCTGGGTGCGCTGATTGACCAATTCAAAGGTGCTTTCATGGGAACCTACCAAACTGGTCGTCAAATTAATTAAATTATCGCGCAGCTTCTCTAATGTTTGATGGCGCTGCCCCAAACTGGTGAATTCAGCAACCATAGCGTCCACTTGCTTGCCTTGCACTGCTAGTTGATCTCCGCGACGTCGAACCCCCATAATCGGTGTCTGCTCATGAATCGAGGTGGTAGATCCTTCGGTTTGCAGCATGCAGTCGTAGGTCAACGCACGCTCTTGCTTTAACAGCTCCGTTTCAGTTTCAACAGCGATCACCCCACCCAATGCGCGGTTCATATAAGCCTGCGCATGCTCATTATCGGTATCGATAAAATGCACAAGTGAGTTGGGCTTATGGCGATTGAGCCAATCTCTTGAGCGGGTGGTGTTAATGATACGACAGCCTTTTAAGTGACGACCTTTACGGCGATAGAGGGTTATGGCCTCCTTCACATGTTCGGCATCAACGATCAGCGCCTCACGCCTCGCGCCTAAAAACGACTCAATTGCAATTCGCCATTTATCATCATTAATATCGACCATTTCACACACTGGAGTAGACTCAATTCCATAATCAGCTAGCAGTGCCATTAACTCGCGAGTATTATGGCGAACCGGAGCTTTGCCTTGCTTGAGCTGCTCTACCTGACCTTTTTGATTCTGAATCTTGCTGCGCAACTCATTGATACGAATCACTGATTCTTCGAACTTCCTGCCGATATCACGTCTGACAGTGTCTACCTGCCCCTTAAGCTCAGCTAAAGTACTATCAACCTCCACCGGTTCAGCAGGCCAACTGCTGGCTAACATGTCTTCCCCACTGCGCCAAAGAGTGACGCATTTATTGACTAAAGGGACAAATTTTTCAGGTAGTAATTCAGCATGATCTGCAAAACCGACGGTGGTTCTCAGTAAGTTATAGCTATTTTGGATTTGATCTTTCACGACTCCTTCTTCATGAAGCTGCGCCGCAATGTTTGATTCTAGTGCTTTTATTTGGTGCGCGGAATTGGTGTTATTCAATTGCGCCCTCGCATTGGCGAGATCTTGCATTAAAGTATTTAAATCACCAGAGTGCTTTTCCAATTCACTTTGTAAGTCAACTTCTTTGGCCTGGTTAGTCTCGATACGCTCAGCCGCACCCTCTTTTTTCAAATCGGCATTTTCGAAACGAGTTTCATGCACTACCCACTCATACTCGACGGCATTTTTTACATTGCGCTTAATCCCTGAACACTGTTCCTGTACTTTTGTCAGCTGCTCAATTCTACTCGACACTTCCGCCGTTTTATCCTCCATCGCTCGGTATTCTTCAAGGGATTTACGAAACGCTCCGACATGCACAATTTTTTCTTCGAGCACAAATTCGCGAATAAAACGGGTCGGACTATCGATAGGTACGAAACGCAGCGCATTTTTAAAGTTCTTAATGAATTTTTCTTCATCATTTGGTCTAGTGCTATCTTCCGATAAATGCAGCATTAGTTCTTTAACAAAACGGCTGGCTCTTTTTTCTAAGATCATTTCTGGAGCTTGTTTAAACAGCTCTTGCTTCACTTGATCCCAGTCTTTTGGTAGACGTCCCGCGCCATTCTTCAATGTAAAGTCATCTAACTGCACAGAGAAGTTTGGGATGATAAAGCGGCCTAGTATTTCCTCATCTGGAGATGCGGTATTGGCATTAATCGCTATGCCCACACAAGTTTCGGTGGCAGTTTCTGTATCAAAAAAACTCAGTGCTAAATAAGAGACAGAATCTTCTCGTGCACTGCCTTGCTTGCCGCCATCATCCATAAAACCTAAACAATAGGTGCGCAATGAACGCTCACTTTTTTTCCCTGCGGATGCGTTAAAACTTAAATGGCGTTTATTCCCCCCCAGCAATACGGTTTGAATAGCATCTAACAGTGATGATTTTCCGGAGCCATTGGGACCGACGATCGCAACATTCCCTTTAATCGGAATTTCCACAGCGCCTAATACATACCAGTTAACGAGGACTATACGATTAAGCTGTTTCATTCTTACTCTCCATACTATTGCTATCTACACTGCTATTAACCGAGTGGCCATCCTCGCTGGCTGTCGCACTGTGTTGAGCACCCACTTGCTCAGTATCTTCTAATTCTGCAAGCTCCTCTTCCTCTGCACTTAGCGCGTCTCTGCTGTGCTCAGGATCGCAAAGCAATTCAATTTGCTTAATATGATCTTCCACTACTACTTGGCGAATAGTTGGCAAAATACTAAACAGTATGTTTTTAGCATTGCCCTCTTCGACTTTCCCTCTCTCGATTAAGCCGTGCTTGGCAAACAGTGAGATCAGCTCTTTAGTGCGCGTTTCATTGGGCAGATCTTTACCGGTCAATGTTTCAAATAAACTTAAAAGCTCGTCAGAGTTAGTGAAAGCTTTACCACTTTCGATCTCAAAGTTTTCTAGCTTTTGCTCGTACATTTGACGCAGGCATAACAAGATTAGCGATTCATCTAGTTTCAATTTTAAATTGCGCTCATCTCCCTGTGGCAGGATTCCTAGGTACGCTTCATCCGGCTGGTAAACAAATGACCAGCCAAGTGCAGAAAATAAATTTTCAAAATATTCTATATGTGAGGATATTAAAAAATAGCTCTCGCGATGCGAGCTACGATCAGCGTGAATAAACTGATTGGTCATCAATAAGTTTGCTGCGCGAATAAAGTCTTGCTCTTGATACTTATCACTGCGATTGATATATTTTTGGAGATCGCTCAGCATTATTTAGATCCTTGTTTGGTAGAGTGGATGGTAAAATCTCGACATACAACCATGTCGTCTACCTCAGTGTAATTGTCTTTAAATTCAATCTGGTATTTTTCGTGTGTAGCCTTGCCTCTCTTTCCCAGAGAAGCTAAATGTCGAATATAACTAAAACAAATATAATCTTCGATACTCTCTATTGAAAATTGTTCAGCGGACAAGCTATTTCCCGAGCTTAAGTGCTTGTGCAGATAGTTTTCGATGCGATCAACACGTACTTCTCGTCGCTCTTTGTAGCTTTTAAATAACTCGCGAAGTTCGAGTACTTTAGGGTCAATTATTTGCTGATGGATAACTCTTGGAGCCACCTGAATTTTTCGCCTGATTGGCGATCTAATACTACTCGGTGATAAAAAGCCGCTGTTTTCTAGCTGGGTGATTGGCTGTTGATCGAGTAAAAGAGGATTTTTAGCCACGGCACTGATTAAACGAGATAGTCTGGAAGCCATTCCCGGCGAGGTCTTATCCATATAGCGAATAGTGTCAGCTACCCGTTTTTCCAATTTGTATCTAAAGTCGTCGATACTGTCTAAGCGTTTATCGACCGAGTCAAAAATACGGATGATGCGGTTGATATGAGTGTGTACCATCGCTTCAGCGTCTAGGTAATCATTCTCAAACTGTAACTGATAGTGGTTGATTAGCTTTTCCAGCTTAATCGGATCAAACTGTAAATCTCGCAACAGTGAGATGATTTGTCGACGAAAACGAAAGGGGTTGTTTTTGGTTTTTAATGTCTTGTAATCAGACACCAAAATTTGTTCGACAAAGGTATCGAAAAACTGTCGAACTATTTCCTGCGGACTAGTCGATTGCGCTAAACTTATTTTAAGCTCTCGCAAACCGAGCAACATATCAGTCAAATGCGCACTGAACTCAGCGGAAGATTGGGCGGCTTCTTGCAGCGTAATGCCACGCCCTTCAGGATCGTTAATCGCCGCCTCTAAAGAACTCAGCACATTGAGCACTGCACCACCGTACGAGCGCTTTTCCATTTTAGCAATCGCCACTAATGAGCGGAGTAAATAGCTATTGGAAGGCGCCATTAACACATAACTTTTGTATATTTGCTGCTCTTCTTCCAACCATCCTGTCGACACTAATCGACGGTAGATTCGATTCGCATATTCAGCCGTTGAACGCGGCGGCTGATAATCGTCTTCAGTGTCTTCTGCTTCTCTTTGCCATTTTCTCAAACCAATACGGACCACGGCGTTTTCAATCGTGGAACGCACCAAATCTTTGGCGATAAAAGGCTCTATTAAATCTTCATCGAAAAAAAGATCTGCCAATTCGATGAGCACCGTTTGGTATATATGCCTATTTTGTCCGGAAAATGGAACAAAAAGGTCTTCTGGAAGCTTATTAAAAAGCATCGATCACCTAGTTACAAAGTTAGGGGTATTGTCTTGTGTTATGCCACTGAGCCGCAAAACCATCGTTTATAATCGAGGTTTTATTATTCTGGGCAAAATATAACAGAGGATTTTAGCTTAGTCTTAGACGACAAAAAAGGCTTTAACGGGGCATAGTTAGATTAATTCCACATTTACTCTCGATTAGCTTGGTTCGAAAATAACAATTGTACAAAGAATATATAATTATCTCTGATTTTATTTTTTTGACAAAAAAAAGCCTCGATATTAATCGAGGCTTTTCCTAACTTACTTTACCCAACTAGAGCAATCTTAGTCAATTATCAAGCTACCATTACTTAGTAACTCATTAATAACTTGCTGATCATTTAAACCACCATTCATCAAATCCACTCCTTTTAGAAGAATTGTTTGATCGACTTGACCACCGCTACCGAAATTTCCATCCTTATTGATATGCACCAAAGTATCGCCACCTTGAGATTCAAAGTTCAGGTAATTGTCGAGGTTACTGGCGTTTTCACCAGAGAGCAAATCAGACAGATCAAGCTTGTCACCTTCAGCTACATTGAAATCTTCAATAGTATCGGTTTCAACGACATTAGGGTTAAAGTTGTCGAGGTTAAAGTCAAAGATATCAGCACCGCCATTACCGGTCATGAAGTCTTCACCTAAACCACTGACAATCAAATCAGCGAGAGCAGTACCTGTGTATATATGACCAGGTGCGACCACAGATCCCACCAATTCAGCAGACAACTCTGCCAGCGATGATGGCATGATGGCCGCTAGCTCAGCACCTGCTTCACCGTCGTAGGCGATAGGTTCTAAGTACAGAACTTCAGCATCATCAGCAATAGCCACTGCATGGGATTTGATGTTATTGGTATCTACAAATGCCTCCCAAGCACTCTGTTCATTTGCATCTATTCTATACGATGAATGAGGCTCGCCATCGGATAGGAAGTAAGATACATTTTTCGCATTTAGCAATTTACCATCCGTGGCGAATGCCGCTTTCATACCTTCTACTGCAGCATCATAGCTAGTACCACCATCAGGATCACCAATATCGTTCAGCTTATTCAGTGCTTCCGAAATGGTCATCCAAGTGGAACTTAACAGCTGCTGGTTATAATTAAAGGTCGCTAACTGAACTTTTACTTCTCCAAGCTCGGCATATTTATTGAGCATATCAGTTAAAGCAGATTTAGCCGCGTCAAGGCGTGAGGAGGTATCGGTAAAGTCATATCCCATACTGCCGGAAACATCTAACATAATTAGTACGTTAGTACCGATAGACTGCCCAACCAGTGGCACAACAGGCGCTTCAATATGCATAGTTACTGTGGCACTTGATGTATCACCATCATTGTCGGTTAGTGTAAAGCCGAAGGCATCATCAGCGGCACCGGTACCGGCAGACGTTAATTTATAGCTGTAACTGCCATCAGTCATATTTAACGAGAAATTGGCAGGGATTGTGGTAGTCACATCCAACTGCGATCCAGATATAGCAGGAAGACCTGCATCATTGGTAATCTGATTGGCATCTGCATCGTAAGTAAATTTGACTACGGTATCGATTCCATTAACATCCATTTTCACGGTGACATCTTGAATATGACCACCATCGGCACCAAAGCCACCACTTCCCAGTAAGTTACCAGTGTACGGAGGAATAACAATGCTACCGTCTAATACAGGCTCCAATTGATTTAAATCAACCACAATGACTGCATCTGTATCGCCGTTGTTATGATTACTACCATTATAAGCAATAGGGTTTAGTTCTGTTCCTGACACGTTGTCCCCCATCCCAAATGCGATTGAGTTTATCTGATTAGCATTTAAGAAATTCGTCCAGGTTGCCTCCTCTGTTACTTGAATACCATGGTCAGGATTATCACCATTAGTTTGAGGAGGTGTATTAGCCAACGCATCAGTGTCTCCATCTGATGCTGTTGGAGCGCCATCGGACACAAAGTAAGAGACATTCTGTGCATTACTTAATGCGCCATTATCATCAAATGCATCTTGCATGACACTTAAAGCGGCATCATAGTTAGTCCAACCATTAGAATAATGATCTTTTAATGACTCTAAATAATTGAGTGCATCTTCAGCAGTCACCCAAACATCGCCTTGCTTATCAGCCGTTGTAGCAAAAGTTACGATCCTGACTCGAACATCACCTAAATCATCGTACTTTTGAACTAAACTCTCTAATGACTGCAGAGCAAGCTCTAATCGTGTTAGATCGCCAACACCTGAATCCACTCTCATACTGCCAGATAAATCCAAAGCAATCATCAGATTAGTGTTAACGCTAGGTACCGTTATTGACTGAACACTATCAACTGCAGACGGCATATCGTCTTCAACTTTCACAACAAAATTAGCAGTTTGCGACTGGTTGGCACCATCGTTGACACTGTAGCCGAAGTTGAGCTCCAGTATATTTTCCTGTTGCCCCTGCTCATGATCTAAAGGACCCACTAACTGTACGGTATAACCAACTGAGTGCTGGCCATTAGCTGAAGTCACTGTCCCTAACGTGACAGTAGCGACAATTTCGTTTGACGTTTCAGTGGTTCCGGTAAGTACGCCGGTATTGGCATCCCACTGCCAAACCACATCTTCACCGCCTGAACTTATTCCATCGGGCCCGGTAAGAGCGAAGTTAAAGTTATCGCCGTTTATTTCACCTACATCTACAAAAGACAGAGTTCCCGTGGCTGAAACGCTATCAGTCGCATCCACAGGATTACCGTCGCTATCTTTAATTCCGTCGGTTAATCCTTCCTCAGATACTACTGCATTAGTTCCCGTTAAGTTATGCGGAGAGTCATCGTTATCGATGATAGTCGCTGTACCAGTAGCCGTTAGGGTCTGACCGTTACTGACCAAGCTCGCATTTAAGCTAAACAGCTCGTTGTTCTCATCGATTGAGTCATCGATAGTATCAGTCTTAACTAATAAGGTGCTGTTGCCAGCGGCGACTGGGATAGCGCCAGTCACATTATGCCAAGTCACACCGTCAGTACTGTACTGGAAGACACCGGCATTGGCTGAGTCGAAGTAATCGGTATCCAGCGCCGTGCCATCAGCTAAGGTCAAGGTGATGGTGCTGTGCTCTGCAGCTTCACCGATAGTGACGGTAAATACCGCATCGTCACCTTCGCCTACATTGATGTTGTTGTTCGCAGCCGTTGGGTTGATCTCTAAGGTCGTATCATCGTTATCGATGATAGTCGCTGTACCAGTAGCCGTTAGGGTCTGACCGTTACTGACCAAGCTCGCATTTAAGCTAAACAACTCGTTGTTCTCATCGATTGAGTCATCGATAGTATCCGTCTTAACTAATAAGGTGCTGTTGCCAGCGGCGACTGGGATAGCGCCAGTCACATTATGCCAAGTCACACCGTCAGTACTGTACTGGAAGACACCGGCATTGGCTGAGTCGAAGTAATCGGTATCCAGCGCCGTGCCATCAGCTAAGGTCAAGGTGATGCTGCTGTGCTCTGCAGCTTCACCGATAGTGACGGTAAATACCGCATCGTCACCTTCGCCTACATTGATGTTGTTGTTCGCAGCCGTTGGGTTGATCTCTAAGGTCGTGTCATCGTTATCGATGATAGTCGCTGTACCAGTAGCCGTTAGGGTCTGACCGTTACTGACCAAGCTCGCATTTAAGCTAAACAGCTCGTTGTTCTCATCGATTGAGTCATCGATAGTATCCGTCTTAACGAATAAGGTGCTGTTGCCAGCGGCGACTGGGATAGCACCAGTCACATTATGCCAAGTCACACCGTCAGTACTGTACTGGAAGACACCGGCATTGGCTGAGTCGAAGTAATCGGTATCCAGCGCCGTGCCATCAGCTAAGGTCAAGGTGATGGTGCTGTGCTCTGCAGCTTCACCGATAGTGACGGTAAAGATCGCATCGTCACCTTCGCCTACATTGATGTTGTTGTTCGCAGCCGTTGGGTTGATCTCTAAGGTCGTGTCATCGTTATCGATGATAGTCGCTGTACCAGTAGCCGTTAAGGTCTGACCGTTACTGACCAAGCTCGCATTTAAGCTAAACAGCTCGTTGTTCTCATCGATTGAGTCATCGATAGTATCAGTCTTAACTAATAAGGTGCTGTTGCCAGCGGCGACTGGGATAGCGCCAGTCACATTATGCCAAGTCACACCGTCAGTACTGTACTGGAAGACACCGGCATTGGCTGAGTCGAAGTAATCGGTATCCAGCGCCGTGCCATCAGCTAAGGTCAAGGTGATGGTGCTGTGCTCTGCAGCTTCACCGATAGTGACGGTAAAGATCGCATCGTCACCTTCGCCTACATTGATGTTGTTGTTCGCAGCCGTTGGGTTGATCTCTAAGGTCGTGTCATCGTTATCGATGATAGTCGCTGTACCGGTCGCCGTTAGGGTCTGACCGTTGCTGACCAAGCTCGCATTTAAGCTAAACAGCTCGTTGTTCTCATCGATTGAGTCATCGATAGTATCCGTCTTAACTAATAAGGTGCTGTTGCCAGCGGCGACTGGGATAGCACCAGTCACATTATGCCAAGTCACGCCATCAGTACTGTACTGGAAGACACCGGCATTGGCTGAGTCGAAGTAATCGGCATCCAGCGCCGTGCCATCAGCTAAGGTCAAGGTGATGGTGCTGTGCTCTGCAGCTTCACCGATAGTGACGGTAAATACCGCATCGTCACCTTCGCCTACATTGATGTTGTTGTTCGCAGCTGTTGGGTTGATCTCTAAGGTCGTGTCATCGTTATCGATGATAGTCGCTGTACCGGTCGCCGTTAGGGTCTGACCGTTACTGACCAAGCTCGCATTTAAGCTAAACAACTCGTTGTTCTCATCGATTGAGTCATCGATAGTATCCGTCTTAACTAATAAGGTGCTGTTGCCAGCGGCGACTGGGATAGCACCAGTCACATTATGCCAAGTCACGCCATCAGTACTGTACTGGAAGACACCAGCATTGGCTGAGTCGAAGTAATCGGCATCCAGCGCCGTGCCATCAGCTAAGGTCAAGGTGATGGTGCTGTGCTCTGCAGCTTCACCGATAGTGACGGTAAATACCGCATCGTCACCTTCGCCTACATTGATGTTGTTGTTCGCAGCCGTTGGGTTGATCTCTAAGGTCGTGTCATCGTTATCGATGATAGTCGCTGTACCGGTCGCCGTTAGGGTCTGACCGTTGCTGACCAAGCTAGCATTTAAGCTAAACAACTCGTTGTTCTCATCGATTGAGTCATCGATAGTATCAGTCTTAACTAATAAGGTGCTGTTGCCAGCGGCGACTGGGATAGCACCAGTCACATTATGCCAAGTCACACCGTCAGTACTGTACTGGAAGACACCGGCATTGGCTGAGTCGAAGTAATCGGTATCCAGCGCCGTGCCATCAGCTAAGGTCAAGGTGATGGTGCTGTGTTCTGCAGCTTCACCGATAGTGACGGTAAATACCGCATCGTCACCTTCGCCTACATTGATGTTGTTGTTCGCAGCCGTTGGGTTGATCTCTAAGGTCGTGTCATCGTTATCGATGATAGTCGCTGTACCGGTCGCCGTTAGGGTCTGACCGTTGCTGACCAAGCTAGCATTTAAGCTAAACAACTCGTTGTTCTCATCGATTGAGTCATCGATTGTATCCGTCTTAACTAATAGAGTGCTGTTGCCAGCGGCGACTGGGATAGCACCAGTCACATTATGCCAAGTCACGCCATCAGTACTGTACTGGAAGACACCAGCATTGGCTGAGTCGAAGTAATCGGCATCCAGCGCCGTGCCATCAGCTAAGGTCAAGGTGATGGTGCTGTGCTCTGCAGCTTCACCGATAGTGACGGTAAATACCGCATCGTCACCTTCGCCTACATTGATGTTGTTGTTCGCAGCCGTTGGGTTGATCTCTAAGGTCGTGTCATCGTTATCGATGATAGTCGCTGTACCGGTCGCCGTTAGGGTCTGACCGTTGCTGACCAAGCTAGCATTTAAGCTAAACAGCTCGTTGTTCTCATCGATTGAGTCATCGATTGTATCCGTCTTAACTAATAGAGTGCTGTTGCCAGCGGCGACTGGGATAGCACCAGTCACATTATGCCAAGTCACGCCATCAGTACTGTACTGGAAGACACCGGCATTGGCTGAGTCGAAGTAATCGGTATCCAGCGCCGTGCCATCAGCTAAGGTCAAGGTGATGGTGCTGTGCTCTGCAGCTTCACCGATAGTGACGGTAAATACCGCATCGTCACCTTCGCCTACATTGATGTTGTTGTTCGCAGCCGTTGGGTTGATCTCTAAGGTCGTGTCATCGTTATCGATGATAGTCGCTGTACCGGTCGCCGTTAGGGTCTGACCGTTACTGACCAAGCTCGCATTTAAGCTAAACAGCTCGTTGTTCTCATCGATTGAGTCATCGATAGTATCCGTCTTAACTAATAAGGTGCTGTTGCCAGCGGCGACTGGGATAGCGCCAGTCACATTATGCCAAGTCACACCGTCAGTACTGTACTGGAAGACACCGGCATTGGCTGAGTCGAAGTAATCGGTATCCAGCGCCGTGCCATCAGCTAAGGTCAAGGTGATGGTGCTGTGCTCTGCAGCTTCACCGATAGTGACGGTAAATACCGCATCGTCACCTTCGCCTACATTGATGTTGTTGTTCGCAGCCGTTGGGTTGATCTCTAAGGTCGTGTCATCGTTATCGATGATAGTCGCTGTACCAGTAGCCGTTAGGGTCTGACCGTTACTGACCAAGCTCGCATTTAAGCTAAACAGCTCGTTGTTCTCATCGATTGAGTCATCGATAGTATCCGTCTTAACTAATAAGGTGCTGTTGCCAGCGGCGACTGGGATAGCACCAGTCACATTATGCCAAGTCACGCCATCAGTACTGTACTGGAAGACACCGGCATTGGCTGAGTCGAAGTAATCGGTATCCAGCGCCGTGCCATCAGCTAAGGTCAAGGTGATGCTGCTGTGCTCTGCAGCTTCACCGATAGTGACGGTAAATACCGCATCGTCACCTTCGCCTACATTGATGTTGTTGTTCGCAGCCGTTGGGTTGATCTCTAAGGTCGTGTCATCGTTATCGATGATAGTCGCTGTACCAGTAGCCGTTAGGGTCTGACCGTTACTGACCAAGCTAGCATTTAAGCTAAACAGCTCGTTATTCTCATCGATTGAGTCATCGATAGTATCAGTCTTAACTAATAAGGTGCTGTTGCCAGCGGCGACTGGGATAGCACCCGTCACATTATGCCAAGTCACACCGTCAGTACTGTACTGGAAGACACCGGCATTGGCTGAGTCGAAGTAATCGGTATCCAGCGCCGTGCCATCAGCTAAGGTCAAGGTGATGGTGCTGTGTTCTGCAGCTTCACCGATAGTGACGGTAAATACCGCATCGTCACCTTCGCCTACATTGATGTTGTTGTTCGCAGCCGTTGGGTTGATCTCTAAGGTCGTGTCATCGTTATCGATGATAGTCGCTGTACCAGTAGCCGTTAGGGTCTGACCGTTACTGACCAAGCTAGCATTTAAGCTAAACAGCTCGTTATTCTCATCGATTGAGTCATCGATAGTATCAGTCTTAACTAATAAGGTGCTGTTGCCAGCGGCGACTGGGATAGCGCCAGTCACATTATGCCAAGTCACACCGTCAGTACTGTACTGGAAGACACCGGCATTGGCTGAGTCGAAGTAATCGGTATCCAGCGCCGTGCCATCAGCTAAGGTCAAGGTGATGGTGCTGTGCTCTGCAGCTTCACCGATAGTGACGGTAAATACCGCATCGTCACCTTCGCCTACATTGATGTTGTTGTTCGCAGCCGTTGGGTTGATCTCTAAGGTCGTGTCATCGTTATCGATGATAGTCGCTGTACCAGTAGCCGTTAGGGTCTGACCGTTACTGACCAAGCTAGCATTTAAGCTAAACAGCTCGTTGTTCTCATCGATTGAGTCATCGATAGTATCAGTCTTAACTAATAAGGTGCTGTTGCCAGCGGCGACTGGGATAGCGCCAGTCACATTATGCCAAGTCACACCGTCAGTACTGTACTGGAAGACACCGGCATTGGCTGAGTCGAAGTAATCGGTATCCAGCGCCGTGCCATCAGCTAAGGTCAAGGTGATGGTGCTGTGTTCTGCAGCTTCACCGATAGTGACGGTAAATACCGCATCGTCACCTTCGCCTACATTGATGTTGTTGTTCGCAGCCGTTGGGTTGATCTCTAAGGTCGTGTCATCGTTATCGATGATAGTCGCTGTACCGGTAGCCGTTAAGGTCTGACCGTTACTGACCAAGCTCGCATTTAAGCTAAACAACTCGTTGTTCTCATCGATTGAGTCATCGATTGTATCAGTACGAACTAATAAGCTGCTGTTAGCAGCAGAGAGGAGTATAGGGCCGGTGATAGGTATCCAGTTGGCACCGTTATCCGTGCTGTAATCGAACTTTCCACCATTGAGTGGATCTGCAAAGTAATCTACATCTAACGCTGTGCCATCGGCAAGCGTTAGGGTCAAGGTGCTATTCGCTGCAGCATTCTCAATTTTGACACCAAACACCGCATCAGCGCCCTCTAGTACGGTGATGTCACCAGTGGCTGTCGCGGGATCTCCAACTTTAATCACAGGACCGTCGGTGATGGTGCCTATAGCGGTATCAGATACCGTTTGTCCACCACTGGTTAAGCTGCCACTGAGGGTGAAGTTCTCATTACCTTCAGCGGTATTATCGCTGACAGTATTGATACGCACATAGTAAGTGCTGCTGCCGGCTGTCGAAACGCTAATCTCACCGGTCGCCGGTACTGTTTCCCAACTGCCTGTCGTTCCTAGACGGTACTGGTAAGTACCGGTACTAAAATCAACACCCAGATCTGCAGTACCACTGCTGAGGGTTAACGCCAATGTGCTGCCCACTTCGGCATTATCAACATTGATGCTGAATACTGCATCTGTCCCTTCTGGCACACTGACATCGCCAGTACCTACTTCAGGGCCGACACTGATCACAGGACCATCGGTGATGATACCTAATGCGCTGTCAGAAACTGCTTGACCGCCACTGCTTAAGCTGGCACCTAGCGTGAAATTCTCACTGCCTTCTAATTCACCATCGCTGACGGTATTGATACGCACATAGTAAGTGCTGCTGCCGGCTGTCGAAACGCTAATCTCACCGGTCGCCGGTACTGTTTCCCAACTGCCTGTCGTTCCTAGACGATACTGGTAAGTACCGGTACTAAAATCAACACCCAGATCTGCAGTACCACTGCTGAGGGTTAACGCCAATGTGCTGCCCACTTCGGCATTATCAACATTGATGCTGAATACTGCATCTGTCCCTTCTGGCACACTGACATCGCCAGTACCTACTTCAGGGCCGACACTGATCACAGGACCATCGGTGATGATACCTAATGCGCTGTCAGAAACTGCTTGACCGCCACTGCTTAAGCTGGCACCTAGCGTGAAATTCTCACTGCCTTCTAATTCACCATCGCTGACGGTATTGATACGCACATAGTAAGTGCTGCTGCCGGCTGTCGAAACGCTAATCTCACCGGTCGCCGGTACTGTTTCCCAATTGCCTGTCGTCCCTAGACGATACTGGTAAGTACCGGTACTAAAATCAACACCCAGATCTGCAGTACCACTGCTGAGGGTTAACGCCAATGTGCTGCCCACTTCGGCATTATCAACATTGATGCTGAATACTGCATCTGTCCCTTCTGGCACACTGACATCGCCAGTACCTACTTCAGGGCCGACACTGATCACAGGACCATCGGTGATGGTGCCTATAGCGGTATCAGATACCGTTTGGCCACCACTGGTTAAGCTGCCGCTGAGGGTGAAGTTCTCATTGCCTTCAAGGCTATTATCACTCACGGTGTTGGTGCGGACTTGATACAAACTATCGCCAGCAGTCGTCACGGGAATTTGACCGTTATTCGGGACGGTGGTCCAATTTCCTGTCGGAGCTAGACGGTACTCGTAAGTGCCAGTGCTGAAATCGACACCGATATCAGCCGTGCCACTGGTCATGCTTAACGTCAAGGTGCTGCCTGCCGCTGCATTCTCAATTTTGATTCCAAACACCGCTTCCGTACCTTCTGGCACAGTGACATCGCCAGTTCCAGTATCTGCTTGGCCTACTTTTACTGTCGGTGTGTTGTCAAGGATTGTTGCAGTTCCCTCAGCAGCGTAATCGACGTTTAAGCTACTCAAAACACCTTTCAAGCTAAAGGTTTCATTAGGCTCACTTTCACCATCAAGAATCGTATCGGTGCGTACTAATAGAGCAGTATCGCCTTCCTTTATAGGGATAGCGCCACTAATGGTGGTCCAACTCGTGCCGTCATCGGTGCTGTATTGAAAGAAACCCGCATTGGCTGAATCGAAGTAATCCGCATCGAGTGCGGTGCCGTCTGCCAAGGTAAGTGTCAGAGTGCTGTGCTCTGCCGCACCACTGATGCTTACTTCAAAGACGGCGTCCTCGCCTTCAACAACAAAGACATCTCTGGCGACTATGTCGATGCTCGCGTCATCATTATCAATGATGGTCGCGGTGCCGATCGCCGTTAAGACCTGGCCGTTACTGCTCAAGCTAGCATTTAAGCTAAACAGCTCGTTGCTCTCATCGTTTGAGTCATCGATAGTATCAGTCTTAACTAATAAGGTGCTGTTACCAGCGGCGACTAGGATAGCACCGGTGATAGGGCTCCAGTTCACGCCATTATCGGTGCTGTACTGGAAGACACCGGCATTGGCTGAGTCGAAGTAATCGGTATCCAGTGCCGTGCCATCAGCTAAGGTCAAGGTGATGCTGCTGTTAGCCGCGGCTTTCCCTATGGTGACAGTAAATACCGCATCGTCACCTTCGCCTACATTGATGTTGTTGTTAGCAGCCGCTGGATTGATCTCTAAGGTCGTGTCATCGTTATCGATGATATACCCCGAAGCACTATTTGCTGTCGCACTAACATCCGCATTTACAGCGCTAGAAATGCTCATGCTCAACGTTTCTTGTAATTCTGCTTCGTCATCATCGATGATTTTAATAATAATAGGTGCTGTAGTATTGCTACCAGAGCTAATTAGCAGTTCTGCTCCTGATACCACAAAGGCATTAATTTGTGCTGCTGTTGTCAACTCAATGCTTGCGCCTGAGCTATCAACATAGCTAATAGAAGCGATGTCAGCCGTTTCGACACTACCTAAGTCCAATTTAACATCGACTTTAGTATCAAAGTTACTGAGATTATCTTGAGATACATTAAATACAATAGTGTTGTTGGCACTTCCCTCTACTGCATTATCATCTGTTGCAACAATTTTAACCGTTGGCTTATCACCTTCTTCCGGTGGCTCGCCTGGTGTAGTTTCATCTACGATCTTAGCATTTGCGGTACCAGTGCCTAGATTGGCATTAACTGGGGTGCTAATAGTTGCTGAGAACGCTTCACTTTTCTCGTAAGTATCGTCATTTACTGGCGTGATGGTCACGACTGGTTTAACGGTAGAGTTCGCAGGTATAGTTAGCGCAACACCGTTCGCAACAAAATCAGCGATGTCTGTCACTGTAATGGTGGCGCCCGTGGCATCCGTGTAAGTAATGCTGGCGATATCGGCGATTTCTAGTTCACCTAAATCTAATTTAAACTGCACGCTGGTCGCAAAATTAGATTGATTAGTTTGTGATACTTCGAACTCAACCACTGATCCCACTTCACCTTCAACGGCAGTGTCGTGAGTAGCGACTAAATTAACCGTTGGCTTATCACCTTCTTCCGGTGGCTCGCCTGGTGTAGTTTCATCTACGATCTTAGCATTTGCGGTACCAGTGCCTAGATTGGCATTAACTGGGGTGCTAATAGTTGCTGAGAACGCTTCACTTTTCTCGTAAGTATCGTCATTTACTGGCGTGATGGTCACGACTGGTTTAACGGTAGAGTTCGCAGGTATAGTTAGTGCAACACCGTTCGCAACAAAGTCAGCGATGTCTGTCACTGTAATGGTGGCGCCCGTCGCATCCGTGTAGGTAATACTGGCGATATCGGCGATTTCTAGTTCACCTAAATCTAATTTAAACTGCACGCTGGTCGCAAAATTAGACTGATTAGTTTGTGATACTTCGAATTCAACCGCTGATCCCACTTCACCTTCAACGGCAGTGTCGTGAGTAGCGACTAAATTAACCGTTGGCTTATCACCTTCTTCCGGTGGCTCGCCTGGTGTAGTTTCATCTACGATCTTAGCGTTTGCGTTACTTGTACCTAAATCAGCATTAACTGGGGTGCTAATAGTTGCTGAGAACGCTTCACTTTTCTCGTAAGTATCATCATTTACTGGCGTGATGGTCACGACTGGTTTAACGGTAGAGTTCGCAGGTATTGTTAATAAAACACCGTTCGCAACAAAATCAGCGATGTCTGTCACTGTAATGGTGGCGCCCGTGGCATCTGTGTAGGTAATGCTGGCGATATCGGCGATTTCTAGCTCATCTAAATCTAATTTAAACTGCACGCTGGTCGCAAAATTAGACTGATTAGTTTGTGATACTTCGAATTCAACCGCTGATCCCACTTCACCTTCAACGGCAGTGTCATGAGTAGCGACTAAATTAACCGTTGGCTTATCACCTTCTTCCGGTGGCTCGCCTGGTGTAGTTTCATCTACGATCTTAGCATTTGCGGTACCAGTGCCTAGATTGGCATTAACTGGGGTGCTAATAGTTGCTGAGAACGCTTCACTTTTCTCGTAAGTATCGTCATTTACTGGCGTGATGGTCACGACTGGTTTAACGGTAGAGTTCGCAGGTATGGTTAATAAAACACCATTAGCTAAGAAATCAGCGATATCAGTTACATTAACAATATTCCCAAATGCATCACTATAGGTAATTTCACTGATATCAGAGATGCTAATTTGATCTAAATTCAAACGAAATAATACAGTGCTCGTCAGGACTCCGGGAATATCTTGACTTACTGTAAACTCGACTAGCGAGCCCGCCACCCCTTCAACGGCAACAGCTTGTGTTGCTTCAATGCTTATTACTGGTTCATCGTTATCCAAAATCAAACCTGTTACAGAAACACCACCTACGGTAAAAGGTACCGTTTCTGTAAACTCATCTTCTGAATCATCAATAGTGGGCAAGGCTGCGGTAAAGGAATCAACGCCTTCAGGCACTGTAATTGTTCCGTCACCAT
Source organism: Oceanospirillales bacterium (assembly GCA_029027825.1). Taxonomy (GTDB): domain Bacteria; phylum Pseudomonadota; class Gammaproteobacteria; order Pseudomonadales; family Balneatricaceae; genus Rs1. The sequence goes on along the minus strand of CP093399.1, from coordinate 1,256,323 downwards.
TATTGATAACACCATTACTAAAAGTAAGCTGGGTATAATCTAATACTGATGCAGTTCCACCACCTATGGTAAAAGAAAAATCAACAGAAATAACAGGAATAGAGTCTAGAGTAATGGTGAATACTAAATCATTACCTTCAACAACTGCTCCAGCAGTAGCATTAGCAGCAAGTGTTATTGAAGATACGAGAGGCTGTGGAAATAGTTGAGTGTGAATAACAGGTCCCGTTATATTAGCACTTGTACCTATAGTGTTATAACCAGCAGATGGATCGATTTCAGCACCTGTTCTTGAGGTGCGAACGAAGCTTGTACCACCATCGCCGTCAGCTCCGCCAAACGAACCTGCAGCTGTCGCGCCGGCTGCTGTCGCTTCACCTAATTCTGTTGGATCTTGTCCAGACAATAATGCCTGTTGAATGCTTTCTAAAGAGGCTAAATCGGAAGGAGATACTACTTGGTCTTCAATTACGACATTGTCAGCTGTTGAAAATGTTTCACTAGTAGGTGTCCATGCTTGTCCGTCTGCAATTTCAACTATATCGCCTGTTGTCATTTGCAATTCAATTTTTGATCCCGCGGAAGCGGTTACCACTTCCCCATCAAATATTTCATCACCAATTGACAATACACGCTGGTTTCCATTCGCATCTGTCGCTATTGCAGTACCAACTAATGAGTTAACCTTTCCAATTACAGCCATTTCAATCACCTTTTAATATCATTGAGGCCATAATAGAGAATTATAAACAAAAAAAATACTGTACCTAGGAACAGGTAATCTTCTTATTTTTCAAATACTTAACGAAAGATTAACGATTTATTAACGCAAAATTAATACCCTGCCGATTTGTTATCTAATTGATTAATTTTCAACACTTTATTTACCAGATACCTCTGCATAATGTTGCGAGCGAAGGTAAGTAAAAGGAAAAAACGGCGAAATATCGAAGTGTACTGGTGCAAATGAGCATATTGAGCCGGTTTTTAACGCCTTATTACCGAGCGCAGTTATCACACCCTTTTGGTAAGCTATGCAGAGGCTTCTGAGCGGTAAGGAAGGATTGGGGACTTAATATACCTGAAAGTAAGATTTATTCGCGGCAAGCTAATTCTTTTTGTCACCGGTAGCGAATGCTGCCAATTGGCCTGCAAACTCCCGCTCATTTGCAACAGCGAGCCATGCGCTAATTCTAGGGATATTTCAGCTGCATCTTTTTGCTTGTGCCGAAGTTTGAAGCAACGTTCAACTCCTAAGCTGATAGAGGCGATATTGGGATTTTTGCCTAATTCAGGCTCATCATCACTATGCCAGCCCATTTTATCCAGCCCATTACGATATAAATTAATCAGAACCGCATTATAACTAACGCCTGTCACTGCTTCTAAATATCGCTTTAACTGCAACACCTTGGGGTGGTAGTTACTCGGAGTGAGACTAAGATTTGAATATTGATAATTCACCGATAATTCCGACTGAAAGCAGTGCATCCTTGGCATCAAATGTGATTTTCCAAAAACGGTGATTTCATCATGTCGCCAGGGGAGATCGGTTAAGAAAAGCTCAAGCAAACTATCTGCCTGAGCAAGACTTAAAAAGTTTTCATCTATTGCCAATTCACCACCGACAATCGATATTTTTTCCAGTGCCACTAGTTTGTTAGCTAGCTAACAGTGACGGTGTTTAATGCCTGGGTCACATCTGCAATAATATCTTCAATATTCTCGATACCGACTGAGATACGGATTAAATCTTCACTGACACCCGCCGCTGCTAACTCTTGAGGGTTAAGTTGACGATGAGTAGTCGTGGCCGGATGACAAGCTAACGATTTAGCATCACCAATATTAACTAACCGTAAAATCATTTGCAGGGCATCAATAAACTGGCCACCAGCGGCCAGACCACCTTTCACTCCAAAGCTTAGAATGCCCGAAGCTTTGCCACTGCATATTTTCTGGCAACTCTCTTGGTAGGGGCTATCTGCTAATGCAGCATAATTTACCCAACTTATTTTAGGGTGCTGCTGTAAAAAATTCGCGAGCTTTTCAGCGTTTTCACAATGTCTCTCCATTCTCAGTCCCAAAGTTTCTAACCCTTGCAGGATTTGAAAAGCATTAAATGGAGAGATAGCAGCTCCCGTATTGCGCAGCGGGACCACCCGACAGCGCCCGATATAAGCCGCTGGACCAAATGCATCAGTATAAACTACACCATGGTACGAGGGGTCTGGGGTATTCATCACGGGAAAGCGTTCAGCATTAGCCACCCAGTCAAATTTTCCCGAGTCAACAATGATCCCGCCAATCGAGGTACCGTGCCCACCGATGTATTTTGTTAATGAGTGTACGACAATATCGGCGCCTAATTCAAAGGGACGACACAAATAGGGAGTCGCTACCGTATTATCGACAATCACCGGTACGCCGTATTTATGTGCTATTTCAGAAAGCCTGACAATATCCACTATATTGCCCATTGGGTTGCCGATTGACTCGCAAAAAACAGCTTTGGTTTTATGATCAATTGCCGCTTCAAATGCCGCGAAATCATCCGCAGAAATCAACCTAGCTTCTATCCCTTGTTTGGGAAAGGTATGGGCAAATAGATTATAGGTACCGCCGTATAATTGACTGGTGCTTACTATATTGTCCCCCACTTCACACAAACATTGAATAGCGTAAGTGATAGCAGCCATACCAGAGGCGACAGCAAGCCCGCCTACTCCACCTTCCATCGCTGCGACGCGTTGCTCCAACACGTCTGTAGTTGGATTCATAATCCGAGTATAGATATTCCCCGCTACTTTTAAATCGAATAAATCAGCGCCGTGTTGAGTGCTATCAAAAGTATAAGAGGAAGTTTGATAAATAGGTACTGCGGCGGCTTTGGTAGTATCTTCGGATTTATAACCATGGTGCAATGCGAGGGATTCCAGCTTCATTTTGTAGTCCTTTTAATGATATATGAAATGGTATAGCTAAGATTACCTAATTTTCAAGTACTCTAATACTGAAAGTTATTAATTCTTTAATGAATTTTATTCATTATTACCAAGGAAGCCCCATACTGACTAAGGCTAAATTTAACGGAGTTATAGCTGTGACGGCGTTTGATTTAGTACCCGTCACGAGTTAAGGTCTTGCTGCATTATAAAGAAAAAAAACCTATAATAAAAACCTGCGACCAATCGCCATTGAAGTCATTGCTCGCTCTAGTCATTAAGTGCAGGTTTTTCATTTACAATTTACAGCGGTTAAACAACACCTACTAAACCTATGGTTTTATGCATGGATAAATGCATAAAACACCACAAACTCAAGTAATAACAATTTAAACTTGCTGATAGAGTTGAGAGCCAGAATCTTTAAACTCTTGTGCCTTTTTCTGCATGCCTTTTTCAACTTCTCTACTAATCGCAGCAATTGCACTATCGTCTAGTTGCCGCACTTCCTGGCTAATTTTCATCGAGCAAAATTTTGGCCCACACATCGAGCAAAAATGCGCCACCTTGGACGAGTTTTTAGGCAAAGTTTCATCGTGATAAGCACGTGCAGTATCTGGATCTAGCCCCAAATTAAACTGATCTTCCCACCTGAATTCAAAGCGCGCTTTGCTCATCGCATTGTCCCGAACCTGTGCGCCAGGATGCCCCTTGGCTAAATCAGCCGCATGAGCCGCTAATTTGTAGGTGATGATGCCGGTTTTTACATCGTCTTTATTAGGCAAACCTAAATGTTCTTTAGGTGTCACATAACAAAGCATGGCGCAGCCAAACCAACCAATCATAGCCGCTCCTATTCCCGATGTTATATGGTCATAGCCTGGAGCTATATCAGTCGTCAGTGGACCCAAGGTATAAAAGGGTGCCTCATCGCACTCTGCTAGCTGTTTATCCATATTTTCTTTGATCATGTGCATAGGCACGTGACCCGGCCCTTCAATCATCACTTGAACATCATGCTGCCAGGCAATTTTGGTTAGCTCTCCCAGTGTTTCTAGCTCACCAAATTGCGCCTCATCGTTAGCATCCGCAATAGACCCTGGACGCAGTCCATCGCCTAAAGAGAAAGAGACGTCATAGGCTTTACATATCTGACATATGTCTTCAAAATGCGTGTATAAGAAGTTTTCCTGATGATGAGACAGACACCATTTAGCCATAATAGATCCACCGCGTGAGACGATACCCGTCACTCTTTTAGCGGTCATCGGCACATAGCGCAGCAAGACACCGGCATGGATAGTAAAGTAATCAACCCCTTGCTCTGCCTGTTCAATTAATGTATCGCGAAATATCTCCCAAGTAAGATCCTCAGCAACCCCGTGCACTTTTTCTAATGCTTGGTAAATAGGCACTGTACCTATCGGCACGTGGGAATTACGCACTATCCACTCGCGCGTTTCATGAATATTTTTACCTGTTGAAAGGTCCATAATAGTATCTGAGCCCCAACGCGTCCCCCAAGTCATCTTTGCAACTTCCGCTTCAATAGAAGATCCCAGTGCAGAGTTTCCTATATTACCGTTAATCTTTATCAAAAAATTTCTACCAATAATCATCGGCTCTACTTCAGGATGATTAATATTCGCCGGTATTATCGCACGACCACGAGCAACTTCCTCCCTGACAAACTCAGCGCTAATTTCTGCGGGTAAAGTTGCGCCAAAGTTTTGTCCGGGATGCTGAAAGTTAAGTTCAGGGTTCGCTTTAGCCTCAATCAATTTCATATTTTCACGAATCGCAATATACTCCATTTCAGGAGTAATAATGCCTTGGCGAGCATAGTGAAGCTGCGTGACATTCGCCCCTTGTTTAGCGCGGCGCGGGTTTCGCTCAAGATTAAATCTTAGAGAATCTAAGCGTTGGTTATCGGCCCTTGCCCGACCGTAGTCTGAGCTCAAGCCTGTCAGTAACTCAGTGTCACCTCGCTCAATAATCCAAGCTTCGCGTACACTGGCCAACCCTTTGCGCACATCAATGATGACATCAGGGTCTGTGTAAGGTCCCGATGTGTCATACACCATTATTGATTCATTTTTTTCAGCGGATTCCGTTTTAGAAAATGACGCCGGAGAATCGGCGAGATGAATAGCCCTCATCGGCACTTTTATATCTGGCCGACTCCCCTGAATGTAAACTTTTGTGGAACCGGGAAATGGTTTAATCGATTCGCTATCGACAACCGCAGTAGAACTGAGATGGGTACTAGATATTAGCTTGCTCATACAGTGATCCTCTATTTAGACAAATTATTCAGTGCGCTGAATTTTATAAATAAATGTCATGCCTAGAGGCAAATTGATGACCATTGCTGTTGATAAAAACAATAAAATTAACTAATTAAACGCAAGAATGAACGCCTAATTAAAAAAGCTAAAACTATCCTTCAAACTAGACTCACAGCGTAATATATTATTTTTACAACACCATTGAACTATCCTAACTGCAAGCTTATGTGCGTCCTGCACTCGCTAAACAAATGCATTCACGCATAAAACCCTTAGATTCAATGGGATATATTCAAACTGTTGTAGAAAAAATAGCTGATACTACGCGCCGCTTGGAAGTCACTGATTCATGTTCAATGAATAGGTTTTTGCCTTACTTTTATTATCAATAGCTTGTTTCCTACGCCGGTATTAACCGGATCAGGTTCGCGGGTTGGTATTACACCTCTCGTCCCCCTTTAAAAGAGAGAACCCCGACAAGACATTTAAGATCACTATATAGCTTATCTCTGTAAAGTCTATAGTGGCTATTAATTTGCTTTTTAGAGATTCCTGAGTCCAACCTTGGAGCCGCTGAACTTCCATATTGAACTAAGCACAGCCCAAGTAATCAAATCCTTCACGTTGATCTTGATCTAGGGGAGCTTAAATTTTCAAATGTTTATTATAGGAAATAAAGTTTCATATTGGAGAAAACTTTGTTATAAAAGATATCCTCAAAAAATCTCATGGGACAATCTATCGTTACTAATTGTACGACGCGCTAGAGACAGTTTGTCACTATTGGTTACTGTCGTCACTTAGGTTCCCTAAGTAATTGAATATGAATTAGTTATAAAAACTGCATGACTAGAAGTACGGTATAAGTAATACCTTAAATATGCTCAATCCGATTAAGGTGTTTAGATTAACACTCAATTGACCTGCTGATTTTTAAGTAAATAAACAATTTAAATTACTCATTATAAAATCATGATAGTAAATATAGGTCAGATTAAACTTCACAGGTAATTCACATGGTATCTATCCAACATTTAATTGCTGCTCGTTCAGCAGCAATTTCAGCAACTAAAAGTGGCGCTCCCAAGGCAACAAGCAATCAATTTTTTGGTGTCGGGCCCATTACTGACATGACCTTAAATGAGGTAGATGCCAGATTATTAGGTTTCGAGTTTGATGCTTGGCTGGAAGAAAATTATCCGAAGCTGGATGATAAAGGTAATCCTATCGGCAATTTCACCAAGGCAGAACTGGCGCGAGGCATGCATCGCGGCTACCCTGCTGATAAAGTATTAAAAGACATGATGCGTGAAATGCATCGCTATTTTGGCTTTCCATTAAAAAATAAAATGGCAGTCGGGCTCGGTGGTGGTCACAGTGGTTTTACCTCAACTGCAATGCACATGATGACTGCTAACGATCCACAGCAAATTGTCTTTATTGATACTCCTAAGCCCGAGTCAGATGCGGCTAAACAAGGTGGGTTTTTCAGACAGTCTTGGGGAGCACAGCTGACTGAAATGCAGCGCTATGCAAAAAATGGCAATGAAAATCGCTTACTTTTTGCCGAAGGTGAAGGCACGATTCCCAGCGCTGAATATTTACAACAACAAGGCGTAAAACTATTTTTCGGGGTGGGTCATGAAACCACCGGTGCTACTTGTTACACCGAAAGCGAAATTAAAAACTTATTAGCTTGGATAGATTTAGACCCGCAACATCACCATGCTGTGATTGATGCCACTTCGTTGCTAGGCGCGATGCCATGGTCAACTGACCTAGTTAATCAAATGTTAGACAAATGCAATATGTTTATGCCTTTTCAAAAAGCGATTGGTGGCATATCTGGCTATTATGTTATTTCACTGACACCGATGGCACTCGAATTAATTGATCATAATCAACAGCAGCCATCGTGGGCAATTCCCAGACAGTTGAAAATATCCGTACCCGTTGATGGGGCGCTACCCCTTAGCAGTAAAAAAAGCACCGCTGGGGGACCAATTTACGATCCTAAAAAAGGTCAAATGCAAGGCGGTATTATTAACACTTACAGCACTTTAGCCTTTGCCGAAACCACTTTCGGAATATTGAGAAACGAGAAAAACATTGGCGATGTCGCCACTTTAAATCAGCGTTCGATTGACAATCGCAGTTTGGTAGGTAAATGGGTAGCAACAAACCCTCTGTTTGATTTAGGGGTCGCCAGTCCAGACTCTCGAGGTGCGGCTGTTACTTTGTTAAAGGTCGTAGACCCAGATATTGAAGACCCAACTATCATCCAAACTATTGTTGCTAAATCTAAGCAACTGCTTGGCTATGATGGTATTACTCATATTGATGGCAGCCATGAAAAAGGATTGGATGTAGCACGTTATGTAAATGCATTTCCGGGATCTCCTGGTGACTATCGCGCTTGGATAGGCGGTATACGAGATCAATCTGACATCTCTGCTTTGTTGGACAACATCAATTATTGCTACTTGCGAGCTAAAATAGCAGTCATTGAAGAGCTATTAGAGGCGCGAGGAGAAAGCTTTGAAAGTCCGGTGGCGTTAGGCGCTGACCGTTTAAGCAGAGCCGATGACGAAAACCGCGCTTATACTGTACTAATAGCTGATCTGATCGGTATGAAGTTTGATAGCCAAGGTAATGCAGACTACAGCGAAGTACGACAACATATAGAATCGAAAGGTGGCATGTTCCACACAGGTCCTATCCCCCCTAATAGCCATTTAGAAACGGGTAAAATTCACTTTTTTTATCAACCTGAACTAAGTCGTGAAAACGAATTACTTGCCCAAACTGATCAAGGTCAATTTGACGCCACGATTGTCGCCGCCACATTTTTACCTAGTGCTGCTAAATTTGAACTTGGTGGGGTACGCATCGGTGCTGGCACCGCAAATATGGGTTCTGCTAGCTGGGGAGGAGGTAATGGCGATGCCGGTGTTGCTCCATTGATGAACACCCCAAGTTTTAACTCGCGCGCGACCGCCCAGAGTGCTTTTAAAGCGCTGTTAAAAGTTCTGCCTAACTTGCAAACACAAGCCATGCATGACCTAGTTGTCAAAGGTGATTTCGACACTGGCAAGGACCTCGCCAAATTTCCAACCACTAAACTAGAAGGCAAGCGCTTAGCTGTTATTGGCTACGGCAACATTGGCCGAGAAGTCGCTAAACTAGGCGCTGCATTTGGCATGCAAGTATCAGTATTTGCCCGCCCACAACATCAGCGTTGGATAGAGTCTGAAGGCTTTGTATACGCTGCCACTATTGTTGAAGCAGCACAAGACGCAGATGTGATTAGTCCGCATACTGGGCTTGGCGCATACAACCCTGAAACCCAAGTATTTAGCAATGCGGGTATTATCAATGCTGCCGTGTTTGCTGTGATGCAACAAGGCGCGATTTTAATTAATTATGATCGCGGAGAAGTAGTCGATATCAGCGCATTAGACCAGGCATTAAGTAGCGGCCAAATTAGTTATGCCGCTGTTGACGCCGACTTGTTCAAAGATCCAAGCTCAGGTGATTTGTCTGGTCCTATGGTCGCCTACCGAAACATTTTCCCTCAACATGCGGGAAAAATGGAATTGCTACCGCACGCTGCTGCAGATACTGAACACGTCTCTAGAGTAGAGGGAGCAAAACAAGCTGTCGACCAATTATTTGACGTCATCCAATACCGAAAGGTAACCAATCTAAAAGGTGATTTGCCGCTTGGCTATACTGATGCGGGCCCAACCACTGTCCATGGCGTTGGCAAAGTAAGCGCGTCAAATATCTCCGGCATCGATGCCGATCAGATTCAGCAATTACGTCACTGCGCACAAACCATGGCAGCCTTTTGGGGAGCAATAGACGCGACAGCCGACCCGCAGCGCCGCGAGCTGCTGATAGCACAATACGCCGAGCAATTAGTATTGCAATCTAATCGATATCAGTCACTTATGCAGAAAAATGGCTTACAGGGCCCATTTGCTAATTAAGCCTATATTGATAAAACAATAGCTCTAAACAAGGTGTTAAATTTAGATCTTTTGACTAGCAAGCAGTGACTTTAGAGTGAATGCAAAGCCTAAGATATTGGTATTACAGTAGCGTTGAAGAATATTAGCTGCACTCTTAAAGTGCAGTAGTATTTTTCTAACCGTTGTAGTGCCTGTTTAGCACCTGTTTTAGCACCTGTAGCTTATGCTAAGTAGCGCAGTAAAGTCACTGATTCAGGTGAGAGTTAGTTGCTGGAGCTAGAGTTATGCTAAGGTCAGAATAGACAATGGTCAAATAAAATTGGGTTTAGCGTGAATACTAAGATTAAACAACAACTAGTCGATATTTTTTATGCCGGTGTCAATGCTGTTTCGGGGTTCCAAGCCACCCATAATGCACTCATCAATGAAAGTCACTTCACCCCAGATCTTATTATTGCTGTAGGCAAAGCTGCCAGTGGCATGTGTGCGGGAGCCCTGGCAACGATGACAGATCCCTGCACAGCACTTCTCATCACCAAATATCAACACACTGATCAGGCAATGCACGATCACCCGACAGTCACTGTCATTGAGGCTGCCCACCCTGTTCCCGATGAAAACTCACTGCTAGCAGGCCAGGCGATGCTTAGCGCCGTATCCGATTTGTCTGCAAGCAGTAAGTTATTACTGTTGGTGTCCGGTGGCACTTCTGCACTCTCTGAGTTACTACCAGCAGAGATGAGTCTAGCCGAGTGGCAAAATTTGACGCAGAAGATGCTCGCATGTGGGTTTAATATTGGGCAAATTAACACTCAGCGCAAACAAACCTCGTTAATTAAAGACGGAAAACTACTGAAAAACTTTACTGGAGAACAGCTTTTAGTCTTAGCTATTTCAGATGTAGAAGGTGATGACATCTCAGTCATTGGCTCTGGCACTGGCGATCCAAAACACGTCAATACCAATAAAACCCTAAAGCTAATTGGTACTAACCAAGTCGCCCGACGAGCATGCGCAACAACAGCCCAGGATTTAGACTACAAGGTACAAGTTAATATTGAGAACCTCTATAAAGATATCCATCGAGCAGCAATTGAGATAGCGCAACATCTCACTAGCGGACCTAAAGGGCTGTATATTTTCGGCGGTGAACCAACAGTCAATTTACCTGCAAACCCAGGCAGTGGAGGCCGCAACCAAAGCCTAGCTCTGGCTTTAGCACTGCATATTCGGGGCCTAGACAACATCTATATTCTAGTGGCGGGAACTGATGGTAGTGACGGCCCTACTGATGCTGCGGGAGGTATCGTCGATGGCCAGACTGTTCAAGATGTAGCAGCAGCTAAAACGGCACTCCAAGAAGCCGATGCCGGTAGCTATTTACGCCAAACTGGGCATATATTTATAACCGGGCCAACCAACACTAATGTTATGGATTTAGTGATAGCTGTGAAAGTATAGCTATCGACAGTCAAGTTTAGTTTACATTTATGCCGTATTAACAAGTCGAAAAAGTCGCTTGCACTGCCCAAGACAGACCAAGATGCATCTCTAGGCTACTGATATAGCTTACTGACAAATCAGCCCAAACGCTCCTATAGCAAGGGGATTAGACACCAGATTTATTAGAATATACTCCAGAACTCTGTGCACTTTCTAAGCTAACTTAAATAACTTAAGCCGGTTTAACAGACGTTGTATCTGAAATGGCTTCAGAGGCAGCCGCAGCTACAGCTGTATGCAGCTCCTTAGGCACTGAATCTGGCATTTGTACTTCCACTCGACGTTTGGCAAATTCAATATTGTTTTCTGCAAACAACTTTTGTACTCGTACATAAATTTCTTTGCGGATCATAAACTGGCCGCCAGGCTTGGCTGTAAACTTACCGCGAATCAGCATCCCAACCTCATCAACCCCCAACACCCCCTGACTTTTAAAAGGTGCTATAAAATCTTTACCTAATTCAGGATGCTCCAATAATTCTTTACCCAATTTTTTAAACAGTTTCTTAATTTTATTAACATCGGTATCGTGAGGCACTCTAAAGCGCAGTTTCATGATTACCCAATCGCGACTGAAGTTGGTGAGCGTTGAAATTTCGCCATAGGGTATAGTGTGCTGAGCTCCCAAATGATGACGCAACCTTAGAGAGCGTAATGCAATGCGCTCAACGGTGCCCTTAATACCACCGACATCTACGTACTCACCCATGCGAAAAGCATCATCAACTAAAAAGAATAAGCCGGAAACAATATCTTTGACTAACGTTTGAGCACCAAAACCAATCGCTAAGCCAATCACACTGGCGCCTGCCAATAAAGGAGTGGTATTAATCCCCAAGCTGGCAAACACCCCAAAGATGGTAAATACAATAATAACGAAACCCGCAGACACTCTCAAGATAGGCAGTACCGTTGCCATTCTCGATAAGCCGACACCTCCTTCGGATTCTTCCTCATCTTCTATTTCGGGGTTTTCAGAGGTTAATTTATAAGCGATATATATATCTAAAAATAACCAGATTACATAAGCTAACACTGGCACTGAAACTAATTCGATAAAGATCGCCAAGATATACTCTGCCGTCCCCTGCTCAGAGAGATTGCTATAATCAACCCCCCATAGAATTGATAAGCCAAACAAGCTGACACTGGCAAGTAATAATTGTAGCGCATGATTAACATTGTCTTGTATCTCGTACTGAAAGGATATTTGACGTTCACTTAACTGATCATTGACCGGCAAAAAATACTCGACTGCAGCAAAAATCCCCATGTTTAAAAAAGGTAAAAAATTGATGAATACTAATGAAAAAGCTGCAGCATCAATATAATCTTCTTTTAAACCGAAATTTGCCAGCACGTACTCTAGAGAAAACCAGACCAAAATACTGAGTACTATCACAATTTTTGGCCACGTTCGAATAAACCATAACTCTGATTGAGATACTCTATCTCTGCCATTGAGTAGCATTTCCTCAAAGATATGCCTGGAACGCCAAACCAACCAGATAATTGAGCAGTAGAATAATAAATTAAACCAAAACCCGATACGACTAGAGCCCGGCCCAGAGCTCAAACCTAAATCGCGGCTCCAATCTAAAAATATATCCGAAGCGGCAATCAGCGAAATGATGATCAACCTATTGGTGAGAATCTCCGCTTTAGGACATTTTAATTGGTATAGTCTTAAGGTTTTATCTTTGGGCGATAGTAATATAGCGGCGATTAAAAATGCCAGCTTAGCGATAAATATATAGTCGAGTATCGCCTCGGCAGTTATTTCTTCAATGTCGTTGAGAAAAAACTCTTCAATCAGTGTCGCTGCAACAATATAAAATAACAGTAAATTTAGCAGCCTGATAAATAACAATTTACCTAAAGTATGCAGCTTGTTTTTTAAGCTGGGAGTTTTATTTTCTAAGGTTATATCAAACTTTTTACGTAAAAACGCGGCGAGTAAAAAATCCAAAACAAAAGCAATCCCCAAACAAATCGACAATTTGGTAAAGAAGTTGATTAAATAAGCGTAACCGACTCGATCTTGACGAAAGCTTGCTGCTATATATCGAAGTGTACTCGCCATATTCAAGGTCAATTCAGCAGTCTTTTTAAAGGAGTGTTTTAGCCGTTTAATCCCCTCTTTTAAAGTTACCGCATCGCTCGTAGCCAGCTCATTCTGTTGCTTTATTGCCAAACCATTCAACTGTTTATTGAGCATAGTTCGCACTTCTTTATCCGATAAATCAGACAGTAACACCGCTACCGATTCACGAGTTAAGGTGAGCGGTAACATAATCGGTTGCTTAACCACAACATTAGCAATGGTTTCTGAGGCCGTTGAATAACTGGCACTACTAAAGACCAAGATTGCCATAGAAACAGTAAAAAACACTTTAAAAGAGGTATATTTTGAAACGCAAAACATGCTAATAATTTGACCGTACCGATCAGCTTGTAATTTAAACAACTTAATATCCTTGTGAAGCCATTTTAAGAAAATTTTAACCTATTTAGTATAGAGTAATATCAGGTTTCCCTCTGCTTCAGAGGCTTGTTCAAGGACCTTTGGAGAACAGATTTAATTTTTACAAAATTTTGCAATAATATTTTTATTCATCATACCTAAATTTTATTTATTTTGTATTAATAATTCTATCTGCATTGTAGGTTCTTCACGGTGTCAATTAGAGAGACTTTTTCAAAAAAATTGCACTGCCTGCCCTCTCGTTACTGTATGGATCTACGGACAAATTGCCCTCACTGGCAGCTACTGTAAACCAATAAATCAGTCATGGATGCATCAGCTTACTTGCGGACTCATCTCTCCAGCGCTCTTTATCAAGCGCTACTTAGACCATTGTTGGATTTGTAGGTTTGATTGCTGTTAATTAGAGGCGGACTATAGGTATGAGTTTCATTATCGATGCAACTTAATCAGTGCTATACACTGTAGTAAATACGTATTGAGACCTTTGCATAACTTACCCAGAGGGTATGATAACTGCGCTCGGTAATACGACGTTAAAAACCAAATCAATCTGCCCATTTACATCAGTAACACCCATAAACAAGGGCACACTGCATCCAAAATCTGGAGCATACAACTCCGCTATTCCACCGGTTTTGCCTTGTATTACTTTCAGAGGCAAAGGAAATAACCCGAAGGTAGTCAGAGATATTACGTTACATCAGCCGCGGTCACGGTAATAAAAGCGTGGCTAAAACACTGGCGATCAGTGAGCGGATCGTTCGCTTTCAGCTATCAAATTATGGCATTAAATTAAACGCAAACAGCCGTACCAACACCGTCGCTATAGCAATTTATCAATCGCTGTTTAAAATTTAGATCGTTAATCAATCATCGCTAGCTCCTCCCAGCCACACCCCTTAGTGGGCATAGCGGGAAGGATAGCTTTATGGGTGATCTTTTACCGGATCCGGATCTTCCGAGTCTGATCCTCCCCCCAGACCTATGCCAATACTAATGTTCGGTAAACAAATACCTAACCTTTCACTGTAGTGGGTGATAAAAGGTATACATTGCGGCTTCTTAATTTTGACACATTGATCCCCTTTACGCTGTTCACCTTGTTTGCAACTCAAGCTAACCTGCGGGAAGTCACATGACTTGCGCTGCTCATTCCAATGGCTACCCTGTTCACAAACGACACATTGTTTGCCTGTCCAGTTGGCATTATCAGCACAGCGCTGGCTGTTCACTTGCAGACTAACGCAAACACCTTTTTCATACACTGATCCAGCTTTACACTGCAATCTAGGTTTTGGCTTATCGATGCTTAAGCGGGTGCAGGCCCTATTAGTTTCTAACCGGGGGAAGTTAGCTTGCAGGTGCGCTAACAGCGCATCTATATTAACCTGCTCTAAATGGTTGGCTGTCGCATATTTTTGCATTGCCGAGCGGGTACCGGCGCCGACTCTTCCGTCCACTCCACGAGGATTAAATCCTGCGCTCTTGAGTAATGATTGCAATAGATAGACCGGATTTTCCAGCCCCTCGGGCCCGACAGCGGCAATGCAATTATTAACCTTGCCACTAAGCTTCCTAGGTACCGACAAACTCAAGGTAAATTTGCTGCTGCTATTGGCGGCTATCTGCAGTGCTGGATTGAAACACTGATAGCTATTTTTTGCTTTATAACACTGCCAACCATTAGAGGCTCCACGCACATTACCAAACATTTTGCTCGGCTGATCCACTAGTATCGCAGGGCCGTTAAACGCCTGATCTGATCGATTTTCCAACCCTATGCTGAAGTGACAGGCCGCCCCGGCGCGACAGTGAGTGGCAGAGGATTTTGTCAGTATTAATTGTTGCTTGGGCTCAACCGGCTGATTATTTAGGTTCAGCGCACAATCTAATTCTCCATTAACCATAATACAATTTTTGTTTGCATCTGCTAGCCGTTCATTACTCGGTTCAGGCTCTTCTATCGCCACGCAGACACCTTCGACTAACTCTTCATTAGCATCACAAATGGTTTCACATTCTGACGAGGGTATATCAACGTGAATCATTGTTTCCTCGCAGCACAAATCCATCCCGGCACCACTGCCTTGATTAATTTCAGTACCAAACACTAATAAATTCACGGCTGAATTATCAGGCAGTGCCCCATTGAGTATAAAATTGGGCGAGCTACCACTGATGGTGACACCACTGGTAATAGAGGTTACATTATATTGATCGGGCTGTAATAGGGAGGCGGGATCATGGCTCAAAGTAACTTGCCATCCCGCGTCAGTACAGCTCAGCTGTTGAAGCACCTCTAGGCAAACCCCTGGATCTGGAGGGTTAATGACGGGATTATCTTCACAGGGACCCGAGGTGAAATTGACGTAAGCTTCATCAAAATTCATCTGGTCATCCATCCACACTAAAAAAGAATAGGTGGTTGATGCGCTTAAAATGGCCGAGAAATTCACCGCTAGCCATGGATCTGTCTCTGAGTTTCCCGCCGGTATATTAACCACTACGGTGGTGCCGATTAAGCTTCCCAGCTCGCCTACACCTTCCCTTATTTCAATATGAGCATTACCTCCCGCGTTACCTCGGGTAGAAAAATTCCCACCAAACAATACCTCTCCGGAGCAGTCATTAGCGGTTGTGAACGACTGATACACAGAGCCGGCGCTGTTTTGCATGTCTAGATAGTGTCTAGCACCAGTACTGCTCGAGGCGTCTACCTCTGGCCCACTGCTGCCATACCAAGATAAACCCCCAACACCATCGACTTGCACTACATTATGCCGACCCAGAGATATCCAGGGAGCGACATTCAGCCTGGGACTTATATTATTGCCATAACTTCCAGATTGATCATCCTCAAAACCAGCATTGGCGAGCTCGTTTGCCTGTAATTGGGGGAAAACTAACCCTAAAGCACAGCACAAAACAGCCCTTTGCAATGTCTTTATCAATCTTTGCGCTTTCATTGCACTATCTCCAACTGTTGATGATCTGAGGACGATTGAGATTCTCTAATCTTAAATTTAACTTTCATCCGGCAACAGTCGTAAGGTTCACCGCTTTGCGCCGCGGTGCTATCAAAACCACATAAATCGAATATTGCCGTTTGATTGTCAGTGGCCAGGAAAGTTGGGGTGGGAGAACCTACTGCATAAGTGACCCCGCTGGTAATAGTCACACTTGCTGTGTCTGAAAAAATCCTCATACTGTCGATTACATTCCCACCCAACGATGTCACCCCCAGAGGTAACGACCAAACATTACCATTGAGGAAGGGTCCGGCAGGTGACATTTCGACTAACATACATGCGGTTTTTTCAGGCTCAACAACCTCCTCTTCTTCACCATCACACCATGGCCAAAAATTTAGCGGCGGGATACAAGCTACCACTACTCCACAGAGCCCATAGGGGCACCAAACGGGAAATTCAGGCAAGCTAACCGGGACCGGGAATTCAGCACTTGGCGGCGGGTTTACGACCCCTTGATCAGTGGTTAAGGGGGCCTTTGGCTGAGGGTTTGCCAGGATAGGGGGATCTAATACCACAGGGGCAATCGAACATAAGGTTTGGCATTGGCAGGCTCTCGTATAAACCTCAACATCCCCAAGCCATCCATTGATCACCGCAGTGGCTTGTTCAGGATACTCATCGATGAAATAACTGCTGGTCGGCGGAGTGTTAAAATCCCTCACCGGACCTGCGGGGCTTCCCTGCAATCCCGATATCTGTTTTTTATCAACGCTTAATAAATTGTGACCTGTCACCCATAAAGTATCTTTACAGCCCTGCGTATCTATTTGCCCACTCGATGTATAACCATAGCCAAAGGCTATACCACCGCTATTACTGCGATACTCTCCTTCATTGCCGACTGCATATTCTTCTGGCTGGGCAATCCAGGCACTGCTAGTGGCTGGGTCATTAGGTAGCTCCAGCCAATAGCGCAGCACTCTAGGGTTGCTGCCATTGACCGCTATCTGATAATCATAACTTGGTTCAATATCCCCTCGTTGGGCGAGTACCATTGCACCCTGTTTGTTAAAGGCGATATCCGTCACTTTAAAATGACGCTGATACTCAGGGACCTGTATATCGAGGCGGCTATCGGCTAAAAACTTACCGTTAATGTCTATCCCCACCGACCAAATCTCACTGCCTAATAATCTACCATTCCACACTGAATAATAGAGCCGATCTGCATAGTACTGCAGCGCCCATACTTGCCTCCCCTGTTTGGCGAATCCCCAAGTATTGGGCTCTAAGCTATTAAATTTTTGATCGGTGATATCGATCCTATCACTGTTGTCATGGCGGACTGGTTGCAACCCAAGTGCCGCTCTAGCAGTTTCACCATGATCAAAATAATCGACTAAGGTCCCGGCTTGTTTAGCATTGTTTGAGACTCTGTGAATCATGCCGGTATCTAAATCTGAGACAAAAAACTGATTGTGACTACTGTCATAAGTTACATCACCTAAAGCCGCTCCGGAGTTGGCGAGCCCGGCTAATCGTATATCCGCAAACAAACTCGCTTTGCCGCTGCGCCCATCTATTTTCCATACAGAGCCCGGCGAGCCGCTTTGGCCGAATTGGCCGACCATCCAACGGGCGGAGGGATGTCCTTTAATCACCCGCTCGGGAAACTTATCCTTATCCAGGCTATCCACTGTTAAACACAGTGAACGACCTTGCTTGTCGAAGCGGTTGATCTCGCAGATATCAGGAATAGTAATATTGAGACCGTAACTAGAACTGGCGGCGACGTAGGCGTTGCCCTGACTATCGTAAGTGGCGGAAAATACCTGCCCGATGGCAAGTGCTGGCACTTGCCAGTATTGCCGCTCTTGAATGCCCAACAGCTGCCCCTGCCAAACAGCCCCAGGTGCGCTGATATTGCTGATCCTGACGGAGGCTCCCACTGGGTTAATGAAGGTTTCATTGATAAAATGATTGCTGGGGTCTAACGCCTTTTTTTCAATCGCTAACACAGTACCACTAAACTTAGTCACCAGCGTGTTAGCAAAGGTAAATGGTCTGGTTTGCTCCGCCGCCACTAAGGGACTGATCAGTACAAAAAGCATGCTATAGATAAGAGAATTTAATTGCATAGTTGTTCCTAATTACGATTTCAACGCATTAAAATATTATTCTTTATAGGCTATAACCTGAGAGCGGGATTTATAACTGTCGTAAACGACAGGTTTTTTTATAACTGAGCAATGGCAATAATAAAATATTGATTGTTAAATGAGACCTTTGCATAACGTTGCGAGTGAAGGTAAGACAAGGCAAAAACCGGCGAGATAGCGGAGTCTACAGGTGTAAATGAGCAGATTAAGCCGGTTTTTAACGCCGTATTACCGAACGCAGTTATCATACCCTTTGGGTAAGTTATGCAGAGGTCTCTAATGTATAAAATAACTTATCAGAGTTTGACGCTCAGGTTTGAGCAAGACTATAAATGGCACTCAAGACAGCTTTTCTCGGCCATTTAGACGAGGGCATGGGATGAATTAAAGAGCAGTAGATAAGTTTACTGATCTATTCAGATTCAACCTTAAGGGGTAACTTGATGGTCACTGTTGATCCGCTGTTTGAAACACTTTCAGCCTGCAGGGAGCCGTCTAATAGTGCGATACGCTCGGTTAAGCTGATAAAGCCAAAACCACTGTCGGATTTTTACAGCAGTTTAGCCGCGGCATCAAAGCCTACTCCATAACTCGTGACGTTATGTTGAGGTCTGATAAGTACTACCTGAATCAGTGACTTCACTGCAGTACATAGCGCAAGCTCTTGATTCTACAGCGGTTAGAAAAATACCCACTGAACCTATGGGTGCAGTTAATATTTTTCAATTCCACTGTAAAAGCAACATCTTACACTCTGTATTCACTTTGAAGTCACGGAATCAGGTACTAGTGAGAATAAATTCTAACTGCCGCATAGAGAATCACGCTGAATGACGATAAATACGGTTATCTTTTTTCACTGACGACTTATATTTATCTTTTTTATCGAAGTGATAGCCTAATCTATCAAACGCTTCATTAATTTCTCTATAGACTTGTGAATCACTCGCTCTGGAAAATGATGGATGGAGAATAATTGACCCTTGCATAAAATGACCTTATATTCATTACATATTAAATTTATATCTTTCGTTTCGTTTCGTTTCTTTTCTCTTAATATGCAAGATTTAGACCAATTATTTATTAGACAATTAAATAAGTAGCTATCTAGTTTTTTGTTGCGGGGATTTCACTGAGAGTACTCCAGATAAAGCTTAACAATCCCACCATCATTAACAGCAAAAAACACTGTAGATAGAAAATCTTAACTATAATAATAGAAACAGAAAAGCTTAATATTATTAAGAAAGTTGCTTTTATTTTAACTTTTTTAGGTATACATCTATGTTGCTGCCAATCATTAATCATTGGGCCAAAATAGCGATGATCCATGATTTTTTGATGGAGTGTAGGTGATGATTTTGCAAAACAACCAACGGCAAGTAATATAAAGGGAGTAGTTGGTAGCAACGGCAAAAATATGCCGATTACCCCAGTGACAAAAAAGATCACTCCTAGTATGTAAATCACTACCCGTTTTATAGAATTTTTCAAAACAACCACCTTCAATTTGTACGAATCTATGAATATTAGCTTAAAAACTATAGAAATACAGATGATACTATTACTTTTAATTCCGAGAATCCAATGAAAGAAAACCCAATTTTAAAAAGCTTGAGATTTGTTCTAAAGCCAATTGAAGACAACACTTACTCTAATGCTCACTTAATTGAAATGATGCAAGATGAGCGTGTTCAACGCTATATTAGAGGGCATGCCCTTAATGATGAGGAAGTAGTGATAGGTCTTGCCAGGTTCCACCGTATCAACAACACTAACGGACTAGGATTTTGGCTAATTTATGACGATCGTCAAAACTGTGTGGGGATGTGCTTGTTGAAACCAATGCCCACCGAGCAACCAACAAATTTTATCGAGACAGGTTACTGGATAAAGCCCGAGTACTGGGGGGAGGGAATTGCTGCAGAAGCCGCAAAAAGAATGGTTGAATACGCTTTCGCTGATTTAAATTTAAAACGCGTGACTGCGGTAGTAGACCCAGAAAACATTGGTTCTATTAAGTCGCTAGAGAAAGCTGGCTTAACTCGCAGCGGAACAATAGTCGCCTACGGCACTGAATTACCCTTCTATTCAATAGTTAACGAGTGCGCTACATAATTACAGGAATGCTGGTCATTAGCGGAATAAAACGGCGGATAATTGAGTGACGATTTCACTATTACCTGAATCCGTGACTTCAAAGTGAATACAGAGTGTAAGATATTGGTTTTACGGTGGAATTGAAAAATCTTAGCTGCAAGCTCATATGCGTCCTGCATTCGCTAAATAAATGCATCCGTGCATAAAACCCGCAGGTTCAGCAGGCATTTTTCTAACCGCTGTAGAATCAAGAGTTTGCGCTATGTGGTGCAGTGAAGCCACTGATTCAGGCATCATTATCCAGCCTTAAAATATCAGTATATCCGACGTTGAACGTCCATTGACTCAATGTTTAAAATCACTAAATCTGGTTGTTTATAAAACAAACCTCCAGTGCTAGTAATCCGCTACTGAGTCAATGAATCGCTCTGGCGACGAGAGCATTTATGGACTAAAAATTAACTTTAAATACCCTGCTTCCTAAAAACACCCTGTTTAGAATTCCGATAAATCGGGGACCACCCACTCTTTACCGGGAACCGCTGCAAGTAAACTCTTAGTATATTCATGTTGCGGGTTATTGAAGACATCATAGGTAGCTCCGTACTCGACGATTTCTCCCAGCTTCATTACGGCGATGTTATCACACACTTGAGCTGCCACTCTTAAATCATGAGTAACGAAAAGCATTGCCAGATCCATTTTAACTTTTATTTCATCCAACAAATCAAGAACTTGAGCTTGTACCGAAACATCTAAAGCTGACACAGCCTCATCGGCAATCAACAATTTAGGGGACATCGCCAGTGCTCTGGCAATACCGATACGCTGGCGCTGTCCACCGGAAAATTCATGCGGATAGCGCTTCAAAGCATATTTATCCAGACCTACTATCTCTAGCAGCTGCTCTGCTTTTTTCCAAGATTGCGCTTTAGGTACACCGTGGATGGTGGGGCCCTCGGTAATAATATCACCAATTTTTCGCCTTGGATTAAGTGATGCATAAGGATCTTGAAAGATCATTTGGATATTTTGTCGAATTGGCATCATTTCTGCGTTACTGAGCTTTAAAAGATCTTGCCCTTGAAAATCTATAACTCCGCTATTCGAGTCGTGTAAGCGAATAATGCATCGGCCCACAGTAGATTTACCAGAACCGGACTCACCGACTAGGCCTAAGGTTTCACCTTTACGAATTTCTAAACTGATATCTTTAGAGGCGTGTACCACACGTCCTACATTGCCAAACATATCCTTTTTAGCAGATCCATAAGTCTTAAATAGATTTCTAACGGAAACCACCACCTCTGAAGTGATAGGTGCTTTTTTCTGAGCACCCAACTTAGGTACGGTAGAAATTAATTTTCGTGTGTAAGGATGTTGCGGACGATTTAAGACTTCCTCTGCACTGCCCTGCTCAACAATTTTACCTAGCTTCATCACAATCACGCGATCAGCTATTTCAGCGACGACCCCAAAGTCATGGGTAATAAAGATCACCCCCATATTTCTGGTTTTTTGCAGATCCGCCACCAGCTTTAGGATTTGTGCTTGAGTAGTGACATCCAAAGCAGTCGTTGGCTCATCGGCAATTAGCACCTTCGGCTGTAAAGCCAAAGCCATCGCGATCATCACTCTTTGACGCTGTCCGCCTGATAGTTCAAATGGATAGCTGTTGCCGATGATATGCGGGTCGGGAAGCCCAACATCATCAAGCATTTCAATTATTTTACTTTTAATCTCTTTCTTGGACAATTTCAAATGGTGTGACTGGAAAACTTCTGCCAACTGCTTAGTCACTTTCATCACCGGATTTAGCGCGGTCATCGGCTCTTGGAATATCATCCCTATCTTACTGCCACGGATTGATTGCATTTCTGCATCGCTGATATCAACTAAATTCCGACCTTCAAAAATAATTTCTCCACCGGCCACTTTTACGTGCGGTTTAGGTAACAGCCCCATTACCGCATTGGATGACATTGATTTCCCTGAACCTGATTCACCGACAATACAGAGTATTTCACCGGGAAACAGTTCAAAACTGACATCTTCTACCGCAAAGGGACGATCGGCACGGGCAGGTAAGGATACACTTAAATTTTTAATCGATAAAATAGCTTGGCTATTGGTATTTGCTAGATTTTCATTAACTTCACTCATCACTGCCTCCTTAGCTCTTCGCCGTTTTCATTTTAGGATCGAGCGCATCGCGCAATCCATCACCAATTAAGTTGATCGACAATACGGTAAAGAGTATCGCCAATCCGGGTATCCCCATCATCCAGGGATCAGATAATATGTACTGTCGGGAATCTGCTAGCATTGTTCCCCACTCAGGAGACGGCGGTTGTGCACCCATCCCAAGAAATCCCAGCGCAGCTGCATCCAAGATCGCCGAGGAAAAGCTCATGGTTGCCTGAACGATTAATGGCGCCATACAATTGGGTAATACATTAATAAACATTAGCCGCCAAGTAGATGCACCCATAGATTTACTGGATGACACGTAGTCTTTACCTAGCTCTGATAAAGCTTGAGCACGGGTCAAACGCACAAAGTGCGGAATAAACACCACCGCAATAGCAATCATCGCATTTTCTAAGGAGGGCCCTAAAATCGCGACTAGCGCCAAGGCCATTAACAAGCTTGGAAAAGCTAATATAATGTCCATTAAACGCATGATTAAGTTTTCAATAAAGCCACGGTTAAACGCGGCAATCAAGCCTAAAACGATGCCGATGGTTAAGCAAAAGAAGATCACGATAGAACCGATATAAAATGAGTATCGAGAGCCATAGATCATGCGCGATAATTGATCGCGCCCCAGCGCATCGGTACCAAATATATGCGTCCAAGAACCTCCCTCAGCCCACACGGGTGGCATTTTCAAAACATCTCTATATTGCTCTACCGGATCATAGGGGGTGATCAGATCGGCAAATATCGCAACAAAAGCTAATATTCCAATAAAAACAAGGCCATACAAGGCACCTTTGTTTTGTCTAAATTCAAACCAAAAACTCGCTAAAACAGCCATTAAAGCTGATTGCTGATTCTGATTCGGAGTTGATTCAACACTCATTTCTAATGTCCTTTCTTACGAATACGTGGATCGATAATACCGTACAACATATCGACAGTAAGATTTACAATGATAACAATGGTGGCGATTAAAATTAGGCCGCCTTGTACTACCGGATAATCACGACGGAAAATACTGTCGACCATCCACTTGCCGATTCCCGGCCAAGAGAAAATTGTCTCAGTTAAAATAGCTCCCCCTAACAACACCCCTACAGACAAGCCGATAACGGTCACAATTGGGATCAGTGCATTTCTAAAAGCATGTGCCATAGTTACCTTAAAAGGGCTTAAGCCTTTAGCGCGCGCGGTTTTAATAAAGTCTTCACTGAGCGTTTCCAGCATTGCTGAACGACTTTGCCTAGCAAAAGTAGCCATAGGGATAGTCCCGAGCGCCACAGCCGGCAAGATCAGGTGCATCACAGCGGATTTAAAGGCGCCCTCTTCGTCAGACAGTAAACTATCGATCAACATAAAGCCGGTTGGCGTGTCGAAAAAATACAGCGCAGAGATTCTTCCCGATACTGGCGTCCAACCTAAATAGCCGGAGAAAAACACGATCAATAGTAATGCCCACCAAAAAAGTGGCATAGAAAATCCAGTTAGCGAAATAGTCATTAGAGAGTGATCGAAGATAGTGCCACGCCTAACGGCTGCGTAAATACCTGCTGGGATACCGATTAATAACGCGAAAAATAGTGCAAAAAACGACAATTCAAGAGTCGCTGGAAATAATTCAAAGAACTCCTCTAATACAGGTCTGCCGGTAACAAAGGAATTGCCAAAATCACCTTGTAGCAATTGACCTATGTAGTCTAGATATTGCTTCCAAAGAGGCTGGTCGTAGCCAAAAGCATGCATAAGCTCGGCATATTTTTCAGGGGGCAAACCTCTTTCGCCAGCCATTATTAAAATGGGGTCACCAGGTATAACATGAATAAATGCGAAAGCGGCTAAGGTTATACCTATGTATGTTGGGATCAATACCAACACACGTCGGAATAGAAAACTGAACATTATTTTGTCCTGTAGGAAAAATTTGATTCTATAGATGCAAACAAACCGGCAATCAGCCGGTTTGTTGTTTGATCAAAATATTATTATTTTAAATCAACGTTGTGGAAGAAATGTCCACCGAGAGGATCTATCATGTAACCTGTTACTTTATCACTAACAGGCATGAAAACAGTACTGTGAGCAATCGTTGCCCAAGGCGCTTCTCGCTTGAAGATTTGTTGAGCTTTTTCATATAGAGCGCTACGCACGACCGGTACGTCGGTAGTTAGTGCAGCCTGTAACAAAGCTTCAAATTCATCATTACACCATCTAGCGCGGTTACCACCAGTCTCTTTAGCAATACAGCCTAGTAAAACTCGCAAGAAGTTATCCGGATCACCATTGTCTCCAGTCCAACCTAGTAATACAGTATCGTGCTCGCCCGCTTTAGAACGCTTCAGGTACTCGCCCCACTCGAAAGTGACGATTTCAGCTTCTACACCAATTTTAGCCCAATCTGACTGAATTAGTTCAGCCATTTTCTTGGCGTCAGGATTGTAAGGACGCTGGACAGGCATAGCCCAAATATTGGTTTTAAATCCAGAGACACCTGCTTCTTTCAACAGATCTTTGGCTTTTTCTACGTCGTATGAATCATCGACAACAGATGTGTTGTAAGACCAAATGGTAGGTGGGATTGGGTTTTTAGCAACGGTTGCTTCACCGTTAAATACCACGTCTTTAATGGCATTCTTATTAATTGCATAATTAAGTGCCTTGCGAACCCGTACATCTTTAAATTTTTCTTTCTCGGTATTGTAAGCAAGGTAACCGACGTTTAGTCCCTCTTGCTGCATTAAAGTAATGCCTTCAGCTTTTCTAATTTCAGCAACGTCAGCAGGATTTGGGAAAGGCATTACATGACACTCACCCGCTTTCATTTTCTGATAGCGAACAGATGCATCCGTAGTGATGGAGAAAACTAAATTATCAATTTTGGCCTTTTCGCCCCAATATGCAGTGTTTTTAGCATAGCGGATCACTGAGTCTTTCTTGTAACCAACGAATTGGAAAGGTCCAGTGCCGACTGGCTTTTGGTTCATATCACCAATTTTATTGTCTTTAACTAACTGCGCACCGTATTCAGCAGTCTGGATAGAGGCGAATGCCATAGCCATGTTTGCAATAATCGGTGCTTCAGCATGATCTAAGATAAACTTAACAGTCATATCATCGACTCTAACGATGTCTTTGATTAAAGACGCCATGTCCATCGCGTTAAAGTATTCAAACTTACCGTTAGCAGCCTTGTAGTAAGGGTCTTCTTTATCCATTTGACGGTTGAATGAGAAGATAATATCGTCAGCATTTAAATCACGCGTCGGTGTAAAGCCTTTAGTAGTATGGAATTTTACGCCCGGTCTTAACTTGAAAGTTAACTCTTTACCATCTTCTGAAACAGTCCAGCTCTCAGCAACACCTGGTAGCACTTCAGTAGTGCCGGTTTTAAAATTAACTAATCCATCAAACATAACGTTTGCAGAGGCATCAAAGGTAGTTCCTGCTGTGTATAGCGATGCATCAAACCCTTCAGGACTTCCCTCAGAACAATAAACAAGTGTCTTGGCTGCCATGGCTTGGCCAGACATGATCATACCACCGGCAAGCACTGCCGCGGCTATAATACTCTTTTTCATGACTTTTCCTCATTAAGACTAGCTATCCAATTTTAACAAAATAATCAATTTAACTAGTTATATAATTGTTTTTATTACCTGCTTAATCCAACTTAAGCTAGCCGACATTCTGCATGAGAATTATTTCCTGTCAAGGGCGATGCGAGGATACGTGTCCGGCTGCTGGGCTATCTATAGCTGCTTTTAATCACAATCAGTTTTTACTTTACTTTATCAGCTGTTTAAGCATCTACCAGTAAACAAATAATTGTTTACTATTATTTGTTTACTGGTAGCCTGAAACAAGTACTATAACGCTTTATCAAGATCGCTACTTGGCAAGTATACTGGGCATTTTTTTAGTTTTTATTGTTTTCTAACTACGGGAAATTAATTATTATTTATGATAAAAAATTAATGAGAGTGGCTAATTTACCAAAAAAATTTTAAATAAAAACACTATTTTTATATATCAATTGGTTATTACAAGACTATAAAACTATAAAAATAGATATAATAATAAATTCTACTAATTCAGGCTTATCATCTAATATGATAAATTTACTCTCTAATAAGAGACTCTGTTCTATTTTCAGATAAGTGCTGATAAAATCACTACCTGATTACCTATTACAATCAGCTTGTATAAGCGGTTGCTCTTGCAAGCCCTTTATTACATGGCTTTAGATCCTTAATAAACCCGAACAAAAGCGCCAAGTCTGATCATAATACTTCACTCCTCATCGCTAATTATTTAATAGCTATAGCTGATTGATAACGAGCCATATTTTTGATCTTTTTGCTGCCCTTTAAATTCTTTAGTTCGATAGACATGGGCGTAACTAAGGTTCCAACGCTTATAGGAGGTACTAACACCAATAGTCAGGTCTGTAACTAAGCGTTTTTTGTCGACACTATGACTACTTCTAAAGGTGTTGCCATCTAAAAAGATATTCCGCCCTACCCAGCGCATATCAGTCGCGATAAAGGTCTGCACTTCCAGTTTACGTTTACTTGGGTCACCTAAGCCCGGATTATTACTATCACCACCAGGCCTTAAGCTCGATGTTCCAAAATCGTTGGGGAGATTCCAACCCAGTCGCCACTCAGCACCTGCATTCACATAAGTGGCGACATTTCCTAAACTGCCCCCCCAATGCGTGATGATATCTGTATCAAAATTACTGGCTATTTTATTTTTAAATGGCTTAAAGCGGCGCTTTCGCTCGAATACTAATTGTATCCCAAGTTCGTTGTGCAGTTGATTATCCCAACCATTAAACTTATCTATGCCACGGATACTGTGGATCAAATCTTGGGACTCTTGAGCCAGTGCTGCAGGGCCCACCAGCCCAACATTTAATTCAAAACTGTGCAATTTATTAGCGGTTCTCGCCTGATAGCCCATACCGGCATACAGCCAGCCTGCGTAGGGCCTATCAGTTTTATCTAAGGTGGTTTTTCGCTTATCCTCAGGGGTAAACATTAACTGCCCAATACTAATGACAATATTTCTATGTACCGGCTGCTGACTTGATATATCGGGATGCAGGGGAGCTAATAGTCGATTTAGGTCTGCAATCCATAGATAGGTTTCCTGCTTTGTTTCTAGAAAATCATTTACATCGGGTGAAACCCACGACGCTCGCACACCGTTGGTGTAATTAAGGTCGGTGTTGGCAAACAAGTCGTTTTCTAAGTGTAAATTTAACGTCCAAGGATCGCCGGCGCTATTCACTTGGGATGCCAGCGCTAGTAAAAAAACACCGCTTAATGCTCTAAACATATAAATCTACTACCCGTTACAATCAAAAAGCCAATACTAACAATTTTGCAAAGTTTCAGACACTGCTTATCTTGTTTTAACGCACTTCAATTTTGCAATAATTGCTTAGATCGTTTTATAATCCGCACCACTAAAATTTAGTATCACAGGCTGACCCTGCTTATGTCCACTGCAATAGTTTCATCCAACATTCATAACTCCTCTCAACCCTATACCAACAACAACCAACAGCAGTTTAATTTGCAGTATCAAATATTTGCCGAAAATTTAGCCCCCCACCCCATCACTGTTTTAGATTACCTTGCCCTACACTTACCTCTGCTGAGCACTACTGAGCTTGAAAGCTGGCTAAAACCTTTACAAATCAAACTCGACGATCAGCTAGCGGACAGTTCCGATTACGTTTGCAGCGGTCAGACACTATCAATTTTAATACTCAATCATTTCGAACAAAAAATTAATCGACGCTGGCAGTTACTCTGGCAAAACGATGAAATAATGGCGATTTACAAACCCGCCCCCCTCGCAGTTAGTCGAACCACACGTAATTTATACGACACTTTGATTGGCTTGATACGTAGACAAACTCCTTATTACGCAGCGCAGTTGTTACATCGTTTAGATATAGAGACTTCAGGTGTTATCTTATTGACTAAAGACCAAGCCAGTGATCGAAAATGGAAAAAGCAGCTCCCACAAATTATCCAAGCTAAGGTCTACCATGCTATCGTCACTGGTGCACCTGATTGGGAAGAGTTGGTCTGTGAAAATGAACTGGCTGAAAGGTTAGACAGCAGCATTCGATGCAAGATGTATGTCGTTGATGAACAACAACCAAGAGCAAGCTATAGAAAACCTAAGCTATCTAAAACCCAATTCAAACTACTCAAAACACAGGGCCAGTACTCATTAATAGAATGCCAATTATTCACTGGGCGAAAACATCAAATTCGTGCTCAGCTCGCCCATTTAGGCCTACCCATAGTTGGCGATAAAATTTACAGTCACGACGGAAAGTTTTTTTTAAAGCGCTTAGAAAAAGAGCTGGGATTATCCAGTACCGACCACCTCGAACTCGGCAGTGAAAACCACTTACTGCGAGCGGTGAGATTAGATTTGCGCTTGACTGCAGACAGCCAATTAATTCGGATCGAAAGCCCTAGTTTTAACTTGGATTTAAGCGCTAATATTTTATCTTTACAATAGTGATGCTGATAAACGATGGTACGTAGCAGCCTCTTTCAGTCCAGATTTAAGCCCAGTCTGACAAGACTAACAAAATGACTAAACTGCAACGCTGCTATGGCTGAAACACTAGACTTCTTCAACAAGCTAAAAAACAGCCTATAAAGTAGATGAATCGCTCGCAACTGTTTCCTAATACCAACCCTTGTGGTAGTTTTAGCCCCATTCGCAGGATGCTGGTATTTACGTCCTATTATTTTTCACTCTGCTATAGGATGCTCATGGCAACTAGTATTTTAAAGTCATTGTCCCACCTCTTTTCATCTCATTTACTGACTCGATGTGTAAAAATTTGCAGCGTTGCGTGCTTGTTGTTATCTGCCAACGCTTTCTGCGCACAAATGTTTTTTAGCGGTGAAAGTCCTTTCGCCAATTTGCACATCAATGGTGAAATCGTCAAAGGCGACTACCATAAGATGCTACGTCTGATTAAACAACAACAGGATATTCCGCAAAAACTGCTGCTAAATTCTAAGGGCGGTAATGTGATGGAAGCCCTGAAAATTGGTACTTTTGTGCGTAAATATTTACTCAGTTTCGAGTCCGAAAAATGCAATAGTGCCTGTGTATTTATCTCCCTTGGCAGCGTCAATCATAGCGCTGATAAACGTGGAGTGTTTGGCTTACATCGACCCAAATTCAATCGCCAATTTTTTTCAAAACTAAACGCCGAACAGGCAACCGTTAAGTATCGCAGTCTTCGCTCTTTTGTAGAAAAATATATGCTGGCGATGGGAGCCACTAAAGCTCTCGTTGATGAAATGTTTGCCACCCCTTCAAACTCAATGTCATATGTACAAAAACAAACCGTCTATAAAATGCACACCTCACCACCAGAGGGATATTCAGAATGGATTATCTCTAAGTGTGGCGACGATTTAACCGTCCAAGAGCGCCAGGATTTATACGATTTTTACAATAATAGATCTTTATTTAGCAAAAAATATTTCGCTAAGTTGGATGGAAAATCAACCGAGCATTTTCACTGTGAATTGGAAGCGGTGAGAATAGAACAAGTTAGGCTATTTAAGAAAAATGTGATGTTCCAGCCACAGCAGTTTCCGATAAACTAATTGCTATCCATTAACAGGCACCTAAAGGAGCCTGTTAATGCCTACCAGCAAAGCCTTTTAAAAGCACTTTCGATGTAAATATTGTCGTGCAAAGTGCGCGAATAACATCTAGAGTGGCGCCTCATTGTGGTAACCCGATACAAATTTTATATTGGTATTTATGAGGAACATAAGAATGACAATAGGTGTAGGCGGCTCTGATGCCGCAACGGAACTGGCTAAACTATCCAACCAATGTACAGATATTCTGCCGATCAGTACTAATGAATTTAAAGAGCGCATCGCGAGTGCGCAACAGCTCATGCAGCAACATAATATCGCTGCTCTATATCTGAATGCTGGCACCAATTTATTTTATTTTACCGGTACTCGATGGCACGGTAGTGAACGTATGGTCGGTGCTATTTTGCCGGCACAAGGCGCACCTATCTATATAGTCCCCTATTTCGAGCAAGGTACTATTCTTCAATTCATGGGAATCCCAGGCGATATAGTCGCTTGGCAAGAACATCAGAGCCCCTACCAACTATTCACCGACACCCTCAACCAGATGGGTATAGAGAAAGGCGATATTGGCATTGATGAAGCCACCCCATTTTTTATCAGCAATGGGATTGCATCTATAGCGGCCAACTATTCACTGGTCTGTGCCAAAGAGATCACCGCGGGTTGTCGAGCAATTAAATCCGCTCGCGAAATAGCTTTAATGCAAAGCGCCAAAGATATCACTCTGACGGTGCAAAAAGCCACCGCTAGGATTCTCAGAGAAGGTATCAGCACTACAGAAGTCACAGAATTCATCGATGCTGCGCATCGAAAAATGGGGGCCACTAAAGGTTCTTATTTTTGTATAGTACTCTTTGGCATCGACTCCTCTTTTCCACATGGCGTGAAAAATCCACAGCCATTAAAAAATGGCGACATGGTATTAATTGACACTGGCTGTATGGTTGAGAATTATATTTCAGACATCACTAGAAGTTATGTATTTGGCGAGCCCAGCTCCCGTCAGCGCGAACTGTGGAATGTTGAAAAAAATGATCAGCAAGCGTCTATTAATTCAGCTGTTTTATGTGATCCATGCGCCAATGTGGATATAGCAGCGCGGGCTTATTTAGCATCGCAAGGGATGGGCCCTGACTATCAAACCCCCGGCTGCCCACACAGAACAGGACACGGAATTGGTTTAGACATCCATGAATGGCCCTATCTAAACAGAGCAGAAAATACGCTGCTAGCCATAGGTATGTGCTTTTCTAATGAGCCAATGCTGGTGATCCCAAATGAATTCGGGATTCGCTTAGAAGACCATTTTTATATGAGCGAGGTAGGTCCAGTATGGTTCACCGAGCCCTCTTTTTCTATTGATGATCCTTTTGCTTACCAGCGCTAAGCAGCCTGGGAACAAACATCACGCGCCTTAGGCATACAAAGCTAGCGGCGCTATTCTTGATCAGTAAGAGACGGACTGTGAAAAATATTTTTTTACAGCCTGCTTTCTTTTTAGGATTTTTTAATTTTCATCATGTATTTCAACAGGGAATACTGTATATTTTTCTCTTTTAAGTATCATGGAGACTAGATACAATATCGAGGATGGATTCTCTATCAATCTGTTTAACATTTAATACCAGTATTAATTGGATAAACAAATCGGCCCCCATGATCCCTCGATTAATCTTATTTCTTAAATTCGCACTGGTTTGTATGGTACCAAGATCAGCTAATGACTGGCTTAAATCTTCATATCTGATTTTACGTTTTGACATTTCGGATTTAACAATCCGGCTTATTAGCTCTCTGTAATCAGTATTGAGGGGGATATCGGGCATGTATTGGCTACCTTAATGTCATTGAATGTATAGTTTTGTAAGTTATAATTTACAAAAAAACAAAATAAATTGCAAAAAACTATTATTTCTACTTTACAGATCTTATTTATTATATATTATAAGCTTAATCAGCACACGTCGAGTGTAATGATTATATATTTTAGGAGATGCAAACATGAGTTGGGATCTTTCAACTATTGAAGGTTTACTAGCAAAACAAAGTAATTGGGTGGTACACAGTGAGAACGACTGTCTGTTTATTACTAACGAAGATGGATTAGATGCATATATCGCGGTCAGCGGTGCACAAATTGTGGTTGAATCTATCCTCTTTGCCAGTAGTTCAGTTGCAGACACAAGCGCATTAAATGAACAAATTTTGAAAACTCACCAAGTGTTCCCACTAACCACCATCGGCATTACACATGTTGAAGGTGATGATTATTATATGGCATTTGGTGCATTATCATCACAATCTAAAGAAGAGAGTATCATCATTGAAGTTGAAACATTATTTGATAATGTCGCCGCTTTCTTAGATGCATACGAAGACTATTTAAAGTAATAGAGGTATCACACATGAGTGTATGGAAAAGACTAGTTTCTGCAGTAAAAGGTGGCGTTAATGAAGCCGCTGAATCAGTAGCTGACAGCCAGGCATTGCGCATTTTAGATCAAGAAATTCGCGAGGCCAAAACGGAGCTTAGAAACTCTGATCACTCGCTCACTCAGATTATGGCTAAACGTAAATTAGCACAGCAAAAAGTGGCTAGTTTACAAGGCTCTATCAGTGAGTATGAAAGTCATGCAGCAGCAGCCAGCAGCAAAGGAGATCAAGCACTGGCCCTAGATTGCGCTCGCAAAGTGGTAGATATTCGCGGACAAATGGAATCTGAGCAGCAGTACGTTGATCAGTTTACCCATTCTGAAACGACACTACGCACTAATATCAGCCAAGCTAAAAATAACTTGCGCCGCATGGAACAGCAAGTTGATATGGTGAAGGCGACTGAATCAGTGCAAAAAGCCCAAGCAGCAGTATCATCTAGGCATTTAGGTGCAAATGGAAAAATGAAAACAGCTGCCGAATCACTATCGCGGATTCAAGATCGTCAAAAACAGCGTCAAGCTGAGATGGAAGCGGCTTCGGAGCTCGCGGCTGATGAGTCGGGTGATGAATTAGCTAATCGTTTGAAAAGCGCGGGAATCACTGGCAGCAGCTCTTCAGCTGATGATGAGTTAGCCCGAATTCTTGGTAAAAAATAATCGAATGACTTCATTTGATAGGCTCCGCAAGGTCCTTGTTAAGTACTTTATAGATTTGCGATGGCACAGTATTTTTATTGCCATCGCCATTTATATGAGTGCCAGTTGGATAATTTTAGAGCTCTGTGGTGAAACATCTATCACTAGAGACTCTAATTTTTTTTATTGGATCATGGTAACCGCGTCCACCGTCGGCTACGGTGATTTTTCACCGGCCACTTCTCAGGGGAAGTACGCGACGGCGCTGTTTGTTATTCCTTTCGGACTTAGCTTATTTGGTCTGGTGATTGGTCGGATCGCTTCATTTGTTTCATATCAATGGCGAAAAGGAGTACAGGGATTGAAAGCACTTAACTACGAAAACCACATTCTTGTGATTGGTTGGAACGGCAATAGAACTCTACAGCTAATTCGTTTACTTTTAAAAGAAACCCAAGATCATAGCAAAATTAAAAACATTGCCTTGTGCGTCAAGGCAGATATAGAAAACCCTTTACCGGATAAAATAGGTTTCGTCAAAACCAGCAGTTTTAGCAGTGAAGTAGAGATGCAAAGAGCCTCTATTAATAATGCCGCCTGTATCATCATCGACAACCCGGAAGATGATATGACCATGACCACCGCCCTCTTCTGCTCACAACAAAATCCCGATGCACACATAATCGCCTATTTCAAAGATGAACAACTGGGCGCGCTATTAAAAAGTCACTGCCCTAACGTTGAAAGCATGCCTTCTGTGGCTGTAGAAATGCTGGCAAAATCAGCGATGGATCCAGGTTCTGGTTTGCTGCATCAACAGCTACTCGATTCCAACAAAGGCATGACCCAGTACTCCATCAATTACACTGCAACAGCGGCGACCCCCTTTGAAAACCTGTTTAATAAGTTTAAACAGCAATACCAGGCGACGCTAATTGGTATTTCTACACAAGGTCCTGATTCTCTGGAATTAAACCCCGAGCTTGATAAAATAATTGAGCCCGGTAATACTTTGTTTTATATCGCTGCACAGCGTATCAAGCACATAGATTGGAGCTAGGAAGAGTATTATGTTTAAA
The DNA here is from genome assembly GCA_029027825.1 of Oceanospirillales bacterium. Classification (GTDB taxonomy): domain Bacteria; phylum Pseudomonadota; class Gammaproteobacteria; order Pseudomonadales; family Balneatricaceae; genus Rs1. Next base: position 1,221,878 of record CP093399.1, on the reverse strand, counting down.
AAATGGTTCGGTAAAAACGATGTAGAGGAAGTCAAAGACACCGCTCCAGAAATCATCGGTTTAAGGATAGGCGGCGCCTTTGAACTAGACAGCTTAAAACTGCGTTTAATTGAGCCCGATTTAATTATTACAGGGGCTGCCAGTACTCATTTAATTCAAGCGGTAGGGGAAGTAAAGTTAGACGATGTAACTACGGTCCTAAGATACTACACTGATGACGATGGCTTTATTCAAGTATTACTGGAAGGCGGAATGACCGAAAATCATATCACCGATGTTAAGCTCTGGTATTTTTATGACACCCAAAGTATTAGCACAGAAAACCAGTGGGATACCGTAATCAACTCTAGTATTAGTGTGACAACACTCGCGCTAGAGGGTAACAATTATTCCCCTGTTTGGGAAAATGCCGCTGGTGAACTGGCCGCACCTGTCGCGATGACCGAAAAAACTTATGCGCAGGATGGATCGATCTCTGAAACAGATCAATTTAGCATGCTTTATGAGCGCGAGATCAAAGCAGACTTTTTTGAATATGTAATGCTCTCTGGCGAAGAAAAAATTATCGATAACCGTGCTGATCGTTGTTTAGTAAAAATGACCGGTTTTGATTTAAAACCTGCAGACATTGATATCATTGGATAACTAGGGATAAGCTAGAATCTGAAGCAATGGCTTCAAAGCGAATACAGAGCGTGAAATACTGGTTTTACAATGAAGTAAAATCAAAAAGCACCTACTACATTTATCAATACAGTGACTTTTTCTAACTACCTTACAATCAACAGCTTGCGCTATGTAGTACAGTAAGGTCACTGATTAACAAAAGCCAACTGATGATTTATTTTTAACATAAATCTTTATTACAATTATTTTAAGGAGCTCCTCTTATGGAAGCGATACAAGATTCACTGCTAGGCCTAATAGATTTTGCCATTTATTTCGGTGTTTCAATTGCTTTATTACTGACCTTCAAATTTGTCTACACACTAGTCACACCGCAGAATGAATGGAAGTTGGTTAAGGAAGAGCAGAATACTGCTGCCGCTATCGGCTTTATGGGTGCTGTGATTGGTTTTGCACTGGCACTAGCTAGCGCTGCATCCAACTCTGAATCCCTAGTCGATTATGTCGTCTGGGGGATTGTCGCCTTAGTGGCACAAACCATCGCCTTTGCCATGGTGCGTTTTGTCTTTATGCCAAAAATTGTGCAGCGCATCAACGATAATGAAGTTTCAGCAGGCATTGTACTGGGCGGAACGTCCATTGCTGTCGGTTTGTTAAATGCCGCTTGTATGACTTACTAACAGGGAGCTGATCATGAAACGGACTGAAAATATCGATTTAGATGTGATGCGTAAAAGCCCTAAACTGTTTGCTTTTAAGCCTATTGTATTAGCCGTCGCGGCGGGAACATTAGTAGCTTGCAGCGACCCGACGGAAGAGACACAAGTTTATCGATCCGCTGAAGATTGCATTTCTGGTAATCCTGATCAAGTAGAACAGTGTGAGCTGGCATATAAAGAGGCGGTTAACGAAGCGGTCAAAAGTGGCCCAAAATATTCATCAATGCAAGCCTGTATTCAAGATTTTGGCCCCGACAGCTGTAATTCCTATACCACGCAAAACAATCAAAGCATCTTTATGCCCTTTATTGCTGGCTATATGTTCAGCTCGATTCTCAATGGCGGCTATCGTTCAGCACCTCTTTACACTTCCTATTCAAGGCACTCACCCGCTTACGGCAAATGGTCATCAACTGATGGGGTTTTGTATGGCAGCAGCAATAGCAATAAAGTACGAGTCAACGACAATGCTTTTAAGCCAAAACCAACCGTGAGACGCACTATGTCTCGAGGTGGGTTTGGCTCAACTATTGCCGCTAAATCCAGGTTTGGTGGAAAGACTTCCCGTAGTAGCTGGGGCGGTTAAATGTTTAGATCCATTATTGAAGAGCGCCCACACTGGCGAAACACCGCCAGTGAATACGGTTTTACTTTCCACACCATGCACGGCGCAGCTTACTGGGATGAATCCGCTTACTACCAGTTTTCTCTACAGCAAATCGAACAAGACATAGAGGCACCGAGCGAGGAGCTTCATCAAATGTGTCTAGCAGTGGTAGATAAGGTAGTTGGCGATCAACAGTGGCTGGAAAAATTTCAAATACCTGAACAGCACTGGGATTTTATTCGAAATTCTTGGCAAACCAAAGAGAGTTCTCTGTACTCTCGTATGGATTTAGCCTACGGCGGCAGTGGCCCTGCAAAGTTTTATGAAAATAATGCAGACACTCCCACCAGCATCTATGAGACCGGATTTTGGCAATGGCTATGGCTACAAGACCAAGTAAATGCCGGTAAACTTAGCCGTAAAGCCGACCAATTTAATTCTTTGCAAGAAAAACTAATCAACCGATTTGCCCAAATAAAGTTTCAACACTTACACGAAACTCTCTACTTTTCCTGCTGTAAAGACACCGATGAAGATAGAGGTACTGTGCAATATTTGGAAGATTGCGCCACTGCCGCGGGAATTAGCTGTCAATTTATTTACATTGAAGATATCGGCTTATCCGCCGATGGCTGCTTCACCGATTTAGACCACCATAAAATCAGCTGGATGTTTAAACTTTATCCATGGGAATTTATGTTACGTGAAGACTATGCTGATGCCCTAGTCGACAGCCAAGTATCTTGGATTGAGCCGCCCTGGAAATCGGTACTCTCGAACAAAGCTATTCTGCCAATGCTGTGGAAGCTATACCCCAATCATCCAAACCTTTTAGCCAGTTATTTTGAGGAAGACTTAAAAAATAGCCAATTGACAAACTATGTAAAAAAGCCGATCTTCGCCCGCGAAGGCGCCAACATTAGTATTCATTTGGCCGGTGAACAAGTATATGCATCAGACGGTCCATATGGTGATGAAGGATTTATTTACCAAGATTATCATCCCCTTCCCGCCTTCGGTGATAATTTTACTTTAATTGGCTCTTGGCTAATCAATGGCAAAGCGGCTGGTATTTCTGTCAGAGAAGATAAAAATAAAGTCACTCAAGACCTTTCCCGCTTCATGCCGCATATCATTCTCTAGAGGATAGCAATGAGTAACGCCGACAAAAAGATCAGCTTTAAGCAGCAAATCAACATCGTTATTAGCCTTTCATTAGTGCTGGCGATTGTTGAAATTATCAATCTGTTGACCGGTCGATCGCTCAATCAATTTGGCCTACTCCCCCGCCATATACCCGGCCTAATGGGAATATTGACGGCACCCTTACTACACGGCAGCTTGTGGCATTTTTTCTCAAACATCATTCCCTTTGCACTCTTCAGCTTCTTACTTCTACAGCACGGCACTAAACGCTATCTACAGGTCACTCTAGTCTGCACTATTGGCAGCGGACTGCTGGTTTGGATATTTGCACGCAGCGCTGTGCACGTTGGCGCCAGCGGTTTAATTTACGGGTATTTTGGCTATTTAGTGTTGGCGGGAATTCTCTCTAAAAAATTAAAGTTGATTATTATTTCTCTCTTTGTCGGCATTAGCTACGGCACGTTAGTGTTTGGCGTACTGCCATTAAATAGCTACATATCTTGGGAGAGTCATTTATCCGGCCTGTTGATTGGCTTAGCTTTTGCCTACTACATTGAACGAAAAAAAGCATAATATTCAATAGCAGTTCAATCCAACAGGGTTGTTGCTCAGTCCTGGTTTATTGTCATTATTGCACTTTTCTACGCTGTCATTTTTCTCGAGCTGATCGTTCTGTTCTAACCGTTCAGCGATTAAAATTTGAACGCTAACAGCCTCTCTTGATAGTACTTTTTTCAGCACCATATGGTAATTTTTCAGTTGCATAATTTAAAGTTATTATTTAATATATCGTACATTCTAAATATACGATATATTTAATGTAACTAATATAACGTAGTAATCAGGGACTGCCTATATGATAGATTACGTTCAGTTTTCCCCAGTATCTGCACTTATTGGAGGTGCGATGATTGGTTTTTCAGCCCTGCTACTGTTAGCGAGCAGCGGTCGAATTAGTGGCATTTCAGGCATAGTTAGCCAACTGCTAATTTTTAGAGACCGACGCTTACTCTTTCCTACGGTCTATATAGCCGGTCTATTGTCAGGATCAGTCATAGGTCTATATTTTTTACAGTCATCTACTCCTAAGATTGAAACTGACTGGCTGCTGCTAATCATAGCGGGGCTCTTAGTTGGCTTTGGCGCGCATTTAGGCTCAGGCTGTACTAGCGGCCATGGTGTATGTGGAATAGGTAGATTTTCCGTGCGTTCGATCGCAGCCACTTGCACGTTTTTATGCACCGGTGCCGCGACGGTCTTTATTGTCACACTATTTACTTGAATCTTAGCGATAGCTGACTCTTTGAAAAATTAATCAGTAACAGGCCTTAACATTCATCACCCTAGGGAGCCTCTGAACAACCCGCTGCGAAGATATGTACTTGTCCGAAAGCTCCCCTAGATGCAGCGCTGAGACACAAAGGGCACTCATTAACTTATCGTTAGTTACTAGGTGCGATACTGGATTCAAAATCATACTAAACATTTAATCGAGGTTAACAGATGCGCACTAACCCTAATTTGAGCTACTATTTTTATATTGTGGTTTTTTTATGCAGCGCTTTATTTGCACTAGGTCTACAAATATCGGGGATGGTTGATCCGCAAAAGGTACTGGGGTTTTTAAGTATTAGCCAACAGTGGGATCCCAGCCTTGCTTTAGTACTGTTCGCCGCGCTGGCCGTTTTCTCCTTGGGCTACCGCTATTTAATCAAACCTAGAATAAACACTCAACAGCCCTCCATTTTAGGCATGGCATATCAATTACCTAAAGTGACAGAACTGGATAAACCTTTAATGTTTGGCGCTGCTATTTTTGGCATAGGCTGGGGACTGGCCGGATTATGCCCAGGTCCCGCTATTGTGAATTTAGTGCACTTAGACGCTAAGATTTTTGTCTTTGTAGCAGCAATGCTCGTCGGTATAAAAGTATCTCAATTGTATAAAAACCCATAGCATTGGGTACTATTCAATATCAAATTCCAGCGACAGTAAAAATCACTGATCACCAATATTAAAATGGAGTGTGCAAATGCTAGATTTCAGTAAATTTGCTAAAAATTCAGATAGCGCTGTAGCATTATTGAAAACATTGTCAAACAAGCACCGATTAATGATTCTATGTGCTCTGACAGACGGTGAGTTAAGCGTTAATCAGCTAAATAATATCATCCCTATCCCGCAATCCACTTTATCCCAACATTTAGCTTGGCTGCGAAATTCCGGTTATGTGAAAACTCGCCGAGAAGCGCAAAGCATTTTTTATGCTCTACAAAGTAAAGAAGTAAAAGCCATCATTACGGTATTACACCAACTATATTGCGACTAATATTGATCTTTTTTTATAATAATTAGCTATTAAAAATAATGTTACATATTTTTAATGATTATAAAAATCGATAATTAATGGCGAGAATTGTTACGCTTATTCAGCCATTTTTTTTAGGAAAAAACCATCTGTTGCACTTTTGATTCAATCACCTTCGCCACTAACAGTGGCTAAAACTAGGCTATAAACTCCGTTTCAACTATCTCAATTAACCCACTATAAAAACTCAAAAATTGTTCATTTGAAAGCAAAAACTCAACACACTGCCTAATAACAGACTTTTATAAAGCCATTAAAGTTCGACTTCTTTCATTCGAACATATTGCAATACAAAGTTATCCTGAGTTAGTATCAATTTAGTGTCACATTTGTGACGCAAAACTGTCATACAACTTAACTACCCTATTGCTTGTAAAGTAAGACTAACCAATTTAGTTTTTCCGATAAATGCAAATTAGTAATTTCGTAATGAAGAAATTACTAATACCTGAATCTGTGGTTTCAAAGTGAATATACAGTGCAAGATATTGGTTTTACAGTGAAATTGAAAAACATTAACTGCACCCATAAGTACAGCGATGTTTTCTAACCTCTGCAGAATCAAGAGCTTGCGCTATGTGATGCAGTGAAGTCACTGATGTAGGTAATAGCTTTGCCAATTCCAAAAATAACACGCAAATACAGCTTAATAAGGGAGATATACAATGCTCAAGAAAACTATTATTGCAGCAGCAGTTACCGCTTCATTTCTTTCCACAGCCGCTATAGCTACTGTGGAAGTCAATTGGTGGCACGCTATGGGTGGCACCAACACTGAAAGAGTCAACAAAATTGCCGCCGACTTTAACGCGCTACAAAGTGACTATCAGATCAATGCTGTCTACAAAGGGAATTATACTGAAACAATGACTGCTGCTATTGCTGCCTTTAGAGCAAAAAAGCAGCCGCACATTGTGCAAGTCTTTGAAGTGGGTACCGCCACCATGATGGCTGCCAAAGGAGCTGTTTACCCTATTGAACAAGTCATGACAGATTCTGGAGTGAAATTAGATAAATCTAGTTATCTACCCGCGGTCATTTCCTATTACCAAACGCCTGCTGGTGAACTGCTATCGATGCCCTTTAACAGTTCGACACCGGTGCTTTGGTATAACAAAGATGCGTTCAAAAAAGCCGGCGTTAAAAATGCTCCTAAAACGTGGAGCGAAGTAACCAGCACGGCTAAAAAATTGGTCGATAGCGGTATGAAGTGTGGTATTGCTGTCGGCTGGCAATCATGGGCACTGATCGAGAACTATAGCGCATGGAATAATATTTCTTTAGGCACTAAGCAAAATGGCTATGCGGGCTTAGATACAGAACTCTCCTTCAACAACAAATTTGTGATCGATAATTTACAGCGCCTAGCTGATATGCAAAAAGATGGCAGCTTTACCTATGGCGGTCGTCGTGGCGAGAGTTTAGCAATGTTCACCAATGGCCAGTGTGGTATGTGGATTAACTCTTCTGCTTATTACGGTTCAATTAAGGGCCAAGCTAAATTTGATTACGCTCAAGCCATGATGCCATACGATGAAAAAGTTACCTCCGCCGCACAGAATTCAATTATTGGAGGCGCAACACTCTGGACACTACGAGGACACAAAAAAGAGGAGTATAAAGGTGTCGCTAAATTTATGGAGTACTTATCGTCCGCTGAAGTTCAAGCTTGGTGGCATCAGGAAACCGGTTATGTACCTATCACTACCGCTGCTTATGAATTAAGTAAAAAGCAGGGGTTCTACGATAAAAATCCAGGGACTGACACCGCTATTCATCAATTGAGCCTCAATACTCCGACCGAAAATTCTAGGGGTATAAGATTCGGTAGCTTTGTGCAAATTCGCGATATTATTAACGCTGAAATGGAAAAAATCTGGAACGGCTCTAAAACTGCAGAGCAGGCCATGAATGACGCTGTTACTCAGTCCAACAAATTACTTAGAAAGTTTGAAAAAGCCAACAAGTAAATGTATTAATAGCTAGCAAAAGTGTGAGCAGAGTAGCCGTCTTGGTAATCAACTGCCCACACTGGCTGGCTACCCTACTCGGCAGCTAGGCCTTAGCTGCTTGTAGCTCGCATGCTTAATGCTTCTCCCATTCACCGTCTACACTGCGCCTGTTAGTGTAGTACCAGCAAGGTATTGCAATGCTAAAACGAGTCCATTATAACTCATCGTATTTGCCGTATTTATTAGTCACTCCACAAATAATTATCACGCTGTTATTTTTTATTTGGCCAGCTTTACAGGCACTTTATCAATCCTTTTTATTAGAAGATGCGTTCGGCTTATCTTCTGAATTTGTCTGGTTTGATAACTTTATTGAATTATACGACGACCCCAATTATCTCAGTTCTTTTACTCGTACCGGATTTTTTTCACTGGCTGTCGCCTCTCTTTCAATGGGCATGGCCCTACTTTTTGCCGCCCTAGCGGATCGAGTGGTTAAAGGTGCACGCACTTATCGAACGCTATTGATCATCCCCTACGCTGTAGCACCTGTACTAGCGGGCACACTCTGGTTATTTTTGTTTAATCCGACACTGGGCATCATCAGCTATTTTTTAGAGATCATAGGCATAGATTGGAACCATAAATTAAATAGCACTCAAGCGATGTCACTGGTGATAATGGCCGCTGCTTGGAAACAAATCAGCTATAACTTTTTATTTTTCATTGCCGCCATGCACTCTATTCCGAAATCCTTAATTGAAGCCGCCGCCATTGATGGCGCTGGGCCTGTGCACAGATTTAGAACGATTATCCTACCACTGATCTCCCCCACTACCTTTTTCCTGTTAGTGGTTAATATTATCTACGCCTTTTTTGATACTTTCGGTATTATCCACTCCATGACAGCAGGAGGACCTGGTAATTCGACAGAAATTCTTGTTTACAAAGTGTTTAATGATGGTTTTGTCGGGCTTGATTTAGGTGGGTCTGCCGCACAATCAGTTATTCTTATGGTCGTCGTGATCTTACTGACAGTCGTGCAATTTAAATATGTAGAACGCAAGGTGCAATACTAATGATTGAAAATAGACCTATGACGACCTTCATTAGCCACTGCGTATTGATAATTGGTGTTGCTTTGATCGTCTTTCCAATTTGGGTGATGATCGTCGCCGCAAGTCACGACGCTATTAGACTCACTCAAGTTCCCTTGCCCCTACTGCCTGGCGATCAATTTTGGATTAATCTAAAAGAATTATTTAGCGGCAAGAGCTTCGGCGCACCGATTCACTTATCGCTATTCAATAGCTTGATTATGGCGTTACTTATTTCCTTCGGTAAAATTACCATTTCGATTATTTCCGCCTTCGCGATTGTCTACTTCAATTTCAGATTCAGAATGTTCTTTTTCTGGATGATTTTCATCACGTTGATGTTACCGGTCGAGGTAAGAATTTTACCGACCTATGAAGTAGTCGCCAACTTCAATATGCTGGATTCCTATTTAGGTTTAAGCCTGCCATTAATTGCCTCAGCAACTGCCACTTTTATGTTTAGACAAACTTTTTTGACCATTCCAGATGAGTTGATGGAAGCGTCCAGAATCGATGGCGCCAGCCCAATGCGATTTTTCTTTGATGTGGTGATACCTATGTCTAGAACTAATATTGCCGCACTATTCGTGATTCTATTTATCTATGGCTGGAACCAATATTTATGGCCGCTACTGGTTACAACCGATCCAGATATGTACACCGTAGTGATGAGTATCAAGCAAATGCTTGAATCTGGCGAGAGTGAACCGGTGTGGCATTTAATTATGCTCACCGCCTTAGTCGCCATGTTACCCCCTATTTTAGTGGTTATATTTATGCAAAAGATTTTTGTTAAAGGCCTGACGGATTCGGAGAAGTAAATATGTCAACGATCAACATCCAACAACTGAAAAAATCCTACCAGAATACCCAGGTCATTCACGGTATTGATTTCGATATTAAAGACGGTGAATTTACAGTACTGGTTGGCCCCTCAGGCTGTGGTAAGTCCACTCTATTACGTATGGTCGCAGGTTTAGAAAGCATTACTGAAGGCACTATAAAAATTGATGATGTCGTCGTGAATGAATTTGAACCTAAAGATCGCGGTATAGCGATGGTGTTTCAAAATTATGCACTCTACCCACATATGTCTGTGTATGACAACATGGCCTACGGTTTAAAACTAAAGAAATTACCCAAAGAGGAAATTGCATCCCGGGTAAAAGAAGCCGCACAACTATTACAAATAGAAGAGCTTTTAGAGCGTCGACCCAGCCACTTATCCGGTGGACAAAGACAGCGAGTAGCCATGGGTCGCGCCATCGTCCGCCAGCCTAAGGTTTTCTTATTTGATGAGCCGTTGTCTAATTTAGATGCAAAGCTTCGCGTGCAAATGAGGATGCAAATCAAAACTCTACAAAGACAGCTAGGTGTCACTACTATCTATGTCACCCACGATCAAGTTGAAGCAATGACCATGGCTGATAAATTAGTGGTGCTCAATGACGGAGTTGCCGCTCAAATTGGAACACCTATGGAAATTTACGACAATCCTAAGAATCAATTTGTAGCTGGTTTTATCGGTTCTCCCGCGATGAATTTTATTGATTGCGAGATTACCGATCAACAGTTAAAAATAGGTAATCAAAGTTTTATCCGCCCTCCCAATGTGCACCAAAGGGGCAAGTTGGTACTTGGGGTTCGACCAGAACACTTTATCGAATCCACTGTCCCAGATATTACTGGTACTGTCGCTATGATAGAAAAACTGGGCGCGAGTATTCTGCTCTATATTAGTTGCGATGCAATCGAACAGCCAATTGTTATGCAATGCGAAAGCCATTTACAAGTTAATATTGGCGACCTAAAAAACATTACTTTTAATCCACAGAAGTTATACTTCTTCGACCGCCAAACACAACAGAGAATATATTGAGAAAATGATTACCTCCAAAATTATTGCCCATCGCGGCCTTTCTAGCTTAGCACCTGAAAATACCTTAGCGGCCATTTCCCTCGCGGCTAAAAATGGTGCTGAATGGGTTGAAATTGATGCCGTAACCTGCGGAGATGGCACCATCGTTATGTGGCATGACAACAGTATCGATCGCTGCTCAGATAGCACTGGTCCACTCAGTCAGTTAAATGCTCAAAGCATGCAAAGCTTAGACTGTGGATCCTGGTTTTCAAAGGAGTATGCGAATGAAAAGATGGCCACTATTGAGCAGGCAATTCTTTTAATCCAAGAACTAGGAATGGGCCTGAATTTAGAATTTAAGCTCTATCAATACACAGCTAATGAAGTAGTAGCACCAGTCTTAGACTTCCTTAACCTGCACTGGAAGGATACCGATAAACTTATAATATCCAGCTTTGACCAAGCTGCATTAGACTATTGCCATCAGAACAGCCCACATTTCAAACGGGGTATGCTCTACGATAAAATTCCTGACAACTGGCTCCAACAAATGCAGAGCATAGAAGCGGTAAGCTGCCACTGTCATTATCTACATTTGCAACAAGCGCAAGTAGTGGCGCTTAAAAAAGCCGGCTATGAAGTGTATTGCTATACAGTTAATCGACCTGAACTGGTAACCGAACACTGGAACTGGGGAATTGATGCCATATTTACAGACTACCCGCAGCGCTTTGAGAAACAACCCCTGCATACCTAGTGAGGAAGGTGCGAGGCTCAATCAGAGCCTCCCAAGACATCAAGCTTGATCCACCCATAAAAGGCCAAGCCGAAATCATATGCGGCAACTAGCCGCTTTTGATGCAAAAATTTTATTTCTTTTTAGGAACAATAAGCAATGCGCTTACCAGTACCACTACCGAGTAAAATAGCTAATATAAAATTTGTCCTCAGTGATGTTGACGATACCTTGACCAGTAACGGGCAACTTTTAGCTGAAACTTACCAAGCCATCTATCAATTGGTTAGCGCTGATATTAAATTCATCCCGATTACTGGCGGCTGTGCCGGTTGGTGTGATTCTTTTGCAAGACTTTGGCCCGCCAGTGCGGTGGTCGGAGAAAATGGCGGCCTATACTTAAAAAAGCAACCAGATAACAGCATTGATTATCACTTTTGGCAGAGTGTCGAACAGCGAGCAGTGAATCAACAAAAATTACAACTATTAGCAGAACAAGCCCTCAAACAAGTACCTGAAGTGCAGCTTGCCAAAGATCAAGCCTATCGTTTAGTGGACTTGGCGATTGATTACAACCAAGATATATCAGGGATTAGTGAACCACAAATAGCAGAAATCCTGCGCGTTTTTCATGCAGCTGGTGCGAATGCCAAAGCCAGTTCTATTCATGTCAACGCCTGGTTTGGCGACTACAGTAAAAAGGCAATGGCATGCCACTTGCTTGAAAAAGAGTACGGTTTAACTGAGCAACAAATGCGCGAGCAGGTGCTTTTTATCGGCGACTCGCTCAATGATGAAACTATGTTTGAATTTTTTCCGAACAGCGTAGGTGTGGCGAATATTAAACAACATTTACCCCTGTTAGAGCATCCTCCTAAATGGATTACTCAGCAATCCCATGGGCAGGGATTTATTCAACTAGTAAGCGCTCTGCTAAGCAACCTCTGAACAAGTTTCAGACGCCTCTAGCGCACAGAGAAGTTGGTGATTAACGCAGCAGCTAGAGGCGCCTTGATGGTCTGGCGAAAGCCGTTAGCCCAAAGCACCAACTTCTATGTACACCCCGTAGGCTGGATATAAACTAGTTAACTGCCGCTTTAGTAAAAAACTGTCGCAGGTAGTAATCGATCGATAATCTTCCCGGCCCCCAAATAGCGCCGACTAATAGCATCATGCCCCATAACTGGTGATCGTAAAAACCATTGCCCCAAATAACCGGGTAAGAGATTACTGCTACGATATTGAATAAAAACAAGGCGGCAGATGTACACCGAGAAAGCAGCCCGAACAGTAATAATGGCGGCAGTAGTAATTCAGCCGCTGTACCCATATAGGCTGCCAGCTCAAATGGCAAAAAAGGCACTTGATATTCCTCTTCAAATAAATATAAAGTAGAATCCCAATTTTTAATCTTTGTTTGCCCTGCCTTAAAAAAGGCAATCGCGGGGATAACCCGAACCCGCAACAGCACCAGTGGGGCCAGCCATTTTAGAGTTAAGCTAACAGCGCAGTCATATGTGGCTAATAGTTTAGAGATCATAATTCACCTTCTAGAATAAAATTATTGATAAAACCAGCTGTAATTGAATCGCTCAACAATTGTTGAAAGTTATCCAATTTCGATAAGCTCTGTAAATTTTGTTGGTTATTTATCGCGGCTAAAAATTGATACTGAGCTTTCGAAAGCGCTGTTATTCTGGCCCCTTCAATCCGATCAGGACAGATAATTACAATTTCTTGGCTGTGCATATCGATACTCTCTAAGCCACCTTGCTTAACCCCTAACCATATTGATAAAACCGGGTGATTTGAGGCGAGCAAGACGGTGTTAGGTGGTAGTTCGAAGTAGATTTCAAGCTGGGCCTCGCTAGATAATGCAGCCAGTCGAGCAAAGGGGAATTCAGCATGCAGCAGCTCTGATTTCGCCCGATCTACCGCCCAATCTAGTCTCGCTATATCCGCTAAATATGGCACTGATTGCGCTTGCTCACAGCAGCTAATAAAGTTTGCAAAATCGCTGCCGTAAACTTCAATGCTAGCACAGCGTAACGGCTGTGCAATGATGAAGGCTTTAGCTAGTTGTGCAAAAAAATCTTCACCAACTAGAGCTTCCACACTCAAAAAGCACCCCTGCAAGTACTCAGTGATACTGATATAAAAATTATTGCGGTATAAAGCCATCAACTGTTCCGGCGCAAAGGGACCGGTAATTTTCAAATCCACTAGTTCGCTGGTTTGATAGAGCAAATATTGAGAGAACTGCTGCTGTAATTCCGTTAATTTCACGCTGACACCTGCTGACTCTTGAGCACATCTATTTGCTCTTGCTCTGCCCTCGCCGCCTGCGCAAGCAGTATCTCTAGCGGCGGAAGATTAGTATCCCACTCAATTAAAGCCGGGGCTTGGCATGTTTTTCTTAAGATGCGAAATAGCTGCCAGACTTGCTCGCTGACCTCACTGCCGTGAGTATCTATTAATATTTCGCCATTATCTAACGTCTTGCGAGTAAATCCTGCCAAGTGAATTTCTTGCACTGCCTCTAGATTGATCTGCGCTAAATAGTGCTCTGCAGAAAAACCTAAATTGATACTGTTGACGTAAATATTGTTTAAATCTAATAATATTCCAGATTGACAGCGCCGCTGAATCTCATTCATGAACTCCCACTCGGGCATCTCGCTGTCAGCGAAAGTTAAATAAGTGGTAGGATTTTCAACCAGTAATTGCCTACCCAGCACATTTTGTGCTTGATTAAGGTGGTCACAAAATACAGTTAAGCTCTCTGTCGTGTAAGGCACTGGTAGTAAATCATTGAAGTACTGGCCATTGAAAGAACTCCAGCTCAAATGTTCAGAGATCAGCGCCGGCTGATAGCAATCAATCAGCTCTTTCATTAAAGCTAGGTGTCGCTTATTCACAGGATCGGTAGAGCCAAGCGATAAGCCGATACCATGAAAACTCAGCGGGTATACTTCTGCAAGCTTGTCTAACAGCTGTCGCTGTTGGGACTGGGGCTGAAAGAAATTTTCACTGTGGATTTCCAACCAGCCAACTGGGGGTTGCTCAGTCAGTATTTGTAGATGGTGGGGCGACCTTAAACCAATACCAATGGCACATTCTTTAATAGTCGAAAATCGATGATTATTGACGGTAGAGTTTAATAAATTCATAGTGTGAGACTAGCTAGTTAATCGCCGAGCATACTCCACTTAAGATGAGTTAAGTGGAGTATGCTCGGCTAAAAGGATAAAACCTAAAACATACTGACTAGCATTATACTTTAGGAGTAAGACTGCCACCTGCGAGTTTTTCACATAGGCCAGTGGGGATAGCAAGGAAAGCATCTCCTTGATTATCAGTCTTAGATGTACCAGCACATGAGCTATTGTTTGTGGCGCAGTCATTTTGACCTGCAGCGGCTACTCCGTAACATTTTTCTTTACTGCCTGCCATCGCTGGGGCAGAAACCATCGATGCTCCAAGTGCAATAATACCGGTAATTGCAGCAGCTGCTGCTAAATTTTGCTTTGACATATTAATTTCCTATTATTACTTTCATTTGATTAAATCGTTGGATAATGCACGAGTATCGTCACTTGCTTTTGATACTCACCAATCTATACGCCAGCGTTTTTGGTATAGATTCAAATATATAATATATTCGTTTATATTTAGCGTGCAACTCGCCAAAAGCATAGTCGATCCTGAAATAAAGCAGTGATAACGCAGGACTGGCACAGAGGCTCTCTAAGTTAGCCGGCAAATCATCTAGCTCACGACTATAAATATGCCGCACCTTTTCGGCAATCGCTATCGCACCCGTATTTTGCAGATGCAGATGATGATTTCCCTCCAATCTAGTAACTTGCAGCTGGGCAACATCATCCATATATTCTTGCCAGCGCTCATCTGCCAGACCATCTGTGGCTAAAAATAAAAACACTTCAGCTTCTACAGATTTTAAAAATGCTTTTATCTGCGATTTAGAAAAGCGATTAATGGAGGGTAATAATAATGCCGGATCACTGCTCCAGCGGTAGCCTTGCTCAGATTTGATACTACCTCGTTCGGACAATAAGCGTGCAGCAGACATGCTAACCGGAAACATTCCCTGAGCTCTAGCACTCACCAATGCTTCAAATTCTGGGTATACTTTACCGCTTCTAGCATAAGATTTAACCCGTTTTCTAATCGCCTTTGCCATAGCGCCAGGCAAATTTGAGGCGGGGTAATGAAGTGGTGCTAGCCCTTCAATTAACAGTAGTTTACCGACTTTTTCAGGGAAACATGCGGCAAACAACATCGCGATGCTCGCCCCCATCGAATGCCCGATAAAATCGACTTTATCAACATGCAGCGCCTCTAGTGCCAAGTACAGATCAATAACATTATCCCATAGATAATAGGGGCTATTTAGCCCTCGATGAGAAGATTTACCGTGCCCGATAAAATCCAGTGCGATTATATGTTGATCGGGTAGCTGCCGAGCGAGTATCTCAAAACTGGCGGCATTATCTAACCAGCCGTGAAGAGCGATAACTGGCGGGCTCTTTGGATTACCATAGACGATCCCCGACATGTTCATATTGTTGATATTGTTGATATTGTTGATATTGTTGATATTTAGAGTAAATTCTTTGTTTTTATTCAAACCAGTAACCATTTAATTTACAATGAGGCGAAGCTTTTAGCTTGTAGCTTGTAGCTTGTAGCTTGTAGCTTGTAGCTTGTAGCTTGTAGCTTGTAGCTTGTAGTTTACAACTCTACCAATAATCATCAAAACTTTATATAGACTTGAAATCAAGTTTAATTATGGATCTTAATTATCATGGAAAAAGCGCAGCAGCGTCAATCAATACTATTTAGTTTGTTGATTTCCTTTGTTTTTATTTTATCACCATTCTATTCCCAGCAGAGCCCCGGCGGTGAGGGCCTGAGTATCCCCTATAATAGTTGGGTGTGGATCTGGGCTATTATGGTGATGTTGGCTGCTAGCTTTCAAATACTGCTTAAAGAGACCATAATCCTGCCAAAGTTCTGGCTCGGCATTGCCGCACTACCGCTAGGTTTAATCTTTAGCGGTTTTATAATGGAGTCTTCTAAGCCTACTGAATGGCTATTTAGAATTGGCTATGTGCTGGGTGGTTTTTTGTTTTTTATAGCACTCTTCCAATTTGAATTAAAAAGAAGAGCGATTGAAAATATTGGTTACGGTTTTTGTGCTGCCGCTTGTCTGCACAGTTTAATCGCTCTGAGTCAAATTTCAGGATGGAATATTAGCTCGCTTATTCCACAGTCTGTATCCAATGCGCCCATTAGTATGTTTCAGCAAGTCAATGTCCTTGCCAGCTATCTAACCACTGGCTTTTTCATCGCTCTCTACCTGGCATCTAGCCCTTCGATAAAATGCCGACACTGGCTGTATAAACTGCTACTGATCATTACTATTGTGTGTACTGCTGCGATGTTACTGTCGATCGGCTCTCGTACATCTCTAGTGGCATTTTCTGTATCGCTACCGCTGCTACTCATTAGCCGCTTTAGCAGTTTCAAGCAATATCCATACTGGTCCATTCTCTTATTAATCGCTTTTATCTCAGGGATCGGAGCCGGTGCAAATTTATCCAAAGGTTTCGCTACCTATGAGTCCAAACTTGACGTGCAACGGGTAAATGCCAGATCTTTTATCTACGATCTCTCCTGGCAAACATTTAAGCAAAAACCTATCTTTGGTCACGGTTTAGGTAGCTTTGAAAAGGTTTTTCAAGAAGCTAAAATTGATTATCCCGACAGTGACAAAATGGGTGGGCAAAGATACGGGCACCCACATAACGAATTATTATTTTGGATGATTGAAGGCGGGGTAATTTCACTGTTAGGCATAATAGTGGCGATGGCCGTCACCTTAGCAGCATTGTTTAGACTCGGTTGGAGGAGAGGGATTAGCTACTTTGCACTACTTTTCCCGATAAGCTTTCATACGCAAGTCGAATTGCCATTTTATCTTTCTTCTGCGCTTTGGTTTCTTTGGCTGACGCTGTTATATATTATTCATTCTCACCAGCTAAAGTCGTATAGCACTACACTATCAAACGCGATCCAAAAGCTAATTTTAAGCGCCTCGGTTACCACTAGCTGTTTAATCATTGGCTTTTTACTACACAGCATGCTCTCGCTCTCGGGGCTGGTAAACTTTATTCGAGATAGGAGTGTTGGCTATAGTTTTATCGAAACCGCAAATGCTAACATATATTTCCAAGACCTCGCGCAAAACATCACTTTTAGCAGTTTACTTTATCAGGAGATAGCACGCGGCGGAAAAGAATTTACACCAGCGTTTATAAGCTGGGCTGAGAACTTTGTCGAGAGCAGCCCTATCACTAGCACCATCAATAACTTGGCCTTAGCTTACAGCCATTTAGGAGAGCGAGATAAAGCATTAGCACTGATGAGCAAGGCGATAAAAATGTATCCCGCTAGCTCAGAGATTCAACTGCGATACAAAGAAGTGACAGAAGGCACGGTGATTATTAATTTTAGACAGCGAATAGGGATTCCCGTAAACCACAGCCAGGCCCCGGCCACTCCATAGTATAGCTATAAATAGATGCAGGCGACACAGGCTGACTGATAGAACTATCAGCGTGCTCTAGGTAATTGATTAAACAGCCGATTAATGGCTGGTGAGTGACCACAAGTAGATGCTCACACCAGTGCTCTTCAAGAGCGGAAATAGCTGTTTTAACAGAGTTTTCGGGAGTCAATCGCCCCTCATATACCAGATTTTCTATGCCGATACTGGCAGCAATAATCTGTGCCGTTTGTTGAGTACGTAGATAGGGACTACAGACGATTTTTTGAATAGTTTGTAAACTGCGCTGATGGCGGCGAGCTAACTGCATCAAATCTTGACGTCCACGTTCGGTCAACTGACGATCTTGATCGGTGCTAGCAGCCCAACTTGCCTCTGCGTGGCGCATCAAATAAAACATTTAGTCACTCTGCCTTTCGCTTGGTTCTGCCCGTCGATGATAGAACTAGACTATCCCCGAATTATTGCCGCTAGGCAATACAAACTCAACATCTGAGCCCTGCTCACTCAGCATCATGCCGATTGCGACTTTGCTCGGTGTAGCGCCCTTGTAAACGATATCATACAGACCTTGTAGCAATGGCATATAGACACCTAGCTCGATGCATTTATCTCTGACCAAGCGCACTGTATTGACGCCTTCAGCGACTTGACCTAATTCAGCGACTGCCTGCTGCAAATTTTTTCCCGAACCTAGTGCATGGCCAACTCGATAATTCCTGCTTAGAGGCGACATGCAAGTTGCCACTAAGTCGCCAACGCCTGCTAGGCCCAGAAAAGTGAGTGGATTAGCGCCCATACTTACCGCGAAACGGCTCATTTCAGCGAGGGCGCGGGTCAGCA
Organism: Oceanospirillales bacterium; assembly: GCA_029027825.1. Lineage (GTDB taxonomy): Bacteria > Pseudomonadota > Gammaproteobacteria > Pseudomonadales > Balneatricaceae > Rs1. The sequence continues at coordinate 1,203,330 of CP093399.1, read as the reverse complement.
GCATACTGCGGGTATTTTCACCCATGCCCATTGCAGCACTTAAACCTGAGGCTATCGCGTAGATATTCTTTAATACGCCACCCAATTCAACACCATAAATATCATCGCTGGCGTAAATTCGAAAATAAGAAAGGTGCAACAAACTCTGCACTATAGTGCGCAGTTCCTCATCATGACTAGCTACTACCGTAGCTGTAAGCTGTTTCTGCGCCAGTTCTTTGGCAAAGTTAGGACCACTTAACACCCCGACTTTTGCCTCTGGCAGCTCTTCCGCTACTATCTGGCTCATCATTTTAAAGGTATCAGCTTCAATACCTTTAGTCGTACTAATCACTTTAATATTAGCAGGTAAATACTGAGCGGCGACTCGCACCACCGATCTAAAACTAGCACTTGGAATAGAAACGAACAGCAAATCAATATCTTTAAGTGCCGCTTCCATATCAGTAAAAGCCGCCAAGCTACGCGCCAATTTGTATCCGGGTAAATAGCGGCTATTTAAACGGTGCTGATTAATTTCGCTTGCCGCCTCTTCGCTGCGCATCCACTGGCGCACATCGTTGCCTTTCTCTGCACTTATATTGGCAATCACTGTGCCGAAGCTGCCGCCACCTAATACTGCTATTTTCAAGCCGCTATTATTCATCTTTTTACTCGTTGCCTTGAGGAACAATCAATTTTTATAGTAGATTATTCTAGGAGGCTAATCATCAGCAGATTGGTATTGAGATCAACCTATCGAGAATAATCTAAAGGCATTTACAGGTCAGCCAACAACTCATCACTAGGGTGGATACAGTCTAATTTAACACCTATTTCACTTTCGATTTCCGGAATCATGAAAGAGTCATCTTCACAGGCAAAACAGATTGAAATACCGGTTGTCCCCGCTCTTCCGGTACGACCGATACGATGTACATAATCGTCGGCATCTTCAGGTAAATGATAGTTAATCACATGGCTAACGCCATCTATATGGATACCGCGACCAGCCACATCTGTTGCAACCATCACTTGGATTTTCCCGGATTTAAAATCTTCTAAGGTTCTGACCCTTTTATGCTGCGGAATTTCACCGGACATTAACGCGGCTTTGATTCCATCACGCTTTAATTTTTCTGCCAGTTCACGTGTTTGATGGCGGCGGTTACAAAAAACAATCACTCTTTCAACGTTGTTTTGAACGATATAGTTACGTAACAACTTGTACTTGTCTTTTTTCTCAACCAAGAAAACTTGCTGGCTAATTGTATCGGTAGTTTTTTGTGCTGACTCTATTTCGACAATAACCGGATTATCTGTCCATTGACTGGCTAAATTCATCACTTCGTCAGTGAAGGTTGCACTGTAAAGTAATGTTTGACGATCTTCACCTTTGGGAGGGGTATTTCTGATGATGCTGCGAACATCGGGAATAAAGCCCATACTTAACATTCGATCGGCTTCATCTAGGACAAGCATTTCGACATTGCCTAAATCAACTTCTTTAGAGCGAACAAAATCAATTAATCGACCGGGAGTAGCCACTATTATATCAACGGCAGCTGATGATAACTCCCGGCGCTGTTTGGAGTAATCCATGCCACCTACCAAGGAGATAACATGCAGTGAAGTGTGCTTAGATAGCTGCTCCGCATCCGCCGCAATTTGCAATGCGAGTTCCCTGGTCGGGGCGATGATAAGCGCTCGAGGTTCGGCAAGTTTTCGTTTGTGAGAAAATGGAAAATCTAGGATATCAGTGATTATTCCAACTAAAAACGCCGCAGTTTTACCTGTACCAGTTTGCGCTTTACCTATAATATCACGTCCTTGAAGGGCGGGTTCTATGGTTGCAGCTTGGATAGGAGTGCAATATTCAAAACCTAAATCAGCTATTCCTTGCATTAATTCATCGGGTAAAGAAAAGTCATGAAAGCGTTGTTTATCAGCCACTTTAGCTACGTTAAAGTCTTTTGGCTGCCATAGTTTCTTATTAATATCATTCACAGTTATTTAATTCTCATCATTTTATTACACACTCAAGTGCATTAATGTTCTATTTGACGACGAAATGGCGGTAGTGCATCTAATAATTGCCGGCCATATCGTCTTGTTACTACTCTTCTGTCCAGCAACACTACTTCCCCTGTATCTGTTTCAGAACGAAGCAAGCGCCCCACGGCTTGAGTCAAACGCATTGAGGTCGCCGGTACTGTCCACTGCATAAATGCGTTACCGCCAGAGTTTTCTATCCATTCTGACATTGTTGCATCTACTGGATCATCAGGCACCCCAAACGGTAGCTTAGTGATAATCACTTGGGTTAAATATTTTCCCGGTAAGTCGACACCTTCGGAAAAAGAAGCTAAACCAAAAATAATACTCGGTTTTCCAGAATCAATTTGCGCACGGTGTTGACGTAAAATTTGATTTTTACTTAAATCGCCTTGAGCCAAAATATTATCCCGAATACCACGGGTCATAGCCTCTAAGACAGCTCCCATTTGCCGCCAAGAACTAAACAGAACCAACACCGCTTCAGCCGAGGCCAATTTGTCATTCAGGTACTTAATGACCGCTTCAGTATGCTGCTCAGGTTTACTGGGATCAACATCCATTGCTGGTATAATCAAGGTCGCCGCTGTCGCGTAATCAAATGGGCTCGGCAATTGTGCACACAAAGTATCATTGGGTAAACCTAAATCACTCATTGCACGATCAAATCTGTTCAAGGCTGTCATTGTCGCCGAAGTGAGCACTGCACCGTAGCAGTTATCCCACAGATATTCTTTTAAGGTATCTGCTGCAGACACGGGACAGCTTCGGCATTCAAAGTCTGTGCCATCCAAAGTATCCAAGGCGTTGACCCAACGAGCAGTCGGGCTTGTTTTAGGATCATCAAGTTGTGAGTAGCTCTCACTTAGACAATACATGCTTTGTCCACGAGACCACAAAAGGCCAATGATCGGATACCAACGCTCGGCAATGCTACGATCTATTTCAGCGACAGAACCGTCGAGCGCTTCTTTTAATACATCGACAATTTGCTCTGCTTTCATCGCCCATTTTTCAGCACTACTTGCAACGGCCGCCGCCTGTAGCATGATGCTTTCGGGGATAAGGCCATTTGGAAAGCGCATTCTATCTCTATCAGGTTGCTGGCTGGTAAATAATGTGCGTACCAGCTGCAACCACTGCTCCAAGGCGATTTCAAGATCTCGACGAGGAAACTCCATTCGCTCTACATAATGGACTAAACTGGGATGCTGATCACACTCATCTAACAATTGATCTAGTTGCCGAACACTATTTTTCAAAAATTTAATTGAAGACTTTAAACGTAAATTGTAGGCAAAGTGACCAGTGGTTTTTTGACCTAGATGATGAGCTTCATCAAAGACGTAAATGGTATTACCAGGATCTGGCAAAATGGCCCCTCCCCCCAGTGATAGATCAGCTAACACTAAATCGTGATTAGCCACGATCACATCTGCTTTGTCTAATGCATCGCGGGCTTTATAGAAAGGACATGCGTTAAAATGATCGCAGTGGCGATTAGTACAGCGCGTGTGATCGCTGGTTAGCGGGCGCCACACTTCATCAGCAATTTCCATCTTAAGTGAATCTTTATCGCCATCCCACTCTCCAGATGTATAAGTTGCCATGATATCTCGATAAAAAGCGACCGTATTTTCATCTAACTTTACCGCTTGCTCATCTTCATATAAAGCCATTTGCCCCATACCATCTTGATTATCAATATGCTTTTCTGCCTGAGATAAACAAAAATATCGGCCCCGGCCCTTAGCTAAAATATAATTAATCTGCCAGTCAGTAATTTTATTTAACTCGGGAAGATCTTTGTTTATTAGCTGCTCTTGTAGTGCGACAGTAGCTGTAGACAACACCAACTTGCAGTCTTTATCTTTGGCGATTGGTATAGCCGACAGCAAGTAAGCCATGGTTTTACCGGTACCCGTACCTGCTTCTATCATACAAACATGATGATCAGAAGTTCGCTCATTATTATGGTCGGCTTCGATCGAACCGAGTGTTCTAGCAACATGGGCAATCATTTGCTTCTGACCGTAACGCGCCTTCAACTCTCTTTTTTCCAAAAATTGTCGATAGCTAGTCTGGATGACTTTTTTTAAAGAATTACTTAACAATACAATTTGCCCGGGCTAGAAATAAAAAAAACCATCGATCACTGCAATATTAAAGACGCCATCAACGGTAAACATAAGTGCCATGATCATAACAAAACACTGGATATATAAACAGAAAAAAGCTTTACAGAATGAGAATACTGTATATAATCCAAGTACTGTATATAAAAACAGATAAGGAAGATATTATGCTGGATACCCCAAAGCTAACGAAGCGCCAAACCGATGTATTAAATTGTATAAAAAATCACATTGAAGAAACGGGCTATCCTCCAACCCGCGCTGATATCGCCAATTCTTTAGGCTTTAAATCTACCAATGCCGCCGAAGAACATTTAAAAGCACTGGCCAAGAAAGGGGCTATTGAAATAATTCCAGGCACCTCCAGAGGCATTCGCATCCCAGTGACCGAACAGCAAAGCCTCGGCCTCCCCATTGTAGGGAGAGTGGCCGCAGGATCACCGATTTTGGCACAGGAACACATTGAAGAGCACTGTACAATATCCTCTGATTTTTTCAACCCTAGTGCTAACTACCTCTTGCGAGTGCAGGGCACCAGTATGAAAAACATAGGCATTATGGACGGCGATTTACTGGCTGTGCACCAATGCCAACAGGCTAAAAACGGCCAAATAGTGGTTGCTCGTATTGACGATGAAGTAACGGTCAAGCGTTACAAGCGTGAGGGAGACATCGTTTATCTGCTCGCTGAAAATGACGACTTCTCACCTATTGTTATCAACCTAGCCGAGCAGGAAGTGGTTATAGAAGGCTTAGGTGTTGGCGTTATTCGCCAGGGAGGCGAGCCGTGATTATCGATTTACGGGCTAAAGCTGCTCAAGCGCTAAGCGAAAGCAATTTACCGACTGGCATTAAAAAGCATTTTTATGAATTAAAGCAATCTTCAGAACCACTAAAAGAATACCACCTGACCGACCGAGTTAAGACTGAAAAATTGCACTGCCGAACCAAAAACACTACAGCAATCCCGCAAAAGCTTAGCCCCAGCGCTCTAAACAATAGCTTAGCCGGTAGAATAACTGAGATAATCACTAGCACTGAAGAGCCTTCTAACTTTGCTATGCTACTCCCGCTACTCGCTACCCTGAGCAAAGACGAGCGCTGGTTTGCCTGGATATCACCCCCTAAAAACTTACCTAGATCTTTATTGAAAGAGGCGGGAATTGCGCTAGACAAAGTAATGCTACTCTATCCTGACGATCACTACAGCGCTTTAATACTGGCTAAAAAAGCACTGAGCGCAGGAACTTGTCATGCAGTTATCAGCTGGAGCGGAGAGTTATCGGAACATGAATTTGCAAATTTGGAGCTATCAGCTAAACAAGGTGCGAGCCATGGGATTTTAATAAGACAAAGAGGAAAATAAACTTTGCTAACTATTTGTGCAGGTAAGTTTTGGTCTCAAAATAGCTTATCGATTTAGCCGTTAAGCTCTGCGTACTATTATAAAATTAGCAGCGAATTTATAGTATAATTTACAATCGCTAAAAATTTTATGATTTTTTTCTGATCCACCACTGAATTATTAACTTAAAATTCTGCTTCAGCCGTATCGACTAATGCAGTGTTCTTCCTTTAGATTCTAATTTTGCCGCTTGAATCTGACTGGATTCCGTTAAATAATCTATACCGGCAATTAACATTTTACTGGCTAAATCTATTTGCAACCCATCCAGTTTTTCTTTAAATTCCTCACTTATACTTATCGTTAGCAACGGGGTATCTTCACCTGCTTTACGGACGACAAACTCATCGGTCGACAACTGTATTATTTCTAATGCTGTTACTTTAGAGCTTTTCATAACTACTCTCTCAAGATATTAAAAGTTACCATTCTTGCATTAAGTCGCGATACTGATTAACTATTTCCTGTAACTTAACCAGGCTTTGCTGATACTGATCCTGCTCAGATTTTTTACTTATATCTTTCATTTCTATCGCATTTTCAATATTTTTTCTGCTACTAACACGTCTTATTTTAGCCTCGCTGCCAGATTGCCAACAATTTTGATAAGCACTTAGCACAAACCTTAACCAACTATTAGCATCCACTTCTAAAGAAGCTAAATTAGAGCATTGAAGGCAAACAATTTGTTGCTTCTCCAACAAACTTTGCAAATGTGTAAAATCATCCTCCCTAGATACTTGGACTTGATAGTCACCGGCGATCTCTTGTAAAAAAGCATGATAAGCCAGCATAAAATGGAAGGCGATGGCCTGTTGATACGCCGTTTCCAAACCAAGAGAATGTTGACAATTAGGCTCTTTAGTCACTTTCACCAATTGCAGTAAAAGTAACTTTATCGCGCTGAGCTTTTGGTTAGTTAGACTTATATTTTCAACATTCACTGATCGGTACTTTCTTTAAGTGCAATTCAACAGACATCCCAAGCTCGAAAGGAATACTTAGATTTTTAAACTTTAGCACTACTAACTCCTGAATCTGTTGTTTCAGACTAGAAACCGAGCGTAAGCTATTTCTCATTTTAGTACAATTTAAAAACATTAGAGGAAAACTCATATGCGCCCAGCATCCACTAGACAATAGCATCTGCACAGAAAAACCTTAGGTTTAGTGGAAACCGCTGTAGCACCAATAGTTTATGCTTAGTATCGCACGGCAACCACTGACTCAAGCAGATGCATTGACTGCATGCAATTTAGGCTATTACTTGCACACAGTCAAAGGTTCTGCTCTAAGATCAGGCTTAATTTCAGACTATTCTTCCGACTTAATTTTAGCTTTCTTGGCAGTTTTCGCCTTTGCAGCTTTAGTTGTGGCTGCTGCAGGCTTTTTCACTTTAGGGATTTCTATATTCCACTTACCCACACTATAAAAAGCTTTCCAACCACTCGCCTTACCATCAACTTCAGTCATGACATACTGCTCCTTGGTTTTACGGGAGTAGCGGATGATAGTATCATTACCTAAATTGTCTTGTACGGGCGCACTAAACAGAAATTCATATTTTTCATCTATGGCATTCTGATGAGCTAAAATCTCATGAACTTTAGGCGCTCTAGTCTCGCGATTTCGTGGAAATTTACTCGCTGCCAAAAACAGACCTGCCGCCCCATCGCGTAATATATAGGTATCTTCTACTTTTTCACAGACCAGTTCCGGCATAGGTACTGGATCCATTTTAGGAGGGGCTGCTTCACCACTTCTAAGCAGTTTACGGGTGTTTTTACACTCATCGTTGGTACAGCCGAAAAACTTACCAAAACGTCCGGTTTTGAGCTGCATTTCACTAGTGCACTTATCGCATTCTAATGAAGGCCCCTCGTAACCTTTAATTCTATACTCACCTAACTCTACTTCAAAACCTGCACAATCTGGGTTATTTCCACAAACATGCAGCTTTCTACCACTATCGATCAAGTAGCTATCCATCGCGCTATCACAGATTTCACAGCGATGCTTATTAAGTAAAATTCTAGATTCTTCTTCATCATCCCCATCAACGCTAACAACCTCATCACCAGAGGTCAAATTGAGGGTTTCTTTGCAGCGCTCTTTAGGTGGTAGTGCATAACCTGAACAACCGAGGAATACCCCAGTAGTGCCGGTTCGTATTGTCATAGGCCTAGTGCAAACAGCACATTCGATATCTGTTAGCGTCGGTTCATTTTGCCTCATACCGTTTTCACCAGAAGCTATTTCAAGCTTTTGGGTAAACTCATGGTAAAACTCATCCAGCAGCTCTTTCCATTTTTTACTGCCTTGCGCCACATCGTCTAAAGCTGTTTCCATTCTTGCCGTGAAACTGTAATCCATTAAATCTGCGAAATTTTCGGTGAGCCGTTCAATTACTATGTCACCCATTTTACAGGCATAGAACCGCTTGTTTTGTACTTCTACGTATCCCCGATCTTGAATTGTGGAAATGATTGATGCGTAAGTTGATGGACGACCAATTCCTTTCTTTTCCAGCTCTTTGACCAGGCTTGCCTCTGTAAAACGCGCTGTTGGCTTGGTAAAATGCTGCTTTGGATTAACAGAAACCAAGCCAAGTTCTTCACCCGATTTAACATCTGGTAAAATAATATCCTCGTCTTTGCCTGTCATTACTCGGGTATAGCCATCAAAGCGTAAAATGCGCCCTTTTGTTTGCAACTCAAACTCTGCTGCTTGCACTGTAATTCTTGAACTTGTATATAGAGCAGGCATCATTTGGCAGGCGAGAAAACGACGTCGTATTAATTCATATAAACGTTCTGCATCACGCTCCATTCCCACCAGCTTAGTCGCTTCAATATTAACATCTGATGGCCGTATCGCCTCGTGAGCTTCTTGCGCTCCCTCCTTGCTCGAGTAACTTTTAGGCTCTTCTGGTAAATACTTTTTACCAAAATTTTCCTCAATATACTCCCGACAATGAGCGACTGCATCAGCACTTAGATTGGTCGAGTCCGTACGCATGTAGGTAATATAACCCGCCTCGTACAAACGCTGCGCCATCATCATGGTTTTCTTAACCCCAAACCCCAATCGAGTACTTGCCGATTGCTGCAAGGTTGAAGTGATGAAAGGAGCCGATGCTTTACTACTGGTATTTCTATCTTCGCGTTTCACCACTTTAAAAGTTGCGGCTTCTAGGAGCTTTTGATGACTCTCTGCATCTTTTTGGTTATTCGGGCGATAGTTTTGATTTTGATACTTTGCAACCTGCAGAGTTAACTCACTGCCTGCCGCACTCATAGTAACGGCGGCCATTTCCCAAAACTCTTCAGGAATAAATGCTCTAATTTCTTTTTCGCGATCAACGACTAACTTCACCGCAACAGACTGCACTCGTCCAGCTGATAGGCCTCGAGCGACCTTCTCCCACAGAAGTGGAGAGAGCATGTAACCAACTACCCGGTCTAAGAACCGCCTTGCCTGCTGTGCATTAACATGATTTATATCTAAAATTGTCGGTTTTTCAAATGCTTCTTGAATGGCCTTTTTGGTAATTTCATTAAAAACAACCCGTTTGTATCGACTATCATCTCCGCCAATAGTTTCGCGCAAATGCCATGCGATGGCCTCACCCTCTCTATCCAAATCGGTTGCTAGATAGATAATGTCGGCATCTTTGGCTAAACGTTTTAATTCTTCAACTACTTTTTCCTTGCCTGGCAGTATCTGATATTGAGCGGCCCAATCATTTTCTGGGTCTATGCCCATTCGGGCAACCAGTTGCGTCTTAGCTTTTTTGGCCTTATAAATAGCTTTAGCTTCAGGAGCCATTTTACGTGTTAAAGCTGCCTGTTTCGCGCGAGCTTTTGGATCAGATTTTGAAGCACTACCACTGGTAGGCAAATCCCGAATATGCCCCACACTTGATTTAACAACAAATTGGTTGCCTAAATATTTATTGATAGTTTTGGCTTTAGCCGGGGACTCCACAATGACGAGCGATTTTCCCATTGAATTAAATTTCCCAAATCAGATTAGGTGATAAGTTTTCTGCATATATAAGTGCTTATAGCGCTATGGTCAAGCCAGAGTGTGATTTTTCTAGTTATTTAGTCATAAAACCCACTATTCGTCGTTATTTTATATCGTTCAATTAAAAATACATCAATTTCATCTTTGTACTAACGGCTAGTTTATTTTCTACTTTAGAAAAAATGTGGTTCTAAAATTTCCCTAATGACATAGAGTTCTATTATACTTCAATTTCAATCATCCCTTGGCCCTTCTTACTCATCGAGAAATAATGCCGAGCCTTACTTTTTTGGACACTATGCAACTAGAAAATATTGTGTATCTCATTGTAATTATTTGTGTAGGTGTTTTAGCCATCTCTCTCAATTATTTCATTACCAATAGAGAGCAAGACACTAGCGATAGGCAAGAGCGCCTTACATGGCTTAATGAACAAGCAACTCGCACCTTAGAAGCAATGAAAGCTTTAAAAGAAGCAAATTGTAAACCAGAAATAATTGAAAAATTGAATCAGCACGTTACTCTGCAAATTGAAGAAATAAGTACCCTTGCACCTGATTCCGACATAATGACACAAATAAACAAAAATAAAGAAATAACTGACGTCACTATCGCTTCTGAAACCCATTTGAATAACGACCGAGAATTAAAACGAATTCAAATTTATATTACCTATACTGAAAGACTCGTTAAACAAATGGTTAAAAATCGCAGTATTAATACGAAACTCGGTAAAAGCTATATGAGTGAGCTCTACTGGCTGAATATTAGAAATGTCGTGGATGCACATCGAACTCAGGCTGAGAGAGTCACCGAGAGTAGCGACAATCTCACCGCTTTATCCCACCTTAAACACGCCAAAGCAATTATGTTCAGAGCCCAGGTGAGCCAAGCACTAAAACAAGATCGATTAGATGATATCCAACAAAAAATAGAAAAACTAGAACCGAAAAAAACCAAGCCTGTATTTACCGATGAAGATGATGAGCTGGGTGATTTTTATTAACGAGGGACCTATAAATAACTGATACACGCCCCTAGCGTACTTAAAGAAGCTCACAGGCATACTGATTATCGAACCAAATCTTGAGAATAATACCGAGTTTCTAGTGCGCCAAGTAGGAGCTAACTCAGAGAATCTTAAATCTTAATCAGCGAATGCCGGAAGCAAATGAGCTTGCCGTTAATATTTTTCAATTCCACTGTTAATCAAATACCTTAAACTCTGTATTCACTTTGAAATCACTGATTCAAGTTTAAGAGATAACCCGCTTTATTCGATGAAATACACCTACCCAAAAAAATCAGAACCGCTCAAGAGCACTTTAAATGCATCTAGCTACTAGTTTTGCAGGTAAATTATTTTGATCAACGACAAGCTGATAGAGTTCAAGCTAAATCTGTGCTGTCTTCGCAGCCAGTAAGTGTTTTTTGGAGGGGACTAATTAAATACCTGAGCAGTGCCTGAGCAATGCCCAGGCACTCACTAATTAGTCTTGACGTTCAGTCGTTTCTAACAAATGGTAACCAAACTGGGTTTTTACTGGCCCATGAACCACGTTAATAGCTTGTTCAAAAACTACCTTATCAAATTCAGGTACCATTTGACCTTTGCTGAAATTTCCTAAATCACCACCACTGCGCCCTGATGGGCAAGAAGAGTGCTCTTTAGCCATATCGGCAAAACTGGCGCCAGCTGCAATTTTCTCTTTAATTTCATTACATTGTTCTTCAGTAGCAACTAATAAGTGACGTGCACTTGCAGTAGGCATAATATTTATCCTTAGTGAGATTTTAAATTTTACAGTAATTTCAATAGTATTACGAAAACCACTGTTTTATCATAAAAAAATGGATGCGAATAATAACTAGCAAAGCTTAAAAAAGCTAGCGATTGACCTGTTTAATATTAAACAGGTCTTTGAATGTATTTTATATGCCGATAATCTAATCACGATTTATACCAGCTACCGCAATCAGAGCTCCACCGTGAAATAATTAAAGAAAGTCCTCTCCAGACCCAAGCACAATAGCTACCGGAACCTCTGAACTGCCACATCTAAACTAAAGATATATTTTATTGGCCCACAAAGTTAAACCATTTGCTACGCTGCCGAAGTGATCGCCATCTACCACTTTTATATTACCTATTTGCTGTTCAATTGCCGCCCTAATGACCGGTGACTTAGCAGAACCACCTGTTATGTAAATTAAATCCGGGCTCACACCCGCTTGAACTATGGTTTCATTCATCAATCTAATCATTTTTTTCAAAGGCCTTTGTACCGCATTTTGCATTTGTGCAAAATTCACCGTACAACTTAGATTTTCCTCTATGTAATCCAAGTTTACCTTGGTAATAACCGAGTCTGATAGCGCAATTTTTGCCTGCTCATCGCTGCGTACAATTTGTTGATTTTGTTTGTCATCTCTTAATTTAACGAAGCGTTGCAAAAGTTCTGGTGTACTTGTATCCCTGAGCAGCTGCGCTAAAAGCAAGCTAGTTTCTAGTTTATTAAATTCAGTTTGTGCTCCTACATCATTGGTACTGACGGCATTCCAAAACATTTGAGTAGGCATCGGCAAGCCATTTTTCAACACTGAGTTCATACCTAACAGCGGCATTAGAGTCCTTGCAGCTATTTGAATATCAAAATCATTACCACCGATTCTCTCACCAGTATGCCCCAGAAAGTCGGCTTGTCGCTGCTGCTTATTAAGATGCGAAGGCCCCATACAAACCATTGCACAGTCGCTAGTTCCACCACCAATATCAACCACTAGCACCTTTTTATCCGCGGACAACTGCTTCTCAAAATCTAAACCCGCGGCTATCGGCTCATATAAGAACTCAACCTGCTTAAAACCTGCTCTTTTCGCTGCAGTTTCTAATATAGTCAACGCTTGTTGATTACTTTTTTCAGCGTCCAATCCTTGAAAATTCACTGGTCGACCGATCACTGTATCAGTCAGTTGCGCTTGACATTGCTCTTCAGCTTGATGCTTTATATGCCTCATCATAACTGTCACAATATCTTCGAAGAACTGAATAAATTCAGGCCTAACACCACTGGATCCTAAAACAGATTTCGCTGACTTAACAAAATAGCCCTCACCAGGCCATGCAAAATATTGAGTAAAGGCTTCTCTGCCAAAAAACAAACTTTGCTCATTTTCTGCAATACTTTCTTCATTGCGAAATTTAGCGGCCAAATTTAAACCGGCTGCTCGCGTACTTATATAACCCTCTCTTGCAGTCGGATCTTGAATATGTTTGGCTACTTGCTCACAAATTAACTCCCGGCCTAAGGCATATACCGTAGAAGGTAAAAAAGCCTGCCCCCCTTCTAGCGCTAGCAATCTGGTAGCGGTGGCATCAGTATTCATTATTCCTATCGCGCAGTTAGATGTTCCATAATCGAACCCTGATATCATTATTGACCCTATTGAAATTAATTAGCTACCATTTTACAACGAGAACCTAGAGCGAACATCACGCCTTTGCCTATCGATGTAAACGAGGTAAAAAGCGCAGCAAAATAACATAGCTAGTACGCACTATTCTAGCTAAACCAAGCTATAATTAATTATACTTGCGATAGATCTTTATTCTGTCTTAAATTTCCGCTCGACCTAAACACTAATCCACTGTATTTTGTCTAGCTTGCTATCAGCATAATTTCACTTAACTGGATAGCGCATACATATCGTGCTAATAGCGCCGCCAAGATTGTTCGCTATTTTTTCTTGAGCACTACACTCAATCTAACTAGATAGAAAAAATAAGTAGGCTAAATCATTAGCTGTTGTATGCCGTAATCTGGTTAATCACTCGTCAATATTTAAGTTGTTGGAGACACAATGCAAAGTCTAACACTACAGCCAATTTCTAAGGTTGCAGGAAGCGTTCAAATCCCGGGTTCAAAGAGTCTATCTAATCGTATTTTACTATTAGCTGCGATGGCTAGTGGCGAAACAACGATCACTAACCTATTAGATAGTGATGACATTCGCAGAATGCTTGAATCTTTAACTATTTTAGGGGTGAATTATCAGCTTAATGATGACAAAACACGCTGTGTTGTACAGGGGTTAGGCGCTAGTTTTAATCGTCGTAATAGTCAGTTGTTTTTAGGCAATGCAGGAACCGCAATGCGCCCTATCACTGCAGCCCTGTGCGTAGGCACCGGAGAGTATGAGCTAACCGGAGATCCCCGCATGTACGAGCGCCCCATTGGCGATTTAGTGGATGCACTACGCCAGTTAGGAGCTGATATCAGTTACCTTAAAGACCACAACTACCCACCACTTAAAATAGTGGGCACAGGATTACAAGGTGGCAAAGTTGCTATTAAAGGTAATATCTCCAGTCAGTTTTTAACTGCATTGTTAATGGCAGCCCCTTTCGCTAAACAAGATTTAGTGATTGTGGTCGAGGGGGAGCTCGTTTCTAAGCCTTATATAGATATCACTTTAGATGTAATGAAATCTTTTGGGGTACTTGTTATCAATGATAACTATCAGCGTTTCACCATTAAAACCGGTCAATCTTATCATTCACCAGGAAGCATTATGGTGGAGGGTGACGCATCCTCAGCATCCTATTTTTTAGCCGCCGCGGCCATTAAGGGCGGCACGGTACGGGTTAATGGGGTCGGCAGTCAAAGTGTACAAGGTGACAAGCTGTTCGCTAACGTTTTACAAAAAATGGGAGCAAAAGTACTATATGGGCCTACTTATATTGAAGTGACTCGAGATAGAGCACTTACTGCGGTTGATTTAGATTTAAACCATATCCCAGATGCGGCCATGACAATCGCTACCACGGCGCTATTTGCCAAAGGGACGACCACCATCCGTAACATCTACAATTGGCGAGTAAAAGAGACTGATCGGCTCAGCGCTATGGCTACCGAATTAAGAAAGGTGGGTGCCTCTGTAGTGGAAGGAGAAGACTTCATCGAAATAACCCCTCCTGAGAAAATGACTCATGCGACTATAGATACTTATGATGATCACAGAATAGCCATGTGTTTTTCATTAGTTGCACTCAGTGATACCCCAGTGACGATCAACGATCCGAACTGTACCGCCAAGACACTGCCACAATTTTTTGAACTGTTTAAAAGTATTAGTACTTAGAAACCTAAGTATAAAGTGACGATCGAAGGCAATACCAGGCAGTTGAAGCGAAGATAAAGCTTTAGCTGGCCCCAAGGACTGTAATAAAATCGGCGATATAGCGAGTTATTAGGGCGTTAGACGGATCTAATTAGCTCGCTCGCTGTTGTAAATAAGATGGAGACTCATCAAACGCAAACCGATGATTATCTAAAATTCACCTCTAGAGACTATTTATCGCACTAATTACTGCTGATACCTTCTCACCAATCTCGCTTCATCAGCGTGTATATCGATTTTAAAGTGAACTGGCAGCTCTGACAATGTCTCGACCCAAGCATCAATTTCAGCGAGGGAAATTTTCAGCTCTCCAAAAAGCAGTACTTCTCCACTCCCCTCGACAACCAGCTCGACAGATTGACCCTTGATTTGATATTCGTTCTCACAGATTTCAGTGATTTGCCAAGCAGCTAAACAAAGCTGTTCGACTAGCTGCTTAGTCGATATTTTTGTATATAAATTTGCAAATATTTTCATTGGCTTCTTTTATGGAGTTTATTCATGTTGATTTGCTTTTAGCATCAATTTATTGAGCACAACTGAGCTGGCGACCATCGCAAATGCAGTAGTAACCACCGTCGCCGCACCAAAACCGCTGCTACAGTCCATACTACTTCCAGCACTTGTTGTTTTCTCTGTGGTGACACTACCATCAGCTTGTGGATATTTTAATTGCTCAGTGGAGTACACACATTCTACTCCGAAGCGTTTACCGCTTTTACTATAGCCATACTCTCTGCGCAATTTGGCCCGAACCTTGGCTGCTAAAGGGTCGTTTCTGGTTTTCGCTAAATCGACAACAGCGATACAAGTTGGATCATATTGCCCACCAGCACCGCCAACGGTAACGACGGGGATTTTGTTACGTTTGCAATTAGCGATAACCGCCGCTTTATCATTGACGCTATCGATAGCATCCACGACGTAATCAAAATGATCCGTTACTATTTCCCGTACATTACCAGGATTAATAAAAGTACTTTCTAAGTGTACTAAGCACTCAGGGTTTATGTCCGCGATTCGTGCTGCCATCGCTTCAATCTTCGCTTGACCTATGGTACTTTGCAGCGCATGAATTTGCCGATTAGTATTTGAAATACAGATATCATCGGCATCCACTAAGGTGATTTCACCCACTCCTGAGCGTGCTAAAGCTTCCGCGACCCAAGAACCGACCCCACCAATGCCGAGAACACAAACATGAGAGTCTCTAAATTTTGCCAAGCCTAAACGTCCATAAATACGCTCAGCACCTGCAAAACGTTGTTCATAAATTGTCACATGTCACCATTCTTAATTTAAACGCCCACTGCAAATACAAAATTTAAAAATCTTCTTCAGTAAACTCAGTAACGACAGATTTGTCACAATGGTTACATTTTCCCTCTATATAAATAACCCCGTCATGTTCGTATTCAATAGGAGTATGCAATCCTAAATTTTCTTTCTGACAAGTATCACACCAAGTATTCTCTATGAATGCCTGTTGATCTTCTTTAGATCGAGCTGAAAAATTTCTAATTATTTTTTCTTCATTCTTATCCATATTTTACCTTTAATATTACCTGAATCAGTTACAGCCAAACGGCGCTAGCATAAGCTATTGACCCTACAACAGCTCGAATAACAACCACTGATGTTAAGAATTTTATGCATGAAAGCATTTATTTAGCGAATGCAGAACGCATATGAGCTTGCAGCTAGGATATTTCAATTGTGTTGTAAAACCAATATATAACGCTCTGTATCTATCCTGAAGCCACAGATTCAGGTATTAGTGAGTTTTATCAATCAACGATTGGCTAATAAGACCTTCCGATGATAAAAATAAGTTCTCGAGAAAATTACGCTAACCCTTCGACCATTTTATCCTATTTACGTCTGTCCACTGCTGAATTGTTTGTGAAAACTCAGTAGTTAAAAACAACGTTCCCTGTTTAGGCTCGTCTCTAAAATGAAAAGACTGGTTAGATAAACAAAAACTCAGTTGCCAAGCGTGCAAATAACAGCGCTCTGGAACTTCTATTTCCTTTTTAGAGTCGCCACCAACAATACTAGTGTTTGCTGTCATACTTTTACCAGACGCATACAAAGGATCGCCTAATATAGCAGCACCAATACTCTTCAGAGCAACTCTTAATTGATGAGTTTTACCTGTTTCCGGTTTGAGCAGAAAAACCCGCCCTCTAGCCGGTAAATTTTTACTGATAAATCTGGTGATTGCCGGATTATCGAAGCTTTTCAGTAATTTCCACGCACCGCGACGAGACTTTTTCATGTCGCCTTTGATTGTTCCCTGTTTCTTGATAGGTTTAGTCTCTGCGATAGCCAAATAATATTTAGTTATTTTACGAGACTCAAACATTTCACCAAAAGCAGCCGCAACAGACGCTGTTTTAGCAAAGATCATTAGGCCTGAAGTAACCTTGTCTAGTCGGTGTACTACATACAGTTTAGTTTGTAGTTGCTGGGATAATTGATAGGCGAATCCGGTGATATTATTATCACAATGAACGCTTATAAAAGGGGGCTTTGATACAATTAAAAAATCATCATCACTATATATTAAGGGATACATTTATTTATATAATCCAGATATAAATTCATCGACATACTTAGTTTTCACTAACTAATCTATGTTTTTTTCAAACTTCGTCGTCCGGGTTTGCTGCAACTAGCAAGCTAACCAATAACGGGTAAATCTACTGCAGCCAAACCCATTCTCGATAAGCCATATGACTCCGCCACCTTTAAATATTTTTAGAAATATAATTGAGGCTTTCACCATTATTTGATTCTATTATGGAAGAAGTTTTCTTAAATAAAGACCAAAACGAGACGCTACTAAATATCTTTAGCAGCTTACTTAAAAGGTCACTTTCTTCCAGTTTGCCTTATCTGAAACAGGTCCCATATTGTACCCATCTCGCGCACCTTTTGGACCTTCCATTGTTATGACAATTTCACAGTCAAGCAATCTGCCAGCCCAAGATTTTTCAAAGGGAATAATTTTTTTACCACTGGCAGGTAAAAATCCTAAAGACATAGGCTCATGACCCTTTTCCATCAACCATATTTCATAGAAAGTATTGGCAGGCATGCTCACCGGACGCTTAGATTCAATGACTAGCTGTCGATTCTGCATTGAGGTATTCATCACCCAACCCGGTTCTTGGTTGGCATTAATGATTAATGGAACCCAAACATTGTTTCGTATAACTACCGGCTGTTGAATCCATTGCATAAAGATTCCAACCGACAGAATAAGAGCAAAAGAAAAACCAACTAGTGGTTTCCAATTCCAAATACTACTTGATGTATTGGTTCGACTATTAATTTTCTTCCATACATTTGCTGGAGGAACAACGGGAGCAAGATTTGTATTAAATACGTCTAAGTAGTTACGCCATTGTTCTACTTCGCATTGAAAATCATGGCTAAAACTCAGCAACGCCTCAACCTTTGCTTTTTCACTTGCCTCTAAACATCCTAAAACGTATTCAGCTGCCGCTTGATTACGTTGCTTGATGTCACTTAAGTCGTAGTCATGCATTTCCTCAACCTCTCTAACCCTCTTCTAATCCAAGTCTTAACTGTACCTAATGATGTACCCGTTTTATCAGATAACGCCTGATGAGTTAACCCTTCAAAAAAGGCCATTTCTAAATATATTTTTTGCTGTTCTGGGAGTTCTTTTAAACATTTGTGCATCACCTCACTCTTTTGAGCTAACTCCACATATTGTTCATGTGAAGGGGCGTCATCGGCAATATAAGCAAGTGCGTCGTCTGAATCATGTTGATCAAAATGTTTATTTTTCCGCAGAATATCCAAAGCTTGGTTGCGAGTAATAGTATTTAACCAAGTCTGGGCCTTCGCTTTCGAGACATCATAAGTCCCCGCATTATTCCACACTTTGTAAAACACTTGTTGCAAGCAGTCTTCTGCAAGAGCTCTATCCTTTAATATACGCAGCGCAACACTAAATAGATTCGCTGAACACAACTCATAAAGCTGTTTCAATGCTTTATGCTTACCTTGAGCACACTCGAGCAAGTATTTTTCTAGTAATACCTGTTTATCTAAGCTGCCGTCACTGAACAATGACATAAATAGATGGGGTCCTATTAACAGAGATTTAATTCTAGTAGAGACTACTGCTTAAAACAGTACAGCTCTTTTAAATAAGCTTAATCAGTAACTTACATGCGGCACTCAGCATAAGGCTATGTGATGCATTGAAGTCTATGACTCAGGTAGTAGCTTACCCTCTCTCAAGGCTAAGCGTCGAACATTCTAACAGCATTTACTGGAACTTTTTAAAAATTATTTCAAATCAAATTCAATTATTTCTCACCGCAACCTTATACCGACTGATTGGGCAACACCCATGTCGACATCACCGGCACGCATGCCGTTAATGTTAGTTATTGAACCTCCCGTTTTGTGAGTACAATTAATGTTGTAATCCGCCGTGCCTTCGTTAACTAGGCGGCAGATAGCAGCACCCACTTGATAAAAAACACCAGTTTGACCGCCGGTACCTATTACAACGTGTTTAGTTTCTGTGAATACAGAGGTTGTCATCATAGTAGCGGCACCAACGATGGCAGTAATGGCTATTTTTTTAATTAATATTCCTATCTGCTTTGTTTTTATATTTATAAAATTTAGCAGGCTATAGCCTTTGGTTTTTAAGGTAACTATATAATAATTTTCTGTAATTCCTGATTATTGCCATTGCTGGCTCCGCCACATAGCTCTCTCGGCAATAACTGCATATTTCCCTGATCTAAGTTGAAAGAATGGGCCCAATCTATTGCTAACAACAACGGCCCGCCAAGGTCAACAAAGGCGGCGCTTTGGGTCATTAAGAAAGCGGGAGCCATAGCCGTCATAATGATAAAACCTTGTTGCTGAGCTGCGGTTAGTAGCTGTTTTAATAAGTCGATATCCTAGGCTTCGTTTGCGTCAATAATAAAACGAGAGTTCCGCGCGGCCAAAGCAATGGCACGCATGCGTTCTAATACCAGTTCGCGATCTAACTTTCTTTTTATCAATGGTCGTTCGCCAAGACTTGCCGCTTCGGTGGACATCTTGCCAACCGTATCTAAACTTAGCGTTTGCGCCGTCACCTGAGGTGTTTTAGTCATTATGTCCACTAATTGCTCCACAGGCAGCTGACGTTGTTTGGCGGTTAAATCCCACAGTGCACAGTCAACCGCATTGCGCGCGACGCGATATCTGATTTCGTCAAATGACCTTGTCCAGCGCGTCTTCCAAAAGGGCGACGGCGGCATCAACATCATTCAATTTGTCCAGTCCGAAGAGGCCTAACCGGAAGGTCCGGAAGTCTTTTGGCTCGTCACATTGCAACGGCACACCGGCGGCGATTTGCAAACCCACACCAACAAACTTCATGCCCGTCTGAATGTCACCGTCTTGGGTATAGCTGACAACGACGCTTGGAGCGCCAAAACCCTCAGCGGCGACGGACTTGATCTGACGCCTGGCGAGAGCTGCGCGAACCTTGTCGCCCAGTTCCTGCTGCTTGGCGCGGACGACATCGAAACCGATGACCTTGGTTTCCATCATGGCGTCGTGGAACGTGACCAGAGCGTCCGTCGGCATGGTGGCGTGGTAGGCGTGACTACCACTTTCATAGGCCTCCATGATCTCCGACCATTTCTTGAGATCGCAGGCGAAGCTAGTGCTGGCGGTCTCGCCGACTATCTTGCGCGCCTTTTCGTTCATCATGACGAGCCCGGCCGCCGGAGAAGCCGACCAACCCTTCTGCGGGGCACTGATCAAAACATCGACACCGGTTTCCTCCATGTCGATCCAAATGGCCCCGGAAGCGATGCAATCGAGAACAAATATACCACCATGGGCGTGCTGTGCTTTAGCCAGGGCCTTCAGATAATCCTCTGGCAAGATGATACCAGATGCGGTTTCCACATGGGCCGCGAACAGCAAATCAGGTTTTTCGGCTTCGATCGCGGCGATGGCTTCCTCGATGGGAACTGGAGCGAAAGGCGCTTGAGCCCCTCCACCGACCTGGCGGGCCTTGAGGACAGTACAGTTTTCGGTGACCCGGCAAGTATCGAAAATCTGGCTCCAACGGAAACTGAACCAACCGTTGCGGATGACCATGCACTTTTTGTCCGACGCCAATTGGCGGGCCACGGCCTCCATAGCGTAGGTGCCGCCGCCGGGAACGATGGCGACGGAACGGGCATTGTAAACCTCCTTCAGGGTTTGAGAGATTTCACGCATCACTGACTGAAAGGATTGGGACATATGGTTCAAGGAACGATCCGTAAAGACCACAGAAACTCCATCAGCCCGTCTGGGTCTACTTTCGATATAGATTTGTTCATCATGTCCTTCCTAATTAAATGTTGTAGTTTAAAATAGAGACCACAGACAGCGGCCAAGTCCAATTATTTGTAGCACCGCAAAAACAAAAATGATATCTTTAATTTCTATCGCAAATAGAAAGGAAATATTTTGGATACTCGGTTTCTACAAAGCTTGCTGGAAGTTATTCGCCTTGGTTCAATTGCTGAAGCAGCACGCTCGCTCAATCTCACCTCAGCAGCCGTCGGACAGCGAATCAAAACACTAGAACGTGATCTGAATGCTGACCTTCTGACGAGAACAGGCCACAAAGCGGTACCGACCGAAGCTTGTTTGCATTTTCTTCCACGCATTCAGGAGATCGTCAGAGAGTGTCAGGATCTCGAATTTGGTTGGGATCCGACCGGTTTAACAGGGGTTTTGCGGATTGGTGCAATTACGACGGCTTTGACCGGTTTTATACCCTCGGCAATTAAAGACGTGAGGCAGAATTATCCACAAATGCAGATACATTTGTACCCTG
The DNA here is from genome assembly GCA_029027825.1 of Oceanospirillales bacterium. GTDB lineage: Bacteria > Pseudomonadota > Gammaproteobacteria > Pseudomonadales > Balneatricaceae > Rs1. The sequence goes on along the minus strand of CP093399.1, from coordinate 1,181,663 downwards.
GCTCATCCAAGGATCTGTACCGCCAAGTCATAGATGGTGATCTGGATCTAGCAATTATCGTGTGCCCGCCTACTGCGGTCGATAATGCGCTGATATCCGAGATTATTTATTATGAACGCTTAGTTTTTGTATCATCGGATACCGTCGATACTGACCCGGATCGTGCGATTATCTCCGAGCCGTACATCGCCTATGATCCCTCCTCCTGGGGAGGGCTAGCCGTTCAGCGGTACCTCGACCGAAGGGGACTGAGGCCGGACACCATCAGCGTCTTGGACAGCCCAGAAACCATCGTCACTCTTGTTGAGGATGGGCTAGGCGTATCTATTTTGCCCGATTGGCACGGTCTTAAAGCCCAAAAAAGAAACATCCGGTTGGCTAGTTTGGAGGATCTATCGGAACATAGAGTCATCTCAACAATCCATCGCCACGGCTCACCTCGGACCATAAAAATCGATTTGTTCAATCGCATACTAAAAGAATTGGTCGATGCGCGGGAAAAAGAAAATTGACTGCGTAGTATTCTGTTAATAAATTTTTTTGATCCCGGCAAAGCCATACTTGATACGAATGTGCCCGACGGTATCAGCGTCTTTTTCAAGAATTGCAGTCCTGCTTCCACGCCTTCACTTGCTCAGTGATACGAACCCTTCACTGGGCATTACTGGCTCTGATCCTCTTCAGAAAGTGTCGTCGTCTCCGCAACCATGGAAAACTTAGTTTCAGCTGACCATTTGCTTGTCTTTGGCCTCTTATCCGCCACTGGCTGCCCCTCTAACAGGGCTTGTCTAATTATATAGGGAATCCTTAGAAATCCCTTCCTGCTTCGCAGGGCCTGAGAGCGGGGCACTCTCCGGCGGCATCAATATCCGCAGAACCGACTCTTTTCTTTCCGGCGAAGAGTGCTTCATCAATTCCTACTTTCCGCCCCTCGTGCCTACTTTGCTGATTCCTGAGATGCCACAACTATCCTGCCATGGGAATTAAACCAAGCCGAACAAGTTTAAACTAGCTTTGCAGAAATCAACGATACAAAAGAATTTGTTTCTATTTTATAAAGAATTTAAAGATGTCATTTCTAACTTTGTTTGAATATAGTTTATTGAACTTAACTATCACCACCAATAAAGCAGAGGATGAAACGATGACATTATCTCAACACCACGGTCTTTTGGAGAAGATTCGCGAGAAATTCGCCCATGTGGAGAGCTGCCCGTTTCAGGGGGCTCGAATCTTCTTTGAAAACGCCGGTGGCGCGTTAACACTAAAATCGGTGGTTAAAACTTCGACAAAATATGCCGCAATCCCGGACAATCAAGGCCGTGACAATCCGGCGTCGCACGCATTGGTGGCCGTCATCAACACTGCTAAGTCCGACATGGGGGTGTTGATGAACGCGACTTCGGGACAATTCTTTTCCGGCGAAAGCGGTACCGAGCTGTTGTTCCGGATGATCCGAACCGCCTGTGTGAACGCGCCCAAGGGGTCAAAGATTCTGGGCAGTTCGCTTGAGCACCCAGCCACTAGCAGTGCCGCCCGTCGCTGGGCCGGGATTGCTGGATTGGATTATGTGAACGTGCAACACAACAACGAAACAGGCACGGTGACGGTCGAGGATTATCAAGCCCTGATCACGCCCGATGTGGCGATTGCGACAATTTTGCACACCTCGCCGGTGACGGGCATGGGTGTGGATGTCACAGGAATTTCCAAGGCCATCCGCGAGGTTGCCCCCGATTGCCTGATCATCGTTGACGGTATTCAGCATGCCGCCCACGGCCAAATAGATCTGGATGCCTACAATGTCGATGGCTATGCAATTTCGCCCTATAAAATGTTTTCACGCCACGGCTATGGTATTGCCTGGATTTCAGAAAGGTTTAGCGGCCTGCCCCATGACATGTTGATCGATGCACCCGCAACAGGTTGGGAGTTTGGTACCCGCGACACCGGTGCCTATGCCTGCCTTTCTGATGTGGTTAGCTATTTTGAATGGCTGGGTGGCGAAGTGACGGACGAAACCGATCGACGCGCTAAAATCGAGGCTGCAGGTCGCGCGATTCATGCCCATGAGAAGAGTCTGACCGACTCCATGATCAACGGCATCGACAACCTAAAGGGCCTCAAGGACATGGAGCATGTCACCATTTTGGGTGGCGTGAACAACCCCGCGCGCGAGGGTCTGGTGTCGATTGTCGTGAACGGCACCTCCTCTCCCGAGGTGGTCACCATACTGAACGAACAGGGAATCCGTACCCACACCCGAAAGGCTGACCACTATTCCAGCAACATCCTAACTCCATTGGGCCTGCCAGATTGCATCCGAATTTCGCTGTGTCACTACAATACCGAACAGGAAGTCGGAGCGCTTTTATCAGCCTTCCGCACCATGGGTTACTAAACCCATATGTCTCTTACGTTCGTTGCTGCTATATCCGCGCATGTTTGCGCATATTTGTCTTGTCAATTTTCAAACAATGAAAAGGCAGTTGTTTAGCCTCCGAATAGCGCATCGCAGAATAAAAATGGATTAGGTCTTTGCAAACAGATTGAAAGTTGCTGAAATAGCTCATAAATCAAGTAAATTTAATGCGCCTTTCTTTGATATCCAGTCATATTTTGGCAGCCGTTTGAATAGACGGGGGGTTTGAAAAGTTTTAGTCACTTTTGCGGTGTCTGACTAGGTCATGTCGCCATCAGACTTAAGGCGATATTTACCGTTGACGCTCTTTGAAGGCATATCTGCGAACACTGTTAATAACGGCAACAATGGTTTTTGCATTTTTTCAAACTCTGCAACCACACGCCATGCTTCGTTGACAAAAACACTATATAATCGCGGCGGAGTAAGCAGCGTTTGTTCGGAAATATGAGCATCGCGAGCTAAAGGTAATACTTGCTCAATAGTGGCTTCATTGAGTACCACTGTGAAGCCTAATTTATCGCTTGAAAGCTGGTTCAGGTATTCGCAGAAAGTGAGTATATCGCAGTTAATCCTTACGTTTGCTTTGTTAATGGTTGTACACTGTTGCAACAAATCTTCATCGGATAGCACAGCAAAAATAGATATGTTTTTTGCTGAACGCAAAGTCGGTTAATCCTCGGGTCACACCCATAAGATATACAAATAACCTAGTCACGCTTAGATTATTACTGTTACGACCCCTGCTAACTCGGTCTATTAAAAAAAACAACCACCAAGCATCCTCAAAATAAGCGGGTTGGATATTCTTTTCAATATAAATTATTTTTATTGCTGAGTAATCGCATAGGCAGAATAGTCGATAACGGCATTTCCATAGCGTGTGAATACTTCGCCTGTTTAATTCCTCGCCATCACGAAGCAATGCTGGCATTAAATTTAATAGCAATCTGCTGCCGCCCTATCTTAAACCTGAATCAGTAACTTCACTGCACCACATAGCGCAAGCTCTTGATTCTACAGCGGTTAGAAAAACATCCACTGAACCTATGGGTGCAGCTAAGATTTTTCAATTCCACTGTAGAACCAACATCTTACACTCTGTAATCACTTTGAAGTCACGGATTCAGGTTAAAAGAGCTAAGAGCATTGAAGAACTCATCCCTTGACTTTACTTGAAAGGAATTTCTACAGGCAATTTACAGGAATCACTTACTTATTACTTGGAGATCAGGCAAGCGGGTTATCGGAAAATACAGTATCAAGACTGAAGGCTAAATGGTTAGCGGAACATAGCGAATGGCGACAGCAAGATTTGACTCAAAAGCGCTATGTATATTGGTGGGCTGGTGGCATTTATAGTAATGTACGTATGGATGATAAGTTGTGTTTACTCATGATAATTGTGGGTGGTATGAATGCGTGACAATAGAGTTATTGCTCAAAGACTATTTTTAAACTATATCACTGATTTCTCTGCAACTGAATTTAACAAACGCCAGTCAACAATCTGTGCGAAAAATACAATCTACCAACATTAGGGACGAACCCTTTTTACAAGTATAAGTAAGTTCGATAGCACTGTTTTTTTAGACATGCTTTGATCTTGTTTAGCGGCGACAGCTTTGTTTAATTTAGCCCCTAGCAATCTCCATATTTCAAACAGCAAACTCTTTACAGAAATTATTAAAATATCAGTAAGCCATTGTAATTACTTATATTAACCTGCGATTAATATGCTTGTTTCAAAAAAAATAAAGTGAATGTTTTATATCTACAGACTATCTTAATCTAGTTAATTAGTGTAGTTTTTATCAAGTTACATAGCTCTACTTAATGGTAAACTCAGCTTAATTAACAATCGATAAAGCTGCGGTTAGTTCAAGTATTTCTCTGGGATTTGATATGCAAAACAATAAAAATTTTAATTCAAAATGGTCCATTGGTTTTTTTATCCAAAGTGCTATTTATAGTGTCACTGTGATTTTATTCTTGATAGGTGCGGTAGCTTATATAGGGACATCTAGATTGAGTAACGACTTGGACTTCCTGCGTTCCGAAATCACGGCCGTACAATCAAGCATGAGCTTAGCAATAGACTCTTTAAAAGGCCTTACAACACAAGTTGACAAGTTATCTGAGGCTGAAAATGCTTATATTAAACTAGACATTCTACAAACTAAGCTGTTAGACAACCAGCAGTCGAGTGTCGATATAAATAATGCTCTAAAGCAGTTCGCCGATTTAGCAGATCAAAACAATAAAGGGTTAGCTGTCATAAACACAGCCACCAATAAAATTGAAGAAAACCTACTCCTTATCAGTGGCCCCTATCAAGGATTGATTAATGCGGCGCAGAAAATAGATCGCCAAAGCATGTTGCTCATCATTAATAGCTTTCAAATGATTAATAACGACAGGCAAGCACTGAAAAAAGCTGAAGCCAATATCAAAACTATTTTTCGACAGTTATCCCTGATTACTAAGTTAATGAACAAAGTCACTATTACTGAGGCTATGCGTAAAGACTTAGTGACTGTAAAAAAGAAATTGCGTCCTTTTCGTAGTGTGCTAAGGAAGTACAATAAAACCTATGATCCTGATATCAAGCTAATCAATGCCAATAAAATGATCAAGCAAGGCGCTTACATCGTTGAGCTTTCAAATAAAATTGCGAGTAATGCCAATGTTTTAGCTAAAGATGGGATAATTGTCGCACTTAAATTCACCAGTCAATCTAAACAGCAGATTGATCAACAAAAAATCGCCAGTGCTAAAGGTAATGTGATTTTAGCTGAATCTATTAATTTAGTTAAGAATGCCAATAATTCTAATCAAAATTTAACGAGTCTTTTAACCGTTAATCTTAAAGAACTCGGAAAATCTTTAAGTATCATCCCAAAAGTATCAGAGAACATTTCTAACTCAATTATTGGAATGCAAGCCAAGGTCTCTGGCGATCAATCAGGTAAATTGGATGCGGTTAAGGATAGAGCGCAACAAGCGGAACAAAACGCTAAGACCATCCCCATCCTTATCCTTATAATTTGTGTGATTGCACTCGGATTAAGTGCTGCCATCATTATAGTTTTAAGACGCTGGATTATTAAGCCTCTCGCTAGATTTGTTAAAGGCGTGCAGAGTGTCACTAATAATGATTTAACTATTAGTATTAGTGATAAAGGGGCGGTGGGCGAGCTGAAATCCTTAATTGAAGATGTTAATTTGCTGGTTAATGGATTAAATGAAAACGTCCACGATATGAAATATGCAGGTGAAGATTTAGCATTAAGTGCCAGTAAAGTGAATAGTGCCTCTACCAAGACCCAAGTATCATTGAGTCATCAGGACCAAATCACTTCTGAAATAGTCACTGAAATAGATGAACTGACCGATATGTTTAAAACTGTCGCTGAAAACACCTCGGTTGCTGTACAAAATGCCGACTCTGCAGAACAAGCTGTACAACTCAGCATGCAAAGTATTGATAATTCTGTCTCTAAAATCTCACAATTATCAGATACCATGCGCATAGCGGAAGAGTCCATGCAACTATTAAAGAAAGATAGTGATGATATCGGCAGTATTTTAAATGTTATTCACGGAGTTGCTGAGCAAACTAACTTACTCGCTTTAAATGCTGCGATTGAAGCTGCCAGAGCAGGGGATCATGGCCGAGGATTTGCTGTAGTTGCCGATGAAGTTAGGCTTTTAGCGCAAAACACCAGTAATGCGACTGTTGAAATTCAAACTTTAATTGATAAATTACAAGCGAACGCGGATCAAGGCTCTACCACAATGGCAATCGGTATGAGCAGTGTCGAAGACAATGTAGCGGCGACCCAACAAGTATATGACGCCTTGGATTCAACCGCTAAGAGTGTTGAAAATATTTCAAAGGTAAATAAACAGATTGAAGCGGCTACTCATTCCAGGATAAGTTCAGTGGAGGACATCTCTGTAAAGTTACGCGAAATTAGTAACTATACTCAGCAAACCAGCATCACTGCAGACCAAAATGTTGAGGCAAGTCACGATCTTGACCTCACTTCAAATAATTTAAAACAACTCGTTAAACGCTTTAAAATATAGTTGATTAGGCCTTTGCTATCATTCAAAGGCCTTCCTGATTGACCATCATACTCCGCTTGAATTGACAGCTGTCTAACAAAGTGATCAATTCCAACAAGTTAAGCGAAGTTATAATATATTTTTATCATTTAATAATAGTTTAGATTATAGTCAGGTCATATATTTGTAATTTTTTTTTACTTTAGGTTAGTCTGTGAAGACAACAGCACTAATCAGGTAGTGTTTTGTTTTCCCTCTGTGCAGCGCAGCGCCTCTGTGTCCTCTGTGTCCTCTGTGGTGAAAAAAATCTTTAAAGGATTGGTTTTACCACAGAGGACACAGAGAAGAGATTAAAAGCATCTTTTGCTGCGCTGTGGCGGAGACACATGGTTAATCAGGAAGGCCTTTATCACTTAAACCTGACCAGAGCTGTGTATGCAAAAAATATCGATGCATACGACGCTCAGAACACTCTGAGACCTCTGCATAACGTTGCGAGTGAAGGAAAGATAAGGAACGGAGTTAGTGTGCCCTTCTTTATGGGTATTACAGGTGTAAATGAGCATACTGAGCCGGTTTTTAACGCCGTATTACCGAACGCAGTCATCATACCTTCTGGGTAAGTTGTGCAGAGGTCTCACTCTATAGATTATTAAATAATAAACCGTATAGCGCGTTCTTTAACTCTCAAAAAACCTACTTTGATTTGGTTCTAAATAGCGCTATTGCCGCCTAATTAATCGCTGTTATTGATATAAAATTTGCACTCAATAACAGCCTCATAATTTGATTAATCATTCCCAGAAATCACAGCTCTTAGCTTTAGCTTACTTATCTTACTGTCGGTTTTTTGAGCGCCTTCTACCCTCTCTAGCCCCTCTCGTAGGCGCAGCTTTTTTCTGTGGAAGTTCGACCACTTTTGCTAGTTCTACAAAGCTATCCGTCAAATGCGGGAGCGCCATAGCGGCAATAAAATGATCTTGAAATTTAGCCTCTGTCGCAGTTTCAATTTTTTCCACTTTCTTCAAAATCTCGGAAATCAACTGGCGTTGTTCTCTGTTTAATAAAGCGATCCGCGCACCCGTGCCCGCCGCATTTCCAACCGGCACTACTTGTGTTAAATCACAGTCCGGAATTAAGCCTAAGATCATTGCATACTTAACATCAATATGACTGCCAAACGCACCTGCTAAGCCTATGCTATGCAAGCTTGTCACTTGCATATGATCCATTAGCAAACGCACCCCCGCATACAGTGCCGCTTTCGCTAATTGGATGGCTCGCACATCATTTTGCGTAATAGAGAGTACTTTGTGTCCTGGTTGGGCGCTGCCTTCATAGAGTATATAGCTGTAGGTTCTACCTTGAGCTTGCACACGATTGCTCTTTGCCGCCATGCTCGACTCAATCACCCCATCACTATTAATCACCCCCGCTAAAAACAACTCGGCGATCACTTCGATAATCCCCGAACCACAGATGCCACTAATCTTTAACTTCTTGGTTTTTTCTGCAAAATTCGGATCATCAGACCAGAGCTCACAACCTATCACTTTAAACCTTGGCTCCAAAGTCTGTCTATCAATTCTAACCCGCTCCACCGCTCCCATAGCAGCACGCTGACCACAGCTTATCTGTGCGCCCTCAAATGCTGGTCCAGTAGGGCTAGATGCCGCTAGCAACCGCTGCTTATTGCCCAAAACAAGTTCAGCGTTGGTTCCTATATCTACCAACAAGGTCACCTGATCGGCTTGATCAGGACGCTCCGCTAAGATCATGCCCGCCGTATCGGCACCGATATGTCCTGCGATACAAGGCAAGATAAAGGCCCTGGCATTAAGGTGTAAGTCAATATCCAACTCACTTGCCTTGAAGTTAACCGCCATATCAGTCGCCAGGGCAAAGGGCGCTGTACCTAAAGGAGTTGGATCGATTCCCAACAGTAAATGATGCATGATGGGATTGCAGACAATTGTCATATCGATTATGTCTTGCAGATCTATTTTGGCTTTTTTCGCTGACTCTTTCGCCAAGTCATTAAACGCTTGGCGAACCACCTTGGTCATCTCAACGTCAACGCCGACTTTCATAATCACATAAGAGACCCGGCTCATCAGATCTTCGCCGAAGCGAATTTGTGGATTCATCACCGCGCAGGTAACTAGCACTTTACCACTACTCAGTTCACACAGATGCGCGGCAATGGTGGTTGAACCCAAGTCAATTGCTAAACCGTATACACCGAGCTTTAGCCCCGGCCATATTGCAATAATATTGGATTTCTCAGGCAGTTCAGAGTCAGTGGACTTAGGTAAATAGTACAAGGCGATGGTAATTTCTCGATCTGACTTAGCCAGCAAAGGCTGCAGCTGTTGCATCACCGCGAGCTCACAGTGCTCAACAACAATGCCGTGCTCAGCGAACACTAAATCTTGAACACGTCGCAAATCAGAGGCGGGGTTATCAATATCCGGCGCTGGTATGCGAAGTGTGACCAACTTAACATTCGGCTTAATTTCCAGCGTTAAAGGTGTCGCCTCTTTGGTGATGTGCTGCTTGTGCAGCTGGCTGCTGGATGGCACATCAATCACCAAGTCCCCCTGAATGAGAGCATTGCAGCTCAAGCGCTTACCGGTCGGCAAAGACAGTTTGCGGTTGCTGAGCTCAAGTTCACTAGGAGCTGATAAATTTTCCAATAGAGATGTGATGTTATGCTTGGGAAATTTGCCAATGCTGGGCATAACTTGACAGCGAGTGCAAATTCCCCTTCCCCCGCAGCTAGACTCAAGGTCTACGCCTAACAACTGCGCGGCCTGAAGCACCGTCGTTCCTCGATCAAATTCACCGCGCAGGCCACTAGGGGTAAAGACAACTGTAGCTTTCTCCCTATAGCTCACTGAGTCAGCATTAACCACGACGTCTGCGATTCCCTCTGCGGCCAGCAGCCCCCTGTGCTAGTGGGTCGCGAAAACGCTTAATCCAATTGACACAATCCGGATCGCGGCCCATCATCACATCGGCCCCCAAAGTTGCGGCTATCACTTCTTTGTGCAGAGGATTAGTGATTGCCGACGTCATCCCCGAAGCGATTGCCATACTTAAGAATGCGGCATTAAAACCATCTCGATTCGGCAAGCCAAAACTGATATTAGAGGCGCCGCAAGTTGTGTTAACTTTTAACTCAGTGCGTAATCGATGCACTAGCTTCATAACTTGTATGCCCGAAGAGTTTATCGCGCCTATAGGCATTACCAACGGATCTACGACAACATCACAGGCGGGTATACCGTAATCAGAGGCCCGCTCCACTATTTTTTTGGCCACTTCGAAACGCACGTCTGGATCTTGGGAAATACCGGTTTCATCGTTTGAGATAGCCACCACTGCCGCACCATACTTTTTCACTAGCGGAAGCACTCGGTCCATCTGCTCATCTTCACCGGTCACTGAGTTAACCAATGCTTTACCTTTATAGACAGAGAGCCCCGCTTCCAAAGCCTCGACTATTGAAGAGTCGATACACAGCGGAATATCAGTAATTGATTGAATAAGCTGAATCACTTCCGCCAAGATCCTAGGCTCATCCGCGAGCGGAATTCCGGCATTAACGTCCAAAATATGAGCACCTGCCGCAATTTGCGCCAGCGCATCAGCCTTAACTCGACTGTAGTCTCCCACTTTCATTTCCGCGGCCAACAACTTGCGCCCAGTGGGATTGATGCGTTCTCCAATCACGACGAAAGGACGCTCAAAACCAATCACTGTCTCTTTTGTCGCTGAACTTATAATTGTATCTGTCATTTTTCTGAACTCTCCTGCAGCAGTTGCTCGTCGCGACCGGGGTACCAAGGCGTTCGACCTTGTAATACGCCCGAGCGCTGAATAATATTGGCCACCGATTCTTCCTGACGATAAGCCATCACATGTATACCACTCACTCCCTCTATTTCACTAAGCTCTTGAATCAGCTCAACACAGAGATTTTGACTTTCTTGCTTTTGGTTTTTGGCACCCGCTAACCGATCGATAACGGCATCGGGGATATGGATTCCCGGTACATTGTCACGAATCCAAATCGCTGTTTTAGCGGAAGCCATAGGGCCGACACCGGGCAAAATAAATACTTTTTCCAACAGTCCTAAATCTCTAGAGCGTGCCATGAACTCAGTAAAACGCGGCACATCAAAGCAGTAGTTGGTTTGCACAAACTGAGCACCCGCCGCTATCTTTTTAGCGAGACGGTAGGGGCGAAAATCATAGGGGGGAGCGAAAGGGTTGGAAGCGGCACCTAAAAAAAGCTGCGGTGCAGTGCTGATTTTACGACCGCTTAAAAATTCAGCTTTATCGCGCATACCGCGAATCGTTTCCAGTAGCGACATACAATCTAAATCGAAGACCGATTTTGCCTCAGGGTGATCCCCCGCCTGGACACCATCACCAGTTAGGCACAGTACATTGGTAACACCCATTGCCGCGCCACCTAGCACGTCCCCTTGAATAGCAATACGGTTTTTATCTCGACAGGAAACTTGCATAATAGGCGCATAGCCAATCCGAGTTAACAGTGCACACATCCCGACACTTGACATATGACAGTTAGCCCCCGAGCCATCCGTGGCATTCATGGCATCGACAAAGCCATCAAATACGCTGGCCCTGTCATATACATCGTGGGGATTGGCTGAGTCGGGAGGCGATAATTCAGTAGTCACGGCAAAGTGCCCCGCTCTTAATACTCGCTCTAATCGACCAGCAGAGGTATGGCCCGCTAAGATTGGTAACATTTCTCCAGGCACGGGCTCGTCATGGTTTATCATGGCTTTTTAGACTCTTGGTACTGCACTACTTGTCTAACTTTACGCAGCCAGGCAGAAGTCCCTTGTAAGTTGTGACTGACAGGCAGTTGCACAATATAAATTCGTTCATTACTCAGCATAGTTTGACTACCTTGCCACGCATCCATCCAGACACAGCGCATCTGCGGTTTAACTTCACAATTACCATTTTGTCGCACCCCTCCACAGGGACCATTGCGCAGGTTTTTAGGACAGTTCATAGAACAGGACATCCCCGTCGAACTCAGGGCGCACTGACCACACATTTTACAATCGAAGAGCAGCCCTTTACACAGCTGCTCGAACTTAGCGATCGGTTTTTCAATGCGCTGATAACCTATTTTTTCCAGTAGCGGATGCAGCTTTACCAGCAGTTTTTCGAATAGTTTATAGATAGTTTCAAAACTGCGGGAGTGACGAACCACCCAGCGTCGCACTTTATACATGTCACCCTCCGGATGGCTTAGTACCTGAATCAGTGACTTCACTGCGCCACATAGCACAAGCTCTTGATTCTACTGCAGTTAGAAAAATACCCGCTGAACCTACGGGTGCAGCTAAGATTTTTCAATTCCACTGTAGAACCAATATCTTACACTCTGTATTCACTTTGAAGCCACGGATCCAGGTTAATATATTGCTCTTTACAACATTGTTGTGGTGATCTTATTATTGAACTTATGCAGTGCTGAAGCTAAATCACCACGGCCAGAAAAATAAAACTCATAGTTCAGACCCAATTTTTGCGCCGCCAGTAGCGCCGCATCTTTGAGCTTTGTATTGTCAGTTTGGGCTAGGTAGAGCAGCTTGCGATAATGGCCAAAATAGAGCGGCATGAGCTCTGGTTTTCTGTCTAGACCAAGCCCTCGAATAACCAGACGATCAAAATGTCTGACCAAAAAATCAGTCAGATAAAAGGTACCTAACTCCGCTTCATGAAACTGTTGAAACTGTTTGGCGCCAGCATAAAATTCGTAGCAGTGCGCACCTGGAATCCTCTCAACTTGCTCTTTCTCAAGCAGTGCATCTAGCAAACCGCCGGTACCGCAATCCGCATAGGCTACAAAAATTTGCTGCGATTTCTCTCTCGCCACATCAATTAAGCTTTTTACTGCAGCTGGAATCTTATCTGGATAATTATGCAACTCGGCACTAATACACTGCACTTCAAGATGTCGCCAGTTATTCAACTTACAGACACTCGTGATATCGAGCAGCAGTGCAGAGCAACAAATCACCACCGAGCTTGGATGCACATCAGGGACATTCCTCACTTGCACTTCGATATTAGACACAACTTTATGCCGCGCGTTTTTCGGCGATCATTTCTTTGGCCATATCCACGGTAATCGCAGCATCGCGGCAATAACCGTCCGCGCCAACCGCATCACCAAACTCTTGATTTAACGGCGCCCCGCCTACCAGAACAATATAATCGTCACGAATGCCCTGTTCTTTCATCGTATCGATCACGACCTTCATATAGGGCATCGTCGTCGTCAGTAGTGCCGACATCCCCAATATATCTGGCTGATGCTCTTCCAGAGCCGCCAAATAAGTCTCAACTGGAATATTGATACCTAAATCTATCACCTCAAACCCAGCGCCCTCCATCATCATCGCCACCAGATTTTTACCGATATCATGAATATCACCTTTAACGGTACCTATAACCATCTTTCCTATCGGCTGAGCACCTGTTTCAGCCAGTAACGGCCTTAATATCCCCATTCCCGCTTTCATCGCACCTGCGGCACTCAATACTTCAGGTACGAATAAAATTCCGTCTCTAAAATCCACCCCTACAATTGCCATGCCGGCAACCAATGCCTGGTTCAAGACTTTATCGGGTGTCCAACCACGGCCTAATAAAATTTCAGTGCCCTCGACGATTTCTGCAGCCATGCCATCATATAAGTCATCGTGCATCTGTTCGGTGAGCTCTTCATCAGAGAGAGTTGATAGATCTAATTCATCATCATAATTATCATCAGTGTCGGACATCAGCAGCGCCTCAAGAATAAAGTAAGAGTTCGGTATGCAAGATTTAAAAGCATTCCATTGCACTGAACTATCATCGCCCAGTGAGCTTTTCTGTTATTCACTAGATTAGGGCGACAGCCAACTCAACGCTGACATTGTAGCGACCGTAAAATGCGCGCAAGCGACAAACTATTGATCCATTATTCACTCGCCATGATTCGCCTAGCGCAAAAAGTATTTTACAGCTCTTATTTGCGCAGCTGTTTTTTAAAACAGTCGTGGTCATTAGATCACTGCAAAGCCAGAAGCAGTGCCGGCCACTAATTGTGTTCTCTGAGTATCCTTGCAGCTCTGTACTAATACATTTTTCAGGAAACTACTCATCTTCTAGCCACGCGCTAAAACGCAACACTCCCTAATACACCAAGTAGTTACCTGACTTGATCAAAGCCCCAGCCAAAGCTCGTCCTACCAAGACGCCGAACGGTTTATTACTTTTAGCATTTAGAAAACTCTGTCAGAGCAAACAATTGGCCATACTGGCTATAAAACCTTCAATTTTAACCCGTTTAGCCATATTCAGACTACTTCTTAACCAAGTTCACTTTTATTTATAAAATATTGAAAATACCCCTTGACGCTTTTACCTACCGGCACTAATATACGCGCCCATCAGCCAACAACGATTCCTCGATAGCTCAGTTGGTAGAGCAGTAGACTGTTAATCTATTGGTCGTAGGTTCAAGTCCTACTCGAGGAGCCAGCTGATGGAAAAAAGTGAAAGTTTAAAGTTACAGTCGGGGCATAGCGCAGTTTGGTAGCGCATCTGGTTTGGGACCAGAGGGTCGTAGGTTCGAATCCTGCTGCCCCGACCACTTTAAACAATACATACGGGGCATAGCGCAGTTTGGTAGCGCATCTGGTTTGGGACCAGAGGGTCGTAGGTTCGAATCCTGCTGCCCCGACCACTTTTTTCAAATTTCTCACATTCTTTATACTCATAGCAATAACCTCTCCAGCAGACCACTCCTCTCTCGTTAAATCCTTTTATCATCCAGCACTACTTCCACTAAAATTTATCATTTTTATTGACACATTCATCTTCAATCGATAAAGCTCTGGCAAGCACTACAACTTCCCCTCTATAATAGCCCGTTATAGGGTAATAATTTGTAAACCCGCAGACCATCCTAAATTATGGAGTCATTAATGCCCAATGAGAACTTGCTAGACGAAGCACAACCACAATTTGATATAGTGCGCAAAAGTCCAGCAGAAGCCAATATCGAACCCCAAGAATTAGGCAGGCGCGTCAAGGAAATACGACTTCAGCAAAACCTTACATTGGAAGAGGCAAGCAAACTCACTGGACTAGCTAGATCCACGTTGTCAAAAATTGAAAACGAACAAATTTCACCGACATTTAGCGCAGTATCAAAACTAGTCAAAGGCCTTGGCATTGATATACCTCAACTTTTCGCTAAAACCAACACCCGAACCGGTCGCGGCGGCAGAAGAGACATTACTTTGTCGAGCGAGGGAAAACCGCGTTTAACCCCAACTTATGAACATCGTATTTTAGGCGACCAGCTTTTAAACAAAAAAATGCTCCCCTATCACACCACTATTAGAGCTCGCTCTTTTGAGGAATTTGACGGCTGGGTTAGACACCAAGGTGAAGAACTGCTTTTTGTCCTCAGCGGCAGCGTGTTGTTTTTTACTGAATTCTACGAACCCACCCACCTAGAAGTTGGTGATAGTGCTTATTACGATTGCGAGATGGGCCACGCAGTCATCTCTACTAGCACTGACGATGCCGAAATACTATGGGTTACGGCATAGCGAGTATTGGAATATTTTTTATCATCCGCTACTCTATTCTCAGTTAAGACCTATACTGAGACTTCTGCATAACTACTGCGCTCGGTAATTCGGCGTTAAAAACCGGCTCAACATGCTCATTTACACCTGTAATACCCATAAACAAGGGCACACTGACTCCGCTATTTCGCCGGCTTTTGCCTTGTCTTACCTACGCTCGTAACGTTATGCAGAGGCCTCATACTTGCATTAAGCTGATAAATTATTAGGACTTGAAATGGACTCAATCACCACTGCCGATCTCTCAGTGCTACTCATCGAACCTTCTTCTTTGCAATCTGGACTTATCAAGCAAAAGCTAATGGACGAAGGCATCATCCATATAGATACCGCATCAAACATGCAGAGCGCGCTGGAAAAAATCAACAAATACCCACCAGATTTGATTTTCAGCAATCTGCACTATGAAGACGGCACTGCGGTCACGCTGCTTGCGAATATCCGCACCCAAGACCGGTTTCTCGAACTCCCTTTTGTACTTATTTCCAGCGAAAACCGCCGCCAACATTTAGAAATTTTCAAACAATCCGGCGTCATCGCTATCCTATCTAAGCCCTTTTCTCAAAGCGACCTACATAAAGCTATCCGCGCCACCCTCTCATTTATTAATCACTCTGAGCTGTCTTTGGAAAACTACGACATTGAAACTTTAAAAGTTATCGTAGTGGATGACAGCAGACTTGCCAGAAAAGCAATTTCTAGAGTATTGCGCAACCTAGGAATTGAGCAGCTAACAGAATTTGAAGACGGCTCCCACGCTATAAAGTACTTAACGGATAACTCGGTAGATTTAGTCGTTACCGATTACAACATGCCTGAAGTCGATGGCGTAGCACTTACGAAATTCATTCGCCAGAGCGAAAAGCACGAGCATGTTCCAGTATTGATGGTCACCTCAGAATCAAATGACACTCACTTACAGTTTATCAGTGAGTCAGGAGTGAGCGCAGTCTCCGACAAACCCTTCGATGCCTGTTCAGTGAAAAACCTACTGGTCAACATTTTAGACCATTAAATAGCACTGTCTTATTTGACAAATATAAAACAGTGCTAAGATTTTATGTGAAAAATAGTCTAAACTGCCCTCTACACTAATATTATTGACACTGCCAAGCATCTAAATAGGTGTTTATTATAAACAACGATGTACTTTTGATCATTTTCGTATACAATACGCCACCATATTTATACACATCTTTGCTGGCAATACCGCTGGCCAATAATTTTGCAGGTTCCTATACATCATGTCCGCTGATGAGCTGCCCTCTTTTTCAGATATGGGCTTAGCTGCCCCATTACTAAAATCCATCCAAGAAATTGGATACGAAATCCCATCACCTATTCAAGCTGCGAGTATTCCTTTATTACTCGAAGGCAGAGATATAATAGGTCAAGCCCAAACCGGCACGGGTAAAACAGCTGCTTTCGCACTACCTCTTATATCGCGTATCGACGTCTCTAGCAAAAAGACCCAATTGCTAGTGCTAGCACCGACCCGTGAGCTCGCTATTCAGGTTGCCGAAGCTTTTCAAACATATGCACGTCATATACCTAATTTCCATGTATTACCTATATACGGTGGTGCCCCTTACGAAGGTCAGTTACGTCATTTACGACGTGGTGTTCAAGTCGTTGTCGGCACACCTGGACGAGTAATGGATCACATCCGCAAAGGCACGCTAAAGCTAGACAGCTTAAAAGCACTTGTGCTAGATGAAGCTGATGAGATGCTGCGCATGGGATTTATCGACGATGTCGAGTGGATACTTGAGCACACTCCAGATAATCGTCAAATCGCATTATTCTCTGCGACCATGCCCTCTGTCATTCGCCGTGTTGCCACTAAGTACTTAACCGACCCGTCGGAAATTAAGATTGCCAGCAAGACCTCAACAGCGACCACTATTTCCCAGAAATATTGGCGCGTCGCCGGTCTACACAAGCTCGATGCGTTAACCCGTATTCTAGAAATGCAAACTTTCGATGCTATGTTGATTTTCGTTAGAACCAAATCAGCCACCATTGAACTGGCCGAAAAATTAACTGCCCGAGGCTATGCCTGTGAGCCGCTTAACGGCGATATCCCACAACAGCAGCGCGAGCGCACCGTCGA
Source organism: Oceanospirillales bacterium (assembly GCA_029027825.1). Taxonomy (GTDB): domain Bacteria; phylum Pseudomonadota; class Gammaproteobacteria; order Pseudomonadales; family Balneatricaceae; genus Rs1. The sequence continues at coordinate 1,164,358 of CP093399.1, read as the reverse complement.
TCGTCTTAAAAAAGGCAAGCTAGACATATTGGTTGCGACTGATGTAGTTGCACGTGGCTTAGATGTAGAACGCATCAGCTGCGTATTAAACTACGACATCCCCTACGATACTGAATCTTACGTACACCGTATTGGCCGTACTGGCCGTGCTGGTCGTTCAGGTGAAGCAATCTTGTTTGTCTCGGCTCGTGAACAGCGCATGTTGCGCATGATCGAAAACGCCACTAAGCAGAAGATAGAGCCAATGGTTCTACCCTCTCCTAAGGACATCAATTTAAAGCGTGTTGACAACTTCAAGGTAAAGATTAGTGAAGTAATGAACAACTCAGATTTATCTCTTTATATGAATCTTTTATTAGATTACCAAAAAGAGCATGATTCTGACCCTCTACACATTGCCGCGGCTCTGGCCTGTATTGTGCAAGGTGATACTCCGCTTTTCATCTCTGAAAAAGAACTCAGAAACCCTGTTGAATTCGGCGCAAGCGACGGTAAAGGTCGCAGTGAACGAGGCGGCGAACGTGGCAGCAGACGCGAACGTGGAGATAAAGGCCCGCGTGCACCTGAAGGCGACATGCAACGCTATGTCTTAAGCGTCGGTAGAGAGCACGGCGTTAAGCCTGGCAATATTGTTGGCGCTATCGCTAATGAAGCAAATATTGACAGCAAATACATCGGCCAAATCGAAATTCAAGACAACACAACCTTGATCGATCTACCCGCTGGCATGCCTAAAGATGTGCTGGAACTACTTCGCAATGTCTCAGTTTGCGGAAAAAAGCTCAATTTAAAGCCAAGCACTGAAGAAATCAGTAAATCTAAACCTCGCCGCCGTCGTCCGCGCAGCTAAGTTTAGCTTTATCTTCAATATAAAAAACCCGACAATAGTCGGGTTTTTTTTGGCTTAAATACGCTCGGATAATGAACACAATCTTCAGGCTGATTCACTACATCTCGCTCTGCCACTGCTCATCTAGCGACCATCGAATGATCGCTACAATTTTGATTTAGCACACCACTCATTATGGAAACATCGGCTGCTGCATCAAACCTAAAGTCTCTTCAAAACCAAACATGATATTCATATTTTGAATCGCCTGCCCACTGGATCCTTTAACTAAATTGTCTAGTGTTGAGAACAACAGCACCCGCCCCGGCACTCTGTCCGCATGCACTGATAACAAACATTGATTGGAGCCTCTTACATATTGAGTCCCAATACCGGCACTTTGCGCCAACAATCTAACAAAGGGCTCATTTTGATAGGCTTCTGACAATACTCGGCGAACATCATCAATACTGGCGCCATCGGTTAAATTGGCATAAGTGGAAACAAACTCCCCGCGATTCATCGGAATTAAGTGCGGGGTAAAGCTGACCATGACCTCACTCCCCTGTGCTTTACTCAGCTCTTGCTCTATCTCTGGTGCATGCCTGTGCCCTGCAACACCATATACACTGAGCCCTTCTCCTGCCTCAGCAAATAGTGTATTTTGCTTAAGGCCACGACCAGCACCGGTAAGACCAGATTTCGCATCAATAATAATGGTACTAACATCCAATAGTTTGGCGGCTAATAACGGCAGCAACATCATCAGCGCTGCGGTTGGGTAACAGCCGGGACAAGCCACCAAGCTGGCAGCTTTTATCTGTTGCCTATAATGCTCTGACAATCCATAGACCGCCTGTTTTTGCAACTGCGGCGCAAAATGCTCATGCCCATACCACTCTTGATAAGTAGCAGTATCACGCAATCTAAAATCAGCAGATAAATCAATCACTTTCACATGCTCGGGTAAACCGGCAACAATTTTTTGCGTAGTACCGTGTGGCAAGCCACAAAAAATCACATCCAAGCCCGACCAATCAGCCTCTTCAATCTTAATTAAATCAGGTAAATCCATAGCTCCTAAATGGGGGTAAACATCAGCATATTTTTTTCCAGCGTGACTGTTGGCTGTTAACACTGACAGCTCCATATGCGGATGCGCGGCGGCTAAACGGACCAAATCAGCGCCGGTATAGCCTGAGGCACCTAAAATACCTACTTTAATTTCATTATCTATCGACATTATTTATCTCTATCAGCTAGCGGATGGCAGCTATTTTTTATATTTCATACATCTCGTAAGCTCCATATTAATGACCTTTTAAGCAGATTACTACGCCAACCACTTGAATATAAATCTAATCTTAAAACTTGCACCTTTGGTTCAATTTCAAATAGCTATCAGCAAAGCAATTTTCTAAAGGAAATACTGTGAGCACATGTCGCATTATTATACTTGGAGTCATTACTGCAGGGGTTATGCAAGCCGTAGACTAAGAATGGATATTAATATCACTGTGCATTTTAGCAACCTTTATCTCAGTGGCTATTTGTTCAACTTCCTTAGGAGCAATAGCCGATACCAAGCATAATATGTAAACCAATGATTCCGGCTAAAATTTTACGCACTTAATTGAGCACTGCTAAACGCGCCGCCTAGTAAATATCCTATAGCACCAAAAACCTTCAAATCTGATTTATAACGATAAGTTTTCCTAGGGACTGATAAACTTAGCCGTCATAATAGACGACATTCAGAAAGTGAGTTATCAATTTTCTATGCAGTAGATTATACGGTGACTAGGCACAACAACTGCTTCTGACACCTCAAACTTAGGGACATGCTGGGATATGCACAAAGATTTAACACAAGTTTATCTAGTCGGAGGAGCCGTGCGGGATCGACTCCTTAAGATCCACTCCAAAGACCACGATTACGTAGTGATCGGCGAAACAGCGGCGACTATGCTCAATTTAGGCTATCAGCCAATTGGCAGTGACTTCCCAGTATTTTTACATCCTGAGACAAAAGATGAATACGCGCTCGCCCGCACCGAAAGGAAAAGCGGCTCTGGCTATAAAGGCTTTACCGTCGATGCCAGCACTTCGGTTACTTTAGAAGAAGACTTGGCGCGCAGAGATCTCACTATCAACTCCATGGCCCAAGACGCCTCGGGAAAGATCATCGATCCCTATAACGGACAAAGTGATCTGCATAACAAAATATTGCGCCACACTACCGCCGCTTTTTCAGAAGATCCGGTCAGAGTATTAAGAGTGGCTAGATTCTTAGCGCGTTTTGGTGACCAGTGGAAAATCCACCCAGATACTTACGCATTGATGGAACAACTTCGAGATAGCGGAGAATTAAAACATTTAGTCGCAGAGCGAGTGTGGAAAGAGACCGAAAAAGCGCTACTAGAAAAACACCCGCATTTATATTTTATGGCTTTACACAAACTCGGTATTTTTCCTGAAATAGAGGCTATGCAAGGCATACCACAGCCTAAAAAACATCACCCAGAGGGCGATGTTTACAATCACACTATTTTGTTTTTAAACCGCGCTGCCGAGCTTATTTTCGATATAGAAACCCGCTTTGCCGCTCTGACGCACGATTTTGGAAAATCCTTTTGCCACCATAAAAGAGCGACTCTACACGGCCACGAACAAGAAGGGCTACCGGCAATAGAGCTGTTTTGTGAGCGCATAAAAGTGCCGAATCGCTTTAAAACTATCGGATTATTAACCAGCGACAACCATACAAGGTGTCATAATATTTTTCAATTAACCCCGAAAACGCTACATAAATTTATTATCGAAAATATGAATGCGGTAGCAGATCCGCAACGCTTCAAACAGTTTTTACAAGCCTGCCTCTGCGACTCGCAAGGCAGAGGTGCCACTTTCGTCAATAACCCTTACCCGCAAATGCACTTCGCCACGCAACTTGTGAAACTGCTGAGCCAATTGGACCGAAAAAGCGTCGTTCAACAGGCTATCAAACAGGGCAAAAAAGGGCCTGATATTGGAGACAGTGTTCGACTAGCGGAAATAAGCTGCATCAGAGATTATTTAAAAACCCAGCCCACTGCTCAGTGATATTCAGCAGCAAATAAGAGCTTACCGCACCCGCTTATTAGAGGTGCGGTCTCCAATACTGGAAATTGAATTTCACCACTAGCTTTTATCATTGCAGTAAGCTCTGCATATTTCTGAATACTTGCTGCTTTATATTGATTCCAATCAGCTCTAAGCTACTGCAACTTCTTACTGAAAGTTTGCTCACCCCCTAAAGTTTAAATTTCGTCGATCTTTTGACCAGCAATAATTTAAATTGACAACTATTTAGTGCTTTAAATAGCGCTAAATATTTTTCCACAGATTAAAATTCATATTTTCTCATTCACTCATAGGATTTTGCACAATTTTGATTTACTCTTGGGTCATATATTCTCAAAGGCATTGAGCGCCCCAATCAACATTTAGCATTCACCAAGCAAAGCATAATGTTTATTCTTGTCGTCCTCAGCCATGAATATTAGGTTTATCATTTATCAGCAGTAAGGAGATACTGTGGAAGAAAATAGTATAGTAATTGCCATCATTACATTAGGTATAGGCGGCCTAATTGGCTATTTTGCCGGTCGTTCATCATCAGCGGATAGCAGCGCTCAAGAGAAAAAAGTAGACGCTCTAAAAGTTGAAATTAATCAGTACAAAGAATCGGTAGCTTCGCACTTTCAACAGACGGCGACGATGATTAATGAAATGAATGACAGCTATAAAAGCGTGGTTCAGCATCTAGCCAAGGGCTCGCAAGATTTGTGTGATGCCGGCACCGCTAGAGATATTGAATCTCGTCTACTACCTAAACTAGAAGAGCAACCCGATAGCATTAATGAAACCGAGCTGGAACAACAGACCGGAATTGAAAATATTGTCGAGCCGCCCAGAGATTACGCACCTAAAAAGCCCGATGAAATAGGTGCATTATCCGAAAATTATGGTATTACGCCAAAAATAAACAGCGAGACTGATGACCAGCTCAATTCAGCTAGTCAAGCCCCTGTCGTTGATGCGCCACTCAATAAAAGCTAAATAACAGCTAAATAAATTTTAGACCTCTATAATCATAAGTTGAGACCTCTGCATAACGTTGCTAGCGAAGGTAAGACAAGGCAAAAACCGGCGAGATAGCGGATTTTACTGGTGTAAATGAGCATATTGAGCCGGTTTTTAACGCCGTATTATCGAGCGCAGTAGTTATGCAGAGGTCTCAAGTTGTGAACTGCTCGCATAGCATGCGTGGTTGATAACTTATGATTATCTCTATGAGCCTGACCGAGAACAGACTAATTTACTGCGACCAATACACAGCAACTTATTGCTCAGCAACGCATACATCGAGCATATTATTTGTAAAGTAAAACGCATGGCAACTCCTTATAGCTGACAGTTTAGTCGCTATTAATGACCGCCATTAACACTTTATCGATAAACTTCCCCTGCCTAAAACCAGCTCCACGCATCACCCCCTCGTGCTTAAAACCGGCTTTTTCATAGGCTCTTATTGCAGCTTTATTTTCGACGAATGCAGTTAGCCCTATCCGATACAGGCCCAATGTAGCAAAACCGTATTCAACGATGAGCTTAGTCACTTGCGTGGCTATTCCCTTCCCCCAGTACTGACGATCACCAATCAAGATAAAGAATTCGCCGCTGCGGTTAATTTGACTTATACCACAGATGCCAGCATAACCGATCAGCAAGCCACTATCAGCACAACATACTCCAAACTGAATATTGTTTTTCTGCTGGTTTATCGCTTTCAACCAACAGCCAATATCCTCATCAGACTGTGGGTAGGCGAGCGATGTCAGGCTGTATTTAACCACTTCGGGATCGCGAAACCAGCGGCTCAAACTGCCGGCATCTTCACAACTTAAGGCTCTCATAGTTACTTTTTTACTACTGCGCATCACTTCTCCTAATATTTTCCGGTAGCAACCATTCAAATACTAAACCGTTTACTAGCTAGTTCCCATCTAGAAACAGCCATAGCAATTTTCGGTTTAAACAAAGGACTGGGTAATTGTGCCGCTTTGGCTATCCAATGCAACGCTGGCAAAGGCTCCATTTATCAAGGTTAAATTTGGTGGCTGGTGCCCAATATCCAGATCATAAATGATTGGAAAATCACAGTCACACAACACTGAAACAAGTGCCTCTTGGTAACTCAAACCGCTATTATCTACGGATTTAGCACTACTGCGACCGATTAGCAGGCCTGCAAGGTTATCGAAAACACCTTTAAAACGCATACTTAATAACACTCGAATCAAAGCTGGCGGGGCTAATTCAGCGTTTTCAAAATATAGGATTGTACCCTGTTCTGGATAACAGCCACTAAAACGCTCAATATCGAAGTAGCAGCTGCCAAATAGATGACCAATGGTATCGAGACAACCGCCAATCAAACGGCCCTGCATGCTAATTGAGGGTACTTTTTGCTGCAGAGACTTCCATGTTGTCGGCTGCGACAAATGAAAAGTTGCATCATCATCATGCTCAAAGTCTATGGACTTGGACTGATACATGGCAGAGCTTGACTGGCTAAATTGGCCCCCTGCAGGAGTTGCCAAAATCTTTAATGTACCGGCAGTCAAACCATCAGATTGAGCGATATTTAATTGCATAAAGTTGGCGCAGTGCGCCGTCGCCCAAGCACATTTTGTAGAGAGCGCAACACAGAGCGTGCTGACATCCGAAAAACCAAAAACCCACTTCGGCTTTGCCGCACTAATTTTGTCATAATCGAGCAGCGGTAATAACTCCATCGCCAATTCGCCACCCCAAGGTGGGACAACCGCATCAATTGCATCATCCAACAGAAAAGCCATTAACTCAGCCGCCCGCTGCGCTTTATCTGCACTAACGTGACGATGGCTAGCCCTTAGACATTGACCTTCAACGACGGTAAAGCCCCGCTGCCTAAAATCTGCTATGACTCGATCCAACCTCGGATGATACTTTTCCACTACCCCCGCTGAAAATGCGGTCAACGCAATGACCGAGCCCTGAACTAATGGTGCAGGATAACGCATAAATCACCTTATAAAATCACTCAGTATAATACGCAGTAAGCATCTTTATCGACGCTGCCAATTACCACCTAAAACGGATAAAGCACCACATAAGCCACTAATGAGAGCAAAAAAAACCCGCAAAAGCGGGCTTATTAGAAATAGACAGATCAGTCTTCCGATGCTGCTTTTTTCTCATTTTCATAAATCAAAATTGGCTTGTTAGTGCCTTCAATTACCCCTTTATCAACCACTACTTTAGACACATTATCAATCGAGGGAAGCTCATACATAATATCTAGTAACGAGCCTTCTAAAATTGAGCGCAAGCCGCGAGCACCGGTTTTACGATGCAGAGCATGCGTAGCGATGGCAACAAGTGCCTCCTCTCTAAAGTCGATTTCCGCACCTTCCATTTCAAACAATTTAGCATATTGCTTTACTAAACTATTTTTAGGCTCAGTCAAGATTTGAATCAGTGCATCATGATCGAGTTCTTCAAGCGTCGCGATCATCGGTAGACGACCGACAAACTCAGGAATCAAGCCAAACTTGACTAAATCTTCCGCTTCAATTTTGCGCAAGGTTTCGGTCAACGAACGAGAGTTGTCCTTACTTTTAACGATCGCATTAAAACCAATTGAGCCTTTTTCTGATCGATCGCTGATGATTTTCTCCAAGCCAGAGAATGCACCACCACAGATGAAAAGAATATTTGAAGTATCTACCTGTAAAAACTCTTGTTGCGGATGCTTACGCCCGCCCTGCGGAGGCACAGAGGCAACCGTACCTTCAATAAGCTTCAATAGAGCTTGCTGCACACCCTCACCCGATACATCGCGAGTAATTGAAGGATTATCTGACTTCCTAGATATCTTATCTATTTCATCAATATACACGATACCGCGCTCAGCGCGTTCGACATCGTAGTCACACTTTTGCAGTAACTTTTGCACGATGTTTTCCACATCTTCACCCACATAACCTGCTTCAGTTAAGGTGGTTGCATCAGCGATAGTAAAGGGAACATTTAACATTCGCGCCAAGGTTTGTGCAAGTAACGTCTTACCACTACCAGTAGGGCCTATTAATAAAATATTACTTTTACTTAACTCGACAGAATCGTCTTCTACATCGGATTTTTCTGCCTGAAAGCGCAATCTCTTATAATGATTATAGACAGCCACTGAAAGCACTTTCTTAGCTTGCTCCTGCCCTATGACATAATCATTTAGTTTGTCACAAATTTCTTGGGGCGTCGGTAAACGGTCTGAATCTTGTGGCGTTTCATCTGCATTGGAAATTTCTTCACGAATAATGTCATTACATAAATCGACACATTCATCACAAATAAACACAGAAGGCCCGGCAATCAGTTTCTTTACTTCATCTTGGTTTTTGCCACAAAATGAGCAGATTAACTTACCGCCGCTTTTTCCTTTTTCGTCGATGTTATCACTCATTCGACTTCCTCTTTTTACAATGCTATCTCTTATGCCTGCTTACTTCTGGACTCAACAGCTATTGAACCAGATACATGCTCGAAGTTACTTTTAGCGCTATCTACAAGCTTTACTGTTGAAAAAATTTAACAACAGAAACTAAAGATTAGACCGGAAAGTAATAATAAAAAAGAACTCTTCCAATTTACTTAATTTACCACGTCCCAGTCAACTCTCGATCACTGACTAACTGGTCGCTGCTCGATCACTTTATCAATTAAGCCGTAATCAGCTGCCTGATCTGCCGTCATAAAGTTATCGCGATCAGTGTCGCGCTTAATAACGTCAATATCTTGCCCAGTATGCTTGGCCATTAAATTATTCAATTTATCTCTAATGGCTAAAATTTCTTTAGTATGAATTTCAATATCTGTCGCCTGTCCCTGATAACCCCCTAACGGCTGGTGAATCATCACCCGAGCATTAGGTAGTGCGAAGCGCTTGCCTTCGGCACCGGCAGTCAGCAAAAAAGCACCCATACTGGCAGCTTGACCTAAACAAATAGTGCTGATATCAGGCTTTATAAACTGCATAGTATCGTAAATAGCCATGCCAGCGGTAACCGAGCCACCTGGAGAATTGATATATAAGTGAATATCTTTGTCTGGATTTTCAGCTTCTAAAAACAACATCTGAGCGACTATTAGATTTGCCATATGATCTTCGACTTGACCGACCAAAAATATAACCCGCTCTTTCAGCAAACGGGAGTAAATATCGTACGATCGCTCGCCTCTAGCGGTTTGTTCAACCACCATCGGTACTAGAGCTGCACTAGGGTCGAAACTAGAATTACCTTGGTAAATACCGGACATGTATTTCTCCTTCACCGGATATAAAAAAACGATAGCCAGTTTTCACTCCCTATCGTTTTTTTCAGAAATTAATCAACACAACAAATTGTGATAATGATTACTTTTCGTCAGTTGTTTCTTCTGCTTGAGGCTGCGCTGCAGGCTTGATCGCGTCCTCATAACTAACTGTTGTTTCATTAACTTTAGCAGAACTTAACAAATGATCAATTACTTGATCTTCAATTACTAAGCTTTTAACTTGATTAATCATGTCATTTTCGCTGTAGTAATAGTCGATAACTTCTTGAGGATCTTGATAAGTTTGCGCCATCTCTTCGATGGTGCTACGAACGCGATCATCGTCAGCCTTAATCTCATTAACTTTAATGATTTCTTGGACTAACAAGCCAACCGAAACGCGACGCTTAGCTTGATCGGCAAACATCTCTTTTGGCAGCATATTGAAATCTAAATCAGCACCTTGGCCACTGTATTGCTTAACCGCTTGCTTACGTAAAGTATCAATTTCACCATCCACTAATACTGTCGGTACTTCAATCGCATTTAATTCAACCAGTTTGGAAAATACTTGGTCTTTCAACTTACCTTTAACAGCTTGATCCATCTCGCGATTCATGTTCTTTTGAACATCAGCTTTAAAGCTCTTTAGATCTGCAGAATCCATACCAAACTTCAAAAAGAAAGTTTCATTGAGCTCAGGTAAAGTCGGCTCAGAAATGGCCGTGACAGTCGCCTTAAAGACCACATCTTTGCCTTTTAACTCATCTGACTGATAATCTTCAGGGAAAGTAACTGCAATTTCAAATTCAGCACCAATTTTTTGCCCGATAACAGCATCTTCAAAACCGGGAATCATTGACTTAGAATCCAGTATAAGATCAACGTTCTCGCCTTTGCCACCCTCTAAAGCTTCGTCACCTAAGAAGCCTTCAAAATCAAGTACGACTTTGTCACCATCTTTAGCAGTGCGCGTCACTTCAGCCCACTCTGTTTGTTGCTTGCGTAATGTTTCAACCATTTGATTAACATCGGCAGCTTTAATTTTCGCTACTTCTTTGGTGATTTCCGCGCTGGAAAAATCCGCTAGCTCAATCGCTGGATAAACTTCGAAAGTAGCAACGAATTCAACATCTTTACCTGCTTCATCAGTTTTCATTTCAATGCTTGGGCCACCGGCAGGAACTAATTTTTCATCGGTAACTGCTTGATAGAAACTCTGCTGTATTACTTCACCAATGACATCTTGACGAATACCGGCACCGTAACGCTTCTGAATCACTTTAAGAGGCACTTTACCAGGGCGAAACCCATCAATGCGCACCGTTCTAGCTGTTTGTTGTACTTGTTTAACAACATCTTTATCAATACGATCCGCCGGGATAGTAATGGTCATTTGACGCTCTAAGACGGACTTCGTTTCAACTGAAACTTGCATGGACTTCCTCACAAATAAATACTTAGTGTTCATAACTGCTACCGTTTGCCATTTTTGGCTAGGGCACAGATGCAAAAATATCTCTCGCCAACCCGACCACCTAAATCGATGCTTGGAATGACGAAGACTGAATAATAAAGGCGGGAATTTTCCGCCACTTACAGCAAATAGTCAAGAGCTAACAATCATGATTAGATGACTAGCTAGTTAACAATGATTTAATTATGGGGGCAAACTTGAAAATTCAAAGTGCAGCAAGACAAAAAGACTAATTATATTTAATTAGCTCACACTTGGGGGATAAAATCTAAAATATGAAATATGAAATATGAAATAACTTTGGATCTAAGGAAACATAAATGGGGATTCAAACAGAGAATGGGGTGAACGACGGGGTTTGAACCCGCGACCGCCGGAATCACAATCCGGAGCTCTACCAACTGAGCTACGCTCACCACAACAATTACACTTAAGTGCAATAGATATATAGCAAATGGTGCGGGAAGAGAGACTCGAACTCTCACACCTTACGGCACCAGAACCTAAATCTGGCGTGTCTACCAATTCCACCACTCCCGCGTGGCTATTTTTAGCTTACATAAATAAGTAAAAATAATTTTTGCTTTTTTGATTACTGTGCAAAGTCAGTAAATGGTGCGGGAAGAGAGACTCGAACTCTCACACCTTACGGCACCAGAACCTAAATCTGGCGTGTCTACCAATTCCACCACTCCCGCGTGGCTATTTTTAGCTTACATATAATAAGTAAAAATAATTTTTGCTTTTTTGATTACTGTGCAAAGTCAGTAAATGGTGCGGGAAGAGAGACTCGAACTCTCACACCTTACGGCACCAGAACCTAAATCTGGCGTGTCTACCAATTCCACCACTCCCGCGTGGTCTTTCTATTCTAACTAGCCAAACATTTAATCATTCGATAAATGGGGTGAACGACGGGGTTTGAACCCGCGACCGCCGGAATCACAATCCGGAGCTCTACCAACTGAGCTACGCTCACCACTGACTAAATAAGTTCTGGTACGCCCACCAGGGCTCGAACCTGGAACCTACGCCTTAGAAGGGCGTTGCTCTATCCAATTGAGCTATGGGCGCACGACTTACTTTCTCTGTTTTAATTAATTCAATCGTTGTAACTAGTAATTATTAGCTGCAAAAGTAATGATAGAATTGAACCGCTACAAGAGAGGTGCGTATCCTAATCTCGCCTCCGGCTATCGTCAAGTATGTTTTATTAAAAACACTAAATAAGTCGGTTTTTGTTTATAAATCCATCAGCCTTAAATTGCAGAGGCGGTTAATATGACAGCATCCACACTTAAATATGCTATTGAAAAAATTAACCGTCAATATTTCAATTACTTATTTATAATGTCATTTTTCTATTCAATAAAGTAGCTTCGCTAATATTTTATCCGTAATACTGTTAAGCTCAGTTTCAAATATTAGTAGCACGACACTTAACACCACACTAAAGTTGAAAAATTTTGCATAGCACTCAACCTACCTTTTTGTTTTATGACTTTGCCAATGAGTAAACAACAGCAGCGACCTTATATTTTAAGGCCCTACCAACAGGCGGCAGTTGATGCGACAGTTAAACACTTCAAGAACGATTCTGCGCCAGCGGTTATTGTCTTGCCAACTGGCGCGGGAAAAAGCTTAGTTATTGCAGAGCTCGCAGCCATCGCTAACTATAAAGTGTTAGTACTTGCGCACGTCAAAGAGCTTGTGGCGCAAAACCAACAAAAATTTACCGGCTATGGGCTGGCATCTAGTATCTATTCTGCAGGTCTCAAAGAAAAAGACCACTCTGCAAAAGTCGTGTTCGCCAGCGTGCAATCTGTCACGCGTAATTTAGCAGTATTTACCCAGCAATTCAGTTTGCTGATCATTGATGAATGCCACCGGCTCAGCAACGATGAAGACAGCCAGTACGGGAAAATCATTGCTCAATTAAGTAAGCAAAATCGGCAACTTAAAGTACTGGGCTTAACCGCCACTCCCTATCGGCTGGGGCTGGGCTGGATTTATCAATTTCACTATCACGGATACGTCAGGCCAATGGCCGATGAGAACGCGACCACACCGTTCAAACATTGTATTTATGAGTTGCCGTTAAGCTATATGATTAAGCATCATTATTTAACCCCGCCCATTTTATATGATGCCACTATTGCTCAGTATAACTTTGCACAACTACCTGGTTATGAGTCGGGGAACTGCAGCACCGCAGCCATTAATCACTTATTAGTAGCGAAGCGACGAGTCACTCAATCAATTATTGAGCAAGTTCTGACTCTGTCTGAAAAACGCAGTGGTGTGATGATCTTTGCGGCAACCGTTAAACATGCTCAAGAAATTTTCGGATATCTCCCTCTTGAGCAAAGCGCACTGATCACCGGCGCCACGCAAAGCCAGCAAAGAGACCAAATCATCTGCGCTTTTAAGCAACAGCAAATAAAATACTTGGTGAATGTTGCGGTACTTACCACTGGTTTTGATGCACCTCATGTAGATGTCATCGCGCTATTACGCCCCACCCAATCGGTCAGTCTGTTTCAGCAAATTGTCGGCCGCGGCCTGCGCTTAGCTGACAACAAACAAGATTGCTTAATTTTAGACTACACTGGCAGTCGATTTGATTTATTTCATCCGGAAGTGGGAAGCGTCAAACCTAATGCCGATAGCCAACCGGTGCAAATTTTCTGCCCTGAATGCAACTTTGCCAATACATTTTGGGGCAAGTGTGACGAGCGCGGAGAGATCATTGAGCACTATGGGCGTCGCTGCCAAGGCCTGGTCGAGCGACAACAGGCAACGACCCCCTCCCCTACTGATGCCACTGTTAATACTAGTCGCTGCCAATTTAGGTTTAGGTTTAAAAACTGTCCGCAGTGCAATACTGAAAACGATATAGCGGCCCGAGAATGCCACCATTGCCATCAAGTATTGGCCGACCCCGATGATCAACTTAAAAAAGCTTTGCAGTTAAAAGATGCCAAAGTGATACGCTGTGCAGGGCTCTGCATGGTAGAATATAAGCAACTGTTAAAAATCACTTACCATGACGAACAAGGTGAGACCTTAGTCGATTTTTTTAAGCTGACAAACCCTACTCAGTTCGAACTTTTCACTCGATTATTCAGCAAGCGCCTACCCAGCCAATATCAGCAACAGCTACCTGTTAATCTGCAGCAGATATTAGCAATTTCCGAAAAATTCATCGCCCCTGATTTTGTCATCGCCAGAAAAAATGGTCACTTCTGGAAAGTAGTAGATAGAATCTTTGATTATCAAGGTAAATACCGCAGGGCAAATCAATTATGATGGCAACCAACCGCGAGCGAATATGGCAAGTAATTCATTCCATCCCCAGCGGTAAGGTAAGCACTTATGGTCGAGTGGCTGCGATGGCGGGACTACCCAAACAAGCCAGAGCAGTTGGTCGTTATTTATCTGAACTACCTGACAATAGCAAGATACCATGGCACCGAGTTTTCAATGCCCAAGGCTAGCTGTCGTTTGAGCTGGGCAGCGAGCGATTTCTATGTCAAAAGCTTAAACTTCAAGCTGAAGACATTCTATTCTCTAACAATAAAATCAACTTAAAGCAGTATTTATGGCACGGTGAGTAATTATTATCAGCTATTAGTTGATCGCTGCTATCTCGCACCTATAAAAAATACGATTAAACAACCAGCACTTTGCAACAAAAGCAGCTTTAAACAAGATCAATTAAACAAATTATCGAATTAAACGAATATAAATATGGCAAGGTGAGTGATTTTTGAGCTATGCTCGACTGACTATTTTTGCTGATTGATTGCTGCGCCCTGCCACTCTTAAATGAATACAATATCAGTAGCTTAACAATTATTACAACGAGATTAGCTAAAATTAATCAACTGAGTTAAATGATAAATAATCATAATATTTTTGGCAGCATTGATAACAATACATTGCCGATGAGCTTTGTTTTTAAGCTAGTCATTAGCTGTTTTCGACACTTGTCAAACAAGTAAGGTAACTTTCCCTCAAGCCATTTTTAGTTGGTTTAAGGATAATTTTAGAGGTCAGTAATTTTTTACTCATGGATATTCAAGAGCTGCAAGAACAAAACCAACACTTGAGAAAAACGTTAAATACCGCCATTAGCGCTGCGAAACTTAATGAAGAAGTGCTGAAACGCTTTATGGACATTGAAGTTAAAATGCTCGGTTGCGCCCAGCTCTCCGAGCTTTTTAATTTAGTTATTAAAGATTTCAAAGACACTTTTAAGCTTAGTGTTGTCTCGATTTTTTTGCACGATAAAGATCAATTGGCGGCGCCTTTACTGGAAAAACTGGACGCGCAAGCTAGTAGCAACTTTTCCCTTTTCAAAGACAGTCACGACATTGCTAAGATCTTTCCCAATCATAAAACTCGAGTAGGGGAAATTGATCGAGATTTAAAAAAATCACTCTTCCCTAACAATCCTTTTGTTTTAAGTTGCGTATTACTACCTCTGGTGAACAAAGGAGTGATTATTGGCAGCCTTCATTTAGGCGCTAGGGAACTTAATCGCTACCACAGTGAATATAGATACGACTATCTAGAGCGAATGTCCGCTCTTCTGGCAGTCTGTATTGAAAACTGTATTATTCGCGAAAATCTCGCCTATTTAAGTAGCATGGATGCCCTTACCAAAATTTATAACCGCCATAGTTTTGACTTAGAAATAGATAAAGCACTGCAGCGCGCTAATCGACAAAATCAACATCTAAGTCTACTGTTCTTAGATATAGATCATTTCAAACGGGTTAATGACACTTATGGTCACCCTGCCGGAGATGCAATTTTGCAATCCTTCGCCAGTATTCTTAAAAACAACATCCGCAACACTGACTTTTTAGCGCGCTTTGGTGGTGAGGAGTTTGCAATATTACTCCCCGATTGTGACTTCCCTCAGGCCGAGCAAATTGCTGATAATCTACGCCGTAAAATAGCAGAGCATTTATTTGACACTCTGTCTGCTGCGAGCATTCACGTGACGACCTCTATCGGCGTCAGTTGTTATATCTATGACAATGTTTATGCGCAAAATTTTTCCGAGCTTGCCAACATTCTTTTAGCTACTTCTGACCAAGCGCTGTATGAAGTAAAACAATCGGGAAGAAATAAGGTTTTGTACAAGGCAATGCAGATTAGAGAACGGGTTATCAACGCGAGCTAGTTTTTAGCCTTGATGTTTTTAATGAATAATACCCTCCGAAAACTCTCGTCACTGTAGTCAGCCAACAAATCACGCTGAATACAACGGCGATCCATACAAAGTAAGCGGGAAATAAACAGCAAGCCAAAAGCAACACAATTGTTTCAGTCCCCTCTGCCAAGCCCCCCAGATAGTAAAAACCTTTATTCGGATATTGCATGCTTTGAATCGAGCCCCGCTCAGCCATAATCGCAAAAGCCAAGAAACTACTACCAGTGCCCATAAAAGAAAACAGCAGTAAAGCAGCAGCTAAGGCATTCTGATCTGGGTCAGCTAGTGCAAAACCAAAAACTACTGCGGCATAAAAGATAAAATCTAAGACTATATCCAAATAAGCACCGGCATCTGTTGCACCGCGCTCTCGTGCCAGCGCCCCATCTACACCATCACAAAGCCTGTTGATGAGAATAACCAGCAAGGCTAACAGATATAATTTCATTGCAAGCAACGGAATAACCGTCAAGCCGATCGCAAAGCCAATAACTGTCACTTGGTTGGCCGTCACATCTAATTGATGCAGCTTTTTGGCAAGATATTTTAAAGGGGGGGCTACCAGCTTCAAGCTCCAACGATCTAACATTTGATTACCTAACATTTACATTCGTCATACTGGTCAAACATACAGACACAAACCAAATAAATGCAAGAAACATAGATAGCTCAATTTTAATCATAGCTAATCCGAACTAGCTTAATACTTCAAATGCACCACTTTCTAAATTATAAAATTGTTGATTTAGACAATCTTGCAAATTGTGAGTCACTAGAATCACCGGTATATTCATTTTTCGCACTTGCGCAAATACAAACTCTCTAAAACCTTGCCGCAACTTATCATCTAAACGCGAAAACGGCTCATCCAACAACAGTAATTTAGGCTTGGATAATAAGGTTCTTAACAAACTAACCCGCGCTTTTTGCCCTCCCGATAAGGTCGAGACATCCCTTAATTCAAAGCCTTGCATGCCCGCACTTGCCAACGCCTCTCGCACTTCAATCTTCCGCTGCTGTCTATCACCTTTAGCCAAGGCAAACAGCAAATTTCCAGCAACATTTAAATGCGGGAATAATAAATCTTCCTGGAATTGTATACCGATTTTTCGCTGCTCGATAGGTAGGCCAAGTAAGCTTTTACGCAGCAGTATGATATCTCCAGCAATGTTAAAATCTGCCGACAAACTACCCGCTATTGCCGCTAATAGCGTCGACTTACCACAGCCACTCGGCCCCATCATCACCAAAATCTGGCCCGCTTTTAGGCTCAGTGTGATTTCTTTGAAGAGCGCGTTCCCCCGATAGCTCACAGTCAGCTTTTGCAGCTGAAATACAGTTGCGGTATTTTCTAACAATGCGTGGCACTTGCCTGTAGTCACCCTACAACCCCTTGCGATGGTAATAAATAATTTTTGGCAGATTGATTCCGATAACATACACCAGTAGCGGCAATGCGAACTGCCACAGCGCAAAGACCGCACTGATTCGATCATCAGAGCCGCTTGCCAGGGCCACACTTTCTAAAGTGATGGTATTGATTCGCCCTGCCCCTATATATAAAGTTGGTAAATATTGCGTAACACTCACCGCAAAACCGACCGCAAAACTAAAGGCTATCGGTTTTAATAACATCGGCAGCTTAACTCGTAATAATCCGCGCCATTTTGATCCGCTCAGCAAGCAGCCTTGTTGAAAATATCGATCATCATATTGCAAAAACACTTTAGACAGCGTGAGGTAGCAATAGGGAAGTACGAAAAGACTATGTACCCAAATCACTCCCCAGAGACTCGCATCTAAATCCAAGTTTATCATCAAAACTTGAATACCGAATAAAAATGAAACTTGCGGCACCAGTATAGGAACATACACAATCCATAGCCAGTTTGCCTGCAGGCTGCTACTCCTAGCACACCGCCGTGGTGCCGCGCTTTGCTGCTGACTTTGCCAATGCAGTAAGATCACCGTCAACAACACACCGATCAAGGCACTGCTCAACCCTATCACTGTGGTATTCATTAGTGGCTCTAACAACTGCTGCCAGCTCTTGTGCCAGTATTTCATTGACCAAAGATTGGGTAAAAAATCCGGAAATCGCCACTGACGACTAAAAGACCAAACCAATAATGACGCTATTGATAGTAAGGTTGAGCCAAGAATCAGTCCACCAAATATGTAGGAAAATAAGCGTTTGAATGAATTGTTATGACTAGAAACCCTTCTCGCCGCGCCAGCCACCAGCCACTCCTTAGCGGCTAATTTTACAAGTTTTTCAGCTCCATAAAAGCATACCGCTATTAGTATAAATATCATTAAAAGCACAGTCGAACCTGCTGCACCTAACAACCGCATCTCAACATCAGCGTCACTAAACCACTGGTTAACCAGCACTGAAAATGTGGCTGGCGCCGATGGCCCGAGAATAATACTCAAATCGACCACCGACAGTGAATAAGAGAACACCGCCAACAGAGGCAGTCGCAATTGAGGGTACATCTGCGGAAAAATTAATTTAAGCCAAGCTTCCGACCTTGTGTATTGATAGCTTGCCGCTACTTGTAAAGTTTTATTGAGATTGAAACTGCCCATTGCTGCAATAGACATTAGCAGCAAGAACGGTACTTCTTTGATGACCAAAGCTAAGGCTAAACTTAAGCCGTAAGGGTCATTGACTATCAGCCAGTCAGGGGGGATAGAAAAGCCTGTTAGCCCAGGTGATAAAAGTCGCATCACCCAGCCGCTGGGAGACAAGAGAAAAGCTAAGCCAATAGCGAAAGCCAAGTGTGGAATTGCCAGCAGCGGTGCCAATAAGCTATGCAGCCAACGCCAGCTGCTAGTTTGATAGAGCTGCATGCAAATACATTGGCTGATTATGAATGAGAGTAAAGTCGATAATATGCTACTACTCAGACTGGTCGCTATACTGGTAGCGGTGCTCGGATGAGTAAATACGGCTAACAGAGGCTGCCACGATATTGTCTCGCTGCCAATGCTTGGCATATAGCCTAAAGCTGGCAGCCAAGTACCGATTAAACCTATGCCTATCGGCAAAACAAAGAGCAGTATCAGCATTAGCTTAAAGCCAATGGCTGTACTCTTTTGAGTAAATAATTGCTTATTCATGCAGTGCAATCGACCAAAACAGCAAGACCAGTCACTTAAACGCTACTAGCCACATCTGCTTAAGCTAGCCTCCTAGCTGGCATATCGAGCTAACCAAGCTTTTTCCAGTGCCTTAACCCATGAACTGTGCGGCTCTAATAGCACTTTACCTAGTTGTTCGGTAGTTAACGTCGCCTCCCCTAAAGGCAGATCCGCAAAGGCTTGGCGGTCAACTGCAGTTAATTTTTTCATATCCAGCACGGTTGGATCTCCCCATACCGATGGATCTGCCTTTTTTAACTGGGCTTGAGCTGACATTAGAAAGTTAGCGAACACCTTAGCACCCGCAGACGCATTGGCATTAAAAGGAATGGCGACAAAATGGGTATTTCCCAACGTCCCACCCCGGTGGACATAACTTTTAATACTGGTCGGTAACTCCTGATTGGCAATCGCGTTACTGGCATCATTAGGGTTAAAGGACAGCGATATAAACAACTCTCCGTTGTTCAGCAATTTTTTCATTTGCCCCGCATTTTTCGGAAAACTGCGTCCTTCACGCCACAACAGAGGGTGCAATTGATCCAAATATTCCCATAAAGGTGCAGTCACCTTATGAAAATCAGCTTCGACTACCGGTTTGTTTAACAGTGATTGATCTTCGATCAATTCAATCAACGCCTGCTTAATGAACGTTGTGCCGTGAAAATTAGGTAATGCAGGATAACTAAAGCGGCCTTTATTGGTTGCTAGTTTAGTTAATAGTGAAGACATATCTGTCGGCGGATGACTAATTCGAGCGCTATCGTACATAAAAACTAATTGCGCCATACCCCACGGCGCTTCTAAATTGTCGACCGCGGTAGTGAAATCGTACAGGGTACTTGGCTTATTTTCGGTATCCACTAACTGGTAATTGGGCAGCTCTTGAGTATAAGCACTGGCCAGTAAACCTCGATCTTTCATGGCTTTGAAATTTTCACCATTAATCCAAACTAAATCAACTGTTCCGTTTTCAGTGCGTCCAGCACTTTTTTCCGCCAGCAAACGACTAACAACATCCGCCGCATCTGTCACTTTAACTTGCTTTACGGTTACCTGATACTGATGTTTAACTTCTTCAGCTGCCCAGCGAATGTAATCATTGATCGTTTCAGAACCACCCCAGGCATTAAAATATACGGTTTGCTGTTTGGCTTGGGCTAAGGTTTTCTGCCAATTATTATCAATTTCATCGGCGTAGAGTTGGGCGCTGCTCAACAGCAGGGAAAAACTTAGCAGTAACTTTACCGAGCTAGATTTGCTGCTAAAACGAGACATGGAGAACGACATGATTAGAGTACCTTGTTAGCTGTTCATTTATGTGTACCATTAATGACCATTTAAAACATCAATAGTTACAAAAAACATCTTATTTTCATACGGTTAAACAATAGAAAAAAAAGGGGGGGGGATTGCAACTAAGCGATATCTCGCAGCTCGACGACTGAGAGTGGCGTGTAAACAGAACCCCTGCCACCCTTCTTGCTTTGAAAGAGCACCACCGCATCAGCTAAACTGTACAAATCTAGTGCAGGCCACTGATCTGGGATCGAATAACTATGATTTTGTTGCAGCCGCCCTAATGTGATATGAGGCCTAAAGCCCGTTTGATCTATAGTGATACCCACTTGCTCTACACAGGCAGTCACCAGCGAATGCAGCGCATCTAATTCGGCACTGTGTGAGGTTTTAGCGACTAAAAGAGTCCATTTAGAAGCACTTTGATAGGATTCGATCGCCGCTAAATGAATATTTAAGGACTGCTCTTGAGAGAGATATTTTTCAGCCGCTGCGGAAATTTCTTCAACTTTGCTAATTGGCAACTCCCCAAGAAAGCACAATGTGAGGTGATAATTTTCCGAATCAACCCAATCCACTTCTACCTTTTTATCATGTACAGCCAACCCATCAGCACAATTTGCCAACTGCCGCACAATAGGATCACGCAGCCGCAGCGCAAAAAACGTCCGTATTTTTGAATCATCAAGTAAACTGTCAGTCAACGAGTGCTTCCTCCATGTAGTTGTAAATCCGCTATAATATTACTGTAATTGTAATTGAATTTTGTTAACTTTGCTTTTCAGACGCTGAATTTCTTTATTTACCAACGCTCTGCTACCGTCGATTGCCTTAATCGCACTCTCTGTTTGACTGACTCTTTTGTTGAGTGAAGAGTCGGTCTTGGGGCGCACTTTTTTAGCAACCGCCGCTATTTTAGAAGAGAGAGAACGCAACGCTTTTCGAACCGCTACTTTATAGTCTTCAAGGCGGGTATCAACCACTCCCGTCTCTTTTTTCAAGCTCAGCACTGTTGAATTTAATTTCTCAGTGGATGCTAAAAAATCCTTATTAATCACTTCTATATCAGCAATCAATCCGTGTTGTAAGGAGGACTGCTTGGTTTGAGTGATTTCCAGATTGGTTACATTAGTGCGTAAAGCATCCATTTCAGCGAGACGATCTTCAAGCCCAGACAGTGCCGTTTTTTGCTGACTGGTCATAAAACCCATTTCTTCTTGGGCATCTTCCTGCGCGTTTTTAACTTTCTGCTCAAGCTTTTCTATTTCAAAGTTAAAAGCAGCTAATTGTTCCGCCTGTTTAACATTCGCGCTCTTTATCAACTCCGAAAACTTCGTCTCATACTCTCGGTATTGAGTTTCCATAAGTTCTTTTTGATCAATCACTAACTTTTTCTGTTCATCTAAACGCTGCTTTAAAGTCTGGCCTGATTTTTCAGCTTCCGCCGTTGAATCAGCTAATAGCTGCTCTAATTCAGCAATTCTAGATTCAGTTGCCTCTGCCAATAATTCACGCTGTTGCTGATCTTGTTTAAAATCATAACCCCAGTAAGCCATTGCACCAACACTGCCAATTAGCAGTAAAATTAGCAGGGTGTGGATCCAGTGACTGCCCTGGTTTTCATATTGATTTTTTGCCAGCTGCTGCTGTTTTTCTACA
Source organism: Oceanospirillales bacterium (assembly GCA_029027825.1). Taxonomy (GTDB): domain Bacteria; phylum Pseudomonadota; class Gammaproteobacteria; order Pseudomonadales; family Balneatricaceae; genus Rs1. The sequence goes on along the minus strand of CP093399.1, from coordinate 1,142,323 downwards.
ATATTATTCTCTGTATCATCTTGATTAGCTGAGCCAAAATAAGGCACCTCAACTTTTTCTTCATCTCTCTGCGGCATATCCAGCCCTTTAATATTAAATAATTACCCTAGCCATCCTGATTAGACTTCAGAGCAAATATTGCGTTGACAAGAAGGTAGATCTCTTAATTTCGTGAAATATTGACGCTCTTTAATAGAGCTTTAGCATAACAACTTCGCCAGCCAATAGATTGGGCTTTAGTTTCTTTTTATTACTTTATGAACAGCATTATTGGTAATCACCGCGAACACCGATTTCACTATTCTTTCTAGCCACGAACCGGTACGACAAGCTCTTTTTAGACACGTCCTCGCTGCTAAACAAAAACTAACCTACGCTCTGCTTAGAGCGGAGTGAACTGATTCCTGAATCAGTGACTGCACTGCATTGCGCAAGCTCTTTATTCTACAGCGATTAGAAAAACACCCGCTGAACCTACGGGTTTTATGCACGGATGCGTTTATTTAGCGAATGTAGGACGCATATGAGCTTGCAGCTAAGATTTTTCAATTCCTCTGTAAAACCAATATCTTACACTCTGTTTTTACTTTGAATTCACGGATTCAGGTAATTAACTACCGATAAAAAGCTCTCATTATAGTCTAGATTTCAGCTATCCACCTGATAGCTGGCCTGCATTATACTCATTTGATACATCAGCATAACTTCTACGGCATGCTGATGCCTGCATGTATCAATGAACTAATGCTTACCAGCAAGTTTTATAATTGAGCGATCAATATCGCTCTTTTAGGTGCAGGGTGCCCCTCTAATGTTTTAGAGGGATCATCTGGATCTAAAAAATTAGTCAGTGAATGGAAGTCCATCCACTGCGTTGCTCGCTGCTCATCGAGTGAAGTGATCGCCTCATCGACAATTCGGACCTTTTTAAAGCCACATTTTCGCAACCATAAAGCCAGCGCCGCTGCAGAGGGTAGAAACCAGATATTGCGCATTTGTGCGTAGCGGCCCTGAGGCACCAGCACACTTTGTTCATCGCCATCAATAACAATAGTTTCCAGCACCAATTCGCCACCGGGTTTTAACAGTGCTTTTAATTCAAGTATGTGATCAATCGGTGACTTTCTATGATAGAGGACCCCCATCGAAAACACGCTATCCACCCCTTCTAACTCTGGAAATTTAGGCATATCTTCAATACCTAAAGGCAATAAGTGCACCGGCAAGTCGCTACCTAAGTAGCGCTTTATCACGCCAAATTGCGCCAAAAACTTTTGCGTCGGATCGATACCCAGTACTGTTTTAGCCCCCTCTCCCAACATTCGCCAACAGTGATAGCCGTTACCACAACCGACATCGATCACTGTTCTGTCTTTGAGCGGGCTGATATGCGCCAGCAAGCGCTGCCATTTCCAATCTGATCGCCACTCAGTATCAATATAGATGCCGTATAAATCGAATGGTCCTTTACGCCAGGGAGACAAGGTCTTTAATTGCGCGATAAACGCTAATTTTTCAGTTTCACTCAGCTGCTGTTGCAAGTCATTTTCACTGCCGACACTCACCGCAGTCTTAAGATTTAACTGTGTTGATTCTAGCTGTGGCAAGTTTTCCATCAACTGCTGCCACTGCTCTAGATAACCATGGGTAAAGCCAATCATTTTTTGTTCTACGGCTCTTTGCCAAAAATCGGAAAACTGCGCTAAATCAGTGTCTTGAAAATCAGAAATTAGCTTTGTATAATTAATCATGGGCGCTACTTAATTGCAAAAATTGAAACAAAATTATACTGTTGGAACCAACAGTTAACACGAGAAAAACCCAGTTTTGAAAGACGAGAAAAATGCTCGTCTAGACTCTCCGGCACTAATACTTTTTCTAACAGACTGCGTTTTTGGCTAATTTCTAATTCACTGTAACCATTTTCGCGTTTAAACTGATGATGCAAATCAATCATCAATTCATTATCTTCACTATTGGCAAAACAGACCTTTTCAGAAAGCAGCAAGACACCACCCACATTCATACCTTGATAAATTTTCTTTAGCAGAATTTCTCGCTGCTGCTGAGCGATAAATTGCAGGGTAAAATTGAGCACCACCATGGAAGCATTCTCTATAGGAAACTGCAATATGTCTCCTTCGTGCAATTCAATTTTGGTCTGATGTTTATACGCATCAATATGATGATGACAACGTGCCAGCATTGCCTCAGAATTGTCTATGCCGATAATCTTAACATTAGTGGCGTTAATTCCCGAGCTCATGGCTAAGCTAGAGGCCCCGAGAGAGCAACCTAAGTCATAACAATGACTATCATTAGTAACGAAGCGCTGGGCAAACTTGGCCGTATTTTTAAGTATTTCGCTATAGCCAGGCACTGAGCGCTGAATCATATCGGGAAAGACTTCAGCGACTTGCCCATCAAAGCTAAACATTTGCTTATCGGTTTGCGCCGCATAAATATTATCTATTTTTTTAATCATCAAAGTTACATTATTTACACCTGAGCCTGTGGGTTCAAAGTAAATACAGAGTGTAATATCAAGACTTGGTGCTCTGTACTGCAGTGAAATCGTTGATTCAAGTTAGACTTTAGGTTATTTCTTAAATTTTAATTCACATTCAAGAAAAGCAACGTTTAAGTGGCGAATTTTACGGGGTCTAATAGATTTCGACAAGCTTCTTCAGACCCAGATAGCACAAACAAAATCAATGACTTGATTTTCAGACACAAACAGTACAACTAAACTTTTAAAGCAGCAAAAATATCGAGGGTATAGGTTGCTGCTAGCCTATTTGTCACTCATCTGTATTTTTTTACTCAGCGACTAGGTTAAAAAATAGGGAATGAGATATACTCCGTTGCTGGAAATTATCTAAACAATTTAATTTAATGGCCCCTGGAATTCTGTCATGACAAAGCCTTTTCGTATCCAAAGTAAATTTGAGCCTGCTGGCGATCAACCAACAGCCATTAAAACTTTAGTTGAAGGTATTAATGCAGGTTTGTTATCGCAAACATTATTAGGTGTTACCGGCTCCGGTAAAACCTTCACTATCGCCAAAGTGATTGAAGAGATCCAACGTCCCACTATTGTCATGGCGCACAACAAGACCTTAGCTGCGCAACTTTACGGTGAATTCAAAGAATTTTTTCCTGACAATGCCGTTGAATATTTTGTCTCCTATTATGATTACTACCAACCGGAAGCCTACGTCGCCGCCTCCGATACTTTCATTGAGAAAGATGCTTCAGTTAACGAGCATATAGAGCAGATGAGACTCTCTGCCACCAAGGCATTGCTGGAGCGCAAAGACTGTATTATTGTCGCCACTGTTTCTGCGATTTACGGCCTAGGAGATCCGCAATCTTACCTGTCGATGATGCTGCATATTTCCCGTGGCGACACCTTAGATCAAAGAGCAATAATCAGACGCCTAGCAGAGTTACAATACACCCGTAATGATGTTGAATTACACCGCGCTAATTACCGAGTACGTGGCGATGTCATTGATATTTATCCCGCTGAATCAGAGAAGGAAGCGGTGCGTATTGAGCTTTTTGATGATGTTGTGGAAAATTTATGTTGGTTTGACCCACTGACCGGCGAGGTCTTGCGAAAAGTTCCGCGCATTACCGTTTACCCTAAGTCTCACTATGTCACCCCCAAAGAAAAGTTAATGGAAGCGGTCGAGAAAATTAAAGTAGAGCTAGACCAACGCTTAGAATACCTCAAGTCTGAAAATAAATTAGTTGAACTACAGCGTTTGGAACAGCGCACTAATTATGATTTAGAAATGATTAGGGAATTAGGTTACTGCTCTGGAATCGAAAATTATTCTCGCTATCTTTCCAATCGCCAGCCCGGAGAAGCACCGCCCACTCTTTTTGATTATTTACCAGATAATGCCTTAGTGGTTATCGACGAATCTCATGTCACTATCCCGCAAATTGGCGCTATGTATAAAGGCGACCGATCGCGCAAGGAAAACTTGGTCGGTTACGGCTTTCGTCTTCCCTCCGCACTAGATAACCGACCAATGCGTTTTGACGAGTGGGAGAAAATAGTTCCACAAATGATCTTTGTCTCCGCAACTCCGAGCAAATATGAAGCAGCTAACGCCGGACAGATTGCCGAGCAAGTGGTCAGACCTACCGGCTTGCTCGATCCAATTATTGAAGTCAGACCAGCCATTAACCAAGTTGACGACCTATTGGCAGAGATCAATTTAATGGCGTCGCAAGAACTGCGAACTGTGGTGACCGTTTTAACCAAGCGAATGGCGGAAGACTTAACCGACTATTTAGCAGATCACGGCGTCAGAGTCCGCTACTTACATTCCGACATTGACACCGTTGAACGAGTTGAAATAATTCGCGACTTACGACTTGGCGAATTTGATGCTCTGGTCGGCATCAACCTGCTTCGCGAGGGTATAGACATGCCTGAAGTTGGCTTAGTAACCATATTGGATGCTGATAAAGAAGGCTTTTTGCGCTCTGAAACATCCATGATACAAACCATCGGCCGAGCGGCGAGAAACATCAATGGCCGAGCTATTTTGTATGCTGATAAAATAACCGGCTCGATGCAGCGCGCGATGGATGAGACCCAGAGAAGACGTGAAAAACAAATGGCCCACAACTTAGCGAACAACATTACCCCTAAAGGCATCATTAAATCTGTGGCAGATATTATGGAAGGCGCCTCTACAATTCCAGGCAGAAAAGCTGCCAAACATATTAGACGTGTTGCCGAACAGGCCGGAGAATACCAAACTGACGCGCGAGAAATGTCTTCTAAACAGCTATCGAAGGCACTTTCCACATTGGAAAATCAGATGTATCAAGCTGCTAAAGATCTTGAGTTTGAACTTGCCGGGCACTATAGGGACCAGCTCGAAACTCTCAAACATTCTGCTCTGCAATCATAAAAATCAGCTGATACCTATTGAGCTTGATACCTCAGCTTGGAATACTGTCGATAAAAAGAATGATCAGAGCAGCTTTTTATCGCCATTATTGTACTTCGATTGTTTTTTAGTTCAGAAGATAGTGATCTCGATACAAGGAGGGGTTAATACAGCGGTATTCTATAAAGCCTATATAGTATTTAATTCTGGAAAATTAGCGGCATACTGAGTGATCCATTCAGCCGCCGCTAAATCAATACTTAGCTCCCGACCCTCTGTCAAACTCACTTGTTGACGATACTGCTCGATATAGCAGACCTGTTCGATCATACGAACAGCAAAGGCAGTGTCGGGACAATCGAACACCACACCTGTTTCAAAACCTATACCATCTTTCAAAGGCTCACTGCAACAGACGTAGCCTTTGGCAAAAAAAGCAGGTGTTTGGACATTTATTTCAACTTCAACACATGTATTAACGGTGTAGCGTGTTTCTGTATGGATATAAACACCCGTGCTGGATTTTTCATTGATACAAGGGAGTGGAAATTGACTCTCACTTACCACCATTTTTACAGGCACTTCTGTGGGGTGATGAATGAAACTTTGTACTTGCATTTCGCTTTAACCTAAGATTTAAAACAACGTTCATAAATAGCTTAACGACTATACTGGATTTTAATTAAGCACTTTCTATAATTAAGTCAGTTATCAACTAACTTTTAGCCGATAAGTCTAGAACAGAATATAGCAACGAAAATGATAGACTAGAGCTTACCGAATAACCTTTGCTTGACCCCATTATCTTCATAAACAACAACAGCGTCTAGTAGTAATCTATTTATTAGATCTATTTACTATTCATCATCACATTCACTTCCTAAATCAACCTTAAACATAGATAGGAAATGAAGGTAATGCGAGCATCTACGGTGGCATAGTATGCTGTTTAACAAGCTTGAAGAGATATGCCTACCTGATAATGAAACTCATATCAAGTTATAGGCACGCTATCACCCCTGATTACGGACAGTAACGAAACAGCCTATTTTCAAAAAACACCTACTGCAAACGAATTTGTTGCTGGATTCAAGTAATAAGTGCAACACAAACGACTCTAATTTTTTTTGATTCCGAATACTCAAACGTTCAATTTGAAATAATTGACACTATTCTATTCTTTTTCAAATCCCATGCTATTTTTAATCTTAAACGCACGTTCGTAAATGCCTTTTTTTAGTCAAACAATGGCTGGTTTTATATGGATTCGGACTTAACATTTGGAAAAATACTCGAAAAGCCCCACACATAAAGACTCAACAAGCGATGACAAAACCCACATAAAATATATAATTCATTGTTTTTTATCTACAATATTGACTCTTTGAAAATTCAAAAGAAAAAATGATCGCTCAGCAACTTATGTGACTCTGTAAACAAAGAACTAACTTTTATTGGCAGATAATAAAGTTTCTAATATAAATTTTTATTGGCTGCTAAACGGAATACCTTGCTATTACCTGAATCAGTGAATTCACTGCACTACATAGCGCAAGCTCTTGATTCTACAGCGGTTAGAAAAATACCCGCTAAACCTACGGGTTTTATGCACGGATGCATTTATTTAGCGAATGCAGGACGCATATGAGCTTGCAGCTAAGGTTTTTCAATTCCACTGTAGAACCAATATCTTACACTCTGTATTCACTTTGAAGTCACGGATTCAGGTATTAAGCACTAAATTTTAAACACCAACCAACAAAAAATCGCTTTAAACGCATCATTTCCATACGATAATCACACCAAGTCATTAACAACAGATGAATATTAGTATAAAATTTATAACAAAGTAGAGCCGATAGCTTACAGTTATAATGACTTTTCAATTTGTTATTATATTCGTTCTTGATTGGTAGCTTAATAAGGCACTAACAGAGTAATATACTCAACTTATTAGGTTCTGTAATTATTTGAATTCCTTCTATCATGCTTCAATTTAACCGAACTCCAGAAGAATCTTTTATAACAGGGCTCATTTAATGAGCGCTCTTTACTTGATTAAAAATAATCAGAGAATATATTGTCAATTTCACACTTAGTTGATTAGACGACCAATAAAAAGGAAATAGGAATCAATGATGAACAACTATAAAACGTTCAAAAAAGTAGCTGGTGTTTTCACTCTATCAGTTGTAATTACAGGCTGCGCGTCTAATTCAAGCACAGAGTCCAGCACTTGGGATACCAAACGAGTTTTATGTGTAGCTGCCGGTGGCTTAGCAGGTGTCGCTTTAGACGGAGCGGGAAATCGTGGTAGTGATAACAAATCCAAAGCAGCTGGCGCTCTAGTAGGTGCTGGACTTGGTGCTATTTTCTGCGCACCAGGTGTAGTCTTAGATGGCGATCAAGATGGTGTTGAAGATAAGAAAGATGATTGTCCGTACACACCTTTAGGCACAGCTGTAAACGAAGTTGGTTGCTCATTAGATGATGACAAAGATGGCGTTGCGAACACCATTGATCAGTGCCCTAACACCCCTGAAGGGGCTAAAGTTGATGATACTGGCTGTGAAATCATTACCGACCAAGACGGGGATGGCGTTTTAGACGAAGCTGATCAGTGCCCTGATACTGTCGCCGGTACTTCTGTCAATGCTGTAGGTTGCGATGAAAATGTAGCTATTGTGCTTGACGGTGTATTCTTTGAATACAAGTCATTTGATTTAACTGCCAGTTCAAAAGTAATCCTCAACAAAATAGCTAGTAAGTTAATCGCAGCTGATGCGCAAATATTGGTAGCTGGACACACCGATTCAGTAGGTGGTAATGCTTATAATATCAAGCTATCTGACAAGCGTGCTGCTTCGGTGAAAGATCACCTTATTGCCCAGGGAGTATCCGAACAGAGCATCTCATCACAAGGTTTTGGTGAAGATAATCCGATTGCAACAAATAACACTGATGAAGGCCGCGCCCAAAATAGACGGGTAGAAATGCAAATTCAAAACTAACTTATTTGCTTAATTTCAAAACCGGCTTTTAGGCCGGTTTTTTTATGCCTAACCTATTGACAATACCTCACCACTGACAGACGTTTTTGCTAAAAGCGTAATTAATCATTTCAAGATTGTCGACAATCTGCCTAAATCGGGGTAATATCCCCTCCCATATCTATTACCTAAATCAGCGATTTCCATGCGATGTTTAGCATAAGCTATTGTTCCTACAACAGTTTGAAACATATCCACTGAACCTAAAGGTGCAGCTAAATTTTTTAAACTCCGCTGTAAAACCAATACATTACGCTCTGTATCCACTTTTAAGCTACGGATTCAGGTATTAGCTTAGAGAAAATCTAATCTATAACCAGATATAGGTCGGTACATACCAAAAAAGCAATTGCCGCAAAGAGCGATTGACCGACAGACAACAAATGAGGACTAAACCGTGTTAGAAGCTTACCGTAAACATGTAGAAGAACGTGCCACCCAAGGCGTCCCGCCAGTACCATTAGATACAGATCAAACCGCAGCTTTAGTTGAACTTTTAAAAGCTCCCCCTGTTGGCGAGGGAGATTACATCCTCAACTTATTAGCAGAGCGTGTTCCAGCTGGCGTCGACCAAGCTGCCTATGTAAAAGCTGGTTTCCTTGCGGCGATTACTACTGGTGAAGCACAATCGCCACTGATTACTAAAAAATCTGCCGTTGAACTTTTAGGAACTATGCTCGGTGGCTATAACATTCAACCTTTAATTACCTGTTTAGATGATGAAGAACTAGCGGTGAGCGCAGTAAAATCTCTGTCGCATACGTTGTTAATGTTTGATGCCTTCCACGATGTAAAAGAGAAAATGGATGCCGGCAATAAATACGCCAAGCAAGTGGTCGAATCATGGGCTGCAGGCGAGTGGTTTACCTCTAAGCCAAAGTTAGCTGAAAGCATCAAACTTACCGTATTTAAAGTACCTGGCGAAACCAATACTGATGACCTATCTCCGGCGACCAACGCTTGGTCTCGTCCAGATATTCCATTACACGCCAATGCCATGTTAAAAATGACCCGTCCAGGCATTGAACCACAAGAGCATGGAGAACTAGGTCCTTTTGCGCAAATTGCAGCAGTTAAAGCTAAAGGCAACCCTGTCGTCTATGTCGGTGATGTTGTCGGCACTGGATCTTCTCGTAAATCAGCCACTAACTCAGTGCTCTGGTTCTTCGGTAGTGACATCCCTAACATACCCAACAAACGTACGGCTGGTTTTTGTTTTGGTAATAAAATTGCGCCTATCTTCTTTAATACCATGGAAGACGCAGGTGCGTTACCCATTGAATTAGATGTTGATAAAATGCAGATGGGGGATGTTATTATTCTTCACCCTTATGCGGGAAAAGTAACTAATGAAGCCGGGGAAACTATTTCAACTTTCTCTCTCAAAACGCAAGTACTACTCGATGAAGTCCGAGCTGGCGGTCGTATTGCGCTGATTATTGGCCGCGGCTTAACCGATAAAGCACGAGAAGCTTTATCGCTTGGAAGCAGCAATCTTTTCAAATCGCCGGAGCAACCCAGCGCTAAGCCAGGACAAGGTTATACGCTAGCACAAAAGATGGTAGGCAAAGCTTGCAACACTGATGGCATATTACCGGGTACGTATTGCGAGCCTAAAATGACCACGGTTGGCTCCCAAGACACCACCGGCCCCATGACTCGCGATGAACTTAAAGATTTGGCATGCCTGGGATTTTCCGCTGATTTAACCATGCAGTCTTTCTGCCATACTTCCGCTTATCCAAAGCCTGTCGATGTAAAAACTCATCATACTCTACCTGATTTCATCATGAATCGTGGCGGTGTCGCGCTTCGCCCAGGTGACGGTGTTATTCATTCATGGTTAAACCGCATGCTACTCCCTGACACTGTCGGCACCGGCGGTGACTCACACACCAGATTCCCATTGGGAATCTCTTTCCCTGCAGGTTCTGGCTTAGTTGCCTTTGCTGCCGCGACTGGGGTGATGCCACTGGATATGCCTGAATCAATATTGATACGCTTTAAAGGTAAAATGCAACCAGGTATTACGCTGCGCGACCTGGTACATTCTATTCCGTATTTCGGTATAAAAGAAGGCCTGTTAACGGTTGCTAAAGAAGGTAAAATCAACGAATTTTCTGGCCGAATTCTAGAAATAGAAGGCCTTGAAGACCTTACTGTAGAACAAGCATTCGAATTGACAGACGCCTCTGCGGAGCGCTCTGCTGCCGGCTGTACAATCACTTTAAGTGAAAATTCTGTCACTGAGTACTTAAAATCTAACATTGTCATGCTCAAATGGATGCTTGCTGACAATTATGGTGACGCCAGAACTATTTCCCGGCGCATCATAGCCATGCAAGACTGGCTGGCCAACCCTAGCATGATGCGTGCCGATAGCAATGCTGAGTACGTACATGTATTAGAAATTGATATTTCTGCCATTAAAGAACCGATCCTTTGTGCACCTAATGATCCTGATGACGCTCGTCTTTTGTCCACCGTTGAAGGGCAGAAAATTGATGAAGTATTTATTGGCTCTTGCATGACCAACATTGGTCACTTTCGCGCTGCTGGCAAGCTCATTGAAACCGCTAAAGGCCCTTTACCAACTCGTATGTGGATTGCTCCCCCGACTAAAATGGATGCTGCACAGCTTTCTGAAGAAGGCTATTACTATATATTTGGCAGTGCTGGGGTGAGAATTGAAATGCCGGGCTGTTCTTTATGTATGGGCAACCAGGTGAGAATTGCGGAGAACTCTACCGCAGTATCAACCTCCACTCGTAACTTCCCTAACCGCCTAGGAGATGGGGCTGATGTCTATCTCGCTTCAGCTGAATTAGCAGCGGTGGCCGCTATTACCGGAAAATTACCGACCGTAGCAGAGTATTTAGAATACGCAAAAACTTATGACACCATGTCTGGTGAAATCTACCGCTACTTAAATTTCGACCAAATGGATAGCTACGTTAAGCAAACATCCAACGTTATACCACTGGTTGAAGCTTAAGCGCTAAAATTAGCCATGATTTGCAAATACAGTGTGTTTCGCACTATATTTGCAAAACCTAGAATCTCACTTAGCACTCGCTAATGTGAGATTTTTTATTTAACATCGACTCTTATTTCTATCACTGATACCTATAACCCTTATGGCAAACTTAATACTCCTCAACAAACCTTTTCAAGTGCTCAGTCAGTTTACGGACGAGGGACAGCGCAACACCCTGAAAGCTTACATTACCGAACGGGGATTTTATCCTGCTGGAAGGTTAGATTATGACTCTGAAGGATTATTGATACTAACTGATGACGGGCAGACGCAACACCAGCTAGCTAACCCGGCTTTTAAGCTAGAGAAAACTTACTGGGTACAAGTCGAAGGACAAATTGACCAACAGGCGATAGAAAGCCTAATTAAAGGAGTGCTGCTCAAAGACGGAAAAACAAAGCCAGCGCAGGCAAAAATCATCATTGAACCACAGCTGTGGTCAAGAAACCCACCGATTAGAGAGCGAAAAAACCAACCGACCTCTTGGTTAGAGTTAAAAATTAAAGAGGGAAAAAACCGTCAAGTAAGACGCATGACCGCAGCGGTAGGTTTTCCTACCTTAAGATTAATTCGCTACGCCATTGGAAAATGGACCGTTGAAAATTTACAGCCGGGGCAAAGCCGCAGAGCAGTGGCTCATTTAGCGACCCCTAAAAAAAACCAACACACCAACCAAACTAAGCCACTTCAGACTAAAAGGAAGCGCTATACGAAGCCCAAGAGCAGCTAAAATAGCCACTCATTTAACAAAAATTTAATGACTATTTTAAGCTGATGCTGGTATTAGATATATCAATGTGACCGAGTTTCTTTAGAGTACCTAGCGCCATTTTATAAGATTTTTTACTAATCCCAAAAGCTTGATAAATATCTTCAGGTTTACTCTTATCACTGAGTTCACTCACCCCTCCTCTACTCTCTAGATCATCCAATATTTGCTGGCAAAGCTCATCAACCTTAGCGTAACCTGGCTTTTCTAACATCACATCTATTTTGTCATGATCTAATAAGCGCTTAATATAACCCTTGCGTTTATGCCCGGGCCTAACCGTTCTAAAGACATCTTTAACATGCAGTACAGCCCAGTACAGATCATCGACAATGACGCTAAAACCCAGATCATTTTTACGTACAATAAATAACTGCACTTCTTTTCCGACGCTAAGTTCAGAAGTATCATTTTTTAAGAACTTGTCCAGCTTAGTCGATGCTGCAATTCTATCGGTGTTATCCAAATACGCCCTAACGGTAATTCGCTGCCCCTGCTCTAAGGTTTTACGTTGTTCCGCGTAGGGAACAAACAGCTGTTTAGGCAAACCCCATTCCAAAAAAGCACCGATATCATTGACTTCAGCGACTGTTAACGTAGCAAATTCATCAACTTGAATCAAAGGCCTAGCAGTACTTGCAACCACATAGTCATCTGAATCAAGATACACAAATACCTCTAGATGATCCCCTTTTTTACAATTTTCAGGAGCTTCATTTTTCGGCAGCAAGATCCCACCATATTTCCCACCGTCCAAGTACAGGCCGAATTCAGCTTCGCGAATCACTTCTAAATTATTCTGTTTTCCAATTTCTATCACAACTACATCTCATTTTATTGGTGCTATTCTCACCTGAGAACAGATTTGATAATAGCACGTATATACACTTTAGGACCTAGACACAACGATTACCATTGTTAACCGTTCAAAGCACGCCCTATTAATTATCTAACCCAAAAAAACAGCTGCCGCACCAATCAGACCGCCAAACACCCCTCCCCATACAACCAGCCAGCCTAAGTGCTGCCTAATCATCTTTTGCACAATATCCTTAACTAACATTGGGGTTAGCTCCTGCAGACGTTGCTCTAAAATATGCTCTACTTTTTTAATCATCTCAGTGACACTTAGAACCTCATGTAGCTCTGCAGCTAAGAGACTTTTAAATTGCTCCGATTCTGTAGTGTCGATAATAGATTGCTGAATTTTTTTAATAAAGGGCTCACGCATAGGCTCAAGAGCCGCTACCCCTCCTACCATTTCTAACATTGCACCAAATGAGGATTGTTGAATCACTTCAATCAAACCATCGAAGGTTGGTTCAAAATCAACATTTTCAATGATTGGCCGCAATTTTAACTCGGCGAGAGTATCGGTATTTTCAAGGAATTTTTCGATATTTTCAGCACTAAAGAACTGCTCCATAATCATTATCTTTATGCCGCTTTTGAATTCTGCAAAACGCGCGGGAATTACCCCCGAACCATACAAAAATGGAACTTTTTCAAACAGCATATGAATAGCCAACCAATTGGTGACGGCACCCGCCAAAGAAAAGACGCCAATCGAATAAATGATATCATTTTGTAAATACAGTGCTAACAGTACTACAGCCAATGATACTAAATTGGTAGCTAAGCTCTTATTCATTTTTTTCCCCTAATTCACAAGAGGCTATTATGAGGATCTAGTATGATTTTTTAAAGCGCGGAGTAATGAATTCAACAATATTCTAATACTATCGATAATAATTTTAGCCTTGTCGCTCTGATATTTGTCTTTTTAGGGTTAACCCATGCTTTTTTGCCAGTAAGGTAGCTATTTTAGTCACCCCTGTAAAATAGTGATCCCCCTGTTTCGAATGCTCTTCAAAAGTTTTACTCAACAACAAAATCATGTCATTTAACGTATCTTCTGTTTCCTGCCAAAACCGCATCCTCTCCTGAGCAATGGCAATACTCTGTACAAATAACTCAATCAGATTCATATCATCATTAGAAAGAGCTTTTTTATATTTAATGCATAATAATGTTTTATGCTTATCACGAGATTTATAGGAGAATATGAGTTGGTTATTATCTTCGTTTTTATAAATAAGCTCGCTACATAACTGCACTTCATTGATAGCCTTTTCTGACAAAACGCTGGTTATACTACAACCTATATATTTCTCATACTGCCCAACTGCAGCAATTATTTTACAAGAATTTAATTTAATATCTGCGCTAGCAGATATATTAACTAAAGCAGCATCAGCTGAATGATACAATAAGGATGTCAATTGTAATAAAACACCGGTCGCATATTCATGCGCATACTTAGTTTTAAACAAATTAGCAGTCGCTTTAATTACCTTTTCCAAGCCTATTCCGTGATTAGAGAGGGCTAGTACATCACGATAGGATCTTAATCCTGAGATAACACAAGAAAAAAGATTTTGTGCTGTCAACTCGGTTTTATTTTTGTAATCAAAAATATCGTAATCAACGATCACTGTATTTTCGGGAGCTTGCCCCGGCTGACCTGTTCGTAAAATTATTCGAATGCAATTATTTTTTAGCTCTTCTCGAATCCAAGCGACTATTTCTAAACCAGCTGTATCCGTTTCCATAACGACATCTAACAATACCAATGCGATATCAGATCTAGCTGATAATATTTGCTTCGCCTCTTCAGCACTATAAGCAGAAATAAAAATTAATTTCTTCCCTTCAAAAACTTCATTGTCTAAAGCAAAGCGAGTAACTATATGAACTGCAGGCTCATCATCTACAATAAGAATTGGCCAAGTGTCATCGGGATTCTCCGAAGACTCGGCGTGTTTCTGAGTATCGTCTAAAAACTCATACATAAAGCCTCACCTTGAATAAACATTCAATGCAATTATGAGTTTTAAAAATATCAACACCTATAAGTTTATACAAAATCCACCTTATTCAAACAGAAAACAACTTAATATGACAGCCCAATTTTAATGGTACACCCTAACTAACATTTATAAAAAGATCGCCACCTGATATTAGTAACTTTAGGAAAAAGTCATAATATTATTAGACTATTACCTAATTATTTGGTTGTTTACTCGCCATTTATCTAATTAACTTTACAACAGGCAACTCACCTTCCTGTATATTTTAAGTAGACTCCGCCCTTGATTTGAGGCGGTTATAACACTATTGTTAAAACAAAGAAGACTGATATCAGGTGACTATAGAACAACAGTACTACGGACGTTAAAAAGCCCCCATGATCTGTATAAACAAATAACGAAGCCTATTAACTGTCTTAATCACAAAACTCTGCGCTATGTAGTGCGTTAAGCCACTGATTAAGTGGCTCATTGTACAATTGATTAGATGCTGCTGCACTGCGCTCAATCAAAAAAACAGTCATAATGATTAGCGACGCTGCCATCACGGTAGGAGTATACATTGAGACCTCAGCCAACTACTGCACTCGCGACATCATACTGAGGTTTCACATTATCTGATAAGGTATTAAATTAATCAGTTCTAAACTTCTAGCTCCTCATTAGGCCTAGGCCAAGCATTAATAATGGCCTTAACAAATGTCGCAAGAGGGATAGCGAAGAACACCCCCCAAAAACCCCATAACGTACCAAAAACTAACACTGCGATAATAATTGATATGGGATGTAAATTAACCGCCTCAGAAAACAACAGTGGCACTAACACATTGCCGTCAAGTGCTTGGATAATACCGTATACTAACATTAAGTAGAGGAATTCATTCCCCCAACCGAATTGAAAAAATGCAATGACAGCCACTGGCAGGGTCACTAGTGCAGCCCCTATGTAGGGTATCAATACTGACAAACCAACCATAATAGCCAATAGCGCGGCGTAGTCTAAATCAAAGAAAACAAATCCTAGGTAAGTCACGAAGCCGACGATAATTATCTCGACTGCTTTGCCGCGAATATAATTAGCTATCTGCACATCCATTTCATGCCAAACTTGAATCATCATCTCCCTTTTATGTGGTAACACAGATGTCCAAGAACTGACTAGTTGCTTACCATCTTTCAAAAAGAAAAATACTAAGATAGGCACTAAGACACAATAAATAAGTAGCGCGACAATAGATCCTAATGAATTAAAAGAATAGGTCAGCATTAATTGCCCTAATGAACCTAGCTCTGTAGTCGCCATTTTGGTGATTTGAATAATTTGTTCTTCAGTCACTATCTCTGGATAATGTTCTGGCAAGACTAATAGGCCTGCTTGAATTTGCTGAAGAATATAGGGTATATCGTTAAGCAGCTTTGAAGATTGCTTCCAAGCCAATGGAATTACAATAAATATTAACGCTAACAAGGCGCTAAAAAAAATTGCAAAGACAATGTTCACGGACAAAAGGTGAGATAGTTTTTTTCGTTTCAACCAACTGACGGAACCCTGCATTAAAAAGGCTAAAATCAAGCCGGCAAACACAGGTGCTAATGGTCCACCTAAGGTCAAAATTATCAACAGGGATGCCGCTATCAAAACAAACAAAAATAACGCCTCTTCATTCGAAAAGTAACGCTCTATCCATTTTGAAAAAACTTGCTTCATTTATCTTTCTCTCAATAATTTAAATATTCTTGCGCTACCAACTTTATAAAAAAGTAGCGCTCTTAATATTACGCACAAATCTAGACCTTAAATACCAACGTTTGGATGATCTAGATTCAACTCAATACTATTCAGTTCTTCAATATATAATAATAGAAACTCTGATCTTTTTCATACATATCTAACAGTTGGTGCTCACTGTGTTGTATAAAAACGCTGAAGTCTCGAACAGAACCCGCATCTGTTGCTACCACTTTTAGTACTTTTCCTTCTTCTAAGTACCTTAGTGCCTGTTTAGTTTTAAGTAATGGCATAGGGCAGTTAAAAGCACTTACGTCTAGCACTTCATCAAAATACAATTCAGACATAGCTTAGTAACCTTAAATAGCATCAACCTCTGTAGAATTACCGGTTTGATAAGTTTTGATCATACAATTTGTTTATACTTGCAACTACCCATATAAAACTTTAACTTAATAATCCCATTTTGGGGCTGGGATAATGACATGCTTAGCTCGTATATAACAGGGATAGTTAATCAAGTTAATTAAATAATTGAGCCCCACCTTTCATATATTACGATCCTTTGTTACAAGAAACTATGTAGGATTATCGGGGTATAGTGATACTAATGTTCTTAATCCGTGACTTCACAGTTAATAAAGAGTGTAAGATATTGGTTTTAATGCGAAATTAAAAAACCTTAACTGCACTTGCCGGTTCAATGAGTATTTCCCTAACCGCTGTTGAATCAGTAGTTTGCGCTATGTAGCGTAGCCACTGATTCAGGTAGTAGTGAGCATATCGGGCTAGCAAGCATCCGTTGTAAAAACTACATCTAAGTGGGAACTATCTAAGGGGCTGTTAGACTAAAGCTACTAGTAAGCACATACTTGATTACACTATATTTAGGTAGACTAGTGAACACTCTAAATCAAAGCCTATTACCTACTACAGGAAGAATATATTGAAAGCCTATCATACGACTCGAAGAGTTTGGCAAAAACTGCTCACTATTTCAGCACTTGGCTTGTTTTCAAGTTTTTTCACTCAGACACAGGCTCAAGCCAACTCGTTACCGTTATTAGGCGATTATAGCTCGTCCATTATATCTCTAGATACTGAATATAGCTTAGGCCAGGGGATTGTCAGAAAGATACGAAGCGCCAACCAAGGCGTTAACGATCCGATCGTTGAGTCATACATACAGGACCTGACTTGGGACTTGGTAAGTACTAGTCAATTAAATGATAAGCGAATATCAATTGAAACGATCGGCAATTTGAGCGTTAATGCCTTTGCTATTCCAGGCGGCATCATCGGCATACATGCAGGCTTGATCCTAGCGGCTAAAGCTGAAGACGAACTCGCATCAGTAATCAGTCATGAATTAGCTCATTTAAGCCAAAGACATTTTGCAGCTCAATTAGACCAGCAACGATTAAGCACCCCTTTTACTATTGCTTCAATGGTAGCGGGAATTTTAGTCGGCGTCGCTAATTCTGAGGCCGGTACAGCGGTACTGGCGACAGGCACAGCCAATCAATTATCATCCCACTTAGCGTTCAGTCGCAGAAATGAGCAAGAGGCGGATAGAATCGGCATGTTAAACCTATCTAAATCTGGCTACAGTCCTGACGCCATGCCAAGAATGTTCAATCGCCTTCTAGAAATACAAAGATTACAGGGATCCCTACCTCCTGAATTTTTACTCACCCACCCCAGCTCTAGCGCTCGTATTGCCGACTCCAAAAATAGAGCGGCGCAGCTTCCTAAAGGTAAAAAGAAAAATCATTTAGACTTTAAAGTAGTACAAGCTCGACTTAAAGTTCACTACGCTAACCGATCCAAACTTTCCCTGAATCACTTTCGAGAAGCAGCCAGGAACAACCAAACCGCCTTCAATATTTTTTCATTAGCCCTAGCAGCAGCTAAGGGACAAAAATATAATGAAGCAGCTAAAAACTTTGCCAGACTTCCATCTAAATGGAAAAAAAATCTACTCGTCAAACTCAGTATTGCGCAAGTTAATGCCGACGATCAACAACTAACGAAAGCATTAAAGAGTTTACAAAAACTTAACTTAATTTACCCCAAACACAGCGCAATACAGTTAATCTATGCTGAAACTTTACTGGCCGCAGGACGGCCCAAAAAAGCCATTAAACAACTACAGCAAATCACTGAGTATGCAGCTGACAATATTAATGCTTGGTATTTATTAGCCGAAGCCTATGGGCTTGCCGGGAAAAAAAACCAAGTTCATACTGCTAGGATTGAATACTTTTTGCTCAAAGGCCAAGTAAAGACTGCTAAAAGGCAATTAGCTTTTGCGCGAAGAGAGCGGCATTTATCAACCAATGATATTTATAAACTTGATGATTTAGAACAACATTTACTGGAGGTTAAAGCGTATTTGAATACAAAATATTAACGGACTATACATATTCGAATATTTAACTTTAAATCAATAGATTAATAGCATTTATTATGGATAACGCCACTATTTGTGCTATTATTTTAAACATTGAACTAGGTGGTATGGCAATACGTTTTAACATTTTTTCTCTGTTATTCCCTCCAACTACATTTTGTAGTCGCTAAATTTAGACCTGTGCTTTGCAAAAAGTACTCCTAAGTAAAAATACAACCTCGATTATCTAGTGCGGTACATGTGTCTAAATTCTGCTTTAATATATTCAAGTAAATCTAGCCAATACATTGCATCTATAAATTATCTACGCTGTGCATGATAGCTATTAGGGTTTTCAATTTATACTTCCCTTTTCAGAATACCATTCACTCTATTGATAGCTCAATTTTGACAGCGTGTGCAAAATAACAACCCCCTTATAACAGGAGCAAAAATGCATACTTTGATCAGCATCTTAGGCGCCGTATCCTTATTATTATTTGGTATGGAAATGGTTAAGCAGGGTATTATTGGTGCTTTTGGGAATGATCTTAAACGAATAATTAGCCGATTTACGCGTAATAAAAGCTCCGCCTTTGCAGTCGGTCTTGGCATTACTTCTATTTTACAGAGCAGTACTGCGACCGCGCTATTAATTTCATCTTTCGCTAGCAGAAGCTTAATTGCCGGCGCTCCGGCCCTCGCCGTGATGCTCGGCGCTGATATTGGTACCACCTTAGTCGCACAGGTACTTTCCATTGATTTAAGCTGGCTGTCTCCAGCGCTAATTTTAATTGGCCTGATATTCCATAGACGCGGCACTACTCAAACTTTCAAGCACGTTGGTATGGCACTGATTGGGCTGGGGCTGATGTTACTCTCGCTAAAGTTAATCGGTTCATCCACCGGGCCTTTAAGAGAAGCGGCGGTACTTCAAGAATTGTTTCATGCACTTGAAGATGAGAGGGTGCTGGCAATGATGCTAATAATCTTCTTAACCTGGATTAGCCATTCTAGTATTGCCATGATACTACTCATTATGTCTCTTGCCGCCAGTGCCATTATCTCACCACAGTTAAGTCTTGTTTTGGTACTAGGTGCTAATATTGGAGGTACTATTCCCGCGGTAATCGCCACTTTGAACAAGGGCTCTCAAGCACTTAGGATCACGGTTAGTAATAGCTGTTTTAAAATCATTTCCTGTTTAATTGTATTACCTTTTATCGATGTTATCTCTGGATTGCTAAGCACTTATGACACCACCGATGTCGCCCGTCATGTAGTTGACTTTCACACCATCTTTAACATTGCTATTGCCGCAGTGTTTTTACCTTTAACCGGTCAAGCTTACAAAATAGTTAAACGCTATATCCCAGATCCAGTTAAAGCGGCTAATATTGAAGAATCACGCTATTTGAACGTAAAACTAATCTCCACCCCTTCTATGGCGATTGACTGCGTCATGCGAGAAACCATGCATATGGCCGAAGTTGTCTATACCATGATCGGCAACTGCTTGCCGGCGCTCACTTCAGACAGCCCTGAACCTAGTCGCGAGCTGATGAAAATGGAAAAAGCTGTTGATCGCTTACACAGTGAAATATCAAAGTATGTCACTAAACTAGGCAGGCAAGACCTAAAGAGCGAACAGCTCTCTCAAACCAACCGCATCTTAGCTTTTTCACTAAATTTAGAACACTCTGCAGACATTACCGAGAACATTGCGGAGATGACTCAGAAAAAAGTAGAGAATAAAGTTATATTATCTGACGATGGATTAGCCGATATTGTCACCATTCATGAAACCGTTTTAAATAATTTTCATTTGGCGATGCGGGTCTTTAGCACCCAAGATATTGATTTAGTCCACGAACTATTGGCGGGGAAGCGCCAAGTCAAAAAACTAACCGAACAGGCCAGTCAAGATCACTTAAACCGATTACACGATGGCAGCGGTGATAACAATATGCTGCACTTAGATATTATTCGCGAACTAAACCGCATTAACTGGCATATCACCGGTGTCGCCTATCCATTGCTTGAATTAGAGCGCAATAAGGACTTAGAGACTGATAAAGCCTAATTTTATTACTGAGCAACAGCTGTAAAGAAGCAAGCTTGTGCTTGGGTATACTAACCAGCACACACTAGTGTATGGCTAGGTTTGTGCTTAAGCTGCTGGCAAGACCACATACCTACTCAGGGAAACGCCTTTACACTCTTCGCAGGGAGATACAAGGCTGACTCAAAGGCTCGCTAAATAAGCTGACAAGTACTGCTTAAAAACGGCTAAACCTCTATAATTCTCCTATTGTTTAACCACTGCATTTAACAGGCACCAATTTCATGGCCGCATTTGACCAACTAGCACTCTGCCCAGAGCTGCAATACACCTTACAACAACTCGGCTATCAGCAGATGACCGCTATCCAGGAAAAAGCTATCCCAGTCATTTTAGCTGGACGGGATGTTTTAGCTCAAGCGCAAACTGGCACCGGAAAAACCGCAGGCTTTGCGCTACCTATTATTGAAAAGCTGCAACAGAGTGTCGTCGCCGACCCCAACTACCATCAAGTACGCGCTTTAATCCTAACTCCCACTCGCGAGTTGGCCATTCAAGTCGCTGAAAAAACCTTAAGTTATGGAGAGCAGCTTGGAATGCGAGTCATCGCAGTTTATGGCGGTGTACGTTTTGATAACCAGATTAGAAAAATGAAACGCGGAGCGGATATTTTGGTTGCCACACCTGGTCGCCTATTAGAAATGCTGATACAAAAGAAAATATCGCTGAAAAATTTGGAGATATTAGTTTTTGATGAGGCCGATCGCATGCTCGATCTCGGTTTTATTCACGACATTAACCGCATCATGAGCTTTGCCCCCAAGCAACGTCAAACCTTACTATTTTCAGCGACCTTTAATGAAAAAATTGAAAACTGGGCACAGCAAGTATTAAACAGCCCACTAAAAATTCAGGTAGCTGTTAAAAACAGTGTGGTCAAAGAAGTGCAGCAAATTGCCTATAAAGTTGGCAACAACAGCAAAGAAGAGCTGTTGTGTCATTTAATAAAATCCGGTAACTGGCAGCAAACCTTGGTTTTTACCCGCACTAAAAGAAGGGCTGACAAAGTAACGGCAGCCCTATTAGCCGAGGGAATAAATGCCTTAGCTATTCATGGCGATAAATTACAAAAGGAGCGCATCACCGCCCTTACGGAGTTTAGCAATCGGCAAATTGATGTTTTAGTGGCCACGGATGTTGCCGCGCGAGGACTGGATATAGAGGCTTTGCCACGCGTGGTGAATTTCGATCTGCCCAATCAGCCAGAGGCCTATATTCATCGCATCGGGCGCACTGCTAGAGCTGGCAAAACCGGTCAGGCAATATCTTTTGTCGCCCCAGATGAAAAAGTATACCTACAAGAAATTGAACTGTTGATCGTCAAGAAATTGCAGTTTCACAGCATTCCTATGCTGGAGAAGGGAAAGCTCAGCAGTGAAAAAATAGCAGGTATCAAACGCGCCAATAATAAACCACAACGCAAGACCGCCAAGGCACATTTTATTGCACCAGACTTGGACACACCAACCAAACCAGCCTTGCGGCCCTCACTAATGTCCACTAAAGCGAAGCACAAAAAAACTTAAAGCAAGCAGCTTACAGTCAATCTTTAAGGTGACTGTAAGCTGTGTCTGCAGATACTACTCAGCTGGGCGAAAAAGCATTCTTTGTCGTTACTTTTTAAGCGCAGCCACCACCGCATCACCCATTTCTTGCGTGCTTACTTTGACACTTCCTTGGCTGTAAATATCCGCAGTACGCAAGCCTTTATCTAAGACAGCTTCCACTGCCGCCTCAATTTTATCTGCCACTGGCGCCATATTTAACGAGTGACGCAACATCATTGCCGCCGATAAAATCATCGCCAATGGGTTGGCGATACCTTGTCCTGCTATATCAGGAGCTGATCCGTGACAGGGCTCGTACATTCCCTTACCGGTGATATCTAACGAGGCCGATGGCAACATGCCGATTGAACCCGTTAACATCGCCGCCGCATCAGAGAGTATATCGCCAAACATGTTACCGGTGACAATTACATCAAACTGCTTAGGCTGACGAATTAACTGCATAGCGGCATTATCAACATACATATGCGAAAGCTCTACTTCGGGATAATCTTTACTCATATCCTCTATAATTTCGCGCCATAACATCGTCACTTCCAAGACATTGGCTTTATCGACAGAGCAGAGCTTTTTGCCACGCTTCATCGCCGTTTCAAAAGCGACTTTACCGATCCGACGAATTTCATTTTCGTTATATATATAAGTATTAAACCCCTCACGCACTCCGTCTTTATTAACTCTTATGCCCCGCGGTTGACCAAAATAAATCCCGCCTGTTAACTCGCGAACAATCAGTATATCTAGACCCGAAACAAGTTCTGGCTTTAGCGAAGATGCATCGGCGAGCTGCGGATATAAAATCGCTGGTCGCAAGTTACCAAACAACTCTAAGCGCGACCTAATTTGTAACAACCCACCTATTTCAGGGCGTTCTGCAGGCGGTAGCGAGTCCCATTTAGGACCTCCAACACAAGCCAGCAATATCGCATCCGCCGCCTGGCACTGCTGCCAAGTCTGCTCAGGAAAAGCGCTTCCCGCTTGATCTATCGCCGCCCCGCCGACTAGGCCTTGCTCAAATTCGATCCCTAAGTTGTATTGCTGATTGACTTGTATCAGCACTTTATTTACTTCCTGAGAAATTTCTGGACCTATGCCATCGCCTGGCAAAATCAATACTTTCTTTGACATCTAAAATTATCCTCTACACACTATAAACTTAACCAGACGACTCCGATCAACGAAGCAATCTCCAAAACTATTTAATTAACTTGCCTTGCCGAGAGATAGCGCGCTCCATCTGGGAACAGACTCTACTGCGGATGCGCCACTAGCTCGATAAGCTGCCGAGTAATGTCGGTTATTTGCAATAGCTAACCGCCTACCTGTAGTATCCAACATATCGAATCATTGATACGCCTTCGCTACGAAAAAGCAGCACCCATTACCCCTTAAAGCTAATCACCTTTAATCGCACCAAACAACCAGGGGGCTTGCTTTTTGCGCTGCTCTTCGTAGGCCTTTATAGCGTCAACATTTTGCAAAGTCAGATCAATATCATCTAAGCCATTGAGCAGACAATGCTTTCTAAATGCTTCCACTACAAACGGGAATTCTTCGCCACTCGGGGTGGTCACTCGCTGGCGCTCTAAGTCGACACTTAATTCATAGCCTTCAGTAGCTGCGCATTCAACGAACAACTGTTCAATAATATCTTCACTTAAAACAACAGGTAACAAACCATTTTTAAAACAATTGTTATAAAATATATCGGCAAAGCTCGGAGCTATGACAGTGCGAAAACCAAAATCTTCCAACGCCCAAGGCGCGTGTTCTCTCGAGGAGCCACAACCAAAATTGACTCTCGCCAGCAGTACTGAAGACTCGGTATAACGTGCTTGGTTTAATATAAACTCTTTATTTAATGGCCGGTTTGTACAATCTTGATCCGCAACTCCCTCGTCTAAGTAACGAACTTCGTCAAATAAGTACACGCCAAAGCCAGAGCGCTTGATCGATTTCAAAAACTGCTTGGGAATAATCATATCGGTATCGACATTAGCACGATCTAAAGGAGCAACTATTCCAGTGTGTTGATTAAATATATTCATTTTACGCCTCCATCATCTCTCTAACATCAACAAAACGACCAGCTATCGCCGCCGCAGCCGCCATCGCCGGACTGACTAAATGGGTACGACCGCCGTTACCTTGACGTCCCTCAAAATTACGATTAGAGGTCGATGCACAGTGCTCGCCCGGCGCCAATTTATCAGGATTCATCGCTAAACACATAGAGCAACCTGGTTCACGCCACTCAAAACCAGCAGCTTCGAAAATTTTATCTAGGCCCTCTGCTTCCGCTTGTGCCTTGACTAACCCAGAACCTGGCACCACAATCGCCTCTTTAATGCTCGCAGCTACTTTCCTGCCCAGTGCCACTTTGGCAGCATCGCGCATATCTTCAATTCTAGAGTTAGTACAAGAGCCGATAAAAATACGATCTAACTGGATTGAGGTAATCGGCTGGTCGGCTTTTAAACCCATATACTCGAGTGCGCGGTTAATTCCATCCACTTTGACCTGATCTGACTCATTTGCAGGGTTCGGCACATGCTCGTTGATCGCGACCACCATTTCAGGCGAGGTTCCCCAAGTAACTTGCGGGATGATATCTGCGGCGTTTATCTCTAGCACGGCATCAAATACAGCATCGGCATCAGAATGCAAATCTGCCCAAGCGTCGACTGCCTGCTGCCACATTTCACCTTGTGGAGCAAAGGGACGACCCTCTACATAATCTATGGTTATTTGATCAACGGCGACCATGCCCACTCTTGCGCCAGCCTCAATGGCCATATTGCAAATAGTCATTCGACCTTCCATGGAAATCTTCTGCAGACAAGAGCCACCAAATTCAATCGCATAGCCAGTGCCACCGGCGGTGCCTAACACGCCAATAATATGTAGCACTAAGTCCTTAGATGTCACCCCAAGACCTAAATCACCCTCAACCTTAATGAACATGTTTTTCATTTTACGAGTAATCAGGCATTGAGTTGCCAATACATGCTCTACTTCAGAGGTGCCAATACCGTGCGCCAAAGCGCCAAAAGCGCCATGCGTCGCAGTGTGTGAATCGCCGCAAACAACAGTAGATCCAGGCAGAGTAGCTCCCTGCTCCGGCCCCACTACATGTACAATCCCCTGTCGGTGATCATTCATTTTAAATTCTAATATGCCAAAGGCATCACAGTTGTCATCTAAAGTTTGCACTTGGATACGCGAAATAGGATCGATAATTTCCGCTACTCCACCATCACGCTTAGTGGTCGGTACATTGTGATCGGGGTCGCTAAGTTAGCATCGATACGCCAGGGCTTTCTGCCGGCAATGCGCAAGCCCTCAAATGCCTGTGGTGAAGTCACCTCATGCAGTAGCTGTAAATCAATATAAAGTAGTCCGCTACCATCTTCATTTTCTTCGACTAAATGAGCATCGAAAATTTTATCGTATAATGTCTTGCCAGCCATTTTATTCACTCCTTATTCCTTACACTGGTTCTAATAATTCTTATTGTCGTCAGATTTACTCTGAGCCGCCACAGTTCATTTAATCCTAAATCAGTAACTTCCATGCGCTATTTAGCACCAGCTATTGATCCTACAATGATTTAAAAAGCAGCCACTTCAGCTAATATTTTTAAATTTTTCTGTAAAACCAAATTCTTACGCTCCACATCCACTCTGAAGCCATTGATCCAGGTTAATGTCTATGATCTCATTGGATATGATTAATTTTATGCTCTTTAATTAAATAACACAAATTCATAATTTTTATGTAAACTATTCCAAACTGGAATACAACTACCTATTCGGATCAATATGGATAACAATACTTTGCAAGCTTTTATTGCCGTTGCTCAATGGCAATCTTTTTCTATTGCCGCTGAAAAATTATTCATCACCCAGTCCGCTATCAGCAAGCGCATCGCCCTTTTAGAGCAACAGCTAGGTAAAAAATTATTTGACCGTATTGGCCGGCAAATAAACCTGACCAATGCCGGCTACGCCCTGCTGCCCTGTGCTGAAAAAATACTGATGTCATTTGCAGATGCACGCACGGTGATTAACAATTTAGACCAAACCGTCAACGGCACACTCTCACTCGCCTCCTCTCATCATATTGGCTTACACCGACTGCCCAAAGTACTGCGCCAATTTAGTCGGCTGTTTCCGCAAGTACAATTAAATTTGAGTTTTGGAGAATCAGAAGCGGCATATACCGGGGTCGTTAAAGGACATTTAGAACTCGCACTGATTACCTTAGCGCCACTACCTGACCCGGTGATTTGCGCGCAAAAAGTCTGGACCGATCACATGGAGTTTGTGGTTGCTAGCGATCACAGCTTGACCCGACAGCCCTCGGTTAGCTTATCCACTTTAAGCCGCCATCAGGCGATCCTACCAGGGCCTAAGACCTTTACTCGACAAATGATGAGTGAGCGCTTTACAGCACAGGGGCTATCACTAGAGGTTTCTATGTCGACGAATAATTTGGACACTATCAAAATGATGGTGGTGAATGGTTTAGGCTGGAGCTTGCTACCCGCGAGCATGATAGACGATACGATAAAGGTCCTGAAGACCGACCAACCGATAATCTATCGATATTTAGGTTTTATTTATCACCGCGAGAGAACGCTTTCAAACGCGGCGAAACAATTTATCAAATTATTACAGGCCTAAAAAAGAGGCCCTAAAACTAAGTAGGTTTACTCGCTGAATTTCTACGCTGACCTTGTTTATTCGCCGCAGTGCTACTGTTTACGGAAGCATTGCCACTGGCCTTGTGTCTTCTATTTTTTGATACCGGCTTATGACCGCGAACATTTTCGGCACTGCGCTGCCCATCTTTATGCTCAACTCTATCTTTCTTTGGCTTCTTCGCTTTAAACGGGCGAGAGTCTAAAGTAGTTGTTGGCAAATGGTTAACTGGCACAAACCCTTCAGCCACCTTGCGAGGAATCACTTCTTTAATTAGTCGCTCAATGTCTCTAAGCTGTTTAAACTCATCGGCCATCACCAGTGACACGGCATGCCCTTCAGAACCCGCTCGACCTGTTCTACCGATACGGTGTATGTAATCTTCTGGAACATTTGGCAGATCAAAATTGACAACTTGTGGCAGCTGGTCAATATCTATGCCTCGCGCAGCTATATCTGTGGCGACCAGCACTTGAATGCTACTATTTTTAAAACCCGCTAGCGCTTTGGTTCTCGCACCTTGACTTTTATTGCCGTGAATAGCCGCTGCGTGGATGTCCGCCGCTTCTAATTGCTTGGTTAGTTTATTGGCCCCGTGCTTAGTGCGGGTAAAGACCAGTGCTTGAAACCAGTTATGCTCTTTGATCAAATGTATCAACAGCGCCGCTTTTTGGTTTTTATCTACGGCATACAACGACTGTTCAACACTGCGCACAGTGGTGTTGGGAGGACTGACAGATATTTCGACTGGGTTGTTTACCAAGCGCTTGGCAAGCGTTCGAATATCATCAGAAAAAGTAGCAGAAAACATTAAGTTTTGTCTTTTAGCGGGTAACAGCGCTAAAATTTTCTTAATATCGTGAATAAACCCCATATCTAACATGCGATCTGCTTCGTCCAGCACCAAAATTTCTATCTGGTTGAACTTAACCGCATTTTGGCTAAATAGATCCAACAACCTACCTGGTGTAGCCACCAGTACATCAACACCTTGACGCAGTTTTTTCATTTGCGGGTTGATCTTCACGCCACCAAATACCACTGTAGATCTAAGTGGCAAATACTTGGAATATGTTTCTACATTTTCTGCAATTTGCGCGGCTAACTCACGAGTAGGGGTTATAATTAGCGCCCTTACAGAGTTTGAATTCGCTCTATTACCTTGTGCTAGTTTGTGTAATATCGGCAAAGTGAAACCTGCGGTTTTACCGGTTCCAGTTTGAGCCGCAGCCATTACATCCAAATTCTTTAGCACAGCAGGAATCGCTTCCACCTGAATGGGAGAAGGTATCTTATACCCTTTCTCGGCGACTGCTTTAAGGATGGGCTCACAAAGACCGAGATCGGCAAAACTCATATACTACTCTCTTTTAATTGATTCAAAATACTCCAAGGCGCGGCAGTTTACAGCAGCTAAAGTTATGGTACTACGTTTATCGATGATTTAAGGGTTAATTATTGTCTAACAGTTAAAAAGAGCTCTCCTGATAACAACTATGCT
Organism: Oceanospirillales bacterium; assembly: GCA_029027825.1. GTDB lineage: Bacteria > Pseudomonadota > Gammaproteobacteria > Pseudomonadales > Balneatricaceae > Rs1. Next base: position 1,113,666 of record CP093399.1, on the reverse strand, counting down.
CTTTAATAGGCCGTCAAAATCAGTGCAATATGCTTGTTCGCATTAATTAACCCGCCATATCGTCGGCTTTTACCGGTCTTAATTTTACTCATTATCTTTGTTGTATAATCTAAAAAATATGAAATTTTGCAATAACAGAGTAAAAAAAACCCGCTCAGGGCGGGTTTATTATACTAAGCAGCTATTATTGCCTCACCGGCAAGAAATCACTTAGGGGTGTTCACTGGTATTTTTTGCTAAATCCACCAGCTCTTTACCTGCAACAATGTACATCGCATAATCTTGCTTCTCTGCGATGCGAAGCTCGTCCAGAACATCGATCCAGCGCACGGTCAGCGCTTGATGGGTATCCATCCAGTTTGAAACCGTTTTCTTGATATCATCACTCTCTTTAAAATTTTGTAACACAGACTTAAGAATCAAACCGTGCTGCCACTCCAAATCATCGCGGAAAGCTTCACGAGCAAGCCCTTGCCAATGACTGTTCACGTTGAGACTATTTAGCTGTTGCGCAAACCAAGCCAACTGCAATTTGTTACTAATTTTAAAATAAGCTCTTGCCACTTGGTCGACAGCGACTTTGGTAGACTTACCAATTTCGCCAATCGCTAATACTGAGTACAAACCTCGAGTGCTCGCTATACTAGAGGCTATATCTTCACTGACACCTAGCTTAGTGTACTTACTGAAGGTCTGCTTCCAGCGCTCTAAAGGCTCTCCAAGTAGAAACGTATCCAGCCCTTTTTCAGCTTCTGCTATCATTCCCGAGAACTGATCGAACTCTCGCTGGCAATCTAGACCGCTGACACGATTGCGCACAAACCAGCGAGTAGCTCTTCTGGTTAAGTGTTGCAGTTCTTGCATCAAGTCAAATTGCACTGCTGAGTCAACGCTATAATCCATTTGCTCAATTTTTTTCCAAGTTTCAGTCACTTTGAAAATATCGCGAACCAGAATATAAGCTTTAGCGATAACACCTACGTCAGCTCCTGTTGAAGCGACTAGACGATCTACAAAGTTAATCCCCATGAAGTTAACGATGTGATTAGCCACTTGAGTCGCCACTAATTCACGATTTAGACGATGCGCCTTCATTTGTGGAGCATACTGTTGTTCCAATTTAACCGGAAATGAGGTGGTCAATTCACGCGATACATAAGCATCGTCCGGAACAGTTGTCTGCAGTAGCGACTCTTTCAAATCTGCTTTCGCATATGAAATCAGTACTGATAGCTCAGGGCGAGTTAAACCTACCCCACTAGCAGCGCGTTCAGCCATCACTTCATCTGTGGGTAAAAATTCTAGGGCGCGATTCAACTTACCTTGAGATTCAAGGTTGCTGGTAAAGCGACGGTATTCGCCCATTGACTTCACGGTCTGCCGCTCTGCCAAACTAATCGCCTGTACTTGACGATAGTTATTAGACAGAACTAACTCACCCACCTCATCGGTCATCGAGGCAAGCAAGTTATTGCGCTGCTTCTGGGTGAGATCACCGTCATCCATAATACCCTTAAGTAGGATCTTAATGTTGACTTCGTGATCTGAACAATCCACACCTGCTGCGTTGTCAATGAAATCAGTATTCGAGCAACCGCCATTCAAGCAGTATTCAACACGACCTAGCTGAGTGGTACCTAAATTACCGCCCTCTCCTATGACCTTGCAGCGCAACTCGTTGCCATTCACTCGCAACACATCATTGGCTTTATCACCGACATCCTCATGTGACTCAGAAGATGCTTTTATGTAAGTGCCAATACCGCCATTCCACAACAAATCGACCTTCGCTTTGAGCAGTGCGTTGATCAAATCGGTCGGTGTTAAGCTGGCGTTTTTAACGCCGAGCATCGCTTTAATTTCAGGCGTTAATTTAATCGATTTTGCACTGCGATCAAACAATCCGCCACCTTTGGAAATCAAACTTTTATCATAGTCAGACCAACTGGAGCGCGGCAGATCAAATAAACGCTGACGCTCAACAAAACTGGTGGCTGCATTCGGCTTCGGATCGATAAAGATATGCATGTGGTTGAAGGCACTCAACAGGCAAATTTTATCGGATAACAGCATGCCATTACCAAATACATCACCCGCCATATCGCCAATACCTATCACCGTAAACTCATCTTTAGCGGTGTTAATACCCATTTCACGGAAGTGCCTTTCAACAGACACCCAGGCACCCTTAGCAGTAATCCCCATGCCTTTGTGGTCGTAACCAACACTGCCACCTGAGGCAAACGCATCTCCCAACCAGAAATCATACTCATCCGATATACCATTGGCTATATCAGAGAAGGTCGCCGTACCTTTATCGGCGGCAACCACTAGATACGGGTCATCAGCATCGCGACGTACTACTTGTTTAGGTGGTGAAACCTTGCCATCAATCAGGTTATCGGTAATATCCAGCAGTGCGCTAATAAAGATTTTATAGCAGGCTATACCTTCAGCTAAAAACTCTTCACGAGACATGGCATCATTTAAATGCTGTGGAACAAAGCCGCCTTTAGCGCCGACTGGCACAATGACCGCATTTTTCACTTGCTGAGCTTTCACTAGCCCCAACACTTCTGTTCTAAAGTCCTCCGCCCGGTCTGACCAGCGCAAGCCGCCACGAGCAACTTTACCGCCGCGCAAATGCACACCTTGCACTCTCGGGGAGAAGACAAATATTTCAAACAGTGGAGCAGGTAGAGGGATACCGGGAATATCTTGCGGGGTTAACTTAAAGCTTACGTAAGTCTTATCTGCACCATCTGCATCTTTTTGGAAGAAGTTGGTTCTTACTGTGCCTTTAATCAATGCCAGATACTGACGTAATACTCGGTCATCAGTTAAGCTAGTCACGCCATCAAAGCTGGCAACAAGCTCAGCTTCAATTTTACTCGCAAGCTTATCAGAGGCGGTCTTAGGATCAAAGTAGGCATGAAACAAGCAAACTAATTGCTCTGCAATTGAGGTGTACTGATTCAAGGTATTGATAATAGCATCAGTACTGATAGGAAAACGTATTTGCTTCATGTAAGCCGCATAGGCTCTAATCAGCACCACATCACGCCAGCCTAATTTAGCCCCTAAAACTAAGCGATTGAAATTATCCGATGAAGCTCGCTTATTCCAGATCGCTAAAAATGAATCCTCAAAAGCTTCACGATGCTCAAGTATGACAATTTCATCAGAGCCTGTGTAGACCAAATTAAAATCGTGCAACCAAACAATTTCATTTCCAGACTTGATTTGGTAGGGATGTTCGTCAATCACTCTTAAGCCTAAATGCTCAAGCACTGGCAGAATGTCAGAGAGAGGTAATGCCTGATGAAGATTATATAAAGTGAGGTTTAGCTCATTGCCTTCATTTTCTAGCTGACGATAAAAACTTAAACTCAGTGGCTGTTCTTCGGTCAGCTTTGAAATATAGCCAATATCTGCAACACCAGTGCGAGGATTAAAAATATCTGAGTATCCAGGCGGATAATTAACCCCTATTGCACTAAAGGCATTCAGACCTTTTTCCTCGCCTAATTTTTCAATTAGAGCTATTTTCAACTCATCATGCCAACTGCGCGATGCTTGGCGAACTAGTTTTTCAATCGACTTAAAGTCAGTGTTGGCACTTACATTTCCTTTGGAACTACGCAGCGTGAACTGAGTTCTCGCTAAAATTGATTCTGAAAAATAAGTATGGAAATCTGACTGATCACAACCCAAAGTTTCCTTTAATATATTTTCAACTTTCAGTCTAAACTCAGTACTGTAAATATCACGCGGTGCGTAAACGAGGCAAGAAAAGAAATGCGAGCTTCTATCTTTACGGAAAAACACCCTAAGTTGACGTCTTTCATGAATCTGTAGAATCCCCATCGCCATGGCAAACAATTCATCAGTGCGGGTTAAAAACAATTCATCGCGCGGATGTATTTCAAGAATTTGTTGCAGCTCCTTCCAATTATGCCCACCCTCTGGTAGTTCTGACCTTGCCATAACAGATTCAACTTTACGGCGCACGATTGGAATAAGGGAAGAGCTTTTGTTGTAAACTGCAGAAGTATATTGACCTAAGAAACGAACTTCTCCAATCCATTTACCCGTTTTATCAAACTGTTTAATACTTATGTAGTCAGGGTGAGACGGACGATGAATGCGAGATTTAGCCATCGCCTTAGAAAAAGTAATAGTGTCGGTTTCATCAGCCGCTACGTCCTCTGATATGTCATGAAACAACTCAGACTGACAGTAGGCATTTCCTCCCGCTTTGAGCAATCCCAACTGCGTACCATCAACCACTACTAATTTAGTTTTGCCAGCTTTCTGGATAACTTTATATTCATCGTAGCCCAAAAAGGTAAAGTGATCTTTAAGCCAGACTAAAAAGGCTTTAGTTTCCGCAACATCTTCGGCGGGAATGTTACCGACTTTACCATCAAAGTTTTTAGTGGCCTTTTCACAAAGTTTGACCATGGCCGGGAAATCACTGACCACTGAAATAACTTCATTGAGTATTTCAGTAAGCGTCGCTCGCAAATCCTCAAGCTGCTTAGGATCCGAATGTCGGTCAATTTCTACCGAAATCAAAGACTCCCGACCGGTATTAGCTACTTTAGAATTAGCCTCAATCAATTTATTAAGTTTGCCGGAGCCATCTCTTGAGGTCGTTAATACAGTGTTATTTATTGCATGTATGGTTTAATTTCGACGGTTCAACTCCATTCTTAAAGAATCAACTAAGAAAGGCTTATCAGATTGCAATATTTCTATGAAAGTGTGGGTCGACTGCCAGCTATTCTCTTCAAATCGTGGGTTAAACACACGTACTGAGGGGGCTTCCCCTTTATAATTTTGGATGAATTGCCAGCTTTCTAGAGTAGCGCCGTATAAATCGTCTAGGCGCCATGCTTCTATGTCTGACTCAGATGCTGCCGCATAATATGCAAGAGCAAACTGTTGGACAGCAGAGGCTTTAGATGCCTCTAATTTGCTATCTAACTCTTCGTTTAGCTCTTTAAGCAGTGAAGCCTTGATAGTACCAATTTCAGTTGACATCGTCTGCGAATCCTTAGGTTTTTTATATTTCATTTTTTAAGTTAAGTAAGTATAGACTAGGACTACATGCCATTCTCCACTCACCACCACTTTTTTGCTATTTATACCAATAATTTAAAAAATCTAGTTGATGATTGCACAATCCTTCATCATCAATGATAATTCATAACATAATACTTTTATCCAGCCAACCATTACGGCGTAATTAATGTGAACATAATAATGTCTCAACGATTTTTAACAACTATAGTCGGTTTATTGATATTTTTCTGCCTTATTCAACCTGTTTCTGCCCAATTGAGCATCAGCACTAATCGAAGCCAGTTTTCGCCCCAAGATAATATAATTTTAGAGGTAGAAACGACTAATCCCAATGAAAATGACCTCGACATTTCACCTTTGCACAGTCAATTTTTAATCATAAATCAAAAGAAAATAATGATAAATAGCTATGCAGAAGGAAAACGCAGCAGTATCGTTCGCTGGGAAATTCTGTTACGAGCCCGCAGATCCGGATATGTAGATATCCCCAGTTTAAGTTACAACAAAGAAGCCAGCAATAAACTCAGTATTTTTATAAAAAGTAGTAATCGTACTCGTTTTCTTCCTATATCTGATATGCCCATCATTTTGGATGCACAATTAGATTCTGACGATAACTACGAAGGCGCCTTGTTTTTATACACCCTCAATATTTACTCTGATCGCCCACTAAATCCAGATTACCAAATATCCAAACCTAAATTAGCCAATGGTGAGGTACGATTACTAGAGCAGAGCGAGACAAAAAAAATTGAGATCAGAGGAAAAGAGTACAACGTAATTGAACAACACTACGCTATTTTTCCCAGAGAAATGGGCCGCTATATCATCGAGGGCCCAATTTTTAACGGCTCCCAACATGAAAGCAATAATATTCAAGTAAGAGCGAACAACCTAGAAATCAATGTCCGAACACGCAGGGATTTTGAAAATAAAGAATACTGGCTACCAGCAAAAAATGTCAGCATGGAAGAACAATGGCAAAAAACTGAGACTCTAAAAGTAGGCGATATCATTTACAGAGAAGTCACAATAAAGGTTCAGGGGATTTTTGCTAAAAATTTACCTACATTAATCACCAGCAACCCTGAAATTATAGATATAAAAGAGACTAAGGTTACCCTTACCAACCAAATTAGCAAACAGGGTGTTCAAGGTATTAGAACCGAACGGCAAAAAATCCAACTATTAGAAAGAGGCGAAATCACCGTTCCTCGGATTAGAATTTATTGGTGGGATACCAACACCGATAGCCAGCGTAGCAGTAGTATTGATAAGAAAATTCTCCAAGTCATGCCAGGAGCTAATGGTGAATCTTCTATTGAACGAGAAATTGCACAGAATAAAAGCCCCACTCTCAAACCACAGGACATAATTACTGTTTCTACTCAGACACCTTGGTTGATTTGGAGCTTAGCCCTCTTTGCCCTCATAGCGACACTTGGCTGGATTTTTAATTTACGAAAAATGAAAAATATTAGAGAGCAACAGCAGGAAGGCTTTGAAATTGTTACTAAGCAGCCACTGAGCCCAGACCCAGAGCAAAACAATTCCAGTACACAGATATTAAGTAACACTAGCAAGAGTTTCAATGCCAAAGCTGAACTAAACACTTTTCAAATATTAGGCAGAGCCTGCATTAAAAATGATTTGATTAGTACTCAAAGTCGCTTATTAGAATGGGCCAATCAATTTTGGTATGAGCAAAAATTTAATGAAATTCAAGAGATAGCTAGCGCGGCAAACGACCCTCTATTAAGTGAATTACTGACTGAAATGCAAAATTTATTAGATAGCTATGACACTAGCCAATGGCAGGGAAAGGCTACTTTTAATCGTTTAACTGTAATCAGAGCTAAATAATATCCATGCCGATCACCTTTTGACAAGGAACATTCGCCTGACGTACAGATAAGCTCGTGTTCAAGGCAATGATCAGACATAGGGTAAGCTTGGCGAAAGCAGAGCACGACTTCTCTGGATGCCCGCTGGGGAGGTCAGGACTTGTTCAGAGGTTCTCGGAGAACCTAATAACGAAGTAATTTACTACAATAATGCGTGTTTAGTCAGATATAAGGCTAAATATGTGTGAAACATATCCGCTTCCAATAGTGCGCAATTTAGCACACTATTGGTCTTAAATCGCCGCTTAGTTACTTTCCAAATTTTATTGGGATAAACAACGGTGAGCCCCGGCGTACGATTCGCATTGGCAGCGCTTTGTTTTTTGGTGCTTCTTTTACCACATCCAGCAAATGTGATACAGATTGAATTTTAATGCCATTAAGCATGGTAATCACATCAGCGGGGATTAAGCCAGCTCTCGCCCCAACACCCTCTTGAATCTTCACCACCACCACACCACTTGCAAGATCCAGCCGTTGCTTTAGCTCATTAGACAACTCGTCTAATATTAAATTTAAAGGGTTATTAACGTAGGCGTTACTAGATTTATTTACTCGGTTATTAGCCAAGTTTTTTTCGCTTGGCAAGGTACCTATCACTAGTGAAATATCCATTGGCTCCCCAGAGCGAACAATTTGCATTTTTGCCCTATCCCCCGGCGGTACCACTCCTACTTTATGCGGTAAATCAGCTGACAAGATTATTGGATGGCCTGCAAATTTAAGAATAATATCCCCCTCTTGTAACCCACCTATTGCTGCCGGGCTATCCGCCAACACTTTTACCACTAACGCACCCTCTGCTTTTTCCAACCCAAAAGACTCTGCTAAATCCTTACTCACTTCCTGGATAATAACTCCTAACCAGCCGCGACTAACGAAACCATTATCTCTCAGTTGATCCACAACATTCATAGCAACATTAATAGGGATCGCGAAAGACAACCCCATAAAACCACCAGAACGGGTATATATTTGTGAGTTAATGCCAACAACTTCGCCATCTAAATTAAATAGCGGCCCACCTGAGTTGCCAGGGTTGATTGCAACGTCAGTTTGAATGAAAGGTACGTATGTCTCACTGCGTAAAGCTCTACCTGTGGCACTGACAATACCAGCTGTTACCGAATGATCAAAGCCGAAAGGAGAGCCTATAGCCAGCACCCATTCACCAGGCTCAAGCTTTTCTGAATTTCCAATTTTAACCACAGGTAACGAAGTTGCATCTATCTTCAGTAAAGCGATATCTGAACGCTTGTCTGAGCCAATTACTCTGGCCTCCAACTCACGGCGATCGTTCAAACGTACGAAGACTTTTTCCGCATCTTTAATCACATGATAGTTTGTTAATACGTAACCATCTTCACTTATAATAAAACCTGAGCCTAAAGATTTGGGCCTATCATTTCCTTCAGGTCTTTTAGGCGGTTCTTGAAAAGGTAAGAAAGGCTTAAATATTTCTGGAATACTTTCCCCTTTCGGGCCTTTAAAACCAAAAACATTGCCGTTCTGCTTTCTATGTACCGTCGCTATATTGACCACCGCGGGAGAAGATTCTTTCACCAAGGATTTAAAATCTGGTAGATCGGCACTACTCATTGGAGAGATCAAAATCAAACTTGTAGTTAAACTAAGCAATACAGCTTTAGCCAACACTCTAGAGACTAGATTTTCTTTCATAAACAACTTTAATATCAAATACTTTTTACTAATTGTCTTTTTCATTTTACACCTTTTTTATAACACACCTCTATAAATGAATGTGCATGATTACTAACTGAGCATAGGCTAACGAACGATTATAGGATTTAAGAACATTACCAATTACTAACCTTCTTCAGATTAACAAAATTGAAGGTAGCGGGCATTAGGTAAACTTTTTCTCTGTAACGATAGACAACAAAACTAATTGATAATTTGCTTGATTGGTCAATTTTTTACTTAAAAACTTTATGCTATAAAAACTCCAGGCCAAAGCTAAAAATGAAGCGACGATTACTTGCCATTCAACCGCTCCTAAAGCAGTCACGATCAGCCCTGCAGCAAACATAACAATCAATGGTGCTAAATACAAAAGTAAGGAAGCATTGATAAAACTTCGTTCATCAATTCCGACAATCACACTATCCCCTTCTTTAACCGCTAAGTTTTTTGAATTTTTAACGATCATATTCAGCATTTTAGAGGCTGCCCATTCAGCAATGGCACTTTGTCCACAATTACTTTTGGCGGCACATTGACCACATGCTGAATGTCTACTTGCTGCTATTGTCACTTCTTGTCCATCAACAGCAACCACTAGGGCTTGCTCTTCAATCATAATTTTTCACAATATTTTTAGCCCTAAGACTTGGTTAAGTTATTTCCAAGTGGTTTTCGGCTTTTATCACCAGCACACTTGGACTACTTAAAACTCCAACAATTTAATAAAATCAGACCTCTGCATAACTACCGCGCTCGGTAGTACGGCGTTAAAAACCAGCTCAACATGCTTATTTACACCAGTAACACCCATAAAGAAGGGCACACTGTACCCAAAGTGAGGAGCATACTAACTCCGGTTTTTGCCTTTTCTTACCTTCGCTCGCAACGTTATGCATTGTTCACAAAATAAAAGAGTAATCGAGCGCAAGGGAGTTTAACTTAAAGAAGCTCACGTCAGGATTATCAACGCCAAGCAGTTATTATACAACCGACGCCACTGAAACACTCAAGGGTGCCATTATAGAGGGGATTTTTAAATTGACCATATTAAGGGGGATATGATCAATTTAAAAAGTCAAAAACAGTCTCAGTTATTGCGTTTTATGCACAACTGACGCGGCGATCTTAGCGGCGATTTGAGGGGACACATTACCAACGACAGTAATAAAATTGCTATTAGCTCTAACGCCGTAAGCGACTAATTCGTCTGTTTTTAAGATACCTTGCGAGGCCACTTGTGACCCCAGAGGTTCTATATTAATAGAAACAGCTGAATTACCATTAGAATAAAGTAGCGTCTCGGAGTTTGAACTAACCTGGTGCTGAGCCTTTTTAAAACCATTCGGCAACCATTTAACCTGCCAGCTAGACTCTTTATTAAAGGTTAAATCACGATGCTTCTGAATATACTGTCCCATTCCATAAGCAGTGGACTGCGAAGACTTGGTTGCAGTAGATACTGTCGATAGCTCACTACCAAAACGACTGGGAGGTAATACCTGATCAATAACCGAGATGTTAGCTACTTCGATCGATGCTCCAATAGGCTCGTTACCGTATTGCTGCGCGCCTAACAGCACAACAGCAGTAACCGATGCCGCGACAGCCATGCTGGCAGCAGGTTTCCACCATTGATTTCTATCGGCGTTTACCGCTTGTTTAGCGGGCGTCTGATCTTGCTCTACAGGAAGAGCAGCATCTATTTTAAAGCTAGGTTCTGCCGCGAGCGCTTCACTCACTCTTGACACCAAATCTATTTTTTCGGATATTTGAACTGAGCGTCCCTGCATAACATCTTGAGCCAAGTGATAACGTAACCACTTATCCTTTAGCTGCTGATTATTTGATACACGCTCTACCACTCTACGTAGCTCAAACTCTCCAATCTCACCGTCCATCATGGCTGATATTGGTTCAAGTGATTTCTCGTACATTATAAAGATACTCCCAACGGAAAATTCATTTTTATTATAATCTCTAAGATCAAATATTCATTTAAAGAAAGGTGCTACTTCTTTATCTATCGCTTCTCTGGCTCTAAAAATTCTAGATCGAACAGTACCTACCGGACAATCCATAACCACAGAAATATCTTCGTAACTCATGTCTTCAAACTCGCGTAAGGTTAGCGCTACTCTCAAATCAACAGGTAATTGATCGAGAACTTTATGAATAACATCATCAATTTCTTGTCTAATCAAATTTCTTTCAGGACTGGCGAGATCATGTAGCTTATTTTCACCTTCGAAATACTGCGCATCACTAACATCAACATCAACATCTGGTGGTCTTCTACCTCTTGATACCAAGTGATTTTTCGCAGTATTAATGGCTATCCGATACAGCCAAGTATAAAAAGCACTGTCACCTCTAAACCTCGGTAGCGCTCTATAAGCCTTAATGAAAGCTTCTTGAGAGATATCCAGTGCTTCATCTTGGTCGTAAACATAACGACCAATGAGCGCAATGATTTTGTGTTGATATTTACTAACTAACAAATCAAAAGCGCGTTTATCTCCCTCTTGCACTCTTTTAACTAACTGCTTATCAATTTCAGCATTATTTTCACCTGACACGTAAAACCCTTTTTCACAAAACTTTTACTATACTCAGTAATTAGTGAATTTAAACGACCAAACCTTGTACGCCATTTGTCATTCATTAATTTTTGAGCCGCCTACACTATCATTTACTGACTGAGACCTCTGCATAACTACTGCGCTCGGTAATACGGCGTTAAAAACCGGCTCAACATGCTCATTTACACCTGTAAACTCCGCTATCTCGCCGGTTTTTGCCTTGTCTTACTTTCGCTCGCAACGTTATGCAGAGGTCTCGACTATTATTTACTGAGCATTTAGCCACTGAATTTTTAACTAACTACTCGAAGATTAAGCCTTAACATTAACAGCAACTATTGAGCCGCAGTTGAGGCGCAGTAGCTATCTATTCAACCTTTGATCAGAACCCTGCCTAAATTTAGCTCTTTAATAGGTTACTGTTTATATGAGTGGGTGTTATTTGATTAGTTCCAGAATTTTTTAAAAATAAGTGGCTTATTTTTTTATGCCTCACAAAAACCCGTCTTAATACGGACCACTAACCTGAAACAATGGCCTCCAAGCGGCACTTAGCATCAATTATTGATCCTATCTGCAGCCACGGACTCAGGTTTAAAGCCAGCAACTAAGCTAATTTTAACTGGTCTTTCATCACTAAAATCGTTAAATTCATTTAAATGAGACCTCTGCATAACGTTGCGAGCGAAGGTAAGACAAGGCAAAAATCGGCGAGATAGCGGAGTCAGTGTGCCCCTGTTTATGGGTATTACTGGTGTAAATGAGCATATTGAGCCGGTTTTTAACGCCGTCTTACTGAGCGCAGTAGTTATGCAGAGGTCTCTAAATATATGTACTACCTGAATCAATGACTTCCAAACAGCACTTAGAATAAGCTATGGATCCACTCTGAAACCGCGGATTCAGGTACTATACTCAAGAATGTCCTTTTAATTCCTCAATTTTACAATATTCTAACAAAGTAAATTTATCGTTATGAAAGCACAATTTGAATTTGATATTTTGATTATTGGCAGCGGAGCAGCAGGATTAACTTTAGCATTAAAACTTGCAAAACATGGCAAAATTGCAGTTTTAAGTAAAGGTGATTTAACTAGCGGCTCAACCTGGCTCGCTCAAGGTGGAGTGGCTGCTGTTATTGACGATTTAGACATCGAACAAAACCACGCGGATGATACCTTAACCGCAGGCGGCAATCTATCGCATGACGATGCGGTTAACTTTACCGTTGAGCACGGCCGAGAATCGATCGACTGGTTAATTGAGCAAGGCGTCCCCTTCAGTCAAGAAAACGGTCAGTTGCACCTAACTAAAGAGGGTGGACACAGCCATAGACGCATCATCCATGCAGCGGATTCCACTGGTAAGGCGATCCTCCAAACCTTAATTAAAAGAGCCCAAGCAGAACCCGCTATCCAACTGTTTGAAGACAGCATGGCAATAGACCTCATTACCAGTACTAAGCTTGGTTTATCGGGCGATAAGTGCCTAGGAGCATATGTACTCAACAGCAAGAGCGGCGAAATAGCAGTTTTTAAAGCCCAGCAAACGGTTTTAGCTACCGGCGGTGCGTCTAAGTCCTATTTGTATACCAGCAATTCAGACGGAGCCAGCGGTGATGGAATTGCAATGGCTTGGCGATCCGGCTGTCGGGTTGCCAACTTGGAATTTAATCAATTCCACCCTACATGCCTATACCACCCTCAAGCTAAATCATTTTTAATTAGTGAAGCGGTACGCGGTGAAGGTGGAAAATTACGCCTCCCAGACGGCTCAACTTTTATGCATAAATTTGATAAAAGAGCCGAGCTTGCCCCCAGAGACATAGTGGCCAGAGCTATTGATCACGAAATGAAACGCCTTGGCGCTGACTGTCTATATTTAGATATTTCTCACCGAGACGATCAGTTTATTAAAACTCACTTTCCGACGATTTATCAACGCTGCCAAGAGCTGGGTATTGATATGTGCAACCAAGCTATCCCGATAGTGCCAGCAGCGCACTATACCTGTGGCGGTGTGATCAGTGATATCCACGGCAATACTGATATTTCTGGCTTATATGCTATTGGCGAAACAGCCTTCACTGGTTTGCATGGCGCCAATCGATTAGCCTCCAACTCACTGCTTGAGTGTATTGTTTTTGCCTCGGCTTGTGCCATTGATATTAAGCTTAAACTAGGCCAAAAATTTGATTACCCTACTATCCCCGCTTGGGACGAATCTCAAGTAACCGATTCCGACGAAGACGTAATTATCGCCCACAACTGGGATGAATTAAGACGATTTATGTGGGATTACGTCGGCATTGTAAGAACAGATAAGCGTTTACAGCGGGCGAAACACCGCTCCGACTTATTGCAAGCCGAGATCAGCGAGTACTATAGTAATTACAAAATCAGTAAAGATTTGCTAGAGCTGCGAAATTTATCCTTAGTTGCTGAACTTATTATTCAATCAGCGATGCTGCGTAAAGAGAGCCGCGGTCTACATTTTACTTTAGACTATCCAAATTTAGCCCCACAGGCTAGAGATACCATTTTAACCCCGATTAATTATCAATGGCCAATCTGATTTTAATGGATTGAAATACTTTATATTAAGGGTATGGCGCTGTGTACGAATTATAGAAAAGGAGATAAAGGAGTAACATCCGCCTGCTAACCTTTGGCTTGTACCTGAATCCGAGACTTCAGAGCAGATGCAGAGTGCAAAATATTGGTTTTACAACACCATTGAAAAACCCTTAGCTTCAGTGAATGTTTTTCCAACTGTTGGAGGATCAATAACTTATGTTAAGTAACGCTTGGGACCACTGACTCAGATTATATTCACTCTTTTTTAGGCGCAATACTCGCCCACCGTGCCACCGCTCTTAAACGCCGATAGCTCTGTTTATCGACACTGTCTGGGAAAATCAATATTTTTATGCTGCTGCCTGTTTGCTTTTTTATATTTAAATACAAGATACCGGCAACTAGATAGAGGTCTGTAATACCCACACAATGCTGCAAAGCTGCTGCACCAATGGCTACTTTAACCTCACGGTTACCAATATCCCAATACAAAGTAACAAGCTCTTCTTTAGTCTGCAACTCATAGATAGCACTAACCAATACCACTAGACATAGTGAAAACTGCCAATAATAAGCTAGCGATGTCGATAAAACACTAAGGATTGCCAGTAAGTGGATCGCGATAAACAACCCGCGCTTAATGCGCGAGGCCCTTATAATAATATTAAGCGGGCTGAACACGCTGTAAAATTAACTCGACCATCGCTTGCAGCTGTGGATCATCTGACTTACCACGGCGCATCAACCAGACAAACAAATCCTGATCTTCGCCGGTCAACAAGCGCACAAAAGTATCTTTATCTTGCTCACTAAGCCCTCTAAATTCCCGCTCCATAAAAGGCACGAATAGAAGATCTAATTCCAACATTCCACGTCGGCTCTGCCAAGTTAAGCGTCTAATCTCTTCTTCTGAGTACATATCTTTTTTATCCAACAAGCAAAATAATATAGGCATATAATACAGCAAAGCAGGATTCAAATGCTAAGTAACCTACTTAATCAACGTAAAACACTGCTTCGATCAACCTTATTGCAAACAGTTTTTGCCTTCCATCTTCACGATTATATATTGCAACTACTGTGTGATGCTTATTCAGCAGCTCTCTGTCAAACCAGGCAACTTTCAATCCGTTGTCGGGTCAGAATATTATGCGCAGCGCCACATGGTAGCCACTGATTCAGTGATATTGACCAATTAATTCAATTAGCTATACCTAGCGGCTATTGATCAATCAACAAATCGGTTAAAGTAGCAGACAAATTTAAAGATGCTTTTACGCCTCCTTACATGATCCATACAGCAGTAATTTAGCACCTAAATCTTTGATTTAGCAGTCAAAACAAAACACAAAAAACATCAACACAAACAATGATTTAGGTAGAAGAAAGCCTCACATTCAAGGTTAACACCATGCAAAGCAGTGCCGATTACCTTTCAATTATTTTAAATGAGACACCCTTGTTTGATGTTCGCGCTCCTATTGAACACAGTAAAGGAGCCATTAACAACGCACAAAACCTACCAATAATGTCCGATAAAGAACGGGAATTAGTCGGTACCTGTTATAAAAATAATGGTCAAGATGCCGCGATTGCCCTGGGCCGTAAATTAGTAACGGCTGAGCTACAACAGCAGCGAACTCAAGCTTGGCTGGCATTTAGCCAACAACATCCAGAGGGACTTTTATACTGTTTTCGCGGCGGGTTGCGCTCTAAAATAACTCAACAGTGGATGAAAGACAGTGGCGTAGACTACCCCTTTGTCGAAGGCGGGTATAAAGCCCTGCGGCGCTTTTTAATCGACGAACTGGAAGTCAGCGTCGCGTCAGTGCCAATTATGTTACTCAGTGGCAGAACCGGTAGTGGAAAAACTAGGGTGTTAAAAAAACTCGCGCATCAGGTCGATTTAGAAGGTTTAGCCAATCACCGAGGATCAAGTTTTGGCGCGGACATTCATCCACAACCTAGCCCCATAGACTTTGAAAACTCCATTTCTAGCGCCTTACTCAAACATCGTCACCAGCACAACAAGATGGTCTTCTTAGAAGATGAAGGCCGTCTGATTGGCTCGCTCACCCTCCCTTTGAATTTAAAATCTAAGATGCAAAATTCTGAGCATATAGAATTAGATACAGAGATTGAACAGCGTATTGATTACGCCATTGAAGATTATATTTTAGACTTGTTGAACGGCTATCTTGAACACCACGATCAGCAGAGCGCTTTTGATTTACTGGCCCAAAGGCACACCATAAGCTTAACAAAAATTCGCAAGCGCTTAGGAGCCGAGCGCTTTGAGCAGGCGATAAAATTGTTAGAAAATGCGATTAGCATCCATAAGAAAGACGATAGCACTCGGGGATATCGCAGCTTTATTCATTTATTATTAACCCAATACTATGACCCAATGTACGACTACCAGCTCGAAAAAAAGCAGCGCAAGGCGATATTTAGCGGTAACAGCCAAGCAGTCATCCACTACATTGATCAACTAAATAATGCAGCAAACTAATACAATCTATAAGGATATCGTTCTGATTGGCGGTGGTCACTCCAATGCGCTAGTCATCAAAATGTGGGGAATGCGACCAGTGGCAGGAGTGCGCCTAACTCTAATTTCCGCTGCGGTCGATACCCCCTATTCAGGCATGCTCCCCGGTCTGGTCAGCGGTCACTATTCATTTAGTCAAACCCATATTGATTTAGCCAAGTTATGCATGTGGGCTGGTGTGCGCTTTATTTGTGCGACAGTGCGCGGTATTGACACTTCAAGCAAAAGCATAGCCCTACTCAACAGACCAGACATCGACTACGATCTAGTGGCGATTAACACCGGCTCAACACCCAACATCCATCGCACAGTGGGTGCCGCAGAATTTGCAACCGGGGTAAAACCAATTGCTGAATTTTATCGAAAATGGCAACAGCTAAAAGAAAACCTGCAACATGCAACCCGACCATTAAATATTGCTTTAGTCGGCGCAGGTGCCGGTGGATTTGAGCTGATCTGCGCCATGCAATTCGCCTGGAGCCAGCTAAAAGAGCAAACTAACAACCCTCTTGAACATCAGTTTCACTGGGTCATCTCCGGTAGTAAAGTACTGGGAAATCATAATCTTGAAGTACAAAAACAAGCACTGGAAAAATGTAAAATTGCGCAGATCCAAGTGCACTTTAACTTTTATGTTGAAGAGGTAACTGCAAACTTATTGATAGCCAAGCCTATTGCGCCAGATAGCACCTTTGATGAGGAGCTAAAGCGGCAGACGCTAGCCGTTGATGAAGTAATTTGGTGCACAGCCGCCAGTGCTGCCCCCTGGCCGAAAGCCGCTGGATTAAACACCGACCAACAAGGTTTTATTGCCGTCAACGACTACCTTCAATCGACTTCAGATAGCCGTGTTTTTGCCACTGGAGACGTCGCCTGTCAAATCAATCATCCCAGCCCAAAAGCGGGAGTCTTTGCAGTGCGTCAAGGGCCCGTGCTATTTAAAAACTTGTGTGCCGCCATTTTACAGAGACCACTGCAATTATACCGACCACAAAAGTCCTTCCTCAGCATCCTAGCAACAGGGGGTCGGCACGCCATCGACAGCAAATCCCAATTTTACTGTTCAGGACGCTGGGTCTGGCGCTGGAAAGACTTTATTGATCTAAAATTCATGGCAAAGCTAACCGAGTTTAGTGAAAAGCCACCGATGCAAGCTCAACCTGTCGACCCGGTATTATCCGGGCTATTCACCCATCCCAAAACCGGCCAACTCAGCGTTTTTAAACATTTGTACTATCTCTTTAAAGGGCAGCCAAAAGTCGCTGAGGAGATGCGTTGTGGTGGCTGTGGTGCCAAAGTTGGTAGCAATGTATTGAGTGCAGCCTTACACAAAGTCACATCTGACATTAGAGTACATAAAAGGTCTGATATTATAGTCGGCTTAGAATCTCCCGACGACGCCGCTGTGATAGACACAGGAGAGCGTGCCCTGGCGCAAAGTGTCGATCAATTTAGAAGTATTATCGATGACCCTTATCTGTTTGCTCGCATCGCCACCAATCACGCCTTAAGTGATTTACATGCAATGGCCTGTGAGCCTCAATCTGCACTGGCCATTGTCGCTATGCCACACGCAGCTGAGACAGTGCAAAAACGTGAACTTTACCAGCTCATGTACGGGATCATTGAAGAACTGAATAAGGCCGGTTGTACATTGACCGGTGGCCACACCAGTGAAGCAGTCGAATTGAGCTTAGGCCTAGCTGTAAATGGTTTGGTTGACCGCAACACTGAACGTTATGCTTTCACCAGCAAAACCGGGATACGTGCAGGACAGCAGCTGATCATCACCAAAGCTATCGGCAGTGGTGTGATAATGGCTGCACAAATGCAGCTTAAAGCCAACGGCCAAGACGTACAATCTTGCATAGAGAATATGTTACAGAGCAATCAGGCGGCGGCGAGAATCCTCAAAGCACATGGCTGCCAGACAATGACGGACGTGACTGGCTTCGGTCTGATGGGGCATCTCATCGAAATGCTTCGTGGCACAGAGTTAGGTTGCCTGCTGAGTTTATCTAAGATCCCGTTATTAAACAGTGCGGTGACACTATCTGAGCAAGGTATTCAGAGTAGCTTGTTCGAAAAAAACTTTACCGCAAGAGCCTTTATTATCAGCGCTGAACAGTGGCGTGACTCACCACAATTCCCACTTTTATTTGACCCGCAAACCAGTGGTGGATTACTTGCATGGGTAGATGCTGATGTCGCGGAACAATGTCAACAAGCGCTGCGCGATGCAGGGTACCCACTGGCTACACTTATCGGTGAAGCTACTATAAATTTAGTACCAAATTCAGCACTAAATTCAGCACAAAACCCAGTAGATATTCCAGTAGATAAAAATAACCCACGACACACCATCCAGCCATCTATTGAAATATGCTAAGCAGGGTATGCAAACCAATTCAGGTAATGGTTAAAAATATTTCCTGATTAGCCCTGTGTCTCCGCCCAAAAGAAGCTTTTAATCTCTCCTCTGTGCTCTCCGTGTCCTCTGTGGTAAAACCAATCCTTTAAATATTTTTTCACCACAGAGGATACAGAGGCGCTGCGCTGCACAGAGGAAAACAAAACACTAGCTGCTTAGCGCTGTGTCTTCACAGACTGGTCTAAAGTGAAAAAAATTTATAAATAAATGACTTGACTATAATCTAATCCATTATTAAATGCTAAAAACAGATTAGAACTTCACTTAACTTGTTGTAATTAACGCTTTGTTAGATAACCACCAAGTTAAGCGGAGCAAGATGGTCAATCAGGAAATCTTTTTTTAGTCATGGTTTTAGAGATTAAGTCGCTAAATTTTCAGCAATGTATTGGCTTTAAAAGAAATAGTTGGACAGTGGCTATAAATATTTTGCTGCTGTGAAGATTTCGCTTTTCGAAGGGCTAAATCAACAGAGTTAAACAGCATATCAGAGGTATCAATGAGTGTTGGTGTCGCTGAGGATATGCCAATATTGATAGATATTTGGTTACCATCTATCGACAATAAATTTAATTGCAAAATTTCTTGATGAATTTCTGATGCTACAAACTCACAAGATTGTGAGTTTGTTTGACCTAGTATTAATGCAAATTGATTATTTCTTAAAACTGCTACTAAATCACAAGCTCGACGAGCGTGTTTTTCAAAGATTTTAGCAATTCTTTTTAACTGTGAATCATCAATCTCGTCCCCTTCCAACTCACCTAATAGCAACGCCATCTCAATTCTATTGCGCATAGACCTTTGCCATTCATTGAAATAGAAGTTATTGAAACTTTTTTGGTTTGCAATGCCGGTAACAGAATCAATCAAGGTTAATTTTTCAATTTCAGCTCGGTCTCTTTTCCTATTGATGATATTGCTGTGATTTAAAATCACATAGCACTTCTGATCAAACACCACCAGATTTCCGGTCACCTCTAACCATATTTCATGGTTGATAGTGTAATTTGAAAATTCTAAAACGAACTCAGTATTATTACCTTGTAGTAGCTCTGCAATTTGCAATTTGCATTGGGTAATAAAATTATCTGGATTTACCAGAATCATCGAACAACAATCAAAATAACTTTTACCAATACAGTCTGCGTTAATAGCGGCACCCATCGCCTCCGTTAAATCGCCCCACTTTTTATTGGTGAACGAAATAATACCATCCTCTTCTATCACAACGATATAGCTATCCAATGAGTCTAAAATACCTTTGTAAATATGATCCATCATGATTTTATCGGCTGCCCAGTTAAGATTGTTGATTGTAAAATGACCAACTTTGCGATGTCATACCAGATGACAGCGCACAGAAAACGTATCTATATTAAACGGTATAGCACAAGATTTTCTGATATCAATGTGGAGGTTATAAATTTAGGAAAAAGGACTACGAGGGCTAAATTTCAATTAAAAAAACATCTTTTGAAATTTTTTATATTCATAAAACATTACTTAATCAATTGATTTTATTAATAAAAGAACGGCTAACAGATCAATATACGGATTAATTTAAAATTAAAGCTTTTTATATAGTGCAGGAAAATAGATACAGTAAAGTGGTTTTTTATTAACAATCAGTGAGTTTTTTAAGTATTAGCCATGCAATATAGGAAAAATATATTCCGTAACCCCAAAAATAGCAGTGCTATTAATAGAGTGAAATTAAAAACCTTACCAATAATAAGGATATAACTGTTTAATGATGAATTTAGGTTTGCCACTGTACAGTCGAAGCATCTCGGCGGGGACTTTCAAACTGAATATCACGTATTTTCTACTGTTTAAAATAAGTATACATCTAATTCTGATGACACTCAGCTGAAAGTATTGAGCCACTTTAGATGTGGCTCTGTGTAAAGATAAAAACTAATTAGAGACCTCTGCATAACGTTGCGAGCGAAGGTAAGACAAGGCAAAAACCGGTGAAATAGCGGAGTCATTGTGCCCCTGTTTATGGGTATTACTGGTGTAAATGAGCATTTTGAGCCGGTTTTTAACGCCGTATTACCGAGCGCAGTAGTTATGCAGAGGACTCAATTAAGCTTTAGGGTAGAAGTTAAACCAAGTTTTGTGGCGAGTTCACCGGCAAAAGACACCCCTAATCTATCGATAATTTCTTCAATTGGTGAAGGCTTAGGTGAATAATCTTGCAATTTTTCAATGCCGATTATTTCACGAGCCACGTAACTGGTGCTGCCTAAACCATCGATTAAGCCCTTTGCTAATGCTTGCTCTCCTGTCCAAATCAGACCGCTAAACAACTCTGGAGATTCAACCAATCGATCACCTCGGCCTTTTCTTACTTGCTCAATAAATTGTTGATGAGTGGTCGCTAAAACTGATTGCCAAAAAGCTCTATCGGTTTCTTTTAATGGGCTAAAGGGATCGAGGAAGGTTTTATTTTCACCCGCGGAGAGTGCCCGTCGCTCCACGCCGAGCTTTTCCATTAAACCAACAAAACCAAAGCCTGAAGAAATAACTCCAATAGAACCGACTAAGCTCGCTTTATCCGCATAAATATAGTCT
This sequence comes from Oceanospirillales bacterium, assembly GCA_029027825.1. Classification (GTDB taxonomy): domain Bacteria; phylum Pseudomonadota; class Gammaproteobacteria; order Pseudomonadales; family Balneatricaceae; genus Rs1. Next base: position 1,092,253 of record CP093399.1, on the reverse strand, counting down.
GCTGCTGATGCAATATAATAAGCACCACTGGCGCCTATATCAGCGATCACCGCATACAGTTTTTTATCCGGATAAAGAGCCCGCAAGCGTTTAATTTCATCGTAGACATAACCGGACTGCACCGGGCTACCACCGGGGCTGTTGATCCGAATAATCACCGCTTTAGTAGACTCATCTTTGAAGGCGCGCCGCAATCCGCCAACTAATACATCGGCACTTGCCTCGCTATCGGCAGAGATAGCACCAACCAATTCAATGATCGCGGTATGTGGCTCACCACTGGTAGATGAAGCGCCGTCACTGTGCTGGGTATAGAGATAAAATCCCAACAGACCAAAGAGGTACAGAAAAGTTAGCGATTTAAAAAAAATGCCCCAGCGGCGCGCTTTCTTTTGCTCACTAAACAGTCCATTAACCAGATTTTCTATCAGCCGCCACTCGCGTCCAGTGCTGGCTGCAATGCCCGATTCAGTATTCGATAGATGCTCTACAGAGCTGTCGGCACCATAGTTGGTACGATCTGCGCTTATCTGATCCGCTGTTTCTTGTCCGGTACTCTTTTTTCTATCATCCCAAGGGTTATCACTCACTCTCACTCTCCATTTGACTATCTAGCCATGATTCAATTTGCTTAAACTCATCCACCACCACAACCGGGTTGAACGATTTAAGCAGCTCAACACTGTGCATACCATAACTGACCGCGATACTGGCCATTTCAATATTTTGTGCCATTTCAAGATCATAACTGGTATCGCCAATCATAATCGCCTGTTCAACGCTAACCTTAGTCTGCTGTAGTATTTCAGCTAACATTAGCGGGTCTGGTTTGGATCTTGTTTCATCGGCCCCTCTATATAAACTAAATAGTGCAGATAATTTTGTTTGCTCAAGCACTCTCTTGACACCTTGCCGACTTTTACCGGTCGCCACAGCGAGAAGATAACCTTTGGCCTGCAAATTAGTCAGGGTTTCTCTGACGTCTTGATACAGGGGGGTGGCAGTATTATCCAGGCTGCGATACTGCTCTGAGTAGCTATCAGTTAAGCGCTGGCTGTCTTCAGCTGATATGCCGGGAATGAGTATTTTATTGGCCACAGCTAACGATAAACCAATGATGTTTTCAATCGCTGAACTGCTCGGGACTGGTAACTCCAAACTTTTGGCGGCAGTTTGCATGCTGGATACAATTCGCGCCGACGAATCCATGATGGTTCCATCCCAGTCAAAAATTAATAATTTAAACACTTTTAGATTTCCACTCAGTGATTAGATGAGGTTTAATAAAATGGCATTATTATGAACAAGTGATCGAGAAAAAGTTACTCAAACCGTCCCTGAAAGTGCGATATGTGTCGATTGTGCTCCGCCCCATCTGATCGCGACGGTCGATGTTAAATAAACAGAGTTGATTATATTGAGCCGGTTTTTAACGCCGTACTACCGAGCGCAGTTATCATACCCTCTGGATAAGTTATGCAGCGGTCTATATTAAAAGAACTCCGCTATACGTGATGAGCTAAGGCAGGGAAAAAATAGCGAGATAGAGGAATCAGCGTCCCTCTATTTATCGGGGTTATTGTTATAATAAGCGTTTTCAACTGGCTGGTAATCGCCGAATGATCGGAGTGCGGCACCTCGTTGAGAAATGTCGCTGAGATATATCGTTGAGAGGACGCAGAGTCTACTCAGCGCTCCTCTAAGGAGCTGAGGTCAACTTCTGGCCATATTTCAGCGCCGTATGTCTCTCGCAGGCTGGCGAATTGCTGCGCCAGTTGCTGAGCCCCCAGCTCGGATGCGATAAACATCGGGCCGCCTTTGGCACGGGGGAATCCATAGCCATGCAACCAGATCAAATCAATGGCTTCCTTTTGACTGACGATCCCCTCACTTAGCACTTGCAAAGCTTCGTTGATCATTGCTAAAACAGCCCGTTGCTGAATAACTTCAGTGCTAAACTCCCTAGGTTTTATCTCTAACTGAGCAGCTAAAGTAGCAATAATGGTGTTAACTGCACTGTCTATACTCGGTTTTTTACCCGAGTAATTATAAAAACCTTGGCCGGTTTTACGTCCCAAGCGCCCCGCTGCGACTAAGCCTGCTGATACCTTGAAGTAGCCGGGATCAGCGGCAGGTTGCGGACATTGCGATCGCGCGATGTGCCCAATATCAATACCTGAGAAATCTTGCCCGGCCAGTGGCCCCATTGCCATACCGAAATCGCGCATACTTTGATCTAGCAGCTCAATACTGGCGCCTTCCAATAACATTTGCTGCACTTCTCGACCGTAGCGCGTGTAAATTCGATTGGCGGCAAAGCCAAAGCATACGCCAACGGTAACCGCTTGCTTACGCAACTTTTTAGCTAATTGCTGCATCTGCTCAATGACAGTCGCAGAGGTTTTATCAGCATTAACAATTTCCAATAATTTCATAATATTAGCTGGGCTAAAAAAGTGCATGCCGAGGACTGATTCAGGGCGAGATGTCGATTTCGCAATCAGATCAATATCCAAATAAGAGGTATTTGTCGCCAAAATAGCACTGGGCTTACAAACATCATCTAAGCTTTTAAAAATCTGCTGTTTCACGGTTAAACTTTCAAAAGCCGCTTCAATCACTAAATCTACGCCACTGAGATCAGCATAATCACAACTACCACTGATTAAAGCCAGTCGCTCATCTCGTTGGATTTGGCTGATACGGCCAGTTTCGCAACTGCGACTATACTGCGCTTCAATTCTTTTTAAAGCACTCGCTAACGCTGCTGCTGACAACTCTAGCAACACCACTTCAAAGCCTGCATCAGCGAAGCAAATAGCGATGGCACTCCCCATAGTACCAGCGCCAATCACTGCTACTTGTTTAATAGCCAGTGGGGTTGCAGCACGTTTGGCCTGCAATTGTTTTTCGATAAAAAAAGCATGCCTTAAGGCTTTAGCCACCTTAGATTGACGCAACTCTAAAAATAATTGCCGGGTATTTAGTTGAGCCTCAGCAAAAGGTAGATCAATATCTTGTTGCAACTGCTTTAATAATTGTAGCGGTACTGGGTTACTTTTGGCGCTTTTTATGACGCTTTCAGTCAGCGCCTGCCAATCGACATCAGTCGTTGTTAAGCTCAGCTGACTGGCTTTTTTAGGGATAAATTCTGCACTTGCTAGCTGCTGCTGTACCCAGACCAAACCATTTTCAAATAAATCACTGACGATCAACTGATCGCAAACAGCTAAGTAATTGGGGTGATTGATCGGCACAGCTCGCCCTGAAGTAGCCAATTTTAGCGCATTGCTTACCCCGACCAAGCGCATCATACGCTGGCAGCCACCAGCACCTGGCACTACCCCTAAACCCACTTCTGGCAAACCAATGTTGGTACTAGTTAACGCCACCCGATAATGGCACGCTGTCGCCACTTCCAATCCACCGCCCAATACATGACCATGTAAAAAAGCCACCACCGGAATCGGACTCTGCTCAATTAACTCAATCAGTTCAGGCAAGTGCGGCGCAATTGGCTGACCATCAAACTCGCGAATATCCGCACCACAAATAAAGGTGCTCCCTAGACAGTGAAGTATTATGGCTTTGGCCGATGACTGTTGCACTTGTTTAACAGCTGCAATCATTTCACTGCGCAATTGGGCACTTAAGGCATTCACAGGCGGTGAGTTTATTTCTAGCACTGCGATATCACTAATATGGCGAATGTTGACCAAAGACATTAATACTCCAAAAGAACAGTAGATAGGTGTGAGTTGTAAGCTTTTAACTTTTAACTTTTAGCTTCTAGCTTCTAGCTTCTAGCTCAATATACTTTAAGCATAAAATATATTGAGGATAATGGCAAAATATATTTTACACATCAAAATCGACTTCGACCCGATCGGTCACCGGGTGAGATTGGCAGGTAAGTATCATCCCCTGGGCAACTTCTTTATCGGTTAAACAATGGTTTCTGTCCATGTGCACTTTGCCGCTGATCACCTTAGCTTTACAAGTGGCGCACACTCCCCCTTTACAGCTAAAAGGTAAATCTAGACCATGTTGCAGCGCAGATTCTAGTATATCGACACCGGTGGCGGTTAACTCAAGGGTCAGCTTGCGGCCTCCAGACTTAACGATCACTTCTTTAACACCCGTGTCAGCTTTTTGCGCAGTGGTTAATTCAGCCGCTTGCTCATCGCCGGCATAAAATAACTCATAGTGAATATTCTCACTTTTTAAACCCGCCTCCAGCAAAGCCCCTTCAATTGACTTAACCATTGACTGCGGACCACATAAAAAACACTCATCAAAACTGGCCATATCCAGCAATCGACAAGCATCTAAAGCTTTGAGTTTTTCAGCACTGAGCCGCCCGTGTAAAACCTCGGCCTCTTGCTCTTCTTTGGAAAAAACATTAATCAGTGAAAACCGTGACATGTAGCGGTTTTTCAAAAAACTGACCCGCTCTTTAAACATCATAGTCTGGGTAGTTTTATTGGCAAAAACCATGCTCACTTTAGAGTTGGGCTCCCCCGCTAACACAGATTCTGCTATCGACAGCATTGGGGTAATACCACTGCCTGCGGCAATCAGCCCGTAGTGCTTTTGCTGGTTGGGAGCTAGCGATGTATAAAAATGACCTTGCGGGGGCATCACTTGCAAGATGTCACCGACTTGTAATTGCTCGTTGGCAAAGTTCGAAAAAACACCTTCGGCAATTCTTTTAATACCCACTTGTAACTTATCACTATCCTTACCGACACTAATAGAATAAGAGCGACGAATCTTCTCTCCTTCAATCTCTGCTTCAATAATGATGTGCTGCCCTTGCTGAAACTTAAATATCTCTTTTAACGGCTCATCCACCGCAAAATCAATCGCCACGGCATCGGCACACAATCGGGTAATATTACTGACCTTTAACGGATAAAATTCGACATTCATAATAAGTCCCTAAAATTCTTTAAAGTAATCAAAAGGCTCAAGACAGCTATTACAACGATATAACGCTTTACAGGCTGTGGAACCAAATTGGCTGATAACATTGACATTTTCACTGTGACATTGCGGGCAATTTATCGTATCACCCGGCGGCGCTATCCCCTGTTTCAGCATCGCCGCTTTACCGTCGGGGGAGATCATTGCCGTATTCCAAGCAGGACTTAATGACACTTCTACTGCAACATTTTCGACCCCCGCTTGATTGAGGGCAATAACGATATCATCGCTGATCATATCCACCGCAGGACAGCCGCTATAGGTTGGGCTAACCGTCACTTTACAGCTAAAATCAGCGAGTTTTTCGACGTTGACCAGTATCCCCAAATCCCAAATAGTGACGAGGGGCAATTCAGGGTCAAACACCTGATCGAGTATTGACCACCAATCAGCGCAGTCAGAATTTGCACGATTCGCGCGCCGCGCCGCATATTCAGGAGTGACTAGAGAGATATATTGCATGTTTACCACTCAAGATTTGGATAGCTGCGCTGTATAATTTGCATCTCTGACAACAAGTGCCCAAGATGCTCCGAATGCTCGCCGGTGCGCCCGCCCACTACTTTCCAATCTTGCTCTGGAATAGTAAAACTGGCAGCAGACAGATGCGCACTCACTTGTGCTGTCCAAGATGCATGCAAGCTATCACGTGCCACTGCCACACCGCACTGCGCTAATTCAGCCTCCGCCTCACTCATGATAAACAGCTCTGGGGTATATCCCCACAACTCATCAATCGCAGACTGCAAACGCCGCTGGCTCTCCTCGGTTCCCAAGCCTAATTGCAGCACCCAAGTTTCACTGCGCTTAAGATGATAGCGGCTCTCTTTAATCGCTTTAGCGGCGATTTGCGCTAAGTGTTGATCGCTACTGAGCATCATCTTCGGTAGATACAAACAGGCGTGCACATCTAAAAAGTACTGCCGCACCATCGCAAAACCAAAATCAAAATTGGGCAACTCATTAATAATCAAATTACTAAATTCCCGCTCGTCACGAAAGTACGCCAAATCATCTTCTGTGCGCCCCTTTCCCTCAATTTTCGCCGCGTATTGATAGAACATACGCGCTCTGCCGATATAATCTAAGGTCAAATTACTCAGCGCCACATCCTCTTCTAAAAACGGCCCTCTAGAGCACCACTCTGCCGTGCGTTGACCTAGAATTAAAGCATCGTCTGCCAGGCCCAACACATAAGTATACAAAGCGTTATTATTCACAGTATTCACACATTCACCTTACATATTATTGACTTCATCGGGGAGCACATAAAAAGAGGCATGACGATAGGGCTTATCATCCATAGGATCATAAAAACTTTCCACATCTTCTTCTTGAGATGCGGTAATAGCGGTAGATTTAACCACCCAAATACTCACCCCTTCAGAGCGTCTAGTGTAGACATCTCGGGCATAAGTTAAGGCTTGCTCGGGGGTATCAGCATGTAAAGATCCGACATGACGATGATCGATACCACGAATAGAACGCAGGAACACTTCATAAAGATCGTTATTATTTTTCATAATTCACTCGCCTAAAGCACTGCACACAAACAGTGTTTAAAAATTATTATTATTTAGAGCTCAGCGTTAAAAACCGGCCCAAGATATTCATTTAATTCTGTAAAACTCGTAAAAATCACGATTGCCTTAGCTGTATTCACGGCTGGGCTCTCTAACCGAGACCTCTGCATAACTACTGCGCTCGGTAATACGGCGTTAAAAATCGGCTCAATATGCTCATTTACACCTGTAAACTCCGCTATTTCGTCAGTTTTTGCCTTGTCTTGCCTTCGCTCGCAACGTTATGCTGAGATCTCTAACCGTAAAGTCTAACCAAATTCTCTAACTTGACTGAGTTTATCTACCTTAAGCCGCAGAGGCTGCCGTCTGTTTATTGTGATAGGCATTCAGCGCGTCTCGCACCCACTGACCATCATCCAACGCTTTTTTATGATGGCGAATACGATCTCGATTACAGGGACCATCTCCTGAAATAACCCGCTTAAATTCATGCCAATCAATCTCGCCAAAATCATAGTGACCGCGCTGCTCATTCCACTTAATATCGGGATCGGGCAGTTCAAGGCCTAAAAACTTAATTTGCGGTACAGTTTGATCGACAAAACTCTGGCGTAATTCATCATTAGTGCGGCGTTTAATTTTCCACTTCATAGATCGGCCAGAGTGCGCCGACTCAGCATCGTGTGGACCAAACATCATCAGTGAAGGCCACCAAATACGATTCAGAGCATCCTGCGCCATCGCCTTTTGTTCGGGACTACCATTGGCGAGTACAATCATCATTTCGTAACCTTGACGCTGATGAAAACTCTCCTCCTTGCAAATGCGCACCATCGCTCTAGAGTAGGGACCATAAGACGTGCTCTGCAATGAAATTTGATTAACAATCGCCGCACCATCCACCAGCCAGCCAATAGCGCCGACATCTGCCCAAGTTAACGTGGGATAATTAAAAATAGAAGCATACTTAGCTTTACCGGTATGCAGCGCATGATTCATCTCATCACGCGTCGTATTTAACGTTTCAGTGGCACTGTACAAATACAGGCCATGACCCGCTTCATCTTGCACTTTTGCCAGTAAAATCATCTTGCGCTTTAAGGTGGGAGCCCGGCCAATCCAATTGCCTTCCGGCTGCATGCCAATCACTTCAGAATGAGCATGTTGCGACATTTGACGAATTAAATTTTTGCGATAATCATCCGGCATCCAATCTTTTGGCTCAATTTTTTGCTCAGCTTCGATACGGCGATCAAAAATCGCCTGTCCTGACTCAGACATAAGGTAACCTCAAATAAACTCTAGCTGCACAAAACATCACTTAAGAGAATAATCTGAACCAGTGAGCCCCATGCGCTGCTAAGCATAAGTTTTTGATCCGACAACCGCTTAAAAACTTTCACTGAAACTAAAGATTCAGCTAAAACTTTCAATTATGCTGTCAAACCATACCTACGCTCTGCATCCACACTGAAACTACAGACTCAAAATTAAATAAGTAACATTTCGTACAAAACACGGAAGGACGAAGGATATAATTATTATTTCGCCACTTTGACACTTCTATCATTATGATACATTAAAAACATTGTATTCAATATTTTGGTATCAGTATATAGATAAAGCAAACTATTTCCCCTAGCAGGCAGTTAGTTTTCATCCAGAAACACGCCATAGCGAGCTTTTAGCTTTTAGCTTCTAGCTTCTAGCTTCTAACTTCTAACTTCTAACTTCTAACTTCTAACTTCTAACTTCTAACTTCTAACTTCTAACTTCTAACTTCTAACTTCTAACTTCTAACTTCTAACTTCTAACTTCTAACTTCTAACTTCTAACTTCTAACTTCTAACTTCTAACTTCTAACTTCTAACTTCTAACTTCTAACTTCTAACTTCTAACTTCTAACTTCTAACTTCTAACTTCTAGCTTCTAGCTTCTAGCTTCTAGCTTTTAGCTTTTAGCTTCTAGCTTTTAGCTTCTAGCTTTTAGCTTCTAGCTTTTAGCTTTTAGCTTTTAGCTTCTAGCTTCTAGCTTTTAGCTTTTAGCTTTTAGCTTTTAGCTTCTAGCTTCTAGCTTCTAGCTTTTAGCTTTTAGCTTTTAGCTTCTAGCTTTTAGCTTTTAGCTTCTAACTTCTAACTTCTAACTTCAAAGCAGCGTTTATCCTTTATATAAGCTAAATATAAGCTAAAATCTCCTTCTATTTATTACTCAGGATAAACATGAACCTCGACCAAGCTTTAAATGATTTTTATCGCGCCAGCGGCTTTGCAGCAGAGACCGGTAAAAGACCGGCATTCGTAGATGTCTTTGTCGGCTGCCTGCTAATCCCTTTACCGAATATTGAAATCAGACGCAAATATATTAAATATCATGACTTACATCACGTTATCACCGGTTACAGTGCTAGTCAGTTAGGTGAAGGGGAAGTGAGTGCCTGGGAGCTAGGCACCGGCAGCTTACTGCAACCGATTTTAATGCTGATGAATTTAATTGCTATATCCACGGCAATTGCGGTTAATCCAAGACGAGTTTTTAAGGCTTACCTGAGTGGCTGTAAAAGCAGGAACTTATATTACCCGAAAGTGCGTCGTCGGATTGATAGCGGCGAGCTAAATGATCTGCAAAAGTTAAAAAAAGAGTTTGTCGACTGTCGATGTAGTGACGGCTGGATATATATAAAACTAATACCTTTCATATTTTATACCCTGTTTGCTGTGATCATCCACATTATGTTGGTCATTCCCGCCTTAATATACAAAAAAATCTGGGGAAAATATTTTTCTAGTCGACTGGTAAAAATGGTCAAAGTGCGGACTAAATAGTCGTTTTCATGGCGCATTTTTTATATTCTAGTGCGGATTTTATGGCTGTAGCTAGATGAATTTAAGATCGATTGTCAAACAAATGCAATGATTAAAGTAGCTCTGAGTTTAATGTTAAGCTGCGCGTGCGGCAGCTAACGCACCAACTTCTTAGGCGCCTCTGATTAGGTACCTCTGAACAAGTCTGTTTTCTCTGTCGCGGATAGGCTCCTTAAGTTATCACAGGATAAGATGTAAACTTGTTCAAAGGTTGCTTAATGCAGATTGGCGCTTTTCAAGGGCATCACACCGCTTCAATAATCAGCGCTATCCCCTGCCCGACACCGATGCACATTGTGCAGAGCGCATATTTACCGCCGCTGCGCTGTAGTTGATAGGCGGCGGTGGTCACTAATCTTGCGCCGCTCATTCCCAGTGGATGGCCCAAGGCTATCGCCCCGCCATTCGGATTTACCCTGGGATCATCATCGGCTAAGCCTAACTCTCGCAATACTGCTAAGCCCTGTGCGGCAAAGGCTTCATTGAGTTCTATGACATCCATTTGTGCCAGGCTCAATCCGGTTTGTTTTAAGACTTTAACAGTGGCGGGCGCCGGGCCAATTCCCATTATATTAGGTGCTACACCCACGGTCGCCATGCCTATTACTTTGGCGATCGGTTGCAAGTTATTATCTTGCACTGCCTGTTGATTCGCCAGTAGCAGTGCACAGGCACCGTCGTTGATTCCCGAGGCATTGCCAGCGGTCACTGAGCCACCCTCTCTAAAAGGAGTCTTTAGTTTATTCAGTGATGACAGCGTGGTGTCCGCTCTTGGATGCTCATCTTCACTGAGCCAATAGCTAGTTTTTCGAGAGGCTATTTGTACGGGGATAATTTCATCAGCAAAGACACCAGCGGTGATCGCCGCCGCGGTTTTTTGCTGACTGTGCAAGGCAAATAGGTCTTGGTCCGCTCGACTAATCTTAAATTGCTCCGCGACATTTTCAGCGGTCTCTGGCATGGAATCGGTGCCGTATTGGGCTTTTAATTGTCGATTAACAAAGCGCCAGCCGATGGTGGTGTCGACCATTTCCGGTTGACGATTGAAGGCGGTGGTCGGTTTAGCCATTACAAAAGGTGCCCGCGACATCGACTCGACTCCACCGGCAATCGCCATGCTCATTTGACCACTGATAATGGCACGCGCTGCGGTCCCGATCGCATCCATTCCCGAGCCACAGAGTCTATTTAGGGTCAGCCCCGGCACTTCCAGCGGCAATCCAGCCAGCAAGCTACTCATCCGTGCGACATTGCGATTATCCTCTCCCGCTTGGTTCGCACAGCCATAAAACACTTCTTCTATTTTTCGCCAATCTAGCTGAGCGTTGCGCTCGATCAATGCCTTGATCGGCAAGGCGCCTAAATCGTCGGTACGAATACTTGATAGCGCCCCCGCATAGCGGCCGATTGGGGTTCTCACTGCATCGCAGATGTATACTTGTTGCATGTTTGTTCCTTCACTGAATAGGATGTTTTTTAATCAGACCTCTGCATAACTACCGCGCTCGCAACGTTTGCAGAGGTCTCGTAATATGTTTTAAAATGCAGCGCTGATTTTTTTAACTCTCTTTTAACTCTCTTTTAACTCTCTTTTAACTCTCTGTTTGAATGACTCTTTGCCGAGAGTGCACTATCGCCACAATTTCAGCTTGTTGGTTGAGTACTTCAACATCACACAATAGGTGACGTTTATGACGGTGGATGATTTTTGAGGTAGCGGTTAAGTGATCACCTAGCTGGCCCGCTTGGATATATTCAATGTGTGCCGATTGGGTTACCGCGCTTACACCCGCTGCCATACAGGCAAACGCTAGCGCGGTATCTGCCAAGCTAAAGATAACCCCACCATGACAGATTTTATAACCATTGGTCATGCTTTTTGTGACCGTCAATCCTAGTACCACTTGAGTTTCATTGGCATCAAGCACTTTGATCGACAAGTTTGTTGAGGCGGCATCTGCTGCTAACACTTGTTGTAGTTGGTGAACGATACGCATCTAGCTCTCTTTTTATTATTTTCTGATTAAAGAATTTTTTTACAGATTTAACACTTATAGCTTATAGCTTATAGCTTACAGCTAATAAGCTTATCGACCTTTAAACTGTCCGGGTCGCTTTTCCATAAAGGCTGTGACTCCCTCTTTATAGTCTTCACTGTGCCCCAGCTGCTGCATTAGCGAGCGCTCTTCTTCCAACTGCTGGTGCATTCCTTTATCGAAACTTTGCTGCACCAACGCCTTGGTAGCAGCGATCGCCAAGGGGGGCTTTAAGGCCAGTTGTGTTGCGAGTTGATAGGCTTCTTCAAGAAGATTTTCCGGTTCACAAACTTGCCAAATCAATCCCCACTCCAAGGCTTTTTCAGCACTGAGTTTATCTCCTAGCATCGCCAGCGCTTTGGTGCGGGCCAAGCCTAAACTGCGAATCATATGCCAGCTTGCTGCCGAATCAGGGATCAGCCCGACCGCGCAAAATGCCAGAATAAACGACGCTTTATTGGATGCTACAACAAAGTCACACGCCAGTGCAATATAGGCACCGGCACCTGCTGCAACACCATTTAAGGCGCAGATAACCGGCTTGTTCATGCCGGTTATTTTACGTATTAACGGATTGTAATACCGCTCAACCGATGCCCCTAAATCAACCGCTTTAGAACGGCTGTCTGGAGATTGCTGTGCCACTGCCGTTGCTTCTTTACTGGCGCTATTCACCGCGCGGTCACTCAAATCTTGGCCCGCGCAGAAACCGCGCCCCGCACCAGTTATGATCACACAGCGCACATTATCATCACTGGCAACTTGATCGATGACGCGGCGCAGCTCGGTGTGCATTTCAACATTAAAGCTATTCAGCTTGTCGGGGCGATTAAGCGTTATACAGGCGATTGATTTTTTTATTTCTATCTGTATCGTATTAGACATGTTTTATCTTTACCTTTAATTTTGACACTCTTTTATTAAGGTCACTTATGCCAATCTATGCCATAGATCAACACATTCCTGTCGTTCATGCCGATAGTTTTATCCACCCAAGTGCGGAAATTATCGGCGATGTTATTATTGAAGCCGGTTGTTACATTGGGCCAAATGCCGTTATTCGTGGTGATTTTGGACGTATTCTTATCCAAAAAAACTCCAATGTTCAAGATACTTGCGTCATCCATAGTTTCCCCGGTGGCGACTGTATTCTTAAACCTAATTCACATGTCGGTCACGGCGCTGTTTTACATGGCTGTACTCTAGAGCCTGACTGCCTGATTGGTATGAATGCCGTGGTCATGGATAACTGCATCATCGGCGCTGAATCTATTGTTGCCGCCAGCAGTTTTGTCAAAGCTAACAGCGAATTTGCACCCAGATCGCTAATTGTTGGCACCCCAGCTAAAGTGCTGCGCAGCGTATCTGACAAAGAACTCATCTGGAAACAGAGCGGCACGGCGCAATACGTGAACTTAGCGCAGCGCTGCAAACAATCTCTCAGAGAAGTCACCCCACTCACTGCAGTAGAGGCAGATAGACCAAGATTCAACCAATCTAGCCACCGCCCAAAAAGCTAATTAAAGCATCAAGCTTTTAGCTTTTAGCTTCTAACTTAAAGCTGCTCTACCTGCGACTGATCTCTCTCGACCAACGTCAGTATATCGTACAGCGCCACCAGCTCTTGATGCTGGTTATGTACTTCTACATCCCAAATAACGATACCGGTATGACGATCTTCATCAGCTTTTTTGACTTTCTCTATTTTGCGCTTAGCCGTTAAGGTGACCTGAATAGTGTCTCCAATCCCAACGGGCTCAATAAAGCGCAGGTTATCGATTCCATAATTGGCGATCACTGGCCCCACTCCTGGATCGACAAACAACCCAGCGGCGGCGGCGATCACAAAATACCCGTGCGCGACGCGCTTGCCGAAAAAGGAATCTTTGGCCGCGACCTCATCGAAATGTGCATAAAAATGATCCCCGGACAAGCAACCAAAATTGACAATATCAGCTTCGGTCACTGTACGCCGATGGGTTTTTAAAGCGTTACCTATCACTAACTGATCAAAGTTTTTCCTAAAGGGGTGAATCAAATCCATACTTCGATCAGCCCCACGTATATATTCTTTAGTTAAGGCCATTATGCTATTTGGCGATCCCTGAAGCGCGGTGCGCTGCATATAGTGTTTAATCGCGCGAACTCCACCTAGCTCTTCACCACCACCAGCACGACCTGGTCCACCATGCACCAAACTTGGCATCGGTGAACCGTGACCGGTGGATTCGCGGGCACTCTCACGATTAAGTAACAACATCCGGCCGTGATATGACGCCGCCCGATGAATTAAATCAAAAGCTATCTGGTGATCAAAGCTAAACACTGAGGCCGCCAAACTCCCTTCACCCAGCTGCATTAAAGCCACCGCCTGATCGTTATCCTCATAGGGCATTAACGTACACACCGGACCAAAGGCCTCGACACTGTGCACTGCTTTAGCCGTAAAAGGCTGGTGACAAACCAACACCGTAGGTGGGAAAAAAGCCCCGGCGGCTATTTCACTCTGATCGACGTCGAACTCACTCCAGTCCCCGAGTATTTGTTGACAATCTTGTTTTAAAATAGCCACTTGTTGTGCGACATCGGCACACTGACTAGCCCCCACTAACGCGCCCATTTGCACCCCATCTCGCGTAGGATTACCAATCACGGTTTTAACTAAACGTTCTTTAAGCGCTGCAGCGACCGCATCCAACATTTTCGCCGGCACTAATGCGCGACGAATAGCCGTACACTTCTGCCCAGCTTTTGCGGTCATCTCACGCTGAATTTCTTTAACAAACAGCCCAAATTCAGGCATATCTGCAGTGACATCAAGCGCTAATACCGAGACATTGAGAGAGTCCGCTTCCATGGTAAAAGGCACGTTGTTAGCCATAATATTAGGGTGTTTTTTCAACATCTGGCCGGTGGTCGCTGAACCGGTAAAGGTGATCACATCTTGCGAGGTTAAGTGATCTAACAAATCCCCGGTACTTCCAGAGATTAACTGGACTGCTCCCTTGGGTAATATTTCACTGGCGACTATTTCCCGTACCACCGCCTCCGTCAAATAGCAGCTGACGGTCGCTGGTTTAACGATAACCGGCACGCCTGCTAATAAGCTGGGAGCAATTTTTTCTAACATCCCCCACACTGGGAAGTTAAAGGCATTGATGTGCACCGAGGCGCCTTTTTTAGAGGTTAATATGTGATGGCCAACAAAGCTACCTTTCGCCGATAGTGGCTGCATGTCCCCCTCGACAATAAATTTTTGATTGGTGAGTTCGCGCTTGGCGATTCCCGAGTAGCTAAATAAAGTACTGATCCCCCCCTCAATGTCTACCCAGCTATCATTTCTAGTGGCTCCGGTATGCAGTGATAACTGGTAAAAATCTTCTTTTTTAGCCAGTAAATGCAGCGCCAAATTTTTCAGTAAATTAGCTCGATCATGAATACTCAAAACCTGCAATTGTGGACCGACTTCACTCCTCGCGTAATCGAGCATTTCTGCAAAACCGGTTTTCATCGATTGCAGATGACCTATTTCCTCACCGGTAATTGCGCTGTTTAAGGCGACCGCCTCAGCCTCACCACTTAACCATTGCCCACAGGCATAACTTTTTACTATCACTACATTAACCTCGATTGCAAAATCACTAAAAGAGCTTCACTTAAAGTGATACAAAAAAATTGACCTTTATCAATTTTAAGTATAACTTCGGTCTATTGTAAACAAAAATTGCACGATAAATAACAATAATATTAGCGACTAATGCAAGGTGTATCCCAAGAATGACAACCACTGATTCTAAAATTGGCCTAGATGCCATCGAACATGCTTCTATCGACGAGTTACGTAGCCTGCAACTATCCCGCCTAAAAAGTTCACTACAACACGCCTACCAAAATTCGAGTGCTTACAAAGAAAAATTTGATCGACACGGTGTTCATCCTGATGATTTAAAAAGCCTTGAGGATTTAGCTAAGTTCCCCTTTACCGTGAAAAATGATTTACGCGATAACTATCCATTTGGATTTTTCGCTAAATCGATGGATGATATCGTGCGAGTACATGCATCATCAGGCACTACCGGACAGCCGACAGTGGTTGGCTATACGCAAAATGATATCGATACTTGGGCAAACGTGGTTGCCAGATCAATCTACGCCGCCGGCGGCCGCAAGCGAGATAAAGTGCATATTTCCTATGGATACGGGCTCTTTACCGGTGGCTTAGGGGCCCATTACGGCGCCGAAAAACTCGGATGTACAGTAATCCCTATGTCGGGGGGTCAGACCGCCAAACAAGTACAATTAATTCACGACTTTGACCCCGATTTAATTATGGTCACCCCTTCATATATGCTTAATATAGCCGATGAAATGGAGCGCCAGGGGATTGATCCTAAAAAATTAGCGCTGCGCTGCGGTATTTTTGGCGCAGAGCCTTGGAGCAATGCCATGCGCACCGAAATAGAACAGCGGATGGATATTGATGCGGTTGATATCTATGGGCTATCAGAGGTGATGGGGCCCGGTGTTGCCCAGGAATGCGTAGAGTCAAAAGACGGACCCGTTATTTGGGAAGACCATTTTTACCCGGAAATAATCAATCCCCACACCGGCGAATTAGTCGCTGACGGTGAAGAGGGCGAGCTAGTTTTTACCAGCCTGACCAAAGAGGCAATGCCGGTTATTCGCTACCGCACCAGGGACTTAACCCGTCTCTTACCACCGACCTCGCGCTCAATGCGTCGCATGGATAAAATCACCGGCAGGTCCGATGATATGTTAATCATACGCGGGGTAAATGTATTCCCCACGCAAATAGAAGAACAGCTATTATCAATCCCTGAACTCAGCCCGCACTATCATATTAGTATCGCAAAACAAGGCAATTTAGATCGATTAACCCTGCAAGTAGAAGCCAAACAAGCAGCGAATACCAATAGCCAACTACTAATGAAAAATCTACAACACAAAATAAAGTCTTATATTGGAATTTCCTGTCAGATTGAAGTGGTCGCGCCCATGACCCTAAAACGCTCTGAAGGCAAAGCGGCGAGAGTCACTGATAACCGATAAGGGGTTTAATGTAGAGCCGTAAGCTGAATAGCTTGAAGCTGTCTCAGTCACTTCTATGCTGTGCTTATATAGACTCTCAATATAAATTGCTCGTCAACAATTGTCATTGACGAGCATTTTTGTACGTTTAAGTGCACCAATATTTATGGGGATTAAGCACTTAGAAACCCCGTATTTACTCTGTACGGCGGGGCTATGTCTAGCTTATTCAGAGAATCCTGCATCTACCGTAGTTATCTTTCTAAACAGCGTGTGTCCCTAGATGCTCGGTGATAATTTTCCATTTCCCACTGACCTGCACTAACACTGAAGTTCCCCGACCACCACCTGAGCAAGGCTGCCCGTTGATTATCCCTTTCCACTGAAAATGATAGAGGCAAGTAGCACTTTCATTACCGAGAAATATCCACCGCAAATTTAAAATTGAATACTCTTCATCTAGGATTGAAGAAAAGTTATTTTCAAACGCTTTTTGAACATCGGCTTTACCATAAAAGGTACCCGATGAAAAAGTGACGCATACATCATCATGCATTAATGGATCAACATTACACCACTCTTGACTAGCCAGAGCGACTTGGTATTTCTTCATCATATTTTGAGCTGTCATCCAAGACTACCTCGATCATCGCATTATCATTAGAAGAGCTATAAAAACAACTACTGCAGCTAAGCGCTTTATGTATGGGTGCTTTTATTTAGCGGATGCAGAATGCATATGAGCCCCAGTATTTTACAACTGTGCCGTAAAATTAACATTTTTACGCTTTGCATCCAATCTAAAGCCACGAATCCAGGTAGAACAAACCTCATCTAGATAGACATTTTTGGAGAGAGACTCTTTTAGTTTTTACGAGGAAGCTCTTGATATGCAGCCCAAGGAAAGCGCGGTATAGAAAATTTCTCAGATAATTTGCGCTGATACCGTTACCCGCCAGCTAGTGTTTATTTTGGTACTGATTTTAACCTGAATCAGTGGCTCCACTGCACCACATAGCGCAAGCTCTGGATTCTACAGCGGTTAGAAAAACATCCACTGAACCTACGGGTGCAGCTAAGATTTGTCAATTCCACTGTAGAACCAATATCTTACACTCTGTATTCACTTTTAAGTCACGGATTCAGGTTTAATACAGATAGTGGATCTTGATGGATGAGTACATCGGCCTCTGGAAAGGCCTGCAACAACAAGTCCTCAACTTCATCGGCAATGCTGTGCGCTTCAATCAATAACAGCTCATCTCTTAGCTCTAAATGCATTTGAATAAAACGTATTTCGCCAGACATCCGAGTTCGCAATTGATGAATACCGTGCACTTCACTCACTGAAAGTGCTAGCTGTCTGATTTTCTCCAACTCCACTTTTGGCAATCGATGATCTAGTAGTGATTGCACCGCTTCACTGCCAATCTTCCAGGCACCGTAGAAAATATAAAAACCTATCGCAACTCCAAACAATGCATCCGCTGCCCACCAGCCCAAACTACTTAAAGCCAATGCCAACATCACGGTAATATTCATCAGTAAGTCGGACTGATAATGTAGCGAGTCAGCTTTAATAGCTTGCGAGCCGGTTTTAGATACGACCCATTTTTGATAAATAACCAAAACACCGGTTAGCAAAATGGCGAATAAACTAACGCCAATTCCCAAGCCAGCGGCGACTATTTCTTGTGGATGAAAAAAGCGCTCAACTCCAGAAATAACTAGAAAGAAGGCGGAGCCAGCGATAAAAGCAGACTGCGCTAATGCCGCCAGTGATTCAGCTTTACCATGGCCAAAGGTGTGCTCATCATCTGCTGGCTGCAAAGAAAAATTTAAAATCAACAAACTAGTGAATGACGCCGCCAAATCTAAAAGAGAGTCCACTAAAGATGCCAGCAACGCGACCGACCCTGTTTCCCACCATACAAAAAGCTTGGATAGCAGCAAAATACTCGCCACCAACATCGCACATTTAGCGGCACGCTTAACCAATAGACTATATTGCGGACTCATACCCACCTCGTAAACACTTTTTATTGCAGCTTTCTAGCGCAAGCTTTTATAACAACCTTACCAAGCGCAATTATACTCTAATAGCGCAGATAAAAAGCTCAACCTACTTGAGTACTTGAATAGCGGAATGCAGGACCGCTTAATATTAAGGTCCGCTAATATAAGGCAAAAGTTATTAATTTAACACTAATTTCTGGCAGTCAGGCCTACCGATTGCAGTGGCACTCACCCGACAATCTAAAAACAGCTCACCATCAATGTCATGCTTAACTTGATTGTTAGTTTTACTGATGCTCACCTCAATATCGATAGCTCCCGCTGCACTAGCTAAGCTTATCGCCGCTGCTTTTGCCAACTCTACAGCCGTCGCCAGCGCCTCGTCAAGATCAGTAAACTGCTGTGGGGTTTTATTATAGTACAACCGATACAAACCATAGCTAGGTTGTGAAACAGTCACATGAGCGCGTTGAATCACAGAACCCATTACCGCACCTACGGCACTCGCCACTTCAGCATGCTTTGGTAAGTGCAATGCAACTCCCAGCGCCTTGGCGGCAGCAGGATAATAGCTCGCCGCGGGTGCACCGACTGCCACTATCGGATAGTCGGCACAAAAATTAAGCTCAAATAGCTGTTGTGATGAATCACTGCTGGATAAAATCAAACCGGTGAGCAACTGAGTTAATTGATGGGCTTTAGCCTGAGACAATTTACCTGACTGATGTAAACAGGCCTCGATTAAGCTTTTATTTATATTTTCAATCACCAAATCATAAACTTGCTGGCTCGGTGCTATAGCATCATCTTTTTTCCAACGTCCTATGCCGTACAAGCAGCGCATTTGATGCGACCAGATTTTTGCTGCGAGCACCGCAGCTTCGCTATTTAAATGATCACTCAGACCCAGCACATGGGCTGCATCTGTGGGCGTAAATCCCGAGTAGATAGCCAGACCTAAACGCTGTAATTTAGCGAGCGACTTGGCTAAATTTTGCCCTTGATTAACGGCTTGATCTAGTTCAATAGGCCCTTGCTTTAATGCCTCCCACGCACTAAGTTCTTCACTAGTCAGCTTGTTGAGTACTGCTTGATTAGTTTCCACTGCCATGACAAATTTATTATTGCGGGCGTTAGGGTATTCTGCCAGCTGCTGCTTAAGGCGCGTTACAATCCAAGGGTATTGATCTGCCAGTAAACACAACGGCACCACTCTACGGGGCCCAAGGCACAAAACATTAGAACCTTTAATACTAATTTCACTATCCCCACCAAGTCCAATGCAAAAAACTTTAACCGCCTCAACCATCGGTTGCCAATCCCCCACCCTCGCCCCATCGGCACTCAGTTGCGGCTGACCGTTAGTAATAATAGCAATATCAGTGGTGGTGCCACCCATATCGGCAACAATCGCATTTTTTAAGCCGCTTAAAGCACAGGCCCCTATAACACTGGCGGCGGGCCCCGACAGCACAGTAGCGACCGGCTGCTGTAATGCCGTCTCGATATTGACTAAAGAGCCATCTCCTTTGACAATCATTAAAGGCGCGCTGATGTTATGCTGCGCTAAAATTTTAATCATCGAACTAATTAATTGCTGAATATAGGGGATCATTCTCGCATTTAGTACTGCGGTTAACGCTCGCTGCGGCGCGCCTAAACTACTGGCTAGCTCATGACCACATGCGACTGGTTTACCCGTTAACTCCTCAACTAAAGCACGCAATCTAAGCTCGTGAGATGAATTTCTAGTCGCGAACACACTGGATATAGCGAAAGCGGATACTGAATCTTTAAACTTCAATATCGCACGGCGCGCTGCGTCTTCATCTAATGCACATTTTTCATTACCTACGGCGTCGTGCCCACCGGCTAGGAGCACCGCTCCAGATTTTGTGACTATCTCTAATATGGCACTTTTTTGTAGCTGTTTAGCATGATAACCAACCAGTAACGCACAGACTTCGGCCCCTCGACCTTCAACCACAGAATTGGTGGTTAATGTCGTAGATAGCGAGACTAATTCAATATTTTCCAACATTTTTTTAGGCAATTTGGCCAGTGCATTGGCAATCCCGATGCTTAAGTCTTGGCGAGTAGTCACACTCTTACTCGTGGCAACTACCGATTTTTTCTCATCCACTAATACCGCATCAGTATAAGTACCACCTGTGTCTATTCCCATCCGATATAACATAACTACTCTCTTAGATAAAAGCTTAAATACGAACAAGCCATATACACCCCAGCTGGTGAATCACCCGATAATCACCGCTAAGCTAGGTAAACTCAGCAACTAAATTAAAGATTGCGCTCAACAGCGCCATTCTATAAATGAATTGGGGAGCTAAGTGCTCTGATTATTCATTATTAGGACGGGGGCGGGATCGGCCTCGACGACCGCCGGTTTTGGCACTATTTCTTGCCGCTCTTCTGCGAGCGACTAATTGCCCGATCCGCTCTGCCAGCGGCGCGGCTAAGCTTAATCGTTGACTGTCATCATAGCTTAACCACTCTTTGATCTCGATCGTAGTTCGCCCACAGCCGAAACACCAACCGGTTATATCGTCAGATTTACACACACCGACACACGGAGACATTTCAGCTGCTGCGATTAATTGGGCATCATCCATATTTTCACCTTAAGTTAGCTACCCTAAAACAGTACGGCTAAAAAACCTCTGAACAAGTCCCGCATCTTCCCAGTGCTCCAGTGGCATATCTGACTTGCTCAGACCTGAATTAGACTTCACTGCACATAAAGCGCAAGCTCTTGATTCACTTTGAAATCCCGGATTCAGGTCAGAGACCTCTCTAGGATCTTGAGAGACTTTTTCAAAGATTATTCTCTATTTATAAGGGTAGTTTTATTATTATATTTTACTGCTGGGAATATCTAGCCGAATATGGCAGCAGTACGCTCTGCTATTGTCATTGGTGAGCCATCATTTACTTTCCTGATTAGCCCTGTGTCTCCGCCACAGCAAAAGATACTTTTAATCTCTTCTCTGTGTCCTCTGTGGTAAAACCAATCCTTTAAAGATTATTTTCACCACAGAGGACACAGAGGCGCTGCGCTGCACAGAGGAAAAACAAAACACTACCTGATTAGTGCTGTGTCTTCACAGACTAACCTAAAGTAAAAAAAAAATTACAAATAAATTACCTGGCTATAATATAAACCATTATTAAATGCTAAAAACATATCACAACTTCGCTTAACTGCTTGGAATTAATCACTTTGTTAGACAGTTGCCAAGTCAAGCGGAGTATGATGGTCAATCAGGTTTACTTTTATAGCCCTGTCATTTACTGAGTAAGTAGTAGCGATATTGAGTTAGAAAAATAAACCAGAGCGCCCACTGATAGGCGATTAACATGATTAAAACTCATCGTTTGCCAGCGCCTAAATAATTTTGATATGCTAGTAATTATATGTAGTGAGTATCGCTGAATGCTATCTACTAGCGACTTTAAAATAGTTATGTGCGACAAAAAGCTATAGATGTTTGCAAGCGAACCACTCTTGCTATTAGCAATTTCACATTGGCAGAATCGGCGCGCTAATGATTCAAAAAATTAACCGCGCCGAGGATTGAGGATTGAACCAGTCAACCTTTCATACTAGATAGCAGCCTCAACAAGTCATTTTTAGGTAAGTTCATAATATAAGGAAACAACTGCAAACATACTAATAGCCATTAACTACCTGCAAAAAATTCCTCGGTACAGACCGCTGAAAAATGCGGGACTTGTTCAGCTAGCTGGCTGTGGCTGCCACGGGCTCGCATTTGCTGATATCCATTTTAAAATGCTGCAGCTGCTTTTGTTCACAAATTTTTATCCCCTCTCCCGGCTCGACCACTTGCCACTCATCTTCAGCAACATCTAGAGGCTCAGAGGCTATCACTACCCCACCCTCAGAGTTTCTGTAATACAAACTCGGCGCCCTGCTGTCAGAGGAGTATCGAAAAGCATAAATGCATTTTCCGTCACTCAAGCTAGCGGTAAATCTAAACGCACCAGTAATCCCTTTTTCCTTCATTAATTGATTCACTTTATTACAAAGTTTTGACACGGCGGCAATAGGATCTTCATTTAATCCGAAATGATAGAGGGCGAGGAAGAGCGCCTCACTATCCGTTGTTCCCTCTCGACCTGAGTAGTAGTAATCGGGAATAAGGTTTTCTATGTCCCTGCGGACTTTTTCGTACTCGGCTATTTGACCATTGTGCATAAACATCCAATTATCAAAACTGAACGGATGACAGTTAGCTCGACTGGTAAAAGTACCTGTTGAGGCGCGAACATGCGCAAAAAATAACTGCGAACTTAACTGTCTACACAAACTAATCAGGTTTTGATCGGCCCAAGCTGGCAGTATT
Source organism: Oceanospirillales bacterium (assembly GCA_029027825.1). GTDB lineage: Bacteria > Pseudomonadota > Gammaproteobacteria > Pseudomonadales > Balneatricaceae > Rs1. Next base: position 1,069,397 of record CP093399.1, on the reverse strand, counting down.
TCACGATAAATTCCTGGATAAGGTTTCGCACCGTACCATCCAAGCCCAAATCCGTCTCCATTAATCGCTGTTTTCGACTCAGACGCATGCAAACTTTGTTTAATCAGAGAATTACAGGGATTCTCGATTAATTTTTCTAAATATATAGCTTCACCTGAATACGCCAACCAACGACACATATTTACCTCTTCATTTAATTTCAATTTTTGCAGAACTAACAAGAACCATAGACTAATAGGTGAATTTTCAATCAAATCAGTCAAATTTATAAACCATTACAACAATCATTCAGCTGCAGTTAATAAACAATTAACTAGTGTAGACTTAATTGATACTCATTGAAGTAAAGCAGAGATTTACTTCGGAATTTTGTAACATCAGCGTTATTATATAATATATTGGCTGAACTAATCAGTTAAAATCACACAATCAATAATTTGAGTAATAAATTTGAATCACAAAATATCTGCCATCAATATACCGTCTAAATCAAGTCAACACTGCTGCAATTGTAATCTCAATTCTCTGTGTATGGCGGTTTCATTAGATATGTCTGAAATGTCTAAGCTTGATGAGATAATCGATCGTGGTAAGCCCTTACCTAAAGGCCATAATCTAAGCGTACAAGGAGACAAGTTCCGCTCTGTTTTCGCTATAAAAACCGGTAGTGTAAAAACTTATACAACCAGTTGCGATGGCGAAGAGCGGATCACCGGATTCTACTTTCCCGGCGATTTAATCGGTCTCAACGCTATTGATACTGGAATTTGTCAAGATTCAATCAAAGTGTTGGAAACCTCTACTGTCTGTCAGGTAGATTTCGAGCAACTGGATAATTTGTCTGCGGGGATGCCAAAACTGCGCCGCCAAATTCTCAAGACCATGAGCAAGGAAATTTGTAACGAGCAACACATGCTTGAACTACTGGCCAATAAAAGTGCGGATGAGCGTCTTGCCACTTTTTTGCTGCGTCTATCTAATAGATTCAAAGCTCGAGGCTTTTCCGAATCACGTTTTCGTCTCTCGATGTCCCGTAATGAAATAGGTAACTATTTAGGTCTAACGGTGGAAACGGTCAGCCGAGTATTAACTAGACTGCAAAAAAGTGATTTTTTGGTGGTCGAAAATAAAGAAATTGAAATTCTAGACTTCAAAGCACTGTTAAATTTGAGCCATGGCAAGAGCAACGCTTAGCTAAACTTAGGCCCCCTCGCCCACTGCTGCATTTACCGACAATAAAGACAGCGCTATTACCTAGTCAGGTGTATAGTGCAAAGGCATCTAAATTTTTTTTTATAACCTCGATTTGAAAAGTTATAAAGCGCTATAGCTGCCTCCAATTCTCACTACTTAGATTTAAGGCTCTTACATGTCCTTCGATGAATGTTACGTAAAATCAGTTGTTCGATCAATCGAAAACTGGCCAGAAGAAGGGGTCATGTTTCGCGATATCACTCCTATTTTTAAAGACCCAAAGGCACTAAGAATGGTTTCTGATGCTTTTATTCAACGTTATATCGATGCGGATATCACTCATATCGCCTGTATTGATGCCCGCGGTTTTTTAGTCGCCTCGATCATGGCCTATCAACTTGGCCTACCTTTAGTGCTAGTGAGAAAGAAAGGTAAGCTTCCCGGTGCAACTGTACGCCAAGAGTACAAATTAGAGTACGGCACTGCTGAAATCGAAATGCAAGTCGATGCAGTGACTGCCGGTGATAAAGTATTAGTCTTTGATGATCTAATCGCCACCGGTGGCACACTATTGGCCGCTTGCACTTTAATTAAAAAACTGGGCGCAGCCGTGGTGGAGAGCGCTGCGATGATAAATTTACCAGACTTACAGGGTGCTAAGTTATTGGAAGACGCAGGTATTCCCGTTTTTACTTTATTAGCATACGAAGGGCTATAAGCGCGGAAAACTGTCAATTATTCACGCCTTTTATTCACTATAACCTGAATCAGTGACTTCACTGCACCACATAGCGCAAGCTCTTGATTCTACAGCGGTTAGAAAAATACCCACTGAACCTAAGGGTGCAGTTAAGATTTTTCAATTCCACTGTAGAAACAATATCTTACACTCTGTATTTACTTTGAAGTCACGGATTCAGGTATAAAGTAAGCCAAAAGTGCAGCTGGCGATATTGTTTTTGCTGCACTTTTTTAGCCCCTTAATCCTCCACTCACTGACGCTTTTCCAGCAACTAATCACTCCCGTCAATAGCAATAACTTTCTATGGCTCCGGTATAAAAAAATACTATAGCAAATAGATATGATTAGACTTTTAGCCTCGCCAAAATTGTTATATTCTGCATTGTATTATTTTCTGCTCAACAATTAATCAGCAAAGATCAACATGTGAAATGGCTGCCTATAAAAAGTAGCACTCATCTTCGACAGCTTAACTTAACAAGTTTATTTTTACTGTATGACAACGCTATATTGAGCCAATAATAGCAGCCTGGCTGCGTTCTCGATGCTATAAATTTTTATTTCTTTACCAAGTAACCGCACTATTCCACAACGACTTTCATGACATTTAGCGACGCTATCAACCAGATATTGTAGGCATTGTTAAGTTTATCTGAACGAGCTAATTTCTAGGATCTCTATTTATGATTTATCAACTCGCTGCACTAGGCGCTGGAATTTGCTTCGCACTTTCGCCCTTTTTTTCTGTGCAGGCGGTCAAGGCGCTAGGCGCTACTCGCTTTAATATGTGGCGCATGTCGATCGTATTTTTAATGTTGGCCACTATCACTCTCGCTACTGATCGCTTACAACCTGAGCTTTTAGACTGGTGGCTGATAATTGTGGTCAGTTCATTTGTCGGTATCTTTCTAGGAGACACTTTACTTTTTTGGGGTCTTAAGCGGATGGGGCCGCGGCGAAATTCGGTTATTTTCGCGCTCAACGCTCCTATTACCATATTCCTAGGTTGGTTATTTTTAGATGAAAAGCTGCCTATTTCAGTATTAGTAGGCACGATAATGATAACCAGCGGCGTTATTATTGCAGTCGCCTTTGGCCGCAATAGAAAGCAGACCCACGCTCTAGAAGAAACTCAGGGCAGACTGTTAATCGCCGTCGCCATCACTCTCTCTTCGGCTCTCTGTCAGGCGATCAGTTTAATTTTAATCAGACCCGCTATGGAATCGGGAATAGATCCGATCGCAGCCAGCGCCATGCGAGTTGGTATTGCCGCGCTTTGTCTATGGGCTGTCGCCTTAGCTAATAGCTACCGACCGAAGCAGCAGAAGCAAACAAAAGTAGCCATCAACACCCGCCACTTTATGCAAATAAGCATCAGCGGTTTCTTAGCTATGGGCCTTGGAATGTCACTGCTACTTTTCGGGCTTAAAGGCGGAGATACCGGTATCATATCGACACTCTCATCAATTTCACCGGTTGTGGCACTCCCTATCTTGTGGGTTATAATGAAAAATCCGCCGGCTGCAAGCGCTTGGATAGGGGCAATATTGGCGGTTTCAGGTACAGCGGCGCTATTTTTACTCTCTTAAACTGCTATCTAGTCAATGACTTAAACAAGGATCTAAACACAAAACATTCCCACACCGAATTTGTCCATGCACCATTAACAGGATATGACTTGCAGTGTTTTCTGAAGCGTTTGCGATGTGCAGTTTAAGCGAAAAAGACTACGATCACCCAGTAGCGGGCAGCCTTACCTAAAACAATAAAAGTACAACACTGCACAGCATTGAGCCTCAACCAGCCTGCTATCAGGCAAAGCGGGTCGCCGATTATCGGCAGCCAGGAAAATAATAGCAGTATAGCGCCCTTGTTTTGCAGCCACTGTTTAGCCCTGAGTTGCCGCGAGTGATTGAATATTTTAGCAGGATAATAGCGGCTAATCAGCCAGCCGCTGGCAAAGGTGATGATACCCCCTAGACTGTTGCCGACGATGGCAGTCAATAGTAATTGCCAGATAGGGATCTGCGTTTGGCTGACCAGCCAAGCTAAGCCAATTTCCGAGCCCCCTGGCAGCAGCGTTGCAGCCAGTAAACTACTGGCGAACAAACCCCATAGTTCATATTGCATGATGTCAGCGTATCGCCACTATCACTTGTGTTGCAACCCCATGCTGACACAGCGAATCAGTGCTATATCATACACCCCGCCTAACGCTTCAAAGACCGGTTTTAGAGCGCGACCATTCGCCGCCTCCGAAAGCAATATTTCTTGTTCAATTAATTGAATTTCTGACTCCGGCAGCTCCACCACTTCATCGACGCTTAATTCACCTTTAGCGATCCCAGTCGCTAAATGATTGTAGATCACATTGACTGACAGCTTTTGCATACTGGCAACTTGGCTGATCAACATTCCGGTTTTAAACAGCACGATTGACTCTTCACTTTGCTTATCAACAACTAAATGCGACGAATTTTGATCATTGAGCACAGCTAAAAACTCATCGCCATACAGCTCGAGCTTTCGCTCTCCTACGCCGCTTATTTTTTGCATCTGCTGGCGACTAGTAGGGCGATACATCACCATTTCCATTAGCGTGGCATCGTGGAATATGATGTAGGGAGGTACATCCTGTTCTTTGGCTAAATCGGTACGTAATGCTCTTAATGCCTCCCATAATACATGCTCATCAGCGTCAAGCTTATGTTGTACAGTTTTCTTTTTATCATATTTACTGCGTGTGGTTTGCTTCCGCAGATCTTCGCGCAGTTCTATAGTCTCTTCACCGCGCAATAAGGGCCGACATTTTTCGGTCAGTTTTAGAACACCAAAACGGTCGTAGTCGACACCTAGGTAGCTTCTGGCAACTAACTGCCGAAACACTGAGCGCCACTGCTGCTTGTTGAGTTCTTTGCCAATATTCCAAATCGACAATTTTTGATGATTAAACTGCGTCACTTTCTCAGTCAAACTGCCGGTTAACACATCGACAATATGATTGACGCCAAAGCTTTGTCCCGTTCGATAAACAGCCGACAGTACTTTGCGTGCAGCTTCTGTGCCATCCCATACGGGCACCGGCTGTAGACAGTTATCGCAGTTGCCACATGGCTGGTGTTCACTTTCGCCAAAATAGCTCAGTAGCACTTGTCGCCGACAACTGGTAATTTCACACAAGCCTAGGATCGCTTCCAATTTTTGCCGCTCGACCTGCTTAATTTCATCCGGCGCTTGAGAACCCTCGACCATCTGGCGTAAGAACACCACATCTTGTAAACCATACACCATCCAAGCATTAGCAGGCTGTCCATCACGCCCTGCTCTTCCAGTCTCTTGATAGTAGGCCTCAATACTTTTCGGCAAGTCTAAATGGGCGACAAAGCGCACATTTGGTTTATCTATCCCCATCCCAAAAGCAATCGTAGCGACAATGATCACCTTGTCTTCCGTTAAAAAGCGATGCTGGTGATGCTGTTTCAACTTAGCCGCTAGACCCGCGTGATAAGGAAGAGCATTCAACCCTTTAGTGCAGAGCCAGGCGGCTGTTTCTTCCACCCGCTTGCGAGAAAGGCAATAAACGATCCCCGCATCTTGCGGATGCTCCGATTGAATAAAAGCCAATAGCTGTTCTCTGGCCCGGTCTTTTTGACCAATGCGATAGCGGATGTTGGGGCGATCAAAACCTTGGATGAAAATATTGGTATTGCGCAGTTCAAGACGCTGCTCGATCTCAAGTTGAGTGCGAGAGTCGGCGGTGGCAGTTAAAGCGATCCGCGGCGCATTGGGAAAGTTGTTGGCAAACTGGGCAATTTTAAGATATTCGGGCCTAAAATCATGGCCCCATTGCGAGACACAGTGCGCTTCATCAATTGCGATTAAAGCGACATCGCATTGAGCCAACATCTGGAATGTTTTTGGCTGCAGTAAACGCTCGGGGGCGATATATAATAAATCCAATTCCCCACGTAGCAGTTGCTGTTCAACTTCATGTTGAATATTGTAATCTAATGACGAGTTAAGGTAGGCGGCATTGATACCTAATTGCGAGAGCGCTGTCACTTGGTCGTGCATCAGTGCAATTAGCGGAGATACAACCACAGCTGTGCCTGATCTCAATAGCGCTGGCAGTTGATAGCAGATAGATTTACCACCACCGGTCGGCATAATAACCAAAGTGTCCCGGCCTTCGACCACACTTTGAATAATCTCTTGTTGCGCAGCCCTGAAACCGTCATAACCAAACACGTCTTTTAGAACTTTTAGCGACTTTTCTAGCATATTTCCCCACAGCTATTGGCTTTAAAAAACAATCCTTAGATTAGAGCGGACAACATTCTAACAGAGACCTATATACTAAGTAGCGAACGAAGACGATATTAGGTGAAAATACCGTGAAAAATGCTATTTATCGCAATCAAAAGGAGTTTGGCACTGATTTGTCAGCAAAGATCGTCGAGAGACGATATTTAGTGTTAAATACTGACGGTCATATATAGCACTTCTCAATTGCAACGCATTCACCTCTTCTCGTTAAATAGCTGTTTTTTTTGCTGCAAATACTGCTAAATTCATCCACAGCGAGCAATAATATCGTTAAATGTAATTAGAAAATTTTGTTAGCCCACCTTCGCCATAACATCGCTGACTTATTAACATGTTCTCTAGGTTTATACTTTGAGTTAGAGTAAACTACGCGCTGTTAATTTTTCAGGGTATTCTCATGCAAACACAACCACAAAACAGTGCTATTACCGATTCTGAGTTAGATGCTTTAGAACTTTTTATTTTCTCCGACCTCGTTTCTGAAGAATCCTTAGACCTGATCGGCATTCATGGTTTTTTATGCGCTCTCGTCATATCTCCGGATCCTAAGGAAGAAAGTGAGTGGATGAATATTTTGTTTGACGGTGAGCCGAAATGGCAATCCGAGCAGCAGCAAACTGAAATTAAAACTATTTTACGGCATTGGTTTTCCAGTATCCGCAGTGATATGGAAGATGATAGCGAGCTGGAAATGCCCTGCGAACTAACCCTTGCAGTAGAAGACGGGGAAGAAATAGCTGACATCGAAACTTGGGCTCAAGCATTCATGGAAGCAGTATTTATGACCGAGGACGCTTGGTACAGCGGTACGTCTCAAGAGCAAAAGGTCACTGAATTGATGTTACCTATTATGGTTGTATCCGACTTATTTGACGCTAAAGAATTTCAAGAAATTCGTCGCAATCCTGACGTTTGTGAAGAAATGGCCAATGAAATTCCCGATATTTTAGTCGATCTATACCTTATTTTTCAAACCCCTGAAAAATAGTTTTTACTCGTAAAAACATACACTAGCAATTAGTGTAAAGCTAACCTCCATCCATCGACAGCAGCTTATAGCGCTGTAGGATGGAGTTCATTAGCACTTGCTTTACCCTACTAAAATCTGCTGCCGCACACTTTTCAATGCTTCTTTTAATTCCTGATTTTCTTCTATCAGCGCTGCTACCAAAGGCGGCATTTGCGCTTGGGTGTATCTGGGTGTGATGAATTTTGGACAATTCCAATCAAAAGCCAACACATCTACAACGAAGCCACGCTCAACTTTTCCGATGCTATTTTGCGCCGTTATGTCAGTTAGTAACTGCCTTTCTATTGGCTTAAATTCAGCCTCTATTAGCGTAGATTTTTCAATACTTATCTGACGAATTTTCCCCAGTAACTTCAAACGCCGCTGCGCGGTATAATCCATAAAAAACAAGGCAACTTTATCATTCGCCTTAAAGTTTCCGGCACTGATATATTGACGATTACCTCGATAATCGGCAAAACCTAAAGTCTTTTCATCGAGGACACTGACAAAACCTACCGCCCCACCACGATGCTGCACATAGGGCCAATCCGTCTCGCTGACGCTGGCCATATAAAAGCTATCTCTGTCGCCTATAAATTCTATTTCAGCAATACCGAGTCGGTCATTATAATCCGCTGCTGATTCCATCCTCGCATAACCGCTGCGACTTCCTTGTGCTTGCTGCATCTCACGAACACTGTCGGTAAATGCGATTTCGGCGAATTTATGTCCCATAGTGTTTATTCCCAAGCAATATTTAGCATGCAAGGATGACAAGTTTCGCAGCACAAGAGAAGACAATATTTTGGCAATAAACTACTTTGAAAAGTGGAGCAATCTACCGAGAACCCACCTAATTAAACCATTAATCTAGTATTACTATTCTTTGTCGGTTATTTTTTCGGCAAATACGCAGCAAACTTATCGCGAAGCTGTGCAGGCCAGGGGAGCGAGCGAGGGATGGTGTCTTTTAAATCGACAAACACTAAAGTTATTTTACACTCCAGACGCAATTGTTCAGCGCAGTAGCCGAGCACTGTTAAATCTAAGCTTGCTGTACCAATTTTTAACACACTCAAGTTAAAGACTAACTGATCTTCTAAAAAGCTCGGCGCTTTAAAGTTACTTTCAATCGCCACGGTGGGCACCCCGACCTTTTCAGCGATATGCATTTTCGCAAAAGAGTAATCTAAAGCCTCGGAAAACCACTGCTCAACCGTGGCATTTATCATTTCAAAATAGCGTGGATAGAACACGATCCCAGCGGGGTCACAGTGCTGAAAAAGTACTTTGTGATTAAGTTGATAAACTAACATATGACATCCTCTTAAACGCCTAAATACTGTTGTAAAATAGTTTTCGACATAGTCTCAGGTAATCCGCTAAAGACCGTGCTACCCCGCTCTAAAATCACGCAGTGATCCGCCACCGGCAGCAACTCTTTAATGGTTTTATCGACAATCAAAATCGACTGGCCAGCGGCTTTGAGCTGCTTCACAGCCTGCCAAATTTCCTGTCTAATAACCGGCGCCAGCCCCTCGGTTGCCTCATCCAAAATTAGTAGCTTCGGATTGGTCATTAGCGCCCGGCCCACCGCCAGCATTTGCTGCTCTCCTCCCGACAAGCTATTGGCATATTGACTGCGCCTTTCAGCTAACCGAGGAAACAGTACTTCCACCTTTGCTAAATCCCAGTGATGGTTGTTGTCGGCACGTGCACGGGCCGCAACCAACAAGTTCTCAGTGACCGTTAGATTACTAAAACAGCGCCTCCCCTCCGGCACTAGCCCTATCCCCAAACGCGCGATTTGGTGTGAGGGCAATGTCGATATATCGACACCTAAAAAGTGCAAGCTGCCAGACGATGCCTTAGACATGCCACATATTGAGCGAATCGTGGTGGTTTTACCCATGCCATTGCGCCCCATGAGCGCGACCACTTGCCCTTCTTGAATCGAGAGATCAACGCCAAATAGCGCTTGCGACTGGCCGTAAAAGGTTTCTATCTGCGCTAGATTTAATAACACCGACATCGCTAATCCTCTCCCAAATAGGCTTCACGTACTAGGGCATTGTTACGCACTTGTGCAACACTGCCAGTCATAATTATTTTCCCATAGACTAATACCGAAATTCTATCAGCCAGCGAAAATACCGCATCCATATCGTGCTCTACCATCAAAATTGGCGCGCGCCAGCGCAGCGTATCCAAAAAACCGGTGAGCTTTTTGGAGCCCTCTGCCCCCATTCCCGCCATTGGCTCGTCCAACAGAAAGGCTTTCGGCTGTTGCGCTAAAACCACCGCTATTTCTAATTGTCGGCGTTCACCGTGCGAGAGCTTAGCCGCACATATATCAGCTCTATTTTCTAAACCAACTTCTTTAAGACTCTCCATAGCCGAGGAGCGTAATTCCTGATCATTGGCAATTGACTTAAAGAAACTATAACTCGACCCCTGGACAGCTTGCACCGCCAGCATCACATTCCTCAATACTGAATACTCCATCGCCAGGGATGATATTTGAAAAGTTCTCCCCAAGCCCAACCGCGCTCTAGCGGCGACATCTAAGTGGGTTATATCCTTACCCAAAAATTCAATCCGCCCTTGGTCGGCGCTGATCTCACCACAAATTTGTTTAATCAGCGTTGATTTACCCGCACCATTTGGGCCAATCACTGCGTGTATCTCATTGGGATATAAATCTAAACTTAAATTATCAGTAGCTTTTAATTGGCCAAATGTTTTTACTAAATTTTCGATATTCAGGATTTTATCAGTCATGTTTAACCTCTCCTGCAAGCAAGCCGACAATCCCACCGCGGGCAAATAGCACCACTGTTAGTAACATCACCCCGAGAAAAAGCATCCAGTGCTCGGTCACTCCCCCCAGATAATATTCAAAGAGGATAAATAACCCCGCGCCAATCACTGGACCAAATAACCGCCCCACTCCCCCCAAAAGAACAAAGATCATAATCTCCCCCGACGTGTGCCACGAGAACATGCCAGGACTGACAAAACGATTCAGATCTGCGAACAGCGCACCTGCTAAGGCGGTAATCATCGCCGAGATAACGAACGCGGTCAGTTTGATACCAAATGGACGGATGCCGACGGCGGCCAAGCGCTGTTCATTTTGCCGCGCAGCTTGCAGCGCGTTGCCAAAATGTGAGCTCTTTAATCTTGAGACTAAAAAAATCATTGCCATCAATAAACTAAAGCAAATAGCAAAAAAACTGAGCGGATCTAAGGTATTAATCGAAAAAAATTGGTTGCGTTGATAAATAGACAGGCCATCTTCACCGCCGTAGGCGGGCCAGGCAATCGAGAAGTAATAAATCATCTGCGCAAAGGCCAAGGTAATCATAATAAAATAAACTCCCTGGGTACGCAGGCTAAAATAACCTATTAACGCTGCTACTAACGCACTGATCAGAATAGCAAGCAGCCAAATGAATAACATATTGGTGGTACCAAAAACACCAATCCCAAACACTGTGAATAGCAGCTCCTCATTCAGTGCATGGGAGGCCAAAATTCCTGCTACATAGCCACCTATGCCAAAAAAGGCAGCGTGGCCAAAAGAGACCATCCCTCCTAAGCCCAGTGCTAAATTGAGCCCGACCCCCGCCATCGCCAAAATAGTCACTTTAGTCAATAAGGTAATATAAAAAGGCTCATCAAGGAAAAGTGCCAGTGCCGTGAGCACTAGTAACGCGCCGACCACTACGCCATTTAGGCATTGCTCTCTGGTTAAATTAAGCATGTGCTGGCACCAACCCTTTAGGCTTAACCACTAAGATAACCGCCATTAATAAATAAATAGCCACTGAGGACAGCGCTCCACCGATACTGGCAGCTGATTCTGCAGGCAGCACTAAGGAGAGCAGATAGGGTAGTAAAAAGCGCCCCATAGTATCGACAATACCAACCAGTAACGCACCGATAAATGCCCCTTTAATTGAGCCAATCCCGCCGATAACCACCACCACAAAGGCCAAGATAAGCACTGAGTCCCCCATTCCGACCTCAACCGATTGGATGGCACCCAATAACGCTCCAGCCAATCCAGCTAAACCGGCACCTAAGGCAAAAACAAGCGTATACAAAGTGCGGATATCGACACCGAGCGCCGCAATCATTTCCCGATCTGACTCCCCCGCTCGAATTTGCATTCCCAGGCGCGTTTTAGAAATAAGGAGATACAACCCAATCGCGACTAAAACACCGACTAAAATAATGAATAATCGATAGCTGGAGTAGTCAAAAAAACCAAAGATACTGATCGGTTTAGAGAGTAGTTCCGGTACATCAAGATACAGTGGGAACGCGCCAAACAACCAGCGTGTCGCCTCTGAAAAAATTAATATTAGCGCATAAGTCGCCAGCACTTGATCTAGATGATCGCGCTGATACAGCCGGCGTATCACGCCAACTTCTATGATCGCACCCGCCATCGCCGCAACGACTAGACTGGCGATCAAACCCAACCAGAAAGAACCGGTGAGACCGGCAATTAGGGCGCAGGCGAAAGCGCCCACCATATACAGCACACCGTGGGCCAAATTAATTAAGCCCATTACACCAAAGATTAAGGTCAGCCCCGCTGACATTAAAAACAGCATCATTGAAAACTGTAATCCATTGAGTAACTGTTCGAATATCAAAGTCGTAGTCATCGTAGTCCGACCTACTCTATTAACGGTAATGAGACCTCTGCATAACTTACCCAGAGGGTATGATAACTGCGCTCGCAACGTTATGCAGAGGTCTGGTAATATAAGAATTGAAAATTTTATCGATTGAGCACCACAGTGGACAATCGATAAAAATCGCAAATTAATGATTAAAGGGTATTGATAGTGACTTTGCTTTTACCTAAACCAGCAGCTTCATATCCTAGTCGACTGACCTTGATTGGCGAAAGTAAGGAGGAGAACTGAGGCACTATTTAGTCATTTATTGACTAGTTGAAGCTGTGACTTTATTTTCCGTCACAGATTCAACTGGTAATTAATAAGACTTCAGAATGATTGGGACTGAAGAATTTTAATCTATTTTAATCAGTCAACGTCAAGCTCATAAAGTACATTTACTGGCGTAGACATCAGCGTGATTTTCCAGAGCAGTGGCAATAATTTTATTGGTCAGCACTCCATTTTCCTCAATCACTTCTCGCACATAAATGTTCTGGATCGGATGCTGATTAGAGCCGAATTTAAAATCGCCCCGCACTGATGCAAAATTAGCAGCCGCAAGTGCTGTTCTAAAAGCGTCGCTATCTTTTACATCCGCAATCTGCATCGCAGATAGTATTAAATTGGCAGTATCGTAACCTTGACTTGCATATAGAGAAGGTAGACGACCGTATTCAGCCTTGAACGTTTTAACGAACAAAATATTGGCTTTATTGTCTAAGTCTTTGCTCCACTGAGACGAGTTTTTCACCCCGAGTGCCGCTTTGCCAATCGCCTTAAGAATACCTTGGTCAAAGGAGAAAGCAGGACCCATTACCGGCAAGCCAACGCCCGACTGAGTGTATTGCTTCATGAAAGAAATACCCATCCCGCCGGGTAAAAAGAAGTAGATACTATCTGCTCCCGAGGCGCGAATTTTAGCTATTTCTGCCGCGTAATCTTTCTGCCCCAGCTTGGTATAAGTTTCCCCGGCTAGCGCACCTTTAAACAACCGCTTAAAGCCAACCAAAGCATCTTTTCCCGCAGGATAGTTAGGGGCTAGTATATAAGGTTTAACAAACCCTGATTTGCTAGCATAAGAGCCCATCGCCTCATGTAAATTATCATTTTGCCAAGCCACATTGAAATAGTTTTTATGGCAGCGTTTACCCGCTAGGGCAGAGGGGCCTGCATTGGGGGAGAGGTAAAATTTATTTTGCGCAACCGCATTCGGCACCACGGCCATCGCTAAGTTTGACCAGACAATCCCGGTCAAAATATCCACTTTTTCACGCTGGATCATTTTATCAGCTATTTGCACCGCTAGCGGTGGTTTCCTAGCATCGTCTTCAACAACCACGGTTAGATCACTATTGTTGGCCTGTTTAACCGCCAGCAAAAAGCCGTCCCGAATATCTATTCCCAAACTCGCCCCACCGCCGGTTAAGGTGGTGATAAGGCCTACTTTAACTGGGGATGCCATTGATACTATTGGCATTAAAGCTGCTGAAACTGTTAGCCCCATTGCTATTACAATCGCTAATTTTTTCATTATCGTTACCCATCAAATTATTGTTATGTTGGTATCCCGCCGCAACCCTCAAATAGCAGTGCTGCGGGTCTAGATATAAAATTGTATTCAACTACCTGCAAACGCTACATTTTGGTCCTAACTGTCCACAATTCAGGAAACAAAACGGTGTCTAGCATTCGCCTTAAATATGAAACACCTCCGGTGCCTCCGGTGCCTTTTTTCAAACCTATGATTCGCTCGACTGTTGTAACATGATTAAACCGCCAACGTCTAAAATAATCTTCAAAATCAACAAGCTTTTCAGCTAATTCATAAAGTGACCAGTATTCTTCAGGATTTTTATAGATCGTTTGCCAGGCATCTTCCACCAGATCGCTCGGCTGGTGTTTCTCTCGCCAGTTGCGCTGCTCAAGTACCGTTGATAAATCAAAACCATTGCGCTGTAGCAACAGCAAAGTTTCATCGTACAAACTCGGCATCGCCAAAATCGCCTCGAGCTTTTCCGTGACCTCTGGATCGTGATCATGAGGCTTTAACATCGCCAAATTTCTGTTACCGACCACAAATTCGATCGCCCGATATTGATAAGATTGGAAACCAGACGATTGGCCCAAGGTTTCACGAAAACTAGTGTATTCACTGGGAGTCATAGTGCGCAGTACATCCCACGCGCTGTTCAACTGTTCAAAGATGCGCGAGACACGGGACAAGTGCTTAAAAGCCGGGTGCAGCTGATCGGCACGAATTTGCTGCAATGCCGCCCCCATTTCATGTATAGCCAGTTTCAACCACAGCTCTGAAGTCTGATGCTGAATAATGAACAACATCTCATCGTGAGCATCAGACAAAGGTTGCTGGCTATTTAAAATACTATCTAGTTGCAGATAGTCTCCGTACGACATTTTGTCATTGAAATCCATTTCTGCACCTTCTGATGCAGGGTTATAAGGGCAACTCATTCAATTATTTCCTAAGCATGCGTTACTTGCCGATCGATCAGTCACGTACAGAGCGACCGGAGCGCGTTAAATTCGATTCTAAAACCACCGATTACCAGTAAAATGCAGTCCAATATATCGCCGTGCGAAGCAAGCTATTTGTAACCTGCCGACATTAGACGGGCTAGGCATGTTTTATAATGACTAAACTGCAATTAATGGCGCCAATCTGAGTATTAAACTGTCTATTTAAGTTAATACTGCCAACAAATCAAAACAATTTCAAGCTTAAAATTTCAAGCTTAAAATATTTTTATAAACGCATGATTCAGCTCATAATTAACTCGGCTATTTTTACCTCCTTAATCCTACAACTAGCTCCAACAATTAATCCGTTAGTTAAACATTTAAGACTTCACTCGATACCAATAATGGTAGCGCTGCTCAAAACCTAATTTTCGATAGAGATTTATCGCCGCAACATTATTAGCAACCACTTGTAGGTAACTATAGCTCGCCCCGTTTTCTCGCCCCCACTGCAACAGCGCATTCACTAATTCATAAGCGCATCCTTGCCCCCTATATTGTGCAGCGGTCTGCAGATCAAAAATGCCGATAAACTCTCGATGCAACACAGCTAAACCACAGGCAACCTCCTGTCCATTACGCAGCAAAACCACCGGCATAATTGGGTCTTTTATCCTAGTTAATATCTGCAAATGAGATTGCTGCTCAGAGACTGAACTGTTGATAATATTACAATAGCTCTGCATCCACTGACTTGGACTTTTAACGATCAGATTAACGGGTGAGCAGTCATTAGGCACTAATCGCAGCGCCAAAACTAACGACTTATCTTGGTATTTATAACCGATAGCATCCAGGTATTTATCGAAGACATTGTTCTCGGTAAAAGACGGAATACGGATAACACTAGGCAGTTGTTTTTGTTTGAAATAATTCTCTATGTAGGCAATTAACGCGGGATATTCGCTATCTTGTAACTCCAGTAGGTTAGCGGAATTAGCCCTTTTAGTATGACCTTGTGCATAGCGCAATACGATGCCCTTATCCTCAACTTGCTCAAGGGCTGGCCAGGCACTAAACGCTGCATATTCTAACTGCTTATTGGTCATCATATTTTTAATATAGCCTCAAGTTAACTGCGTCGCTTAATCTAATACGTTTCTCTGTGCGTCCCGTAGACTTATTCAGCGATTTCCTATTAGGAATCGTGATTGTAATAATTTGCTCCGAGCTAAAGAATCACTGAGAAGTGAGCATAATTCAGCTCAATGACAGCAAAAGTCAGTCTTCTTGACTTATCTGAAAATTAACCTAGCATGTTATCTTCCAACAAAAACAAAAAGCGAGACCTAATGAAAAAATTAATATTAACATGCGCAGCTCTAGCTCTTTTATCAGCCTGTAATGGAGGCATCAAGCCACAATTACAGCAGGAAGTTTTAAGCAATCCATCACTCAACGATCAACAACTTTTGGCTGAATTCAAGGACCGAGAATTTTCGACTAACATTTTATCAGGTAGTCGTTCTGGGCGCTATAACTTCAAATATAATGCCGACGGCACGGTCGATATCCAAACAGCTGGCTATAGTGGATCGAAGAGCTGGTCGATAAAAGACGGACAACTCTGTGTCAAAACATGTCATTCGTATTATAAAGATCACGCCACGGGAATTCTCTACGGCACCACAAATGACAAAATCACCGCGATTCTCAATCCAAAATAATCATTAACCAAGTTCTTTAAATATTTGAAGAGCTTGGGTTTTTTAATCAATTTTCACAGCAGATAACCTGCAATGTCTTTTATTGGTGGGAGCATTGGTGTGGACAAGTCCTTAAGAATGCTTATTTCCTTTAAGAAGCCCTTGAACAAGCCCCACATTTTCCCTGTCGATAACTAAATACCTATATCCGCGAAAGAGAGCGTTTGTAATGATCAGTCCTTGCCAAATTTTCTGGCAGAGAAGATTGACTTTTAGTGATCCACCCTACGGGGCGTGCGTGACTCGTTCAGAGTCTCCTTAAGTAACTCACACATCAAAGTGACAAGTTAAGCGCTATATATAATGCTAAACTACGCTCACTTAAGCACTAACACTTATCGGAGGCAGTTTGAATTCAACTTTAAAACATCATTTAGCGACCGCCGTGGCATTTGCATTTTTGATTGCCTGGTATTATTCACTCCAACACTTTGGTTTTTTTGACTTCGCAACTAATCTAATGCCGATAGACTATCATGGGGCTGGATTAATGTTTGGTATAGGATTGGGCATGGCGCCAGCATTTTTTATCTGGAGCCGTTTCAATAGATGGGTAGAAAAAAAACTCGATATCAAAGGTATCTATATCGAAGACAGTTACTATGATGAAAAGACTAAACGCTGAATCCTTGGCTTGTGGTAGGTGCAGAGCATGAAGGTCACTGCTACAGCTTAAAGATAGCCAATAAAAAAGCCCCTTACGGGGCTAGATAGTAAAGATTATAGATGCTGAATTCGATTCAAACCAGCAATCGCGGCAACCCGATAAGCTTCTGCCATCGTTGGGTAGTTAAAGGTAGTGTTAACAAAATACGCGAGCGTATTTCCCTCACCTTTTTGCTGCATAATTGCCTGACCAATGTGAATGATCTCAGACGCTTGGTCACCAAAACAGTGTATGCCCAAAATAGCCAGTGTCTCAGGATCAAACAGGATTTTTAACATACCTACTGGCTGACTAGTTATTTGCGCTCTGGCGGTATCTTTAAAGAACGCCTGACCAACCTCATAAGGGATACAGTCAGTGGTTAACTCCTCTTCGGTTCTACCAATGGAGCTAATTTCAGGGATAGTGTAAATGCCAGTTGGCACTTCATCAATGTATCTGAAATCTTTATTGCCAATAATATCAGCCGCTGTAGAGCGCCCCTGGTCAATAGCTGCAGACGCTAAGCTCGGCCAACCGATGACATCACCGACTGCTGAAATCCCTTCAACGGCTGTACGGTAGCGTTCATCAATTTCTAACTGGCCACGGCTATTTGCCGCTAAACCTGCATTTTCAAGCTTTAGGGCTGCGGTGTTACCGGTTCGACCATTACACCATAAGAAAGCATCTGCTCGGATTTTTTTGCCTGATTTCAAGCTCAGTGTAATACCACGCTCATCACCATCTACACTGGTATATTCTTCATTGTGACGAATTTTAACTGCCGTATTGCGCAGATGGTAACTGAGCGCATCAGATATTTCACCATCGAGGAATGATAACAGCCGACCACGGGTATCGATCAGATCAACTTTAACCCCTAAGCCACTAAAGATAGAGGCATATTCACAGCCGATCACACCTGCACCAAAAATAATTATGGTACGCGGCGTATGGTTTAGCTTTAAAATCGTATCGGAATTGTAAATACGAGGGTGATTAAAATCGATATCTGGCGGACAATAAGGGCTAGAGCCAGTGGCAATAACAATGTTTTTAGCACGTATCGTCTCATCACCTTTGATTGTTCCCTTCACCAGCAAGGTATTTGAATCTTGGAATTCAGCTTGCCCAAAGAACACATCAACACGGTTGCGCGCATAAAAATTAGTCCGCAACATCACTTGGTTGGCCATTACCTTTTCGGCACGGTCTAAAACTTTTTGGAATGAAAACCAGCGGGGCTCCCCTATTTCTCGGAACATCGGATTAGTATTAAATTCAACGATCTGTTTTACTGAATGACGTAGCGCTTTGGAAGGTATTGTCCCTTTGTGGGTACAGTTACCGCCAACTGCTGGTTGCTCTTCAACAATTGCGACTCTCTTGCCGTGTTTAGCTGCATTCATAGCAGCACCTTCGCCAGCAGGTCCAGATCCAATTACTACAACATCATAATCATAATCAGCCATTAACAGTTCCTTCCTCAAGTTTTTGTATGTGAGACCTTAGAATGATTATTATATTCATTTCTCCACCCGCAGGCCTCTTAATAGAAACGCAGTATTTCGATTTGCAATCTAGTTTAGAATATACACTTTCTAAACTAGCCACAAATGACTACCTCGATCTCTCTTACTGTTTATATTTTACGCTTTACTTGCGCTTCATAACCCAGATCGGCCAACTGAGACTTAGCAGCTTCTCTGGAGGTTCTATCGTTCTCATCGTCACATATTTGCTTATCGCCGGCACATATATCACAAGCTGTGTCCATACCCAGTGCCGCCATACCACCACATGATCCAGCGATCGGCTTATTTCCTAAAATAACCCCGACGGACATCGCGATCACTACCGTCAATAACACTATAAATACCGCTATAAATGTTCCCATTGGTTCCTCGACTTCAGTCAGTATTGATCAATGACTGTATTAAATTATTGTACAATACGTTGCGCAAAACCTGGCGTCATTTTTTCGATAAAACCAGCTTTACCTTTGATAATAAAAAAAGCTTCAATCCCATTATCTATTGCATAAAGGTAGGATTTTTCAACGCCCATGGCTAGAAATGCTGTAGCGAGACCGTCAGCTAGCGCACAATTTCCCGCTAAAACGGTCACTGATGCTAAATTATGAGTTATCGGGCGACCAGTAGCAGTATCTATTATATGCGAATAACGACGTCCCTGATCTTCAAAGTAATTTCGATAATCACCTGATGTCGCCACTGCAATATCATCAACTCTAACCACTCGCTGCACGGTGCGACCAGCGATAGGACTTTCAATAGCAATTCGCCACGGCTGACTTTGAGGTTTTAACCCTCGAGAAACTAACTCACCACCTATTTCAACTAGATAGGCAGTAAAGCCTGCATCAGCCACTATTTCTGCCAACTGATCGACGGCATAACCCTTAGCGATAGAAGAGAGATCTAGGTATAAATCAGCTTCTTTCTTAATTATATTATCAGCTAACAACTTTAGATGCTGGTAGCCAACTCGCTGTCGGATGGCGGCTATTTGTGCATCACTGGGTGCTTTGGTGACTCGTTTATCCGGCCCAAAGCCCCAAAGGTTTATCAATGGTCCGACCGTAATATCATATGCACCAGCAGATTGGACACTGATCTTTCTAGCCATTTCTAACACACGATACAACGGCACAGACACCTTTTGCGCAGTGCCACTGGCAGTTTTATTAAACAGTGATAATTCGGAATTCGGGATGTAAGTAGACATAGCCTGGTTAATGTCTAATAACCGTAGATCAATTTTTGCCTGTAGATCAGCCGTTTGTTCTGCAGAGAAGCTGCTATTTGCAACCCAGGTAATATGATAAGTCGTCCCCATCGTCCGACCTTCGATGGAGACGAGCTTCTGCTCGG
Organism: Oceanospirillales bacterium; assembly: GCA_029027825.1. Taxonomy (GTDB): domain Bacteria; phylum Pseudomonadota; class Gammaproteobacteria; order Pseudomonadales; family Balneatricaceae; genus Rs1. The sequence continues at coordinate 1,049,639 of CP093399.1, read as the reverse complement.
CAAAGGCCAGACTAATAGTTAGCGGGCTAACTACAAAAACGGCCAGCAGATAAACTGCTAGCCGTGGCAAGGTACGCTTTAAAGAAGTTTTAAACGCACCAAATATCGAGGTTAACATCAAGTTTAACCACCAAAGTCATCAAGTAAGATATTTTCAGGTTCAACCCCTAAGTCCTCAAGCAATTTAATCACTGCCGAGTTCATCATCGGTGGCCCACACATGTAAAATTCGCAATCTTCAGGTGCATCGTGATCCTTCAGATAGTTTTCAAATAATACATTATGAATGAAACCTGTCATACCTTCCCAGTTATCTTCTGGCTGCGGATCAGACAGCGCTAGGTGCCATTTGAAATTTTCATTTTCCGCAGCTAGCTGGTCATACTCTTCAGAGTAGAATGCTTCACGAAGTGAGCGAGCACCGTACCAGAAAGAAATTTTACGGGTAGAGTTCAGACGTTTCAACTGATCAAAGATGTGTGAACGCATTGGCGCCATACCGGCACCACCGCCAACGAAGACCATTTCTGCATCGGTATCTTTAGCAAAAAACTCACCAAAGGGACCATATACGTCGATCGTATCACCTGGCTTAAGATCAAAGACGAAAGAAGACATTATCCCTGGAGGGATTCCCTGACTACCCGGCGGGGGTGATGCAATCCGGATATTAAACTTAACAATCCCCTTTTCACCAGGGTAGTTTGCCATTGAATAAGCGCGGATAGTTGTTTCAGTAACAGTTGATATGTTGTCCCAAACGTTAAACTTATCCCAGTCACCGCGATACTCTTCATCAATATCAAAGGTTTTGTAGTCGACAACATGGGGTGGGCATTCTAGTTGAACATAGCCACCCGCACGGAAATTTACTACTTCACCATCGGGAATTTTTAAGGTTAGCTCTTTAATGAAAGTAGCTACGTTAGGGTTAGACTCAACCGTACAGGTCCACTTTTTAACCCCGAAGATTTCTTCTTCGAGGTCAAGTTCCATGTCTTCTTTAACTGCAACTTGACAAGCTAGACGCCAACCTTCTTTTGCTTCACGCATCGTAAAATGAGATTCTTCAGTGGGCAACATAGAGCCGCCCCCTTCAAGAACCTGACATTTACACTGAGCACAAGTACCGCCGCCACCACAAGCTGAAGGGATAAAAACGCCCATTTCAGAGAGGGTCTGCAGCAATTTTCCACCAGCGGGAACTACAACTTTTTTATCCGGGTCATTATTAATATTAATAGTGACGTCACCGGAACTTACTAATTTTGAACGAGCAGCCAATATCACCGCAACTAGTGCAAGCACTACCACGGTAAACATGACAACCCCGAGAATTATTTCAGCATTCATGGCTATAATATTCCTTTGTTAATTATCATGTGTTAAAGCTGTACGCCGGAAAAAGACATAAACCCTAGTGCCATCAGTCCCACTGAGATAAAGGTAATACCCAATCCCTGTAGCCCTGCTGGTACGTCTGAGTACTTTAATTTCTCACGAATACCGGCAAGTGTCGCTATCGCTAACGCCCACCCGAGACCAGCACCCATTCCGTAAACAACAGATTCACCGAAATTATAGTCGCGTTCAACCATAAATAACGCCGCACCCATGATGGCACAGTTTACCGTGATTAAAGGTAAGAAAACCCCCAGTGCGTTATACAGCGCAGGGAAGAACTTATCTAATACCATTTCCAAAATTTGTACTAAAGCTGCAATAACCCCGATATACGAAATATAGCCTAAAAAGCTAAGATCTACTTCAGGAAGACCGGCCCATGCAAGCGCACCTTCACGCAACAACAAGTTATATAACAAGTTATTAATCGGAGTGGTAATGGTTAACACCACGATAACTGCTATTCCTAAGCCTATTGCAGTTTGCACCTTCTTCGAAATAGCTAGGAAAGTACACATTCCTAAGAAAAACGATAGTGCCATATTTTCAATGAAAACGGCTTTAACAAACAGACTAATATACTGTTCCATTATATCGCCTCCTTCTTACTATTTTTACAAATAACAAAGTCGGGTTTTTCAACTTGACTCACATCGTAAGTACGCATCAACCAGATCATTAATCCAATGATGAAAAATGCGCTAGGTGGAAGTAACAACAAGCCGTTACTCATATACCAACCATCGTTGGTCACTAGCGGCAGTACTTCTATGCCAAATAAACTGCCGGCACCAAATAGTTCGCGAATAAACCCGACGAACATCAAAACAGCACCGTAACCTAAACCATTGCCAATACCATCTAAGAAAGAAGGTAGCGGTGGGTTCTTCATCGCAAATGCTTCGGCACGCCCCATTACAATACAGTTAGTGATAATTAAACCAACAAATACTGATAGCTGCTTTGAAGTATCATAGGCAACCGCTTTAAGGATTTGATCAACCACTATTACCAGTGATGCAATAATTGTCATTTGACAAATAATACGTATCGAACTGGGCATTTGGTTGCGCATCAATGAAACAAACATGCTGGAAAATGCCGTTACAGCCATCACAGCCAGTGTCATTACCAACGCTGTATTTAGGTTTGATGTTAACGCTAGCGCCGAACAAACACCAAATATTAGCAATGCAATTGGGTTGTTGGTAAAAATAGGCTTAACGATCATCTCTCTCATTTCAGAAATCGTTTAACTCTCCCCTGCTTTTAGCTTAGTTAGATAGGTAGCAAAACCATTTTCGCCCATCCAAAACTTCACTAAGTTGGTCACACCGTTACTGGTTAAAGTAGCACCTGATAAAGCATCTATTTTAAACTCAGACCCAGCAGCACTATGATCAACAGCACCTTTTACCAAGCCAAGCATCGGTTCCATTGAACCTTCTGCATAGACTTTTTTACCGGGCCACAGCGCCTTCCACTTAGGATTATCCACTTCGCCACCTAAACCAGGTGTTTCGCCATGTGAATAAAAGCCAAAACCGACGACCGTATTCAAATCATTTTCCAATGCGAGGAATCCGTACAAAGTTGACCAGAGACCATAGCCATGAACCGGAAGAATTACTTTCTCCAGTTGATCAGCTTCATTGACCAGATAGACCGGCATTACGTTCGCAGTGCGCTTAATAGACGCTATATCTATCTTGCGCGGCAGTGGTGATGATAGTGAAGGCTCTTTCGCAGCACGCTTTGAGTCTTTATATCCCACTGGCTTATCAACATACTCGCCAGTTTTTAAATTGACATATTTGGTGATAATTTTTTCAGCGAACAGTTTCTGCACATCTTGACCTTGATAGTCAATTTTTGCAGCGGCTAAAATATTACTTTGACGGTCGAGCTCTTTGTTTGCCAATTGCATCGGCTTTAATAACACCGCTGCTGTGGATACTATTACTGAGCAAACAACACAGAGCAATACCGTGACAGTAATTGTTCTGCCGATCGAATCGTTATTAGCTGCCATGACGTAATAACCTCCGCTTAATATTTGCCTGCACTACGAAGTTATCGATCAGAGGAGCAAATAAGTTACCAAATAGAATTGCCAGCATCATACCTTCTGGGAAGGCTGGGTTAACAACGCGAATTAGCACCACCATGATCCCAATTAATGCACCAAAATACCATTTCCCGGTATTGGTCATCGACGCTGAGATCGGATCGGTAGCCATAAAGAACATACCGAAGGCAAATCCACCTAAGACCATGTGCCAGTAAAATGGCAATGCAAACATCGGATTGCTTTCAGAACCGATAAGGTTAAAGATCACACTCATCGCGACCATGCCTGCAAACACCCCGGCGACAATTCGCCAGGCGGCTAATCGCATCACCACCAGTGCCCCACCACCGATCAAGATAGCAAACGTAGATACCTCGCCGACAGATCCTTGTATTTGACCCATGAATGCCTGCATCCACGTGATACTGCTTTCAAGCGCTTCGATACCACCAACAGCGGCAATACTCAGTGGAGTTGCACCGGTATAACCATCAACGGCGGTCCAAATTGCATCACCTGACATTTGCGCAGGATAGGCAAAAAACAAGAAAGCACGACCAGTTAACGCTGGGTTGAGGAAGTTTTTGCCAGTACCGCCAAACACTTCTTTACCAATTACCACACCAAAACTGATACCTAGGGCAACTTGCCACAACGGGACTGAAGGGGGCAGTGTAAGCGAGAACAAAATAGAAGTAACAAAGAAGCCTTCGTTCACTTCGTGGCCACGTTTCATGGCAAACAGCACTTCCCAGAATCCACCTACGACAAAAGTTACTGCGTAAATAGGAAGCCAGTAAAGCGCTCCGTGGACAATGTTATCCCACAAGCTGCTAGCGTCGAAACCTGTTAATGAACCGGCGATAGCACCGCGCCAACCAGCGGCTTCAGTGAGCCCCATAGTTGCCATGGCATTATTCGCCTGCAATCCCACATTGTACAAACCAAATAGTACAGCTGGAAAAGTACAGATCCATACTAGAATCATCATGCGTTTTAAATCGACACCATCACGTACATGAGCAGCTGCTTTAGTCACGTGGCCAGGTGTGTAGAAAATTGTGTCTGCCGCTTCAAAAAGTGCATACCAATTTTCAAATTTACCGCCTTTATGGAAATGCGGTTCCATTTTATCAAGAATATTTCTCAAACTCATGGTGTTAAGCCTCTCTCTCGATGCGTGTTAAATTATCGCGAAGAATTGGGCCGTATTCATACTTACCTGGGCAGGCAAAAGTACAGAGGGCTAAATCTTCTTCATCGAGTTCTAAAGCACCTAAATCCATCGCCGACACTATGTCTCCAGTGACTAGCGCACGTAGTAGCTGCGTGGGTAGGATATCCATTGGCATTAGTCGCTCAAACTGACCAACCGGGAGCATCGCTCTCTCTGAACCATTGGTGGTGGTTGAGAAACTAAATTTCTTAGTTTTATTCAAAGCGGAGATAAATATATTAAGTACTGAGTATTGATTGACACCCGGTACGGCCCATCCCATAAACTCACGTTTATCGCCCTGTTTAAGAACGGTAATTTGGTTGGCATAGCGGCCTAAATAATCAAGCTCGTCAGCGGCTGTCCGACCATTCCAGATTGATCCAGAAATAACTCGGTTACCCAAAGTGTCTACTGTCCCCGCAATTAAATCAGTTATTTTTGCGCCTATTCTGGTTCTCACCAACAGCGGCTTATCTACGACAGGACCGGCAATAGAGATAATCCGCTCTACTGACAGTTTACCTTCTGTAAATAATTTCCCGATCGCCACAACATCTTGATAGCCAATCGTCCAGACTGTGTAATTACGTGAAACTGGTTCTAGAAAATGTATGTGAGTACCAACGTTACCCGCAGGGTGAACACCGGAAAACTCTTCAACAACGATACCTTCGGCAGTGGCAACATCGGCCCCTACAGCTTTACAAAGGTAAACTTTCCCCTCTGTTAGCTTGGTCAGCAAAGTTAGTCCGCAGCTGAAATCAGCCGCATTTTCTGCGATAATCAGAGCAGGATCTGCCGCGAGAGGATTAGTATCAATAGCCGTGACAAAAATGGCTTTTGCAGTAGTATTGCTCGCAGGAATTTTAGAGAACGGACGGGTACGCAATGCACCCCAAAGCCCAGACACCTGCAATTGTTCAGCGACTTGTTCAGCGGTTAAATCCGCCAGTTCTTCTACAGAGTATTTTGCAAACTCTACAGACTCTTCAGTTTCATCAACATCGATAACCACAGAGAGCAACATTCGACGCTCGCCACGATTAATTTCTTTTACAGTACCAGCTGCTGGCGCTGTAAAATGCACACCTTCTGTCTTCTTGTCAGAAAAGATCAATTGACCGAGTTTAACTCGATCTCCCACCTTGACGGCCATTGTTGGCTTACAGCCAACATAGTCAGGGCCACTCACGGCGACCGAATGCACTTTATTCGACTCAGAAATACTCTGCGCCGTAGTGCCTAAAATCGGCAGATCTAGACCTTTGTTGATCTTGATCATACACTTCACCCAATCACGATTATAAATTTTCGAAAAATTATTATTGTTCACGCGAGACTGTAATACTTAACTCAGAACGCAGTGTTTATTATTTATACTACAACAATATTCCCCACCAAAAAACTTGTCGATTATACATGAGCTTACACGTTCTATCATAGACAGCTTAGTCAGAAACCTGACAAAAACATAAAAAAAACCACAAAAGGGAGCAAATAACTACAATTTATAGGTCTTTTGCTTATTTGTTTTGATTTTAAACTGACTAGTTTTTCACCCGATTAATAGACATTAGCAATCTTTTATTTAACGCTACAGCTACTTCTTATACGCTTACATAACAGCCGATACTACCCCTAACACTTAGCCAAAAAAAATATTTCACGCCAACACCTACAAGCCGAACTGATACTGGCAAAGATAAGCACCCCCTGCAGCTCAAGAGGTAACTTTTAGCCAACCCACCGCCAGCCACAAAAAAGCCCGGCGTCAAATAAATGAGGCTGGGCCAATTAAGAACACGCTGTATCTGTTTTCCGATCAACGGGAAAATTACACTTTGATTTTTTCGCGCAATCTGATACTTAGCTCTTTCAACTGCTCTTTACTTACTTCACCAGGTGCATTCGTCAGAGGACAAGCAGCAGTCTGAGTTTTAGGAAAAGCGATGACTTCACGAATAGACTCAGTACCGGCCATCAACATAATCAACCGATCTAGACCGAAAGCCAAACCGCCATGCGGTGGTGCACCAAATTTTAAAGCGTTTAACAAAAAGCCAAATTTTTCTTCTGCTTCATCATCGGAGATACCCAGGCAGCGGAACACTGCTTTTTGCATTTCACTTTGATGAATACGAATTGATCCGCCACCTAGCTCACATCCATTTAACACCATGTCATAAGCAACAGACTGAGCAGCCAACGGATCAGCCTCTAGTTCTTGCACAGTACAACTTGGCGCCGTGAACGGGTGATGAATTGCAGTAATACCGCCATCAGATGTTTTTTCGAACATCGGCCAATCGACAACCCACAACGGTGCCCACTCACACGTTAGCATATTCAAATCAATACCAACTTTGTTGCGTAGAGCGCCTAACGCTTCATTGACGATGTTAGTTTTATCAGCACCAAAGAAGACCAAATCACCATCTTTTGTCTCTAGGCGCTGCATGATCTGCATAGCAACTTCTTCACCCAAAAACTTAACGATAGGAGACTGTAGACCTTCAGCACCTTTTGCCAGATCATTTACTTTAATCCAAGCTAGACCACGCGCTCCGTATATCCCAACAAACTTAGTGTACTCGTCAATCAGCTTGCGAGTCAAAGTAGCACCACCTGGAACTTTAAGGGCCGCGACTCTAGAACCTGCATCATTAGCGGGACCGGCAAACACCTTAAACTCAATATCAGCCATTAAATCACCGACATCCACCAACTGCATTGGATTACGCAAATCTGGCTTGTCCGACCCGTACTTAGACATCGCCTCTGCATATGTCATGTGCGGAAACTCACCCAATGCAACGTTTAACTTTTCCTGAAACAAACCAGTGATCATTTTCTCGGTCACAGCCATTATTTCATCTTGCCCCATAAATGACATTTCTATGTCAATTTGGGTGAATTCTGGCTGGCGATCCGCACGTAAATCCTCATCGCGAAAGCACTTGGCTATTTGATAGTAACGATCAAAACCAGACACCATCAACAACTGCTTAAACAACTGTGGTGACTGTGGCAAGGCAAAGAAACTCCCCTCGTGGGTACGCGAAGGCACTATATAATCACGCGCCCCCTCAGGAGTTGCACGGGTCAGAATCGGAGTTTCAATATCAAGAAATCCATTGCTATCTAAATAGCTGCGAATATAGGAGCTAACCGACGCTCGCAGACGCAACTTTTGCTGCATTTCAGGGCGACGCAAATCCATGAAACGGTTCTTTAATCTTACTTCTTCGCTAACTTGCTGGTGATCATCCAATTGAAAAGGCGGCGTTTCGGACTTATTAAGTACCACTAACTCCTTGCCAAGAATTTCAACTTCACCCGTACCCATATCGGCATTAACCGTGCCATCGGGACGATTACGTACCAGGCCTTTAATCTCAATGACGTATTCATTACGTACGGAGTCAGCAACGGCAAAGCTAGCTTCGCGATCGGGATCAAACACTACTTGTACTATACCCTCGCGATCACGAACGTCTAAAAAAATAACGCCACCGTGGTCTCTACGACGATGAACCCAGCCGACCAATGTAACTTCTTCACCCACTTGCTCTTTTCGCAAGTCGCCGCAATAATGACTGCGCATAATGTATTCCTATTGAAATTATCTAAACTATGGTTGATAGCCATGCGCATTAAGGCAAGAAGCCAGACGCACTGCTCTTTAAAAAAACTTTTTTCGTAAATCAAGAGACCTCAGCATAACTACTGCATTCGCAACGCGATGCTGAAGTTTAATTAACTTTGAGTAGTGCTGTTTTTAGATGCAGATTTTGAGACTGATGCAGATTTACTGGTGCTTTTATCTGTAGTGCTTTTATCTGAACCACCTTTCTCTGAACTACTTTTATCGGAATTACTTTCTTTGGCAGCATTTCCTTTATCAGATTTTTCGGCTGAATCACCGCTTGCTGATTCGCTACTGACACTTGCATCATTACTTGACGCCAAGTTTTTCTTATTACCTGTTTTAAAGTCAGTTTCATACCAACCACTGCCCGCTAATCTAAAAGTAGGTGCTGATACTTGCTTAGTTACTTTATCACTCTGACAAGAAACACAGTTCGGCAATGCCGACGCACTGTTCATTACAAGCTTTTCAAATGTGTGATCGCACTGATCGCAGGTAAAGTCAAAAATTGGCATTCTTCAATCCATCATTAATCAAAGCGTCGGATTATACCTCAATAGAGGCGCTTTGTGTGGGATATAACAGATAATTACAGCAGATTATAACTGAGCCAAAAACCGGATTTATACAACCGGCACAAAACTCACTTTAGCCTCAAGCAAAGCTGTAACTTTTTGCCGTATTTCAGCAATTTCTTGCGTGGAGTAAGGCTTGAAAGACTGCTTACCCCAGACCGGCGCAGGCCAAGCTACGTCTGAGTCGTAACGGACTATATGATGAATATGCAACTGTTTGACCATATTCCCCAAAGCTGCCACATTCATTTTAGTGGCACTAAAACCATCTGCTAAAGCAGCACTTAAATCACAGGACTCTGCCATCATCAATGCTCTATCGGCTATTGACAGATGATACAGCTCTGACACCGCGGCGCGACGCGGCACTAGCACAAACCAAGGAAACTGCTGGTCATTCATCAACAGCAGTCGACACAATGGCATTTCACCTAAAAATATACAGTCATTTTCTAGCTGTGGATCTAATACAAAATCCATTTCTAACCTATCCATTACAATCTCCTCTACTGAGTAGTTATTTGATCAGTTTAGTGGTTTTAATACCGTAAAGCAGTTAAATCTTCGGAATCACATCAGTTTATCCGAAAAACCAAATGGCGCCTCGCCCCATGTAAACACAGCCTCTTGCCTGTTTAAAGATATCCACTCCAGTGAGCAGTATATTTTAGTGATTATAACTGCAGTTTAAAGACTAACTTGTTAATATCAGACCAACATTCATCAACAGTTACTATTATGCCTTTTGAACTTAAGATACTACACAGCATTAATCAAATCGATGCTCGCGCCTGGAACAACCTATGCGGCCTAGACTACCCATTTTTACGCCACGAATTTTTATTGGCGCTTGAAGAAAGCGGTTGCACTACCAAGAAAACCGGCTGGCAAGTAAGTCATATCACCATATATCAGCAAGAATCTCTGGTATGCATTATGCCAATGTATCAAAAAACCAATTCAAACGGTGAGTATGTCTTCGACTGGGACTGGGCCGATGCCTACGCGCGCAACAATCTAAACTACTACCCTAAACTATTGACTGCCATTCCTTTTAGCCCCTGTTACGGCCCTAGAATCGCCAGTAAAATTGAGCTTTGCAAGGTGTTACCTTTTATTGTTGAACAACTTAAAAGTATATGTCGAGAATACGGTTTTTCCGGCTGGCACGGTCTATTTCACAGCGTCAATGAAAACAAACAACTCGCAGCGCAGCAACTATTAACCAGACAGGGACTGCAATATCACTGGCACAACCAGCAATACCGCAGTTTTGAGCACTACCTAAGCAGTTTCACCTCACGAAAGCGTAAAAACATTAAGCGAGAAAGGCGCATAGTCACTGAACAGCAAGTGACGATTCACACAGTAGAAGGACCGGAAATAGACCCCGTTTTACTCGAAGAATTCTACCACTGCTATCAGTTAACCTATTTAAAAAGAGGCAGACAAGGCTACTTAAATATTGAATTTTTTGCCTTACTACTAAAAAGCCTAGCTAGTCATATCGTCTTATTTGTCGCTAAGCATCAGCACAAAACCGTGGCTTGTGCCTGGTGTTTTAAAAACACCGACCCAGAAAATGCTGTGCTGTATGGAAGGTATTGGGGATCACTGGATGATTTTGACAATTTACACTTTGAAACTTGCTACTACAAGGGACTGGAGTACTGCATTGAACACAACATCCAACGCTTTGATCCTGGCGCCCAAGGCGAGCATAAAATTCAACGCGGCTTTGAACCAATCATGACTTACTCAAGCCACTATATTGCTCACCCCGAATTTAGCCACGCAATCGCTGATTTTCTAGAGCGAGAAACACAGGCAATTGAAAACTATAAACCTCAACTAGAGAGTCTACTGCCGTTCAAAAAAGTAACCTAAAAACCACCGGATGGACTTCTTCATTCTCTACTAACTGAGTGCACAGCAGCGCCGTCTTACCATATAAAATAACTGAGCAACAAAAATTCAAAAATATTACTAGCAATTGAATATAATTTGAAAACAACCGCCAATACCGAGACAAGCGAGCTTTATACTGGTTTTTACCAGAGCTTGGACTCTGAAATCGCCAGAGTTCTAAAGGAATCATTAGCCCTAAAACTAAATAGCAATCCATCTTCTTCATTTTTAAACTGGGTGTTAAAACGAATTTTTAACTGCCTGGTAAAATTTTCATCGCTCCTAGCCTGTACAAAAAATAAATTAATATTTTTCGCAACAGTTCCAGAAACTGAATCAATCATATTTCGATAATTAGTCGTCACTCTTTTGACGATAGGCTCATCGGGATTGCGAGGATTCAGCCCGACCACTAACGCTTTATCGACAGTGCCACCATGACGCTGTGAATCAATAAAGTAGATTCCACTGCCGATAGGAAAGCGACCCATCATAGCAAGCAAGGTTTTAGTGTATAGAGGATTGAGTAGTTTATCAGCTGCTTGTTGGCGCATCATGTCATATGCTTTTATATGTAATTCTTTATCAATTTTAGTTTTAACAGGAAGTATAAAGGATGAGTATACTTTACATATTTGCAGCAAATCATCTATTTGACGGTCAGTTTTAACCTTGGGATCCATAATATCTTTGATAAAGGTAAAGCGCGCTGCACTCTCCATCAAAGCCATGCGTTCAGCGGCACTCAGTTCAGCTTTGATCTCTTTTTTCTCGGTTTTCTCTCGCTCCGAAACATCTACAACATCCTTTGAAACTAGCCCTCCAATATCAACTTCTAACGCACCGACACCATAGTGATGAAACTCTTTACTACTGAGACTGCTTTGCTCAAGTAACTCTGTTCGGTTTTTCTCATCAAGCAAATTATTTTCACCACTGCGGCTCAAAATTTCTAGCGAGGTAGGCGAATAGAAGCCCATTTCTTTCAGATAAATAATTTCTACAAAAATTTTCTGTAACTCAAAGAGCGCTTTTGTTTTAGCTTCTTGATCATCAGCAGAATATCCCTCGAGTAAGACAACCAGATACTCAGAATTAAATTTAAAGCCCTCATTTAATAACTTCTCTAGCAACAATGAAATCAAAGCTGTTTGATACATTGGTCGCAACATTTTACTCATTTCCAAGCGACTAGAAAATTTTGCATCTAACCTATCAATCGGATAATTAAGTAAGATTGTTCCTAAAATTATTTCAAAATGCCGGCGAGTATTTTTAGTATTGATCAATATATTGATAATTTTATCAAGAATATCTCGATTGGCTTGTTGATGAGGTTTTATTAGCTGATCTAATTTTTCTTTTTCAGATCGCAACTCTTTAATTACATTACTGACGGCATCGCGTTTAGTCTGCAGTAAAATTTTTGAATCTAAATTGGTCGATTGAATAAATTTTTTATCAATTTCCAATGAATAAAATTCTGCAATTTGATCAGTCAGTAAATATGTATATTTTTCAACACTAATCAGCTGCCTGGTCATCGTTTTACCAGACATTAATTTAGTGAGAGGTATCTCTGATTTATTGCTAATTAAACTCAAAGTATTTCCTATTTTTAGAGTAATTCTAACGAAAGCTAAGCCATATCTACTTTCACATTTTTAAATGTGTTATGCAATAATTAAACTCTTCAATTACATTTTGTAGTACCACCTAAACCCATGACACCAAAACAAATATCGAGCATAAGGCATTAGTTTTATAACGGAATTTAAAATATTAATAGTTCTTTCTGGCTCATCGGGTATTTTTCTAACCGCTGTAGAATCAAGAGCTCGCCCTACGCGATGCAATAAAGCCACTGATTCGGATAATATTCTTTGCTCAATTACAGTGCTAGCGGAAGCAAATTAAGCCCTCGCCCGTTTAACTCAAGAGGAGCAACCAAACAAATTTTAAGCAGTTTCCCAACCTGGCGCGTGTGACTTGTTTAGAATAGTTTATCTGCTTCTTGATAGCGCTGAACAATTTTAACCAACACTGCCTTTTTTTGCTCTAGACAGTACAGACCCCATTCGGCAATTTCCATTCCAGAGCGTTTGCAGGCGATGCACAAATCTTGCTCGTCTAGGCAGCACACTCCCACACAAGGATTTTTTATTTGAATTTGCTGTTCTTTGATCATTACTATTTACTGTGACCATCTGTCATTTTTAATTTGAGGCCCCCGCAAGAACCGGCTAAGGCTCATCGGGAATCGGGGTTTTAACGGCGATAGGGTCGACGGCATTTTGCGCCGCAGCCGCCACCGCCTGCTTGGTGCTTTCAGCTAAAGTATCACCATGCAATACTTCCACTTTGACATTGCGCTGTGCTAAATGGATACCGTTTGCTTCAAAGGTATCGCGGATTTGATGGTATGCTTCACGCCGTATCACCCATTGCTCGCCCGGCTTAGTCATAAATTTCACCCCAAGCACCATATTAAACTCCTCCATACGGCGCACCCCTTGAGACTTTAGAGGTTCAATAAAACTGTGCCCAAAATCAGCATTTTGTAACAGCTCTTTGCCTATTTTTTTGATTAACTTCTTAACTTTTTTCATATTCGTATCGAAGGGAATTCTAAATTCTAACTTCATAATCACCCAGTCGCGACTGTGATTAGTGATAGATTTCAACTCCCCAAATGGAATGGTATGCACCGCACCACGATGATGCCGCACCCTTAGAGAGCGAATAGACATGGACTCAACCGTGCCTCTTAGATCACCTACTTCAATGTATTCGCCTACTCTAAAAGCATCATCTATCAGATAGAAGATCCCCGACACTACATCTTTAACTAAGGTCTGCGCACCAAAACCTATCGCTAAACCAATCACCCCAGCCCCTGCCAATAGCGGCCCAATATTAAAACCTAACGTCGCTAGTACACTAAAGCTCACCATCGCAAACAAGGTCACTATTAGCATGGTCCGCAATAGTGGTAACAAGGTTGCCATGCGGGCCTCTGGCCCCGGTGCATGACCATCCTCTGGAGGACAATAATCCCCAAGGCGCTTGTCTATGTAAGTTTTCGCCCAAATCCACACCAAGTCGGCAATTAGCACCGCAGCAATGATATCAATGACGATTTTAAACACTTGCCCAGAGACGGTAGCCGAGCTCGACAGCGAAAAAGGATTGTAGCCCCAAAATATCATCAACATTAATAGCCCACTTACTACTAAGACAAAGCGCATTAAACGTCGCGCTATTGGCCGGTAATTATTGTAGGGGTGCTCATCACTGCTATCTAGCTCTGCCGCTGCAGCTTTTTGTGTCTCTAGCGTTATATGCTCTTGATCAACCTGAGTAGCTGGAACTTTCTCTTCCGCTAAATTTAACTGCGTTGCCTGATCAAACAAGTAGTCAATCCAAGTGCGGAATAAGTGGCTAAGCGGAATCAAGAGACCTATTACCAGCGCAGACTGCATAATTAAAGTAATGTTTAACATCCATAGAACATAGCTGAGAATCAGTAAAATGGTAAAATAGCCGGCCCAAAATCTATACACGCCAGCATGCACCGTCAGCGTCTGATCACCACCATCAGCGCAGGGTTTAAACACTAAGTAAATTCTTCGCAGTGCGATTAATGCGACCAGTAACAAGATTAAATTGCAGAGTAAATTGATTGACAGCGCGGAATGCGAAAGCAAATCTGCCTGAAATAAACTAATTAATTTATCGAACACATTGGAGACGGCGATATTCAGTGAGGTTAAAACAATAATCACAGCCGACCAAAAAAACACTGTTTTTGCCTGTTCAGTGGTTAGCGGGACCAAGCGCAGCTCTTTTAGTCTTGGCGCCAGGAAAAAGCGAATGATCGTCGTACCGATGCGTACCATTAAGATCACAATCAGTATTTCCATCACTACATGCTCAACTAACACTGGCCATTTAAAGGATAGAAAAACCCCAATACTGCCCAGTGAAAAGCAGAATAAGCCACCAAAAGTCAACAGCGCGCGATAAAATGCAATGTTAATTCGCCGCTTTAAACTGCTGGGTTTTTGCAACTCTAAGCGCAATAGCCTGCGTCCAGTGTATTGAGCGTAGAGCCATTCAAATCCCGCACCGACAAATAAAAATATTAATATATAGGTAATCGAGCGCAGTGATTCGGTGTTGGACATTTCAGATTGCCATTTATTGACGACCATCTGTGGAGCATCCCCGACTTGCTGCCAAGCAATATATATATCTGCATTTCTCTGTCTGATTTTGTCAATTAGCCAAGTAACATTATCTCTAAAGCCATGTTCTAATCCGCTATTGCCAGCAGCTGTATTATCTGCTGATGTGATACTCGCTTGCTGTAACCACTGCTGGATACTGGGGCTAACCAGTAATTTTTTTAACTGTTCAATCTCTTGCTTGGAGGCTAATTGAACGCTGCTACTCGCAGTCATTTTGCTGGGACCAACCGCCACTATTGGGGTCGCACTATAAGAGTTTGTCGCCCATAATAAACTACAGAGTATCACCAGCATAGTTGTTATCAGAAAAGCGCTGCTTCGCTGACTCGCGGTGCCTTTAGCGGTAGGTAATAGCGTCACAGTATTCATGATTTAGCCCGCTCATTTTGTTGATCTATGACTAGCTCTGCTTTGAGTTCTCGAGTATTGGGCAACGTATTTGTCAGCTGCAGATCGGCACTCATTAATTTTTCTAAATGCAGCACTCCGGCACTGGGGCCCGCCTGACATGCTAGACGAGTTTGCCCATCACTGTGCAATTTATCTAACATCGCCTGCTCTAAATTAGAAATCGGTGTCAAGCGGCTACTCGACTGTATAACCCTCACTCGACATGTGCCACAGCGCCCCTTTACATGACACAAGTTAGCATGCGGGATGTCATTTAAAATGGCTATTTCTAACAGAGTAGGGCCTACCTCTGCTGTTATGACTGCGCCATCCGCATAGTGTATTTCAACAAATTCCCGGTATTTTCTAAGGCGCATGTATCTAGCCATAAAGATTAAGACGATTAATATTGCGTAACCAAACAGCCAATAGTTAGTTTGCCTGGCCCTTGCCTGAGCGGCGATCTGATACTCCAATGCGCTATGTTTAGCCGATTGTTTAGACGATTTCTTGGACTCCAGTGTCTGCTCGAGCAGGCTAGCGGCACTTAATGAAGGGCGCTTATTATCTTCTTTATTCGCATATTCAAGAACTGCTGACTGCTGACTCGCCAACGCTTTTATGTGCACCGCATCGCGCCCCGCTTCGACAAAACCTAATAGCGCAAATGTGGGAATAGCGACTACTAAAGGGTAGGCAAAGGGCGCTATTTTAGGCCACCAGCTTTTTAACTTAATCCAAGTTAATAAGCCAATACAGCCGTGCACCCAAGCGAGGATAACTAACAGCACTTGACGCAGCCCCGCCATCGGTGAATCAACCCACATATACGATAGGAACACCGTAAAGTTTGCCTGTACGCCCAGTAAACTCTCGCCAAGTTTGATCGCTATAATATGCGGAATCAACAGTGGGATGATCAGCAAGGAAGAGCACAGCTGTACTTTATCTGGCGTTGAGATCCGCAAAGTATTTCTAAAATAAAGGGAGCGCAAGCCTAATACTGGATGCAACAAAAGCGCCAGTATCAATATAATTTCTGTGGGAAAAGTCGTCCAGAAAGCAAAGAAGTATGGTCGAGTAGCATCTAGCAGTTCGAGCGAAACGATCCCCACAGTGAGATTTAATAAATGGGTACTAATGAAAGCGAACAGCACCAATCCGGAAATAATATTTAGTTTTCTTAGCATTAACAGTCTCTCTGGCTCATCGACACTTACTTTTTTATTTTTTTGCTGAACCCGCGACTTCAAAGTGAATACAGAGCTGGCGCTATGTGTTGCAGTGGAGTCACAGATTCAGCTTCCCTAAGCAATCGCTGCACAACTTACAGCAAGATAACTAAGAGTGGGTTCTCAGCGCTATACTAATCAACAATTGGCTCGCATGCAAAACAATACCAAGTAAAGTAAAACAGTCGGACACGCTGCACACCCGTGAGACTAACCATTTTAAGAGAGCCACTCCTCACATAATATCAATTACCCAACTTTAAATACAGTTCTGCTTTTAAAAAAGCTGAGAGCGCTGGGAAAATTTAATATACTTCCAGTGAAGTTGCTCATTCAAGTTAAATACTGTTTGACTAAGCTCATTAACCCTTGGGTAGACGGGTCATAATCGGTGCTTTGATGTTTTATATTACCGCTAATTTCAGTCGCTAAACGCTTGCCCAACTGCACTCCCCATTGATCGAAAGAGTTTATATTCCAAATGGCGCCCTGCACGAACACTTTGTGTTCGTAGAGCGCAATCAGCGCCCCTAAATTATGCGGGGTCATTTCATCGAGTAACAGCACGTTACTGGGCCTATTTCCCGGGCAACTGGCATGAGTTTGCGTATTTGCACCACTATCACCATTCATAAACGCATTCGCCTGGGCCAGCATATTGGTGAGTAGCGCAAAGTGATGCTCTGGGCTTTTCTCGCTGGTTTTTAAAGAGGCGATAAAATCGATAGGCACGAATCTAGTGCCTTGGTGCAGCAATTGGAAAAAGGCATGCTGGCCATTGGAGCCGGTTTGCCCCCAGACGATCGGCCCTGTTGCGTAATCGATAGGGACCCCTTCAACATCGACAGACTTACCATTACTCTCCATGTCTAACTGTTGCAAAAATGCTGGAAATTGATGTAGCGCTTGATCGTAGGGAATGATCGCCTGAGTTTCCGCCTGGAGAAAATTAATGTACCAAATGCCAATTAAAGCCATGATCACCGGCATATTTTTTTCCAGTGGAGTATGTAAAAAATGCTGATCCATGGCATGAGCGCCCTCTAAAAGCTCAATAAAGGCTTGATAGCCGATAGATAGCGCTATTGGCAAGCCAATGCTCGACCACAGCGAATAGCGGCCGCCAACCCACGCCCAAAACTCAAAAATATTTTCTCTTTTTATGCCAAATTCCAGCGCCGCCGCTTGATTGGTCGACACTGCAACAAAATGTTTTGCGACATCTTGCTCCGTGGCTTTTTCCAAGAACCAGCTTTTGGCGCTGTTCGCATTTAACAGAGTTTCCTGAGTAGAAAAGGTTTTAGTCGAGACAATGAACATGGTCGTGGCGGGGTCTAGTGCCCCCAGCACTTTGTTAATATGCAAGCCATCCACATTAGAGACAAAATGTACGCGCATATTTGAGTCACCTTGTTGCAATAGCGCGCGACAGACCATATTAGGACCTAAATCAGACCCTCCAATACCTATATTGACAATATTTTTAATCGCCTTACCGCTATATCCTCGCCATTCACCGCTGCGTACTTTATCACTAAATACTTTTAATTTTTCCAAGCTGGCGCGAATTTCTGGCATCACATCTCTGCCATTCACTGCTACCGGCTCAGCGCTACGATTGCGCAATGCTGTATGTAACACCGGACGTTTTTCCGTGACGTTGATAATATCACCGGAAAACATTTGCGCCCTTCTCTGGCGCAGTGGCGAGTGCTCGGCCAGTTGCAGTAAACTGGCTAACACGTCTGCAGAGAGCATATTTTTTGAATAATCCAAAAACAGCCCATCTAAGCGCAAACTCATTTGTTCAAACCTTGCTGGGTTGTCAACAAAAGCATCGGCAATGCGCTGATCTTTAGCATTTTCAGCTAGTTTTTGCAGCTTTTTCCAAGTAACGGACTGACTGAGGTTGTACATAATAACGCTCACAAATTTAGTTGGATTGTTGTTTTTTACGTAATAATACGTAAAAAACAACAATTATTCAGCATATAAACCAAATAAGTAGGAAAATTACAAGTTTTTACAAATAATCAAAGAAGCTAATATTTTCGAGGGCGGAGGATTTAAGCTCCATGCTCGCCGACAGCAGGGAGAATAGAATAAAGAGCAGAAAGCCGCTATTATCAACGGCACAGCGGGTTATTAATCATTGGTTAACCCACTGTAAATCAGCCTATTTTTCAGCTGGATGAACTAAGCGCTATTCTTACAAATAGCTAAATACTGTGCCACCACGCTCTCCATACCTTGCTCAATGCATTCAACCGTCAACACATGACCAATTGACACTTCTAGCACATTTTCTATGCTGAGAAACTTAGCGAGGTTTTGCAAATCTAGATCGTGTCCGGCATTGATCTCGATCCCCAGCTCCCGGGCCTTAGCCGCCGCCGCTACATAGTCGGCAAAGATTTGCGGCTGTGTTGCAGTGCCGTAACTAGCGGCGAATGCCTCTGTATAAAACTCAACCCGATCACAGCCTGAATTGGCGGCCAATACTACGTGTTCAACATTTGGATCTAAAAAGATAGCGGCGCGAACTCCGGCCTTTTTTAGCTTGGCACAAGAGTCTTGTACCATTTTCATATCTTGGCTTAAGTCCCATCCATGGTCAGAGGTTAACTGGTCGGGAGCATCTGGCACTAACGTGCATTGAGTGGGTTTAATCTCCTCCACCAAACGCAAAAACTCTGCCGATGGATAACCTTCGATGTTGTATTCAACCTCGGTATTATCAGCCAGTAAACGGCCTAATTCATAGGCATCTTGCATGGTTATATGACGTTCGTCTTGACGAGGATGCACGGTGATCCCCTGCACGCCCAAGCTGATAAACTTCTTGGCAAACTTCAGTACATTTGGAAAATCTCTGCCTCTTGAATTTCTCAACAAGGCAATTTTATTTAAATTAACGCTTAACTTTGTCATCTAACATTCTCACTTAACTGCAATAGATCATTTCATCCATACACACCTGCCTAGGGCAATCGCTTAGCTGATAGCTTAATCCGTGGTTCCAAAGTGAAGACAGAGAATAGCAAAACCACCGATACCAGCCCTATCTAAAAACTGGATATAATTTTTAGTAAATCTTATCAAATAGCCGCTGTAATTACGCTGACTATTGTCAATAATCCACGACTAACTAGTCGAGACCTCTGCATAACTACTGCGCTCGGTAATACGGCGTTAAAAACCGGCTCGATATACTCATTTACACCTGTAATACCCATAAAGAGGGGCACACTGTACCCAAAGTGAGGGGCATACTAACTCCGCTATTTCGTCGGTTTTTGCCTTGTCTTACCTTCGCTCGCAACGTTATACAGAGCTCTCTAGTCGATAATTTGTTTGACGCATTACCGATAACTGTAAAACCAGCTTAAGCTCTGAGCAGAATATAAAATCATACCTGATTAGCCCTGTGTTTCCGCCATAGCAAAAGATGCTTTTAATCTCTTCTCTGTGTCCTCTGTGGTAAAACCAATCCTTTAAAGATTTTTTCACCACAGAGGGCACAGAGGCGCTGCGCTGCACAGAGGAAAAACAAAACACTAGCTGATTAGCGCTGCGTCTTCACAGACTGGCCTAAATTAAAAAAATTTACAAATAAGTGACTTGGCCATAATCTAAACCATTATAAAATGATAGAAACATATTACAACTTCTTAACTTGTTGAAATTAAGCATTTTATTAGATAATCGCGATTTTTATACGCCAACAGCTAGCGAGATTAGCACCAAATTTTATCGGCCAAGCCACTGGATCGCAGCGTTGATCTAGTCACCGCTTGTTTTAATATTTGCAAATTGCCAAAGAAGGTAAAATTATTTTTTGCGCGAGTAATCGCGGTGTAAATGAGTTCTTTATTGACCACCCTGGCATTTTGCGCCAATAAAAACATCACGTGATCGAATTCCGAGCCCTGACTTTTGTGCACCGTCATGGCAAATACGGTTTCGTGTTGAGGTAGCCGACTGGGAAGAACGCCTCTAATGACCCCGCCTTGCTCAAACCATACTTTAAGCTGACCGCTCTCCTCGTCATAGCAAGTGACGCCGATGTCACCATTGTATAGCTGCATTGGATTATCGTTGCGTGTGATCATAATAGGGCGGCCAACATACCAGCGATTATCCGCATCTTTAATGGTGGTGCGCTGAAAGTGCTCTTCTATTTGCTGGTTTATCCGCTCGACACCAAAACTACCGACCCGCATTGCACACAGCACTTGGAACTGATTAAACAGCGTCAACAGCTGTTTGGGATCATTCAGCTTGCCCATCTGACTAATATACTGTTGATATCCTTTTAGAATAGGGGCTAATATTTGCTGATCATCTATCGTATCCGCAGTCGCTTGAATAACCTGTAAGTCTGCATAGTCACCTTGTAAAACCGCGACAGATTGACGACTATCGCCCTCGTTGCAAGCTTTAGCGAGCGCACCTATGCCACTAGTTGCTGAAAATCTATAGCTTTTTTGCAAAAAAGCCAGCTGATCGGCAAAGGGGTATTTAGAGGCTTCACTTTGTTGGAAACCACAGCTGATCGCCAAATAATCAGCCTGTTGCCGAGAGTAGCAGGCCATATTAGGCACCGCGCAAATATCACCTAGCACTGACCCCGCTTCGACCGACGCGAGCTGATCACGATCACCGATCAAGATCAGTCGAGTCTGCTCGGACAATGCCGCCACTATATTAGCCATCATCGGCAAGTCGATCATCGATGCCTCATCAATCACCAGCAGATCAGCTAGCAGTGGATTATCTGCATTGAGGATAAACTGATTACTTTTCGCACGAGCCCCGAGTAGCCGATGAATAGTTTTCCCCTGCTCGGGAATCAAGGCTAGCACTTGCTCTGGTATATCGAGCTTTACTTTAGCGGCGGCAATCGACTCTGACAGTCGTGCGGCCGCCTTTCCGGTTGGCGCTGCCAGCTGGATGATGGGTCTGCGCCCGAGGGATAATTGGCTTTCAATATAGATCGCTAAAAGCTTAGTGACCGTGGTGGTTTTTCCGGTTCCCGGCCCGCCGCTAATCACACTAAAACGGTGCGCAGTGGTAATCGCCGCCGCCACTCGCTGCCAATCTGGCTGCTCCGTACTACTAAAATAACGATCTAGCTGACTTTTTAAATGAACGGGATCGACAGGTGTCACATCCTGTTGGCCAGATTGCAGCTTAGGGTGCGACACAACCGCGGCCATCAGTTTGGCGGCCACTTTGCACTCGTACTGCCAATATCGATACAAATACAGCCGATTATTATCGATCACTAACGGGCTGAGTTCAGTACCGCTGGCCAGCATCTGCACATCCGCTATCACTTCCCCGTCAACTGCCGCCTCCAGCCACGCTTGATTGGACAAAATTTCATCAGCCTCACTGACCAGCTGTGCCGGCCAGTGCCCGATAATCTCTGCTATATTATTCATATTGAGACAGACATGACCATCGGCTAATTGATAACTCACCAGCGCACTCAGCAGTAATTGATAGGGGGTGCTATCAGTTAGCTTTCCAGCCAACCACTGGGCAAACTTAACATCAATGCTCCTGAGCATTTGCTGTTTTTGCACTTTTTCTAATAGTTCAAATAATTGCTGTTGTGCAAGTTTCATTGTTCGCCCTCAAATAACCGGTCTAAGCTTTCTATCAACTCTCTTTTAGGTTTGCTATAAAACACTCCCGATTCAGAACCTACCGACATACCCCTTAAAAATAGATAAAAGACGCCACCGATATCTTTATCGTAATCATAATCAGCCAGTCGACTGCGCAACAGTCGGTGCAGTGCCAATGTATAAAGCACGTACTGGAAATCATAGCGGTGGTCGATCATCGCCAATTGCATATTGTCTGCTTGATAATCACTGAGCTGATCGCCCAAATAGTTAGATTTGTAATCAATCACATAATATTGACCGTTAGCCCGGACCGTCAAATCGATAAACCCCTTCAACATACCGGCGACTCTAGAGAAAACTAAGGCGCCGGCGCGCTGCGATAGCGGATCATGAGCTGCCAGTAACTTATTAATAGCACTGCAATCTATCGCTTTAAACGGCAGTATAAACTCCATTTCCACCAGCCTGTTAGCTGGGGTAATCGAGCGGAGCGTAAAGTTCTGCTCAGCGCTTGGGGCCGTCAAAACCACATCTAGAGATTGACCAATAAACGCCGCAAGTGTCGGCAGCCAAGCTAAATCATAGCCCGAGAGTGGCAGTTTCTGTTCAAGTACCGCCAGCAACTCACTGTTATCGGTCGAGGAGAAGTCTATCTCTTCATAAATGCTGTGTAAAAAGGTACCGGCAACCGCGCCTTTAGCAAAACTAAAGATGCTCTTTTCCACTGGATCGCTCGCTAATAGCTCGCTTTCGTCGAGCACTTCTAAATCTAGATGATCATTTTCTAACGCTGTGGAGCGTGATAAGTCAACTGGCGAGGATGACGGCGGCGCCTGTGAATTAATCAGTGGTGCATGTTGCGCATCTTTGGCAAGTGCTGAATAACTAGTGACCCGCCACTGATGATTTATCACTCGCTGGAAATCCCGCGCTCGCAGCACTGTGGCAGTGTCAATTTGCCGATCTGCCAGATCATCAATTAACGCCCCAAATAACTCACCCTGCTCTAGGTCAATCGCCGTCGCATCGATAGTCTGTATATCATCACACTGCTGGGTTAGCAGTTGCAGCACTTGCGGTAAATCCAGATCATTTAAATGCATCGCTGGTTGATCGGCATCAGCAGGTTTAAGGTAAGTTAAAAGGTAGCCGATGGCGGTTTTTTGCCAGACACTTTTTTTACGCAGATAAACATTGGCCATGCCGATAAAACAGGCTTGCGCCGCCCGGGTAATCGCGACGTACAAGAGGCGCAGATCTTCAGCTAACTGCTCTTTTTCGATCTGTTGCTGATTGTCACTGGTCTCTAAATCGAGAATCGCCTGACCGGCATCGTCGTGAAATAATATGCTGCTCGCTTGACGATAACGACAGGCGAAAGGGAGGTATACGATTTCATACTCTAAGCCTTTCGACTTGTGAATGGTAATTACTGTCACTCGCGATCTATCACTGTCCAAACGCAACTGCTGTTCCTGTGACTGATTAGCAGGCTGCGCTCTCTTGTCTTGTAAAAAGCGAATTAGCGTCTCGTTAGATTCTAATTCGGCACTCGCCTGCTGCAGTAGCTCCGCCAAGTGCAGATAATCGGTTAGGCGCCTCTCCCCTTCATTAAAGCTCAGCCAGCGCTGCGCTAATCCCCGCTTTTGCAACAGGGCATGCAGCATTGCCAGCACACCAGAGCGCCACCAAATCTTACGATAATCAACGAACTCTTCCACCAGCGCTTCCCATGCCAGCTCATCTTGATTTAAATCGAACAATTCTCGGGCATTAAGCTGTAACAACTCAGTCGCTAGAGCGGTGCGCAACAAGCGCTCATTACTTGGCTCATTCACCGCTTGTAAAATATACTGTAACTCTCGTGCGCCATTGACTGTGTATACATTTTCACGATTCGACATAAACACTGAATCGACCTGCACTTGCAACAGTGCTTTTTGCACCAGTGCGGCTTCTTTTCTATCGCGTACTAAGACGGCGATGTCTGCAGGAGTGACGGGCTGATCATTCAATTTCGCACTCTGCAATAACCGATCGATTTGCGCGGCACAAGTGGTCGCACTCTCTAGCAAATATTGGTCATTATTGAGCATCTCATCTCGATAGAAGAAAGATAAGGCGGGGATCGGCTGTGCATTTATGGCTAAAGTTGAGGCCTTACTCGTAGCGCTAACCGGATAGAAGGGAATGTCTTGCTGGTAAATAAAAGCCGCTGGGGATCTGCCGAACAACTGATTAGTGGCATTGATCATCGCCTTGCTAGAGCGCCAATTGGTACCTAAGGTATAGTGCTTGACAACTTGTTGTCGCGCCTTCATGTAAGTGAAAATATCTGCGCCGCGAAAAGCATAAATAGACTGTTTCGGATCGCCAATCATTAACAAACCTAACGCCTCTACAGATGAGTCAGAGCTGGAGTCAGGATCTTCCGCAACACTGCTGCTAATCTCAGTCTCTGCAACTGTCGCATCCAACTGCTCTGTTGGAATCGCATACAGCGTAGCAAAAATACTGTACTGCTCTGGATCGGTGTCTTGAAACTCATCGATAAGGGCGAACGGATACTGCTTACGAATTGCCTTTACCAGCGCATCACCAGACTCGCCTTGCAGCGCATGCGCTAATTTGTGCAGTAGATCATCAAAGCTCAGTTGTTGATTTTTTTGTTTTTCTATTTGCATATTGTGCCGCACAGCCGCGAGCGCCTTACAAAAAATCACCGCTTTAAAGTTAATTTGCTGTTCACAGAACTCCGCGATTTGCACGAACACCGGATGGCGCGGCACCGCCTCTGTCTTAGATTTGTCTTCAAGCAGCGATTGCGAGAACTTTAGCAGCTCTTTAAAAGGTGCTTTTTCGCCGGCGGCAAACCCCACCAGCTTGGCGTACCAATTCGGCAAGTAACGCTTTGAATAGCTGCGTTTATCAACTGAAGAGTCCTGGATTAGCGCCAGTAAGTCATCTTCTGCTGCACTGCTATTAATTGTCGCTATCAACGCTTTGCGCAATAAGCCTTGAGCGGTTAAAAACTGCTGCCATTTTAACCGCAGTGGGAAATCTGTGTAATCAGGGCTGAGCTGCACGTTGTGCAAGTTTAAATAGCCGCGAATTTTGCTTAACAGTTTATCTGGGGTGCTATAGCTGGCCAAAATTTCGACGGCCAGTTCAGTATCTGCCGCGTACAGTTGAGTGCGCCAAAAATCCAGCAACGCCTGGCGCACAATGTCAGTATCATCGTTAATTAACTCGGTATTAAAACTAGCACCCGATTCAAAGGCGTGCTGTTTGAGCATGCGCTGACAAAAACCATGAATAGTAAATACCGATGCCTGATCCATTTCCGAGGCGGCAAACTCCAAGTCCAATACCGCGCGCTGATGATCAAGATGCTGTGCCAGCAATTTTTCGATAAAAGGGTCGTCACTGGTGCCCAGCACAAAAGCGATGCGCGCCTCTTGAATACGACTGCGAATTCGCTCTCGCAGCTCTTGTGTGGCGGCCTCGGTAAAAGTGACCACTAAAATCTGATCAACTTCTAAAGAATTTCCCCGCCCTAAGCCCAACAGCAATCGCAAATACAAGGCCGCTAAAGTGTAGGTTTTGCCGGTACCGGCACTGGCTTCAATCAGCGCTTGCCCGGTCAGTGGCAAGGTTAATGGATCTAATTGTTCAGGCGCTTGCAGCGTTGAAATAGTTGTGGGCATCACTCATTTCCCTCACTATCTATCACTAAATACTCGGCGAGAGGTGCCAGTATCTGCTGATTTACCGCCATCAAACCACTGCTGATATTTTGCCATTTAGGAAAAACTCGCTGAATATAAGGATCTGCAAAATTATTGTAATTGATTTCTACGTCGCGTAAAAATACCGAGACATCATCAGCATTATATAGCTGCCAACCTAAATCTGGTAACCAGGCAAGCGGCTTTTGCAGCCCTTGTCGGTACAACTGAAGCAACTCGGTTAAATAGTCGATCGCCTGCTCTGTAGCCACCGCTCTAAAATGAAATTGTTGGTTTATAGCTCTAAAATAAGTAGCGTGATCACAGCCATTTGCGCAGGCGGCTAGATGCTCAACCCAAGTGCAGATGTAACTGCGGCCACTGCTATTGGCCGCACTGTATTTAACCACCCCGATCTCATAAAGTGGCTCGATCCATCCTTGTAATTGCAAATTATCTATCTCTAAATCGAAGCTTAAGCGGCGTTTAGTGCCGGTGATTAACGGCGCTACTTTTTCTGCTATCTCTGTGGCATCCTGCAGATTCTTACTCAGCAGCTTACTGCCGGCGTGGCCGATTGGCAGCAAACCTGAGGCGGCCAGGTAATCGTTAAAGCCGTGCAGATCTTTTTCCAGTAATGCGCTCTGCAGCAATCGATCACGTAATATATAGTTATCTAAACCCGCGAGCGCAAAGGGCTCTTCATCTTCAACCATAACCGCATCATCGACAAAGTTAACTTGCAGTTTATGTTGCAAGAAATAGCGCACTGGCTGACGAAAAAAACTAACCAGCGAGGTTAACGCTAAGTTTTCAAGATCGCTATCTGGTAAGGTTTGGATGAAATCGGCCCCCTGCTGAGTAGGAACGGTGTCAGCTATAGGTAACCATTGTTCTGCGTAGCTAAAAAAGCGGTTGTGCTGCTCAAAATAATGCCGGTGATAAGCGGTTAAAGGGTGTTCTAAAATTAAGTGCTGTAACAGCTGCGCGCTCTGCTGCTGAATTTTTAATACCAGCTGCGCGCCAGCAGCATCGGAGCCTTTAGCTTCGACTGATGAAGAGCCTTCAGCCTGGAGCGATAAAGAACCTTCAGCTTGGCCCGATAAAGAACCTTCAGCATGAAACGATAAAGAGCTGTTAGCCGCAGCTAATAAAGAGTCATGCGCAGCCGGGAAATTTTCGCCACTTTCATCCATCGCTAAAAAATAGCCCTGCTGTGCGTACTCTAAAAGTTCGCTAATTAGCACTGAGGGCGCCCGGGAGCTATTATCGGCAATCGAGCGGCCGACATAGCTAACATACAATTTAGCAGTTGCCGACAATAACGCCTCTAGAAATAGGTATCGATCGTCATCGCGTCTCGATCTATCCCCTTTGCGGCCGTGCTCGGCCATTAAATCAAAGCCCATAGCGGGAACTGATCTTGGGTAATCGCCATCATTCATCCCCAGCAAACACACAACTTTGAAGGGAATGGCACGCATAGGCATTAAGGTACAAAAATTAATTTGTCCGGATAAGAAACGCTGCCCGGAGCGCTGCGCAGTTAAGCTCTGCTGCAAATAATCTAGTACTATTTCAGCGGGAATTGACTGCTGGTAATCCACTTCATCGATTGTGGTCTGTAATTTTTCAAGGCAGGTGTAAATTATTTCTATGGCCGCTAAGTCACTGTCATCTGGCAGGTATAAATCGTCGACCAACTGATGAAAAAAAGCGATCCACTGTGCAATATTACTGCTGCCACTAAAAGCTAATTTGCAGCGTTGCAGCACTTCCACAAAACTGGCCAACTGCCCTAAACTAGGAGCGTCCAGCCCTTCTATTTGTGAATACGGAGCGATCCCCTGCCAAGTTTTATTAACCTCTCCTAAGGCAAAGCCAGCAAACATTCTATCCAGGCCAAACTGCCAGCTATTTTGCGCAAAGCTGGGCAGCGCTAATTCTGCTCGGTTGTCAGCATCTAGCCCCCACTTTATTCCCGACTCTAAAATCCAATTTCGCAGTTGATCGAATTTAGCTTCGTCTAACTCAAAGCGGCGCAACAGTGCTGGTAAAGATAATAGCTCCAGCACATCCGATGCTCCATAGCGGCTTTTTATCATCGTCAGTAACGACAGGAAATTGGCGATCAGCGGCGATTCTTGCTGGGCATTTCTATCGGATATAGAGAAAGGCAAATAGTGACTGGGCTTAGCTTGACCAAATACCGCTTCCACAAAAGGGCTGTAGGCAGAGACATCGGGCATCATCACAATAATATCCCGGGGCTCAAGTGCCGGGTCCTGCTCGAGCATTGCCAGTATTTGGTCTTGCAGAACTTCTACTTCACGCATCGCACTGTGACAACAGTGCACACTGATCGAATCATCACTGCTGGCAATGGCTAAGCGCTGCTGATCTGAGCCAGTTTTGGCTTGCTGATCCTCCGTAATTGACCGTCGATTACGCAAAGATAAAATATCACTTTGAATCGATTTTAAGAGACTGCTGTTATCATCAGCGCCGAACAGCTGCACCTCTGGGAGTTCCAACTGACCGAGCATATACAGATAATCGCGCCCCAGCTTGCCCATCGAGGCCAACAGTGGATTCCCTTGCTCATAAGCACTTAACTGGGCAATTTTTGCTTGATCAGCTTGATCGTTGCGCCGAGCGAGTTTGCCTAAATAACGCTTATCGACAATATCACTCCAAAATTGTCGACAGGGATTGGCCACCATTAAATGAATATCGCAGCGCTTGCCTAAAGCAACTAAAGCTTGTAAGTAATTTTCTGGCAGCGCCGAAATACCAAACACAAAAATTCGCTGTGGTAATTCAGCACTCGTTGAATGTTCGTCAAAGGAGCTCTCTATCGCTTTAATAAAGGCGTCAAACATGTTTGCACGGTGCCAATGCGGGAAATTTCTGCGCTGCGTATCAGCCACGATTGCCCGCCACAAAATCGGCTGCCACAACTGCTCATCTACAGCTGGCGCATTATTCTGCTGCTCCCACTGGGCGATCCAGTCCGGCCGATAAACTAAGTATTGGTCAAATAGATCGGCAATTTTTTCACACAATTGATAAAGCTTAATCGGTGCCTTATCATCCGCCATATAATGGGCGAGGGCTCGAAACTCTAACTGGGGTAAATACTCGGGCAGTATTCGCATTAAAATCCAGCTCATACTCTCTTTTGAGTATGCGGAGCGCTCGGGCACATCGACCAGTAGTTGTGAAAAGGTTCGCCACAGGAAACTGGCCGGTAGCGGGAAATCAATATTAGCGGCAATTTTTAAACGCTGTGCTAATTCGAGTTTCAGCCACTGCGCCATACCTGGACTCTGTACCAGTATTTGCTCGGCACGAAAAGGATCTCTAATCGGTTCACGGCTGATCATTTCTACGAGTACATCACGCAAAATATCGAGTGAATTAGAGTGATAAACTTTTAACAAGAAGCCACCTACATAATGATCTAATGGGTATCCATTCACTGACGCCTGAAGCGGTGGTTTGAAAGTGAATATAGAGTGTGATTTATTGGTTTTACAATGGCATTGTAAATACATTAACTGCAGCATAGCGCCAGTGGGCGTCTAACTGATGCAATTCAAGTGTACGAGTAGGCTTAAGCGCTCAATTAAAATTGCATCGCTCTGTGAAATATCCGTTGCTAGCTAGCAGGCAATTTAGCATGAGAGTGCTAAAGCAAACATAACCAGAAGTGGCCGTTAGGGTATTACTAACCGTCAGCGGTGAGCAGCGGTTTTTCAAAACCATCCTCTAAAGTCCAAAATTCTTTACCCATTTCCACTTTCACCACCCCGCAAAAACGCCTATTTAGGTATACGACAGCATCTTCAAGGGTCTCTATATCACAGAGCATAACTCCACCGCGCTCGTTTTCGGTACTAAAGATAAAACTCTTCACGTCAAAATCCCCTATTATTAATGTATCGCATGCGCAGGTATTTTACGGGAAAAAAACCACACTACCAAGATAGAAATGACCACTACAACAATCATTAGCAAATTCATTTTTGTCCAGCCAATAGTAGCCTCCAACCAACCTGAGCTTAGAGCTGAGACAGTGACCATCGAAAATAGCATGAATTCATTGGCCGCTTGAGTTTTTGCTTTTTCATGCGGCTGGTAAGCTGATGTTACCAAATGCGTAGCACTGATAAACATAAAATTCCAACCTAACCCTAACAGCACTAACCCACCCCAAAAATGCCAGAGGCTCTGTCCATCATAATTGACGGCAATACAACACAAAATAAGTACCGCGCCTACTTGGGTAAGCACTACCGCACCAAACTTTCTAATTAATTTGGGAGTGATAAAAGATGGCAAAAACATACCCAGCACATGCCATTGAATAACCCATGCTGAATCGTTAAAGGTAAAACCGTGATGATGCATAGCCAGAGGAGTTGCGGACATCAGCAAATTCATCACCACATAACCTACCGTGGCAGCCACGACAGATAAGATAAAGATAGGTTGACTGATAATCTCAAACAGAGGTCTGGCAATCAGCTGCGCTTTTGCTCCAGAGACCGATTCGGGAAATTCGGCTCTAGTCAGTAAAGCAAAAGCCAAAATATTTAAAGCGACCACCCCTAAAAACGATCCTGTAAAGGGATAATCGGCGATCCAATCCTTACTTTCTACCGCCAGAGCAGGCCCTAAAAAGGCGGCAAGAACCCCACCTAGCATCACAAATGAAATTGCTTTACTCTTTTGCTCCGGCGCGCAGGAATCAATCGCGGCGAATCGATACAAAGTTCCAAAACCAATCCCGACACCGAGTAAAAATGAGCCCATACAAAAACCGACAAAGCTATGCAGAAATAGCGCCGCCGTACAGCCCAATGCTCCTAATATTCCCAGCGCATTACCTAAGTAGAAGCCTTTGCGCCTACCCAGCTTGTGCATAATCAGCGATGCCGGAATAGTCGCGCTCATCAAGCCGACAAATTGCAGCGCCAGGGGAAAAGTAATCAACGCATCCGTTGGCGCTAGACTCTGACCTATTAAAGCCGCCATGGCTATCAGTAAAATATTACCTGTGCCGAGCAATGCCTGGCACAGTGAAAGAATGAAAACAGTCCTATTCATTGGTAAAATCATCTCGAAATATTAAGTGTTATTATTTTTAATAAATTGATCTAGTTAGGAAAACTCACGAATTTTAGCATGCTATATTCAGCTAATAATAATTTAAAGAATCGCATATCACTGACGTTCAAATATCTGCTATGTTTTTTTGCGTTGCTAATGAAACCCTGCTAAATTTTACCCGTTGCGCAAACTAAGCATTAAATTAATTTAATATTCAGTTTAAAACAGCTATTTTTGACCTTAATTTGAAGGTTACGTCAACTTACAGGAAAATAAATGCAAATGTTATGGATTATTCAAAAAATTACTAGGATCATCAGTTTTATGAACTATAATTAATGTAGGTATATATTTAACTGCTTTGCTTTTAAGGTTAATATCTCAGCCTATCATTTTCATTTTTATTGCTACGAGAACATACATGAATTTAAGCAACCTTTTAGTAGTTTTAGTAGAGCCATCTAATCTGCAAAGATCTATTATTTTAAAAAATCTAGCTAAATTCGAAATCACCGAAGTTGAGGAGTGCACTTGCGGCCAAGACGCTTTAGATTTCATGGCACACCAAGTACCTGATATTGTAATGAGTTCCATGCACTTACCCGATATGACCGGGACTGACATTGTTAGTAAAATGCGTGAAGATGAACGCTTACAAGAAACAACCTTCATCCTAATTTCATCTGAAACACACTATCGCTATTTAGAACCAGTTCGCCAAGCAGGCGCCATCGGTATTTTACCTAAGCCCTTTACCGAAAAAGAATTAGGCAAAGTATTGCACAGCACATTAGATTACATCGGCGATTATGAAACTGATGTTACCGACGATGAATTTGAAAATTGATCGGTGCTATTAGTAGATGACAGCAAACTATCAAGATCATATTTCAAAAACATCCTCACTAATTTAGGCGTAACCAAATTAGTCGAAGCTGTAGATGGCGCACAGGCCTTTGAAATATTTCAAACCCAACATTTTGATCTAGTGGTCACTGACTACAACATGCCAAATGTCGATGGCAAATAGTTATAAGAGCTAATTCGACAGGATGCCATCCAGCCATCTGTGCCGGTGATGATGGTCACTTCCGAGCAAAACCAATCCTCACTGGCCGCCATCGAAAGCTCTGGTGTATCAGCCTTGCTCAAGAAACCGCTTACTTATGATGTGATTAAACGGATCATTATTAAACTAGTATTTGATGATGTATAAATATTAGCGGTGTCCGTAGATTAATTACTTCGCTCTTTATCAGCTAATAACCCACACTCTGGGCAGTGCCAACACTGCCCAGCTCTAGACAACTCTAAATACCTGCAGCTTAGCCCGAATCCTGAATAGATGACTCGAGCTATTTCCAGCTACAATTTACTCTTTGTGACGAATTTCAAAACACTTGTGAATGCGACTATTTCGCTTAAAATCCGGATCGATGGTTCTGTCGGTAATATCCTGCACATCAAAGGTGCTTAATAACTCATAATCCAGTTTGAACTTACGGTAGTTATTGGAAAAAATCATCACTCCGTCATGGCGTAACAATCTCATGCTACTACTGAACATCCGCACGTGATCTCTTTGAATATCCATGACATCTTGCATTCGCTTTGAATTAGAGAATGTCGGCGGATCCATGAAGATCAAATCGTAAGCTGGCTGTCGCTGCTTCTTTAACCACTGCAAACAATCTGCTTGAATGAAATGATGACTACTGTCATTAAAGCCATTCATCGCCATATTTTTCGCCGCCCAGCTCAAATAAGTTGCTGACATGTCAACACTGGTGGTAGATCTTGCCCCGCCTATCCCAGCATGCACTGACGCTGAACTGGTATAAGAAAATAGATTAAGAAAGTCTTTATCCGCCGCTTGCTGTTGAATCTCTAAACGAATCGGCCGATGATCTAAAAACAATCCTGTATCTAAATAATCTCTCAGATTTATTCTAAAGCGACAGCCGTGCTCCTTTACTTCAAAGAACTTACCCAAATGACCATGTTTTTCATATTGCTGGGTACCACTTTGACGTTTACGCTGTTTAAGCACTACTCTTTTAGCACTAATACCCAGCACTTGCGGCACGGCAGCCATCACATCTTTTAAACGCTCAAAAACCTTAACCGGGTCGATACTTTTCGGCGGCGCATATTCTTGAACATGCACCCAATCTCCATAAACATCAATCGCCACTGCGTATTCAGGGATATCTGCATCGTACAATCGGTAGGCCGTTATTTGCTGTTTCTTACGCCACTTTGATAAAGTTTTGAAATTTTTCTGCAACCGATTGGCAAACATTTGCCCCGCCTCAGACAGAGGCTCAACCTCTTCTGCTGGCTGCTGCTCATCATGTCGCTCTGCATAAATGTGATAGTTGAATAGCTTACTTTCCAACGGGCCATTGTTCAGTTTATATACTTTGTCGGGCTTGAGACCTATGACTTGGCACAGGTCTGGATTACCACTAAAAATAGAGGCTTTCCAGCCGCGAAACTGCAGTTTCAACTGGTCGCCAATGGTTCGGTACATAAACATCAGCGTCGAGCTATCTCCGAGCCGTTCACCGTAGGGAGGATTGGTAATTAATAATCCTGGGGCATCGGTGGGTGGGGTCATTTTCTCTACGGCACCCACCTTGTATTGAATCAGCTCTTCTAGTCCGACATTTTTACTGTTGGC
This sequence comes from Oceanospirillales bacterium, assembly GCA_029027825.1. GTDB lineage: Bacteria > Pseudomonadota > Gammaproteobacteria > Pseudomonadales > Balneatricaceae > Rs1. The sequence goes on along the minus strand of CP093399.1, from coordinate 1,015,776 downwards.
GGTCGCATTTTCTAGCACTCGCGCATCAATATCTGCGCCGACAAAAGTCACCTCATTTTCAGCGAGACCAATCGTGCGACGTTTTTCAGCTTCTTGTAATAATGAATCCCATAACGCTTCGTCGTGCTTCTTCCAGTGCACGAACCCCCAGTGCGCTTTATCGAGACCCGGCGCTATATCAGCGGCCATCATCGCCGCTTCAATCAATAGCGTGCCCGAACCACAAAGTGGATCAAATACCTGCTTAAATTCATTTTTAATTTTTGGCCACCCAGCGCGCAGCAGTAAAGCAGCCGCTAGGTTTTCTTTAAGTGGCGCTGTTCCGGCAAATAACCGATAACCGCGACGGTGTAAACTAGACCCCGACAAATCTAAAGAAACGGAGAGTTTACCGCGATACAAATGAGTATGAATGCGAATATCTGGAGTATCACGCTCAATGGTAGGCCTTACCCCAGTGCTGTCTCTAAATTGATCAACAATCGCATCTTTTACCTTCAAAGCGCCGAAATGAGTATTGTTAATAGCTCTCGAACTGCCGGTAAAACTGATCGCCAAACTATTAGTTGGCTCCATATGTTCTAGCCAATCAATGCTTTGAATCGCAGTATATAGCTCATCTGCACTTTCGACATTATCCGATAATAGCGGTAGTAATACGCGGTTCGCGACTCTAGACCATAAGCATGCGCGATAGGCATACTCGATGTCGCCAAAAAACTCTACTCCCACCGCGACCTGCTTAACATTTTGTGCTCCAAAACTTATCAACTCATCGACAAGTAGCGGCTCAAAACCCTTTGGGCAAGTTGCTAAAAACATATGTGACATTTATATTTACCTGTTAAAGCGCTGCACCGTGCAGCCCCGTACTATTTCAAAAAAAACCTAAGCATTATTAATGCACCGGCTATCAGCTGGTCAAAAACCAACCACGGCAGCACACTGTATGCTGATTTATTTTAACCCCCGATAAAGAGTTAAAACCCTGCTTTTACTCTTACTTAGTCGCATCTTTACCGCGTGAAATTAGCAAATCAAAGATATGACAAAAAAATTAATATTTTCAACTAGATGTAATACATTTCAAGACGACTATAAAATTACATGAATTTATTTCAGCTATAAACTGACAGACTACTTACCTTTAACACTTTGAAATAGCAATTATTTATTTTACCACTTAACTAACCGCTACAAATCGGTGGTTTAAACCCTGCCAAAGCAAGATTTATTTGCTATAACTAAGCCCCCTAGTGATCAATGTATTTACATACGTCTATGACACAACAGCAACAAACCAAAGAGGCTAAAGATGAAGAGACAAAAACGCGACAAATCTGCGGTGCTATTTTCAAGAGGGTTCAGCGCCGGAATAACCGGTAAATCAAAAGACTTATGCCCTAGCCACTCGAACGAAAAACGCAGCTTATGGCTCGGTGGCTGGCGCGAAGGACGCGAAGCTCACTGGGATGGTATGGCCGGTGTTTCTGCTATCCAAATAAATCCCGCACTACACTAACACTTATACCTTACAACCAGTTACCTGAATCAATGTATTCACTGCACCACATAGCACGAGCTCTTGATTATACAGCGGTTAGAAAAACAGCCACTGGAGCGATGAGTTTTATGCATGGATGCATTTATTCAGCGAATGCCGGACACATAGGAGCTTGCAGGTAAGTTTTTTAAATTCAACTGTAAACCACTCCGCTAAGCTACTGCTTCAATAGCAGTGACCATCAACTACCAGGTAAAGACTGAATAGCCCGCACCGACTCGGCAACCAAACTCGGCCCCTTATAAATAAAGCCACTGTAAATTTGTACTAAGCTGGCTCCCGCTTCAATTTTTTCAGCCGCATCAAACCCTTCAGAAATGCCCCCCACTCCAATTATTGGCACACTACCTTGCAGTTCACGTGCGAGAGTGCGAATAATTCTAATCGATTGATTGCGTACAGGAGAGCCCGACAAACCGCCCGCTTCATGGTGATGCGGCGAATCTTCAATACCCTGACGTGACAAGGTAGTATTAGTGGCAATCACACCGTCAATCTCATAGGTTTTAAGTGAGCTAGCAACCATGGCCACCTCTTCCTCGGTTAAGTCCGGAGCGATTTTAACCGCAATAGGTACGTATTTATCATGCAGTAATGCCAGCTTAGCTTGTTCGTTTTTCAACACTTCCAACAAACTATTTAACGACTCTCCAAACTGCAAAGTACGCAAACCTGGAGTATTAGGAGACGACAAATTAATAGTGATATAAGAGGCGCGTGAGTAGACCTTGCGCAGACAATACAAATAGTCATTATTTGCCTGCTCGTTTGGAGTCTCTTTATTTTTTCCGATGTTGATACCTAGCACGCCGTTAAATCGAGCTCTGTCGATATTCTGCAATAAAGCATCCACGCCATCATTATTAAAACCCATGCGATTAATAATAGCATTGTGTTCAGGTATTCTAAAAATTCGCGGTTTTGGGTTACCGACCTGCGCTCTAGGAGTAACAGTGCCTACCTCTAAAAACCGAACCCCATACTGGCCAGCCCATCTATGGCAGCGCCATTTTTATCAAGACCAGCAGCCAAACCGACAGGATTGGGAAATTTAATACCCATTACTTCAACGGGGGCATACAAGGTTTCAGCACCTAAAAGCTTAGGCACGCCTAAGACAGCCGCTAAATTCATGCCTTTCAACGCTAGATTATGCGAACTTTCAGCATCTAGAGCAAACATCAAAGAACGAGCAAGTGGATATAACATAAAAAATTAAACACCTTAAAATTTGGCGCTTATTATATGCCAAACTGAGGATCAGTGATAGCCGTAAATCAAGCTATTAAAAATGCATCAGCCCTTTAGAGACTGGCGACCGCAAGCTTAAATGAGCAACCTAAACCACTGGCAATAATCCGCCATAGCCTCGCGGCATTAAAGACCGCAACCTTTCTGAAATGGCTTTACTTAAGCATACAGCCCAAGAGAACCAGAGATCCAAAAGCTATCCTTTAGACAAAAAAAATCCCCAGCTAATTAAAATCAGCTGAGGATTTGAAAATGAGTGAGTCCGCCTGTAAGCCCTTTCCCTTATTAAAGAGAGTCGTAGACAGTCATTCATCTGGATAATATGTCGCCATATGCCTCAAGCGATCTACCCGGTCCCACCGCGGGGCGCGCAAATGGAACCCTATCTAATCTTACTCCGAATGGAATCAACCTTGGCACAACATGTTGCCATGTGCGCGGTGTGCTCTTACCACAGCATTTTCTGCAGTGGTTGTACTTAAATATACGAGACCAATAAAAACCAGACATGCACCAGCTATTTTTAGACAAAAAAAAATCCCCAGCTAATTAAAATCAGCTGAGGATTTGAAAATGAGTGAGTCCGCCTGTAAGCCCTTTCCCTTAATAAAGAGAGTCGTAGACAGTCATTCATCTGGATAATATGTCGCCATATGCCTCAAGCGATCTACTTAAATATACGCACCAATGAAAACCAAACATACACCAGCTATTTTTAGACAAAAAAAATCCCCAGCTAATTAAAATCAGCTGAGGATTTGAAAATGAGTGAGCCCGCCTGTAAGCCCTTTCCCTTAATAAAGAGAGTCGTAGACAGTCATTCATCTGGATAATATGTCGCCATATGCCTCAAGCGACCTACCCGGCTCCACCGCGGAGCCCTCTTACCGCAACCTTTCTGAAGTGGCTTTACTTAAGCATACAGCCCAAGAGAACCAGAGATCCAAAAGCTATCCTTTAGACAAAAAAAATCCCCAGCTAATTAAAATCAGCTGAGGATTTGAAAATGAGTGAGTCCGCCTGTAAGCCGGGTTCTGTCGTAGACAGTCATTCATCTGGATAATATGTCGCCATATACCTCAAGCGATCTACCCGGTCCCACCGCGGGCCGCGGCACATGGAACCCTATTTGATCTTGCTCCGAGTGGGGTTTACCTTGCCACAACATGTTGCCATGTGTGCGGTGCGCTCTTACCGCACCCTTTCACCCTTACCGGTATCTATCCCCGAAGGTTTAGATACTTAGGCGGTCTTCTCTCTGTTGCACTTGCCGTCGGCTCACGCCGCCCAGACGTTATCTGGCACCCTGCCCTATGGAGCCCGGACTTTCCTCCCTTGTGTAAACACAAGCGCGACTGCCTGGCGAACTCGGCGCGCACTTTATCAAAAGTATGCCGCCTTGTCTAGCCCCATAGCTAATTGATTTGTAAAAAAACCAGCACTTCAACCAGTTTCGAACGCAAGCAAGAATTGATAATAACTGCTGCAGTGACTAGAAATAGCCGCTTGACCGCAAGGAGGAAATCGCGCATCACCGCAAATAATTGCTGAAGGCGATCCCCGCCTAGGATCACTCTTTTCTTGCCAGCGCCTCTTGATAGAGCGCATTTTTCTTTTCACCGGTTATTTTTGCAGCGATTGAGCACGCTTGTTTCAGTGGTAACTCAGCGCTCAAAATATCCAGTATTTGCAGTGTTTCAGACGAAAAGCCAGTGCTTTTCTTGGGCTCTGCACCTGACACCAACACCACAAACTCACCTTTTTGCTGGTTGTGGTCATTTTTAACCCACTCCAATAGCGCACTAAGCTTATCGCCGTGAATCGTCTCAAAAGTTTTGGTTAACTCTCTTGCGATCACTACATAACGGTCCGCTCCTAAGACTTCTACCATATCGGTTAATGAATCAATAATACGATGAGTCGACTCATAAAAAATAACTGTGCGCGTATCTTCCGCTATATTCAGTAATTGCTGTTTACGGCCCACTCTTTTGGCTGGTAAAAAACCTTCGAAAATAAAATTATTTGAAGGCATCCCCGCAGCGCTCAGCGCCGTAATGACTGCAGAACAGCCCGGTATAGGTACGACTTTAAAACCAGCTTCTCTGACCGCTCGAACCAAAATAAAACCAGGGTCTGAGATCAAAGGAGTGCCAGCATCGGATATTAACGCAACACTTTCACCTTCAGACAGATTTTTAGTAATAGTCGAAACTCTTTGTCTTTCGTTGTGATCATGTACTGATATCATAGGGGTTTTAATGTTAAACTGCGCCATTAAACGGCCACTATGGCGCGTATCTTCTGCTGCAATTAAAGCAACAGAATGTAGCACTTCTATTGCTCGGTGGGTTATGTCCCCGAGATTTCCAATTGGTGTAGCAACAACATACAACATTGCATCTGACATTTTCACAATCCTATAGGGTTTAATTTTTTTATGACGTATCTAAAACGCTTGGCGATAATAGCGCTATTTGCAATTTTAACAACTGCTTGTACCGTATCGCCACCAATAAAGGGACAGGGATCAATAAAGCCCCCCAAAAACGCATCGGCAACAGTTAACAATTTATTAGCACAAGCGAAATCCGCTCCCGCTCTAAAAGCTGCACAGCTTAAGTTGCAAGCCGCTAAAATAATGCTACTTCAAGTAAGATACCAAGAAATTCTAAGCTTGCTGGATTTGATACCTCTCAATTCTTTACCAAGCACTCTAGGATTCAACATTTCAATTGTTAAGGCTAAATCGGCAATCGGCCTAAACAACGGTAAGGCAGCATTACAATATTTAGCGGGCTTAACCGAGGACGACGGCTTTAGCTTCGCTCAATTAAGCGCTAAGTACAACTCTCTCGCCGCGGCATACGGCTTGACCAATCAATTAGACAAGGAAGTTAAAGCACTGATCAACGCCAGTCAGTTTAACAACAATCCACAGCAACTAATTGAACTAAACGAAAATATTTGGCAGTTATTTAAAACCCTTGATCTGCCTCAGCTAACCCAACTGAACCAGCAGGCAAGCAGAAACTACGCACTGCGCGGCTTGCTAAACTTAATGATCAAGTTTAAGCAGACGCCGAACAGTGAAAAAATAGTTGCCAACCAATGGTACCAAAGATGGGCATCACACTCAGCAGCAAGATACCAACCTCAAGAATTAGCAGGTTACTTGTCTAAAAAACCGGTAGTAAATACCAGCTATAACTACACACATGTAATGGTCGCCCTTCCCGCCAGTGGCAAATACGCAAAAGGCGCCAAAGCTATTCTAAAAGGCATAAAATTGGCAGCGACCAGCCCTACCAACAGCAACCTACAGATTAGCTATATTAATAGCTCTGTGTTTAATAGCGCTACCGCGATACTGCAGCAGGCACAATTATTAAATGCCGATGCAATAATCGGCCCACTAGACCGCTCTATTGTTGCTCAATTCGCGCAAATGCCAACACTACCTTTACCAGTTCTTGCTTTAAAAACTACTGTAATAGGCAACAGCAACCTCTATCAATTCGGCCTTTCTAATGACGACGAAATCAGAGACGCAGCCATCAGAGCCTTTAAAGATGGCCGACGCAATATGTTAGCTCTAGTGCCCGAAAGCGATCAGGGGATTTTAGCGGCCAGCACATTTACCAATCATTTCAATTCACTGGGTGGTCAGGTAATCTCTAGCACTTACTACGACACAGACAAAGGCAATGTCACGCAGTCAATTGCCAAAATGCTAGGATTAAACCAAGGCACCATTAGAGGCCTGCAAAAGCGCATCAAAACAGCCTATCTAAAGAGAGCTATTCGCAGAATGACTCGCAAAGACGCCGACGGGATATTCCTCTTCGCCAACAAATCTGACGCCTATCAAATCGGCCCGAGTATTTTGTATTTTTATGCGGATAACCTGCCTTTATATGCAACCTCAAAAATCCACAGCGGCAAAACCAACCCGACCAAAGATATCGACCTTAACGGCATGATGTTTGGCGACCTTCCCTGGGTCCTCAACCCCACTGCTTATAAAAAACGCATGGCAGCCCGATCCAGCAAAACCCAAACTCGCTTTGGTCGACTATATGCATTTGGTATTGATGCATTAAACGTGGCACCAAACTTGTACTCCTTATCTAGACAACCTGAATCAAGATTTAATGGCGAAACAGGAAAGCTTGCAGTATCAGCAGACAACACTGTAGAAAAAACCCTAGACTGGGCTAAATTTGTCAACGGTTCGTTAAAATTATTACCCGCACAATAAAATTTTCGGCACAATACAGGCGCTGAGATCAAACTCGGCGCCACTGCTACAACCCAATTTTTTAGTGAAAGACTTATTTAGAACATCCAACAAACTAGCGGCGCAAACGATACCAAATAGAGAGGAGCTTTTATGCTTAATACATTTCCTGTATCAACCTCTCTATATGACAATATTAGCACTGGCCAATTTTATGAACAATAAAGGCAAACAAGCGGAAAACGCCGCTCTTGAATGGCTAATCCGACAGCGGTTAATTTTGCTAGAAAATAATTATAGCTGCCGCTTTGGTGAAATTGATTTAATCATGCTGGACCATGAAACTTTAGTCTTTGTAGAAGTAAGACAACGCTCTAATAGCAAATTTGGCGGCGCTGCCGATTCTGTCACGCCGAAAAAACAACAAAAAATTATCACCACCGCGAAGCACTTTCTTATGCACCATGCAAAGTACAATCAGTCTTTTTGTCGCTTTGATGTTATCGCATTTGAATCTAGCGCTGCACAATGCCAACCGGTGTGGTATAAAGACGCATTCAGACTTTAGGAAGTAATTGATGGAACTTGAAGATCGCATCGTACACCAATTCCATAATGCAATGGACATCAATGCACACACTATTGAGCAATACACTCCACTTATCGCCCATGCCAGTGAAATTTTATTACACAGCCTAACCTCTGACAAAAAGATACTTTGTGTCGGTAACGGCGCCTCAGCAGCTCTAGCACAACATTTTTGCACTTTGCTACTTAGCCGCTTTCGCACTGAGCGCCCAGGATTACCGGCAATGTGCCTAGGCACTGAAGGCACAGTCATCACCGCTATCATTGAAGATATCAATTTCAGCGATATATACTCAAAACAAATCAGCGCTTTCGGCCAGCCTGGGGACGTGCTACTAATGGCAACGACCCACGGAAAATCCAGCAGTTTAGTACAAGCTATACAGGCGGCCCATGACCGCGAAATGATTGTAATACTGCTAAATGGCGGTGACGGCGGCGATGTTACGGCACTTTTACGACCTGATGAGGTCGAAATATGCATTCCCTCTCATGACAATATTTTAATCCACAACACCCAGCTTTTAGTACTACATTGCCTGTGTGATTTAATCGACTACCAACTATTTGGAGCCCAATAATGCCCAACCTTAAACTAGTATCTTTAATTATGTTTGCCACTCTAGCCACAGGCTGTGCATCACTAGCAGGACAAACAGCAGACAGACCAATCACCTCTAGCCCAGGACTGAGAAGCGCTGGCACTATGGTTGAAGATGAGATAATCGAAACAAAAATATTATTCAACTTCACCAAGGGCAGTCAAGCCGTGCAAAGATCACACATCAATGTGGTGAGTTTTAACGAGAATGTTTTACTGGTCGGACAAGTGCCCTCAGAAGAGGCCAAACTTGATGCCGCTGATATTGCAAAATCCACAAGAAAGGTCAAGCGCGTACACAACGAGCTTGAAGTAGCCGGCCCAACTTCATTAATAATCCGCACTCACGACCTCGGTTTAACCGCTGTCGCTAAAGGAAAACTTCTGCTATCCGCTAATGCCAAAGGCATCAGAATCAAAATAATCACTGAAGATAGCACTGTATTCCTAATGGGACTAGTAACTAGAGATGAAGCACAAAACGCTGTTGATGAAATAGTGTCTATTACTGGCGTCAGGAAAATTGTTAAAGTCTTTGAGTACATTGATTAACACGCACTTTTTACGGCATAAAAAAAGGTCTTAAAAGACCTTTTTTTATGCAACAACTACTTCACAACCTGCAACTTAGGCCTACTCGGCTTGCGCGGCGCTGGATCGTTCGGCGGCACTTCAGGATTATCAAAAAACTCAACACCTGGCTCCATGCCAAACCCCATCCCCATACCACTTTCTTTAGCGTATATGGCAACGACCGCTACCATCGGCACATACACATTCATCGGCACACCCCCAAAGCGCGCATTAAAGCTAACAGCATCCTCGCTAAGCAATAAATCCTGCACAGCAGTACTGTTAATATTAAGCACAATTTGCCCATCTGAGACAAACTGAACCGGCACCATCACCCCTTCTATGGTAGTGTCGACTACAATATGAGGCGTGCATTGGTTATCTACCAACCACTCATACAGGGCGCGTAATAAATAAGACCTACTTGGATTCACAATTCTCACCTTGATACTTTAAAGACCATTAGCGCAGCACAGACAGCTTTTATTCACACCATACACTAAGAGCCTGATAATAATCGCCATGCTGAGCAAGCCCTTAGAACTTTGCCAACTCACATTCAATGAATAGCAGAACAATTTTTACCATTAAAAAAGGGATGCTATAAACATCCCTTGTAATTTTATAACCTTTTAACTATAGCTCAGAACAGTCTAGAACTTTAGTCAAGATAGTATTAATAGCGTAATTCACGCTCAAACTCAGAAAGAGCTTCCTGGAAAGCTACTCATTCGAATAAACTCTCCATGTATTTCAATATATCCTCACACTGCTCTTCTGGTAGCTCAATACCCAGTGAGGGAAGACGCCAACGGATCGGCGCTATACAGCAATCAACCAAAGTAAACTCTTCATTCATGAAGTAGTCTTTCTCAGCAAAAATTGGCGATATAGTCACAAGACTATCTCTTAACTGCTTGCGGGTTGCTTCCAACTCATCAACAGATAATTTTCCACTTTGAATTTGATCAACTAATACACACCAATCTTTTTGAATACGGTGCATATACAAGCGACTTTCCGCTCTTGCCACCGGATAAACTGGCAGCAGCGGCGGATGCGGGAAACGCTCATCCAGATACTCCATCATCACATTTGGCTCATACAACACTAACTCACGATCAACCAATGTTGGCAAAGTATTGTATGGATTAAGCGAAGCTAAATCTTCAGGAATACTATCCGCATCGCAATCGTTTATTTCTACTGCAACACTTTTTTCCGCAAGTACTATACGTACGCGGTGGCTGTAGTGATCTGACCCATCAGAATAAAAGGTCATGGAAGAACGTTTAGTCACAACTCCCATCGAAGTTCCCTCATTAGAATTTAGCTAAAAACAAAATAAGCGCGGCCCTTCAAGGACAGCGCTTATATAAAGTCGAACATCATACCAGAAAGCTAGCTTTGCTGGTATTGCAATTAGTGGATATCTCGCCAGTATTCTTTTTTCAGTGCATAGGTAAAGAAAAAGAAGATGAACAAAAAGATCAGCACGTTAACACCCATAGATTGTGACTGCATAGTATGCGGGGCCCCAATATATGACATAAAGTTAACTAGATCATAAATTGTTCGATCAAACTCTTTTTCACTCTGCTCGCCACCTTCAACCAAACTGTAACAACCACCAATTTCAACACCGGTTAAAGTATCAATTTTAGTCTCGTTTTCTTCCAATTCATGAGCAGAACAATGCAACAGCTGCTGCCCTTGCAAATAGCCTAAGACATTAGGCATACCCACATCTTTAAATACGGAGTTATTAACCCCCCAAGGGCGGCTCTCATCCTGGTAGAAACTACGCAGATAAGTATAAACCCAGTCGGGGCCTTTAAGCTTAGTTTCAAGCGTCAAATCAGGAGGCGCTGTACCAAACCAATTAGCCGCATCTTCTTTTGGCATATTGTTGGTAATCTGTTCTCCAACCTTTTGCTCGCCAAAAATCAAATACTCTTTCATCAGCTCTGGCGATACACCAATATCTTCAGCAGTACGCATATAGCGCTGATACTGTAGAGAGTGGCAACCTAAGCAATTATTCACATAGGTTTTCATACCGCGCTGCAAAGATGACTTATTATTAAAATCAACGTCGATTTTATCAAGATGCACTCCACCAGCTGACGCGTGCGCCAAGACCGGAAGAAGCAACATAGTTAATGCAATGATAAATTTATTCATTAGCCTGTCACCCTATCTGGTACCGGTTTGGTCTTTTCCATTCTAGTAAAGAACGGCATACCAAAGAAGTAAGCAAAATAAATTGCAGTACACACTTGAGCCACTATCGTGCGCATTGGCGTAGACCCAACCACACCCAAATAACCAAGAATACAGAAACAGATAGCAAAGACCACAATGCCTATTTTACTCGCCCAACCTTTGTAGCGAATTGACTTAACCGGACTTCTATCCAACCAAGGCAAGACAAACAATATGGCGATAGCCGCACCCATCACCACAACCCCTGGGAACTGAGATGCTGCTATAGGCGGAATCGCCCGTAACATGGCATAAAACGGTGTGAAGTACCACACTGGCGCTATATGCGGAGGTGTTTTCAATGGATTGGCAGGCTCGTAGTTTGGCGCCTCAATAAAGTACCCGCCACCCTCAGGGAAGAAGAATACAATCGCACAAAACACAAACAGAAAGACCACCACGCCGACAATATCTTTGACACTGTAATAAGGATGGAAAGGAATACCGTCTAAGGGCACACCATTTTCGTCGGTTGTATCTTTAATTTCAATACCGTCAGGATTGTTTGATCCCACCTCGTGCAGCGCAATAATATGCAGCACCACCAACGCCAACAGAACAATTGGCAACGCAACCACATGCAACGCAAAGAAACGCGTTAGAGTCGCACCTGAAATAAGGTAATCACCCCGGATCCACTGCGCTAAATCAGGACCGACAAAAGGAACAGCTTCAAATAACGAAACGATTACCGCAGCACCCCAATAAGACATTTGACCCCATGGCAGTAAATAGCCCATGAAAGCTTCAGCCATCAGCGCGACATAGATAACCATGCCGAAAATCCACACCAATTCACGCGGGTTGCGGTATGAGCCGTACAACATGCCGCGAAACATATGCATGTAGACGACAAAGAAAAATGCAGAGGCACCCGTTGAATGCATGTAGCGTATCAGCCAACCGTAGTCGACATCTCGCATGATATATTCTACCGATGCAAAAGCCCCTTCGTTTTTTGGAGTATATCTCATGGTTAACCAGATACCGGTTAAAATTTGATTGACTAACACCAACATTGCCAGCGAGCCAAAGAAATACCAGAAATTGAAGTTTTTTGGTGCATAATACTTTGATAAATGATCTTCCCACATCGCTGTAGCAGGGAAACGATCATCAATCCAGCCCATAACGCCTGGATTACCTTTGTTTCTAGAACCAGCCATTATGATTTCTCCTCAGGATTCAAACCGATCACCAAAATCTCATCACTTTCGTAATAATGCGGTGGTATCACTAAATTTTTAGGCGCGGGAGAACCTGAAAAAACACGACCAGATAAATCAAAACGAGAACCGTGGCAAGGACAAAAGAACCCACCTATCCACTCCTTATCAAATGGTTGTGGACCAACCTCGGGCTTATAGCTAGGAGAACACCCAAGATGCGTGCAAATCCCAACGATTACAGCAACATCTTCACGCACAGCGCGCGCGGGGGTATGCGGTATATATGCTGGCTGTTGAAGCAACTCAGAATTTGGATCAGACAACTTGTCATCTAGTGTTTCAAGCGCCTTAAGCATTTCAGCACTACGCTTCACTACCCAAACTGGCTTACCTCGCCATTCAACAATCATTTGCTGACCATCTTCAAGCTTACTTATATCGGCTTTAGCTGGGGCACCTGCGGCCCGCGCTTTAGCACTTGGATTCCATGACCCTAAAAATGGCACAGCCAAACCAGCTGCCCCCACTGCACCCATCGCAGAGGTTGCACCTATTAAAAGACGCCGCCGACGAACATTCACGCCGTTGTCGGTCATCGTAATCTCGCTCATCAAGATCTCTCCCTCTATCAGCTATAGTGCTTGTCTAAGCAAGCATTGAATAACTGCACAGTATTTTACCAAATAAAAACAGTATTTTAATTAGAGCAAATGTTAAAGAATATCCACTCTTTTATCAAGGTTAAATGACAGTATAGCTCAGTAATAAAAAGAAATGCGTTCTATATCAAGATATTGTCATTAAGCGATTGCTACTAGTCAATTTTCAGACAAAAAAAAACGCCCGTAACCTGCAAAGGCTGCGAACGTTTCCTTTTGGAAAGCTGCAAAAAATGCAGCGATCGATTAACGCTTAGAGAACTGAGGACGTTTACGCGCTTTGCGTAGACCAACCTTCTTACGTTCAACTTCACGAGCGTCACGTGTAACGAATCCAGCTTTGCGAAGCTCTGGACGTAACGTTTCATCATACTCCATAAGAGCACGAGTGATGCCGTGACGAATCGCTCCAGCTTGACCGAAACCACCGCCGCCTTTAACAGTAACAAACACGTCAAATTTCTCTAACGTAGAAGTTAACTCTAATGGCTGACGAACGATCATACGCGCTGTTTCGCGACCGAAGTAAACTTCGATTGTACGATCATTAATAGTTATTGTGCCTGTACCTGGACGCAAAAATACACGAGCAGTAGACGTTTTACGACGACCTGTACCGTAATACTGAGTAGCTGACATAATCTACTTCCCCTTAAACTTTCAATTCTAGTGGCTGCTGAGCCGCATGTGGATGTTCAGCACCGGCATATACTTTTAATTTAGTATACATAGCACGTCCTAGTGGACCTTTTGGAAGCATCCCTTTAACTGCAAGCTCAATAACACGTTCTGGAAAGTTATTAATCATGATTTCAAAGTTAGCTTGTTTAAGACCGCCTGGATAACCAGTGTGACGGTAGTAAATTTTATCTTTACGCTTATTACCCGTTACATGTACTTTTTCAGCGTTTACTACAACAATGTAATCGCCTGTATCTGCGTGTGGAGTAAATTCTGGCTTATGCTTACCGCGCAAATGACGGGCAATTTCAGTAGCCATACGACCCAGGGTTTTACCCTCTGCATCTATTACATACCAGTCGCGTTTAATTTCGGCTGGCTTAGCAACAAAAGTTTTCATCTTTGTTCGCCTTACTTATTTAAACCTAGCTCACAGATCTGACTAAATCAGCCTTGCCTGCTACCGGTTTAACTTATAATTATTCGTTATCCCAGCCTAAGCTGAACATAACATCGAACCCCTTTAAATAGAGGAGCGCGAATAATACATAAGAGAAGGAGGAATAGATAGACATAAACTAAAAATATTACACTGTTATTAAAGAGATTTTCTCACTGACAAAAGCGCACCCCAAAACCAGCGAAAAACAACCTTAGGCCTTGTGCTCTTTCGCTAGATACTCATGGGACTGCATTTCCAACAGACGACTTTTGGTGCTCTCATTTTCACACGACATTTTACCCTCCGTATATATCTAGAAGATCGGCACTGCCGCTGACAAAATCAGCTTAACTCCGCTGTCATAAAACTCGTCAACCAAGTTGATAAAGCGCCGCGCCGCATCATCATTTTCACGCCCCATCTGCGGCACATTAGAAATCAACACTGCGTGATACATTTTAGCGATTTCTATATAGTCGTTTTGCGACCGAGCCCCCAGACAAATTGCCGAAAAATCAAACCACACCACATCTTCACAACAGCGCCTCGATTGAATTTGACGACCGTTGATCTCCACCAACTCCGACTCGACCACTTCGTCCAAGTCCGGCGCCAAGCTTTCAAAACTTGCATTCAAGCTCAAATCGGCCTTTGCATCTAGCGGCGTATGGTACAGCTCTGCCTGCTCCAACACTCTTAATCTGTAATCCACACCACCGTCGACATTAACCACTTCAGTGTGTTCTTTAAGCAGCGCAATCGCCGGCAAAAACCGCGCTCGTTGCAAGCCATTTTGATACAGACCATCTGGTATAATGTTCGAGGTCGCCACCAAGGTAACACCCTCGGCAAACAAGCGCTCAAACAAACCACCTAAGATCATCGCATCGGTAATATCGGAGACGAAAAACTCGTCAAAACAAATAATACAAGCCTCGCTCGCATACTTTTTTGCTATCGCATCTAAAGGATCTTGCCGGCCTTCCAGCTTTCTTAAATCGGCATGCACACCTTGCATAAAGCGATGAAAGTGAGTGCGGTTTTTATTGGCAAACGGCAGGCTGTCATAGAAGGTGTCCATCAAGTAGGTTTTACCCCGCCCGACGCCACCCCAAAAATACAACCCTTTTACCGGCACTTTTACTACCTTCTTGGTAAACAACTTAGCCAACAACCCAAGTTTCGGCTTTTCCGCCTGATCTTGCACTAAGTCATCATATAGACGCTGCAGATGCTTAACAGCTGCTTCTTGAGATGCATCATAAGAGAAATCATCACGTTCCAAGTCTTGCTGGTAACGCAATATAGGAGATAAAGCTACTGACATAATACTAATCACTTTCCTTTGAGACCTCTGCATAACTACTGCGCTCGGTAATACAGCGTTAAAAACCGGCTCAATATGCTCATTTACACCAGTAAATTCCGCTATCTCGCCGGTTTTTGCCTTGCCTTACTTTCGCTCGCAACGTTATGCAGAGCTCTCCCTTTATTAATCATGGACTTTTGTGCAGCGCACTCTACTATCGATAAAGGGGATGTGCAAATATCATTTAAGCGGGAAAAACCCAAGCAATTAACCATTTGCGCAAGCTGTTATGCACTTAACTGCGGATAAGGGAAAGACATCAAATACATCTTGGACAACATCTAGACAACAACAGACAGACCAAATCCACACAGTAGTGATCCAAAGCAAGTATCAGCCAAGGCTTTCCAAGTCAGCGCTGCTATTGATATTGACCAATCCAGCACGATCTACAGCAGCAACCGGCACTTCAACCACAGGATGCTGATAGTACCACTTGCGCACCGCCCTACCCCCAGCCAGCAAATAGTCCTCTAAACTACTTTTCAAACTGAGCGGAACGATAGCATGCAGCGGATGAACAAACTCAGCATCTTTCAAAAACACAATCGCCTGCGGATGCAGCTGTGCAACCTCAATTAACTGCTCAATAACAGCGCGGCTAATTTTCGGCGTATCACAAGGCAGCACCATCAAATGCGTCGCAGTCATCGACTCCATAGCAGCGTGCACGCCTGCTAACGGCCCTAAAGAACCCGCTATCCGGTCACAGACAACGCTATCTGCCAAGGACATATAATCGGTGATATTCCGATTACAGCTAATCATCAGCTGCGTAGCGAAAGGCCTAACCGAATCCAGCACCCACTCAATCATCTTGCGATTATTAAAAGCAACTAAGCCTTTATCTAAACCGCCCATACGCTGACCTTGACCACCGGCCAAGACCACTACAGACAACTCCATGCACTCGCCTCTCGATTGAATCATTAATTACCACTAAAACTATAACTGCACCGCTTGAAAACTTACTTAGCTTAGCTTAATTTAATTTAATTTAGCTTCGCGACTCACAGCCCACATCACCGCCAGGCATGACCATTTCCACAAAATTACAAGGCCTATGCCTAACATCTAACTGCTGGCAAATTATTTTTTCCCAAGCCGTACGACACGCATTCGGCGACCCTGGCATACAGAATATAACCGTTCTATTAGCCACACCCGCCACCGCGCGTGACTGAATGGTCGAAGTGCCTATATCCTGAAAGGAAATACTGCGAAACAACTCACCATAACCGGTAATTTCTTTATCGAACAACGGCAGCATCGCCTCCGGCGTACTGTCTCTTGCAGTAAACCCCGTTCCGCCGGTAATTAAGATCGCATGTATATCCTGATCCGCTATCCACGGCGAGACACTAGCGCGCAACTTATAAATATCATCGATCACTATCGCCCGCTGTGCAACATTATGCCCAGCCGCCTCAACCCCCTGCTGCAACACATCGCCTGAGGTATCTGTCGCGGCAGTCCTACTATCCGACACGGTTAAAATAGCGATATTAATCGCCCTAAAAGCAACATCTTTTTTACTGTGACCCATAATCAACACCTATAAATATACATATATATCCCAAGCAGAACACCCGCAACTCGCAGGCCAACTTGACGCCTAATACTACTGACTCTAAATTTGCTGCGAGGATTTCCAACACACCAATCAAAAAAGCCAATAACAATCAGCAGCGACACTCGCCACCTCGGATTAAATTAAGCGCATATAATGGTACAAGCACTTAACATTTACCAGCCGAACAAGTAATAGTTTAAGAGTCATTGACTAGTATCAATCCAAAAGCGCACAAGCCACCGACAAATCATAGCGACAACACTCTTAGCAGCTGAAAGCTGAAAGCTGAAAGCTAAAAGCTAAAAGCAAAAAGCTAAAAGCAAAAAGCTCAAAGCTAAAAGCTAAAAAATTATAATTCCCTAAAAGGACTTGAGCCAACTGTTTTTAACAAAAAACCAATCGACACCAAAGGTAATAAAGACTGAAACCAGCAAAATTCTGACAGCTTTTCACCAGCACAGAGACTATGCCCTGCACAGAAAACACCTAATACCCAGAAGGCCCAAAAACCCATGCTCCTAATCTTTTAAACCCTCCCACTGCACCCTCTGCGACAAACCAATCTTTAAAGCCCTTTCCCAACACTGAGACGCAAACTAAGCACATTTAGCACAGAAAAGTCTAACCTCCCAACTTTCTAACCCTCCAACCCTCCAACTTTCTAACTTTCTAACTTTCTAACTCTCTAACTTTCTAACTTTCTAACTTTCTAACTTTCTAACTTTCTAACTTTCTAACTTTCTAACTTTCTAACTTTCTAACTTTCCAGCCCCCAATAAACCTTAACAAAGCCTGAATATAGTGTATTATGCGTTTAATATTTAGCCACACAAAACAACAGCAGCAATATTTAATGAGTAAATACTTTATATTACCTAAGCTATTAGTATTTATATCACTGTTTTTTTGATAAAATCGGCCTCGATATTGAGTTTAGTAATATTAAATATGAATACTATTATACATTAATCTGCCAAACCTTCAATTCACGGACGAACTTACGCAATGCAACAGAAATCAAAAACAATTCAGCAAACAATAATTACTTGCTTATTTCTTTCGACTTCAGCTTATGTTCACTCTATTGAACCTGCAGCTATCCCAATCGGCGAAATGAGCCTCTACCCTACTATTAGTGTCGTTAGCGGGCATGACGATAACATTTTAGCCACAGAGACCGCGCAAAAAAGCTCTTTGGTAACCAGAATCAACCCTAACTTGATGCTCGAAGCAGAAACTAACAATGCCTTGTTAAGATTAAGCTACGGTTTCGAAAAAGGGATTTTACACAGTAGTACCCAAGACAATTATCTAGATCACAACTTAAATGCCACTGCTAACATTATCGGCAACAGTAGAAACCGCATTGATTTAAAGGCATCTATTATTAAAGGCCATGAAGCGCGCGGCGACGAAGATGGCGGCGCGGTCTCAACTACAGGCTCCCCGTTAGAGTTTGACCTCAATGCTATCCAAGGAATTTACACTTATGGCGGCAGAGAAGCTAAGGGCCAAATTGTTCTCAACGCCCGTTACCAAGACAAAGAATTTACTAACTTTAGCTCGATCACTTTCGACAGAGATTACGATCAAATCGACTTAGGTGCGACTTTCAAGTACCGCGTCTCTGATAAGACTCAGGTTTTTGCCAGAGTAACCCGCAGTGGTATTGATTATGACAGCTCTAACAAAGACAGTACTAATATGCGCTATTTAATTGGTGCCGACTGGGATGCAACCGCTAAGACATCAGGCTCACTTGATATTGGTTGGTCCGATAAAGACTTCAAAGACAGCTCGTTAGATGATACTAGTGGCGGTACCTGGGACGCCGACATAAACTGGAACCCTAGAACTTACTCAACCTTTATTTTCAACAGTGGCCAAGAATTTGGCGAGTCAACCACTACGGCGTCACACATAGATACCAAATATTACGGAGTGAGCTGGAATCATTATTGGCAAGAAAATTTCAAAACCATTGTCTCCTACAATGAAAGGATTGAGGACTTTTCTGGCAGCTCTCGCAAAGATACCACCGACACCTTTGTACTAGGTTTAAATTACGAGGCCAGAAGATGGTTAAATTGGGGGATTGGCTACACACTCACCGATAAAGACTCCAATCTTGCTGGTGGTAGCTTTAAGAAAAACACCTTAATGTTTACCGTACAAAGCTCCTTATAACCTAAATCTGTAGCTCCATATGACACTTGGCATAAGGCTGTTTATCCACTGTCAAGCCACGGATTAAGGTATAATCTTCTACACTTGGTCAATACGTGTTAAACAAGTACCTACTCAAAAATGAGCAACAAAACAGTCTTGATTTTTAACTCATTGAGTTTATCTTATTTATGTATTCGCTTACTGGGTTGCATAAACTGCTAATTTTACACACTGAAAACGGTTTAAAAATGAAAAAGATCAACGACACATTAAAAATACTTCTACTATCCTTCACTTTAATAGCGAGCGCCTGCTACGCGGAGGGCTTCTCGGGCTATCGTTTAGGCAGTGGTGATAAAATCAGCATCAAAGTATTTGGCGAGGAAGAATTGAGTTCCGAGTTCACTTTAAGTGACGCTGGCACGCTCTCTTTTCCATTCTTGGGTGAAATCAATGCTTTAGACATGACAATTGGAGAGTTAAGCAGTTTACTAGCGACTAAACTTTCCGATGGTTTCCTAGTTAATCCCAACATCAATATTCAAGTGATTAATTATCGAGAATTTTATATCAATGGTGAAGTCGAAAATCCAGGTGCCTATCCTTATCAACCGGGATTAACCTTACAGAAAGCAGCCGCACTGGCTGGCGGCTACACCGAAAGAGCTTCCAGCAGTAAGATGTATGTGATTCACGACGGAGAGGAACAACGTCAAAAAATGAAAAACAACCATGCTGTTGAACCAGGCGACGTGATAACTATTGACCAAAGTTTCTTTTAACTGTCAATTTGCACAGCGGCCAATACACCCCCCTAACTGTACTTTAATCAATATTTACTTAACTTCTGTGGAACCCTGCAATGGATGCCAGTTACCAAAATACCAACTCTGCTAATCAAAATGAAGAAGTGATAGATTTACGCCAATATTGGCGTGTGCTCATGAATCACAAGTGGGGGATTTTAGGCTTTTCCATCATAGTCACCCTTTTAACCACGTTAGTGGTCTTCAATATAACCCCTATTTATAAAGCCACAACAACTTTATTGATAGAGTCTCAACAGACCAATGTTGTCTCCATTCAAGAAGTATACGGGCTAGATGGCAGCAGCGAATATCTACTCACTCAGTTTGAAATATTAAAATCGCGCAGCTTAGCGCGAAAAGTCATTCTAAAACTCGATTTGATTAATCACCCAGTTTACAACCAAGAAGAAGACCAGCTGACCGATAAAGTCAGCTTTCTCGCAGACTTAAACCCCAAATTACTATTAGCAGAATACTTCCCTGACCTTTTTCCAGCTAGTACAGCCGATGAAGCTGTATCCGATGCAGCTGTCATTGAAAATATGATCACAGCTTACTTAGGCAGTTTAAGTATTTCGCCTATTCGCAAGACTCAGCTAGTCAGAATTAGTTTTCAGTCACCAAGTGCTAAACTTGCCGCAATTATCGCCAATGAAGTGGCAAATACTTACATCGAAAACAATCTAGCCGCTAAGCTAGAATTAACTGTAAAGGCCACCACTTGGCTAAACAAGCAGTTAAAAGGACAAAGAGTTGAATTAACCGCCGCAGAGCGACGCTTGCAAGATTATCGTGAGCAGGAAAAAATTGTCGGTAAAGATGGCGGCTTAGGCATCGCCGAGCGCGAAATAGATCTAGTCTCACAAAAACTGATTGATGCCAAACGCGAGCGCTTAGAATTAAAAAGTTTATATGACCAAATCCAAAAATTTGGCCGCAAGAGCTCTTCTAAATTGCAGTTAATCCCATCTATATTAAGCCATCAGTTAGTACAAAATTTAAAAGAGGTAGTGGCCGATGTAGAGCTGAGACGCAGCGAAGTGGCTAATCGCTACGGCAAAAAGCACCCGAAAATGAAATCTATCAATTCGGAGCGAGCCCGTGCCTACAGCAATTTAAACAGACAAATCATATCGATCGCGCGCGGTATCGAAAACAAGTATAAAGTAGCCGTTGAAGCGGTACAATCGCTAGAAGATAGCCTAGAAAACACTAAGAGCGATATGCAGCAGCTCAGCGGCAAAGAGTACAAACTTAATGAATTACAACAAGACGTAGACACTAAACGCGCACTTTTCGAGCAATTCTACACTCGCTTCAGTGAAACCAGCGCCACTGGCGATTTAAAAACTGCAAACGCCCGGATAACCGATATTGCAACCTCGCCTTTAAGACCGATTAAGCCCAATAAAAAGCTAATTATGGCACTGGCATTTGTAGCGAGCTTTATGTTTGCGGTGATGGTGGCTTTTTTACTCAAAGCATTAGATAACACCATCAAAACTAGTCTGGAAGTAGAGAGCAAGCTCGGTGAATTAATGCTCGGCCTACTACCGTTACTCCCGATCAAAAAGCGCCAGCCTAACCCCAGCTATAAACAATACTTAGAAGAACCCCACTCTGGCTACTCTGAATCTTTAAGAACCATCAGAACCGGCATTATCTTATCATCGCTCGATAAGCCTTATAAAATCATCAGTGTCACCTCTACTACACCAGGAGAGGGCAAGACCTCTAGTGCTTTAGGCCTCGCTTTTACTTTAGCTCAAGTAGGCAGCGTACTGCTAATTGATGCAGATATGCGCAGACCTTCAATACATAGGGCCTTAGATTTAACCGACCATAACTTTGGCTTGTCCAATTTAGTGGCGAAGACCAACAGCATGGAAGAGTGCATTGTCACTTATCAGGAAGGCGGCTTCGATGTATTACCTTGCGGTACCCTCCCACCAAACCCATCAGAATTGCTATCTTCGCAACGCTTTAAAGACTTATTGATTGGCCTAGCTAAAATATACGACAAAATCATCATTGATACCGCTCCTTGTCAAGCGGTCAGCGATGCACTGGTATTAGCGCCCATGGTGGACGCCTACCTATATGTGGTCAAAGCGGATGCCACTACAGCGCAACACGCAAAAAACGGCTTAAAACGTATCCGTCAAGTCAATGGCAACATTGCCGGGGTTATTTTAAATCAAGTCGATGTCAAGAAAGCCGAGCAGTACTATGGTGAAGATCACAGCGGCTACTATGATAACTATGGCTATTCTGGGGCGAATGCATGATTGATTTGCACTGTCATCTACTGCCTGATGTCGATGATGGTGCAACCGATGACCAAGACTCAATCGCCTTACTGAAAATGGCCATTGCCGACGGCATCACCCACATGGTGCTGACTCCACACATCCAACCTGGTCGCTACCAAAACACCCGACAGAGCTTGCAACAGCCCTTCGAAAAGCTGCAGGCACTAGTCAAACAACTCAATTTACCGATTAGCTTAGGCATAGCAGGAGAAGTAAGGCTTAGCGCTGAAGTGCTCAGCTTGCACAGTGCAAAAAACCTACCCTTTATTGGCCACTGGCAAGATAAGCAAGTAATGTTGTTAGAACTACCACACGACGGCATTCCAGTGGGCAGCGAAAAATTGGTCGACTGGTTAATCCAAAGGGACATCATCCCTATGATTGCTCATCCAGAGCGAAATAAAGCCATTATGCACGACATAAAAAAAGCCGCGCCCTTTATCGAACGCGGCTGCCTTTTTCAGTTGACCGCCATGTCAGTGACCGGTAAATTTGGCAAGCACGCCTACCACAGCGCTCAACAATTTCTCGACAACGGCTGGACGACAATTATCGCCAGCGATGCTCATAACAGCCAACACCGCCCACCGATCCTCTCTGAAGC
The DNA here is from genome assembly GCA_029027825.1 of Oceanospirillales bacterium. GTDB lineage: Bacteria > Pseudomonadota > Gammaproteobacteria > Pseudomonadales > Balneatricaceae > Rs1. The sequence goes on along the minus strand of CP093399.1, from coordinate 992,907 downwards.
TTACCAATTTATTAGCGATAAATACGACCGGCAAATGGCACAGCGCTTAATGGTCGACACACCTAAGAAGATTATCCAAGCTATATGCTAAAAGCTGGCAAATACTCCTTAATAGCGATTATGCTAAGCGGATTAACCTATCTGATTTATCTGGGGATAAAAATAGCGCTGGCCGACCTCAGTCATTATCCGCTAAAGAACTTAATCGAAAACCAGCAAAACAACATTACAGAACAGGCTGCAGCTAGCGCTGAGCTAAAAATACTAAAATCCATTCAACTGCGACCGAACAACGCCGAATACCACGAGTATCTTGCCAGGCTATACTACTTAAGGGCCATCAATAACTCAGCAGATGCCAGGGCGTATCAAGAGTATTTAAAACTTGCCTACAACACCCATCGAAAAGCCAGCCAACTGCGCCCAGAATGGCCCTATAGCTGGGCAAACATGGCATTAATCAAATCGCGGATGCAACAATTTGACGTAGCTTTCCTGTACTCAATCAACCAAGCGATAAAATATGGGCCCTGGGAAATAGCCAGTAATCAAGCAATTGTACAGGCAATATTTTCGAACTGGAGTGGACTGAGCCAAGACTCACAAAACAAAGCGGTTCGGGCACTAGAGCGTATCTATCGCCAACAAAAAGCCACTGCCCGCTCACTGTTGCAACACTATCAATTAGCGAAAGTGGTGTGTCCTAGAATAAGTCTTGATGATTTTAAAAAGGATAGGGTTTGTAAGCTGAAAGCTGAAAGCTGAAAGCTGAAAGCTGAAAGCTGAAAGCTGAAAGCTGAAAGCTGAAAGCTGAAAGCTGAAAGCTGAAAGCTGAAAGCTGAAAGCTGAAAGCTGAAAGCTGAAAGCTGAAAGCTGAAAGCTGAAAGCTGAAAGCTGAAAGCTGAAAGCTGAAAGCTGAAAGCTGAAAGCTGAAAGCTGAAAGCTGAAAGCTGAAAGCTGAAAGCTGAAAGCTGAAAGCTGAAATTCTAAACGCGAAATCAACAAAAGCAAGCTTAACTTACCTAGCTAGTAACTAATTTTATCTACTTCTTTTAAGAGCCTTTTCTACCACAGAGAAAACCTAAAGTCTTAGCAAGACCTAATATTTAGTAAGACAACAACCAAGATCCTAAGGGCTTTTTCACCACCACCGAGACCCACAGACAACTACGCTGCACAGAGAAAACCTTAGAAGATTAGAAAGACCAAATACTTAGTAAGACCAACAATCAAAACCCTAAGGGCTTTTTTCACCACAGAGGTCACAGAGGCGCTGCGCTGCACAGAGGAAACATTAAAACCTAGCAAAAACAAAGACCTAAATTTGCAAGACAACAATTCCCTAGATCTTAATCTTTTAAATCCCTCCTCTGTGTCCTCTGTGACCTCTGTGGTAAAACCAATCTTTTAATCTCTTTTTTCACCACCGAGATCACACAGACACTACGCTGCACAGATAAAACCTAAAGTCTTAGCAAGACCTAATATTTAGTAAGACCAACAATCAAAACCCTAAGGGCTTTTTTCACCACAGAGGTCACAGAGGCGCTGCGCTGCACAGAGGAAACATTAAAACCTAGCAAAAACAAAGACCTAAATTAGCAAGACAACAATTCCCTAGATCTTAATCTTTTAAATCCCTCCTCTGTGACCTCTGTGGTAAAACCAATCTTTTAAAGTCTTTTTTCACCACCACCGAGACCCACAGACAACTACGCTGCACAGAGAAAACCTTAGAAGATTAGAAAGACCAAATACTTAGTAAGACCAACAATCAAAACCCTAAGGGCTTTTTTCACCACAGAGGTCACAGAGGCGCTGCGCTGCACAGAGGAAACATTAAAACCAAGCAAAACCAAAGACCTCAGCACTTAGCAAGACAACAATCTTCTAGCCCTTAATCTTTTAAATCCCTCCTCTGTGACCTCTGTGACCTCTGTGGTAAATCAATCTTTAAATCCCTCCTCCGTACCCTCTACCACCTCTGTGGTAAACCAACATTTTAAAGGCCTTTATTTATCAACCTGCCCCGCTCCGCAACTAACAGCGATACTTATCTACTCATTCGCTTAATCCCATCAATGAGCTTTTCAACATTAAAATTAATAAGTAACCCGGTTTTAATGCCTGATAACTTCAAATAGGTAAGTAGCTGAGCACTATGAATAGGAAGTAATGAATTAATCGCTTTCAACTCAACAATAAGACGCCCAGGAATCAAAATATCTAATCGATAACCAACATCTATAGCATTACCTTTGTAATCTATCGGTAGTAAAACCTGAGATTGAGCATCAATTTTATTGACCTTGAGTTCGTACATTAGACATTGCTCATATGATGATTCAAGCAATCCTGGTCCAAGCTCCCGATGTACTTCAATTGCAAGCCCAATCACTTTCCGAGTTAACTCATCATCCATAAAACCACCATCAAAACTAACGCCATAAAACACACTACCACAGAGAAAACCCTAAAAGACTGGAAAGACCCAATACTTAGTAAGACCTACAATCAAAACCCTAAGGGCTTTTTTCACCACAGAAGTCACAGAGGCGCTGCACAGAGGAAACATTAAAACCTAGTAAAAACAAAGATCTAAATATTTAGCAAGCCAATAATATTCTAGGTTTTGATCTTTAAATCCCTCCTCCGTACCCTCTGCCACCTCTGTGGTAAAACCAATCTTTTAATCTCTTTTTTAACCACTGAGATCTCACAGACACTACGCTACACAGAAAAAACACTAGAACCTATCCAAACCAAAACCCTAAAGCTCTTAATCTTTAAATCCCTCCTCTGTGTCCTCTGTGACCTCTGTGGTAAAACCAATCTTTTAAAGTCTTTTGTATCCACCGCTTTTATAGCCCCAACGCAATTGCCGGTGCGGTATTACGACCCACCGGCTCTAAAAATATCCCACTGTGAGCAACACCCGATTGCCTAATCTGCTACGCAGCGATAAAGCGATGCTCTTCATTGCAAATCAGCATACAAGGGGAATGATCCAAACCTTTTAAGCGTAATAAGGTTTGTTGCAGCATGCTGTGCCCGCCACAAAGACTTAGGAATTGTTTAGGATGATTAGTACACGAGAGAGGCCAGAGGCGAGTACCACTACCTTCAGCAAGAATGACAGGATAGATCATAAATTCAATTTCAGGTTATGGGTCAAAGTAAAAAAACACAGAGAATGAAATGCTTCGCTACACTGAGGAAAAAGCGAAACCAAGCACACAACAAACAGACCTTTTCTAACAGGCTTTTCTCCGGTTAATCTGTGCAGTGTTAGGATATTAGCGTCCTAACCCGAATATTGCACCCAATCGCTCGTGTTCTAGCTTGCTCCTTGTTTTTACAGACTTTTCTTTCTCAATCAACCGTTCACACAAGAACGGCGTTCAATCGAAAAAAAGCCTGTAAAAACAACTAGCGGCGTTATCATCACGGCATTGCATGCAATATCCGGGCTAGCTAATGTTCTAACACCTCATAGCGCTGTGATACGATCTTCTGAAATTCAGAATCTATCTCGCTCCAAACTATTACATCGACTTTAATGGGTAACTCAGACTCCTCAAAGGCATCCATTAACCTAAATACCATTTTTTGATCAACCATTTTGGCACGGCGGATTAATAAATCCAAATCTGAGTACTTTTTGCAACAATTGGTAACCCTAGAGCCAAACACCCAGATTTCTGAATCAGGGAGGTGTTTACCCAGGATATTCTTGACAATATTCAGATGCTTTTCATCGAGATTAATCATTACGCTTTGTCAGTTCTGCTAGCACTGTTAACGCTTCATATTTAAAGATAATAGTTTTTTTAAACACTTCTTGAGCTTTATCTAAATTATAGGTATGAGAAGTAATATTCCTAAGTCGACGATATTCAAACCAAACTTCCACATTTTCGATAAGCCCTCGCTCTGCAGCTGTTCTCAGCAAATCACGGAATGAGTACTGATCGACTTCTGAAGGACTAGCGGCATCTAACTCGAGTTGCCGTTTGATCATTTTAAATACTAGCTCATAGGTGAATTCGAAATTTTGAATCACGCCTGCGATAATCAATTGTTTTTGACTTTCTGAAAGACGCTCTATAAAGCTGTTATCCAAAGCGTTTTCAACCGCCATCTCTAAAGAACAACAGGCTTTGCGTAACGCTCCTAAATCTAACCGATACATAATAAACCTATACTAAATAACGTATTGTAAATACGCAATATTGTAGCATGTTTTAAAACGAGGCGAACTTGTAGGTCGCGGGTAAAGTAAAATTAAAAGGCCCCTGAGGGTACAGAGACGCTGCGCTGCACAGAGAAAACCCTAGATGACTAGAAAGACCTAATACTTAGTAAAACCGAACAACCAAGACCCTAAGGGCTTTTTCACCACAGAGGTCACAGAGGCGCTGCGCTGCACAGAGGAAACATTAAAATCTAGTAAAAACAAAGACCTAAATATTTAGCAAGCCAATAACATTCTAGGTTTTGATCTTTAAATCCCTCCTCTGTGTCCTCTGTGCCCTCTGTGGTAAAACCAATCTTTTAAAGTCTTTTTTCACCACCTAGATCACACAGACACTACGCTGCACAGTGAAAACCCTAGAAGACCGAATACTTAGTAAGACCAACAATCAAAACCCTAAGGGCTTTTTTCACCACAGAGGTCACAGAGGCGCTGCGCTGCACAGAGAAAACCTTAAAACCAACAAACCTAATACCTAGTAATAGACAGTAATCTCCTAGCTCTTAATCTTTAAATCCCTCCTCTGTGTCCTCTGTGACCTCTGTGGTAAAACCAATCTTTTAATCTCTTTTTTCACCACCGAGATCACACAGACACTACGCCGCACAGAGAAAACCCTAGAAGACCGAATACTTAGTAAGACCAACAATCAAAACCCTAAGGGCTTTTTTCACCACAGAGGTCACAGAGGCGCTGCGCTGCACAGAGAAAACCTTAAAACCAACAAACCTAATACCTAGTAATAGACAGTAATCTCCTAGCTCTTAATCTTTAAATCCCTCCTCTGTGTCCTCTGTGACCTCTGTGGTAAAACCAATCTTTTAATCTCTTTTTTCACCACCGAGATCACACTAGAACCTATCCAAACCAAAACCCTAAAGCTCTTAATCTTTAAATTCCTCCTCTGTGCCCTCTGTGACCTCTGTGGTAAAACCAATCTTTTAAAGTCATTTTAAATCACTGAGATCACACAGACACTACGCTGCACAGAGAAAATCCTAAAACTGAGCAAGACCAAAACAAACAAGATCTTAGTCTTTTAAATCCCTGCTCTGTATTCTGTACCCTCAGGCAAACCAAGATTTCAAAGGCCTTTTCGACCTAAAGCCTCCTTATAATTTTTTATTACTATCCTGCAAATAAACAAGCACTCTATTACAAAATTCAGTCAGCTGGGCGTAGTGCTGATTAATTATAATATTTTCTACCACTGTGACATCTATTGTCAGGTAATCATGTACGAGACCGTTCCGCATGCCAATAATTTTCCGCCATGTATTTAAATCTTCGCTAGATATTTGTCCTTGCTCCTTTAAGGAAATAAAGGTTTGATAGGCCTGACTAGTCGTTGCACAATCCAGATTTTTAAGCCAGTGTTTTGCCAAACCAATGCAAAGCTCAGTGAAAATTTGCAGCAACCGTTCCGCAGCCCGATAATCCCGAGATCTGAAGGCTTGATTGATCAAATCGTCCCTGAGTTCATCTAATTCTCTACGATACATTTTTGCGTGTTTAGCAGCTTCAATTAAATATAATTCCAAACCTACATCATGCATTTCGACGACTCTCTATCATTTGATATTCATATTGGCTATAAATTCTATTTTGCTCTTTTATGCTGCGCATAGATGGCTCTTGATACAATATTTTTCCATATTCTACGACATTAAAGGTTAAATATACGGGACTAGTATTGATATCAATGATACTTAATTTAGACTCATCTAAGCCTAGAGCAGTAGCCCATTCCATAGCTAATATATTTGGCCTTAAATACCGATCACTAACCGTCAAATTAAAATTTGTGAAGGCAACTGCCAAATCATAATCACTCTCATCTTTAAAGTCACCTTTAGCCCGAGATCCATATAACCAAAGCACCGCAATATCAGGATTTTCTTTAGCCAACCCAGTAATTTTCGCCAACAACAACGCTTGAACTTCAAATTTATCCACTTTCATCCCTTCATCGCTTTCAGCCCTAAACGGCTAAACTCAATTATTGATCGATATTTTTCATTTCTTATAACGTAGAGGATAACTTCACGATCTAAATTTAAATAATCATCAACTAGGGCATTTCGCATACCTATCACTTTTTTCCAGTCACTCACTTCAAAGTCCAAATCAGCAAGTTCTGTTATCAAAGTAAAAGCATCATAAGCGCTGGCAGGAGCAACACCCTGCAGACTTTTACACCAATGCTTAGCGATACCAATACTGGCTTCGATTGATATCTGTAAAGTCCTTTCTGCTGCCCTATATTCAAACCTATTCAATTGACGAATATGTAAAATTTCAGTCAACTCTACTAATTCAGCCTCTAAATTTCCTATGTGAGCCTGCATTGATTCGAGATATACGTTATCCATCATTCTCATCCAAATATTTTATAATGATATTGATAATCTAATTCCCACTTCGACATTATAATCCGCGATACATTAAATTCATGAGCTGGGTCCGGTGTTATTAACTAACAACATCCCCGTTTGCAAAACCCCCATTGCAACAGGAATCGCCACATTTCCATGTCCAGCACAGACAAACTGTTTTTCGGTAATTTAAGCAGCTCTATCCATGATAGAGCCAATAACTGAGGACGTAAACGCCGCCCTAAAACATCCTCTATACTGGTATTATAAATCACCGCTAAATCAATATCACTATTATCGCTAGCATCCCGCTTGGCATGCGAACCATACAACCATAAAGCGTCTACAGCTACCACGGTTTCAGCTAAAGTTATTAATTGATCTTTAAGCTCTGAGATATTTTTCATAAAATGGCTCTAATTAAATTGCGAAAAAAATAAGCTGTAAGCTGTGATTTAATATATTAAAGGCTTTTTCACCACCGAGGCGCTACGCAACACCGACACAGAGGGAACCCTAAAAATTTAGTAAGACCAACAACCAAGATCACACAGTCAACTACGCTGCACAGAGAAAATCCTAACAGACTATAAAGACCAAAGACTTAGCAAGACCAACAATCAAAACCCTAAGGGCTTTTCTCACCACAGAGGTCACAGAGGCGCTGCGCTGCACAGAGGAAACCTTAAAACCAAGCAAAACCAAAGACCTAAGCACTTAGCAAGACAACAATCTTCTAGCCCTTAATCTTTTAAATCCCTCCTCTGTGTCCTCTGTGACCTCTGTGGTAAAACCAATCTTTTAAAGTCTTTTTTCACCACCACCGAGACCCACAGACAACTGCGATGCAAAGAGAAAACCCTAACAGGCTAGAAAGACCAAAGACTTAGCAAGACCAACAATCAAAACCCTAAGGGCTTTTCTCACCACAGAGGTCACGGAGGCGCTGCGCTGCACAGAGGAAACATTAAAATCTAGTAAAAACAAAGACCTAAATATTTAGCAAGCCAATAACATTCTAGGTTTTGATCTTTAAATCCCTCCTCCGTACCCTCTGCCACCTCTGTGGTAAAACCAATCTTTTAATCTCTTTTTTAACCACTGAGATCTCACAGACACTACGCTACACAGAAAAAACACTAGAACCTATCCAAACCAAAACCCTAAAGCTCTTAATCTTTAAATCCCTCCTCTGTGTCCTCTGTGACCTCTGTGGTAAAACCAATCTTTTAATCTCTTTTTTCACCACCGAGATCACACAGACACTACGCTGCACAGAGAAAACCTTAGAAGATTAGAAAGACCAAATACTTAGTAAGACCAACAATCAAAACCCTAAGGGCTTTTATCACCACAGAGGTCACAGAGGCGCTGCGCTGCACAGAGGAAATATTAAAACCTAGCAAAACCAAAGACCTAAATTTACAAGACAACAATTCCCTAGATCTTAATCTTTTAAATCCCTCCTCTGTGTCCTCTGTGCCCTCTGTGGTAAAACCAATCTTTTAAAGTCTTTTTTCACCACCACCGAGATCACACAGACAACTACGCTGCACAGAGAAAACCTTAGAAGATTAGAAAGACCAAAGACTTAGCAAGACCAACAATCAAGACCCTAAGGGCTTTTCTCACCACAGAGGTCACGGAGGCGCTGCGCTGCACAGAGAAAACACTAAAACCAAAAAGTCTAATAATTGGTAAGACAACAAATCTTCTAGGTTTTAATATTTTAATCACTACACTGTGCCCTCAGTGGTGAATCAATTTTTAAGGGTTTTCCATGAATTGGTGATTTACGGGGGTCAACTATTCTGACGAAGCGAACGTTTTAACTTTTAACTTTTAACTTTTAACTTTTAACTTTTAACTTTTAACTTCTAGCTTTCTAGCTTTCTAACTTTCTAACTTCTAGCTTTTTAACTTCTAACTTCTAGCTTTATTCATAATGCGTCCAAAGCCGTAACACCTTAATCGCATTTTCAGATTCTAATACTTGATAAACCAATCTATGCTGAATATTAATTCTTGTTGAATAGGCTCCATCTATGTCTCCAACCAGTTTTTCATAAGGAGGAGGATTCTTATAAGGATTAACCTCAATCACTTCAAGTAAGGTTTTCGCTTTATCCTTTAACCCTGCTGACGCCAATTTTTTAGCATCTTTCTTTGCTTGCTTTGTGTAGTAAACTTGCCACATCACCAATCAAGATCCGTGTCACAATCACTCAAATCTGTATCTATACCTTCACGGATAGACTCTCTCATTCCTGGAATAGATAATAAAAATAAGCTCTCATTAATCGAAGTCCAGTCTTCTTCGGATAAAAGAACTGCATTTCCTCTTTTTCCAGTAATGATAATGGGCTGATGCGTTTGATGAGTTTCATCGATCAAATTGTAAAGATTTGAACGAGCTTCGGTTACATTAAGTGTTGTCATAAATACCTCCAATCCCAAAAGCGTACGCTATTACGAACGTAGTGTCAATATGAGCTATAACTTCAAATTATAAGCATGATGACCTAATTAATTAACAAAAATTACGTTATTAAAATTATAGTCTTTAGTCAGAAAAATCTCGATCCTAATATCCTAAAAGAAAAGCAAAATAATAACGTCCTTTACAAACTAAGGGCTTTTTCACCACCGAGGCGCTGCGCTGTACAGAGAAGACCCTAGATGACTAGAAAGACCTAATACTTAGTAAAACCGAACAACCAAGACCCTAAGGGCTTTTTCACCACAGAGGTCACAGAGGCGCTTCGCTGCACAGAGAAAACCCTAGATGACCGAATACTTAGTAAGACAACAATCAAAACCCTAAGGGCTTTTATCACCACAGAGGTCACAGAGGCGCTGCGCTGCACAGAGAAAACATTAAAACCTAGTAATAATAGACAGTAATCTCCTAGATCCTAATCTTTTAAATCCCTCCTCTGTGTCCTCTGTGTCCTCTGTGACCTCTGTGACCTCTGTGACCTCTGTGGTAAATCAATCTTTTAAGGTCTTTTTCATGAATTGGTGATTTACGGGGTCTATTTCAAACTTTCAAACTTTCAAACTTTCAAACTTCCAGCTTCTAACTAGTTCGGTGTTGTAGTTTATTAGCTGCTATATCCAGTAAACCACCTGAAACATATTTATGTAATATACTTGATACTAAGGTTTGATATGGCAACCCTTCTTCTAAAGCTCTGCGTTGCAACGCTGTTAGATCTCTAGCCGATATTCTTATATTAATCCGCTTATCTTTTTTAGAGGTTTTGGCAGCTAGATCTGCAAGGAAAAGCTGCCGATCTTCCTCTGTCAATTCAGACACAAATTCCCGTCCCTCAAATGAAGCTAATATGTCCTGCTCTTCTTGATCTAATTTAATTTTATTCATACTCCACCTCGCAAGTATTGCCTAGTCGCTTTTTGACGAGGAATGATAGTTTTCAGAAAAATCTCTTCTTCGTTTTCAACATACTTTTAGTCTCACCTCCGTTCCTCCGTGGTAAAACTAATCTTTTAAAGTCTTTTCTACCGCCGAGAGCACAGAGGCGCTGCGCAACACAGAGAAAACCTGAGACATTTGAGTTTTCTAGCTTTCTAACTTTCTAGCTTCGACCCACTCCAACATATCTTGATTTTTAACACGCGCGTAGATCTCTTCAACATCAAGTTTGACAGCTACTGAATCAAGGTGAATTTGATCACCTAAGAAATAATGCGTAGAGCGCCAGTCATCACTTTTCCTAAAGACCTCTACATCCACAAAGTCCTGCTCTACCAATATATATTCTTCCAGTGTCGGTATATTTAAGTAGGCTATTTTTTTAACCGTCTCATCCATTTTTCGGGTAGACCTAGATAAAACTTCAAAAATAACAGAAGGCGAATCAGCAAACAAAGCCTCACCATCAAGTTCACTACAATCTACCAATACATCAGGATAAAAATAGTTAGCCCCTGCTTTTACCTTCATATCAGCAGTAAAAACATCGCAATTACTCATTTTTAACTGGGTGCGGATTTCACCAAATATATTCCCAGAAATACGATTATGCGTTGCTTTAGCGCCTGACATCGCATAAATCTCACCGTCAATAAGCTCGTGGCGAACATAGCTAACCAACTCCCCTGCAAGATAATCTTCCTCGGAAATGGCATTAGATCTTGTAACAGTACTCATAAGTAAAAGCCTTTTGGGATGCGAGGTAGCGGGTTACGGAAAAGTCTATTAGAGCAAGATTTTAAAAAACTGTCTACTACTGAAAATACCGGGCCGCTTGCTACAGAGAAGGGACAAAAATACTGGTAAGTCCCAAACCTTTCGTGTTAACCATGAACTATGAGTTTCGAGTTTCGGGCTACGAGTTTTAGATACGGGTTACGAGCTTTGAACTTGCTAACTTCTAACTTCTAACTTCTAACTTCTAACTTCTAACTTCTAACTTCTAACTTCTAACTTCTAACTTCTAACTTCTAGCTTCTAGCTTCTGGCTTCTAGCTTCTAGCTTCTAGCTTCTAGCTTCTAGCTTCTAGCTTCTAGCTTCTAGCTTCTAACTTCTAACTTCTAGCTTCTAGCTTCTAGCTTCTAACTTTCTAACTTTCTAACTTTCTAACTTCTTAGCGTCGCTGATTTCTAACTTAGCACCTTTCTCATAAAAGACCACCCCAACTCTGTTAATGTGCTCTATTAGCTTAGGGTTATCTAATTCATGAAAAACGGACAAATCAAAGGAGTATGGCGTCAGTAAATCATCTAATTCAGCTTCTAATTTTAAAACATCACTAAAACTAAGCTGCTTACCGATAAATGTTAAATCTATGTCGGAGCCCGTTTTATAAGTCCCAAGCGCTCGTGATCCATATAAGATTACGGTATCAAGATTTTGACAATTATCAAAAGCCCTGCATAATTTACCGACAATACTATCAGACAAGCCCGATGCAGCAAGCTTAGTTTTCATCGCGTAATTTCAACATACAAGCTTCGAAAGAATTAAATTCCGCTACGTAACTATCAAGCGTTAAAGAAATGACTTCGTCTACAACTTTTGCACTGTAAGTATGTACTGCCTTATTTCGAGCAACTATCATCTGCATCCAAGCTTCACCGTTTTCAATCAGCCCTTTCTTAAATGCATCACAGGTAGCATCTCTAGAGCCCATGATCTGAGTGTTCCCCTGATAAATTGAAAAATCTTTCATCACATTCCAGGCGAGTTCATGTGTGGACTCAAACGCTTTAATAAAGCCCTGCTTTTCAATATTTGATAGCTCACGCTTTTCGAGTAAAGCCACAGCTTCATTCAATTGAAGCAAAGCCCTAGAAAAATTTTCTAGTCGCAGCTGCCATCTTATATCCATTTCCATCTTACAAACCACAACCTAGATTAATTCCGATAATTATATGATAGCTATGAGTTATAAGCTAGATAGCTGTGAGCTGTGAGCTGTGAGCTGTGAGCTGTGAGCTGTGAGCTGTGAGCTGTGAGCTGTGAGCTGTGAGCTGTGAGCTGTGAGCTGTGAGCTGTGAGCTGTGAGCAATAAAGTACGGCCTAACATAAAGCTCAGTCAACACATTTGTTTTAGCTTCTAGCTCATCACTTTCTTTAGCTCATCGCTGCCTTTCTACCTTCCCCCTACTCTTTAAACGCCACTATCAACCCTTGTAGCATTTTTGATATTTCTTGAGTTTCTTTGACCCAAGAGCTACCTATTTCTTTACCTATATAGTTAATTTCAATCCCTATATAAATTTGGGTTCTTAACTCTGCACAAGAGCCTTTCGCGTAGAAAAGAAACTTAATCGTATCTTTGCTTGTAGGTCTTTCATAACCTTCTGCTATATTCGAAGGTATAGATAGGCCAGATCGTGTGATTTGATCTTTAAAACCAAAATCATTACTTTTCAAGAAATATTTATAAACATTAGCCGACAATCTAGCCGAACGCTTCCAAACCTCAAGCCTTTCAAACTCCATATATCCTCCCTCCCAGCTTCCAGCTAAAAGTTACTTTCTTACTCACTACTTCATTTTAACTCAAACCTTTCTCTTCAGCTCAAAGCTTCACTTCAGCCCAAAGCTTCACTTCAGCCCAAAGCTTCACTTCAGCCCAAAGCTTCTCTTCAGCCCAAAGCTTCACTTCAGCTCAAAGCTTTCTCTTCAGCTCAAAGCTTCTCTTCAGCCCAAAGCTTCTCTTCAGCTCAAAGCTTCACTTCAGCTCAAAGCTTTCTCTTCAGCTCAAAGCTTCTCTTCAGCCCAAAGCTTCTCTTCAGCTCAAAGCTTTCTCTTCAGCTCAAAGCTTCACTTCAGCTCAAACCTTCTCTTCAGCTCAAAGCTTCACTTCAGCTCAAAGTTTTCTCTTCAGCTCAAAGCTTTCTCTTCAGCTCAAAGCTTTCTCTTCAGCTCAAAGCTTTCTCTTCAGCTCAAAGCTTCACTTCAGCTCAAAGCTTTCTCTTCAGCTCAAACCTTCTCTTCAGCTCAAACCTTCTCTTCAGCTCAAAGCTTTCTCTTCAGCTCAAAGCTTTCTCTTCAGCTCAAAGCTTCACTTCAGCTCAAAGCTTCTCTTCAGCTCAAAGCTTCACTTCAGCTCAAAGCTTCACTTCAGCTCAAACCTTCACGTCAGCTCAAAGCTTTCTCTTCAGCTCAAAGCTTTCTCTTCAGCTCAAAGCTTCACTTCAGCTCAAGCCTTCTCTTCAGCTCAAAGCTTCACTTCAGCTCAAAGCTTTCTCTTCAGCTCATCCCTCTAGCTTCGCGTCTCCGACGCGGCCATACCTATCTTCGAACCGGACAATATCATCCTCCCCCAAATACGAGCCAGATTGCACTTCGATCAGCTCCAGCGGTATCACCCCAGGATTTTCTAGCGCATGTACCGTCCCCAACGGGATATAAGTCGATTCATTCTCAGACAACATTATCACTTTATCGCCATTAGTTACTTTTGCAGTACCTGTCACCACTATCCAGTGTTCAGCTCTGTGGTGATGCATCTGTACTGATAATTTGGCACCAGGCGCCACTGTAATCCGCTTTACCTGGAATCTATCGCCATGATCGATTGAGTCATATTTGCCCCAGGGCCGATAAACTTCACGATGGATAGTTGGCTCGCTTCGACCCGCCGCTTTTAGCTGGCTGACGATCGCTTTCACTTGTTGGGCTTTATCTTTGTGCGCAACTAATACCGCATCTTTAGTATTGATGATCACTAAATCCTCGACACCGACAGTCGCGATCAGCTTATCTTCACTTATCACTAAAGTATTTTTTGTATCAACCGCCTGCACATCACCATTAAAGACATTGCCATCACTGTCCTGTTCAGAGATCTGCCAGAGCGCCGAGAAGCCGCCAATATCATTCCAACCCGCATCTAATGGCACTACCACCACATCGCCATTCGCTTGTTTACACAACGGCTCCATCACTGCATAATCAATCGATTCATCCGGGCAGGCTTTAAAGGCTTCGACATCCACCCTGACAAAATCATTATCAACTTGCTGGCCCTGCATGGCTTGTTCACAAGCGGCATAGATATCCGGCCTAAACTCTTTTAAAACTGCTAAATAGCGACTGGCTTTAAACATAAACATACCGCTATTCCAGTAGTGCTGACCGCCATCCACATAAGTCTGTGCCGTCTCTAAATTGGGCTTCTCAACGAATTCACTCACTTCAAAGGCCGCGCAGTCCCCAATAATAGGCTTGCCACGCTTTACATAGCCATAACCCGTTTCGGGCCCCGTGGCGACAATCCCAAAAGTGACCATCTTACCTTTTTCTGCCAACACCAATGCCTGTTCAATAGCGCCTTGGAAAGCGGCTACATCCTCAATCACATGATCCGCTGCTAAAACCAACATAATAGGATCAGCGCTGCCGTCAACCGCTTTAAATGCTGCTAAAGCGATTGCCGGTGCAGTATTACGACCAACTGGTTCTAGAAATATACCGGAATGCGCCGCACCCATTTGACGTAACTGCTCTGCGGCAATAAAGCGATGCTCTTCATTACAAATCAACATGCTCGGTGTGTGTGGCAAACCCTGCAAACGACTGAGAGTCTGCTGTAACATAGTCTGCTCGCCATTCAAGGCTAAAAATTGTTTTGGATAATTTGTGCGCGAGAGAGGCCAGAGGCGAGTGCCGGAACCGCCGGCCATAATGATAGGTAAAAACACGGATAAATCCATTTAAAAATTTAGTTTCAGGTTAAATTACAGCTGTGAGCTGTGAGCTGTGAGCTGTGAGCTGTGAGCTGTGAGCTGTGAGCTGTGAGCTGTGAGCTGTGAGCTGTGAGCTGTGAGCTGTGAGCTGTGAGCTGTGAGCTGTGAGCTGTGAGCAATAATGCAAAGCCCTAACATAAAGCTACGTCAAGTCATTTCTTAGCCTCCAGCATATAGCTTTGTTTAGCCTTTAGCTTTCTAGCTTTTTCTAGATATCAAATACAACTTTTTCATAAACAAATTCTGGATCAAGGTCGGCACCTGAACTCCATTCAATAGTATCAAAGGACACTTTAACTTGCTTAAACGGCTCTTTATTCCTAATTTTTTTAAAAACGCCAAATGCTAAAAAAGGCCCCATATCTAAAACACCTTGCTGGCCATTATCAAACTCCACACGCAGAAAATAATCATTCAACGCATTAACATTTATCACAGATGGGTACATAAATTTATCTCCTATAATAATGGCTGTATCCTAAAAGGCTCTTCACCATTCATTACTAAACCCCAATCAGCAAGTAACTCTTCCTTGTGTAACTCAGCCCAAGCCAAGACTAACTTTCTTTGTTTATTTGGTAGCTCGCCTTTCAATATTTCACAGGTAGAATATCAACAGTTGCTTTATATTCAGCATAATATACATGGAAATGTGCAGGTGGATGCTCTTTCGGAGCGTAGTACATGCGAATAACTAGACCATAGAACATCGAAATTGTAGGCATGGCAAACTCATTAGTTAACAAAATTACGTGATTTCTATCATAGTCTTAAGACAGAAAATCACGATCCTAATTTCTTAAATAATCATAAAATATTAGTTTCGTGTTAACCATGAGCTATGAGTTTCGAGCTGCGGGCTACGAGTTTTAGATACGAGCTTTGAACTTGCTAGCTTCTAGCTTCTAGCTTCTAACTTCCTAGCGTCGCTGATTTCTAACTTAGCACCTTTCTCATAAAAGACCACACCAACTCTGTTAATGTGCTCTATTAGCTTAGGGTTATCTAATTCATGAAAAACGGACAAATCAAAGGAGTATGGCGTCAGTAAATCATCTAATTCAGCTTCTAATTTTAAAACATCACTAAAACTAAGCTGCTTACCGATAAATGTTAAATCTATGTCGGAGCCCGTTCTATAAGTCCCAAGCGCTCGTGATCCATATAAGATTACGGTATCAAGATTTTGACAATTATCAAAAGCCCTGCACAATTTACCGACAATACTATCAGACAAGCCCGATGCAGCAAGCTTAGTTTTCATCGCGTAATTTCAACATACAAGCTTCGAAAGAATTAAATTCCGCTACGTAACTATCAAGCTTTAAAGAAATGACTTCGTCTACAACTTTTGCACTGTAAGTATGTACTGCCTTATTTCGAGTAACTATCATCTGCATCCAAGCTTCACCGTTTTCAATCAGCCCTTTCTTAAATGCATCACGGGTAGCATCCCTAGAGCCCATGATCTGAGTGTTCCCCTGATAAATTGAAAAATCTTTCATCACATTCCAGGCGAGTTCATGTGTGAACTCAAACGCTTTAATAAAGCCCTGCTTTTCAATATTTGATAGCTCACGCTTTTCGAGTAAAGCCACAGCTTCATTCAATTGAAGCAAAGCCCTAGAAAAATTTTCTAGTCGCTGCTGCCATCTTATATCCATTTCCATCTTACAAACCACAACCTAGATTAATTCCGATAATTATATGATAGCTATGAGTTATAAGCTAGACAGCTTGTGAGCTGTGAGCTGTGAGCTGTGAGCTGTGAGCTGTGAGCTGTGAGCTGTGAGCTGTGAGCTGTGAGCTGTGAGCTGTGAGTAAGGTACGCCGTTATATCTAAGCCCGTCAATACATTTCTTTTAGTTGTAGCTCATAGCTTTCTTTTGGCTCCCTAGCTTTTAGCTTTCCTAAGCCTTTCCTTCAAAATCAACCAAGCAAATTTAGAATTGGTCAACAAATACCGTTTCCACATTCTTCCTGGCTCCTGAATAATCCTATAAAACCATTCAAGTCCGTAATTTTGCATCCAAAGTGGTGCGCGTTTAACTTTACCTGCCACCACGTCAAAAGTCCCACCAACGCCCATCACAAAATCGACACCGAGCTTATCTTGCCATTTATTGATGAAATTTTCTTTCTTGGGCGAAGTAATTGCCACAAACAACAACTTAGCACCCGACTCCCTAATTTTATTCACGACAGCTTCTTCATCTTCCCAGAAATAACCATGATGAAAACCTGCTATAGTCAAATTTGGATTTATCTCTTTAACCTTAGCGGCAGTTTTAGCAACAATATCTTCCTCTGCCCCCAATAAAAATACCGGGAAATCACGTTTAGCACTCATAGCCAACAAGTTATGAAATAAATCGACACCAGCAACCCTCTCAGGCACCTCATGACCGCAAAAACGGGCACCAATCACCACACCCATGCCATCAATATTAATCAGGTCACATGCTTTAACTGAATCAGCCAACACTGAATCATTTTGCATATGCACCAATTTAGCGACATTAACCACCACATGTTGTAAAAAATCACCGGCGAGAAGCTTTTTTTCTATGTGCTGTACAGCATCACTCATAGTACAGCTGTCCATTGGTGAATTTAAAAATTCAATCCGTTTCATTTTTAATGCTGTCCTGATTCGTGTAATTATTATAATAGGCGAACGAATAATACACCCAAGCTTGAGTCCAACGAATATAGTTAATTTTGTTGGTAAAGTATTTATGTTTTTGGTAAGCGAAGTGACCACGTTTTGGCAAATATAATGTACAGATAGCCTTATCAATTATTTTTTTTGCCAAGGCGGTATCTTCAGGCGTACCGCCGACTCTTAACAAGGTAAATATGGCTTGCGATACACAATGCATATCTAGCGGATAACGTTTGTTATGATAGTATTTTGCAGTGCCATCCTCTTCAAACAAATGCTGTTTATAATAAGCTAAACCAGCGCTGATCGCTTGGTCAAATTCATTGGTTGTCAGCGCCTTGCGTAACATATTAAGCGCCTCAAGGTTATAACCCGTATGGAAACCATCAATAAACTGATGATGATGTCTTGAGCCATACACCCACGAGCCATCTATCCCTTGCTCAGCTACCGATTGCCGGGCAACCCGTAGTGCCAGTTGTTTATACTGATCATTACCAGTAACATTAGCGACAAAACCGACCCACGCGGCACCCCATAAACTAGCATTGTGAACAAAGGCCGTTTCACCGGGAATATAGGCAAAGAACTGCCGATCATCATGCTCGGTGTATAAAGTGTTCACAATAAAACTAGCTGCATCAAGTGCAGGCACAATAAATCGCTGCTCATCAGTCACCTTACCTAAGGCATGAAGTGCTTGTGCCACATAAATAGTGGTGATGATATTGGGCTTGCCTTTAGGCACAAAAAAAGCACGTGCATTCCAATCAAAATGATATCCCCAGCAAGCATGCTGCCACAGGCTAATATCACTTTGTTGGGTCAACAGCCAATCAGCCAACTCAATCGCTTGCTCTAAATATGAATTTTCACCAGTGCGCTGATAATCCTCAAGCAGTCCTAAAATAAATAAGCCTATGCCTTTAGGGTTCCGCAGGGCAGGAACTCCTATCAACGGGCGAATATTGATTATCGAGCGTTTATTTAACTGAATCCATATTAGCCCTAGCAGCCCCCTCTTAATCGATGATCGCGATTTAAAAAAGTAGCTGTTAAGTCCATCAAATGGATCATAACCAACAAATTTATTTTTAATACTACTATGCAATATTTCTTCATTTATTTCACAGTAGTTCAAAATCATGTTACCCATCAAATGAAACCTTTCTAGATCTATGCAACTAATGCACCCTATTCATCAATGATTATAGATGCAAAAAGGGATTCTAGACTATCGACAGAACCTGACAAATCAACATTCTGGAGCTTTATAATTTGTTCCGATCCTAATGTACTTAAATTACCCGTGGAATTAATTTCAATATACGTATCTGATGCATTTGAATATATATTCAAATACATATCAATGTTATCAGCGTTCTCGCCTACCAATAAGTCTTTCAAATCAATCAAATCATGGCCTAGCCTGAAGTCAGCAATTACGTCTTCGTCAGGATTTGCTACGTCTCCTTTATCACTTTCCCGCCAAGCAAAAGTATTGACTTCAAGTAAATTTACTTCACCTTCAATACTCCTTCCAAACATGATATCGTTATCAACACCGCCTATGATCAAATCATTACCACTACCACCAAATAAAGCATCATCTCCAGCATCGCCTTTTAAAACATCATTTCCAGATTTCCCTAAAAGCAAGTCACTCCCTGCCTTTCCAATTAACAAGTCTGGATTAGACCCACCAATTAAAAAATCGTTATTAATAGAACCTGATTGTAAATGTAAAGCATTTTCAGAGATGTACTCTTGTCCCCAAACAGTTCCATCCGCAAATTCAATACTATTGATCGCTGAATGACTATCGGCTACATGGTTTAATATCCGCAGTGATTCACCCGTACTGGAAACTAACACTAAATCGCGGCCTTCTACTATTAATTGCACGTCGGCAGGTACTAAACCAACCACCTTAACGATGTCATTGCCATCGTATCCTGCTTCCCAGTTTTGAATCGTATCGCTGCCTGAATTAAGCCCCCATACGTAGGTGTCATTCCCACCAAGTCCAATAAGTAAATCATTACCACCTTTTCCATCCATCACATCGGCAGCATCAGAACCTCTCAGCTCTTCATCTGCAGCGGTGCCTTCATGATTAACCACTGTATTCGCAGTTATAACATCCGCCCCCCAAACTACCCCATTCTCAAATACGATTTCATTTATTGCAGAATGCAGATCAGCGACATGATGGAGCACACGGAGCGTTTCACCGCCTATTCCTGTTATAAGCAAGTCTCTACCATCCGCAACAAGACTGACCTCCGATGGCGTGAAGCCTTTTATCTCAACCACGTCATGCCCTTCGAAACCCGATTCCCAGTTTTGAATAACGTCATCACCTGAACCTAAACCCCATACATAGGTATCATTGCCGCGCTCACCAACATAGAAGTCATGCTGACCACTCACCCCTTCAAAAAGCTCATCGACTGGCGTCCCAAACCATTCGCCCGTATCTTCAAAATACTGCCTGAAGGCTGTTGAATCGATTGTATGGTTGATAATGGTAAGAGTGTCACCTGCCTGAGATGTAATGATTAAATCACTGCCAACTTTTTCATAGGTCAGCTCACTAGGCGTCAGCCCTGTAATTTTCAGCGTCAACCCTTCGAATCCATTATTATTAATGTTTTCTACTGTAAGATCACCAAAGTTCAGCCCCCAAAGATACGTATCTGATGAATGTGTTTCGATCTCACTTTGCCCCCAATGAGTACCATCTTCAAAGTAAATTTCATTAACGGCAGAGTACTCATCTTTAGCGTGATTAAGTATGCGTAGCGACTCACCAGTATTTGAATAAATGACAAGATCTCGCCCTTCAACAACCAGGTTAACATCTGTAGGACTAAACCCCTTTACCTGCACTACATCAAAGCTAGTTAACGTTGCTTCCCAGTTCTGAACCGTATCTCTTCCTGAACCAAGCCCCCATACGTAGGTGTCATTCCCACCAAGTCCAATAAGTAAATCATTACCACCTTTTCCATCCATCACATCGGCAGCATCAGAACCTCTCAGCTCTTCATCTGCAGCGGTGCCTTCATGATTAACCACTGTATTCGCAGTTATAACATCCGCCCCCCAAACTACCCCATTCTCAAATACGATTTCATTTATTGCAGAATGCAGATCAGCGACATGATGGAGCACACGGAGCGTTTCACCGCCTATTCCTGTTATAAGCAAGTCTCTACCATCCGCAACAAGACTGACCTCCGATGGCGTGAAGCCTTTTATCTCAACCACGTCATGCCCTTCGAAACCCGATTCCCAGTTTTGAATAACGTCATCACCTGAACCTAAACCCCATACATAGGTATCATTGCCGCGCTCACCAACATAGAAGTCATGCTGACCACTCACCCCTTCAAAAAGCTCATCGACTGGCGTCCCAAACCATTCGCCCGTATCTTCAAAATACTGCCTGAAGGCTGTTGAATCGATTGTATGGTTGATAATGGTAAGAGTGTCACCTGCCTGAGATGTAATGATTAAATCACTGCCAACTTTTTCATAGGTCAGCTCACTAGGCGTCAGCCCTGTAATTTTCAGCGTCAACCCTTCGAATCCATTATTATTGATGTTTTCTACTGTAAGATCACCAAAGTTCAGCCCCCAAAGATACGTATCTGATGAATGTGTTTCGATCTCACTTTGCCCCCAATGAGTACCATCTTCAAAGTAAATTTCATTAACGGCAGAGTACTCATCTTTAGCGTGATTAAGTATGCGTAGCGACTCACCAGTATTTGAATAAATGACAAGATCTCGCCCTTCAACAACCAGGTTAACATCTGTAGGACTAAACCCCTTTACCTGCACTACATCAAAGCTAGTTAACGTTGCTTCCCAGTTCTGAACCGTATCTCTTCCTGAACCAAGCCCCCATACGTAGGTGTCATTCCCACCAAGTCCAATAAGTAAATCATTACCACCTTTTCCATCCATCACATCGGCAGCATCAGAACCTCTCAGCTCTTCATCTGCAGCGGTGCCTTCATGATTAACCACTGTATTCGCAGTTATAACATCCGCCCCCCAAACTACCCCATTCTCAAATACGATTTCATTTATTGCAGAATGCAGATCAGCGACATGATGGAGCACACGGAGCGTTTCACCGCCTATTCCTGTTATAAGCAAGTCTCTACCATCCGCAACAAGACTGACCTCCGATGGCGTGAAGCCTTTTATCTCAACCACGTCATGCCCTTCGAAACCCGATTCCCAGTTTTGAATAACGTCATCACCTGAACCTAAACCCCATACATAGGTATCATTGCCGCGCTCACCAACATAGAAGTCATGCTGACCACTCACCCCTTCAAAAAGCTCATCGACTGGCGTCCCAAACCATTCGCCCGTATCTTCAAAATACTGCCTGAAGGCTGTTGAATCGATTGTATGGTTGATAATGGTAAGAGTGTCACCTGCCTGAGATGTAATGATTAAATCACTGCCAACTTTTTCATAGGTCAGCTCACTAGGCGTCAGCCCTGTAATTTTCAGCGTCAACCCTTCGAATCCATTATTATTGATGTTTTCTACTGTAAGATCACCAAAGTTCAGCCCCCAAAGATACGTATCTGATGAATGTGTTTCGATCTCACTTTGCCCCCAATGAGTACCATCTTCAAAGTAAATTTCATTAACGGCAGAGTACTCATCTTTAGCGTGATTAAGTATGCGTAGCGACTCACCAGTATTTGAATAAATGACAAGATCTCGCCCTTCAACAACCAGGTTAACATCTGTAGGACTAAACCCCTTTACCTGCACTACATCAAAGCTAGTTAACGTTGCTTCCCAGTTCTGAACCGTATCTCTTCCTGAACCAAGCCCCCATACGTAGGTGTCATTCCCACCAAGTCCAATAAGTAAATCATTACCACCTTTTCCATCCATCACATCGGCAGCATCAGAACCTCTCAGCTCTTCATCTGCAGCGGTGCCTTCATGATTAACCACTGTATTCGCAGTTATAACATCCGCCCCCCAAACTACCCCATTCTCAAATACGATTTCATTTATTGCAGAATGCAGATCAGCGACATGATGGAGCACACGGAGCGTTTCACCGCCTATTCCTGTTATAAGCAAGTCTCTACCATCCGCAACAAGACTGACCTCCGATGGCGTGAAGCCTTTTATCTCAACCACGTCATGCCCTTCGAAACCCGATTCCCAGTTTTGAATAACGTCATCACCTGAACCTAAACCCCATACATAGGTATCATTGCCGCGCTCACCAACATAGAAGTCATGCTGACCACTCACCCCTTCAAAAAGCTCATCGACTGGCGTCCCAAACCATTCGCCCGTATCTTCAAAATACTGCCTGAAGGCTGTTGAATCGATTGTATGGTTGATAATGGTAAGAGTGTCACCTGCCTGAGATGTAATGATTAAATCACTGCCAACTTTTTCATAGGTCAGCTCACTAGGCGTCAGCCCTGTAATTTTCAGCGTCAACCCTTCGAATCCATTATTATTAATGTTTTCTACTGTAAGATCACCAAAGTTCAGCCCCCAAAGATACGTATCTGATGAATGTGTTTCGATCTCACTTTGCCCCCAATGAGTACCATCTTCAAAGTAAATTTCATTAACGGCAGAGTACTCATCTTTAGCGTGATTAAGTATGCGTAGCGTCTCACCAGTATTTGAATAAATGTCAAGATCTCGCCCTTCAACAACCAGGTTAACATCTGTAGGACTAAACCCCTTTACCTGCACTACATCAAAGCTAGTTAACGTTGCTTCCCAGTTCTGAACCGTATCTCTTCCTGAACCAAGCCCCCATACGTAGGTGTCATTCCCACCAAGTCCAATAAGTAAATCATTACCACCTTTTCCATCCATCACATCGGCAGCATCAGAACCTCTCAGCTCTTCATCTGCAGCGGTGCCTTCATGATTAACCACTGTATTCGCAGTTATAACATCCGCCCCCCAAACTACCCCATTCTCAAATACGATTTCATTTATTGCAGAATGCAGATCAGCGACATGATGGAGCAAACGGAGCGTTTCACCGCCTATTCCTGTTATTAGCAAGTCTCTACCATCCGCAACAAGACTGACCTCCGATGGCGTGAAGCCTTTTATCTCAACCACGTCATGCCCTTCGAAACCCGATTCCCAGTTTTGAATAACGTCATCACCTGAACCTAAACCCCATACATAGGTATCATTGCCGCGCTCACCAACATAGAAGTCATGCTGACCACTCACCCCTTCAAAAAGCTCATCGACTGGCGTCCCAAACCATTCGCCCGTATCTTCAAAATACTGCCTGAAGGCTGTTGAATCGATTGTATGGTTGATAATGGTAAGAGTGTCACCTGCCTGAGATGTAATGATTAAATCACTGCCAACTTTTTCATAGGTCAGCTCACTAGGCGTCAGCCCTGTAATTTTCAGCGTCAACCCTTCGAATCCATTATTATTGATGTTTTCTACTGTAAGATCACCAAAGTTCAGCCCCCAAAGATACGTATCTGATGAATGTGTTTCGATCTCACTTTGCCCCCAATGAGTACCATCTTCAAAGTAAATTTCATTAACGGCAGAGTACTCATCTTTAGCGTGATTAAGTATGCGTAGCGACTCACCAGTATTTGAATAAATGACAAGATCTCGCCCTTCAACAACCAGGTTAACATCTGTAGGACTAAACCCCTTTACCTGCACTACATCAAAGCTAGTTAACGTTGCTTCCCAGTTCTGAACCGTATCTCTTCCTGAACCAAGCCCCCATACGTAGGTGTCATTCCCACCAAGTCCAATAAGTAAATCATTACCACCTTTTCCATCCATCACATCGGCAGCATCAGAACCTCTCAGCTCTTCATCTGCAGCGGTGCCTTCATGATTAACCACTGTATTCGCAGTTATAACATCCGCCCCCCAAACTACCCCATTCTCAAATACGATTTCATTTATTGCAGAATGCAGATCAGCGACATGATGGAGCACACGGAGCGTTTCACCGCCTATTCCTGTTATAAGCAAGTCTCTACCATCCGCAACAAGACTGACCTCCGATGGCGTGAAGCCTTTTATCTCAACCACGTCATGCCCTTCGAAACCCGATTCCCAGTTTTGAATAACGTCATCACCTGAACCTAAACCCCATACATAGGTATCATTGCCGCGCTCACCAACATAGAAGTCATGCTGACCACTCACCCCTTCAAAAAGCTCATCGACTGGCGTCCCAAACCATTCGCCTGTTTTTTCATAATATTGAACAAATTGGGGGACACTAGATGAGTGGTTTAGAATTTCAATAGTAGCCCCGAAAGGTGAAGATACGATTAATGAATTTCCAACCTTAGAATATGTTAACTCCTGTGGAGATAGTCCAATAACTCGAAGAAGAGTGGATGGAAACCCAGGACCTATCGAACTATCTAAAACTAGGTTTCCTGTTCCTTTACCCCAATAAATTACATTATAGTTATCCATAGCGTATTCCTTTACCTCAATGACTTACCTACAAGGTAAGCATAATTAATTATAAAGTTGAAAAATATCAACTTACTATTTTTCAACGTATAGTATTCTTTAGTGGAGCTCTTCCACCAGTTAAAATCAAGTACAACTTCGGCATAAAGTACGATAGAAGAACTCCTATTGAAAAAACCATAAAGAACGCTATTGGCGCATTGTAATAAAAACCAAGTTGTTTAGAAAAAATAGCCGATGTTGCATATTTAAAATAAGAAATAGGAACCAAATGAAACAAATACACAAAAAAACTAAAGCTAGAGAAATATAAAAGGAAGATATTGTTATTTAAAAAATTAGAAATTAAAAGTAAAAAAACACAACCAACAAGTATTGATATTTTATAGATAAATAATGACAAAGAAGAAAAATCTTTAGAATACCAAACATCAAAATCCGGGTATAAGAAAATCCGAAAAATCAACAACAGAGCAAAAAAACATCCACAATAAAAAACATTGGCAGGCGATACATCTTTAATAAAACGAAACCAATTTAAACGTGAAAAAAACACTCCAACAAATAAAAACAAGACAACCTCTGTCGATACAAAGTAATATCCATAGAATATTGGAAAAAGCTGAAATTCAAAAAACCACAAAAACAAAAAAACAAATATAATTAGAGGAATAAATTTACGAAAAAAAACCACAACGACGTAAGCAATAGGCAATAAAAACAAAAGATCCCTTAAAAACCATAATTGAACAGAAGAAGGTTTAAAAAGTGCGTTTTCAATAAAATATAACAAACCAAAATCAAATCTATTAACTTGTTCTAAAAAATAAACAAAAAAAGAGTCTCCAATATATATAAGAGTACATGAAAGCACGTATGGAAGAAGCAATGTTCTGGACTTATTACGTAAGAAACCAAAAAAGTCAATATTTCGACCAATACTTGAAACTAAAAAAAATCCTGACATAAAAGCAAATATAGGCACAGCAATTCTTGCGACACCATTAAGCCAAAACTGTTGAAATATAAAATTCAAATCATATCCATTAGCAATATCAATATACAGAAAACTATTATAGTGGATAAGCACAATTAAAATCATAGCAATAGAATTTGCTACTAGCAGAGTGGAACTCAAGTTTGTATCAACTTTCACGATAAATCCCTTATCTTATAAATATTCTTTTACTAATAACAATAAGAATTTCGAATTGGTTAGTAGGTACCATTTTCACACGCGCCCTGGCTCTTGTAGGAGTCCAAAAACACCACTCGAGTCCATAACCCTGCATCCAGTTAGGCGCACTTTGCACGTTATCTGCTACCACATCAAAATACCACCCACCCCCATGACAAAGTCAACGCCCAATTCGTCTCACCATTCTTTAAAAAATTTCTTTCTTCGGTGACGTTAATAGCAACAAACAGCAGTTTCACACCTGATTCTCTAATATTCTTGGCTACGGCTTCTTCGTCATCCCAAAAAAAACCATGGTGCTTGCCCGCAACTTCCAGATCTGGGTATTTGGTTGCTACGATATCCACCGTCTTGTTTACCACTGATTTCTCTGCGCCCACCAAAAAACAGGAAAGCTATTTTGCGCACGCATCGCTAATAAATCTTGAAAAAATTCACACCGGCTACACGCTCTGGAACTTTGTGCCCACATTGCCAACTCCCATACCATCGATATTCACAATATCGCTTTCTTCCACAGAACACCTTAGCTGAGAATCGACCTACATATTTACTAACTTAGCGACATTATCAACAACATGTTGCAGAAAACGGCAGCGCCTTACTTCTAGTTCAATATAAGAAACTGTAATCTGAATAGCCTGAGCATGCATTTTCGTGTTTAAACAATTAATAACTTCCATTATAAACTCATCACCACAGAAAAAGGCAATACAACGAAATCCAAGCAAAATCAAATAGTTAGGTAGATTTTCTCGTAACTTTCTGCGACATCCCCCCAATCAAGTACAGATTTATTAACAGAATATTCCAGTAGAACTTCTAACTTGGCGGGTTCTTCAATAACGTCATTCAACATTGATACCAGACCTTCCTCTTCAAGCGAAAAAATAGAATCCGGGTGTAATAAATATTCAAGAATAGGAATCTTAGCGCCGATTACAGGCACTCCTAATGCAAACGCCTCCATTACAACAAGGGGCATTCCTTCAGAAAGAGAAGGGACCAACATACAATCAGCAGACATAATATGGTCCAGATGCCCCGGCGCTTTTACAAAGCCCTCAATATTAATATCAAGATTACAACTAAGCTTCTTTAGTTCACGCATAAATTCAGAACCTTCAGAAATAGGGCCCAGAATAGTAAAACGACACTTACCTTTAAGAGCCAACTTTGAAAAAATTTTCAATTCATTTATTAAGTAGTCAGCGCCTTTAACTTTTTTTTCTCCTCCCAGATACACTACATTCAGCTTTTTATCTAAAATTTTATATTGATTAAGAGAATTAGCATTCGAAATTTGATTAAAGTCAACACCATTTGGAATAAAGTCTTTCAGCAATGAGATATTTGAAAAATTTCTTTTAATATAATCATTAATAAGTGGTGATACAGATGTAACTAGATCAACTTTATTTAAAAGTGAAATAAAGTATTTATGATTAAATACAAACTGAATTTTTTGCTGTGGGTCAAGATTAAGAAATGCATGAACTGTATAGACCGTCTTAATATTCAGCTTAGGGCTAAGCAATGTAGACACGTATAAATCATACATCAAGTGTGTATGAACGACTTTCGTATTATTTTTTTCTAGAAAATTTTCTATTTTTATTAACTTACTTCGAACAAGTAGTTTTCTGGCCCCTAAAACTTTTTCAGCTTTACAAAATATTTTTGTTAACAAGCTACTTTTAAACTGATATAGACTTCCGATATCTAGTATGGATACTGTGTCTATATCAGAAAAATAAGAATATATCTCAGAATTAACTATTAGCGAAACGGCTACTTTATTATTGAGACTTTGTGAAATCTTCTTTACAACTTGCTCCGCCCCTCCTATTCCGTCAGAAAATACGATATAACAAATTGACATTCTATTTCCTACCATGAACAAGTTGACCAAAACTACCGATTCTAACATCTGAATGAATGACTTGGGCGGAATTCCCTGCAACAATTGATCCATTACCGACAATAACACCTGGTAGGATTATGGAGTTAACGCCTATAAATGTTTTTTTTCCAATCCTTGTATCAGTAAGCATAGAACGTACAAAGTCATGAGCAAGCGTAGTCGCCCCAAAAGCAATATAAGAACCTTCGTCGATATAAATCCCTCTTGGAGAGGTAAAATCTAGATTAGTTTTCAGTGATACTCTGGCCGTTGAGTGTATATTACCTCCCCTTAATCTTAGATAAAAATTAAATAAAAACAACAGAGGAGGTCTAATTATCTTATTTATTATCAAAATCTTTCACCATAATGCTAAGCATATTCTTAATTATGTGATCAGATGAATAGTGGGATATACTCTCGATGCAGCTTGTTGCGATATCATGTTTGAATAATAAAACTGATTTAACTGCCTCAGTGTACTCTACTCTATTCCATCCAGATGTTACAATGCCGTTGATGCCGTTGTTTATAATGAACTGAGACTCCCCCGTTGGGGTAGTCACAACTGGAGTCCCGACTTGCAATGCCTCTAACAAAGCGACTGACATTCCTTCAAAGTTACTAGACGACACATAAACATCAGCTGCAATAATATAATTTGAAAGTTCGACATGTGGTACATTTCCTAAAAACGTAACACGACCACCTAAATTTTTACTATTAACTAAAAACTCTATATCTTTTTTTTGATTCCCATCACCAGCCATAATAAGATGAACGTTATTAAGATGCTCTAATGACTCGATTAATAACTCGATATTTTTTTGTTTTTGAAACCTACCTACAAATATCAGCCATTTCTTTGTACTATCGATAAAATATCGATTAGCAATAGTTTCTCTAATTTCAATAACGGTTTTTTCATCAGGTCGAGAAAAAATATCTTTATCGGCCCAAGTAGGAGAAAAACTAACTTTATTATTACCTTCGGGATAGACCTCTTTAATGTATTGTACTGAATTATTATTTACTGAAAAAACATGATCAAAGCCTTTCAGCAGTTGCTTAAAAATAAATCTGAAAATCCGAGGAAATTTTGACCATATAACTTCACTACCTGCAGGATCTAACTGCCTTAGTATATCATTGTGTACGACAAGAAACTTACTACCTGACAATCCAAGCAAAGCAACGAGATACTCGGATCGCTGCATAAAAAAAATCCCGTTTAATGAGACTTTAAACCTAGCCCTTAGAAGCCCTATCACGTACATAAGTGTAGTAGGCATTAGAGCCTTGGAGTTTTCATTTTTTACTACACAAACTGGTAAAAATTGTATTTTTCTTCCGGATACTTCTATAGTCTGCCAAGTATAGAGAGACTCTTTTGACGAACAAACTCCAATTAATTTAAGATCATACTCTATTGGTGTGTTTTTTATAAAGCTTAGTACATACTTTCCAATTCCACCGACACGATTTCCGTCAGGACAAAACTGATGAAAAATAATAATATCTTCTTTCACATGACCACCAATATCTTTCTATTTAGAAGTTAAATACTCATCAAGTTTAGTAACAATTACTGGCCAAGTATGAATTTTAAAAACAGTAGATTCTTCTCTTTTATTATAATAATCAACATTCTCGGAAATCATAACTAAAGCATTAACAAAGGATTCTTCATTGTCCTCGATTAAGATACTATGTTGATCAAAACCATCAACTGCTAGCCTATTTTCTGATGTACTTGTAGCAATTACAACCATATCCGAAAGAAGATATTCAAACGTTTTGGTTGGTGGCTGAGAATCAAAATATGAAGTTTTTGGTACAAATGAAATACCGATATTACACCGATCAAAGTGACTACCTAAGTCATCATGGTGAATGTAACCATGTACTTTAACTACGTTCTCCATTCCTGTAGAGGTAATATATTCTCGTAACTGATTCTCTTCATTATCCCATCCACTACCTATAATATCATAAGAGATATTAGTCGAGCCATATTTATCTATGTATTTTTTTAAACCAACAACTGTTTTGAAAATATCACGATTTGTTAATGTACCAACATAAATGAGATTCAGTTTATCAATACTCTTTTTTGTATTTGATAACTTATCTGCACCTAACGGCAAGACATAAGTATATTTTGGTAGCCTTAGCCTTATTTTTAAAGATTCTGAAATCACGCTAATCTTTGAAAAAAAACTTGCTTCAAAGCGCAACAGAAAATCATTAAAAATTCTCTTTTTTTGAGACTTATTAACATCAGCTGTACGAATATCAAGAATAAATTTCACGTTAGGAAAACAAATCTTTAATAAAAAACATAACTTGAAATATTTAACAAAAACACAATCGGGTTTTTTCAATCTTATAGTATTAATACATAGTTTTAGATAATTAAAGTACCTCTTACATGAAGAGCTCTGCCTTGACGCATATACCGCATTAACGTTGTCCATTACTTTTTTTGGTTTACCATAATCCCAACATACATAATCTATATTCTTATATTCTAAATATTTACAGTAGTACCAAGTATCTAAATGATATCCGAATTGAGTTTGGCATAATACAACAAGTTTCATCGTCTGACTTTCCCCCAGCCTACAAAAAAAACATACACATAAAAGAACAATAAAAAAGAAGTTACACGGTTAGTAATGATATTTTGATAAGTCATACCAACCAAAAAAATAAGAATAATTGAAGCACAATAAATGTCTGAATCTGTTAACTTAGTAATTTTTCTCAACTTAGTGATGACGAAAATAAAGAAGCTAACAAATAAAAACGTTCCAACAACACCAAAATCAATAAGAAAATG
Organism: Oceanospirillales bacterium; assembly: GCA_029027825.1. Taxonomy (GTDB): domain Bacteria; phylum Pseudomonadota; class Gammaproteobacteria; order Pseudomonadales; family Balneatricaceae; genus Rs1. The sequence continues at coordinate 961,948 of CP093399.1, read as the reverse complement.
ATATAACTGAATTCTTGATCCCTCATTAAGCCCTGTACGATGAAAAGTGTCTGCTGCCACACCATATACACCTGAATTAACACCGGCAAACGATGCTCCTATCCCCTGGCCAAATAAATAAGTAAACATCCCACCGTCAGATATATAATTATAAGCAATTATAACCCTTAAAAACCTACCTAAATCAGCCTCATCATCATCATAGAAAAAATATCTCTCCATATTATCAGCAGAAAAAAAGTCCGTAAACTTACGATCGTACAATGCTTCATACAAAACATCTATTCCAAAAATTAAAACCACACTAAAAATCATCAAAAACAATATTTTAAATAAGCTTAACTTACCTATTATAAACAGCAAATATAAAATCAACAATGGCATTAAAATAAAACTAATTTTTGTCTCATTCAATAACACAGGTATAAACAACAACCAGTATAAGCCAAATACTTTATTACCATCACGCACCCTAATTGCAAATTCAGAAGAAATATAAAACAAACTGACTAGACTTAAAGTACCGCTTGCTCCATATCCAAAAACACCACCTACATAATCTGCATTTGGAAGAAACATAAATTGATAGAATGCTAATGGTAATGAAAAAATCAAACTCCACTTTACAACATTTCGTACAAAATAAAATTGATTGTTATAGATACCTATCAATAAAAAAGCTAAGAATATATTTTTATATTGGCGAACTGACAAAAGAACAGAGCTTATTGAGTTTCCATGATAAAAAGCTATTACTACCATTATAAACAAAAATAAAGGCAATATTAAAATCACTTTTTTCATGTGATGATTTTCATGAGGTTTATGTAAAATTAACGTTAGAATCATCAATAAAAAAACGGCATCATCAAAAAAATTTAAAATAGGAGAAGCCACCAGCAACATGACAAACCCTAAGTAAAATGTAGCTATGACATATATTTTAAAAACAAAGTCATGTAAATTGTAATTTTTCAGAGTTTTAATCTCATTGTTCATTTTTTTACCACAAAAAAACTTGTTTTATTCCTAACATAAAAAACCTTACAGAGTATAACTATAAGGTACTGAAATAGTATTGCCAACAATGCTCCCCAAATCCCAATTTCCTCAAGCAAACTTACTAGACAGATAACAAAAGCCGCGTTAGAGAAGAGTAGTATTTTAGCGTTATCTTTCATAAATCCAAAAGAAATAAACAGAGGATGTATCCAAATAAAAACTAAAGCAAAGGTTTGAATTATAATAGCGCCAAGCAATTCAAATAAATAATTTGTAAGTTTATTATCAAACAAAAACTGATCAATAAAATCAAAAGAAAACCAGGCTACTATGATTGCAGACAAGCCAAGTATAATCATATAGATTGAAATTATTAATGACATACGCTTAGCTTTATCATAATCTTTATTATAAACAAAGGTAGAGTATTCTGGAAAACTAACCTGATAGATAGGATCAGCTATCTGATTCATCACAGCAGAGAGTTTTCTTATCAGATTAAATACTCCTGCTATTTCTAAGCCTACCAACGAAGAAATAATTACTTTATCAAGCTGTGTCAAAGGTAAGTCTAATGATGCGTGCAATGTCCCCCAAAGTGAGAATTTAATAAATTTTGATAATTTAATATTATTTTTATTTGAGCAGTCCTTATCTTTACTTGCTTTAACAAAGACATAGACCATCGCTACAAACCAACCAATGGCATCAGCAAACAAGGACAACAAAAAAAGCAACTCAATATCATAGTAATAAAAATAGCACAGTATAACTCTTGATATAGCCATCCACCCTTGAATACAACTAATTAAATAAAACTCTCTTTTAGAACGAAGATAGCCTATTACTGTTCCGTTATTGTAAAAAATTGCTGCAAAAACTATTGTAATAACTATAAAAAAATAAGTATTAATATCATCAAATATCGCTGTTGCAGATAACCATAAAATCGTTATACATATTGAAGTGGCGATTGCCGCTAGTGCTTCAATTCTCATTGATTTTATTAGCAAATCATAAAAACAGTATTCATCGCTATATTTAACGATACTCTGCCATGTAACAGGCTTAGAGATAATTACCCAAGCTTGGAAGCAAGCTTGTAATACCATAAAAAACCCATAGGACTCAAGATCTTCTTTTCTAATAAGGATTGAAGCTACAACAAAACTAGATAAAGCAAATGCTAAATTTCCAGAAAAAACTGCTACCGCTCGCTGTAAAAATCTCACAATAAAACCTATTAATATGTCTTGCTATAATTCAAACAATTCCACGTGTATCAATCACAACTTTAGTTGCAAACTGCGCTCGATCTGCCGCTTTAAATTCTTTGTGATCTACCAATACTACAATGACATTGGCTGTTTCTAATGCGGTTTCTAACGAGGCATGCTCAACCCCAGCTTGGACGAGATGATCTGGAATGTCTTTTACATTAGGTTCAACTGCTATAATTTGACCAATGTTTTTTGCTGCTAGTGCTGCAACAATTCGCAGCGCTGGACTTTCACGCAAATCATCTATATCGGCTTTGAAAGCCAGGCCAAGACAAGCGATCACCGGGCGTTTAAACTCATCTGCCGCTTTAGTAATTTGATCAATAACATAATGTGGTTTAGCATCGTTGGTTAAGCGCGCTTGGCGAATTATATTCGCTTCATCAGGACAACTATCAACAATAAACCATGGATCAACGGCAATACAATGCCCGCCTACTCCTGGGCCTGGATTTAAAATATTAACCCGTGGGTGCCGATTAGCTAACCTCACCAACTCCCAAACATTTATTTTTAACTTGTCACAAATCACCGATAACTCATTGGCAAAGGCAATATTAACGTCACGAAATGAATTCTCAGTCAATTTTGCCATTTCAGCGGTACGGGCATTGGTCGTAATACACTCTCCGCGGACAAAGGTTTTGTACAATTCAACTGCGAGTTCACTACAGGCATTCGACATGCCGCCAATAACACGATCGTTCGAGACTAATTCTTGTAATACATAACCCGGTAATACACGCTCGGGACAATGAGCAACCTTTATGTCTGAACTATCACCTTTTTGCTGTGGGAAGGTCAAATCAGGGCGCGCATCTGCTAACCAAGCGGCTAGCTTTTCAGTGGTACCTACCGGAGATGTAGATTCCAATATAACCATGTTGCCTTTCTCTAATACTGGTGCAATCGCTTTAGCCGCGGATTCAATGTAAGAAAGGTTTGGTTTGTGACTACCATCATCTGATGCATAAAAAGGCGTGGGAACAGCAATCATAAAGACTTCAGCGGCTTCAGGCACTGTAGTGGCTTTTAAATTACCCGTTGATACTACACTGCGTACTACAATATCCAGATCAGGCTCGACTATATGAATTTTACCGGCATTAATGGTGTCGACCGCGTTTTGATTAACGTCAACACCAATAACCTGCATACCACGGGAAGCTAACACTGCGGCTGTTGGTAAACCTATATAACCTAAACCAATAACTGATACTTTTTTAAAACTCATTTTAATCCTTTAATTCTGTTCTATAGTACAGCTATTGCTGTAATTAGTGTTTTGTTGGCTAGGAATATAGTTAACTAAATTGCTGCTTAATTCTATTTACTATTCGCTGGCAAGCCTCGCCATCCCCATAGGGGTTGTGCGCACGACTCATGCTGTTGTATTCAACTTCATCTGTTAACAAACATTCAACAGCGTCTATTATTGCCTGCTTATCTGTCCCCACCAATTTAACTGTACCTGCATCAACAGCTTCTGGTCGTTCGGTAGTATCACGCATCACTAACACTGGTTTACCTAAGCTCGGTGCTTCTTCTTGGATACCACCAGAGTCGGTTAATATAATATGGGCTTGATTCATTAAGTAGACAAAAGGTAAGTAATCTTGTGGCTCTATCAAATGAACGTTGTTCACATGCTTTAATATTCTATTGACTGGTTCACGCACATTAGGGTTGAGATGTACTGGATAGAGGACTTGCACGTCCTGATGCTTGCTGGCAATTTCTACTAGTGCTTCACAAATCCGTTCAAAACCGCCACCAAAACTTTCGCGTCTATGCCCCGTGACTAAAATTAATTTTTTATTGGCGTCCAACATAGGGAACAATGATTTTAGCCTGGTATTTAGACCTTGATCGCTGGCTAGTTTTTGTTTAATCATAAACAAGGCATCAATCACTGTATTACCTGTTACTTCTAGCTGTGCCTTATCAATACCCTCCGCCAACAAGTTATCTTTCGATACTTGAGTAGGCGCGAAATGTAATTGCGCAATAGCCGCTGTAAGCTTTCGATTACCTTCTTCTGGCCATGGTGAATATAAATTCCCAGTTCTTAAACCAGCTTCCACATGCCCTACTGGTATTTGTTGATAGTAGGCAGCTAAACTAGAGGCAAAAGTTGTTGCCGTATCACCATGCACAAAAACAAAATCTTGCTTAAACTCTTCAAAGACAGGTTTTTGACCTAAAAATATATTAGTAGTCACTTGCTCCAGTGACTGCCCCGGCTTCATTATATCAAGATCAAAGTCAGGAACTATTTCAAAAAGCTGTAAAACTTGATCAAGCATTTCGCGATGTTGCGCCGTAACACAGACTTTACTATCAATACCTGCCGCTTCTGTCAGCTTATGTACCAGAGGTGCCATTTTTATTGCTTCTGGGCGCGTACCAAAAACGGTCAAAACCTTAATCATATTCATCCTTAATTTATAGAGTTCCGAGTTTTATTTTTCAGTTACTAGCTTTCAACTATTAGCTTTTAGCTTTCCAACTTCTCACTTTCCCGACTCTCTTTCTTCGCCGCTTCAATCGCCAAGAAACTATGCAACTTACTATGAAATTCTTCACCCAAGACACTACATTTAAGCGCATATTCAATATTGGCCATCATATAGCCCACTTTAGAGCCGCAATCATGGGATTTACCTTTTAGATGATATGCTTCAATAGTGTCTAAACCGTGAAGAGCGTCCGTTAGTTGGATTTCACCTCCGGCACCTGGCACTGTTTTCTCGAGTAGCTCCCAAATGTCTGCAGATAATACATATCTGCCGGTAATCGCTAAATTACTCGGGGCTTTATCCAAATCTGGCTTTTCGACCATATCGATAACTTTGCAGCTTTCACCCGCGTCAAGTTTCACCCCACCTAGATCGACAACCCCGTATTGATTGACTTGATCTTGCGGCACCGGCTCAACCATGATTTGGCTGTGTTGCGTTTCTTCAAAGCGCTTACTCATCTGCGCTTAATTATCTTTTTCTAGGTTACAATTGTATTTATCGACTAAGACATCAGGCAGCAAAACCACGAAAGGATTATCACCGATGATCGGCTTTGCGGTTAATACTGCATGGCCTAAACCTAACGGCTCAGATTGACGAACTGAAATAACCGTAACGTCTTTGGGTACAATAGAGCGGACTTCTTCAAGTAAACTTCGCTTAACCCGCTTTTCTAAACGCGCCTCAAGCTCAAAACTTTTATCGAAGTGATTTTCAATCGCATTTTTACTCGAGTGTGTAACTAAAACAATTTCTTTAATCCCAGCAGCGACCGCTTCATTGACTACATATTGGATCAGTGGCTTATCAACGATAGGTAACATTTCTTTAGGGATAGCTTTAGTGGCAGGTAACATTCTTGTTCCAAGACCTGCAACAGGTAAAACAGCTTTCTTAATTTGCACTTCAAAACTCCTTTTAAATACTTTTAAATACTTTTAATACTTTTAATACTTTCACCACGGAGAAAACACTAAAAATCCGTAAGACCAAAACTCAAAAACTTAGAAAGATAACACCCTTTTAAGGGCCATTTTTCACCACAGAGGTCACAGAGGTCACAGAGGCGCTTCGCTGCACAGAGAAAACACTAGAGACTTAACAAAACCCAACCCCTAATACTTAGTAAGACCGATACAACCAAAGTCTTATTCTTTTAAATCCTGTTCTGTGTGCCCCGTGATCTCCGCGGTTAAACCAACCTTATTAAGGGCTTTTTGTCACCACAGAGGTCACAGAGGCGCTTCGCTGCACAGAGAAAACACTAGAGACTAGAGAAACCAAATACCTAATACTTAGTAAGACAAAAATCTGTCAGGTCTTAGTCTTTTAAATCCCTGTTCTGTGTGCCCCGAGCTCTCCGCGGTTAAACCAACCTTATTAAGGGCTTTTTTTCACCACAGAGGTCACAGAGACGCTGCGCTGCACAGAGAAAACACTAAAATCTAGTAAAACCAAATACCTAATACTTAGTAAGACAAAAATCTGTCAGGTCCCAGTCTTTTAAATCTTTGTTCTGTGTGCCCCGAGCTCTCCGCGGTTAAACCAACCTTATTAAGGGCTTTTTTTCACCACAGAGGTCACAGAGGCGCTTCGCTGCACAGAGAAAACACTAGAGACTTAACAAAACCCAACCCCTAATACTTAGTAAGACAACAATCTGTCAGGTCTTAGTCTTTTAAATCCTTGTTCTGTGTGCCCCGAGCTCTCCGCAGTTAAACCAACCTTATTAAGGGCCTATTTTCACCACAGAGGTCACAGAGGCGCTGCGCTACACAGAGAAAACATTAAAATCTAGTAAAACCAAATACCTAATACTTAGTAAGACAAAAATCTGTCAGGTCTTAGTCTTTTAAATCCCTGTTCTGTGTGCCCCGTGATCTCCGCGGTTAAACCAACCTTATTAAGAGCCTTTTTTCACCACAGAGGTCACAGAGGCGCTTCGCTGCACAGAGAAAACACTAGAGACTTAACAAAACCCCTAATACTTAGTAAGACAACAATCTGTCAGGTCTTAGTCTTTTAAATTTTTGTTCTGTGTGCCCCGTGATCTCCGCAGTTAAACCAACCTTATTAAGGGCTTTTTGTCACCACAGAGGTCACAGAGGCGCTTCGCTGCACAGAGAAAACACTAGAGACTTGAGAAACCAAATACCTAATACCTAACACTTAGTAAGGCAACAATCTTCTAGGTCTTAATCTTTAAATCCCTCCTCTGTGCCCTCTGTGACCTCTGTGGTAAAACAAATCTTTTAAGGACTTTTTCTACCACAGAGGTCACAGAGACGCTGCGCTGCACAGAGAAAACACTAGAGACTTAACAAGATAAAAACCCTAAAACTTATAAAGACAACAATCTTCTAGGTCTTAATCTTTTAAATCCCTCCTCTGTGACCTCTGTGGTAAAACAAATCTTTTAAGGACTTTTTATCTACCAAGTCACTAAATCCCTAACCCCTTCCTCATCTACCCTCCGTGGTAAACCAATCTTTTAAGGGCTTTTTCTACCACTGAGGTCACAGAGCCGCTGCGCTGCACAGAGAAAACACTAGAGACTTAACAAGATAAAAACCCTAAAACTTATAAAGACAACAATCTTCTGGGTCTTAATCTTTTAAATCCCTCCTCTGTGTCCTCTGTGACCTCTGTGGTAAAACCATCTTTTAAGGACTTTTTATCTACCAAGCCTCTAAATCCCTAACCCCTTCCTCATCTACCCTCTGTGGTAAACCAATCTTTTAAGGGCTTTTTCTACCACTGAGGTCACAGAGCCGCTGCGCTGCACAGAGAAAACATTAGATACTTAACAAGATAAAAACCCTAAAACTTATAAAGACAACAATCTTCTAGGTCTTAGTCTTTTAAATCCCTCCTCTGTGTCCTCTGTGACCTCTGTGGTAAAACCATCTTTTAAGGGCTTTTATCTACCACATACACCAAAGAGCCGCTGCACTACACTAAAGACTCAACAAAACCAAAAACCAAAAGCTCTTAATCTTTCAAATCCCTCCTCTGCGTCCTCTGTGACCTCTGTGGTAAAACAAATCTTTTAAGGACTTTTTATCTACCAAGCCTCTAAATCCCTAACCCCTTCCTCATCTACCCTCTGTGGTAAACCAATCTTTTAAAGGTCTTTCATCTACCAAGTCTAATAATAGTGACGCAGCACTATACACAAAGCCCACTACAGAATAAGTAAGAAAAACTCCTATCTATTCAGGTTATAACTAACAGCTTAACGTCTACTGAATTTTTAATATATTTCCTTACTTATCAGACTCAGCGGGGTTTTTACTAGAATCTTAAAATCCAGCCATAGCGACCAATTATTTATATATTCCATATCGTATCTGACTCTGGCTTCCATTTTTTCAATAGTTTCTGTCTCGCCTCGACAACCACTAATTTGCGCCAAGCCGGTGATCCCAGGCTTTATCCGATGCCGAGCCATATATTTACTGATTTTATCGGAGTAGTAATCGTTGTGGGCGATAGCATGCGGTCTGGGCCCGACTAGAGACATCCCCCCTAGTAATACGTCAAACAGCTGGGGTAATTCATCGATTGAGGTCTTGCGGATAAAGGCGCCTACTTTGGTGATTCTGGCATCACCTTTCTTGGCCTGCGTTACTGCTGTGTCGTCGTGCTGAACCATGCTGCGGAATTTTGAAATATAAATTTCTTTGCCGTCGTAGCCATGGCGTTTTTGTCTAAATATAACCGGCCCTTTAGAGTCTAGCTTTACCGCGATAGCGACCATTAATAGCAGCGGCGCTAATGAGATGATCGCGATTACTGCGATTATTTTGTCGAGTGCATGTTTTATGCGAATCTGTACTCGCGAGACGTTTACCGGACTTTCGTTGAGGGATAACAGTGGTAGGCCTGCAACTTCACGCACTGAGTGATTCATTAAGTTCCAGTCGGAGACGTCTAAGATCCAAATCACATCTACTTGATAATCTAATAAGTATTCGTTTAGCTCTTCAACTTTTGCGGCGTGTTTAAGTGGCAGTGAAACATAGACCCGCTGTACTTTGTTTAAAGTTATGATCTGCTTGATGTTTTGCAGCTCACCTAACAGAGGAAACGCTAATTGCTTGCTAATATCCTCAGGCACATCTAAGCCATAACCATTGACCATGCCAACCACTTTGTCGGGCAGCCAATGATTATCGTTTAATTTTTTGGAGAAGAAACGGGCGGTTTTTCCCAAGCCAACTACTATGCTATTAATCGGCTTTGTGTGTTTTTTCCGATAGAGACTCACTGCATAGTAATTGAGTTTGAGCAGCGGAATTTGTAAAACGAACACCGCCAGCGTCCAAATAATAATAACTTCCCGAGAATACTGTTCGCTGGTTTTGGTCAAAAAGGCCAGCACCAATACAATCGCGACTGTTGCAAACCAGGCACAACTGATTCTGCCAGCCATCGCATAAAAGCTTGCCGCTTGTTTATAGACCCGAAAGGCCGGATAGACGAATACCATCACGAACATCACATTAACCAGAAGTTCACGGTAATAACTGGGTACGTCATTGTGTTTAAATAGAATACTGGCGATTAACAACATTGCCACTACGGAGCAATTGCCAAATACCTGGCAAAAAAGTAGTAGTGATTCATGCTTTCTCAACAACCTGCGCGGTCTAGCTGGGCCGGTTAGTTTATTACCTGTATAAATAATGGTGGGTGGTGCTGTGGCTGACACCATAGAGGGGCTACTTTTAGCGCCATCCAAATTGAGCGACATTTCAAATTCCTAGTTTTAAATAACTATCCATTTTATTCTTCAACAACCAAAACCCGAACTTCAAGTAATCCAACAGCTCAATTTCAGCAACATATAATTACAAGGCTTCAGCCTTACTACTGTGTAAGGTAATGCGGCGTTAAATCATGCTAATTTACAACAGTAAAACCCGCTACCTCGCAAACTATTCCTTACCTTACTTTCACTGGTGACGCTATGCTGAGGTCTAATTATTGGAATTTTAATGATTTTAAACTGTTTTATTTAATCCACTTATCGATCTGTTTTTCGCTTACAATTTTCCACTTGAAATAGACATAAGAAAATGGAAAAAAGATTGATTGAATCTGAATAGCGAATCAATAACAAAAATGTCGCAAATATACTACATAATCATTCACTTAGCATTGACGAACGCATAATAACATTTACTTTTTTGGATGTAAAAACATATTCTTTATTTCCCCGCTTTACCTCCTTTAAAGACTTGGCTATAATAATTGCATACTTATTAACTTAAGCTTGTATAAGGTACAGCGATTTTTGTACATTGGATGTATAAGCAATGAATCAATGGAGATTCACATGAAAATATTTAAAACAGCTCTCGCAACAGGCATCTTACTTGCCTCTTTTAATGTGACAGCGAATATTGAATCAGATATTATCGCTAAAGAATCAATGAAAGTGATTTTTGATAACGCAGTCACCGTTAATACTGGGATCCCAGCTATCTTTAATCAGATCGCTAAAACTGATGCCCAGCTAACTCCTGCGGCAACAACTTATGCCACTTGTAATAAATTAGATTCAAATTTAGCTATTTTAAATGCTGCTTTTGGCTCTGTAGATCCAACTTCTAAACTGGTTGAAGAAATAGCCAACGCTGCCCGAAAGTGCGGCGCTAGCGAGGAAGACTTATTAGGTAGCGCACTGGCCAACAATATTGACCCTACCGCTATTGGTGAAGCAACTGCAGCGGGTGGACCACTACCTGGTGCCGGCGGAGCAGCCGGAGCTACTGGCGCACCTGTAGCAGCACCTAGTTTTGGTAGTGCCGGTGGTGCCGGCGGCGGTGGCACAGCCAGCGCTGGTTAGGTTAAATTATTCCCATTTTAAAAAGCGCTTCGGCGCTTTTTTTAGGTCTTCATCCTGAGCCTGTGATCATTTACTATGCAGCTACGCGCTAACCACAATAGTATTTTCTATCTTTTCTTAAGCCTATTAGTTTGGGCTCCCCTTCCCCTAGGCAGTAATAGAGATTGGTCGGCGATGCTGATCTGTATTTTCACGGCTTTATTATGTATAGGTTGGATAATTCAGTACCTTAGAGGCCACGTTACATTTAACCGATGCTTCAAGCGGGCAATCGTCATTATTGTGTTGTTAAGCGCAGCACAGTTGGTGCTGGTTTATCAATTGTATGCACAAATTAGCACCGATCCTGAAGCCACTTTAAAAGAGCTTTTACTGGGTATCAGCCTGACTTTATTTTTCGCTCTCAGCCTGCTACTACTCAACTCCCGCTCTAGAATTAAGGCTACTATTTATACCATTGTGCTATCGGGGGTATTCCAAGCTATTTTTGGCAGCTTAATGACTCTATCGGAGCTTGAATATTTATTTTTTATTAAAAAAGATAGCTATATTGGCGTAGCGACTGGCACTTTCGTCAACCGTAATCATTTAGCCGGCTATTTAGTTATTTGCCTGTCGCTAGGACTAGGCATGATGATTGCTAAATTACGCGGTAACAGCGGCAATTTTAAAGAATTGATCAGAAGCACTTTTACCGCAATTTTAGGTAATAAAGCACTGCTGCGGATCTCATTAATTATTATGGTTGCTGCACTAGTGATGACCCACTCGCGGATGGGTAACACTTCGTTCTTCGTCAGCATGGGGATCATTGGCACTTTAGCGGTTTTATTAAAAAAACGCTCGGTAAAAGCTACTCTGATTTTACTGGTGAGCTTATTAATTATCGACATCAGAGTGGTCGGGACTTTTTTTGTGGTCGATAACGAAATCAACCGGCTGGAATCCACCAGCGTTGATAGAGAAACCCGCGACGAAGTCAATTTATACAGCATCAAAATTTTGGATGCCAATTTATTACTAGGAACTGGAGCCGGCAGTTTTTACACCGCTTTTCCACAAGTACGCGAACAAGAGGTTGGCTTTCTTTTTTACGACCATGCCCACAACGACTATCTGGAATTTTTAACTGAGCGCGGGATTATTGGTATCACGCCATTAATTTTAGCAGTGTTGATTACTTTTGGAGTCGCGTTTAAAGCGCTGAGAAAAAGACGCAACCCCTTAATGCGCGGCTGTGCATTTGGCTGTTTAATGTCAATGTTAGCGATGGCGCTACACGCAAGCGTCGATTTTAATTTACAAATACCAGCCAACGCGATGACTTTTATGTTGGTTTTGGCGCTGGGCTGGATTGGGGGAAATTATAAAGGAGAAGTTAGAAAGTTGGAAATTTAGAAAGTTTGAAAGCTGGAAAGCTGAAAGCTTGAAAGTTGAAAGTTAGAAGCTAGAAGCTAGAAGCTAGAAGCTAGAAGCTAGAAGCTAGAAGCTAGAAGCTAGAAGCTAGAAGCTAGAAGCTAGAAGCTAGAAGCTAGAAGCTAGAAGCTAGAAAATTTTAAATATATACCCAGCAAAGTCAAGTTTTTTAATTGAATCCTCGACTGATTGTACGCTTTAAGCTTCGAACTTTAAACTTTGAGCTTTTATTTATTTCTTTAATTAAATATCCTTTTTCCCACCCCTATTATTTTCAGCGCTATATATGCTAAACAGACCCCGACTACATTGGCGATTGCGTCTTCTATGCTTGAGGTTCTGGTTATTTGTAGCTGGCCTTGGGCATATTCCATTGATATTGAGAGCAGTGCGATTGCCGGCCAATATATAGACGGCCGGATAAAAGGCAGTGCCAGCCTGCCGGTGAATGCTAAGCCGGCAAAGGCCAATAGATGAGCGAGTTTATCTGATTGCTGGAATATCGCCTGCGGCGGCGTCGATCTAAAGATCCCCCAAGTCACTACAGCTGCACAGCTGACGAAGAGTGTTACAAAAAATACTTGCCTGAAGCTGCTAAGATGCATCTTTATAGCCGTTGGGGTTCTTTTGCTGCCAATTCCAGTGGTCCTTGATCATTTTCTGTAGATCCGCCTGGGCTTGCCAAGCCAAACTTTCGGTAGTGTGTTGAACATCTGCGTAGCAAGTTGCTATATCACCCGCTCGTCTGGGCAGTATTTTGTGAGGAATAGCGCGGTTTGAAATTTTGGCGAAGGTATTGATTACTTCCAATACTGAATGACCCTTACCTGTCCCTAGATTATAAGCGTGCCATCCGCTTTGCTTGGATATTTTGTTGAGCGCCGCTAAATGTCCCGCCGCCAAATCCACAACATGAATATAATCCCGTACTCCAGTGCCATCTGGTGTTGGGTAATCATCACCGAACACTCCCACTTGCTGCAACTGACCGACAGCGACCTTGGCGACAAAAGGCATCAGGTTATTTGGAATACCATTTGGGTCTTCACCGATTAAGCCACTCTCGTGTGCACCGACCGGATTAAAATACCTGAGCACCGCAATACGCATCGTTGGATCCGCTTGAGCAACATCTTTTAATATGTATTCAATCATCAATTTGGTTTGGCCGTAGGGATTGGTCGCCGATAGTGGTGATTGCTCGGTGATAGGGATTGTTTCAGGATCCCCGTACACAGTTGCAGATGAGCTAAACACCAGCTCTTTACAATTGTGCGCTTGCATGACGGCCAATAAGGTCAGTGTAGTATTAAGGTTGTTTTGATAGTACATCAATGGTTTAGCGACGGATTCCCCGACTGCTTTATAGCCGGCAAAATGAATCACACTGTTAATATCGAAGTCTGTAAAAACACTCTCTAGCAATTGCCGATCGTTTACATCGCCTTCTATCACACTAGCTTGCTGTCCGGTGATGGTCTTTATCCGCTTGAAAACTTCTGGCGAGCTATTACTATAATTATCAATGACGACCACCTCATCGCCACGCTCTATTAACTGCACCACCGTATGACTACCTATATACCCTGCACCGCCTGTGACCAAAATTGCCATTTTCATTCCCGAAATTGAGTGATAGAGCCGAGATTATATAGTGCAGTTTGGAGAATAGAAACAATTGCTCGCAAATGATGATTGGCGGTATCAATACCCGCGAAAACTGTTATCGATTGACTACATAAATAACAGATCCTGATTAGCCTGTGCCGGTGCCTGTGCCTGTGCCTGTGCCACACTCGCACTAGCCAAAAGAAAAAGATGCTTTTAATCTCTTCTCTGTGTCCTCTGTGGTAAACCAATCCTTTAAAGATTTTTTCACCACACAGGACACAGAGGCGCTGCGCTGCACAGAGAAAAAATAAACACTACCTGATTAGTGCTGTGCCTTCACTGACTGACCTAAAGTAAAAAAATAACTTCACTTAACTTGTTGAAATTAATCACTCTGTTAGATAGCTACCAAGGTAAGTGGAGTATGATGGTCAATCAGATAGCAGTATTATCATTTTTTATACAACCCCTCATAAGGATCCCACTTGGAAATACTCAATTTATCGACGGAGCTGATTGGCTTTTTGTTTATCATTTCAATTGCGGCAGGCTTAATTGATACGCTAGCGGGCGGTGGCGGGCTGATTGTGTTGCCAGCACTTATTATGAGCGGTATACCGCCCTTAGCTGCGTTAGGTACTAATAAATTACAGGGCACTATGGGCACCGCTACAGCAACTTTGATGATGCTTAAAAACAAAAAGATCAGCTGGGACGCAGTTAAATATATGATGCTATCTGCTTTTATCGGCGCTGTTATTGGCACGCTGATTATCCAGTTTATAAACCCTGCGCTACTCTCTTTCGTCATCCCGGTGGTGCTGCTGATTATCGGCTTGTATTTCTTACTCTGCCCGACCGCCACCGAAGAACAGCGCCCAGTTAAGCTATCGATGACTAAGTATCAACGCCGAGTACTGCCTTTTATAGGTGCCTATGACGGTATGTTCGGCCCGGGAACCGGCTCTTTCTTTGCTTTAGCTGGAGTGACCTTTCGCGGTTTAGGCATTATTTCAGCAACTGCCGAGGCAAAACCACTCAATTTATCAACCAATATTGCCTCCCTGATCGTATTTATCATGGCGGGACAAGTCGTCTGGATAATCGGTTTTATCATGATGTTCGGTCAAGTACTCGGCGCCTGGTTAGGCGCCAAGTGTTTATTTATCACCAACCCAAAATATATTAGATTTGTGGTAGTGATCATGTGCTTTAGCATGCTTTTTAAATATGTGGTTGAGCTGTAAGTTATAAGCTATAAGCTATAAGCTGTAAGCTGTAAGCTGTAAGTTATAAGCTATAAGCTATAAGCTGTAAGTTATAAGCTATAAGCTGTAAGCTGTAAGCTGTAAGTTATAAGCTGTAAGCTGTAAGCTGTAAGTTTAAAACTAGAACAGATTTTCTCTGGTAGCGCCAGCAAGGAAAACAAAGAGCTAATATGTTATTTATCTCCGCTTGAAGCACCCGTTTTTAGTAAAACTGCCCGTTCGCATTAGCCCGCTTTTATTGTCTTAAAATGCATTTGCATTACCGAATGATCATGTTAAGCTTATTTTAGGTTGAGGAGTATGATGATGAGTAGTGTACAAAAAGCAGATAAAGCCGCTGTTTTAATGAAAGCTTTTAATAATGCATGCGATGTCATGCGCATTAGTGCCGCTGATAAAAGTAGTATGTTGGGGGTAAATGCTTCAACATTATCACGCAATACACGAAAAGGCTTTTCAGCCGATTCTAAAACAGCTGAGTTACAGCTGCATTTTATTAGGCTCTATCGCTCTCTTTTTGCTATTGCAGGTGGGGATGCTGAGTTTATGTATCATTGGTATTCTACAAATAACACCGCGCTTAATGGTGTCCCAGCCGTACTTTGTTTGAGTATAGAAGGTCTGTTTAGAACTAACCAATACTTGGATGCCATGCGCGGCAAAGTATAACTGTGTTAGCTCAGGCATTATTAGAAATTGGCTCGCTTAAAGTTTGTCATGCTAAGGTGTTTCGCATTGTAGAAACACAAGAGATCGCGGCCACCACTGGCTTAGTTGATGACTTAGATGAACAATATTTACTTGAACAATTACTAGATCAAGTTAAGCCGTCCTATCGGGAGGGTACAGATAAACTGCACTATTTAATTTCTACCCCGTTTAGATATCCTCCCTTAAAATATGGGTCGCGGTTTGGCGATCTCAGCATGCCCAGTTATTTTTATGCCAGTGCCGCAATAGACACGACTTTAGCTGAGTGTGCTTTTTACCGTTTTGTTTTTTTACAGGATATGTCGGTATCTTTTGTCAAACCGATTAAATCGGCGCATTTGACGTTTAGCGTTGTTATTGAATCGGCTGCAGTGGCAGATTTAACGTTGGTAAAGAGTAAAGAAATTTCAGCTCTACTTAAATCACCTAGCGATTACTCATTGACTCAGCAGCTTGGCAAAGTGTTAATTCAGAAAAAAGGTGTAAAAGTGATTAAGTTTCATTCAGCTCGAGACCGCTTAGGTATAAATTTTGCGATCGCAGAGCCGAAAGTCATTGTATCAACCAAGCCAGAAATTTGTCTAAATTGGATTTGTCACTCTACCTTGGATAAAATTAGTTTTATCTCTAAGGGCCGCCCACCTATATCTTTTTCGTCCGATAGCTTGAGATCTCTGTGGTAGAGAAAGGTCCTTAAAAGATTGATTTACCACTGATAAATCGAAGCACGACCAGCAGTAATTTAAAAGATAAAAACCTTGCTTCTTTTGACCTTGCTAAGCATTAGGTTTTTTCTTTTTAAATCTCTATGTTGTGAGCTTTTAGCGTCTACCTTTCGCCTTTATCTTTCTTCCGCTCATTAGGTTTTTTAGTTGGGCTTTTTTATTTGGTTTGACGACTTTATTGGCGGTGGTTTTTGCTATAGCGGCGGATAGTTGCTTGGACTTGCGGGTCGATTTACTTTTAGTTTTACTGCTTTTCTGCGCAGTTATTTCCGAGCTAGAATCTGCGGTTAAACTGAATAGTGTATCGAGTTCCTTTGCGGTTAGGTCTCGCCAATCTCCGACCGGCAATCCTTTTATACCCACATTCATGATCCGAGTGCGTTCCAGCTGTTTTACCTCGTAGTTGAAATGCTCACACATGCGCCGAATTTGTCTATTTAAACCTTGTACTAAAGTGATTTTGAAAACGTATTGTGACTCTTGGCTAAGCTTGCACTTTTTAGTGACCACTCCTAACATCGGCACCCCGCTGGCCATCCCCTCTAGAAACTGCTCAGTGATCGGTCGATTGACGGTGACTAGGTACTCTTTTTCGTGTTGGTTACCCGCCCTTAATATTTTATTGACCATGTCGCCGTTATTGGTTAAGAAAATCAGCCCTTGCGAATCTTTATCTAAGCGCCCAATAGGGAAAATTCTGGAGCTGTGGCTGACAAAATCGACGATATTATTTCGCTCACTGCCCTCGGTGGTGCTGACCACACCGACCGGCTTATTTAGCGCGATAAACACTAATAGCTCTTCTTCCAGCGGCTCAATCTTTTGGCCGTTGACCCGCACGGTACTCCCAACAGTGACACGATCACCGACGCCAGCTTTTTTGCCGTTGATGAATACGTTACCTTGTTCGATAAATTTATCGGCATCTCTTCTAGAACAGAGACCACTCTGACTGATATATTTATTTAAACGGGTGGAAAATAACTCTGACATGAATATTCAATTCTCGGTGCTAATCCCTGAACCTTGAATGGAGCAATGGCGATTGAGTGTAAAAGCTTGAGCTGTTGCTCAACGCCTCTAGATAGCGCCATAAAATCACTGATTTAGGGTTTAATGGTAAAGGTTTGTCTAAATTTAACGGCTATTGTACTAAGGAACTTTAGATGAATCTATCAGCGATTCGCCATCCAGCTGTTTGTTTCTGGGAGATAAGGTCACACACCGCCTGCGTGCAAAAACCACCCTGTTAGTCGCTAGTTATTTACCCGACCATTTCTGCTCGGGTAGCTAAGCATTTAAAAGCCAGGGCTGCCGACATTACACACTTAAAAACGGCTGGCGCGATAGGCGTGTAGATCTATTTTTGGGGTGCGCTGTGCCACTAAGTCGGCGATTAACTCCCCAGTTATCGGCCCCAAAGTCATGCCTAGATGCTGATGGCCAAAGGCAAATAACACATCGGGATGCGAGTGACGACTGATAATAGGTAAAGAGTCTGGTAATGAGGGGCGTGCCCCCACCCATACCGATTGTTCACTCAGCTGTTCGCCCGGCAGCATGCGCTCAACCAGAGGTAATAAAGAACGTATTTTAGCGTAGTTAGGCGCGGCATCGACATCGGTCAGCTCGACCTGACTGGTGAGCCTTAATCCAGTTTCCATTGGACTAATCACAAAGCCTTGATCCGCATTCACTATAGGCCTAGATATAGCAGTAGTGACTGGCAGCATCATATGATAACCACGTTCCGCAATCAGCGGCGCACTATAGTTTAAGCCTTTGCTCAAGCGAGTGGACCAAGCCCCTGCTGTTAGTACTAATTTAGCGGGGGAAAATGTTTCAGTAGTAGTGCGAATGCTTATTTTCTGATCCGCTATACTAATATCTTGCACGTCAGCTATTTTTAGCTCCCCGCCATTTTGCAAAAAATGCTCTACCAAGCCCTCTAACATCCGCTGCGGATTACTAATAAAGTGACAATCTTTTTGCAGGCAGCCGTGTTTAAAGATAGGCGCTAATTGCGGTTCTAACTCCTGCACCTGCTGAGCGTCCAGAATCTCAAAATCTGTACCACAGCGCGTCATCATTTCGCGCGCACTAGCGTTGGCATTAAAACTAGCAGTCGTTTCAAATAACCTCAGCCAACCAACGGCTTTAAACATTTCAGCGCAATCAGTATTATCCAGTAATTTACGCCAGCTATCGGTGGCGTGTTCGGAAAGCGCCACTAAATGTTTGGCATTATGTGAATAATGATGCTCTCGACTTTGGTTTAAAAAACGTATCAGCCAGGGAAGTGTGCCCAGCAGATGCTTAGGCGAAATAGACAAGGGGCCTTTTAGCAACATGTTTAGAGCGCTAAAGGCGATCCCTGGAGTAGCTGTCGGCACACAAGAGCCATTAACCACAGCACCTGCATTGCCGAACGAAGCACCCGCACAAGGACCGGTTTTATCCAGCAAAACTACTTTCAGCCCATCCCGCTGCAGCGCCAGAGCACAGCAAACACCAATGATACCCGCACCGACTACATAGACTTTCTCTTGCATTTAATAATACCTAAAAGAGTGGATAGTTATGAGCTGTAAGTTTTAAGTTTTAAGTTTTAAGCTGTAAGCTGTAAGCTGTAAGCTCTAAACTTTTAGCTTTTAGCTTCTACTTCTAGCTTCTAGCTTCTAGCTTCTAGCTTCTAGCTTCTAGCTTCTAGCTTCTAGCTTCTAGCTTCTAGCTTTTAGCTTCTACTTCTAATTTCCAACTATATTTTTCAAAACAGTATATCTTTAAAGTTACTGCTTTAAAATTGGAAAATTGGCACAATAATAATATTATGTGCTATTTATAGGCGACTGAGGTGAGCTGATTACTGCAAATACTAATGCGGCAAGGCCAGTTTTTTAAAGATTCTTTCACCACCGATATAACACAGACACTACGCCACACAGAGAAAACACTAAAACCAAGCAAAACCAAAGACCTAAATTAGCAAGACAACAATCTCCTAGATCTTAATCCTTTAAATCCCTCCTCTGTGACCTCTGTGGTAAAACCAATTTTTTAAAGTCTTTTCTATATTGCAGAGGCGCTGCGCTGCACAGAGAAAAAACTAAGACCACAAAATCATGGAAACACTTTTAAATTTAACGTGTTGATATTAATTGTTTTATTTAACAACCACCAAGTAAAGTGGAGCATACTGGTCAATTAGGAGATTTATTGGTTTTAGAGAAAAATTAAAATTTCTTAGGTTAAGTGGTGTTTTTTCAAGCCGTTGCAGGATCAATAGATTAAACTTATGTATTCGCTTTGAAGTCACAGATTCAGGTATGAGTTTGTATTGCTTTAATCAAGCTAAAATAAAATTGGAGATATCGATGACATTAGTGGTAGGCGACAAAGCCCCTCTTTTTAACTGTAAGAACCAACTCGGTGAAGATGTATCCCTTGCTAATTTGCAGGGCAAGAAAGTCATTTTGTATTTCTACCCGAAAGACTCTACGCCAGGCTGCACTGTCCAAGCTTGTAATTTACGCGATAATTTTTCTGAGCTCTCCGAAAAAAACTACATTGTACTTGGAGTGAGTAGCTGCTCTGCGAAACGTCACACTAATTTCATTGCAAAAAACAGCTTACCTTTTGATTTATTGATGGATGAGCAGCAAGATATACAAAATAGCTACGGTGTTTGGCAACAAAAAAAGACCTTCGGTAAAGAATATATGGGGACAGTAAGAACCACCTTCATCATCGATGAACAAGGCGTCATTGCGCAAATTATCAACAAAGTAAAAACCAAAGAACACTGGCAGCAGGTTGAGGAATAAGTATTAAGTTTGAAGCTCAAAGCCTACGATCAGTCAGCTTCTAGCTTTTAGCTTCTAGCTTCTAGCTTTTAGCTTTTAGCTTCTAGCTTCTAGCTTCTAGCTTCTAGCTTCTAGCTTCTAACTTCTAACTTCTAACTTCTAGCTTCTAGCTTCTAGCTTCTAGCTTCTAGCTTCTAGCTTCTAGCTTCTAGCTTCTAGCTTTTAGCTTTTAGCTTCTAGCTTCTAGCTTCTAGCTTCTAGCTTTTAGCTTCTAGCTTTTAGCTTCTAGCTTCTAGCTTTTAGCTTCTAGCTTTTAGCTTCTAGCTTTTAGCTTTTAGCTTCTAGCTTCTAGCTTCTAGCTTCTAGCTTCTAGCTTTTAGCTTCTAGCTTCTAGCTTCTAGCTTCTAGCTTTTAGCTTTTAGCTTCTAGCTTCTAGCTTCTAGCTTCTAACTATCACCTTCCAACTTCTAACAAGGAATAATTAATGGCGGACAATGTAAATACCGGAAATATAATAGCAGCGTTGTGTAACGTGTTTATCACAGGGTTGGGGCACCTGATTCAAGGTCGACTATTTACAGCCATTTTCATTTTTCTGATCGTCACTATAGGCTACTGGTTTTGGTGGTTTTTTCTGTTCCCTGCGATAATAGCTGGCCTGGTGCATTTATTTAGCATAGTTAACGCAGCCACTTATAATCCTGATAATTAACTATCGCCACAGAATGAGACCTCTGCATAACTTACCCAAAGGGTATGATAACTGCGCTCGGTAATACGACGTTATGCAGAGGTCTCAGAATATTAATTCGTTTTAATTTTTAGCCTGAAACATTCAGTAACCAATTTTGGAAAGCGCATATTGCAGTAGAGCGCTCTCGGCCAGCTGCGATACTCAAATAGTGCGCTCCCACGACGATAGGTACTTGTTTAGTCGCTGCGACTAGCGAGCCTAATGACATTTCTCTTTCTATATAGGCCATATTTGCTAGTGCGATACCATGCCCAGCTACCGCCGCTTGTATCGCTACATCATCTTGTTCAAATTTTAAGGCACTGGTGATAGGCAGGGAGTTTATACCAATAATTTTCGCCCAAAGACGCCAGTCTCTGCCGCTAATTTCATTGAGAATTAACTTTTGTTGGCTAAGTTGCTGCACGCTAAAGGGGCTATTTATTGCCAGTCCTTGTGCTGCGAGGAAACCTGGAGAACAGACCGCAACTAACCATTCATCAATACATTTTTTAGTATTCTGCTGCTTTATTTGCGGCGCAGTCAGGTAATAATCAATTGTTATGTCAAAAACTTTCCCCTGTGTTGACTCTTGACTGCTACTTGCCAACATTTGAATACTAAATTGTGGGTATAATTTTTCAAACTCGGGCAGTTTCGGAAGTAACCAGCGAATTGCAAAACTGGTCGTCACATTTAAGGTTATTTGTTGATCATCCGCCAGTAAACGCTCAGATACTTGAGATATTTTCTGCAGCGCCGACTCGGCAACCGCCAGCAATAAGATGCCATTTTCCGATAGCACGATGCCGCGCCCGCTCTTCACAAATAGTGGTTTGGCATAGTACTCTGCCAGATTTTTCATTTGCCGACTAACAGCTCCTTCAGTTACGTGTAGTTCGTTGGCCGCTTTGACGAAACTTAGGTGCTTAGCGGCGATAACAAAATAGTGCAACGCGGTTAATGGTGGTAATTGCATCGCTGATACTCCTCTAGCTACGGCCATAAGCTTATTTTATAGTTTACAATAACTCAAGTGTAGCAAATTAATTATCCTTTTTTAATATTACTTTAATATGCTTAAATGAGCAGATTAAAGCTAGTTAGTCCCATCTACAAACAACTGTCTACTGCGCAAGACCCCATTGCAGGATTAGCACTAGTGAGTCTGGGATTACACCCTTTTACCACAACATTTGTTTTTATCTAAGGTAACTAATATGTCAATCAATTTATCTAAAGTTCAAGCTGATCTCTGTGCATCCACACAACTGATCCACTTCAATAGTGCCGGCTCTTCTTTGATGCCAAGGCAAGTTCTCGATTGCCAAGTACAGTATTTATCGCTGGAAGCGAAGATTGGAGGCTATGAAGCTGCTGCTGAAAAGGCCGCTGAAATCAACGCCATTTATACCAGTGTGGCCAGGCTAATCAACTGTGACACAAGTGAAGTGGCGCTGGTCGAAAATGCCACTATTGGTTGGATGTCAGCTTTTTACTCTATCGATTTTCAAGAGGGAGATAAAATCTTAACCGCGGAGTGTGAATATGTATCAAATTATTTGGCCTATCTAAAATTGCGCCAAGAAAAAGGCGTGATCGTAGAAGTGATCCCCTCAAATCAATCAGGTGAAGTGAGCCTTAGCGCTTTAGAGCAATTAATTGATGATCGGGTAAAACTGATTTCTATTACTCACATTCCAACCAATGGCGGCTTAGTTAACCCGATCGCGCAAATTGGTACAATTGCTAAGCAGCATGACATTTTGTATTTGGTGGATGCCTGCCAAACTGCTGGACAACTACCGATAGATGTCGAGGAGATCCAATGTGATTTTTTATCAGCCACTGGTCGCAAGTATTTACGAGGCCCCAGAGGGTCTGGTTTTTTGTACGTGAGAAAAGCTGTGCAGCCAAAAGTCACACCTCCGGTAATTGATGTGCGCTCGGCCAAGTGGACCGCAGTTGATGAGTACCAATTTAGCGGTGATGCAACTAAGTTTGAAAATTGGGAAAATAATTACAGCGCTCTTTTAGGCATGGGCTGTGCGATTGATTATGCGCTGGATATTGGCCTGGAAAATATCGCTGCAGCCAATCACATACTCGCCGCAGATTTACGGGCTAAATTGACTTTACTGCCACAAGTGACAGTGCGGGATATAGGATCAGAAAAATGCGCCATTGTCAGCTTTTCGGTCTCTGGTATTCAATCTCGGGAAATTGATCAGCGCTTGCAACACTTCAATATCAATGTCAGTCACAGCACCCCAGCAAGTACTTTAATTGATGCCAGTCGACGTGAACTACCCGATGTGGTCAGGGCCTCGGTTCACTATTTTAATAGCATCGAGCAAAATGATGCCTTTATAAAAGCCTTAACAACAATTATTACGACCTGATACCTCAACACTGCCTACATAGTAAGATCGAATAACCAAAACCCTAAGGGCTTTTTCACCACAGAGGTCACAGAGACACTACGCCACACAGAGAAAACCCTAAAAGACTGGAAAGACCGAATACTTAGCAAGACCAACAATCAAGACCCTAAGGGCTTTTTTCACCACAGAGGTCACAGAGGCGCTGCGCTGCACAGAGAAGACCCTAACAGACTATAAAGACCAAAGACTTAGCAAGACCAACCAAAACCCTAAGGGCTTTTTTCACCACAGAGGTCACAGAGGCGCTTCGCTGCACAGAGAAGACCCTAACAGACTATAAAGACCAAAGACTTAGCAAGACCAACCAAAACCCTAAGGGCTTTTTTCACCACAGAGGTCACAGAGGCGCTTCGCTGCACAGAGGAAACCTTAAAACCAAGCAAAACCAAAGACCTAAATTAGCAAGACAACAATCTCTAGCTCTTAATCTTTTAAATCCCTCCTCTGTGTCCTCTGTGACATCTGTGGTTAATCATTCTTTCATTCTCTTTTTTTCTTCTCCTATATCTCACAGTCATCTTCGCTGCACAGAGAAAACATTACAACCAAGCAAAAACAAAGACCTAAATCTTTAGCACGCCAATAATATTCTAGGTTTTGATCTTTAAATCCCTCCTCTGTGACCTCTGTGGTAAATCAATCTTTTAATCTCTTTTTTTCATCACCGAGATCACACAGTCAACTACGCTGCACAGAGAAAACCTTAGAAGATTAGAAAGACCAAATACTGAGTAAGACCAACAATCAAGACCCTAAGGGCCTTTTCACCACAGAGGTCACAGAGACGCTGCGCCGCGCAGAGAAAACTAAAGTTTAATTTTTTCGTACAATACATCTGATGCCAAATCTGCATTATTTGGCCAACAAACAACACCATGTGGATCAATTGAAACTCGATTAAAATACTCAGTATCTTTTAATGGCTCAAACACTTCACCAAACAACCTTTCTTTGATACTGACCTCACCTTGGACACCATCATTAAAGGTTAACGATAATATATAATTGGGCAATGCTTTGACTTGAGTAACTTTAATCATAATTATTCCAGTGGTTCAATTTTACATAACGGCTTATGTAACTCGGCTAATTGCCAATCTGCACTAAGCTCAGAACGATGTTCAACAGCCCATTCTAATACCATAGCAAACACACGTTTAGGCAATTTCCCTTTTAGTGTTTCTAAAGTTTTAATGCAAATTTGTGCTTCATGCTCACCATAAATCACATGAAAGTGAGGAGGATTATGATCATCATAATACATGCGAATTAAAATACCAAAAAACTCACTTATCGTCGGCATATAGAACTCCTCATTATGTTCACTGAGTACGTTGAATCCACTCACAAGCAGTAATAATATCACCATGTTTATCTAGCAACAAATATAGCTGGAATTTTATGAAGAGGTATTACACATGTTTAGTGCAGAAATTGAGCTTTCTAGCTTGTCACTTTCTAACTAAATTTTCATTTTTCAGCGAGGAAACAACTTACCACCGGAGGCGCTTCGCTACACAGAGAAATCATTAAAGGCTAGAGAAACCAAATACCTAATACTTAGTAAGACAAAAATCTGTCAGGACCTAGTCTTTTAAATCCCTGTTCTGTGTGCCCCGAGCTTCCGCGGCTAAACCAACCTTATTAAGGGCCTTTTTTCACCACAGAGGTCACAGAGGCTCTTCGCTGCAAAGAGAAAACATTAAAACCTAGCAAAAACAAAGACCCTAATATTTAGTAAGCCAATAATATTCTAGGTTTTGATCTTTAAATCCCTCCTCTGTGATCTCTGTGGTAAATCAATCTTTCAATCTCTTTTTTTCATCACCGAGATCACACAGACACTACGCTACACAGAGAAAATCCTAACAGACTATAAAGACCAAAGACTTAGCAAGAGCAACAATCAAAACCCTAAGGGCTTTTTTCACCACAGAGGTCACAGAGGCGCTTCGCTGCACAGAGGAAACATTAAAACCTTGCAAAAACAAAGACCTAAATATTTAGCAAGCCAATAATATTCTAGGTTTTGATCTTTAAATCCCTCCTCTGTGACCTCTGTGACCTCTGTGGTAAAACCAATCTTTTAATCTCTTTTTTTCATCACCTAGATCACACAGATACTACGCTGCACAGAGAAAACACTAGATGACTAGAAAGACTAAATACTTAGCAAGACCAACAACCAAAACCCTAAGGGCTTTACTCACACAGAGGTCACAGAGGCGCTGCGCTGCACAGAGAACACATTAAAACCAAGCAAAAACAAAGACCCGAATAATGAGTAAGCCAATAATGTTCTAGGTTTTGATCTTTAAATCCCTCCTCTGTGTCCTCTGTGGTCAAACTAATCTTTTAAAGTCTTTTTTCTGT
The DNA here is from genome assembly GCA_029027825.1 of Oceanospirillales bacterium. Classification (GTDB taxonomy): domain Bacteria; phylum Pseudomonadota; class Gammaproteobacteria; order Pseudomonadales; family Balneatricaceae; genus Rs1. The sequence continues at coordinate 936,206 of CP093399.1, read as the reverse complement.
CTCAGGGGAGATGCTGAATTTTGGCGGGAACTTTAATCGATAATTGGTGAGGTCAGATGGGTCAAGCTGTTGCTGCTTGATAAGCGTTGGGATTATTGAAATTGGCTAAGTCTTGGTTGACTAGCCAGTGCCAGATCAGTATAGCGACTGATCTGGATCGCAACTTAAGCGATGTTTTGGAGGGTTACTGCCAATCAGTGACGTGCTTAATTTCTAAGAAATCCTCTAGACCCCAAACGCCTCCTTCACGGCCATTGCCTGATTGCTTATAGCCACCAAAGGGTGATGTTCCCTTTGAGTCAATACCATTAACTCTGACCATGCCACTGCGTAATTTTCTCGCTACCCGCTTGGCCTTTTCTGGATCTTGAGTTTGAATATAGTTGGTCAATCCATACACTGTATCGTTGGCGATGGCGATCGCTTGCTCTTCGGTATCAAAAGGTATGATGGCTAGTACTGGGCCAAATACTTCTTCACGGGCAATCCGCATTTGATTATTCACGTCGGCAAAAATGGTTGGCTGCACATAGTAACCTTGCTCTAAACCTTCAGGACGGCCCAAGCCACCAGCGACTAATCGTGCGCCCTCTTCAATACCCGCTGCAATCAATGCTTGAATTTTATCGTATTGTAACTGGCTGATCACCGGACCTATGTGACGACCGTTTTCTGTCGGGCTAGCGACTTGCACTGCATTGGCCGCAGCCTGCGCAGTTTCGACGGCCTGCGCGTAGATTGAACGTTCCACCAACATCCGCGAAGGCGCATTACAAGATTGTCCGGTATTGCCAAAACAGTGGATTACTCCCCGTTTGACCGCTTTTTGATCCGCATCGGCGAATATGATATTTGCCCCTTTACCGCCCAGCTCTAAAGTGACCCGCTTTACGGTATCCGCCGCTGCTTTGGTAATTAAAGCACCGGCGCGAGTTGAGCCCGTGAAAGACAGCATGTCAACATCTGGGTGTGAGGATAATTGTGTGCCTACCCCTACACCATCGCCATTGACTAAGTTAAATACGCCCGCTGGAAAGCCTACTGCATCTATAATTTCTGCGAACACTATAGAAGACAAAGGAGCTATTTCAGAAGGTTTTAAGACGACAGTACAACCAACCGCTAGAGCGGGTATCACTTTTAAGGTCACTTGGTTCATCGGCCAGTTCCACGGGGTAATTAATCCGCAGACTCCGATAGGCTCTTTGATTATTTGCTCGCTATGATTGTCATCGCTAATTGGGCTTTCAAATTCCATGTCTGCAAAAGCTTCAATAAAGCCTTTAATGTGTCCTGATCCTGAGCCCGCTTGGGCCACTGTCGCCAAATCTATCGGGGCACCCATTTCCATCGATATCGCTTGTGCCATATCTGCAGAGCGCTTTTTATACTCTTCTAATAAGGCTTTGAGCAATCTCAATCGTTCAGCTTTTGGCGTTTCTGACCAGCTGACAAAGGCATTACGAGCCGCTGCAACTGCGGCATCGGTATCGGCGTTATCACCTAGCGAAATAATTGCACAGGTTTGCTCGGTCGCGGGATTGATCACGTCAAAATCGTTAGCTTTTGCCGGGGCGACCCAAGCTCCAATTATATAAAAATTACGTTTATCTAACATTTTCATCTCCTAAACATAGTGCCCTTGGCACAATAGTTATTTGAAATTAGTCTACATCAACCAGCAGGTCTTTGTTGCGACTTAATTTAAAGCGTAAAAATTCACAAACCCACTGCGCAACTAACTGTCGCTGAATAGGTTTATTTATATCTTGTATCGCCTGCGTACTCTGCTGATAAGGAACTAATTTTAAAGCGCGACGACTGGTCAGTAATTTAGCGGTGTAGTCAGCATCTAATTCAGGGTGCCCCTGAAATGAAATAGCCTTGTCATTAAAATTTAGTGCGGCATAAGGGCAAAAATCAGAGCGGGCAATAACTTGAGTATTTTCTGGTAATTCTATGACCTGATCTTGATGGTAAGCTTGTATAGCAAAGCGTTCAGGGACGTCTGTCATCCAACTAGCGGCCTGCTGTATCTGATACTCACTGACCCCAAGACTCCAACCTTTGGCAGATTTGTGTACTTTGCCACCCAGCGCCTGAGCAATCAACTGATGGCCGAAGCAGATTCCGACCATCGGGATATCGGCGCTATAAGCCTGTTGTATAAGCGTCATCAGCGGGGCTATCCACTGGTGCTCCTCATATACGCCGTGTTTGGAACCGGTAATTAGCCACGCATCGCACTCATTTGCAGCGGCTGGTATATCACCTTCTAGTATATGAAAAAATTTAAATTTTAAATCGGCATCGCTATCTTTTAATAAGCTTTTAAACATCTCAGGATAACTTTTATATTGGTCACGGAACTCTTCTGGGGGAACTCCTGTTTCCAATATTCCTAGCGTAATCTGTTTCATTGCTGCGCTCTTGCTATTACCGGAATCTGTGATGTTACTTTGACACTTAAGGATTCAGGTATTATTTTTTATCGACATTCTGTGATGGATAATATAGTAAATTTTCACTGCTTTCTAGAAGCCTGTTGCACTTGTTGGATCGATCCGAAAAGCAGTGGCTTTGTTGCTGGCTTTAGCAGTTGTTACAGTAAAAGAAAATTTAGAGCTTAAGCGTGAATAGAAGCTCTCTAGCCCCCGCTTTTGCTCTTAATTTTATCAACTATTTAGCGCTGTGAACCACTCACACCTTTAGCAGGTATGTTGCACACTCAAAGCTGGTGATGGTATCGGCAAATTTTAGCTCTTCACGATTTTTAATCGCCGCGTAAACCCGGCAAAATTCTGCACCGAAAAATTCTCTGACGAAAGTAGATTCGCGCAACTGCTCAATAGCGACTGCCCAGTGTCGGGTCATTGGTTGTAGCTTGGTTATATCAGTATCTATATTTAACGGTGCAGCCAGTGCCAAGCTCTCATTTAAACCGTAGCGCATTCCCGCTAATACCGCTGCGATCACCAGATAGGGATTTGTATCTGCACCAGATACTCGGTGCTCTAAACGAGCCGCCGCCCCTTCGATAGCGGGTATTCGCACCGCTGCAGCACGATGATCATATCCCCAACATGGAGATATAGGAGCGAAGAAACCTGGGCTATACCTGCGATAAGAATTGGCATGGGGTGCATAGATCAATTGAGTATCAGGCATGCTTTTCAATAACCCCGCCACGCACTTTTCCAGTAGCGGATGAATTTCTCCATTTTCACTGGCAAAAACATTTTTTCCTTGGCTGTTATTCAAACTGGCATGTACGTGCATGCCATTACCCATTTCAGCGGCGTACGGTTTGGCCATAAAGCTGGCTCTTAAATGGTGTTTTTTAGCCACTTGTTTAATTAGTCGCTTTAATAATATTGCCTGATCCGCAGCTAGCAGAGCATCGTTTTGATGGAGTAAATTTATTTCAAACTGGCCGGGCCCACACTCTGCAATGGTGGTATCCACCGGCAGATTCTGAATATCAGCTGTGTGTAATATATCTTGCAATACCGCCTCAAATTGTTCCAATTGCTCCATGCTGTACTGTTGATCTTCATCGAGGCGACGACCATCACTGTTCAACGGTTTTTGTGGATGGCTATTATTTAATTGAGGATCGATGAAGTAAAATTCCAGTTCAGTGGCCACTACCGGCGTCAACCCCTGCAGCTTAAGAGCGCTGAGCTGCCTGTCCAACATTACTCGCGGTGAATACTGACAAGGTTGCATGTCATCTTGATCTAACATGCTTAAGAGCATTTGCGCACTGGGAACATTCGCCCAGGGGATAGGCGCTAAGGTCTCTATTATTGGTAGACAAATGCCGTCCGGATCCCCCACTTTTAAACCGAGACCTAACTCGGTGACATCATCGCTCCATATATCGACAAAGCACACCGAGCGCGGCATTCTAAAAGCCCCTTCTGCCAGCTTATAAAGTGAAGACACTGGTAACCACTTACCGCGCAACACCCCATTAAGATCAACAAAGAGCAGTTCTAAACGTTCTGTTTCAGGGTGTTTGGCTAAAAAATCTGCCACTTTACTGTTAAATGTAGCAAGATCAAATAAGTCATTAGGTATCTGCATTTTAGGTCTCTACTGTCACTATGTGCTTGGCCGAAAAGCAGTAAATCTATCGGCCATGCCTATTTGGTTTGGTTTGGGTTGGTTTGGTTTGGTTTGATTTAACGTTATATGTATGAAATATGTCCTATATCTCATTCTTTGGGGCTCTATTTTCTCACTAATATATCCGCACTAATGTATCCACACTAATTTAATTTGCTCTGATTAATGTGGCTGATGTGGCTTATTTTTATCTAGAGACCGCTGCAGAATTACTGCGCTCGCAACGTTATGCTGCGGTCTCATCCAGCCTCTGAATTTTATTCTCTATTCGAGAGGGATGCATACTTCCTATATTTAGCCTGAATCACCACCGTTACTTCGATCTTTTTGCCGCGGCAAATAAACACAGTAGATTAAGTGCGATGGTCGCCCCTGCCAGCGAGGTAATTTGCGCTACATCATAATTCGGCGAGACTTCGACCAGATCCATCCCCACTAAATTGATACCTGACAATCCACGCAGTAACTCTAGCGCTTCTGCGGTTTGCAAGCCTCCCACCACAGGAGTTCCAGTGCCTGGCGCACAAGAGGGGTCTAGACAATCTATGTCAAAAGTTAAGTAACAAGGCTTATCCGCGACAATTGCCCGCACCCTTTTTATAATCTCTGGCACTCCTAACTTACGGACTAGATCTGCATCAAAGATGTTAAAACCATGCGTTTCACTATTATGGGTACGTATGCCAATTTGCGCCGAACTCTGTGGGTCAATAATACCTTGCTTTGCCGCGTGAAAAAACATCGTGCCGTGATCAATTCTTGCCGAGTCATCGCGCCAGGTATCACAGTGTGCATCAAAGTGAATTAGTGACATTTTACCGTGCTTTTTAGCATGTGCTTGCAAAATCGGATAAGTGACAAAGTGATCGCCGCCGATCGCCAAGGTCGCGACATTTTGGGCCAATATATGGCTAAACTGTTGCTCTAACGCCTGTGGAATTGCTGCGGGCCTGCCTGGATCAAATAGGCAATCTCCCCAATCGACGACACTTAATTCATCAAAGGGATCAATTCCCCAGCCCCAGGCTTTACCCCAAGCTAGTTGCGCTGAGGCCTCTCTGACTGATCTGGGACCAAAACGGGCCCCGGGGCGATTAGTGACAGACAAATCAAAAGGTACACCGACTACCGCAACATCAACATTTGCTAAATCTTTAGTGTACTTGCGCCGCATAAAGCTTAGAACACCACTATATACAGGCTCTGCTATGGTGCCGTAATAGCTGTCTCTAGTGACCGCTAAATCAATATTAGTGAACTCACTGAGTTCACTACTTTGCTCTACATCTGACATAGCTATTTACTATCCTCTCACTCTTAATTTCAGCGGCTTTAAAGCCAAATTTTTACTCATTACCCAGCGCCAGCGTACATTGCTGTTCAAGGTCAAGCTCCTAGGCCGATGCGTTTGCCTGTTGTTCGTACTGACTTTTCTTTAGTGCAGATCTCTTAGTGAGCAGCGATGCTACAATCACCCCACAGGAAACAATCACAATTAAAATAGTTGAGAGCGCATTAATTTCAGGACTTAAACCTAGCCGCACTTGCGAATATATTTTCATCGGCAGAGTCGTTGCCCCAGGGCCTGAGGTAAAGGATGCTATCACCAGATCGTCGAGCGACAAGGTAAAAGCTAATAACCAAGCGGCGATAATAGAGGGCGCAATTATCGGCAAGGTGATTTGAAAGAAAGCACTGACCTTATTACAGCCAAGATCGAGGGCCGCCTCCTCTAATGATTGATCAAAGGTCACTAATCTGGAGGAGACCACCACGGCCACATAACACATTGAAAAAGTAATGTGCGCCACGGTAATGGTCCAAAATCCTCGATCCCAGCCGATTGCCACGAATAAAAGCAACAGCGAGAGACCCGTAATCACCTCTGGCATCACCAAGGGTGCGTAAATCATCCCTGAAAACAAAGTTCTACCTCTGAAAAGACCACCGCGAATCATCACTAAAGCGGCCATTGTCCCCAGCACCGTCGCTAAAGTTGCGCTGACCACTGCCACTTTTAAGGTCATCCAAGCGGCATCCATAAACCCGTCATTTTGCAGCAGACTGGTATACCACTTAGTTGAAAAACCTCCCCACACGGTCACCAATTTTGACTCGTTAAAACTAAACACTATCAGCAACAATATGGGGATGTAGAGGAAGGCAAAGCCGAGTGTAAGAGAGGTTATATTAAACCAACTAAAACGATTAACATTCATTAGGACTGCCCCTTTAATTCTCGTTCTTGCATCTTTTGAAACAAAATAATAGGTACCACTAACAGTAGTAATAAGACCACTGCCACTGCAGAAGATACCGGCCAATCTCGATTACTAAAGAACTCGCCCCAGAGTGTTTTACCAATCATCAATGTTGATGAGCCGCCGAGCAAATCGGGTATAACAAATTCACCCAAAGCCGGTATAAAGACGAGAAAACAGCCCGCGTAGATTCCCGGCATGACCAAAGGCACAATAATCACCCAGAAGGTTTTTATTTTACTGCAGCCTAAATCCAATGCCGCTTCCAAAAGTGTGTAATCTAACTTTTCTAATGCTGCATACAGAGGTAGCACCATAAAAGGTAAATATGAGTAGACGATGCCGATATACACTGCCAGGTCAGTATTGAGAATAATCAGCGGCTGATCGATTACCCCTAAGTAAAGCAGGAAATTATTCAGCAAGCCCTCTTGCTTTAAGATACCTATCCAAGCGTAAACCCGGATCAAGAAGCTAGTCCAAAAGGGTAATATAATTAACATCACTAAAGTTGCACGCCATTGACTAGGCGTTTTTGCCATACCATAGGCGATTGGAAAACCGATTAACAAGGTAAAAAAGGTCGAGATAAGCGCTATTTTGAAACTGGATAAGTAGGAGCGCCAATACAGATCATCTTCGGTCAACCACACATAATTTTCAAAGTCTAACTCTGTTATTAACTGCCAGAGACCCGCTAACCCAGCCTCACTATCATATACCGGTACGTACGGCGGTCTGGCTGTTGCCATATCAGATAGAGACATTTTAAAAACAGATAAGAAAGGCAGTAAAAATAGCACTAGTAACCAAATAAACGGAATGGCGATCAGTAGCGTACGGCCCCAATTAATTCGCGTGTTCATATCATCACCTATTCGGTTAATACCACAGAAGCATCATAATTCCAGTACAACCAAACGTCATCTTCCCAGGTGATAGAGCGCTTATTTAAACGATTTCTATTAACCCGCTGGGCTTTGATAATACTGCCATCAAACAGCTGTACATGGTATGTGGAAGTGTTACCTATATAGCCAATATCCCACACTTTTCCCTGGATCATATTGTACTCGCCGGTCGGCTTAGTCTTACTGATTTCAACTTTTTCAGGACGCAGTGCTAACCACACTTGGTCTTGCTCTGACAGTGCTTTTTCGGTGTTAGCCAGCAGTTCTCCATGCACTACCGTGGTAAATTTTGCCAAATTATTACTTGTGCCAGTACTTACATCAGTACTAGTCTCATTATTGCCATCAGTAGCTAGCTCCGTGGTTAGAAGCGACTCAGTTTCGGTGCTTTCTACAGCAGGATGCGCTTTGTAACCTAAAAAACCTCCTTCAATAAAATTAACATCGCCAATGAAGTCAGCGATATACCGAGAATTGGGCATTTCATAAATCATATCTGGAGTGTCTACTTGCATCACTTGGCCGTGGTCCATGACTGCAATTCTACTGGATACCGTCATCGCCTCTTCCTGATCGTGGGTGACGATCACAAAGGTCATACCTAGCTCTTCTTGAATGTTCATCAATTCAAATTGGGTTTTTTCACGAAGCTTTTTATCTAAAGCACCTAATGGTTCATCTAATAATAATAGTTTAGGTTTTTTTGCCAGCGAGCGAGCCAGTGCCACCCGCTGCCTTTGCCCACCAGAAAGTTGCTGCGGCTTACGCCCTGCCATGGCTTCTAACTGCACCAGTGCCAACATCTCATCGACCCGTCTTTGAATTTCTTTTTTGGAGCGCCTTTCTTGCTTGAGACCAAACGCAATATTATCGGCAACCGTCATATGAGGAAAAAGCGCATACGACTGGAACATCATGTTAACTGGGCGTTTATTGGGTGGAATATTCGACATCTCCACCCCACCAATGAACACTTTGCCACTAGTGACTGCTTCAAACCCGGCCAACAAGCGCATTAGGGTGGTCTTACCGCAGCCTGAAGGACCTAACAGTGAAAAGAATTCACGTTCATAAATATTCAAGCTTAAATTATCTATCGCTGTAAAATCACCATATTTTTTGGTGACATTTTCAAAGCGAATTAGCGGCTCTACGGAATTACTTAACCAAGGAGTAAACAAGTTATCAGTTTGATTTTTGTTTGCAGAATTCATCAATTCACCTAATTTTCAAAGCAAAAATGTACTCAAAACAACCGCAGTCATCGTTATTTTGAGTACGATTGAAAGAGCTAAAGACCCGTTTTAATACGAGTCCAAGTCCGGTTTAGGTGTCTGGTATATTTTGCGCCATCCGCAGTAAACGTGAACATATTGTCCATGGTGGCGCTATCAGGATAAATCGCTGGATCTTCTAAGATCGACTTGTCGATAAATGCTTGCGAAGCTTTATTGCCGTTCGCATAGTTAACGAAGTTAGTCGCTTTGGCGATGACTTCTGGACGCAATAGATAATTAAGAAAAATATGTGCTTCTTCAACATGCTTTGCATCGCTGGGAATTGCCATTTGATCGAACCAGACCTGCGCCCCTTCTTTCGGGATGCTGTAAACAACCTCAACACCATTATTCACTTCTTCAGCACGATCCCTAGCTTGTAAAATATCTCCCGACCAGCCCAGCGCTAGACAAGCATCACCATTCGCCAGTGCACTGATAAATTCAGATGAATGAAACTTGCGGATGTATTGACGAATATTGGTAAAGACCGCTTCTGCTTTCTTCATGTCCGCTTTATCTTTTGAATTGGGGTCTAGACCTAAATACTGGAGAGCAGCGGGGATAGTTTCGGTGGGGGCATCTAACACATAAATTCCGCAATCAGCCAGCTTAGCGGCATTTTCAGGATCAAAGATCAAGCTGTAAGAATTGACGGGGGCATCTTTGATACGCTCCTCTATTTTAGATTTAACATAACCAATGCCAGTTGTGCCCCACATATAATTAATTGAGTAGGCGTTGTCTGGATCATAAGAGGCGGTGATTTTTTGAATATCTTGCCAACTGTTTTTTAGATTAGGCAACTTTGATTTATCTAATTTCTGAAAAATCCCCGCTTTAATCTGACGCTTCAGAAAGGCCCCGGAAGGCGTAACAATATCGTAACCTGAGGAACCCGTTATCATATTTGTTTCCAGTATTTCATTTGAATCAAATACGTCGTAATTAACTTTAATTCCGGTTTCTTTTTCAAAATCGGTGATCATCGACTTATCGATATAGTCGGACCAGTTGTATACATTAACAATTCTTTCAGCGCTAGATGCGAAACTCGCCGCTAAAGCAACGCTGAGTAGTGAGCCTTTTAAAGTGTTTTTCAAAGTCAAAATTTTCATAATGCTATTGTGCCTCGTCTATTATTTTTAAGTTCAAGGTTTTTCGCTCATTTAAAAATCTCACATTTAGCAAAACTAATCAAGATTTGTGATCACAAAAATTGGTTTATTTTTATACTCTCTGATAAATTAGTGGTAAACAGCTCTCTGCTCATCCCGGCACTTGATATAATAGCTGACTCTTAAAAGCGGAATAAAATAATGCATCAAACCAGCAACACCCTCACTGTTAACGAATCTACCTATCGCGACCTGAAAGAGAAAATACTATTTGGTGACATGCTTCCCGGCCGACCTGTGACATTGCGCGGTTTAGCAGAATCACTTGGGGTTAGCCCAACACCGGTACGTGAAACAGTACGGCGCTTAACCGCAGAGCGCGCATTAAGCTTACAAGATAACCGCAGGGTGTCTATCCCTGAAATGACTGCTAAGCGCTTTCAAGAAATTAGGCATGCGCGCTTAATACTTGAGCCAGAGCTGGCTACTCTAGCGATGATCAATATCGATAAAAAAACCATTAAAACGTTGATTGATATAGATAAAAACACAGATTTGGCTTTGTTGAAAAATGATTTTTCTGGATATATGCGTGGTAATTATGATTTTCACTTTACTATTTATCGTCGCGCGAACAATGATGTACTGCTCAGTTTAGTGGAAAGTTTGTGGTTACAATTCGCCCCTTATATGCGCCAAGTTTACAATCACTTAGGGACAACAGCACTCGATGATCAACATAGAATAGCCACAAAAGCACTTGAAAACCGAGATTCTATTGCCTTCAAAAACGCTATTATGGAAGATTTACAGCAGGGAATGACATTTATTGGGGCCAGCAACACTCTTTTATAAATAAAATATTTTTAGTCAAACACTGCCAGTATATCAAGCTATTACTCCTTAAGGACGAGGCAGCTCCCGCATAATATATCAGTAATATTCCCTATTAAATTATTTCATTCACCAAAAAAAGTTTGACTTTTTGATTATTCGGCCACAAAATGTGATCACAAAATACAGCTAATTCAGTATATAAAGTCAAATATCGCTAACGATCAGCAACAAACTTGGGATGTTTTATGGAAAATAATAATAGTAAATTGAATATTGATCTTAAACAGCTACCCACTCAACCTGACGAGCTGCGCGCTTTTATGTCGCGACATAAAATTGACGAAGTTGAATGTACCATTCCCGATTTCCATGGTGTGGCTAGGGGCAAGGCAATGCCGGCGGTTAAATTTGCCCAATCAAGCCCGTCTTTTTTACCTTTCAGTATTTTTTTCCAAAGCATTTCCGTCCAGTACATTGATTACGAGTCGGCTGAATACGACACTGAAATAGATATGCTGTTAATCCCTGATCTAAGTACCATTCGAGAAATCCCCTGGGCCCGCTATCCCAGCTTGCATGTTATTCACGATATCCATTACGTCAGCGGTGCCCCGGTACCTTGTGCTCCAAGAAACCAACTTAAACACATTCTTGAGCTGTATAAAAAACAGGGCTGGCAACCAGTCGTCGCCCCAGAATTAGAATTCTATCTGACCAAGAAGAACATTAACCCTGATATGCCACTCGAGCCTCCGGTAGGCCGATCAGGCCGACAAAGTGTAGGGCGCCAATCTTATTCAATGGCGGCAATTGATGAATACGAGCCGATCATTGAAGATATCTATCAATTCGCCGAAGCTCAAGGTCTGATAATTGACACTATTATTCAGGAGGGCGGCGCCGCACAACTCGAGATAAATATGGATCATGGAGATCCCCTAGTTTTAGCTGATAGTGTTTTTTTGTTTAAGCGCTTAATTCGTGAGGCGGCACTAAAGCACGGCTGCTATGCGACTTTTATGGCTAAACCTATGACTAATCAGCCAGGTAGCGCCATGCATATACATCAATCAGTAGTTGATTCAGTGACTGGCAAAAATATTTTTAATGATGAAAATGACCAACCCACCGATCACTTTTATCATTTTATCGGCGGGCATCAAAAATACCTTGAAGCGGCAACTTGTATTTTAGCACCCTACGTTAATTCTTATCGCCGCCTAGTACCCAGCGGCTCCGCCCCGATCAATCTAGAATGGTCATTTGACAATAGATCAGCGGGAATCCGCGTGCCCAATAGCTCACCGGAATCCAGAAGAGTTGAGAATAGAATTGCCGGAGTAGATACCAATCCGTACACCGCGATTGCTGTTAGCCTAGCAACCGGCTATTTAGGGATGATGAACTGCATCAAACCCCGCGATCAATTTATTGGTGAAGCCTATAATGCAGATTACGGATTACCCCGCGGCCTACAGGAAGCACTGCTTAAATTTGATCAGTGTACTGAGCTGAAAGAAATTCTCGGCGAGCAGTTTTCCAGTATCTATCTAAAACTTAAAGAACATGAATTTGATGAATTTATGCAAGTGGTAAGCCCTTGGGAAAGAGAGTATTTACTGCTGACCGTTTAACTTCTATTTCTCGCATTGCTAACCTTTTACCTAGTCCGTCGCTGCAAAGTGATACCGAGTGATTCAGGTTTTAATCAGTTAGCTACGCGCTTTACCTAATACAGTATTTTTCTCAGATGATCTAAATATAACCAAAGATCAGAGAGCCCCATTGATTTTATTGCAGGAGAACCAACCAATGACACTCAATACTCAACAATTGCAGCAAACCAATACCGATCACCACATGCAACCTTTCTCTGACAATAAAGAGCTGGCTGAAAAAGGGGCGCGCATTATCGTCAAAGCAAACGGCTGTTATATTTGGGATTCAAACGGAAACAAAATTCTCGATGGCATGGCCGGCTTATGGTGCGTCAATGTGGGTTATGGTAGAGATGAAATTGCCGACGCAGCCGCCCAGCAAATGCGTGAGCTACCCTATTACAATACTTTTTTCCAAACCAGCCATCCACCGGCGATCGCCCTGGCAAAAAAATTAGCGCAAATAGCCCCCGCGCACATCAATCATGTTTTTTTCACTTGTACCGGATCCGATGCAAATGACACCACACTACGTATGGTTCGCCATTATTGGGCGAGTTTAAAGCAACCGCAAAAGAAGATTATTATCTCGCGTAAAAATGCCTATCATGGATCCACGGTCGCCGGTGCCAGCCTCGGTGGTATGAAAGGCATGCACGAGCAAGGCGATCTGCCGATCCCCAACATTCTCCATATCAGCCAGCCCTACTGGTATGCTGAAGGCGGTGATACTGATCCAGAAGCTTTTGGTTTGAGCCGCGCACAAGATTTAGAAACTGAAATATTACGAGTGGGTGCTGATAAAGTGGCCGCTTTCATCGGCGAGCCAGTTCAAGGTGCCGGCGGGGTTATTATCCCACCAGCGAGTTACTGGCCTGAAATTCAGCGGATTTGTGATAAATACAATATTTTATTAATTGCCGACGAAGTGATTTGTGGGTTTGGCCGAACCGGCAATTGGTTTGGCTGTGATACTTTTGGCATCAAGGCTGACTTTATGCCGATTGCGAAAGGATTAAGTTCGGGTTACCTACCGATTGGTGGTGTCTTACTCAGCGATAGAGTTTCCAAAGTATTAATCGATGAAGGCGGTGAATTTAATCACGGATTTACCTACTCAGGTCACCCCGCTGCCTGTGCAGCTGCACTGGCAAACATCGAAATTATTGAGCGCGAAAACTTAGTCGCCAGAGTGCGTGATGATATCGGCCCCTACATGCAAAAGCGCTGGGCCGAACTTGGAGAGCACCCTATTGTTGGAGAGGCACGCATGGTTGGTTTAATGGGAGCGCTTGAACTTAGTGGCAACAAGAGCAAACGCGCAGCTTTTAAAGCCAAAGAAGGCACTGTGGGTTTACTCTGTCGCGAGAATTGTTTTGACAACAATTTAGTGATGCGGCATGTCGGAGACAATATGATAATTTCTCCACCTCTAACCATCAGCCACGCAGAAGTCGATGAGTTAATTGAAAAAGCTAAGCGCTGCCTGGACCTTACTTGGCAACAAACCAAAGACGCTGGCTACTGCTCTTAAATAGCCCGATTATGTTGCACCGCGAACTATCGCTGCATCATGAACGCTGCATAATTGGACGCTGCATACAGGTGAATAATATATTATGAAATTTTCTGGTCGTTTTTTACATGACAACGATATTGCAGGTAAATATCCTAATTCCTATTATGCAGCGACGGCCAATATAGCGTTAGATCTACCCTGCCAGCAAGGGGACGAACTCGCTGACGTATGCATTATTGGCGCAGGATTTACCGGTTTATCTGCAGCTCTACAGCTCGCTAAATCTGGCCTAAAAGTCATACTATTGGAAGCACACCGAGTTGGCTGGGGGGCTTCTGGTAGAAACGGCGGTCAACTTGCAACTGGACAACGAGTAGATCAAGGCCCTCTGGAAAAGATGGTCGGCAGGGAAGATGCGAGAAAACTCTGGGACTTAAGCTTAGAGTCGGTCGCTTTATGTAAAAAACTCATCAAAGAACACCAGATAGACTGTGATTTAACTCCGGGAGTTTTGCACGTTGATCACAAACCTGCTTATGTGGCTGAAACTAAGGAATATGTAGAAAAGCTGCAGACACAGTACAGCTATTCTAAAATCCGCTTTGTCGATCAAGATGAAGTGCGGGAGATGGTCGGCTCCACCGCATACTATGGGGGCAGCTTAGATAGTCAATCTGCTCACATCCATCCTTTAAACTTTGCGTTAGGCTTGGCAAAAGCGGCGCTTAAAGCAGGAGTTACTATCTATGAACAATCAGAAGTACTCAACTATACGAAAACAGACCCGGCGATAGTCACGTTAAAAAGCGGTGCTATTACGGCGAAATTTGTACTTTTAGCCTGCAATGGCTATTTGGATGATCTAGAGAAGAAAGTCGCCAGAAAAATAATGCCGATCAACAATTATATTGCCGCCACTGAGCCTTTGAGCGAGCAACAGGCACGCTCGCTAATCAGAGATAACGTTGCGGTAGCTGATTCAAAATTTGTGATTAATTATTTTAGACTCAGTGCGGATAATCGGATGTTGTTTGGCGGAGGTGAGAGTTATCGCTTTAAATTTCCAAGCGACATCAAGCAGTTCGTTACTAAGCCAATGCTAGAAATTTATCCGCAGTTAAAAGGGCTGAAGCTTGATTATGCTTGGGGCGGAACTCTAGGTATCACGGTTAATCGCATGCCCTACTTTGATAAGTTAACACCTAATATTTTATGTGCTCTGGGCTACTCAGGACACGGTATTGGCATGGCGACCTTAGGTGGAAAATTGATGGCCGAAGTTATCCAAGGCCAATTAGAGCGCTTTGATATTATGGCCAATGTTAAAACCCACTCTTTTCCAGGGGGAACTTTACTGCGCTGGCCCGGGTTAGTTTTAGCCATGACTTACTATTCGATTCGCGACAAATTGTAGTGCTATATAGCTCTTCCTGCTTGACCATCATACTCCGCTTGACTTGACAGCTATCTAACAAAGTGATTAATTCCAACAAGTTAAGTTATAATATATTTTATCATTTAATAATAGTTTAGATTATAGCCAAGCCATTTATTTGTAAATTTTTTTACTTTAGGCCAGTCTGTGAAGACACAGCGCTAATCAGCTAGTGTTTTGTTTTTCCTCTGTGCAGCGCAGCGCCTCTGTGTCCTCTGTGGTGAAAAAATCTTTAAAGGATTGGTTTTACCACAGAGAGCACAGAGAAGAGATTAAAAGCATCTTTTGCTGTGGCGGAGACACAGAGCTAATCAGGTACCTCTTTTAATATAAAACTTTTATAGGAGAATCATTAGTACTAAAAAAATCGGTTTTTGATCAATCAATTTACTACTTCAAACCTGACCGATGCCGGTTTTTTTAAATAACCTAAGAGCTCACTCTTTGCATATCGCTGCTATTCAATCTAGAAATTCTGCATTTAATTCGATGACTTTTAAAACATCTCGTTGCTTAGCTTTAGCGCTATCTAATCGCTGGTATTTACTGTCGTACACTTCAATCATACCGGTTTGATAAAACACCGTTGTTCTGTCTCCATCGAATGCCGCCATTTTACTCCAGCTATTGATGAGAAGCAGCGGATGACTTTTTTGTAAGTCTAGTGGCCAGCCATTGCTGTATTTATCATAGCCACCTTCACAACCTAAAACGTCGCGCATCAACGTAGGTACTAAATCAACGTGACTGGTTAAATGTCGGTAAGTTTTGGCCTTTTGATTGGGATAGACGACGACCATTGGCACCTTACTTTGCCATTCAAAAAAATTACTATTGTGTCCCCAGCTATTGCTTTTCGTCTCATTAAACTCCTGCCCATGATCACTGGTTAAGACAATGATCGTATTATCGTACTCCCCCGAATCTTTCAAGTTCTGAATCGATTCACCGATCAATGTATCAATAAAATTTAATGAATTTTTGTAGCGGTTAAAGAACGCTAGAGGATCGGAGTCATTATCTAGTGACGCATAGGATACTGACTGCAAGCTAGGCTTAAACTTACGTTTAAAATCACTGGGCATCGCATAACCGTGAGCAGCATCATAAAATAGTAAACTGAAAAATGGCTGACTATGATCACGCTGCTGTAAAAACTGTTTGAATTTTCTAGTGATTTCTATATCTCTGGCGACTTTGCTAGCTCCTGCTGTGCGTAAATCAATTTTGTCCTTAACACTGGAGAACACTGTTCTATCAAATTCAGGGCTAGTCAGTGCGGCACTGGCAAACACTCCGAATTGATAATTATTTTTGTCTAATGAATCAATCAATATTGAGGGGACGCCTTCATTCAGGGCTGTCTTCCAGTAGCTGCTAAAGATCCCATAAAAAAGTCCAAAAAATCCAAATCGAGTAGCATTGCCGGTACTGTAATGATTTAAATATTGTGAGCCTGTGTTAGCAACGGCATAGGTATTGGGCATCACATCTGCTGTCATAGCATCAAAGCGCAGTGCATCCACCATTATAAACAGCAGGTTTTTTTGAATTCCCGTCTCTTTTTCACAAAAATTAGCTTGTTTAGGGTAGTTTAGTATTCCATCGACAGCGGCATCAACGGTCACCCCGATATCACTGGCATCAACCAAGTTGTATTTTTGAAAAAATCTCCGTGCAGATAATGGCTGAGCCCAGGGAATGACCGCCAGCTGGCGCATCACAGGTTGGTATAAGCGCGCATCTGACCATGCATAAATCCCCTGACCAACACCCATAATCACGATAATTAGTAAAAAAATCAGCCAGCCAAAACTACCTCTGCGCCTAGTAATGCGCTGGGCTAGATATAAGCCCAATAGCGCCATACTAAAGACAAATACCACGAAAAGCGCAGCGTAAAAGTAATCTTGACTGGAAAATTCAAATATATCACCTGCGGCACCGCCAGTAACAAGCCCCCAGACCATGGCATTTATATGAAATTTATAGAGCGTAAAAAGCTGAACATCAAACACCACAGCGGCAATAAACGCACCAAAAACTAGGGCTGAGAGAGAAAAGATCATCCGTCGACAAGGCAACAGTAAATTAACTAAATGAATCGGCAGAGAGACCAGAAATGCAAAGCAGATAAAGTGCCCTAAAAATGCAAACAGCACAAACACTTTGGCTAAGTTGTCAGTGGGAAAGGCAAAGCTTCGGTAATACAGACTCGCAATTAGCGCCGCCATTATTCCAAAAACCACTGACATCCATAAAATTAAGCGACTTCCTTCGATTCTATTCATTTTTTCCTATTCTGTTGTCCACAGATAAAACTCAGTATTGGTATATTAAGTCGCTATAATATATCAATACTGAGTTTCTCGGAATAGCTTTCTACCCTTTGCTCACTTGCACCAAAATACAGCTGCCCACAGCTATATACAAGTACATTAAGCCTGTTCTATTTTGTCACAAATATAAGCGCCAATGGGGATTGCAGAAGTTGCCGCAGGTGAGGGTGCATTACAAACATGCAGACTTCGTGCACTGCTGGCAAACAAAAAATCATGCACTAAAGAGCCATCTTTCAGCACGGCTTGTGCGCGCACCCCTGCAGGATATGGCTGTAAATCTTGGCTAGTTAGTTGCGGGCAGTATTTTTGTACCAACTTTAAGTAACCCGGTTTATAGAGGGAATTTTTAGTTTCAATTAATCCGGTCTTAAAGTTATTTCTCAGCACTCTCCAAAAGCCAGCAAAGGTCAACATTTCCCATACATCTCGGATATTAATATTTATTTTTCCATAGCCTTCACGTTTCCATCCCTGTACCGCATTTGGACCTACTGTGACACTGCCGTCAATCATCCGCGTTAAATGCACTCCCAGAAAAGGCAGTTCAGGATCGGGGATTGGATAGATTAGATGGTTAACTATGTGATTATACTTAGCGGGTAGTTGGTAATATTCACCGCGAAATGGAATGATTTGAAAGTCGGTTTTAATGCCTAGCATTTTGGTCACGCGATCCGCCATTAAACCAGAGCAGGTCACTAGAAAACGAGTTTCAAAACTGATTTTTTTACCAGCGGTCTTAACATCGAGTACGATCTTATCTGCTGTTTCTTGCAGCCCCACTACTTCATGCCCTAGCAGAGCAATACCATTGAGCTGTAAAAAGCACTCAGACATTTTAATCGTCACTTGTCGATAATTAACAATGGCGGTGTCTTTGACAAAAAGCGCCCCTAGTCCGGTGATGTTTGGCTCTCGCTCATGCAATTGCTCAGCATTGAGCAATTCAACGTCGATGTCATTTTCACGACAGCGCTGCAGTAACGCCTGCATTCTAATTATTTCTTGTTCAGTGGTCGCCACCAGTAATTTACCGCAGCGATTAAAAGGTATTTTGTGCTCCTCGCAAAAAGCAGCAGTAGCCTGAATTCCCAATTTACAAAATTTGGCTTTTAAGCTGCCTGGTGCGTAATACACGCCAGCATGCATCACCCCACTGTTGTGGCCAGTTTGATGCTGAGAGTACGACTGCTCTTTTTCTAATAATAATATTTTCTTTTGCGGATAGCGCTGCTGTAATTGCCAAGCAGTAGAGACGCCTACAATCCCCCCCCCTATCACAATGTAATCGTAGATCATTAAACTTTACACCCCTCTTTAAATCATAAGATGAGAGCTCTGCATAACTGCTGCCCTCGCAACGTTATGTAGAGGTCTCAAGATACTAACTTGGCACACTGCACATCTGTACTTCTTTATGCCAAGTATCTAATACCTCTACACTTAACAAAAAGCTGTATTTCAGCTGGTGAAATGGCCACGCTGACGAAGTAACTCTCTGCTTAGCTCAGGATGAGCTACAAATTTATCTCTACCGTGTAACCAGCAGTGGTTTTGTACCACTAGCATTGATCCCAGAGGAAGTTTTACTTTAATGTAATTTGGATCAGCTTCTAAAGACTCACCCATTTCATACAAATAGCGTCCTTGCTCTCTATCTTTAGGCTCCGCAAATTGATCGATATACAGCAAGTGTGGCTTACCCTGCGCATCTTCCTCAAAAAAGACCGGATGGACCACTTGTTCAGTGACATTTTTTGATTTCGGTGCCGACCAAACAACATCAATTTTAGCCAGTGGATGCTGTTGAAATTGCGCTAGCTCCTGCCAATCATCAAGATGTAGGATTAATGATTCGCCGCCCTGCATATTTTCTTCCGCCAGTTTTTGCATTAGCACAAAATCAGTACGATGCTGTACATAAGTACCATCATTATGTAACTCCATTCGCCGATGCGCCTGCCTTAAATAGCTATCAGAATCATCCAAGTTAGAGACGGTAAACCTAGCATAATAATGACCGAACATCGCGTCATGATCAGCGATACCAATTAAATGGGCGATCGCAGTCGACAGCTTTATAGAGAGCTCTACATCAATAGCTGCATCACCATCATTCATATCGCTATTCTTATATTCAGAGTTGAGCAGGAAAGCCGCTTTTTTTCTGTCGCGCATAATAGCATGCAGGCAAACACCCAGCGTATTATTAGTCAGTTTGTCTAAAATATCTGCCACGGCAAAACGCAAAAAAGGCTTATATTCCAATGCCTGCACTGGCCACTGCTGTGTCTGCTGCGCAAACTCACTCATTAAATCATGACTCAAACTCACCACTTGCAAGCGGCTATTTCCCGGATAGGCACTAAGACTAAAACCTGCATTTGAAAATTGCTCAACTTTTGAAAGATGTAAACTGGTCATTAACTACACTCCGCTGTAAAATAAATAAATCGACATAATGATATAATGTCGACATTATAGCAATTCGTCAACATTTATTTTAACCTTTGTTACTTAACTATTGTGTCGCTATCCCTTAAACTGTTCTGATCATTCTTCAGACGAACTCGTTTTACATGCCATTATCTAAAACCAACAATTTAGCAAACTGCGATAATTTTGCCTCTCAAGTGCTGATCCAGCTTAAACAAGATATTTTGACTGGCTTTTTCAAGCCCGGAGAAAAGTTACTGATGGCCCGTTTGAAAGAGCGTTATCAGGTAGGTATTAGCCCGCTTCGAGAAGCTCTATCACAACTGTTAGTGGAACAATTAGTTATTGTCGAGAACCAGCGTGGATTTAAGGTTCACCCCATATCTAAACAAGAAATGTTGGATATCTATGAAACCAGAGCAAGTATTGAGCGGCTTTGTATTGGTTTGGCTATCGAAAAGGGAGACGACGAGTGGGAGGCAAATATTTTGGCTTGCGCTCATAAAATGAATAAGTTTGCTAAACAGATTGAAAGCTTCCCTCAGGAGTGGGAGCTGCGCCATCAAGCTTTTCACACCGCCATCGCCGAGGGGTGCTTATCGCCCACGCTATTACAGGTACGTCGTTCACTGTACGAAAAAGCAGCTCGCTATAGAAACTTGTGGCTGAATACCAATATGGTTGATCCTAAGACCTTTGATGCTAATCAAAATGACCATCGCTTACTGGTAGATGCCCTTCTGAATAGAGATTCGATACTCGCCAAACAAATAATTAACGAGCACCTATTGAGCCCGAGTCGTTTACTGAGCAAAAATTTTAAAGACTAATATTGATTGGTATAAACGAGTGGAGTATCGACATTCTGTTTAGTGGCCATTTTTGCCAAATATAGCTCGGCAATCACCAGGTTGGGCACCCAACACAGCCAGGCGACAGTCTGATAGGCTTCTGCAAAATCTGCACCTAATGCCGTTAGTCCCCCAAGCCACAACCTGAGCGGAACGAAAGCCAAAGTCAGAGCATAAGAGCGTATCATCCACTGCCGGTGCGACTGCCAATTTCCGTTTACAATTTGGTAATAGGCGATCAAAGTACTAGCTCCCCAGCATATAGCCAGTAAAGAAAATCCAATATGCGTGGTCAGCCCTCCTTGAGAGATCGGAGCAATGATCAATGCAGAGGGTGCAGCTATTGCTACACCGAGCAAGTACAACCAGCCTAAACAGCGATGCGCCTTGGCTCTCTTTTTTCTAAACTCCCCCCAAAACTGCAGCGGGCCAGCCAGTGCAGCTATTATGGCAGCTGCTATATGTGAGATTAAAAAGATGGTTAATACACTTTCCGGATAGACCTCTGGACGAAAACTAAAGGGCATCCCCGGAATAAAATATGCGGCTGAATACAGACAGAGTATCAAGACTAAAACACACATCACAATCCAACCAATTTGACGAACACGTTGCTCGCTGTTCATTATTCATTTCACTCCCTATTCAGGATCTCTGAACCAGACCTGCGTCCGTGTTAATCAGACACGTTCGGCACTTGCTCAAAGAATCTTGAGATATAAAATGTTAATTTCAGCGCAAACTTTACACTGTAAAGATCGTAATTTAAACACAATAATCTTGACACTGTCAAGACTCTGTCATTAAATTTATATATGCCCAATAAAACAGCTAAACCTCATCATCACGGTGACTTGCGAGAAGCACTTATCAAGTCGGGAATTCAACTATTAAATGAGGGCGGAATGAACTCGCTAACCTTGCGAAAATGTGCAGCTGCTGCCGGTGTCTCACACGCAGCACCTGCACATCACTTTTCTGGCTTACAGGGACTAGTAGCAGCTATAGTAGATCGGGGCATGGCAATGTTTGCCTGTGCCATGCAAAAAAAAATTGATCAGGCTGATAATGAGCCAATGGCACGGCTTTTAGCCATGTGTGAAGGTTATTTAGGATTTGCCATTGAAAATGAAGGCTTAGCTTATTTAATGTTCAATCAAAAAAGTGACTTTATTGAAAAAAAAGTACCTGGCAGAAACGCCAGTGTTGCATTTAATATTCTAGTTGATAGTTGCGCACCATTTAAAGACGGCCCCAAAGGGCCCCTAGTAACTCAGTACGCTGTATGGTCACTAATACAGGGCTATACTCACTTATTTCAAATGAGCCAAATAAAAGTAGACCAAGCCTGCCCAACAGTTGATTTTTCAGATCTATTGGCTATGCTTAATTTAGAGGAGACCTCTGCATACCGTTGCTAGCGAAGGTAATACAAGGAAAAAACTGGCGAGATAGCGGAGTCAGTGTGCCCCTGTTTATGGGTATTACTGGTCTAAGAGAGCATATTGAGCCGGTTTTTAACGCCGAATTACCGAGCGCAGTTATCATACCCTCTGGGTAAGTTATGCTGAGGTCTCTAGAGATAAAAATCGGTGATTGCTAACTAAACATTTGCGGGTTAGCTTAAGAAACCTCTGAACAAGTCAAACACGCTTAGTTAATCCAAAGGCTCGCCCTTCGAGTGCTTAATAAGCAGTAAACTGCTATCTACCGAAACCTTATCTAAGGGAGATATATGATTTGTCCGAGAATTTCCTAAGTTATATTACTTATACTTCATTTGCTACCGCCTTAAAATAATGCTAAAACGAGCATTACAAATATCTTAGGATGCTCTGAACAAACCACACCTTAGTAGGGGCTTGTCTAGATATTCCTTATATCATAGCCCAAAGCTAAACATCTGTATTATGCCATCGAATAAGTGTGCGTATTACAGATCATCATATTGTCCCACTAACTGTATGGTACGAGAAACGATGAATGCCATTGGAAAAATAAAGTCTTTAACCAAGCCTATTTTTGTCGAAGGTGCGAACGGTCGACGCTGGCGACTCTACCAACACAATCATATTTTCGCGGGCGATAGAATTTTTTCTGGTTCCGGTGAAGTAGTAGAAATAATACTTAATAACGACAGCTTAGTAGTTATTAAAGATGGACAAAGCTGGACACCAACCGACGATACATTTCCAATGGAGAATGAATACTTCGTTGCCGATGCCACAATAAGCGACAGCGCAAAAGGTAAAGCCTCTACCATCGAGCAATTATTACAACAAATGTTGGTTGATCAAGTGACCAGCAAAAGTATGCGTTCATTTCACTCGACCAACGAAGAATTATGTGCTGAATTACACTTCGCTGAAAGGTGGATAAGTTAATCCTGAATCCGCAGCTTCAGAGCGCAAGATATTAATTGAGTCATAAAACCCCTCTCAGAAACAATAGTCTCTGAACTGAATTTCAATGAAAAATACTTTAAGCCTTAAACTGTCTATGTTCAATTAATACGTGATGGCCCTCTAATATCTGACTTTCATAGTCCTGCAAATCTTAGATTGTCGGCATTAATCTGATTCTCTACCGAGCTAATGAATGATCGAATAGTATTTGCTGAAAGCCCCACTCATTCCGAAAACATCAGGCAAACTTTGCTTGTTACCTGTAATAATTTTCCCTATAAGTAAAACTGCTTGCTAGTAGTTTACATAATGCTCTAGCCTACGTGAGTATTCAAATACAACACCATACTTAGCAACAGCACGCTACAAAAAGTAGCTTTCTTTTTTGCGCACCCTGTCTCTGACAGTTTCCCTATCGTCCACCTTTAGCTACCAAATGGTTAAGCATGTGCTTACTCATTATAGTATTGTACTCAGTAAGGAATGCAGTAAATTTTTAATGTGCGGTATCAAGCTTTTGATCACGTAATTTCATCTGTGCTTGGCCGTCAGTAACGATACATTGCTGATCATAAACTTTCTTTCTCTGTTTCTCATCAGTCAGGTATTGGAGATGGAGCTTTTGTGGTTAAGTAACTCAGGACTAACCCTTACAGAGATTTCTCTCTTTAAAAAACTTCAGATTTTGTTATAAACGTAGATTAAAAGCCTACTTATCGATATCAGACTATGGCATTTTTTCGAAAGCAAAAAAATAATAGGACATTACGAATGAAATACGGAGAAAGAATAGCAGAATCAGAATCAGGTATTCCCATTGAGCATTCACGCGTATTTCGCAAAGTTGCTCAAAACACCAATACAGTTGTCGCGTGTCGAGCTGTAGGCGTCTACGCAACTCAATTAATCCGTGAAGGTTACGCAACTAAAGGGTACCACGTCAAAGCTAAATCTTGTGACTGGGGTCCAATGGCGGGCTTTGTTTTGGCTGATCCTGCCCTAGGTAAAAAAGGAACGTCACCAGATGCTAAAAGTTGGCAGCAAAAAAGAATAAATGACGCGCTTAATTGTGGTTCTCAGGTTATACCTTTAGTGATAAGTGAACAGCGTCGATTGTCTTTGACAAATTTAATGATGAGAACTTTTCAATATTATAAGACTATTCCCATCCCCAATAACACTCAGCCAACACACGTGAATGTTTGGGCTAGGCAAAAATTAAATGCGACCATGCATGGTTTTATATTAATTAAAATCAGTGAATTAAAAGAACAATACAAGCCTGCAGGAGCTACCCAAGCAGACTGGATTATTTGTTATGAGAAAAATTCCAAGCTAATCGGAAAACATGGAAACAGCTCTTGTAAGAAAGTAGTGACCACTAATAGCGATGAATATTTTCAGCTTTGTGCATTATCCAACCCTAGAGGAATTATTGCAGGTGCCCCTGCTAATTACAAAGCGGCGCAGACAGGAGACTATGATTTATGGGGAGTCTTTCCTAAAATATTGAAAAGGTCACGTGCTGAAGCTAAATTACACATGAGTATTGTAAAGGCAGCTACCGAGCATGATACAACAGGGCAGAAAAAAAGTTTCTGGCAACGAGATGTTATAAATAGCCATAAATATGTAAAAACATTTGAGGATTACAGCCAACAGGAAGGTGAACATACGGGTAATCTTTCATTATTGATTGAAGAAATAGCTGTTCGGGTTAATGCTGGATGTAGAAAACGTAATGAAGGTGGTTGGCTGATACATCATAGTGATGAAGCTGGTAGGCCTATGATTGATGAGCTTGATGCAGAAGCCGTTGTCTATTTCCCCAATGGGAACATTTGGGTAATGAGTACTGAAGATGATGTCAGATCTTTACGGAGTGAATTAATCAAGTTACGATATAAACCCCTTTTTAATCCTGGCTGGGAATATAAATTAAATATACGCCGTGATGATATTATGAGGGAATGGAGGATAAATAATAATCGAAGAGCATTTCCTATGCAAGCTGGCTAGGGGATGCAAAAAAATGGATTATGCCGAGAAGAGACTGGAAAACAGCACTAAATCGATTAATGATTGAATTCGAGGACGAATTAACGCTGGAGTTAACAATGAATTTATAGACTGTCATCCATCGAAAAAGTCACAATGAGCACCCCAGTTACAGCTCGAAGTTCTGGAGTAGGCATAAGCCTGCCAGCAACATCTTTTCTTAAAGTGGCAATAGTTCCTGGTCCACAGCGATTATCAGATTTCAAAAGTTTTTTTACAGAATGTATAAAAGAAGAACGCTGCTCATCAGTTTCTATGTGCATTGCTAAATTTTTAATAAGATCTTCTTCATCTATGGAAGTTTTGATGAAATCACGGACTAATATTTCAGCTACAGGACCGACGTCCTGGGCAAGTCGGTCTGCTATTTTACGAAACCTTGCAATGGTAGATAGCCTTTGTACATCCATGACAGGCAGTACTCCTCGCGAGCTTCTTCCGTATTCTAACGGATTTAAGTATATGTCAGCGTTCGTAATACTTTCACCTTCCACTATCATCATTTTTTGGGCAGATATATTAGCTGGAAACTGTAAAAGCTCGGTAGGTGAAAACTGGTATTGATTAATACTACCTTGTATTTTTTGAGGAATAATATTAGCAACAAAAGCAGCTAACTCTTTGTTTGACCATTTAGGTGGCGCTGGAGAACTAAAGAATTTATTTCTGGGTTGATGTATGCCTGCACGATTAAGTACATACCAAGCACGTCTAGGTATTTCACCATGTAAAATGGTGACATGAGAATATGCCCTAGCCCATAAGCGAATACGATATAAAATTGAGTCTGATTCAGGCAGAGTTTCAATGGGCGCCACCATTACAGCTCTTGTAGAATCTAAATGCTCTACATCACTAAACGCTTGAGAAAGGAGGTCAGTTACTCTTTGTGGTGGAATATCAGGTGGAAGATGGATATTTACATCGAATCGTGTCGGCCCATCTTCTGGCAGTACTAAAACGGCCATTCCAGCCAACATAGAATTAGGTATAATCACCCGTAGATTATCTAAGCGGCGACCAACAACATGCCGCCAAGTTTTCTGCTCAATATACACCGTCATTCCTTCGAACCTAATAGCAGAACCTATTTTCAGCAATGGCTCTGCTGACATGGCAATACCTGAAACAATACTACCTAGTGTCGATTGCATAGCCAAACCAACTACTGCACCAAGTATTGCAGAGGTGGTTAAAATATCGCCTACATCTATCCCAAACTGACTTAATAAAAACAGTGATGCCATGAACGTTAAGCATGAATAGACTATGGCACTAATAAGTCCGCTTGGTGAAATTTGCATGAGATCAGTTAAGATTATACTGAGTATAAACCTGGCTAGGATTGCTACAGTAGTAATTGCCGTGATCAATAGGCAGATAGCAAAAATCCAATCTTCTACCATTTTTGCTGTTGTAAACAAATTAAATGTTTGAACAATCCAAAATGCTAACCAACTTAAACATGATATCAGGATAGGTGTAGTCAAAGCAGGCATTAGTCACCGTCTCCAGTTTTTTTGGTAGAAACATTTAAACTTGTTCGCATTCGTGAAATCGCGATAGCGAGAGTTTTAATTTCCCCCGCCCCCTCCTTAGGAAAAGGCGTCTCATCATTACGTAAGCTTGATCGATCAGCCACATTGACTAATTGTCGTAATGGTTGAATTATATTCCTTTGAAGAAGTAGCATTGCCATTATAGATACGACTAAAAAGATAGTGACTAACATAATGAAGAAAATCGCAACAAGTTCATAGATAGATTGAAATTCTTCAGTGACGGGAATAGTAAGCACCTGCACACCTATTATCTCGTTTAATTTCCATCCAAAACCATTTACTGCCCCGTAAATATCAACCATTTTTGAAGGTGCTACATCAGGTGTCGAATGACAGGCTAAACAAGCGGCTTTTTTTATTATTACCGGTCGTGCAATATAGAAAATTGGTTCCCCATCCACGTGGTGTATTCCTTGTGCCTCTAACTTACTTCTATCACTTCGAAAGTTGGCTATTAATTCTGCTTCAAAACGAGTAGCCAAGTCATTTGGATTGGTGGGATTAGTTGCAGCTTCTCTGTATGTATAATTGCTCTTTTGCGAAACAAATCGGCGAAAAATTGTTTGAGCTGCGAATGAGGGAACGGTTTCAGAATGAAATTCATCATCTTGAAGTTGGGAGAGAAGCGGGGTAATATTCTCGGCTGTATAATTACGAGCGGCTACAGCAAGGCCTAATAATGCCCTAGCTTCACCTTCGACATGGCGCATTGATGCTGCATTGAAAAACAGATAAAATGTAACCGATCCAATAATTAACGCAAATGTGAATATAATAAGAGTTGCGCGACGAACAATACTCGCTATGCTGGTTGCAGACTTCATAGATATTCTCTGTAATACTTAAGTGAGGATAATTTTATTAAATTAATTTGCACCTTTCTCGTTAAATTCTCAACCCCTACTCTCTCAGCTGTTTAAATTAATCTATATGTCCCATATACTTTTCTAGCCAGCTAAATACTTTCTATAACGTTTTTTATATTTCGGTTGCAGATACAGAATACAGTTGAAATAGAATTCAGATTAGGTTTGATGATTTACCTTTATAAAAATTATGATAAATATATCAAACTGAAAAAGTTAAGACTAACAAGATGGTTGCATTATTACTCTATGAGTGATGTAAAATTAGAAAAATAACAATTAAAGTGGTGTATAAGTGCACACAGAGGACATATATAGAGACATTTTAATTAAGGTTTACACCAAATTTATCCAGCAATGCAAACATTCAGGCTAAATCTCATGAAGTTTCTACTTTTGAATTGATTTATCGCCATATAGCCATTTTCAGACGATAAAATGGCACACTAGAACAGCGTATCAGCAAACGAAAGAAATTTTGGAAAGAAACTTGTGGGAAGCTTGGGACATCCATGTTTATTTATTCAAAAAAATAATCGCCGTAAAGCCCTAATTTACAACATATTTCCATGCTATAAATCAGGCCTCCGGCACAGATCCGTATGTGCGCTACTAACGTATACGGCTCCTACATCGAGTCAAAGGGCGAAGCACTCAGTGGAGTACGCATGACGGTTTCGAGTATGTGGTATAAACAGACTTATTAGGCGCTTCAGTCGCTGCCAATTAAAGCCTTGGCCTTTCTGACTTCGATGTCCGAAGCGAGGTAGCATTCCTTCCATGCTCTGTGTCACTATACTAGCTAACTTGCCTTACCTTCTAGCGGTATAACGTCAACTAACGTATTGCCTTCCCTATCAGACAACTAGGTCAGCACTCTTAAAGATGATTTCGCAGCTCAATATTCAGCCTATGTTTCCCCTGTCAACGCTTAACTCGACACCTCACGATGCAATGCTCATGACTCGGGGTCTCGGCGGTCTGCTAAACCTTACCAAGCAGAGGGCTTTCACCTCCAACCTTTTACCGATTTAGCTCGGCGCACTGCCTGCCCCGTTAAATACTTCATTTTGCGTTGTTCAGCGGAAATAGGGAGGGAGTTAGTTTCGTGGTCAGTGCGTTCTTTGTGTAATAATCTAGCCCATTTATCAACGGTTGATTTACCAACATTCATCGCATCAGCAGCTTCGCGAACGGAGTGATTTTGATCAAGGACAAGCTCAGCGACCTCTTGTCTGGATTATAATGTTTTGTCATGTAGCACCTAAGTTCAAGAGTGTTAATAATATCACCTCTTTTTAGGTGGCCAAAATTAGTATGCCACTACAACCCCGGCAGGGCCGGGGGTTTACCCTGTATTAATTATGTCCCATTTAATTCATAAATTATGAGATCTTGAGCTCGGGATATTTTCGTAAAAATTGCTCCCACCTTTTATAATTTTTTGCATTCTCATTTATTAGATCAGACCATATTTTTATATTTTGACGATACTCATTCGCTGCGATCCAATCTTTAAAAGGATCGTTACACTCATTTATTTTTTTATGATTAAACCCTAAATGATTGTAGGTAGCCAGCGATATAATATCTGCACACTGCAAATAATTACCTACTTTAATTAATCGCCTCATAAACTCGAAAATAACTCCACCTTGCCCGAGGTTCTTATCCAACAATTTAGCTCCGTCAATTGATTGTTTATTAAGCTCAATATGGACAACAACTATTATCTTTCCATAGTCTTCTGAAACAGACGATTTGGGCCCTGGTAGATAAGTATTTTCTATCATATCAATGAAATTCTTTTTAGCCTTCCATCCATCACCATGTAGATTGCGAGTAGCTTCTATATATCCATTCCAAAATTTTTCAAATTTATTCTGCTTCTCTTCTAATTATTTCCCCATAATCGCAAACTGGCTAGTCCCTTCTTTCATAAGATAGCCTGCGTGTTTAGCTGCCTCTTTCAGATCATAAGTATTGACGTGTATGTTTCTTATTGGCTCTTTGTTAGTAATAAGGTTATATACGAAAGGGCCTAATTTATCATGAGCATCATCACGATTAGAATAAGCACCATGAACCATAAACCCCAAACCAATCAAACCTGTTATAGCACCTAATATAGGTCCTGTAAGAACCGCCCCTACAGTGCCACCTACCATGACAGATACTTGGGCACCGCCTTTTATTAAGCTTGCAACAGCAACTGTAGTCGCGGCAACAGCTGGGGCATCTCCTGTAAGAACCTTAGCAGTACTCTCTGCTTTGTTGCTTTTGCTGCTTCCCCAAAATGAACGTTTCCAATTGCTAACAGAAGATGTAAACCTTCTCGGCCTCCAAGGTTTTAATTTTATAGCTCCTCGTTTTTGAAAATTTTCAAAAATACTCTCATTCATAACTTTCTCCTATATCTAATTTTGAAAAATTTCCATGAGTAATTTGGGACATGTTTATTTAGTCCTGATCAATTAATCAACCACCATAAACCCTTCTACCCCCCAATCATCACCGTAGGACACCCAATCACTATGGTCCCCCCATGAGCCGTACTATCCCCCATTCGCGCAGCCGGCTTTCCACCTATCATCACCGTTGCACTACCCTTTGCGATAACATCGGGCGGGCCGATACACATGCACATATCACCGAGACCAACGGCAGGCAACATACCTATCAATACCGTTGGTGTCCCAGGGCCTAACACGGGCCCGCCTATATGAGGAATAGGCGGAAGCATCGGCGTCACCATCGGGCAAACATGCATATCTAAAAGTCGTGCTGCGAGAGTCATACTTATCTCCGTTTTAGCTATTCATTAATCAAATTATTTAATCGTGATCCATTCTGAATAAGGTGAATTAAGCACTCAGCTCACCACGACCGCCTTTTGCAATATTGATACCCATAGCGGCAACTTTTTCATAATACCCAGCATAGCCATCCCAGCTGGGTGTCACTGCTGCGGTATTAATCGCCCCCGCAGCTGCTTTGGCATAGAGGTAATCCACCGGCATCACCAGTGGTAAATCCGGCGCAATAATACTGCCACTACCATTCCAAAAAACTGCTTGTGCCAACCATCCAATCGCACAGTCGTGGCCTAATTGCTCAACTCTCTTCTCTAGTAGACGACGCTTAGCTTCTTCAGGTTCTAGCACCCATTGCTTGCAGTGCTTGAGGGTATCGAGCTCTAGTGCACTCCAGTCACTAGTACGCAATTCCAACACTAAAATGCACCACCAAAGACACTCACGCATTGGCAGCGCGTGAGCGATGAAATTACTCATATCTATAAACAGTGATTGCTGCTGTAAATGCTCGATTGCCTGCTCAGGGCTAAGCTGCATTGTCGCTAGCTCTGTTGCCGCTTCAGTTGCTTCAAATCGACCCCATATAGGGCCACTTTCAGCCTGTGGTATTTTTTTAAAACTCATCAATTCACCTTTACCATAATGCCTTTTACTGAAGTCATGACACCACCATCGATATCGGCCTTAAGCCCACTCTTAACTTTAACGCTAAGATCCCCCGATAATTCTGCATTGAGACCGCTGGCCTTCAATGCGCTGTCTGCATTTAGATTAACGTTCATGCCACTAACATCGACTTTAGAAGAGCCTTTCAATGATATCTGCGCACTTTTAATCTCTATCTTAGAGGAACTTATTGAGATTTCACTAGAGCCTACTTTGAGCACTATCGTTTTATCCGCAGTGAGTGTAATTTCCTGCGCTTCTTGTTCGATAGCTCTACTGGCCTCTAGGCTGTAGTTTGCATCCGTTTTAAACGTAATATCTTTGGTAACAGTGACGCTTTGCTTACCCTCAACAATTTCCTGATGATCTTTTTTTACGGTGACTTTTTTAATGCCCTCAACATCTTCTGTTAAATCATTTTTAACAACCAGCTTACGATCGTTTTCAATTTCCAGTAAGTAATCTTTCGCCGCGTGCAAATACAGTTCTTCGCTGTCTTTCTTATCATCAAAACGCAGCTCATTAGAATCCCCTTTGAGCTGTGTTTTTATCCCCGATTGACTGGTCTCCTTCTCTGCATAGGGAGCTTTGTGCTGGCTATTGTATAAACTGCCGGTCACTACTGGCCGGTCGATGTCCCCTTCAAGAAAACTAATTAAGACTTCCTGCCCTGCACGGGGGATAAACTGCAGACCATAACCACTGCCTGCCATAGATTGAGCAACACGCACCCAACAGCTGGTTTTATCGCCATCACTTTCATCCCAGTGAAATTTTATTCTGATTCGTCCCTCTTCATCACAAGTACTCTCTCCCCCGGCACTAGATCCCGCCACTACTGCGCTGTGCATTCCCGATACTCGCGGTTTATTCTGCGATTGTGGGTAGTAAGGATGGCTCATACTGGTACAATTAAAATCTGAAAAGTTGGATAGCTTACCTTGTTCATCAACGAGGTACTGATGGTGAGCGCCAATCACTAAGTAATCCCCTAACTGCTCTGGGTCTTGATGGCTCGCTAACTTAATATAGTTGCCACTACAAATTAAGTAGCTCTGTGTAGAGCCGTTGACGTGTGAATAATGAGAATCTTGTTGAGCTTTTTCTCGCTTAGACAAGGCGCTGTTTATATCGCTGTGATCGCCCTTAATACTGGATTGGGGATACCTAAAATCAATCAAAGTATGATTTCCAGCTATCTTGTAACTGGTTTTAGTCTTCGCCTTTACCAGTTTAGTGTTCCCGGGGTCGTACGCGGCTAATTCAAGGGTTCCCGCATGATGGTTAAAGGCTGGCGCCCACTGCATTAACAGCGGATTGTCACCACTAGGATGGGCGACATGATCAAAAGTTTGCAGGTCGGCTTTGTCGAAAGGCAGGGCGGCATCTTGTAGTATTAACTTATCGGTATCTCTATCAAAATAAAAATGTACACCTTCTTGTGCCAGTAACCTTGAGACGAAAGCCAAGTCCGTCTCGTTGTACTGCAGACAGTATTCGCGTTTGACCTTGGAAATATCATTTATTTGATACTTGCCAGCAAACTTTAACTCATTAAAAATTTCAGAGACAATTTCTTTAGTTGTCTTGTTTTGGAATACGCGATAGTGGCGGCTGTAACGTAACAGGGCTAACCAAGGCTCTATTACCAAGGCAGTGCAACTTAAATTACCGGAATCGAATAAAGTTTTTACACTTGTTACTACTCCTTTAAAAGTTCTAACGGGCTTGCGACTAGGAGATATTTGATCAAACACTTCACAACTAACATGCTGGCCTAACAAAATTGAGATATCCCAACCTACATTGAGAACTGAAACTTCGATGTAATTAAGTTGCGAAAGTTTTTCATCAATAGACAAAGCTGTTGCAATAAAGAGCGATCCCGCTTCATCCTTGACCAGTAACTGACTACTTTGAGGTTCACGAGGAATACCTATTAAATTGTTACGCTGTTGTGACATTCCCCACCTTCTATGAGCTTTAATCGTTTGCTAAAAAAGTCGTTCCAATCAATTGCACAAGGCCCTATTAGATCTTAAATCAGCATTGAAACTGCTATTTTGGTCGCAAAACATATTCAACCGCGACCATTTAGTATCTTATATTTTCCTTATTCATCACTCCTGCTGGCTAATAAGCCTCTGAACAAGTAGCACACAGGGCAGGTCTGGAATCTTGTTCAGAGGCTCATTTTGTAAAGACCAGTCAAGATCAAAAAAAGTAACTAAGCTGCTGCACTTGCTATATTTTCATAAGCGGTATGGGGTTTTAATATCGGACAAATAATTGCTAATAATTTGCGACCAAGTTTGCAGTTTTCTCACACACACCTGTCTACAATATTTAATTGGACCTGAAAATTTTAATGTCGTGTATTACTTAAATACCCTTGTTACTCAGATAGAACTAGCAGTTATTAATTATGGCGGCTTATCGATTAACTTTAACCTGAATCGGTGATATTACCGCGCAAGCTATTGATTCACGGCGGTTAGAAAAACTCTCTCTGAACCGACAAACATTATGCAGAAATGCATTTATTTAGCGAATGTAGGATGCGTATGAGCTTGCAGCTAAGATGTCTCAATTCCACTGTATAGCCAATATTTTACACTCTGTGTTCACTTTCAAGTCACGGAATCAAGTTTAAGTCCCAACACCATAGATATTTTTCTACCGAGTAAAAGGTTTTGTATGAAAGCATTTATCGAGATTCACTTAAAGCTGATAGCCACTATATGGATCATTCTGATCAGTGTATTGAGTATGTTACTATTAATGAATCACATGAAATTCTCCAGTTTAATATCCTCAGTGGTTTCATCAGAATTACAAGTTATATCCTCTTCGCTGCAACGCTCGATCATCAAAGCTGAGCAGTTGGGCCTACCACTCAAAGAAATGCAAAACTTATCCGTCATATTGGATCGTGAACGCAAGCGCGAGCCACAAATAAACGCTATCTATATCATCAATAGTAACGCTAAAGTACTTTTCAAAAGTGTTACCCCTGCAGTAGACGAGATAGCCCTTAGCGAAGAAATTTTACGCCGTGCACTAAAGGGCAGTGAAACAAGCTGGACCGCCGAAACTCCAAATACTTTATACAGCGGTTTGCAGCTCTTTGACGCCACTGAGCAAATGATGGGTAACATTATTATTTTGTACGATAAAAGCGGCTTCCAGCAAACCTTAAATCAAGTGTTGACCAATTTGATCACGATGAGCCTGTTAATTTTTGGGGTGTTTGCACTGCTAATATTTTTAGCGGTAAAACTCGGCTTCAGTGATATCAATAATGTACTTAAAGTCATCAATAGACAGCTACAAGATCCTCATAATCTAGATCGAGATAATGCACTAAAACCTGGCACTATGGCCTTTGATTTCGTTCAGCAAATAGAGCGCAGTGAAAAAATGAAAGAACACGTTTCTCGCCAATTAGCGCAGTGCGAAACCTTAGTTGACTCTTCATTACCACGCACAACGCCAATAGCATTAAACACGGGGGATGTGAAGTGAGTCAAAGTGAAACGGGTTTAACAAATATAATTAATCGTCGCCTATTTTTTATTACTTTAGTCTGTACATTAAGCGCTTCACTGCTCAGTTCACTTTATACGTTAACTGAATTCAATTCGGCATTGAAACCTAGATTATTACAAAAAATAGAAACGGTTGTCGAAAGTGTAAAATTGGATGTCGAGTTTGCGACTTCTGTGGGTATTCCGCTAGATAATATAGCAGGCATGGATGCATACCTTCAGGAAATCGCAGTAAAATACCCCGAATTAGCTTACCTGGCGGTTACCGATAATCAAGACCGAGTACTGTATAAAAACACTGATGACGAAACTTTACTGCCTTTAGAAGACGTACCGTTAACAGCGCTCAATCGCAACCAAATAGAGCCTCAGTACTCATTGCTAAAGCGCCTAAAAAGCAGTGGTTTAGAGCTATTACAATTAATACCTGGGCTCTCCTCTCAGTCGACTCAAATCGAGCATTACTATTTAGCATTACAACAAAAAAATCAATTAATTGGCAAGGTGCAACTGGGCTTAAACAATGGTTTCATTCGATCTCAGCTCAGTGATGTGTTTTTTGATATTGCCATTGTGCTGATCGCGGTACTTTTAGTATCTTTTGAAATTGTCATGGTGTTGGTGATGTTCTATGTGACCGCTCCCTTGCGCAGATCTGAAAAACTGTTAAAGCGCCAAGCTGCCGGGAATTTTGCAGTCAATGATGAAACCGGCGGCAATGGTTCTATCGACAACTATAACCGCCAGCTCAATAAAGATTCGATGGCATTACAGCAAGCCTATCACAGCGCACTGTCACACACTTTAGACCGCCCTCTCACTGATAAATTGAAAGAACTGGCAGACAAATTCAATTTAGTAAAAGTGCTGAAAGATAAACACACCAACGTTTTAGATGCCCGCATCCCCTTATTTGTATTTGCTTTCGCTGAAGAGCTACAAAAATCTTTCATGCCCTTGTTTGTCGCCGAATACTACGAACCTAGCGCCTGGCTAACAAAAGATATTATGTTAGCTCTGCCGATTTCCATCTTCATGTTCATGATTGCCCTTACCACTCCTTTTGCGGGCATGTGGGTTGATCGTTGGGGTAATAAAAAGCTGTTCCTCATCGGCCTAGTTCCCGCCTTATTAGGTTATCTAGGCTGTGCTTATGCCGACAGCAGCTACCAGATTATTTTCTGGCGAGGCACCACAGCAGTAGGGTACGCCATTATTACTATTAGCTGTCAAAGTTACATAGCCGCCGCTATCCCCGCTAAAAATCGCGCCAAGGGAATGGCCGTTTTTGTCGGAGTATTGATGACGGCAACGATGAGCGGCACGGCGCTCGGGGGAATTATTGCAGATCGCGTTGGCTATAATTCCGTCTTTTTACTCAGCGCAACCCTGACACTGATAGCTGGAATTCTAGCTTGGTTGATGCTCAGTGCTGATAAACCGCAACCTACTAAGGGTGAAAATACGGGTACAGTGAACAAAGGCGCATTAGCAGCCCTTACCACTAATCGACAATTTGTTTGTCTGATATTATTTTGCGCAATACCGGCAAAAATTATCCTGACCGGTTTTCTCTATTACCTAGTACCGCTCTATTTAATATCGCTGGATGCCAGTCAATCGGAGATTGGCCGAATTATGATGGTGTACGCACTGGTAATCATTCCCTTAAGCCCTATTGCGTCACAGTTTGCCGATCGCAGCGGAAAAATGCTGGAGCTTGTGGTCCTAGGCACCGTTATTTCAGGCACTATTTTAATCACCCTTTACGATAGCGAGTCAATCGTCAGTATATTGGTTGCCATCGCCTTAATGGGAGTTGCTCACTCTATCCTCAAAGCACCCTTGATCGCTGCTGTCTTAACCGCTTCAGAGCAAACACCTAATGTCGGGCGAACTACTGTGCTAGGTGTACTGCGTACCAGCGAGCGTATCGGCAGTGTCTTAGGACCACTTTTTGTCGGCGCACTA
This sequence comes from Oceanospirillales bacterium, assembly GCA_029027825.1. Lineage (GTDB taxonomy): Bacteria > Pseudomonadota > Gammaproteobacteria > Pseudomonadales > Balneatricaceae > Rs1. The sequence goes on along the minus strand of CP093399.1, from coordinate 899,538 downwards.
CTACTCAATTACAACTACTCTCAAACCATGACTATCATGGGTTTGTATGTCGTTGCCAGCGGCTTAATCATGGCTGTCTTTATACTAGGTAAAAAGCCAGACGGAGTGACTAACCAATGAAAACTATCAGCAGAGTATTGTTCTTGCTAATTTTTGCCGGCAGCTTAAATGCCAAAACTTTTACTACAGATAACCCTGCACAAATATACATAGCGCTATGGCGAGGTTGCGAAGAGGCTTGTCAAGGTTTCAAGCAAGCGTTGCTCGAACAAAATCTCCCCATACAATTTATCATCCGCGATGTTGCCAGAGACAAGCAAAAACTGCCAATCTTACTCCGCGAGATAAAGGCACTAAAGCCTGACTTGGTTGTGACTTGGGGAACATCTGTTTCTAAACATATCATTGGCCAAATACAGACTAACAATAAACACAGTAACTTAGGCGACATTCCCTCCCTATTCATGATTGTCGCCGACCCTTTAGGAGCTGGGATTGTTGAATCATATGAGCATAGCGGGCGGCCACAGGTAACAGGGGTTCGCAACCGAGTTCCTGAGGAAGTACAGATTCGCACTATTCAAGATTATTTAGGGCCAGGAAGAAAACGCATCGCGGTTATTTACAGCACCTCTGAATTAAACTCTGTACTTAATACTCAAAAATTAGAAGTATTATCTAACACCTTAAATTTCGAGTTACTCAAACGTCAGTATCAATTGGATACCAAGGGAAAGCCACTTCCCAATCAACTTCCTGGTATTATGCGTGAACTCTCTGAACGCAATGTCGATATTATTTATGTTGGTTCCAGTTCCTACAACCAACAAAATCGTCAAGAGTTTACAGAGCAAGCGGGAAAGTACGGCTTACCGGTCGCCAGTGGTTACGGAAAGATGGTCACTCAAGCTGAAGGCCTACTGGCAGTGGCTAATCGTTACTACAATGTCGGGAAATTAGCTGCCAACCAAGCACGTAAAGTATTATTTGCTCAACAAAATCCTGGGGATTTAGATATCCCCTCACTGAGTCGCTACTCGGTGTTTATCAATATGCGAGTCGCACGGAAGCTTAAATTATACCCCCCTATTCAGCTATTAAGATTGGCCGAGCTAATCAATCCTTGATGATAAAGATAGCTTTTGATAAAAATTTAATACGGCCTATCTTGTTCCAACAACGCGCAGCTGACAGAGCACATCAAGTTGGCTGCGCAATCTTTGCAGCGAATCCTCCGCCCCTGTGATCAAGCCATTAAAACGTTCCAAGCTGGTATCAAACACCCCCGCCAAAGGAGTACTTTGTCGCCAGTCAATGACGACCGGTTCTCCCTGCATAGCGATAGCTAATAGCATAAAAAAACTGAACCAGTCTTGGCTAATTTCAGCTCTATCTAACCCAACACGCTGGCAGGGTAAGCTGTAACTTTGGCTGTAGCTGTAGTAGGGTCTCAGTGAATCATCACTATCGATATAGCGGGCATTAGCAAAATCTATTGGCACTACTTTAGCTGCGACCAGCAATAAGTTATTAGGCTTTAAATCACCGTGAAGACAATGAGAAGCATGACAGTTATTGACGATAACCTCGAGCTGTCCCATCAAAGGCGCCATCTGTTGAGCATGATTTGATTTAGGTAATATACGACGCAGTATATCGCTAAAATTCTCCCCTAACAGGTAGTCGCCAACCAACAATTTCCAATCACCGAGGAGCTCCAACCTGACTTGACGATTACCTGAAATAGCAGGTTGATTGGTAAGCCAATAGTATTCATTTTGTAGAAAAAACTGCTCTTTATTGCTCTTTGCTAGTTTTAAAAAATACTTCCGCCCCCCTTCTTTTGTGCTCATGCGCCAGCTAGTTCTACCTAATTTATGTAATGAGTCGACACGAAAACCATTACCCTGAGCGTATTTTAGTAGCACCTGTCGCTGCAATATTTCACAGCTCACTTGGCACACGTAAACTTGAAAAATAGTGTTTAAGAAACGGGGTTTTTGCACCCTTAACTCGCAGCAATAGTTTCACTATCTCACCTTTATTTTCCAAATCTAATAAGGAAGTAGAATGCTGCTTAACCGGCACAGCGTGTAACCTATCAGCCAGCTTAAACCAACTCCAAAAACCAACAAAGCTAACTCTGAGGAAGTGATTATTTAAGGTTTTTATCTGCAGTTCTATATCTTGTGAGCTCGCCGTAGTTGAAGGCCAGCTCATCGATGACCACATCTTAGGCCCATTGCGATAACTATAAATTTTGCGCTCCCCATGCAATGATATTTCCAGCAAACCAGAACTCATTTCTTGGGTGCGAAGAGTGAAATTAACTTTTAGCTCACCCGCGCTGTACATACGTTTTTGGATGTCTTTAACTTTAGCGAGAAAACGATCCAGCTCATTGTTCAATGCAGTAGGTGATGTGTTGATGAAGCTAGTTAAATTACGTTGTCCTTGATTACTTTGCGGTAATCCTGCTAAAAATTCACTGTTAAATTTGTCGACAATTCCCCCGACCCTAAAGAAGGCTTCAAAGTCTTCTCGACTAGCATCTTGTTCTGCGTTTGTGGCAAACGGGTAGCGATTCGCCAGCTTAGCTTGATAGAAAGACAATACATTATCACGCCATTGTTGGTTGATGAAGGCACGTACTTCTGCCATAGCAATGCTGTTCAATTGATAAGCACTGTCGGCAATATATTGTGAAAGTAATTTATCGGAAAAACTAGCGGCCAAATCTTGCATCCGCGCTAGCGGGTTAACCCCTGTCCCATCGCCTAATTGCATCAGTAGGCTTGAGCCACGTGGCGCTTTTTCTATTGCAGTATCGACCCACTCCAAACCTTCACGAATTTGCGCAAGGGCGACATCTATTGGCCTTAACCCGTTATCATCCGCTTTCATCAATTGATGTTGTGCAGCGAAAGGGCGCGCGATGGTTTTAGCCATTTGCAATGCGCTAGCCTGCTTTTCTAACAGTGATTGCTGTAATGCTAGATCAGTGACTGCACTGTCTTTATCACCCGGTGGTGGCAGCTTAGAAGCTTCTATCAGATCTAATAAATTGGTGTTATTGGATAATAGATCCTGTAATTTTATCAGTGGTGAGCGACTAGCATCACCCATTAAAGTGAGCGTGTTACGCAGCTTTGCAGGATCATCTAAGCTCGACAAGTTGACGTTCTCATAAAAATCCTGCCAAGCGTTAATGTAATCATCGACATACAAACGCTTTACCTCTTGGTTTATTCTGCTCAGCTGAGACTGACTAGTAATTTCACCTACGACTTCTTCAAAGCTTTTTATTTCATCAATCGATAGTTGAAAGTCACTCCCTAACATCAGCTGTGAAAAGCCATCGCGAGTAAAAATAAATGGTATTAAATAACCACTGTACCCCTGCGGGTAATTAAACGAAAACGTCGCTTCATGACCTAGCCGCTCACGCAAGTCTACTCTGCGGCTAAAACCTGGCCGCTGTAACATATGCTGATAGAGTATCTCGCTGACATCCCCCTTTGAAAGAGAAGCTTTAACAATACCTATAAGCGGTTGTCTGTCTTTAGGCGGCACCATACCCGGCTGTAATCCTTGTGCTAACAGGACTCTAAACTTGTCCAGCGTTACCGGGTCTCCCTCACCCTCTTCCTTTAATGAGTTGATATAATAACTTTCTAATACGCTAATATCTGTACGCAGAGGATTGTACAATCGCTTATACAAATTATATAACTCGATAGATTTAAGCTGGTCTTCCAGCTTATTATAAACAAACATATCTTTGAGTAAGTAATCGCGTAGTGCCGGCAGCAATATTTGCTGCAACCCCAGCTGAAAACTTTTATCCACAGCTGGTTGAATGCTAGCGCTTGGCAGCCAGTCCACCACAAACCACGGTTTTGGCTCAGTGTAGATGTTCTTGATATCCGACAATTCACTCAATCGATGAATAGGCACCGTTAAATCGTCTATATTCTCATCAGAGCGCTTTAAATCGTCTTGATACTTTTCTAGTTGCAGCAGTGCTCGTGCGTCTAACGCTTGATAAAAGTCATAGTTATATTTAATTAAGCCACCGGACATAATCAGCGATAACACCAGAGAACTACTGAAGATGAAACCTATAATTCGATAGCTGTTCTCGCGCCGATTGTTTACCCCTACTAAACCTGCTTCAGCAATGATTTGGCTTTTAAACAACTGCTTATTAAATAGCGACTTTCCTGGTTCTGATGGGGTTTTGCTATATTGGTCGTAACCGAGTTCTGATGCTAATAACAAACTCAGCTTATCAACACTGGTTTGATCTTTTTCGTGGTTAGTGAAAAAATAGCCTCTGAAATTAAGACCGCTCTCTTGGAAATTATTATCGAGATACAACAGCTTAAAATACTCCTGCAATTCCACTTTTAGCAGGGCAAACTGATAGGGGCCCACTACAATAGACTCGCGGTACTGGCTGTTTAATTGCGCCTTTAAACCGTAGGTTGTCTGTACAAAAAGCTGGCTTTGAATGTCATTAAAAGATTCTGTAAACCACGCCTCATCATAACCTTGAGTGGTTGCTTCCATTAACGCACCCAGCGGCTCTTCTAACCGTTGATCATCAAAACAGGAAAACAATTTCTGCAGGTCGCTGACTGCTGATAAATCAGTCATCACATTGTAGATGGGCAAATTGAGTCGCATTGATTTATTACAGCGCGCTATCAAAGTACTAAAATGTTTGGCTTGTTGCGCTATCAACCCTTGCTGCTGTTCCAGTAACCAACTGACCGATACACTGATAAGTACACCGTTCGCACCTTGCCTAGGTCGATGTTTATTGAAACAATCGAGTAACACATCAACACTGAGATCGAAATAGTGCGAATCAAACTGATCTATCGCGGCTATGATGGCAAACTCACTGGCCCAAAATCTGACCACACTGGGTACTTGTGTACTGTCGCTATGCGCTAAAGGCTCGAAGCCCATTTCTTGCAACAGTTGCTCGTTGTTGTTTGTCGATTGGCTAAGCAGCAAATACCAAGGTGTTGCATAGCTGCCTTTTTTAGCATTTATACCCCGATTCGCTCGCTGGAACGTTTCTAGCAACTCACGCTTTACCCACTTTTCTCGCTCTAGCTGCGTTTGTTGCTGCGTATCTAATTTAGCAGGGCTGAGCAGGCGAAATAACAAATACGCCAAGTAGCTAATCAGACACGCTAAGCTAAGTATGCCGATACTAATTGATAGTACTTGCCAAGGCAGTACCATCCCCCACCAGTTTACATACCAAGTGCCGAGCATAGCGCTAACACCTAGCACTACAGCCAACAGAATAAATAACAAAACGCGCGTCTTATCTTTTTTAACAGCCACTATTTTGCCTCGTTCTGGGTGTGGTAATAATAGGATACATTGGTATAGCCTAAATCCTGCAAACTCTTAATTAATGCTTCAGCGCGTGATTCACTTTGTGGCTGTAATACCACGCGGTACATGTCACGAATCAACATTACTAGCACAGCAAATTGTTGGAGGTTTTCACGACGTAAAAACTGGGTTGCCTTTAGCCTTGATCTAAAAGCGGCTATCTCTAGAGTCAGGACTATGTTTTTCTGCTGTTTCTGACTATTACTGACCGCCGTTACTACACTAGATATATCAAGCTTTCGTGCTTTTAGCCCTTCCAGCATTTCGCTTTCAACACTGGTGTAAACAACTTCAACGCCTTGTTTATTCAATAAGTTATTACGATGGAAAATATCGAGAGAGGTAAAGGAGGCCGCGCGTTCTCGATAATTTGACTGGTAGAAATAACTTGAGCCTCCCAAGAGTATTGCCAAGATACAAACCATCAGTAGCAACTGCATCAAGAAATTTATTTTTGCTCGAGGTTTTCTCTGCTTAGGTATTACTGGCACAGCTGCCCGAGCCAGCTCAATTTTTAGTTTCTTATCAAAGATAACATCTTCAATTCGATACATAATATCGTCTAATTGTTCACGCCCTTCATGACGATATTGTCCGCGAAAACCGATTCTGATGAAGACGTAAACTAACTCCAGCAAATCATGCAATAACTTGGGCTGTAGTAGTGCTTTTTCAGTGACGACGAAAAATTGCTCGCCGCCATCACGCATGCCAAACAAATCACTAACTAACGTATGATTTTCCCAGCTACTTTGCTCGCCCCAGCTGCCATGCAAAATAAATTCATCAAGGGCAATACAAAATAAGAAGCAGCATTTTTCAGCGACCGATGGCGGGTAGTTCAATTTTCCAATCTGGTGTTTTAGCTCGGTTATTTGAGCCACCAAGGTTTTCCTAAAGCGATACATATCACTGGGATATTCCATTCGCGAAAGCACTACACAGTTAGCAAGCAACAATGCACCAGCACTGAGTAACGGATTTTCGTAGTGATTAATATTACCTAGTTCGCTAAGACTCCATTCTCGATTCTTTAACGCCTCCGCACTCGCTAAGCTTAGCGGCTTTACTTGAGCACTCTCATCCCTTGAAACTTCGATTGTTACTTCATCGAGAAAATCCATCGCCATTTGTTGTTATCCTAACGCGTAAAGCTTTAATTGAAGGTCGGGGATTCTGGCATCAATATGCGCCACTATAGGTTCGCGCTTATCCATTAACTCCCGCCAATATTTGTGATGTGTATCTATTTCTACGTAACACACATCATTGCGCGGTTTAAGCTCTGACGGCGCTACTGGCAGTGCGGTCAAATTGACCCCAGACAGACCATTTCTAACCACTTGAGCTATCTGGCTCAGGCCGCAAAGTTTACAGGCACTAGGAAACAGTTTGATCAGGTTTGCAGCACCGATGCTTGACTCAACACACAATACAAAACGGTAATTTTCCATCATATGGATATCTGCTATCGCGGTTCTAAGCAGACGGCGTTTAACAAATAAATTGTCATCCCAATTAAACTCTCTCACTTTGTCACTTTGCACTAGCGACAGCTGTTCGCGTAACTTAGCAAAGAGCGGCAGGAACACTGCACTGAGATCCTTGCTTTGTAATACCGCTGGCTTGACACTGACCTCTGAACTAAAAGTACTGAGTTCAGCACTGAGCACCGTCAATTTTGAATAGACTTCTGCAACGCTGATACTGGCATTTTGTAAGGTTAAATGTAGCCAGGGGATCCAACGATTGAGCGTTTGTAACCACAGATAATCCTGCATCATCGTTTGGTCACTTTTACGCTCACGCCCCGCCTCAATCCTACTAACCACCGCATTGGCACGCGCTTCTATTAATACTTCGATCTCTTTTAGACGCTCACTGATAATGTGTGACGCACCGTATTGCAACGCCGTGCAGATAAAGCTCTGATCCAAAACGACTGCGCCACTTACACGTCTCTCCAGTACTTTTGCAATAGCAATGGTGTTTAATCCCGAGCAATCTTCTCCCTCTAGCACCAGTCGCACATTAACCTGCGCTAAGTCTGTTTCTATACTATTGCTACCGGTTTCACTGCTGTCATAAAGCCTGGCGGATTCAGGATAATAGCGTCGGTTATCAGCAACCTTGCCACTTTCAGGCTCCCCTTCGATCACCATCGGTAATGCCAGTAGAATTTTTTTATCGACGCAGCCCTCTGAAATCTCTAATAGCAATTCTCGATCACTTTCGAAATAGCTGCCATCGGCAAATACGCCTTTGCAATAACGCAGCGAAAATTGACCAATTTTGAGGCGCTCTCGATCTATCTCTAGCGCTGTTACTCCATAATTTTGTCCTGCGCCAAGTGCTGCCACGTATTGTTCTATATAGTGGCTAAAATATCTTTCTTGCTGCTGGAAATGCTGTGGGGCGATGAACATGCCTTCACCCCAGATAATTTTGCGATTCCTTTTCAAATGACTTTCCTCAAAACAACTGCCACCAAGATTTCTCTACAGGTTTATCTGGCAGTGATAGGTCTATTGATAAACCGTTAACTTCAATTAAAATTTCTTTCTTATCTGGCTGGTCTTCAAGCTTTACTAACGCTCGCCCTTTAGCATCACGATACTCTGCAAACTCAGCAAAAACTCCGAGATAGCGAGTATCACGCTGTATTTCCAAATTTAAACTGTGCTCTCCTGGCAACATTGGATCCATGTAAAGTACGTCTACTAGTGAAGCTCCTAAAGCTTTTCGATCATCTAGAAAAATATCGATAAATTCACTGTTGCTAAATGCACCTGGCTCTCTCAGTTGGTAAACTCTCACGACTATCGGGTGATAGGCGAATGAGCCGTATGGATTAACCTGATTGCCGACCACTATCTTGCTCTGAACGCTAAAAGGCACGTTACTAGGTGGCGGTGGAGTCGACGAACAACCCGCTAAAATAAATAGTGCTAACACCCCTACAATACGCATCATATTTTCCCTCTAAGTTGTTCTAAAAATATAGAGGTAAACTGGCGGTGAAAATCGCGCCGCTCTAGCTTGCGCTTGAATTGCTTCTTATACAGGCGCCAATACTTTTTATCTTTGCTACCCCAACCTGAAATTGATTCTTTAAACATCTCTTCTAAAAACTCTGGAGATAGTTCTTCAATAAATTTATCCATGCTGCTATTTACGCACTCGACAATCGTATCGTAGTTATGCAGATTGTTATTTTGCGATTGCTGCGACATTAACTGTGTAATTTGGGTTAGGTTCTGCCTTAATAAACCTAGCTCTGTTGAACTGTCACTTTCAACGGTTAAACCTTGGTTAAAAGAGTTATTAGCATCTTGCATCTCTAAAGTTTCTTCAAAGGGGTCATGACCTATCTGCACCTCATCTAGCAAACTTTCGGCGTGAAACAGGGTCGTTTTGTCTTCTTTTTGCTGGCTGCTTTCGCGCTCCTCGACGACGCCTTCAACAGTTTCCCCACGCATTTGTATGCGTTGTGAGCCTGTAGAGCGCAGATCAGAAAAATCTAAATCATCCAGCGAAAACAACGGATCACCACTAGGCATGTCATCAATCGCGCTTCCAATATCGAGCTCACTATTTTCTCGCTCGTTGACCAGTGCTTCCATATTAGTGATAAGCATTACGTAGGCACCGAGCTTCCATACATCACCATCATTAATACTCTGATATTGCCCTCGCCCCAATATGACGCCGTTTACCACTAAGCCATTGGCACTCTTATTAACCACTTGATAGCGACCATTACTATCTAGGCTTATTTGAGCATGGACTCGGGATAATGTTTTAGAAAAATCCGGTAACTGTATCGAGCAGTCGTAGGCGCGCCCTATCGTGCCTCCTTCACTAGGCAATACTAGCTGGCGACTGGCAACTTGTTCGTTTTCTGGTATTTCAACTAACTGAATGTTGATACTCATGGGGCCTCCCGCTTGCAAAGGGCTAATGATTGATTAAAAACGGTTAAAAAGTTGGGGTTAAGTTTGAGAAATGCCTTGGAGAAATGCACACTTAAATCTTGTTTACGAAGACCTATACGCTGGAAATAGTCGAAGGGGATGCCCAGTTTTTTCATCGAGTGCTCAAACACCCGCCCATACTCTAACGCGACATCTATTTGGCGGCGCCACAGCATCTGCAACAGCGCATCTGCATCCCTAGGTTTCTTGACGATGTTATATCCGTTTTTCTTTAAAAAAAGCCACTTACTAGTATTGAATTTGGCGCCGTAGCGCGCTTTAAATTTTGATGATTGCTCTGCTAAATTTAGTGAGGCACCGGGGGCGATAAACCAAGAGAGTTCGACTGAGATTAGCGGGTCTGAGGGGATCGCATATTTAGCACGTGGCGCATTTGCCGAGCCTGAAAAAAAACCATCCATCTAGCTAGTCTCGACCAGCAACTGCGCCTTATCCCAACGCATCATGTGCAGCTGATAGGGCTGCCCCATTTTGCGCAGCGAACACTGCACTCTCTCTACCGCTATTCCGCCCATTTTTCCATCGTTGAGCGTTTGATACGGCGGCCACTGCTGAGTCGCTAGCTGCAAGCGTTCAATCGCATAACTGGCGTTACTCATTAACCCCAACATTATCAATACTGCACAATTAAGCAGACTGAGTTTTGCTCGACAGTTAGCAAAAAAGCACTGCGCAAAACCTAAGACGAAAGGTGCATTAATCAAATTAAACTTACTACTTATCAAATTCATATCCTTAAACACAACAAGTTACTCAAAGCTTGTATTGCTCTGACAACAATCACTGACAGCCCTGACATCAAGTTTGTCGTCAGGGCCATTGCTCCTTAGTTAATACCTAAATCAGTCACTTCCAAACAACGCTGAGCATAAGCTGCTGATCCTACAATGGTTTGAAAAACACCCTCTGAACTTGGGACTTTCATGCTTGGATGCATTTATTAAACAGATGCAGGGCGCATATAGCCTGCTGCAATAATTTTCAATTCCGCTGTAAAAGCAATATTTTACGTTCTGCATCCACTTTTAGACCATCGACTCAGGTAATGCTCAACTGCAACTTACCTTGCTCTATTGTTACCACCACATTATCGATTGGGCTTCCTTCACTGAGACGCAAAATGCATTCCTGCGCTAATTGCGGCATCAACGATCTATTGATTATTTGCTCTATCGCACGTCCACCGGTGGTCTCGTCTACATTGCGAGTGACTACAAAATCGAGGAATTCATCACTCCAATTGAAAATTGCACCATACTGCTGCAACAGTTTTTTCTCTATTCGATGTAGGTTTATTTCGGCAATTTTCTTCAACTCATCCCCTTTTAGAGGATAGTAAGGGATTACCGTACAACGCCCTAGGAACGCTGGTTTAAAGAACTTCTGTAGCTCTGGGCGAATCTGTTCAACCAATTCGATATTTTCAGGCATTGTTGTTTGTCGCTCACATATTTCACAAATAGCCTGATCCGCCGCGTTAGAGGTCATGATGATGATGGTGTTTCTGAAATCGACACTGCGCCCTTCACTATCTTTGATATAACCTTTATCAAAGATTTGATAAAACATATCGTGAACACCTGAGTGCGCTTTTTCCATTTCATCCAGTAGCAACACTGAATAAGGATTGCGTCTGATTGCCTCTGTCAAGACGCCGCCTTCGCCGAAGCCCACATACCCCGCAGGAGAGCCCAATAGCATTGAAATTTTATGCTCTTCTTTGAACTCCGTCATATTGATCACGGTTAAATTATCTGCACCGCCAAACACTTGATCAGCCAGTGCCATTGCAGTCTCTGTCTTACCGACACCACTAGGTCCGCACATCAAGAAGACCCCTACTGGCTTGCGATTGTCGGTCAGGCCTGCTCTAGAAATACGAATGCTTTTTGACAGTTCAGATATCGCCGTGGTCTGACCAATTACCCGCTGATGCATTCCCTCTTCCATCGACAGCAGTTTCGCCACTTCATCTTTGATCATGCTGCCAGCGGGAATACCTGTCCAATTAGAGATAACCTCTGCGATAGTTTGCGTATCCACCAGCGCATGCACTAGTGGCACATCACCTTGCAACGTTTTAAGTTGTTCTGTCAGTGCTAATAATTGCTGTTGCTGCCCTGCATCAACATTGCCCTCTCTATGTCCCGTTTGTAACTGTTGATTCAACTCAATCAATTGAGTTACTAATGCTTGTTCATCGTGCCAGCGCTGCTCTAGGGCCAGCTGTTCTGCATCAAGCTCTGTAATACGGCCACGCATATCGTCTATCAATTCATCATCGCCACTGAATACGCTATGCTCAATTTCTAAGGCATCTAATTCATTATTTAAATAAGATATTTTCTGTTCAAGTTGCTCTAGTACTTCAGGCTTAGCTCCTTGAGTCAACGCGATACGCGCCGATGCGGTGTCTAATAAACTAATTGCTTTATCCGGGAGTTGGCGTGCTGGTAGATAACGCACCGACAACTGCACTGATGCTTCTATTGCATCTTCACGAATAAACACTCCATGATGATTACTTAGAGATCTAGCAACCCCTCGCAGCATTTGAATAGCATCTTGCTCATTTGGCTCTTCAATTTTTACCACTTGGAAACGTCGCGTCAGCGCCGGATCTTTCTCAAAATACTTTTTATATTCTGCCCAAGTCGTCGCGGCCAGTGTTTTAAATTCTCCACGAGCTAATGCCGGCTTCAGTAAATTTGCCGCATCATTTTGTCCCGCTGCTCCGCCTGCACCGATTAAAGTGTGCGCTTCGTCGATAAACATCAAGATCGGTATGTCTGAGCTTTTCACTTCATTGATCACGTCTTTCAAGCGGTTTTCAAACTCGCCTTTAATACTGGCACCCGCCTGTAACAAACCTAAATCCAAACTATGGATTTCCACACCTTGTAATACAGGTGGTACTTCATTGGCAACTATTCTAAGAGCTAAGCCTTCAACTATCGCCGTTTTACCGACACCGGGCTCGCCCACTAAAATAGGGTTGTTTTGACGTTTTCGACATAAGATATCGATGGCCATACGCACTTCTGCATTTCGCCCGGAGATAGGATCAATTTTTCCATCTCGTGCTTGTTGCGTTAAATTCACGGTGAATTTATCAAGCGCACACTCGCCACCCGCAGCAGCCGTTGCACTTGGTCCTACACTGTTTGTTCCATTAGCACCGCCAATTTTTAGTTTAGAAATTTGACCATGCAACGCTTCAAGGGAGACTTGTTGCAAAGATTTTAAACTGAGTTTCTTGATGCCAAAGCTGTCTGGCTGTAATAGCGTCAGTATTAAATGCAAAGCAACTAACTGAGCATGATTGAAGTTAACTGACGCTTGCATCCATGCCGCTTCAATCAAATCACTAAGGTTTTTACTCACACTCGGCTGACTTTGAGCACTACGGTTAATTCCTTCTAACCGCATAGTCAACTCTGCAATTAACCTAGCTTGATCAATTTTTTGTTGCGTTATAAACTCGACAACTGCAGGATCGCTACCCTGAATAACTTCCAATAACCAGTGCTCAATTTCAATCACTGACGATTTTTGGTTCATCGCCGCACCAGCTGCCTGTTCAAGTGCCGCTCGTAAATTGGGGTCTAGCTTGGCAACTAAGTTGCTCAATTTAATCTGTGACATTTCCCAGCTATCCTTGTATTAATATTTGTTGAAGTACTTGAGGTCTGCGCCCGGGGGCCAGACAGTTAGACTCACCCAAGCGCACCGCACAACCTCTGTTAGAGGACACTTGGGGCTCCGCGAGAAACACTCTTTTCACATGAAAAAATATCCGCAGCGGATTGTACTCACCCATATATAACTCGATAGTTCGTCTTAATGCGGCAGCAAAGTCTTTATCTGCAGCTATTTGTAAATACTGATCGCGACTTTTGGGCAGCACTCTGACTTCCAGGCTTTTACTTTGTAGCTGGCAACTTTTACCCAAACACATTCCCTTACCTATGCCATTATTGGCAGTGTGCTTTGCGCTCAATTGAGACAAGCTTAATTTGGGTAGCAAATGATGAGTTTTGAGTACTACTTTGACTTCAATTTTCAATGCGAAGTAGCTGCACAGTAATTGCTTGAGCCCGGTTAGGTTTTTACTTTTTTGTCCGATCAATATTGAATAAGGTAACAGGCCGCTCAAGTACTGATCGGTATCATTAAGCGCCCCGAAAGCACTGAGTGCCTTTCGCTGTGAGTAACGCGTTAGCTCTCGACCTTCACTGCTCTCTTGTTCTTCGCGTAACAGTAAATTATTGCGTTCTATCCCAGCACTGTATAATTGGTAATACCGGTGGTTAAATATATTTAAAAAATCCAATAATGCGTTGTTTTCAGTGTGTAGACAGGCCAGTAAATGTTCGTGAAAATAATCTGGCAAAACACTCTTTGCCCCTGCCAGCGCCTCTAGCGCCAGTGTTACTTTTACGCCTTGCGAGGATTGATTAATGCTCTGCACTTCGCATTGGCTGTTGTACGGTAAAGCTTCTACCGCAAAGCTAAGCTCGCCTTGCATCCGACTGCGACGCAGGATGCGTATCACTTGAATAAAGTCATAGCGCTTGGGCGCGCTACTCATCTGTGCTATCACAGACATGTTTGACTTCCGTGTACTGCAGCAAAACATTTGTGATAAGTATCATCACCGAAGTGCTTTATTTCCAATTGCACAAAGCGGTCGTAGCTGCAAAATTGTTGGAAGAAAACATTGAGTATCTCGCCAAAAACACTGTGTTTACCTGCCAGTTCCTGTCTATCTAAAGTGACATTGATTTGGCTGCCTGTGGTAAATATTGGCTGGTTACACACTTGAATAGTCGCCACTTTTGGCTGATAAGTAACGTTTTTAATTGCCGCTATTTGCTGATTTTTACGCCCTTGATTACACAGTGCTAGTACTTCACACAGCGCTTTTTGAGGCTGATCACTTTGCATTAACGAGACAAAATTAGCATTTAACAAAGCGATAAATCGCCAGTAAACATTATCATCTAGATCAGGGTATTGCGGTGCACTGGGCACCGCTGCCACCAATAATTTCCCAGGAAGATCAATACTGACTAAGTTTTCCACTTCGGTATCTTCGCAAATCAAACAAGCAGAGCGCCCGTTGCAGCACCACAAATCCATCGCCAGAGTAATATTTTCTCGTTGCAACTCACCTTCGCCTAAGGTGACACTTAACTCAACTTCTCGCTGCCCTTCAATATTGTATTTATTCCTGCTCAACCATTGCCTTTTTGTTAGGTCATCAGCGTAGCTATTTTTGTAAAGTTTGGATAACTCGCTCTGTCCATACGCATCGATTTCATAAACAGCTGCTACGCTTATAACTTCAACGTTTGATTGACCGTTGGCATCACAGATTACCGGCATAGCCAAAGCACTGGCATCATAATTTAACGGCTCGGCAGATCGCTTAAATCTATTAATAGCAGGCACTGTATAAAGCGAAAAAACGCGGTGTTGAAACATACGTAAAAATTCTGCGGGGAGCTTTTCTACATAAATATTGAGTAGTAACTGATTTGAGTTGAAGCTTTCTAGCTGTTCTCCCAAACCAACAATTTTGAAATACGCGCTTTTATCGCTATAACTAAAGTAATCACGTAGTAAATCATAGCCGCTAAAGTGATTATCGTATTTTGCCAGCCATTGAAAACCCTTTTCCGTGACTCGATTTTTCAGCGCTGTCAAAGGAACATCAGCGTGCCTGTGTCCCTGGGTATCTGAAATGGTAATATGAACACTGCGCTCGAGTAACAATTCAATCAATGTCTGAGAGTCACCTTCAAAGCCATTGACATAAAATTCAAAATCACCCAACTGCATCTGATTAAAACTTGCTTTAGGATCAGCGCATTCTAAATGTAACTGAATCACTGCATCGGCCCCTTTTAAATCACTGGGAGGATGCGTAGAAAAAGGTGCCGCTTGTGCACTCACATCTTGCAGGTAATAAGGATAAATATTTAGATCAGCGACGGTACTAAATTGACAATTATTATCCTCTTCTAGTGATACTTGTACCAAACTATCAGCCGGCAATTGTATGTTCTCTTTCATGGCGGCTAAATCCGGCTGTAACTGTAAGGGAAAATAGCTTGGAGCCAATTCAATCATGCCCGGGTAGAGTAATGAAAACAGATCTTGGACTAAATCGGGTAACTGTTGATCCAAACGCTGCTCTGTTTTAGCCGTTAACAGCGCCATACCTTCAATTAGTCGGCTGATATTGGGATCTTCAATACTGTTGCGGTTAATCTTTAAATGCGCGGCCTGTTGGGGGTGCTGTTCGGCAAATTCACCAAGAGATTTACGCACATAAGCGAGCTCTCGCTCATAGTAACGCATCGATTGATCAGACAAACTCTTGCTCCTCTAAAGACGCTTGTTGCTTACTCAAGTCGATGCTCGTAGCAAAAGTCAACTCGTGTAGCCCACTGTCAGTGCACAACAGCGCCTCGACTGTAAAATTGATACGATTATGCTGTTCATCTCTCTTCTGCACTTGCACATTGACCATCGATAATCGCGGTTCATATAAACTAATCCAGTGCTCTAGCTGTCTGGCAAAACTAGCGGGATCCATCTGATTACTCAGCACTTGGAAATTATTTAAACCAAAGCATAAATTAGAGCTTTGTACTTGTTTAAACTGCGGGGCTATTTTCACTAGCGGTGCCTCGCAACTCAATAAAGTGCGCAGCTGATATTGTACTGCTGCCACTTGTTCTGCCACATTTTGAGAACCGGGTTCTTCACAGAGAAAGGCTTGCCAAAAATTCATTTTTCGCCCTGCTTGTTCAAAGACAAATAGCCTAAATCGGTAGATAATAAAATCTCGCCGCAATGACGATCAAATTGATACTGTGGCTCAATGAGTAATTCGCAAATAAACCGTCCTCCGATACCATCTTCCACTTCACGTACTTTGACTTTTCCTTTTTTTAACGGATACTTGGCCAAAGTGTTCTCATCCGCATCTTGTAAGTTACTACTGTAATCATCAATCCAATTTGTCAGAAAAGTTTGACATTCTGACACCGTGTGAAAACTGCCTATCATGTTGCGTATCTGCACTTTTAAATAGTGAGCAATACGACAGCTCATCAAGATCGCTTGTATCTGCCCAGCCACTTTATCTTCTGTATCTTGCTCTGGCTGCCACGCTGATTGATTGCCATAAAAAAAATATTTATCGGTTACAGGGCTGTGACAGACAGGAATAAAGCCTCGCTCTGCATAAAAGCGTGCCAATGCACCAGAGAGTTGAATTTCTGGGAGAGGATGTGAAAGCGACATATCTAAATTGTCATTTTCATGGCCATTGATTAAGGCCCCTTGATATCTATCTTGCCAGCGAGATTTCATATAGCCGAACCAGCCTATACGGCTATATTCACGGATTGCTATACTGGCGAAAGCAAAGGCTGCACTTCCCCATAACCCCTCCGTCTGACTGCTATTCTCATTGAAAACAAAGCCGATTTTGTGCTGTTTATACGCCTTTCTCTGGAGGATTTTAGGCATCACTAAAGCTATAAATTTCATCGCTGCTTGTAAGCGCACGCGTCGCCAACCTGCAAAATCAGGGCCGTCTAATATTTTACCAATACGCCGTGTATCACTGATCCAGCCAGCTCCCACCTCGCCAAAAAAGTCATCGCTAGGCGTCAGTGTGAAAGGGCATAGACAAGATTGACCCAGCAACGCCAATAACTCTAAGGTATATATATCATCAAATTCGTCATCGTGATCCATTTCCATCGAGATAGGGTGATCTACCACAAATAGCCCGAAAGGCTCACCACCTAATGTGTTCAGTTCCCGGTTGCCAATTAAATTATATAAACAACTGCGTTCAATTGAGCTTGATGTATTTAAATCGTGCGCAATTTCAAACCAGCTCACATCCAGTATTTTTATTTTTACTCTGCGCCCCACACTGGGAATGGTGACAATGCTATGCAAATTTCGCCACAGTGATTCTAATTTGACAAACTCGTCTTTGACCAATATTGCACTGAGCTGCTGCGATAACTGTTGATCCAATACAACCAACCACTGGTTTATGCGCATTTTTAATGTTGCAGGGCTATCCAACGATTCAGCGTCTATGCGCGCAATCAAACCTAGCGCTTGGCGTAAAAAATCGTCGCTGTGCAGCTCTAAACTATTAAATTCTTGTTGCCAGTGCTCTGCAAACATAATCTAACTATCATTCCTATTAAACAGCAAACTTGGGTGTTTAGATCCGTCATGCTCTTTTCAAGTTGGTAAACAAAGATGAGCGCCGATTGGCGCTCTACACTTAGTTTAGCCTGGTATTTTTGTTACCATGCGCACTGAAGTGGTTAACTCTTCTAGCTGTAACCAAGGTCTTAAATACGCCACTGCCGAATAGGCTCCGGGCTTACCTGGCTGTTCTACAACATCGATTCTCGACTCACATAACGGTGTCTTAGATCGCTCTAAGTTCCCCATCGCGCCAGAGTTAGTATATTGGTCTATCCAAGTCTGCAGATTTTTCTTAATATCTGCCGCCTCTAAGTTAGATCCCAACATGTCTCTGCCCATCACTTTTAGGAAGTGAGCAATACGACTACTCGCCATGATGTAAGGAAGTCTTGCTGATATTGCTGCATTACTTGTCGCATCAGGATCAGTAAAGGTCTTAGGCTTTTGTGTCGTTTGGCTGCCGATAAACACAGCAAAGTTGCTGTTTTTATAGTGAACTAACGGTAAGAAACCTAAATCACTCAGTTCTTTCTCACGCTCATCCGTTAAGTTAACTTCAGTCGGGCACTGCTGCTGAATATCACCCGCTTCAGACTTGTAAGTCAAATTTGGTAAATTTTCGACTTTACCACCATTATCCATACCTCGAATCGAAGTACACCAACCTGAAGCGGTGTAAGATTGGGTCATTTTCAAACCTAAATCGAAAGCAGCGTTTGACCAGACCAATTGATCGTTACTGGTAGGTTTTGGATTACCTTCTGCATCCGTGGCAAGTTCTTCGTAGTCGAACGATTTAGTTCCAAGCCCCTTACCGCCGTATGGAAGACGCGCTAACGTTTGCGGAAGCGTCAGAGAAACATAACGCGCATCATCGCTCTCTCTAAAGGCATTCCAAGAAGCATATGCGGGAGAATCAAAACCCGCCGCTACCGGCTTTCCTTCACTAAAAGTATCAAAGCTGTCGTATTCAAACATTTCAGGATTAGCCGCTGCTATAAATGGTGCATGGCTGGCAGCTGCTGTCTCACCTAAATAACGTAACAAAGCAACATCTTCATCTTTATGAGAGAAAGTATAATCACCGAGCAACATGCCGTAAGGCTCACCACCTGCCGTACCAAATTCCTTTTGGTAAAGCGCATCAAACAATGGACTGCGATCTACCGCTGGCGCATCTTCAAACTGGTCAATCAATTCTTCTTTATTGAAATCGACTAAACGGATTTTCAAACTTGGGCCAAGATCACTTTCCTTAACCATTTTATTCAAGCCGCGCCAAGTACCTTCCAAACGACGAAACTGATCGTTTAGCATCACTGCCGAAAGTTGCTTTGACATCTGTTTGTCAATTTCAGCAATCGCATTTTCAATGGTCTTAGTGACATTTTTATCCCAGACAACGGTTCCAGAAAGCGCTTGCTGGGCCAAAACAGTAAACAATTCTTTGGTTGTATCTTGTGGTGTTTGCGTTGTCGCTGCGATAGCACGATCCAACAGACTAATAGATTCGGTGGCTCCCGCCTCAGCTTGACTAGCTACCTGTTCTTCAGTACTCACTCTTCACCTCCCTGAGGCTCTACGCCTAATTCACTAGATAGTGTCGTAATAGCATCTGCATCTTGCAACACCTCTTTCAGCAGCTTTTCCAGATCTCTTGATTTATCCGACTTGGAGAGTAGAGTTTTCAGTTGACTACGAGTTTCTGCTAATTTTTTTAGCGCATCGACTTTTGCAACAATCGCATCAGGCTCAAAGTCTTTCATTGAGTCAAAAGACAAATTCACCGCAAACTCACTGTTATCATCAGAAATTGTGTTGTTTACTTTTATTTTAAGCTCGGGCCCAACACGTTTCATCACTGTGTCAAAATTATCTTTATCTACTTGATAAAAAGTACGATCCTCAAGCTCTTCTTTGTCTTCTTTATGCGCTGAGAAATCGCCCATCACACCGACAACAAAAGGTAGCTCTTTGGTTTCTACTGCACCGTTAGTTTCAACATCATAGGTAATGCTGACACGGTTTTTACTGACCCGCTTATGCTGCGAATTTAAAGCCATCATCTATCTCCTTTTGATAATTTTCGACAATTAACCTGCTTTGGATTCTAGCTTAGCTGTCGTTACATCGAATTTAATAGTGTCACCTTTCTCAATAGCACCATCAACTCCTTCGGTGTAGTATGTGATCGCGATAATGGTGTAAATAAGTCCAAATGACTCATTCGGCAAACTGCCATCACCACAGCTAACCTGATAGTTAGACATACGGCACTTATCCAAAGTAAAGATCGTATGAGGTTGCACTTTATCCCCACCACGATCAGGTTTAGTCAAGATAATCTCTATCGTTTTGCCTTCAGCTCCAGGTGCAAAAAGCATTGTAGTCAAGTGCGGGCTGGCGCCGTCTGCACCACGCGAAATACTGATTTCACCTAACGCAACCATCCCTTGGTCGGCATTGTTTGCGTTGCCTACGTCGATACTGACGCCTCGCACAGCACCCCAAGACATACTATCTATCGCGAAAACACCTTTTTTACCGCCGATATCCGCGACTGAAGCTCCGCCCTTAATATCATCCAGCCCATCTATACGCATAAACATTGAAGCCATTATTTTTCTCCTGATATAATGTTAAATTGTGCTAAGTAAATTTCAAACTGTCCTTATTTACCATTCAAACTCAGCTTTTTTTGTTACTTCACTTACCTCTTCTTTATCTTCTCTTTTCTGTGAATTATTAGCCGGTTTTTGAGTATTCATTGCGCCAGTAATCGATTGCTCTGCTTTGTAGCTTTTATGTATTTCAAGCTCGGCACTGCTCATAGTCGCTTTGGGGATTGTTGTTTTTTCGACGCTTTCTAATCCCGCCAGTTGGTTGATATGCTGCATGACTTGCTCGTCACCACCGACCATCTCCTCAAGTAACTGAGGAAGTGACATATATCCCCAACGTATTGAACGCTCTAGCAACATGTAAATCGGACTATGAGGTTCAGTTCGTCGGAAAAAATCTGCAATGATGCGCAGCTGTGCAAATGCTTGATCTCGATGATAAAGTTCTAGCTCTACACTTAAGACAACGCGCTCGCCAGTACTTACTTGCTCAAGACTTTGTGCTTTTGTGGCGTCTTGCTCTTGATCATCAACATCGGCCATGCTGACAGCAAACTCTGAATTTTGTTCAACCACTGCACTAGGCCAAGTTGCAAAGCAATCACTCAACAAAAACTTCATAGTATTAAGCAAATTATCGATAACTTTTAAGATAAATCTGAAGCTGATAGTACTCGCTTGTACTTGCGAGCAATGTTCATTAATGCTTTTTTCTAATTGAACAAACTCACTGCGAATACTCTCTATCGTAAGAATTTTGTCTTGAATAACACTGCTGTTTGAATGAAATATTTTCTTAGCTTGATCCTTCAAGGCTGCTAGCGACCCAGATCTTTCTGCTGAGAAAAACTGGGTATAATTGATATGACCTATCATTGGAAAATTTTACAAAGGCATAGCCAGTAAACCACTGCCCTCACTCTCTCCTGCCAACTGCCATAGCGGTTTAACTTTAATGTCAGCCCACTCTTTATTCCACTCCGTTTCATCGTCACTTTTTAATTTTTCAACGGGGGGTTTAGGGTGTAAATCTTGCCAATGGGTATTTATTATTTGAACGAAAATTTGCAGTCCATCACGCAAGTTGTGTAACGGATCAGCACTAAACAACTGTGCGGATATAAACCAACAAAACACTTCAATATCTTTAGAATTTTTCTCTAAACATGCCGCGCAAGCTTCGGCTAATGCACGCCAATTATTAGCATTATTTTCAAGAATATCTTCATCCAACATAGTCTCTGGTGATTCCATTAGCTGGCGATAACCCGATTGCGCTTGATTAAAATTATTCCTCAATGCTCGATACAGAATCTTATTCTCTTTCAGGTACTCACCGCAAACTACATCTTTAGACACTGCTAACAATAAATTTCTCATGCCACTATCCATTATAGTACCCACAGACTATTCTTTAAATTTTAGGCAATAATGTGTAATAGACGGAAGCATTATTTGTTAAATATTACAATCCACAATTAGAACACTACCATTTTTATAATTGAAAACACTATGCACAAAACCCGAAAACAAAACTAACAATTTAGTCGCAATCTACTATTTTAAACATCAACTATATTAATTTTGTCTTTAATCAACTCATCTACATTCATCAAACTGCTTAATTTTATTTGTTATAATAGAAACATTAAAACTCCCCAATTATGATAAACTCTACATGCAACTAAACAGTTGTCACAGCCGTCACCAATCAATATAAGAATTTTTCTTCTCGGAACTCTGTCGCAATATATTGACCCAAACAAACAAATATTCACTTTCAATAAATATAAATATAAATATAAATATAAATAATTTTATAACGATAATATAATCTAAAATCATACCGAAAAGAGACATTATGTCTGGATATTTCTGACAGCAGAAACAGCACCATAAACCTCCAATTGAGCATGTCGTACGTCGCAATTTTTAATGAAATTTTCTATATACAATGCTTTATATATATTCTAAACATCTCAGTTTTAGCTCTTTTTTTTTACTTTTAATTATATATAACAGCAATGAATGACTTTTCTACAGCGATTCAAAAACACCAAACAAACCTAAAACATTATGCATGAATGCATTTATTTATTAGATATATAACGCAGATCAACTTACCAATAAAACTTTATTTTATAGCTTACAATCAACAACTTAATGAAACAAGCCATTAATCCACACACTTAAACTCAATAAAAACCCAGTAAAAATGTAAATTTTTCCGTTAGATTACAATTTTTTACGATAATCTCTTGGCTTTAATTCGAACTCGCGAACAAATTTTTTATTGAAATAAGAATGACTACTTAGTCCTATTTCGTAAGCAATTTCCAATAGACTAAGATTTGTTTTCAAAAGCTCTTTAGAGCGTTCTAAACGCAGTTTAGTAATCAGATCACTTGCTGTAATATTGTGCTGTTGCCTCAGTTTACGATGTAAGGTGCTACGACTCATAAATAACTTATCAGCCAGCTCCTTAACTCCAAAATCAGAATCTGATAGGTGATTACGAATTATAAATTTGACTTTTTCTTGAAACTCACAAGTAATTGATTTATTAGCCGGCAAGAGCACAGCCTCTGCTTTAGGTTTAATAAAAGTTGATTCTTTATTATAGGCACGCATAGTAAAAATAATCACACTCCGTCTATTTATTAATAGAATACATTCTATATTTGTAAACTCGAATCAGACATATCTTTAGTTAAACCATAATCTAATTTCATATTTTTATATCCATACTTTAAAGCAACTAATTATAAATAAATATTAACTTTAGTTAGTTTTTTATAGCTATACACAAAAAAAACTCCATTATTTATGTAATTCTAATTTTCACATCAATTTAATGACCTTGAAATTTTCAACCTGGTCGTTTAAAATATTGTTGAATATTTTAAACGACGGCCATATATCGATCCCTAGACAATATAAATGCAGGCCCGATATTTTTTTTAGAAAATCGTTTTTTACTTGAGGATGTTTTGTGTCTACCGTTGGTTAGATAATAAAAGGATGATGTAATCAGGATTAGATGGTATTTGAAGCCTAACGAGGCCTTGCCCGCTTACTTAAGTCCTTCTATGGACTGAGCAAGAGCGTTAACGATATTGTTGATCATTGCTAAGCGACTGTAATTTTATGTCTCTTATTCCTTACTATCTTTAATTTCATCCCAAGCGGGGGTAAAATTTAAGATTTCTGGCATGCTTGGCTTGAGTAGTTAAAGACTATAACCATTAACCAGAATCAGTGACTTCACTGCATAGCGCAAGCTCTGCTTGCGCTTTGAAGTCACGGATTCTGGTTTAAGTAAATTCCACCCCAACCCACAGCACTCGTGGATAAGTTGTGTTAATCCAGACGGTCCACAAAACTTCATTATTCTGAATCCTCTGCTTAATTACTGCGCTCGGTAATACGGCGTTAACAACCGGCTCAACATGCTCATTTACACCAGTAATACCCATAAACAGGGGTACACTGACTCCACTATCTCTCCGGTTTTTGCCTTGCCTAGTCTTACCATCGCTCGCAACGTTACGTTATGCAGAGGTCTCATTCTATAATTGAAAGAAACAGCAGTATCTAGCAATCGCCAAGCTTGAGCTGCAGACTGAAAACGTTAAATGTTTTATGTTTTCTTGAGCTTCTATGTGATCTACCTGATCTAGTTTCTTATAAGTGTGATCATTAAATCAACTTACGGCTATGTTTTGATAGATTGTTGAAAATATTTTCACACTGACAACAACCTGAATCAGTGATTTCACTGCACCACATAGCGCAAGCTCTTGATTCTACTGCGGTTAGAAAAATACCCGCTGAACCTACGGGTGCAGCTAAGATTTTTCAATTCCACTGTAGGACCAATATCTTACACTCTGTCTTCACTTTGAGGTCACGGATTCAGGAATAAGTCAATAAAAGCAATGAATTACGATAGTTTCGGTTTTTGTTTTTAAAATATATAATATATTACCCAAAGGCTCAGAATATAAGGATTACAGCTCAGCAATCACTACAAAAAGGTGATTTTCAACAAGCTTCCCGAACATAACCCAACTTACTCTGTCCATTATGTAATAGGTGTGATTTTCTAGCGCATTAATGCTTATCACCCTACAGCGAAAACCCACGACTATAACCTGATAGACACTAGTGCACGGTAGTTCCTTAACTAATGCTTTGTCTCCATTGTAAAACCACTACTTCACACTCTATGTTCACTTGGAAACTACGGATTAAGATATTTTGAAATATTTTTAAACTGGGATCACGTATTGGTAATCGCTATTTAGCTCTCGATGGATATACTCTGCAGTGAAATTTTAGTTTTAATTTAAAAAAATCGACAAAAACCGAGAAAAGTGTAGTTATAATCAGTAAAAATGTCATTTATATGGACTATAACGATATATTGATGCAAACTATCCGCTACTGAAATAGTTGAATTTTTACTGACACAGAGATGCTACTTTTATGGCGAAGTGCCTTTTACTCAATGGTCCTAACTTAAATCTTTTAGGCTCAAGACAGCCGGAGATCTACGGAGCTCAGACCTTGACGGATATTGAGAAAAACCTAAGCAAAATAGCAGCGCTCGCAGGCCACGACTTAACTTGCTTTCAAAGTAATTCAGAATCCAGCCTTATCGAGAGAATTCATCTCGCACAGCGTGAAAATGTCAAATTCATCCTGATAAACCCTGCAGCTTTCACCCATACCAGTATTGCACTGCGCGATGCTTTATTGGCAGTTGATATTCCCTTTGTGGAAATCCACTTATCCAACATTCATGCTCGTGAAAGCTTTAGGCATCACTCTTATTTTTCCGATGTCGCTTGCGGCGTTATCTGCGGACTCGGCCTTAAAGGTTATGAATACGGGCTAGATTTTGCTGTGCACGCCTTAAGCAAGTCATACTAATCTAATAGACAATTCGAAACTTTGAGCAATATCCGCTCAAGGTTATTAATAATTTTAGCAAAGAGATACATACATGGATATTCGTAAGGTTAAAAAACTAATCGAGTTATTAGAAGAATCTAATATTAATGAGATTGAAATAAAAGAGGGCGAAGAGTCCATTCGCATCAGTCGCGGCCCATCAGCGGTGCTCGCTGCTCCCGCCGCTATTGCAGCTCCTGCACCACTGGCTAGCGCAGCTGTTGCAGCCCCTGTCGCACCAGCTCCGGTTGCCGTCGATGCCAATGCTGTTTTATCACCAATGGTCGGTACTTTTTATCGCTCTCCTTCTCCTAGTGCCCCTAAGTTTATTGAAGTCGGTCAATCGGTAAAAGTTGGCGATACTATCTGCATCATTGAAGCGATGAAGATGATGAACCAGATTGAAGCTGATCGCGCGGGTGTTATTCAAGCGATATTAGTTGAAGACGGTCAACCTGTAGAGTTCGATCAACCACTCGTCACTATCGTTTAACGGTAACCTGAATCAGTGACTTCACTGCGCCACATTGCGCAAGCTCTTGATTCCACAACGGTTAGAAAAATACTTACTGAACCTACGGGTACACTAATATTTTTCAATTCCACCGTAGAAACAATATCTTACACTCTGTATTCACTTTGAAGTCACGGATTCAGGTGTAACACAAAGGATTTACCCTTATGTTGGACAAAGTTGTTATAGCCAACCGCGGCGAAATAGCTCTTAGAATTTTAAGAGCGTGTAAAGAACTTGGTATTAAAACTGTCGCTATTCACTCAAGTGCAGATCGCGATTTAATGCACGTTCGCCAAGCAGACGAAGCGGTGTGTATTGGCCCCGCATCAAGTTTGCAAAGCTACTTAAATATACCTGCTATTATCAGCGCTGCAGAAGTGACTGATGCCACTGGTATTCACCCAGGTTACGGATTTCTTGCTGAGAATGCAGATTTTGCTGAGCAAGTTGAAAAATCTGGATTTACTTTCATTGGTCCCGATGCTGCAACGATTCGCTTAATGGGCGACAAAGTTTCTGCCATTCAAGCGATGATAAAATCCGGCGTGCCTACCGTGCCAGGTTCCAATGGCCCGCTACCAGATGATGCCGATGCAATCCGCGCCACTGCTAAGCGCATCGGCTACCCAGTTATTATCAAAGCTGCATCAGGTGGTGGCGGTCGCGGTATGCGCGTCGTGCACTCAGAAGCCGCTTTGATTAACGCAGTACACGTTACCCAAGGCGAAGCTGGAATTGCCTTCGGCGATGAAACGGTTTACATGGAAAAGTTTTTAGAAAACCCGCGCCATGTTGAAGTGCAAATTTTATCTGATGGTCAGGGCAATGCGGTGCATTTGTATGATCGCGATTGCTCAATGCAACGCCGTCATCAAAAGGTGGTAGAGGAAGCGCCCGCACCTGGTATCGACCCCGAGGCGAGAGCTGCAGTTTTTAAAGCTTGTATTGATGCCTGCATTAAAATCAACTATCGCGGTGCCGGTACCTTCGAGTTTTTATACGAGGATGGCTGTTTCTTCTTTATTGAAATGAATACTCGCGTTCAAGTTGAGCACCCTGTTTCAGAGATGATTACCGGAATTGATATTGTTAAAGAACAGCTGCGCATTGCCTCTGGAATGAAACTATCAGTGACCCAAGATCAAATCACTGAAAAAGGTCACTCGTTCGAATGTCGGATTAACGCTGAAGACGCCAAGACTTTTATGCCGAGTCCCGGTAAAGTTAATCTCTTCCACACGCCTGGTGGCAATGGGGTACGGGTTGATTCTCACCTGTACGCTGGCTACACTGTCCCCCCGCATTATGATTCATTAGTTGCCAAGCTAATAACTTATGGGGAAGATCGACAAACGGCATTGGTCAGAATGCAAATTGCACTCGATGAGATGGTTGTCGATGGGATTAAAACCAATATTGCATTACACCAAGAGATAATGGCGGACGCTAACTTCCAGCGAGGCGGAGTTTACATCCACTTTTTAGAGAAAAAGCTCGGCCTGTAACAGATCCCTGAATCAGTGTCTTCTCTGCACCTCATAGCGCAATGTTTGTATTGTATTTGAAGTCACGGATTCAGGAACTCGACACCCTCTCACATTTTATCGATATTTTGTGAGAGGGCTAATGATCGACTTCCCGCCTCTTGCTAGACCCCGCCTATTCAGGCAATTGAATATCTTTGCCCAACAACTCAACCTTAGCCTGAGATTTAGCTTTGAAGTTAGCTCTAGTTTTAGAGCCTTTCGGCTTCGTCATATAGTACAACAAACTACTGCCCTCCTCTGCGGATAGGCCCTGTTCAACAGACCAGCTACTGATAAAAGTAAATAGTGTGGTGGCTTGTTTATCCTCTATCGCAACCGCAACAGGCTGCTCAAAAGATTCACCTTGGCGACAGCGTCGACACATAATTTCATAATGATAGCTAAACTGAGGAAATATTTGCCGCTCTTCCTCTGAGCGCAACTCAAACCAACCCGTTTCACGACCCGCGTGATAAACAGCGCCATGACTCCAATTGTGTGTGGAAGGTGACAGGGCATGAAAACACGCTTCTCGGTAGGCCTGTCTCACATCTGGCAAACCGAAAGCACCGTTTAAGTTTTGCAGGATTTGGATAAACTCAGAGATACATGGCGCCCAAGCTAGCGTTTCTTTGCTAATACTCACCGCCGCCACTAACTCGCTTTCAGAGTAATTTCCCAAGCTCATCGCCCACTCGCGTTTGGCAATCCGCATTTCAGCTTCTGTTTCAAAACTACTTTTGAATTTGTGCCCATAAATAGCCATAAACCTAGTAAAAACCATGTTAATCATAGATTTAGTGGTTTGGCTTATATCGGTTTTGTTGGTACTGCCAGCCGCAGGATCTACTTGCGCTCTCTGCAGCTGCTGATCACCAGTTGGTGTCGTGGATGTCCATGATCGCTGCGGTAATCCGCTTGCGTTTTTCCCTAGAATCTCTTTGGCTGTTTTCATGGCCTGAACCTGCCTGCTGCTGTGGGCTATGTCTCACCCGATTATCATTGCTTTCTTGCTTAACCCAAGCGCGTTTAACCCATGCTAAAAATTTTTGGTCCCAACTGCGCTCTTTTTTGTTTTTATCACAGTAAAACAAAATAAACTCGTCTATGCATTCACTGACGAATTTGGGCGGAATATTACTGCGCGATAATGTGCTGTAAAACATCGCTGACGGCTTCCAATCCATGGTCATGCTTTGCAATTGCTTGTTTAACACTTCCTGTTGATCAAAGATTGTTTGCAATTCGTTGTTGGAACGCTTTTTCCAGCCGGTACTGCCACCAAA
The DNA here is from genome assembly GCA_029027825.1 of Oceanospirillales bacterium. Classification (GTDB taxonomy): domain Bacteria; phylum Pseudomonadota; class Gammaproteobacteria; order Pseudomonadales; family Balneatricaceae; genus Rs1. The sequence goes on along the minus strand of CP093399.1, from coordinate 870,966 downwards.
CGAGGGCGCGGGACCAATATTTTTTAAAATTTGACCACTGTTCGCCATCGGTGGCAAACTACTGCCAGCGCTGGCGGTACTTCTCGGCAATGGGATTGGCGGTGGTGCCGGCGGCACATCGTATACCGGCAGTATTTTCATCGTTTCTGGCTGCTGCGAAGCCGATGCTCGGTTCATCTGCATAAAACCACTCACTTGTTCATGGCTTCTAGCTTGAGGCCTAGTAGCAACACTCGGATACGCAGGAGTATTAAGTACTGGCTGCTCAGCATTCGAATCACTTACTAGTTCAGTATTTTGCGTACTGATATCTTGAATAGTAACTTGCTCATTGAAGATGCTGATTGCCAGTAATGACTGCTTTTTTAAATTTTCGCAGAGCACTGTTAACTTTTGCTGCTCCCAGATATCGGTCAATTTTGACCATTTACTGACAGACAAGCTAACTTGCTGTGGAGCGCTACTATCTGCAACGTTGTTGCCGGCAGTTGGATGGATTAACTCTAGCGCTGCTGTTGTCAGTAATTGCTGGGCAATAGAAAACAGTAGAGCTTCCTCGACACCGTAACGTTTCGCGATTGATGGGTATAACAATAATGGTATTTCAGGAAAGCTCATGAGTCCTCAATCTAAATAAAGTAAAAAAACATCCCTGCTAATCGCAAATAGTTCAGTGGTTAATTGCTATTAACAGCTATTCTTAAGTAGTGTCTTTTTTGATCAGTAATTTTTAACTAGTGAATTATTTTAACTAGTGACTATTAAACAGGTGCTATTAAGCAGTAGCTATTACCTGAATTCGTGGTTTCAGAGTGGATGCAGAGCATAATATATTGGTTTTATCACACCGTTAAAATCCTTGCTGCAAGCTTATATTCGTCCGCTATTCGCTAAATAAATGCATCCACGCATTAAACCCTTAGATTCAGTAGCTATTTTTAAAACTGCGGCAGGATCAACAGCTCATACTATTCGTCGCTTAGAAGTCAGCGACTTCAGGTACTAAACAGGTACTAAACAGGTACTAAACAGGTACTAAACAAGAACTATGAAAAACTTTCTACTGCCCGCAATACATCACTGCGATTTATTTGACCGACTAACTTTCCATGTTGAGTGATAGGGATACAGTACACTCCTTTTTCGATAATCAAGCTAGACACGGCAATTATATCAGTATCAATGTCCACTGTACTAACTTCTTTTGCCATGTACTGACCGACCGTGCCACCTTTTTCCTCCTCATGGTAGGTCAAGGTAAGTATCGCTTTTAAGCAGTCTCCCTCTGAGATAGCACCTACCACTTGATTATCGGCATTGACCACCGGCACCGCAGAGAGGCGAGACTCAAGTAAAATATCTATGGCTGCAAACAGATCCGTCTCTGGTGATAATTTCACGACTCTATCGGACATATAATCTCTAGCTTGGACTGACTTCAACATTACACTCTCCCTATCGATATTCTCATTGAGAACTCTCATTATCTATAATGATCCTTTTTTATGATACTTGTCACAAAAACCCGATCATTTCCCATAATATTGACCATTACACATGCAATCATTGGCCTGAGTGAAGCAATCGTTAAAACCGCTATAGGTTAAATTAAGTGTAGTCTGTGGGTAAGTGAATCAACAGCAATATATATTTTTATTCACATATTGACGCATTCAACAGAGCATACATTCGACTCGCGACAGAAAGTCGCCGCCTGATCAGTGCTAGATTTAAGCATAAGAACATCTTAAACACATGATTTTCATGCTAAGCTAGCGCTTTCAAATGAGCAAACAGTGACGAAAAGATGGCGGTTAAATTTTCAGGCAGGCAGATCGAAATTAATTTTTTAAAATTTTTTCTTGCGCTAGCTTTCACTCTACTAATCGCCGGTATTTTTACCCCGGTGATGACTATCACTAAATTATTATTTTTAGAGAACAGTTTTTCAATCATTTCCGGACTCGGCGATTTATTCAGCCAGCAGCACTATTTCTTATTTGTTCTTATTTCGCTGCTCAGCATCGCACTGCCGATTATCAAGATATTCTTATTAGCCTGGGCACTACAGAGTAATAAGCAGCGACAGCAACTAGACAAACTCATTAATATTATCCACAATTACGGCCGCTGGGCGATGTTAGACGTTTTTGTAGTCGCACTACTCATGGTCGCCGTCAAATTAGGCGCTATTGCCAGTGTTGAAGTTCACAATGGCTTATACTGGTTTGCCGGAGCAGTTTTGATCACCATGTACGTCACACACAGAACTGTCGCGCTGCTACAGAAAAAACCGACTCAGGGCTAAGCCAGTCAAGCAACGGCGAATTTTACTTGCTATTTTTGTTAAGTTTAGCCAGCAGCTCAGTGATAATTGCCAGATAAATACCGATAAACACTAATAAGATACCGATACCATGAAAGGTTTGCGGCTGCTCTGCGAGAAAGATCACCGATAAAATCAAACCGAAGACCGGCAGCAAGTAAATAAACAGGCTCGCTTTGGATGCTCCAATTTCCGCAACCCCTCTATTCCAAAACAAATACGAGAGCAGTGACGGAAACACTGCCAAATACAAAATAGCTGTCACTGTGTCGGTGTTTATACTGATACTTGGCACTTCAGCATTGGACTGCAGTAAGAAGTACCACTCTATAGACACTAGCGGATAGAGGACAATATTGGCGAGTAGCATGGTGATTGCCAAAAAAGTTAAACCGTCTATGGACTTAGGTTTATAGCGCAAAAACACAGAGTACAAAGTCCAACTGGTCACTGAAGCCAAGATCCACAAATCACCCGTGTTTAAGGTCATTGTGACTAAATTTTGCACTTGTCCTTTGGTGACTAAGACAATCACTCCCAGACACGAGAAAGCAATCCCTAAGCATTGCTTTGCACTCACTTTTTCTTGAAAAAACAAGCTGCTGATCGCCAGTACCATAATAGGTATCGCCGACTGCAACAGCGTGGCGTTGATCGCAGTCGTACTTTGCACCCCTAAATAGACGAAAGTAATGAAGAAGCCAACCCCGAGCACACCCAGCAAGGTGAGTATTTTCCAGTGCTTAATAATTTCCAGTCTATTTTGATAGAGCCTTTTATAGACGAACGGCAGCAGTATTAGAAAAGCGATAGTCCAGCGCATGCTGGCCATAGTTACCGGCGGTAAAACATCGACCAAAGAGCGCGCTAAGACAAAATTTCCCGCCCAAAAAAGCACGGTCAACACTAGCAGTAAATAGGCCATTTCGTTTCCTTAAAGCAATAACAAAAACAAAAAAAGGGACCTAAGCCCCTTTTATGAGATCAAATTCAGCGATCAAGCTTGTTCGGCAATAATCTTTTTCCAAATTTTAGGTCCGGTGTTATGCACAGATTCACCGCGAGTATCTACCGCGACAGTCACTGGCATGTCTTTGACTTCAAATTCATAAATGGCTTCCATACCCATCTCCTCAAATGCCAATACTTTGGCGCCAATGATCGCTTTAGAGACCAAGTACGCAGCGCCACCGACCGCCATCAAATACACCGCTTGGTTATCTTTAATCGCCGCAATTGCAGTGGGTCCGCGCTCTGACTTGCCAATCATTCCCAGCAAACCTGTACTCTCTAAAATTTGTCGAGTGAATTTATCCATACGGGTAGCCGTAGTTGGCCCCGCAGGCCCCACCACTTCTCCTGCAACCGGATCGACCGGCCCAACGTAGTAGATAAAACGTCCTTTTAGATCGACCGGCAGCTCTTCGCCACGGTCTAACATTTCAATCATTCGCTTGTGTGCGGCATCTCGACCAGTAAGCATTTTACCGTTGAGTAGAACGGTTTCACCTACCTGCCAATCTTTCACCGCCTCCGGGGTTATTTCATCGAGATTAACTCGACGGGTACTCTCCCCTATTTCAAAACTTACCTCTGGCCAATCTTCCAGTTTCGGCGTTTCCAACACCGCCGGACCACTGCCATCTAACACAAAATGGGTGTGGCGAGTCGCTGCGCAGTTAGGAATCATGCACACTGGCAAGGAAGCTGCATGGGTGGGATAATCCATAATTTTTACATCTAAAATAGTGGTCAAACCGCCTAATCCTTGAGCACCTATTCCCAATTTATTGACCGCATCCATAATTTCTAAACGCAGTTCTTCAGTGCGATTTTGCGGACCGCGCTCACGTAATTCATGGATATCTATAGCACCCATTAATGACTCTTTGGCCATCACTGCCGCTTTTTCCGCGGTACCGCCAATACCTATACCCAACATGCCAGGTGGACACCAACCCGCTCCCATAGTCGGGATGGTTTTAACCACCCAATCAACAATACTATCCGATGGGTTTAACATCACCATTTTGGATTTGTTTTCCGAGCCGCCACCTTTGGCTGCAATTTGAATATCAACGGTATCCCCTTCAACTATTTCATAGTGGATCACCGCGGGGGTATTGTCTTTGGTATTGGTGCGTTTACCGGCGGGATCAGCCAAGATCGAAGCTCGCAATACATTGTCAGGATGCAGGTAGGCCTGACGAACCCCTTGGTTGATCATATCCGTGACCGACATTTGCGCGTCCCAAGTCACGTTCATACCAACTTTAACAAATACTGTGACTATGCCGGTGTCTTGGCAAATCGGCCGCTTTCCCTGGGCACACATCCGCGAGTTTATGAGCATTTGTGCCATTGCATCACGCGCTGCAGGGTTTTGCTCTTTTTGGTAGGCCTCATGCAAAGATTTGATGAAATCTAGAGGGTGATAATAGGAAATAAACTGTAGGGCATCAGCAACACTGCTGATAAGATCATCTTGACGAATCACAGACATATATAGGGCTCCAAAACAAATTCTTGTCTGTTGACCACTACCTGCTCAAAGTACTGATCAACATGGTTATCGCTATCATACGATTTGGCTTTCAAAGTAAACTGATTAAAGTATACAGCATTACCTTAAATTAGATCTTGGCTATTTGTCGTATTCAGCGACAGAATACTTAACAATTCTTGAACAAATGCACTGTTGATACATCTCTCGAGGTGCTATTGATGAAACTGAGAGCCTTGAAGAGACTTGACAGCAATAAACTATCACTAACCACTTGCTACTAAAACTGTAGCGGAGTACGCTTAGCTTTTTAAAAATAGAGACTTAAGATGTCGATACCTTTACCTGGCAAGCCCGTGCGAGGCTCCAAAACCGGCAAGCCAATTATGGCGCTGTTAGACTTACTGGGAAGAACGTGGGCACTCGGCATAATCTGGCATTTGAGCCAGGGCCCCGCTACCTTCCGCGAGCTGCAGCAACGCTGTGAGAAAATCTCACCAACCTTGCTCAACACTCGACTTAAAGAGCTCAAGGCACTGCAGTTAATTGCGAGCCAAGATCAGGGCTATATGCTCACTGAGCAAGGTCTAAGTTTGTTTAAGATAATTTGCCCACTTGGCGAGTGGTCCAAGCAGTGGGCGCTGGCTGTTTATCCAAACACTAATTTACTTGAACTTGAATCCGATCAATCAATACACCCATGCATAGCCCCTTGTGCATAGTGCATAGTGCATAGTGGCTATTTTTCAATTCGTTGTAGGATCAATCTTCATTATAGGATCAACAGCTGCTGCTAAGCACTGCATGCAAGCCACTGATTCAGGTTTAAGATAGGAGGGCTGAAATGTCGTTAATGTACACTGCAATGCCGTTAGATAGATGCACCAATCAACGCAAGAACAAGCATTGGTTAAACCAGCAGTTCAAGGCTGAAAATGCCCGCTTTTGCCTGGTGAAGGCAGGAGAAAATCTACTCACAAATACTGAACCTTTGACGCCTGTGTACCTTACGCTAGCGCAGCTGCCAAACATCAGTATCAATAGCTGCATATTTTTAGGTATAGATAACCACCGATCGCTGTTCGCCCTCGACTGCAATAAAATTAACCGCCATGATCAACAGTCAATTGATAAAATCGGCCAGTGGCAATCTCTCAGGAACATCGGCGCTATTCTCAATCGAGAAGATGCCGGAGTACTTGCGCTAGCCAAAGCGTTAGTACACTGGCATAAAACCCACCTGTACTGCGGCAAGTGCGGAGCGCTGAACCAATTACTTGAAGCGGGACATGCCAGACGCTGCACGCACAGTGAGTGTCGCAATATGACCTTCCCGCGCACTGATCCTGCGGTAATCATGCTCGTCGAACGTGTCGATGAGCACGGCGTTGCCCGCTGCCTGCTAGGGCGTCAAGAAAGCTGGCCACAGGGGGTTTACTCTACCCTGGCAGGTTTTGTCGACCCGGGTGAAAGCTTAGAGCAAGCGGTGATTCGCGAAGTGGCGGAAGAGAGCGGTATCCAAGTAACCCAACCTAGTTACATCGCCTCACAGCCCTGGCCTTTTCCCGCTTCGATTATGCTTGGTTTTACCGCCACCGCCGTCACTACTGAGATAGATATCAGTAAAGACGACCTACAAGATGCTCAATGGTTTTCCAGAGAGCAGCTGGCGCTTTTTTCGGCCAGGGAAAGCGATCTTAAAACTCAATATAAAATGAGCAGTGCCGACTCGATATCCAGTTACTTAATTACAGCTTGGCTAAACCAAGAAATAGGTAAGTTCTAAGCTGAATCGGCTAACTAAATGAATCCAACAATCGACAACCTGAGGCTTATGCCAGATGCAAACTAACGCTTACTCGATGGGTAGAACTGAATGGATAATGTTGTTATCGCTCTCTTTGCTGTGGGGATTTTCCTTTATCAATATCAAAAACTCACTGACCGAAATCCCACCTTTTAGCTTAGTATTTATCCGTTTGTGGATTGCTTTTAGCGCTTTGTATCTGTGGTGCATAATCAGTAAAAAATCACTTAAGCTATCCTTCAAGGAGCATTTTTTGCTCTCTATCGGCGGTTTAATTGGCTGCGCTATCCCCTTTTGCCTGTATACCTGGGGCCAACAATACGTAGCCACCAGCATTGGCGCTATCTTTAATGCAACGGTCCCTTTTTTCACAGCGTTACTGGCACATGTTTTTATTGGCGGTCGCGAAACCATGACCACTCGTAAAGCGATTGGTTTATCAATCGGCATGCTCGGGATGATTTTTGTGATGGGCATCGGTCAACTAAGTGCTTTTAACCCGAGCAATGTAGGCCAATTGGCCATCATCGGCGCCTGCCTTTTTTACAGCTGTAGCGGTATTTACTATCAAAAATTCATCCCCGGTAAAATTGACAAATCAGTATCGACAGCTTACACCTTATTTTGGGCGGCGATCGCCATGTCTATAGTCAGTATTAGTATAGATGGCTGGCCCAGCTTTGATTACAGCACCAATGTCTGGTTTTCCGTCTCAATCCTCGGCCTTTTTTCCACGGCATTAGCCTACATAATACTATTTCGACTTCTGCAGCGAGCGGGACCTAGCAACACATCCCTAAACACTTTTCTGATCCCGGTGGTCGGCATCGCTGTCGGTGTGATTCTTTTAGATGAAACTCTAGACAGCACTGATTTAATCGGCGTCGCCTTCATTTTTATCGGGGTTGCCATCATTCAGAACTTCGGTAAATTAATAATTCGCTTATTCAGTAAAAACACTAAAAGACTAAAAGACTAAAAGACTAAAAGACTAAAAGACTAAACTAGTTTGCATTTTTTGCGAGCGTGCAGAGAGAGAGACAGACGTGTGCGACTTGGGCTGACCTATTGAATCTAAGGATTAAAAAGGAGAATACAATTATGTTTGTTATTTCTATAACTTACACCAAACCAATTTCTGAAATAGAGCCATTAATCGAACCGCACATCCTCTATTTAAACAAGTATTATGCTCTGCATATTTTTCTTATGTCAGGCAGAAAAGAGCCGCGAACCGGCGGAGTGATTATAGCCAATTGCCAGGGGGCCAAACAATGTCAGCAAATTATTGAAGAAGATCCCTTTTATGCAGCAGACGTTGCCAGTTATGAGATCACCGAGTTTCATGCCACTAAAGCGAGTCGACAATTGGATTTATCAACGCTGCTGTTTAAGGAGCCTCTGCACCAATAATTCACAAAAATATACCGCTTTTAAAAAGCGGTATTTTTCAGATGAGAGACCTTAAAAGAACTCTCAAATTACCAATCGAGATTAAGCTTCTTGCGGAAAGGTCGCCAGTGTGTGCTTAGTCATTTGCTTAGCTAAACGCATCACTTGGCAGCTGTAACCGAACTCATTGTCATACCAGATGTAGACGACGCAGCTCTTACCGCCCTCGGCAATCGTTGCCAGCGCGTCGACAGTACCCGCAGAGCGAGAACCAACAAAATCAGTTGAAACCGCTTCCGGCGAAATGCTATAACCAATTTGCTTTTGTAGATTTGAATGTTGAGCCGCATTGCGTAAGAATTCGTTCAATTCTTCTTTATTGGTCTCTTTCTTTAAATTCAAATTTAGAATGGCTATTGAGACGTTAGGCGTCGGAACCCGTATCGAGTTACCGGTTAACTTACCTTCCATTTCAGGCAGTGCTTTTGAGACTGCTTTGGCCGCACCCGTTTCGGTAATAACCATATTGAGCGTAGCTGCACGTCCTCGACGATCACCTTTATGGTAGTTATCAATTAAGTTTTGGTCGTTAGTGAAGGAGTGAATTGTTTCAACGTGACCATTTTCAATACCGTACTCATCGCACATCGCCTTGAGGACAGGGGTGATCGCATTGGTGGTACAAGAGGCCGCTGAGATAATGCTGTCTTCATCCAGCACGTCACTTTGGTTAACGCCCATAACAATGTTTTTAATGCCTTTACCTGGGGCTGTCAGTAATACCTTCTTAGCTCCCGGGCATTTCAAATGGATACTCAACCCTGCTTTATCGCGCCACATGCCAGTATTGTCAATAATCAATGCGTTGTTGATACCGTGTTTGGTGTAATCAACTTCTTCAGGACTTGAGGCGAATATAACTTTGATCATATTGCCATTGGCAATCAACGCATGGTTTTCATAATCAACCACAATGTTACCTTTGAAGGCACCGTGCACTGAGTCGCGACGCAGTAAACTAGCGCGCTTTTCAAGATCGAATTCAGCTTTTCCTTTACGTACTACAATAGCGCTGAGACGCATACCGCTGCCGCCGCCAGTCTGCTCAAGCAGCAGGCGAGCTAGGAGGCGACCAATACGACCGAAACCGTACAACACTACATCGGTAGCTTGATCGGCGACTTCAGTTTCCCCTGCCGCAAGTTCATTTTTAAGATAGGCAGCAAGATCTGAGTACTCGGTTTGCTGACGATAATTCACCGCTAACTTACCAATGTCTACATGGACATTTTTAATCCCTAATTCAGACAATGCTTTTAATACCGGATAGGTATCATCTACGGTTAATTCAGTCTCTTCAATTTGGCGACCGAAACGATGCGCTTTCAAAATATCAATGACCGATCGTTTTACCAGTAGACGACCAAAAACCGAAGTCTCAACATTTTTATCACGGAATAAAACCCCAATTAAAGGAACCATTTTTTCGGTTAGCGCTTCGCGTTGTTTCCATGCTGAAAAAACTTGCTCTCGACTCACAATACTCTCCAATGTTTTTGGTGTAGTTGATTAGGCATAATTAGTTAAACTGGGTAAATTGGTAAATTTAATTTACGCGCGCATTATCCCTATTTCTGGCGCTGTGAGCAAACCAAAACACTAGCACTTTAGGTTAATTTTAAATTTAATAACTAAACTACTGATTTTATGTATCGATCTGACATAAAATAGCGACCATTTTCACAATTTTTTATCTTTGAGGATTACTCTAGATGACTCTCGCTTTCAATTTACCTTCAAAAAATGCTGATACTAAATGGCTAGGTGGTGTAGCAGGTGCCGCTGCAGGTTGGATCATCGCACAAGCTGCGCAAGAGCAGCCGGGTATCACATTGGTAATCGCCAAAGATACCAACAGTGCGCTGATCCTCGAGAGTGAGATTCGCTTTTTCGCCCCCGAAAACCAACTCGAAATACTGCCTTTTCCCGATTGGGAAACACTCCCCTACGATAACTTTTCGCCCCACCAAGATATCATTTCCAGTCGATTAACCACCTTGCACCAGCTGCCGTTAATCAAACAGGGCATTATTATCGTACCGGTCAGCACTTTAATGCACCGCATCGTGCCCCAGCAATTTTTAGCGGCTAATACCTTGCTAATGCATCGCGGCCAAACCATTGACGTCGATAAACTACGCAGACAACTAGTTCAAGCAGGATATCGAGCCGTAGATAATGTTTTCTCTCACGGTGAGTTTGCCTTTCGCGGGTCGATCATCGACCTGTATCCGATGGGCAGTAAATTTCCCTTTAGGATTGATTTGTTCGATGAGCAAATCGACAGTTTACGGACCTTCGATCCCGACACACAACGCTCTATCGAGCAGATTGAACAAATAAGATTATTACCCGCCCGGGAGTTTCCGCTCACCGCAGAAGCTATTGCTTTATTTAAGCGACAATGGCGGGAACGCTTCGATGTTGTCCCAAAAAAATGTCCAACCTATCAGGACGTTAGCAATGGATTCGCCCCAGCAGGAATCGAGTATTATCTACCGCTATTCTTTACCCAAACCAGTACTTTATTTGACTATTTGCCGGCCGACTCACTGATTATCAGCGAGGGAGCACTGGAATCCAAAGCCCATGATTTTTGGCAGGATGTGTACAGTCGGTACGAGCAACAACGTCACGATATCGAGCGGCCAATTTTAGACCCTAGCGCGCTGTTTATGAACAGCAATGATTTTATGCGCTCGCTCAAACCCTTTCGCAAACTACAGTACAGCCCAGAGCAAGAACAAGGTGCTGGGCGCAGTAACTTAGACTGTTTTGTACCAGCCTCTTTAAGTGTAGATGCCCAAAGTAGCACGCCATTGGCGGCACTATCGCAACATATCGCCGATTACCCTCAGTGCCGTTTCTTGTTTTGTGCAGAGTCTGCTGGTCGGCGTGAATCCTTGTTGGAGCTGTTAAAAAGAATCAACCTCGCGCCAAAAACCTTAGATAATTGGCAGCATTTTACTCACAGTGCTGAAAAATTTTCCATCACTCAATACCCTTTAAGCCGCGGTTTTAGTACTGATCAATGGCAAATTATCAGCGAATCCCAACTCTTTGGTCATCAAGTTTTTCAACAGCGCAGACGCTCTAAAGAGAAGAGCCAGTCTGAGTTAGTAGTACGCAATTTAACCGAGCTACACATGCACTCACCCGTGGTACATATTGATCACGGTGTCGGTCGCTACTTAGGTTTAGAGACGATCGTCATCGATCAGCAAAGCAACGAGTTTGTAAAACTCTCTTATGCGAATGATGCGACTTTATACGTTCCGGTTGCCAATTTACATTTAATTAGCCGCTATACCGGCACCAGCGATGAGCTGGCCCCCCTGCATCGTCTAGGCACCGAACAATGGAGCAAAGCCAGACACAAAGCCGCTGAAAAAATCCGTGATACCGCCGCCGAATTACTCAGCATCTACGCGCGTCGCGCCGCTCGTAAAGGTTTCGCTTTTGCCTCCCCCGCTGAAGAGTATCAACAGTTTTCTGCGAATTTTCCCTTTGAAGAAACCCCAGACCAAGCCACCGCGATTGCAGCGGTTATTCGGGATATGACTTCTGCTCAGCCGATGGACCGACTAATTTGTGGAGATGTCGGTTTTGGTAAAACAGAAGTCGCGATGCGCGCTGCATTTATGGCTGTGCAATCGGGCAAACAAGTGGCTATTTTGGTGCCCACGACCTTACTAGCGCAACAACACTATGAGAATTTCACCGATAGATTTGCCGATTCAGCGATAATTATCGACCTAGTTTCGCGTTTTAGAACCGCCAAACAACAAGGCGTAACACTGGGAAACTTAGCCGCCGGCAATGTCGATATCATTATTGGCACTCACAAACTAATCCAAAATGATGTCAAATTCAAACAGTTAGGTCTGGTGATTATTGATGAAGAGCATCGCTTTGGCGTGCAGCAAAAAGAGCGTTTAAAGTCGATGCGCTCAGAGGTGGATATATTAACCATGACCGCCACGCCTATTCCGCGCACCTTAAACATGGCCATGTCGGGGATGCGCGATCTTTCAATCATAGCGACCCCACCGGCAAAGCGCCTATCGGTAAATACCTTTGTCCGCGAATCAGATCCCAAGATCATCAAAGAGGCAATCCTGCGTGAGCTATTACGCGGTGGACAAGTTTATATACTGCATAACGAAGTCAAAACCATTGACAAAATGGCCCGTGAGATTGCCGAATTAGTACCCGAGGCACGCATTGCGGTCGGCCATGGACAAATGCGTGAACGTCAGCTGGAACAAGTGATGTCAGATTTTTATCACAAGCGCTATAATGTGCTGTTGTGTACCACCATCCTTGAGACCGGCATAGACATTCCCAACGCCAATACCATTATTATTGAGCGGGCCGACAAGTTCGGTTTAGCCCAGCTCCACCAACTGAGAGGCCGGGTCGGGCGCTCTCATCATCAGGCTTATGCGTACTTATTAACCCCCCACCCTAAGTCGATCAGCAAAGATGCCAAAAAGCGTTTAGAGGCCATTGCCGAGGCGACAGACTTAGGTGCCGGCTTTACTTTGGCCAGTCACGATTTAGAAATACGCGGCGCTGGCGAGCTATTAGGCGAAGAGCAAAGCGGCCAGATACAAGGGATTGGCTTTACCTTATATATGGAGATGTTAGAGCAAGCCATCGAGGCGATCCGCGAAGGTAAAACGCCTGATTTGGACAAGCCACTACAGTTCGGTTCAGAGATAAACTTGCATTTACCGGCGCTCATTCCAGATGATTACCTGCCCGATGTGCACATTCGCCTAGTGATGTACAAACGCATCTCTAGTAGTGTTAACGACACAGAACTAAAAGAGCTACAAATAGAAATGATTGACCGCTTCGGACTGCTACCCGATGCCACTAAAAATCTGTTTCGGATCACCCAAATAAAGCACAGTGCCGATCGTTTAAAAATAACCAAAATCGATGCCGGCGTCAGCCATGGAAAAATCGATTTTTCTACCGACACCCCGATTGAGCCGATGACCTTAATCAGCTTAATGCAAAAGCAACCTAATCGTTACAAACTAAGCGGCGCCAGCCAGCTGACCTTTACCTTCCCGATGCCAGGAACTGAAGAGAGGTTTAATACCGTGGAGGGATTGCTAGAAATTTTAACCAGCGGATAGTTTGGCACTCAGCTATCGCCTATAGCACTGTACCTAGCACAACATCATCTAAAATAGCGTCGCTGCGAGGGGTGGGCTTGCGCAGTAGAAATTTGTTCCCAGCAGGGAAATAACAGACGCTTTAGATAATAGTTATCCTGATTACCCACCACTTTCAGCTATGGTTAGGCCAAGCCCCTCAAACCCTAGTATTGGCAATAGGTAGAGCAGAAAACGCTTTCGTAAGATAATTACCCTGCATACTGCTACATCTTATAATTCATCGTAACCAATTGATGATAATGCTGAAAACATAGTTTCTTATACAGTAGGCTGAGTCTCATGGGTAATCAGGAAAGATTAAGACCTAGGAGATTGTTGTCTTTCTAAATTTCTTGATTTTAAGGTTTTCTCTGTGCAGCGAAGCGCCTCTGTGACCTCTGTGGTGAAAAAAGCCCTTAGGGTTTTGGTTCTAAGTCTTTGGTCTTTCTAGTCTGTTAGGGTTTTCTCTGTGGAGCGTAGCGTCTGTGGATCTCGGTGGTGAAAAAGACTTTAAAAAATTAGTTTTACCACAGAGGTCACAGAGAAGGGACTTAAAAGATTACCTGATTACCCACCACTTTCAGCTATGGTTAGGCCAAGCCCCTCAATACCCTAGTATTGGCAATAGGTAGAGCAGAAAACGCTTTCATAAGATAATTACCCTGCATACTGCTACATCTTATAATTCATCGTAACCAATTTATTATAATGCTGAAAAAATAGTTTCTTATACAGTCGGCTGAGCCTCATGGGTAATCAGGATAGTTATTGAAAGTGGCTTTGTAGTTTTTGTGAAATTTGATTGAGCGATAGCTGTAGCTCAACACAGTTTAATGCCACAGCACTACCTGGCATTCCCCACACAATGCTCGACTGCTGGTCTTGTACGATAGTGTAGGCTCCTTTATCGGCTAATCTTTTCATAGCTTGGGAGCCATCTTTGCCCATGCCCGTTAACAGTACTAGTAACAGATTTCCTGCATTCAAGTCACTTAGTGAGTCGAACAGTACGTCAACCGAGGGCCGGTGCCGATTGACCTTTTCTTGATCATTCAATACGCACACTAATCGATCGCCAATACTTTCAATCATTAAGTGCCTACCTCCCTCTGCTATATAGACGAAACCTGATTGCAAAACATCACCATTTTCAGCTTGTTTTACAGTGAGTTCGACACAAGCATTGAGTCGATTTGCAAATTTTTTGCTAAATAATTCAGGGATGTGCTGTGCAATCACGATCGGCGGGAGATTATTGGGCAAGTGCGTCAAAATTTGTTTAATCGCCTCTATACCACCGGTAGATGCCCCTATTGCAATAAGTTTGCCGGCAGTTTGTTGGATACTGAGTGGTTTTTTAATCAAGTTTGGAGGAAAAGAGAAAAGCTCTCGATGCTTTTTGATTGTTGAGTGACTTCTAGCCGCAAGTATAATTTTTTCAATCAAATCGCTTTGAAAGTCGCGCAGGTTTTGATTATTGGCGTCGGCTTTCGGCTTGCCAATAAAATCTACCGCCCCTAGTTCTAGGGCAATCACGGTCGCCTCAGCACCCTGTTGAGTCATGGTTGATAACATCACTACTGGCAGGGGGTTAAGCTTCATTAAGTTGCGTAAAAAGGTAATGCCATCCATTTTTGGCATTTCACTGTCTAAGGTGATCACATTGGGATGGAATTGTTTAATTATTTTACGCGCGGCATAAGGATCCGCGGCACATTCAACCTGAAACAGGGTCTGATCAGCTAATACTTTAGCTAAAATTTTGCGCATGATGGGTGAGTCTTCAACGATTAGGACTTTTATCAAGGTAATTTCTCTGGCTAAAATAGCTCGACAGTATTTTGCGTGACAAACTTACTCTTTTCCTTAGCATGCTCAGCTACTGCAGTTATTTCTATCTGGGTATCTATAGACGGAATGCGATTCACTAATAACCGTCCAGTAGCTGGAAAAAACGCCAGCTTTCTCGCATAATCCCCCCCTAAATCACTGGCGATTAAGTGTAGTTTTTCATCTTTTATGTACTGTTCGATAAACTCTATATTTAGCTTTCCAATATCAGAGAAATTATCCATCATTCTACCGCCACCGATCACTTTCAATTTTAAGTTGTGCTTTTTACAGCCACTTTTCCAAAGCTGGTTTATTAATTGCTCCATGGCAAAAAGTCCATAGCGCAATGGCTTATCTCTATCAGCATTATTAGCCGACTTAGGGAGCATAAAATGATTCATGCCGCCATAACCCACAGAGGGGTCATAGATACAAACTGAGATACAAGAACCTAATACCGTAGTGATCACCACCTCCTGACTAGTTACACAAAAATCACCTTGGCTGATCTTTAGGCCATAGCAATGCCACTTTTCCTGCCACGACATAGCTAAATGTTCAAATCCTAATATTCTTGGAGCCGCAGATCGATTCATAACTTTACTTGGCGCTGATAAATTGTTTTACCAATTAGCTGAAAATCACTTTGCTGGTGCGCTAATGCCTCGGAGTGACCGACAAATAAATAGCCCTCAGGCTGCATATAACTGGCTAAATTTAAGATCAGTTTTTGCTGAGTCTGTTGATTAAAATAAATCATAACATTTCGACAAAATATAAAATCAAACTGCCCCTGCATCGGCCATTCGCTCATTAAATTCAAATATTTAAAATGAATCATTTTCTGTAACTCAGGCCGTATTTGCACCTTGCCATGGAAATTACCTCTACCCTTTAGAAAATATTTTCGCACTAAATGAGAGTCTATTAATTTGATCCTATCAATGTCATAGAGCCCCCGTTGAGCTATTTCCAATACGCTTGAATTTATATCTGTGGCCAGTATTTTAATATCGTATTGATTTATATTTAACAGTGATTCAGTGAGGGACATGGCAATCGAATAAGCTTCTTCTCCATTTGAACAGCCCGCAGACCAAATTCTAATTTTTTTCTGACCTGAAGCACGAATGCGAGGAAGGATGGTGGAAGTTATAAAATCAAAATGATGTTTCTCACGAAAAAAGGAAGATAAATTGGTGGTAAGAGCATTGATAAACTGGTTAAACTCAGCCGGGTTTGCCGCTATAAAATTAAAATAGCTATCGAAGCTCTGTAGATTTATCGCCCTTAGACGTCTCACTAACCTATTATAAGCCATAGTTTTTTTATGATCCGCCAGTACTATTCCCGCATAGTCATAGAGATCACTTTTAACTTTTGCAAACTGTTTATCGGTAAATTCAAACTCTCGTCCAAGACTTAAAACGGGTTCCATTAGTGACATCCATATTTTAATTAATCGCTACACCAGTGACAAATACCGACTTTACAGGCTCTATTAATAGGTGCCAGCTAATTCCATTGATTCTTATTTGATCGTTTATTAGCCGGTGATCTCGGTCGGTAGTTATCAAAACTCTTGCCACTCTTCATCGCTCTCCCCCAGGATATAGATTTTTTTGTCAGTGGCTCTCATACTGTGCGCCTTATCTGCACTTACGCCTCTTTGTTGAGTAGCTGTTGGCACAGTGCGTCTTTCAACTTCATCGGTGTTGCTTACCTTAAAGGCGCTCACTAATGACTTTAATTGAATTGCCTCTCCATCAAGGGAGACAGAAGCTGCCGACACTTCTTCAACCAGTGCGGCATTTTGTTGTACCACTTCATCCATCTGACTAACCGCTGTATTTACCTGTTCAATACCGATTGCTTGCTCTCGGCTAGACGAGGCTATTTCTGAGGCCAACTCAGTCACACTTTGGATCGATTCAATGATGTCTACTAGCGCTTTAGCTGATTCAACGACAAAAGAGTTTCCCTCTTCAACTTTGTCAGCGCTCTCGTTAATCAAAGACTTAATTTCTTTAGCCGCTTTGGCACTGCGCTGCGCTAATATTCTGACTTCTGATGCGACAACCGCAAAACCTCTGCCCTGATCACCTGCTCTAGCTGCCTCAACCGCAGCGTTTAAAGCCAGTAAATTAGTTTGAAATGCTATTTCATCGATTACGGTAATTATTTCGGCAATTTTAGTAGCGCTGGTACTAATATCGAACATTGACGAAATCACTCGCTTGGAGATATCGCCTCCTTTAGCGGCGAGTTTCTGCGAGTTTTCCGACAGTTTTTTAGCCTCTTCCGCATTATCCGCATTACGCTTAACGGTTGCTGTTATCTCTTCCATGGAGGATGCAGTTTCCTCCAGTGTCGCTGCTTGAGATTCAGTTCGACTACTCAGTGTCGCATTCCCTGTAGCTATTTCAGAGGCACCACTTTTTATGTTATCACCAGCATTTCGTATCTTTGCGACCATAGTAGATAAATTCGAAATAGAGGTATTAACCGCGATATTTAGCGCTTCAAACTCGCCACTAAACTCGCCATTCATCTGCTTGGTTAAGTCGCCATCAGCGACACTTTCCAACACCCGTTTCGCCTCTTTGATCGGTAAGGTGATGGAGTCCATCATCAAGTTAATACCACAGGCGACATTATATAAAAATCCAGAGTAGCTCTCTGTGTCTAAGCGCCGCTCAAAATCACCATTGGCGGCGTTTTCAATCAATTGTTGAATTTGCAGTTCTGCACTTAATTGATCCGTTAAGTCTTTCCACTCAACCACTGTGCCTAAACGATTTCCGTTCTCATCAAGAACCGGATTACCCGTTAAACCTAAGACTCTATCACCTAACTTTATTTCGCTTTTGTAGACCTTAGTAAGTTTTTGCAATAAATTACGCTGGTGATCAGGGTCGGCATGAAAAGAGTCGAAGTTTGCCCCTAATAACTTACTTGAATCAAAATTTGGTAGCTGTTTTAGAATATCCTCTTCAGCATTTTTCATCATTTTGGTCACTGAGCTGTTAGCATAAATAATCAGCCCATTATTATCGGCCAGCATCACACTTGACTCCACATTATCCAGTGCAACTTTAATCCGTAAATTTTTATTACTTTGCTCTTGTGCATTATTTACATCAAAACCCAGCTTAACTCCCAGCATATTTACCGCTCGCTTCAAGGTGCCGATTTCACCTGGATCGTCCAGAGCGAAAGTAGTTAAATAGCTACCCTCAGAGATTTTAACCATCGCTGCAATAACTTCCTTAAGCGGAGCGATAAGTTCCCTCTTAAAGATCTGTTTAACACTGAGATATAACCAACCAAACCCAACCAAAGGCCCTAACAGCAAAAATTCAGCGGCTATTTCCAATGCATAAATCAATGCGGTCAACGCGACTAATACCGCCGTCGCAAGCAAGGCAGATTGATCTAGTTTCTTGGCTAAATTTGCAGTAGCTAATTCATTGGGATCAATCAAAATAGTTTTACTATCCGAGAGTTCACCATACAACACTTCAGTTTGCTTAATCTCCTCAATGCTAGCCAGCGTTCGCACTGACATATAGCCTTCGACTTTACCACTGTAAAAAACCGGCGTAATATTGGCTTTTACCCAATAAAAGTCTCCATTTTTACAGCGATTTTTGACACATCTCACCCAGGGACGACCTAATTTAATGGTATTCCATAAATCTTTAAATGCTTCAATAGGCATATCTGGATGGCGCACTACATTATGATTTTTACCGACTAACTCAGCTAAAGAGTAGCCACTGATTTCAACAAATGCGGGGTTGGCATAGACTATTACTCCTTTTAAATCCGTTTTCGTTACTAGATCTTTCCCCTCTGCCATGAAAACTTCACGATCGGTAATTGGCATGTTTAATTTCATTTCATCCCCCCCTGATTTAAGTCTTGGTAATTTTTTCTATGCGACCATCAATAAGTTACTAACTACTATTCTAGTACTGAATCTGTTTCGCCATTCTCCAAGGTGATGGCAAGCTCGTCTGAATTCATCAGAGCATCGATATCCATCAGTACGATCATCCGATCTTCTCGAGCGACTAAGCCGGTTATGAAATCAGAATTAACCGAGCCCCCAACCTGCGGAGATGGTTGAATATCTTCTTTGGCAAAAGAGTAAGTTTCAGCCACCGCATCGACGATAATCCCCATTACCCGTTCGATATTTTCACTCTCTACCTTTATGACCACCACCACTGTCGTCGGTCCATACACGACCTGAGGAAGCGCAAAACGCTGTCGCAAATCAATCACTGGGATAATAGCGCCGCGCAGATTTAAAACCCCTTTCAAATAATCTGGCATATCAGGCACTCGAGTAACGGGTGTCCAGCCACGAAGTTCTTGCACCCTTAGAATATCGATAGCGTACTCTTCACCATCCAATAAAAAACTCAGGTATTGCCGACCTTCTAGATCCCCTATTATTATATTTTCTTGAGGTTGCGCTGGTTCCACTTGCATTTAATCCGCTCCCACTTTTGTATTCGTTTATCTAAATCAGTTACTTACATCAGCTATTGAGAACCTCTGCATAACTTACCCAGAGGGTATGATAACTGCGCTCGGTAATACTGCGTTAAAAACCGGCTCAATATGCTCATTTACACCTGTAAAATCCGCTATCTCGCCGGTTTTTTCCTTGTCTTACCTTCGCTCGCAACGTTATGCAGAGATCTCATTGAGTCACTCTGTATTCACTTTGATGTCACAGATTCAGGGTTAAGTAATCCCTGGCGGCTAGCAATATAAATTTAAGGGGCTGTAGCTTCCCTATGCATAGGCTGCACATCATTTAAACGCTGATCCTTGGCAATTAAGCCAGCGGTATCCAATATCAGCGCCACACTGCCGTCACCTAAAATAGTGCCCCCCACTAACCCTTCTATCTTTTTAAAATTAGCTTCCATAGGCTTGACCACAAATTGCTGCTGACTATCAAGTGCGTCAATAATAAAGCCTACTTTTTTAGCCGCTGATTCAGCGACGATGATCAACAGCGGCTCCTGTGCTAATTTATCGTATTGATTAGCTTTAGGCTGACCATTCATCGGATTCAACATAGCCTTCAAATCAATTAAGTGAATATACTCATCTCTATAATCTATAAATTGACTGTGCGCACCTAGATACTTTATTTCCGAGGCTTGAATTGACACTGTCTCTTTGATTGATACTAGGGGAATAACGTACCTTTCATCATTGATATTAATTAACTGTCCTTCAATAATAGCCAATGTTAATGGAACACTGACCCTAAAAGTCGACCCCTCACCTACCTTGGAAACTAAATTGACTTGACCACCAAGACCTTCGATGTTGCGCAGCACTACATCCATACCAACTCCACGCCCTGATAGTTCAGACAGCTGCTCAACAGTTGAAAAACCAGCTTTGAAAATTAACGCATGGATGTCGCCTTCAGATAGAATTTGCTCTTCTGTAATTAAGTTTTTTTGCAGCGCTTTTGCTCTGATTTTAACGGTATCGAGCCCCATCCCATCATCGCTTACATCGATCACGATAAAGCCATTTTGATGGTAGGCATCCAGCTTTATGGTACCCGTTTCTGATTTTCCGCTGGCGATGCGCTGCGCCGGCATTTCCAAACCGTGGTCTAATGCATTTCTAAGCAAATGGGTCAGAGGATCACCAATTTTTTCCAGCACCGTTTTATCTATCTCGGTTTCTGCCCCCGACATCTCTAGTGATACTTTTTTTCCTAAACTCAAGCCAATATCATGCACTAATCGCGGGAAGCGATTGAAGACAAAACTGATCGGCAACATCCGCATTCGCATAACATCTTCTTGTAGATCGCGGGTATTACTAGCTAACTGAACGAGGCCCTGTTCTAAGCTTTGGCTATTGTGTCCGGTTTTTAATAACTCAATGCCCGCTTGAGTCAGCATTGACTGCGTAACCACTAGCTCTCCGACTCTGTCCAATAATTCATCAAGTTTTTCAGTGTCCACTCGTACCGAACTCACTTCGACAGAGCGGGATTTTTTAACTGATTTATTGACTTCAACTACAATATTTTTTTGTGCATCGCTAGATTTTTTAGCTCGTTGATGGTCGCTATTTTGAGTTTCTTGTTCGACTTTGGCGATAGCCATTAGCTCAGTCTCAGTCTCAGGCTCAGGATTTTCGATCATCACCGGAGGAGGAATTAGGGTAATACTCAGCTCACAGAAATCTTCAACCCATTCAAACACTTCCTGAATATCCCGCCGCGCTTTTATTGGATCAGCGGTTGCTATGGATAATTTTAATGCCCAGCAAAGGTAAATACATTCAGCATCAAAACGATCGATGTCCGGCAGTCGCTGAATTTCTGGCTCAAGCTGCAAATCCCCTAACTCTGCTAAAGCGGCAAATATATACACTGGTTCATTGCCACTTTTCAGCATATTTAAATTTGGTTGAAACTCAATCAGCCAACAATTATCTAATGATTGATCTGCGGCTATTGTCGCTGCTAATGGCTCTATAACAGAGTGCTCTTTTTCGGGAGTGGACACTGCTTTTACAGGATTATTTTCTTCTATAATCGCCTGTAGTCTAGCTTTGACACTCGACACTAGGGCAGTATTTATTTCGCCTTGATCTTGAGTGGCATTGAACATCATGCGCAATACATCAACAGATTGCAGCAGGCTATTAATAATTTCAGCGCTCGGTGCTAAATGATTACTGCGCATTTCATCGAGGATGGTTTCAACATCATGGGTAAACTCAGCAATCTCAGCAAAGCCGAAAGTACCGGCTCCTCCCTTGATAGAATGCGCAGCCCGAAAAATACTATCGACTATTTCTGGATCATCTGTAAATTCTAATAAGCAAGATTCCATCTGTGCGAGCCCTTCAAAACTCTCTTGTAAGAACTCAACAATAAACTGGCTTAAATCAACACTCATGCACTTTTACCACAAAGTAAGCTGACTGTATTGACCAATTTATCAGGATCAAAAGGCTTGATTAACCAACCGGTCGCCCCTGCCAATTTCCCCTGTTGTTTGATTTCATCTGAACTTTCAGTAGTGATAATAAGAATCGGAGTAAACCTAAAATTGTGCATTTGTCGCAACTCCCGACATAGCTCTATGCCATCTAATACCGGCATATTGACATCGGTGAGGATTAAATCGTAATTTGTTAATCGTGCTTTGTCCAAAGCCTCTTCACCATCACCGGCCTCATCTATTACATGACCCGCCTGAGTAAGCAGCTGGTTGAGCATTGAGCGCACTGACACTGAATCATCGACAATCAGTAGTGAGGCCATTTACAGCTGCTCCGCAGCAGTACTAGCTTTTAAATCTGACCACGTTTTTGAATCGGTTAGTTGCTGGAAACCTAGTTTCTGAGAAATGCTCGATAGCAGACCACTCTCCTTCAGCCATAGCAATTTGACTTGGAGATTTTCGGCTTGACGAATAAAGACCAACAGTAATTGTACCCCCGAGGTATCAATTTGTTGCAAGGTCGACAAATCGACACTCACTGTTAGCACTTTATTAAGTGCGGATAACAACTCAGTTTGGCATTGATTAATATTACCGATAGTCATATCTTCTGGTAATGATATACAGCGGGCTTCTTTCATTGCGCAGGTCTCTTTTCAGATTAAACAACACTAAGGAACCTCTGAATAAGTCCCACACTTTCCTAATGAATAACTAAGTTCCTATATCCACGTAACAGAACGCAGCCTAATGGCGAGTCCTTACCAAGTGGTCATAGGTATTAGCTTTCTACATTAAAGATAGCCATCATTTCTATAAACACCAGCAATTAGCTATCTTTATTTATACTGAAGATGAGAAGATTAAGTTATTGACCATTCGGTTAAACAAGCACTAAACTTTTGATTCAGCGCTGTTTTTAAAGTTAAGCGACGTTGTTTAGATTCAGTCTCTTTGTCTTATCTTAACTGGTCACGTTTTACTGATATCTGCTCTAAATCTTCAAGTGATCGCCAACAGCTGTATAAATAAGCGCGATGCTCGAGGTAGCTTTAATCGATATTCTCGCTTAATCTGAGCTGCTGTATAAAGCTGCTACGGTAACCGTATTGGTCTGCTCCTTTGGCACTACTGGCTAAAGCAATAATTTGTGACCACTTAAAATTTTGTAGATATTCACTGTTGCGCAGCTTTTCTGCGTATGCAGCTGCGGCGGCGGCAAATCTAAAGCTGTCTGAGCTTTGCCCAAGTTCAACAAAATCAGGCTGTTGGATAGCAAGACTGTATTGTTTGGATGGCAAATTGTGGCCAAGTTTATAACGAATTTTGATAAAGCCTAATTCTGCTGTGCGATCAAGCTTACGGCTACTGTTTTTCTGATAGCGCAATGCTATAGCAGATTCTTCGCCGTTGTAGAAAATTTCATAGAGAGCAGTCACACTTTGCCCCGCGCCTATCTCGCCCGCATCTTTACTGTCATTAATAAAATCGCTATCTGCTAATGCTCGGTTTTCATACCCTAACAATCGATAGCTAGCGACAACCTGCGGATTAAATTCAAGTTGAATTTTTGCATCGTAAGCCACTGTACGTAATGTTGCAGATATTTGATCGACAAGTACTTTTTGTGCTTCCTGTAGAGTGTCTATATAAGCTGCGTTACCATTGCCGGCATTCGACAACTCTTCCATTAAGTGGTCATTATAATTTCCTTCACCAAAACCTAAGACGCTTAAATTAATACCGGTTTTTCGCTGTTTCTCAATATACTTTTTCATCTCTGATGGGTTGCTCATACCGACATTAAAATCACCATCTGTGGCTAACAATATTCTATTCACCCCGCCTTTAATAAAATTTGCCGAGGCAAGTTGATAGGCAATATTCAAACCATCCCCACCATTAGTGGAGCCTCCGGCACGTAAATCATTAATTGCCTGACGAATTTTTTGCTTAGCGGTGCCCGAGGTAGCATTTAACACCACATTTGCATTTCCCGCATAGGCAACTATAGCGATGCAATCCTGACTTTTTAGCCCTTTGGTTAACAAGTTTAATGATTTCTTGAGTAAAGGTAGCTTATTTTTACTAGACATTGACCCTGAAACATCGATCAAAAATACTAGATTGCTACCCTTATTATTTTGATATTTTTTAGCTTGCAAAGATACCTTCAATAATTTTGCCTTAGGGTTCCAGGGGCTGTTTGAAAGCTCATACGCTAATTTAACCGTTTGATTTGCTTGAGTAGGAGCGGCATAGTGATAATCAAAATAATTGACTATCTCCTCAGTGCGCACCGCACCAACCGGTGGCAGTACTCCCCGACTAATGAAACGTCGCACATTACTAAAACTTGCGGTATCAACATCGGTACTAAATGTACTTAAAGGAGTGATAGCCGGATCAATAGGCAAATGTGCTGCTAGCGATTGATACTTTTCAGTATTGGGCTTTAATAGTGGTAATGGGAACGGCTGTGGTGATGGTAGAGGCATAGCAATGGTTGAATACTGACTAGACTCGAGCATCGACGCCATTTTGTGCCGCTTTATCTGCGCTACAGGGGCCTCTTTTTGGCGGCCGGAAAATTCATCCCTAACAGCTGTGCAGCCGGCAAGTGCTAAGGAGGTACTTAAAGAAATGCAAAGGGGCAATACGGTTAAATATTTCATTTTTTCACCTATTTATACTTTTCAAAATCTTGCTTCGATCAACATCTATTCACTGATCTTAAAGATAATTAAGTATAAACAGCAGCAGAGCTAGCCTTAACCGCAGACTCTTTATAGAATGGGCTTCTACTTTTATAAGAACTATGCTATGTCAAACTTATACAGTAAAATTCACCGCCTCAAGGCGCAAGGCTGGACTTGGGATTATTTTTTACAACAAATTGATTTAATCTACCCGGCAGGAATCGATGAAAAAACTTTGTATGCGCTGTATCGTCAGCCTCATCGAAAAGCTAATAGCCATATCAGTAAGATCATAATGACCTTGCATGAGCAGTGCTTTCCCTCGCCTTTTCCCACTGATACGCAGGCCCTACTAGCAATCTACAACCGATTAATTGCCTGCAAGCAGCACTCGGGACTCCGCCAAGACATCGATGATTTTTTGCTTTTTTTAGAGCATGATCTGCACTTTGGCAGTCGTTTAAGAAGGGCACGATTAAACTGGTTAAAAGCAGATATTCATTTAGATCAACTACCTATACACCGAAATAATGGTCAGAGTGCAGAACTAGAAAACCATCAGCAATTGGCACTGCATCATTACCAGGACTGTTATAGCTTACTCATTGAGCAGCGAAGCTTGGAGCCTTCATCACAGCCTCCACAACAGCTTTCACATCAGTTTGTACAACAGTTTGTACAACAGTTTGTACAACAACAGCCGTGCTTAATCGACCAATTCACCCTCTATAAAGTGCAACAGAATATGCTCGCTTGCCATTTAAACGGCCTGCACGCGAACCACCGATATCAACACCCTAAATTGTTGGACTATTTAGAAAATTCAGATTTTATCAATGCCAGTAAAAGTGTTTTGCGTACCGAGCCCTATCAGTGGATAATTGCTAGAAATGGCTTAAGGTTTAGCTCGATCATGAAAAACTCAGCGGACTGTGCACTGTTTTTCCAAGCCTTAGTCACCGCAAACAAAGCTTTTTTAGACTTAGATTACGCACCCCTGGGCGCACCTGCTATCAGCAACAGCACTGAATTCAGCTGGGCCATCCAACAATTAGCCGAATAATAAAAGAATATATGCCGATGAAATATTTTATAATTTTACTGTCTAGCTTACTGCTGCTATCCGGCTGTAGTGCCTACCAAGAGAGTGAAAAAAGCCAGCGTAAAACAGCGCCAACCGCCGCCGAAATTCCGCAGCAATCCGTTGATATTCTTCAAGATCAGTCACATCAAGAGCCTCTTAGCAGCCCCGCTAAAATTAACCGAAGGCAGCATAAAGAGTCAATAATCTTAATCACGACCGAAGAAGACGACATGCCTAGACTAGATTAGACTATTTTACAGACCTTGCTCACTGTACAGGGATTTATTTAACCCACAAAAACAGTGCGGTACCCCTTTGGTTAACGGTATATAACCACCGGCTAGGATTATAATTTAGCCCAATTTTCATCACCATCAGCGATATATCCTGGAATATCTTTAGCCCAACGCTTCCTGACCGACAGACTGTAGTTGAGATAAAGCTTGTCATTTACTATGGTGAACGCTTTAGGATCGACAGACACTAACTTGTCGTTGGCTATCGCAAAGGCACAGTGCCCACCATATTGTGGGGCATATTTGTTAGGATTTTCTTTAAAAAGCTGCTGATTAGCAGCCGATGAAAAATACCATTTCGCCCCCTGATAATTGGCGAGAAATGATTTTTTACCTTTTACCGGCTTTCCTTGAGCAAAGTAAGCAACCGTATCGTAACCTCTAAGCGCCACCCCGTTTTCGGTAAATACCGGTTTGTCGCCTGCCATTGATTGCAGTGCGAACAACGACCCGATAATCAACAATAAGATTTTCCCCATCCAGCTATGCATATAATTTCCTCATCATTTAATTAAGCTCACTGCTCTTTAGCTTAAATACGCAAACCGCCGCTAAGTAGATGCAGCTGACATGCAAAAATATTATTTTTCCGGTCGCTTAATGCCATACAAATCCTTCCTTAGCACGAGAGGCACAGGTATAATTGAAATCTTTTTACCCTGAATCAGTGACTTCAGAGCTGATAAAAACAGCCACTGAACTAAGTTAACAAACAAGTACTGTTAATATTTTTCACTGCCACTGTAGAACCAATGCCTTACACTCTGTATTTACTTTTAAAGCACAGATTCAGGTTTATATTAATTATATTTAGCACAGGATAAACATGACTGTTCGTACTCGTATTGCTCCTTCACCGACGGGTGATCCACATGTTGGCACCGCTTACATTGCTCTCTTCAATTTAGCTTTCGCCAGATCGCAAGGTGGTAAGTTTATTTTGCGCATCGAAGATACTGACCAGACCCGCAGCACCAGCGCTTCTGAACAGACA
Organism: Oceanospirillales bacterium; assembly: GCA_029027825.1. GTDB lineage: Bacteria > Pseudomonadota > Gammaproteobacteria > Pseudomonadales > Balneatricaceae > Rs1. The sequence goes on along the minus strand of CP093399.1, from coordinate 843,797 downwards.
ATTTTGGATTCCTTGCGCTGGCTGGGTTTAGACTGGGATGAGGGCCCCGATGTAGGAGGCGAATACGGACCCTACCGTCAAAGTGAACGCCGTGATATTTACACTAAATACGCCCAGCAGTTACTCGCTGACGGCCATGCTTTTCGCTGCTATTTAAGCCGTGAAGAATTAGATACGATCCGCAATCAACGCCGTGAGCAAGGCCTTCCTGCAGCGATGCAACAAGACGCACTAGCACTACCAGCAGACGAGCAACTAAGGCGCGAACAGGCAGAGCTCCCCTTTGTGATCCGCATGAAAATACCGACCACTGGCACTTGCGTATTTGAGGACATGTTAAGAGGCAAAATAGAAATTGAATGGTCAATGGTTGACGCGCAAATTCTACTTAAATCCGATGGCATGCCTACCTACCACTTGGCCAATGTAGTCGACGATCATTTAATGAAAATCAGCCATGTATTGCGCGGTGAAGAGTGGATTAACTCTGCACCTAAGCATCAGTTACTGTACAAGTACTTCAACTGGGAGATGCCGGTTCTCTGTCATATGCCGCTGCTGCGCAACCCCGATAAATCTAAACTATCTAAACGTAAAAACCCAACCAGTATCCTCTATTACCAGCGCATGGGCTTCCTGCCAGAGGGTTTACTTAATTACCTGGCACGCATGGGTTGGTCAATGCCGGATGAACGTGAAAAGTTTAGCCGCGCGGAAATGTTCGATAATTTTGATATAAAAAGAGTCTCTTTAGGCGGGCCAATCTTTGATCAGACCAAACTCAGCTGGTTAAATGGTCTATGGCTACGAGAGAATCTCAACACCGCTGAGTTTGCGCAAGCTTATCAAAAGTGGGCGCTTAACCCTGAATACTTGATGAAAATCATTCCACTGATCCAGCAGCGTGTCGACACTTTTTCCGATGTAGCGCCACTGGCCAACTTTTTCCTATCGGGCATGCTTGATCTTGACGAAACAGACTTTAAACACAAGTCGTTGGAGATTATGGATGTTCGTAAAATCCTGCAATTTTCGGCCTGGCAGCTAGACAGCCACACGCAATGGGATAAAGATGCACTTTACACTTGCCTGCAACAACTTGCAGACAATATGCAACTTAAGATAAGAGAGCTACTGTTTCCATTATTCGTCGCTATTTCAGGCAGCAGCCAAAGTGTTTCAATTATGGATTCAATGGCAATTTTGGGCCCAGACATGAGCAGAGCCAGAGTTCGTCTTGCATTAAATATTTTGGGCAGACCCTCGAAAAAGGAAAACAAGCGTTGGGATAAAGAGTATCAGGCATTAAATAGCCAAAACTAAAACTGTCACTCAGATCGATAGCTATTTATAGATTGAAGGACTATTTTCATACTTAGCTATTGATTTTAATCTCGAATATGGCAGAATACGCGCCTCTCATGAAATCGATGAAACAGTGATGGGGCTATAGCTCAGCTGGTAGAGCGCAACGCTGGCAGCGTTGAGGTCAGGAGTTCGACCCTCCTTGGCTCCACCATCTCTTTTCAATATATTTCATGCAGATACCTCTAGACAAAATTGGGGCCATAGCTCAGCTGGTAGAGCGCAACGCTGGCAGCGTTGAGGTCAGGAGTTCGATCCTCCTTGGCTCCACCAACTCTTTTTAGATCCTCCACAAGTACTACTTCAAACTTTTTAGTCAACAACACTAAACTAACTGTCTTTAAAAATTATTCTCAACATCATTGTGCATAGATAAACATACATCAGTTAAGCACTAGCTGGCACTGCGCTCCATATACCACTGCGCAAAAAACTTAAAACTCATCATCAGCAACAGCGGCACCACCAATGATAACAACACTATTGCAACTGCAATTGGTGCTGAAAAACTAGTCTGCTGAATCAGCATTACGACAATAGATGCACCGACCATCTGAATAAAACCTAGCAGCGCAGAAGCGGTCGCCGCCTTATCTGCAAACTCAGACAGCGCCATACTGGTCGCAGGCCCCAACAGCAGTGACAAACCTGCACTCAAGAACATCACCGGCAACATAAATGCCACCCCAGCCAACAGCCCTTCTAACACGAAAAACAACGCCAACACTAGCAACAGCAGCGCTGCTATTAACATAGAACTTAGCGCCAGCTTGACTACCTGCCGATTTCCGAGACGAGTGATGAGAATGGGCGCACAAAAAGAGACGAAAATACTCATGCAGGCATTGAGACCAAATAACAAGCTAAAAGCCGTCGCCGACAAGCCCAGATGATCAATCAACCACACTGGAGCATAGCTAACATAACTCAAAATAGCGGCCATCGCAGCCATACTGCAAAGCGCATAATAGACAAAACACTTGCTAGACAGCACCGACAAGTAACGCCGCCAATCGTAAAGCCGAGTTGTGGTACTGGTATTTTCTAAAGTTAAGGTTTCAGGCAGGTAGCGATAAATAAGCAGTAGCACTAATAGCGAGTAGGCAAACATAAAAACAAAGGTGGAGCGCCAGCCAAAATAACTGGCTAATAGACTGCCAAAAATCGGTGCAAAAGCCGGGATAACACTGAGCACCCCATTTAGGTAGCTGTATATTTTACTGCTTTTCGCGTAGTTATATCGATCGCGAACCACACTGAAGATCACGACCGAAATGGCACAGGCCGCTAGCCCCTGTAATAGCCGGCAACCTTGCATCAGCCAAATATCGTTGACGAAAGCCGCCGCCAAGCTACTTAATAAATACAAAAACAAACCGCAGATAACCACCGGCCTGCGCCCGTAGCGATCGGCCAAAGGCCCGACAAAAATCTGCCCCAGGCCCATCGCAAAAAAGAACAGCGCTATTGTCGATTGAACTTGACTGGTAGAAGCATGTAGCTCGATCACCATCTGCGGCATAGACGCCAAATAGATATCGATAGCCATTGGACTAAGTACGACCATGCTCATCAACAGGAATAAAATTCGCGGCTGCATTGCGGTAAGCCTAAAAATATAAGAGGGATAATAAGCTATAAGCTATAAGCTATAAGCTATAAGCTATAAGCTATAAGCTATAAGCTATAAGCTATAAGCTATAAGCTATAAGCTATAAGCTATAAGCTATAAGCTATAAGCTATAAGCTATAAGCTATAAGCTATAAGCTATAAGCTATAAGCTATAAGCTATAAGCTATAAGCTATAAGCTATAAGCTATAAGCTATAAGCTATAAGCTATAATATGATAACACTAAAAATCGTCTTCATTGAAAATTTCGTCGACGATACCATCGTTGACTGCATGCTGACGAATACCTAGGTAGGCATCGCGAATAAATAGGTAATTATCGCCGGTGACGATTTCTTCATAGGAAAAAAACTCTGCGCGGTTTTGCATCAAGCGAGTAGCATAGCCGACATTGCGCGTCGGTATGTGCTCTATATAGCGCCAGCCATCTAAAGGCACTAAACTAGCGGGAGAATCTCGAAGGCTACCTGGACCTAAAAAAGGCAACACTAAATAGGGACCCGAAGGCACACCCCATACACCTAAAGTTTGGCCGAAATCTTCGCTGTGTTTTTCTAAACCCATTCCCGAGGCGACATCTAATATCCCCGCCAGTCCGACAGTGCTGTTAAAACCAATCCGCGCTAAATCGACCGCCGCATCTCGTATTTTGAACTGCAGCACATTGTTAATTAAAGTTCCTACATCGCCAATATTTGCAAAAAAGTTCTTTACCCCCACTTCAATGATATCTGGAGTCACCGCTTTATAACCTTTAGCCAAAGGCTTAAACGCTACCGAATCGACCATATTGTTAAAACTATGGACCTTTCGGTTCATCCCCTCTAAAGGATCACTACTTTGAGCGGCATTTACGACAAAAGACACTACCAAACAGAGAGAGACGAGCATGTACTGAAATTTTTTCACTAAACGATTTACCTGCAACAAGATGCCAAGCTATTAATTTTAGCACAAGCCGCTAAATTGATGAGATTATTTTAAGCAAAAAAAGACTCCCGAAGGAGCCTTTTTAGATTACTAAGTTAGTAAAATCAGCTTAGAAAGTGATTTTGTAACGTAGTTTAACAGCATCTCTGCTATCAGCGTCTGCTTTTTCAGCATCGTCATTGAAAGAGATAGCAGCTAGAGTAACAGAAGCGTTACCACCTAACTTGTAAGTTGCATCAAGAGCAACCATTTTCTCTTTAACAGAACCAGATTTCTTCTGCTCGTGTTGTAGAGATAAAGTTAGTTTATCGATTGCGTAAGAACCACCGATTGCATAACCTTTAACATCAGTACCAGCTTTAACTTTTTGTACTGAGTAACGAGCGCCTAAAGTAAATCCAGCAACATCTTTAGCAGAAACTGAAACACCGTAGTTGTTATCACCAGATTTAGCTAGTTTAGCAGCTGTATCAACAACCGCTGTACCAGTATTATCTAACTTGTATACTGCTGCTTTAGCAGAAGTATCAGCAGATTGACCGATACCTACAGTCATACCAAACATGTCGTTGTCATAAGAAACCATAGCGCCGTATGAATTATCTTCGCTTGATCCGTTCTGATCAACGTTGCCTAGACCAACAGCAAATTTGAAACCATTGATGTTGTTAGATTCGTAAGCGATACCGCCGCCTGAGAAACCTGTATCCATGTTTGTGAAAGTACCAGAGTACAATCCGTATTCAGTACGATCTTCAACAGATTCGTTAGGGTTTCCAGTGTCACCCATTACGACTTTACCGAAATCGCCAGAAACGTATACAGTAGTCTTGTGAGTGCCAACATTAGAATCGTTAGAATCTGAATGCAAACGAATGAAGTAACCAGCTGTTAGGCCGTTATCCATTGTCTCTTCACCCTTAACACCGATACGTACACGAGTGATATCACTGTTTGTGTCTTTACCGTCAACATCTGTGATGTCATAACGGATTTGACCGAATAAAGTTGCGTCAGCTTGAGCAACCATCGGCGCAGTCATTGCACCAGCTATAGCTAGATAGATAAACGACTTTTTCATTTTTTTCCCCTTAAATATTCAACATACTAGTAGTGAATGTTTTATTTCTAGTTTTCTTTTAATGCGTTATCCGGCTCGAGTATAGTCGGTAATGCATTGAAAAAATACCATAAGTTAAGAATAATTAAAATACAAAACAAATAACTATCTTGTTAACTGTATTTATATTCTATTTGTTACTGCTAACTAGCGCTGAATTCATTCAGTCTTATTTTAAGCCTAAACAAACTCGTAACGCTACGCTTGCGTTTAATTGGCCGCATTACAGCATATGATTATTGATAGTGCAAGCTTTGTGAAAAGTTCATTTTTATTTTAAGTTAATTTAATTTACTTATTGCTCGGGTAATTACTGGCTAATTTCCCGCCATTATTGCTGCATACTTTTCTCCGAGACTGTCTCTAAGGTACCTAATTGCTGCGAAAACAAGGATATCCGGTACTCTTCTATCAGCCAGCGATAACTCTCTAAGGTAACCGACTTTTCATCTCGTGCTCGACACGCTGCTAGTTTGGTCTGTAATCTCTGTTCTATACTGGCGAGCTGACTCACTAACACCCGCTGACGTGGCAATTCTCTTTGATACTTTTCCAGCCTTATTTCAAGGCTTTTCATATATCTTGTGTACTGTTCCAATCTAAACCACGATATAGAGGATAAGTAGTCTTTACTGAACAATGCATCAAGCTGCTGTTTGATGTCTGAAATAATCATTATTCTATCTAGCGGCTGTACGCCACTTAGTTGCTTTTGCATGCCGTGATATTGTCGGTGCAGTTTATTAACTTGATCTGCAATTTTATTCAGAAAAAAAGTATACTTTGATTGATTTTTAACGTTAGCGACTCGATCAAGAAATTCAAGTTTAGTTCTTGGTATCGATTGCTGAAGCGCTAACGCCTCACGCATCGCAAATGAATGAATTTCACCCTCAAGCTGTTTTTTGTTGAATTTTTTTCCGATGAATAAAGTGCTTTCGGTGAGCTTAGGCATATCGCTACGGGCTTTCTTGATACTCGGCGCCAACAGTTTAGTCGCCAAATAGCTGATTGCCTCGATGCTCAGACTCTCTGCAAAGCCCTGATTCATCGTCAAAATCAAATCTACCTTATCAGAATTCAAGCGCAGTGCTGGCCAAGCGGTTACTTTTATCCCGCCTTGCATGGTCTCTATACTCTCCGGTAGCTCCTCAAAACTCCAACTGTCGAGCCCTACCTGCCCCCACACTTCCTCTCCACTGACCTGTAATTCGTTTTCGACTAGATGCGCATATTGATCACAAAGCTGTTCTATTTCTCTACCTTGACCGATAACCGCACTTTGGTTATCGATTAGTTTGATGTTGAACAACAAATGATTACTTAACAGCTGTTGATCAAACTCTTTTACATCCAGCTTAACTCCGGTCATGCGCAGCAGGTGGTGAACTAGACTCTCTAGCAGATTACCTGTAGCAAAGTTCATCCCCTCCACAAAGGCATGCACATAATCGGGAATAGGTACGAAATGTTTGCGCCTCGCTTTAGGCAGTGACTTTAACAGTGCGATACAGCGCTCTTTTATCAAACCGGGCACCAGCCAGTCTAAGCGATCTCGGGAGAATTGTTTTACCAGTGCCACCGGTAAATGCAGCGACACTCCGTCATCCTTACTGAGCGGATCAAAGTGATAACTCAGCGGTATGCTGACACCCTTGAAGTCGATAGCATCGGGATATTCGAGATCGCTGACATGATCGCTGGAGCGCTGCAGTATGTCGGCTTTCTGTAAATACAAGACTTGTTCAGATTGCTGCTCTATTGTTTTACGCCACTTTTCAAATGCTGCACCATTGACAATAAAACCATCGTGCAGCTTGGCTATTTTTTGCGCGTAAAAATCGTAGAGCGCATCTTCATCAATGAGTAAATCCCTGCGTCTTGATTTAGCTTCCAAGTCTTCTACTTGTGCCAGCAGTTGCTGATTGTGCCTAAAGAACGCCGCTTTGCTGTGGTAGTGTCCTTCAACCAATGCCGAGCGAATAAATATTTGCTGACTTTTTTCGGGGTCAATACTGCCGTAATTCACTACCCGCTTTTGCACTATGATCAAGCCATACAACACCACCTGCTCGTACGCGGTCACTTGGGCGCGACTTTTTTGCCACTTCGGTTCTAGATAGCTCTTTTTCAGCAGATGCTTAGCTAATGGCTCTAGCCATTGTGGCTCGATCTTCGCCGCCACCCGCCCAAATAAGCGCGATGTCTCCACCAATTCACTGACCATTAGCCACTTGGCCGATTTTTTATATTGGGTAGATGCTGGAAAGATGAAGAAGCGTCTATTTCTTGCACCCAAAAATTCTTTATTTTCCTGTTTGAAGCCGATATGACTGAGTAATCCGGATAACAGCGCGACATGCACTGCCTGATAACTGGCCGCACCTTCTGGCAGACCACTGTTACCAGCGATAAAACCCAGCGATTTACAGGCGAGGTACAATTGACGGTGTACGTCTCGCCATTCACGCATCCGCATGAAGGAAAGGAAATTTTTGCTGCAAAACTTGCGTAGCTGATTCGAGGTGAGTGTTTGGCGCTGCTCTTCATAAGCATTCCACAAGTTGACGAAGCTGATAAAATCCGAATCCTCATCCTGATATTCTTTATGTGCTTGATCCGCTGCCTGCTGTTTTTCTATCGGGCGCTCTTTTGGGTCCTGGACACTTAACGCACTGGCAATAATCAATACTTCTTTTAATGAGTTCTGTTGATTGGCCTCAATGATCATCCGACCAATTCGCGGATCTATCGGCAACTTGGCGATCTGCCTGCCCATCGGAGTCATCTTTTTCTGTCGATCAACTGCCCTCAACTCTTCTAGTAGCTTGAAGCCATCATTAATAAACCGGCTATCTGGTGGATCGATGAATGGAAATTGACTGATATCACCCAGCCTAAGGTTAAGCATTTGTAAAATAACTGCGGCCAGATTAGTGCGGCGGATTTCGGCGTCGGTAAACTCAGCACGCGCCAGGTAATCTTGTTTTGAGTACAGCCGGATACATACTCCCGGGGCTATTCGACCACAGCGCCCCGCTCGCTGATTAGCACTCGCTTGGGATATACTCTCGATAGGCAAGCGCTGCACCTTGGAGCGGTAACTGTAGCGAGATATTCTGGCGACTCCAGTATCTATCACGTAGCCGATACCCGGCACTGTCACTGAGGTTTCTGCGACATTGGTAGCGAGAATAATCCGTCGCCCGGTTTGCTGATCGGTTTGAAAAATCTTATTCTGCTCTTTGACGCTCAATCTTGCATACAGCGGCATTATTTGACAATGCTTTAACTGCGCTTTACGCAAAGCTTCCGCTGTCTCTCGTATTTCTCGCTCTCCAGAGAAAAATATTAAAATATCTCTGGGACCATTATTATTTTTCTTATATTGCAAATCAATAATTTCATCGACAGCGGCGACTACCGCCTCTATTTGAGTGAGCTCTTTGTTGCTCTCACCCTCCGACGCTGCTTTTTCTACCAATAGCGGGCGATATAGCACTTCAACCGGGAAAGTTCGACCAGACACTTCTATAATAGGTGCATTATTAAAATGCTCGGAAAACTTTTTTAGATCGATAGTAGCCGAGGTGATAATCAGCTTTAAATTAGGTCGTTTAGGTAAAATTCGCTTGATATAACCCAACAGAAAATCGATATTTAAGCTGCGCTCGTGCGCTTCGTCCAGAATCAGTACTTCGTACTTTTCTAGCAGTGGATCATGCTGAGTTTCGGCCAGTAAGAACCCATCTGTCATTAGTTTGATCAACGACATTGGGCTTACTTGCTCAGTAAAGCGTACTTGATAACCGACTTTTTGACCTAAACTAGAACCTAACTCTTCAGCGATTCTAGTGGCAACTGTTCTCGCTGCTAGCCTTCTTGGCTGGGTGTGACCAATCAATCCTCTGGCGCCGTAGCCTAACTGCAGGCAAATTTTAGGTAACTGAGTGGTTTTACCAGAACCAGTCTCCCCGGCAATTATAATCACTTGATTATTTAAAATAGCCTTGGAAATTTCAGCACTGCTCTCTGCGACCGGTAGATCAGCCAACTCTACCGTCCCTATGGTCAATTTGCGCTGCGCGACTATTTTTTTAGATCCCGCTATCTGCTGTTCAAGCTCGAGTAATATTTTTTCGCTGGGTTTATTCTGTCGACAGCGCTGCTGATACCGCTCGATTTGACGCTGTGTTTTACTGAAAATTTTGCTTTCACAAGCATTAAGTTCATTGTATAAATCAGTGATGGTAGTCAAGGTAAAATCTCTATATATCGGGGAGGGCTGCTGGCACTATGCTGCTAACAGTTACAAACTTCTAACTTTTAGCAAAATTTTGCACAACTAGATCAGCTAATTCAAAGGTGGCTAATTCACCGATCTTAATCGTATACCAAGTTTCATTATGAGTCAGCGGCTCGGTAGCGATGACCGTGACTTTATCGGTAATTGAGGTCTCATTTTTAAAGTCAACGGTAATATCACAGTCTTTAAGACTCGCTTCACCGAAAGGTGCCTGCCGAGTGATCCATGATAATTTAGTGGTGTTGTACGCAAACAGGTAATTTGACTCCGCTAGTAACATATTAAACACTCCAAGTGCACGCAACTGCTCACAACATTGGTGGATAAAAGCACTGAGCTCGGCGCTATCTGTTGGCTTTTTCGGATACTTTTCTCGCAGCTGGTCCATTAGCCAACAGAACGCGTATTCACTATCCGTATTACCTACCGGATAGTAATATTTTAACGGCCAATCAAATAATACTTTATCTAGCTGCCCATTGTGCGCATAAGTCCAAACATAGCCCCATAATTCTCGACTAAATGGGTGGGTATTTTCTAAACTAACCTTACCGACATTAGCCTGTCTTATGTGGCTGACCACTAAAGTACTTTTAATTGGATGATTTTTTATAAACTCGGCAATTTTTGAATCACAACTAGGATCGGGGTCATGAAAACTACGCAGCCCCTTCCCTTCATAAAATGCGATTCCCCAGCCATCCCTATGTGGTCCAGTGCCGCCACCTCGCTGCATTAATCCGCTAAAACTAAAACAAATATCGGTAGGTACATTGGCGCTCATGCCCAACAATTCACACATTTAAAATTTCAGCTCCAACTTGGTGGTGTTTTCATCGGCTATTTTAGCCTTAGCTGGCGCAGGCTTGATATCATAATCGCCTTTAGCCTTAGCTGGCGCAGGCTTGATATCATAATCGCCATTTGTCTCTGTGGTGGCTATATGCTCACTCCTATTAACAGCACTATTATCAATCATTTCAACGCTACTCGGTGATTCACTATCACCTGTATTTTTCTTTGCTATCGGGCCCGCAGATCTGGGTGCTTTTAAGGCTTCTACTTTGGTTGAATTATCCACTTGTGGGTTTTCAGTTACTGTTTTCTTTTCATTTAAAAAAGACAAATCAAGATCCGTTAATAGTTTAGAATTTTCACCTGACAGCTTTAGCTCATTAAAATCTAAATCTACATGTGGTTCTTCTTTTTCAGCTAAGGAAGACTTACTTTTAATGACGGAGGCTAAAATAACTTTATTGGGGAGATTTTCTATGATGTCACTGACATGATGAACAGTGGGCTCTGTTATCTCGACTTCTGCCACAACTTTTTTAGGACAATTTTGAGCAAGAGCTGTTTCTATATTAAATATATATTCAGCGCACTCTTTACGCACACCTACAAACTGAGATTTAGCATCCATGGTTAGCTCAACACTCAACACTGCTGCCACCACTCTACCTCCTGTTACTATATGCAAGTGTTCACAGTTCACCTCGCCTTCTAGCAAGCCCGACACTGTAATATTCTTGGCATTGATTTTACCGTTAACAATCCCTGTTTTACCAATCGATACATTTTCAATTGAAGTAATACTGCCTTCCACGCAACCATCAATATGCAGTTTCCCTGTCACTACCATATCACCGGAAATTTTATTCCCTTTCGCAATAATAGTTAAAGCGGTTCGCTTTGGTTCAAGGGATACAGATTTTTTAAAGAAGCCCATTTGACAGATTCCACTTTAGTAAAAATTTTTTCAAAATTAGCAATATTCCAAGTCACAAAATCTTTTGGGTTTATCGCTTTAGATAAGTACAATATTTCATAGTGTAAATGCGGTCCCGTTGATTGACCAGTATTACCACTTTCTGCAATTTTTTGACCTTTATGCACATATTCACCCCTTTTAACGAGAAATTTGCTCAAGTGTGAATAACTGCTTTGAAAGCCGAAATTGTGCCCAATTTTTATAAATTTACCACTGCCCGATCTTCTTACAACAGTTTCTACCACCCCATCGGCAGGTGCGTATACAGGTGTACCTTTTAACGCTTTATAATCTATACCCTTGTGCATTGCTCTGGTTTTTTTTATTGGATGATAGCGCATACCAAAACCATCGCTAATCCGAATGGCCTTAATGGGCAAGCCATTGGGTATACTATTAAGCAGGTATAATCGCTGTTTGGTTAAAAGAGCAAGCCTTTCAAAACGATCTTCACTCGAATTTTCAGGTAGTTGTAGGTTAAGCATTTTCTCCAATTCATCTAAGCTTTTATCTAAAGCAGATAAGTTATGATCTAGAGATGCATTTATTTTCTCAATTTTTATATTTTCCGCTTGCAACCTATCTCTTTCTCGCTGGGTTTTAGATAGAGAATCCTTAAGTTTAGGAATGCTTCCTGTATCCACTTTAAGGCGATCTCTCTCATCAGTAATTACCGATAAAGTATCACTTAAAATTTCTATTCTGCTATTTTCTAAAGCCAGTTTATCTCTTTGTTGCACAACCTTGTCAAAAACATCGCTCAACTGTACCAACTCTTTTTTATACTTTTGCTGAGTACCCAACAGCTCATGGTACTGACTATTCAAAAACTGATGATTTTGCTCCAAGACATCGAGACTATCAGTGGTTTTAACTAGCAGCCAGTTGCTGAGCGCAAAATATACCAACAGCACTGTTAACACCACAAGCAGAATATACCTTGCTATTTTGCTCAGTGAAAATTGTTTTGACCCCGACCCCGTTGTCAGAGTAATTACCATGTTCGTTTTCAATTGTTAATCTCACCATAATTGCCGGCCAATTATACACACTATAACCTGAACCTGAGGTTTCATAGTGGATACAGAGTGTGAAACATTGGTTTTACAGCAAAACTGAAAATATTAGCGCCCCCCTTTAGAGGGGACCTCTGAACAAGCCCTATATATTACCTTCATGTCAGGAGCATACGAGACTTATTCAAAGATCCACTTCATAGCCCTAATTTAGCAAGCGTTTAAAGCGAACAATATTTATTGACTCAATTATCGCTATTAAATTCCATTTTGGTGTACGAGATCATTAAATCACTTTATGCAAAGGTTTCATTTAACCACTTTATAGCAAGGAACGTACTTTTCATGATCTATTTTCATTCGCCGCTGGGTGACAAATGCCGCGAGTAATTCATCTAACTTTTCCATTAGACGAGCGTCACCCGACAAAGAGAATGCTCCTTTAGCGGCGATGGATTGGACCGCAGGCTCTTTAACATTGCCGGCGACAATTCCAGACATCGCCCTACGTAATTGTGCCGCCAGAATATAGTCCTCTTGATTAGAGTGTAAATTCAACGCTGCCATTGCCTGATGGGTCGGCTCAAACGGCTCTTGAAACTCGGCGGGGATATATAGCTGCCAATTAAAATGGAATGATTCGCCCTTTTCTTTTCTGTGGGTATGTACCTCTTTTAATTTTAACTGCATGGCCAGCGCTACGGCCTCGGGATCATTGACAATAATCTGGTATTTATCGCTCGCCCGCTCCCCTATGGTCGCTTTAATGAAGGCATCTATTTGCTCAAAATAAGCTTCTGAGCCTTCAGGTCCAGTGAAAATAAAAGGATAGGGGATACCTTCATTTTTAGGATGCAATAATATCCCCAACATATACATAATTTCTTCCGCGGTACCTGCACCACCCGGAAAGACGATAATACCATGCCCCAAGCGCACAAAGGCCTCTAGTCTTTTTTCAATATCGGGAAAAATAACCAGCTCATTAACGATAGGGTTCGGAGATTCAGCGGCGATAATGCCCGGCTCAGTTAAACCAATATAGCGTGCATTTTCCACCCGCTGCTTCGCATGACCTATGGTCGCTCCTTTCATCGGCCCTTTCATTGCCCCTGGCCCACAGCCAGTACAAATATTATAACTTCTCAAGCCCAGCTCGTAGCCGACTTTTTTCGAGTATTCATACTCATTGCGATTAATAGAATGCCCGCCCCAACACACCACCAAATTAGGCTTGATATTAGGTTTAATTAGATCTGCGTGGCGTAATAATTGAAATACGGTATTGGTAATGTTTTCTGACAGAGTCAACTCAGATTTTTTTTGCAGCTGTTCTTCGCTAATATATAACAGATCTCTGAGTACCGAAAACAGATGCTCTCGAATACCGAGAATGATTTCGCCATCAACGAAGGCGTTGACGGGTGCATTGATTAAATTGAGCATCACACCTTGATGTTTTAGCTCGATTTTAATATCAAAACTTTTATACATCTCTAACACATCACCAGTATTATCAATATTACTGCCGGTATTCAGCACCGCCAATGAGCACTGGCGGAATAATTTATATAAACTATTTTTAGTCGCACCTTCTTTAAGCCTGTCCACCTCAAAGGGTGACAAAGTATCTAGGCTATCTAAAGGCTTAATACTGGCACTTATGTACTCTTGGATCGCCATAAATCACTACTCCTCATACGATGTATAGTTCAGTCGTTAATTAAACTCTATCATAAATATATATCAGAATTTTAGCCTCACATCGAACCTTGACGAAAAATTTAATCACTCGCGTAGGTATACCTGTAAGAGTGGTTGGTCGATTGAACGCCATTTATTGGGAAGATTAACATTAAATTAGCCGCGCTCCCCCAATAAAATAAGTTAGCTAAAATAGCTATAAAGCTCTGTTCACAATTAACTGAGAGTATTCAGGCTAAAGACTTACACTTTAGTCGACATTTGACCCATACACCTTTCAATTTTCTGCCTGAACAATATAATGCAGGCCAGAGTTCTATAGTTACGAAGAAACTAAGCAATTCAGCATTGATATATTATTAAAAACCTAAGCTTTTTCTGTTTCGGCGCGAGGGTTCACATCCAACATTTACCGGTAAGTAACCGCTAGATAATACCAAACTATCAATCAAGCTTAAACTCCTGACTTATTAGCTTTATTTTTGGGTGAGCGAGTATTATCGCTTGCGATACAATCAAGAGTAGCAAATACTTTCAATTCAGCATGTATCACTCAGCATAGGAAATTGTTTCACTAAATGTGAAACTTACGAGGTAAAAGGCAATGTCTAATAAAAAATTTGATGTACTACTGGTTGGTGCTGGAGCGATGAGTGCAACCTTAGGGACCTTGCTAAGAGAGCTAGATCCAAATATCAGTATAGGCGTTGTTGAGCGTTTAGAACACGTGGCGAACGAAAGCACCGACGGCTGGAACAACGCAGGTACGGGCCATGCGGCCTACTGTGAATTAAATTATACCAGCGAAGATCAAAACGGTGCTGTCGATATCTCTAAAGCATTATCTATTAATGCTCAATTTGAAGTATCCCTGCAATTTTGGAGTTATTTAGTTGAGCAGGGAAAACTACCTAAGGCTGAGTCTTTTATAAACCGCACACCGCATAAAAGCTTTGTTTGGGGTGAAAAAAATGTTGAATTTTTACGCAATCGCTACCAAAAAATGAGCGCCCATCACCTATTTAAAGAAATGGAGTACACCGAAGACCCTGAATTGGTTAAAAAATGGGTACCTTTGGTGATGGAAGGTAGAAATACTGAGATTCCTATTGCTGCCACCAAAGTTGAACAAGGCAGCGACATAGATTTTGGCGCTATCGCCAGAGGTATGATTGCCACCCTTGCTAAACAAGAAAATTTTGACCTAATGGTTGGTCATTCTGTTGAAGATTTAACTAAAAATGACGATGGCAGCTGGACGGTTAAACTTGAACCTAAAGGTGATAAAAGTTACTCCGTAGATGCTAAGTTTGTATTTTTAGGCGCCGGTGGTGGCGCACTACCACTACTGCAAAAATCAGAAATCCCCGAGTGTGAAGGCTATGGTGGATTTCCAGTAACAGGCCAGTGGTTGGTATGCACCAACCCCGTTATTGTCAGCCAACATCATGCCAAGGTTTATGGAAAGGCAGCTATCGGAGCTCCTCCTATGTCAGTTCCGCACCTAGATACCCGCAATATTGGCGATACTGAAGCTTTACTATTCGGCCCCTTTGCCGGATTCACTACCAAATTTTTAAAAAAAGGTTCAGTCATGGACCTCTTGGGCAGCATAAAAATGGGCAACATCAAGCCTATGCTGTCGGTTGGTATGAACAATATGGATCTAACCAAATATTTAATTAGTGAAGTTTTTCAATCTGACACTGAAAGGATGGATTCACTACGAGAATTTTATCCAAATGCAAAGGACAGTGACTGGTCGCTAGCCAATGCCGGTCAAAGAGTACAGATAATTAAGAAAGATGCAAAAGGTGAAGGTAAACTTGAATTCGGAACAGAAATTGTCTCTGCAGCAGACGGCTCACTAGCGGCTTTATTAGGCGCATCTCCCGGTGCATCAACTGCAGTTAACACTATGGTCAATGTTATCGAACGTTGTTTTGCCGATCAGCTGGAGACAAGTGGCTGGAGAGAGAAGCTAAAACAAATGATCCCCTCCTACGGAGAGTCGATCATCGAGGACGCAGAGCTTGCTGAAAGAGTCAGAAATTACACCCAAGCTACGCTGAAATTAATTAAGCATTAATTTAGATAGCGGTGTTGCTTAACCAAATAATCGAGATTTTGCTGGCTCGTTCATAAAAAAGTAACTCGGCATAGATATCGTGTAACTAAAAATATCCATGTCGTTAATCGTCAGTATGTTTCTTTTCTAGGTCTTGCTTATTCGGCACTAGATCAATGCCACCCTCGCAAAAAGGGTGGCATTTTAAAATCCTTCTTACCCCTAGCTTCAACCCTCGCCAAGCCCCGTGTACTTCAATAGCTTCTTTGGTGTAACTGGAGCAAGTAGGATAAAACCTGCAGTTGCTACCCAGCAGGGGACTAATCCCATATTGATATATTTTTATCATAAACAGTAAAGTAATGGTAAGACCACGATTAATGCTTTGCCGGATAGAGCGCATAAAAACCTTTAGTAAAGCCCTAGACTAGGCCATTGATTAATCGGTATTGGCGATAGCTAGCTTTTATTTGCTAGCTCTATCAGTAGCGACTTTCTATAAAACAAAAAAAATCCCTAATCAAGCCTAGGGATTTTTATGTTGAACTCTAAATCCGTAGCTCCACAGTGGGGCTAGGCGCCACTAAGAAGTCACTGATTCAGGCGATAGCTATTAATTAGTCTTGCTTGTGCAAATGAACATCCATTTGCGGGAATGGGATACTGATACCTGCTTCATCAAATCTAAGCTTAACTTTTTCAGTAGTATCCCAAAGTACACCAAAATAATCTGCGCTTTTAACCCAGGGACGAACGATAAAGTTAACACTGCTATCTGCTAACTCAGATACGGCAATCACCGTTTCTGGATCCTTTAGAACACGGTCATCTTCAGCAATAATTTCTGCTAAAAGCTGTTTAGCTTGACGTAAATCGGCATCGTAACCAATACCAAACACCATATCGACTCTACGTGTTTCCTTGGTCGAATAATTAACAATTACTCCACCATATATAGCGCCATTGGGCACGATAACCGCTCTATTATCGACAGTGCGCATCATACTATTAAAGATTGAGATACTTTCAACAACGCCAGATATTCCTGCGGCCTCAATGAAGTCGCCTTCTTTAAAGGGCTTAAATACTAACAGCATCACACCCGCAGCAAAGTTCTTCAGTGAATCTTGCAGTGATAATCCAATCGCTAAACCAGCGGCACCAACGATGGCGATCAATGAGGTTGTATCAACACCTAATCTATCTAAGGCGGCAACAATAACCACCAATAGCAAAACCGCATTCAATATGGACAATACGAAGTTAATCAGCATTTCATCCATTTTTGAGCGGTTAAAAATCTTACGCAGTAATCCGATCACCATCTTAATCGCAATTTTACCGATAATAAAGATAGCTATCGCAAAGGCGATATTTATAACCCAAGGTAATACGTATTCTTCAAAAAACATAAATTTTACTCTCCATTTAAAATATAAACTTTCTTTGGTGCAGCACTACATCCTTTAAAACTTAACTGCCAACTTCATCTGATAACTTCATAATGCAGTGCTTTTAAATGTTACCAGTAATTTCTATCACAAAAAAACCATGACCCATTAACCCAGCTTGTAAGCCAAGTAATTATAATCAATTAAGCTAAAGCTGAACAAGAACTTATTATTGATTAATCTATATTCTAAGTTTACGACTAAATAGATGGCCTCAATCAACCAATCACTACTAATTTTTGTTGATTAGCAGTTAGCCTCCGCCATCTTTGGAGCCGTTGCCTTAAACCAAAAACCTCTATCTACGCCAAGGGCGTGTCAAACTTATTCAGAAGTTCCTTAGGAGTGAGCTAATATTTTTAAACTCCAAGAGACCGATGCATAACTTGCCCAGAGGGTATGATAACAATGCTCAGTAATACGGCATTAAAAACCGGCTAAATATGCTTATTTACACCAGCAATATCCATAAACAGAGGCATACTGTACCCAAAGTGAGGGGCACACTGGCTCCGCTATCTCGCCGATTTTTGCCTTGTCTTACCTTCGCTCGTAACGTCGTGTAGAGGCATCTCCAAAGCAAAACCAAAATCTTAGGCTTTGCGTCACCTCTGAAACCACTGATTGTGGACAATCTAAAAATTAACCAGCTTAATTCGCCGATATAAGTGCAGGTTGAAGCGTAAATATGGAACTACCACCCTTACTTACACTCTAAATTTTACTCTATTTTAGATTAAGGATCACTTTGCACATTTAACTTACACCTGAATCAGTAACTTCACTGCACCACATAGTGCAAGCCCTTGATTCACTTTGAAATCACTGATTCAGGTTACAATTTTACATATTTCAGTAAGAAAAATACCCTTACCGAATTCTATACTTGTATATATTTTCTAGATTTAGTTAATGGCCACAGTAATACAATATGATGAAAAACTTATTAGTAATTATTTTCTTATTTAGCTATATCAATAACAGCTTTGCAGTTCAAGCCTATATCACTGATGATGTTCCTATCTACTTTAGAGCAGGGCCTTCAACTAAATATCGCGTTTCCGGCACTGTCTCTGCTGGTGAAACAGTCACCATTATAGACTTTAAAACGAGCAAGCGTTTCTTCAAAATAAAAGTACTAACGGGGAAAACCGGTTGGCTTGCAAGTAATAAGATAAAATTTGGTGAAAGCACTCTGATAAAGACGAAGAAACTTCAGCAATCTATAACTAACAGCGTTGCATTGATTAACAAACAAGCGAACGAAATTCATCGCCTTAAATCTTTACTTAATAAGCAAAAAATTAAAAACGATAAACAAACCAACCAGCAAAGCCAACTGACATCGAAAATCAGTAATCTTAACAATCAAATTGATAATTTAGATGACAGCAATCTAATACGCTGGATTACCCATATTAGCCTTCTCGGTTTTTTAGCAGCTTTTCTAATTTTTATTATTTCGTTATTAACGAAGCGAAAGTCTTACAACGAAATTTATTAATAGCCTTCTTAATGCCGCCCTATAGCAGGGCTTCCTGCTAGCCCAAGAACTTGCAGTCAACTTCATTTCTTTACTACCTCCTAGCAGCAATGCTCCGAAGTAACGACTACGGCCAAGCCTCCACTGAATAAACCATACTGACTATAAGGTGAGATCTGGATCATTGCTCTACGTTTGCCTTCGCGGATATGGCCTTTTATATATCCACAGTGCTGACACTCGACTTGCTTAGGAACCTCTGAACAAGTAACACACACTAGCGTACAGAGAAATTTGTGGTTAAGGCAACCCTACCGGCAATTGGCGATCTGGCGAAAGCCGTTAACGTAGAGCACATTCACTTTAGAGGCGTATTCAGAGTATCCCATAGAAACTCCCTAGTCTCTTAGCTAGTCTCTTAGCTAGTCTCTTAGCTAGTCAATATTAGCAAAAAAAAACCTTTAAGCGATGACTTAAAGGTTTTTAATATAGTAAAGACTAAATGGTCATACTGCTCATTTTATAAGCGTTCAATCTCTGCGCTATCATGAACTTCTTTAACGAAGGTTTCATAAGTTTGGCTGCCCAATCTTGCTGCTAAAATGTTATTGATAGCCTGTAATTCTTCAGTTGATATTTTTGAAACATCCGCAGGGTTAACTTTTTCAACAATAATGATTGCCATAGCGCCATCAGCAAGGGTAACAGCCTCTACCGACACTTTACCTGCTTTAGGATGCGCCAAGGTAAACGCTTTATTAACCACCTCAGCAGGAACTTCAGTATTGATACGAGTTAAATTCGACTGAACTTTTAAATCAAAGTCTGCAGCGGACTCTGTCGCATCCCCGGTTTCTTTAATTTGTGTAACTGCCAATTTAGCTCGCTCTTGAAGCTGATCAGAAGCTTTTTTAGTCAACAGTGTATCTCTCAGCTGTTCTGCCACTTCCTCAAAAGTCTTAGCTCTTACTGGAAGGTGCTGCTTAACACGCAGTACAACGGCATTTTGCTGATCGATTTCTACAGGACTACTATTTAAATTTTCTTTAATTAGCTCATCACTGAAAGCGACACGTACCAATTTAGAGTTCTGCGCTAAAGAATTATTCCCGCCCGCTCTTGAGAATGCAGGCAATGTTTTAATCTCGAGTTTTAATTCAGCTGCAATATCGAGTAAATCACCACTAGTGAAGGCTAGATCTGTCAATATTTCCAATTGCTCCAAATAAATCTGCTCAGCTTTAACAGCAGTTAATTCGCTAACGATTTTGGCTTTTGACTCTGCCAAAGAAGGCGCTTGCGACTTAATCACTTTTAGCACTTTTATTAAATGGTAGCCTCTTTCTGACTGCACGGGCTCAGAGACGTCCCCTTCGCTCAAAGAATACAACTCATCTTCAAGGCTTTGCTCTAAAGCACCTTTTACAATGAGTCCAATATCTCCACCATTTTCAGCACTTCCAAAATCATTTGAAAACTCTTTAGCTAATTGTGAAAAACTCTCACCTTCATTTAGCCTAGTCTTCACGCCAGTTATTTTAGCTAAAGCTGTAGAGTCATCTACATCATCATCAACTTCGATTAAAATATGCGCTGCTTGACGCTGCTCTTTTGAATCAAAACCAGCTAAAACTTGCTCGTATTGAGTATTAATTTCTTCTTCTGTCACTTGTACAGATTTAATTATATTCTGTAAGTTTAGCTGTACATATTCTATCGATACTTGCTCAGTAGTATTTAAACTAGCTTTGCGTGCTACAAATTCCTTTTTAACTTCTTCATCAGTGACGGTAGTTAATGATCGCACTTTATCAATAGGCATTAAGAAATAGCTAATATCCCTTGTTTGTCTATCTAACGCAGCTATTTGTTTAACAGCAGAGGGTAGTATATAACTAGACAACGCCAGACCTGCCCGCTGTTGGTTGATCAACTGCTCTTTACGAATGGAATCTCGATAAGTTAAACGGGTATAACCTATATTTCGTAATACAAGATCAAATTGATTAGCATTAAAACGACCATCTGCTTGAAATGAGGGCGTTTTAGTAATTATTTCATCAATCATCGAATCTGAAATTCGCATGTCATTATCTGATGCTTCAACTAACAGTGATTTTTCTTGAATAAGAGATTCAAGAACCATCCCCCTCAATAAATTATCATCTATGCTGCTGGGATCTGCACTTTCACCCATACTAGCCAATATTGAACGTCTTTGCATTTGAGTGGCGAAGTAAAGATCCCTCTCAGTGATTTCTTCACCGTTGACTGACGCTGGGGCGTTGGAACCTTGAGTTAAGCCAACTAATGAGTCAATACCAAACATGGCAAAAGTTAATACGATAAAACCAACGATTACTTTGGCTACTATACCCTTAGAATTATCTCTAATGCCTTGCAGCATGATTACACCTCAAAAAACGAAAAGATAACTGGCAACAAATACTATATCAAAAATAATTAGCATTGATTGTCGTTATTATTTACCTTGAATATTTAAAAAAAAAGGCGTATTCAAATGAATACGCCTAGGTAATATAAATTGTCTAGCACTAACCAAATCACTACTAGACTATTTGTATTTGGCGGAATGGACGGGACTCGAACCCGCGACCCCCTGCGTGACAGGCAGGTATTCTAACCAACTGAACTACCACTCCTTAAATAAACCTATTACTAATGTCTTACTTGTTTACCGCATCCTTTAAAGCTTTACCTGGCTTGAAAGTTGGTAAAGTAGCAGCTTTAATTTGGATTGGTTCACCAGTTTGTGGATTACGACCTGTACGAGCTGCGCGCTCTTTTACAGAGAATGTACCAAAACCTACTAATGCGACAGATTCACCTTTTGTTAAAGTGTCTGTTACTGCTGCCATAGTTGCATCTAGTGCACGTCCAGCTGCTGCTTTAGGAATGTCAGCAGATGCTGCAATTGCGTCAATTAATTCAGACTTGTTCACAGTTTTCCCCTTTGTATAATCGAGTCAATTATTATGTTGTTCTGTTATTTGGGCTCAGTATAAATACCAAGACACTTTATACCAACTGAGAGAAAGGGGTGTCAAGCTCTGAACCCCTTATTCCGCCTAGTTTTCAGATCAGTGAGTGTTTATTTGCCCTGTTTGAGTTTTTACCCCTTCTTGATCTGTTGTTAGGGTTTTTTTTGTGCTAGGGGCCACGGGCGTCGGCGCATAGGTTAAAGCTATCTCTAAAACTTGATCAATCCACTTCACTGGAATAACTTTTAGGTCCGCTTTTATATTATCTGGAATTTCTTTTAGGTCCTTTTCATTTTCATGAGGGATAATAA
Organism: Oceanospirillales bacterium; assembly: GCA_029027825.1. Classification (GTDB taxonomy): domain Bacteria; phylum Pseudomonadota; class Gammaproteobacteria; order Pseudomonadales; family Balneatricaceae; genus Rs1. The sequence goes on along the minus strand of CP093399.1, from coordinate 821,638 downwards.
CCGTTTTGATACCTCCCCTATGCGCCGCTAGCAATTTCTCTTTTAAACCACCAATAGGCAGCACTTGGCCGCGTAAGGTTATTTCACCTGTCATTGCTACATCTGCAACGACTGGTATGCCTGTTAGAGCCGAAACTAGAGCCGTACACATACCTATACCAGCACTGGGGCCATCTTTAGGAGTAGCGCCTTCAGGAACGTGAATATGCACATCCTGCTTTTCATGAAATTCAGATTTAATACCCAGAGAGTCTGCTCTAGACCTAACCACTGTCATCGCAGCTTGTATCGACTCCTTCATAACATCACCTAGACAGCCCGTCGTAACTTGCCTGCCTTTACCTGGGACCACTGAAGCTTCTATGCTCAGCAACTCTCCACCTACAGATGTCCAAGCCAAGCCTGTCACTTGTCCGACCAAGTTTTCTTTTTCCGACAAACCAAAACTAAACTTGCGCACACCACTGTATTTTTCAATATTGGCAGAATTAACGATATACCCATGCTCAATTTTTTTCATTGATAAATCTTTTACTGATTTACGGCAAATCTTTGCAATTTCCCGCTCCAGTGAACGCACACCCGCTTCACGAGTATAGTAGTGAATCAAATCAAGGATGGCTTCTGGCTCAATAATTATTTCTGTGTCTTTTAAACCATGCTGTTTGAGCTGCTTCGGCAATAGGTATTTTATCGCTATATTTTGCTTTTCATCTTCCGTATAACCTGGAATTCTAATCAACTCCATACGATCTAATAATGGACCTGGGATATTCATAGAGTTTGCGGTACAGACAAACATTACATCTGAAAGGTCATAATCTACCTCTAAGTAATGATCGTTGAATGTCGTGTTTTGTTCTGGATCTAATACTTCTAATAGTGCGGATGATGGGTCCCCGCGTGAATCCATACCCATTTTGTCTATTTCATCTAGCAAAAATAACGGGTTTTTAGACCCTGCTTTTGCCATTTTCTGAATTATTTTTCCTGGTAGCGAACCAATATAGGTTCGACGATGCCCGCGCACTTCTGCCTCGTCACGCACTCCCCCCAACGCCATACGCACGTATTTACGATTAGTGGCACGAGCGATTGATTTACCTAAAGATGTTTTACCAACTCCCGGAGGCCCAACCAAGCACAATATTGGTCCTTTTAATTTTTTAACTCGCTGCTGAACCGCCAAATACTCAAGAATACGCTCTTTAACTTCTTCAAGACCAAAATGATCCTGATTGAGGATCTGCTCTGCACGACTCATATCATTACGTAACTTTGAGCGTTTCGTCCAGGGAACTTGCAACATCCAATCAATGTAACTTCGAACCACCGTCGCTTCTGCAGACATAGGCGACATCATTTGTAGTTTATTGTATTCAGAAATGGTTTTATCTTTCGCTTCTTTTGGCATTCCAGCTTGTTCAATTCTATCTTTAAGATCATCTATATCATTACTGACATTGCCATCAAGATCACCAAGCTCTTTTTGGATAGCTTTCATTTGTTCATTTAAATAGTATTCGCGCTGACTTTTCTCCATTTGTTTTTTGACACGCCCACGAATACGTTTTTCAACTTCCACCAAGTCTATTTCTACTTCCATTAATGACATTAAATGCTCAAGGCGCTTAGTATCATCGAGCATTTCCAGAATACTCTGCTTTTCATGAAGCTTTAAAGACATATGGGCGGCAATTGTGTCTGCTAAACGGCCGATCTCTTCAATATTTTGTAAGGAAGAGAGAACTTCGGATGGGATTTTCTTATTGACTTGCACAAAACGCTCAAACTGCTGCAACGCAGTGCGCTTATATATTTCACTTTCGGCATCTGCTGAATTTTGCAGATCCAATATATCAAGTTGAGCTGAAAAATAATTTTCGGTCTCTATTATCGACGTAACTTTAGCTCTGCAGTCTCCTTCGACTAATACTTTAACGGTTCCATCTGGAAGTTTAAGCATCTGTAAAATACTTGCCACTGTTCCCGTAGAGTATAAATCTTTTATATTCGGCTCATCATCTGCCGCTTTTTTCTGAGCGAGTAACAGTATTTCTTTGCCACCAGCCATAGCAGCTTCCAACGCTTGTATTGATTTATCTCTACCGACAAAGAGAGGTATTACCATATGGGGGTAAACAACCACATCCCTTAAAGGCAAGACGGGCAAGACAATGTTTTTTTGATTTTGGGATTCTTCTAGATTATCCATCATGATTTCCTCTAACATGCACCCCACAAAGATAAAGAGGCGCAATAATTATATAAAACCTGCAAGCGCTGTTGTCTACCAACACATCGCGAAAGGTTTAATAAGATCTATGTAAGACTACTATGCTCGCTACTTCTCACAAGGTCTTTTAATTATACCTGAATCAGTGACTTCTACTGCATCACATAGCGCAAGCTCTGTATTCACTTTGAAGTTACGGATTCAGGTAATAGTTATAGCTTAAGATTGCCTGGTAAATGTCAAAAGATAATCACGACATTTTTTTCACACTACTTAAATATAGCTGAAAGTAACAATATTGATTATGTTGCAATAATTATGGGGTTGTTATTTATGATTACAACAGGACTGAGGGTATCTTTTGTCATCTTAGTAGCTATTATTAACTATTTAGCCACTATAAATTAGCGACTAAGATCTAGACTGACAATTACCACTGGCAATTTGGATATTTTCGATAAAGGGCAATTTTGCCCTTTATCGGCCTTTATTTCTATAGGAAAAAATATACAAATCCCCTCGGGAGCTTATATAGTTGAATTCAAGCGCTACATTTATAACAGTCGTTCTTCTTATTGATAGTAAGCGTTAGTCGTCACTGAATGATCCGTTTCATCTTTGACCGCAATCAATCCCGGTACTTTTCCTAGTAAAGTTTTCTCAACGCCATCTTTCAACGTCATATCAACGGCACTACAGCCCTGGCAACCACCACCAAATTTCAACACTGCTACGTGCCCTTCATCTTGTTCAATTAAATCTACCAAACTAACTTCACCACCATGTGAAGCTAACCCTGGGTTAATTTCAGTGTAGAGAATATAGTTTACCTGCTCTTCCAGCGGGCTATCTGCTGAGACTTTTGGAACTTTCGCGTTGGGGGCCTTAATTGTTAGCTGGCCTCCCATTCTATCTTCAGCGTAGTCAACCGTCGCCTCTTCCAAATATTGAAGGCTATTTTTTTCAAAATAGAAACGTAACTTAGTCAGCTCCATTATTATGTCATCTTCAATTATTTCCTCAGGCTTACAATAAGCGAGACATGTTTCAGCATATGGAGTACCTGGCTGGGTGACAAACATACGTACCGCCATACCTGCAACTTCTTGCTTTTCTAATAAATCAGCTAAATACTCTTCAGCTGCCTTTGTCACTTCTATATTCATTTAAACACCTTGATTAGCATATCGTTATGCTGACTACACAGTTCGTATAATTATTCTTGCGACTAACGAAGCAAAAAATTCGTTAGCCACTGGCCCACTCCAACACTCACAGATAGTACCAACGTTTGCTTTATTCAACCTGACAGCCGCTACATTCGAATATCTGCAATAACCAAACACTCTAAGCAACTGACACGTTAAATAATTGAATGAGGTCTCTGAATGGCATCGGCACAAGTCTGTGTATCGATAAAACCACTCTATTTACATTCAGTACCTAGTTTAATTGCCTGCGCTGCTCTTTTTGGCAGAATACAGCAAGCTAATCCGTAAAAGATCGCTCCAGAATACACCGATTTTATACTTGAGTAAATCAGTCGGGTATATTCTTTATTCAATAATAATGTTCAAGCAATTATTAGGTCTAATCTGCTATTTCCAAACTACTTCAATGGGCATTATTTTTCACCGGCTATAAATCAAACACATTTCTTAATGCTTAACATCCGCTTATCCGAAGCATCTGATATACTTATTTTTTCGCCTTGTCACCAGCTGCCTGCGGAGCTTATTAATTTTGGCTGATCAATCTTTTGTCTTTTCGCTATTTCTAATTTTCACCGGCGCCGCTTGTGTAGCCACAGTGGCCCTGTATACAAAACAACCTTTGCTGGTTGCTTACATAGTGCTTGGGGCACTATTAGGTCCCTATGGCTATAGCTTTATTTCCGATACTAGCTTGCTACAAGACACCTCTCACGTGGGAATTATTTTTTTACTGTTTTTACTGGGCCTAGATATGCAGCCCTCCCATTTGGTCGCCATGCTAAAGAAAGCCAGCTCTGTAGCCATCGGCAGCTCTATCGCCTTTTTCTCAATTGGCTTTGGACTCAGCTGGTTGTTTGGTTTGACGCATTTAGAATCGTCAATAGTTGGCTTGTCACTCATGTTTTCCAGCACCATTATTGGCATAAAACTGCTACCTACCACAGTACTTCATCACCGCCATGTCGGTGAATTAGTGGTCGGTTTGCTCTTGCTGCAAGACATTATTGCGATCATCGTTTTAATCGTCATTCATGCGAATCAAGGTACTGACCAGCCAAGCGCACTGGCAATGCTCAAACCTCTGATTGCCATGCCCCTACTCACTTATGCCGCTTTTTTAATGATCAGATTTGTGATTCTGCCTTTAATTCAACGCTTTGATCGCTTTCATGAGTACATTTTTTTACTGGCGATTGGCTGGTGCCTCGGCATGGCAGAAGGCGCACAACTAGTTGGCTTATCAGCGGAAATGGGCGCTTTTATCGCCGGCGTATCACTTGCATCTAGCCCAATATCGCAATATATCGCAACCCATCTAAAACCACTGCGCGACTTCTTTTTGATTTTGTTCTTTTTCTCAATTGGCGCCAGCTTTGATTTAAGTCTGGTGAGTGATGTAGCACTACCTGCTATAGTACTTGCGTTAGCAGTGGTGAGTCTAAAACCTATTATTTTCAGGTTCTTCTTACTCAGAATTAAAGAGGATAGTTCGATGAGTTGGGAAGTCGGATTTAGGCTGGGACAAACCAGCGAATTTTCATTACTGATCGCCTATGTAGCAGCCAGCTCATCTATGATAGGGGTGATTGCATCGCATATCATTCAAGCCACGGCAATCCTAACTTTTCTACTCTCCTCTTATATTGTACTGCTAAATTTCCCCTCCCCGATCGCGATCAAGGATGAGTTAAGAAGAGACTAATAGCGAGTGATAGATTGAAACTTCCCCTCTTGATCGAAATAAATACAAAAACTGCCACTAATGCCATTGTGCAGCAAAAATGGCTTTAGAATATTGGCGGGAAACTGAATACTGCGGCCATCCCGAGCAACAGTATTAACCATACACTTGGGAAGACGATACTGCTTAAGGAACTCTTCACTAGTAATACTGATATTTATCACGACTTTATTCATAGCTTACCGGCCTAAAACCACCAACATATTGTATATATTTCAAATATTACTGGGTACTACCTACCATTCTGCTTACTTTAAAGATCTCTATGCACCAGACATGCGTGACTTATTCAGAGACCTCATAGTTGTCACTGCGAATTATTGGCAAGTTTTACCACGATAGCTCTTACCATGTTTGCAGAATGTGTTGATGCTGTTTCAATAAAATCGGCGAAAGACAAGTTTGATGATTTTCCCGCTATATCCGAGAGCGCCCGAACTACCAGAAAAGGCGTGCCAAACAAAAAACATGTTTGCGCTATAGCTGCCGCTTCCATTTCCACCGCTTTAACACTTGGAAAAGCTGCTTTAATCTGCGCGACTTTTTCAGGATCACTGACAAATGTATCACCGGTGGCGATCAAACCACGCACTGTTTTCACTCCCTCTATAGAGGCTACGCACTGAGCGGCAACTTCGGCTAACAACTCATCAGGAACATAAGTAACTGGCATTCTAGCCATTTGCCCCAGCGCATAACCAAAGGCTGTCACATCGACATCATGATGAATTAGCTCAGATGAAATCACCACATCACCCACGTTTAAGGACTCATCACAGCCACCTGCAGAACCTGTATTAATAATACAGTCCGGGGAAAACTGCTGCAACATCAAGGTTGTGCTAACAGATGCGTTGACTTTTCCAATACCTGATTGCAACAAGACCACTGACACACCATCTAAGGTGCCTGTGTATAAACTAAAACCTGCCAGCTTATGTTCTTTGCGGTCCATTAAGCTGTCGCGTAAGATTTTAATCTCTTGCTGCATTGCCGCTATAATGCCAACTTTTATATTTGTATTTTTTTCTAGTATAGATTCTAAAGATTGCATATCTGCCATTGAGATGTCTCTTATGCTTATCACCCAAACCGCGCACTCAAAAAAAGAGTTCGTATTCAGATGTTTAATAAAATTACTGACACTTGTACTGCCTGTCTAATGTTCTAACAAGTATTTAGCTGCTTTGACTATCAGAGCCTGCCGATAAACGCGCTACTGTTTCGATAGAGCGCTCATTCAAGCTAGCAATTTAGTTATTGCAAACAACTGATGCCAGCGGCACTAAAATTGAATAAATAACATCTTCAAAACAACTAATAATTACCGACCGAAAGCCAACCTCTTTCATCGCTGACAATTAATTGCAAAGAATAACTAGTTTGCCCGACTAATCATACCCAAACTCCCTTTAAACACTCAAATATTATGTTTTAAGTAACAGTTCACTCACACTCCAAAAAATATCGATTAGTGATCAATAAATTTTTCCCAACCTAACTCCACAAATAGCTGACTAACCTCTACCGAAAGTGGCGCTCTGATGGTTATTTTTTTAAATTCACTGGGGTGTATAAAGGTTATATCTGTCGCCATTAACAACAGTCTATTTATTTGAAAGCAGCGACGAAACAAAACATTGTGCCGGCCTTCGCCATAATTGGTATCCCCTACTATCGGGCAAAGTATATGCTTAAAATGTCGCCTTAACTGGTGCTTTCTACCTGTTTTAGGCATAGCTCTGAGCAGTGAATATCTGGCAGTCGGCCATTTGCCAACACTAATCGGTAATTCAATGGTAGAGAGGCGCTGAAAGTGGGTAACCGCAGACTGCGCCGGCTGATTAAGCAGTGCGAATGGCTCTGCTTTTTTGTCATGCTTGTATTTAAGGGGATAATCTATAACCCCCTCTTCCGGGGCATAGCCCCTAACCACGCAAAGGTAACTTTTTTGCACTGTATGCGCGGCAAAATCAGCAGATAAACATTGAGCCGCGCGCTTATTTTTTGCGATCAGTAGCACTCCTGAAGTAGCTCTATCCAGACGATGTACTGTGTGTACAGGTGCATTATTCAAATACTCTTTCAACATTGAAACAACATTTAAGGTACCTTTCTTGGTCAGCCAGCTGGGATGAGTTAACAGCCCGGCCGGTTTATTGACCGCAATCACATCGCCGTCTTCATACAAAATATCTAATTTCAATTCATCCAATGTACGTATGCCTTGTTTAAACCTTGAATTTTTTCAAAAAGTCGCCATTATAACCTTAATAAAGGCTTTTTATTTCATACCGAGGAAATTTATGAATAATATAAATGTAGCTGCTGCTCAATCGGAACAGTCGATACTGCAAACCAATAAAGTAATTCGCAATACCTATATGCTGCTTTCTATGACATTACTTTTTAGTGCCGTTACCGCAGTTATTTCACTTTCCCTACAAATCACGAGTATGTGGGCATATCTAGGTAGCATTATCGCTGGCATGGTGGTTTTATTCATCATCGGTAAAAAACAAAACAGTGTTGCAGCCCTACCACTTACTTTCCTTTTCACCGGTTTATGGGGATTTGCTTTAGGCCCTATCCTCAATCACTACCTCGCTATGAGCAGCGGTGGTGAGATAGTTGTCACGGCACTCGGCATGACAGCATTAACTTTTGTTGGTCTATCTGCCTATGTATTAAACAGTAAGAAAGACTTTAGCTTCATGGGTGGTTTTTTAGCGGCTGGCTCAATGGTACTAATTATCGCTATGATTGCGATGTTTATTCTGCCAGTGTTCGGTATTGATGTATCGGCCATGCATTTAGCTTTCTCGGCTGCTGTAGTATTACTAATGGCCGGATTCATTTTATATGATACCAGTAAGATTGTTAATGGTACTTATCAAAACTACGTAATGGCCACCGTAGGCTTGTATGTCAACATTTTCAACATGTTTATCCACATGCTAGCTTTAGTTGGATTTTTGAACGACGACTAGTTTTAATTAGTTATACTAACGCCCCGCTATCCTCGATAACGGGGCGTTGTTGTTTAGGTGATACAATGATCTTCTCAATTCTTCTTTACGCATCCAATAGCAGCCAGCAATCAGAACAAACAGCGTTGCGCTTTAGTCGTAGCTTACTACAGCAAGGACACAGTATTTACCGGGTATTTTTTTACGGTGACAGCGTTATTAACGCCTCTGGCCTAAAAGTGACTCCCAGGGATGAAATCAATATCACTGAGCAGTGGCTCGAACTAGCAACTGAGCACGAGGTGGATATAGTTGTTTGTATTGCAGCCGCTGTACGTCGCGGAATTATTGATCAAAAAGAAGCTAAAAGACACAGTAAGGCAGCGGCAAGCTTAGCCCCAGGCTTTACTCTTTCCGGTTTAGGCCAGCTAGCGGATGCCGTACTTCAATCTGATCGTTTAATTACATTTGGTAACTAAAAACTCGTGGCTGATAAAAACATACTACTAATTTTTCGCAACCCTCCCTTCGCCGATAGCAGCAATAGAGACAGTCTAGACATTGCCTTAGCGTGCTCGGCGTTTGATATTCCGGTCAGCTTACTGTTTTTAAACGACGCAGTACTGCAGTTGAAATCTAATCAACAAAGTGAACTGCTCGAACAGAAGAATTTGCTGAAAACATTTAAGGCACTTGCCATGTATGAAATAAAAAACTTTTATGTCTTAGGTAGTGACTTACAGCGCTACCAACTTGACCCTAAGCAGCTTGTTATTAGCTGCGAGACATTAAAGCAAACAGAAGTGGCGATACTGATCCGAAAATTTACCACGGTTATCAATTTATGATAAAAGCTGCAAGCCATGAAACCTTACATATCATCAACAAGAGCCCTGGCGATATACTGCTATACCAGAACTGTTTCAGCAGCCTATTAGCAGGGGACGCTGTTCTCTTTATTGAATCCGCGGTATATGCTGCGATTGATGATAACTTTCAGTCAGTGCTAGATTTAGCGGCTAATGACATACCTTTCTTCACCTTACAGGATGACTTAATAGCTAGGGGCCTAAATAACAATCTCAATCTGCGTTTTAAAGCTATAGAGGATAATTATTTTGTCGAACTGTGCTGCCTGTACAAAAAATCGATCAGTTGGTTCTAATAATGAGTCACTCTACAGTAAAGGCGCTATTAGACGAGGAAGGATACTTAATCGATCTAAGTAAATGGTCTCACTCACTGGCTGAAAGCATAGCCCGAATAGATGGCTTCGAGCTGACCTTACAACACTGGGAAGTACTAGACACGATCCGCGAATTCTATCAAGAATACGAACTATCTCCCGCTATGCGCCCCCTAGTTAAAGCGATGCGTAATAAATATGGCAGTAAAAAAGGAAATAGCATCTACTTGATGAAACTTTTTGCTGAAAGTCCACCAAAGCAAGCGGCTAGATACGCAGGACTACCTAAGCCACTCAACTGCCTCTAAAATTAGATTTTTTAAAAACACATGCTTCGCATTCTCAATTTTAGCGCGGCCCAGACAAAAACACTCTAGTCATTACAGGCATCTTATTATACGCTCTCAGACTTAGCTATATCCTGAATCCGTGACTTCAAAGTGAATACAGAGTGTAAGATGTTGGTTCTACAGTGGAATTTAAAAATCTTAGCTGCACCCGTAGGTTCAGCGGGTATTTTTCTAACCGCTGTATAATCAAGAGCTTGCGCTATGTGGTGCTGTGAAGTCACTGATTCAGGTATATATCACACTGCAACAGCGGAGGAGCACAGCCATGATCATTGCATTTTTAGGGACTGGTTTAATGGGTTTTCCCATGGCAAAAAACTTGTTGAACGCGGGGTTTAACCTGCATATTTACAATCGCAGTTACGATAAAACCGCAGCGTTGCAACAACTGGGTGCAACCCGCTGCAAATGCCCCAAACAGGCAATCAAAAATGCGGACATCATCATTACCATGTTAGCTGACGCCAATATTCAAGAGCAGGTATTATTCAACCCCACTACTTTATCAGCTTGTAAAAGCAATAGCCTAATTATTGACATGGGCTCTATTGCCCCCGATACCGCCATTGAGCACGCTAAACAAGCCTCAAAGTATCAACTAGGCTATTTGGATGCTCCTGTCTCCGGGGGAACTCTGGGAGCAGAAAATGCTGAACTAGTGATAATGGTTGGCGGTAGCAAAAAAGATTTACGCAGAGCAGAACCTATTTTCCAAGCCCTTGGCAAGAACACAGTGCACATAGGCGCAACTGGCACCGGTCAAATCGCTAAATGTGCGAACCAAGCAATAGTGGCTATTACTATCGGTGCCGTGAGTGAAGCTTTGCTACTAGCCCATCAAGGAGGCGCTAATATAAGCGCTGTCAGAAATGCTTTGCTGGGAGGGTTTGCCGCGAGTAAGGTGCTAGAACAACACGGGCAGAGAATGCTGGATCGAAATTTCACCGCAGGGGCTACTGCTAGCGTCCAGCTAAAGGATTTAACAAATATTACAGAGCTCGCTAGTCATAATAATTTACAACTCCCTTTAACAGCATCTATTTTCGTCCAATTTCAAGCACTGGTGAACAGCGGCAAACAAAATTTAGATCACAGTGCATTGTTGTTACAGTTAGAGGAAGACAATCTAGTAACCACGACCGATTAAAATAAGTTAACGGACAAAGCTACAGATTAAGCACTCTATTTAACCTAACTCCATTATTCTGAGATAAAATAATACACTCTTACAAAATTTAGACTATTCTGCTAGTAATCTAAAGCGGATAATACAGGCGAGCCTAACGATAGTGCCGTTAATTTAGATAGATCGTCAATCTAGCGTTTATCTGATGAATTAAAGAAAGTCAGCTTGATTACAACAACCTCTGATTGTATAAATGTTACTGGTTATATACATTTGTCCGATACTTCGAAAAAAGAGACTGACTAATAAAATTAACTTTTCAAATATATTCAATGCATTAGACATAATGAGTTATACTAATTGCATAGGTCTAGAGTGCTTTTCAATAAAAAGTACCATTGGCGAGCTAGAAATCATAGCATCGTTACTGAATTAAAGGTGGATAAATATGAGTATGAATGGCGCTGCGGCACAACTTGAAATGATGGAAAAAGTAGAAGCTTCTAAACCAACAGTTAGATCTCGTGCTGTACAAGAAGAAATAATATTTAATCAGTGGGCGACATTCAATGTTAATAAGGAATTGTTTGCCATTGACGTTATGCAAGTTAAAGAAGTCCTAAGATATTCTGAAATCACACCCGTACCAGGCTCTAGCTCATATATCCGTGGCATCATAAACCTTAGGGGCAACGTTGTTACGGTATTAGATACACGCTTACTATTTTCTCTCGCTCCCCTAGAGATAGATGACGACACTCGTATTATTGTCGTAGAATACAATGAACAAGAAGTGGTGGGTATGGTGGTCGACAGTGTCGATGAGGTGGTTAATATCCCACTAAAAGACATAGAAAGAGCACCAAGCGTTGCCAGCGAAGACTCAGATAGAAGATTTGTACAAGGTGTTAGTTATTATGAAAACAACCTTATCATCTTACTCGACCTAGCTAGAATGCTGGAAAGCATCACGCCAACACTTGAAGAAAACAACTAAATAAAATCAACGACCTCTGCATTGCTGTAAGATTATCTAAGTGCTATACAGAGGTCTATTGTTCAACTATTTTCTACTGATATTGGCAAAAATTGCATGAATATCATTTGATAAAGGCAAACTGTCTAAGTTTAATTTAGCTTCGATATGATCCAAATGACGCATCATTAACTGCACTGCACTACTCACAGATTTAGACCTAATCACACCAATCAATTCAAAGTGCTCATCATAAGAGCAATGCGATATGCCGCGTTTTTCATATTGAGCGATTATCAATGAAGTTTGTGGAACCAAGCTTCTATGGAAATTTTGCAACTGATAATTAGCTGCAATTTCAGCGAGCTTAAAGTGAAACTCACCTGACAATCGAATTCCTGCCGATCTATCACCTTTTTCAAAGCACGCTTTCTCTTGGTTAATAATAACCAGCAACGCCGCTAAATCTGCTTCGCTGTGCTTCTCAACCGCTAACTCAATGATAGCGCGTTCCACCACTCTGCGAGCAAAAAATATTTGTTTTGATTCCTCTACCGATACACTAGCAACAATGGCGCCTTTGTTTGGCCTAAGCTGAATAACTTGCTCGTGAGCTAACTTTAATAGAGATCTTCTGACAATAGTGCGGCTAACACCAAAAATATCAGCGAGAGACTCTTCACTTAACCTAGTCCCTGGAGCTAATTTTTGCTCTAAAATCGCTTCGTATACGTGCTTATATACGGGGTCTTTACTATCAGCGGTCATTTATTTTTTATTTCCTCACTACGAACTAAAGACATCACTTGTTGATAAGCTGCGACAAATCAACGAGCCTAGACCGGGTTTATTAATGATCACTAAGTAGACATGGGATAGCTGACTATTGATCTAGATATAAGATCAACCTTATATTAGCTTCAAACTCTGGCAAATCGGCATTAGAGCTATGAGTTTTCCAAATCAACTCCCCTCTCCTATCAATAAAAAAAGTTGACGGAGTACCTGGGACATCATACATTCTTGCTATATTATCGCCATTCACCGCAGTTTTAAAACTAACCCCTAATTCTTTAAGCACTATTTCAGGGTTGACCCCCGTCTCTTCGCGAATACTAATCCCCAGCACCTCCAACCCAGAACCTTTATATTTTCGGTAAAGGCGATCAAGACCTGGCTGTAAATCTCGACAAAATGGGCACCAGGTACCCCAAAAGTGCAAAACAACTCCCTTTCCCCGATAATCTATTAAAGATATAGAATTTCCCGATTGATCAAAGACCGTAAAATCAGGTGCTTTAGCTGCATGTACCGACCAGCTGGACACTATCAATAAAACAGTCAGACATACGCCTAATTTGGTTCTCAATATTCTTCTCCACTGCTCCTGAAAACTCTATCTATGCTGAACTTTAATTTTTCTAAGGCACCGTACTCTGTGACTTAAAATTTAAAGCCCGGTTCCGCAGCATTTGTATTTTAGCGAGCACAGTTTATCGATCAAGTTTTCAGGAAAGCATAGCCATTTCAAGAGAACTAAAATATTTATGCTTTAAAATCATTTGCCTTTAGATTCACGTAAGGCGATAGTTTGGTTAAAGACTAATGTTTCTGCTGTACTATCACTATCCGCTACAAAATAACCTGTTCTTTCAAACTGATAACCACTTTCAACAGCCGCTATTTTTAAAGAAGGCTCTGCCCAAGCTTGCTTAATTACCTGCAGTGAATCGGGATTGGCTAATTCAATAAAAGATTTTTCTTTATCTTTATCAGGGCTAGGATCAGTAAACAATCGACCGTAAATGCGCAGCTCACAAGGCAGTGCATGTTCGGCACTCACCCAGTGAATCACACCACGAGGTTTAAACTCAGGGGCTGGATTAGCACCGACAGTCCCCGGCACTAAACTGGCGACCACTTCTACTATTTGATCGTTGTCATCGCGGATTACTTGCTCTGCCTTAATAACATATGCTCCGCGCAACCTAACATAATCGCCGATCACCAAACGTTTGAATTTTTTACGCCCGAGAGTGGTATCCTCTGAAAAATCTTCTTTTTCAATGTATAGATGCTTTGAAAAAGGTAGTTCTCTATTGCCCATCTCTAATTTGGGATGCACGGGAAGCGATAACAATTCGCACTGACCTTCGACAAAATTACTGATCGTTATCTTCAGCGGATTAATCACACACATTGCGCGTTTTGCATTTTTTTCTAGATCTTCTCGCACAGCAGACTCTAACATGGCGACATCAACCACACCGTTTGCACGAGTGACCCCCACCATCTCACAAAAATTCTTAATTGCAGTTGCTGTATAACCCCTTCTACGCATGCCTGAAATAGTAGGCATTCGAGGATCATCCCAACCAGAGACTACCTTCAAATCCACCAGCTGTTTAAGTTTACGCTTACTAGTCACCGTATAATTAAGCTCTAATCGCGAAAACTCATAATGTTTAGGTGTCGCCGGAACCTGTAAATTATCAATAAACCATTCATACAAAGGTCTGTGCCCTTCAAACTCCAAAGTACAAATTGAATGAGTAACCCCTTCAATCGCATCTGACTGACCGTGGGCAAAATCGTAAATAGGATAGATGCACCAATCGCTACCGGTCTGATGATGAGCGATATTCAAAATCCGATAGAGCATTGGATCACGCATATTCATATTAGATGATTGCATATCAATCTTGGCCCTTAAAGAGCAGTGGCCTTCCACAAACTCACCTGCTTTCATTGCCGAAAACAATGCCAAATTTTCTGTGACACTCCGCTCTCGATATGGGCTGTTTTTTCCAGGCGTGGTAAAGTTACCGCGATATTCGCGGGCTTGCTCTGCAGTTAAGTCGCAGACATACGCCTTACCTTGTTCAATCAAGTAAACAGCCCACAAATATAGCTGCTCGAAATAAGAAGAGGTATATTTTATCTCCTCGTGCCAGGAAAAACCTAACCATGTAATATCACGCTTAATCGCGTCGATATACTCCTGACTTTCTTTTTCAGGATTAGTATCATCAAATCTTAAATGACAAACACCTTGATATTTTTCAGCGGTACCAAAATTTAAACAAATAGATTTTGCATGCCCTATATGCAGGTAACCATTCGGTTCCGGAGGAAATCTGGTGACTATTTTTGCCGGAGCGTGATCGCTTTGCAGATCAGCGTCTATAATTTGATGTATAAAATTATTACTTTTAGGCTTTGTTTCAGCAGCAGTTTTATCAATACTCATGAATATTTTTTAAAAATAACCTCAAAAATGTTAGTTAGTGCAGGTCGCCCTTCACTGATTCAGGTACTAGTTAAATCTGGTTAGAACTGTATCGACATGAATCTGTTACTGCAAAGTGGCCATATATCGTCAGCGACTGATTATAACTAAAGTTAAAACCAATCACCTGTACGTAATAGCGTGCTGCAGCTTCTCATCCAGTGCTTTTTAAAACAGTACAGCTAACCTTCAAAAAGAGAATCTATATTCACCTATTATAAACATATCGTTCTAGTAAGTTCAGCTATAGCCAGTCATTTATCGGTGGATTCGCTAAATACTACCCATTTAATTCTAAAACGAACTTTTCTTTATAAATACTCGGTATTAGCAGCTCTTAAAAAAGCATCTCCACTGTGCGCCTCCACCCGTAAAGGACTGCTAAACCTGACTATAATTTTCGATTATAGATAAACAATAACAAATATAGACGCCAATTAACGACGCTATTTAAATAGCTTTCGACAAATAAAGTTGACTAACTCACCCCTCATATCCTACTGACTGTTCTTCATATTCGAACATTGCTCAGCTAAAACACTCCATATCCAAATAAATAGCTTAAATTATAAATTTAAATAAAAACTATCAATTTTAAACTTAGCAATTAATTAATTAATTTCAACACTTTACAGCTGATCAAAAAACACTCTAGACTAAAGTATATAAGCTTTATTTATGGAGCTATGATAAATTTTTTAGGCCTTAAGGGAAGATTTGGCCATCGCTTGGCTGCACTTCCATAAAGAGCTCGACGCAAAACTTTAAAAAGTCAGTCATGGAGAATAATAACAATGAGCGATAAAAAAAACGAGCAAACCAACATTCTGCGTAGAAAGATATTAACTGCCGGGGGAGCATTTGCCCTCGCAGGGGCAATGCCGATGTTCTACAGTACCAACGTTTGGGCAAAAGAGTTTCCCAATGATCCCGCGAAATCAAAAACAGTAACATTAGGATTTAATATTCCCCAATCAGGGGCCTACGCCGATGAAGGTGCCGATGAGCTAAGAGCATACAAACTTGCCGTAATGCATTTAAATGGTGAGGGTGACGGTGGCTTGATGAACACCATGAAACCTTCCATGTTAAAGGGTAATGGCATTTTAGGTAAAAAGGTCACTTTTGTAACCGGGGACACTCAAACAAAATCTGATGCTGCACGCGCCTCTGCTAAGCGTATGATCGAAAAAGATAAAGTCATTATGTTTTCCGGCGGCTCTTCTTCTGGTGTAGCGATTGCCCAGCAGTCATTTGCCCAGGAAGCAGGTATCATCTTTATGGCGGGCTTAACCCACTCTAATGATACTACCGGTAAAGACAAGCGTCGCTATGGCTTTAGACACTTCTTTAATGCCCATATGTCAGGCGCTGCTCTTGGCCCAGTACTGGAAAAAGAATATGGCAGGGATCGTAACGCCTATCACTTAACCGCCGATTATACTTGGGGCTGGACTCAGGAAGAGTCGATTAAAAACACCACTGAAGCAATGGGTTGGAATACCACCAAAACGGTTAGAACTCCAGTTGGCGCTGGCGATTTCTCGCAGTATATCACCCCGGTTCTCAACTCGGGTGCCGATGTTCTGATCTTGAACCACTACGGTAAAGATATGATCAACTCGCTCACTCAAGCAGTACAATTTGGCTTGCGTGATAGACAAGTTAATGGCAAAGACTTCCAGATTATCGTTCCTCTTTTCTCACGCTTGATGGCACAGGGGGCGGGAGACAATATTAAGGGAATTTTAGGCACAACCAACTGGAACTGGACACTTCAAGATGAGGGTTCACAAGCCTTTGTTAAATCTTTCGGCCAGGTTTACGGCTTCCCGCCGTCACAGGCCGCGCATACATGCTACGTGCAAACATTATTGTATGCCGATGCCTGTGAGAGAGCGGGTACTTTCTATCCGCCTGAAGTAATTAAGGCATTAGAAGGCCATAAATTTGACGGTATGGGCAATGGTGCCACTGAGTATCGTGCTGAAGACCATCAGTGTTTCAAAGATGTATTGGTGGTAAGGGGCAATGAGAATTCGCAGTCGCAATTTGATCTACTCGAAGTTGTGCAGCAAGTACCTCGCGCTCAAGTAGAATACGACGCCAGTATCTTTGGCGGCGAACTTGGTCCGTACAAAGGCTAAGTTCTAGAGCACTGCTCAATTGCTGCTTTTAATTGAGTATTCGACAGCCCGCGAGCCACATTAAATAGGCTCGCGGTTATATAATCTAGAGTTAAGCCGAACTTTCACGCTGCGCTATTTATCATTTTCACGGCATAAGATGTTAAGCAAATTACAATTATAATTATATTGCATGACAGTAGTTAAAGAGATTAGCCTACGTAATATCAGCCTAACGACTGATCATCCCTAGAGCATTTCTGCAACTTTTTTCGCTGTTTCTGTACTCTCTTTATTATCGTTAGAACAGTATCGAGCACAGAGCCATTAATTATAATTATTGTTTCCAGAGAACTTGCTTCTTCATCACCCGGTTAAATGCAATGGAACCCGCCCAGTGTTAGACGTACTGCTTGCCCTACACTAGTGATGTTTTATATCTATGGATGCCATACTATTACAGCTACTCAACGGCCTAGACAAAGGGGGAGCCTACGCATTAATCGCGCTTGGACTCACCCTAGCCTTTGGTACATTGGGCATTGTCAATTTTGCTCACGGCGCACTGTTTATGTTAGGTGCTTTTTGTGCCGTTACTTTTAATAAATTTCTGACCCTCTCTAAATCTGTTAAAGATGAGAGCATCACTTTCTTTGACGCATACAAGGAAATCCCCTATTTAGAAATTTGGTGGGGTGATACCGGTACTGCCATTATCGACTATGCAGTGCCACTGTCTATTCTATTTGCCATCCCGGTAATGCTATTCATAGGCTGGGCATTGGAAAGAGGTTTAATCCAATATTTTTACAAGCGAAGTCACGCTTCGCAAATTCTCTTTACCTTTGGTTTGGCAATTGTTATTCAAGAGATAATACGTCACATTTTTGGTGCCAACCCTATCCCAACCCCTGCCCCTGCAATCGTTTCAGGCAGTGCCAATATTGGTTTGTTCTTCGGTTTAGGTGAAAATATTATCTACCCTTGGTGGCGCCTCATCTATTTTAGCTTCTCTATTTGTGTGATTGGAGCGGTGTTTGCTTTCCTCAAATTCACCACCTTTGGCATGGTCGTCAGGGCCGGTATCCAAAATAGAGAGATGGTCGGTTTACTCGGTATTAATATTGAACGCCGCTTTACCATCGTTTTCAGTTTATCAGCGGTGGTCGCAGGGGTCGCAGGGGTTATGTATGCCCCCATTGTTCCCCCCGACTTTCACTTGGGCATGGACTTTTTAGTACTGACCTTTGTGGTTGTGGTCGTCGGTGGCATGGGTTCCCTACCCGGCGCGGTTGCCGCGGGATTCTTATTAGGCATATTACAATCCTTTGCCGCAATGAATGAAGTAAAAGAAATACTACCCGGTATCGATCAGATTATTATCTATTTAGTTGCCGTTGTTGTGTTATTAGTCAGACCACGTGGGCTGATGGGTGTTAAGGGGGTCTTTGAAGATTAATATGAAAAATTTACTGAAAAATAATTTCGTTATAATGGCCATTTTTTCGGTGGTGGTTTTAACCATGCCGATATGGATGAAACCTTTTGGTGCCGCCTATCCTGACATTTTACAAAAATTTGTCATCTTTGGTGTATTCGCCATCGGCTACAACATTCTCTTTGGTCTCACCGGCTATTTATCCTTTGGTCATGCAGCCTTCCTTGGCGTTGGCTCCTACACCGCGGTCTGGTCATTCAAACTACTGACGATGAATATAGTACCAGCGATCATTTTAAGCGTCATTATGTCAGGTATTTTTGCCGTGGCTATGGGCTATGTCGCCCTGCGCCGCTCGGGAATTTACTTTTCAATACTTACCTTAGCGTTTGCCCAGATGTGCTACAACTTAGCCTACTCAGTGCTCACCCCCATCACCAACGGAGAAACCGGCCTGCAGCTTGCCAAAAGTGACCCCCGGATATTAGATAGGCTCTTTAGTGAAGCGGGAGATGGACTGCCATCCACAACTTTTTTTGGTATTGAAACCAGTGGCTATTCGGGATTTTATATCTCTGCTGTAATCATGATCGTAGTCTTCTACATCTCATTGAAGATATTTAAGTCATCATTTGGACTAAAATTAAAAGCGATTAAATCCAATCAAAACAGGATGCGCTATTTAGGTTTCAATACCCGCCCCTACCTATTAACCGCCTTTGTTATCTCCGGCATGTATGCGGGATTAGCAGGCGGTTTACTGGCAGCTACGGACCCCTTAGCCGGCGCTGAACGGATGCAGTGGACAGCTTCAGGTGAAGTAATATTAATGACAATACTCGGCGGTGTGGGCACCCTGTTTGGCCCGTTACTGGGTGTCATAATCATTAAATATTTCGAAAATATTTTCTCTTCAGTCAACCAATTAGACCTGCATAGCCTCTATTCCATGTTCCCCACTTGGCTTGAAGACTCTCTAGTAGCTATCTCCTCATTGTTTGTCGGTGAGGGGTGGCATTTGACCTTGGGCTTACTGTTTATGTTCGTGGTTGCCTTTCTTCCTGGCGGCGTATTAGAAGGGCTGCAGTTAACCTATAGAAAAATATCTGTCTACCTAAGTAAAAAGAAGCAGAAAAAACACCAAGAGTCAGAAGAAGATACTGGAGTTAATCATGGCAAGTAAGGCAGTATTACAAGTCACTAACGTGCTAAAAACTTTCGGTGGTTTAAAGGCCCTCAACAACCTTAATTTAACCATTGAAGAAGGTACAGTACACGCCATCATAGGCCCAAACGGTGCAGGTAAGTCCACCTTACTCAATGTCTGTATCGGGCAGTTAACGCCCGATACCGGCAGCGTGGAATTTAACGGCCAAAACATTACCGGTTTAGCCCCCCATGAAATTAGCCAAAAGGGTATATCCAGAGTTTTTCAAACACCGCAAATATTTGAAGAGCTGGATATTTTGCAAAATGTGATGATCCCCGCCCTCGCCCACATCGATGGTCAATTCACCTTTAATGCGGTTAAAGACCTCAACCATCGAAATGATATTAAACGCGTCGCCATGGAAATAATCGAGGAGATGAACTTAGCTGATCAACTACATGATCGTGCCGGTGCCATGTCTCGTGGTAACAAACGGCGTTTAGAATTGGCGATGTGCCTAGTACAAAAGCCTAAGCTGTTGCTACTCGATGAGCCCACCGCGGGCATGGCAAGAGCGGACACCAATCAAACCATTGAAATCCTAAAAAAAATTAAAGCGAGCGGTATGACCAAAGTGATTATTGAGCACGACATGAACGTCGTTTTTTCCCTCGCTGACCGAGTCAGCGTCTTGGCGCAGGGAACCATTATTGCAGAGGGTACCCCTGCGGAAATACGAGAGAGTGAAGTTGTGAAAGAAGCGTATTTAGGAGGCGCTAAGATATGAGTATGGTACCGGTCAAGAAACCCGTTGTTAGCCAAGGCAGCTCTCCCGCTTTTTTGTCCGTGTGGGAATTGAACAGCTATTACGGTGAAAGCTATGTGGTACAAGGCGTGAGCTTTGATGTAAGAGAAGGCGAAATTCTTGCCCTACTAGGGCGCAACGGAGCGGGTAAAACCTCTATTTTACGCTCTATAGCGCGCGCCAGCAGCCCGCAAATTCAAAGTGGCGAAATATGGCTAGACCATCAACCCCTGCATAAAATGAAATCACACACTGCCGCGCAAAACGGTGTGGCGCTAGTCCCTGAAGATCGCTGGATTATTCCAGGTCTAACTGTGGAAGAGAACCTTCAGTTGGCCCAGATAGAAGAGCCTATCGGCTGGTCTCTAGAGCGTATTTACAAACATTTTCCACGCCTTGGCGAGCGCAGATCACAAGATGGCGCGACTCTTTCCGGTGGCGAGCAACAGATGTTAGCGATAGGCCGCGCCCTAGCCCGTGATATAAAGTTACTGTTACTGGATGAGCCCTACGAGGGATTGGCCCCGGTGATAGTCACCGAAATTGAAAACATTCTCAATGAAATAAAAGAGCTGGGGATTACCACAATCATCGTCGAACAAAATGCTATTGCAGCGCTTAAGCTAGCGGATCGTGCAGTGATTATCGATACCGGTGAAATAGTATTTGATGGCCTGGCACAAGAGGTACTAGACGACAAAGAGCTAATGCACAAATACCTGGCCATTTAGCATTATTATCAACTTACCGAGAGGTTAACCATAATTTCAATCTCTTGGTATAGTTTTTACTACATCGCCTATAAACACTAAATTTAATGCGAGACCTCTGCATAACTTACCCCGAGGGTATGATAACTGCGCTCGGTAATGCGGCGTTAAAAAACGGCTCATATGCTCATTTACACCAGTAACACCCATAAACAGGGGCACACTAACTCCGCTATATCGCCGATTTTTTCCTTGTCTTACCTTCGCTCGTAACGTTATGCGGAGGTTTCAATGTATCAAAAAATATAAAATGGCAGCTATGTGTCATTGCAGTCTTTTATATGAGCACGAACCGCACTCATCCAATATGAAAATTTATTAGTCAACGACAGCACCGCTGATAAAATTAACCCCAAAGCCTTAATATCCTCACTGCAGCCGCGCATTCAGGTAGAACTATTATCTTTGCTGAGTATAATGACCAGATTAACTCCCTAAACTTCAAGGCAGATCAATGATTACATTGCACACTAATGTTGGCGATATCGGCATTCAATTAGATTTCGAAAATGCTCCTAAAACAGCTCAAAACTTTACTCAATTAGCCACAGATGGTTTTTACGACAACCTTATTTTTCATCGCGTGATTGAAGATTTCATGGTGCAAGGAGGCGGTTTCACTGCGAGCATGAAACAAAAAGAAGGGATTGCAAGCATTGAAAATGAAGCGGATAACGGTTTAAAGAATACTATTGGTAGTCTGGCGATGGCTAGAACTATGGATCCGCATTCTGCCTCCTCACAATTTTTCATCAACCTATCAGATAATGCCTTCCTTAACCACACCACAAAAACCATGGAAGGCTGGGGCTATTGTGTATTCGGCGAAGTGATTGCTGGTATGAATATTGTTAAGCAAATAGGCACCACCAACACTGGCACTAGATCTGGCCATCAAGACGTACCTGAGGAAGATATTTATATTAAATCTGTAACTATCGAGCAGTCAGAATCAGAATCAAAGCCGGACGACAGCGA
The DNA here is from genome assembly GCA_029027825.1 of Oceanospirillales bacterium. Classification (GTDB taxonomy): domain Bacteria; phylum Pseudomonadota; class Gammaproteobacteria; order Pseudomonadales; family Balneatricaceae; genus Rs1. The sequence goes on along the minus strand of CP093399.1, from coordinate 799,284 downwards.
CCAGCAAAGCGATTAGCCGTTAACCCACAAAGCTAGGAAAATTAAATGACAGTACTCTTTGTCGCTGATCTTCACTTATGTCAACAGCGCCCCGATTTAACCCAGGCGTTTGTCAATTTTTTGAAAACCACAGCTCAAGGTTGTCACTCCCTGTATTTACTCGGTGATATTTTCGAAGCTTGGATTGGAGACGACTATATTGACCCTTGTCTGAAACCAGTTATTCAGCAATTAAAAGTACTCAGTTCAACTCAATCAGCACTCTATTTCCAACACGGTAATAGAGATTTTTTAGTCGGTAAAAAACTAGCGGACCTGATCGGGGCCAAACTTCTAAAAGAGTCGGAAATTGTACAATTGCCAAGTCAAAAAGCACTCATAATGCACGGTGATCAACTATGCACTGATGATCTCGCATATCAAAATTTCAGGAGCATGGTAAGGTCACCAGATTGGCAACAAGAGTTTTTGGCCAAGCCTATTCAAGAAAGGTTACAGATTGCCGAGCATTTGCGCACCACTAGCAAAGCAGAAACGGGATCTAAAACGTCGCAGATTACCGATGTAAGTCATTCAGCAGTGCTGGATGCCTTACAGCACGCCCAGGTAAATCTTTTAATTCACGGTCATACTCATCGACCGGCAACTCACTCCTTTACAGACGCAGGTAAGCAACTAACTCGAATGGTACTGGGCGACTGGGATCAATCCCTTTGGTATATCCAATGTGATAAACTGGGCTGCACGCTTATAGAGCAAAAAATTGGTTAACATTAACTATCGGGATAACCGTATGATAAAAATTTTAGCAATCCTGTTGACTCTGGTACTTACTGGGTGCTCAAACCAGTCATTAAAGGGTAATGTTTCAGGTACTATTGTCACTAAGAACTTTATCCAAGCATTGCAAAATAGCTATCGGAGCTGGCTGGATTTAAAGGAGCAATACGGTACTAATTATAGTTATGAGCGAGATGGAAAAATCAGTGAAAACTATTATAGTTCCACCAAGATTGTAGTAGAGCGAGATCAGGTAGAATTTCGATCCTATTTTGAGTGGCAAAAAGGCAATACACCGACTGAGACTTGGATTGAGCCCTTTGCAGAATTAAACTTGCACAATCAAGGTACGCCAGCTAAAACCATTGATGAATTATATCGGCAGTGCAAATTTCAAATTTTGAATAAACCTTTATCAGAATACGCTATAACCTTAAAGCTCGACAGATTTAACCTTCTTCAGCAATGTAGTTATAGACTGTTAAATTGTGCAGAAAACTGCACTAAAGGGATACGTTTACAGGGCTTAAGTATTTTTTAAATACCGCGCCGTGCTGATTTTTAACGCCGTATTACTCAGCGCAGTTATCATTCCCTCTGGGTAAGTTATGCTGATGCCTCACCTTACTATTTCCTTACTAGGCTTGATCTATAATTAAGTAATTATCAATCAAGAAAGAAATAAGTTCGGCACTACTGTTATAGCCAACCGAGTTGATAGTCAGTACTTTATCAACATTCTGCTCAGTATTGGCATCACCAACAAAATCACCACTATTACTAATGTATATCACGGTCTGATGACTGTCTTGATCAAAGCGTATGTATTGATCTAAAGATTCACTACTCGTAGTATTAAGTAATACTTCACTAAGCGCTAGCGTGATGTCCTCAGCCCGATGCTCTGTCAATTTGATTCTTTCAATATCGTATACTGGTTCAATTTCTGCCAGTATCGAAGACACTCCTAAAGGATAAACAGAAAATAGTTTTTCGACTAAACCTAAAGGTAGATCACTATTTAGAACGGCATCTGACTGATCAAGCATTTGCTCAGGTGAAGTATCAGCAGTCAACTTTATACTTTGTAAAGACTCAAGCTTTAAAGCAGTACCACCACTCACTTGCAGATCAACAGCCCCATTAGCGGCAGTTCTCACCACTTCATCTAAATACAAAGCATCTCCGACGACAAGATCCCTTTTAATACCTAAATTATTAATAGCACTGACGGCGCCTTCCATTTTCTCAACAATCGCTATAAATTCGCGCATCACACCACCTCACATTAACTGAATATTAATAGTAATGACTTATCAACAGTTTTGAAATTGTACTCTAGTACATCAGGGGGATTTTTGTGAATATTTACTGTTTTACTTGATATTGAATAGCGATATTTATCAGCCCCTGAGCAATTCACTGTACGCCATGGGCGTATATGACCTATTCAGAAGCTGCTAAAATAGTGGCGCTAGCAAAGCACCACTAAATAGACGCGAGTTAAATGGTGGTTACACCGCCCATAAATGGCTGTAGTGCGGCCGGGACATTAATACTTCCATCTGCATTTTGATGATTTTCTAAAATAGCCACCAAAGTACGGCCAACCGCCAAACCAGATCCATTCAAGGTATGCACTAATTCAGGCTTGCCGGTCTCTGAGTTTCTCCAGCGGGCTTTCATTCTCCTCGCCTGAAAATCTAAAGTATTTGAACAAGATGATATTTCGCGGTATTTGTTCTGCGCGGGTAACCACACTTCAATATCGTAAGTTTTAGCGGCAGCAAAGCCCAAATCGCCACCGCATAAGTTAATTACACGATAAGGCAATTCAAGCTTTTGCAATATATTTTCAGCATGCTGAGTCATGTCTTCCAGTGCTTGCCATGAATCCTCTGGCTTCACTACCTGAATCATTTCTACTTTTTCAAATTGATGTTGACGTATCAAACCTCTAGTATCTTTGCCAGAGGCACCCGCCTCAGAGCGAAAACAAGGAGTGTGCGCCGTAAACTTAATCGGCAACTGTTTCTCATCGACTATCTGATCACGAACCATATTCGTAACAGGCACTTCCGCGGTCGGAATGAGGTAATAATCACGCTCGCCAAAAGGCACTTTAAACAAGTCTTCTTCGAATTTTGGCAACTGTGAGGTGCCCATTAATGAATCACGATTAACCATATAGGGAACATATATTTCATTGTAGCCGTGTTCATTAATATGAGTATCGAGCATAAATTGGATGAGCGCTCGATGCATTCTAGCTATTTTACCTTGCAGGACGACAAAGCGCGCACCGGTAATTTTTGCCGCACTTTCAAAGTCCATTCCCGCATTTGCAGCACCCAGCTCAATATGATCCACAGGATCAAAATCGAAATCGCGGATTTTACCCCAACGTCTTACTTCAATATTATCCTCTTCATCATCGCCGTCGGGCACATCAGGATGAGGCAAATTAGGAACGCCTAATAAAATATCCTCTAACTGTTGATTTATTTTCGCAAGTGCCAGCTTAGCACTATCTAATTGAGTGCCTAAATCACTGACTTGGGCTAGCAAAGGCTCTATATCTTCCCCCGCCGCTTTCGCCTTACCTATAGACTTAGACCGGCTGTTGCGCTCACTCTGTAGATTTTCTGTGGTTATTTGAACTTCGCGGCGCTGATCTTCTAACGCTTTAAACTGCTCAACGGGGAACACATACTTCTTAGTTAATAATTTCGCAGCAATTTCTTCAGGATTGGCACGAATAATTTTTGTATCTAACATGAGTGGTTACAACATCCTTAAATGGAATATAGATAAATTCAAGCCAGTATAATATATCTTAAACGGATTGCATGTAGCTATTGATTGTTTTTGTTATTTTTTAGGAAAGTAAGTTCGGTATGTTAGTCGCAATATAAATAACGCACTAGCGCTGTGCGACAGCGCTATCATCGGCTATATCGAAAGAAAACATGACGCTAAACAAACTAAGAAACTAATCGGTACTTAACCAGAGATAATAATAATGTTATTGTTCTTCTTAAAATTCTGGCGCCAAGTAATTTAGATTTGATCAATACTAAAATCTAAAAAAGCTAAGCTAGAAGCTTAATGCCTGAATCCGTGACTACAAAGCAAAAACAGAGTGTAAGATATTGGTTTTACAGAGGAATTGAAAAATCTTAGCTGCACCCGTAGGTTCAGCGGGTATTTTTCTAACCGCCGTAGAATCAAGAGCTTGCGCTATGTAGTGCAGTGAAGTCACTGATTCAGGCAATATTCAATTATTTTAAAAGATAGTTCCCAAATGATTTTTTCTCTGACAAAAGGCAGTAAGATGATTAACCGAATGACATCTATCTTTTTCACTTTGGCGCTTACCGTTATCAGTACTTCTGGTTTTGCTTCTGGCTTTTTTTCAAACTTAAACATGCAAGATGTTGAAAAAATCTTTACTGAAGCTGACCAATCAAACCTAACGGTTTTCTTGCACAACAACAGCACTGAAGCCATTCCTGCGGTACAAATTTTGCCTGTCACCAACTCTCCAAAATCCACCATAAAGCCAGGCACTAACTGCATTAAATTGTATAACTGTAATCAAGATATATGCCTGGTCGGTATTCAAGGCAAAAAATATGCGACCAATGAATTACTACTCAGTAAATTCACTAAAAATGAGTCTGATACTAATAGCTGCCAACAGAACAGCATCGTTGCAAACACTAATAAATCATCGCCTGCTAAAACACCAGCTACCGCAATCAAGAGCACTGCTAAGCTCCCTGCATTTTCATGGGTGAAAGTTATTCAAGTAAAAGCAGATGACAGCTTAAATATACGTAAAACAACCCACTATAAAAGTAAAAAAATCGGTACTTTAGCCTTTAATGCCAATTGCATTAAACGTTTGAGCTGCGCAGGTAAATGGTGCAAAATTCAACAGCAGAGCAACACTGGTTGGGTACACCGAAAATTCATTACAAAAATGAGCGAGACTGAACAGACACAGTGCTTTTAATAGCTGCCTGACTGGGAATAGACTGCTCTACTGCGACTAAAGTGCTCGAATAAGCTTCTTGTAAATAAAACAGACTTAAAATTCTTTATACACAGGGGTCTCAGCAATCAATTTTTCTAAGTTGGCGAGTACCAATTTAATTTGCTCTTGCCCCGCTCTATTATAACGTTGTGCACTGCCAGAAAACCCCAATTGCTCACCTTGCTCAGCCGCTTGCTCAATTTGTTGGCACTGCAGACGAATTTCATTTAACTCTGGATCGCTATGGATAACATGGCCGATAAATACCAGCCATTTTAACTCGACCAATTCTCCTGCTAATAAATTCTCTAGTATTTTAAGAGCTTGTTCTCTACTAATTTGATAGACAGGCGGGCGTCCAAAATACATCGCGGCCGCCAATATACAAAGAATGACCAAAGTGATCGCAAACAACAGCAAAAACTCAGCCACTAGCGCTGTTCCATCAGAGTAATTAGCACTTTCACTTCCTCTTTAACTGCGTCACTGTATTGATTCTCAACCACATTGATTTCTTTGCTGTAGAGCTTGCGCTGTTTTTTCTCTAGTGACTTCCAGTCTTTCAATTTGGGGATATGCCGGGTTTTTTCAAAAACTTGCTCGATATTAGGCAAGCTATTTTCTACTAAATTGGGGCGTAATTGATCCGTTAGCATTTTCAGCCGAATACTGGCTTCCACTACTTCAATTTGTTCTGTACCGAGCGCTTTAGTAATAATATTAATACTGCTAGTGACGTACTCTTGGCGAGAGTTATGCTCTTTTAAATGCTCCTCTATAATTTTCTGTTGCTGTTCTTTTTTCAAGCGATCTGCTTTTAAGCTACTTAAAATATAAATAGTTAGACCAACAATGACCAAACAACCTGATACTATCGCAAAATAAATCATGGAATAAAAACACTCGAATATTTATAAAGTCATTATACTGAGATAACTCGCATCCAGAAACAGAAATAGCTCGGATATTTATGCTTAGGGGTAAATAATGAGAATAATCTTCTAACCTCTACTTTTAGTTAATAGCTGTTTAATTTTTTCTTAAAATCTGTATAAATAGCGCACATAATTAGCCACCATTAGCGGTTCAGGCATGTCAGAAAAAATATTATTGATTGAAGACGACGAAAAACTCACCAAATTACTCAGTTTGTATCTAACCCGCAATGGTTTTGAAGTTGCGGTCGGTCATAATGGCGCAGAGACTCCCCAGTTGTTACTAAATCATAAACCTGACCTGCTGATATTAGATTTGATGTTACCGGGAATGGATGGTTTAAGTGTGTGCCGAGAGATACGGACAAGCTTCCAAGGTAAAATATTAATTTTGACCGCCAGTGATGAGGATATGGACCAAGTCGCCGCTTTGGAAATGGGGGCCGACGATTATGTTTGCAAGCCAATTAAGCCAAGAGTACTACTGGCCAGAATCAGAATGTTATTGAGACGCAAAGAGTTAACGGGCATAGCCAATTCAAGCCACGGCTACGGGCCAGTACCGATAATAGACAAAAACATTTTACAGCTAGGTTGTCTACACTTAAACCAGCTCACCCAGCGTTGCTTACTTAATAAAACACTAGTCAACCTCACCCCTAGTGAATTCGATTTACTGTGGATTTTGGTCGAGAGCGCCGATCAAGTACTATCCAGAGAACACTTAGTCAAATCAACCCGCGGTATTGCCTACGATGGCATAGATCGAACCATCGATAACAAAATTGTGCTGTTACGTAAAAAACTGCAAGATGATCCCACTCTCCCAAAGCGTATCATCACACTGCGAGGTAAAGGATATTTACTAGTTGCTAACCAATGGTAACTACTGTCGACCAGCATGGTCGTACTTTTTACAAGTAGTGCACTATTTACAAGTAGTCGCACTGTATACAAAGAGATACATAAGCGTACTTTAAGTAATGTCCAGTTATGAGAGAATGGCCAGTAAGGCACTACCTTTAACTTAGAGAATATTTTATTATGGCTCGCTTATTCCTCACCCTCTACATTACAATTATTTGTGCCATATTTGCTGTTTTTTTTAGCATAAACTATTTTAGCAGTAAGCATTATTACAATGTAGAAATTGAAAACATTACAAAATCTGTTGAGGCCTATTCAAGCCTGTTTGAAATAATCCATCGCTTAAGTGGCGATAAAACCATGCTTGAAGCGATGCATACAGCCTTAAATTCTGAAGATTTAATTTTAAAGAAAGTCACCGACAAGAAAATCATCAGAGCAATTTTGAGTAAGGCTAAACATACTTACATAGAAACCAAATTCGGCCATGACTTTGTCGTCTATTTTAATATGCCAGATAATAAATCCTACAGTGTCGAACCCAACAAGAACTCTAGACGCTGGCGGGCTGAAAAAACATTGCGCAATATCTATATGTTTGGCTTTTTCTTTGTCATCGCTTTAACGATCGGTCCTTGGATATATTTTTTACACCGAAAACTAAAATTGCTAGAAAACTCAGCGATCCTGATCGCTAACGGTGACTTCAGTACCCGCGTACCTGAACATTACAAGTATCGGGTCGGTGGATTAAATGCTGCTTTTAACAAAATGGCTAAGAGAATTGAACAACTGCTTGCCAGCCATCAACGCTTAACTAATGCCGTCGCTCACGAATTGCGAACGCCAATTTTTAGACTTCGCTGTCAGGCAGAATTGCTTGAATATGGCACCCCTGAAGCTGAACACAAGCACTACATTGAAGGGATCGAAGAAGACCTCACGGAACTGGATCAACTAGTCGACGAAATGCTCAGCTATGCTCGCATGGAAATTAATGAAGAATTTTTTATTCTTGAAAAACATGAATTGCGGGACTGGCTAAACGATCATCGCGCTATATTACAGAGAAGCTGTAAGCAGTTATTATCAATGGAGATAGGCGACGAAATCAGCTTAGATTTTGATTCTAGATTAATTATGCGAGCTTTGAGTAACCTAGTAAGAAATGCAGATGTATATGGAAACCAACACATTCTAATCCGTTACTTTACACTTGCTAATTACGTAGTAATTTGTGTCGAAGATGATGGTTCAGGAATTCCAGACTCCGAGCGGAGTCGAGTGATAGAACCCTTTGAGCGATTGGATGATGCCCGAACTAGAAATTCAGGAGGACACGGATTGGGGCTATCAATTGTCAGAGGAATTGCCCAACAACACGGGGGAAAAATACTAATCTCTCAATCAACACTTGGCGGCGCTTGCGTCAGTATTTACTTACCTTTGAATTTACCTTGAGTATCTGATCCTATAAACCAAGGTAACTCTGCAATTTGACTCACTGTAACACTTATCTGAATAGATTCAGCACTTCGCCATAGCTGTTAAATACGATGTTGGAGCTAAATTAAACTGCCTAATTCAGCTTCAACAAACCAATAAAAACCAGCTAGCACTTGCGGACCTAACTCGACCAAACTATTGTTTCAATGATTTGCTAAGCGCAGCGTGAATGGCTAATTTAAGTGATAGATTGAGACCTCTGCATAACTACTGCGCTCGCAACGTTATGCAGAGGTCTCAGTTTATCCACTGTTGTGCATAAACTTGGGAATTACTAATAATTTCCTGATTCAGATCGAAATCCATTATCACATGAGATCATAGACTGCTAAAATGGCAGACTTACTATGATTTTATAAAAGATCCGATAATATGAAAAACAGCCCTATTAAATTGTTGTGCCTAGAATTCGTTGTACTCGTTACTTTGATGGTATTAATCGCCGTTTTTATTCACATTGATACCGCTATTTTGAATAACCGTCTCTCAGAGCTTTCATTTACTGAATTTTCTCAATCCGGTTTCATCTTACTCGCCAGTATTTCCTTTTTTATGAAAATTAAAAAAGAGCCGGAATCGGCTGGCTTGTTTATCTTAATCAGCGCCCTATTCACTATGATATTTATTCGAGAAGCCGATTATTATTTGGATTTCATTTACCATGGTTTCTGGAAAGTCCCAGTTTTGTTAGTATTTTGCAGCAGTATTTTCTACGCCTATAAAAATAAAAACACTATTATTGCCCCACTCAATCACTATCAAAACACTAAAGCTTTCACTTATACCTTTATTGGTTTTATGATCACAATTGTCTTTAGTCGAGTGTTTGGCACGGGGCGCTTATGGGAAGACATTGCCGCAACTGCTGACAGCGGCTATATCAAAAATGTAGTGCAAGAAGGCTTGGAACTGTTTGGCTATGCCCTGGTTTTATTGGGCTCTTTGATCGTACACTTAAAGCACAATAAAATTTCTACAGAGCGCTAATAATCTCCCACGATCGACAGACATCGACTAATCGAAGTGGGGGTTAGAAAGTTAGAAAGTTAGAAAGTTAGAAAGTTAGAAAGTTAGAAAGTTAGAAAGTAGATTTTAGCAGCACAATAGCAATGATCCACATCGTTATTGCAACTATCACATCTAGCTTCTGCCAACTTTTCTCGCTTTTAAACCAAGGCGCTAAAGCTTTTCCGCCCACCACTAAGGTGGCAAACCACAGTCCAGAAGCAACACTGGCACCCAAGGCAAACCACAGCGGCTGACTGCCAGGCAACTGCCCTCCGATACTGCCTAACAACACTACGGTATCTAGATATACATGAGGGTTAAGCAAACTTAGTGCGGCAGTAGTGCCGATCGCTGCCGCTATGGTCATTTTCTGCACCGACTTTACGCTTAAGACTTGCGGTGTTAGCGCGCGACGAAATGCCAAGGCACCATACACCAGCAAAAATGCCGCCCCAAAATAGCTCGCGTAAGTGATTAACGCAGGTAACTGCTGAATCAAAGCGCCCAAGCCTAGCACACCACCATAAATCAACGTGACATCAATCACTACACAAACCAGCCCAATCACCATGGCATGCTGTTGACGCAGCGCACTGCTTAACACAAACGCATTTTGCGAGCCGATAGCCATGATCAAGCTGGCACCAATTCCTAAACCTTTAACAAAAGGGAAAAACCACATATTCATTACTCCTATACCGATTCGCTTGCTGGATGAGTGCACTATGCTGAATGAACTTTGATTAGTAAAATTAAAGATTTTCAATTATCATTAAAAATTCTTATGCAGATGTTTTATCTACAGCTAAATTCCGTGTCGCTATCTACAAGTAACGGATTCTGGTAACACAATACATACAGGTGATTAATGATTGACCCTAAAGGATTGAGCGCTTTTACCGCGATCGTCACTAATAGCAGTTTTGAAAAAGCGGCTGCATCTTTATTCATCACTCAATCTGCCGTATCACAACGACTTAAGCAACTAGAACAGAGCTTAGGTAAAACCTTAATTATTCGTACCCCCCAGATTAAGGCGACCCAAGCGGGACAAGCGCTACTCAAATACGCGCAAAATTTACAGCAAATAGAGCGCTCTTTGCACTGGGAACTAGCACCGAAAAAACACTTAGACTGGCTGAAAATATCTATCGCCACCAATGCGGATACTTTATCGACTTGGCTACTCAGTGCACTTGCGCCTTGGTGCACTGCCAACAGAGTACTATTGGATTTGAAAGTAGATGACCAAGACCAAACCCATCGACTGTTACGCACAGGCGAAGTTCTAGGGTGTATTAGCTCAGTTGAGCAAGCCAGCCAAGGGTGTAGCAGTATTTCGCTGGGTAAAATTGATTATCACTGCATTGCCAGTCCCAGTTTCTTAGAGCAATATTTTAGCGATGGCATCAACCGAGCAAGTTTCAAAAAAGCGCCACTTGTGGTATTCGACAACCAAGACCGGCTACAGCATCAATTTTTAGCTAAACATTTCAATCTTGACGCAAACCAAAATTTGCAGCATTTTATACCTTCTTCAGATGGGTATTTAGAATGGATCAAGTTAGGGATGGGCTTCGGTATGGCACCAAAATCACAAATATTAGCTTCTTTAGATGCTGCTGAATTAGTACTACTTACGCCAGAAAGGACTATTTCTGTGCCACTGTATTGGCAGCAGTGGGGAATAAGCACCGCGTTGAGCAGATCACTGGCGAGGCAAATTGAGAGCTGTGCACAACTTGCTCACCAATAACCCATTAAAAAGCATCTAGCCTTCCCCCAACAGGCACCAAATATCCGAAAATATTACCTAGCAAGCCTCAGGGGGATGCGCTGAATCGAATCAGACCGCTGCAAGCAGTGGTTGATGGTTTGTAGATGGACTGCTTATTACTTAGAATAAGCTTGTTTGCGCTTATCGTAATCAACCACTAAAGCGTTAATCACCTCGCTATCAAACTCACGCAGCCCGCTGAGCACCATGACTTTTTCACCATGACCGACAATTTTGTTACCCGCTTTAAAACAAAACTTTAAACAGACACTGCCACGTTTACCTGCAATGTCAAGAGTGGTATCGGTCACTTCTAACACCGGATTTGTAAAATCGAGGCAATCCAAGTCAATAGACATCTTTTGATAAATAACTAAAGGTCGAGCAGGGTTAATCATCACTTGCTTATCGGCCATTAAAGGCACTAGTACATGGGGAAATGTATGCCCTGAAAACGCGACATAACTTTTGGCTAAAGCGTTGGCAAACGCCTCATTATGACTGACTTCTTCAGCGTGTTCGATCGATAGATACTCTTTCAGGTTATCATCTAACAGCGTCACGTTATGCTGATCTTTGAGCGAAAATTTTAAGCTTATTCCCTCAGTAACCATCCCGGTAAAATTAAAACGCATTTTTTTACTCACGCCTAATTTAGACAGTGCCAAAGCAAATAATAAATCACCTGGTATACAAAACTTTTTAGCATCTTGATCGTGAAGCGGATTAAAATCCCCAGCTACATCTTTGGCAAAATGGCTGCCATTTTCACGGGTAAAACTAAAGCGATCAACAGCGGTACTAGTATAGTAATCAGACAAATTCATAGAGGCTTCTTTTTAAAGGTTTACAATGGGCTAACTTGAGTTAGCAGTTACCTACATTAAAATTATAATGCGGCTTAGGGAGCAGCCTGATCAACACCCTCATTTTCCTGTGTATCAGGAGTTGATAGGGCTTGTTCAGAAGTTCCATAGTGTACCTGAATTCACCTACAAATAATCGATTATGTACGTTTAGGACAACCAATCTACTCGTCACTGCTGATTTTTCCAAAAAATAGGACCATAGCGAGAAATGTCCTATTGTTCAAGATGCTGGATACAGAGCTAGCGATTGGTAATACCTATATGCTGCTAGTCACTAAAAAATCGGTGATAATATTGCTTACTTAGCGCTATCACTTTACTATCCATGGAATGTATCAACTCATCGTATAGCGAATAGCTGGATCAATGATTTTAAGGTACTAGCAAGCGTAAATTTTGAGTGCAGTGCTGTTTGAAAATACTGGTTTTACCTGCTGTTACCGATTTTTCAGCCAAAAACTAAGCTGATACTTAAAGAAGGCGCTCTGAATTAACTTTACATTATTAAACTGGACATTACTGTGAAAGAACAATTATTTATCTTGCTGCAAAAGATCGTACCGCAGCATTTGATATCGCGTATTGTTGGATGCTTTGCCGAATGCCGCAACCCGATTATCAAAAATCAATTCATTAGCTGGTTCATTGCAAAATACAACGTAGACATGAGCTTGGCAGAAATTCAAGACCCAACTGAGTTTGCAAATTTCAACGCATTTTTCACCCGCGCTTTAAAGCAAGGCGCTAGACCTATCGATCAAACATCAGATTTAGTCTTCCCTGCAGACGGTGCTATTAGCCAATTAGGCGACATCAGTAATGGCAAAGTATTTCAAGCCAAGGGGAAAGATTTTTCATTGAGTGCGATTCTCGGTGGTGATCCAAGGCTGGTTGAAAAATTTGCCAACGGACGCTTTGCGACTATATACCTGTCCCCTCGTGACTACCACCGCGTTCATATGCCGATTACCGGAAAATTGATTGAGACAATTTATATTCCAGGAGATTTGTATTCAGTCAATCAATCAACCGCCGAAAATATTGATGAGTTGTTCGCCAGAAATGAAAGGTTAGTAGTCATTTTTGATACTCAGGTAGGTCCCATGGCGATGATTCTAGTTGGCGCTATGATAGTTGCAGGCATAGAAACGCCTTTTTCAGGTCAAGTCTGTCCCTCGGCAAAAGCTCTGCAAAAACAGCATTTTTGTACTGCTGAACAACAAGATATTGTTATCGAAAAAGGAGCAGAGATGGGTAGATTTAAGTTGGGATCTACCGTAGTACTGTTATTTGCAGAAGACGCGATTAACTGGAAAGAGCATTTATTTCCGCAGATGCCGACCATACTGGGCGAGGCGATGGCCGATAACAACCAAAGATCTGACGGTTAATAGCAAGTTTCACGGCACTTAAAATAGATTTCAAATATTGCACCAAGATTAGTTAATTGATCTATAGGGGAGCTGAATACCAGCGACCCTATAGATCAGCTATATTCAGTAAAACCGCGACAATACGCAGCCAATATCCTGGATCTACTCAGCAAATGCATACAGTTTCAGAAATATGACTCTCTTTTCGCTCTTGCATTAGTTTTTAACTAGTCGTCCCGTCGGATCTATATTAGAAATACATTCATCACCTTCACTGACATAGTGATCTCCGTTTTTCCAAAAAAGGCATCGAATCGCTATGGATAATTCAAGCATTTATCACGCAGTATTAGCAGGACGCACGTTAGATCAACCCCTTGCTGATACTGATTATTTGCAAAATCTATGCATCAGCCCACTGAACTATCAAAGTATATTCAAAGTTTTCGGTCCAGATAGCGAGGCCTTTTTACAAGGCCAGCTGAGCTGTGACTTGAAGGAAGTTAAGCAGCAAGGCAGCCGTTTGGGGGCACATTGCAACCCCAAAGGCGGTATGTTGAGCTTAATGCGCATCTCTAGTTATCACGATGACTTTCTGATTAAAGTTAACAGTGATAATTTTGACGACACCATCAGCCAACTGAAAAAATACATGATATTTTCTAAAGCTGAAATTGAGCAACTTACAAGTTCTTGGGTCGCTTTTGGTATTTATGGTCACGGAGCTACTGAATTTATTGAAATGCAATTTCAAGATACTGGCGCAGAGGCCGAACAAGTTGTAGTCAAAGTAGCAGAAAACCACTTTGAGTTATGGCAGAGTATTGAGGTTGCAAAGTCCTGGATAGAGCAAATATTCAGCGCTTCGCAAGCGGCTACTACCAGCACACCTAAGCCAATGCTAATTGCCAGTGAATATTGGCGACAGCAGGAAATTTGTCACGTTATTCCTGATGTTTACCCGCAGACGAGTGCCAAGTACATCCCACAAATGTGCAATTTACAAGCACTGCACGGGGTAAGTTTTAGGAAAGGTTGTTACACCGGTCAAGAGGTTATCACTAGGCTACATTTTAGAGGAAAACTGAATAAGTACCTAATATCCGCGAGAGCCGATACGGACAATCAAGAGCATAGTATCTTTATCGATGCGCACATTCACTGCGCTGAACGCAATGATATTGCCAAAGTACTGCAGCATGTGACTATTAATGGTGTCACTTACCTACAGTTAGTGATCAACGCAAAGTATGCGCAGCAACCACTATTTGTAAACGCTGATTTAGCGCTAATAGCCCTCCCTCAAGCTTACAGCATCGACCCGGCACTCTTCGTCCGCAAAAGCTAATTTTAGCTAAGAGCCCCTAAAGCTCCATTCTCTTTCCTGATTAGCCATGTGCCTCCGCCACAGTGCAGCAAAAGATGCTTTTAATCTCTTCTCTGTGTCCTCTGTGTCCTCTGTGTCCTCTGTGCCCTCTGTGGTAAAACCAATCCTTTAAAGATTTTTTCACCACAGAGGACACAGAGGCGCTGCGCTGCACAGAGGGAAAACAAAACACTCCCTGATTAGTGCTGTGTCTTCACAGACTAACCTAAAGTAAAAAAAAATTACAAATAAATGATCTGGCTATAATCTAAACCATTATTAAATGATAAAAATATATTTTAACTTCGCTTAACTTGTTGGAATTAATCACTTTGTTAGACAGCTGTCAAGTCAAGCGGAGTATGATGGTCAATCAGGTTCTCTTTTAATTTAATGACTCACCCCTTCTCGTGTAGAGCGAAGGGGGAATTCAATCTAATAGCTGACGGCTACTGCTGCTTCTTTTGTAAACTTATATTGATTATCGCCAGCAGACCTGAGCCTAGCATTAGCAATACAGAGATCGCATTTAGTACTGGAGTACTGCCCTCACGCAACCTTTCAAACATCGCCACCGTTAATGGTGCGTCTGATCCTACTAACATAAAGGTGGTGTTAAAATTTTCAAAAGACATTAAAAAACAGACGATAGCAGCGCCAATAATCGCCGGCTTTAAATAGGGAATGGTGATAGTCAGTACTGCAACAAATGGGCTGGCGCCCAAATTTAACGCGGCCTCTTCTAAAGTTCGGTCAAATTTACGCAACCTTGCGGCGATGATCAAAGTGCTAATGGTAGTGATAAAAGCAAATTGCCCGACCACCACCAAAGTGATCCCCGGTCTTAAAAACTCTAGATCGATCATCCAGTAGTCCTCAAAGTAATTAGCTATTTCACTACTGAACACCAAGATCGAGACCCCTAGTAGCACCCCGGGAATCACTAGCGGCAATAACATCAAAACATACAACAAGCTCTTTCCTGGAAAATCAGAGCGCTCGAATAAAAAAGCAGTACTACAGGCCACCAACACTGCAAAAAATGTGGCCATAAAGGCAATCATGATACTTAAGCCAATACTCCCTAAAAGCTCAGAATCATGAAAGATGCCTATTTTTTTACCACTGTCAGAAAAAAACCAATCGAGGGTGCCTCCCTGCCAGGGAAATGAGGGAAATAAACTATCGTTGAACGCAAACACACTGACCACGATCAGCGGTGCGGCGAGAAACACAAAAAACCACACCAGATAACTAATGTATAAACGATTGAATAATTTACTTTGCTTAATTGAAGGTATCATCTGCTCACCCCATCGTCTTGGTAAATGACTGTCCAGTGGCTTTCAAACCAGCCCAGACAATGAGTGAAGACAACAGCAGTAACAACAGCCCGAACGCGCTCCCCTGCTCCCAGTTAAATCGAGTAATAAATTGCGTATATATTTGCTCTGTAAACCAGAGGCTATCTTTGCCGCCCAGTAAAACTGGGGTTAGATAATTGCCTAGTGACAACATAAAGACAATGATACAACCGGATACAATACCTGGCACTGCATGAGGAATAATAATTTCCCGCATTACGTCCCAATTACTGCCCCCCAAGTCATAGCCTGCCTCTATATAGCTGTCATCTAAACTGTCTAATGTGCTGACTAACGGCACCACCATAAACAACATTGAGGTATAAACTAAGCCCAACATAATGGTGGCATCAGTATAGAGCAACTCAACCGGCCCGCTCGCCAAACCCGACCACTGTAAAAAGTTACTAATCACTCCCGATTCACGCAACAGTATCATCCAGCCAAAAGTACGGACTAATTCACTGACCCAAAAGGGAATCAAGCACATTGCAAACACTATCCCTTTACTGCGTCCACGGAGCATTTTTGCAATATAAAAGGCAACCGGAAAGGCGATCACTAACGTCAATACTGTTGCCAAAATAGACATCACTGCGGTTCTGAGAAAAGTACGCCAATATAGAGGCTCTTGAAAAAATTCTAAGTAAAATTCGAACGTAAATCCTTGATCATCGGGATCAATCAGTGAAAAAGCCAGCAATTCAAAATGCGGTAAGATAATTAGTAAAGCTAACCACAGAAACAGAGGTGCTAGCAATAGCCACAAACCCAAGCGAATTTTCTTTGCTATAGTGACAGCACTCATCTTTAACCCTCACTCACACTATTAGTCTCGTCTGCAGACTCAATAGCAAGATTATCTACAGAAAAACACAGCGCTTGACCAGCCGTCCACTGCAAGTAGAGGTCATCAGATTTTTTCAAGTCATAGAAGTCTGCCGTCTGCGGCAAAATAACGGTTATTTTACCGCCAGACTGCTCTTCTATGGCGATAATTTGACTTTTTGCCCCATCAAATAAGATAGTATCGACGATACATTTAAACTGATTGTCGGATGCCGCCGCTTGCGGCTGCCGGCTGACGTTAATCGCCTCTGGACGAACGAATAACTCTACCGCTTCACCACTGCTCAGAATTGCTGCATTTTGCGGCGCTCCTTTGATACTCAACCCATCGCTAGTTTTGATCAACACGTATTCGTCGGTACTAGCATCTACTATCCCCTGCCACCGATTACTATCCCCGACAAAGCCTGCAACAAAGGCAGTTTTCGGCTGGTAATACAATTCATGAGGAGTCCCCACTTGTTCAAATTTCCCTTGATTCATCACCGCTATTTGATCACTCATCACTAAAGCTTCAGACTGATCATGGGTGATGTAGACAAAGGTGGGACCAAATTCTTTTTGTAACTGCTTTAACTCTATTTTCATGTGCTCGCGCAGCTTTAAATCTAGGGCGCCTAAAGGCTCATCTAAAAGCAACAAGGTGGGATTAAGCACTAGACAACGGGCCAGAGCGATTCGCTGACGCTGCCCCCCAGATAACTGACCGACCTCTTTGTTACCGCTGCCTGCAAGCCCCACTCTGGCTAATACCGCCTCGACTCTTTTGACTATTTCGGGTTTAGCTACCCCTAACCTGCGTAATCCATAGCCAATATTCTGTTCAATATTCATGGTTGGAAACAGTGCTAAGTGCTGAAACACCATATTCACTGGCCGCTTGTTTGGCTGTACACCTAGCATCGACTGGCCTTTGATCACTATATCGCCACTGCTAGGGTGTTCAAACCCTGCCAACATTCTCAGCAATGTGGTTTTTCCACAGCCTGAAGGCCCAAGTATGGAAAAGAACGATCCTTGGGGAATAGTAAAAGAAACGTTATCGACCGCAGTAAAACCGGCAAATTGTTTACATATGTTTTCACAAGAAAGATCGATATTGGGCGAATTCAATTCGCTAGCAACTGATTGAGCAATTTTTGAGGTCATACTTTTAGGCATGCTACTTTTTGACATAAGACTGAGTATCTTGATAGATGAGAGTCGCGCTTACCGAATGGTGAGCGCGAGAGGAGTGAAAAATTAAGAGGCTTTAACCCGATCCAAAATTTTCCCTTCGATTTTTTCTAAACCAGTAGGCACTGGCGGATACCATTTAATGTTATCGATATCTGATGCGGAAAAGCTCTCTTGATACTGAGCTTTCTTCTTGGCATCAACGAACTTATCTGAACCTTTAGAGGCGGTAAAGTTACCGGCAGACTCGGTGATTTTAGCCGCTATTTCAGGGCGCATAACAAAGTTAATCCACTGGTAAGCTGCCGCTTCATTTTTGGTTTTACGCGGTAAAACAAAGGTATCAATCCAACCTAAAGCCCCAGATTTAGGTGCCACGAAGGTAATATCTGAATTGTCACTATTTAACTTCCACCCGCCTGCATCCCATGCCATGGCTGCGACTGTTTCACCAGAGCGCATCAGGCTTAGCATCGCATCGCCACCGCTCCAATAAGCTTTCACATTCGCTTTACAATCGGTTAGTTTCTTGCCGACCTTTTCCATGATTTTCTTATATTTAGCAGGATCTGAGTAGGCGGCAAATGGATCTTCGCCCATCGCAAATGCGAAACCAATTAAAGTCGGTCTTTTCAAGCGGTAAGTTACTTTTCCCGCATACTTACTGTCACATAAATCCGTGTAATCTTTCACATCAGCCGCGATAGAACGATTGACGATAAGCCCGCTTGAACCCCACACATGAGGTACTGCATAAACTTTACCATCCACTGTTGATTGACCGCGAGTGGCAGCCAACATTGAACTAATGAATTGGCTACTATCAATTTTACTTAAATCAATCGGCTTATCAATATTAAAATCTTGTTGGGCGCTAGCAACACGATCTTGGCTAGGTTGTGCCAGATCAAAGCCTGCGCCACGAGTAGCTTTAAGCTTAGAAATCATTTCTTCGTTATTAGACTTAGTAACTTTTACTTTAATTCCGGTTTCTTTTTCAAACTGGTCAATCACTTCTTTAGGAGCGTATCCGCCCCAAGTTAATAGTCTTAACTCTTCTGCAGCAAAGGTACTTGATGCAACTAATGCGCCTGCTAACATGATAGAGGCAGATAAAATGGTTTTTTTGTTCATGGTAATTCCTAAGTAAAAGTTAATTATTTTGTATTTTCTATATTTACTAACTCGAAACTATCAGCTAAATGTTACATTTTTGTAACAATAAGTACAGAGTTATTTAAAACTGGAACAATCCTTCCAAAAACCAATTTGATAGCAGATATTATTTGACGTTGAATGATGTCTAAGCTAATTAAAACCATAAATTGCGCTTTTTTATCATCAAAAAGAAGGGGGGGGGCATAGGCAAGAGCTGCTGAAGTACCCGAAACAAAGATACTATTTTCTATTTTTCGAACAAACCTCCACTGCCGCCGCTATTAACAGCTACCGAGTGGATTGACAAAGCAGATAAAAAAAGCCTTTCTAACGACTATTTAATGCAGGTGTTAAACAGGCTTATATTGACTCCAGAACTGATATAGCAAAACATCAGTTATAGATTTCGAGCCGAGCATATTTATTAAATTAAATTTTAAAATCAGCTAAAACAGCCTCGATTACAGTAAACTAAGCTGTTTTGGCTAAGCACTACAGGGATTCTATACCCTGCAGTATTCGCTATTCAGTGATAGCCACCATCTCGAAACGACTTCTACTGCGCAGTAGCCTAATTGTTTGATCTGCTACAACTAGCATCTCGAGCAATAGGGCCTCCCTGGCTACAACTCCATTTCTGAAGTAATACTGACTAATCTGTAGACAATAGCAGAGCTTTACGCTGTTTCAGCTGCAAGAAGATCATCGGTGCAATAAGTACTAGTCCTATCAGCATCGTCATTATGCCAGGGGCGATAAACAAAAATGAAACTAATGCAAAATACCAGCGCTGAGCCATGCTCAAAGGCGCCACCAAATAACCGGCGAAGGCTGTTCCAAGTGTTGCTATACCTAGCATAGCGCCGATTAAAGTAATGAAGAAGGCGCTCCAAGTAAAACCTTGTGTTACCAATAACAGCGCGGGGGAATAGACGAAAACAAATGGCACCAATGCCTTTGCTATACCCAATCTGAAAGCTGTATTGCCTGTTTTAAAAGGATTTGACCCCGCTATTCCGGCCGCGGCATACGCCGCAAGTGCCACAGGCGGGGTTATATCCGCCAAAACACCATAGTAAAACACAAAAAAGTGCGCCACTATTGGTTCTACTTGTAGTTGAGCTAGCGCAGGTGCGGCCACTGCGACCAAGATAATATAAGTCGCCGTAGTTGGAATGCCCGCTCCCATAATGATGCAGGCGAGCGCGATCAATACCAGCGATACAAAAAGTGCCCACTGCTCCACACTAAAATAGTTTAAGAGCCAGAGGTTGCTTAACACATCCGCCATATCTGTGGCTGTTTGCACAACCACAAAACCTAAACGAAAGCCAACCCCAGTTAAAGTGACCACTCCCACCACGATTCCGACCGTTGCAGCAGCTGCACCTACGGCAATAGTATTCTTCGCCCCTAGCGCTACCGCATCCCATAAACCTTTAAGTGACAGTCTGTTAACAGGGTTAAGAAAGCCGACCACTACGCAGGCAATGATGCCATATACCGCCGCAAAATCTGGTGTGCGCCCCGCCAAAATAAAATACACTAATGTAATAAGCGGGATAATGGCCAGCCAATGTTGCTTTAACACCACCGCCGCCTTAGGTAATTCATCCGGATTTAAGCCGCGCAGGCCCAATTTTTTTGCCTCCAAATGCACCATGATGAATATACCAAAATAATGCAGCAGAGCAGGAAATAGAGCGGCAGCTAAAATATCACGCAGCGGTACTTCAAGGTACTCCACCATGATAAAGGCAGCAGCTCCTAAGATGGGTGGAGTTATTTGCCCTCCGGTCGAAGACGTTGCTTCAACCGCACCGGCAAAGTGTGCCGGATAGCCGACTTTTTTCATTGCCGGTATCGTAAGGGCACCCGTGGTCACGGTATTGGCGATCGAAGAGCCTGAAATAGTCCCCATAAAGGCTGAAGAGAAAATCGCAACTTTAGCAGGCCCACCGGAGTAGCGCCCGGCAATCACCATAGCTAAATCGATAAACAGTTGACCTAGGCCAATTCTAGTCGCTAGCACACCAAACAGTATGAACAGGAAGACATACTGCGCCATCACCCCAATCGCCACCCCATAGATGCCTTGGTTGGTCATATACAAGTGATTAATCAATCCAAGCCAGCTGGTACCACCGTGCTTTAATGCACCGGGAGCGTAGGGGCCGAATAATGCAAAGGCAATAAAAAACATCCCAATGATCGGCAGTGTCGGGCCGACTGAACGCCGGGTCGCCTCTAAGGTCAGGACCAATAAAATGGTGCCCATCAACACATCAATCGGGGCGGGATTACCGACTCTTTCTGCGACAATTTCAGGGGGTAACAAAGGTAGATAAAGTGCTGCAGCTACCGCTGCAACACTGAAAAACAAATCGAGTATTGCCACACCATTAATGCGATACCAAGTGTTTGTAGGAATATCAATGGACTCTGCTCTTTTCCATGAAAATAATAAAAACACTAAACCTAATACGAATGAAAGATGCAGACCGCGGTGCAGCAACTCTCTGACTAGGCCAAAACCAGAAGCGTAAAAATGGTAGACGGACATCATCACCAAAATAATAGCAGTAATCACCGCAATTACTTTACCGGTAGGCCTAAAAGCTAATTCAGGGTCATATTTACGTTCTATCGCCTCCAGCTCAGCGTTGCTTAAATGACGATCAGTTTGGACGGACATACTTGGCTCCAAATATAATCAAAGTCCCAGATAAAGGACCATAATTAGTGAGGATAATGGGACAGGAGTGTAGACTCCCAAAAATAAATACGGGTACCTTAGGTACCCGTATTACTGAAAAACTAACCGATTATTTTAATAAACCCATTTCTTTATAAAAGCGTTCCGCACCAGCGTGTAAAGGAACACCGATACCTTTAAGTGCTGTCTCTATTGTGATGGTCTTACCTTTAGCATGGCCAACGTCCAATAACTTACGGGTCTTTTCATTCCATAGCGCTTTAGTAATATTATAAATTAGCTCTTCGCTTTGCTCTGCACTAGTGTACCACTGCGCACCAACAGCAACGGTAGGCGCACTCTTCACGCCTTCATAGGTGCCCTCAGGGATTGAACTTTGCGCAAAGAAGCCATACTTATCTGCCAATGCTTTTGCCGCGGGACCATCAATAGGTACTAACTTGATTTTCTCAGCTGACGCTAGCTCAACAATACTGCCAGTGGGATAGCCTGCCACAGTAAAGAAGGCATCAATTTTTCCATTGCGTAATGCTTCAGATGCAGCACCACCTTTAAGCGCTTCAGCAACTACATCTTTCGATGTTAGCCCATTCGCTTCCAATATCAGGTTAGCATCCACATAAGTACCTGAACCAGGCTCGTCTAGAGAAACCCGCTTGCCTTTTAAGTCTGCTACAGAATTGATGCCACTGTCAGCGAGTGCAACTAAATGAATATGTTCCTCAAAAAGCGCTGCGATAGTACGTAAATTTGTGGCGGGCTTCTTGCCTTTCATAGTACCCGTGCCAGTGTAGGCCCAGTAGGCAACATCTGATTGAGCGAAACCTGAATTGCGCAATCCAGATAACACTGCATTGATATTATCAACAGAGCCACGAGAAGATACCGCTGATGCAATTAAACCGTCTACTCCACAGCTACCGCCTTTCTCACAAGATCTAGATCCAGGTGGCTTAGATATAGCATTGGCAATGACTCCACCTACTGGGTAGTAAGTATAGGCAGTACCGCCGGTACCAATAGTGAAGAAATTCAATTCAGCAGCGAATGAAGGAGCGCTAACTCCTCCTAAAATTACAGCCGCGCCGAAAACAACAGATTTAAAATTTTTTCCGAGGTTTCTCATAGAAACTCCTTTTTTAGTTTTATTTTAGTTTTATTTCATCCTGAATCCGTGGCTTTAGAGCGAATACAGAGCGTAATATATTGGTTTTACAATACTTTTAAAATATTAGCAGTCAGCTTATAAGTGTTCTGGATCCGCTAAATACATGCATCCATGCATAAATACCTAAGCTCAGTGGGTATTTTTCAAACCGTTGTAATATCAATAGTTATGCTAAGCGTCACCTAGAAGTCACTGATACAGGTTTAGGTTAGTTAATGTTTAAATTCTTTGACCAACTCAGGTTAAAAATCACCACCAACAATAGCCATATACTTGCTGAGTTTACCGACCGTCGCTACAAATTTTTTGTAACGAGCTGGATCTCACGAAGCGCTATTGGCAGATAATGATTAAACGATGTGAATCAAAAAATTTAATTCCATCAATGGTTAATGCCATTAATTTTATCTGCTGAATATGCCACTAAAAGATAAAATAATATATAGGTTTATAAAAATTATGCGGATATTAGAGAAGATAACGGAATACTTACGACCAATACTGTCTAAGGTCTTTGCAGTGCTTTAAAGTATATCGGCAAGTCAGCTAGAAGACCTAGCTCCTTTGACAAAAAACGGGGCAAGGACTGGTCATTACCGGCGTTCTCTTTCACGAATATAGGCTCTTGTTAACTGACAATATGTAGGGTTTGCCCAAAGGCTCCTATGTCATTCTGACAGTTAGAAAACTGGTCAAAATGAGCACTAATCTACAGTAAAAAGCACAAAACTTGGCCATTTGTAAGTTAACCGGACATTAGTTACTGGTATTTCCTACTACCGAAAACTTCCCGAACTAGAATAAAATGCAAAATTTAATAAGATTTAGAACTCGAGACCTCTGCATAACGTTGCGAGCGAAGGTAAGACAAGGCAAAAACCGGCGAAATAGCAGAGTCAGTGTGCCCCTGTTTATGGGTATTACTGGTGTAAATGAGCATTTTTGCCGATTTTTAACGCCGTATTACCGAGCGCAGTAGTTATGCAGGGGGATCAACTGATATTTCGAGCGAGAGGCCTGAGGTTGCCTCAGGAACCCTCAAACCCAGCACTGTACAAAAAACCAAACTAGCGTTTTCTTGACTGGCGCCACATATCGAAGACAAAAATAAACAGCGCAAACCAAATGAAAGAAAAAGTAATCAATTTTGTTTGGTCTAACACTTCTGAAAACAAAGTGATGGCCATGATAAACATCATACTCGGGCCAATATATTGAAATAGGCCGATCATATAGTAAGGTATGCGTGTAGCCGCTGCTGAAAAAGCCAGCAGCGGTAAAGTGGTGACGACTCCAGCACAGAGTAAAGTTAAATTAAGAGTGAACGAATTATACTCAAGCGACGAAGTACTACTACTCAACTGCCACCAATATATAAGTGCGAAAGGCGTTAGAATGGCCGTTTCTGCAAATAAACCAGTAATTGCTTTTAATTTTACTTTCTTTTTAAGCAACCCATAAACACCAAATGATCCAGCCAGTATTAGTGAGACCCAGGGAATAGAGCCAAACATTATCAATTGAAACAACACCCCAATGGCGGCAATCAGTACCGCAAAAATTTGTAATTTAGGCAATCTTTCATTTAGAAAAATCATACCTAAAACTACATTAAATAAGGGATTAATGAAGTAGCCTAAACTTGCTTCCAGCATTCTGTCACTGTTAACCGCCCAAATAAAAACCAACCAATTAGTAGCTATTAACAGAGAAGTTATAGCCAGCACCAACATTTGTTTGGGTGCTTTAAATAGCGACAGCACTTGTTTAGTCTGCTTAGTGATATAAACCAGAAATAACAACAAGAAGAAAGACCAAATAATACGATGCATCAAGATTTCCCCAGCGGGTACTTGCTGAATCAACTTAAAGTATAGCGGTGCCACGCCCCATAAGGTGTATGCAATTAGTGCATAAATAACGCCCATCTTAAATTCAGATTTTTCCATGATTGATAAGACCAATTGGTTATTTAATAAGGAGTGAGGTACGATACAAGGGTGATTAATATTCGAAGCTAAACCCTTGATCCAAAATTATTTAAATAAGATCAGCATGATATTGCAAGCACCTTTATTTAGCAATACATTGGAATTAGCAATGCACTGGCTGTTTTTTCCAAACCGAAAAAAAACATTAACCTGGATCCGCGACTTCAAAGTGATACAGAGGGTAAATATTGGTTTTACCGCGAAATTGAAAAATACTAGTGACAAGATCATATGCGCCTTGCAGCCGTTCAATAAGTGTACAATTTATTTAAATACGCCCAAGCTGTCTTCATAATGTTGATCACTACCACCATAGAATGTACTCGGTAAATATTTAAACTTTGCTTCTTTGTTGTATCGTGTAAAATACCTCTACTAAGATAAACTTATAAAAAACCAAGTTTATACTCAGCCTCAACTAATCTAGGATTTAACTAAGATTGAGCCAGTCGCAACCATTCAGTGATCATAAAATTCGTCAAACTATTGAAGTACTCAGAGCCAATGGCCAAAATGTAACTTCATGGGCTGTACAATCCCGTCTTGGTGGCGGTGATTTTTTACGCATCCAGCAAATCATCGATCAATTTTTTCCTAATATAGGAAAAACTGCTGACCAGAGCCCCTCCTCTAACATGCAATTTTCGCCACAGCATAAAACGGCGACTGAAGATATTATAGATAAACAAATGCCCTCTGAAATTGAGGCATCTATGTATCAAATGCAAACATCATTGGGGCAAATGGCCAATAAGATTTGGAGTGACGCCGCCAGCAATGCCGAAAACCAAGTTCGAGATAAACTTTTCAGTGCACAACAAGCCCATGATGATGCTGTACAAGCACATGCTGAAGTTGCGGAACAAAACCAACAAATGCAATCAACTATCAGTCAATTAAGTGCTGAATTAAATGTATTGGAAGTAGATTACAAAACCTCTGTTGACTCACTTGCACAAGAGCGAAAATCACTAGTAGAAGTCACACAACAGAGAGACTCTTTAGAAAAAAATGTTAAGAGCTTAGAAACGGACAATCAAACGTTAGAGCAATCTGCATTTAATTCAAACATACAGGCTGCTAAAGCTGAAGGGCTCGCTGAAATAATAAAGGAACAACTCTCCCTCGCTAAGCAATCGGAAAAGCAAATACAGAAAGCACTCGATAGATCAGAGAAAAAAGTAAACCAATTAAACAGAGAAGTTCACAATAGTAGCCAGTCACTGCGTGACGAAATGCGTGATAGACAAATCCCGCTACACCCACAGAAAAGAGCACCAGTGCCAGCGATTCCCGAGCCGCGAAATTACCCAGTCCAAGAGCTACCACAACCAAGTGCGGCAAGCATCCCCACTATTCAGCAACACCCCCCTGCACTTTCTGCCAGCCCAGCAGAAAACACACTTCCTCAATCGGTATCTGCCAGCCAAGCTAAAGCAATCAAAGATATTGGCCACAGCATAGCAATCAGCAGTGCAAAAAACCTATCCCAAGTCAAAACTCGCTCTTTGAGCGAAAAGTTATTCGATCGAAAAAAGCGTCAATCAAGCAAGAAGAAATAACCCGATCGATCCCCCCCCCCCTTAGCAAGTTTAACTATTTCTGACTTTCACGGTATTGTTACGATCTCGACTGCTACGGATGAGATCATCATTAAATGCAACATCCGATGACTTTGCCAATCGATCGTATAATAAAACATTGACGCTAGCAGCTAAATTCATACAACCTTTAGTGGGCACATACACCACGGCATCTGCTGCATCAACTAGCGCTTGATTAACACTACTGTCCTCTGGCCCAAAAATATAAATGGCATTTTCTGGATGTACAAAATCCGGCAGCGCCGTGGCGCCTTCCACCAAGTCAACACAGATTAATTTGCACTGCGTGGTTTTAAAGCTCAATAGGTTTTCTACATGTTCAAGGGGTATACGATTTGCAGCTTGCTGTGTATCAGTATTAAAGCGTACTGCTTTGTCATACCTAAGTCCTGTATAAACAACACGATCCGCACTATAACAGCCGGCTGCACGCATGACCGCACCAACATTAGTCGGACTTTTAGGGTCAATCAACCCGATAATTACTGTAGATTTACTCAAGTTATACTGTCTCTTGTAACCAAGCTTGTACTAAACTTGCCGCTTGGGTGGGTTTTTCTAAGGGTAAAAAATGTCCGCAATTTAACACTGGATGTGATTGAATATGGCGGGAGCTAGTCTGTATTTTTTGCAAAAAATCAGGATCGACCAAGGTGTCACTATCTCCGTAACAAAACCAAGTGGGCCTAGACTCTTTTTCAACGATCGAACACAAATCAATCCTTTTCGATAAAGCTCCCAAATGATGAAGTAGGTCTTTTTCATTAAAGCTCAGTGCCATCGCTTGAATAAGCCCAATTAATTCTTGATTGGAATGTTGGTTTTTATGTAAAAGGCTAACAATTCTATTAGATTTCAAACCGGTATAAGAATATTTGACGACAGTTTGAATGGTGATTTTTCGCTGTGCTAACTCCACTTCTGGCAATACTTTAGGCGTATTAGACAGTACCATCAACCTCGCCAATTGAGACGAAAAATGTAAGCTGACCGCCTTGGCTAAATAACCACCCAGAGAAAAACCAATTAAATTGAAGCACTCTCCATCACTGGAACGCTGAATTTTCGCCACTAAATCTTCAACAACTTCCGCCATAGTCCCATGGTCAATAATAGGCAGATGAACGAGCTGATGATGGCTAGCTATTTTCGGCCAGAGAGAACTCCACAACGCCCTATTACACATAGTGCCGGGAATAAAGTAAATGAGTGCCATTATTTAAACCACGGAAGCATTACAAAGATAATTAAATTAGCTGGATTATAAATAAGAAGCGGCTAATTTACGAGTGAAAAAATTTTCCTGCCACTTAAAGTTTATCACTATCACCTGAATTCCGTGACTTCAAAGTGAATACAGAGTGTAAGATATTGGTTCTACGGTGGAATTGAAAAATCCTAGCTGCACCCGTAGGTTCAGCGGGTATTTTTCTAACCGCTGTAGAATCAAGAGCTTGCGCTATGTGGTGCAGTGAAGTCACTGATTCAGGTAATAGAGACTCCTATCACCACGCCTACCTCAAAAAAGGAAAATTAAGCGACGGGGCTAGGGGTCATTAGATCAATATCTCCTGCTACTTCAGCCGCTAACCACCCTCTGAATGCACTAATATTTTTCTCCTTCGCCCGGCTTTTTAAACAGAGAGCATAATAAGAAAAGTTGACCTTGATTTTATGTGCGAAAGGCATCACCAGTCGACCCGCATCAATATCACCTTGCGCTAATGCCTGCCGGCCCAATACTATGCCAGCACCGGCAATCGCTGCGTCGATTGCATGATCGGCGACATTAAAATGCAAGCCATTGTGCTGCAAACTATAATTATCAACCCCCATCAGCTCAAACCATTGCCGCCAATTAGCTGTTTTAAAATCATTTGTAACATGCGTGTCATCATGTATCAAAGTTGTATTCAATAGCTGCTGTGCCGATAGAGGCTGAATTTTATCAAGAAATTCAGGACTACACAGCGGCACCATATAATCATCAAATAATTTTTTCACACAGTGCTCAGGATAACGCCCTGCACCGAAGCGAATCGCCACATCTACATCGTCTATTTTCAGATTACTTAAGCTCAAAGAAGCCGAAATTCGCGCATCTATATGCGGAAACTTAGCGACAAATCTATACAGCCTAGGCGCTAGCCACTTGGCTGTGAATGCAGGACCTGCTGAAACAACAATCACATCACCGTTACGCTTTTGTTGCAGCAAATGCATGGTTTGATTCAATTGTACAAATGCTTGACTGATACCAGGATAGATTAGTCGCCCATGCTCAGTCAATTCTATAGCACGATTTAATCGCTTAAATAATTTAATGTCTAAAAAATCTTCAAGCTGTCTTATCTGATAACTTAACGCGGCGGGTGTCACATATAATTCCTCTGCTGCTAAAGAGAAACTCATATGCCTGACCACTGCATCAAAGGCTTTCATAGAATTAAGCGGAGGTAATTTATAAATACTCATTCAAACACCAGCATTATAATTTAATAAATTAGAATTAGTTTCAGTTAAAATTCTTTAACCGAAGCCTAGAATAACTCGTTTGACCGCATCAGTACAAGCCACTAATATTCAGGCAACTTTTTCTTAACCCTTAGACACCCAGATCCAACAAAAAAGGTCAGCCGGAGAATATTTATGAATGCGCTAGCTAAAGCGAGTGTCAGCCAAGTCGATACTAAACTAGAAATTAGTCATGTCGAGTATCTTTACTATTTGCAGCAAGCAAGACTGGAAAGGTCTAGAGCCTTTCATCAAATACTGACGACTGCTTACTCGTATTTAAAGCAATACAATATTTTCAAAAAATCACAATCTACCGATAAGTAGATTGTTCTATCTCTGATACAAATCAGGCATATTCCATGTCCGCTTAAGGAATGTGTGACTTTTTTATATCACTTTTTCATAGTCACTTAGACACTGGTGACCTTATTAAACCAAAACAAGAGCCATCTTTTGTTGCTGAGCCAACAATTAAAAACCATATTTTAAACAGCGTCGTGCTCTCTGCTATTTACTGTAATATAATTATTTATGAGCAAAACCTGCAAACCAAATAGACAGCTATAAATACTCTGTATATGCTGCTAGAAAATTAACTATCGACAAGGTTGCTCTGCGCTCTTGTTGCTGCAGTTGCACAGTTCAAACTCACACTAGATCTGCAGTGAACCGTGCCCTGATAATTAACATTTTATAAGCCCATCTATACAACAGGATAAATCATGTCAGTTCATCTTTGGCTACGTGCCGAAACCAAACCTATGGAAGAACGCACTGCGTTACCACCACAGCACGCCAAGCAATTACTTGCAGCTGGCTTCACCATCACTGTTGAGCACTGTCCACAGCGAATTTTCGACATTGAAAGCTACCGCGAGGTGGGCTGTAATATTGTTCCAGCGCACAGCTGGCAAGATCAAGCGCCTAAAGACGCTATTATCCTTGGCTTAAAAGAGTTTAAAGCAGACGTTACTTTCCCACTGACTCACCGCCACATTCAATTTGCCCATGCTTATAAAGAGCAGATAGGCTGGAGAGAAGTGCTGTCGAGATTTACTCGAGGAAAGGGAACTTTGTACGATATAGAATTTCTAGTAGATGAGGCAGGCCGCAGAGTTTCAGCATTTGGTTACTGGGCTGGCTATAGTGGCTGTGCGGTTTCTGTGATGACTTGGATCGCCAAACAACAAGGTACGACTTTAGGTCCTTTAAGCTCCTTTTCCGATAGAAACTCACTCATTTCCCAGCTTAAATCACAGTTAGCTGCACAGCCTAACAGACCTAAAATCATCATTATTGGCGCGAAGGGCCGCTGTGGTTCAGGAGCATTAGATCTTGCCCAGGCGCTAGATTTAGACGTTACTCCTTGGGACGCAAACGACACCGCTAAAGGCGGACCATTTGAAGAGATATTTGAACATGATATTTTTGTCAATGCAGTCTTTATCCAACATAAAATTCCACCTTTTATCACTAAACAGATGCTGGCAGAAAAATCCGGAGCACTACAAGTGATTTGCGATGTCAGCTGTGATCCTTTCGGCGACTACAACCCACTGCCTATTTATACTGAATGTACTCAGTTCAACCAGCCGACTGTTTTATTGGAAAATAGCGCTGATGTAAGTCTAGTAGCCATCGATCACTTACCCTCTCTATTGCCAAAAGAAAGCAGTGAAGACTTTTGCAATCAGTTAATGCCGACCTTGCGAGCCATTGACCAGATAGAATCTGGGGTATGGGGAAGAGCTAAAGCGACTTTTTTACAAAAATGTAGCTCCGTTTAATCTTCCAGCCAGCAACTGGATTGATGGATAGCAAGTCACTATTGAACGCCGCTCTGATGCAAGAGGCGTTCAATAATTCTAGGCTAGAATAGCTGAATACTTAGTTACCTCAAGCCAAAATAATTATTTTTTAACCAGCCCACCAAATTCATTTTCACACACAACCTCACCACTCCATCAAATAGTAATTATCCCCTTGCATATTAAACGCTTAATCGAACGCTTAAAAAGGAAAAATAAATCGGATTAAGTCTTTTAAAAGCTTGCTTAGTTTTTTAGTAATATTACCTATACAAATTTTAGACAATTGCTACTACATTCTAATGGCAATTATTACGCAAGTTGCAAATCGTATCAGAGAGAAAAGCCTCGAACTAAAGTCAAAGAATGCCGGGCTAGTCCGAAAATCATTATAAAAGAGATACCGGTTCTGTATTTAGTACAGCTACGTTTCGGAGAAAGTTTTCTGATCAATTTAGCGGAGCTATTTATAAATGCTTAGCCAATTGCAGTATGGCGCAAGAAACACCGAATAGTACTGTGCTATTTCACTGTCTATATTCACTAAAAGGAGTTATCTACATGAACCACTGCTGCCTACCCTGTCAAGAGGTTCTAGATTCAGGCAAACCACACCAAGAACTGGTTTTATTAAGCGAAGTATCAGAAAGCAAAATTTATAAATGTAAGGGCTGCAAAACGTATATGCATTTTGTTTTAGGAGTTTGGGAGGTTTTTATGGCGAGCTCCCCGCCACAAACACAAAAGAATGCTGCGAATTCAGTATTAGCTAAACATAACTATAAAAGCGCATAAAATACAGCAGCGACTTTTAATCATGCTCTCAAACTGACTACCTAACTGGGAAACCTCTGAACAAGCTCTGAATTTTCCCATTCCAGGGGCACACAGAGAAATTTGTGCTCTGCGCTAACGGCTTTCGCCAGACCACCAGCATGCCTATAATCACTGCCTATAATCACTGCCTATAATCACTGCTTTATCACTGCCTTAATCACGAGCAACTCTGTACGCCAGAGGCGTGTGTGATTTGTTCAGAAACTCCCTAACAGTAAAATCAATTATTTAGCTATTTAAAGCAACGCTATCATTGATATTACTTCCATTTCCTAGATAGAGAACATCTTATCAAACAACGCTTTGCTTGAAGAAATTTTTCAATATAGCAATAGTAGTCACGACATCTTCACAACCCGCTAATTCGCGTATCGAATGCATTGCAAATTGAGGTGCACCTATATCTATTGTTTTAACGCCTAACTCCGCTGCGGTGATTGGACCAATAGTACTACCACAGGCCATATCTGCGCGGACCACAAACACTTGTACTGGTGCATTGACCTCTGCTGCAAACTGGCGAAACAGCGAGCTGGTAATATCGTTAGTAGCGTATCTTTGATTGGCATTAATTTTAATAACCGGCCCGCCATTCAAAATCGGACCATGATTAGCATCGTGCTTATCCACAAAATTGGGATGAATACCATGTGCGTTATCCGCTGAAATCAGCATAGAATTGGCAATCATTCTAGTATTTTGCTCTGCGGATTCTGTCAGTCTATTGAGCACCTGTTCAAGCATCGGGCCCTGCGCTCCCACGGCAGACATACTGCCAACTTCTTCATGATCATTACACACCAATAACAAACCTTCGTCTGACTGAGCTGTCAATAAAGCTTGTAATCCCATGAAGCAACTCAGTAAATTATCTAAACGGGCCGAGGCAAAAAACTCGTCATTCAGTCCCACAGTCGCAGGTGCCTGCACGTCATAGAAACTCATATCAAAATCTAAAACTTGATCTACATCTTTAACTTGCTGAATTAGCTGATCTTTAAGAATAGCTCTAAAATCAAAATGATTGTCATCACCTGCTGTGGAGGTTTGTCCTAAAATGGGGGTGACCATCGTTTGTGGATTGATTTTAAGGCCATTATTAGCTTCACGATTCAAATGGATAGCTAAATTTGGCACTACTGCTAGCGCTTTTTTAAAATCGAGCAAAGCAGAGACGATTGCACCTTGTTGATTACGATAAGTCACTCGACCAGCCAGTGACAAGTCTCTATCAAACCAAGGGTTGAGCAGCACTCCACCGTATATTTGAACACCGAGCTGCAGGTAACCATGAGTGACTATTTCCGGATTTGGCTTGACTTTTAAACAAGGAGAATCCGTGTGGGCGCCGATCATCCTCAGGCCACTTTCCTCGATAGATTTGTGTTTGGGCATCTGCCAGGCAACGATGCTAGAGCCATTGCGAGTGGTGTAATATTTCCCAGCAGCGACTACTTGCCAACTCGCTCGTTCATCTAATGCCACAAACCCTGCATTTTCTAAAGCAATAACCATCTGCTCAACAGCATGGTAAGGGGTCACTGACGACTTTATGAATGCAGCTAATTGCTCAATGGTCTGTACTTTATTCACTTTCATCACCTATGACTGCTAAGAGTTCAATTTTAAAAATTAATGCGGAGTTTGCCGCAATCTCAGTGGAGGGGCTCGTACCCCCATAAGCGAGTTCTGCAGGCAAGTATATTTGCCAGTGATCGCCGACCCGCATTTTCAATAGTGCTTCACGCCAGCCCTTTATCACTTTAGTCAAAGGAAATACCGATGATTTGTCCCGCGTATAGGAGCTATCGAAGACTTCACCTGTTACTAAGCGTCCCTCATAGTGAACTTCCACCCGATCTTGATAACCAGGCTGTGCGCCATCCCCGGATTTAATCACCCGATACTGCATACCAGAAGCTGTAGTAACCACCCCATCAAGAGCCTTATTTTCGGCTAAAAAGGCGTCCCCCAATTTTCTATTTTCATCATTGAGAGCCCGATCAATTAAGGTTTTTCTAAAGGCGTTTTCTTCTTCGCTGACATCGGCTCCACAAGCACTTAGCAAAAAGCTAACCAGTAATAAAAGCGGGACCGTTTTAAAATTAATAACCAAAGTAATAATATCCTAATATATATTGTTGAGTGAGAGCTCTCAGGAAGATTTGACCGCAACTAACACTCATTTTAGCCTGAATCAGTAACTTTCATGTGGTGCTTAGCATAAGCTATTGATCTTACGCGATTTGAAAAATGCCACTAAAAAAAATTGAGCAGCTGATATTCTTCAATTATGCAATAACACCAATGTATTAGGCTCTTTATCCACTCTAAAGTCACAGATTCAGATTTTAATTATCAGACATTATGCTGGTGTCAGAAATAATAGCTATATGAATCCAATCATTTACTTAAAATTTGAATTTCAAGCGTTAAGCCAGAAAACTTTAGTCGTTTTTTTATAATTTACTTAAGACAAGCCATTGTCAGGTATATATTTATATTAGCGTTTTACAATATTCTCCGGTATCGCTACACTGAATTGAAGACTAAGTGGAACTTACAATAAATAATACTCTCTAAAGCTCTCATTTTAGAAGCTACTTTCATCAGAGATCATTAACAAAAAGAAGATGCATCCATGAATAAATTTTTAAGGTTTACCGTTACACCGCTATTTTTGTTACCTATATTAAGTTTTGCTCAAGCTAACTCACCCGTGCAAACCCTCTCCGCAGAGAAGGTTCATTCAAGTACGATAAAAGAAATAGTGAAATCGCTGAGTAAAAAACATTACAATAAGATTTCCATTAATGACCAACTCTCTAGTGACTTATTAGACAATTACATCAAGTCATTAGACCCTTCAAGAAGCTATTTTTATAAAGCTGATATTACAGAATTCGAGACCCTACGCTATACATTGGATGACGAAATAAAAAAGAGTGATGTCAGCTCAGGTTTTTTCATTTACAACCGCTTGCAACAACGCATTAAAGAGCGGGTTAACTTTTCGATCAAAAGACTTGAGTCAGCGCAAAAATTTAACTTTACTATTAATGAAAGTTTCGAAACAGATAGAGAAAAATCGGCGTGGATTTTAACTCGACCTAAAATGGACAATTTGTGGAGAAAGCGTTTAAAAAGCTCCATTCTAAATTTGACCTTAGAAGAAAAGACTAACCAGGAAGCAAAAAAGCAATTACTCAAGCGCTATAAAAATCAACTAAATAGAGTACTGCAAACTAACAGTGAAGATGTATTCCAAGTCTATGTCAATAGCTTAACTCGTCTTTATGATCCACACACAGCATACTTTTCACCTCGTAGCTCAGAAAATTTTAAGATCAACATGAGCCTCTCACTACAAGGTATTGGCGCAGTATTACAAAATGAAGATGAGTTTACTAAAATTGTCAGATTAATCCCCTCAGGCCCCGCAGATAAAACCGGAAAATTAAAAGCCAACGATCGTATTGTCAGTGTTGGTCAAGGTAAAAATGGGGAACTGGAAGACATAGTCGGCTGGCGTTTAGATGACGTTGTACAAAAAATACGAGGAAAAAAAGGCACAATAGTTCGCTTAGAAATTGTCGGTAGTGACAGTAAAGCCAAAGAGCGAAAAACTATTCTAATCACCAGAGATAAAGTCAAATTAGAAGAGCAAGCTGCACAGAAAAAAATCATCACCTCCAAAGTAAATGGTGTGGAGTACAAAATAGGGGTGATTGACATTCCGACTTTCTACATTGATTTTGCCGCACTGCAACGCGGTGACAAAAATTATAAAAGCACCACCAGAGACGTTAAAAAACTGATCGATGAGCTTAAAACTGAAAAAATTGATGGCTTAATCATCGATTTAAGAAATAACGGAGGTGGTGCGTTGCAAGAGGCGAACCAGCTGGCGGGGTTATTTCTAAGATTAGGCGCCACGGTCCAAATAAAATACGCGAATGGTAGCGTCGCTCCATTGTTTGATCGCGACCCAGACATCGCCTACCAAGGCCCTTTGGGAGTCATCGTTAATCGACAAAGCGCCTCGGCATCCGAAATTTTTGCCGGTGCTATTCAAGACCACCACCGCGGGGTAATTATCGGCAACCAAACCTTCGGTAAAGGTACAGTGCAAACCTTAAGTCCTCTTAAACACGGCCAACTTAAGCTCACTCATGCAAAATTTTATCGAATTTCCGGCGAGAGCACGCAAAATAAAGGGGTGATGCCCGATGTGCTGCTCCCGGCAGTCTTGAATAAAGATAAATATGGTGAAAGCTCTCTCCCACACGCACTTCCCTGGGATACAGTACAAGCGGTGAGAGGTTTTAACGATTTGAATCTAAATGATTTCTTTGACGTTATTCGCCGCTTAAATAAAGACAGGACCGCCAATCTAGCAGATTTCAAATATATGAAATCAAAAATATCACACAATAGAGAATTACAAAAAAACACCTCCATTTCACTCAATAAGAAGAAATACAAAAGCAACTTAGCAGCGGAAAAGAAATGGCTGCTCAACGCAGAAAATAAACGCCGCAGCGCCACCAACCTCGCCACTATTTCATCTCTCGATGAATTGGAAGAGCAGTTAAAAAAAGACCAACACGGCCGACCTATATACCCAGAGGAAAAAGCAGTATTAACTGAAAGTGTACGAATTCTTATAGATCTTAAAAACCTATTGCAGACAAAGAGCTAGTTTATGAGCGCCAAAAAGAAACCCCTAATAATTATTATCGCCGTCGTTGTACTCGTTCTTTTAGGCGGGGGCGGTTACTTTGCCTACCTTAAACTGCAAGCGCAAACTGATGCCAATAACAAAGACATTGAAAAAGCCGGTGATGTACTAGTCGGTGATTCATATAAACCTAAGCCCGACAACGAGCTCACAGAAGAGCAAATGACTCCCACTATTGTTAAAGATATGAAGCCTTCTCGAAAAGTGGTCAACTCTCTACAAAAAGAAAATGTTAAATTAAGTGTAGAGATACTCCGCTTAAAGGATCAAATTGAAAGCCTTAATAAAGAAATCACTGATTTAGAAGATTATAAAATAACCAACGAGCGTTTTGCCCCTAAGCGTATCAAAGATGAGATGGCTGATATTGAAAATCAAGTCAAAGCATTTTTACTCGACTCAGAAGACGCTGGCAGATTTAGCGTAGTGCAGATAGAAATAATGGCAGCTGCCAGCGCTTTAGAATATAAAGCGTATATTGTTCGAAATCGTTTAATGGTTACCAAAGTACAACGTGCGAAGCTCGCTATAGACTTCCTACCAGGCTATGCATTTTGTGTGGGTGATGGCATAGAACTCGCTGCAAACAATAGTAGAGAATATAACCTGATTGCCAGTAAATTCAGAGGGCTTGTCACCCTACCCTTGCCTAGCCAGCTACAAAAGGATTTAGATACAGTGATCATTCCCTGCCAAAACAGCTTGCGCAATCAACTGGATGCTAATTTGCAGCTAAGCCCAAAATAGACAGCAAATATCACACCGTATTAATCGCTCAGCTACCACTGAGCGATTAATACGGTGATCACGACTGTCGTTTATAAAGCCCTAAGAATCTCTAAGTAATCAAAGATATTGATCCACTATTCTTTGTTGTAAGCTAAGTTTAAAATCTGTCAGTAGCTTTTTTGTCAATGTGCGATAATCGCTAGTTATTCGATCGAACTGAAGCCTATTTGCCTGTTGAAATCTCATCAACTCCAGCACTGCATTCCCCAAAAATTCTTCTAGCGCAGCTAGTTCATCAGTGTGTAAATGTAAATGTTGGATAACCATTAGCTGCTCTTTCCTAAAGATTTTAACATCCATGCGAGCCACGAAATTTTGCCCCTGCAGGATAGGTAAACTAAAATATCCATAGCGACGTTTTGCAGCGGGAACATAACATTCTAGTTGATAGTTAAAATCAAACAAGGCGTGCATGCGCTTACGCTGGATCAGTAAATTATCAAACGGCGACAGAATTTTGACTTTTGTATGAGATATTTTTTGTGACAATAGATCCGTCACATTCAGCAACGCGTAGTAAGGTTCTTGCTGGATAAGCACCTCTATGATCGAGCCCTGCTCTAATAAGATTGCTAATTGCTGCTTAATATTAACTTTCAGCCCTTTTAATAAATAAGCAAAATGCTCCCGCTTGGCCACCCCATTAGCTCGTAGATAGTGGGTTATTAAATACTGACAATAGTCTGCCGTACTTGGCATAGCTGTGTCGGTGTCGGCAGGTAACACTCTGGATGTTAGATCATATACTTTTTGAAACCCCCGGCGCTCACTGACCATTAGATCACCTTGCATATACAGCTGCTCCAAAGCTATTTTGGCGGGTTTCCAGTCCCACCAACCATTGCTGCTGTGTTTACTAGTTGCAAAATCCTTAGCCATACAAGGACCTTGATCAGTAATTTTCGCCAATACCATTGCCAACACTTTAGGCTCAGTTTTATACCAGTGTCGATCGCCATTTTTGAACAACTGCTTACGTGGCAAGCTATATTTGTATGCGTCTATCGGTAACAAAGCAGCCGCATGTGACCAGTATTCAAATATTTCCCCACTGCTAAGAAGATCACTTAAATAACCTTCTTTATAATTTTTTACTCTATTGTAGATAGTGTGATGATGCGCCCTTGCCAGCACAGAGATAGAATCTATTTGCACATAGCCCAAATGTTTTAAGCATTGCAAAGCTCCTTCTAAGCCGGTGGCGCTGCGACTGTCAATTTGTAGTTTATGCGTCAAAATAATAATTTTTTGCGCCTGTTTTAAACTTAATTCTTGCACTGCACACATCCAATAATTTAACCTTCTTAACACTAGCAGATCAGCTGATATAAGACTAAAATAACGCCTCGATTTCTACTCATATATATCAGGCAGGTGTTTATATGCGTTATCTACATACGATGGTAAGAGTCAAAAATTTAGCTGCGTCACTTCATTTTTACTGTGATTTACTAGGCTTAATTGAAGTTAAAAGAACAGACGTTGAAAAAGGTCGGTTTTCTCTAATATTCCTGGCAGCACCTTCAAATATAGCGGCTGCAGAAAATCAGCCCGATAGTCCATTGATCGAGCTAACACATAACTGGGATGACCAAGAGTACCCCGAAGGTAGAAATTTTGGTCATCTAGCCTTTGAAGTCGATGATATTTACGCGATCTGCAATCGATTACGTAATGCAGGCGTGCTCATCAACAGACCTCCGCGAGATGGCCATATGGCTTTTATAAGATCCCCTGATAACATATCTATTGAGTTGCTGCAAAAAGGCCAAGCTCTCTCAGCCACTGAGCCCTGGCAATCAATGCCCAACACCGGTAATTGGTAGTCTGCGTTGAATGTCTATTACTCAAGGTAGTGCAGCATCGTGCTAATAAAAAAAATCACCCAGTTGTTCACTCATCAACCCGCGGCATTTGATTTCGATTATTGTATTGTTCGCAGTAAGCGTAAAAGCTTGTGTATACAAATAAAAGACTCGAGCGTGCGCATACTCGCTCCCAAGCGATTCCCAATCGCACAAATAAACCAATTCCTATTGCAAAAACAAGATTGGATTGCAAAAAAATTGCAGCAACAGCAAGCCTCGACAGCGCAATTACAGCATTTTAAACAGAGTGGGCAAATATTTTGTAACGGCCAACTTAAAACACTGGTAGTACAAAGGGCCAGTCTCTATCATATTTCTGAGACCGATCAGCAAATACTGCTACAAATCCCAAACAGGATTGGCGAGTTGCAGCAGAGCAGCTACATTAAACGCAAGTTAGATCGTTGGTTTAACCACCAGGCAAAACTATATTTTCCCGAGCGTCTAGCACTTTTCAGCTATCAACTGGAGCTTGCACCTGCAGATCTAATAATTAAAAAATACAAAGCTCGCTGGGGCAGCTGCAGCAGTGATGGAGTCATCAGCCTAAACTACCTGCTAATGATGGCGCCAAATTTTGTGATTGATTACGTCATAGTGCATGAACTATGTCATTTAACGCACATGAACCACTCACCAAACTTCTGGGCGTTGGTTGCCAAACACTACCCTGATTATCAGCAAGCCAAACATTGGTTAAAAGCTAACAGCCGCCAGCTGCAGGCCATCCATCAATAGGAGAAACAAATGCTCACTTGGCATTGTAAAGATTTTCAGCGATTATCAGTTCAGCAGTTATATGCAATCTTAAAAGTGCGCCAAGATGTGTTTATCATTGAACAAAATTGTATATACGCAGATTTAGATAGCCTAGACGTTCACTGCCGCCATTTGTTTGCGACGATAGACACCAAAGAGCAAGCTGGCAACGAAACTCAGACTCCCACAGCGCCAAACATCGTCGCTTACGCTAGATTACTGCCTCCAAAACTAAACTACCGTGAAGCTTCATTTGGCCGAGTGCTGACGACAGCATCAGCACGTGGTACTGGCGTCGGAAAATTATTGATAAAGAAATCGATAGAGAGCCTACAAAAACAACACCCCGAGCAGCCGATAAAAATTGCCGCACAGCTCTACCTAGAAAAATTTTACCGCAGCTTCGGTTTTAAGCAAATATCAGAGCCCTACGATGAAGATGGTATTGAGCATATAGATATGTTGCTTTGAGCTTGTTGCCTATTATATCGAAGCAGTTTTTTAGGAATGATACGACAAGTGAAGGGTCAGTAACTGATGGCTAGAACCCCCTCAGCTCCACTGGATGTGTTACTAGTGATGATTATATTCCGGTTTTGTAGCTCTGACCGAGGACATCAATTCAATGCATGACACCTGATCCCTAACGCTCGTAACAACTTTCGTAAGCTATTTTAGCTTTTTTATTTCCACATTTTTCGATTATAATCGCTGAACTTATTTTCTTTGAAGAATTCTTCAGCCTCATGATTAAAGCTCCATACATCGAGAGCGATATAATCGACTTTTAGTGATTCTGCTAGCTTTTCAGCCCGATTCATTAGGGATACCCCAACTCTATTTCTGCGATGGGCCTCCGATACCGAAATATGATGGATATATAGCTTACTGCCAGAATACGTAAGAGGAGTCTCATTGCGTCGTATGTGTTCAGCCCAAAGATAGCCAGTCACCTTTTCGTTAATCAGTGCTACGTAAATATAATGAGACCTCTGCATAACGTTGCGAGCGAAGGTAAGACAAAGCAAAAACCGGCGAGATAGCGGAGTTTACTGGTGTAAATGAGCATATTGAGCCGGTTTTTAACGCAGTATTACCGAGCGCAGTAGTTGTGCAGAGGTCTCATAATGATCATCGCTAAGTTTATTAGATAGAAACTCTTCCTTTAACGCCATCGAATCGACCGGATATTTAAAAATCTCAGGTAAGCTATCGACATGCTTTTTCTGCACCAAATCATTTAAAGATAAGAGATCTTCAATGTGCTGACTTTTCGCAGGTTCGATATAAATCATTTTCGGAGTTTATCCTTACTGAAGATAACACTGCAAGACAGCCGGAGCATGTTGGCTACTTTTTTGCGGCTCTTTGAACAATACCCACTGAACCTACGGGCTTTATGCATATATGCATTTATTTAGCGACTGCTGGACGCATAAGAGCTCGCAGCTAAGATTTTTCTATTCCACTGTAGAACCAAT
Organism: Oceanospirillales bacterium; assembly: GCA_029027825.1. GTDB lineage: Bacteria > Pseudomonadota > Gammaproteobacteria > Pseudomonadales > Balneatricaceae > Rs1. The sequence continues at coordinate 757,938 of CP093399.1, read as the reverse complement.
ATCTTACACTCTGCATTCACTTTTAAGTCACGAATTCAGGTATTAAACACCGCAGCCTTGAGCCTGTGCATTTGAAACCCTTATCTTCATAGAATTTAATAGTTCGCGGACTTTCATTTGCCGGCGGGCTGCCAACTTCAATGCGTTTCCATCCTAGTTCTCTTCCTTTTTCAATTGCCGATCTAATTAAAAGATCTCCCACATTAGCTGAACAATAGCGAGGCTTGACATACAGTTCTGATATTTCACCAAATACTCCCCCTGCATAAATTGCTGCACACTCATGAAGCGTAATTACACCGAGAATTGTATCATCACGCTTTGCCAAAAAAGCCCATATTTTAGAAGAGCTCTGCAAGCTTTGTGCTATCTGCTCCAAGGGCATATTTTCAATTTCTGCCTTGGAATCTGGCGCAAGTTCAACTAAAAGATCTTTAACCAATTCCGATACGTCTGAAAATTCGCTATCCGATGCTTCAATTATTTTGATATTTTGCATAACACCTCTGTAACTCTAATGTCCGGCTCACCGAGCAGGTTTTTGTTGACGACTTTTTCCGGGTTTTACAAAAAAGCTGACAGCGAAAAATTGTCCGGTGCAAATGTTTCTTACAACTTGCCTCAAGTGTAGCACTTTGCTAAATATGATTGGATTTTGTACGAGGACTACACAATGGCTAGCACCAGTATTCGATTAGACCAATACCTTATTGAAAAAGCCACGATAATGGCTCAAGTACTTAACCCTACCCCCCCGATACAAATAGAGCATTGGGCCAAGATTGGTGAAATTATGTAAAGAGACCTCTGCATAACTTACCCAGAGGGCATGATAACTGCGCTCGGTAATGCGGCGTTAAAAATCGGCTCAATATGCTCATTTACACCAGTAATACCCATAAAGAGGGGCACACTGATGCCGCGATCTCGCCGATTTCTGCCTTGTCTTACCTTCACTCGCAATGTTAGGCAGAAGTCTCAACCAAAGGCTTGGTTAGTACTTTTAGACTTAAAGCTTGTTTAGTGTTTGATATAACGCATTTAAACAAGCTGTTCCTAGCTGGCGTGAGCGCTGTGGCGACCAGCCGACATAGTGGTCAGGGGTTTTTTCAGTATCTTTAAAGGGCATTTCTAAGGTCATCGCTAAACAGTTGAATGTCTCGGCAATATAATTGGTACCTACGGTCATTAAGGCTTCACCCTGCTTATCTTTTTCATAGCCAATTTTGGTTTGAAAATCAGGGCTGGCATTTACCAATGCCTGCTGATAGCAATCTAACAGCGACTGGCTGTGATCATTCCAGCTGGCAATGCCTTCAGAGCCTGCGATAAAGTTATAAGCTAAGGCTTCATCTCCGTGAACGTCCAGGCAGAAATGCATGCCGGTTTGCTCCATTTTGGTACGAACTAACAGTACCTCAGGGCTATGTTCCATAGTGGCACTTTGCCACTCACGGTTTAAATTCGCACCTGCTGCATTGGTACGTAAATTACCACGACGACTGCCGTCTGGGTTCATGTTTGGTACCACATAAAATACTGCTTGCTTTAGCAGCTCACGTGAAATCGGGTCTTCAGGATCTAACAGTGAGTTTAGTATTCCCTCAACACACCACTGTGCCATCGTTTCGCCAGGGTGTTGGCGGGCGATAATCCAACAAACTTTTTTACCTTCCCCCTCTTTGCCGATTTTCAGTAAATCCATGTCCTGACCATCAAGAGTGTAGCCCAAATGCACATACTCAACCGCTTCACTTAATTGGGCGTTGCCAATCAGATCATGATGACGCTCCATGGAGTATGGGGCAAAGTATGCGTAATAGACCGAGTCGCAATCGGGGGTGTGCTTAATTGTCACGACTTTACCATCAAACTCGGTATCGACACGAAACCAAGTTTCACGGTCATAGGAGGCGACGGCACGATAATCCTGCCATCCTTCAACGTAGGAGGTCTCACTGGCATTCACCAGATTAAGCTGGCAAGGCTGATTTTTAGCGCCCGTTAAACGGAAATAAAACCATTGGCTAAAGTCGGAATTGTTGTCTTTTTTGATTTCTAAATTAATAGTACCAGTATCGCTGATATCTAAGCAGTGGATATTACCACCATCAAAATTGTGACTGATTTTCATAATTATCCTAAGCTACATCGAAATAAGGGGCATTATATACTCGTGATTAACGAAAATATATGATTTACATGACAGTTTTTATACAACGGGTCTCTGATCTAGCCGCCATTTGAGGTCTATTATTCTACATTTATAGCTTATAAAATGCTGCTAATAGCGGTGTGGAATAAGTGGTGAAAAAAATCAGTGGGATCAATATTTCGCCTAGTAGCTGTATTATAGGCTTATAAAAGGCGCTTTACCAAATGCCTACTGAACCTGCTCGATCCTCCCGATAAAGAACTAGAATAGCACAGCTAAGCATTGCAATTTTCATGTATTTCAAACAAAAAAAAGCCGCTAACAGCGGCTTATAAAAGAGAGGCCTAGCTGTTAATCAGCTTGGCGACGTAAAAAAGCAGGTATGTCTAAAAAGTCTAAATCACCGGTACCGGTTTTCTTTAAAGGCTCTGGCTCTACAGTCACTTCAACATGTTCTTGTAGGTGAGTACGACCTTTGAGATCACGAGTTTTGATTTTGTTTTTAACCGGAAGATCCATTTGATGCTGCGAGTAATTTCCTGAAACTCCGCTGCGAGTTGAAGATCCACCACTGGCTGCCACTTTCACTTGCTGGGTTTCTAACTTTACTTGCTCAGCAGAATTAACCACTAGACCAGTAGCAACAACAGTAACTCGCAATTCGTCAGTCATATCAGGATCGATAACAGTACCTACCACAACCGTTGCATTTTCAGAGGCGTACTCTTCTATAATCTGACCAACTTCAGTAAATTCACCTAAGCTAAGGTCTAAACCTGCAGTAATATTTACCAAAATGCCACTGGCACCTTTTAAATCGACATCTTCTAACAGAGGGCTCTTAATGGCAGCTTCAGTGGCGACAATCGCGCGATCATCTCCTGTTGCACTGCCCGTTCCCATCATTGCCATTCCCATGGACGCCATTACAGCACGCACATCAGCGAAATCGACATTGATCATGCCCGGTCGAGTAATCAAATCAGCAATACCACGAACCGCATTAGATAAGACATCGTTAGCGGCATTAAAGGCATTGATCAGTGAACAGTTTTTACCCATTACTTGCATTAATTTTTCGTTGGGAATTATGATCAGAGAATCAACATGATCTTTTAATTCATTGATCCCCTCTTCAGCGATACGCATCCTTTTACGCCCTTCAAAAGGAAACGGCTTAGTCACAACGGCCACTGTCAATATACCTAATTCTTTAGCTATCTCTGCAACAATTGGCGCGGCACCTGTACCAGTACCTCCTCCCATTCCCGCAGTGATAAAAATCATATCGGCGCCTTCGATCATTTCAGCTATCTGCTTACGATCTTCCTGTGCTGCCTGTCGCCCTACTTCAGGGTTAGCACCAGCACCTAAACCTTTGGTCAACTCACCACCGATTTGGATCATAGAACCTGTTGTCATACCATGTAACGCTTGTGCATCTGTGTTTGCACAGATAAATTCAACCCCTTCAATATCAGTGGTCAACATGTGCTGCACAGCATTACCGCCACCGCCACCTACTCCAAATACTTTTATGACGGCGTTTTCTGGTAGACTATCTGCCAGTTCAAACATGATCTCTCTCCTATTGGGCTATGCCCTTTTCTCAATCTAAGATGGCTTAACTACTGCTTACTAATTGAAGATATATTTTACTAACAAGCTAAGTTGTTTTATTTATATCTTCAAGATCACTAGCAAGTCACGCCAGTCTTCTTGTTGTTCGTGATAAATTTAGTGCTATGTAACTAATTGAATAGTAATGCTTTACACTAAATTAAAAAGTCCCTGTCAACCATGACTTAAAACGACTTAAAACACCTGGTTGGTTGCCGTTCTTTCTCGCAATTGCCGATGATGATGGCTTTATCACCTCTGGCGAGATCGGCTTATTTATTTCTACCGTTCGCTTGGTCGGCGATGCACTACTACCTTGCGGTTGGTCTTCTCTTGCATAATGCAACAGACCGATACTGGTAGAGAAAATGGGATTTTGTAAAATATCACCCATTCCATTGACACCTTTAGGTATCGCTAAACGCACCGGCATATGAAATATTTCTTCCGCCAACTCGACCGCACCTTCCATTTTGGAAGTACCACCCGTTAAGACCACACCCGCAGCAATTAAGTTGTCGTAACCGCTGCGCCGCAACTCATCTTGAACTAAGGTAAATAGCTCATCGTATCTAGGCTCAACGACTTCCGCTAAAGCTTGGCGACTTAAATCTCTCGGCGGTCTATCCCCAACACTCGGTACTTTAATCGTTTCATCAGCACTAGCTAACTGTGCTAAACAGCAAGCGTACTTAACTTTTAATTGATCGGCGTGAAAACTTGGCGTTCGCAACGCCATCGCTATGTCGTTAGTGACTTGATCACCGGCGACAGGGATCACCCCAGTATGGCGAATAGAGCCCTGAGTAAAGATTGCTATATCAGTAGTACCACCACCAATATCAACCATACATACGCCAAGATCTTTTTCATCAGCCGTTAACACAGCATAAGATGAGGCAAGCTGTTCCAACACTACGCCGTCTACTTCTAATCCGCAGCGTCGCACGCACTTTTCGATGTTTTGAATTGCGTTCGCTGCACCTGTCACTAAATGAACTTTTGCCTCGAGACGAACTCCGGACATACCGAGCGGCTCTTTGATCCCCTCTTGGTGATCAATCAGATACTCTTGCGGCAAAATGTGAATAATACGCCGATCAGCAGGTATGGCGACAGCACTCGCTGCATCAATCACTCGCTCGAGATCAAACTCCGTCACTTCGCCTTCACGAACAGCGACAATTCCATGTGAATTTTGACTGCTGATATGACTACCGGCAATCCCTACTGTAACTGAATGTATTTTACATCCAGCCATTAATTCTGCTTCTTCTACTGCGCGCTGAATTGAGCTCACTGTAGATTCAATATTAACAACCACACCTTTCTTCAATCCTTTAGAAGGATGCGAACCGACACCTATTACCTCAATTTGTCCGTCTGCGGATATTTCACCCACCAGACAGACAACTTTCGAGGTGCCGATGTCTAAAGCTACGATCATATTGTGCTCAATATTCATTAAATAAACCGTTTGGTATAAAAATCAAAACTTAACAATTATATATTTTTAGAATTATACGTCAGACTTTAATATAAATCAGTAAAAGTTCATAAATAATATTAATTAGTAATGTACAAAAAATCACCAGAAGAAGCCAGCATTTTATATGATTTATATTATATTAATTTCTCCCAACCCCACGATGTACAAGGGGCTTAGATAATTCACACGGCAATCCACTGTTAATTTTAATATTATAATTCTTAAATAATAGTTATTGATAATTTCATTATATTCATCAAAATTGCATCTTGATTTATAATATAAAATCAATATTGAATTTTGATTTATACTAATTTTTCAAGAGCTAATTTTGATACACTTAAGACCTATCAAAACTCAATATTGATTGGGTTAATTATGCTTTACTCATCCGGTTAGCATTCCATAAACCAACAAAAACACTACATATAGCCTTTTTCATGCCAGCCTATACCATATATAGATAATATCGAATTCCAGCGCGTACCAAGCAGGGTTAAGCCGCCCATTTGTGCCCGCATTTTAGTCAAAAGGATCTTAATTGCACTTTTATAGAGCATATACACCGGCAAAAAGTACAATTTGGAATATGAGAAAAGCAGATGTCTAAAAAATCATTTTTTGTGATTAATGGTAAGAAATCTCTAATTCAGAGAGGTTTTTTCCAGAATCCTAGTATCAATGCTAGTTTTTAACGGTTTCTATAAGATGTTTGACTTGTTTCGCGCGATTTTAAGCCCTATCAACGCAAACTCGATACCGGCACAACAGGCTTTATTACCAGCGATAAGATTACTATTGCATAAATGCTTATGACTGCATAGCAGGAAACCTCTGAACAAGTCCAGCATCTCCCTGTATAACTAAGAGCCTATTTTCGCGAAAGAGGAGGATGGTAATGGCCAGTCCATATCAAGCTGCCTGACAAAGGAGCTAGATTCTTAGCTCTCCACCCTACGGGGCGTGCTGGACTTGTTCAGAGGTTCCTTAGGACTAGACACCGTCAAATCAATGTTTTGGGTGAGCTCACTCGGCAGTTTCTTTTTACCATTGACACCTAGTTTGGTTAAAGTAACTGCTTGACTAACCAAACTGCCCCGACCTGAAGAAAGACGCTTGTAGCTGTCTTCGTAAGCCGTTTGTGCCCTTTCTAAATGCTTACCTAAATCATCCATCGATTCAACAAAGTTGACAAATTTATCGTAAAGCTCTGCACCGCGGCTAGCAATAGCTTGTGCATTTTGATTTTGCTGTTCAAAGCGCCAAATATTTTGCACTGTTCGCAAAGTAACTAGCAGAGTGGTCGGGCAGACTAAAATTATATTGCGTTGAAAAGCGTAACGGAATAGGCTTTGATCGTGTTGCAGCGCTAACAAAAACGCCGCTTCTATAGGCACAAACATCAAGACAAAGTCTAAGCTGCGGATGTTTTCCAGTTTTTCATAGGATTTTTGACTTAACCCTCTAATATGGTTGCGCAAAGATTGTACATGTTCAATTAAGTACTGTTCCCTAGTTGCTTCATCAACCTCGCTACAGTATCGCTCATAACCGGTAAGAGATACTTTAGCATCGATAATCATGTCCTTTTCTTCAGGTAAGCGCACAATTACATCAGGTTGATACCTTTTACCATTCGCAGACAAAGAAATTTGTGTTTCATACTCATGCCCTTTGCGCAGCCCGGACTCTTCAAGCACTCGCTCTAATATAACCTCACCCCAATTCCCTTGGATTTTGCTATCGCCTTTTAACGCTTGGGTGAGATTGATAGCATCTTGGCTCATCTGTTGATTTAATTGCTTTAATTGATTGATCTGTTGATATAGAGCGTGGCGATCCTTTGACTCTTTTTCGTAGGTATCTTCCACCTTGCGCTTAAAATCCCCTATTTGTTCTTTTAGCGGGTTTAATATATGGCCCAGTGACTCGCGGCTGTCTCTATTGAAAATCGCGGTTTTATCAGTAAAAATTTTATTAGCTAGGTTTTCAAAATCTTGCTTCAGCTGATCGCGGGCTTGATTAAATAGCTGCGATTTTTCTGTACTCATTTTTCGCTCACTTGATATGCGTATTTCAAGCTCTGCTACTTGCTGATTAGCTTTAACCAGTAAATTCCGAAAATTATCACTTTCTTGCTGCGCTTTCTCTTTATCTTTATCTGCAAACTCTAGATTTTTTAATTGCTCTTTTACTTGTGCACTTTTTACCTGTTCCTCGTGTAAAAGTTCTTCTGTGGATAAATTCTTTTGTTGCAACTTTTGACTTTGCTGACGTTGTATTTCAAGCTGGAAGTGGGTGTTTTTTTCTCTGTCTTCTAATAACTGGAGTCTAAATGTCAATTGTTGGCGCTGTTTAGATGCTAAATGAATTAACCATAATATTACGATCACACTGATTAAGAACATGCTTAACACACCGACGATTAAGCTTGGCAAATTTAGTCCATCTGACAACATAAACACCTACCAATATATATATAATGAAGAAGCACTAATAATAGTGGGAATGACCATTATATAAAAGCTCCGTTTATTACCTATTATTTTTTGCATTACTAATATGTGAACTAACGGAAAGCTAACAAACATACATGATAACGGTAGCGCCCAATGTAAGTTTTTAAAGCCGTAAGCCATCGCGGCCAATAGTGTAGCTGCAGCAATATTCCCGGCCATTACCACACACAGAGCTCCATTATTGGTTGCTAAAAAACCTGTCCTTTGCTCTTTAGGCGTCTTATTTAAAGCACTTGCACTAAGTGCTGCAGACATTGAAACAAACCCTGTCACTAGAAATAAAATCGTTGTATCCACACCATCACCTTAAAAATATAGTTTATCGAATTGCAAAGTAAACTTTCTAAACATTCATTTGCTATTAAAAGTTCGTCATTTTAACAGCATGGCATTTATTAGCTATAAACAACTGTGCCCCTAAGATTGAGTAGCAGCACTTAGTTTTGAGCAATGAGCTTACAACAAACCAATATTTTTCACTAAATCACCCTTTCAACACCTCTATGAAAGGTTAAAGGCCAAGCAAGGTGGTTAATTGTTTAAATTTTTTCGCTATATAACTATGATGGTTTTATGACTCAAGTTGTTACTAAATCATTACACCCCCTGTTTAAATGGCTAGGTTTTATCCTGTTGGCCATTTTAATCTTACTAATGCTCGGTATGACATTCGCGCCTTATCTAATCGGTGAATTAATACGCAGAGAGCTCAGCCAATTTTCGGTACAATCAAGCACCGAGATTCTCTACCCGGCAGCGGACCAGTTAACCATTAACAACTTGTTGTTAAACAGCGCTGAAGTTGACCTTAACTGGCAAATAGCGGCCACTGGTATAACGATTGACTATGATTGGCAAGAGTTGCTCTTTCTACAAAAATTTAAAAGCATCAAGATTAAGCAGTTAGATATAAAACTGGCTGAGGTAAATACTCCAGAGCCCAACAATACTAAAGCGTCATTCAATTTAGCAGCTTATCTACCTGAAAATTTATTTAAGCGCTTGCCTTTCGAACAGCTGAGCATTGAAGCTCTACAACTAAGCAAACAAATTTCTTCCGACCTGACGATCAGCGTAACTGGCGATGCTCTGTTGCGCTCGAGCCAGTTAATGGTATCCTTAGCTTACTTTGAGAATAAAGATCTTATACTCAAAGCAAAGCTCCAAGTTGAGGACAATAATCAATTTAATTTAACGATCAATCCATCCCCCAACCAGCTGCAACCCTCCGTAACACAAGCTGCCACTGCCAATAAAATCAACTTCAAGGGTGTAATTAAATCAGCGCCAGACTCGATTCTTTTAGAGATAGAGCAACTTATACAGTTAGATCAGCTCAAATTTTCCTCCATATGGTTACCTCAACAACAAGTTAACCTTCTCGATCATTTAGTTGCCAAGGCCAAGTTCAATCATCAAATCACTCTACCCTCTGTCTGGCACAACGAGCAAGCGCAAGCTAAGGGCTGGTTAAGTATGCTCAATGTAGATAGTAGCCTTAAGATGGCATTGACCCAGCTGCAGCCCACTAATACATTTTCAGCCTCAGCAATCGATATAGCCTCCATAAATGTTAAAGCCTCCGGGGGTTTTCAATGGGGGCAAGCCAAGTTCAGTTTGAATGTACTACCCAATAGCTCAATTTCAGTACATGATCTAAGGTCAACACTGTTTAGCAATCCTTTCATCAAGCTGAGCTTAAACTCTGAATTCAAGGCGAGTAGCGGGCAGAGCATTCATTTTGATGATTTAGCGATCGCTGTTACTGCTGCTCCTTGGGTCACCCCCTATGGTGTGCTAAAACATCTACCGAGTGATATTGAGGTTAGCAAAATCGATATTGCGAAACGGCAATTAGCGATTGACTTCAATATCAAAAAACTCACCTTCAAGCCAAGTATCAGCCCTAGCCCTTTTGTCCAACTAGCCTCCGACTTAAAGGGTCAGGTTGCGCTTAAAAATAATCGCCTAAGCTTAACGTTAGCAAAAAATACCCGGCTGCACTTCTCTGAACTACAATCCGCTGCTCTTACTTCTAATAAGCTTATTATTAAAACGCAACAACAGCTGAATACCTCTTTATCACTGCGGGACTTGAGCTATGAGATAGATACAGTGCCACTGCAAATTTTAGCCGCTAATTGGCAAAGTCAGTTAGGTCCGATCACCCATCAGGATATCAACTTAACCATTGATGATATTGATCCGAAAAAAAGAAGTGCCAAGCTGAGATTTAAGATTAAGGATTTTTCGTTAGCTGCAAAAACTTTGCCTTTCAAAAAAATAAAGCTCGGCCTTGAAGGCATGCTAACTATTAAAGATCAGCAACTGTCACTAGCTATTGACAAAGGATTACAAGCCACTATTCAACAACTCGCTATCTCGCCTTTGAAAAGTTCCATTATTAAGGCTGCGAGCCTCTCAACGATCAATATAAACACAGTAATTACCGACTTATTCCCGCTAGCAGGTCAGTCTAAAGCCATTAATTATAGTGCCATTAATATCGCGCCATTAAAAATCCTGCTTAGCGGACCGGCGCTCTATCTGGGCAAAAAGCGCATCGATTATCGATCATTGACCTTGAATGCTAAACAACTGAACATCGAACCACTGAAAATATCGGCAAGCACTTATCTAACGGGCCTCTCCATTAATCATATTCCCCTGGCCGCCAACTTACAGGTACTAGGTTATCACGATATTTCTGGCAGTTATCACCACAGCAAGTTCACAGTAAATCACCCAGAGCTGCCCCATGCAATACAGGCTAATCTTAATAGTCGAAATAATTTCAAAACCATGACTGCCGATTGGAAAATACCAGATATCAAGCTTGCTAGTTCGGCTAAGGATTTTATCAAAAGCGTCAATGTAGCTTGGCCACAAAATTTAAATATACGCTCTGGCACCTATCGACAAACAGGAAACATAGCCATTGCAAAAGGTCAGTTATCAGCGAAGATTGAGCATCATATTGATAATTTATCTTTTTCTAAAAAGGCTCTGATAGTTGATAACATCAATCTAGAGAGTACCAGTAACTACCGCAATGCTAGTTTAAATCAAACTGGCAGTATTGATATAAAGAGTATAATGCACACTTTGCCGATCACTAATATTAGTAGTAAATTTACCGTAACTGATCTTTTAAAAGACCATGCAGCAATACAAATACACAATTTAAAAGCTAATTTTTTACAGGGAGATATTCGGTTAAAGCGACTGACTAGCCGACTAGCTCCCCTGCAAGGCAGCTCCATACTCAGTTTTACCAACTTACCCCTTAATAACGTTTTGGCCTTAGAGCAGCAACCTAGTTTAAGTGGTAGTGGCAAGTTGATGGGGAAACTGCCATTTAGATTCAACAGCAAAGACTTTTGGGTAGATAATGGTCAAATTTCTGCGATGGATACAGGCTATATCCGCTATCATGCCAATGACAGTGTAAAAGCATTCGCCACTGATAATGTCGGTTTAGGGATCGCCTTAAAAGTACTGGAAGACTTCCACTATAATAAGCTAGATATAAAGATGACCTACACCCCCGATGGACAACTGACCCTTAATAACCATCTATCTGGTAGCAACCCTGCTTGGCAGCAAGGCCACCCAATTGATTTTTCAATAAACCTTGAAGAAAATTTATTACAGCTACTCAAAACATTACAGTTTAGCGATAATTTGAGTGAAAAAATTCAGCAAAACATTCAACATAATCAATAGCTGCGTTTCTTTCCCTGTCATTAGCTTGCCTCTCTGAACAAGCCCTATCTATGGCGGGTGTGACTTTGTCAGAAGCTTCTTCAGCTCAAAATTGACAACCTAGGTACGTAACGATCTTAGTCTATTGTTCAGCTAATAGCTTTTCACAGACTCAATCACTCACACGACGAGGCTAATATGTAGATAAAATATTGATTTGTTCGAGCAATCGGTGTTAAGTATAAACTCAGGTCAATCACTCACCTGCTAGAGCCGAGCTCTAATTTATAGAATAATTTATGGAATAATTTATGAATAGTTTCTGGAGAAATTAATGAATCAAATTCATAGTGTAGTTAATAAGCGGCGTTACCTATTAAACGGAGCGCTGTTAAGTGCTGCGATTATACTGACCGCCTGTGCGCCAAGAATTGCAATAGAAGCACCGAAAGAGCCGATCACCATTAATCTAAATGTTAAAATTGAGCATAAAATTCTGATCAAAGTCGATAAAGAAATTGATGACTTATTTGATGAAAACAGTGAACTTTTTTAGGGAGTTATTAGTATGAAAAAAATTATTTCACTCTTTACCACCGCACTAATTTTACTTTCTTTTAGCTCAGTAAGTTTTGCTATTAGTATGGAGCAGGCCAAAAGCCAAGGCTTAATCGGTGAGACGAGTCTCGGCTATCTCGCGACGGTAAAAGCTAACCCTAGTGCTACTATCACCGCGTTGATTAAATCAATCAACCAGCAACGCCGCTCAGCTTTTGCGGCCAAAGCCAGCAAAGCAGGTGTTAGTGTCAACGTTATGGCGAAACGTGTTGCACAGCGATTATTCCAAAAGGCCGCCAAAGGGAGTTATTTAAAGAACAGTGCGGGACAATGGTATAAAAAGTAACTTGATTAGCCATGTGTCTCCGCCACAGCGCAGCAAAAGATGCTTTTAATCTCTTCTCTGTGTCCTCTGTGGTAAAAACAATCCTTTAAAGATTTTTTCACCACAGAGGACACAGAGGCGCTGCGCTGCACAGAGGAAAAACAAAACACTCCCTGATTAGTGCTGTATCTTCACAGACAAACCTAAAGTAAAAAAAAATTACAAATAAATGACCAGGCTATAATCTAAACCATTATTAAATGATAAAAATATATTATAACTTCGATTAACTTGTTGGAATTAATCACTTTGTTAGACAGCTGTCAAGTCAAGCGGAGTATGATGGTCAATCAGGAAAAGTAAAGTACCGTTATCTATACTCCCGTCAGATTATAAGTTGCTCTGTGAGACCTCGGCATAACGTTGCGAGCGCAGTAGTTATGCTGAGGTCTCTCTATAATTTATAGCTGAGGATGACTGCATCAGCTATAAATTATATTCAATTTCAGCGGTAAGCATTATTCAGACTTTCTGAGTATCGGCAACCTATTTTCGCTATCGCAACCGTCTCTGTTGTCAAGCCTATAGCTTTTTCATAAAGGCGCTGACTAAGACAACCCGCGTGCCATTTACTCGACCTTCTATATGCTGGTTGTTGGATGTCAGAGAAATCCCTCGCACAGTCGTGCCGCGCTTCGCGGTAAAGCCTGCACCTTTTACCACCAAATCTTTAATAATCGTGACGTTATCGCCCGCTTTAAGCTCGGTGCCGTTACTGTCACGCGTTGGGTCTACGGCAACAGCGTCCGCAATCATCAATCCGGCTTCAGCCCATTTCTGATTTTGTTCATCTAAGTAGAGCATCTCTAATAGATCTTGTGCCCATAGCTCAGACGACAGCAACTTTAATTGGCGCCAAGCCATCACTTGCACTACACTTTGCTGACTCCACATACTGTCATTCAGACAGCGCCAATGATTGGCATCCATAGTGTCAGGCTTTGCTATTTGGCTAAGACAAATATCACAACACAAAATACTACTGTCAGAACTTGAACCGTCGTTAGGCTCGACATTATAAGTCGCTAAATTAATTTCCCCAGCACAAAGTTCACACTTACTTGCACTGCGTTTTAATAAGGTATCTAAAATTGTCATGAGATGTACTCTCTGTTTTATAAGAGGGCTATTATGCAGATATTGAATTATTTTAGAAGGGGGAAAAGCATTTTTTGAATAACCCTAGTTAAATATATCACTGGGGTAACTGCTGACGTTGATTGACGGTAGCTGATGGTTGCGGTTGAACGCCTGCTGCCGCCCGCTTTAGTTTTTTATTATCAGTGGCGGTTCTTGCACAATTGATGCTTAAGGGAGCACAGCCAATGAGTGGATTTGCAGCAATTTTTAACTGCACTCTTTGCAATTCACCCACTGACTGCTGATCGTAACCTTGGCTATTGAACGCCAAACCTACTACGTAGGTTTGCACTAAGTCACTATCTACATTAGAAGTGGTAAACGCAATCTTTCGCTGATAATAATTTTTGGCTGGGATCACCACTGAAGTAGGCACTATACTTGCTGAGGAGTGGCTGTAGGAATAACTCAAGGTAGGATCTAAAGGTTGTTTATCGGCGTAATTTCGTACTGCAACGACTTGCACGTTTGGCTGGACTTCGCTGATATTTTGCAGCGCTGCATAGACAATTTTAGTGTAGCGTATTTTGGCTTTGGCAGCGGACTTTACTACTGAGGTTTTATATTTGCTCGCATGGTTTGGGACAAAATCATATTTAAGTGCGAGCTCAGAAGCCCAAGCATTCGCAGCGCCCCCCAGCAGCAAGAATACCGTGAGTAATTGGCTGTTTAAGCGCATCGGCTTAAACGCGTCGACGTTTGCCCAAGTAAAAATTTGATTTTACTGTTCCATCGGAAAAATTGATTCGGCATACAGTGCTAACTCCTCTAGTATCTCTCTTTGAGCGGCGCTTAATTCTGAGTCTTGGTACTTTTCGTTCAGTATATTGTAGAATGGCTGCATAGTTAAAAGCTTACGATTGTCCTCTTTTAGCAACCGCTCTTGTCTAAACAACTCCCAGCGTTCCATTTCTTGTGCCGATAAATATTCAGGATAGTTACGCGCACGATAGCGAAACAACATTTCTTCTAATCTGGGATCTTGGAAAGCGAACTCTTTATCTATTAACTGATCGGGAGCTGTCTGCCTAATAATCTGCATAGATTTTTTATCTATGTCATTAAAGAATCCACCCGAATACAACATGTGATCGGGATCACCGTCTTGTTCAAAGTCATTCGTAGAGAATATATCGGCCAACTTTTCACTTAATCCAGTATAATTGCGCAACATCGCTAAATGATGACGACACACTGCGCCGTCAATGTGTAAGCGTTTCGCCTCCTCGGTGTTTAGCATACCAGCAGGCGCGAGGATCGGGCATTTGTTAATGTGGACTTGTTTTAAAGAAATTTGCGGATCAGTCTCTTTACGTTCAGGTTTTGGCAAGTACATTAAGCGGCATATTTCGTCAGCATCTAGCTCGAACAACGGGGTTGGATCGTCCCGCAAATCCCAGCTAATCACTGCATTCTTATTGGTCGGGTGAGCGGCTAGTGGCGCGATAATAGCGGCATTCCCAAGGTGCCCGGCAAAGCGTGAAGATATATGCAATACCGGCTTCATTGCAGTGACGTCTAATTGTTTTTTAGCAGCCTGCTTTGTTTTATTGAGCAGTACAAACTCATATAATTTAGGCTGTTTATCTCTGATAATCCTGGCTAACTCGATAGTCGCATACACATCGGCCATCGCATCATGAGCATTAGCGTGTTCGATGCCATTAGCTTTGGATAACTCTTCCAGCTTAAAGCAAGGGCTACCATCTGCATAATCCGGCCAGTTAATCCCCTCGGGGCGCAGCGCTCTGGTAAGCCGTACCATGTCGATCAAGTCCCACCTTGAACACTGATTTTGCCATTCTCGAGCATAGGGATCATAGAAATTTCGATACAGGGCATAACGAGTGATCTCGTCATCAAAGCGTAAACTGTTATAACCGACAGTACAGGTCCCTGGGACACTCATTTCTTGATTGATTAACTTGATGAATTCAGCTTCGCAAAGCCCTTCACGTATCGCGTGTTGCGGAGTAATCCCAGTGATTAGACATGCTTCAGGGTGCGGTAAAAAATCATCGCTCGGTTTGCAGTATATCTCAATTGGCTCACCCACTATATTAAGCTTTTCATCAGTGCGAATCGCGGCGAATTGCATCGGCCTATCACGCTTAGGATCTGCACCAGAAGTTTCATAATCGTGCCAGAGAAAAGTACGTTCTATATTCATGAAATTCTGCTTACCCAGAAATATTTAAAGTGAATGACACTAGTATCTAATAGCTCGCCAAGTTGGCATAGATTAACGACCAGTTATAAGATACTTTTAGATTAAAAATCTGTCTATTTTAGCGACTGAAGCTAGCCACAAATCAATCGCCTATACCGCCGGTACAAAAAAGTAACGGCAGTGAATACCGTTAAATCAGAGCGTTAGATATATCTTGCTCAATAGCTAACAGTGCTTCCATAGGTTTAGCCGCTTGAGTGATGGGCCGGCCTATCACTAGATAATCACTGCCTTGAGCCAGCGCTTTGCCCGGTGTCATTATACGCTGTTGATCATCACTGCTATCTCCCGCCAACCGAATTCCCGGAGTCACTAATGTGAAATCAGCCCCTAAGCTAGACCTTAACATAGCAGCTTCTTGCGCTGAACAGACCACCCCATCCAAACCACTTTGCTTAGTCAGTTCGGCTAGACGTTGCACATGTAACATTGGCTCAATATCGATACCAATCTCAGCTAAATCGCTGTGCTGCATACTAGTGAGTACCGTAACGGCAATTAATAATGTCCGCTGATCTTTCACTTGATCAAGTTCCCGACGCGCCTGCTCCATCATTTTTCGGCCGCCACTAGCATGTACATTGACCATCCATACCCCCATTTGGGCTGCACAGCGTACTGCTTTGGCTACAGTGTTGGGGATATCATGAAATGTTAAATCTAGGAATATTTCAAAGCCTTTAGCACTCAAGGCTTCAATAATTTTAGGCCCGGTACGCGTATACAGCTCCTTGCCGACTTTTACTCGACAGCGCTGAGGATCCAACTGAGCAGCCATGGCTAGCGCCGGCTCAAGACTAGGATAATCTAACGCAACGACAATGGGTTTATCGATCATAGAGGAGCCAATTACCTGTTTATTTTTCACTGCCTATTTTTCTCCTGTATCTCGACCAATTAACTGAATTTTTAACTTGAGACCTCTGCATAACTTACCCAGAGGGCATGATAACTGCGCTCGGTAATACGGCGTTAAAAGCCGGTTCAATATGCTCATTTACACCAGTAATACCCATAAAGAGGGGCACACTGTACCCAAAGTGAGGGGCATACTAACTCCGCTATCTCATCGGTTTTGCCTTGTCTTACCTTCGCTCGCAACGTTATGCAGAGGTCTCAGCTTGCTAATTCTACATTATATCCCGTGCAAAAGCTGAACAAAAAACTGTTGCTACCGGTACTTATTTCTCTCAGAATGCGCTGAACAAACTTAATTTTTAGCTAAAAAAAAGGAGATAGCTGCGACAACTATCTCCCTGATTAAAACTCTAAGCGTTACTAAACCGCTTTAGCTCTATAGCTCTCTAACTCTCTACTTACTGATTGAGTTTTTCTTCTCGACATACTAAGTTTTGTTTTAAGACCTAGTATAGCTAAAGTACTCAAGCAAGTACCCGATATTCCACCAATCACAAAAAATGCAATTAGCCACAGAGAGAAACTCGCTTCAGGCAACTGTATGAAAATTAGATCTATACTGACTTTATCAGTATTATGAATGGTGAACATAATACCTACTAACATAACCGCAAAGCAGAATATTAGGATCAGCAACATTTTTAACCAACGCATCGGTCGCTCCTTTTTAATCTAATAGCGTTATTATATTAATCTTTAACGATACTAGCATTTACTTGTTCGCGCAGTTCCTTGCCAGGTTTAAAGTGCGGAACATACTTTTCAGATAGCGCCACCGACTCACCTGTTTTTGGATTGCGACCAATTCGCGGCGCACGATAATGCAGTGAAAAGCTACCAAAACCGCGAACTTCTATTCTACCTCAGTTCGACAGCGACTCAGTCATGTGATCTAACATTGTTTTAGCGGCTAATTCAACATCTTTTACTGATAATTCAGGGTGCTTATCAATTAACAGCTCAATTAATTCTGATTTTGTCATTTAGACCCTCCTAGAGGTTCAGGCTTTTAATATATTGTTTTATATACTTATATAAGAAAAAATACTAGCACAAGTTTTAAAAAATAGTTTAAATGTTTATAATCTAAGAAGATCACACCATCCCAGTACCTAAGCTATTCTTCAATCCTTCTTATTCCCTTATTTTCGATCTTTATTTGCTATTTTACTAGATTGTACGCAAGACATATCTAATAAAATGCCTATTTCCCTTTCTTCTCCAATTGAGCTTTAATTAAATCACCGATGGTTGTTGGGGAGGCACTTTTATTGGCTTTTTCTTGCACTACAGCCAGCGCTTCTTTCTCTTGCTGCAGTTCTATTTGCTTGATGGACGCTTGAATTTTTCGATTCTTAGTATCAATATGAGAAATCATGACGCTTAAGCTCTGCCCTTTACTTAAAACGGAACTTAGCTCTTCTATTCTGTCTCGTGATGCATCACTACGCTTTAAGACGGCGCTTACACCTTCTGCCAACGTTAAAATCGCTTGATGCTGGTCAACTTCAGATACTATAGCTGTAACTATAGCTCCTTTTTTGTATACCGCAGTATAAGACGCAAAATCATCACCAGATAATTGCTTTATACTCAGAGCTATACGTTCTTTATCAACATCGACTGAAAGCAGAACTGTTTCTACTTCATCACCTTTTTTAAAGGCTTTCACGGCTTCACTTCCCGCTTTATCCCAAGATATATCTGATAAATGAACTAATCCATCAACCCCTTCACCAACGGCGACAAATAGCCCAAAGTCGGTTATGGATCGAATTTTTCCGGTAATTTTATCACCAGTATTGAATTTAGTCGAAAAGGTTTGCCAAGGGTTTTCTCCACACTGTTTCATTCCCAGTGATATCCGTCGGTTATTAGTATCTATATCCAACACCATTACCTGAATTTCTTCACCGGGTTTAACTACTTTAGAAGGGTGTATGTTTCGATTTGTCCAGTCCATCTCGGACACGTGAACTAAGCCCTCAACACCTTCGACTAGCTGCGCAAAACAACCGTAATCTGTCAAATTTGTAACCGTTGCTGTGGTTTGGTCACCCACTGCTAGTTTTTCAATCTCAGTTGTCCAAGGATCGGGAGCTAATTGTTTTAAGCCGAGTGAAACGCGTGACTTTTCTCTGTCGAATTTAAGAATTTTAACGTCTATCTCATCACCTAAGCTTAGTATTACCGATGGGTGCTTGACTCTTTTCCAAGAGATATCCGTGATATGTAATAATCCGTCTAATCCGCCAAGATCGACAAAAGCTCCATAATCTGTGAGGTTTTTAACAATACCTTTAACTACTTGCCCCTGCTCTAACGAACCTAGCAACTCTTCTCTGACTACAGAATTTTGTTCTTCAAGAACTGCACGCCTAGATACAACGACATTATTTTTCTTAATATCTAATTTGACTAACTTAAATTCAATAGGGCAACCTTCTAAATGACTAGTATCTCTCAGAGGATGCATATCTAATAAAGAACCCGGTAAAAATCCTTGTAAAGATCCTACATTAACGGTAAAACCGCCACGGACTTTACCAACAATAACCCCCTCTACAATTTCGCCCTTTTCAAAAGCAGTAGCAAGTACTTCCCAAGCTTCGGAACGTTTAGCTTTCTCTCTAGAAAGCTGAGTAGCACCAAATCCATCCTCGACGGCTTCAAGGGAAACCTTTACTTCATCACCTATTTTTACAGTTAACTCACCATCATCACCAACAAATTGACTCCGAGGGATAACACCCTCTGACTTAAGGTTGGCGTTAACAATAATAAAATCTGCTTCTATAGCAATGACTGTGGCCTTTACTATTGCCCCAGGTTTCATATTTAAATTTTGTAAGCTTTCAGCAAACAGATCAGCAAAGTTCTCAGTCATGTTCAATCATCCTTGTTGAAACAGATATTTGGACAGTGTAATTCTTTAGGAGTTTGTCGTAAAAATTAAAACACAGACAATGTGTATTTTAAAATAGCCCTAAAGACCTTCATTTATCCTTAACGTAGCCCTTTATGTCGCGCTTCTTCTAAAACGATTTCAAGCACTTGATCAATAGTTAAACTTGTTGAATCTAGCACTAGAGCATGTTCTGCAGGCCTTAGCGGTGCAACAGCCCGTTGCATATCCCTCTCGTCTCGTTTAATCAATTCAGCTAATATCACCTCAAGGCTAGCATCCAGCCCCTTATTTATCAACTGCTTATATCTCCGATTCGCACGCTCTTCGACACTTGCATCTAAATATACTTTCAAATCAGCTTGCGGAAAAACCACAGTGCCCATATCACGGCCGTCCGCTATCAAACCGGGAAGTTGTGCGAACTCTCGCTGTCTGTTTAATAAAGCCGTACGTACGCCCGGTTTTGTCGCCACTATTGACGCAAGCTCACCGGTTTCTTCCAAGCGTAATTCTTGAGTGACTGACTCCCCTTCAAGAATAACCTGCAGCTCGTCCTCTCCTTCATTAATTACAAATTGTACATCGAGATGCGCGGCAAGTACCTGCAGCGCATCTTCGTCATCAACAGCCACGCCATGATGCTTAGCGGCAAGCGCTGTCAGGCGATACAGTGCTCCACTATCTAGCAAGTTCCAACCCAATTTAGCGGCTAAAAGTTTACAAATAGTGCCTTTTCCTGAACCACTAGGGCCATCAACTGTGATAACTGGGCTACTTACTTCGCTATTAATTTGAGACATTCGTCTCCTCCTTTCTTATTCTTAGACCCGCTTTAGCGGAGTTTTCTACAAATTCTGGGAAAGATGTGGCCACTGGCGAACAGTTTGATATATGGATTGGACCCTTTGCTATCAAACCTGCCATAGCAAAAGCCATGGCGGTACGATGATCGCCTTTACTGTCTACACTGCCACCTTGGATATGACCACCTTCAATAATCACACCTTCATCTTGCTCTTTTATATTAATACCGAGGGTCTGCAAGCCCTCTACCATTACTTTGATTCGGTCGCTCTCTTTATGCCTTAATTCAGATAGACCATTTACCTCAGTAGTACCTAGCGCACAGCTGGCGGCAATAAATATAATAGGAAATTCATCGATTGCCGTAGATACATATTTTTGAGGAATTTTAACCCCTTGCAACTGGCTATATTCTACCTGAATATCAGCCACTTCTTCGCCGTTAATTATCCTGTGGTTTTGCAGAACAATCTGCGCACCCATTAGTTTTAAAATATGGATAACCCCCAACCGCGTTGGGTTGACGCCTATACCTTTTAAAATCACACTAGAATCTGGGCAGATTGTCGCGCCGCCAATAAAAAAGGCAGCGGAAGATAAGTCCCCTGGAATTGCAAGTGTAAAGCTAGGCAGTTGACTGCACGGCTGGATAGTCACAGTATTTTCAGCTACTGCTATATCAACACCCAATGTACGCATTAATACTTCAGTATGATCTCTGGTTTTTGCCGGCTGAGTAATTGAACTACTGCCTTGTGCGTACAGTGAGGCCAACATAATACTGGACTTCACTTGCGCGCTGGCCATTGGCATCACGTAGTCTATACCCTGCAGCGTTTGCCCGCCTTTTATATGGATTGGGGCACCACCATTTTCAGACGTGGAGATTTTTGCGCCCATTTTCCGTAAAGGATCAGCAACTCGCTCCATTGGGCGAGAATTCAATGAATGATCACCAGTGAGCACAGTAGTAAATTTTTGTGCTGCTAACAGACCGGTCAACAACCGCATGCTGGTGCCGGAGTTACCAAGATATAGCTTCCCGGGAGGTGGACACAGTCCATCTTTACCGACTCCATAAACTTTAAGCTGACCTCTATGAGGCCCTTCAATAACCACCCCCATATCGCGTAAAGCTTGGACAGTCGCCATACTATCTTCGCTGTTTAAGAAGCCGTTTATTTCTGATATTCCATCACCTAATGCTGCGAAAATAATTGCTCTATGGGAGATAGACTTATCCCCAGGCACCCTAATTTCACCTTTTAATACGGAGTCTGGCTCTATGTAAAAGCTAGTGTTTTTTTGTTGGGAATCTGCTGCATATGCCGTACCGGTTAACATTTTACCAAAGTGCTCTCGCGCTGCTCGGGCGCGAATAAATATTCCTTTTATACTCTGTTCATCGTCAGTTTCAATTGCTTGTTTTAATCTATTTAAACCTTTGCTGAAAATTTCAATTTGTTGCAGTACTGCATGTTTATTAGCACCACAAACATCGCTCCACATGGTTGGATCTGACGCAGCGATGCGGGTAAAATCACGAAACCCACCAGCGGCGTAACGAAATATATCCAAGCTTTCAGACTCTTGCGCAAGCGAATCCACCAGTGAAAAGGCTAATAAGTGCGGTAAATGACTGGTCGCGGCTAACACTTCGTCGTGTTTTTCCACATCCATTTGCAGTACTTCTGCACCGGTACTTTGCCACATTCTGGCAATCATTTGGGTGGCTTGTTTGCTGGCCAGTGGATGTGGCGTTATGATAACTTTGTGCTTAACGAACAACTGACTATTCGCTGATTGAACCCCACTTTTTTCTGAACCGGCGATCGGATGCGCCGGAATAAAGTTAGCCGGTACAGCTCCAAATACTTGAACCGCTGCCGCAATCACACTGCCTTTGGTACTGCCGACGTCACTGACAATAGTCTCGGCGTTTAAATAGGGCTTAAGCGTAGCTAGCACTTTGGCGGTGGCTTTAACTGGCACCGCTAAAATAATTAAATCGGCTTCAGTCACCGCGCTTCGAATATTTTGACAGCCTCTATCTATCACTCCCATTTGCACGCCTAATTCGACTGCTTGTTCCGAGCGATCATAGCCAACTACGGTTTCAGAAAATCCATTTTCTTTCAATGCTTTAGCAAGAGACCCACCGATCATCCCCAAACCGATGATCAAGGTATTTCTCACCATAAAGAAATCATCCGCAGAGTGGCCGGAAGATTTTTTCAGATTTTCTTTAACTATCGACATACAGATTTTTCTCAACGTCTTATTATTTGGATTTGTTAAAGCACTGCCCTGGGGTAGGATCCCAGAATTTTAATTTCAACACTGTTCTCCTCTAGTTGTTGGAGCACAGCTTGAATCTGCGTATCGTTAGTATGACCTTCAAAATCAATATAAAAAACTGAGCACCCTTGGCCTAATACGCCATCCTCCAAATATGTTTCAATTTTTGTCAAACTTATGGCGCGCTCTCTAAACGGGGTCAGTAGATCGTGCAGTGCGCCAGGCCTATTTTTAGTGACTATAAGAATTGAGGTTTTATCGACCCCTGAAGGTGAGATTTTCTGTCGCCCAACAATTAAAAATCTCGCTTTATGCTCACCATCACTACAGATATTTTGCGCCGCTAGCTGCCACTGACTACCTATGGCTCCATCTCCTGTAAGGACTGCACCACTAGCATCTTCATGTGCTAACTGCAGCGCCTTTGCTAAACTATCCGTACCCACCCTTGCAGCAGCTGGGCAATGCTTATTTAACCACGCATGACACTGAGTTAAAGTTTCCTTTAGCGCATAAACATTTTCGATGCAGTGCAGGGATATTTCTTTGCGACTAAACAAGTGTAGCTGAACAGCTAACTCTACTTCACCACAGATACTAAGTTGGTATCGTTTAAATAAATCCAAGGTCTGGCTAGCAATCCCCTGACTACTATGCTCAATCGGTACCACGCCATAGTTGACGACAGAGTTTTCTACCTCTTTAAAGACTTGATCTAAAGAATTAACCGCGACAGTATATGCTGAACTGCCAAAGTGTTTGTGGGCTGCTAGCTGAGCAAACGCCCCAGCTGGACCTAAATAAGCGATTTGCAAAGGTTTTTCATGCGCCAAACAGACAGACATCACTTCTCTAAACAACTTAGCTACGGCTTTATCTTCAAGGGGGCCTTGATTGCGCTCCATGACTTTGCGCAACACTTGCGCTTCACGTTCCGGCCGATAGAAGACCACATCTTCAACACCTTTATACTTTTCTTTCACATGAGCTACTTGCTGAGCACACTCGGCACGCTGATTAATCAACTTATGCAGTTGTTGATCAATTGAATCAATTTGATCTCGCAATTTAAGCAGCTCTTGCTCTTGCTGTTTCTGCTGAACTGTCATTTTTTTACCTAAGAAAACTTTGCCTAGTTAATTCCATCACTAAACAACGCTGATATACAGCTAGGTTTATAAATTGAAAATATTCGCCTATTTAGCCAAAACGCTGTTCGAAATCTTGCATGAAATCAACCAGTGCTTGTACTGAGTTTTCACTCACTGCATTGTAAATACTAGCACGCATTCCGCCAGCTGCTTTATGCCCCTTCAGATTTAACAAACCTGCCGCAGTCGATAACTCTAGAAACTTACTCTCTAGTACGCTGTCTTTAATATTAAAGGGGATGTTCATTTTTGAACGGTTAGCCAGTGCGACTCGGTTGTAATAAAAATCACTGCTATCAATTTGCCGATATAAATTGGCTGCTTTTCTATTATTAATTGCCTCGATCGCCGCCACACCACCTTGCTCTCTCAACCATTCAAAGACTAAACCTGATAGATACCAGGCAAAAGTTGGAGGGGTGTTCGACATTGACTTTGCCGCGGCATGTACTTCATAATTATACATTTTAGGAATAGATACCTGCGCTCTTCCCAATAGATCTTCACGAATAATAACCACGGTCAAACCCGCTGGACCAATATTTTTTTGCGCGCCAGCATAGATCATCCCAAATTTAGATATATCAATTTTCTTTGATAATATGTCTGATGACATGTCAGCCACCAGTGGAACATCGGCAGTCTGAGGGACATAATCAAAGCATAAGCCCGCAACCGTCTCATTCGACGCATAGTGCAAATAAGCAACATCCGCTCCTAAGGTAAGCTCAGATTGACTAGGGACTGATAGATAATTGCGTTCAGCGGCTGAGGCAATCACTTGCATTTTAGAAAAACGTCGCGCCTCTTCTAATGACTTTTTTGACCACATTCCGGTTTCAATATAAGCAGTAGTTTGATCTGCGCGGGCTAAATTAAGCGGTATCATTGCAAATTGACTGGTCGCACCACCTTGCAAAAACAACACTTTATAGTTTTTGGGAATGCTCAATAATATTCTTAAGTCTTGCTCTGCTTTCTGGGCAACGCCAACGAATTCCTTGCTGCGATGGCTCATTTCCATAATGGAAAGACCCTGCTGATTCCAGTCCAACAGTTCTGTTTGAGCACGCTCTAGCACCGACTGCGGAATAGCGGCAGGGCCTGCACTAAAATTGTGCTGTCGTTTCATTATAAAACCTTTTTATCAATTTGCTAAATACCCATATGAAAGAGCCGGTTCAATATTGCTAGGCGCTAATATAGAAAACACTCACCA
This sequence comes from Oceanospirillales bacterium, assembly GCA_029027825.1. GTDB lineage: Bacteria > Pseudomonadota > Gammaproteobacteria > Pseudomonadales > Balneatricaceae > Rs1. The sequence continues at coordinate 732,839 of CP093399.1, read as the reverse complement.
AAACCAACCAGCAAACTAAATTATTCTGATCCGCTAACAAGGTGACTAAGCACTCTGTTCATACATGAAAAAGTGCGACCTAAGCCGCACTTTTTATCAAGCTAATACAAGCAGATTAACTCTGTTCAGTATCATCCGATGATGGGTCATCTACAGAATCAGCCGCAGTCTCATTAACCGCATCAACATTTTCAGTACTTTGTTGATCTTCATCTGTAATTTCTTCTATTTGCTCTTCATCTTCTTCAGTAGGCTCTTGAATTCTCGCGATTCCAACTAAGCTCTCACCTTCCACAACACGAATTAAACGCACCCCCTGGGTGTTGCGTCCCAGCACACCAATCTCACTAGTGCGAGTACGCACCATGGTGCCCTGATCACTGATCAACATCACATCGTCTCCGGTAAACACTTGCACTGCCCCGGCAATTCCGCCGTTACGATCAGTACATTGCTGCCCTATCACGCCTTGATTACCTCGGCCTTTACAGGGAAAGTCGGATACTTCAGTTTGCTTGCCGAATCCATTTTCAGAAGCTGTTAATATTTTACCGCCCTCTTTGGGAATAATTAGCGATATGACTTTAGCTGCATCTTTCATCTTCACGCCGCGAACACCACGTGCAGTTCGACCCATTGCTCGAACATCTGTCTCATGAAAACGAGCCGCTTTACCGGCACTGGTAACTAATAATATATCGTCATCTCCTTCGGTAATGGCTGCGCCAATTAAGGCGTCATCATCTAATAGATCTACCGCAATCAAACCCGAACTACGTGGACGGGCAAAATTAACTAATGATGTTTTCTTAACCGTACCGCTGGCGGTAGCCATGAAGACAAATCGGTCTTCCGAGTATTCATTCACCGGTAGGATAGTGGAGATACGCTCGCCTTCAGCTAAAGGTAGAATATTTATGATCGGACGACCACGTGCGGCACGAGAGGCAACTGGTATTTCGAATACTTTTTACCAGTACACTTTACCGAAGTTACTGAAACACAGAATAGTATCGTGGGTACTAGCGATGAGTAAATGTTCAACAAAATCTTCATCTTTAACAGCAGTGACAGATTTACCTTTACCACCACGACGCTGAGCTTGATAATCAGTTAATGGTTGTGATTTTGCATATCCACCATGGGAAATAGTCACGACCATATCTTCTTCAGTGATCAAATCAGCAACCGTCAAATCTTGACGAGAGGCAATGATCTCTGTTTTACGCTCATCGCCATACTCTTCGATAATCGCACGCAACTCTTCACGGATAATGTTCATCAACACAGTAAAAGAGCCTAAAATCTCTAGAAAACCAGCGATTTTAATCAGTAATTCGGCATATTCGGCAATCAGTTTCTCATGCTCGAGCCCCGTCAAACGATGCAATCGTAAATCTAGAATTGCTTGGGCTTGTACCGGCGACAAGTAATACTTGCCTTCACGCATCCCGTATTGCTCTTCCAAATCATCAGGTCGACATGCATGTTCACCAGTACTGGCTAACATTTCTGTCACTGAACCTGGGTCCCACGCATTATTGATCAAACGCTCTTTAGCATCTGCCGGAGACTCGGAGCTTTTAATCATCTGAATAACGGGGTCGATATTCGCTAAAGCAATCGCCAAACCTTCCAGCACATGACCGCGCTCTCGAGCTTTACGCAACAAATAAACAGTACGACGGGTAACAACTTCACGGCGGTGGCGAACAAAATTCACCAACATATCTTTCAGGTTTAATAATTTGGGTTGGCCATCAACTAACGCCACCATATTGATTCCAAACACGCCTTCCATCTGTGTCTGTGAAAACAGGTTATTAGCGATGATTTCTGTGACTTCACCTCGACGAAGCTCGATGACAATCCGCATACCATCTTTATCAGACTCATCACGCAGTTCGGTGATGCCCTCTAATTTTTTATCTTTTACTAGTTCTGCAATTCTTTCAATCAAACGCGATTTATTCAACTGATAGGGAATTTCAGTGACTATAATCGCTTCTTTACCCGCTGCATTTACTTGTTCAACATGATATTTAGAACGCAAATAAATACGGCCACGACCGGTACGATAGGCCAGCAATATCCCGGCACGACCATTAATTATAGCCCCTGTCGGGAAATCTGGACCTGGGATATATTCCATCAGATCATCGATATCCATCTCTGGATTATCAATCAGCGCCAGGCAGCCATTAACGACTTCTGTTAAGTTATGTGGCGGAATATTAGTCGCCATACCTACCGCTATACCAGAGGAGCCATTTAACAATAGATTAGGTAGACGGGTTGGAAGTACAGCGGGGATTTGGATAGTTCCATCATAGTTAGGAACATAATCTACGGTTTCTTTATCTAAGTCAGCCAATAAATCGTGAGATATTTTGCGCATCCTAATTTCGGTATAACGCATCGCAGCAGCTGAATCACCATCGACAGAACCAAAGTTGCCCTGCCCATCAATCAACATATATCTCAATGAGAAATTTTGAGCCATTCGAACAATGGTATCATAGACAGCAGTATCACCATGAGGGTGATATTTACCAATAACATCACCAACCACACGAGCCGATTTTAGATAAGGCTTATTCCAGTCATTTTTTAATTCACTCATCGCGAAAAGAACGCGACGGTGCACAGGTTTTAAACCATCGCGCACATCCGGAAGCGCCCTGCCTACGATAACAGACATTGCATAATCCAGATAAGATTGCTTCATCTCATCTTCAATATTAACCGGTACAATCTGTTTTACTAAATCACCCATAAATTACAGCTTTCCTTGGTCGGTTTTTCGCTTCTAAATAAGATCGTTATTGTTTTCTTTAAAAAACAAGTAAAGCTGCTTAATAGATAAATCTAAATTCAGCCTAACTACTCTCAACATGCGCCAGAGACAATTTTAACCGCGAAATTGTATCATAAAAACAGCCGACTAACACTGGCTTAATCGACCATTAAAGGAAAAGAAATTATTACCTTAAATCAATTTGTTAATCAGCTAAAATGTTGTTCACATAATAAAAAAGCAACGTGCTAATAGCCAATAACCGACTGAAGGACAGACTGTAAATCTTGGGTAATTAGACTTAATATAGAAAGGGTGATTTTTAAACAGCAATCTGCACTCGATTCCGGCCACTTTCTTTGGCTAAATACAGCGCTTTGTCAGCTCTTTCAATCACTGCGTAAAGAAGTTCAGTACCATCGGAAACCGTCACCCCAAAAGATGCGGTCACTGGTGGTAGCTTCTCCCCAGTCCGTTTATTACTCAGCACTATACGAGAGAGCTTAATTCTTATGGTCTCAGCAATATCATGAGCATCCTTAATACTATATTCCGGACAAAACAGCGCGAATTCCTCTCCTCCAAATCTAATCGGAACCAAAGGAGCGGCGCACTCTTCTTTTAGTAGTTGACCAACTAACTTCAATACTTGGTCCCCCATTAGGTGACCATAATTATCATTAAATAGTTTGAATTTATCGATATCCATCATAATTAATGAGATATCACGGCCATTGTTTACGGCAACTACTTTATTGTAAATAGCCTCAAACACTCGCCGATTACTCAAGCCAGTTAATGAATCGGTATTGGCCTGTTCTTTACTGGTTTCAAGCTCTTTCTTAAGCGAATCTATTTCGGCCTGAGCAGCAACCATTTTGGATTGTAAAGTATCTGTAACGGCACACAATGAAGTGGCATTTCGACTTAAATTCCCGAGCACACTTTGTACAGTATCCGATACTGAACAATCTTCTAATTGCACTATGTTTTCGTTCAATGCACTTGATATTTGGTAGCTTTCTTGAATAGTGACATCAATACTTTCTGATAAATCCTCAACCAAATTGACAATGCCTTGCTGATAGGCTTTTTGCACATCCTCAGTGTTTTCATCTATTTTGATAATATGTTTGAGGAATAGTTTTTCACTCATATCGGGAGGACAGGTATTAAATCTATCAATAATGTAATCTAATTCCTGATTGAGCAGAGGGAACTGCTTTGAAAAATAACTGTACCATAACGTAAAGTTGAACGGATTGGGGACTATGTTGTGCTCCATCATCTTTGGTACTGCTTGACGCAAAAACACTACAGCTTCTTTAGAGTTTTCAGTAAAAATCATCTTTTTCCCCATATAAAAGGTAAATATTCTGTCGCTTTTTAATAACTAACAACATATAAATTGTAGCTTACTATTAGCGATCTTTAGTAAAATTATGCATAACAAACAGTTAAAGTTGCTAATCCTTCACTATTCACCAAACAGTTAATAATGGGTAATATCAAACTACTGCCTAGCTAATTATGCACCTCTTCTAGATATTTAAAAACCAAAAAATAACTATATTTCAAAGCGTTATTAACCTATTAAACATACTAACGAGATAAAAACCAGCACTAAAACTAGCAATTCATTCCGCTAAATTTAATTTTTTTAAGTTATTGCACAGAATAATTTCTTAATATACACCTCCTTACAACGCTCCTCACGTAGCTAAATTAACCCATTTACTAGCTAGCATTCAGATAACCAACAAAGTTTAACGTTCAGAGTTTATCTCTGACTCGAGGCAATGCTAGAATAACGTTTTTGAATTTAATACATAGCAGACACCAAAATGAGCAAATCACAGCCAAACGTCGATCCCGTTGAAATTGCAAAATTTGAAGAACTTGCCAGTAGATGGTGGGATAAAAACAGTGAATTTAAACCCCTTCATGATATCAACCCTTTAAGAGTTAGCTATATTGATAGAATCGCTGCTCTTGAAGGAAAAACAGTAATTGATGTCGGTTGCGGTGGCGGTATTCTGTCTGAATCTATGGTTCAAAGAGGCGCTACTGTGACTGGTATTGACCTGGGTGCAGCCCCTTTAAAAATTGCAAAACTACACGGTTTAGAAAGCGGTTTTAAGGTTGATTATCAGAAAATCGCCGTTGAAGAGATGGCAGAACTACAGCCTGCTAGCTTTGATGTAGTAACTTGCATGGAAATGCTAGAACACGTACCCGACCCAAGCTCAATCGTGAAGGCTTGCGCGACACTGGTCAAACCAGGCGGTCAGGTCTTTTTCTCGACCATCAACCGCAATCCCAAAAGCTATTTATTTGCCATCATTGGCGCGGAACATTTACTGAATTTGGTTCCCAAGGGCACCCATGAATTCAAAAAGTTCATCAAGCCCTCAGAACTAGGTACTTGGATTAGAAATACAGAATTAACTATCGATGACATGGTGGGTATGACTTATAACTTAGTCAGCAAGGAATATCGATTAAACCCGAATGATCTGGATGTTAACTATCTTATCTCCACTCATCGCTCCGACTAATCTAAGCCTTTTTCGAGAAATTTATGCATAAACCTGCCGCTGTACTATTCGACTTAGATGGTACGTTACTGGATAGCGCTCCAGATTTTCACTATGTGATTAACTTAATGCTAGCCATAGAAAACAAACCACCTATCAGCTTAGCGGCTGTTAAACATCAAGTTTCCAACGGCGCTAGAGCAATGATCAGCTTTGCTTTTGATCTAGAGGAAAATCAGCCAGGTTTCGACAACTATAAAACTGATTTTCTGAATCTATATTTTGTCCACCTCAATAAAAAATCTAGACTCTACCCAGGTGTCAGCAAGCTAATCCACACTCTAGAAAAAAACCAAATATTGTGGGGCATCGTGACTAACAAACCAGAGCGTTTTACCGCCCCGATTGCTGAGTACTTTCAGCTTAAATCTCGGGCTGCAGTTATTCTTTGTCCCGATCATGTCAAACGTACTAAACCTGATCCAGAAGCCCTTTACCTTGCCTGTCAAAAAATGTCAGTTGCCAGCCACGACTGCTGGTATGTCGGCGATCACTTACGGGATATACAAGCGGGTTCAGCCGCCTCTATGCGAACTATTGGCTGCACTTATGGCTACTTAAATAGCAATGAAGATTACGCTAGCTGGGGTGCTGATTCGATTATCGATCATCCATTGCAGCTTATTGAGCTTCTGCAAAAAAATTAACACCTCGATCCATGGCTTCAGAGTGTATGCTGAGCATAAGATATTAGCTTTACGATGGAATTGAAAATTTTAGCTGCCCCTTACGCTCAGGGCTATTTTTCATACCTTTGTTGTATAGAGCTCATGCTAGCGCCACATAAAAGCCAGTGCTTCAGGTAACAGTAATCAATCCATCACATAGGATTATCAAAAATGTTTAACTACTCAGCCCCAGCCCTTTCATTAAAAGACAAAGTTATTCTGGTTACTGGCGCCGGAGATGGCATTGGCCGCAGTGCAGCTTTAACTTATGCGCAGTCGGGAGCAACTGTGATCCTATTGGGCAGAAATTTGGACAAACTGAATACCGTTTATGATCAAATTGAAGCATTGAACGCCCCCCAAGCCGCAATCTTTCCGCTCAATCTTGAAACAGCATCAGAGCAGAGCTATATAGAACTTACTGACATTATCGACCAAGAGTTTGGCGTACTCGATGGCTTATTACACAACGCCAGTTTATTGGGCATGCGCACGCCTATCGAAAATTATGACCCTGTCACTTGGGAACAAGTAATGAAAGTGAATGCTAGCGCTCCATTTCATCTCACCCAAAGCTTGCTGCCACTATTACATCGCAGCAAAAACGCATCCATTATTTTTACCTCATCAAGCGTAGGTAAGGTAGGCAAAGCATATTGGGGAGCTTACAGCGTCTCCAAATTCGCCATTCAAGGAATGATGGAGATTTTGGCTGATGAACTAGAGAACACCAGCAACATCCGCAGTAACTGCATCAATCCTGGAGGTACACGTACTGCAATGCGCGCTGCTGCATATCCAGGGGAGCAACCTGAAAACAACCCAACTCCCGAAGAAATCATGCCCGCCTACTTATATTTAATGGGTGATGACAGCTTAGATATTAATGGGCAGACAATTAACGCTCAACAGAAATAAATTCAAAGTGCCGCTGATTTCACAGCGTAGTTGCTTATGGAATTTCCGAACAAGTCCCACATCTTTTATGCGCACCAGCTGTGTGACTTGTAACGATAAATAGTTTATGAGCGTGTATGGCGACCAAGAGTCCAACCTGACTTTAATCCTAAAACTTTCAAGCTCAGTCGACCTGACTCGCTCCTCCCTTCTCTGTAACACCCATCAATCAACTAAAATTTTCTTACATAATTACAAAAACCAATAATATAATGAGTAAATCGGCTACATTTTCACAATTTAAATAAATAACTGCCGATAGTATTAGAATTATTAATAGTAGGTTATCAAGAATACACTATCTAGTTGTACCATTTTATTTTACTGATAGCATGCTATGAGCTTGACGGACTTAGCACTAATTCACTGCTACAACTCGGAATGTGACCGCTGTAGTTTAGTTTGTTCTCAGTTAGGCTCATAGAAAGGTCCTCAACGGCCGCTTATATAAACTGTTGCTGACACTGCTATAACTGCTAGTCCAGATCAACTAAGATAGTATAACTGTAATAAATGACACTTTTCAGCGATTACAAAGGCTTAAAAAGATGATGAATCCTAGAGATGTAAAAACCATTCAAGACGCAAAATCTATAATAGAAGAAAGAGGTCTAAGCCACATTAAAGTTGGCCTGTTTGATATAGATGGCGTGATGCGCGGCAAATATATGAATAAAGAGAAATTTTTTTCTAGTTTAGATAAAGGTTTTGCTTTTTGTGATGTGGTACTCGGCTGGGATTCAAATGACAAACTATACGAAAATGTTGGGATAAAATACACTGGCTGGCACACGGGATACCCTGATGCACCGGTAAAAATTCTTACTGACACTTGCAGAGATCTCCCATATGAGCCTGGCATGCTACTCTTTATCTGCGAATTTACCGACGATGCAGCTAAGTTGTGCCCCAGAAATACATTAGCCCGTGTACTAGCTAAAGCCGACAGTATGGGGTTTTCGGTTAATTCCGCTTTTGAGTATGAGTTCTTTTTGTTTAATGAGACGCCCAAATCAGTCAGAGAAAAGAACTACCTGAATCTAGAGTCAATTACTCCAGGTAACTATGGATATTCGATGCTCCGAAATTCTACGCACGCTGATTTATATCACAGCATCATCGAACTCTCTGAAAAAATGGATTTTCCGATCGAGGCTCTACACACTGAAACAGGACCTGGTGTAATGGAGGCAGCACTAGCGGTCTGCAATGCTGCCGATGCCGCCGACAAAGCTGCTCTCTTTAAAACTTTTACTAAGGTTTGGGCCCAGAAAAACGACATGATGGCAACCTTTATGGCGAAGTGGTCCAATGACTACCCAGGACAATCTGGCCATATACATGTGTCCTTAGATCACAAAGACGGATCGGGCTCAGCCTTTTATGACCCCAAGCAAACTCATAACATGAGCAAGACACAACGGCATTTCCTTGCGGGATTACAACAGCTAATGCCTGAATTACTGGCGATGATGGCACAAACAGTCAATGCATACTCTCGTCTCATTCCCGGATTCTGGGCACCAACTGACGCCACCTGGGGAGTAGAAAACCGGACTACAGCACTAAGGGTCATTCCCGGCTCTAGCAAATCGCAACGCATTGAATTTCGTCTAGGCTCCGCTGATGCAAATCCTTATATAGCACTATCCGCAGTATTGGGAGCCGGTTTGTACGGTATTGAACACCAATTGGAACCACTTGCCCAAGTCAAAGGCAACGCCTATGAACAACAACATGACCCGTCATTATCACTGCCACAATCACTGAGCGCCGCCGCCTATGCTTTGAGTAAATCTGAGGCTGCCAGAAACTTGTTTGGCAATGAGTTTGTCGAGCATTACGCCGCCACCCGAGAGTGGGAACAACGTCAATTTAATCAGCATATTACCGACTGGGAAATGGCCCGCTATTTTGAAATTATTTAGCTCGCGCAGATTCAATCATTGAGCAGTTCACGATCAACGCTTGCTAGTGGATAGAAACTAGCCACTTCCAAGCCTTTTAACAACCAGCTGCTTAAGTTTTTGATGGCTGAATTAATGTATTTTCAATACTCCTATTTTGGTGGAAAATTTTTATGGATACTCGACAAATCACTACTTCGCCGATTGATGGCTCTCGCTATGTTATTCGTGAATTGGCAAATCAGCAGCATATTCAAAGCACACTTAGCCGCGCAGTATCAGCACAAAAGAACTGGCGGGCTAAAACAATTGCACAAAGAGCGACCCTCTGTCATAAAATGATTAATGCTTTCGTCGCTGACAAAGAGGCGATTGGCGAAGAACTTTCTTGGATGATGGGCCGTCCCATCCGCTACGCTGAAGGTGAAGTAGCTGGTATGGAAGAACGTGCACGCCACATGATCGACATTGCCGAGCCTTCATTAGTCACTGAAAAGCTCGCTGATAAAGCGGGCTTTACCCGCTACATTAAGCGCGAGGCCCTGGGGGTAGTTTTTGTCATAGCCCCCTGGAACTTCCCTTACCTTACGGCCATTAACGCGATCATTCCCGCTCTTATGGCGGGCAATACCGTTATTCTAAAGCATTCAGCGCAGACACCGTTATGTGCGGAGCGCTTATCAGACGCTTGTGCCGCAGCGGGTTTCCCTGAAGGTGTATTTCAATATTTACACATGTCACATGCAGCGACTACCACAGTGATACAAGATCAAAAAGTTGCTCATGTTTGTTTCACCGGCTCAGTAACTGCTGGTGCTAGCATTGAAAAAGCTGCAGCAGGTCGCTTTATTGGATTGGGCTTAGAGCTGGGCGGAAAAGATCCCGCTTATATCCGAGCAGACGCTGATTTAGACTATGCAGTAGCCACAGTCATAGACGGGGCTTTTTTTAACTCCGGGCAATCCTGCTGTGGTATCGAACGTATTTATGTCGATGCGAGTATTCACGATGAGTTTATCAAACGCGCCAGCACATTGATCAATAGCTATAAATTGGGCAGGTCTGATGATCCCGACACCACTTTGGGACCAATGGTTAAAGCCTCTGCGGCAGATTTCGTCAGAGCGCAAATTAGCGAGGCGATTGAGCGCGGAGCCATCAGCCATATCGATGAAAGCGCCTTTGCGATGAGCAAAATAGCAACCCCATATTTAGCCCCTCAACTACTCTCTAATGTAGATCACAGTATGAGAGTCATGACTGAAGAGTCATTTGGTCCGGTAGTTGGAGTACAAAAAGTAACATCCGATCAACAGGCGATAGAGTTGATGAACGATTCCGAGTTTGGTTTAACGGCCGCGATTTTCACCTCGGACATAGAAAAAGGAATTGCTTTAGGCGAACAGCTAGAAACAGGCACATTTTTTATCAATCGCTGTGATTATTTGGACCCGGGGCTCGCTTGGACTGGGGTTAAAAACTCAGGCCGAGGCTGTACATTGTCTAGCAAAGGTTATGAGCAGCTAACGCGACCGAAATCTTTTCATATAAAAACACTCTAACAACAATCATTACTTGAGCAGATTTACTATCTATCTTAGGAGATACCCATGTCTTACCAAAATCTCACTGGAAATTGGAATTACCCCAACAACTTACGCACCGGTGCCGGGCGTATAAGTGAGCTTGCTCAGTGCTGTAAGGAACTGGGAATGAGCTCACCTCTATTAATAACTGACTCGGGTTTGGCGGAGCTACCGATGGTAAAAGAGGCGGTTGAGTGCTGTTTAAACGCCAATTTGAATTGCGGCCTGTTCAGCCAAATAAAAAGCAACCCGAACGGTGAAAATGTAATGGACGGGGTAGCCGCCTACCATGCGGGGAATCATGATGGGGTTATCGCTTTTGGTGGCGGATCCGGTTTGGATGCGGCAAAAGCTATCGCCTTAATGGTCGGCCAAAAGCTGCCTCTATGGGAATTTGAAGATATAGGGGATAATTATTTAAAGGTCATTGAGTCAGCTGTTGCTCCCATTGTTGCTGTTCCCACCACGGCAGGCACCGGCTCTGAAGTGGGTAGAGCCTCAGTTATTACCGACGAAAAAGCCCATATTAAGCGGATTATTTTTCACCCTAAAATGCTGCCATCGATTGTCATTCTCGATCCTGAGTTAACGATCGGATTACCCGCTCACATTACCGCTGCAACAGGGATGGATGCGCTATCGCACAATTTAGAAGCTCTATGCTCTCCGTTCTATCACCCTCTGGCCGAAGGTATCGCAGTCGAGGGGATTCGCTTAGTGAAGGAGTATTTACCTAAAGCGGTGGCAAATGGCGGAGATTTAGAAGCAAGAATGCAAATGTTGGTTGCCTCCACGATGGGGGCGACAGCCTTTCAAAAAGGGCTGGGGGGCATGCATGCCCTGGCTCACCCTTTAGGCGCGTTATACGATGCTCACCACGGATTGTTAAATGCGATCTTAATGCCCTATGTACTCAAGGCAAATCAAGAAATCATCAGTGAACGGATTGAAAGAGTGGCTAGATATATCAATTTAGCAGACTGCTCCTTTGATGGTTTTTTAAACTGGGTACTGAAGATGCGCAAAGATTTGCACATTCCACATACTCTCAGTGAGATTAACATTGATGATAGACAGCAGAGTTTAGTCGCTGTCATGGCCACTGAGGACCCTTCGGCTGCAGGTAACCCGATTAAGTTTACCGTCGATCAGTACCAACAGATATTTATCAATGCAGTGAAAGGAACACTATAAAACAGTCGGCATCTACAAGATAACAGCCCAGCATAACCTCTGCGTTTTGCTGAGCTCTTACACTCAAAATAATGCTATAAATGTTGGTTATTCGCCGACTTTGACATCTGCTCTTAACCAGGGAAAATCAGCTGTCACGACATCGACATAACTTTCTGAGAGGATGCGCTTGCAATCTCTGGCAATAGTACCGGGTAAATCACCTAATTCATTTTCTCTACTCACTAAGCTAATATGTCTGATCAGTTTATCGGACAGTGGTAACAACTGCACCTGATGCTGTCTTATACCACTTTGGAATAAACACAAGGGTGTGGTTATAGTACAACCTATTCCCGAGGCAACTGCTGACACCACTGCAAATGAATTATCCAATTGTAAATGAGAAATTGGATCTAATTGATTGCGCCTTAAATATTTTTCAATTTGCTGACCGATCAAAGTAATTGATGAGTAACGAATTAAATTTAACTTATGTAAAATACTCTCAATATCTGAAGGACCACGATAATCATTAGGTACCGCTAACACAAAAGGTTCTCGAAGAATGCGATGTCGCATCAATCCTGAAAAATCATCTAGCGGATCATCAGAAATAGTTATATCGACCTGCTTAGATAGCAGCATATGCGAGTGCAGATGGGATTGACCGGACACTACAGACCAATTTTGAGTACGATTTTTAATCACATCAATTAATGGTTTGCCTACCGCAGTAATTATCGAATCGACTAAAGCTACTTTTACGTGACGCAACAATTTGAAATCGGCATTGCGCATTTCTAAGCTGGTCATTTCCGCTGCGGCTAAAATACCTTGAGCTCTGTCATAAAAAAAACGACCAGCGGTGGTCACAGCCATTGGTCGTACACTGCGATCCATTAATTGAATACCCAGGGACTCTTCTAGGTGAGCTAGTATCTGTGAGACGGACGATTGACTGAGCGCTAACCGTTTAGCTGCTTCTGTCAGGTTACCAGTTTCTACCACTAACACAAAAGCAGTTAAAGTTTTGAGTTCGAAACCAAATGATGAGGGCATACTTATGTCCACCAAATAAATTCAGATTAAAACCTGAATAAATAACGTTCGTGCGGCACTTATTAATCCGACAATAATTTGAAAAACAGCCACTGAACATATGGATTTTATGCATGGATGAGTTTATTTAGCGGATGCAGGACGCATATTAATTTGCAGATAATTTTTTATATTGTACTGTAAAATAAATATCTTACGATCTGAATTCACTCAAAAATCACGGATTCAAGTAAAACACTACCCGCCTTTATAACAATTCGTGTGGCTGAATATAAAATTTGAAAACCCGTGATACTATTTCTATTGCACTCAGTCTAATCTTTAGCCACAGTTGATTTCTTCTCTTTAAACACCGGGGCAACTAAAGGTAATTCTAAGTAAAAGACAGTCCCTAGATCCACTTTTGACTCCACCCAAATTCGACCACCTAAGATGCTGGTAATAATATTATGTACTATATTCAAACCAAGCCCAGTTCCTCCTGAACCACGTCTAGTAGTAAAAAATGGTTCGAATATTTTATCTATGTTTTCCGACGGTATCCCTTTGCCATCATCGGTAAATATAATGATCACTTTATCATTTTGTGGAGCCTCTACCTTGATTCGAATATCTCCTTTATCATATTCATTGTAACCATGAGTTAGCGCATTCGTAGTCAAATTGGTAATTACTTGTGAAAGCGCACCTGGATAGCTGTCTAGGCAAATACCTTCAGGAACTTCTTGAGATAATTTATGCTGTTTATAAGTGGGTGCTAATGTCGCTAACAACTCACTAATCATAGTTTTTAAATCAAAATCACGTCGTTTAGAACTGACTTGGTCCGCGGATACCTGTTTAAAATTTTGCACTAGATCAGATGCCGTCTCTAGCGTTCTTCCCATCAGAACAGTGGCTTCGCCCACTCTAGATATAAAGTAATCAAGCTTCTTTTTAGTTAATTTTTCATCGTCCAAAAGGGCGCTAATTTTCTTATGCTCCCCTTCTAAAGCTGAATTAACCGTCACACTAATCCCAATAGGTGTGTTTATCTCATGGGCAACCCCAGCTACTAACCGACCTAATGAAGCTAATTTTTCAGTTTCAACCAACGATTGCTGAGCATACTTTAAATCCTCGAAAGCAACTGCTAACTTAGTATTAGTTTCTTTTAGAATTTCAGTACGTAATGCTACCTTCTCTTCAAGTTCATTATTTAAAGTAGTTAACTGCAATTCTGCAGATTTCAAATCAGTAATGTCATGACCAAAACCAATCATGAAGCGAATAGTCCCGCCATCATAAAATGGTGCGAAGCTCCAAATTAAAGTATTCTTTCGATTAGTACTCTCATTGAGTATCAATTCAATATTATCAATAGATTCGTAACGCATCAGTGATTTTTGTATTTCAACTTGCCTGCTGTCCTCTACAAATATAGAAATCCAATCTTCAGCCAATAAAGCATTGACATTAATTCCACTAATTTCAGAACCAGCTGAATTACACGAATCAATACTCAAGTCACTATTTAAACAGCAAATAATGGTATTAGAGTAATTTATAACCGTTTTAGTAAAATCTCGTTCGTAAGATAGTTTTTCATTTGCCAGCTGACGAGCATTGAATTCCGAGCGGGTTTTGGTTCTGGCAAAGTTGAAAGCATCGGCCAGTTCATCCAATTCGTTATCTTCTTTACGATCAGCCCTACCATCGAGTACTAGTGGATTCTCTAGCCCCTCAGGGGTTGAAGTACGAATATATTCCACCATTTTCACTAAGTGGCGAATTACTATTTGATGAAACAATCCAAGTATTACAATTGATAATAATAAAGAGATTATAATTTGACTAGTCAGTACATAGATGACTTTATTAATCAGCCTTGAGTTAACACCTTTTAAACTAGCAAGTATCTCTAATTGACCTACTTCGGATCCTTGATACTCCAATATAAATGAACGTCCGAAGGTTGTGTCTTCTGGTTGAGTTCCAACTTCAGATAATACAATATTTACATTCTCAATTGTCTCTCGTATCCGCACATACTGAATATCGGGAAAATCTAAAATACCATCGATCTGTACTGCAATTTGCGCCTCATTCAAATTCCAAACACTAACGGCAACAGATTGGCCAAAACTGGTATATATGTTATCAATATTGCTTAATATTTGTGCCTTGTCTGCTATATATTCTTGATACAAACTGAAGCCAGTCGTAAACACAGCGAAAAAGAAGTTACATATTATTATAAAAAATAATAAACGGTAAGATAAGCCTTGCCTCGGCATAAAGTTACTGATCAATTCACTAATTCTTAGCATATAAACTGCTCTCTTTTCAGGGCTTCATTCGGGCCATATTGGCATAGAATACAACTAATATTTAAAATTCTATCTAATCCTCATTTTAATTACGTAAAATAAAAATGAGGTGTGAAATATTAACGTTACCGGAGAATAGAAAAAATTTACTTTACTCAATAATCAATAAAATTAGAGTAAAAGCTTAATTTGTATATCACCTTAGAAGATTTCAATTCTTTTTTTAAATCAAAACTTAGAATAGAGGTAAATAAACAGAATTAAAATACATAAAATTTCTATTTTCACATATAGTCCAGATAAGGCATGCAATGCGGTAGAAATAGTGCCAATAATTATTCCGGCCTACTGTTTATTATTATCCATCCTACTGATGGTATTGGTTGTTCTAAAGTGTCAGATATCAAGCATGTCGGTTTAATGGCTATAGCGAACCGGTATTGCATCTCCGCCGAATTGAAGCGAAGAAAGGACAGAACTAAGTCATAGAGCTCAATTTTAGCCCTCAGATAGATCTATTCTTAAATAAAAAGGGTTAAATGAAAAAGTGTTAAATGAAAAGGGTTGAATAATAATTATTCAACCCTTTTCATTTATACGCCCTGAGTCTTGCTGTCGGAGTGACTCAATAGCAATCTGATATAATTATTACACCACTAGTACTGGTTTAAATGGCATAATGAAGGAAAGTTATATTAGTAGGATATTTCATTGAAATTTAAAGAGAAGCAAGTACTGTTATTTGATTTAGACGGTACGTTAGTTGATAGTGCGCCTGATTTAGCCTTAGCTATTAACGCGATGCTCGAAGCGCTAAATAAATCAACATTTAGTGAAGATACAATTCGTTCTTGGGTCGGTAATGGTGCTCAAGCTTTGGTCCAGCGGGCGCTATCCGGTACCGGTGAAATATCTGATAATTTCGATGAAGAAGAACTACAGCGTACCTTAACTATATTTTTGGACAGCTATCGGGACAATGTTTGCGTTAACACCGTGTTATACCCTGATATTCGTGAGACATTACTGGAGCTTAAGCGCCGCGGTTATCGCCTGGTCATTGTGACCAATAAACCTCATCAATTTGTAGCACCTCTTTTGGCCAAATTGCGCCTTGATGGACTGTTTGAATTGATTTTAGGCGGTGATAGCTTATCAAAACGTAAACCTGATCCAATGCCATTAAATCATGTCACGCAGCTATTTGAAGTCACCGCTAATCAGTGTTTAATGATCGGAGATTCTAAGAATGATATCTTAGCAGCTAAAGCGGCTTTGATGGAAAGTGTCGGCTTAACCTATGGTTATAATTATGGCGAAGATATTGCAGTGCATCAGCCGGAATTAGTACTTAATCATTTTGCTGACTTATTGGAGGTGCTTTAAAATGGCAAAATATAAACAAAGCAGTAAAACATCGGTCGAAACCATTGACGAGTCGCTAAAAATAGCCAAGAGTATTAAAAAACCAGCTCAAACTAAAGAACAAACAAAGCTGATTGCCCAAGGTATTCAAAAAGGTATAGAGCAATACAAGAAGCAACATAAAATCAAGGTTCGAGCGCAGGACAAAGCCAAAAAAAAGCAGGCGGTTCAACCGGTCAAAGGACTTGAAATTAGCCCTGAGCTAACGAGCCAATCATCGCTCAAATTACCTTGGATTTTATTAGGCTTATCATGGTGTAGTTTTGGTGTCGCTGTCGCTTTACTATTTTAACGGAATTATAAATTATGCTTTATCTTTCGCAGAGATAAGTTCTTAGTTATCCATAGGGAAGACCCAGAACTTGTTCGAAGGTTATCTTACAATCTACGGATTAAGAACATATTCAATTATTTGTAATAGTTGAGCCGTTTTTGCCTGTAGAATAGAGGAGAGATAACACTTTCAAACTCTTATCTGACTATAGTGATACATGATTAAAATAAGCACATATATAACGATTAAAGCTCATGAAATAGAACTAATCCCGATTCGAGCACAGGGAGCTGGCGGACAAAACGTCAATAAAGTGTCTTCAGCCATTCACTTAAGATTCGATATAAAAAACTCTTCTCTACCTGAATTGTACAAACAGCGACTACTCAGCTTATCAGATAGGCGCATTACCAAAGAGGGGATTATTATTATCAAAGCGCAATTACACCGAACCCAAGAAAAGAACAAAATTGATGCTTTAGCCAGATTAGAACAATTAATTAAATCAATCACCGTCGTCGCTAAAACAAGGCGCGCCACAAAGCCCAGTAGAAATTCACAGCGAAAAAGGCTAGACAGTAAGAAAAAGCACGGCCAGAACAAAGCCTTGAGACGCAGCAATAACGATACTTAGCAGCATAACTTAAAGTTTAGCGCTTCTCAATAGCCGTATGGTCGCTCTAAAAATAAGATTAAAGGTTACTGTCTAATCGCTCACTGTGGGAACAAAACCTGTTCATGTTCAACACTCCAAGTTCGGTTCTTGATCATAATGGCTTGAAATAAAGCCGAATCCAGCTGGCCCTGTAACCATTTTTGTAGGTGAGGGTAATCTGATTGGAAAAACCAATTTTTATCTACGTGGGCAAATTGTCGAATGAAAGGAAATATTGCGGCGTCGGCAAAGCGCATCTGATCAGCACACAAAAAACTAGTTTTATGTAATCGTTACTCTAATTCAGCAAGAAACTCGCTGCATTGCTCCCGATAGTACAACATGCTGTGCTCTGGATGACGGTCTGCATATTTATACTTATCCAACCAATACTTAAACGAAGCATCACAGTTTTCTATTAATGGCTGCTGCTGTTCAATGCCGACCAACCAATGATCCAGATCTTGTTGGCCCAGCGCCCAGCGCATTATATCTAAACTTTCATCGACAATTTCTGCATTCTCTAACTGCAGTACCGGCACAGTGGCTTTGGCGGATATTTCCAGTAATTGTACTGGTTTTTCCTTTAGCAAAACTTCCCGAATTTCTACACGAGTATTGGCATACGCAATCGCCAATCTGGCGCGCATCGCAAAAGGACAGCGTCTAAAACTATAAAGTATCGGATACATTTTATAAAAATCTCCGCTGATTATCTGGGTATAAATCAGCAATTATTGGCTGCTTATTTATTGTATTTTTTTTCTTATAAGCAATGAATAACTTCTTTCTCAGCAACTTAATTTCTAGTACAAATTCTTTTCTATCCCACTGCTGCTGCGCTTTACTTTCAGCGTAGAGCTGCTGCTCTAACACCCTTATATTGCCCTCTAGCTTACTGCTCTGCCAATCTTTTACAGCAGCGTTTTTTGCCCAAGCTATTAGTCCTTGATAGATTTCCTGATCACTACCGATTTTCAGCGCGCCTTGTAAACGACTAAATAACTTTTCCTCATCTATAGTTCGGTCGCTACACTGTAACTCAACGCTGTAAGATTGGTTGAGCGCCATGCGTCGTGAGGCTCTCAGTAACAAAACGACCAACACGATAATCACCAATACTAATCCTATGTTAAGTATCAACAACCATTGATTGAAAGGGTGTTCGACGAAAACCTTCTCTAATCTCACCTGCGGCTCTATATTGTCTTGCTCATCTTGAGCCTGTTGTATTGCAGTTTTCTGCACTATATCAGCACTGGGCACAGTGACATTGATCGAATTACTGCCCGTATTCTCAGCCTCTAGCACCTTAATTTTTCTTGCAGCTAAAATAGTGGTTTGATATTCCCCAGTAGTACTGTTCCACCATTTGTAAGAAATTTCTGGGATCAGCAACTCACCGGTAATAGTAGGGACGATGGCAAAGCCTCTGGATCGATTGGTCACTAAGCCAAGATCGGTTTTTTGCTCTGATTTAAGTGCCGCTTCAGGATATATTTTAACCCCCGCAATTTCCTCCATTTTAATGGGCGGAATGCTCTGTGCACGCGCGCCGATAATCTGCATACTTATTTGCCGAGTAATAGAATCACCCAGAGTAATTTCACTGGCGGAATTTGACCAGTGCTCTTCAATCTGTACACTTTCGGCGACTAAAATGCCGACTGCGCTCTCTTCTAATTGAGTAATCTGTATATTCAGCGGCTCACTTTGCATGGAAATAGTTTGCCCTGCACTATTAGCAAATATCGAATTTCTACCTAGGCGCACCTTAATTTGCTGCACTGGTACTTTAAGGTCCCCCGCTGACGCTGCAAAAACGGCATAGCTTATTTCATAGACACCATAATTCTTACCATTTTTGCGTGTTTCATAGCCTTTGTCCTCTAACTTAATCACCTGGGCATTAGCTATCGATAATTCACTATTTTGTAAATTACTGACATTTTGTGCATAAGAAAATCTTAGAGTAACGATGATTTGCTCATTTACTTTAGCCGTGCTTTTATTCGAGAGCAGCTTCAATATCAACGTATCACTGATGCTCACCGCGTGCCTGTCTAAGCTAGCGGTTAAACTTTGAGCAGCGACTGCCTGTCCTGCTAATAACAGATAGACCAGTAGCAGACTGACTACTGCTAAGAAATTCGATACCCTATTTTTTAGTACTTTGTTTATGACCTTCACTACCAGCGTTGCTCCTTAGTCGGTTGCCATTGTCCATTCATATAAGCTTGTTGTTTTTTCTGATATTCGTAATTAAACTTATTGCGCATTAAGCGACTAGCATCTTCGGGAAGTTGACCTAACCAGTTTTCAAGTTGCTTATTTTTTAGTCGCTGAGCTGCTGATAAATCAGCGCTGAGCGGATTCCCCTGAGAAAAATTTTTATTTGGCGGCTTATTTTGATCGTTAATAGCCCCTGACTGCTTCTGCATCGCACGCTGTTCTTCTTGCTGCTGAGCCTTTTTTAACGCCGCTAGCGCCAACTTTTGCTCTGCTATTGCTTTAGCAGTTAGCGGTTTGTCTGTAGCTTCAGGATCTTTTTTCGCTGAGGGAGCTTCATCCGCTGAAGGTTGCTGATTTGCCGAGGGCTCCTTACCAGCTGAAGGCTCCTTACCAGCTGAAGGCTCCTTACCAGCTGAGGATTCCTTACCTGCTGAAGGCTCTTTGCCTGCTGAGGGCTCCTTACCATTCTCGGAGGATTTTTTTTGATCTTTTGATGCTTGCCCTTTATCGGCTTGGTCCCGATTCTTTTTTTGCTCAGATTGAGGGTCATCAGCCGCTTTTTGTTGCGCTAACAATTTCTCTATTAATGCTTTATTGTCAGCTGCATCTTGCATATCAGGCGCTAATAACAACGCTTTATCGTAAGCCAATATGGCGCTTTCAAGCTGCCCGGTTTGCGCTAACGCATTACCTTGATTATAAAACCCATCGGCGCTGTTCAATTTAGCGAAGTTTTTAGCGGCTTGGTTGTAGGCTTTATCTTGGTACTGCGCAGTACTTTTCCAATTTAAATTACTAAATAATTTACTCGCTTTTGGATAATCTTTTTCAGTAAAAGCTTGTGCACCTTGTTGATTTGAACTCAACCACAAATCATCCCATTCAAATGCTTGAGCAGGATTTGAGTGAAGCAGAGACAATCCCAAGGTCGACACCAATGCAACTTCTAAGAATACCCCTTTGCGGAAGCTCAATAAATACAATGGAATTATCAATAGTAACAACCACTGTCCTGCATCAACCCACTGATCCATACCTGATGTGTCAGACTCGATTTTTTGATAATCTGTAGCGGCGGTGCTCGTTTTACTCGAAATCAATGCAAGGTCTCGATTGGACAAGGTTAGTTTGGTATATATACCTTGATTCTGCACAGCTATGCGTTGCAGCTGCTGTGGATTTAGTCTCGCCAATACGATGTTACCAACTGCGTCTTTTGCGAAGCCTTGCCCTGCAATAGGGATTGGAGCACCCTGCTCAGTACCGACTCCGACAATTGACAACCTGATACTCACCTTATCCATTAGCGCTTGCAGATTGTGCTCAGCAGGCACTGTTATACCATCGGTAAACAATAAAATATCACCGCTGGTATACCCTTGATCTTTCATTAGTGAGATCGCCAGCGCGATACCCTCTTCTACTTTACTACCGGATACCGGCATGATGTCAGGCGATAAAGTGGGAATCAGAGAAATCAGCGTTGCTGTATCATCACTGAGCGGTACTAATACATGAGCATCACCTGAATAGACCACCAAGCCGGTCAATCCTTGGCTTCTTTGTTTAATAAAATCAATCAACTTGTAGCGCATTTTGACCAATCTCGAAGGCTTTATGTCTTCTGCCAACATCGAGGGGGACAAATCCACCAACACCACTAAAGGTTGATGATTAACGTATTGAGCTTGGGGTAATTTTTTCCAGCTGGGCCCAGCCAAAGAGAGGCTAGCTAAGCACCAAGCAATACCGATCAAGATGTATAGTAGATTGGATCTGGCCTGATTTTTACCATCTATTAAATAACTAATTAATTTTTTATCGACAATCCCCTGCCATTGATTATTGGACTTTTTCACCTTCATCAGTAACGGCAGCACAACAGGAACAACTAGCAGAGCCAACAACCACATAGGTCGTATAAAATGAAAATCATCAAACATTTTTACTCTCCCTGATAACCTTGCTTGGCAGCGTAAAAATAAGTCCGCGAACAATCTGCACCAGTGCCAACAATATAGTTAACAGCAATGCAGCACCCAGCGGCCAATAGAACAAACTTTGTTGTGGCACTATCGTTTTGCCCACCGCTGGCTGTGGCTCTAATTCATCCAATAATTGATAAATTTTTACCAGCTCATCGATACTCCGAGCGCGAAAATACTTGCCAGCGGTTAGCTCGGCTATTTTCTGCAGCGTCGCTTCATCTAAATCAGCAGAGGGATTTACCCGTCTGCTGCCAAAAAAACTGCTGATTATTAATTCATCGGCACCAAAACCTAAAGTATATATTTTCAACCCATGCTCAGCTGCCATTTTGGCCGCATCGAGTGGCGTCACAGTTCCCGCGGTATTGGCACCATCAGTTAACAAGATTAAGACTTTGCTTTTTTCCGGACTTTTTTGCATCCGCTTTAAAGCTAAGCCAATCGCATCCCCTATCGCAGTTTTTTGACCGGCAAAACCAATTTGAGCCTCGTTTAAAAGCTTGGCTAGAGTGCGGTGATCTAAGGTAAGCGGCGTTTGAATATAAGCGTTATCCGCAAATAAGATCAGCCCCATTCGATCTTGGCTGCGCCGTTTTATGAAGCCATCTAGCACAACTTTTATGCCCACTAGACGATCGACCATTTGCGACCCCAACTGCATATCTTTAGTTTCCATACTCCCAGATATATCCACCGCCAGCATTAAATCTCGAGGACTGGTTAATAGTGGTTCTGGGGTTCCTAACCACATAGGTTTAGCGGCAGAAATCAACAGTAACAGCCAAATAGTCAGCAAAATTAGCAGCCGCCCCTTGCGTACACCGGCTTGAGGCGCATGTAGAGTCTCACTTAATTGGGCATAAAAAGGGACTTTTAGGGCCGCTTTATCCTGCGGCACCGGCTTTAAAAAGCGATACACAACCAAAGGTAATAGCACGGCAGTGAACACCCATGGCCACTCAAAACTAAACAAAATGCTCTCCCTTGTTTATTATTTTTCGGTGTTTTTGTAACCAGTTTTTGGCATTTAACAGCAGCAAATAGCGCTGTTGATTGGTTAAATTGACTTCTTTTTGATAAATAGCGTTTAATTTAACCAGCCCCTGCAGGTCAACTGACTGAGACTTGCTAACAGCCAAACTTAAAAATTGCAGCCAGCTCTGACCATGCAATTTTTCACACTGCTGCTCAGGAAACTGTCTAATGGCTACAGATTTAAGCAGCTGGTTAACCGCAGACAATAATTTAAGATCATTATTATGGACAGAAAAATCAGCCTGCAATTGTTGCAACTGCTTGATCGCCACTCTTCGATAAGCATTTTTTTCAACCAGATAACAGCCGAACTTAACAACCGCTAGCAGCGTCAATAATCCAATCATAACGAGCAGCCACCAGCCAACAGCCGACGGAAAATTAGACACGGCTTCCGGCAAGTGAATATCTTTTAACGATGCCAGTGGATTATTCTGTTCAAGCACGCTTAATCCTCGCTGCATGTTGTCGCTTGTTTGAAAAGCGCTGCTGCAAAACAGCTAACAGTTTATCGCTGGTACTGACTTGCATTACTTCAATATTTAACTGCTTACATATCGCTTCAATTTTATCTAGCCGGCGCTGCATTAAACGGTTATTTGCACTGTTATTTTGTAACTCACAAGTAGTATTCCCATCGCTAACCAAAAGACTACTACTGACTGGCAAATGCCATTCCAATGGATCGGAAATCACCATAAAGACCAACTGATTATGTTGCGATAGTTTGACTAATCGACCGATATTGACGCTTTCAAGGTCGTGGAAGTCACTCGCTATGTAAATAGCGCTACCTGGGCGAGTTACGCGCTTTAACTTGATCAGTAGCTGGTCCATGCTCTGCTTGCTACTGTGGGCGATTGGACTAGTCAATTGACGACAATATTCGTCCAAGTAGTGAATAAATGACAAGACGATTTTTTTATGCGCTTTGGGCCGTAATTCGATGTGTTGATTATCACCGATAACTAATCCGCCGACTCTATCCTTACTTTTTAAAGCCACCCACGCTAGCGCACTCATCAACCCTGCACAAGTCACTGATTTAAAGCAATTAACGGAGCCAAAAAACATATCCGAGCGTAAATCCGCTACTAAAATAATTGGCCGCTCTCGCTCTTGAGTAAATAATCGAGTATGGGTTTTTTGCGTTTTAGCGGTGACCCGCCAATCAATACTGCGAATATCATCCCCCGCTTGATAGCGGCGAACTTCTGCA
Source organism: Oceanospirillales bacterium (assembly GCA_029027825.1). Taxonomy (GTDB): domain Bacteria; phylum Pseudomonadota; class Gammaproteobacteria; order Pseudomonadales; family Balneatricaceae; genus Rs1. Next base: position 708,955 of record CP093399.1, on the reverse strand, counting down.
AAATCCAAACCACGCCCCCGCATCCGCGTTTGCCAGTTACCAGCACTGGGACTTGTACGCGCCACCGTTTCTAAACTCAACTGCTCAGTGTATTTTCTAAGCGCCAACAATTGCGGTAAATCAGGGTAAGCACCTTTGAGCGAAAAAAGTTCTGCTAACTGAATACTGTTCATGTCTATTTTAACTCCAAAACTTTACAGCTAACCGATTGGAACTAACGCTAACAGCTTAGTAATGACCGCATCGGCATCAACCCCATTTGCCTCTGCATCAAAGCTTAAAATCAAACGATGTCGATAAACGTCATAGTTAATTTCTTGCACATCATCGGGAGTGACATAATTGCGCCCTTTTAACCAGGCAAGAGAGCGAGCACAACGATCTAAGGCGATACTGGCTCGAGGACTGACTCCCACTTCTATCCAATCTCTGAGCTCTGCTGAATAGTTTTGCGGCTCTCTGGTAGCTATAGTTAACTGCACTATGTACTCTTCTATAGATTCAGCCATATGCACTGAGAGCACTTCTGCTCTTGCACCAATAAGGTCTTGATCGCTTATAGCTTCAGGTAGGGCCTGTATAGTACCTTGCGCTTCATTACGTGCCAGTTTTAGTATTTCTCGCTCGGCGCCTACCTTGGGGTATCCGACATTTACCTTCATCAAGAACCTGTCCAATTGCGCTTCCGGTAACGGGTAAGTCCCTTCTTGCTCCAGCGGATTTTGGGTGGCCATCACCATAAATATTTTAGGCAGAGTATAAGTTTGGCTCCCTACACTGACTTGCCTTTCCGCCATCGCCTCTAAAAGTGCGGATTGCACTTTTGCCGGTGCTCGATTAATTTCATCGGCTAGCACTAAATTGTGAAAAATAGGGCCTTTAGAAAAAGAGAAACTGCCATCCTCTGGATGATAAATATCGCTACCTGTCACATCCGATGGTAATAAATCCGGGGTAAATTGAATCCGGTGAAAGTCGCCACTAATCACTTTAGACAGCGAGTTAATTGCCCGAGTTTTAGCCACTCCAGGCACCCCCTCCACTAATAGATGTCCATCGGCTAACAAGGCAATCAGCAAACGTTGCACTAAGGCAGGCTGGCCAATAATTTCAGCTGTCAGCCAAGTTTGTAGCTGGCAAACTTTGATATTTAATTCCGTCTTATCCAAAGCGAGTTCTCTCTATAAAGGCAATTCTGAGATATTGAGTATTAAGTTATTTTTTAGTTCATTAATCTTTAGGTAAATAGCGTGTTCCCCAAAAACACCCGATGATAGGCAACTAACTTTCACCAGTTAACCAGCCCGCCTGTCAACTTTGATCGCTATCAGCACATTTGCTACACAAACGTCTTGTGTCACAGGTTCTGAAGTCCATTAGCCTGCATTAAAATTTTTAGCTTTAAATACAAAAATCTAATTAATTCACCAAGATATGGTGATAAATGATCAAATTACAATTGATAGACAGCATAAATCAGCACTTACTGATAGTTATATTGAGAATAACAACCACATCCAAAAACTGCACCTCAAGGGCTCTCTAAAACCTCTGAATTAACCTTAATTAATCGAAAACAATGCCAATTGACAAATTTAACAGACTATAGGACCTACGTATTTTTAGTATGTTCACCTTTATTAGTGCTAATTAAGTAGCTTGTACAGTAATGATTTTTAATTATTTTCAAACCAATAAAAACAATATAATTAAATTATATCAATAGCTTATTGTTGGACTGGCTTAAATATCAAACAAGAATATTAATTATATGATTGATACGACCTTTGTATTTATACTATATTCAGCTTTGCAAGATGAACAGTATATGAATATACTTTAAAGATAGGCTGCAGCCGCTAAAGCTGATATTCAAGTTAAATAATCACAGCACTCAGCTATTAGCTCTATTAGGAGAACTATTATGTATAATCTACCCAGTTTTGATCAGCTAAAAAAGCTTAATGATTTAGATCCGAATGCATTTGAAGCATTGCGAGAGAAGCTAGTTAATGATTGTATTGAAACGGCCTCCGCTGAACGCCAACACCGATTGCAGGGACTGCAGTTCCATATTAATTCAAGACGAAAACTCGCTAACAATCCGATGGAGTCTTGCATTTCTCTCTCTAGAATGATGCATGAAACCTTCTGGGATATGCATAATTCCCTCGAAGGATTGGCACATATTACCGCTAATCCTCGATCGGCACGAAACATTACTTCCTCTCAACCATTGCTTCACAGCAAAAAAACGGCAGATATTTTAACGCTTTCAAGTACACTTTAGCAGCCTATATATGGCAATGCTCATGTCAGGGTAAGCGGCACTTACTTTATTGATCAGCTGATCTTCGGTATTGTCTACCACCATTTACCTATCTGTAAGAGTGACACTATCAAACTTGATCGCAATTATTTTCAGCGTGGCGTTCGTTCAGCCACTCTTTGAGCTTAATCGCCAGTAAAATAAACACCCCACCAGCCACACCACCTAAGGTATTTAGGTATAGATCTCTTAAACTGGAATGACGAGTTACTAACCAAGCTTGCCGGTATTCAATAATAAAACTCAATAGAAATGCACATAAAAATGTCATAAACAAGATAAAAGCACTCTTGTACCAAGCTCGGCTAAAACTGACCGGCAATTTCATTAACAATAAACACAGCACTAAACCAAACGGCATAAAACCAAAAAAATTAACCAGTATATCGTGCAGCGTACTTTTCGAATTTATTTTAAAAGAGGATGCCTCCAATACTTGATGCTTAAGTAAAGTCAGTGTTTTTGGTATCAATAACCAGTCGCTAGTTAGATTGTTTTTTTGTCCGCCGCTTTTTGCAACAAAATCAACTAGTAGATTTGGTGTTCGGGCAGCTTTTAGCGGGCCAATAGCCAGTAATTCTATCGCTCCCAGCCAATTGTTTTCTAAAAGCTCAGACCCTGATAACAGCAACTTAACCCCTTTCTTTGGATTGGGTAATTGCACTAGCTGGCCATTTTTCCGCACTGTAATTTTATCATTGAGTACTAATTTAGTTGTCTGTTGATCCACTGTCAGGATCAATTGCTGATAACCCTTGAATCCATCCTGTAACTTAATACTGATACGGGGTGATTTTTTACGATAATTGTAATCGTCACCATTCATGACAATAATATAGTCTCGCACTTGCGCGATAATCAGCTGCTCACTAGTATCACCATTGGACAGTAGCACTAAGAACTGGAAATTACTGTTTTCATAACTAACCGTAGAAAAAGTTAATTTAATCATAAAGCCGCTGTCATTTAAGTGCTCTATTTGTACTGCATTGAGGTTCTGCTTTGAATAAGCCAGCCCCCTTTCGCCGAACACGAGCGCACCATCAATCTCAGAAAAACTGACTTGATTTCGACTGGGAATATCGTCCCTTAGCCCAACGTACAGCATACTAATGACTAATACCGATAGCATTAACAGCAGCATTCTTTTCTTTTTTATAAAAGAGAGTGTGATCATGACATCCTTCTTTCTCGCGGCTAAAACAATTTAGCTTGGATGACCTTCAATAAACATCAAGGATATCAAGCTAGGATTTAAGTAGATTTCAGTTCGCTCAAATCAACTAACTTGAAACCTCTGCATAACGTTGCTAGCGAAGGTAAGACAAGGCAAAAACCGGCGAGATAGCGGATTTTACTGTTGTAAATGAGCATATTGAGCCAGTTTTTAACGCCGTATTACCGAGCGCAGTAGTTATGCTGAGGTCTCTATAACAAAGTAACTAGGTAATACTGCGAACTGCTCTGGACAGTCTTACACAAATAATTAAGCTCAACGTTTAAACAGCATTCATGTTACCGGGATGCTTAGTTATTTTTTTCGCTTGATTTACCCCTGCAATCGCATCTTCAGCGTGATGATTAACATACAGTACCGTAGATTTTCCCGCCGCACAGATTTTTTCTATTAAGGCTAGCACCAACTGTCTATTTATATCATCTAAGCCTAAACAAGGCTCATCTAAAATCAATAACGGCGGATGCTTGACCATAGCTCTGGCAATTAGTAATAGCCGCTGATCACCAAAGGATAGCTTATTAAAACTCTGATCGGCCCGGTTATCCATACCTAATAATGCCAGCCATTGATCGGCAATCTTGCGCTGCCCATCAGTCGCTTTAGTGTACAGACCAATACTGTCGTAAAAACCCGATATAATAACATTACGCAAACTAGTCCCGACCCGGTACTCCCATTGTAACGCGGTTGAAACATAACCGATAAACTGTTTAATTTGCCAAATGCTTTCGCCATTCCCCCGCTGATAACCAAACACCAAGATATCATTGCTATAACATTGCGGGTGATCACCAGTTATTAAAGACAATATAGCCGTTTTGCCACTCCCGTTAGGCCCACTTAACTGCCAGTGCTCTCCCGGATTAATGGTCCAATCAAAGTCTTCTAATATCGTCAACTGATCGTACTTTATACTAATATTTTTCAGTTTTACCAGCGGTTGATCAGCTTTTAACAGCGCGATTTTCGATGCACCATCCGTGGGTGGCACACTCAATGCACTGGTTTTTAAGTGCAGCAACTGCAACAGTTCTCTGCTGCCTTGAAGGTCCTCTCTCGCCACCTTATGCATCAATTTACCTGCCTGCATATAGCCTAAATGACTGACAAAACTAGGGATTTCATCGCATCTATTCAAGACCATGACGATACTTATACGTTGACTAAGCTGTAGCAGATACTGTTGTAGCATCAGCAAGGTAGCGGCATCTAAACCGTCAAATGGCTCGTCTAGCAACAGTAAATCAGGTTCGGAAGCCAGCGCTTGAACCAGCAGAATTTTTCGAGTTTCACCCGTTGATAATGCCCTAAAAGGTCTATTTAACAAGTAGCCTAATTCAAATTTAGCGATTAATTGGTCGACGATTTCTCGGTTACTATGCCCCTCAGCAAGTATTTCATGAACAGCCGTGCCCACTGCAATGACATCGGTAATATCGGCATCATCTTTTTTTCGCTCACGTTCAATCAATTCTGCCTGCACTTCAAACGACACCAGCGCCACTCTATTAACGGTGCCGGACACTGTGCCACTGAGCTTATCACCATACCCAGCTAAGGTAGCAATCAGCGCCGATTTTCCAGATCCATTACCACCAGTTATCACCCAGTGCTGCCCGGTACTAATTTGCCAGTCGATTGCTTTTAATGCAAAGCGTTGGTCAAAATCAAAATAGCAATTTTGATATTCAATATTCATTCTATCTAACCTTTACAACAGCGAAACTGCAGACCAAAAAAAGCCAAGAACGAGTCTTGGCTTTTCCATTAAAAGATTATTATAAATCAAATAATCGCTTTCATATCAGACATATAACCACGTAAAACACCACCGATATGTTCAACAGGGTGCGAACGAAGCGCTTCATTCACTTCGATTAATCGAGCGTTATCAACACCATTATCTGTATTAGAGGTACCTTTGCCGATAACATCTGTATCGATATTTTTCATGAACTCTGCCAATAATGGTAAGCAGGCATGGTTGTATAAGTAGCAGCCGTACTCTGCTGTGTCAGAAATGGTGGCGTTCATTTCATAGAGCTTCTTACGGGCAATAGTATTGGCAATCAAGGGCGTCTCATGAAGTGATTCATAATAGGCAGACTCAGCGATAATGCCCGCAGCCGTCATTGTTTCAAAAGCTAGTTCAACCCCAGCCTTCACCATAGCAACCATTAAGATGCCGTGATCAAAAAACTCTTGCTCTGAAATTTCAACATCTCCAGCCGGCATTTTTTCAAACGCAGTTTCTGCTGTCTCGGCACGCCATCCAAGTAATTTTTCATCATCATTGGCCCAGTCAGCCATCATCCCACTAGAGAAATTACCATTCATGATGTCATCTTGATGCTTATGGTAAAGTGGACGCATAATCCCTTTTAACTCTTCTGCTAAGTCAAACGCCTTAATTTTATCTGGATTTGATAAGCGATCTAGCATGTTAGTCACGCCACCATACTTAAGTGCTTCAGTTATAACTTCCCAGCCGAATTGAATCAATTTAGAAGCGTAACCAGCGTCCATTCCCTTTTCGATCATCTTGTCATAGCAAAGTAGCGATCCAGTTTGCAACATACCGCAGAGAATAGTTTGCTCACCCATTAAGTCTGACTTAACTTCAGCGACAAAAGAAGACATCAGTACACCGGCCTTATGACCTCCAGTACCTACTGCGTAAGCTTTAGCCAGCGCCAGTCCCTGACCTTGAGGATCGTTAGCTTCATGCACGGCAATTAGTGTCGGGACGCCGAAACCACGAACATATTCGGCGCGTACTTCAGTACCTGGGCACTTAGGTGCAACCATAATAACAGTGATGTCTTGGCGAATTTTCATCCCCTCTTCAACAATGTTGAAACCGTGCGAATAGGAGAGGCAAGAATCTTTTTTCATCAGCGGCATTATTTCATTCACCACTGAAGAGTGCTGCTTATCTGGCGTCAAGTTAAGCACGACATCAGCGGTGGGAATTAGCTGATCGTAAGTTCCTACCGTGAAACCATTTTCAGTCGCATTTTTCCAAGATTGACGCTTTTCATCAATCGCTGCCTGACGCAAGGTATAAGAGACGTCCAAGCCACTGTCACGCAAATTTAGACCTTGGTTTAAGCCTTGTGCACCGCAGCCTATAACTACAATTTTTTTCCCTTTAAGTGCGTCAACACCTTCGGTAAATTCTGCTAAATGCATGAAACGACATTTACCTAACTGCTCTAGTTGATCGCGTAAAGTTAAGGTATTGAAATAGTTATTAGACATGGTGATTTCCATTTATAGGTAAGTCAGAGCCGCTTTGGTATTCGAGTAAAGATCCGTTACAAGCGAGCAGTAATTTGATGAGTGCATTCTAACTTAGTTAAACTTTTGCGTATATTGATATAAATAAGCGCACTGCATTGCAAATTACGCAACATTTCCAGCTAGCGATTTTTTCAAGACCTGTAGCGTACTATGCAAACCATCCCGATCAGCGTAACAGCCCTGTAGATGGCGATGACCGACTGCCTGCACTTCTCGGCCATGCAATACGCGCTGATTATCGAATAACAGCAAATCGCCTGCGCCAAGCGTTAAAATCATTTTAGACTGCTTATTTTGAATAATAGCGGCGAATAATTGATAAGCCTGATAAAAATCAGGCATTTTTTCGAAAGCCATGTGCAGAGGTGCGCATGAGCGATTGTTCAACCGCACCGCTTTCACCACACCCTCCCCGTCAACCTCAATCATACAAGCACGATGCTCTAACACTGTATCATCGCTGGCAAAGCGGAAGGTTATTGGCTGCGTGCACAACAGCTGAAAAGCTGCGGGATGCTTTTCGGCAAGTATTCGTGCAGCATTAAAGCCATCAGTTAACGCTGTCACCCCACCCGCTTCCGCTTTCACCAAACAGTGTAGTAACTGCAAGCTTGGCACTGGATTACGATACGGATTATCCGTATGCAAACTCAATGGCAGCGGCGTAAACGCTAAGTTTTCTGCTTTCTCGACGCTGAGCACTTCAAAAAGCGCCCCATAATTAGTCCGCCGCACGAAGCCAAACTCCTTAACAACTTTAAGGATAGTACCCGGCTCAGTTGGTACATTCTTCAACTTAGCCACGCCATAGATAAGCACGTCTGACAACCAATCAAACTTTGCCGCTCTACTGCTAATCACTTGTTGGTACTCATGACTAGTAAGCGAATTGAATGTTTGGTCCCAAAGTAGCTGATCGGTATTGGATGCTTTAGCTTGCAGCTCTTCAGGGCTATCATCGTAACTATGCGCCAACAAAAAACGCAGCACTGTAAAAAGATTGATGCCAGTGAGGTACAGCCCAAGTGACAGATAACCCGTCCTCTTCAGCGCTACTCGACTCTACCTGTAAATCGGCAGCTAACTGCCAAGTTTCATGTAACCTCTGACCACTTTCATGACGACACTCTCGACACTGGCAGTTATCTCGCAGCCATAGCAGATGAAAACGTTTACCTTTGAAATGCAGCATATTATTCATATTATTCTCACTAAAACTAGCAGTTGTTAAAACCCTAACCCTGCCGGCAAATAAATGCTGTCAGCGCTAGCTATAGATACTAGGAAACAAAGTTCTTTATTAATAGGCAAAAATACGCTTAAATATGTATTTTTATGATATTTATAATGAAACCAACACTGCAAAACTTAAGTTTAAACTTAATCAGATCCTATTGGCAAAGCGCTGACCAGAGCTGGCACTACCCAGCCTACAAACGGCCTTACAACTGGTTAATTTACACTGTCAGCGGCAGGGGTCTAGTACAGCTTGACGACTACAGCATCGAACTGCTACCCAATACTTTAGCACTGCTACCACTGCAGCAAAGTTGCCACTATCGCTGTATTGAACCTATGCAAATAGGCGCTTGCGCTTTTAATTTAGAGCTGACCACCGGCCTCGACCTATTTCAAGTCTACACCCCCCCTACTGCCCCGGTCAGCTTTACTGATCAAGCGGCAATGACAAGTGTGATCGCCTCGCAAAACTCTAACCAAGAGTATTTTCAAGCACTGGCAGCTATCTATCAAATGCTGGCACCAATCATCGCTGACAGCCGAGTAAAGAGCGCCCCGCACGCTGAAAACCAACGCTTAAGTCAAATACTAGAGCACATCAATCAACACTTGACTGAACCGCTTAGCATCCCCGAGCTAGCCTACATACACGGCACTTCAACAGCGCATTTTAGCCGCTGGTTTAGCGCTTTAACCGCAACATCGCCGAAGAAATTCATCAATCAGAAAAGAGTAGAACTCGCCTGCAAGCTATTAATTTCTTCAACACTGAGTGTCGAAAAAATTGCTTTTAACTGCGGCTATCAAGATCCACTATATTTCTCCAAGTGCTTTAAAAGATTTACCAAACAAACGCCCACTGAGTATAGGAACAACCAAACACTGGAATTATTTCCCGAGGCCTCTTGCTATCAAAAGCAGTAAAATAAGCTTGAATTAGCAGTCTAGATCTGCTCAACTAATAAACTGTCTTTTTATGATATTATATTTCAAACTATGGTGATCTTTGTGGCGCAAAACAAACCGACTAACAACCAGCTATGCAAACAGACCATCGTTCCTTTTCTGCTGAGCATATTCGCCACCAGAGGCCCTGAATCCTACCTGGGCGAATCGGTTTCTATGGCAGAGCACATGGAGCAGTCTGCAGCCTGCGCCACCGAGGACCACGCCAGTGATGAACTGGTTATAGCCGCTTTGTTACACGATATTGGTCACTTCATCTCCGACTTCCCCTTAGACGCACTAGAAAAAGGTGCTGACAATTTTCACGAAGACGCCGGCGCTTTAATTTTAGAGCAGTTCTATCCCGCCGCAATCAGCGAGCCGGTAAAACTACATGTGGCGGCAAAGCGTTACTTGTGCACAGTACAACCTGATTATCGCGACAAACTTTCCGCCGCTTCCATCAACTCATACAACTTACAAGGCGGTAAGATGAACCCCCAAGCAATACAGGCCTTTGAAGCTAACCCCCACCACCAAGCGGCAATTAAGCTACGACACTACGATGACGACGGTAAAATAAAAGACCGCAACATCTACAAAGTGGAACACTACAGCAGCTTATTGACTGAGCTTCTAAAATAAGCAATCAAAGCTATATTCGACGGGCACTATCCTCTATAATCCAGCGCTTAAATTTTGTTAATGCAAGGCAGCCCTCACAGTAAGAGCGGCTCAATCATTCACAATTACATTTTTTAAAGTACACCCAGTTTAAGTGCCTCATTGTAGGAGGCACCACTGAGCCCAAGGATAAAGCATGCCAATTATTACCCTTCCCGATTCAAGCACTAGAGAATTTGATCAAGCCATTAGTATCTTAGACGTTGCCATGGACATCGGTCCAGGCCTTGCAAAAGCAACGGTTGCCGGACGCATTGATGGACGTTTAGTAGATGCCTGCGAACTCATCACCGACGACGCCAGAGTTGAAATAGTCACCGCCAGAGATGATGCAGGCCTAGAAATAATTCGCCACTCTTTTGCCCACTTAATCGGACACGCGGTAAAGCAGCTTTATCCCAGCGCTAAAATGGCCATTGGCCCCACCATAGAAAATGGTTTTTACTACGATATTGACTATGAAGAGCACTTGACCAATGAAGATATGGCCAAGATCGAAAAGCGCATCCAACAGCTGATCAAAACAGATTACGATGTCGTTAAGAAAATGACTCCGATTGCAGAGGCGCGGGAAATTTTTGTTCAGCGCGGTGAAATCTACAAAGTAGAGTTGATCGATGGTCTCGACGACTCAATAACGGAAGTTGGCTTATATCACCACCAAGAATACGTCGACATGTGCCGCGGACCTCACGTCCCTAACACTAGAATACTTCGCGCATTCAAACTGATGCATTTAGCGGGCGCCTACTGGCGCGGAAACTCTGACAACACAATGCTACAGCGTGTTTACGGCACCGCTTGGGCAGACAAAAAAGCGCTCAAGGCCTATTTGAAGCGCCTTGAAGAAGCAGAGAAGCGCGATCACCGCAAACTTGGCAAAAGCTTAGATTTGTTCCACATGCAAGAAGAGGCTCCGGGGATGGTGTTTTGGCACCCGAACGGCTGGGCACTCTATCAGCAAGTAGAACAGTATATGCGACGCAAGCAGAACGACCACCATTACAACGAAATAAAAACCCCGCAAATTGTCGATCGTTCACTGTGGGAAAAATCAGGTCACTGGGACAAATTTGCCGATGGAATGTTCACCACCGGCTCTGAGAATCGTGATTACGCGATCAAGCCAATGAACTGCCCATGTCATATTCAAGTCTTTAACCAGGGTCTGCGTTCATATCGCGACCTACCTTTCAGACTTGCTGAATTTGGCTCTTGTCACCGCAACGAGCCCTCGGGCGCCCTACACGGCATCATGCGAGTGCGTGGCTTTACTCAAGATGACGGTCATATCTTCTGCGCAGAAAAAGACATCCAAGCTGAAGTTGCCGATTTCATCAGCTTCTTGCATGAAGTCTATGACGACTTTGGCTTTACTGATATTATTTACAAATTGTCGACCCGCCCAGAAAACCGGGTCGGCTCCGACGAAATTTGGGACAAATCAGAAAAGGCGCTCGGCGATGCGCTGGACGCCGCCAACCTCGATTGGGATATTCTGCCAGGCGAGGGAGCGTTCTACGGCCCCAAGATCGAGTTCTCTCTTCGAGATTGCCTCGGTCGCATCTGGCAGTGTGGAACCATCCAAGCCGATTTCTCAATGCCTGAACGCTTAGATGCACAATTTGTCAACGAAGCGGGCAATCGTGAAACACCGGTCATGTTACACCGGGCAATACTGGGATCATTTGAGCGCTTTATCGGTATATTAATTGAGCATCATGCGGGTGCACTTCCAGCTTGGCTAGCGCCAAAACAACTCGCTATTATGAACATAACCGACAAACAAGCGCCTTATTGTAAAGATATTGCCAAAAAATTAGAAAAAAGTGGCTTTAGAGTCATTCAGGACTTGAGAAATGAGAAGATCGGCTTTAAAATCCGCGAGCGCACTCTACAAAAAGTACCCTACCTTTTAGTGGTAGGCGATAACGAGGTCGAGAATGGCACTGTAGCAGTCAGAACTCGCAGTGGCGAAGACCTTGGTGCAATGACATTTGACGCATTTACTCAGTACCTACAAGATGAAGTAGAGCGTAAAGGTCGCAAAGACAATGATTAGGAGAAATCAAGATTAGACGCGATAACAAAAGAGGAGCGCGCACTGAAAACCGTGCTCCCATTAATGAGAATATCCGAGCTCAAGAAGTTCGCCTTATCGATGAAAACGGCGAGCAAGTGGGAGTGGTACCGATTAAAGATGCACTTGAGAGAGCTCAAGTAGCAGAACTTGATTTGGTTAAAATTTCTGATTCTGATCCTGTAGTCTGTAAATTAATGGACTACGGTAAATTTCAGTATGAGCAGAAGAAGGCGGCGAATGAAGCTAAGAAGAAGCAGCATCGCACCCAAATCAAGGAAATAAAGTTTCGTCCTGGTACGGAAGATGGGGATTATCAGGTAAAGCTACGCAACCTGACACGTTTCCTAGAAGCAGGAGATAAAGCCAAGATAACCTTGCGTTATCGCGGTCGTGAGATGGCCCACCAGCAGCTGGGTATGAACCTAATGAATCGAGTTGAAGAAGACTTGAAAGAAATAGGTGTCGTAGAACAGCGCGCAAAAATGGAAGGTCGTCAAATGGTCATGGTGATAGCTCCGAAGAAGAAGAAGTAATTAACAGACCAATTGCACCTGTCGCTGTTGCAAAATAGTTGCAGGTTTTGTTGTTCATCTGTCAATGAAAATTCATTGCTATTCAACGCGTTTACGTGAGTGAATAGTAAATAAAACTAATGAATGCGTGGAGAATTTTTACAATGCCAAAAATGAAAACTCACAGTGGAGCAGCTAAACGCTTCAAGAGAACTGCTAACGGCTTCAAGCACAAGCAAGCTTTCAAAAGTCACATTCTGACCAAGAAAAGTACTAAGCGTAAGCGTCAGCTTCGCCCGATGCTTCAGGTTCACGCCGCGGACAAAAAACTTGTTCAACGCATGTTGCCTTTCATCTAGACAACTTTTTTTTAACTTAACAGAATTGATAATAGGAAGGTAAAGAATGGCTCGTGTAAAACGTGGTGTTCAGGCTCGTCGCCGTCACAAGAAAGTACTTAAGCAAGCTAAAGGTTACTACGGAGCGCGTAGCCGCGTATTCCGTGTTGCTAAACAAGCTGTCATTAAAGCTGGTCAATATGCATACCGTGACCGTCGTCAAAAGAAACGTCAATTCCGCGCTCTGTGGATTGCTCGTATCAATGCGGCGGCTCGTATCAATGGCATGTCTTACAGCCGTTTCATCGCTGGTCTTAAAAAGGCAAGCATTGAAATCGACCGTAAGATACTGGCTGACTTAGCTGTACGTGAAAAAGCAGCATTTACTGCCGTTATCGAGAAAGCGAAAGCTGCTCTGGCATAACGCACCTATAACTGTATGACAGTTTACTGTCACTCAGTTATAAAATGCTAGTTTGAATATAGGGAAAGGGTGCAAGCTCTTTCCCTATTTTTTTGCACGTAAATTTATAAGACTTCACAGACCGAGATTACTCTATTCAGTGTTTTTGACTCACCTTAAAAACCAGCACAAATGTTAAATAGAGTATTTTTATAGGCAAGCATAGGCTGCCATCTGCGAATTATTGGAGTAATAGATGGAAAACATTGAAGAACTGCTAGCCCAAGCTTGCACTGCCGTTGACGCTGCAACAAGCACTGCTGAATTAGAGCAGGCAAGAGTAGAATATCTAGGTAAAAAAGGCCCACTGACCGCGCTGCTCAAAGGATTAGGCAAACTAACCGCCGAGGAGCGCCCCGCTGCAGGTGCCCGCATCAACGAAGCCAAGAAAGTAGTCGCTGACAAAATCAGCCAGTGTCGTCGCAATTTAGAGACCGCCGCTTTAGCGCAAAAACTTGCCAGTGAAAAAATTGACATCAGCCAGCCGGGACGCGGCCAGAGCTTGGGTAGCTTGCATCCAGTCACTAAAACTTTAGAGCGCATTGAACAGTTCTTTGGCAGCATTGGTTACTCAGTGGCCGAGGGTCCTGAAATAGAAGACGAATATCACAACTTTGAAGCGCTCAACATCCCGGCGCACCACCCTGCCCGGGCCATGCATGATACCTTTTATTTCGATGCTAACCGCCTGTTGCGCACCCACACTTCAGGCGTGCAAGTACGCACTATGGAAACCACCGAGCCACCGATTAGAATCATCTGCCCCGGTCGTGTCTACCGCTGTGATTACGATCAAACTCACACGCCGATGTTCCATCAAGTCGAGGGCCTACTGGTCGATAAAGGAGTCAGTTTTGCCGACCTCAAAGGCACCTTGGAACAATTTTTGCGCGAGTTCTTTGAAGATGATGTCAAAGTTCGCTTCCGCCCTTCTTACTTCCCTTTCACTGAACCATCAATAGAAGTTGATATCGATCGTGGTGACGGAAAATGGTTAGAAGTACTAGGCTGTGGCATGGTACACCCCAAAGTATTCGACTACTCCAATATAGATCCGGAACAATTCACCGGGTTTGCATTTGGCATGGGCGTAGAACGATTAGCAATGCTGCGTTACGGCGTAGATGACCTACGTTTGTTTTTTGAAAATGATTTACGTTTTTTAGAGCAGTTTAGCTAACCCCAACGTGATCAAAATCGTTTTTAAACAACAAATTATTAATTAGGTGAAATATGAAATTTAGTGAAAAGTGGTTGCGTGAACTAGTCCAGCCAGCAATAAACACCCAGGAACTGGTCGAGCAAATTACCATGGCCGGCTTAGAAGTAGACGCTGTCGAAAATGTTGCCAGCGAATTCAGCAAAGTAATAGTCGGCAAAATATTAACCGCTGAACAACACCCCAACGCCGACAAACTCAAACTGTGCACCGTTACCAATGGCACTGAAGAATTTCAAGTAGTCTGCGGCGCTCCAAACGCCAGAGCGGGACTAGTCACAGCCTACGCTCAAATAGGAGCAGAACTGACCGGCGCCGATGGCAAAGTATTTAAAATCAAAAAGGCCAAGCTTCGCCAGATAGAATCTTTTGGGATGCTCTGCGCCGCCGCGGAATTAGGTATATCAGAAGAGAGTGACGGCATTATAGAACTCGCTGAAGATGCGCCGCTAGGTGCAGACATTCGCCAATACCTATCACTAGATGACCAAGTAATTGATGTCGACTTAACCCCTAACCGCGGCGATTGCCTTAGCATCAGCGGCCTGGCACGCGAAGTCGGCGTACTCAACAAAGTAGCCGTTCAATACCCTGAGTTCACCCCTGCCCCAGTGACACTGTCCGAGCGCATAGCAGTTAAATTACAGGCACCTAACGACTGCCCTCGCTATCTAGGGCGTATCATTCGCAATGTAAACGTCAAGGCGGTGACACCCAGTTGGATGGTAGAGAAACTACGCCGTTCAGGAGTGCGTTCAATAGATGCGATCGTCGATATCACCAACTACGTGTTACTCGAATTAGGCCAACCGCTGCACGCTTTTGACTTAGATACCCTCAATGGAGATATAATCGTCCGCAAAGCGCAGCCAGCCGAAAAACTGCTGCTACTCGACGGTAACGAAATCAACATTAACACCGACACCTTAGTCATCGCCGATGACACAGGACCAATCGCGCTCGCCGGTGTATTTGGCGGACAAAAAACCGGTGTCACCACCCAGACCAGCAATATATTTTTAGAGTGTGCTTTCTTCAACCCTATCGCCATCGCCGGCAAAGCACGCGCTTATGGACTACATACCGACGCATCACACAGATACGAGCGCGGTGTCGATTGGCAGTTACAGCACCGAGGTATGGAACGCGCCACCCAGCTATTAATTGATATAGCCGGCGGCGAAGTTGCACCGATTAACCACGCTGTCAGTGAAGATCACCTACCCAGCTTAAATCACATCACCCTGCGTCACGCAAAAGTAAATGCGATCTTAGCATTTGCCATGCCCGCGGCTGAAATTGAAGAAATAATCACCCGGTTGGGCATGACCATCAGCGCTAAAACTGCGGACACTTGGTCAATAATTGCGCCATCCTATCGTTTCGACATCACCATTGAAGTTGACATTATTGAAGAGTTAGCCAGAGTCTACGGCTACAACAACCTGCCGGTTAAAATGCCTTCTGCCGCGCTCGATTTCACCCCGCGCTCAGAGGCAAAAGTTAGTGTTAGCAACATCCGCCGCACCCTAGTGGCGCGTGGCTATCAAGAGGCAATCACTTACAGCTTTATAGAAAAAGGCCTACAGCGTCAATTTGATGATATAAATACCGGCATTCCACTGGCCAACCCGATCTCTGCTGAAATGGCAGTGATGCGCACCAGTATTTGGCCAGCACTGGTTAAAACCGTGCAATACAACCAAAACCGCCAACAGAGCCGCGTGCGTCTCTTTGAAATAGGCCAGTGCTTTATCCGTGATGGCGACAACATACTACAAGAAAACGTGATCAGTGGCGCTATTGTTGGCAAGCGTCACCCAGAAGGCTGGAGCAGCGACAACCAAAGTGTCGACTTCTTTGACCTCAAAGGAGATTTAGAAGCGCTGTTAAACCTAGGCGGCTGTGCGGATCAATTTAGTTTCGTCAGCGATCAACACATTGCCTTACACCCAGGACAAACCGCTAAGATACAGCGCAACGGCAAGACTATTGGTTTAATTGGTGCACTGCACCCAAGCCTCGCTAAAGAATTTGGCATAAACGGTAACTTGTACCTATTTGAAATCAATCAGGCACAATTACAGAGCGGTCAATTAACCGAATTTAAGGGCCTCTCTAAATTCCCTGAAAGCAAGAGAGACATCGCCGTCGTCGTCGCAGAACAAGCAGTATTCGATAATCTAAAACAGATAATCACCGACAGCGCCGGTGAGTTTTTGAAAAATGTGACACTTTTTGATATCTACACAGGGCAAGGTGTTGAAAAAGGTAGAAAAAGTCTCGCTATAAACTTGACGTGGCAGCATCCATCGCGCACTCTTAATGAAGAGGAAGTTAATTCTTCAATACAGCTAGTCGTATCGGCATTATCCGAACAAGCTGGGGCAGTGTTAAGAGACTAGATTTTTTGCAGCCTTTAACGAATTCAGTCAAGCGATAGCTTACAGCGACTAATTTTTTAAAGGCAAAAAAATAAACACAATGGAATGTATGTTTTTTGGAATGGCAAAAAACAGCACACAGAGGAAACCGTATGAGTTCTTTGACAAAAGCAGATATGGCAGAACGTCTTAATGAAGAGTTAGGATTAAATAAGCGCGAGGCTAAAGACATAGTTGAGAGTTTTTTCAACGAAATCCGCCAGAGCTTGACTAACAACGAGCAAGTTAAACTTTCCGGATTTGGTAATTTTGACCTACGCGATAAAAGCCAAAGACCTGGCCGCAACCCTAAAACAGGTGAAGAAGTACCTATATCAGCGCGGCGTGTAGTGACATTTCGCCCCGGTCAAAAACTAAAGGATCGCGTAGATAACTATGCCGCAAACCGAGCTTAACCCACAAGAACTACCTGGTATTCCTCCAAAGCGCTATTTCACAATCGGTGAAGTAGCTCAGCTTTGCGAGGTAAAAACCCATGTACTACGCTACTGGGAACAAGAATTTCCGCAAATAAAGCCGGTAAAGCGCAGTAACAGACGCTACTACCAGCGTCAAGACATCATCGTTATCCGCCAAGTTCGCAGTTTACTACACGAACAAGGCTACACCATCAGCGGCGCCAAACAGTGGCTAAAAGGCGATCAGGGATCTAAAGAAAGCGATAGATATAAACAAGTTATCCGACAGACCATCAGCGAACTTGAAGAGCTGTTAACTTCTTGCAAAAAGCCAGTTTAAAGCTTTGACAACTATCGGATTTCAGGTAAGATGCCGTCCTGAAACACAGCACATCGGGGTATAGCGCAGCCTGGTAGCGCACTTGTCTGGGGGACAAGTGGTCGCTGGTTCAAATCCTGCTACTCCGACCAAATCCTTCTTTTCACACTTCCTAGCTAAAAATCTTACCACTCACTAACAACATTAATTAGCCACTTATCTCCGCTAAACATCGCTACAACTACACTTAACCAGTGGCGAAAATTTAGCAACCGTACCCCGCTATAGCTACGACTGCAAGCCGTTTTACTTTTTAAAGCCTATCCTTTACCCAAAATTACTACCACTTTTAAACCAATAGAAGACGGCCCTTACGGCTTTAGATGAACACCCTGAATTAGTCCATTTACCAAGCCGAAGCACGCCCTCGACAGAGCCATTAAATATCAGCCTTTATTTTGGTATTATCCAGAAGCAGCGGAGCATACCTACTCCGCTATGCTCGCGTTTTCACCTTGGGATAGCCCGCTGCGTTTTGATCAGGACTCAGCTAGTATCTTTTATCCAAAATTGGTGATTATTTCTGAGCGCGAACTCCCATTAGATGCGCCACCTTTTCGACACGTCTAAAACCCGCCGCTTTCAGCCGGCGGATAACACCGTCGACAAAACCACTACCCCTCTTTATCATATGTGGATTACCAGTGTAATGAAAAAGCTTTCCGTCCCGGCGCAGCACCCTAAATATCTCACGATAGAACGCTTCGCTATAGAGTTCCCCTGCGAGAGAGAAACGTGGTGGATCGTGAATCACCGAATCAAAGGAAGCCGCAGTCATAGAGGTGATCAACTCAAAGCTATTTCCGTGGCGCTGCACAATCCCCTCTTTGGCTAAATCGTTTGACCAAGGGTTTAGCGCGCGCAATCCCATTACCTCCGGGCTCAGCTCTATACTCAGTACTTCCCTTGCACCCAGCCGGTGGGCAGCAATGGCTGCATAGCCAAGTCCGCTACAGCAGTCCAATACCTTGTCGCCTTGGCTCACCACCTGCTTTGCCATTTCGGAGGCGCTAACATAGGGGTCGGTGCCTTTGGATATATGCATTTTAACGCCGCTAATTTCTAATAGAGGTGCACCTGCAGTAGGAGCAAGCTTGTAGTAGCCTGAGCTGCGATCTTCAAGTGGCACCAAATCCCCATCGCTACAGAGATATATTCGCTGGTTTTTTTTGACTATTTTCTGTAGCTCGCCAATAGTAAGTCGATTATCTTCGTCAAGTATTAGCTCCTGATCGCTTAGGGAAAAGTCACTTTGCGAAATATTTAAGTCAACGGATATCCGCACACTGGATAATCCTTTGGCGATGGCTGCCAGCGCCTGTTGAGCGTTTGTTGCATGAAGGTAGTAATTGGGCATATCGTTCATCTGTCTCGTTAGCATTCCAGATCGTACTATACACCTTCACCACTGCAGAGCTTACTTAAAAGAGTGCTGAGATGAAATCCAATAAATATGTGCCAACTTAAGATTTTAATCCAAGGATATTAAGAACTACCAACATGATTCTTATCAGCAAACGCCTGTGAGCAAAAGCTATCCTGATGTAGCTTAATGATCTTGCACACCAAAATCTGATGAAATATTGCATGATTTTAAATGGAGCAAACAACGACAAAGCCCCACCTACTTATTTAACCGTATTCACTGCTGCCTAGTAGCCGGTTGATTTTTAATATAAATAATTTAGTTGAGACCTCTGCATAACGTTGCGAGCGAAGGTAAGACAAGGCAAAAACTGGCGAGATAGCGGAGTCTACAGGTGTAAATGAGCATATTGAGCCGGTTTTTAACGCCGTATTACTGAGTGCAGTAGTTATGCAGAGGTCTCTAGTTAACTAGCAGCTGCTATGGCTTTTTATACGAATAATAAAACGATATACCGCCACTTTAATAAATGCTAGGGTCTAGGCGACTGGCCGAGAACAGACTACTTACGGCGACCAAACCTATTAGGTTAAAGATTAACGTTAAGTTTTTCTGTAAAGAGTCTCACTCTCGATTCGAGCGCTATTCTCGGGTAGCCTCCAGGCAACCTCCCTCATAACAATAAATAACCGGAGTTAATTTTGGCCAGTAAACGTAAAGTAATTATCACCTGTGCTATCACCGGCGCGATCCACACCCCATCAATGTCACGCTACTTACCAATTACTGCACAGCAAATTGCAGATGCCGCTGTGGAAGCGGCCGAAGCTGGAGCCGCAATTGTGCATTTACATGCCCGCGACCCAATAGATGGGCACCCAGTACAAACCACCGCAGCTTTTGAACCTATTGTCGAGAGCATCAAACAGCGCAGCGATGTAGTGATCAACATCACCACTGGCGGATCGCCGAGAATGCTAGTTGAAGAGCGAGTGCGCCCAGCAGCAGAGCTCAAACCAGAGATCGCCTCACTAAATATGGGGACCATGAACTTCGGCCTATTTCCGATGCTAGAGCGTCAAACAGAATTTAAGTATGCCTGGGAGCGAGAATATCTAGAAGGATCACGCTCTAGCCTGTTTCGCAATACCTTTGCCGACATCGAGTATATCCTAGAGTGCTGCGCACAAAATAACACTAGATTTGAAATTGAATGTTACGACACCGCTCACCTCTACACACTCGCCCACTTTGCCGACCGAGGACTGATTAAACCACCATTTTTCGTGCAAACTGTATTTGGACTGTTAGGGGGCATCAGCGCCCATCCCGATGATGTAATGCACATGAAACGCACTGCAGATCGGCTCTTTGGCAATCAATACCACTGGTCAGTATTAGGCGCAGGTAGTAAACAGATGGCGGTGGCAGCTATGGCTGCGGCGATCGGCGGCAATGTACGGGTCGGCCTGGAAGATTCACTGTGGATAGGTCCTGGCGAACTGGCGAAGAGCAACGCCCAACAAGTCACTCAAGTGCGAAAAATTATCGAGGGGCTGAGCTTGCAAGTCGCCACTGCAGATCAAGCTCGCGAGATACTCGCCCTAAAAGGTGCAGACCAAGTTGGTTTTTAAAAACTCGGAGTTTAAAGACAGAAAACATGCCTAAATCAGGTTACAGTAGTATCGCTTCTGCTACTGAAAAGGTTAAAAACTATATCTTTAGATATTACAATTCGGTGAGACCGCATTCCCATAATTTAAGTCTATCACCGAATGCAAAAGAAGACTTTTACTGGGAAACCTCGAATGGGTTGGCCAAAAAAGGTTGACCACTACAGAACCTGATAGTCGCTTACAGAGAAGGTTTCAACAAATAGCAAAGTTACCTACGAAGGATCGTAAACAACTTGTTCAAGTGATAGATACTTATTTAAAAGCAGCTCAGATTTGAGGTAATAAAAAGCTCCAGCTGGACATCTGAGGCTTGATTTTAGAGGATATAGTATCTAATTGTAATCTGACCCGAATTATCCAACTATCGTTCTTAGGCTATTTGAGGCTAGCATCATTGATAATAAAATCACCAATAATAATACCCTTATCATTAACCTTCCATGCTCCTAATATTGCATCAGGAGGCACCCTACCATCTGGATCATAGCCTCCTTTTATACGATAAACCCATCCATTAGGATGATTTTTCGCTTCATTTATTTCGCTTTTTGTTGGCTTGTCATTAGCGCTCATTTTTAAAGTGTTCCTATTGATTCTTTCCATTTTTCAAAAAACGCAAGCTGAGCACCGACTGTAGACAAGTGCTCAAGACTTTTACACGAGTCAAGAGTCCTTGATTTATTGCTGGCGCGTTTTCCAAGCTCTAATAAATAACCAACTTTTCCTTTAGACATTTGAAGAGACATATTTGAGGGATAAAAATCTCTTCTAGAGCCATTACAACAAAGCATATAATTTTCTTTATCTAGTGTTTTTCTTATGCTTATTAACGCATTAAAAAAATCATCACAGCTTGAATCTAACTCTATTTTCTTTACCTCTATATCTACACTTAAAAATATAGAGCAACTGTTACTTGATACTTTAGTTTTAAGAGTCCCAGAAAATAGCCGCTCATTTGCATAAAGTAAAACTTCGTATTCAGTCCAGTCATTACTCATGGTTAACCTTCTGGTGGTACATAGTTAGGGTTATTAATAAAATCACCTGATGGTGTACCATCTTTATTTACTGGTTGACAACCTTGAACCTTGCAAGATGGAACACCACCAGGCACTGCAATTTCTTTTTCGTCAAAAGCGGCTTTACCTCCCAGAGTTTTTTCAACATCTATTCCGTTTTCCGGTTTATCAATAATATATACGTTACCGGGCTTGTCTCCGTAATCTGTTGCAAAATCTTTAGATACATCAATATCTTTTGAAGTACTGACATATTGACTATCAGGAGATGGTGTTGAATTAACATAAGTTTCTAAATCAACTTGCGCATCTGGATCTTTCGGTTGAAAACCATCTTTGAAAATTTCTTGAGGTGAACGATCGTCACCTCGGCTTACTGTTTCTGTTTCAGAAGTTGTTGTATTAGGCTTATCAGGTTTAGCCTCTGCACCATTGCTTCTATTCTTCCATGATACTAGTGCATCGTCAATAAACTTTACCGTAGTCTCTGTGACATTTTTACCAACCTTTACTATTCCTTTCGTACCAGCAATGACGACTTTACTACCCCCTATGGCTATACCACCCGTGGAGGTTACTGTTAATAGCCCTGATGTAAATAGCTTAGCGCTAGCTTGTTGAGCTTCATCATATCGATCTTCTTTTTTCAATTGTTCAATATTTTCTAATGAATCAGATATTGCCTGCTGAACGGTATCTATTGGATGTGTTAGTGCCTCCTTTATTGCATTAGCCACCATCGATAACTGTTGCTGTGAGACCTCATCGCCTGCTGTTGCTTTAGCGGATAAAATACCTAGCTCTACTGTACCTTCTATTCCTTCACCTACTGCTCTAGCAGTACCTTTGATGGTATTATATATATCAGGACGTTTTTCCCTTTGAGTATATAAATCATTTAACTCCAAAACTTCTAGTGATTCATTTTTGATATTAACATCATACGAAACTCCTTCTTTTTGGTAGCCTTTTCTAAACTCTGTTAATTGCTCGATGACTACTTTACATTCATCGCTCCTAGGAAGATTGCAAGCCTGTTCAGCGTATTGATTTCTTTGTGAATCTACATTATTAATAAAATAAATTTCTTCTATTATTTCATTACAATTATTTTCACAGTCCAATAATTGACCTTTTAATTTAGCAAGCCTAAGTGCTTCAGAATGCTTTAAATAGTTATTCGCACTCTGCCCCACCGTATTAACCACGCCTGTCGTGCCATTTGCTGCAGAGCCGATAGCAGCACTGGCAGCTAACAATAATCCCGCTTTAAGTGGGCTATCTTGCATACCCATCTTCTCGAGCTGTGCATTTAATTTAGGGATTATTTCTGCGGTGATAAACGCACCCGCTGCGCCACTTAAGTCCCCGCTGATCAGACCGGAGAGTGTATGCAATGCGACTCGGTAATCACCGCCTTCATCCCAATTGGCGATTAACTGATTGGCTTCAATTAGCATTGCTTTTTTCTGTTCTGGATCTTGAATTTCTGCTGCGGCGAGTTTAAGGGAGATTCCTTGGGTGTATTTCTGTTGTGCGTAATCTCCTATAGCTTTAGGTACTTCTTTACTGAGGATTTCTTGAACTTCAAGCTCTTCTTGTACCGCTATAATCTGATCTTCACTAAATATCTGCGCGAGTACTTGATGCGCTTGCTCTTTGCTGCGCTTTAAAGAGTTCTGGGTGGTTAAGTCTAGATTAGGATCAGCTTTAACGCTGATGTTGCCCTCACTGATGGCTGCGTAAGTGGTATTGCTCGCATTGCCGCTGTCACTGGCGTTGCCACCCATTAAGCCAGCTGCTGCACTGGTGATGTTATCAGCGGCGTTAGTGCTAAAGCTAAAGGATTTAGCATCGATATCAAACGCGGTGCTGTTCTCGATTTTGGCCAGCGTTAAAGTATCAGTCGTTAAGCTGTTTTTATCAGCGTCGGCCTCGCTAACGATAGCGCCGCCCACCAGCGCGGTATTGCCTTTCACATTGACATCAAAGCCCTTGGAGCCTGCAAACAAACCGGATTGCTGCTGTACCGCATCGTAATTTGCATTGGCGTCGAGTTTACTAGCATTGATGCTCGCGCTGATAGGGGAACCTGGGCCAATGCCCACACCGATACTACCGCCTAGGCTGCGCTGCTTTTGTTTAAATGCTTCGCTGTCTTGTTCACTGATAATACTCAGATCACCACCAATGCTGGCGTTGATCTTTTGCGCACTTGCTTGAGCACCTTTGAGTGTCGTGTCATTACCCGAGGTGATGTTTAACGTATCAGTAGCATTGAGTTGAGTTTCTAAGTATTGATCACTGCTTTTGTTAGTTTCACCGCGTGAGACACTCGCTTGAGCCGATAGCTGTAGGCCATTACTACCTATTGAGATTCCGATACCTGAGCTACTACTGGAGTTTTTAGCTTGATCATCGTGGCTATTTTCAGCACTAGTTAAAGTGAAGTGGTTAGCAGCGCTTAGGTTGATGTTCTCGGCTTCATGAGCGCGCCGCTACTGGTTATATTACCGGTACTGCCCGTTTACTTGGCTTCGCGGGTGGCATCGGTATTGGCGGTAAAAATACGGGACATACATCTATATCATTAGTCACTGAGCTGACATAGCCCTTTTTTATAGGTAATAGTAAATTTTGTAGTAGAATTTTCATAATTTAGAAGAGGAAAAGGTTTTATTGGGGGAAGCTCTCATTGGTTGGATAAAGAAGAATTGACCACTACAACCGTAGTGGCATACTAATTTTTTCCCTCATCAGATAATCAATTTACTCTATCATTCTCATTCAATTATCTAACGCGTCACTGTTGATTAATTTATCTTGGGCATCACTCTCATCGCCAAGCTTCAATTTTGTTGCAAATAATGGATCAGTTTCAAGTAACGCTGAGACAACACTCATCACGTCAATATTGCTAGTAATACTTGCGTTTGTAATGATAGTGTCGGTCGTTAATTGATAGTTGGTCGCATCGAGACCGCTCAAGGTAATCCCGGTTATTTGCACGGGTAAACCGTAACCAAACACCTCACTAAACTGCGCGCTGCTATAAGTTATTGTAACTTTATCATCGAGAAACAAACCACTGTCAGTGGTAATATTGACAGTGGCGGTTGTCGTATTATCAAAATATTTATCTGCAGCGCTGGCCACAACATAAAGCCTTCTTGGACTAATCGTCGCTATATGTCCTCCACCTAACCGATAGTTACTGTTACCTATATCCAAGGAGCCAGTCATAATCGTCTGATTACCTACATCTTTTGCCGCAAGGCTGGCCGATCCTGTCACGCCAAGATTATCGCCACCGATAAGACCTGCAACATTTAACAAACTCAAATCCAAAGCGCTACTGCCATCGTATTCTCGCGCGGCACTTAAGGTAATCGCTTTAGCGCTGATATCCGCAGTATTACCACTGCTGGCGAAAACATAGTTGTTATTAGCTATCGCTAACAAACCCGTCACAATCGTTTGATTGCCCACATCTTTTGCCGCAAGGCTGGCCGATCCGCTCACGCCAAGATTATCGCTGGCGATAAGTCCTGCAACATTTAACAAACTCAAATCCAAAGCGCTACTGCCATCGTATTCTCGCGCGGCACTTAAGGTAATCGCTTTAGCGCTGATTTGCGCAGTATTACCACTGCTGGCTAATTCATAATTGCTGTTACCTAAGCCTAATGTATTCGTATTAATGCTATAAGACCCAACATTTTTTGCAGCTAAGCTAGCCGAACCACTGTAGTTAAGACTATCGCCGCCGACAAGGTCATCTGTGGTCAATAAGCTTAACGCCAAATCGGCCGTGCCATCGTACTCACGCACTGCGCTTAAGGTGATTATTTTAGCGCTGATATCGGCTGTATTACCAATGCTGGCGACTACATAGTTGCTGTTACCTAAATCTATTGCCGCGCTAACAATCACTTGAGTACCCACACCTTTTGCTGCAAGGCTGGCCAATCCACTGTAATTAAGGGTATCACCACCGATAAGATCACCAGTGCTTAACAAACTTAAATCCAAAGCGGTCGTGCTATCGTACACACGCGTCGCACTTAAGGTGATTGCTTTAGGATTAATTTTGATAGCCACCAAGCCATCGCTGAGATCAAATCCCTGCTGATTCGAATACAAATCAACAGAGTAATCCCCTGCATTCGTATATGTGTATGTGCTATTAGAGCTATAAATATGATCCGGTAACGCAGATAATGTAAATGTTTTAGCGCTACTATCATATTCAGAAGTGAACGATTCAATCGCTGTCTCATAGCTCGTCAAAAAGCGACTGAGTAAAGGTGCGGTATTACCATCATAAATACGCCATACTTTACCAGCGCCTGATGTATCAGCAATACCCCATGCGGAAAAAGTATCTAATGACTGCATCTCTTCGGTTGTTTTACCAGCGGACCCACCAGAGCCGGCACTCGCAGCTTGACCTGTGGTCTCTTTATTCCAGTAGCTATTACTGATCTTTCCAGATGTGTACCCAACCAATCCACCGACATTTCCGGAACCCGTGACAACACCTGTAGCGTAGCTGTTGCTGACATTTTTAGATGTCGAACCAAGCAATCCACCGGTATAAAGATTATCAGCCGAAACACTGCCAGTAGCATAGCTATTGCTGACTTTACCCTCTGATCGACCAATCAATCCACCGGTATAGTAGCTGCCAGAAACATTGCCTGTGGCGTAGCTGTTGCTGACTTTACCCTCTGATCGACCAATCAATCCACCGGTATTAAAACTATTACCCACGACCGAGGCTGTGGCGTAGCTATTGCTGACTGCAGAATGTGACTCACCAATCAACCCACCGGTAGAACCACTGCCCGAAACACTGCCTGTGACGTAGCTGTTACTGACTTTACCCTCTGAGAAACCAATCAATCCACCGGTAAAACCACCGCCGCTAATATCAACATTCGTCATGCCTATATTGCGGACAATTGCCGCGCTTCCTGTATCACCAAATAACCCAACACCACTGGTAACTCTGTTAATAAACAGTCCATCAATCGTATGACCAAGGCCATCAAATGTCCCAGAAAATGCTGTAGTAGTATCCCCTAATGGATCAAACCCTTCGCCGCCATTCCAGCTCTGCGTAGCAGTGGCTACGATCTCAGCACCTAAGACATAGTTTTTAGCTAAATCACCACTAATACCTTGTAAGTCAGTCGCTGTTGTACTGCCCTGTGTCCCTAACTCAGTAATCACTGTGTATGCAATGACTGCTCCATTACTGCCCAATTTAGTGCTGAAGTTAAGGCCCGCTTGCAGGTTGATGCTGGCATCATTAAAGCGATAGCTGGCGGTATTACCTGAGGCTAGCGCCCCTTGTCCATACTTTAAATGCACTTTGCCATTGGCGCCTGTCGCTGTTATAGACGCATTAATTTCAATATTGCGATGAGCACTGAGGGTCAAGTCATAATCAGAACTCCAGCTGATAACATCGTTGACAAAAATATCACCGTTAATACCGTTGCTGCCATCCTCACTCTCTATCACCATTTCGCCCGTGCTTAGCGCATCACTGATAGTGGCGCCGCTCATATCACCACCACTGGCGGCGATGGTAAAGTCCTTGGGATCAATCAACCAGATTCCGTTAGCGTTTTTGGATTGAGTGGTAATCTTAGTGCCATCGGCAACTTTGACTTTATAGCCGCTGGTTTCAATAAAACCACCGTCTGCGGCATCAACTTTGGCGCTGGCATCCAATGTGCCATCCACATAGGTAGTGCCGGCAGCCATGCCAGACAGTAAGATAATTTCACCGTTTTGCTCAACGACACCACGCGCTTCAATGACGCCTGCATTGTTCACCACACTGGCCAACAAGCTGTCTTTGGCACCGGCGTTCATCAGCACGCGTCCACCCTCGGCTTGGATCAGTCCTTGGTTATCCACCAAATTATCCAAAGTGCTTTGTTGAATATCCAAACTTAATAACGCTTCACCGGCAAATTTAAGATTCACGGCACTGCCTGCCGCTAAGCTAATGTTACCGCCCTCACTCACCAAGGTGCCAGTATTGCGCACTTGCTCACTTATTAAGGCAATGTAACCGCCGTTACTGGTTTGAATATAACCATCGTTTTGTACTTTCGCGCTACTTTGGCTGTTGCTATTTTTAGCAAAGGAAGCGCTGTTAGCATCCATGGAGGCTAACGATAAACTGGAGGCGACCAAACCACCGACATTCACTTGGGCATGTTCACCAAATAATATGCCATTGGGGTTCACCAGCCACACTTGGCCATTGGCGTTAATTTGGCCGTGAATTTGGCTGCCTTGATTATCTAAGATGTTATTGATGGCGATCGATTCACGGTTGGGCTGCACAAAGTTAACTTGCTCATGCGCTTGCACGTTAAAACTTTGCCAATCAATGCTCAGCTGCTGGCTCTGTTGATTAATGGTGGTGACCGCCCCCTGTTGATCAACACTGCCCTGACCTTGTTGTATTTGTGACAATAGCGGTGCCCCCACCGCTAAATTGGACATCAATGGCGCGCTCATCGCTATCGCCATACAGGCAAAGGCACTGATACGTTTGCTTTTTTTACCGCGGCTTTTACCTAGCTCGCCCACAACTACCCAACAGTGCTGAGCAGCATTCCAAATAAGACGGTAAAAATGATTTAATCCTTGCGACATAATATGTTTGTCCTATTGGGCGATGATGGCCCAGTATTATCAGAAATAAATTTTGCTAAGAGCCCTGCGCATATACGGCAACGCCCACGTAAAAATCACTTAGAAATGTTTGCTTAGCTGCATCCACAACACGCCTTTTTTAGCTTCGCTTAACAACGCGGGTGTGTTGCCGATGGGCGTGGCAACAAAGGCATTTGCCTGTATTGTTTTAGACTGCCAGCGCACTCCTAAGCCAACACCTGCCAGACTAATGCGGTTCTCATCACTGGCACTAGACCAGCTCTTTTGATTTATTTTCACCTTGGCTGCATCCACAAATCCGTACAGGGAAAAGTCACCGTAGGCGCTGCTGGAAAAGCGATGCTGCAGTTCAATATTGGCCAACCAGCCACTGTCTGCAGACACGCCGCCACCATCGTAGGCACGCACACCATAGGGGCCGGTAATGTTTTTCTTTTGTGAAGAGTCCAAATTGTTTTGTGCTTGCTGCACGCTCAAGCGCACCGATATCTCCAGCGCGGGGGTTAGCGCTTGGCGATGCTGCAAACTCAGGTTAATTTTACTAAAAGCACCCGCACTCTTGGCACTGAGTGAATCACGCACTTGCGCTGCACTATTCGCAAAACTCAGATCACCGACCGTCACGCTTAAGTCGGCACTACTAACACTTTGCTCAAACAGAGCGTTGCGCAAGTCACCAGACACCGACAAAGATAAAGTATCGGTACTGCGATTGGTTTTATGTGCGCCGTCATTGAGCGAGTCATGGAGTGTTTGGTGCTGTACTTGCCACTGGCTATATACATTGGCATCCAGAGATCTCAGCCAATTATGCTGCCAGTAGGCGTTGATAGTCGCCGCCTGGCCCTGTGGGTTTAAAGCTTT
Organism: Oceanospirillales bacterium; assembly: GCA_029027825.1. Lineage (GTDB taxonomy): Bacteria > Pseudomonadota > Gammaproteobacteria > Pseudomonadales > Balneatricaceae > Rs1. Next base: position 679,749 of record CP093399.1, on the reverse strand, counting down.
CAAGTCCCCGCCTAAGGTGTAGTCCAAGTGATTCAGGTTAAAGCCTAGTTTGTCGCTGTTATCCCCCAACCTAAGCGCATAGTGAAGGCTCCCTTGGAGCAGATCATCGCCACTGGTGACCAGTGATAAGTTCAACTCATCGCCATGGCCTAAGAGGTTGGCATAATTAAGACGACCACTCACCTGTAGGCGATCAACATAGCGACTGGCATAGTTATTAATACTTAATTGGTGTTGCGGGGTTTTATCTTTCACCACAATGCGCAGATCAGAAAGACCGAGTGACTTACCTGATCCAATCGCCGTATTTACGGCAATCCCAGGCACATCTTGCAGCAATAATAGCGCGCGATTGATCCGCTTCTTTTCGATAACCTCACCGGTGGGTATTTGAGCTAAGATGGCAGTTAGCAAATCACTACTGGCCAGGCTTTGGTTATCAAGACTGATATCACCCAAGCGCGCTTCGATTACTTGTAAGGTAAGCATGCCCTGCTTGAGCCTTTGCTGTGGCACAAAAGCCCGTGAAAACAAGTACCCCTGCTGACGATAATGCGCAGTAATGGCATAACACAGAGCCTGCAAGTCATTGAGTGTGACTTCTTTATGTTGATAGGGCGCCACAATCTCAGCCAATGCTGCGTCAGTCACTTTCACATTGCCTATGACATCAATGTCAGCGACATAAAAAGGTCGAGTATTGCCCCCTTTTTTTAGGGGCAGCAGCTCAAATAAAGTATTTTTGGCGCGATTCAGAGGCTCAGCAGGTACTGTTTGTTGCTGTAACATATCCCCAGAGTCTGGTGGGATTTCTGCAAAAGTTAGCGGGGCCGCCAACAGCGGCAGTATCAGCAGTAAAGGGGAACGTCGGCTGCAAGAAACGGCAGCGACAGAGTGTTGTTTTAGATGCATGAGAGCAAACATTGGGGATTTTAAAGCGCGCTTAATAATGTCGTTTATTGATGATACTACTACAGGCATATTATCCTCTATTGGAGCTTTTGAGATAAATAAATTTGTCACTCTGCGGTTAGTTAAATGCACACTATTTTATCTACAAAATTAAAATTGAATTAATAAGTAATATTAATCAATAATTTAGGATAATACTATTAACTAAAGTTAGTTTATTTTCAATAATAAGAGTTGATATAAACATCGGGGATGGTGGATGGTGGATGGTGGATGGTGGGGCAATCATACTTGTCTGTAGTGGCTATTAAATAGCCGTTTTTATTACCGGCATCCACTATGCAAACCACTAACAATCCCGAAAATACGGGACATACATTTATTTCAACTTAAAAAGAAAATAGGTTTAACCACAGAGGACACAGATAATAATAAAAACATGGCTGCACCATATTTTCTTCCGCCACTCAAAAATCAAGTGGCGCGTTTTCGATCACTTCTTTCAGTACAAAAAAACTACGAAGTTGCCGTACATTAGGTAAAGTTAATAACTGTTGTCTATGCAAGCGGTTAAAGTCGGTTGTGTCCTGTACACGGACTTTCAAGAGATAGTCAAAGTCGCCAGCAACGCATTGGCATTCTAGAACAAATAAAAACTTTGAAATAGCCTGCTCAAATGCAGCAAAACTCTCAGGTGTAGATCTATCCAATATTGCGCCAACCATGATCAAACTTCCACGACCCACCGCCTCTGGATTAATATTTGCTCTAACACTCGTAATAATGCCTTCATTGAACAGTCGTTGAGTACGTCTATGACAGGTTGCAGGGCTAACATTAATCTTATTTGCAGGGGGGGGGCACATACATCGTCGATGGATAACTAGATATTACTTGGTGAGTATAATGTTATTTGATTTCGTCCGTTACTTTTGGATTGATAAAGAGCTCTATCTGATTTACTGAAAACATGGTCAAAAATTGTATCATCGCTATCAACTTGGGTTATTCCTACGCTCATCGTAATATTTAGTTGATGTTCGTTATGCTGAATTTTTCGATCTGAAATGCTTCGGAGCAATCGCTCTGCAAGCGCTTGGGCGTCCGTTATGTTTTCATTCTCTAAAATAATCAGGAACTCCTCCCCACCTACGCGGGCAAATCCATCTGACTCTCTTAAAAGCGAGCCTATTCTTCTTCCAAACTCGATAAGCACAAAATCTCCAGTATCATGGCCATATTGATCATTTACCATTTTGAAATTATCTAGGTCCATCATGATTAAAATAAAGGGTGTTTGCTGTGAAAGCCACAACTCCATAAGTCTTTGGCCCATGCTAAAAATATAGCGTCGATTTGATATTTCTGTTAGCGGATCAGTTGCTGCGAGCTTTTTTTGGATACTCAACTGACGGTGAGAGAAAATGTGGCCCGCCACCCAGTTGGCAATACATTGCAGTAAAGCTTCATGCTGTGCTGTATATATATTGGATTGGCTGTGGGCAATATTAATAGTTCCAAAGCATGTATTACCTTTTTGAAGTGGGGCATCCATACAAGTAGTTAGACCACCGGCGGCAAGTAATTGACAGTCTTGATCTGTCATTTCTGAAAGGTTAGTAGCGACTTCTAATTCCATTTTTCTAAATACGCGCCCAACCATAGTGCTCGTGATGGGTAGGGGGGCCTTTAGGGGGATCGCTTCATTACCAGAAAACACGAATACCTGTAGATGGTGTTGGTCATCGCTATCAAGGCAGATACTGGCCCTTTCTGCAGGAAGAATTTGGGGCAACCAGTGCGCGACACAGTCCAGGGCTGAGGCTACACCCTTTGTTTGTGATAACTCGTTGACAAATGCCATTGGCAATGTGATGTGTGTAATTACTGAATTAGAGTACATTTAAACAGTATAGGTAGTGCCCTAGAGTTTTTCAAGGTAGCTGTCGCCAAGTATCTGGAACATCTATGTATTAATTGAAGATAAACAAACAAAAAAGTAGGAGCAAGAATTGACATGAATAAAAATCAATTTACTCTGCCCCTATTAGATTCTTGATTCTAATTTACTGGCCCTATTGATTCTTTAATAATTTTATTGTGACGGTGAAATAAGCTCACGTAAGTACGCGGTATTTGCTAGGGGGAATTGCTGGGTTGCTAGCCATGATATCGCGTCGTCCATGTTGGAAAATACGCGGCGCTCGTAACCTGGTTCTTCATATGGAATGATTTGATCCAATACTAATTGTTTTAAACCGTCAGGGGAGTAAACATGGCAGTCTTTACTACAGCCATGTTCGATAAACCACTGGCAATGTTCAATGATCAGTGGATTTAAGTCGGGGGTGCATAGTTCCCAGTCTTCAAACACCGACAAAATTGCCCATGGTGAGTGAATTAAGGGCTGTGTTGTTTCTCTAAAATCTTTGATGTAAGCAATCGCCGCTTCTTTGTTCCAAGCGCCAGAAAACGTTTGCAGTAGTATGTTGTTATTGACGGATAAGGACCAACTACCGTGTACTAAATTGTTTGTCATAATACTCGCTACTGAAGAGAACGGAATTTTAAAGCGACTGATCGAGTCCTAAGCATTGAATACTAATATTCCTGGATCCGTGACTTAAAAATCACAAATATTGTACCAAAGCCATGCATCATCGGTGTTTACGCGGTAAAATCCCTCATTATTATACTCACCCAATCAGTGATGTTTTCAATGCGCACATTTAAGCTAGAACAATCCAAAACTGAAATCCTGTCCCCACATGCTGGATTAGCGTTAGTAGGTCATTATCTTAACCAGCAGACTACATTAAATAAAACCTCTCGCACCATATCTAAGCGCCATGGTATCTCAAATATAGACCTTATCCGTACCTATTTGGGTCAGATGTGTCTAGGAAAAAGCGACTTCGAAGCTGTAGAAAACTCTCGTCATGATCCTTTTTTTAAAGCCGCGATGGGCATCAAGCAATCCGTCTCTTCAGCAAGACTACGTCAGCGCTTTGATGAAGATGCTGCTCGATTGATCCCCCTTTTAGACGATGCTAGTGTGGAGTTCATGAAAAATGTTAAGGTGCCGATCAGCGGGTTATCGACTGGCCATGTGCCGCTAGATATTGATGTGTTTCCGATGGACAATAGTGACTCAAAGAAAGAAGGAGTGGCTTACACCTATAAAGGCCATGATGGTTACGCACCTATTGCTGCTTATCTTGGTCTTGAAGGCTGGTGTGTTACCTGTGAACTGCGTCCCGGTAATCAACATGCCAATAAAGAATTTCTTCATACTTTAGATAGGCTTCTACCTCGCGTTCGTTCACTGTGTGACAAACCTATATTACTTCGTTTAGACAGTGCTCATGATGCTGCAGAGAATCGAAAATATCTACATGAGCGCTCAGTCGATTACCTCATTAAATGGAACCCGCGTAAACATGATCCTTTGGATTGGTATACAAAAGCGGAAACTGAAACAGTATGGTGTCACGAACGACCCGGTAAAATGGTGGCTATCTTTAGTGAAGCACTTGATGAAGAGCATTATGTACGGCGAGTGATCAAAGTTGTTGTGCGTCAAAGTAATGCGAAAGGGCAGCTATTCCTTGAGCCTGAAATTGAGGTTGAAGGTTGGCTCACCACACTATCAGCTGATCTTATCGATGATCACGCACTTATTCAGCTGTATTGTGATCACGCTACATCAGAGCAGTTTCACAGTGAGTTTAAAACAGATCTAGACTTGGAACGACTCCCTTCAGGCAAGTTTGATACCAATGATCTAGTCATGGCATTCGCTGTACTTGCTTACAATATGCTGCGCTATATGGGCCTTAAAGGGTTAATGGGAAAAGATGCCCCGGTTCGGCATAAAGCTAAGCGACGTCGGTTAAAAACGGTCATCCAAGAAATGATGTATATAGCCTGCAGGATGGTATCCAGTGGTAGACGGCTTACACTTCGCTTTGGCAAGCATTGCCCTGGGTTCAAAGCGTTTACCTGTGTTTACGGCAGTACTTAACACAGTAAAGGGTCGTCAAATTTTACAAAAGAGTGCTTACGCAGGAAATGACTGTACCTGAAACTCAATAAAGAGCATGAGCATCTGGCAGAGTATCGTGAAATATTACGAAAATAGGGAGTACTAACCATCTCGCCTTGATTTTGATTAGGTAAAACCTACGTTTTTAAAATCGATGCATCAAAATGCAGGGGGTGTCAACTTCATATTTATGAACTCACTGATTCAGGATATTGTAATAAACACAATGCAGTTATTATTTTTGGGAGTATGATTATGCACCGTTAACATTCCTTTATTCGGATAATTAAACTTTTTGCACAGGCACTATTAAGCTCTAATATTCTTTAAATCATTAGACTTTATCCCTTATGTTATGCTCATTTTTAGATAAATCTCGGAGCAATACTACGGAGCGATATCCCCTGTGTCAGGATAGTTGTCACCCCTTAAAATCATCTGTAAATTCAATATAGGGGGCGGAAAAGAGAGACCTATATTGCTCGTTATTCTCAAGAAAGTAATGAATCAATCTTAAAGAAGTTACTACCTCCCCTGAATATGACGGTGCCTGAGGTAGCACACGATCAATCGCAGAGAGTGATCATTTTGAGTTGAATATGCTATCAGGGGTGAAATCAGCTGGTTCTACACCAAAAGATTTACACTTAGCGGTAATTCAAGGGACTTGGTGATCTAGTAGCTAGATTTCTTGTATAGCGATGCTTTTATCTATGATATTGATCAATAGCAGTGAAAGTAGCTGAATTATCCTTTAACCGCAGTAATTAAAAGAGCCTGTCCCATATTTTAGGAATCAATCTTAAAGAAGTTACTACCTCCCCTGAATATGACGGTGCCTGAGGTAGCACACGATCAATCGCAGAGAGTGATCATTTTGAGTTGAATATGCTATCAGGGGTGAAATCAGCTGGTTCTACACCAAAAGATTTACACTTAGCGGTAATTCAAGGGACTTGGTGATCTAGTAGCTAGATTTCTTGTATAGCGATGCTTTTATCTATGATATTGATCAATAGCAGTGAAAGTAGCTGAATTATCCTTTAATCGCAGTAATTAAAAGAGCCTGTCCCATATTTTTGTCTTAAAAGAGCCTGTCCCATATTTTCTGTCCCATATTTTCATCAAGATTAAATGCCCCGATATAAGCTAGAAATGGGTGATTGAGCATTTGAGATCATAATTTAGAAATCAATTTACTCTGACCCCATTGATATAATAATTTAGAAATCAATTTACTCTGACCCCATTGATATATGGATAAACCGAAAACACCTTTCAACCAAAGTGGCCTATTGAAGTAAAGTTACGAAAAACAGCCGCATAATAGAGAGACTGTAAATAACATTATGCGGCGATGTTTAATAAATATGCATTTAGTAAATTTCCATTTTATTTTGAATATCCTTGAAGTTTATTCTCTGTGTTTCTAGACCCGCCTTTCCAAATTTATATCTAAAATAACTTGACGTGTGGTCTTCGTGAGTTGAGATAAAAATCTGTCGATCTCTAAATTCATGTCTTAACAAATCGATAAAACCAGCAACATTAATTTCATCCATTGTCTGTACCGGATCATCAATCAACAATAGCGAATGCTTGGCATATTTATGGTTTAAAGCCATTGTGAACGCAATTACTAATGATGACAATTGCCCTGAACTCATAGTGAAAATCACATCATGTTTAGCATTAGGGGTATCTTTGAAGGAGATTGATTTGCCATCGGTTTCAATAAACACACCTAAACCATTATGAAAATTTTGAAGTAAACGACCAGAATAGATATGGAATAATATTTCAATGCCTTTACTTATGCTCTCTATATAGTCGTTAATATTATCCGTATATAGATTAATTAGATTTCCGAGATTTTCCCAAATAGTGACCGCATTTTCGAATTTACTTTTTTCTTCCTCGTAAGCATCTTCTTTCTTTTTTATATCTTGTAATCTTGATTTTGCATATTGTTGCTTTACGTATTTTATTTTTAGATCTATTGTTTCAATGTTTAATTTAAGTAATTCATTTTCATTATTTTCAAATACCTCACTAAATAAATCATCTAGATCTGGAGATAATTTATCGTAGATAACAGGCTTATACAGGGTCTTAACTTTCTCTATTAATATTTCAGTTTGTATATCTACTGATAAATCAAACGATGCTAAATAGCAACTAGATAAATCTATTTCATATTCATCAAAGGTCTTTTTTAATCGGTTTAGGTAATTTATTTGTTTCTCGTCAAGCTTGCATATTTCTGTTTTGTAATCAATTTTAGACTTTTCAGCGTTAACTATATCAGTACAAATATTTATAATCGGAGATAGGTATTTGGATTCAATATCTTGAATTATTTTTTGTAAACTTGAGTTACTGGCCTTAAGAATTGACGCCAATGCTTGTTCTTGTATTTTAAACTGTGCAAGAAGTTTCTCATGACTTAACCAGTCATGCCCACATGTCGGACATTCGGATTCGTTTGAATCAACTTGTTTTTGATATGTATCATGATCCTTTAAATATTGCGCTCTCGATGATTCAAGTTGAGATAAATGCTGGCTTAACTGATCCGATGTTTTTAGTAATGCTATTAACTCTCCGACTTGTGATTCGAATTCTTCAAATTTTAGGTGCCCTGGCATTTTTTTTCTAATTGATATTTTTGGAAGTATTAGATTACTAGTAACTAATTTAACTAATCCAGATTTATAATTGTCTAAATATTGTTTCGCTTCCTCATACAAATCAACTTCACTTTTATATTGAACAATGCTGTCAAGTCGGTGACCAAACTGCAATAAAGGTATTAGTTCCTTAGGTGTTAACGCTAACTTCTTTTTGATACTCTCGTTATAATGATTGTTTAAGAAATTTTCACTATTTTCTTTTAAATATTTTAAACGGACTAATATTCCGGTTTCACTGGTCCATTGAGCATATGTGCCAGTACTAAAGTCAACGGTTTCACCATCCCAAGGGAATTTTTTAGTCTCTATTAGACGGATATGAGGTATCAAATTAGAGCTATCGGGGAGAGATTCTTTTTTTAAAGAGTTAAGATCGATGAGCAAAGTATCTAATGTGGTTTTCTTAGCTGGTGTTTTTAGTGTTGCGATACTCTTTTTTAGTTTTGTTAATTTTTCTATCTTTTTTCGATAATCTTCAACATCAAATAAATGGTCAATTTTTTGTTGCTTTGAATCACCTTTTCTTTTAAGCATCTCCGTGTTTTCTTCTTGCTCAATATAGTGGAACAAATCATAATTTTTTTTGTAGTTTTTTCCGAGTATTTTAGATAAATAAGTCTCGTCATCTGAAATTTTTTCCCATTTATCGCTTTCTAATTCTTTGACATAAAAGTCGAATTTAGCATCCGCTATACGCTTAGTACTTTCCAAGGTTTCTTTTGTTGCGCATCGTTTTATATATTTAATACAATGGTCTATCTCAATTGCTGCTTCAATCGATAGTGAGTCACCGGACTTAGCGCCATCATAAAGAAGTGGAAAATCCCCAATGTTTTTTCTTAGATTAGATACAGTTAAATCTAAATAAATATATCGTGTTACTTTTCCTAAAAACAGGAGCTCTAAAGCATCATAAAAAGATGTTTTTCCAAATCCGTTAGGACCATCAAGAAGAGACAAATTAGTAGATGTAATTTCTAACTCAACAAAGGGAAATACTTTGAAGTTCTTAATTATCAATTTTTTTAATTTTAAATTCATAATTCATTAGCCTCAAGTTGTTCCATTATTAAATTAAGTAACTTATCAGGTTCACATGCTATTTCGCTTTCAGTTAGTTTTTGGGCCACGGTATTCAAATTTATTAAACTATCTTTGTCTTTTAGTTTATTCATAGCGATGTCATGATTTTTGTACAGATTTGAAATATCCTCATTAGAACTTTTTGCAATAGGTATGAAAGTTAATTTCATACATATTCTATAAAGCAATGATTCCCACATGCCGTTATTTATAGTTGCTTTATAGCGCCGGAACACCTCTGGATTTGTGGGATTTCGTTGAAGCAAATCTCGAAGCGGGTAAATTGAAGACTGTTTTCTAAAGCTAGTAAGTTCATTTTTGGGATAATAAAGCACGTTTTTTTTGAAGAAGTAGATATTTTCTTCTGCCTGGTGGAGCTGGCGAATGCTTTTTTTGTCAATAGATTCAACATTCCATAAGCAAATAATGCTGGCGTTTTTCTCAAAAGCTAGATCTACGCAAACTTTTTTACATTTTGCCATTAGTCCACTCTGCACTTTCTCTTCTAGAAGCTGACTTGGAGATCCTTGATAAATCACCCAGTAATCATCCATTGTGTTTGATTTAAATATAGGAATGTCACTATCTGGTAATTTAGAATAGTTAAATATTTCAAAAGTCTTTAATATTATTTCAATCATTTATAACTCGCTTGGCTTCTGTTATGGATATGAGAGATACATTTCTAAAACTATTGATTCTGTTCTCGTTTAATTCATCCGAAAATTCATCTTCTAAGTTAAATTCAATCTGGTTACCTACGGCTATACTTGAGAAAATAGATTGACAATTAATATGTCGATTAACTAATTTCCCTCCCTCAAACAAAAAGTTCACGTCATCAGCTATAGATGACTCGATTATTGCAATACAGAGGTCTTCAGCATCATTTTCATGATGATGAATTGCCGTTGGATAAAGATACCCTTCATCATTTTTCCAGAAAAGAAACGATGGTAACTGTAAAGAATCATCAAATTCTGATTGCGCCATTTGATGCAATACTTTCAGTAATCCGCTTTTGAAATCATCATGATTAAATGTATTGTCCTTATATTGAGATATATTATTAAAGCCAACTTTCTTATGTGGCACTATTGCTCGAATAAATTTCGTTAACGAATTCTGATCAAGTGAGTTAAATTTGGAAAAATAATAATTTAGCTTAAGTAATGTACTGTATTCGCTGACTCTCTGGCAGTAGTCGTGGAAATATGATCCCGCATCTTTTAACAGCAAATAGTGGAAATAACTGTCATCTAAAGCTCGGTCATTGAGGTTTTCTGTCAATACTTCGTAAATTTCATTAAATTCAATATATCGACAAGCAGCTACTCTTCTTTGCACAGCACCTTTTATTTTGCTTTGCTGTATCTCCCGATGGACATCAATAATATGTTTAATAATGATATCTTCAATAAACTGGCGGCTTTTTAGTAAATAATCGTCATTTGAACGGAACTGTTCAGCAGGAAAAAGTACCTTATAAACTTTATTCATTTGGTGTTCGATAAAAACATCAACCGATTCAAGAGGGCAGTAGCCAATAGAATTATCGTTGACATCCGAATACTGATAAAAATTTATTGGAAAAAAATCGCTCGAAAATGTACTGGGAAATCCACTTAAATTTAAAGACACATGAAAGAATGCTTCAGCATCTTCATATTGATCCGCTTTAGCTTGTTGCTGCTCAATATCTAACCGATAATCTGAGAATAGGCGGTCTTTTCTCGCTTTCACTTGATGTAATGATTTACAAGTATTGTCATCATTTAATATCGCAAAATCTTCAATACTTTCTATTTGTAACTTTAATGTTCTACTTTCAGCTGGATACTGCTCTATCAATCTAAGGCAATGCAATAGAGCTATTTTTCCTTGATATATATACCCGCTATAACTAGTTATTGCTGTATGAGGAGCATCTAGTTCTTCCCCAACCAATTTTCCGTCCATATATCAATTGCTCCTACAGTAATTAATTGTAAACATTTAAATTTTAATGTTTCTAGCGCTTCCTAAATTCATCTGAAAGCTCACTTATACCAAGCCCGCTTTTTTTAGTGACTCGCAGTTGAACAGGTATTCTTTCTTTCATCGCTTCAACATGACTAATCACACCAATCATTTTGCCTGTAGCATTCAAGTTATCTAGCGCATCCAGTGCTATATCTAAGGTTTCACTATCTAATGTGCCAAAACCTTCATCGAGGAATAGTGAATCTATGCTGGTTTTGTGGCTGACTAGATCAGATAAGGCCAGTGCCAAAGCTAGACTGACAAGGAAGCTTTCACCACCAGAAAGCGTCTTAGTGTCTCGCTCTAGATCACCTTGCCAAGTGTCCATCACACTCAGCTCTAACCCTTCGCTTTGCTTTCGCTTAAGCAGATAACGCGCATGAAGTCGTTCCAGTTGTTTGTTTGCCAGATAAACTAGATTATCTAGAGTTAGGCCTTGGGCGAACTTCCGAAATTTATCGCCCTTCTGAGAACCTATTAAGGAATGTAAATAATGGATGTCTTCGTATTGGCTACTGAACTGTTCTATTTCATCGAATAAGGCTTGCTGACTCTTTCTACGCTCTTGATCTGAGCTTTGTTCGTTAGTAATTTCGCCATGTCGTTTCGACAGTTTTTCTAGGGCGAAACCTAAGATTTCTATTTCAGAATCAACTTCTGACTGCGGTTGCTTAAACCAATCCAGGGCATATTCATGAGCCTGAATTTCAGCTAAATTTTGCGTTGCACTCTTTTGTAGTGCTTCAGCTTGATCAATTTCAGTGGCAAGTTTCTGCTTTTGTAAGTGTAGAATTTCACGCTCAGAGTCAGGTATTAACGCAATTTCGAATTCTTCTTGATTTGAAAATGGACTCGCTTGCAAGGCAGCCTTCCAACCTGTTTCTCGTTGTTGCTCACTTTCCTTTTGTTCTTCAATTAAAGCTTGTGTACTCGCTACCTCCGCAAGAATCGCTCTATAATCGCCACTAAGTTGATGCGCATTACTATTTAATTCGCTGTTTTTAATTTCAGCAGCTTCTAGCTCTTTTTGACTATATCCACGTTCTTCTTTGACATTTTTATCACCGAATAAAGTCTTACGATTTTGAACTATGCTATTGAGTGATTGAGATAATTCATTGTATTCATCACGTGATATAACAAGTTGCTTATCGAGTTTTTCTAAATTTATTTGCACCGTACTCTGCTCTGCTGTGAGCAGACTTAAACTCCTATCAAGTTTTTCTTTTTTATTGCTATTTCGTTCCCATAAGTCAGCGTCATTATGTTTCAAATCGAGCCACTTTTGTAGCTGTTCTGCTTCGGGTAGCTGGTACCCATGACTTGCTAGTTGTGAATATAGCGTGTCTTCATATGCTTTAATGGCATTAAAACGCTGCGTTTTATCTTGATTAAGCTCCGCTAAATTACTTGAATTACTTTCTATACTTTGAGCATTCAGTTTCAGCGCAGATTGATGATTCTCCACGTTCCGATATTGCTGGTCAAAAGTTGATTTTTTTTTGACTGCCTGTTTTTCAAATATTTTTAAATCTGCAATTTTTTTAGATAGTTCCTCAAACGCTCGGTAATTTTCTGTCTCGTAATTATTTAAGCTTGCAGCATCATCGATGGCGAAAGTGACGTAAAGTTCGTTGGCTACCGTTACCCACTGCTGTTTTAATGCAGATTTCTCCGTTACAAGAATACTTAGCCGTAGTTGGACTTCTTCGATATATCGAATAGTCGAGTCGAGATCGATGCTATTCGCTTTCCCACTTTCTTTAATTAATGCTAGCTCTTGTTCAGCTTGCGTTCTCTCTTGGATTGTTTGCGAAACATCTACAACATCAGTTAGTAGCTTAGGATGCTCAAGTGAACCACAAAGAGGACAATCTTCGCCTGATTTAAGCTCTACTCGATACTGTGCCAAATGTTCTTCTTGAGTTACTAACTTACCTAGAGCTGAAATTAATTGCTCTTGCTGTTTATATTGCCCAAGCAACTGTTCACGCTTATTTTGAAAATCCAGCTGGTACTGCTCTTGTTGTTTTTTTGTCGCTGTTTTTTCTAGGTGTTCGGTGGTGAGTTTTACCCACTGTTTATGATGTTCTGTAAGTTGAATCCGTATCGCATGAGTATTATTGAGTTGTTCGCGTTGTATATCTAAGGATTCAATATCACCATCGATTTCTGCCTTAGTGAAGGTTTCTTGAGCTTGCAGCCATTCGTGCTTGGCCTTATCACTGTCATTGAGTGCATTCTCTAGTGACTGCTTTGCATCTTCATTGTTTTTTTGTACGCTAGCTAACTGCTGCTGTTGTGCTTTCTCTTTTTTCTCTAGTTCAATTAGCGCAAGCTGTTCAACTTGAATTTGCTTAGATTGTTGCTGCCATTGTCCTAGAAATTGCTTAAGTGATAGGTCTGAATTGTGTTGCTGGATGTATAGCTTTGAGGTTTCCAATTCTTCATTTTGAGCTTCAATATTAGTATTTAACGATTGGAGTTGCTCTGTTGTGGTTTTCTGTATTTGTTCTGATTCTTCAACAAGTGTATTTTTATCAGTAAGCTTGTTCTGCCCACTAGTGATTTGATGATCTAAAGGTAGTATTTGCTCATTGATTAACTGTTCTAGCTCACTCTGCGCTTGCTTCGCTTTGGAGAAAACCTCTTCTTGATCTTTAGCTTTTTGTGTCGAGTCATCTAACTTATTTTTCGTTTCTTGTTCATTGACTCGTTTAGTTATGATTAAAGTTTGTGACTGAGCTATTTGATTGATAGCGGCTTGCCATAACTCGAAGGGTGTTCTTAGCTTATCGGCCGGCTCGCTTCGCTGTAAACGCAGCAAATCTGGTTGCGCCAACTGCTGCCGTTCCTTAGCTGTCGCTAGTTGTTTGTCATTATTGGTCTTATCCGCTTGAGCTTTTTCATAATTCACCCACCAAGCACTATGTGCACTCAAACGAGATTGTTTCGTTTTTTGGCCCTCTTGATCTTTATTCAGTTGCCCTAATTCTTCTATTAATACCTGTTTCTGTTCTTCGCTGAGTAATTGTACCCCTTTGGCCTGAGCTTCTAATTCACTGAGTTTTTGTTTGGCCAGCGAGTAGTGTTCATGAACTTTTTCAGAGATAAGGCCATAAATTTCAGTGCCGGTTAATTCTTCGAGCAGCTCGGCTCTTTCATTTTCTTTCGCATTAAGAAAGGCCGCAAACTCCCCTTGGGATAGCATCATAGATTTTGTGAAACGGGCAAAATCTAACCCAGTTATACGTTCTATATCATCGCTTTTTTGTTTGATTTGAGAAGCCAAAATTTTTCCAGTTGCTACCTCCGCTAACTGAACTTCAGCTTGTTGTAGATTGCCGTCAACCTTACCTCTTGAACGACGCATGCTCCAAAAAGCACGGTACGCTACACCTTTAACTTCAAACTGCACTTCAGCGGCACACTCGGCGGTACCTCGCGTCATTATTTCATTACTTGAGGTAGTGATTGGCCCTAAGCGAGGAGTCTGGTGATATAGCGCTAAACAAATAGCATCCAGTAAGGTGGTTTTCCCTGAGCCAGTGGGACCGGTGATTGCGAATAATCCGGTGTCAGCAAAAGGAGCTTGCGTAAAATCAATTTTCCATTCACCTTGGAGCGAGTTCAAGTTTTTAAATTGCAGGCTTAAAATTTTCATGAGTTTTCTTCCCGGTGCTCAACCTCAGATACTATTTTTCTAAACTGCTCCTGGATTCGTTCTAGACGGGCCTGCTCTTCTTTGCCTTCAAAAACTTCTAGATCTAAACGCTTTTTAAATACGTCGAAAGGCGTGAGTTCAGAAAGACTCTCTTTCTCTATTTGAGTTAGCGATTGATGCTTTCGCTTGCGCAACCGACGAAGCTGAAGGACTTCGACATTGAGTCCTTCAGTCATCGTTTGAATCCGCTGCTGAAGATCTGAGAGGTAATCTTGAATTTCGATTTCAATACAAAGCCAAGTTGGCTTTTTACTCAAAAAGTTTTCTGGATTATTCAACTGTGCTTCGATTGAGCTTAGATCACCTTTAAGTGTAAGCATCGGTTGAAAACGAGGTATTTCAATAGGATTTATAGTGAGAAGTTTATCTTGACTGAATTCGACTATCACCACCTGTTTTGGTGATTTCAACTCATCGAAACTCATCGGTATTGGAGACCCGCTGTAACGAATATGTTCAGACTTGGCGACGATTTGTGGCCGGTGAATATGACCCAGCGCGATGTAATCGGCAGGGGGAAACCCATCCGCAGCAAAGCCATCTAATGTGCCTATGTAGATATCCCGCACTGAGTCCGATTGGCTAACTCCTAAAGCCGTCAAATGGCCTGTGGCAATAATCGGTACCTTAATGTTTTTTAGTTCTCGCAGCGCTACTGCGGCTAAATAAATTTCGTTGTAGTGCTGTTTTATTGCTTCTCCTAAAGCTTGCCGTTTATGTAACCCAGACTCACCTGCGCTACTCGTCATAACGTCACGTGGTCGAATGAAGGGAATTGCACATAAAATGGCTCCGGTATCACCGTGACTATTTTTAAGCTCAATAATTTGTTCACTGGGAGTTTTCGCTGTATTTGCAATTACATGGGTATTAAGGCAAGACAACAATTCTTTAGATTCATTAAGAGTTGATACTGAATCATGATTACCGCCGAGAACCACTAATGTGCAACCAAGCTGGCTTATATCGACGACAAACTGGTTGTATAATTCTCGGGCATAACTGGGGGGAGTTCCCGTATCAAAAATATCACCAGCTATGATAACGGCATCAATCTCATTCGATGATATTTGCTTTAGTAGCCATTTGAAAAATTCTTGGTGTTCTTCTTTGCGACTTTTAGTAAAAAAGTTCTGACCTAAATGCCAATCTGAAGTATGAAGAATTTTCATCTTAATCATCCGTAATTTAATTATGTGGATGATGTTATCACGGGGCTATAAGACAAGGGCACGTTTACATAAAAAATTGTATTTAGAACATAGAACTACCCTCAAAAAGTAACACTATTTACTGAGAGAAAGCTTTCGTACATGGCGTATTGAAAGAGTAAAGAAAGAAAGCGCTATTTACCATTAAAAGCTTAGGCGATAGCCAATACACCAAAGACGCCTGCAGCAACAAAAAGGCGTCATTAAATGCAAAGCCATGTTCACCAAACTTAAAGCTCAACAAACACCTAAAAGTAAAGCCAGCGCCGACCGCCTAACCGTGGTGTTTTCGGATGCGTGGCCCGTATCGCCAACGTGCATCAGCAGGGGCTAAGTGATCAAGCACACAAGAACTGCCACGACATTCTCTACAAAAAACGTCAGTTATTGGATTTCACGGATCGTGATAAAGGTTTGATTATGATCAAAATAAAGAACAGGCACTTTTTATCACTGGCAAATCAGCCAATTATTGTAAGAAATTGACCTTAAATATTAAAAAAGACATCCGTTAAGGGATTATATTTTGCTGAAAGGATTCTAGCTCAAACAATAAGCCACCAACCACCAAATACTATACTACGAAGCCGCCAGTCCTCTTTATTGTCGCCGCCGCTATTGACTGAATTGCCGAAGCGGAGCGACAGGACGTCGCGCAGAGTGAGTGAGACAGGGATGTCTCTACGAACGGCCAGTAATTCAGGCAATAGTGGTGGAGTCTGTCGACAATTATGGGTGAGCTTTTTATGTTCAGGACGAACGGTATGTAGCGGTGCCATGGATGGCAAAGAGCTTGCTTTGCTTACTTTCATTTTGCCTACACGGATGTAGGTAAGGGGTGTGAGCAGGACGCGGAAGCTTTGCTCATCAAAAGAAAGTCAGTCGCCACCGGCGAAACTCTTGTAATAATTTGACCTTAAACATTAAAAAAGACATCAGTTAAGGGGTTATATTTTGCTGAAAGGACTCTAGCTCAAACAATAAGCCACAACACTCCAATCACTACACTACGAAGCCGCCAACCCCCTTTATTGTCGCCGCCGCTATTGACTGAATTGCCGAAGCGGAGCGACAGGACGTCGCGAAGAGTGAGTGAGACAGGGATGTCTCTACGAACGGCCGGAAATTCAGGCAATAGTGGTGGAGTCTGTCGACAATTATGGGTGAGCTTTTGCTTTGCTTACTTTCATTTTGCTCATCAAAAGAAAGTCAGTCGCCACCAGCGAAATTACTGTAGGAATTTGATCTTAGCAACTGGACCTTAAATACTAAAAAAGAAATCAGTTAAAGGGTTTGATCTTACTAACAGTAGCCCGCCTCCAAAGAAGAAAAAACAAGGCGCAACTGCGATACATGGATTTTAAAAAACAGAAAAAAAGTAAGATTAATTTCAAATAAACATTGAAATTATGATTATAAAACAAAGAGATAAAAATATTGGAAGCAGCTCCGCCAGCCACATCCCGGCACACGAAGTAGTCGCTGTGGCTGCTCCCTTCCAGGCCTGACCAGGTTCACGACAAATCGTTGCGAGAGGACCGACAGAGCTACCATAGCTAAGCGATTTCTGCTTATTCTCGATTGAGAGCGCGCAGTATACCAGTCTGTTTGAATAATGCAAAAACTATTCTAGTTAGTTTTCATCTACTGGCAAATACTGACTGTGAACAGCTAAATCACTCAATTTACACGCCTTTCAATCCCGCTGCTCGGCTATTACAAACGCCCTGCTCAATTGATTGAGCGACTCTCAATACGACAATGTTTATCGATGATTACGATCTAGCTTGCCTAGCGTCTGCCTGCCGCTAGACTGCTATTTCTGACTGTCAGTTTAAAACAGCACCGCGCAGCGACTTTGAGACGATTATTTCTCTGAGCCAGCGATGCAGCGGATCTTGGTGAAACCTTGCATGCCAATATAGA
The DNA here is from genome assembly GCA_029027825.1 of Oceanospirillales bacterium. Classification (GTDB taxonomy): domain Bacteria; phylum Pseudomonadota; class Gammaproteobacteria; order Pseudomonadales; family Balneatricaceae; genus Rs1. The sequence continues at coordinate 662,133 of CP093399.1, read as the reverse complement.
TAAAAATTTGCCGACGGTCTTAGTAGCTCTTTCGGCAGCGGCTTTTGCACGACGTGCCTCTCTTTGACGATGTCACTGATTAGCTCTATTGGCAGCATAAATAGGATGTTGGTTTTTTCACAGTAATCGACCACCGATCTAATGTCGGATATTTTTAACACTACATTGCGTTTAAGGCCGATATTTGCCAAATAGCTATCTAAAAAAGCGGGACCTTTGCCGGTGATCGACACGTAGCCATGCGCCGCTTGCAAGTATTGCTGTAAGTTGATGGTTTGCGTCGCTAGCGGGTTTTGTTTGCCCATCAGAATCATCAGCTCAGAGCTCCCTAGCTTATATGAGTGCAGGTGCTCTAAATTTTTTGTCGGCTCAATACCTGAAACCAAAAAATCGACTTGCCCTTTTGCCAGTTGCGCGAAGTAATCTGCGGGAATAGTTGATACTTCAATTTTAACCGACGGCGCTTGCGCTAAGATGGTCTGCATGAATACCGGCATGTCGATCCATCCCGCTAAGTCTGTCCCGGCAAAACGGATCACCGACCGTGCGGTATAAGGATCAAATTCTGGCTCTTGGATTAAATTGGAGATGCTCTGTAAGGTCACCGCCAATTCTGTAGATAGGTTTAGTGCTCAAATAGAGAGGCTGTAGCCTGCTGCACCTTTGACCAAAAGTGGATCATAGAACAATACTCTTAGCCTTTGTAATGCCCTACTCACCGCTGACTGGCTCATATTAAAACGATCTGCAGCTTTAGTGACGTGCTGTTCTTCTATTAATATTTGTAGCACTGTTAATAAATTTAGGTCTATAGATCGTAAATTCACCTGACGCATGTTAATCATCACCTTTATGCATTGGACGCTTAGATAATATAAGTTTACATTGTATTTATCTAGCAGTTAGTCGGGCTTGGCCTTTCGCGGTGAAAAAGGCAGCTTTGAGACAGATTTGCTGTTCTTTTGCCGCAAATCAGCTATTTTACTAGGATGCGAACGATGAGCTGTTTGGCTTTAGTCTAGCTTAACTCTGCCCAAAAACTTAACGTGTCTGTTTACGTTTTAAACTGGAACTTTCAGCATTGCTGCTGATCCGATTTATTTATACGCGCTAGAGTATCGGCAAGAGACTGATGAGTAGACACGCAATCGTTAATTGCAGTTTATAAGCGCTGTTATCCTCCGGTGCTGGGGTTAATGCAGTAATAACACTTAATATTTAACATTTGGTATTTATGAGTTTGATTAAACATTTAAAAAATAGTGATCGTCAATTTGGTTGGGTGATGATTATCATGCACTGGTTTCTAGTATTGCCAATTTTAGGCTTATTTGGGCTGGGCTTATATATGATGGACTTGAGTTATTATGATCCGCTCTACACCCTCGCCCCACAGATTCATGAAGCGATCGGTATGCTAATTCTGCTGCTGATGGTGTTCCGTCTGCTGTGGAAGCTTTCTAATCTCACGCCTAAGCCACCAGCTACTAATAGCCGCTTGGTCAATATTGCCAGCCACATCGCCCATAATTTTCTTTATCTGATTATCTTTAGCGTTTTAATTTCCGGCCTGCTGATCTCTTTTGCAGGGGGGCAAGGGATGCAAATTTTTGACTGGTTTGTCGTTATCGGCCCAGCAGAATTATTTGATAATCAGGCAACCTTAGCCGGTGATATTCACTATGCAGCCGCGATTGGTTTAATCGCTCTAGTGGTTTTACACACTTTAGCGGCACTAAAGCATCATTTTATAGACAAAGACACAACCCTCAACAATATGCTGGGGATCAAGGAGAAACAATGAATACACTAATTAAAAGTACTTTACTAGCGGCGGTTATTGCCACTAGTGCCTCTGTGACAGCCGCTACTTATGTTATCGACGATGCAAAAGCTGGCGCGCACTCGCAGATAGACGTTAAAGTTAAGCACATCGGCATCAGCTGGGTTAAAGGACGTTTTAACAATTTCGAAGGTACTTTTGAGTACGATAAAAACAAGCCTAACGCCTCTAGTGTGCAAGTATCTATTGATACCCAGAGCTTTGACTCCAACCATGCTAAGCGCGATAAGCATGTGATGAGCGGCGACTTTTTAGACGCTGGCAAATACCCAACGACCACTTTCAAAAGCACTAGTATTAAAAGTACTGGAGAAGGTAAGGTCAGTGTCACTGGTGATTTAAACTTGCACGGTGTGACTAAGTCGATCACTTTCGATGCAGTATTAATCGGTGAAGGGGATTCTCCTTGGGGCGATTACCGTGCTGGTTTCGAAGGATCCGTTGATCTAAAATTAAGCGATTTCAATATTAGCGGCAAGAAAATTGGCGTCGATGATTTCACCATGAATATGTTTTTTGAAGGTAAAACCAGTAAGTAATATTCGCTTTAGCTAAGCCGCTTTAATTGACAGTGCAGCTCTTTGTATTCATCTACTGAGCTGCATTTTTTCAGTGGCGACTAGCTAGCAACATCTCCCCCCCCTCTTCCTCACTCTCACAAAACTACCCTAGCTATTGATGCTTAGCCTGAAAAGACTGAAGAAGGTCTCTGAAGGAGTCTGTAAACAGCCTTTGTACAACCTCTAAACAAAAGCACTAATTTTTTAAGTGCTCTAGGTCAGATTGAGGTAAACTGCGTCATTCATTCAGCTAACTAGTTGTTAAGGGTTAACATGCTATACGTACTACCAGATTCTGCCGGCGATATTTTAGTCGTCCAAGCCACCGAGACTCTCAGTCAATCGGACTATCAAGATGTTTTCACTGCGCAAATTAATAAACAATTAAAAAAAGACCACCGTTTGAGAGTATTGATTTACTGTGACCATAACCTTACACAAATCGAGTTAGCATCGAATTGGCAACCGAACAAATTATGTGCATCAATTGATGTCGATATTGCCAGAATAGCGATTGTATCCAGTGGCGCATGGCTAGACTGGTGCACTGATTTTAACAGTGAAAAGGTACGGCATTTTACCGTCACTGAGTTTTTAACCGCCTTACACTGGTGCGATGAGCAGCAAGTATAAACTGTGGCCTGGTGCTTAAGCAGCAGTCGATGACTAGAGTTTAGAGTTTAGATCTCTATTGGCAGTCATTAACCAAACAAAGGCTATGCAGTGTCTACAGCTGGAGTTTTTACAGTAAACTTGTCACATTCTTTAAAAACATGTTGGGCGCAGTTTTCGCAGATGCTCTGATTCAAGCTTGGAAATATTTTGGCTATCGCCTCTTTTTTACTGTCAAAAAATTGCGATTCAGCGATGGCGGGGATCAGCCCAAATCTAGTGGCCCTGGCTTTGACACTGTGCTTCATGGCAAAAAAGTACAGCCCGCCGCCTTTGGCTTTTAATTTTTTGTCTAGGCTTATTAACAGATCGGTACCACTTAGATCTATAAAGTTGATTCCGCCGCAAATAATTAAAATTTGGCTGACCTCTGGCTGGGTTAAAATATTTTCTATTCTATTTTGAATGTGATTGACCGAGCCGAAATAAATCGACATATCGACCCTCAGCACTTTTAACTGCGGGCAGTGCATACCTGTATCATCGCTCGATTCAACAAACCTGTGCTGTTCAACATTTAATGACATTTCAGTAATTTCAGGGGTTGAGGTCTTAGCCAAAAATAAAATCAGCGACATCATTACCCCTAGGTATATAGCAAACTCTAACTCTAGAAACAGCGTGGAAAAGAAGGTGATGAGCAGCACCGATGACTCTGCTTTACTGGTGCGCAGAATTTTCTTGATGTGCACGAAGTCAATTAAATTATAGGCGACTACGAGAATCACCCCAGCCATGGCGGCAACCGGTAGATAGGCGGTTAACGGCGCTATCAACAAGACGATAACCACCAATATTAAGGCGGCAAAAATTGCCGACAAACCTGACTTGGCTCCCGCCGAATAATTCACCCCTGAGCGGGTAAATGATCCCGACCCCGCATAGCAAGAGAAGAAGCTGCCGACGACATTAGACAGTCCCTGGCCCAAAAACTCTTGGTTAGGATAAATTCTCTGTTGAGATTTAATGGCTATAGCCCGGCTAATGGAAACCGCCTCTATCAGCCCTAACAAAGCGATCGCAAATGCTTCAGGAGCCAGTAGCTGTATCGTAGAAAAGGATAGATCAGGCATGGAAAAGGGCGGTAGAGTCGCCGGAATTTCACCGACTAACTCAATACCGGATTTATCGCCAATCAACAGTGCCAACAAACTACCTGCAACCATAGCAATCAGCAAGTTCGGCCAGCTAGGTTTTAGGTATTTAACCAGTATCGCCACCAGCGCAGTACTGATACCGACCATAAAAACAGCCGCATTTAGCAGCTCATAATGGCTAAACATCGCCAGCCAACTCTGGATAAATGACAGACCTTGTTCAGCAGGTATACCGCTAATATGCCTAATTTGGCTGGTGGCAATCAAAATCGCAGCACCGGCGGTAAAACCAATCACCACGGTGTGTGACACAAAATCCACCAGTTTTCCCAGCCTCGCTAAACCAAACCCTAATTGGTAGATTCCAGCGAGTAAAGTCAAGGTGAGTGCCATCGATATGAACTCAGGGCTGCCAGGTTCGGCATAACCGCTAATCGAAGAGAAAACCACAATCGATATTGCGGTAGTCGGTCCTGATATTAGATGTCTGGATGAGCCAAATAAAGCGGCGATAATCGGCGTGACCATCGCCGTGTAAAGCCCATATTCAGGCGGCAACCCGGCGATCGTCGCAAAGGCAACACCCTGCGGCAATACAATGACCGCTCCAGTGAGACCGGCAATAAAATCCGCTTTTATATCACTGAGTGTCAAACATTTAAGCCAAACTAAAAATGGAAAAAACCGGTTGTTCATAAAGTACCAAAATACAATTCAAGAGTGTCAAAAAGTAAAAACCATTAACTGATGATCGTTAGCTAGAAGCTAGAAGCTTTGAGCTTTGAGCTTGTAGCTTTGAGCTTTGAGCTTTGAGCTTTGAGCTTGTAGCTTTGAGCTTTGAGCTTATAGCTTGTAGCTTGTAGCTTTGAGCTTGTAGCTTGTAGCTTTGAGCTTATAGCTTATAGCTTATAGCTTGTAGCTTGTAGCTTGTAGCTTGTAGCTTTGAGCTTATAGCTTATAGCTTGTAGCTTGTAGCTTTGAGCTTTGAGCTTGTCGCTTATAACTAATTCAAACAGTTTTAGTGCCTATGCTAAACTGGCCATTGTCATTAAACTGAATAACTTCGTTTCTACGCTTACCTATCAGGATAGGTCCATTATCTAGAAATAAAAAGTTTTTCCAGTGGCTACAAAACACCCCCCAAGTGGTCTCGATTATATTATCTGCGTGATAGCAGAAATATACTATGCTGTTTTGCTCCCAGTCAATATGGTTCTGAATCAACTTGGGGAGCCGACCATCAACCGCATCCCAGGCGGGCTGCCACTCTCCGGTATTTTGCCAAGTACTGTGTTTCATCGGCCAATCATGCTTTACGAACAGCTCTGGATGATTAACATTTTCACTGATTAAACGGTGCCATAATTGGTTAGCATCTGGTTCTGCCAGTGGTTTAATCAATGCTAGACTGGCCTCTTCAATCAATAAATCTTTGTGCTTAAAGAACCATGAGTAACGGTATTGTTCTAAAGGTACATATTTCATTTAAAATTTTCCAATAATTCTAGAGACGACACTTGGATGCAAAGAAGTCACGGATTCAGGTAATATTTAGTCTGATAATATCATTGAATCGCTACCCTCACTTGATTAATAAGCTGCAATTGGAGCGATACTCGGCAATTCAGTGATTTTAGCTCCGCATTAGGGCCGTAAGCCATTGCTGTTCGCGTCCACCTGCAGATTGAATGGTGGCCCGATTGCAACAGCAAAGCTTTGCCACACTGCATTTATTCGCCGCTAGATTAGCTCTGTTTACTTATTTCAAGCACGCTACAATCTAGCCTCAGACCCAAGGTAATTACTCGAGCGAAAACAGACTAAGCGACGCCAATCAAGCCCCTAGCATTAAATACTTGCAAGAGCTTTGGGTATTTTGTCTAACATCAGGCATAATAGCGCTCATGATAAAGCCCAAAAGACCTTCAAAATCTGAAATTAGACAATCTCTTAATGATCAGATGGATAAATTTCTCCAACAGGGAGGAGAAATTCAACAATATGATCAGGGAGACAGCTCTTTAGTCGATGGCAGGTATGATCGAAACCAATTTGTATACGGCTTGCCTAAACAAGTTCGTACCCCTGTGGCTGATGCGTTGAGTACGATAAACCAACGGAAGGCGGCTAAAAGTAGTGTTATTTTAACCACCCGAAGACTGCGTAAAGTGAAGAAAGTTATTTATGATGATTTTGGAGAGCCCTTAAGAGAAGTATGGGTTGAAGAATAAACCGTCAGCTTTTGCCATCTATTTAGATCCCCTCTTTCTTGTGTGTAAAAGTTTGTTCTTAGTCAAAATTAATATAATTTTTACTATTTAATTTCCCTTTTTAAGAAAAATAGCGCTATAGTAAATTCACCAGTTGATACTGGGAGAAGGTTTTCACCACACTATTTTCAACATCTATCTGCCTTAAGGAGGAACAAGATAGCCTTACAGCCAAATATACAATACGGCTCACTGCAAATTAAACGGAACATCTATAAATCAACCGCTTGAAACTAGATTTCAACGTTTGGTTTAAATGTCCAGAAAAATACAGACAGTAAGGAATAACAAATGATCATAAATATTACACATCGTCACGACAAAGTATCTCAATCTGTAAAAGATAAAATCGAAAGCTGGCTGCAGCATAGCCAAGAACGATATGACATTATTAACAGCGCTCAAGTCACGATAGAATCCACTGAGCGAGGCGAGGAAATAGAAGCGACACTGCATACCAATGGTAAAGAAATATATGCAAAAACCAGTGCCGCGAACCTCTTTGCCGCGATTGATTCGCTGACCGATAAAATTGATCGACAATTGGCTAAAGCTAAAGACAAGATGAATGCCAAAAAAGGCGGTCCCAGACATTTAGAGCCAATGCCTGACACTGTTGATGATCAAGAACTAGAAGACGCTGAGCAGCAGGCTTAAGCCCTTCTCTCCCGAAACTTAGTCACTTATTTTAAGCTTCGGGAGTATCTGCTAAAACTCCCTACTATTTTTTACCTACCTCTACTAAACACTAAGTTTCTTAAAGCCAAATCAGTTAGCCTATTTTTCTCTAGACTTTAGTAAAGAGTTCACTAGAATGACGAGTTTTTGCGAGCAAATTTTATTGACAAAATCGACTTAACCCCTTATCCTGCAACAACAATATTGATAATGATTATTGTTTAGATGAATTATTTTTAAGGTTAGGATTTCAAGTGAGCATAGCACTTTTCTACGGTACTACGACCGGTAATACAGGCGATATTGCAGAGAAAGTTCAGCAACATATCGAAAACATTGAACTTTTTGATGTAGCAGACTCTCCTCTGGAAATCATCGAAAACTATCAACAACTTATATTTGCCATTCCCACTTGGGACTATGGTGAGGTTCAGGAAGACTGGGAAGAAGTTTGGGACGATGTTGATAAGATTGATTTTTCCGATAAGACCATTGCTTTTATTGGTCTTGGTGATCAATACGGCTACGCGGAATGGTTCCTCGATGCCATGGGTATGTTACACGATAAAATGGTTGCTAAAGGTGCGACTGTGGTAGGCCACTGGCCCACCAAAGGCTATGAGTTCGATGAATCTAAAGCACTTACCCCCGATAAAGAATTTTTCGTCGGACTTGCGATAGATGATGATTGTCAAAACGAGCTCACAGATGAAAGAATCGAGCAATGGTGCCAACAAGTTAGCTTAGAGTTCGCTTAAATTCAGCTTACTTGACACTAAGCTCATCATTAATTGAGCTTAGTGGCTTACGCCCATAACACTCTGTAGCCTTAGAAGTATCTACTGCAGAAACCTGTTGCACTCGAACAATCCTCCCTCCCCTCTCTGTACGATTTTTCTTATAGTTAATCCCTATATTTAACAAATAGTTATCTAATCAACTCTCTATTTAGAAGATATTGCGAAAAATCCTCCTTTGAAACAATTATATAACTAAAACTACTTCCATAATCTCTACAACTAACTTACAGTCATAGCATAATAAAATTTGTTGGAGTCGCTATGTTCAGGTTTTTGTGTATTATTTTATTTGCTGCAATTGTCGCTGCAGGCTATTGGTTCATATCATCAGATACGCTACTCGATTTTACCCGCACTGAGAGCACAAGGCCCGAGACAAAAGTCACCCCAGCTGAAAGCTCTTTAACCAATCAAGAGACACCAGCAACTCCTAACACTGCAGATGTTAGTAATGAAAAAGCTCGTACTGAAAACATTACTGAGGTCACTGTCGATAAATCATTAGCACTGCCTGTTTTAAGCCCGATAGAAAAGCAGCAAGCGCAAGCCCACGTTGAAAGCATTACTTCATCGGCAAAAAAACCTATTCAAATAACATCTGCCGATCACTTTGTAACTCTAGACCAGTTACTCGCCTTACCTGAGATTAATTCTACTAGCGTCAAAATTGAAAATAGCGATGCCATCTTAGTATCAGCTCAACAACCGCTAAGCGCCAAACTGAATACCCTTGCCGCAAATGCTCACAATGCTGCAGCAGCTCAAAGCTTCGCTGTTAACTTGCCTGCTTTTAAAAAGGAGACCAAGAGCCTCGCCACTGAGAGCCAGCAGCTGGTTGAAAAGACTATTGCACCGCAATTGATTACCGAACCAGCGTTGACTACGACCTTAGCAGTAAAACCTGATAAGGCTAATCAACTGAATAAGCAACAGCACGATACTGTAGGTTTAGTGCCCACACCTATTTCATCCTCTAGCATTTCAGCTAGATCCGTTAAAACTTTCACCGTGACCGACAACCCAGTAGATAAGAGTAGCTTTGCGACTAACGGTCTGTCGCAAACAGAATCATCAGCCATTATTAAAACCCTAATGAAAAATATTGAAGAACTTTCAACAGTTAAAATCAGTGAACTAAAAGAGTTTGTAACGGGCGAGAAAGACCAAGTTACTACAACCGCAGCCGATGCACTAGAGACAGGAGTTAGCCAGCAGGCCGTGTCACCAGTAAAGCAAGCAATAGCCGTTGTGGAACAGGTGAATCCGGTGGTCGTAAAGCTTCGCCAATCTCCTAAAAAACATATAAAACTCAAGGAATTATTAAGTGCCACAGACGTTGATGAAAACCGAATTTTTTACCTGCACGCGGTTAATCCAACGGACCAACAAGGCATTTGGGGAATCATTCAAAAAGGTTTAATGGGTACTTTTTCTAAAGGAATATTGCTACCGCAAGCCAATGGTACAGTCAAAGCACTTATCCCTGAAGATGCGGATGAAATTCTAAGCAGTAAAAAGAGTTCATTTTTAGGTCGCTTGCTCAATAATAAAGTACTAACTACTTATGTGTATAACTATAAGCAGGGGAAAATCGGCAAAAACCCTGATTACATCAAACCGGGACAACAGTTAATTATTGTTACTTTCACCGAGAGTGAACTGATGAGCGTCTATCAGCATTTTAAAAATCAGCAGTAATATTCCACTTACTGATAAGGCCTGTGGCTAAAGTACTAGAACCTGCTGCTGGCTATCATGCCTCTGCTAGCTTCTAGCTTCTAGCTTAAATACTGCAGCCGACCTATTCTCCACCATTCAGTCCGCTAGCTAATATCACCGATTTTTAGCGGTAGCTGCCAATAATAATTTTCACACCAGCACTGCTAACAAACAATTGCTGCGCAGCCTCGTCAATCGTGGCTAGCTCTACTAACTGGTAGTATAAACTGCGACTTAACTTACCCTCCATCCCCCCTCGAACACTTATATAAGGTGTCGGCTCACCCGTCTCTGAATTAATAGACAAACGCAACGTGTGCTCTTGATCTAAAGTAACCACGTCTTGCGTTCTACTCACTAGCGATAACTGCAACCCCTGAGCGGTTTCTTTTGTAGACAAGTGAATAAAATAGAAGGGTACGTCCAAGACCTTGATTCGCCATTTTTCGACGGGCGTTTTTAAAAAGTATTGATCTTGCTCTCTGCACAATATGCGCGCGAACATGCTAGGTATTTGCTGGCGCTTAAATTGATCTCCACAGTGCCACCACACCCCCTGCTGATCAATACTGATGTCAATATCCCCAGATAATTCGGGGTTCCATAAGTGCAGAGCTGGACGCTTTTGCTGATCAATAGCACTGACTATTTTATCAAAATCAAAGGTGTTATTCATTTTAGTTATATACCCATGAAAAATTATAAATTTTTAGTATTAGCAATATTCATCTTAACGTTAATATTTATCATATCCAAATCTATTAACATGAATATTAGTCACTGCTACACTAGATTCTTATCTCACTCACTCATATTGGAATTTTATCATGCGTGCTAATTTAGCAACCAGACTCGCCGACCCTACCAGAGGGGTATATTTTGTGGGCACCACCCCACCACGAGCCGAAGTCGCTGAACAAGACATGCTAGTGATCGCCGATAAATTATTAGACCGCTTAACCTCGGTTGATTATGATGGGTTAGTGGTTTATGACATTCAAGATGAGAGCAGTCGCAATAGTGCGCCCCGACCTTTTCCTTTTAAAGCGACCTACGACAGCCGCATCTATTCTAATGTACTGAGCGAGAAGTCTAACCACCCAACAATCACCTACAAAAGTGTTAGTGCTAAGTCCAAAACTGAATTTAATCAGTGGCTAGATGAAGCTTGGACTGAATACGGGATTCGCAATATTGTCTTGGTGGGTAGCCCCTCCGCAGACGGACAAGTTGTACTGCCACTAAAAGAAGCTTATCAAAACTTGGCTGCGCACCGACAAGACTTTAATTTAGGGGGCGTTGCTATCGCTGAACGGCATCATAAAAAAGGCGATGAACATCTTAGAATGCAGCAAAAAAGTATCGATGGCTGTAAATTTTTTATTACTCAAGCAGTCTATAATGCAGACGCCACTATTGATTTACTGCAACAGTACGCAGCACTTTGCAAGCAACAGGGCTGCAAAGCCAACCGAGTTATTTTAACCTTTTCGCCCTGTGGTAGTGAGAAGACCTTAGACTTTATGAACTGGTTGGGTATATCCACCCCTAGCGCTATTAAGACTAGGATTTTAGATGCGGATGACTCGCTGGCAGAATCAATTACTATCTGCGAAGAAAACTTACAAAAAATTATTAATTACTGCTTAAATTTAGATATCCCACTGGGATTAAACATTGAAAGTTTAACCAATCGAAAAGAGGAAATCGACGCTTCGATTAAGCTCTTCAAATTACTCAAGGCAACCTTAGATCTGAATCTAGCTAAGAATTTCTAGGCTAACAATGACTGGCTTTTGCTACCGGGCACGACATGGGTTCGTGCAAGGTACTCCAAGCACTGATTAGCTAGCGCTAACTGCCACTGGCCATCATCAGTAGTATGACCGCCACCAAGCTGACAAATATCATCAATACCCGCATTTTTTGACATTGCCGACAGACTTTTTTCTTCTTTTTTGTCACTCAACCACCTGCTAATTTGACCGTATAATTACGTTTTTCGAGAAAAACTTTGAGCGACTCCCGTTGATCTCCTTGAATTTCGATCACTCCCTCTTTAATAGCGCCACCAGTACCACAGTGTTGCTTCATACTCTTCGCCAAGGATTTAAGCTCTTTTTCGAGCAACGGTAAGCCTTTTACCAGCGTTACTCCCCGACCCTTTCGACCTTTTGTTTCACGATGAATTCTGACGATACCGTCTAATTCTTCCAACCTTAGCTGCTCAGCTATTTGCTGGCAGGCACAGTCTTTACGCGTATGTTTACACACAGGACACATGTCGCCCTGTTCAGTTGAGTAAACTAAGCCACCCAATTGCTCTTTTAATGATTTCAAACAATAACCTATAAATTATCTAGTGAGTGCCGATTTACAGTCAATTATCGACTAGCCGGCCGTTACTTATTTGATCCTGATACTAGTTGATAATGCTATTTAGCACAACCAGACAGCCTATTATCTGCGATCAGAGAACACCAGGTAAGACCTGTTCTTGCCACGTTTTTTTGACCGAGGAGCTAGGCTCTTAGTTCTCCACCCTAGGTGGCGTATGTGCCTTACTCAGAGCTACCTTAGGTTGATATGCCGCCAATTTGGCGAGACAAATAAGCGGCATAATTATCTGTCATACCACTGATAAAATCTAAGACTCGCATGTAGCAATGGTAGAGGCCCCACTCAGCTTTTGGTGCGTGAATCCCCATTAAACTTAAAATTTTCTCACTGCGATAACTCAAATTCTGCTCCTTATTGTGATGCTGTTCATAAACCGCTTCACAGAAAGAGTTCAGCAGCACTCCTAAACTACTGTAGGCCCCTACTTCAAGCTCAGTTTTGCGGGTGTCGGGAAATATTTCTTCGCGGGCAACCGCTTTCGCTTCCGCCAACCCTGCACGAACGTTTGGATCACCATCTGATAAAAGCTCGCCACTGTACTGCCCGGACATAATGAGTGAGTAGTTATTCATGAAAACCCCGAGCGCCGACTCCACCATGTTTTCCATCGCCTTACCACGTAAGGCAGATAGTTTACGTCTCGAGGATGCCTGTGAATGAAAGACGCTATCATCAAATTCTAAATCACCACAGAGCTTTTGCAAGATTGGCTTGATCCGCGCAAAAGATAAAATATTCAGTTCCATCGCATCTTCTAAATCTAAAATCGCATAGCAAATATCATCCGCCGCTTCCATTAGATAAGCGAGTGGATGCCTACACCAATGATTTTCCCCCAAGGTAATCAGCCCCAGCTCAGCGGCGAGCTTCTGCATAAAATCTAACTCTGTCCGATAACAGCTAAACTTGCCTTTCTCAGTTGCCTGTGTCGATAGCCAAGGATATTTAATTAAAGTACCTAAGGTCGGATAAGTGAGACGTAAACCACCATCATAGAGGTGGTTTTCAATAGTGGTAACGACTCGAAAACCTTGCGCGTTTCCCTCGAAGGTTTGAATATCTCGCTTTTCAGCATCGGATAAAGATTTTAATAACCGCGCACCGGATGGCTGTTTGAACCAGTCGCGAATGGCATATTCACCGGCGTGTCCGAAAGGCGGATTGCCTATATCATGGGCGAGACAAGCGGACTGCACGATCATTCCCAAATCATGGGGACTCACCCATTCAGGAAGTTTGTCACTAATTAATTCGCCAACTCGGATACCCAAAGTTCTGCCGATACTCCCCACTTCAATAGAGTGGGTTAACCGCGTGTGGATATGATCATTTAAAGCCAGTGGATGCACTTGAGTTTTTCGACCTAGACGGCGGAACGCACTGGAGAATATAATTCGGTCGTGGTCTTTATGAAAATGGCTTCGCCCTAGCTCTTCGGGCAAATCCTCGTGCCCGTATCTCTTTGGGGTCAATAATTTTTGCCACTGCATTAACATTCCACGTTCCTCATCATCTTCTTTAAAAAATATATCGGCATTAAGGCGATCTAATAAAAAACCATTATGTCAATTTTGTGACACCTTGACTGTTGGCATTTTTCTAACCGCTGTAGAACCCAGAGCTTGCGCTATGTGGTGCAGTGAAGTCACTGATTCAGGTTTAGGATAAGAATGAACACACTTTAACGACAGCCTATCTGCAGACATCCGAGTACTAAAAACAGCTGTTTTTTCTATTAATTCTCATAAAAATAACAGCTTATGGACTTAGCATAGTCTCTAATTCCGAGCTGTTCAACCAATAGCAGGAGCCGCCAGTCGTAAAAAAGTACTTTTTTACGCAATTTTATAATAAAGCTATCTATACTCAATATAAGTCTTGGATTTGCCCGATAATTTTCAGCAGTAGTTGTTTAACAAAAGCTGCATGTCGGTTGCTACTTATAATAAGAAAAATTCTTAAATGTTAGCTGAATCAGTAACTTCACTGTTCCAACTAACGCAAACTATGGATACTACAGCGGTTAAAAGTCACCCGAAAGGAGCTATAGGAGCTATAGGAGCTATAGGAGCTATTAATTTTTCAAACCCCACAATAAAAACAATATCTTACACTTTGCATTCACTTTAAAGCCACGGATTCAGGTTTAAGCTTAACTCCCTATACTGGAGCCTTACATGGAGCGAACACCGCAGTGTTCATATTTTAAATCGTTACTTATTTATACATTGGGGATCTGCTTGCTATTAATCAGCAGCAGCTGTTTCAGCCAGGAAAAAGTACGGCTGAGGGTCGTCACTAATTTAGGTAACTTTACTTTGCAACTCTATCCAAATAAAGCACCTCAATCAGTAGCTAATATTTTAAAGTATGTAGATGACGGATATTACACGGATATTATTTTTCATCGAGTGATCAACAATTTTATGATTCAAGCCGGTGCTGTTCGAAAACAACTAGTGCAAGCTAAACCTAAATACCCCCCGGTACCGAACGAAGCGGACAATGGTTTAGAAAATCTGCGCGGTAGTCTAGCGATGGCTAGAACCTCAGACCCTCACTCTGCTACTGCACAGTTTTTTATCAATACCAAAAATAACCCGCAGCTAAATCATCGCGCTAAAACCACGAAAGGCTGGGGATATACGGTGTTTGGTAAAGTAGTTTCAGGTATGAATGTGGTTAGACGCATAGCGAGACAACCCACGGCTAGTAATAATTTCCCAACCAAAGCGATCATTATTAAAAGGATTAGCAGAATTTAAGCGCTGGCTAAAATGTATCCTGATTGACTATCATACTCCGCGCAACTTGATAGCCATCTAATAAAATCATTATTTTCAACAAGTTAAATGAAATTATAATATATTTTTACTATTTAATAATGGTTTAAATTTTAGCCAAGTCATTTATTGGTAATAATTTTCCTGATTACCCACCACTTTCAGCTATGGTTAGGCCAAGCCCCTCAAACCCTAGTATTGGCAATAGGTATAGCAGAAAACGCTTTCGTAAGATAATTACCCTGCATACTGCTACATCTTATAATTCATCGTAACCAATTGATGATAATGCTGAAAAAATAGTTTCTTATACAGTCGGCTGAGTCTCATGGGTATTCAGGAAAGATTAAGACCTAGGAGATTGTTGTCTTTCTAAATTTCTTGATTTTAAGGTTTTCTCTGTGCAGCGAAGCGCCTCTGTGACCTCTGTGGTGAAAAAAGCCCTTAGGGTTTTGGTTGTTGGTCATACTAAGTTTTTGGTCTTTCTAGTCTGTTAGGGTTTTCTCTGTGGAGCGTAGTGTCTGTGGATCTCGGTGGTGAAAAAGACTTTAAAAGATTAGTTTTACCACAGAGGTCACAGAGAAGGGACTTAAAAGATTACCTGATTACCCACCACTTTCAGCTATGGTTAGGCCAAGCCCCTCAAACCCTAGTATTGGCAATAGGTATAGCAGAAAACGCTTTCGTAAGATAATTACCCTGCATACTGCTACATCTTATAATTCATCGTAACCAATTGATGATAATGCTGAAAAAATAGTTTCTTATACAGTCGGCTGAGTCTCATGGGTAATCAGGATAATTTTTTACTTTAGGCCTACCTGTGAATAAACAGCGCTAATCAGCTAGTGTTTTGTTTTTCCTCTGTGCAGCGTAGCGCCTCTGTGTCCTCTGTGGTGAAAAATTCTTTAAAGGGTTGGTTTTACCACTCAGAGCACAGAGAAGGGATTAAAAGCATCTTTTGCTTTTGCCTAGTGTGGCAAAGACTCAGGGCTAATCAGGTAACGTATTGATTTTATGACTTAGTCGATAGGCATTGCTCACGACCGTAATAGAAGATAATGCCATTGCTGCACCTGCTAGCATAGGGCTAAGCAGCAAGCCAAATGTGGGATACAACACCCCAGCTGCCACCGGTATTGCCACGATATTGTAGGCAAATGCGCCGAACAGGTTCTGTTTGATGTTTCGCAAGGTTAATTTTGAAATAGCGATGGCGTCTAGTAAGCTCAGCAGCGACCCTCTGATTAATGTTATATCAGCGCTGTTAATCGCCACATCGGTGCCAGTGCCTATGGCACAACCTAAATCAGCGATCGCCAGAGCCGGTGCATCATTAACCCCATCACCGACCATCGCCACTATTTCACCATTTGCCTGCATCTCAACAATTTTTTGCAGTTTTTGCTCGGAGCTAAGCTCCCCGTAGTAATCGCTAATATTAACTTGCTTGGCAATCGCCGCCACACTTTGCAGTTTGTCACCAGAGAGGATAACTACTTTCAACCCTTGCTTTTGCAATTGGGCTATCGCGGTCGCAGAATCACTCTTTAGCGCATCCGCTATTGCTAACATCAATACTGGCTCACCGGCAATCGCCATCACCACCACTGTTTTTGCTTGATCCATCCATTGGCTAGCCTGCTTGGTCGCGGCACTGTCTAGCGATTTACCCAGCCAATTTAAGCTGCCTACTTGGACTAATTTACCGGCGATTTCAACACTGACACCGGAACTAGTCACACTTTGAAAATTTTCTAATAGAATTTTTTTAGAGCGCTGTTCAGTTACAGCTAGATCATCTATAGCTTGCTGAGTAAAGTTAACGATTGCCTGTGCTAAAGGGTGTTCAGACTTACTTTCAATCAGTGACAACCACTGTTGAATCTCAGGCTTACTCAACCCTTCTTTAAGCCATAGCTGATCGGTGACTAACGGTTTTCCCTGGGTGATGGTTCCGGTCTTATCTAGTACTACGGTACTGAGATTCTCAGCGGTTTGCAGTGCATCGCCCTTTTGTATAAGCACACCTTTCTTCGCCGCCAAACCCACTCCAACCATGGTCGACATCGGTGTTGCTAGTCCCAGGGCACAAGGGCAGGCAATAATCAGTACCGTCATGGTGGCGCTGAGCACGTAACTCCAATTTCCCACGGGGCCGAACCACCACCATACAACAGCCGTCAGCAGGGCGATGACTAGCACTATAGGTACGAAGATCGCGGCAATTTGATCGGCGAGTCTACCCAGCGCAGGTTTACTATTTTGCGCCTGTCTCACTTGGGCGATAATTTGCGATAACACGGTATCACTGCCGACTTTAGTGACTTTAAAGGTAAGCGAGCCACTGCCATTGACGGTGCTACCGATCACCTTATCTTGGGCTTTTTTAGCCAGCGCAATCGATTCGCCACTGATCATTGACTCATCGACGGCACTGCTGCCACTGAGCACTATGCCATCCACGGGAATCGCCTCTCCAGGCTTTACTAAGACGATGTCATCAGGGACTAATAATTGAATCGGTACTTGCTGATAATCACCTTGTTTATCTTCCCGCCAAGCCAGCTTTGGCTGTAAGTTGATTAAACTTTGCACTGCCTTAGCCGTGCTACCTCGCACTTTGGCCTCCAGCGCTTGGCCCAGTAAAATAAAGCCTAAGATCATTACTGTCGCCTCGAAGTATAAGTGCCGAGCCGAGACCGGCACCAAATCCTCTGAAATGGTCATCAGTATCAACAGTAAGACTGAATAGCTCCATGCACTTAGTGTTCCCAACGCGATTAATATATCCATATTAAAGGCTAAGGTTTTTAAGCTTTTCCAAGCTCCTCGGTAAATTTTTGCGGCACTAAAGATCATCACCGCGAGACTCACTAAGGCCATTATCGTACCTTGTATAAGCCCAGCTGTACTGGTCAGTGGAGCGACTAAACCCGACATGATTAGGGCCATCATTACCGCCCCAGCTGCCATCGCGATAAAACTGCGAATAAAAGTCAGTGTTAAGTAGCGCCGCTCAATGTTATCTAGTTGATCTCGGTCTGCTGCAGATTCTAGCAAGCTGGCATCATAACCGGAATTTTGCACGGCACTAATGATTAACTCTGCCGCTATATCACCACTTACAATTGCGGTTCTATCGGCAAAATTAATTGAAAAAGACGCTAACTTAGGTTGTTGCTGCTGTAGCGCAGCTAGTGCTTTATCGACCGAGCGAACACAGCCGGCACAAGAAATCCCCTGTAGAGAGAAGAACTGGATTTTAGCAGCACCACTAGATTCACCTGCTAGAGAGGGTTGTAGAGCTTCCTCAACTGTTAGCTTAGGGATTGCAGACATAACTTAATACCTTTCAGAGTCACATGGGGAGGCCTGTAGTATAAACTCTATAGTAAAGTATAGAGTCAACCGGTGATGGGTATTTGATCAAAATAATTTTCAGCGATGCCGGTCTATAAATCAACTAAATTAGTGCCTTGGAGAACCTATGAGCAAGTACTATATTTCCCTATACGACTTACTCAGATACTGCTTAGAAAAAATTCAAGGTAGAGATCCTAATTAAACTCAAAGGTCAGCCTCTGACACAAAAGCGCTGCTATCTACAGCGGTGACTGGGCGAACCTTTTTTGGCGTACCTAGATACAAGAAGCCGACTATTTGTTCATTTTCGGCTAGCTTTAATCCAGCTTTAATCCGCGCTTCAAACATCATTCCACCAGAGCGCCACATTGCCCCTAAGCCCTGTGCAAAAGCCGCCAGTTCAATCGCATGCCCCGCACAGCCAGCAGTGATTATCTGCTCAATTTCAGGGACTTTAGGATGCTCAGTAACACTGGCAACTAAGGTGATGATCATCGGCGCTCGCAGCGGCTTAGCCCTAATTTTTTGTTGCTGTTCAACCGTTAAATCGGGATTTTTGGCTAAGTTAACCTGAAGAAATAGCTCTCCTAGCTTAGTTAGTTGTTCTCCCTGTAAAACAATCAAACGCCAGGGACGCAAGCATGCATGGTCCGGCGCCCTAGCGGCCGATTGGTACATCACTTGTAACTGTTCGGCACTCGGTGCCGGTGCCGTTAATTGCGGACAAGATACTCTATTGTGTAATAGTTCTATCGCTTGCATGTTATTCCTTAAGGCTTAGGTAATTTTCATCCAAAATCGATATCCTAGCAATCCAGAGACATTTTTCATGATACCAAATACTAGCGATAGGCGTTTTGTGATTGCAAATAACTACCGCTAGAGTAGCAGATCGAGCTAGAGGGCATCCGTACTAGAGATCAGTTTCTAACTGAGAAATAAGTAACTATTGACGCGAGAGCCGTAAATTTTTTGCCACGGCCTGCTCACTACTTCTAAACGGGTTTATATCTAATCCGCCACGGCGAATATATCGCGCATAGACGGTCAGTTTGCTCGGTTTACACTGTTGCCAGATATCCATAAAGATGTTTTCTACACACTGCTCATGAAAATCACCATGCTCACGGTAGGAAACAAGGTAGCGTAATAACGAGGCCTGATCGATCATACTCCCCTGGTAGTCGATACTGATACTCGCCCAGTCAGGCTGACCGGTGACTGGACAGTTAGATTTTAAAATATGGCTATACAATGCCTCTGCAACTTGCAGTTCAGGGTCAATTTTAAGTAGTGTAAGGTCAGGGCTATACTGATTAATTTGCACATCGCACTCATCGATACAAGTGCCGGTGAAGTGCGCTAATCGGGGCAATTGATCTAAATGACAGAAGCTGACACTTACCTCAGCCCCTGAGATGTTGCTCAAGTCTTTAGTCATTTGCTGGATGACCTGCGCTTCAGTTTCAAAGTGACTTAAATTGTAAGAGTTTAAGTAGAGTTTGAATGACTTGGACTCCACTATATGACTAGAACGTGCATCAAACCGAAATTCAGCCACTCTAACGATCGGCTTACCTTGGTTATTGAGCCAAGATATCTCATAGCCATTCCAAATATCGATGGCACCGGAATGCGCGAGGAAAGGCAGACTCAATCGATCCACCGAGCGCTTGCGCCAATTAATATCTCGCTCAATCGGAAACAGCAGACTAGGATCGTATTTATTGACGTAGGCGGTGTGACTACCCAGAGGTGAGGCATCGAGCGTTTGCTGCTCCTTTTGTTGGTGATCCGCGCCCTGTGGTTGCTTTATCATGTTCTGATACCCTTACCTTTAGTTAACATATTCAATGCGATGAAAAATAAAATCAGCATAAACGTAACGATAACTGATAATGAAATATAAATATTAATATCACTGGCACCCAAGATGCCGTATCTAAAAGTACTCACCATATACAGAATGGGGTTCAACTGCGATACCCCTTGCCAAAAATCGGGCAGCAGTGAGATAGAATAAAAAACCCCACCTAAATAGGTCAGTGGGGTTAAGATAAAAGTCGGCACTATTGATACATCATCAAAGGAATTAGCCAGCATCGCATTAATAAAACCACCGGTGGCGAATAAAATAGACGTGAGTAATGTCACTATAATAATGATCGGCAAGCTGTGCACTTGTAGATCGGTAAAAAACAGCGACAATATAGTCACGATAAAGCCGACAATTAGCCCTCTCGCCACCCCGCCGATGATATAGCCAACCAAGATAATCCAATTGGGCATCGGCGACACTAGCAACTCTTCAACGTTACCTTGATATTTAGCACTGTAGAAAGATGAAACTACGTTGCTATATGAATTGGTAATTACCGACATCATAATTAAGCCGGGCACGATAAATTCCATATAGCTAAAGCCACCCATCTCACCGATTCGACTACCGATCAAGTTGCCAAAAATCACGAAATACAGGCTCATGGTGATCGCTGGCGGTAATAAAGTTTGTGCCCATATACGCGTAAAACGACGAATTTCTCGATGCACAATAGTATACAGCGCAATTAATAATTCTTGGTTACACACTCTTGCTGCTCCAATTTACTTTCGACCATTGAAAGAAACATTTCCTCTTCTCGATGAGTTGTATTGCGCATACTGGTCACGGTCAGATTAAGCAGCTCTAACTGCTTAAACAAAGCATTCAGAGTCTGCCCTTTTTTTACTTCCACTAAAATGGAATGCTGATCTTCTAAACTAGTTTTAAAACCTTCAATGTGCGGGGCTTGCTCAATATTAGCGGTTAGATCTAGGACAAAGCACTCTGAGTCTAGCTGCTGCAACAAAGCTTTAATACTGGTGTTTTGAATGATTTTCCCAGCATCTATAATCGCCACGTTTTTACACAGATGCTCGGCTTCTTCAAGGTAGTGAGTAGTCAAAATTATTGTGGTTCCTGCGGCGTTTATCTCTTGCAAGAAACTCCACATCGAGCGGCGCAACTCAATATCCACTCCCGCGGTTGGCTCATCGAGGATCAATAATTTTGGCTCATGAACCAGTGCTCTAGCAATCATTAAACGACGTTTCATTCCCCCTGATAACATTCTCGCTGGAGTATTTTTTTTATCCCACAGCCCCAGCTTCTGCAGATAGTATTGAGTTCTACTATCTGCGATTTTGGCTGATAATCCATAAAATCCCGCTTGGGTGCGAACGATATTATGTACCGTTTCAAAGCTGTTGAAATTAAATTCTTGAGGAACTACGCCTAAATTTTTCTTCGCATTTGCGGTATCTGTCGCCAGATCACAGCCGAAAATGGACACTTGGCCACTGCTGGCGTTCACCAGTGAAGATACGATACCCAAAGTGGTGGATTTTCCGGCACCATTTGGCCCGAGTAGTGCAAAAAAATCACCTTTTTGTACCTCAAAAGAAATATTCTTTAGGGCGACGAATCCATCCCCATAGGTTTTACTTAAATTTTTTATTATAAGGGCAGCGCTCATCAAAGCCTCTAATTGTTAACGGATAAAAGGATCAATCTCAATTTAAAATCAATCTACAAGACACTCAGTACTCAACTGACAAAGCTATAAGTCTGCAGCCAGTGCAATTAATCAGTAACAAGGCGGCGACGGCTAACTCTAAGCTCACACAGAAAGCATCATATAAATGACTATAACCTGAATCAGTGACCTCACTGCACCACATAGCGCAAGCTCTTGATTCTACGACGGTTAGAAAAATACCCACTGAACCTATCGGTGCAGTTAAGATTTTTCAATTCCACCGTAAAACCAATATCTTACACTCTGCATTCACTTTGAAGTCACGGATTCGGGTATAAGATAAAAGTATTTTGGGGCAATACGGAAATTTTCAAGCGCTAATATAGCAGGTGCACGCACAGCATTAAAGCGTTAGAATAAGACTAAAATCGCCGTGGATTGATGAGTATGTCCCCACCTAATAAGCTGATTTTTTCGTCCTTTTAATATTATCGAGTATGACCATGAACCAGTACCATCGTTTTCACTTAGAGCTACTGCAACAAACTTACACACAACTACTAGAGCGCTTTCCTTTCAACCAAGCGAATCTGCCACTGCTAGAGCAAGAATTTCTCGATAGTTTTCTTACATTAATCGATCAATTTGAAAATTTTAATCCGGGCTATATAGAAAACGGCCAAAGTTTTTGCACTAATTGGGTCCGCGGCTATTCTGATCTAACGCCACTATTGCCAAGGGATCTGTTATGGTTTTTCTCTGGCGATTGCCTACACTACATGCCCGATGATGAGATTAATCAGTTTCAACAACTAGATGAAATGCGCTTCGAAGCTGAATCAAGTGGCAAAAGCTTTGACTATCCTGCGCAGCGCCTGAAATTATTCAAGCTAGCTTAAGCCTGAATCCGTGACTTCAAGGTGAATCAAGGGCTTGTGCTATGTGGTGCAGTCAAGTCACTTATCTGATTCAGGTTAAACTGACAGCATCAAGTCTAATCTACTTTACCGTGACAACCCGCTATCAATGGAGCCTTTAGAAAAGTCACACTCTTCCCTAGAGAATCTCTGAACAAGTCACATACGCCTCGCAGGGTGCGGAAGAAGTGGGACTTGTTTAGAGGTTCCTTAAGTTACCGAATTATTACTTAGTAACTACTTAGTAACTACTTAGTAACTACTTAGTAATAACAGCTGAATAAAAACTAATTTTTTTCCGCTTAGCCTGAAACATAGCCACTTCCGCATTTCTTAATAACTCAGGTACATTTTCAGTATGCTCAGGGGCATAACTAGCACCGATAATCACATCTAAAAAATACTCTTGATTATCTACTTCTACGGAGTGGTTATAACTAAATATAATTTTATCTGTCACTATTTCAGCGTCAGAAATATCACTTAATCCTTCTAAAATAATCACAAAATGATCATCACTTAGCTGCGATAACATATCATACTGTCTTAAACAGCCAGACATTCTAACACTCAAACTTTTAAATATTTTATCATTTAGGTCGGTGCTCTGAGTGTTTAAATCACTTGGAATACCTGTAATTTCACAATAGAGTAAAGCCACAATTTTGTGTTTTTCTAGCGATCTAGATATGGCAAAAGGTAAGTATTCTAAAAATACTTGTTTATTATAATTGATCAAACTTGGATCTTTAAACGCCAACCACTCTAATCTTTCTTCAGCTTTACGCTGCTCCGTAATATCAACACAAATTGATAATATAACCGGATCTATGGTGCCAGGCACCGACAATAATGCATGCACCCATAATAAAAAATGAACATCACCTTTGCTATTCTTCCACTGCGCTTCCGCTTTGACTAAAGTTTCCCCTCCTAAATATAAATAGTTCAAAGCAGCCAGACCATCTTCTTCTAAAAGATCAGAGCAAAAGATTTCAGAATAAGTTAAGCCATTGAAATCTTCAATTTCAAACAAGCGGCAACCCGCTTGATTTAGTGCAATAATCTCCCCTCCTAATTTTTGCACGAGGATGACTGTTTGTTCATCATTTAACAATCGATCCATAAAGTTCTTCGTCTGATTTAACTCACGCACCATAGACTGTAATTTAACTGCATTATCAGACTCGGCCTTACGCAGCACGTCCATTTTATGCCTTATTTTAGCCAAATGACGATCGTACTGCTGCAGCTCATCATCCAAGATTTTTCTATCTCCAGTCTTACCCAAATTACCGATCAAGTCATCTTCCAAACCGATAGCCTCAGACATAGCTAAAATACTAGGTAGTTGATGAGATATTCGATTAACGATGAAATAAAGTAGGATTAAACTGATAGCTAAACTGATTAGCCCGAAAACGCCAATACTCTTGAGTGAGCTGTTATGTAAAATTGAGAGCAGTGATATGTCATTAATGAAAACCCAGTGAACACTATGCTTTTCTCCGACCACTGAATCATTAAAAATAATTAAATATTCATTATCAAACGCTGAGACTTGATATTTTTTATCGACCGTCAAAAGATTTTCGCTTTCTGATAGACGTACTAGAATCGGAATATTCAAATTACTTTGGGTGAAGTTATATAGCTGCTGTTCCCAAGCATCAAATTTAGCGGTATTAGGAAACTGGTTAAACAACCCTACTACCAACTTATGCTCTTGACCGAAACGTAGTAATAATGATTGTAAATTTTTCTGCACTACGATTATTGCAATAGTTTTCTGCTTGACGATCACCGGGGATACACTAAAAATACTACAGGTTTTTCTACAATTAAAACCACTCGCCGGTTTTCCATCCAGTAAATAATCATGTAAAAATTCACTATCAAGGTTTGATTCTATCCCCCAATGCCTAATCAGCTGCTGATCAGGACTCAGCAAGTCAACACTATCAGCTATACTATTCAATGATATTTTAATGAAGTGACTGTCAATTTCTCTCAGCAAGGAGCTGGCGGTTAGCTCTGACTCATGTAAATGCGGCTGTGTGAGTGCCATAATCACTTTTTCCAAGCCAACACTTGCTGTAGTAAACAAAGTATCAAGAGAGCCAGACTGCTCTTCTTTAATATGTTGAATATTTCCTCGATAAGAAGCTTGTTGATATTTCAAGAACCCTACCAAAAATGCAATATGAATTAAGCAAATAAGACAGCTTAGAGCAAAGAATAACTTCCAGCGAATACTTAAAAAAGGGCGTAATTTTTGCTTTTCAAAGTCATCTTGCAAGACTTAAGCTCCCAAATAAAACAACAGAGGATATATGTATAATAAATGAAGTATAGCTTTAGTCTGTACCGACAAGAACACAAATAAGGTTAAAAACTATAGAATGTCGGTTAAAAACATCGTAATCAATTGAATAATAAAGATATGTATTATTAAAAAATAACAAAGACAAGAAGAAGAAATGGCGTCCCATAGGGGGTTCGAACCCCTGTTACCGCCGTGAAAGGGCGGTGTCCTAGACCTCTAGACGAATGGGACGTACAGATTTGCAAACTGCAAATTTAAAATTGGAGCGGGAAACCGGGTTCGAACCGGCGACCTCGACCTTGGCAAGGTCGCGCTCTACCAACTGAGCTATTCCCGCAAACTATGCTGAGCAAATGATCTAGTTTCTAATTAGAAACGAACATCGTGCTTAGTATAATTAAATGGCGTCCCATAGGGGGTTCGAACCCCTGTTACCGCCGTGAAAGGGCGGTGTCCTAGACCTCTAGACGAATGGGACGTCTTTCCTCAATGAGGAGGCGCGTATAATATTGAGCTATCACTTTAATGTCAACAGCTGTTTAGTAATTATAAGTCTTTTTTAATCAGCCAATTATATCAAACTGAAATCCAACAATTTATGGATAGTTATAAATACAGGATAGAGCACTAGTAACCGTAAAACTCGATCTAAAGCTCACGTCCAGTAACACTATTAATCACAGAGATTGCAGCTGTTTTTTTACAGTATCCGGCTAGATTTCCAACTTTACCCAAGTAGCCCCTGAACAAACCGGACATACCCTCGGCGTACAGAAAAATTTTGTGATTAAAGCGACGATTAGAGATATACCGGCGAATGTCGTTAACTCAGAGCAAAAACTTCTCTGTGCGTCACGCAGGATGGATACTAAGAGGTATTAATCGACTTGAGAATCTAAAAGCTTAAAGAGCTTTACAGCGAATGAATCATACTTAGAATGGCGTCCCCTAGGGGAATCGAACCCCTGTTACCGCCGTGAAAGGGCGGTGTCCTAGACCTCTAGACGAATGGGACGTACAAGATTTGCAATCTGCAAATTTAAAATTGGAGCGGGAAACCGGGTTCGAACCGGCGACCTCGACATTGTCAAGGTCGCGCTTTACCAACTTAGCTATTCCCGCAATATATACTTAGTGAATTATCTACTTTCTTATTAGAATCATAATTCTTAGTTGGAATAATTAAATGGCGTCCCATAGGGGGTTCGAACCCCTGTTACCGCCGTGAGAGGGCAGTGTCCTAGGCCACTAGACGAAGGGGACAACACTACACTTTTGCATTGCTGCTCAAATGCGGGGCGAATTTTATACCGACACTAACTCTTCGTCAAGACGTTTTTGAAAATATAAACAAGTTAAGCTAATAATTCTAAATCAAGCCGCAGCCAATAGCCAAAACACTCTCTTTCTCAGGCCTCTGCAAAACATTGCCAGCGCGGGTAATACGAGGCAAAAGCTGGCGAGGTTTCGGAGTCAGTGTGCCCCTCACGTTCGTTGGGTACAGTGTGCCCTTCTTTATGGGTATTACGGGTGTAAATGAGCATATTGAGCCGGTTTTTAACGCCGTATTACCGAGCACAGGAATTATGCAGAGCTCTCTTTCTGTTAATAATCCAACTTTTTATCTAACAAATGCACGTCTGACTAGCACTACCAGTGCTATCTTTTGTACATTAAGGTATTATTTAAACTAACTTTTATTCGAAATTTTACTCGTCGATCAAACGCTACAACCAAAACAGAACTAGAGCAAAACGATTGCTAAAAAGTAAGGTCTGGACAGCTTAAACGTGAGGGTAAATGTTTTTACGCTTTGCTTGGTCGATTTAAAGCAGTATTTATTTACCACTCAATAGCCATCCAGAAAACTCCAATATTCTGCAAAATTTTTACTTGACTCAACATAGAGAGAACACAATGGGGCAAACACAAACTATTTTCTTAATTCTGACGATTCTCGTCATACTCGGTTCCATTGCCTACTTCATACAATCAATTGAAGATAGAAAACGTGCTCAAAAATTAAGAATAATAACCATTAAAAAACAAATCAGAAGAGCTGTAAATATTTATAAAGGCTTACCTGATCTGTTTATGACTGTTGAGTTACATGACTTTTTAAGCCGACATATTATTCGCAAATGGAAAGAGCTTCATCTCATTGAAGTAACCAATGACAGCCAACGTTCGTTCAACACATTCCAAGAAAGAGTCAGTAATCGAGTAATCACTTTAGAGTACCCTGAAGGCTCTATGACAGTTTATCAAGAGGAGGGACAAGTACACCATGCTTTGAGTCTTCTAAAAGAAACCACCCGCTGGCTTGGAGACTTAAGTAAAGGTAAACAAATATCTGAACACTCATTCAATGAACTTGGATGGCAAACAACCGATTTTTACGATCGGGTATCTTGTGATATTGAAATTTTCAGTGCTATTAACACCCAAAATCAAAGTGGTGAGAAAGCCGGCTTTCATAAATTTAACAGTGCATTGAAATCATTAAACAATCTAAATCAAAGCGAAGCTCTAGATAGTCAAATTTTTGCTATTCACAAACACATGGAAATTTTAAAAACAATTATAGCCAAACAAGACGAAGAACAAGAACTGGCGAGAATAGAGGCTATAGAGGCTGCTGAAAGGAACTTGGACTCCGATACATAGAGATCTCTACAGAGCTCTCTAATAAGTTACTTATAGCAAAGTGCCATATATTTACCTGACGTTCAAATTAAAATCAGACCAGAAACGTAACAAGCCTCCCCTGATATACGAGAGAAAATAGTGTTATGGGAGTAATTACACACACAAATCCGACAACTAACGCAAACTCCGGAACAGCACTATTTTTTGGTAACTTTCTTAGCCACCGATTTGTCCAAGCGCTGACATTTCGAACAGTAGACCGTCGAGCGCTGCCCCAGCCGAATTTCATGTAGTGAGGATTGACATAAATTACAGGTCTGCCCTTTTCGCCCATATAATTGTAGCTCTTGGGCGAAGTATCCCTGCTTACAATCGCCACAGACAAAATCTTTTAAGGTGGTCCCACCCCGCTCAATAGCCGCCACAAGAATATATTTTATAGCTGCTACTAATTTTTGAAATTTTTGTTTAGAAATAGTATTGACTGGTGTTTCAGGATGAAGAGCTGCGGCAAACAGCGCCTCTGCGGCATAGATATTCCCCACCCCAACTACCACCTTATTATCCATGATAAATTGCTTGATCGCGATTTTCCGATGGCTAGCAGCCCTGACAAATGTATCTACATTAAAGTCATCAGTTAGCGGCTCAGGTCCTAATTTTTCTAGCAGTGGGTGCTGCTGTCCTGCTTCCTGCCATAGCACTGCACCAAAACGACGCGGGTCCGTTAACCTCAACAAAGTACCGTCGGTAAACACCAGCTCAAAATGGTCGTGTTTTAACGCTGGTTCAGGCTGCAGAAGCACCCGCAAACTACCGGACATTCCCAAGTGAATTAGCAACTTTCCACTAGTAAATTTCAATAATATATACTTGGAGC
The DNA here is from genome assembly GCA_029027825.1 of Oceanospirillales bacterium. Classification (GTDB taxonomy): domain Bacteria; phylum Pseudomonadota; class Gammaproteobacteria; order Pseudomonadales; family Balneatricaceae; genus Rs1. The sequence goes on along the minus strand of CP093399.1, from coordinate 633,655 downwards.
GCCGCTGTACTGCTAGCAGCTCAAGCCCAGGTAAATCGGTTATGAGCTGCTGCGGGATGTCCCAGCGCAACTTGGGATGCCTAATGATAACTTGCTTAATTGTCTCGCCTTTTATATGTGGCTCAATACCCCGACAAGTCGTTTCTACTTCTGGTAATTCAGGCATCTGGGTTATCCAAAAAATATTTAGCATACAGGCTAACTTTCTATTAGCAAGTCAGTTTCTACAGCGAGCTCAAATACAGATAACTAAGCAGCCTATCACTAAGCGCCGTACGCCCCGTAGAACGGCCCCCTAATCTACCAGAGCTAAGAGATAACATAGCTGTCTCGAAGCTCTAGGAGTCTGTCGGGCTTGACCGATCGTAGCGAGAAAAATCAGATTTGAGGCAGATTTTCTGCTCTTGTGAGGCGAATAGCGTGCTATTTAACGAGAAAGAACAGGAAATGTGGCCAAATTCTGATTTTTCGCAGTAGATTAGCGTTAAGTCCGACAGGCTTCTAGATTGCAACTAATAGCATTAGTGCTAGTTCCTCAGGGATTTCTTTAAATCACAGTGCTGGTCGGTAAAACAGACGATGGTTTTGGCTAGCTGTTGATACTGCTTGTTAAAAGTACCTCTGCGCCACATCCCACCAGCGAGCACCTCACTCATTTTAGCGATGTTCTTTTCCGCAAAAACTGGGTTAGTTGAATCTTGCATGCAAGCTTGCCACTGACTGTCATCATCGGCACTCTCATAGAATTTACAATCCCGATACACTCCTGACACTCCGTAGTGACTATCACTTGGACTAACTGACAGACCGGTGTGAGCGAGGTTTGCATATCGATATTTAACGCCTTGATACTCTTGGCGGATACTGCCTTTTTCTATTTCATAGACGCCGTCACACTGCTCGGTTTGCGCTTTTGAAAAACCTTTGTACCACAGTAATAGCTTCCGCTCGCTCGTGGTGTATTTACAAAAAAATTCTCTAGCGGCCTCAGGATTGATCGTTTCATCATCCGCACTTACCGCCATTAATACAGGTATATCAAATTGATATTTTTTAGCTACTAAGCCTTTGGTTAACTTATAGAACTGCGCACCAGCATTGCTGGAAAATGATGAGTATCTGGCGGCATCACGTTCTTTTACGGTACCCAACCAGCTTTTAAACACTTTAATATAATTGGTCAACCAAGCTAAATTGCTTTTCGCCTTAACCGCGGTAGAAAGCAGCACTAGACCGGCAATTTTCTCTTGGCTTGCGCCCTCTTTTAAGTATTTTATCGCCAGCGCCGTGCCCGTAGAAAACCCTACTATATAAAGCTCTTCAATATTTGGCATTTTTTGAAAAGAGTGCACTCCATACTCCGTAATCCCCATCCAATCTTGATACTTCATTTCTAGAGTATCGCCAACTACGGTTCCATGACCTGGCAGCAAAACTGCCCTAACCAATCCACAGGGGTAGGCATCTGCCAATGTTTGACCGATGTTTTTCAACAAGTAAGGAGAATCTGTCAAACCGTGAATCAACAAGAAACCCTTGCCAGCCCCCCTGCTCTTATCCGTGCATAAAGCTGCCGATTTTTCAGGTAGTTGAAAGGGGCCACGCATATTGGCTACATCGCTGGCGCTGTATTCACCTACATAGGGAGATTTGGCATTGCTAAAGCGTAATTTAGTGATTATTTGTTCAATGTTTTTTCTACTCTCAGCAACATATTGCTCAAATTTTAAATCAAGATCTTTTGGGACACTGGCTGCACTGCCGGTTGGCTTTAACCATGCTTGTTCTGCACCACAACTGGCTAAAAATAGCACAGCAATCGCTGTAGAAAGTACTTTAAAAGTATTAAACATATTCACTAACATGACCTCCAAATGGTCAAACAAAATCCAATTTTTTTTGTACTAGTAATCTAGCATTTAGTGGGTAAAAAACTCACTCAATCGCTACACTTAGCGTTACATTAATCAATGCTCTTCATATGAATACTATCGTAAGTTTTGATGACTAGGCTCTTCTAAACACATCTATTAAACCTGCAATTATTATGCATGGATGCATTTATTTAGTGAATGCAGGATATACATATAAGCTTGTCGCTAAGGTTTATCAAGGGTGCTGTAAAACGATATTTTACACTCTGGCCCACTCAAAATGCCACGGATTCAGGATTAAGCTAATTTAAATTTTTAATAGCTGCTCAATGCGTGGCTTATAGAATGCCACGAGTGTAAAATACTGTCAGTTTACAGATAGATAATACAACAACAGCAACCAATAATATTTACCTGAATCAGTGACTTCACTGCACCATATAGCGCAAGCTCTCGATTCTACAGCGGTTAGAAAAATACCCGTTGAACCTACGGGTGCAGCTAAGATTTTTCAATTCCACTCTAGAACCAATATCTTACACTCTGTATTCACTTTGAAGTCACGGATTCAGGATTTAGATAAACAACAGTCGCTCTGACAATAATTTAAGTATTTAATCGATCCTAATGATTCAGGCTACGTGGTATTTGAAGCGCTTGCAATAATGATATCACCGTATTGAGGTTTTTAATTTTGTCTGCAAATAGAAAAAAGTTAACGGGTTGGCCAATAACCTATACAACCACTATTATCAGTTGCCTACTAATTTTGCTACCGGGGTGTACAAGCTTACAAAAACAGCCGAGAACAACTAGCGATAAGCTGACCTTAAAGACCAACATCCAATTGAGTTCTGTCGAAAACAGCCCCTTTAAACAAGTCAACGTTCAATTTTATAGCTCACAACCTAAACAACTAGTGTTTAGAGTGATAGCAGATTTATCGAAAACAGTTGACTGGTTCGATAATTTAGAAAGTATTGAAACTCTACAGACATATTCAAATACTGATTTTTTAGTCCGTTCGGTCATTAACAGCCCTTGGCCTTTTAAAGCTAGGGAGTTGATCACTTGTGTAGCTACTGATTTCGCAACAAATCAGACCCGCATTAAAATTAGCGCCTGTTCTGACAGAATTGAGCAAGATGCTAATCTGATCAGAATTACACAAGCAGAGTCTAGCTGGCTTATCGAAGAACAAGCAGGCTTAGTTAAAATAAGCTATAAAGCATGGATCAATCCAGCGGGGAAAGTGCCGATTGCCTTATTCAATCAACAACTGGTTTACTCGACCCGAAAATCAATCAATAAATTGCGCATTTTAATTGCCAAAGCTAGTCCTGAAAACTATAGTTATTAGCTTTATAGTAAATAAACTAGTCTGCGGCTATTATCGGGTTTTTTCGACATTGATTAAATTAAACCCCCAACTAAAGATTCTTCTTGTACTTTTTGTTAGAAATTAATTCCCTCGACTTAAGAGATACAGTATAAAGGCGCCATGAAAATCCCAAAACGCATCCAACCATTAGTTGACGACGGCTTAGTTGACGAAGTCATCTCTCGTTTAATGAGCGGCAAAGAAGCCGATGTCTACGTAGTCCGAAGTCACGGTCAAATTCGCTGTGCTAAAGTCTATAAAGAAGCTGCTCAACGGAGCTTTAAAAAAGCCGTAAATTACCAAGAGGGTCGAAAAGTACGCAATACCCGCCGTGGCCGCGCCATGGAAAAAGGCTCCAAGTACGGCCGCAAACAACAGGAAGCTAGCTGGCAAAACGCTGAAATAGAAGCGTTAGAAAAGCTCAAAAATGCTCAGGTAAGAGTCCCAGAAACCTACGGTTGCCTCGATGGGGTGTTACTCATGGAGCTTATTACTGACGAAAATGGAGATGTGGCGCCGCGTTTGGGGGATGTAACTATGCCTGCTGAACAAGCGATTGAAGATCACAGCATCATCATGACTTATATAATGCGTATGTTGTGCGCCGGCATTGTGCATGGCGACCTCTCGGAGTTTAACGTCTTGGTCGATCAGTATGGCCCGGTCATTATCGATTTGCCACAAGCCGTAGACGCAGCCGCCAATAATCACGCTAAATCTATGTTAATTCGCGACGTAGATAATATGACTAATTATTTCGGTTTGTTTGCCCCCGATTTGCTCAAGAGCCACTATGCTCAAGAAATGTGGGAACTGTACGAGAATGGCCAGTTGACGATAGAGACCGAATTAACCGGTAAATTCAAGCTAGATACCCACAGTGCAGATGTTGATTCTGTGATGGATGAAATAAAAGCGATTATTGCTGAAGAGAGCGCCCGACAAGAGCGTTTAAACGCACTCGAAGAAGAGTAGCCACTGAATCATAGGGGGCAAACTTTCAGCAGCCCCCTACTTAACGATCTTATTTACGACTATTACCAATCTTATTTAACTCTATCCTTAGCCACTATTATCAACTCTCACAAGTTTTCGCAGTTTAACTAACATACTCTACTAGCACTTTCTCTAGACTATTGCCTTTAGAATTCTCTGATCAGCATCGCGCCATGAGCGCTAACGGTCATCTCCCGTAATACTACTATGAGCGAAATGACTGCAAGCTTGCTTTTTGCTGTGCCGCTTCAGTAAAGTTATCGACATCCAACCAACTTTCGAAGGCCTGTTTTAACAGCGGCCACTGTGTATCTAAGATCGCAAACCAAGCGGTATCCCTATTGCGGTTTTTATAGATTGTAGCTTGCCTAAATACCCCTTCGAAGCTAAAGCCCAAACGCAGCGCCGCTCGTTTAGAGGGGCCATTCAAGTCATCGCACTTCCACTCATAGCGCCGATAGCGCTGCTCTTCAAATACTCTCTTCATCATCAGATACATAGCTTCACTGGCATGTGCTGTTTGTTGCATTTTTGTCGAAAAATGCAAATGTCCAATTTCCACTACCCCGTTTTCCGGATTTATCCTCAAGTAACTAGCCAAGCCGATCGGCTGGTCAGTCTTAAGATCAATAATAACGTAGAACAGTGGATCGCTATTAGCAGCACTCTCAACTAGCCACTGCTCGAAGCTGGCGAACGAATCGAAGGGGCCATAGGGCAAATAAGTCCAATTTTTATGGTCGTCATACTGACAAAGAGCCAAATATAATGTTCTGCCATGCTTATCCGGCAATAATTTTTCTATTCTGCAAAATTGCCCTTGCATAGGCGTTGTGCTCAGCTGTTCTCTCACTTGCCCAAGGTCAACTGCGTTGCCAACTGGCTGATCAAAATTATTAATATTCATGTTGCTACTCACCTGAAGCCTATAATTATTAATTTCTACCCCGAGCATTATAAATAGCAGTCGAGGTCATTAAATATGGCTGGTTATAATAAGCTAATAATCAGCTTCAGAAAGACCCACTAATGGTAAAAGCGACCACCCACTGAGAATACGCCCTACTCGGGCTGAAAAAACTATTGTAAAATCTGAATCAGATAAGAATACAGAGAGATTGGGAAGGCTTTTTGTAAGGGGGACTTAATTATAGGTAAAAATTAGCCTGAGCTTTACATACTACAGATTAAGCATCAAACACTATGCTGAGGCCTAATCTGTCACTAAGATCGTCTACTGATCTAACCTTGTGGAATTTTCAGAGCAGCACCGACTCTTAATGTGCTGTTTTTAGAAAGGCCATTATAAGCAAGAATTTGCCTGACCGTGATCTTATGCTTTTTCGCTATATCCCACACTGTATCGCCATTATTGATTTTGTGGATTTTATGCCGACTAGATCTAGTCTTAGCTTTAGAGCGACTGCTATTTAGTGCTAGCGCAATTGGAATTAATAGCTTTTTATTGATTCTCAATTTTGAACTGGTCAAAGAATTAACTTGCTTAATAATACTCACAGATGTTGAATACTTATTGGCGATTGATCCTAAATTATCACCCGATTTGACAATGTATCTGGTCCAATTCATCCGTTCAGATTTATTAATAGAGGCTAAGGCTAACTCCAAACCAGCGGCGCTTTTCACTGGCACTAGCACTCGGTGCGGTCCCCTTGGAGGAGTAACGCTATGACTAAACCCTGCATTTAACAACAGCAAATGATCTTTTTTAAGTCTTGCCATTTTAGCTACTTTATTTAGATCTATTTGACTGCCTAAATCAACAATGTTGAAATAAGGTTGATCGGGGATACTAGGCAGAGAAACATTATAAGCTTGTGGGGTGTTTACAATTGCTGAAATCGCCAGGATTCTCGGCACGTACTTGGATGTTTCAGCCGGCAATTTTAGCGACCAGTAATCGGTTGGCAATCCTTTTTCTTTATTTTTTCGAATCGCTTTTGAAACTGTACCACCACCGCTGTTGTATGCAGCAAACGTTAACAGCCAATCACCGTCAAAACGTTTATTGTATCTTTCTAAGTAATCTAGCGCCGTTTGAGTTGAGGTAATTAGATCGCGTCGACCGTCATACCATTCATTCATTTCTATGCCTAAGTATTTAGCCGTCGAGGGGATAAACTGCCAGATACCCGATGCTTTACCGCTAGAGTATGCATTCGGATTATATAAGCTTTCTATAACCGGCAGCAGTGCCACTTCGCTGGGCAAATCACGTTTCATTACTTCCTGTAAAACGTAAAAATAGAAAGGATTTGCCTGCTCGCTGACTTTTTTCATGTGTCGCGGAAATCGATTGAAAAATTTAATTTCTTCAATCACTCTCGCATGCTGAAAATCATCAGTTAGCTTAAAATTACTACGCGTTTTATGCCACAAATCAGTCGTTGAGATGGCATTAATTGCCCCCCCCTTCGTTTTTATCGGCAAGCCATTTTTATCGTAACCATTATAGTTACTGACATAGCTGGTGTTCACCGCGATTGATTGACAACTGATGATCAATAGTGATGATAAAAATATGATTAAAATCTTAGCTAACTGCATGCTTTTTAGTGCCTATAAACCTAATTTTAGCCGAGTATTCTAACAGGCTATAAAATAAGTTCAAATTACCGATTCGAACAATCGTTCAAAAAATTTAAATAATTGATATGACTAAATATTTAAAATACATTTTTCCAGTTTCGCAATAAGCTAAACACCTCAAGCTCACCGTTAATGGAGCGTCCGGAATAGTTGGATACTCGCTCTTTGACTGCTAATTGATCACAGCGTAAAAAAGGATTGATCAACAGTTCTGTGGCAATATCACTAGGCAAGGTCGATTTATTTGCGGCGCGTAAGCCTCTGCACGCTACTAATTTATCTGCTATGTGCTGATTTTTTGGCTCGACAGATTGCGCGAACGCTAAGTTGCTTAAAGAATACTCATGCGTACAATAAACGCGGGTCGCTGCAGGCAGCTTTTTAAAGTAATCCATAGCTGCTAACATTTGCTGCATAGAACCTTCAAAGACACGTCCACAGCCCGCTAAGAACAGTGTATCACCACAAAAAACTTGACTTGATTGCCGGTCGCTATGCAAATAGCTAATATGATCTAAAGTATGTCCTGGAACCGCTTTAACAGTTAAAGTTTTACCGAATAAAGTAATCAGATCGCCATCTACCAACGGTTGACTTATTCCCGGAAATTTACAATTTTTTGGCCCGTAGACAGGTACAGAATATTTATCCACCAACTCATCTACCCCACCAGTATGATCACTGTGGTGATGGGTAATTAAAATAGCTGTTAATTTTTTAGCACTTTTTTCTAATGCTGCTATTACAACTTGTGCATCCCCTGGATCTACCACCGCTACATCATCTGCAGCACCTTGTAGCAACCAAATATAGTTATCCTCAAATGCGCTAATAGGCGTGACATTAAACACAGTATTTCCTCGCTAACAGTTATTGGGAACAGTATAGTCAACCCCCGATATTTTGCGGTGTATGACTAAACAGTTAAATACGCTGCAAGGCAAGCCTGACAGCGATGACAATGAAGAGCTGCTGGTTCAGGGATATGAAGCCAGCTGCAATACATTTTACACAATGTTTACTGCAATGCGCTAAAAATACCCGTCAACATATGGCAAGATTAGATAATCTTTATTAGATTTTTTACCCAGTGATTAAATTTATTGGTTCAGGTGTTAGTATGTTCCTCCACTCTATTCATCAATCAGTGATTAAAAAGAGTAATTAAAAAGAGTGGAGCTTCAGCATAATGCTCGTATCTTACATTGAAGTTTCAGGCGTTGAGGTTTCAGGGTGTTATACTGGGGCCTCACAATAACAAATCAGTTAAACTGGTCCTCACTACAGCAGTATTGAATCGAAAGACAGCCTAAGGCTTAACTTTAAAGTGCAAATAGTTTACCAATGATAATAAACTCAGAGCCACTCACAACACAGAGCATCCAAGAATGGTTTAATACCGAATTGGGGCAAGAGCTATTAGCTGCTCAGAAAAGAGCAATTAATCGGTTACTGCCCAACCTATTTGGTTATTATCTCATAGAAATTGCCGTGAACACTGATATGGCACTGTCTAGTGAAAGTCTTATTAGCCATAAGATCATTGTCAGCAGTAAATATGAATTAGGACTTACAGATAAAGCTATCTTGTGTGAGCCCACTGAATTACCCTTTGCCGAAAACAGTGTCGACGTTGTACTTTTACATCACTCGCTAGATTTTACTGATAATCCTCATCAAGTGTTGCGTGAAGCAAATCGGGTACTGAGGCCAGGCGGCTATTTAATTATTGTTGGTTTCAATCCTGCCTCTTGGTGGGGAGTTAGAAGATATTGTCGAAGAGGAGTTAAGGCAGCTTGGCAGCGGGGCCAATTTATCTCTCAAGGGCGATTAGTCGACTGGATGAGTTTGTTGGGTTTAACTCAGCTGCGCTGTCTAACTGACTATTATCTTCCACCCTTTGCTTCAATAAAATGGCGGCGACGCTTTGCCAAAATACAGGCATATGGTCGTCGCTCTATGCCGAAAAATGGTGCATTTTCCGTCACTTTAGCCCGAAAAGACATCGAAGGTATTTCACCAGTGAAACGCCTATTATTTCCAAGAAAATTCTATACATTGCCGGTCAGAAAACCAGCAACTAGGGAGCAAATACGTGAAAGAAGTTAATATATTCACCGATGGAGCCTGCAAGGGAAATCCAGGACCCGGTGGTTGGGGAGCCGTCCTCTATTATGCCGATAAGAAAAAAGAAATATTTGGTGGTGAAAAAAACACCACTAATAATCGTATGGAATTAATGGCTGCAATTCAGTCACTAGCCATCCTAAAACAGCCTTGTACGGTTATTTTAACCACCGATTCACAATATGTGCGCAAGGGAATTAGTGAATGGATCACCGGCTGGAAACGTAATGGCTGGAAAACGGCAGCCAAGAAACCTGTCAAGAATGCCGACTTGTGGCAGCTATTAGATGAGCAAACCCAGCAACACACCGTGGATTGGCGCTGGGTAAAAGGCCACAGTGGTCATCCTGATAACGAGCTTGCTGATGATTTAGCAAATCGCGGTGTCGAGGCAATTAAAGGCTAACTCCCCCACCTCTGCAAATAACACTATTGATAAAATCAAGGATCACACTTGAGACAAATTATTTTAGATACAGAAACAACCGGTTTAGAGCCTTCTCAAGGTCATAATGTTATTGAGATAGGCTGTGTAGAAATGATAAAACGCCGCCTTACCGGTAACAATTATCACCAATATGTAAAACCTGATAGAGACTCAGATGAAGATGCAATCCGCATACATGGTATCACTAATGAATTTCTATTAGACAAACCCAAATTTCGTGACATAAGCAGCGACTTTTTAGAGTATATACGCGGCGCCGAACTGATTATTCACAACGCCCCATTTGATCTTGGCTTTTTAAATGCAGAGTTGCAACGCAATGGTTGTCACGAGAAAGTAGAAGATATTTGTAGTATCGTCGACTCACTTAAATTAGCTAGACACAAACACCCTGGACAAAAAAATAATTTAGATGCACTTTGCCGACGATACGGCATAGATAACTCACATCGCGAGTTACACGGAGCGCTATTAGACTCGGAAATATTAGCCGACGTTTACCTAATGCTTACCGGTGGCCAGACAGATCTAATGTTGGCTGCAGAAGTTGACAAAGTTAGTGCGGACGGTGGGATTGCAGTGAAGAAACTGACCGATGTGGCTGAGAATTTAGTGGTCATACGGCCCACGGAACTTGAAATGCAAGCACACCAAGAATTTATTAAATTATTAGCCGATAAATCTTCGGGCGAAAACCTATATCAGTAATTGAATAAATGTGAGCAGCAGACTGCACTGGTAGCTGCTCTTTTTTCCAAAAACGATCGAGAAAAATAAGGCTGTGATTAAGTGCAGCACCTTCCATATATTTAGCTGTTTTTGACTCACAGAGCCCTCTACGCAACTTACCCCAAGGGTATGATAACTGCGCTTGGTAATACGGCGTTAAAAACCAGCTCAATACGCTCATTTACACCAGTAATATCCACAAAGAAGGGCCCACTACCCCCAAAGTGAGGAGCACACTGACTCCGCTATCTCGCCAGTTCTTGCCTTGTTTTGCCTACGTTCGCAACGTTATGCAGAGATCCCTCTAATAAAATGCTGAACTCATTCACATACCCTCTATAGCACAGTATCACTCGTTTCCAATATTATATATGACGGTGCTGCATAGTTTTCAAGGAATTATTACCCGGCGAGGAACATCTACCAATTCAACGTGTTGAAAAACAGACAGTTATTTTGTTATCATCAAATATACATATGTATCCATATGATTATCAATGAATTTTGTATAAAATAGCTGAATGACGGCTGAATGACGGCTGAATGATAGCTTCATGACTTTTTTAAAAGTAAATACAATGTAAGCAAGGTATTGGATTTACAACAGAATTGAAAAATCTTAGTCATATGTGCGTATATACCCCTACATCTGCGAATAATTGCATATTTGCATAAACTCTTAGGTTCAGTGAAAATTTTTTAGGCCGTTATAGAGTCAATAATTTGTGCTAAGCATAAGCACTGCATGAAAATCACTGGCTCAGGTTATAGTAAATTTCAAGTCACTTAGAGAACCTTTGAGCAAGTCATACATTTTCTACCTATTGTCACACAGCTAGAAAATTACATTAATTATTAGACGTATCAAAAAACGAGTTAACCATGACCGATGAAAAAAACATACAAATTAAGCGTGCGGCCTTCCTAGAAAAGTACGGTACAAATTTTGTTAAAGAAATTATATTTATAATTGTATTAGCAATTATTTTACTGTTTATTTCTGTAGAAATTGATGCCTTCGAATTGCTAGTCGATTTTGTTAGTCAGCATGAAGAATACGAATTAGATGAGCTGGTTATGCTTGTGTTAATTTTTTCAATTGCTCTCATGGCTATTATCATACGCAATCTAAGATATTTGAAAATGGAAATAAAGTTACGTGTCGCCAGTGAAGAAGAGCTTAATAAAGTCGTGTTTTTTGATTCGCTAACAGGCCTTCCAAATAGAGAGCTTTGCAAGAATAGACTACAACAGTTTGTATCCCACGCCAAAAGAAACGAGCGCTTAGGCGCTGTGTTTGTTTTAGATATAGATAACTTTAAACATGTAAATGATTCGTATGGGCGAGTAACCGGAGATACATTATTAAAAGAATTTAGCCTACGACTATTAGGCCAGCTAAGAGCCGACGATACGCTGGCTAGAAACTCAAGCGATGAATTTATCATTATTATAGATTCACCGATAAATATCGATTGCATAAGCCTAATAGCAGAAAAGCTGATAGCTAGCCTTAAAAGTCCTTTTTACTTGGACGGCAAAGAAATTTTTACCGATATGAGTATTGGTGTGTCGGTGTACCCATCAGATAGCCAAAATGCCGATGATTTATTGAAATATGCTGACTCAGCCATGCATAACGCTAAACTTGAAGGCAAAGGAGTCTATCGATTTTATTCAGAAAAACTAGAAAAACAATCTCAATATAAACTTAAAATCAGTAATGGTTTACGCAAAGCAATTGAAAATAATGAATTTGAAGTTCATTACCAAGCCGTTATTGATACTAAAACCGAGCAGATTAAAGGTTCAGAAGCCCTACTGAGATGGACAAACAAAGAATTAGGAAAGATTGGACCAGATGTATTTATCCCCATTGCTGAAGAAATTGGCATGATGGATAAGATTGGTAATTGGGTGCTCAATCAAGCATGCATGCAGAATGAAAAATGGCGCAAGCTTGGTTATGAACGATTAACTATTGCGGTAAACATGTCAGCAAAACAACTCGCAGATGAACACTTTGTAAAAAACGTAAAAAATGCGTTAGCTACTTCTAAGTTACCTGCTAACTGTTTAGAAATGGAATTGACCGAGACTGCTGTACTCCAAGATGTTAACTCTGCAATGAAACAACTTCAATCATTAAAAGAAATGGGAGTTGCTGTTGTATTGGATGATTTTGGCACCGGCTATTCATCAATGAGTTACTTAGTAAAATTAAAAATTGATCGATTAAAAATCGATAAGAGCTTTGTTGATAACATTCCATCCAGCGCCGATGATGTAATTACCACCAAAGCTATCATTTCTCTCGCTAAAAATCTAAGTTTGAAAGTCACAGCTGAAGGGATAGAAAACCAGCAACAAAAGGATTTTTTTGCATCGACCGGTTGCGACAATTTACAAGGGTATTTATATAGCCGCCCACTCCCCGCACATGAATTTGAAATACTGTTGAAAAAAGACGTCAATCCTCAATTAAGCGAAACAGCCTCTGAGAATATAAATTAAGACCTCGTTATTTCCGAGCGAATAAAGATAGCGGTATTAATAGGTTAATCGATAACGAACTATCTAAACCGACTAAACCTATCCTGATTGACCAAGTTATTTATTTGTAAATTTTTTTACTTTAGGCCAGTCTGTAAAGACACAGCGCTAATCAGGTAGTGTTTTGTTTTTCCTCTGTACAGCGCAGCGCCTCTGTGTCCTCTGTGGTGAAAAAATCTTTAAAGGATTGGTTGCGTTTTACCACAGAGAGCACAGAGAGAAGAGAGAAGAGAGAGAAGAGATTAACGGCATCTTTTACTGTGGTGGAGACACAGGGCTAATCAGGAAAACTATTGGTTCTGATATCAGGATAAACAGCTCGCTGGAGATGATTTTACTCTCGTAAGGAGCAATCAATTCATCAAAAAAAATAGTAAAGTATGTCGGTGAATTATTGAACAATTCCCGCATCTTTTTCGCCAGAGGCGTGTATCACTTGTTTATAGCTTTTGTAAATCTTGCATGATGAACAAAAATTTTTCATCAATAGCCTTAGCTGGTGATAAATCCGTAAAGTGACTGTTAGCCGCTACTCTATCCCGATAAAAATCTAATAAATTAAAGCTAGCATCTGCATCTGCACTCTTATTCAGTGCCGCTTCAATATGCCGATGAGGAAGGCTTAATATAGCGTGTTCAATCGCATTGATTGCACCACAGTCAAACAGCTCTCTAGACAGTGCGGTCTTTTGCCGTTCAGTAATAGCAGTTACATCATAATTTTTAGCGATACCGCGCATATTTTCATGAACTTTTTGTGCAGAGAAACTAAAATTTGTAGCGATAAGCGGACCTACTGAGTGTAATGGTAATGCTGATAAATTTTGCATGCTGTAACCTAATCTTCTGAATATTAATCTAATATTAACAACTGGTCAAGTTGTAGCATTATGTGTGCCACTTTATTAGGTATTTTATTATCAGGATATTTTCTAACTTATCTTATTGTTTTTATGACGTATTAGGTAGGTACTTTAAATTATAGCTCGGTCTATTTTACCGAAAAATTCCGCTTATCGGCATATTGGCTTTTACTACAGATAAAGCGGCAAATAATTTCCGAATCACTGCCGATTAAGTAAAGAATTAGGCTGGTACTGATACGTACCAGCCTTGGGGGATTTATTTAATAACTGCAGCTGTGTCACTATTGAGGTCTGCTTTATCTTCAATTTGTGCTTCGAAGGAACTCAAACGTTTATAGACAGACAGCAGCTCAACGATAGTTGTCCAAGAGTGTACTAAGTACTGAAATGAGTTACTGACTTGACTAAATGCACTCAGTATTTGCTGTAGTACACCAAAGGTAATCGCACCGACCGCAATCGTTGGTATCAATAATATTAAGACGAACATATTATCCGCCTGTAGATATAACATACGCGCTACATTGAAGTACATATAGTGGAAGTACAGTCGAAAATAGTTGCGCCGTACCTGGGAGAACAATTCAACCAAGCTCACCGGATCTGCACGCAGCTCATCATCTTCGCCATACACTAACTCTTTGCGAAAAGCGGCTTCCACTTTTTGATTTTTAAACTCTAAGCCCGGTAATTTAATACCCACCAGCGCTAATAAACCAGTACCGAATATTGACCAAAAGAGTGCGGCGTAAAACAGTGGATGCGCAATCGCACCGACCACTGGTAATTCAGAGACATATTCTGATAGCGACCAGAGCACCGGTAGAAAAGCAAATAGGGTCATCACTGAATCGATCAGCGCCACTCCCAAGCCTTCCATAATACGCGCAAACACCATAGTGTCTTCTTGTACCCGCTGCGAAGCCCCCTCTATTTTTCGCAATTTTTCCCATTCTGCTGTGTAATAGTCATTCATCGCGTTTCTCCAGCGAAAGATATAATGACTGACCAGAAAACGAGTGGCGACAAAAATAAATATCGCCAAGAATGCAATTTCAGCGAAAATAAGCATCAGATCCAATAGCTCGCTAGTGTCACTGGCGACCTTTTCGTCGGATACCAATTTTTCAACAACGTCTTTGTCGGTTGATTTCAACAGCGATTGGATCAAATCAAAAAACGGTCTGCGCCAATGGTTGATTGCCACCGATACTTGCACCGAGAAATAGGTGGAAAATATAATCGCCGACGAGCCCAATATAGACCAGTACTGCCAACGATGCTTGGCGACACTAAACCAAAATAGTGCAAAGACAGCAGTGCAAAGCGCGTAGTAGGCATAAAATAGTAAGAAAGAGTCGGTGACGAAATGCCCGAGCCCAATCACCGGTTGCTCATCAGCTATATTTAAACCGACGAGCTCTGCGATTTTCTGCTTAACGCTATACCAGAGGCCGGCTGCGCAGCCGGCAAAAATTAAGAGTGATAAAAAAAACCACTTAGGGTGGGGGAAAAAAGATTTGAACATAAGGATATATATCTCAAGTTATTTTTGTAAATGCTGATTAAAACCTCAATCAATGACTTCGAGGCCTCAATATAACGTCACGAGCGCAGCAGCTATATTGTTATTTTACTACACCACATAGCAGCTGCTCTGCATGCACTTTGAAGCCTCTGATTCAGATAAAAGACCACAAAGTCTTGAATAAATTCATCATTTATCTCAATCATTTATCAATTTTGCTGGATATTACACGATGCGAATATGAACTAGCAGTAGTAATTGAATCAAACCGGACTTTATAGAAATAGGGACAACTCGAGAGTTAGACTATTTTACTCTACATAGGCTTGATGTTAACGGCTGACTCCCCTGCCGATAGAGCACACCAGTATAGCGCTAGACTTAGAACGCTGCCAATAATGAGCGGCGGGAGATAATATTCAACAAAGATAACAATTGCTTAATTATTCAGATAGAATTTGGTCTCTTAGCTATAAACTAAATCAGTGACTTCCAAGCGACGCTCTGCATCCACTCTGAAGCTACGGATTCAGCTATTACCTCAACTAATTAATAAGGTTTTTTAATGTTTAAGATACTTATCTTGTGTATGACCATGTTGATTAGTCAATTCAGCTACGCGCAAAATATTACTACATCCCACGCCATTGCTTTGCGAGGCGAGCCTAAATACGCCGCTGATTTTAAACATTGGGATTATGTAAATCCAAAGGCGCCTAAAGGCGGCTATTTAACCACTGCGACTATCGCCTCTTTCGACAATTTTAATCGCTACGCCCAGCGCGGTAGTGCCGCACCTAATTCAACCAAATTTTATGACTCTATTATGGTCACCAACGCCGATGAAGACAGTGTTTACTACTGTCTTGTCTGTACCAGTGTTAGCTATCCTGATGATTACAGCTGGATCAGCTTCAAATTAGATCCCAGTGCCAGATTTCAAGATGGCGTGCCCTTAACCGCAGCAGACATCACTTTTACCTTTGAGAAATTTATGACTCAAGGGGTCAATCAATTCGCTAAAACGTTTGCCGGGGTCAGTAGCGAAATTATCAATGAGCATCAAGTTAAATTTATCCTGCCGAAAAAAGACAAAGACTTTATGCTATCGCTGGTTGATTTACCGATTTTTCCTAAACATTACTGGCACGACAAAAATCTCGCCGACCCTTTGATAGAACCACCAATGGGCAGTGGCGCATATCAATTAACCGACTTTAAGATGGGCCAATATGTCATTTACCAACGCAATAGCGATTACTGGGCGATTGACCATCCAACCAACGTTGGCTTGTTAAACTTCGACTTCGAACGTGTCGACATCTACAAAGATACCACTGTGATGCTCGAAGCTTTTAAAAAAGGCGAGTTTGATTTTCGCTCTGAATCCGACTCCAAACTTTGGGCGACGACCTATCAGGGGAAAAATTTCGACGCTGCATACATAAAGCGCGAAGCAATAGCTAACGATACTCCTAGGGCCATGCGCGGCTTTATTTTCAATACCAGTAGAAAGATTTTCAAATCCGCTAAAGTGCGCGAGGCGATCGGCTTAATGTTTGATTTTGAGTGGACCAATAAGAAATTATTTTACTCAGCAGATAGTCGCAGCTACTCCTATTTGCAAAATTCAGCGTATATGGCCAGAGGCATTCCCAGCGGAAGAGAGCTAGAAATTTTAGAGCCTTTTAGAGCGCAGCTGCCGAACCGCCTGTTTACCACTGAATACAATCCTCCGGTATCCGACGGATCCGGCCGTTTACGTAAGCAGAGCCGCCGGGCAATTAAATTGCTGCAAGAGGCTGGCTGGCAGCTCAAATCAGGTAAGCTGTACAACCGCCAGAACCAAGCTTTTAAATTTGAAATTATGCTGTGGCGGGCAATCGATGAAAGGTACGTCATCCCCTTTCAGAAAAATCTTGCCAAAATAGGGATTGAATTATCGATACGGACCATTGATATAGCGCAAGCGACCAATAGGTTGCGCGAGCGTAAATATGACATGATGATTCACCAGATGGGCGGTGGCGTACACCCTAGTAGCAATTTTAAGTACTATTTCCACTCCAAATTTATCGACAGTACTTATAACTCAACCGGCTATTCCAGCGAACTTACTGATCTACTTATCGACAAAATCATGCAAAACCAACAAAATATGCCCGAGTTAAAAGCTTACGGAATGGCACTCGATCGGGTACTGCTCTGGCAATTTTTAGTCATTCCACAGTGGTACAACCAATACTATCGCGTCGCCTACTGGGATAAATTTTCTCGCCCAACCACTAAGCCTAAGTATGCATTAGGTTTTAGTACTTGGTGGTACGATGCCAACAAAGCCGAGCAGCTGCCCAAACGCAATGCGATCAACTAGTTTAACTTGTTTAAAGTGCACCTTTTAAAGAGGCTTTAATCTTTATGTCCGCCTACGTTATTCGCCGTTTGCTATTGATAATCCCCACGCTGTTGGCGATTATCACCATCAACTTCTTTTTAGTACAAATGGCCCCTGGCGGGCCAGTTGATCAAATGATTGCCAAGCAGATGGGGCTGAATGCCTCGATGCTCGACCGGATCACCGGCAATAGCGAGCCCACCGATAGCCAAACTGATACAGGTCTGGCTAAATCCTCCCCCACCCAACAAGACTATCAGGCCTCTGTCGGCCTCACCGATGAAGATATCGCCGCGATAAAGAAACAATTTGGATTCGATAGACCGATGCATGAACGCTATTTCAGCATGCTTTGGGATTACATTTGCTTTGATTTTGGCGATAGTCTATTTCGTGGTCGCAGCGTCGGTGAGTTAATCATTGAGCGCCTGCCAGTATCAATTTCGCTGGGCTTGTGGACAACTTAATTAGTTTACTTAAATTCCATTCCACTGGGGATTCGCAAAGCAATTAAGCACAGTAGACGCTTTGATAACTGGACAACCTCAATCGTACTGGCAGCCAATGCAATCCCGTCATTTTTGTTTGCGGTTTTATTGATTATTTTGTTTGCCGGCGGCAATTATTTAGATTTATTCCCGCTGCGTGGCCTAGTCTCTAATGATTTTGAGCAGTTAACCGCGCTTGAAAAGATTGCCGATTATTTTCATCACATGTTTTTGCCGATTGTGGCGATGACCATTGGCGGCTTTGCCAGTTTAACCATGCTCACTAAAAACAGCTTTTTAGACGAAATCCACAAACAGTACGTGATCACTGCTAAAGCCAAGGGGCTAACTGAACGAGCTATTTTGTATCGACATGTATTTCGCAATGCCATGCTGATCATTATTGCCGGTTTCCCCGCCGCTTTCATCAGCATATTTTTTACCGGTTCAATGCTTATTGAGGTGATTTTCTCACTGGATGGATTAGGTTTACTCGGCTTCGAAGCCACCATCGGTCGTGACTATCCGGTGATTTTTGCCACTTTATACATCTTTGGCTTAATGGGCCTATTAATGAGTATTCTCAGTGATGTCATGTATTCGGTAGTTGATCCGAGGATTAATTTTGACAGTAACTAATGGTGAATTCAGCCAAATATGACCACAACTCTCTCAATTAATCAAAAACGTTGGCTAAAGTTTAAGGCCAATAAACGCGGCTATCTGAGCTTATGGATATTTTCGATATTGTTTGGCATCACCTTGTGCTCGGAATTTATCGCCAACGATAAGCCCTTGCTGATTAGCTACAGCCAACAGTGGTACTTCCCTATTTTTGTCGATTATAGCGAGTTAGATTTTGCCGGCGACTTAGATGTCACTGTCGATTATACAGATCCCTATATCATGGACTTGATCGAACAAAAACAGGGCTGGATGATTTGGCCAATTATTCCCTACAGCTTTGACACTATCATCTATGATTTACCCACACCCGCCCCCAGCCCACCTTCGGTGGATAATTGGCTAGGCACTGATGATAAATCCAGAGATGTAGTGGCAGGTCTCTTATACGGCTTTCGAGTATCGGTGTTATTCGGCTTTGCAGTCACCATTATCTCCGCGTTAATCGGCGTTGCAGCAGGAGCGGTGCAAGGCTATTACGGCGGTAAAGTAGATCTGTTCTTTCAACGGATTATCGAAGTGTGGAGCAGTATGCCGACCTTGTTTATCCTGATTATCATGCTCAGTATTATCACCCCAAACATCGGCTGGCTATTGCTCTTTGTGTTGCTTTTTTCTTGGATGGGATTTGTCGGCGTAGTCCGAGCCGAGTTTTTGCGCGGTCGAAATTTAGAGTACGTACAAGCGGCAAGGGCTCTGGGAATGAGTGATAGCCGCATCATGTTCAAGCATATACTGCCCAATGCAATGGTCGCCACTTTAACCTTTATGCCCTTTACCTTGTCTGGTTCGGTGACGATTTTAACTTCTTTAGATTTCTTAGGTTTTGGATTGCCACCAGGTTCTGCCTCCCTCGGCGATTTACTCGCTCAGGGAAAAGCCAATTTGCACGCACCTTGGCTGGGGCTCTCATCCTTTATAATGTTAGGTTTTATGCTGTCACTGTTAGTCTTTATTGGCGAAGCAGTGCGAGACGCTTTTGATCCAAGGGGGAGCTATTAGTGAGCATGCTCGAGATTAAGCAACTAAATATTGGCTTCCAGATTGGCGAAGACCTCAAGCCGGTGGTCTTCGATTTCAATTTAAAGATTAACCGCGGGGAAATACACGCCCTCGTCGGCGAGAGCGGCTCGGGGAAATCGGTCACCGCCATGAGTATCCTGCAGTTATTAGACAGCCCTCCGCTGCAGCTAATTAGCGGGCAAATAAATTGGCAGGGGGTCAACTTAATTGGCGCATCGCCGGCGCATTTACGCGCAGTGCGCGGTGACAAAATCAGCGTAATTTTTCAAGAGCCGATGACCTCACTCAACCCTTTACACAATGTTGGCCGGCAAATTAGCGAAGTGATATTACTACACCAACTCTGTACAAAATCTCAAGCTTCAGCGAAAGCACTGGCTTGGCTGAACAAAGTGGGCATCAGAAACCCCGAACAAAAAATCAGTGCCCTGCCCCATCAATTATCCGGAGGTGAGCGACAGAGAGGAATGATAGCCATGGCACTGGTAAACGAGCCGGACCTGCTTATCGCCGATGAACCGACTACCGCCTTAGATGTCACTATCCAAGCGCAGATATTACAGTTAATTCAAGAGTTACAGCAGGAGATCGGCATGGCGGTGCTGTTTATTACCCACGATCTAGCGGTGGTCCGCAAAATTGCCGATCAAGTATCGGTGATGGAGAGAGGCCGTATCGTTGAATCAGCGCCAAAACAGCAACTATTCGAACATCCTCAACACCCTTACACACAGCGTTTGCTTAGCGCTGCGCCTAAGGGCTGTGCCCCCGATACGGTAACCAGCAAAAAGAAACTCAAAGTCGATAAACTAAAAGTCTGGTACCCGATTCGCCAAGGTATATTAAAGCGCACCGTCGTTCATTTTAAAGCACTTGATGGTATCGATTTACAACTTCAAGAAGGTGAAACGCTAGTGCTCGTAGGTGAGAGCGGCTCAGGGAAATCCACCTTAGCCAAAGCAATTTTGCAGTTAATCAAAAGCCGCGGGGAAATAACCTTTTTAGGAGCACCAATCCAGGGCATCAGCCAGAAACAAATGCGCCCCTATCGACAGTCCATGCAAATTGTTTTCCAAGATCCGTACGGCAGTCTCAGCCCGCGCATGTCGGTTGAAGAGATCATTGGCGAGGGCTTGGAAATCCACCGCCAAGGCACGCCAGAGCAACGCCAACAACGCATTGTGGAAGTTATGCAAGAAGTGGAAATAGAGGCCAGTTGGGCGCAGCGCTACCCCAACGAATTCTCCGGGGGGCAACGACAGCGCATCGCTATCGCCCGCGCGTTGATATTACGACCACAACTGATTATCTTGGATGAGCCCACCTCTAGCTTAGATCGTACTATTCAAGTACAAATTATTGAGTTATTAAAAAGGCTGCAAAAAAAGTATAATTTAAGCTATCTCTTCATTAGTCATGATTTAACGGTAGTTAAAGCCTTGAGCCATAGAGTGCTAGTGATGCAGGCAGGCAAGGTCATTGAGAGCGGCAGCTGCGAGCAAATATTTAATCGACCGACACAGCCTTATACTCAACAACTGATCAAGGCGGCGCTTAGCTATTAAAGCGCACCACTCGCTCATTACGAAATATGCATATAAATTGGAGTTTTTACTTGCAACTAAGATCATCCACTATTATTATTTGCGCCCTTGATTAAGGCGATCGCCGCCATGATTGAGGTGTGATTTTTGAAGATGCCGACATAGCTCAGTTGGTAGAGCAACTGACTTGTAATCAGTAGGTCCCGAGTTCGACTCTTGGTGTCGGCACCATCTTCAATAATTACCGAGTTCCAGTTTAATAAATGTGCCGCCGACATAGCTCAGTTGGTAGAGCAACTGACTTGTAATCAGTAGGTCCCGAGTTCGACTCTTGGTGTCGGCACCATTTATTAACCTTTAACTGCTACTTTTTAATGTTCAATTCTCATCTTTAATAACACCCCTGTATACCTTCACGGCTCAGCTACCTCGTAGATATTTACCGACAATTTATGCCAAATACCTGCAGTGCGTATTTCTATAATACTCCTAGTCATTTTGTTAATTAAATCACTGTCCTGCATTCGCTAAATAAATTCATCCATACATAAAACTTATCAGTTCGGTAGCCTCAGTCTGCTGCAACCTAGTACAAAGTTGAGAAATAAAGGCCTGTAAAATCAAGATATAAGCTAAACCACTAGGTATGCTCTGCAATACTGGAGTGATAGTTAGCCGCTCTGTACATAATCAACTTAGCACACTGACCAGCACTGCTGTTACTCAAGCAAAACTACCTCACTTTTGCAGGCAGTTTAGCTTGTTTTTCAATCCTGCAAAACGCTATGCTGTGGGCAGCAAACATCATAGTGACAGCTGTTGCTTAATGGTTAAAGGGAATGAGGAAAAAGGATCTATATGAAATCACAACTTAAACAAGAAGCGCCATTACTAAAAGAAGCGATCCGTGTTGGCGGTGTTTACATACAGCAGCGCGGCGCGGGAAAGTTTGAACCTGCAGATTCAATGAGTATTAAAGTAGAAGCCATCTATCGATTATTAGTCCAAGACAAACTGATTGTTCCCCTACCTAAAGATAAAGAAGACGGTAACGGCATGAAACATAAACTTGCACTGTGGATAGAAAAGCAACTGCCTGCAGATCACCCACTGAAGAAGAGTTAACGCATCAAAACCACCATCGACAAACAGCGATTATTTGACGCTGTGTTAGCAGATTTACACTCGCAGCAGCTAATAAGCAAGCAAGCTGCGAGTAGCGCTCATGCACAGGCCACTCACACTGAATCTGTTGCAGAATCACGCTACGATACTCTAGGCTTAGAACAAGCCTACCTTGCCCATGGTCAGTCAGTTAGAGCGCAAGAATTTGCCCTAGAAATGCAGAGCATCACTAAACTGCAACAGTTGGTACTGAATAGCAGCCACCGAGCGAATGACACTGACCTAGCTATCAGCTTAGGCGCAATTGTTAAGCTAAAACCGCTGGACGAAAAAAACCAGCCCTCCCAGAAAAAAGCCGACTATTTTTTCATCCTGCCGATCAAGGGCGGCGCCAGCATCACCATCAATCATATTGACGTCAGACTAATATCCAACAACTCACCCCTAGGCAGCGGCTTGCTTGGAAAATATACCGATGAACATATCACCATCAACAGACAGCGCTATCAGATTCAAGAGATCCTCTAAATAAGGGAGTCTCTGAACAACACCGCTGGTTTTGGAGAATTGCATGGATTTGCTACAAGGACTATTACTGATTACCTCGATTCACCTGCTCGCTGCAGCATCACCTGGACCAGATTTTATTTTGGTGTCACAACAGACCTTAGCTAACGGTAAAAAAGCCGGGTTAATGTGCAGTATAGGTATCGCATTAGGCCTCTCAATCCATATAATTTATTCCGCTTTGGGGCTCGCCGCTATTATCGCTAATTCTGAGAGTGCACTATGGACAATCAAGATTTTAGGCGGCTGTTATCTGCTATACCTAGGTTTTAACGGTTTAAAAGCTAAGCCGGACAATTCTGTCAGTAACAAGCAGACACGAGCCATCAAATACTCAAACAAAAAAAGTATTGGGATTGGTTTTTTGTGTAATGCACTCAACCCCAAAGCACCGATCTATTTCGTGTCATTATTTACCGTTGTGCTATCACCGGACATGCCCATTTATCAAATTGCAATTTATGGAGTTTGGATGATGATCATCCAATTAGCATGGTTTTCCACAGTTGTGATGCTGCTATCGCGCCCATCAATCAATCAAAAATTTAAAAAATTTGGCCATTGGGTAGACCGTGTATTAGGGGGTGCGATGATCGCACTGGGGATAAAACTAATAATGACCCGCACCAATTAGCTTTCATTTGAGACGAACATACTGTCTATTCTTGTTCAGAGAAGCCTTAAACCTATGTTTTTTATAACGCGCTATTACCCAACAGCTAGCCATTGGTTTTCAGTTTTCACTACCGCACCGATCCGCTTGAGCATGGAGAATATCCCAAACATCGAGCGATCAAAATATATATGATCTTGTGGGATTGCCCGTAAAAACTGATTGGCTATTTTTGCATTTTCTAAGCTCATTTTGGGACAGCTAGGATACCGGGAAAAATCATAATTACTCTGTTGAAAAGGCGCACAAATCCATTCATACATAGGATCAAGCAGAGGTTGCAGCACTGTTTCAAACTCCGCTAATGATAGAGTTTTCGCAATGATCCCCTGCTGCTGATAAGCGGCGAGTATGCTTACAGATCGCTGCTGTTGATCCTTTTTTAAGAAGGCATTCAACAGGGCCGTTTTCTCTACGGAAAATTGACTATCGAATATTTTCACACAACCAAAATCAAGTATTCCCAACTGCTGGTTGTGCATAAACAGATAATTACCTGGATGTGGATCTGCATGTAAGCGCCCCAATACAAAAGCACTGTACAAAAAGCTATCGTAAATTTTTTGCCCGTAACAGTTACGCTGCTCTTGACTGGGATTAGTCGCTAGCCATTGCTCTAAATGCAAACCCGTCAGCAAACTAGTGGTCAATACTTTAGCGGTCGAATAATCGGCATAGACACTGGGAATAACTATTCCTTCACACTGTAAATGTTGCTCAAACCATCGGGTATGCTGTGCCTCCAAACAGTAGTCAACTTCCTCTTCTAGACGCTGTTCTATCTCGTCTAACGTAGTGCCAATAATCGCTTGATTAGGTAACACACCGGATCTATTCGCCAGCGTTGATAACAGTGTGCGTAACATTTTCATATCGCTTTTTATCGAAGCGGCGATCCCCGGGTACTGAATTTTAACCGCCACTTGATCACCGCTTTTAGTTTCTGCCCTATGCACTTGCCCTAAACTTGCAGCGGCGAAAGCTCGGGGGTCAAAGTTGCTGAATACCTCGCTGGGACTCGCTTTAAATTCACTGCTAAAAACCTTGCTAATCACCGCTCTATTTAAAGGGATTACTTGGTAGCAACTTTTAGCTAACTCTTGGCGGATCCCCTCAGGCAGTAAATCCATTTCTGTACTTAAAAGTTGCGATACTTTTAAAGCGGTGCCTCGCAGTTGACCCAATGCTGAAAAAAGTAGCTTGCCAATTTTCTTTTCATTGTTTAATTGCTGCTGATCGGTCAATTTATCTATGGATATCAAACTTGTAGTTTTTTGAACAGCGAGTACCGCACCTATTTTAGCTGCTGCCATCCCTGTTATTGCCGAACGAGCCAATTGACTGGTCGCAAATTTTTTCTCTGTTGACTCAATTGGGCTTTTAGTAGTCGCAGAATATTCATTGAGTCGTTTTTCGCTCGACATTTTTTTCCTGAGCAGCTTAAGGGCTCTCATAACTTTAATCCCGCAAAACTTGCTTTGGAGCTTTGCAATAGCGACATCAGACCAGATTTATTGGTCATCAAGTTAAACAACTGAGCTTTAAACATAAAGCCACCAAACTCAGTGATCTTATTCAACAAGCCACTTTGTAATAGCAACACAATAATCCCCAAGGACAAATCGAGCATTTGGCTAGTATCTGAGAACTCCTCTGATTCATCTTTACACCAAAAGAACAGCACTGCGAAGACATACTCTGCCAATAAAGTTGCAATAGGGCCTTTAAAAGGGACCTCTGGAATTTCACCGCTATCTTCAGCGGCGCTTAAAAAGTCAAACATCACCTTTCTAAACAACAGCTGGACTTTTAAGGCATCTTGCAGCAAGAATAGCGGCGAGTTAGAGAACTTATCTACACAGAACAAAACGAACTCGCGCTCACTCATTAAAGTCTCAATGTATAAGTCGATCAACAACTGCATTTTTTCGTGTAAATTAAAATCTGAAAAGTCACTGGTAGCGAGCGCTTGATCAATTGAGTCTTGAGCGCACTGCTCAAAATAAGCCAACAAAATTAACTCTTTATTGGCAAAGTATTTATAAACAGTCGCATCCCCCACTCCCCCCGCTTTCGCTATTTGTTTCATGGTTGTTTTATCGAAGCCGGTATCGCTAAACAGCGTTACGGCAGCATTAATTAAGGTGCGTCTAGTGGCTGCTTTTTTTTCAGACATCTTCATTGTAGATACCTACTATCATTATTATGCGTTTATTTAATGAATTAATGATAGACTGTTCCATTTTATTGTCAATAGTCAATTAACTGTCTAAATGGGCTGATTACGCTGTGATTAAAAAGCTTGGCTGAATATCTCTGAAGGTTTAACATAGTCTCCACTCTGTTTAATATAGTCTCCACTCTGTTTAATAAGGATAAGTTGTGTTTACCGGAATAATACAAAGCATTGCTACTATTGATAAAATTACTGATTGCAACGGCTTGCGAAGCTTTGAAATTGAATTCGCAACCGGCTTTTGCAACAACCTTGAGATAGGTGCGAGTGTCTCTGTCGATGGCGTCTGCCTGACGGTGACTCAATTACTCAGCAATCGCAGAGCCTCCTTTGACGTAATGTTGCAAAGCTTACTAGTGACAACGTTAAGTGAGTTGCAAACAGGTCCGCAAGTTAACGTAGAAAGAGCCGCCAAAGACGGCGCAGAAATAGGCGGTCACCCACTCTCCGGTCATGTCGATTTCCATGCACCGGTTGCCGAAGTGAAATTATTGCAAGATAATTACCGACTGCGCATTTGTATGAGTAAAGAGTGGCAGAAATACATTTTTGCCAAGGGCTATATCGCTGTCAATGGAGCGAGCCTGACGATTGCCGAGGTTGATAAAAAAGCGGGTTGGTTTGAGGTGTGGCTTATTCCAGAAACACTGCGTATGACGGTATTTAAAGATAAAGGCGTTGGCCAGCACCTTAATATCGAAATTGAGCGCAGCACCCAAATTGTCGTCGATACGGTGCGCAGTACCTTACAGGAAAACTTAGGCAAGCTTTTTCCGCTGCTGGAAAAACTCCTCGAACAGCAAGATATAGACCCTAGCCAGCTTGCTGTTAGTACTTTACCTAAAAAACTGAAGTAATCAGTCTATTATTAAGCGGAATGTTGGTGGCATGCATAGCATGCTTGGTGCTTAATTATTGACGACACCATCAGTGATTCCATTTTGAATCACCCACTGTTATCACTATTATAACTATGCATTATCAGCACAGGAGCTATCTGATGCTATCGGCACTCGTCCAAAGCAAGTTCGACTCTTATCCTCCTCATGTGCACAAAGTATTATTAAGCGCTAGGGAACTGATACTGCAAGTGGCGGCAGAGCAAAATATCAGTAATATCGAAGAATCGCTCAAGTGGGGGCAGCTTAGTTACTCTGCCAAACATGCAAGCACTGTTAGGATTGATTGGAGTGACAAAACCCCACGACAGTTCTATTTCTATTTTATCTGCAGTACTTGTTTAGTAGATACATTTAAAGAACTCTATCCAAACAATTTTGCCTATCAAGGTAATCGAGCGATCGCCTTGGAACTGCATCAAAAAATCGCCACTCCCGCATTACAGCACTGTTTAGCCATGAGCCTTAACTACCATAAAATCAAACATCTAACGCTATTGGGTAATTAAAGCCGCTGCTGTCGAAAACACAGTGTTAATTACAATCTTACTAAAATATGTGAGTAAAAAAAATTGATTAGACGCGCCACACTCTCTGACTGCAATAATCTAGCGGCATTATCTATCCAAGTTTGGCTCAGTGCCTATGCCAGAGATGGGATCAATGCAGCAATATCTGATTACGTTTTAGCCACTTTTACTCAGCAGCACTTTGTGACTTTATTGGCTCAAGAACACTACCAAATATATGTAGCTATTGAAGAAGAACACTTGTTAGGCTTTATCGCAGTCAATTTATGTTCACATTTTAAAACCTCGGAGCATGGTTTTGAAATTGACACTTTTTATGTACAAGGCCGACAACAAGGTAAAGGTATAGGGCGGCACCTTTTACAACATGTTGCCACCAAGCATCAAGCCAAATATTGGCTCAGCACATGGTCACATAACGTTGAAGCCATTAACTTCTACCGACGTTTTGGCTTTAAAGACATCGGACAAAGCTATTTTGAACTGGACGGTGAGCAACATGAAAATAGAGTATTAGCTTTTAACCCAGGCTAGACGAATACAGCATAATAATAGCCATACCCTCTGGCTGAGCTTAAGTTAAGTTAAGTTAAGTTCTCAACATCTAAAAAACAGTCGTCGCTGTAGAGCGGTTCTGCAATCTTTTTAAAAAGCGCCGATTGATTACAATCCTTGCATTTGTTGGGTATAATTAGCATGTAACACCATTAACAAGCAGGTTTTTTTAACTGAACTCTTGGTATTAAAACGGTAATAGCTCACTGTTGATGCTGTATTTACATTCGCACTTCCCAATAACCACTAATAAAGAACCAATTTAATGGCCGTATTAGAAATTTTAGTAGCACCCCACCCTAAACTGAAAGTAAAAGCATCCAAAGTCACTGATGTCAGTGAAGTACAACAATTGATCGATGACTTGTTAGAGACTCTGTACGCCACTGAAGACGGCATTGGCTTAGCTGCGACTCAAGTTGGCAGCAGCGCCGCTGTAGTGGTGATTGATTTATCTGACAAGAGAAATCAGCCTTTGATACTGATCAATCCTGAAGTTGTCAGCGGTGATCACAAGGAGATGGGGCAAGAGGGCTGTCTATCAATACCTGGTTACTATGCGGATGTAGAGCGCTTCACTCATGTCATAGTCACAGCGCTCGATCGCCAGGGAAAAGAACTGCGAATTGAAAGTGATGATTTTTTGGCGATTGCAATGCAGCACGAAATCGATCACCTACTAGGTAAAATCTTTATCGACTACCTATCTCCTCTGAAGAAGAAAATGGCTTTAAAGAAAGTAAAAAAATATCTTGCTGAGATATAATCTTTAACACTGCCAAGAATATAGCAAGAAGCCTGCCACTGTAGGCTATTTATCACTAAAAAATCAGCAGCTAAGAATTACCAAAAAGGTTAGTGTTACACTTTAATTTTCACAACTACTTATTCCATCCACAATCCAAAGCTGCTGCTAACTGATTGTGGACGAAGTAGCTAAAGCCAGTCCATTTTGTATAATCATCAACCAGCCATCAATCGAAATTTCCAATTTAGCCACCAATAGCGCACATTATTTTCCTATAATAAACTTTTTCCACCCTTCTAATCATGAAAAATTCATGCACTGCCCAGCAACGCTATACATATCCTAAATATGGGATTTTATTAGTGAATTAACCCATTAAATTGTAATAATTGACACAATTCACTAAAATTAATATTTTTATTCATTTTGCGTTCATAATTCAGATTTTAACAAAATTTCGTGGTTCAACCATAGATCGTTTCTGTGATAAAGTGCTCAGGTTTAAAGATTCAAAGGCTTTAAGTTAACACCCTTAAATTAACGCCAATAATATGTAAAACCGTCTGCGACTTTTCTGAAATCGGCGCATTAAAAGAACGGGATAACGTTATGAATAAAAATTTACATATTAAATATAAACTTATGAGGATAATATTTTGATCGGAAATAAAAATAACTTTAAAAAAGTGGCCATGGTTGCCGCAATCGCCGCTGCTACGACATTCGCTTCAATGTCAGCATTCTCTGCGACTCACCCTACTACAGGTGAAGAGCTAGCAGCTGATCAAAGCTTTACTTATCGTCTATTGGATGGCATTCCATCTTTAGATCCTCAATTAGTAGAAGCAGTAGACAGTTCTAGCATTGTACGTGATCTTTTTGAAGGTTTATTGAATCAAGATGCGCTAGGAAAAAATATTCCTGGTGTCGCAACAAGTTTTGACGTATCTGAAGATAAAACAACTTATACGTTCCATTTACGTAAGTCTAACTGGTCAAACGGCGACCCTGTCACAGCTCATGATTTCGTATACTCGTGGCGTCGTGCGGTAGATCCTAAAACAGCCTCTCCTTACTCTTGGTATATGGACATGATGTCTATCAAAAATGGCGCTGCTATTACCAAAGATGGCATGGACCCAAAAGAGCTAGGTGTTAAAGCGATAGATGATTACACTTTTGAAGTAACTCTCAATGCACCACTACCTTACTTCCCTGATATGGTTACCCACACTACCACTTTCCCATCGCATCAAGCGACGGTAGAAAAATTTGGTAAAAATTGGACTCGTCCAGAAAACATCGTAGGTAACGGCGCTTACATTTTAACTAACTGGACACTTAAAGAAAAAAACGTCCGCGAGCGCAATACTAAATATTGGGATAACGCCAACACCATTTTGGATAAAGTTACCGCACTTGTTATCAATGATGAAAACCAAGCGTTGATTCGTTTCAAAGCGGGTGATATCGATAAAACTGAAATCCCAGCTGGTCAATATCCGGCAATGAAAAAGTCTAACCCTGGCGAAGCTTTTTCATTCCCTCGTCTATGTAACTACTACTACACTTTCAACCTTTCTGAAAACGGCCCTGAAGCATTCAAAGATGTTCGTGTTCGTAAAGCCCTTTCATACGCATTAGATCGTAACGTGATCGTTAAGAATGTTTTAAAAGGTGGTCAGTTCCCAGCTTATACTTTCACTCCCGCAGCGACTGCTGGTTTTGAAGTACCAGAAGTACCTTACGCCACTTGGACGCAAAAAGATCGTGACGCTAAGGCAGTTGCTCTTCTTGCTGAAGCAGGTTTTAGTAAAGATAATCCACTAAAGTTTGATATGCTCTATAACACTAGTGAATCACACAAGAAGATCGCGACGGTTATTTCGCAGATGTGGAAGCAAAAGTTAGGCGTTAATGCTGTACTAGCCAATCAAGAGTGGAAGACTTTCTTAGAAACTCGTAAGAAGCAAGACTTCGAATTGGCACGTGGTGCTTGGTGTGGAGATTACAACGAAGCTTCCACGTTCCTTGATTTAGTGACTACTCAAGCAGGTTATAACCATGGTAAATGGCTTAACACTGAAGTTGATGAGTTAATGAGTGCCGCTAAAACTAGCGCAACACCTAACGTTAACTACACTCGTGTCGAAAAAATAATGGCTGACGAAATGCCAGTTATTCCGATTTATCACTACGCTGGTGTTTACATGATCAGAGAGACTCTAAAAGGATGGCCTGTCAAGAACGTTCAACAAACCATGTACAGCCGTACTTTCTACAGAACGGCTAAGTAGTAAGCAACCACTTGAATTATTTTTTAAGACGCGCCTACGCGCAATCTAAAATTTAGTCTTCAAGGACTAAGCACTGCACTTACAAAAGTGCAGTGCTTTTTTCGCTGCAGCATTTAATGCTTGATGTATTTCAGATATGACAACTCAATAATTTTTATTCTTGTCACTCAATTGTTATTACCAGCAAGTTTAAAAAAGAGTAAACCCTAGGTCATGCCCCATGTTTAGTTTTATTATCCGACGAACCTTTTCGTCAATACCTACTATTTTAATTTTAATTTTAATTTCATTTGCCCTGATGCGCTTGGCACCCGGCAGCCCTTTCTCTAGCGACAGAGGCTTACCACCGGAAGTTCTGGCTAATTTAGAAGCAAAATATGGCCTCAACCTCCCTTGGTTTGAACAGCTATATACCTATTTAAAAGGAATAATCTTCAGCTTCGATTTTGGCCCTTCCTTTAAATATAAAGACCGTAGTGTCAATGATATTTTAGCCCAGGGCTTTCCAGTTACCTTAACTTATGGCCTTTGGTCATTCTTTATTGCCGTTGCTGTTGGTATTCCATTAGGCATTGCCGCCGCGGTGCGACATAACACCAAACTCGATTATCTCGCGGTAGGTTTTTCAATTGGCGCTCAAGTGTTACCTAACTTTGTGATGGCGCCTATCTTAGTTATTATCTTCACTCTATGGCTGAATTGGCTACCCGGCGGCGGCTGGAATGGAGGTGAATGGCAATATGTAATTATGCCGGTCATTGCCCTATCCACCAGTTATATGGCCAGCATTGCCCGTATTACCCGCTCCTCGATGCTCGAAGTTCTCAGTGCCAATTTCATACGTACCGCCAAAGCTAAAGGTCTAGCCAATAGCAGCATTATCTTAAATCACGCACTAAAGCCGGCGTTATTGCCCGTTATTTCCTACTTAGGTCCTGCTTTTGTCTCGATGATCACCGGTTCGGTGATTATTGATATTTATTTCAGCACCGGCGGTATGGGACAGTTTTTCGTGGACGCAGCGCTGAATCGTGATTATTCACTATTAATGGGCGTTACCATCGTATTTGGGGTTATGACTATCTTGTTTAACACCATTGTAGACATTGCCTATGCATGGCTTGACCCCAAGATTAGACTCTAAGAGAGCGATTAATATGTTAGTTAACAAAAAGAAGTTAGCGGCGATGGTGGATAGTGCATCCAGCCAAACGCCGATCGAAGGCCGTTCGCAATGGCAAGATGCTATGGTACGCTTTAAGCAGAACAAAGCAGCTTTAGTCAGTGTCTTTGTCTTGTTCGCCATGATTACCATCGCCTTCATTGGACCGCTGCTCTCGCAGTGGGATTACGAAACAATCGACTGGGCTCTCACTGGCAATGCTGCCGAGATGGGCGCTCCAAGTATTGCTAATGGTCATTTTTTTGGCACCGATGATTTAGGCCGTGATCTGTATGCCCGCGTTTTACAAGGCACTCAAATCTCGTTAATGGTCGGTATTATCGGCACCGTGGTAGCGGTTTTAGTTGGCGTACTTTACGGTGCGGTATCAGGATATTTCGGCGGCCGAATAGATAACGTCATGATGCGCTTTGTCGACATTTTGATGTCTATTCCCTACATGTTTATCCTGATCATTCTCTTCGTGATGTTTGGTCGCTCTGTGTACATTCTATTTATTGGACTAGGTCTGTTTTCGTGGATGGATATGGCTCGCATAGTGCGTGGACAAACTCTATCGCTTAAGCAAAAAGAGTTTATTGAAGCTGCTGTCGCCTCCGGCGTAAGTGATTTCACCATTATTGTGCGCCATATAGTGCCCAACTTACTGGGCATAGTAGTAGTGTATACATCGCTAATGATCCCCAACCTTATCTTACTTGAAAGCTTTATTTCATTTTTAGGGCTAGGTATTCAAGAGCCCCTTACTTCATGGGGTGCACTGATCAGCGATGGCGCTAAAACGATTCAATACGGTACACTTTGGCAATTAGCTTTCCCGCTGGGCTTCTTTATCACCGGCTTGTTCTGTTTCTTTTTTATTGGTGATGGTTTGCGTGACGCATTCGATCCAAAAGATCGCTAGGGGAATCTCATGACTGATATTATTAAACCTATGTTTGAAGTTAACAATCTTAAAATTTCCTTTGATACCAATGATGGTATTGTTGAAGCGGTTAAAGGGGTTAGTTTTCACATTAATCCCGGTGAATGTGTTGGCATCGTTGGCGAGAGTGGATCTGGAAAAAGCCAGACCTTTATGGCCGCAATGGGGCTACTCGCTAAAAATGGCCATGCCGATGGCAGCATCATGTTCCAAGGTCATAATCTATTAGAATTATCCGTTGAGCAGCTTAATCATGTACGCGGGAAAAACATGTCAATGATCTTTCAAGATCCACTGACATCACTCACCCCACACCTGACGATCCTTGCGCAAATGCGTGAAGTGATCTCATTACACATGGATCTCAACCAGGCGGATACTGATCGTGTCTGCCGCGAGTGGATAGACAGAGTGCGGATCGCAGAAGGTGCGCGCCGTTTAAATCAATACCCTCATGAACTCTCCGGTGGCATGCGCCAGCGAGTAATGATCGCCATGTCAATGCTGTGTAGCCCGTCGCTATTAATAGCCGATGAGCCCACCACCGCTTTAGATGTCACAGTGCAAGCTGAAATCCTCGATTTAATGGATGAGCTGAAACGTGAAAACGGCACTGCAATCGCCCTCATCACCCATGACATGGGAGTGATGGCCCGTATGTGTGATCGCCTACATGTAATGCGCTACGGCGAGTATGTAGAAGAGGGCACTGCGGAGGAGGTTTTTTATAAACCTCAGCATGAATATACCAAGATGCTACTAGATTCAATGCCGCGCATTGATAATCCAGACCGCACCTCGCACCACAAATTAAAACCGATTGATGAAAGTCAAACAGGTGATGATTTCTTAGTGGTTGACGACTTAAAAGTACATTTCAAGATAAAAGTCGGCGCTGGCATCTGGCCCAAAACCTTACCGCTAAAAGCCGTTGACGGAGTTAGTTTCAAGCTTCGCGAAGGTGAAACCTTGGGTATTGTCGGTGAGAGCGGTTGTGGAAAATCTACCTTGGCTCGTGCTGTACTGCAACTCATCCCCCCCACCGACGGTGTGGTTACTTGGATAGGAAAGCCCTTAAGCGGACTTAAAAAAGAAGAGCTGAAAGACAAGCGTAAAGATCTGCAAATAGTTTTCCAAGATCCTTTGGCAAGCTTAGATCCACGCATGACTATCGCCAGCTCTATTATGGAGCAACTACTGACCTTTGCCGCACATATGTCCAAAGCTGATATGAAAGAAAGAGTCATGAAAATGATGGACAGAGTTGGCTTGGATCGCAACATGATTAACCGCTATCCGCACGAGTTATCTGGCGGACAAAATCAGCGAGTAGGGATTGCCCGCGCCATGATTATGCAACCTAAACTAGTGATTTGCGATGAAGCAGTTTCCGCACTTGATGTCTCGGTACAAGCGCAAATTATTGAATTGTTGATTGATTTACAAGCAGAGTATAAATTATCAATCTTATTCATCTCTCACGACTTAGCGGTAGTTCGGGAAATATCACACCGCATAATGGTGTTGTATTTAGGCCGAGTGGTTGAAATGGCGAACAGTAGAGATATTTACGAAAACCCAATTCATCCCTATACAAAACAGTTGATTTCAGCGGTACCAGTGCCGGATCCAAAAATTGAACGCGCGCGTAAGTCCATTAAAATCCCAGGGGAGCTCCCCTCACCAATGGACCCTAATGCCCAGTTTAAATTTCTGCCATCCAAACGAGATCAAGTGGCGCAAGGTTATCAACCTAAGTTGATTGAACATAGCCCTGGACACTTTGTGGCAGAGCATGATCCGCTAGAAACACTGCTAGCTTAAATAACTTTAAGTATCTCAATAAAGCCTCAAACAACCTTTGGGGCTTTTTTTTGAGTTAAAAATACTGCTTTATACTCCAACGGCCTTACACTACTTCTCATCGAAATCTTTTACCTGAATCAGATACATCAAACCCTCTAAATTACAGACCTAATTTAACCTCTGACTTTAGCTTGGTATTTTTAAAATTAGTTTTAGCAAAGCACACAAACAATCTGTCGCTGCTAACTTGTAATCGCTTTAACTCTGTTTCAACTATTTTATTACGGCTAGTAGCCAATTGCTGGATAACATTATTAATCGATTTTTCAATGACCTTTTGACTTGCTGGGTTTTCAAGAGCTTCGTTGGCAAGCAAAATTTCCGGACTTAGCACTAGCTTATCTTGTAACACTCCAGTGGCGCAGATTTTAAGTTTCAACTTTTTACGCGCCTTCATCATCGCCGCTATTTTGCTGAGATAACCACGCATCTTTCTACTAACTACTGCTTTTCCCGGTGAAAAGATGATCGGCGCCAAATTAATAAAAGCTCCGTTTTGTTTGGCTTCAATAGCTGTTTTAGCAATAGTAATTAATGCCCCATAAGGCTGCAGCGCTTTACTTAAAATGCCAAATGCCGCTTGTTTTAAGCCTTTTTTAGCGATTATTTCCACGATACTTGAATAACCAAAATTTGGATCATCCATAGAGCCAGTAACAGGTATTGACAATTTTATATTGCCTTCACTATCTTCTAATACTGAAATAGCCACATCTAGCGGCATATTCAAAGAGCTATTGGTTTTAGAGGTTGCTGCACTTCCCGCTGAACGCACACTCAGCTGCTGTATCTCAACTTTGTTTTCCCCTTTAATTATATTTGCACTAATGGTGCCATTACTCTGCAGAGAGATTTTACCACTCTCTAGAAAATAACCCGAAAACTTTCCGGCATAGGGGCTAATCACCGGCATAGAAAGGCTTCGCAGGTGCAGTGACCAGCGACCGTCTTTAGTGGCGGCGAAAGGGGTAATGCTGGCGGAAAAATCCAAGATGGCACTGTCATTTATTTTAGCTTTGAGTCGCAACGGCACAGTATTAGCACTGCGACTGTTGAGTGCAGTAACCCGCAGTTGACTTATATCCAGCTGGCTTTTAAACCAGGGGTTAACACTTTTGTCTTCTATCTGAATTTTATTACTGCCGCTGGCCGCTATTTCACCAATCGCATAGCTAAAGACTTTCTTTACAGGCGTCGCTTTTTTAGTTTTTTGTGGGCCGCTCAGCGCCGCTTGTAATTTTTCAAGAAGCACTAAACGCCCAGACTCAGCAATCTGTAAATGGCTGTTGGTGCCGCTCACACTAATCTTTTTAATGGTCAGTTGTTGCTGCCCGATAAGCTGCATTTTGTTAATCTGCAGTACATTGGCGCTAAACACTGGCGTTGCTTTTTTTAATGCTGCTACTTTTAGCTTGCTTATATCTAGCTGTGAAAAGTTAAATTCATTAGCCGTGTAATTAGCCTTTTTTAAGATCAGCTTATTTAAAGATACTAGACTTAAGCCGTTAGCGACATTATCAACAGAAAAACTGGTCAGATTTAAATTTATATTACTCGCCATTGGTTTGGCTAAATTAATTTTATTTAGCTGGGTAGTCAATTGTAAACTGCCACTTTTTATTAACATGCTTTTGGCTAAATGCAGCCTTAAAGCAGTCACTTTCAAACGCGGCTTAGCGGTTAAACTCGGAGTTTTATGCAGGTCAGACACATCAAATCGGCCGTTTACTGTAAGATTCTGCGCGCTTAACTTAACCCCTTTTTGAGCATAAGATAAGCCTTTTATTGAGAGAGCGGTCGATGCGCTAATTCTCTGCGCAATACCTTTATCTAAACTAATGGAAAGTGGCTCACTTCCAGTTTTAGCGAGCAATTGTTTGACCGACACTTTGCTGGCTGCTCGATTAAATAGCAGCCCCGTTAGCGATAAGTTTTCGCTGACACTCAACTGATGCAATTCACCACTGGCAAAGGTTACTTGTAATGGTCCCTGCCATTTTAGCGTCGCCAGCTGGAGGATTTTTTGCTTTTTTTGCACTATCTCTAACTGTTTAAGCCCAAGTTTTCCCGATAAACTGGCGCTTGCAAGCTGGCCCTTTGCCAGATGTAAGTCCCCTGTACCTTGCCAAAGTAAATTTTCCAATTTGATGTTTTGTGGCGCTTCCTGCCAAGCTAGTGATGCGAGTTCAACACGCCCATTGTGCGAGACACTAATAGATGTATTATCTATATCTAGCCCCAGTGCTAGCTCTATATTCAATACTCCAGACAACTGCGGGAGCACCCCAGAAGTGACGGACTCTATCGCCAAATCTTTAATATTTAAACGCAACTGTGATTTTTTGTGTGCGGCGAAGGGAGTTCCACTGGCGCTAATTTTTAGCGCAGAGTGATTTAACAGGCCTTTTAAGTCAAAATTCGTTGGTGTTGTTGGCTGCCATTGATAAACATCTTCAATCGATGCTTGAGTAATCTGTAGTTGCTGCTTAAAAGGTTTTATATCAACACTAAAAAGCAGATCTGAGATCAGTACTTGTTTAATCCCAAACTGCCAGTCACTCGCCGCTGTATCTGCTTGATCTACCGCGGGCTGTTGCGCCTTAAATTGATTAATATCGATCGGACCGACATAGAAAGCAGTGGCCGTTTGTTGCAGCCCAATATGGACGCCCGACAGTTTGATTTGATCAATTAATATTCTTTTATCGAAGAGCGCTGCATAGTTAAGTTCTATCGTCAATTGCTCTACATGTAACAGCGGTTTATGCTCAGCCTGCGCGTACAAGCCCTTGAGAATAACCGCCCCTGTCCACCATTCAAACTCAATATCTTCAAATCGAGGATCAACCACTCCTTGGCTTTTCAGCCACCTGATGGTTTGATCTTGAATAAGATATGGCAGGCCGAACACAGCAATAGCGAGCACCGCTATCAAGGCAATAAAATAACGCATCAACAAACTTCCCTGTCACAAAACAATAACACTCAATTTAGCTTACTTTATAGCTAAAATCAGTAATTTAATCTCTTACTCAGATATTTTGTGCAATGGTGTGATGATCATTCAGCTAGATGTTTGTACGGGCTTTTTTCGATTAATAGCCGAATTTTGTGCCCGGTTTCCAGAGAAAAAGCCAGTGAAAATAAGAAGCAAGCTAAGGCGCACGCAATTTGCTGCAATATCCGAGTTAGATAACGCAGAGGGTTTAGGGCCTCTGCACTGCTCTTACTCAGCGATTAAACTAATCACTGCTATATCTTGCTCATTGGTGAGGAATAACTCGTTGCCTTTTACCAAAAAATGCTCAACCTTA
Source organism: Oceanospirillales bacterium (assembly GCA_029027825.1). GTDB lineage: Bacteria > Pseudomonadota > Gammaproteobacteria > Pseudomonadales > Balneatricaceae > Rs1. Next base: position 595,491 of record CP093399.1, on the reverse strand, counting down.
GCTACCGCCTGATTAAATGCCCGCTCCACGCTATCTGCATTTCCGCCGCACGCCATTCGAGTTGTACCTAGCGACGACAGGTTTAAATGGTCACCTACCGGCTGATAACTACCGATAAATTTATTACAGCCATTATTGCCGGTCACTTTCCCCTCTGCGGTGAACAACATTTTAGCCGGGCCCACTTGCTTAATCACCACCCCATCAATACTGGTTATACGCCATACACCAGCGAGCTGCTGTTGCTGCTCCTGTTGCTGTTGCTTCACCGGATTAATACAACTCGTGATCAATAATACGCTAGTACTAATTAGGGCAATTTTTTTAAGGTTTGCGACTGTGCTATCAAGTAAAAAGGGCATCAGAATTTCCATATATTTAAAAAGCAAAGTATAACAACTCATGCTCGCTTGTCGATATATGATGTTCTTGGGCACAAGGGAATTTCTGAATAAATCAGGCACACACCTAACCTACAGCGGATTGTTAATTAATACCTGAATCAGTGACTTCACTGCACTACATAGCGCAAGCTCTTGATTCTACAGCGGTTAGAAAAATACCCGCTGAACCTACGGGTTTTATGCATGGATGCATTTATTTAGCGAATGCAGGAGCATATGAGCTTGCAGCTAAGATTTTTCAATTCCTCTGTAAAACCAATATCTTACACTCTGCATTCACTTTGAAGTCACGGATTCAGGTAAGACATATATATTGGCAGCGGATGATCTGCCGAAAATGGAGAATACAGAGCACAGGATTTTCTGTGCTCTGTAGAACTTATAGCTTATAGCTTATAGCTTATAGCTTATAGCTTATAGCTTATAGCTTATAGCTTATATCTTATAGCTTATATCTTATAGCTTATATCTTATAGCTTATAGCTTATAGCTTATAAACTATCCGTTTATTTGTTGTAAACACTGCTCAATCGACTCTGTCTGCATTTGCTGGTACAAGGCAAACTCATCCGCTACACAGGTCCCTAAGTCAATTTCAAATTGCTCTTGATTAGGATTGTCAGTGAAGTCCTGCTCCCCTTGCTCTCCTAAATTAGACTGGAAAATACCTGCGGCACTCACTGGCAGGAAATCTTCGTAAGTAATAGGGTCGATACGCACCATACCAGCGGTTAACAATTGTGCTATATCCATGTGCTGCGCAACTTTATCAGCAGTTTGCGAATTTTTAGCACTCGCGGTATCGATAACCGTGTACTTGAAATAAGCCAGTTTCTCGGCATGCATTTGCAGGTAATTATCGGGGAAATCAGCGAATACAGTTTGTATTTCAGCGATATACTGCTCTAAGTTTGAACCGTCATTTAATGGTCGCGTCAATGCGCGTGTTTTACCCAACAACTCATCGTAAAGTGCCCGACCTTTAGAAGTCAGCGCACAGCCGCGCTGTTCTATTTCACCAAATCTGGCAGCATGCGTTAAAGTTGTGTGGCTATTATCTGCATCGTTAAATTTAACTTCTTCACGAATCGCTAAAAAAGCAGTTTGGCGTAATAAAATTGGGCACTCACGTCTTGGTGGCCCCTCTATGACTGCTTTTGCCTGCGCCCCTGTAGTATGAATTTGCCCTTGCACCCAATCAATATCTAAGGTTCTTGGTGTCAAATGGTTAATATGCGGGCCTTTAAAGGAAACCACATCTGCAACTAAAGGATGTTCAAGTAACAACTCAGTGTACAGCTCACTACCGATAGCAGCTTCACTGTGCCAGCGAAAAACTTTAACAATTTGTTCGATAAACAACTGCGATTCAAGGCGTGTCAAACCGCCATTTTTTTCGGCAGTGGCGACCATTTCGCGTACTTCATCACCAAAAATATCCCGCTGATCAAGCACTTGTTTAGCCTTTTCGCGCAACTGTTCATTCTTAATTAGATCTAAACGCAGTAAAGAGGTAAATATGCGAAAGGGATTATTGCGAATTGACTCAGCCTTAATAGCGCGAAATGCAGTCGCATGTACCGGCACATTAGCCACACTCAAATCATAATAACCAACCGGAAACATTCCCATAATCGAAAAGATACGGCGCATCATCGTCAGTTCACTAGCTTTCCCTAAACGAATGGCTCCGTGGCGTTGATCAGACAAGGTTGCTATATTTTCCACTTGCTGTAAACGTTCAACTAGCTCAGGGTGGCTGTTTAAATACTGCTGATTATGCTCTGTCACTAAATCTAATAAAGCGCCATAAGCTGGTACTTCGTCTCGATACATATCGGACATTGCGCTGGAAAATTCAGAGCGAATATCATCCGCTAAAACTAATTGATCAGTGACATTTAGTGCTTGGTTCATGGGGGTAAGTGCTCAATTCTTGAAATTATAATAAAATAAGTAAAAACGCGTAGTATCGATCAGTTATTTTTTACTTTAATGCGATTTGGTAATAATATCTAAGTGTAAGCTACTTAGATATTGAAATTAAACCATGAGTTAATGAATTATTCGCATGAACTTACTTAAAAAATATATTCCTAACATCCATAACCTACAGAGTTTTGTCTGTGCAGCACAATACAACAGCTTTACTCAAGCGGCCCTAGAATTACATATCACCCAGAGCGCCATTAGCCGGCAAATCAAGGAGCTGGAGAATCAATTAGGCGTCCCCCTATTTAAGCGAGTACGACAACGGGTGGTGCTGACTGATACAGGCCATCGTTTTTTAATCGACGCTAAAAAAATAATCCGTATTACCGAAGATTCAATGCTCAGAGCAATGTCGGTAGGGGCCAAATCCTCCCTTAATATTGCCGCACTGCCAACCTTTACCAGTCGTTGGATCATGCCCAAACTGGAAACTTTTATTGAGAGCAATCCAGATATTGCCCTCAGTTTTAGCTCGAGGACCAAACCTTTTGACTTCAATAGCAAGATAGCAGACTTGGCGATTCACTTTGGCAAGCCTAACTGGCCACAAGCGCAGTGCTATTTAATTTGTAAAGAGCAGATGATACCGGTGGCCAGTGCCGAATATTTAAAAAAACAGCCGATTAAACAATTGTCTGATCTGCAAAATTGCAATTTGTTGCAGCTGACCAGCAGGCTGGGAAGTTGGAAATTATGGTTTGAGCAACATCAACTAGATATCAGCCACAACAACCACTTAAGCTTTGATCAGTTTTCCATGATTATCGATGCGCTGAAAGCCAATTTGGGGATTGCCTTGCTGCCAAAATATTTTATCGATAAAGAACTCTCACAAGGCTCTATAATGCAACTGGGCGACGCCATTGAAACCGATGATTGCTACTATTTAGTGGTGCCCGATGACAAAGCGGATAACCGGCAAGTTATACGCTTTAAAGAATGGCTGTTAAATTACGCAGAGCACTAAGAAAGCCCAGCCTAAGCTACGACATGTTCTCTGTAGAGTAGAGACTAATTAAGACGCATCAAACTATTGAGTTTGATTGCACGCAGATTTTAGTTAACTTGTTTTCCACACCGCAAACTCATTGCCGTTAGGATCTGTAAAATGAAAGCGCTGGCCACCGGGGAACTCAAATATCGGTCGAATAATAGCGCCGCCGTGCTCAGTAACTTGCTGCATACTCTGCTTTAAATCATCACTGAACAGCACCACTAAGACACTGCCATTTTCCACCGTAGCAACCTTATCTGATAAATAAAAGCCGCCATCCAGATGCGCGTTTTGAATACTGCAATACTCTGGGCCGTAATCAATAAACTGCCAATCAAACACCGCAGCAAAAAAGTCTTTGGTAGTCGCAAGGTCGCGCGCCGGTATCTCTATATAATTTATCTTATGATGATTTGACATAGTCTCTCCTCAATTTATTTATATCGAGACCTCTACATAACTACTGCGCTCGACAATACAGCGTTGAAACAGAGGAAAACTGGCTCCGCTATTTCGTCGGTTTTTGGCTTGTCTTCCCTTTGCCCGTGACGTTATGCTGAGATCTTATGTTATTATATGGGCCGATTTAACGCTATTTTTACTCAATGAGACCTCAGCATAATTACTGCGCTCGGTAATACGGCGTTAAAAACCGGCTCAACATGCTCATTTACACCAGTAAATTCCGCTATCTCGCCGGTTTTTTCCTTGTCTTACCTTCGCTCGCAACGTTATGCAGAGGTCTCTCAATTTTATCTAAAGGTTGCTCAATGCTTAACCAACTTACAATTGCAATGCCTGATGACTGGCACCTACATTTACGTAACGGTGAAGTACTTGAAAAAGTACTCCCTTACACTAGCCGACACTTTCAGCGTGCCATTGTCATGCCTAATTTGCAACCGCCTGTCATAACTCACCAAGATGCGCTTAACTATAAAAAAGAGATTTGTGCCGCGATCCCTGCCGAGCATAGTTTTAAGCCATTAATGGTACTTTATTTAACGGAACAAACTTCTCCTGCAGACGTTAAGCAAGGCTTTTTAGCGGGTGATGTTACCGCGCTAAAATTGTATCCCGCTGGCGCGACCACTAATTCAGATGCTGGGGTTAAAGATCTAGAGAAAATATATCCGGTGCTTGAAGTCATGCAGGAAATAGGCATGCCGTTTTTAGTCCACGGTGAAGTCGTCGATAAAGAGGTGGATATATTTGATCGCGAAGCGGTATTTATCGATCAAAAGTTGATTCCTATTCGAGCAAAATTTCCCAATCTTAAGATTGTATTCGAGCACATTACCACCCGAGAAGGCGTGCAATATGTGCAGTCTTGTACTGAAAACACCGCGGCGACCATTACCACTCATCATCTAGTGATCAATCGCAACGCGATGTTAGTAGGCGGCATTCAACCTCACTACTACTGTTTACCTGTGGCCAAAAGAGAGTTACATCGTCTGGCATTGCGTGCAGCAGCCACCAGCGGTGATCAACGTTTTTTCTTAGGCACAGATTCAGCCCCTCACCTTGCGCAATTCAAAGAATCCGCATGTGGTTGTGCGGGGATTTTCAATGTCGCTAATACCATGCCAATCCTGGCACAAGTATTTGAGCAGGAGCAAAACTTAGAAAACTTAGAAAAGTTCACTTCTTTGAACGGTCCTAAATTCTATAATTTGCCGGTCAATAGCCAATCTATGACTTTAACCCGTAGCGATCAGCCCCTACCCCTACCCGCCAATATTGCAACGACGCAGGGCGACATCAAAGTTTTTGACCCCTTGATGCCTGTTCACTGGCAAGTATCGGCAACTAACATTTAAAAATAACTCTTTAATCTCTGAGCAAGGACGCCGATTAGCATTTCGATGCCCTTTAGCTCAGAGACTCTTTATCAAAAACACCGCGCTGAATTTGATCCCGTTCAATTGATTCAAACAGCGCTTTAAAGTTACCTTCGCCAAAACCGTCATCTTTCTTGCGTTGAATAAACTCAAAGAAAACCGGACCAATCACCGTATTGCCAAATATTTGCAGCAGCAGCCGCGGATCATTGTTTTCGGTAGAACCATCTAACAACACACCGCGTTTTTGCAATTCTTCGACCGGCTCACCATGCCCAGGCAGACGTTCTTCAAGCATTTCATAGTAGCTATCAGGTGGCGCTTTCATAAACTCCATACCTGTCGCTTTGAGCTTGTCTAAGCTGGCGAATAGATCATCTGAAGAAAAAGCTATGTGCTGAATACCTTCACCATTATAAGCGCGCAAGTACTCATCAATTTGACCTTTGCCTCCACCCGATTCTTCATTTAACGGAATCCGGATCAGACCATCGGGCGCGGTTAACGCTTTTGACTTAAGCCCGGTGTATTCACCTTTTATATCAAAATAGCGAATTTCTCGAAAATTGAAGATCCGCTCATAGAACTCAGCCCAATACTCCATGCGACCACCGTAGACATTATGGGTAAGGTGATCTATTGCTTTAAAACCAAAACCTGGTGGGTGTTGATCAACTCCCTCAATAAATTCGAAATCAATGTCATAAATGGACTTACCTTCTTCATAGCGGTCGATCAAGTACAGTGGCGCACCTCCTATACCTTTAATAGCTGGCAGCCTTAATTCCATAGGCCCCGTTGGAATTTCAATTGGCTGCGCCCCTAGTTCCAGCGCTGTTTGATAAGCGTGCTGTGAATTTTTAACCCGAAAAGCCATCCCGCAAGCACAGGGACCGTGCTCTTTAGCAAAATATTCTGCATGGCTATTCGCTTCATAGTTAATAATGAAATTAATATCGTTTTGGCGATACAAAGACACTTTTTTTGAACGATGGTTGGCAACATGGGTAAAACCCATGTTGATAAACGTCTCTTCTAGCAACCCTGGCTCAGGGGCTGAAAATTCAACGAATTCAAAGCCCGCTAAGCCCATCGGATTATCAAATAAATCTGCCATTTTTCTCTCCTGAGGTATACTTATCCTCTGTATTGTATTTATTGAGTAATTTATACAACTATATATGTTGCTATAGCAACTAATGTCAAGTGATATTTAATTAAGGCGCCGGCACTCCATGACTAAAAATATCGATACCATCATCTCCTTGGAGCATTTTCTTCCCTACCAGCTATATGTCACTTCCAATAACCTCAGCGGCTTTTTTTCCGATGCCTACAAAGATAAATTTGCTCTGTCTATCACCCAGTGGCGAATCATGGCTGTATTAAGAGAGCTCCCGGACAGCAGTGCGGATGAAGTCTCTCTTAAGACCCACATCGAGAAATCAATTTTAAGCAGGGCTATTTCCAAACTGTTACAGCGAAATTTGATCCAGAGAGTTTTTTCACAGCAAGATAAGCGCCGCTCGATGCTATCTCTGACCTGCACCGGTATAGACGTATACAACGACATAGTCCCACTGTCAGTGCAATACGAGAAAGACATTCTCAACTGCTTTAGCGAGTCGGAAAAAAGTCAATTCAGCACTTTATTAAATACCTTGTATCAGCACACTGAAAAACTCAAAAACACTCCGTAGCGTTCATTTTCCTAGTAATTGATCTGAAGCTTTCACACTGATGCAGAGCTGAATGAAAAATTGCACTGTGATTACACTTAAACGCCGGTAAACAATAGTTGAACCTATCACTTTAAAATCACTCACAACTCCGATAAGGCACACAATAATGAGCTTATAATAGTTTTCTCATAGCTAATTGGGCACGAGCAGCCACCAGCGAGCATCAATTACAACTCTCACAACAGCCTCTTGGGGCTTATATAATAAGCATTTACATGCAGTTTAAAGCGACTCTGGTACTATTAATCAGCTTGTTAGTTTCGAGCAATAATTTAACCGCCAGCGATATTATTAAAAGTGCCAATGATGCACGCTTGTACCAAACATTTACCTTAGATAACCAATTGCAAGTACTGCTGATCTCCGATCCATTAACGGATAAGGCCGCGGTATCTTTAGACATCGATGTTGGCTCCGCAAGTAATCCTGACAACCGCCCCGGCCTCGCACACTTTTTAGAGCATATGCTGTTCTTAGGGACTGAAAAATATCCTCTGGCAAATGAATATTCAGATTTTATCGACTCCCACGGTGGCTCACAAAACGCTTTTACCGCCCAAGAAAACACCAATTATTTCTTTGACATTAAAGAAGATTCCCTCGACGAAGCGCTCGATCGCTTTTCGCAATTTTTTATCGCTCCTCTATTTTCTGAAAAATATACTAATCGAGAACGTCAAGCGGTGCATGCTGAGTACCAGCTGAGACTAAAAAGTGACAGCCAGAGAAACTACAGTGCATTAAAGCAAATAATCAATCCCGCTCATCCTGGAAAATCATTTTTTGTCGGCTCTAGCACTACCTTAGCTGACCATCCTGATGCCAAGGTTCGCGATGACTTAGTCGCTTTCTACCAGCGATTTTACTCTGCCAATAGAATGACCTTAGTGGTGTTGGGAAAATCCTCTCTGGCTACTTTGAAGGACATGGTAGTCGGTAAATTTTCAGTAATCCAAAACCGCAATGTTGCCAAACCTGAAATAACAGTCAACAGATTCCTCCCGCAGCAATTACCTCTCGAGCTACAAGTTAAAACGATCAAAGACTTTAGACTACTGAGCTTAACCTTCCCCACTCCCTCGACCAAAGCATTGTTTAAAATCAAGCCACTGTCCTACCTTGGCGCGCTGATTGGCTATGAGGGCGATGGTAGTTTAATTGCCTATTTAAAAGATCAGGGCTACGCCAACGGTCTCAGCACTATGCCGAGTCATGAATCAGCGGTTGAATCTTCTTTTAGAACCAGTATTAATTTGACCGAGAAGGGCTATCAAAATAAAGATTTGGTGATCGCTATTTTCTTTGAATTCATCAAGAAACTGCAAAAAAATGGCATACAAGAAAACTTGTATGTAGAGGAGCAGCGCTTAGCTGAACAAGATTTTGACTTTTTAGCACGGCAAGATCCGGCCAGATACGTGGTTTGGTTAGCGCAAAATATGCGCGATATTCCACAGCAGCACTGGCTAAACGCCAACTATATTTTTGCACAGTATAACTCAACGGTACTGCGCGAGTATCTAGCCTATATAACCCCTGGCAATATGTTCATCAACTTGCAATCACCCTCTATTACCGGGGATCTACACGAGCCATATTTTGGTGCGCAATACCAGGTAGTCTCTATCACAGACCAACAACTGCGACTATGGAGCGATCCCACCCCCATCCCCGAGCTATTTATTCGCCACCCCAATCCTTATATTGCCGATGACCTAAGTTTAGTAGAGCCATTGCCTACAACGGGCAATAATCTAGCGCAGCAGAGTCAACCGAAAAAATATCAACTGGCTACAGGCGTATCGCTTTGGCATTTACAAGACTCTGAATTTTTAACCCCTAAAGCCAATTTGTTTATCACTATTAAAGCACCTGAAGGTCGATTTTCACTCCCCCAGAAACTGGCCTTAAATATGTATAGCCAACTGCTCAATGACAAATTTAACAAACTTTTTTATGATGCTGCCGAGGCGGGAATCTACCTTAATTTGTATCCTCATTACCGAGGACTCAGCCTAAAGATATCCGGCTACAACCAGCGACAACCTTTAATCATTGAGCAGCTAGCACAATTAACCCGCAGTAAATTCTCTATCGACAGGTTTAACATAATCAAAGAGAATTATTCACGAGCATTACATAACAGCGACAAAAACAAACCCTCTCAGCAACTGCTCAACAAATTAAATGAGGTATTAACCAGTTCCAGCGATAGCCAAGAAAAAATAAAGGCCCTCGACAAGCTGACTTTAGAAGAAGTCTACCAGTTTGCAAACAGCTTATTCAATCGAGCTGAAATAAGAATTCTATCCCACGGGAATATCCAAATAGAGCAAGCTAAACAGCTGGCAACATTATTGGTAAAACAGCTAAATTTGAATACTACGATCGCCGTCAGTCCACAAAACCAAGTACTTATCCTTGCCGAAAATACCGATTTACAGTTGATTAAAGATATAGATCATCCAGACTCAGCCGTGGTCTTGTACCTGCAGGGAAAAGAGAAAAGCTACCAGCAGACAGCGGCGAGCAATTTACTCACTGAAATAATTTCCTCCGAATACGCCAATCAACTGCGCACAGAACAACAACTTGGCTACCTAGTTTTCTCCTCAAATATGAGTATGCAGCAGCTGCCAGGATTAATTTTTGTGGTGCAGTCACCTAATGCCTCACCTGAAAAAATCATCCAAAGTAATCAAGATTTTCTAAACTGGGTGACAGATCATCTCAGCAACACCGAGCTAGATTTGGATAAATTCAAGCAGAGCTTAATCACTCGATACCAAAAGCAAGAACGCACCATCTACCAACGCAGTAATCGCTTCTGGAAGGAGCTCAATCTAGATATTGAGAACTTTAATCATCGCGAGCAATTAGTCAGCGCGGTTAAAAAGCTGACTTTATCAGACTTACAAAACACTTGGCAGGCATTGCTTACCAGACAAATACAATTAACTAGCCACTCTTCTGAGCTTTCCAATACAAATTAAAGTAATAGTTTAGGAATAATTTTCCTGATTGACAATCATACTCCGCTTAACTAGGCTGGCATCTAACAAAGTGATTGATTCCAATAAGTTAAGTAAAGTCATAATGTATTTTTAGCATTTAATAATGGCGTAGATTATAACCAAGTCATTTATTTGTAATATTTTTTTACTTTAGACCAGTCGGTGAAGACACTGCGCTAATCAGGTAGTGTTTTTTTCCTCTGTGCAGCGCAGCGCCTCTGTGTCCTCTGTGGTGAAAAAATCTTTAAAGGATTGGTTTTACCACAGAGGGCACAGAGAATAGATTAAAAGAATATTTTGTTTTTGGCTAGTGTGGCGGAGACACGAGGCTAATCAGGCTAATTTTCACCAGTTTTCGCGCAGAGCAGCTTGTTATCAAGAGCTGCAGAATGACTGTTAACACAGAGCACAAGCTCCTGTACCCCAGATCTAGGACTTGTCCAGCGACTCCTTATGGAAAGCGACAAGCTGAACAATCACTCGCTGTTGAAAAATCACAAACGCCAGACATAAAAAAACCCCAGTATAAACTGAGGTTTTTTTAAGCTGCAATCAATTACTTGATTTTAGCTTCCTTGTACATAACATGCTGACGTACAACAGGATCAAATTTCTTGATCGCCATCTTTTCAGGCATAGTACGTTTGTTCTTGTCTGTAGTGTAGAAATGTCCGGTACCAGCTGATGATACTAGACGAATCTTTTCACGATTACCTTTAGAAGCCATTTTCTATCCCCTTTTATACTTTTTCGCCGCGAGCGCGAATTTCTTTAAGAATGATATCAATACCTTTCTTGTCGATGATACGCATGCCTTTAGAAGAAACACGTAGACGTACAAAACGGTTCTCAGTTTCTACCCAAAAACGATGCCAATGCAGGTTCGGTAGAAAACGACGACGCGTTTTACGTTGAGAGTGGGAAACATTGTTTCCTGTTACAGGGCGCTTGCCCGTAACAACACAAACTTTAGCCATTTTTAAAACTCCAATTAGGAACAAGTTACATCTATTCTGATACTTATCGGCAACTAATAAATTTGCCTCAGGTGGAGCGTCCGTAACCAATAGACAGAAATCCCAAACCAGCTCGAATAGAAGCCGCGTATACTACAGATTTAGTAACCGTTTAGCTAGCAGTAATTATCAATTGCCGATAAACACGAAAATAGCTTGGTATGGTCAATAAACTAGCTATTCAGCTAGGAGCCTGTCGGGCTTGACCGATCGTAGCGAGAAAAATCAGAAAATGTGGGCAAATTCTGTTTTTTCGCAGTAGATTAGCGTTAAGTCCAGCAGGCTCCTAGACGTAGTTATTGATCGATAATAGCTCGCAGCTGTAGGTGATTTTCTATCGCCTACAGTGAAACTAATGTTAGATTTTTCTAAAGTAGCCCTCTGCTGGCAAAAGAAACCGGAGTTCCCGCACCGATAATTATATGATCTAGTACTTTTACTTCGATTAAGGCTAGCGCTTTACTGAGCTGCTCAGTAATTTGCTGATCTGCCATTGAGGGCTCCGCTATACCTGATGGATGATTGTGAGAAAATATCACCGCAGCCGCGTTGTACGCCAACGCTTTTTTCAGTACTTCCCTAGGGTGCACGGCAGCTGAGTTAATACTGCCGCGAAACAATATTTCAAAACCTAGTACCGCATGTTTATTGTCGAGAAACAAACAGGCGAACACTTCTCTGCTTTGATGCCGTAATTGGGCAATTAAGTATTGCTGTACAGTTTCGGGGTTATCCATGACACTCCCCTGCGCTAGCATATGCCCCAAATAGCGCCGGTTCATCTCCAGCACCGCTTGCAACTGGGCAAATTTGGCTTCACCTAAACCTCGACCTTTACAAAAGGCCTCCTGGTCCGCTTCAAATAGCTGCCGCAACCCGCCAAAACTGCTCAACAATTGCCTTGCCAAATCAACGGCACTCAGACCTTTGACACCGGTCCGCAAGAATATAGCCAGTAGCTCTGCATCCGATAGGGCTTGCGCCCCCTTAGATAGCAATTTTTCTCTGGGGCGCTCTTGCTTAGGCCAATCTGTGATGGACATATTTCCTCCTTAAAATATTGCTCCTACCGGTAATTATAAACCCTGACACTTCAGTTTAACTACTTAATTGTTAGGTCATAGCGGGTTAAAAAACGACTCAGCACACTTATCCTCCCCGGTAAGCCACGCTATTTAACCGATTTATTCCCAATCTTAGCTTTTCTGGTCACGCTGATTTCTAACCCTTTAATCGTATTTTTCTTACCACTTAAATAGCCGCTAATTTTATGCACCAAAGACGATTGTCATTTGTTTACAACTTCCTTATAACGGTAACGCAACCATTTTCAGAGCAGCCAATCTCTCCTGATTTGCTATTAATTTTGCTTTTATCAGGAATAATTTATCACTTGCTCTACGAAAAACTTATCCATAGTGCTATCTTAGCGCCTGATAATCACATGCTTCGTACTATAAGGTCTTTTGGGTATGCAACGACTTACCAACAAACGTATTATTTTAGGAATTACCGGGGGTATAGCTGCCTATAAAAGCGCTGAATTAGTGCGTCTTTATAAAAAGGCCGGTGCTGATGTTCGGGTGGTAATGACGGCGGCGGCAATGGAATTTATTACCCCTTTAACCTTGCAAGCACTCTCTGGAAATATGGTACATAGCTCACTACTTGATCCTGAAGCAGAGGCTGGCATGGGTCACATTGAACTTGCCAGGTGGGCTGATATATTAGTAGTAGCGCCCGCCACCGCTGATTTTATTGCACGACTGCACAGCGGCATGGCCAATGACCTACTCACTACGCTCTGTCTAGCGACCAATGCACCTATTTATGTTGCACCTGCTATGAATCAAGCCATGTGGCGCGCCCCGCAAACCCAGCATAATGTTGCTCAACTGACACAACAGATACCAAAAACTACTTTTTGGGGCCCCGACGCAGGTCAACAAGCTTGTGGTGACATAGGTCCTGGGCGAATGATGGAAGCGCAGGCTATTGCCAGCTTAACTGCCAACACTTTTAGCAAAAAATTACTTTGCGGTAAAACCGTACATATCACCGCCGGTCCCACTAGAGAAGCACTGGACCCAGTGCGTTATATTTCAAACCACAGTTCCGGAAAAATGGGTTACGCGATTGCTATCGCTGCACAGGAAGCGGGTGCTAGCGTTAAACTAATTAGTGGACCGGTTAACTTGCCCTGCCCTGATAAAGTAAGCAGAGTGATGGTTGAAAGCGCTGATCAAATGCTTGAGGCGGTATTATCTGGGCTAGATCAGTGCGATATTTTTATCGGCTGTGCAGCCGTTGCGGATTTCAAGCCGAGCTCAATCGCGACCAATAAAATCAAAAAAGGCGCTGACGATATTATGTCTTTGCGGTTAGTTAAAAACCCTGACATTATCGCCAGAGTAGCGCAGCAGCCGAATAAACCTTTCACTGTTGGCTTTGCCGCTGAGACCCAAAACCTGCTAGAGCACGCGCGTGCTAAGTTAAGCCAGAAAAAATTGGATCTAATTGCCGCAAATGATGTCGGCAACTCCGAGATAGGTTTTAATTCGGATACCAATGCACTGACCTTGATTAGCGCCCACCAGCAACTCGATTTAGCACAAGCCAGCAAAACTAGGCTGGCCCAACAGTTAATCGAACATATTGCACATTTAATGCCGTGAATGGCTTACCCACACTTTTACTTGAAGAAGAATTGCTATGAATAAATTACAAGTTAAGATCCTTGACCCGCGCATCGGCACCGAATTCCCATTACCCGAATACGCTACACCCGGGTCGGCAGGACTCGATTTACGAGCATGTTTAGATAAAGCACTGATTGTCGAGCCAGGTAAAACCCATTTAGTACCGACCGGGATGGCTATCCACATCGCCGATCCTGCACTGTGCGCGATGATTTTGCCGCGTTCCGGCCTAGGCCACAAACACGGAATCGTGTTGGGCAACTTAGTCGGATTAATTGATTCCGACTATCAAGGACAGTTATTTGTTTCAGTATGGAACCGTGGCGACACAACGTTCACTATGGAGCCCGGTGAGCGTATCGCTCAACTAGTATTAGTACCCGTTGTGCAAGCAGAGTTTGAAGTCGTGACTGAGTTCGGTACTTCCGATCGCGGCGCAGATGGCTTTGGCTCAACCGGTCGCGCCTAATACCACATGCATGTAATAGCATTACACTGATGATTAATTTTACGTAAGGATACAACGATGTCATACCCGCTAGAGAATTTGGACCATAATATTTTTCGTGCCTACGATATTCGCGGAGTAGTCGGCAGTGCACTAACCGATGCTACTGTCTATCATCTAGGTCGCGCTTTCGCTACACAGGCGAAGTCAGAAGGTGTTACGCAAGTCTGCGTGGCGGCAGATGGCAGAATATCAAGTCCACATTTGAAAAATTTATTGATCGAAGGATTGCTAGACGGCGGAGCCGATGTCAGTGACATTGGTTTTGTAGCCACGCCAGTGCTCTATTTTGCCGCTCATCACAGCGCTAGTTTAACCGGTATTATGATTACTGGTAGTCACAATCCCAAAGATTATAACGGTTTTAAAATGGTACTTGCCGGTAACACGCTAGCGCTTGAAGAAATTCAACAGCTGAAGACTATCATGCTTAGCCAAGATTACTCAGAGGGCGAGGGAAGCGTCGAGCCTAAAGATGTTCGAGGCGACTATATGCAGAGTATTTTGCAAGACATCAAACTCGCCCGCCCTCTTAAAACCGTAGTCGACTGTGGCAATGGTATTCCCGGTGAGATGAACCCTGGACTGATTGAAGCACTGGGTTGCGAAGTGACTCCTCTGTATTGTGACGTTGATGGAAACTTCCCAAATCATCACCCGGATCCTGGCAAACTAGAAAACTTACTAGAGTGCATTAGTGAAGTAAAGCGGCTCAAGGCCGATGTCGGTTTAGCTTTTGATGGCGATGGCGACAGAGTCGGTATAGTGACCCCTAAAGGCAACATGGTCTATGCCGATCGCCTGATGATGTTGTTTGCTCAAGATGTACTATCTCGCAATCCCGGTGCTGAAATAATATATGACGTAAAGTGCTCACGGCTATTAAATAAGGTCATCACCGAAGCGGGTGGCACAGGCACTATGTGGAAAACTGGACACTCATTAATCAAGCGTAAAATGCGTCAGTCTGGTGCACTGCTCGCCGGTGAAATGAGCGGTCACGTTTTCTTTAAAGAGCGCTGGTATGGCTTTGACGACGGTTTATATGCCGCCGCCAGATTGTTGGAAATACTGGCCGCAAGTGACTTAGATCTAGATCAAATTTTCGAGCAGTTTCCAGAGGAAATCAGCACCCCTGAGATCAACATTCAGGTCACTGATGATAATAAATTCCAAATTATCGAAAAGATGCAGGCCGGTACTTACCAAGGTGGAGAAAAGAATACCATTGACGGCGTAAGAGTTGACTATCCCGATGGTTGGGGATTGATTCGCGCTTCCAATACCACACCGGTATTAGTACTGAGGTTTGAAGCGAGTAGCGATCAAGCAATCAAGCGCATCCAACAGCAATTCCAACAACAGCTACAAAGTATAGATCCCAGTTTAAGCATACATTCTGCGGATGCTTGCCACTAAAAAATTAACCGCTAGAACACCCTTTATACCTGAATCCGTGACGTCAAAGCGAAGACAGAGTGCAAGATATTGGTTCTACAGTGGAATTGAAAAATATTAGCTGCAGCCATAGGTTCAGCAGACTTTTCTCTAACCGCTGCAAAATCAATAGCTTGCGCTATGCAATACAATAAAGCGCAATAAAATCACTGATTATAGTTATAGTTTGAGACCAAGGAAAATGATTGCTATGCCATTAACTCGCCAGCAAGCGATGAACACTGCTGAAGTGCTAAGTACTGCTGTACCTTATATCCAACAATTCGCCGGCAAAACCATCGTCATTAAATATGGCGGAAACGCCATGACTGACGACAAGCTCAAACAGAGCTTCGCCCGCGATATTGTGATGATGAAACTCATCGGCCTAAACCCTATAGTGGTACATGGTGGTGGACCGCAAATCGGCAGCTTATTAGAGCAGCTCAATATTGAGTCGCACTTCATCAATGGCATGCGCGTCACAGATGCCAAAACCATGGATGTAGTGGAAATGGTACTAGGGGGCAGGGTCAATAAAGAAATTGTTGGCCTTATTAATCAAAATGGCGGTAAAGCCATTGGCTTAACCGGTAAAGATGGCAATTTATTAAAGGCGGTTAAACTAAAAGTAAGGCACAAAACACCCGCTATGGCCACCGCCGAACTGCTAGATATAGGCCATGTCGGTGAAGTAAAAAGTGTCAATACCGAATTGCTCAACATGCTGACTAATTCAGACTATATCCCGGTGATTGCGCCAATTGGCGTCGATGACAATGGCACTTCATACAACATTAATGCTGATCTAGTGGCCGGTAAAGTCGCGGAAGTACTGCAGGCAGAAAAGCTAATCCTGCTCACTAACATTGCCGGATTGATGGACAAAAATGGTCAAGTACTATCGGGCCTAACTACCTTAGAAGTCGATAGTTTAATCGAAGACGGTACCATTCACGGCGGTATGCTGCCTAAAATTGGCTGTGCTCTTAACGCAGTCAAAGCGGGGGTCAATACTGCACATATTATTGACGGGCGCGTTGAGCACTCTTGTCTGCTGGAAATTTTCACCGATGAAGGAGTGGGCACACTGATCACCAACGAGACGAACGTCGTTTCCCCCGCTTAATCAGTGACAACACTTAACAGGATCCCTCTTAATTGAGGGAGCCTTAAAGGATATAAATAACCATGACCGAAACTGTTAAAACCTCTCGACGCGAACAAATACTACAGTGTTTAGTAGCGATGCTAGAGAACCAGCCGGGCTCTCGAATCACCACTGCGGCACTGGCTAAAAACGTCGGCGTCTCTGAAGCAGCTCTATATCGCCACTTTCCAAGTAAGGCGAAAATGTTTGAAGGCTTAATCGACTTTATTGAAGAGACCATCTTTTCACGTACTAACCTTATCACCCACTCAGATGCCCCCTCTATTCGTCAGTGTGAACAAATACTGACCTTAGTACTTACCTTCGTAGAGAGAAACCCCGGCATGGCCCGTATTCTAACCGGTGATGCGCTTGCCGGTGAACACGACCGCTTGCGCAACAGTATTCATCAGTTTTTCCAGCGCTTAGAAACTCAGATCAAGCAAGTACTTCGCGAGGCAGAACTCAAAGAAGGGCTACGTACTGAAACGACGACCACAGCGACTGCTAATTTAATGATTGCGGTGATTGAAGGACGAATTAGACAGTTTGTACGCAGTGAATTCAAATACAAGCCTACGGAGCAATGGAGTAATCAATGGCCCTGTCTTGCCCGAGGCCTATTTAGAAACCTCTGAACAAGTACCACCTCTCCCCCTGCGGATAACCAAGAGTCTATCCAAGGGTATTTTTACTAGATGGCTGAGCTTAGAAATCTAATAAGTGGCAACTTGGAGGAAGTAATTGATCCTCTAGGCTCCCGATCCAATGCTGAAATCAGCAGTTCTTGGAGCTTATTGATCAAATGCATGACTATTTCAATGGCAGCTATCGCCTTCAAATAGTCATGCTGATGTTAAAAGAGCTTCTGCCCAATTAACTTTTACTTTGTCTTACCTCTTAATATACAACCACTAGTTCTGGTGACATGCACATTTAATCGCTGTTCAGCATTGCCTACTGTTTGCTGGCAAGTCGATGAGCTGGGGTTTAAGTCATTGCCATTGGCACTCGACCCTTTAAGATACTCAGTGCGCTTAGCCTTACTGGCTGTCATTTTGTGCTTGTATACCTTACCACTTTTGTCTAATCCCGTACCATCAGTCCCAGAATGGAGTGTTTTAATTCCGTTTCTATTGTATTTTCCTCGTCTAAGAGAAGTACTCCAGTCATGCTTTCTGATCGGTTGTTTATCTCTGATCTCCGCATCTGAGTTCGCTCTATTATGCAGGATAAGGTCTTTTTTTATAATCACTTTCCCACCTGCTGCTTCCCCTTGAGAAAAAGCCACCACAGCATGGGATGCTATTATCAGGGTACTGACCAAAATTAATAATTTTTTCATCATTTCTTCCTTAAATTATGAAATCACTGTTGTAACAGAGACTATTTATTTACGCACTTTAAGAGCTGCTGTTCTCTAAAAAACATTACTGAGCGACTATTATTAGAATACAAATTCCCACTGAGTAAAATCCCTATTAGTAGGTGTTAAAACACTCTAACAGTCCCTATCTTCCACTAAAAATAGTAATAGACATTTTCAAAGCAATGCTTAGAATTAAGTGTATAACCAGTAATTACTCGGCAATGAGGGAAACAAAGTTTTATATAGAGACATCTGCATCTCATTGCGATCGAAGGTAATACAAGACAAAAACCGGCGAAATAGCGGAGTTAGTATGCCCCTCACTTTGGGTACACTGTGCCCCACTTTTATGGGTATTACTGGTGTAAATGAGCATATTGAGCCGGTTTTTAACGCCGTTTCACCGAGCGCAGTTATGCAGAGGCCTCATATATTCACCCTAGACTCCATATCCACCTTTAAGCACAGATCGAGATGCCAGCAGTGACTAAAAGCTTGCAATCTAGTGGTAATATTCGGCGTAAAGATCTTTGAATGAGACGTGAGTACGGTTAAATTGACCTGTACCTGAATCAGTGCTTTCACTGCACAACGCAAATTATTGATTTTACGGTATTTAAAAAGAACCCACTGCTGATTTTCCTAGAACAGATCTTACGGGGCCAGATTGAGAGTGGATAAGTTCAGCCTGAATACGGCCACATATATCATTTTGATAAATTCCCACCCGCTTATTCTAAACACGATACAAAGAGTCTCACATTAGTTTTCCTTTCTTTCATTCTCTTCTACAAACTTTCCCTGTGCATCGGGTATTTCTCTGCCGGGAAAATCTATTTCCCAAGTGAAGTAGGGATTCTTAGGTAATTTATCTTCTTTAAACTTAGGGTATGCGTCTAGGCTCTTGAGTTTTCTATCTAATGCAAATGCCTGCTTATCTATTTTCGGTGAGAACTTGTAGGCGCGAAAACGCATCATTGCTTCAAGTACTGGTAGGCGGCCTATTTTTGGCTTGGGGATACATTTATTGCGAGAGCCGCTTGGGGCTTCACCCTCAAAACTAGCACCGCGCATATATTCATCGAGCCAGTGCCAATAGAGCAACGAGGGATCACCACCTATTTTCAGGTCGTTAATTTTATTACTGTTAACTGCAGAGAGCATCACCCAACGCTCTCTAAGGAAGCCTTTTTTATCCAGCGTATGCATGCGAATTTGAATGCCGCGAAAGCAACGAGACCAAGGGACGAAAACATTTTTACCGCGCCAGATTTTTATTGCTGCTCTGTTCCAGTCGGTTACCCAAATCTTACCCATAAACTTGGTATAGACTAAGCCATTTTTTTGATTAAAGCGTACTGGTCGGGGGTAGGGTGAGAACAGGAAATGTAGGCCTAGGAAGAAAAATATTGTTGCTAGGAGTATGCCATTTATAAGATAGGAATAATAACCATCTCCTAATAAAGATTCCATTCTCCAAATAATGAACTCAACTCTTGTTTGACTTGAGAATGTAGCTGATGTCAATAAATGACTGTAGAACTCCAGATGTTTAGCGAAATCAAAGCAAAACCAAGCTAGCACTATGAATAACAATAAAAACATAATCGGACCAATACGCTTAGCATCTACGTGATCATCACCCTTACCTATCAGCCAATAATCAATATTATATTTATAATGTTTTGGTACGAATTTCGCCCGATAAATTTTCTCAGCTAACCTTGTATCTACGTGTATATTCTCACTCATCCCTTACCTCTTCTTGTTATATTAGCTGAGTTACTCAGTAGTAATTCAATCAAAAAACCCAAATCCTACCTCGCCAACAATTTCGATACCTCCCTCTTTTCCTAGAGGATAGTAGCGGTACTGCACTTTATAAGAGTCGGCTAATATCCGAGTTCCAGGCTTTAATAGTAGTACTTCAGGGCGATTAGAAGCACTCCATAATTCAGAATCATCGCTCAGCAGAGCATACTGATAAGTAATTATGTTCATACGATGATTGTTCATAGCGCCCATAGCCCCGCGAAAATCTCTTAGCTCTTTAGCCAAAAGTTTAAGTTCGATTTCTGATTTTCCCACGGTGAAGCTAGGTAATACTATATTTAAGGAATGCTCTGTTTTCTTAAATTTAGGTGTATATATTTGATAATAATAATCCATCATTTCTTGATGCATATACTGTTTAATAACAGACGGTTGTACTTTGGGAATCATATTACTAACACGTGATATATTTGATTTCTCATCTACTGATGCAAGTTTTGCAATTTTTAATTGAGCTGGAAACTTCACAAACTCAGACCCTGAGTTGTCTTCATAAATTATAAGTAATCTTTCTATATTCCCCCAATACAAATAATTCGCAGGAACCCCTCCCCAGTTTTCATTCCAGCCCCAAAAACCGTTCGTTACCCACGTCTCCAGTTGGCCATCCTCTGCAAATACTTTACCTATCACCCCGATTGTCGCCAATACAATGCCGACCGCCGCTAAAACGGGCGCACCTGCAATAACTACACCTACCGTCGCTAAGCCTGACAGAATCCCCGATAACATCAGTAATGATCCCCCTGCGATACTCACCCCTGCAAAAAACGCTGCATTGGTATCATTGCGCTCGCTGTAAGACAACAGCTGGTAGTAATTGGTCACTGCATCAAAAGCGCCGATAATAGGGGTGGTTTTTAACACGCCCTTTAATGCGCCTAGTGCTTTACCCGCAACGCCGGCGGTACCTGATGTGACATTAAGTCCTAAGTTGATCGGAATTTTTGCCTTGGATAATAGGGCCACTGTTAATTTGGCGGCGGCGACATCCACGTTTTTATTGAGAGCAAAAGCACCGACTTCAGCCATTACCACGGTGTAGTATATTTCTGATAATCCCATGATATTGGCGGCACTGGCGGTGTTTTCCGATTGTAGTCTTTTTAACTCGGGAGCGGTTACGAACATCCCATACAAAACACTGGTAAACGCGACCCAACTGACGCCCTGCAGTGTCACTTTGGGCAAGCTAATATCCGCTGTGTCAAAGGTCAACACATCGATTTTTCGGTTCAAAACACTGCCGTAAAATTTAACCAGTAGACTATCTGTCCATGCGCTGATAGCAGCATCTTTTCGATTGAGATCTTTGACAAATGCATGCAGCGTTTTGCGCTTTATTTGTATCTGTTGATTGTGTAATTTTGCGATGTCATTAACCACCGATTTAATAGCACCGCGAGACCCGCCTGAACTGGTTAACGCCAATCTCTTGATGTCGTCGGCAAAGGCTTGGGAGGTTTTTGGAGAACTGGCTAACGTTTTTAAAAACTTATTAGAGACCTCTAAAACATGTGCTCGAGCGGGCATTATTTCACTAAAGCTACTCGCCAGCATCCCCCCTAGTACTGTATTCATGTCAACGATGAAACTTGCTACAGCTTTGGTCATTACTGAGATGGGGTAACGCAGATCAGCACCTTTTTTCATACTGGGGTAGAGGATTTTATCGATTTGCACCTTGCCCGATTTTGACGCTTCTAAGCCCGCTGCCATTGACTGTAAACAGCCTAATATATGGATGATTGCCCGGACTTTGTCGAAGATTTCCGAGGTCGCTACCTCCTCTGTTAAAAGATCAAAGTAATTAGCCACGCTGCCACTGCCGGTTTGATCGTTCCACAGGCCAACCCGCTGTGCTGCACTATTAATCGATTGCTCTATTAGCTTGCCGTTTATACTAATCTCATTGCGCAGATCGGAAAATTTTGGATTGAGGGCTTTTACAGCGGCTTTTTGATCGTCACTTGTTTTATGCTTTTGGGTAAATTCATAAGCTTTCGATAGCTGCCTTAGCTCATCTTCACTCATTCGCGATTTGACAGTGCTAAGCCTGCTTGCATCTGCCATGGAAAAGTCACGTTGATGGATTGGCGTTGACTGTAACTCCATCTGCTCGCGACTTACTTTCTCTTCAAAATCGATGAGGGTTTGACGTGCGCTGTGTAATTGATTGCTAAATAAGCTATCGACATGAGGCAGTGCCGACTTCAGCTGTGTTTCAATCGCTTGGTAGGTCAAATAAGCGTATTGGTTCTCCATGATTTCATGGGCATGGCTGATCGATACCGCTCCATGAAATGCCGCCAAATCTTGGCTGATGCCGATAGGGTCGTGCAATGCGATGACCTTGCCCACTTCGATTTTATTTTTGGTTGTGTTATGCACTTGCGCTATTTTGGCTGCAGAATAAGGGATGCTCGGTGTGACGCTGAGCAGTAGTTTATCTAAAAATGAGTCATCTTCAGCCGCTGATTTTTTGGCCACTTTATTGGCGGGATTAAGTTCTTGTACGAAACTGGCAAGGGTGGTGTTAAATTGCTCTGAGCTGCCATTTTTTAGATTATCATCGGTCGGTTTTGCCCCTGCAAACTGCTGTAGCGGCCATGCACAAGATTCGTTAATAGCTAGCGTGGTGCCGGATTTCTGCATGTGTTTGGCACGTTTTTTCGGATCGCTCATCACTGTATCAAGCATATGGATTGACCATTCATAAGCGCTAAAGGCGATATAAATAGTGCTGCAAGTCGGTGGGATAAATGCGTATGTACGTTTTATCAAGCTATTATTGCTGTTTTTAAAACGTTGATAAACTAGGTGATGGTCATCATTTTCTTCGATTTTTTGCTTAACGAATAAACCGCCAAGTTCGCTGATATTACCCTCTGCATCAGGGTTGGGACTGTGGTAATAAAAGATGTGCCACTTATCTTGATAGCTCGGTAGATCATCGCCACCTTCATCCGCCTGTTTCTTTGCTCCATTTTCTATATAGATATAGACATAACCACTGCGTAACAGCCTAGCGACCATGCCGTTAACCGGCTCGAAGTTGCTGCTTATTAATTCATCAACGCTGGGGTAACTTAAATTAAGAGGCGCTAGATCAAATTGGCCTAGGGCGTATCTTACGGGGCCAGATTGAGAGTGGATAATGTCAGTACCTGCATGTTAGACTCGCGACTAATTTAATCTTCCCCATATCGATATCCGCCCATTTCAATGTAGAGCTTTATTAACCGAGTTTCATCATCCGATAGGAGCTTGCCTGAAACCAACACTTTTTCTAACTCAGATAAATGATAGTGTTTGTAATGATTATTAAAGCCTTGTTCAACTAATTTTTCCTCCAGTGCTAGCGCTTTCCTCTCTGTCGGATCTGTAATTATTTTTACCGGCTGTATTATCTCGCCTTTTGCATTGGGCATAATCCGATCGGGGTAGTGATACTGCCAAGTGAAGAATGGGTTATTCGGGAGTACATCACCTTCGACATGCGGATATAACTGTTCTGCTTTGAGTTTGGCGTCTAAAGCGATCGCTTGTTCGTCGATTGATTTGGAAAATTTATAATCGCGAAAACGCATTAATTTTTCCAGTAACCACAAGCGCCCTATTTTTGGGTTAGGTATGATTTTTTTATTTGCCGTTGTGGGGTCGCCTTCAAAGCTAGCACCTTGCATATAATCATTTAACCAGTGCCAGTAAAGCAAGCAGGGGTCTCCACCAATCTCTAAATCATTTATTCTATTATTATTAACGCCTGACAATAACACCCAGCGCTCTAAAATATGGCCGTTTTTATCCAGTGAGTGCATACGCAGCGCTATGCCACGGTGAGTCATAGGTATCAGGAATACATAGTTAGTGCCTCGCCACATTTTGATGGCCGCGATATCCCAATCTGTCACCCAAATCTTACCTAAGAATTTAGTGTAGACGATGCCGTTTTTCTGGCTAAAGCGTACTGGCCTTGGGTAGGGGGAAAAAAGGAAGTATAGGCCTAGAAAAAAGAAAACGACTGATAGGAACATGCCAAAAATAAATTCACCGTACCAACCATGGTTTATATATGAAGATAAACGCCACAAGATAAAATCGGTTCTAGATTGAGAGCCAGTGTTCGACACTAGTAAATGGCTAAACCCTTCCATCTCACTCGCTATTAATAAGAAAAACCATGCTACTACCATAAATAAAGCTACGAACATTATCGGACCAATGCGTTTAGCATCAACATACCCTTCCCCTTTACCAATTAACCAAAAGTCAATATAGTATTTAAAACTACTGTGAATGCTTGATGCCTTATAGATATTCTTTAGAAAAGGACTATCTAGCCAATGAGTTTGTTTCATTATTTAATCTCTAATAAATATTTCTATATATTTTTATTCGAATCAGGGATAACTAATCGAAAAAATTTAGTTCTATCTCATCACTATATTTGAGTGCCTGATCACCTTTACCTTGGGGGTAATAAGCATAATTAATCTTATTCACTTGATTCATTTTGTGATATTTAGGAGCTAAACGGAAAATATCTGTGTTAGGGACACGCTGCCATAACTCTTCACCATCACCTGGAAGATTGTAAGTATAGAAAAATGTTTGCTTACCGTAATTACTGGTATTCCCACCTATAAAGCCCTCTTCTTGGACTTCGAGCTTAAGCTCAAATACAGAAAGTCCCACAGAAAATTCAGGTAACACTGCTAGAATAGTTTTTTTATCTTTCTTGATATGTGGACCATAATTTTGGCTGTGGTAATCAGACATTTCACTTTGCATAAAAGCTATTACTTCTTTCTTACTAACCTGAGGGGTGATGGCAGTACCGACTCCACCAGATGCTAATTTAGCTATACTAAGTTGAGCGGGGAACGCATCAGTTTGGTTGTTAGACTCATTTTCAAAAATAATCTCAGTCCTTTTTACACTCCCCCAATAAAGATACTTTGGCATTGTTTTAAACAGACCACTCTCCTTTCCTCCCCAAAACCCTTCAGCTACCCAGTTTTCGAGCTGGCTGTTCTCAGCTATCATTTTCCCTATAGCGCCTACGGCAACTAATACCACTGCGACTGAGGCTAGTGGCGCTGCCAATACGGTGACAGCGGCCGCCATTGTCGCTCCGACTACTGGGGCCCCAAATATGCCGACGGCACCTGCGATGGCTGAGAGGACCAATAAAGCGCCACCCACCACACTTGAACCGGCAAACAACACTGCATCTTGATCATTACGGTCCCAATAAGTCATCGCTTGAAATACATTGGTGATCGCATCGATTAATCCGATCACCGGCGTGGTTTTAAGCAGGCTTTTTGCCGTGGTTATTGCAATCCCTTTAGCGCCTAATTTCCCCGTACTGGGACTCATTCCCAAGCTAGTTGGCAGCTTGATTTTTTTTAGTACCTTGCTGACTGTTGCGCCGATGATCTCATCGGCATTTTTGCGCAGTGCGAAAGCACCGGCTTCCGCTAGCACAACGGTGTGGTAAATATTTTTCAGCCCCAACATTTCCTTTGCTTTACTGGAATTTTGGCTCTGTAGTTTCTGCAGTTCAGGCCCTGTCACATATAAACCATAGAGGTAACTGATGAACGCTAAGCCACCAAAGCCTCGTAAAGCGCCATTGGGGGCATTGAAATGTAGCTCATTATTAATGGTTAATACTTGCAAGTCACGATCTAACAGCGCACCGTAATATTTAATGACAGAGCTGTCATTCCACGCTTTGATCGCTCCACTTTGCTGATTTAATGCCTTGACGAACTGGCGCAGAGGTTTGCGTTTTATCTTGAGATCAACACCTTGCATTTTGGCAATTTTTTCGAGCAACTCTCGTACCTTAGCTGGCCTTAAATTTTCTTTACCCAAGCCCAGCTCTCTCACCTCTGAGGCAAAAAGCAACGAGGTTTTAGGTGAATTAGCCATAGTGATTAAAAACCTATCGGCAGCCACTAGGATATTTCTCTTAGCCACTAACATCTTGTCGTGATCTGCGACAAAGGCACCAGTCATGACACCGATTTGATCGGTGACAAAACTGCTGACAATTTTAAGCAGTGCCGCTATATCATAGCGCATCTCCGACTCTTCAGAGAGATAGGGATAGAGGATGTTATCTATCTGCATTTTACCTTCTTTAGCGGCTTCTAATCCCTGCGACATATCGGCACTTATGGCAAATATATGGGTAAGTGCTCGCAATTTATCCATAACATCAGAAGCTTTGCACTCCTCGGTAAGAATTTCGTGATAGAAGGCGATGCTACCAGCGCCAGAGACTTGTGTATTCCAAACTTGTATATTTTTCGCGCTCTTTTTTAGTGCCTTTTTAATTTCATTAGCATTGGCTGTAATTGTATTTCTTGTTTCATTAAATTTTGGATTGAGCAACGCTACGGCTGCCTTCATATCACTGCTGGGTTTGTTGGCAGTATAAAAATCTCCAGCCTCTTCCAGCGCCTTTAACTCACTAGCATTCATTTCATCTTTTGTTAATTGCACAAAATCTTGCTGTAGTTTTCTAGGATTAAAAATAGCACCTTGTCTCATTGCCGCAGCTTGGGCTTCTCGCTGTTTGGCACTCACTCTCGCCTCAAATTCGTCTATATACTGTAAAGACTGGTTAAATTTATTAGAAAATGGGTTATCGACATTAGGTAGTGCCGATCCCAGCTGTGTTTCAATCGCTTGGTAGGTCAAATAAGCGTATTGGTTCTCCATGATTTCATGGGCATGGCTGATCGATACCGCTCCATGAAATGCCGCCAAATCTTGGCTGATGTCGATAGGGTCGTGCAATGCGATGACCTTGCCCACTTCGATTTTATTTTTGGTTGTGTTATGCACTTGCGCTATTTTGGCTGCAGAATAAGGGATGCTCGGTGTGACGCTGAGCAGTAGTTTATCTAAAAATGAGTCATCTTCAGCCGCTGATTTTTTGGCCACTTTATTGGCGGGATTAAGTTCTTGTACGAAACTGGCAAGGGTGGTGTTAAATTGCTCTGAGCTGCCATTTTTTAGATTATCATCGGTCGGTTTTGCCCCTGCAAACTGCTGTAGCGGCCATGCACAAGATTCGTTAATAGCTAGCGTGGTGCCGGATTTCTGCATGTGTTTGGCACGTTTTTTCGGATCGCTCATCACTGTATCAAGCATATGGATTGACCATTCATAAGCGCTAAAGGCGATATAAATAGTGCTGCAAGTCGGTGGGATAAATGCGTATGTACGTTTTATCAAGCTATTATTGCTGTTTTTAAAACGTTGATAAACTAGGTGATGGTCATCATTTTCTTCGATTTTTTGCTTAACGAATAAACCGCCAAGTTCGCTGATATTACCCTCTGCATCAGGGTTGGGACTGTGGTAATAAAAGATGTGCCACTTATCTTGATAGCTCGGTAGATCATCGCCACCTTCATCCGCCTGTTTCTTTGCTCCATTTTCTATATAGATATAGACATAACCACTGCGTAACAGCCTAGCGACCATGCCGTTAACCGGCTCGAAGTTGCTGCTTATTAATTCATCAACACTGGGGTAATTGAGGTTTAAGGGCGCTAGATCAAATTGGCCTAGGGCGTATCTTACTGGAAGAATCGGGATAATTTCAGTGCGCTCACAAGGTATACAAATTTCATCAACGGCAATATTCTTCCCGGTATTAGGTGGTAAGCTACTCATGTTAATTCCTTTTTCAATGAGGTTTCAGCTGACGAACGCTGCTCCAGAATTTCCTGTTGGATCATCTCTAAAAACATTTCTGCCCGCTGTGCAGCGACTAAATCCAGCCGTTGTAGATATTTCAAATACCTAGCGGGCAGTGCTGACACTGCTGTTTCAAGTAAATAACAACCTGTTAGAGCGCATTTGACTTCGTATTCTAACTTTAGATTTAAGCCATTTTTAAGCGGTGCTATTTGCTGGTACAAAAACTCACTAATTCTCATTCCCTCAAAGCTCTTTTCACCATAACTATCCACTAGCCAGTCAGCTGTTTCTTGACAAAACTGGCGAATTTTGTGCAAGGTAAAACTTTTCGTGATTATCTGCTCTAAAGGTATATCTTCGACAGGATTGGCGCTTTGGCCATGTTGTTCAATGTTTTGCTGCATTTGCGTAAAAGTACTGCTAGCAAAAGTCGCTATCTGGCAGCTTATTGGTCGCAGTTTTTCACCCTGCTGATTTTTATCACCGTCGGCGTGTGGCAGCTGATGATTTTCATAGATAAAGGTGACCGGTGGGTATCGATCATTAGGCAGACAAAAAAACTTACTACTGGCTCGGTGATAATCCGCCAAGGTTGGCAAATGTACTTTTAGTACCCTAGGATCCCAGAAGCGGAAGAAACGGTCGTTGGCGTTCGGCATGGTTAATTTAAGAAATTTACGAAAATGCTGATGGATGACTTGCATCGGCGCGGTGCTTTGGATGATTATGCCGACATCTTCGCCCCACATGGTCTCGAAGTAACGTTTATGGAAGTGAGAGACTCGCTGATCATCGTTATAGGCGGCAGCATCTAAGGTAATATCTAAAAGATAAGGCGCGACCATTTTTAGGTTTTCAGCGGCATCGCCGGTGAACATGCACATCACCGGGCAATCAGAGATTAGGTCTAGATCAAACACGCCGCGCTGTTCAATATAGGCGCTGGCATCGACTATCAAATAGGTGTGTAGTCTCTGCTGTTGATGCTCTGGTGTTAGGCAGTGCCCAAACAACAAGGCTTTTAATGCGGGATTAATCCACTCCCGCTCCCAAAACGCCAAGTGCTGTTGATCGATATTTTTTGGGGTGCTGAGGGTTTTAATCTGTACGTATTCAGCTTGTTGATCGACCTTGGATTGGTGATGCAACACGGCTATTTGTTGAAAAACGAGCGGGGTGTCCGCACACAACTGATGGCACAGCGTCATCGCCAGTGCGTTGTGAGCAACGTTTTTCTGGAAGTAGTTATTGGCCGCTATCGGCTGCTCTGAATATAAAAATATGTAGCCTTGCTGAGCGAGGGCCACACTGATCTGCTGATCGAGATTTAAGCTATTGTCTGCACTGGCGGCAACTAATAATTCGTAGCGATTTTCTGTTGACTCACCCTGTATCATCGCTTCGCAGTGCAATATTAGCGGGTAGTTGAAAGCATCCATGTTTTCAGTATTGTCCATTTATAAAACGACTCATCGGTCGTTAATTGCTGTCCTTAGCGTACTAACTGTATAGACACTGACCCTAACGATAAACGCTGAAAGCCTATCATAAAGATCTTTACTGGTAGTTATCGCTACCTTACAACAAATCCCCTTTTAACACATCAAGTAAACGGTCCGAGCTAATCATTAGCAGCTGCCTATTCCCAGCTCCTAGCGCTCTTACGATAGTCTAGTCTCGATCAGCGGAGCACACTTAACATAATTAGCTGGAAATTAATTTTCAGTTTAAAATGACCTGAATCCTGACTTTAAAATAATCAAGAGCTTGCGCTGTGTGGCGCAGTGAAGTTGCTTCAGGTTAGGGAATGGGCACAACCAAAATCACTTCATAGCCGGCATCGAGGTGCTTTACAATCTTCAAATCGGCATTAATTTGCTGGGCTCGCCAGTGCATATTATTAACACCTTGACCAAAGCCAGCACTCTCCGTTTTGGAGGTACCGTTGTCTAATATCGACAAAGTTAACACTTGGTCTTGGCAAAATGCATGCACTTTGATGCAGTTCCCATCACTGTGCTTATAGATGTTAGTAAAGGTTTCTTGAAGTATCCGCAATATATGCAAACTGTGCTGGGGAGGGATTTCAACATTTTCCAGGCTGTCATCGATCCCCCAGTGCAACTCAATACCTAAGCGCTCTATTTTTCTAGATTGACGATATTTAAAATCAGCCAGTAGTTCGGATAACATATTGGCGGTGACATTCAGTGAATTGATAATTAAACGCAGATCATCGAGGCACTCTCTCAAGGTCGCCGATATATTATTACGGTGTTCACTGTCCTCCTCTTTATCGATTAATGCGATGGTAATCACCAACTGCCCGCCTATGCCATCATGCATATCTTTCATAATCCGGGTTCGCTCGTCCGAAATCGCTTTAGATCTCTCCAGATTAATAGTTTCCTGGCGCAGTTCAGCTAGTTGCTGATTTTTTTCAGAGAGGGTTGCCACGGTTTTATTCAATGACTGGGTCGCAGTATCAATTTTTGATTGCAATGCATATTCATTTTTCTCTAGAGATTGCGCCATTTGATTAAAAATAATCTGCAGTTCAACAACTTCACCTGTTCCATTTTGTGCCGAGCGACTTGAGAAGTTCTTGGCTTTAATATCTCTGGCCGCTTCTATTAGCGAAGTCAGTGATCTCGTCAGTTTTCTTCTAAAAAAATAAGAGAACAGCATCGATAATACGATGGCCAACAAGGCGATGATGATTACCCGGATATAGATGCCCTGTTTCTTTGAGCTTAGTAGCTCTTTAGACAAACCTACTTCAACTTCACCTAGCTTTTCAATGGGAACATGCTCGCCCGATAATTTTGAGAAATCATCAAGCTCACTACTTTGATTGAGTATCTGTTTTGAAAAAACCTTACACTTTAGTCGATCACCTATATTACCTTTAAAAGCGGTGATTTTTCCCAGCTTGTCGATAAATCGAATATAGACCACCCCTTCGACCTTTTTAAGTAGATGCGCAACTTCTGCTAGTTTTTCTCGATTGCCGGTGTAAAAATAAAATTCTGACATAGACGCGGCTTGCGTTACTAGATCAATGCCCCTCTTATTAAGTTCTTCTTCGGCAACATCAATCGAATCTTTCATCATAAAGACCGAGACTAATAAAACCACAAACAGTAAAGGTAAGGTGGTTACCAATAATAACTGGTTTCTAATTGAGGACTGGAGCATCAGCTTCCCCTTCTATGAACTGTATTTCT
The DNA here is from genome assembly GCA_029027825.1 of Oceanospirillales bacterium. Lineage (GTDB taxonomy): Bacteria > Pseudomonadota > Gammaproteobacteria > Pseudomonadales > Balneatricaceae > Rs1. The sequence continues at coordinate 564,534 of CP093399.1, read as the reverse complement.
TTGCTAGTTATACCGAGTGCCCGGGCAATGTTGGGGTTGACGGCCACTGTATATTTAGCGTATTGCATGCCCCGATCGGTTATTTCACCCTTGTCACGCCAATTTAAAATCACTGCGGCTGTCTGATCCGCTATTTCATCTAATGATGAATATGCGGAGACTAATGCCCCTGCTTTTAAAAATGATTTTGAATAGCCAATCACTGGAACTCGATGGTTGTAAGTTTGATGCAGCAGCCATTTAGCACTGCTCCCCGACCAAATAGCTTTATCTTTAATGGCGATTAACGCGGCAGCTTCGTAGAGGTAACGCTTTACTTTCTTGGCGGCTACCTCCCCGGCTTTTACCGTGACTATTTGTACATTCGGGTGATTTGCAGCTTGCTGTTTAGCTATTTTATTGGCTTTTTGGTTAGTGTCAGACAAAACAATGACGATGTTTTTTTTGAACCTGAGGCTGGCTATTTTTTCTGAGACGGCGAACAAGCTGGTAAACGAGGGCTCTATAGGCACAGCCGACCACTGCTGGTCCTTTTTAGGTGTGGATAACGCTGCGCTAACAAAAGCATAAACTTGAGGATTAGGTAGTTTTTTAGTGATCAGTGCTTTACTGGCCGGTGTCCCAATAGCCAGTAGTAAATCATTTTTAGATAATCCGCTCTGCCAATTTTGACTGAGAAGTCGAACAGCTAACGGCTGCTTGAGATCGAGAGTTTTTTCAATCCTTTTAATGACTCGCATTGTAGAGGAGCTATTATCCGACACTAGTACTTTAATCGCAGCTGGGTACGCATTTGTCGCCGTTAATAGCAGTGCGGTAACGGCTAACAGTACTATTTTTTTAAGCATTAAAACTCGGAGATATCCACAGAGAGATAGAATTTCGGCTCTGTTGCTAAGTCATTATTAAACTCATAATAGCGATTATTAATATTTTGTGCGCCAATTTTCAGCGTCAATACTTGCTTGGCTGATAATTTAATCGCTCTAGAAATCCCCGCATCGAGGCGCGTATAACTTTCGACAAGGTCCCCCTGACTCAACCACTCCATAGCCCCAACATGGTAAAGCCCGGCATTGAGCTGCCAATCGGCTATTTTATGAGAAGCCAAAATCCCATAACTGGTCTTTGGCGTGGTCATCAACGGCTGAGGATTATTTAGCAGCTGGCTATTATCTCTACCAGTACCTCGATTAAAATTGAAGCGCACAAAACTACTAGCCGATGGCCGATAGGTGAACTCACCTTCAATGCCTTGCGATGTATAACTCCCGCCATTGGTAACCACTCTGCCCTGGTCTCCAACCAAATCTATGATACTGTTATCTTTCGCGGCAATAATCGAATCAGATATTTTCTCTTTATACGCTTTAAGCTCCCAGGTAATCGGCAAATTCGTCAGTTGCCCAGTATAGCCAAGCTCGATACTGGTAATTTTTTCAGCGGACAAATTCGCTGCGCTATACAGCCTTTTATCAAAGACTAGACCATTACTAAACACCGTTTTACTATCGACTTCCCGCTCCAAAATAGAGGGTATACGATAAGCCTGAGACATCGACAAGCGCAGCGATTGGGTGGGTTTGAAATGCCAATTCAAACTTGCTCTAGGAGACCAATAACCTTTAGTATCCGGGCTATCTTCATAAATAATGCCTGTGTTAGCAATTAAAGAGTCCGTCAGGGGAAATTGTCCGTTAGCAAAAAAACGATAGGGCTGGTCTGTTATCTTGCCCTTATCAGGAAAATGGAATTCACTACGCAGCGTTTCAATACGATAGCCAGCCCCAAGTACAAATTGCACCCCGCTCTCTCTAGATTGATTGTATTGGATTTCTATATCGGTTTTTGTCGATCGGTTGGTTTGAGTACCCGCCGCTAGAGTCTGATCGGGAACTCCAGTGCTGAGAAAGAACATAGCTGGCGTCACTCCCAGTATGCTGGAGAGCAATTCGGTTTCAGACTGATCATTTTCATCATAGTAGGTATGACTTAAATTCACCGTCAACTCCTCCTGTTGCGAGAGGATTCTTTGCCACTTCAACATACCTGACCATGTCGTGACAGTGCGATCCACTGGTTTAACAAATGCGATTTTACCGGCATCGGTTTTACCATCGATATTATCTAGTTAGAGATCTAAGGTATCTAGTGGAGTGAGGTTGTAACGCCCATGAAACGACAGTGATTTAAAGTCTTTGCTATCTGGAAAGTAATCAAAGCCATCACTGCGCTTATAGCTACCGGTCACTCGATAGCTGAAATTCTCTCCGCTATTACTGGTTCTAAACACTACGTCCTTAGTGCCATGTGTGCCGACAAGAGACTGAAATTGATAATGATGGTCTAGTTCCGGCGCTATGGTAATGATGTTGATAGCGGCTGAAAAAGAGTTGGAACCATAAGCCGAAGCAGAGGGTCCCCTGACTACCTCAATCCTTTCAATGTCTTTAATATGTACACCAATACTGTTCCAATCGATGGTCGATATGGTAGGCAAATAAGTAGAGCGTCCATTGACTAACACTTGCAACCGATTGGGATACTCCCAACCATTACCGTGATAGACCACAGTCTCTCGTCTGCCATCAACATGCGCTACTTGAAAGCCTGGCACCAGCCGCAAAAGGTCGACTATTTCTGTAAAGCCGGAAGCGGCAATCATTGCTTTATCAATAACGGTCACAGATGATGGACTATTGCGCACCGACTGAGTTAGACGGCTAGCGCTAATGACGGTCGGTAAATCATCGGAAAAATCATTTTCAAGCGCTGCTAATTCAGTCAAGTTGCAGGTCAAAAACGTAAATACTATCGCTCTAAAGCTTGTTATATGTAACTGCATCTATCAAATAATTCCCTGTCTAGTTGCCTCATAAATCGCTTCAGCACGATTACTCACCGATAATTTTCGGTAGATACTTTTTACATGGGCATTAATGGTATGGAATGAAACCTCTACCATCTGACAAATTTCTTTAGAAGTATAGCCTTTACTGACCAGTAGTAGCGTTTCATGCTCCCTCTCACTCAAATGTGGGGTTGTTTCATCTATTACATTAGTCGATTTATATGATAATTCTGACAGCAAATAACGCGCGATAGCGGGGCTGATCGGCGATCCACCTTGAACCATTTGGGTGATGGCGTTATTGATTTCGATAAACTCATCATCTTTTAGTAAATAACCCGAAGCACCGGCTTTTAGCGCTTCAATGACATGTCCTTCATCACCAAAGATAGTGATTACAATTGCCAACTCGGTTTTAATATTAGGCTGCTTTAGCATCTGAATTAGATCAATACCATTGCCGTCAGGTAAATCGATATCCGTCAACAATATGTCAGGTGGACAATTTTCCAAAATGGAAACTGCTGCTTTAAAGGTGCCGACCGAACTAATTAAACGAAAACTACCGCCATGGTGAATAGCATTCTCTATACGCTCGCGGGTAATTTCACAATCTTCAACTATCATCAATGTTGGCTTCAAAGGTCACCTCTTTTTGGTATCTATTGGGTATGGAGCATCGCCGCTTAATTTTATAAACATTTAAAATAATGGTGATTAAAACGGTTTTATATGGCGATAATTTCGGTTCTTAAACCTGAGTCCACGCTGCATAGTAAAGATCGTTAAACACGATTCTACGATTATTCAATAAATAATTATTTATTAGATGAGAATAAAAAACACCTAATAAAACAAATAAAATCAATTAGTAGCTAATTAACACAAAAATAATTTAAAGGGAACTGAGCGCAATTCCCAAATAGCACAATATACAACATATTTAACCAACAAGCTAAACTGCCCTTGCCAAGCCTGCTAGTCAAGGAAGAGACTTTAGTTATCCGCCCTACCAGGGCGTGTATAGTTTGTTCAGAACTTCATTAGCCTTTTAAATTGGCACTAATCAGTAGCACTAATTACAGTCTATTCGACAATAGACTCGGCATTATACGCAAGGCAATAGATAAATTGATCGAGCTGCTGATACTTAGTGCAACTTAAATACTTCAACAACTGTTCTTCAAACTGATATTCCATGTACGGCATGATCGCATAGCGAGACTCTTCTTCATCGAGAAAATCACCATAAGGTCCTATTTTTCCGAGCAACCGTGGTTCATATTTTTCAATCAACTCTTGAAGATGTACTGGGTCGACAAAGCTATCGGGTAACTGATCAAAGGGTCCATCATAATAAGTATTGTTTTGAATGTTAGCTAGGTCCACACCAATCAAAATCAGCCGTTTATTTTTTTTATCATTGAAATAGGCAAACTTGCTACGCAGGCCAAGTAAAATATCTTGATTGTCATCGACCGCTACAAAATGCTCGGCTTGATTAAAATCTTCATTCAATACATACAAGAAACTATTGTTTGAGCGATCAAAAATCAAATGAAAACGAATCCCTGACTCATCAAAAATGGGGCCTACATACTCTTCATTTTTACCTAAATCATGTTCAGTATCCAACTCACTTTTAGCATCGTAAATAATCACCGCAGCGCTCTCTCCACGATATGAAAGCTGGTAGCGAAATTCTGAATTTTTAGTCAAAATCAGTCCGTCTTTAGCGCCTAATACCCAGTAATTATTAACACTTGGCTGATCGGTTGCTCTTTTCCAATCGCTGTAAAAAGTAAAGGCGACTTTTCCCTGATTACGGAGTTTTATATCAAAGCGAAAGTTGCCTTTTATCGGTGTAGCACCGTTCATAAACTCATAGTAATAATAGCCTTCACTCGGATAAACTAGCATGCCATTTTTCTTTTGCTTAAGTATGCTGGTAATCAACTGATCTCGATCGTCAAATTCATCCTGTAGAGATGAAGCAATCATATCCGCATTAAAAGAAATCGTTGGAGCTGTAGCAGCATGGACTGAGCTAGTGATTAAAAACATTAGTGCTAAGCTAAAAAAAATTCTATTACTGTACATAATGACACCTTATTAGTGAGTCAATAAAAACCAACTATCACGGTTTTTGTATTAAATGGGCTGACCATTTCGGCACTGCTGTGGCTATCCCAGCTAATACAACGGGATACCGCTAAGATTAATTTTTGTTGGCCTTTACTCTTTCGACGGAGGTCTTGATTTTAGAGTGGGAGCGAATAAGTACATCTCTGCTAACACCTCTGGGTTTATCGATCACCAATCGGCCAGTACTATCGCGTATATGATGAACATTAGCTCCACTGGATGACTTTCCTTTGACGATGAACTCCATTCTATTCAGTTTTTTACTCGGTTTCTTGTTGTGGCTCATGATCGGCGAATCACAACCAATACCTGGATTTAGTGGATCGTCACAACCATGTGAACCATTCACTATTGGGGAGGCATTAATTTTTACCCCTTCAGCAAAAGTAGATACGGATAGAGATCCGAACATCACAGCACTGAGTAATACCAATAATTTATACATAACTTTTCCTTATGATCGTCAATTAAGCTGTTTAAGCTTGCTGACCAATTTATTATGTGCATTTAAAAAGGCAATAATAATCACTTTTTCCATTTCAGTATTCTGATAGGCAGAAAGGGCAGACTGATTCCACAAGATACTGTGAGTAAGCTCAGCGCCTAAATCAGACTTTTTTGCACTTCCTTCCACAACAAACTCCTGAACACCCGTAGAAATATTAGTAAATGTCAGCAGTACATTTGCCGTAGCTTTTTTAGATTTTAAAGCCCCACCAAAAAAACCATTGCCCAGCCCTGAAAGCGACAATCCCATCCCACCAGCATTGCTATTATTACTTAACACTTGTGCGCTAATAAGATAATCGGCGGGAACTAACTTCCCTGAGGTCACTTGACTACTTGCTGCTAATTCACCTTGCTCATGCAGATTGCGCTCCAAAATAATACCCGCTAAAGCCTGCCCTCTGTTTACTACTCTAAAGCAATTACTTCGCGCCATGATTAAGCGCACAGCGGGGATCGGGCTAGTCATAGCGTAAGGATCTGCTGATGGGTTATTACTTTCTTCTAATGCGACTGTAGCAATCGGATGAGTACAGCGGTTAATTGATGCAGATGTGTCCTGATCGGAATTTTTGCTCTGCTCAATCGCATTGTTATTACTCGGTGTCGCTTGCTGAATAGCGCAACCACTAACCGTTATTAACAGCGCTGCGGCTAACGTTATTTTATTTAATCTATATTGCATTGCATCACATCTCTCTTATTATTAATTAATAACTACCTGAACCAGGTGACTTCACTACACCACATAGCGCAAGCTCTTGATTCACTTTGAAGTCACGGATTCTGGAACAACTATTAGAATGCAAACTGGCTATTTATAAAATCCCTATAAGTAGTTGAAAAACTCGGACCGTATCCCTAAAAGTAGTTATATACTTTTAGGGATCCACACAAAACCGCATGAGCCGGCAATTGAAATCGAGTCCAGATAGACTTTGACAACATCTTGCTTGTGGGTGTGAATAGCCTAATTAATACCTGAATCAGTGGCTTCACTGCACTACATAGCGCAAGCTCTTGATTCTACAGCGGTTAGAAAAATACCCGCTGAACCTACGGGTTTTATGCATGGATGCATTTATTTAGCGAATGCAGGAGCATATGAGCTTGCAGCTAAGATTTTTCAATTCCTCTGTATAAACAATATCTTACACTCTGTTTTCACTTTGAAGTCACGGATTCAGGTAATAGCGAAAGAAATATTAACGGAGCTATAAATAAATGTTGGAAATAGTCTATTTAAAACATGCTACCCTGTTGATAACAAACCAACTAGATTATTTTTAAACTCGAATTTAACGTACTCCAGTACTAACCAGCACTATCACAAAGTGGCTGATGAAGATGGATAATATCGAGTCTGAGGTCTATCCATGAGCAAAATTTCTACTCGAGATCCAAACTTTCACCTTCGTCTAGCCACCCCTGAAGATGCTGTACTGGTGGTTGAGTTTATGAAGAAGCTGGGGGCTTTTCAGAAAATGTCGGATAAAATCACCGCGACAACAGAGAGTATCGAACAGCTGCTACTTTCTAAACACGGCGAAGCAGTCTTTGGCGTCTATGCAGGAGAAATGGTTGCTTTTTCCTATTTCCATGAGAAAAGCTCGGCTTTTACCGGACGCCGTGGACTATATATCGATGGATTTTTCATTGATGAATCGATGCGCGGCAAAGGCTTAGGAAATATTCTAATGCAGTTTTTGTCAAAAGAAGCACTTGATCGCAACTGCCAAATGCTAGAGTGGGGTTGCTTAGATTGGAACACGGCTGCCATTGATTTTTATCAAAAGCTTGGAGCTTATCGGGTAGATGCAATGCATATATACCGGCTATCCCCAGACGATTTAGCCGCCACGGCATTAAAATTTTGAAGTATGACGACTTAATTTAGCAATCAAGCTTATGTAGATAGTTATTAACTGCTGATTTCAGCTCATTAATTTTCTAAACGGGTATTGAATAATAATTCGTTGAATATGAACGTACTGGAATTACAAAGTCTAATTTACTTCTCTATAGATTGCCTTAATTGGACACAATGCACCGCCGACCTTAGGGAGCCTCTGAACAAATCCCATATCTTTTCTGTGGATGACCTAAGAGCCTATATCCGCAAACAGAGAGCGCAGTGTGATGACGTGTCCTTACCCAGCTTCCCTAACAAAGGAGATAAGCTATTAGTTATCAACCCTACGGACCTCGCAGAAAAATTCGTGCTCGGCGTTAACGGCTTTCGCCAGACCACCCGTCTGCCTATAATCGTTGCCTTAATCACGAGCCTCTCTGGCGTGTAAGGCACGTTCAGAGGTTCCTTAGGTATTTTATTCTTAGTTTTAGCAAAATCAATTCGCTATAATTCTAAACCGACATAAAGAACAATAAATATAAGGAGTATATTATGAACCGTTATCATCCCCTTTTAGTCGTACTACATTGGATTTTGGCTACCATGATTGTGGTGGGCTTAGTAATGGGAGGCAAAGTTTTGAGCGAAACTGCGAATTCCGATCCACAAAAAATCACCTTACTAAAAACACACATGTCAGCAGGCATATTTATTTTAGTCTTAATGATTATTCGTTTAGTTACCCGATTTGTTACAACTAGACCACAGCATGCTAATACTGGAAACACATTGTTAAATAAACTAGGCGTTGTAGTGCATTATCTATTTTATGTAATTGTCATTCTTATGGCTATTAGCGGTATTGCTATCGCTAACTTAGCAGGCTTGCCTGAAATTATTTTGGGAAATTCAGGTACTGCACTGCCAGTTAGTTTTGATGAGTACCCACCTCGAATGGCGCACGGAATTCTAAGCCTAATTTTAACAGTACTAATCGCAGCTCATGTAGGTGCGTTTATTTACCATCAGTTCATATTGAAGGATAAACTATTTTCTCGTATGTGGTTCGGCCCTCGCCAATAGATGATTGTCGATTGAAGCCCCTATCTAGTTGAGACCTTCAAAGGGAATGATCTAGAAAACCTATGATTATCAAGGATAATTTATTGTAGATAAATCTAGCAGTCACTTGAGTCTAATCGTATGTCCTCTAACAAAATATAATACGATTAGTTTATTCCCGATTAATCGCCTAGGCTTTAATTAGGGAATCTCTGAAATTATTGACTGCACACTCCGCTGTGCCCAGACAGATAATTTACCTCAACCAGAGAATGCAGCATGTTAAAAATTTTTACCGATGTTACCTATTTAGATAAACGCTGTGTTGAAGAATTTGATCTCAGCGAAGACTTACTGATGGAGCATGCTGCAATGGCGTTAGCTCGACAAGTTACGGCACTGTCCCGTACAGAGACGAAGCTTTATATATATTGTGGCCCCGGTAACAATGGCGCGGATGGTATTGCCTTAGCCAGGCTGCTCAGCGGTCAGTTATCACTAACGATAATCTTACCCATAGCAGTACAATCGCAGCAGGCTAAAAAACAGCTCAATCGAGCATTAAAGCTGGGGGTAAAATGTACCAATACTCACGAAAATATAGCTGTTAAGCCCACTGATATTATTGTTGACTGCCTGTTTGGATCAGGACTGACCCGTCCACTTAATGCGCCGATGATTGCGTTAATCACTCAGATGAATAGCTATCATTGCCACAAAATCAGCTGCGATATACCCAGCGGCATAAATGCTAAAGGACAGCTTTCCCCCATTGCTTTCAACAGTGATTTCACAGTGACCATGGGGGCTTTAAAATTAGCGCTTTTTAGCGATATAGCCAAAGACTATGTCGGTACTATTGAAGTAGCCAATTTAGGACTACCTCAGAGCCATTATCAGGCTAGCACATCCTATTATTTGTTGCAGGACAGTGATTTAAAGTTACCAATGCGGCCAGTACACAACAGTCACAAGGGTAAATATGGACACACAGCGATCATCGCAGGAGAAAAGAAAGGGGCGGCTATCTTGTCTTCGCTCGCCGCATTTAGCATGGGCAGCGGCTTAGTCAGTATTATAGCTGATCAAGATTTTGAACTCCCACTACATATAATGCACAGTAACGCACTGCCACAACATGTAAACGCGGTCGCTGTCGGTATGGGGCTGGGAAGAAATTCTTGGCAGAACACGAAGCATCGTGTCCAATTAACTAGCATTCTCGTCTCAACTTGTCTTAAGGTGATAGATGCAGATTTATTTTACTGGCCTGAAATAACTAAATATTTCGCACAGCCACTGGTACTTACCCCGCACCCGAAAGAGTTTTGCGCGCTACTGAAAACCTGTAAAATAGCAGAGATTAGCGTAGTGGAATTACAGAATAATAGGTTTCACTATGTGGCTGAATTTAGCCGAAAATACCCAGAGTTAGTGCTGTTACTGAAAGGCTGCAATAGCATAATTAGCTACCGGGAAAACATTTACATCAACAACTTTGGTAGTGCCATTTTAAGTAAAGGAGGTAGCGGTGACGTCTTGGCAGGCCTAATTACGGCTCTTTTAGCTCAAGGGTACTCACCTTTGGACGCCGCCATTAACGGCAGTATAATACTGACTAAAGCCGCTGAGTTATGTGCGCATAAAATCAATAATTACGCGTTGAAACCGCAAGACTTAATTGATCAACTCAGTTATTTATAACCAATCAACTCTTCTTTAAGTGGCTTATCAAAAGAGCAAGAATTAAGCTGAGCTACTAGCCTTGGTTATGACCTTCACAAAAAACAGAAGCGTATGAACAAGCCCTTGAATATGGTGCAACTCAGTCATCGCCCCTCATTAACCCTCATCCAGAAATAGATGCTTACTGCACTCTCCCTCGCCATGACTACTTTTCTGGATGAGAACTACTTAGCGCTAGCTAGATTTTGTAACCTAGCAGAAGTTTTCTGGTTTCTGCAGTCAAACCCTCTAATATACTGCCATTGGTTGCTAAAATAGTCGTTCCCTCGGAAGTTTGCTGAGCAATAGTACGAATAGAGGCAACGCTGCGACCAACTTCCTGTACAACAGCTTCCTGCTGAGTCACCGTTTCTGAAACGTGTTCAATTCTATCTCTAACATCGCTAATTTTTTGCGTAGCTAATTGTAAGCTAGTACCAGTTTCAGACGAAAAATCTACACATTGCTGAGCTTTCTCGCTGCTAGATTGCATGACACTGACCGCACTTAGCGCTTCTGCTTGAAGACTTTCAGTCATTGTTTTAATTTCACTAGTCGACTCTTTAGTGCGCTGCGCTAAGAGGCGAACTTCATCGGCAACCACTGCAAATCCTCGACCAGCTTCGCCAGCTCTAGCTGCTTCAATCGCAGCATTTAATGCCAGCAAATTGGTTTGCTCTGATATTCCACCGATAACATTGAGAATAATATCAATTTTTTTGATACCTTTTTCCAGTTGTAAAATGGCTTCACAGCCGGATTTTACTTCACTTGAGACACTATCGATAGCGTGCAAGGTACGCTCCATCAAGTTGTTTGAGTTTTCTATTTCAAGACTGGTTTGATTGGTTAATTGTTTTGTTTCACTGGTATTTATCGTCACTTCTTTTAGCGTCATTCCCAACTCTTCTACCGCCGAGGCCAAAGCATCAGTCTCAGTGTACTGCTGCTTGAGCCCACTATCTGTCTGTTCGGTAATCACGAATGAATCAGCCGCCACACGATTTACTTTATCTGCGTTTTCCCTACTGTGTTCAACTAAGGTCACTATCGTTGATATCATATGCATGAAAGATGCATTTAAGGTACCTATTTCATCACCGCGCTTAGCTAACATTTGGTGGCTCAATAAATCCCCAGTCGCAGCTACTTGCATATTATTGACGATCACTGCTAAGGGGCTAGTAATACTACGGGCAATAAAGGTCGAAAATATACTGATTACTACTAAGATGGCGGCGAAAATCATCATTATTTGATAGACAGTACTCATATAAATTTCATCTATATCATCAATGTATATACCTGTTCCCACTATCCATCCCCAAGGCTCAAAGACTTTAACGTAAGAGAGTTTGGCAACTGGTTCATCAAACTGCGGTCCCTTATAGCTGTAGTTAACAAAACCAGCTCCCTGCTGGTTGACGACCTTTAACATCGCCCTCCAGTGATACTGACCATCACCGTCTCGTGCATCCCGCATGTTTTTACCTTCGTTTTGCGGTTTCAGCGGGTGCATTAATAAGGTTAGATTTTTATCGTTAATCCAGAAATAACCTTTAGCGTTATTATACCGCAACGCTTTAATTGCATTAAGAGCTGCAGATTTAGCCTGCTCTTCTCCCAACTCGGACCTTAGAGCGTAATAGTGTCGACTGAGGCTAATAGCCCCCGCTACTAAATTTTGTAACTCATGCTTTCTGCTTTCGATTAAATTACTTTTCATCTGATAGGAGGAAAAGGTTTGCAAAATAATAGCGCCTAACAGCGCGATACTTAGTAAAATCCACAGCTTTGCTTTTACATTGATATTGTCAAACATTATTTGAGACACCTTATAAAACAAAAAAAACAGCCAATATAAAAGTAATGCAACAAATATTTATGAAGCGCATATGATCCGCATCAAAAAAACATTAAAATAATATTTAATTCATACTAACTGTTTAAAATAAAACCAATTTAATTCAATTATATCAACAAACTACACGAAGTATCCATAGAGATCGACAATCTTTTTGAAAGTTTTCAAACACGTTTTATGGCTGTGTTTTTCTGCTCAAAAAACAGCCTAGAGAACATTCCACAGCAATCTACTAAGTGATGGCAGATACATAAATATTATCAGTCGCGTTTTAAATAAGCACTTCCATATCATTTCCTATGTAGTAGTATAAGAGCAGCATTCGTCCAGATAACAAAGATAATAATATCAAAAGCTTACCAAGAGAAATCAGTAGTATGAATATGCAAAAAAGAATGGATATGGATTTACACCGTCTTTCAATCCCCGGAATCTATATTTATGCCTTAATATTGCCAATTATTTTTTTGACATTTGATTTTCATGTACACCATCCTCTACTAAGCTTTGTCTATTCTATTATTATGCTTATGCTTAGCTCCCTTCGACTAATTCATGCAAAATTCAGCCTAGTGTTATATGAAAAATCCCGTCAATTATGGTTTTACCTCCTAACATCACTACAATTTACGCAAGCAGGCATCATTGGTACCGTTTTAGCTTTGGCAATGTATGATCCTCGCTTTTCTTCCATAAACCATATGATAATTTTAGCGATCTCAGCAATTTCTAGCGGCGCGTTAATCGCACAAACACCACAATTCAAAGTGGCATTAAGTAATTTAATCGTTCTATTACTCCCTTCACTACTAGTATATATTTTTGTCGACAGCTATTTTAATTTTGTTTTCTTGTTTATTTTTTATGGAATTGGTCAAATATTCATCTTATTGCACGCCCATAAAAACTATTATAGAGGTCTACTTAATGAAGAAGAATTAACCAGTCAGCGAAAATCTTTGGAGGCAGCGAACAAGTTAGATCCATTGACTAAAATATATAATCGCGGCTATTTTAATACCGCTTATGAATTAAACTGGGAAATGGCTATCAGACATAAACATTCACAGGCGCTATTGATTATTGACGTTGACTACTTCAAAGCAGTTAATGATAATCATGGACATTTAGTGGGTGATAAATGCCTAATTTCTGTGGCCAATATCATTAATAGTGTAGCGAGAAGAAAAACTGACTTAGTGGCGCGTTTTGGCGGTGAAGAATTTATTATCTTGTTAGATGACACCCCCAAAGAGGCAGTATTGGAGCTTGCTGAAGAGATACGTAGCGCAGTTGCAGAGTCTGTCTATAAAGAGGGTGATACCAATCTTAAAGTAACAGTAAGTATTGGGGTATCAATCACGATTCCGCAACTGAACATGCCCCCTAACGACCTGATCAAAACTGCTGATAAAGCGCTGTATAGAGCAAAAGAAGCTGGGCGAAACCGGGTTTGTTATTATTCTAACCAACAGTGCCTTTTAAAGGCCTAAACATCGAATTTTAGAAGATGTCACTACCAACCACTGACCTGCTAGTGATGGCGTTACTTCTAGCACTTGTAATTAGGATCGCTTCTAGGGGCCTCTGCACAAGCCTGCTGAGCTTGTAACTTGTGCAGAGGCTACTTAGAGTTTCCATGGGTGCAACCCAAGGCAGCAGTGATTAAACTGCCACGCTAGCTTTTTATCAAATGACTCTAGATAAATCCCCCCTACTGATACGCTATTGAGCACTAGCTAGCGCCAGTTTTATGGCGAATAGTACGAAGCCCGTACCTATAGTCCCCCCTGATATCGCATTAATTTTTTTACGCTTTTTAAAGGCTGCGGCTAACTTAGTGCCAGCATAAATGAGAACGGCGAGATAAAATAAACTAAAAAATTGCAAAGTGGCGGCTAGTATCAAGAACGGAATAATCGGCTGGCTAAACGTTGGATCGACAAATTGCACAAAAAATGAAAGCAAAAACAAAATAGCTTTCGGATTCAACAAACTCACCAGCAGTGCTTTTTTAAAGGCTTTAGTGGAAGAAGCTTTGCTGAGACTAACATTATCGACACTTTTATCATCGATGGTACGCCATGTTTTAACTGCCCCACCGATTAAATTGATACCGATATAAATTAGATAGGCGGCCCCAGCATATTTAATCACCATAAATAGTGCCGGGTAAGCGCTTAAAATTGAAATAGCGCCTAGTGCAGTAGCCAAAATCAACACTGAATCGCCGATAAAAACTCCCGCTACAGCAGCCCAACCACTTCGCTTACCTTGCTGAGCGGCAAGTGATAAAACGTAGAGCGAATTAGGACCTGGCAGCAAAACTATTAACACTGCACCTAACGCATAAGTTAAGTAATTAACGACCCCAAAATCTTCCATATACGCCTCAAAATCCGATGAATATAGCAGTTAATAGCGGTACTAACCAACCTAAAATCGTGAGCCAAGTAATCTATATATATTATATTGCTAACCGACAACATTATTGCTCAACACAGAATTAAAAATGCTGGTACACACCTTAAATTCAGCCGCTAAGTTCACTAATTACCATAATAGGCAGCATCCTATTTATGGTAATTGACGAAAGCATAGCGAGTCCCTGCCCTGCAATATCGAGCTTATCGGTTATTTACTGACTATAAAGTTTGTGGCTGATGGTAAATGTAAAAAGGGCGATAGCAAAAGGACCTCTGCAACATCACCAGTGAGCTACAGCCTTACTACCATAAAAATTCAATTATTTTGCTTTAACCTTATTGCAAATAAAGAGGATGATGAAAGCTCCCGCTGTGGCTGTAGCGATACTGCCTATACTCAAACCACCTGTTGTACCCAACCCTATTAAACTACCGACAAATCCCCCTACGAAAGCTCCGGCGACACCTAGTATAGTGGTAATAATAAAACCGCCACCATCCTTACCCGGCATTAGCCACTTAGCTAACATTCCCGCTAGTAGACCTAATATTATCCACGAGATTATTCCCATTTTAAATCCTCTGATTTATCATTTAATAGCTATAAAATAGACCTTGATGCTAAATGAGACCTCTGCATAACTTACCCAGAGGGTATGATAACTGCCTACATTAGCAACCCGATACAGATTAACATAAACTGAATATTTAATTGAGTATTTCAAGGAGCTGTTTGCTTAATATTTATTCAGCGGGTTTATAGTTCAATTTGTTCAGCAAGTCTGAGAACGGCTAATACTACTAAGCACTGAACCTATGGGCATGTTGTAAACCAATGTCATAAGCTCTGATACCACTAATTCAGCGCTAATATAATGCGCTAATAATCAGCCCGATGATAATCAAGGCAATAGCTAACCATCTAACCCCAAAACTCTTCTCTTTGAGAACTAGAATGCCTAGTAAAAACGCAATCGGGATGCTTGCTTGCCTAAATGCAACTATATAAGACACATTTGACACTAAAGTCATTGCCACTAGGATAGGGGCGTAAGCTAGCATCGTCATCGCACTAATACTCATAGACCTTAGTTTTCGATACCTCAACACAGTCATAAATTCTTGACGATATGCTTTATTGAGCAGCGAAATTAGTCCAAGCAGTATGCTAGTAAATAGTACTTGTAGGTAGATATATGTATAAGATACCCAGCTC
This sequence comes from Oceanospirillales bacterium, assembly GCA_029027825.1. Lineage (GTDB taxonomy): Bacteria > Pseudomonadota > Gammaproteobacteria > Pseudomonadales > Balneatricaceae > Rs1. The sequence continues at coordinate 548,886 of CP093399.1, read as the reverse complement.
ATGCTCATTTCTGCTGAGTTTGCCGCTAGTTTTTTAACCCCAACGCTATCTATAATTGAATAGCCTGCTGTTCCAAAAGCTGCAATTAGTACGAAAATCATCATCTTATTTAAGTAGTTGCTTAACTTGAAGTCTTTTAAACCTTGCATCGGCAATAGCACACAACCGATAATTATTAAAAAACCAGCGGCGATCGACTGCTTGGTAACTGTCTCTATTTCGCCAATTAACAAAACATAGGCGAGTACCATCAATATAGGAATTGAACGTAACAGGGGGTAAGAAAGTGATAAGCTTCCATGACTATAAGCGTTAGCTATACCGTAAAAGTATATGGCTTGGAACAGGCTGCTGAGTATGATAATTGATAATATTTCAAGGTTCATACTAGGTAATTGTTCGATATAAAATGCTGTCACCGGCAGTAAAACTAAACAAACCGTCAGCCCTCCTATACAAAAGGCGCCACTGGACATTCGGTATTTTCGGCTATACATATTCCAAGCAGCGTGCAGACAAGTCGATAACAACACTAAAATGATCGCAGAATAAGTCATTGGACACCGCAGAAAATAGCACTTCGGATAGATTAAACGCAACTAAATGTGAAACTGCATCCCCTAGCCTGAAGCTAGATTTATAGCAAGATTACAATTGTGTCGCGCTAGTTTGCACCGTATTAAATGATAACTTTTACGCCCCTTCTTACTGAAGGAGCGTCAGCTCAATATTCATAAATAATCTTTCAATTATGACCAGAACTTTTTAGGTGGTGCTCTCTAGCACCCAATCTGCACGTGGGAAGTGGCAGGTATACCCCTCGGGAATGCGCTCAAGATAATCTTGATGCTCTATTTCAGCTTGCCAAAAATCAGTCACGGCCTCTATTTGAGTGACCGCTTTAGCTGGCCACAACCCCGATGCATCCACATCTTTTATGGTTTTAACTGCCATCAAGCGCTGCGCTTCACTATGATAGTAAATTGCCGAACGATACGAACTACCTAAATCGTTGCCCTGTCGTAATTCGGTACTTGGATCATGAATTTGGAAAAAATATTCAAGGATTTTTCGATAGCTCAATAGCTCGGTATCAAACACGATTTCCAATGCTTCTGCATGAGTGCCATGGTTCTGATATGTCGCATTCTCAACCTCGCCGCCAGTGTATCCTACTCTAGTACTGGTCACTCCCGTCATGCTGCGAATAAGATCCTGCATTCCCCAAAAGCAGCCGCCTGCCAGTGTTGCTGTTTCACTTGCCATATAATTAAACCTCTACTTGTTGGATAAATGCACCGTAGCCGAGGCTGGGCATTTTATTGAGATGGATAAATTTTAAAGATGCTGAATTTATACAGTAACGCAAGCCGCCACTAGCCACCGGACCATCGCTAAAAACATGGCCTAAATGACAGTCTCCACTGGCGGAGCGAACTTCTGTTCTGTGCATCGAAAGACTAGTATCTTTAATTTCATGAATCCTATCAGCCATAATAGGTTTAGTGAAACTAGGCCAGCCACAGCCTGATTCAAATTTGTCAGTGGATGCAAATAGCGGCTCTCCCGATACTAGATCGACATAGATGCCCGGTTCTTTGTTCACTAAATACTTACCGCTACCTGGCTGTTCAGTGCCGTTTTCTTGCGTCACTCGATACTGCTCACGGCTCAAACCGGCAATCGCCTCGGCTGATTTCTGATACTCATTCATAGCCTTACCTATAGAAACCTCAAAATAAAATATTCACATAAGATCATCATCAAATTTCGCGCCTTATAAATAGCCGAAATTTGATCCAGAGATGTTAAAGTGTGATGTAAATAATGGAGATTTAATCAACTAATTACAAGTATTAGTATCGACTAAGATACGTCTGCATGGATTGATCTAGGCTAAAAAATACTTGTACAACCGTTGCTGTGATTTTCAGAGACGATTGACAGATTAAATGGAACAGCGATGAACACAGTTTATAAAAGAGTGCTAAAAATCATTTCAATAATTGCAGTGACATTAGCGTTGCTAGTAGTGGCAATTTTAGCGGGCCTGGCTCAGCAGTCAAAATCAGCGCCTAGCTTAGGTCTGCTAGAGCATAGACTCCAACCTTGCCCGACGACGGCTAATTGTGTCTTGAGTGAAGAACAAACTCAGACAGAACATTTCATTTCACCACTCGAGCTTATTATGCCCCGAGATACTGTATCGGCAGCCCTGATCGAATCAGCCCTTATCGAATCAACAATAGTGGCAATTACATCAATGGGGGGAGTGATTAAAAGTCACCAAAAGAACTATTTACTGGCCACTTTCAGCTCAGCTATTTTCGGTTTTGTCGATGATTTAGAAGTACGAATTATCAGCAACTATCCGAACAGACAGCGCTTTACTCTGCATTTCAGGTCGGCGTCAAGAATGGGTAAGAGCGACTTTGGCGCGAACAGGAAACGTGTGGAACAGCTTAAACTACTGCTGCTAAAACGAAAAAAACCATAATACGTTCGTATTATGGTTTAAGTCTAAGCGCAATTGTTAACCCTTATATTACAAGACCATTTTTCTGATATCACTTAATACTGAATTTAAGTAAGTCATAAAACGCCCGGCATCTCCACCGTTAATAGCACGATGATCATAAGATAAGCACAGCGGTAACATCTTGCGCGGCTCAAACTCTTTACCGTTCCAGCGCGGCTTAATATCTGCTTTAGAGATACCTAAAATAGCAACTTCCGGCGTGTTTACAATAGGTGTGAACCCAGTGCCGCCTATGCCGCCTAAGCTAGATATAGTAAAGCATGCTCCCTGCATTTCATTGGGCTTAAGTTTACGATTTTTCGCTTTAGTGGCCAATTCAACCGCTTCGTTAGCTAGCTGGTAGATGCTCTTTTTATCAGCATCTTTAATCACCGGAACCATCAAGCCGTGTGGTGTATCGACAGCAATACCAATGTTTATGTACTTTTTGAGTACTAAATGCTGACCATCAGCATGTAATGAAGCATTAAACCTAGGATGCTCAGACAGTGCTTTAGCAACCGCTTTTAAGATAAATGGCATCGGTGTTAACCTAACCCCTGACTTAGCTGCCTCTTCTTTCATCTCTTTGCGGAATACTTCAAGATCGGTGATATCAGCTTCATCAAATTGCGTCACATGTGGAACATTGAGCCAGGCACGCGACATGTTATCGCGAGTTATTCGGGCAATTTTGCTCAGTTTCAATAATTCAATTTCACCAAATTGGCTAAAATCGATTTCAGGTACTTGTGGAATACCCGAGCCTGATGTAACAGCCACTACCGGACTAGCGGCACTTTTTAGTGCCTGTTTAACAAAGGCTTGAATGTCTTCTTTAAGAATGCGACCACGACGCCCAGTACCTTTGACTTGCGCCAAATCAACACCAAACTCACGCGCTAATATCCGCACCGCAGGGCCAGCGTAAAGAGCAGTGTTGTTTTTACTGTTCAACTCGGTTGAACTAGGGGCACTAGCTTTAGCCATTTCCTGTATAGGTGCTGCTATAGGTGAGACTGCAGCAGCTACAGTACTCGGTGTTGCTGTTTTCTCAGGCGTAGCCGAGCTAACTGTAGATGTTTGAACTGGAGCCGCTACTGCATCTTCGACCACTTCTAAGCTAAGTATCAAATCACCTTCATTGCACGTAGCGCCCTCAGTCACTGCAACTGACTTTACTACTCCTGCTTTAGGCGACGGAACTTCCATTGAAGCCTTATCAGTTTCAACGGCAATTAGACTATCACCTTCTGCGACTGTATCTCCGACTTTTACCATGACCTCTATGACGTCAACATCGGTGGCACCCGATAAGTCAGGAATTTTAATCTCCTCAATGCCACCACTGACAGCGGCAACTGGAGCTGGAGCTGGAACAGTATTAGCAACCGCTACAGATTCAGGTGCTTTTTCGACTTTGACTGGCTCTGTGACTTCAGCGGCGATACTTAACGTCAATATAACATCACCTTCACTGCAAGTACTGCCTTCTTGCATGATGATTTCTACGACAGTTCCACCTTGTGGGGCAGGCACTTCTAGAGAAGCTTTATCGGTCTCGACAGCAATAAGGCTATCGCCTTCAGCGACTACGTCACCCGCTTTTACCATTACTTCAATAACATCAACATCTGCTGCGCCACTTAAATCTGGAACTGAAATTGTGATTGTTGTCACTACTTATTTCCTCGTATCTTTTGCTGACTAATTAGGGAGCTTAATCACTCCCTCAGGCTGTCCTAGGTTTAAATATAATTAATTAAACCGTCCAAGGAGCAACTTTTTCAGCATCTATATTATATTTCTTGATCGCTTTGGCGACGACGGAACCGGTTACTTTACCTTCTTCTTGCAGTGCTCTCAGCGCTGAAATCACCACATAATAACGGTTAACTTCGAAGAACTCGCGCAATTTTTCACGCGTATCAGAACGACCGTAACCATCAGTACCTAATACTTTATAACGCTGTGGAATATATTCACGTAACTGATCGGGGAACATACGTATGTAATCAGTAGCGGCGATAACGGGCTCTTCACCCGCTAAACACTCAGTGACGAAAGCAGTACGCTGCTGCTCCTCCGGATGTAGGTAATTCCAACGCTCTACGCCTTGAGCTTCACGACGCAGTTCGTTTATTGAAGTCATACTCCACACATCCGATTCAACGTTAAACTCCGCGCGTAATATGTCTCCAGCGGCACGCACTTCGTTCAAAATAGTACCACAGCCAATCAGTTTAACCTTAAGATCGCTGGATTTGCCTTCATCCAATAAATACATGCCTTTGATAATGCCTTCCTCGGCACCTTTTGGCATATCTGGATGTGCGTAGTTTTCATTCATAGTAGTAATATAATAGAAGCGATTTTCACCTTCTTTATACATACGACGAGCGCCATCTTGAATAATAACCGCGAGCTCATAGCCATAAGTAGGATCGTAAGATACACAGTTGGGAATCATCTGCGCCATCAAATGAGAGTGTCCATCTTGATGCTGTAACCCTTCACCGTTAAGGGTAGTTCTACCGGCTGTGGCACCTATTAAGAAGCCTCTAGCCTGCATATCACCCGCAGCCCAAATTAAATCCATGACTCTTTGGAAACCAAACATCGAGTAGAAAATGTAAAATGGCAGCATTGAGCAAGCATTATTCGCGTAAGAGGTCGCACACGCCATCCAAGCTGACATAGCTCCAGCTTCGTTTATACCTTCTTCCAGTATCTGACCTTGCTTAGACTCTTTGTAATACATGATCTGATCTGAGTCATGTGGCGTATAGCGCTGACCTGCTGAAGAGTATATACCTAACTGTCTAAACATCCCCTCCATACCAAAAGTACGAGCTTCATCGGGAATAATTGGCACTATGTGCTTACCGACATTTTTGTCCTTCAACAGCGTATTCAAAACGCGATTGAAGCCCATCTGGCTAGACATTGTGCGCTTGCCACTACCTTTTAGGCTATTGGAAAAGTCTTGCAATGGTGGGATTTCTAACTTGGCAAATTCGGTGCGCCTAATAGGATAAGAACCACCTAATTTTTTGCGTCTATCCATCATATAGCGCATTTCCGGCGAGTCCGGAGAGGGCCGATAATAGGGCATTTCTTGCAGCTGATTATCTTCCAATGGGATATTAAAACGGTCGCGGAAATCTTTAAGATCATCCATCGCCAATTTCTTCATCGAGTGGGTATCGTTCTTCGCCAGTCCCGACTTACCAGTACCGTAACCTTTAACAGTTTGCGCAAGAATCACCGTAGGCTGACCTTTGTGGTTCATCGCTTTATGGTATGCAGCATAAACCTTATACGGATCGTGACCACCGCGATTCAGCGACATAATTTCATCGTCTGACATATCGGCAACCATTTCTAGCAATTCAGGGTATTTGCCAAAGAAATGCTCACGAGTGTAGGCACCACCATTGGCTTTATAGTTCTGTAATTCACCATCACAGACTTCATCCATACGTTTTTGTAAGAGACCGTGTTTATCTTTGGCGAAGAGAGGATCCCAGTGACGCCCCCACAGACATTTAATGACATGCCATCCCGCACCGCGGAATGCGCCTTCTAACTCTTGAACAATTTTTCCGTTACCGCGTACCGGACCGTCTAATCGCTGTAAGTTACAATTGATGACAAAAACTAGGTTTTCCAGTTTTTCCGTTCCAGCAAGAGAAATAGCCCCCAGTGATTCCGGCTCATCACACTCACCGTCACCTAAAAATGCCCAGACCTTACGATCGCCGCGATTAATCATTTCACGCGCGGACAAGTAGCGCATTACATGTGCTTGGTAAATTGCTTGAATCGGGCCTAGACCCATTGAAACAGTTGGAAACTGCCAAAAATCAGGCATTAGCCAAGGATGTGGGTATGAAGGCAGACCTTTACCATCAACTTCACGACGGAAATTATCTAACTGATCTTCGGTTAAACGACCTTCCAGATAAGCGCGAGCATAGATACCTGGTGAAATATGACCTTGGAAGAAAACCATATCGGCATCTTGGCCGTTTTCGTTTTCATTGCCGCGGAAAAAATAGTTAAATCCTACATCGTACAGTGTGGCAGATGAAGAGAAACTAGAAATATGACCACCTAGTCCATCATCATTATCATTGGCGCGCATAACCATCGCCATTGCATTCCATCTGATAAAAGATCGTATACGTCGCTCGACAAACAAATCGCCAGGCATGCGCGCTTCATCGACTAGGGAAATGGTATTTCTATAGGGAGTAGTTAAAGCAAAATTGGTACCAACTCCTATTTCTTGAGCTCTTCTGCCCAATTGACTTAATAGAAATTCCGCACGCTTATCGCCATCATTATTCGCAACAGATTCTAGAGCTTCTAACCACTCTCTGGTTTCTGTTGGATCGATATCGTGAACTAAATCGTTTTGCACTTCGCTGTCTAAACTCATCGAGCAATCATCCCATTTTTAACATAAAAAAAGCCCATCGAACAAGGTCAAATCGCCAGCTGTTACCACTTTTAGGGAAGCCTAAACTACAGATAAACAGGACTAATTCGAAAGACATTCGATTGGCTTAGTTTAAATTATGTTATAAGAGAAAAAACCATAAGAGACTCTTAAAGCTTCTTCAATTAAATTTTGTAGTAATACTACATTTTTGGGCGATAAAAGTCTATAAACACCACCAATCGGACCAGCGTCTCACTAAAATGTAGTATTAATACAAAATTTAAAGCTTATAGTATTCAATGCTTTAAACTATATATTAAGTAAACCTATCACTTTCTTATTGATTTTAATAAACCAACGAGAAAGACTAGCATTTAACCAACCTTCATTAAGCATAGCACTCCCTACCGCTTATTTGTCTATTATTAAGCACATTTGTATACTTTTATGATCTTCTAAACGCTGGCTATATACAAAATATTGTCACTCTATAGTCACTGGCTAGCCACTGGGTAATCATTGGGTATAAAACCACCCATACCAATATCGGTCTGATGCCGCCCATTCAAATATAGATATTAAAAAGACCTCTGTATAACGTTGCAAGTGAAGGTAATACCAGGCAAAAAACGGCGAGATATCGGAGTCAGTGTTTCTATCACTGTGGGTATAGTATGCCTCCTCTCACCTCGGGTACAGTGCCCCTTCTTTATCGGTATTACAGGTGTAAATGAGCATATTGAGCCGGTTTGTAACCCCGTATTACCGAGCGCAGTTATCTTACTCTCTGGGTAAGTTATGCATAAGTTTCATACAATCATCAAGTAGCTCAATGCTCGATAGAGGGCTGAAATAGAGAGCTGAATAAGTCACACACGCCCCTAGCGTACAGAGGAATGTGATTAAGGATACGGCTCCAGCCGTACTGGTTCTCTTGAGGAAGTAGTTAACGCAGAGTACCAATTTCTCTGTGGCCTTTGGCCTTGTAGGCTGGAGAGCAGACGCAGGGATATTGAATCCGCCATTTAGCATCCTCCTTTATAATGAGCACTACACCAGCGGTAAACTCCCTGAAACGGCTGCTTTGCAAAGCAGTACAAATAATCTATCAAAGGCAGTTCAAACTCTATGCTTTGCGGATTTAATAGCTGAATCTGTGACTGTAAAGTGAATACATAGCGCAAAATATTGGTTTTACAGTGGAATTGAAAAATTTTAACTGCACTTATCAGCTCAGTGGATATTTATCTAACCGCCGTAAAATCAGAATTTTACACTATAAGTCACTGGTTCTAGGCGCTAGTTAACCTAAAAAATTTTCATCATCTGTTCACTGATAATTGATCGACAACAGCCAATTACGCAGATAATTACGCTTAGATAAGCTTACCGCACCTCAACAGCTAAATCGTAAGCAAGTCACTGGCTCAGGATTAAGGTATAATGAAACCCACACCCATTTGAGAAAACCCTATGAATCCTTTTTTCATTTTTCTATTTTTCTGCACTGCTGTGGCAATCGTTTACTGGTTTAAAAATGCGACCACAAAACAAGGAATTACTGCTTTAAAAACACTACTAGCACTATTATCCTTATTGCTAGTGGCGTTAATAGTAACTGGCAGGTTACCAATAGTCAGTGGTATACCTATCCTTTTGCTAGCTATTTTTAGAAAATTTACGCTAGCCAAACTACTAATACCTTTTATTAAATTATTAGCTGGCAGCTATACAGCCGATACTGTCGCTCGACACTCTGTTAGCATGAATGATGCAATTGCGTTCAAAACATTAGGCATCGAAGCCCCCTCCTCTAGAGAGAAAATTGTGCAGGCGCACCGAAAACTAATGAGAGCTGCTGAAGGTAAAGAAAGTATCGACAGTCTTGAAATAGCTAAATTAAATTTAGCTAGAGAGCATTTAATTGATAAATATAATACTTAAAAAATAAATTGAGTCTGTAAATAATTTTCACAGCCGCCCTATGAGTTTTATTGAAAAACGAAGTTATATTAGTTTTTGTTGATTTTTTAATGTTCATGCAGAGGCTGACTTACTGCGATTACTGCACTGGAAGCAACTTCAGTCCCCTCTGCCCTAACAGTTCAGAAAAACCTTTTAATCGTAATTCATGATTATTAAACACTTGAAACAACATAATATTTTGCTCTTCAATCCCAGCATTGGATTTAAGGTCTAGCTCAAGTGTATTATTTGAGTTTACTTTCCAAGCACCCTTAATAACCAGCATTGGGTGTCCATTTCTATAATCTAAAATAAGTTCTGCTTGCTTGTCTTCAAATAGGTTAAGAGCGATGAAGGCATCGCTATCAGCCAATATATTACTATACTTCCCGCTAACGAAGCTCTTACTCTCATCTCCTTTTCTTGCACAACCTATATACTTTTTCCCGTTTAGCACTAATTTCGCACTTAAGCTATGCCATTGATCAAAATCATCTATACATAACTTCTCTATAATTTTTAAGTGCATTTTATAGGATTTTCCACGAGGAAGAACCATAGCACCTTGCCATTGATTTTTTATTTTTAAATCCGATAGAAAAATTAGCTTAGTGTAAATTTCTTGTTTGTTGATAACTAGTTCATTCTTTTTAATAGTTGCATTCCAAAGACCATCTTTAGCAACAATTAAATAATCCAAAAATTGCATGTCCGCACCACATTTCTTGGGTTTTTGAGAGACAAAAAACACCTTCTCAACTTGCCAATCAAGACCTTTTATTGCAGTAGCATCAAATTCCACATAATTCGAAGGTATGATTTCATTATTTACAGAAAAATATGAAAATAATTTCTGTTTTGAGTCTAATAAATCAACAATTGTTGTAGCCCCACAAAGACGAAATTTATACTCTGAATTTTCTAAATATACAGTGCCTCTCAAGAACTTAACAAACAGTTTTTCAGGTGCTTTTTGCAGGGATTCATGCACTAGCATACAGCTATTGAGCAATAACAAAACACTAATTAAAACACCTAACTTCTTAAAATAAAAAAATATCACTACGACTGTCCTAATAAATAAAAGTCATTTTTTTCAATAACTTACGGATAAAACAATATTCATTTTCATATACTAAATTTCAAAGAAAAAATAGAATTAAAATGATTCTCAAACAATATAAAAGTTTTTTATTTCAGTTGTTTATACTGCCATTGAAGAATCCAATCCTACAGGATAAGCACTACAAAAATTCTATCAATAATTACTGACTTTTAAATAAGCTAAGTAAATTTTCTAACCGCAATACTGTCTAATATATTAAAGCGACACTCTATAGAAACATATTAATTTAATATTAATTATTCATTCACTTATCAGTCGGTTAACGTTCAGCATAACCACGTACAATTATACCACTGTTTCATAAGCACACATTGATATAAAGACAATGGAATTAAATATCAAAAGAATACTACATGGAGTGCCCTGTTAATGATGACCAAAACAACAATCCTTATTGCAGATGAAGATAGGGAACATTTAGAGCAAGTCAAAAACTTGCTACTAAACCAAAGTTATGAGGTTTTCTGTACAGCGGACGGCGATCAAGCACTATTGATTTTACAACAAAAAAAAATTGACTTATTAATAACCAATTTTCAATTAAGCTTGGTAAACGGCAGTAAACTTTATAAATTAGCACAAGCTCAATACCAGTTATTACCTATTTTAATTACGACTCACAGCACCGCATTAGCGGAAGCTTTAGTTGCATCCCAAAAAGGAATCTTTGGATTTATAGCTAAGCCAATTGAAGCCAAGGTCCTCTACGAAATTACCCGCAGTGCGCTGACCTCAGTTAAAAGGCGCAATAATAACGACTGGAAAAGTGGTATTTTAACATGTACTAACGAGATGGAAAAAATTCTGGACCAGGCTCATCATGTCGCTGAATCCAATATTAATGTCGTTATTCAAGGAGCAATAGGTTGTGGTAAAAAGTTGCTTGCCAAAGCCATACATGCTGTTGACGCAAATGATAATAAGCCATTTATTTACATTGACTGTTCTAGACTCGATGAAGACCAACTAAATGAGCAACTACTAAATAACCTTAATAAAGATACTAAAGCCACTATATTTTTAGATCACATTGACAAGCTAGCAGCGTCATTACAACAAGCTCTGCTAACAGGTTTGCAAAGCTGTCAGCGAGCGATTGCTGCTGCTCCTCATTCAGACAGTGATTTACGTATTATTTGTGCCTCTAGAACAAACCTTGAACAGGTAATGCTGAAAGGCTATTTTGATAGAGAATTATTTTACCTGCTAAATATAATTACTTTAAATATTCCCGCTCTGCGCAATAGAGTAGAAGATATTCCTATATTAGCTCGCCATTTTCTTGCTGAACATAGCTTAAAATATAATCGAAAAGTACGAAACATTTCCCCTGGCGCTCTACACTTACTCGCCAAAGCTACTTGGCCAAAAAACATCACGCAACTAAGCGAAGTTGTTAAACAAGTAGTCACTGAGAGAACTAGTCCTGTTATTTCTGAAAAGCTTATAGCGTCTATCATATCTGATGATACTTCAGCCATGCTTTCTTTCAGCCAAGCCAGGGCTTGTTTTGAGCGTGACTATTTGGTCAAAGTATTACAAGTGACTGAAGGGAATGTGACTCATGCAGCCAGAATTGCAGAAAGAAATCGTACCGATTTTTATAAGCTATTAAATAAGCATCAACTAAGCCCTACAGATTTTAAGCAAAGAGTACGCCGCTCTAGAAATAGCAAGGTTGAGCAAAAATTATTAGGTTAGATCGAACTTTAGTAGTAACAGCTTATTAGAGCGCAGTTAAATCCTAAACTTTTCTGTAAGCGGGTGATTAACAGTCTTGCTTCGTGAAATAAAACGCGGCGTAATACCTGCCGCACCAAGTTTTTAACGAAAAAACAGGCTCTTATTCATCCACTATATGGGAGTTAGAAAAGATTCGTGCGCTAATTAATAACGGCATGAAAAACTTAGCGAAAAGGACGAATTAGCGCTTCTAATCCATTTAATTTAATGACATACAGAGTCCCCATCAATTCCCCTAACTCTCCTTTGGGAAAACCCTTTTTTTCGAACCAGCAGACATAAGGCTCCGGCAAATCAATCAGTACTCTGCCTGCGTATTTCCCAAAAGGCATTTTCATAGTGGCAATTTTTTTTAAATGTTCGGGCTTTAAGTCCATATTCTTACTTAGTCTCTATTTCTTAAAAACATTTACCGGCAGTACTGGCTGCTCGGCGACACTCTGCACAAGCTCTCACTTCCCTACCATCACAGACTGCAGCGATAGCTATTGTTTGTAGAGTACGAGAGGTTTAGCCAAATTTATACATGAAATTGCAGTAATATTTCTTTAACAATATTGCGCATTATTTTGATTAACGATTTATAACCACTCAATTTATGCTCAGCGTAAATACTCTGCAACTGTTTTGTATTGATAAAATAGTCCTGCAATAAAGCTCTTGATGTGGAGCTTAGCACTGACTCATCCCAATATTCAGGAGACCTTCGTAATATGAATAATAAAATATAACCGACACTTTCAAAAGGGCGATAAAAATGTGCAAAGCTATCTAACTGCTCTCGGCACCAGTGTAGATAGCTGGGATTGATACTTAGATATTCTTCCTGAGACATTGAGTTGTAGGTCTTGCACTGATACCGGTAAAGTGCCATCTCTCGGTTGAAGATACGGTGCTTTTGAAATGATAACCTAAAATTAAAGCTAGTGCGTAATTCTTGATACAGTGGATTGCTCTTTTTACTTAACGGCTTTAAAACCAAAGCACTGTAGCTTGCGGTTATCTTATCTAGCTGGTTGCCGAACCTTACCAGGGAAAAGTCTTGTTGCTGCCAAAACTTCAACAGTTGGTCATTCGTAGCAAAGCTTGCCGCTAAAAAATCATGATTGTGTTCCACTGCCCAGTTTTGTACGCTCTTGATCAGCTGCTGGGCAATTCCCTTACGCCGGTAGGAAGACTGAGTGGCAATGCGCACTACTCTGGCAACTTTAATACTTTGCGCTGCTAAATACCCCTCCTGAGCAATCAAAATTTGTGGTACTAGGTTTCCTCTAGGCCTGCGCTGCCCTCGGTACATAGCAAGAGCTAACTCGGCACCTGACATACCTTGAGAATCCTCGCTAAATTGTGCAACTGCACCCTCCTCGGCAACCACACAGGCCGCAACAATTTCTTGATTTATAGTAGCGATCCATAAATGCATATTAGGGCTATCGAGGATGATTCTAATATCACTGGCGGAGGTCCGATAGTGCGCTTGAGAGAGCAATGCCATTAATTGCTGCAATTTTATTGGATTTTCGCTAAGTTGCTTCGAACTAATTTTATGGATAACCCAATCTTTCGCCACCGGCGTAAGAGGATCAACTATTGCGATTGGAGTGAGTTCAACCTTAGCTAAGGTCAGTTTATTAAGCCAGTTTTCCAGCGGGTCATGCTCTGCCCAACGTATCGGTTGCTGTAAATAACAGTGCTTATATGGTGTTTTCTGTCCTTGTAGATAAGCCAAAAATCGCAGTGAAAAACCTTGTCCTGTGCCCTCGTACCCTTGCGTAGTGGTACAAAATACAATTTGGCAAAATCTGTCTGTCAATGCGACCAGTACCTCCACGCTGACACTCGCTGCCTCGTCAATAATCAACAATCCACTGCGATCAATTTTTTTGCTCTTTGCCAGCAGCTGATCAGGTGTCACGTAGGCTAAATCAAAGCCACAAAACTGTTGTACTTGTCTGACTGCCAAGGCATCTGATGAGGTGAGGAAGAAGCTTTTAGCACTGTTAGTCTTTGCACTAATCTCTTTAATCAGCAACCCTAGTGCTGCTGACTTGCCTCGACCTCGCTGCGCGGTTAAGACCAGATGCGCGCTTGAATTGGCCAGTAAGTACGCACAGCAATCCTCTACCAAGCTTTTTTGTCGACTTATAGCCAGCGAGTTCACGACGACCAAACCATTCGCTGGAGTTGTTTTAGCGATTATTACCGGCACTGGCTCTGAGGCCTGATATTTAGCTAGAAATGAAGTTGAAGCGACAGCATTTTGTGAAAAAACAGCAATCTGCGTATCTGCCAGCAAGCACTGTTGCAGCCAGCTTAAAAAGTACCGAGTAACATCTGCTTTTGTGTAGGGTTGCACCCATAATTTGTCAATTTCAGGGTCAGGCCAAGACTGCCAATTAGCTAAAGTTGGTGTAATTAGGACCAACACTCCACCTGCAGTTAACGTGCCACAACCGTGCGCTAAATGATCGGGATTAAAGCCACTGTAGCCATCAAAGACGATACTCTGATATTCATGGCCTAGTTGTTTATTGCATTGATTGGGATATATTTGCCGCTGACAAATATCAGCATGCGCCAAAGGATTGAAAAATTCTGTCGATACCGACTCAGTGAATACCGCGAGGCTATTTTTCTGCAGCAGCTGTTTTTTCAACCGTTGCAGTTGTTGATAGCACCATACTTGCTCACCGGACAACCATAATAACTGACGGTGACGATGACTGAGTGCTATTTTTTCACACTCGGCATACAGATCTTCAAAATTCAACTGCAACACCACCTTTGATACTCACCATCAATCAAATATCACTAATCTGTCGGTAACATCAGCTGTATGTGAAATTTTGTGCCATGCTCCATATCTGAAGTGACCGCCATTTGCCCTTGATGCTGATCAGTGATGATGAAATTAGAGAAAGACAGCCGTTTTTTCGAATCGACATCCCGCTGCGGTAAAATCACGCTCAGAGAAGGCTCAAAGATACTGACTTGTTCCTCTTCACTGAGCAGGGCCCCATTGTGCCCCAGAGTTATCCACAAGCTATCTAGGTCTTGATTTATACTCAATTTAATACAAGGCTTAAACGTATTTGACATGTCTGCAAAAGCATAGCAAGCGTGGCGAATTACATTCAAAAATACTTGCTGTAATTCTGTAGGGTAGCAACTTAGCAGGGGCAACTGTTTTTGGTAGTTGCGGATAATTTTTATCTCACTAAATTTTAAATCACTCGGCAAAACTAACATATCCGCTGCCAGCATTACTGCATTATCAAGTAATACTGCCAACTGCTGATCCTGCTTTTGCTCGGTACGTCCCCTGGCGAAGCTTAATAAATTTTTAACAATCGAGCCTACTTTATCAGCCCTTGCGGAGGCATCTGCTAATAAGTTGTTAAGTTTAGTTACATTTTCTGGACTGACTTCTTTATGGGGCTCTTGCCTGGAGAGTAGTTGCTGAAAGCTTTGCAAATCTAAGAGCATTCCCTGTAATGGGGTGTTGATATCGTGCGCCATTGCAGATGCCAGCTCGGTCATAGACGATATTTTTTCATTGTGAACAAGCATGTTTTCAGCTTGTTTTTGCTTAGACACATCGTTAACTAGAATTACCACGCCCTGTTTATCGGCGCCTTTCAGAGGGTATAAAGTGACATCATAAAAGTGTATCCCCCGCTGGCGATGAGGGTAGGTATATGCCTCTCCTTCGGCCATTACTTGCTTTACTTGTTGCCAAGTTAGAACAATTTCAGGAAATACTTTCCATAAGTTTTTACCGATCGCCGATGTCGCTGCAATCCCGGAAAGCTCTTCCGCTTGTTGATTCCACTGCGTCACATTACCCTTTGCGTCTAAACTAACCAATACCAAAGGCATAGAGGCAAGTATGCTTTTTATATAAGATTCTGACTCCATTAATTGGCCACTAGTAGCCAAGTGCTCATCGACTTCAACTTCTAATAACTGGTTGGCTTCAGTCAATTTTTGATTGGCAAAATCTAAAGTAGCGGTTCGCTCTATCACACGATCTTCCAACTCTACCCTGATAGTGCGTAGTTGATGGTTCGATTTACTACCCCTTCGCTGGGCAATAATTAGACTGCCGATAACTACGGCTAAAACGATAATCAAAGAGCCGCTAGTCCAATTGGCCAAGTGCTGCCAATTGGTGCTGCCGCTGTCATCTTTAAATAAGTCGCTAATGCTCGCATGGGCCGTGCCACTAGAGATCGCAAAAAAGCTGAATGCGTATAGAAGGGAAGAAAATTTATATCTAGTCATTGAATACTGCTACCTATTTAGTCTTCATCTACCGACCAATACCTAGCTTAGTCTCTCGCTGACAACAGCTAAACCACCTACCGTTAAAACTTGCCAAAAAAAACTTCTGCAGGGACTAGTCTAACTGGTGCTATTTAAATAAAAACTATCGCTGGTTAAGTTAAATCTAAACCGATGATTTCCACGAAGACTTAGCATAAGATATTGATCATAAAACGGTTTTAAAAATACTCACTGAACATAGGATCCAGCTAAGGTTTTTCAACGGTGCTGTAAAACCAATAGGTTACACGTTGAATCCACTCTGATGTCACTGATTCAGGTTAAAGCTTAAGTTTAAAAACCAAGAGTGAAGTATACCGAATTTACAGAGAGTTCCCGCATGCTTTTTTAGCAAAAAAGAAAAGACTGGCTGAGAAACTACTAGGCAAGTCACACACGCCCCGTAGGAGACGGAGCTTGTGCGACTGAGACAAACCATTAACCGCCGAATAATCAGACATTATTGGCTGTTTAATCTGGTTGTGACATTTAAATATAGATGCCTATGCCGGTACTGATTCAGTATCGGCATGAGTCAAGGCATCATCTACTGGTGGTTTTTTTCGCCACCGGCTAAACCAGCGCTTTTCACCTATCACTAACAGGCAAGGAGTTAAAAATAAGGTCAGTACCGTGGCAAAGCTTAAGCCGCCAGCAATAGTACTAGACAATTGAGTCCACCACTGTGTTGAAGGTGCACCGAAGCTGATGGATCGGTCAATCAAGTCTATATTCATGGCCAACACCATTGGCATTAAGCCTAATACGGTAGTGATCGCCGTTAACAGCACCGGTCGCATGCGAATACTGCCGGTGTATAAAGCCGCATCATAGGGGCTAAAGCCCTGTTTTCTTAAATCATTATAACAATCAATCAATACAATATTGTTGTTAACGACTATCCCAGCTAGGGCAATAATACCTACCCCACCCATCACTATGCCAAAAGGCTGGGCGGTGATCATCAAACCCAATAACACCCCCGCAGTGGAAAAAACAATCGCTGATAAAACTAAAAATGCCTGATAAATATTATTAAATTGGGTGACTAAAATTAAAAACATCATGAAAATAGCAATCGAGAAAGCTTTACTTAAAAACGCCCCGGTTTCTTTTTCTTGTTCGTCTTCTCCTTTAAATTCAAGTCTAATTTGTTGATCGAACTTAAGGGCCGACAGACGTTTTTCCATTTGCTGTACTTTTTCGTTAGCCAGCACTCCCTCTGCAATATCAGCTTTAATGGTAATCACGCGCCGTGAATCGGTACGATTGATTTCGCCCGTTTTCATCGCCGGTTGCAGAGTCACAAAGTTGCTCAACGGCACTAAGCCATTGCTAGTCAATAGCTGTAATTGCATGAGCTGATCTAGATTGCGCTGCTCTTTGGGGAAACGCAGCCGTATATCCACTTCGTCGTCCGCAGTTTCAGGTCGATAGTCAGTCAGCTTAATGCCATTAGTAATCATTTTAACTGCCTCACCGACTACTGCTACATTGGCGCCATAGCGGGCCGCCTCTGCCCGATCAACATTAATTCGCCACTCTATGCCCGGCAGTGGTCGATTATCTTCAATACCGACAAAACCACCCACTTCTTTCATCACTTGGCGGATATCGGCGACTGCTTGGAATATTTTGTCACTGTGAATACCGCTAACCTGTAATTCAAACGGCTTACCGGATGCCGGACCACTTTCAGATTTACGAGTTTCCACCTTTATACCGGGGATATCTCTGGTGGCTTCATCCATCTCTTGTAAAATTTCAGCAGCAGTTTTCCTGACATCCCAATCATCCAATTGGAATTGGATCACTGCCACGATATCTTCACTGGGATTGTTCTTATAACTGCGCGCATAAATTGATTTATAACCTTCAACATTTCGCACTTTCGCCTCGACTTTACGCAGCAATCTATCTTTATCGTCAACCGATAATTCTCCGCGAGCATGTACGTTTATCAGCACCATATCCGGTTCAACATCCGGGAAAAACTCCACCCCTTGACCAAACTTTGTGTAGGCAAAACCCGTGCAGCCAATGAACAGCAAAGTGATCAATAAGGTCACTATCGGCCAGTTAAGTGCTAGTCGCAGTAGCCTGCGATATTTTTTATTAAAGCGCCCTTCTGGCAGTTCGTATTCCCCTAGCTGGTCGGATTTTTTACTATTTTTCGAGCCGCTCATCGCCCCTAGCACCGGGATAAAGATCAATGCCATAAACAGAGATGCAGTCAAACAGACCAATACCGTTGCCGGTAGATATTTCATAAACTGGCCAATCACCCCCGGCCAAAACATCAACGGCATAAACACCACTAAGGTGGTGAGTGTTCCGGCAATCACCGGCCACGCCATACGAGAGGTAGCGTACTTAAAAGCGTCTTTGGCTGACAGGCCTTGATTTTGACGCCGCTCTGCTAACTCGGTGATCACAATAGCACCGTCGACCAGCATCCCCACCACTAAAATTAAACTAAACAAAACCACGATATTTAAAGTAAAACCAATAGCATTGAGGATCATTAAACTCGCCAGGAAAGATCCCGGTATGGCAATGCCTACTAACACTGATGCCCGTAACCCCATCGCCGCCAATACCACCACCATCACCAGTATCACCCCGCTAAGCACGTTATTCATCAAATCACGAAGCATATCTTTTATTTGAATGGATTGATCCAAAATATAGTCGTGCTTAAGACCCGCTGGCCACACCTTTTGCCGCTCGGCAACGATCACTTGAATCTTTTCAATCGTATCGATAATGTTGGCGCCCACTTGCTTGGTCACTTCCAAGACTAAAGCCGCTTCGCCATTCACTCTGGCATAGCCTTCTGAATCTTTAAATGTCAGGCGAATCTCGGCTACATCTGCCAGTGTTACTACTGTACCGTTGGCCGTTTTAATCGGCATGGTCAACATATCATCGACATCTTCGACCACTCCGGGAACCTTAAGTACTTGTCGGCCACTACCGGTATCCACGGCTCCTGCTGCGACTAAGCGATTATTTTGCGACACGATATTAACGATGGATGAAAAATCTAACTGGTAAACTTCAAGCGCTTGAGGAGATACTAGAATTTCCATCATCTCTTCACGTTCACCACCAATTTCGACCTTTAAAACGCCCTCTACGCCCTCTAACTTTTCTTTTAAATCTTTTGCTATTTTAAGCTTCACACGTTCTGAAACATTACCTGACAAAGCTATATTTAATACCGGAAACAACGCCACGTTCACTTCGTGAATGGTCGGGTCCTCAGCGCCGGCTGGTAATTCAGATTTTGCTATATCTACTTTTTCTCGAACATCTACCAACGCTTTCTCATTATCAAAACCGGCCTCGAACTCCAACACCACTGATGCATGCCCCTCTGACCCAGTTGACCGCAGCTCCTTTATCCCCTCAATGGTCTTAAGCTCTTTTTCCATTGGCCGTACCAGTAACCGCACTGCATCATCAGGTGAGATTCCATTGTATGATATAGATACATAGATAATTGGAATAGCGACATCCGGATCAGCTTCTTTAGGTATCGCCTGATAGGCCGCATAGCCACTGATTAAAATAAATGCCAAAACCAATACTACAGTCCGAGACCGATCAATGGCCGCCGCAATAATTGCGTTAATCATCTTTTACTCCTGCACTGCTAAAAGGCTATTTGAAATATCAACAATTCCAGAGCTCAGCTGCTTTTGCAGAGTACTATCGTCAGCTGTAAGCGCTTTCTTCGCCTGCGTATCTAGCACTGGCTCAACAATTTCACTATCGCTAACAAAATCTTTACCTTGGGTGATGACCTTGATCTGTGCCCCTAAGCCCTTCAGCCAAAAACCTACTTTAGCGGTTCTTATTAAAGTAACGGGAACGGTATAAACAGCGTTTTTAGCATCTATTAATTTCACTTCTAGATCACCATTGACTCCCAAGCCCAACACTGAACTAGGTAATAAATGACCTTGCTCTGCACCTAATGGCAGCTGCAATGAAGCGGTGAGACCAATCCACCTTTTAAGCTCTGGGTTTGCTAAACTAACTTCAACTCGGTAACTGCGAGTCTGAGGATCTGCCACTCGCGAAATAAACTCCAGCTTGCCGGCCGCCGTTACACCATTACTTAAACTAATCTGCACCGTTTCATTTATTTTTAAATCACCGACATTTTTTTGCGGCACGTGCCCAGTCACTTTTAAGACACTGTCATCAATTAAAGTGACTAACACATCACCTTTTTGTAGATATGCACCCATTTCTACCACTCTGGAATTTAGCACCCCATTAAAAGGTGCTAAAACTTTAGCGCTATTAACTTCATGCTGAATAATCGCCAGCTCTGCTCTGGCAGTTTGCACACTGGCTTGATCTGCAATCAATCTATTTCCCGCAATCAGACCGCGCTTTTTAAGTTTTTTGGTGGCTGACAAATCACTGTAAGCTTGCCTTAATAAAGCTTTTGCCTTTGACAACTGCTGCAATCGATAGCTTGCAGTTAAGGTAAGGATAGATGTACCAGCGGCTATTCTCTGCCCTTCTTTGATCGGTAGTTTTGAGATACGGCCATCTACTTCAACCTTGATTTCAATCGATCGATTGGCTTCGACTTGTCCTTGAACGCTCACCAGTCGCTGCACCGTTGCAATGCTTGATTCAAGCACCGACACTTTCATTAATTGCCGCGGTTTCTCCTGCGCCTTAACGGTTCCACTTGAGTCCGCATTAGTCTCTGATCCAGACATCATCCACACCCCGAGAGCAACTAGTACCGCTAAAGCCAACAATATCGATTTATTCATTACTACATCTCTTAATTAGTTTTCAGCTATCGACAAATAGAGGCTGAAAATCGCTACTTATGCAATCATTGTCAGCACCATATTTGCTAGTTTGGGATCACCAAAAATTCAGCGCTGACGGGGAGTGTTTATTAATTTTTATGTGTCAAATCTATAGAACATTAATCTAATTTTCATTAAAGCACGATCTAATAGAATAAACAGCGGGCTATTATGGCAAAGCATGCGCCCATACACTATCTAATTATTGTATGATAACACGACATTTTTGTTCTTTTTCCCTGACTATTTAACAATCAATGCGCACTAACTCGCGTTGTTTTATAAGTATTTAATTAAAGCACTGGACATTAATTTTACTTTGCGTGAAAATAATTACTGAAAAAAATAAAAGAATGGGGAATATATTTTGAAATTCAATAAATTAGCAATAACTTCTGCCGTAATTCTAGGCGGCCTATCGATGCAATTAAGTGCCGCTACTGAATGGAACGTCTCTCTTTGGGGAAAGCCGCGAGCCTTTACCGCTCACGTTGAAAAATTAGCGGAGCTGGTCGAGCAAAAGTCCAAGGGAGATTTCAAACTTAACATCTCCTATGGCGGTCTTTCAAAGAACAAAGAAAACTTAGACGGCATAGCCATAGGCGCATTTGAAATGGCGCAGTTCTGTGCGGGCTACCACCGAGACAAAAATCCGACCATCACCGTGATGGAACTTCCTTTCTTAGGCATATCTTCCCTGCAAGAGGAAGCCAAAATTTCTATGGCATTGTACAAGCACCCAGCTGTAGTTAAAGATTTAGCTAGATGGAATGCCACTTTATTAATGCCTTCTCCACTACCACAATACAATATTATTGGCGTTGGTGATGCACCAAAAACCGTCGCTGACTTTGCCGGGATGCGCATCCGTGCCACTGGCGGCATAGGGAAAGCTTTAGCGAGCATCAACGCAGTACCGACCTCGGTCACTGCGACTGAAGTTAGAACCGCTCTAGATTCCGGAGTTGTGTCCGCGGTCGCTTTTGCACCGCATGCTCACATGTCTTTTGGTACTACCGCTGCTGCAACATGGTGGACAGCCAACCTTAACCCAGGCACAGTAAATTGCCCAGTGGTGGTTAATTCTGACGCACTTGCTGATCTGAGCGCTGCTAATAAAGAGATATTACTAGGTTCTGTCGATGCATCAATTGAGTACTATATCGATAACTACCAAGGTAAAACCATGGATAAGTGGGGACCTTTGTTAGACGAAAAGAAAATTCAACGCATTAACTTCAGCGAAGCTGAATTAGCCGACTTCAGAAAAGCAGCCGCTGCCCCAATCAGAGCAGAATGGATCGCAACTATGAGCAAAAGGGGTTTGCCAGCACAGGAACTCTACGACTTAGTGCATTCCATGATCGGCAAGTAAACTAAAGCCCAAGACTTGGCATTTCAGTCAATGGAGGCCTGCGCATAAAGGCCACCACTGTTTACAGACATGACCAACAAGCTGACCATTTAGCTCTAAAAATGGTCAGCAATATTTAGTATGCTGTATATATTAAATTAGTTGACACTTGTCCTTAGCAAATGCCGGGCGGTATCCGTGTGTACTTTTCAAGTATCGCAACACTCCCTACATCCTGTAGCCTTCAAAATAAAGGATGTACTTAACCTATTCATTTGGTATTTGTACATACCTTTGAGGTAGTTATGTCTAGCAGTTCAGATATTCTTCAAGACAATTCGCTGCTCAGTCGAATTGATCGATTATTTTTTGAGTTTGAGAAATTTTTCGCCCTTATCGGCGGTCTAACTATTTTGTTCTTAGTCTTTCTCGCCGTTTTCAACGTTTTGGGACGCTGGGCTTTTTCAATGCCGGTATCTGGTTATATAGACTGGGTTGAACAGTCGATGGCGGTCTTCGCATTTTTCGGTATCGCTTACTGCCAGCGACTCGGCGGTCACATCCGCATGGATATTGTGGTGTCTCGATTAAAAGGCCGAGCGCTGTGGCTCAGTGAGTTCACTTCGACCTTGATCATGTTTATCATCACCAACATTCTAATTTATGGCTCCTATTTACACTTTTTAAGAGCATTTATCAACGGCGACAGCTCGATGGATATCAGCTTGCCAATCTGGCCGGCAAAACTGGTTGTCCCCTTTGCCTTATCCGTGCTCTCGATTCGACTAGCACTACAACTTTGGGCTTATTCCAGAGCGATAATCAATAATTCTAATGCCCCAGTTGCAATACCTTTAATTGAAGATGCAGCCACTCAGGCGGCAAAAGAAGCCGCCACAGTATCCGCTGCGGAACCAAACGTTAATAATCTACCTCCTCAAACTAAGGAGGAACAATCATGATCGACTCTTTATTAAGTAATATTAGCCAGTGGTTCGCGACGATGGACTCGATTAATATTGGCCTGATCGTCTCCGGCTGCATGCTGTTTATGGTCATCATTGGCGTCCGAGTAGCCTTCGCCGCCGCCACCGCCGGATTTTTGGGACTACTGTGGATATTTAGTATTAAATTGGGCTTTGATAAAGGCTTATTAGTCGCCATGAAAATGGCTGGGACTATCCCCCACTCTAAAGTCACGACTTTATCGCTGTCTTTAATTCCGACCTTTATTTTAATCGGCTATCTCGCTTATTACGCAGGTCTGACCCAAGCGCTGTTTACCGCTGCTAAACGTTGGGTCGGTTGGTTACCAGGTGGGTTGGGCGTTGCCACTGTATTCTCAACAGCTGGTTTTGCCGCTGTTTCGGGAGCCTCAGTGGCCACCGCGGCAGTCTTTGCCAGAATTGCCATTCCAGAAATGCTCAAGGAAGGTTATCAAAAAAGTTTTGCGGCGGGAGTGGTTGCCGCTGGAGGCACGTTAGCTTCTCTGATCCCACCCTCGGCGATACTGGTCATTTATGCGATCATCGTCGAACAAGATGTGGGGGTTTTATTGATGGCTGGATTTTTGCCTGGGATCGTCTCAGCTTTTATTTACGCCGGCTTAGTAGTGTTGCTCGCGACTGTCAATAAAGATCTTGGCCCTCCAGTAAGAGGATTCAGCTGGAAACAACGCTTTGAATCAATCCCTGGGACACTGCCTATTTTCTTTGTGGTCGGTATTATCATCGTCTGTATTTATGGCGGTGTCGGCACACCAACGGAAGCCGGCGCGCTCGGCGCATTTGTAATTTTAGTCATGGCTATCTACAAGGGAATGAGGCTCGCTAACCTCAGAGATGCTCTCATCGAATCGGCAAAACTAACGGTGATGATCTTTACTATTATCTGGGGAGTATTACTCTATGTGCGCTTTTTAGGCTTTGCTGATTTACCGACCGCATTCTCTGATTGGATCACCGGTTTAGATCAAACGCCAATGATAACCTTAGTTTGTATCTTAATGGCCTATGCGGTATTGGGTATGTTTATGGATGCTATTGGCATGTTACTACTCACATTGCCGATCACATACCCTGCGGTTATCGCCTTAAACGGCGGCGAAGATGTAACTGCAGCCGACTCGGCTTTCGGAGTCTCGGGGGTAGGATGCGCCATTTGGTTCGGTATCATAGCGGTCAAAATGTGCGAGCTCTGTTTAATCACCCCCCCCATCGGGCTCAATTGCTTTGTGGTGGCCGGAGTGCGCAAAGATATATCTGTGCAAGATGTATTCAAAGGTGTGACACCTTTCTTTGCCGCAGATGTATTTACGATTGCCGTATTGATCGCCTTCCCCAGCATTGTCTTATGGCTGCCCTCACTAATAGGCTAGCCGACAACCAAGCTAAGAGCCGCAGCTCTTAGCTTTTTTTCCACTCATACTTTCCAACTTTTAGCTTCTAGCTTCTAACTTCTAACTTCTAACTTCTAACTTCTAACTATATTTTCCCGGAAAACTAAAACAACCCAATCTGCAACCCTACCAACTGCTCAAATGAACTGCCTTTTACCGAGAGTAACGCATCCAGCGCCGGCTTTAACTGCCGATCTATATAATGATCGTAATCTAAACTAGAGATCAGACATTCTGCGGGCTCCGGGCCATTGACCGTCATATAGTATTCAATTGTTTGACCGCGTTTGACTTGTTCCGGTAAATTTTTGGCACGATAATACTGTTGTAACTTAAGTGCTGCCTGTGCGTGTGGAGGCCGGTTTTTTTGATAGTCCTGCACTGCCTGTCTGAGCTTTTTGTGGTACAGCAACTGCTCGTCAAGTTCGCCATTGCGCACCTGTTGCACGGTGCTTTTAATGTACTCTTCGTAGGGCTGGTCATTAAAAGCACACTGGAATACATGTTGTTGCATTTTTTTGGCTAATTCGGTCCAATCTGAGCGGACATTTTCCATGCCTTTAAAGACCATTTTAGTACTGCCGTCTAAAAAATGTTGCAGCCCCGCATAGCGCTTTTTGCTGCCTAGATCTGAATCGCGCATGGTAGGCATCAAAAATTTGCTGTAGTGGGTTTCATATTCAAGCTCTAGGTGACTGTCTATTTGATGCTCTGCACTTAATCGCTGTCGCCACCAATCAGTCAGCTGCACCGATAAATTCTCCCCTATCTCGTGAGCTTGATCATCACTACAGTCCTCGCCCAGCCAGACAAATACCGAGTCTGTATCCCCATAAATCACTTTATAGCCGAATTGGCTTTCAATCCTGCTGGCAGTTTGCAGTAATATTTGATGGCCGCGCAAGGTGATCGATCCGGATAATCGATGATCAAAAAAGCGACAGGCATCAGAGCCTAATACCCCGTACATCGAACTCATCAATATCTTAATCGCCTGCGACATAGCATGATTTTTAACTTCTTTGGCGCGATCTCGAGCCTGCCATAACTGATCCATTATTTCAGGTAAGATGGTATTTTGTTTGGTGAATTGTGCGCCGTTAAAACCGGCGACCAACTTAGCTGGATCGCTAATGATAGCGCTTTCAGCGAGTCCGAGAGGATCTATTTTAAAAGTGCGGATGATACTGGGGTACAAACTCTTAAAATCTAGGACTAAAACATGCAGTTACAAGCCCGGTATCTAATCCATTACGTATCCACCTGGAGAGGACATATCCGACACACCTGAAGCATATTCAGGGGCCACGTAGCCCTGTCGATGTAACTTTGGCAAATATAAATTATCAAATGCGCTCGACCAGCCTCCCACTTTATCTAGTGGCAAACCGGTCAATACGGTGCGCTCAACGAGGAAGCTAATCAGCTGCGCATGCTCAAATATCGCCAGCACCAGCTCACAATCCATCAGATTATATTTCGCCAATGCCGGCTTATTAGTTTCGAACATCTGAATTATTTCATCGGCCCGATGTGTGACACTCTCGACTAGTTTTCCTTTATTGAGCAGCTGCCTGGAGACATTTTCTAGGGCGTAACTGTCAAACTGATAGGTCGCTCCTTTAAGCACGTCAATCCCATCGAGCACAATTCTGCCTGCGATACGCAAATAGACTTTGCCTCGGGCTGACTGGTGTAAATGCGCAGCGCTGCCATCTCGGCCAACGTTTAGTACCAGCTTGTATAAATCAGCCCGCTGTTGAATCACTGAAAAATCAAAACCAATCACATTCCAGCCGATAATGATGTCCGGATCTGCTTGTTGCAACATGCTGACATACCGCTCTAACAGTTGCTTTTCAGTGCCGCAATATTTGATTAAATCATCATCCGTGCCCGCACCAAGCATTAATACTTGCTTAAAACCACTATTGCTTTGCACTCCGATACAAAGAATTGTACCTAAGTGCATATCCGTTTCAATGTCTAGTGAGAGAATGTTAAATTGCGGTTGGTAGACGTGCCTAGCTATCTTTTGTGGCTCAACAGCACTATAAATCACTGCTCCGCGAATAAAGCGCTCCATCAAATACCGATCAACCGGACGGATGTCCTCTTCGATCATCACTAGATGTGCGAGCTGCAATTTTTTGATGATTTTACGCGCCACACTTAAGCTGCTGCAATACAGGCCCATCACCGGCTGCTGCTTCAAATCTTTGAGCGCCAGCGTCTGTAACCGCCAGTGTTGAAAAGTACGCAATAGAAAGCGAATTTCGGCCTCATCATCTGCTAGCACAAAAAAAACTTGCTGCTCGGCGCCGACAGTCACCAACTGTGTGCCGCTATCAGTGACTAGCCAGTAGCTCAGTTCGATTCCTGCATCGGTATCACGCTGCGAGGAAGTAAGTACGAAACCGCTACTGGTTAGCTGTTGCATCAGCAGTTAGACAGAAAAAGGCGCGATGACGTCCATCATCGGAAACTCAGCTTCGAGCACTTTTTGACTCTCTGCTTCAAAGAGCAATTTTAAATTTGGTCCCGCATCCATGGTGAAATACACCGCGACACCCGCCGCTCTTAATCGCCATATTTGCTGCATTACTGCCAGCGATTCCGGTAGCCAATAGACCAGTGGTGGCCAGGCAGACAGCATAGTCGCATGCATCGACATAGCATTTTGTTCAGCGCAGCAACCTAGCGCGTTAAAATCTTGGCTATCGATAGCATTTTCGATAGTAAGCAGGTCTTCAGCCGCCTGCTCAGGCCAACTTGAATACAATTTTGAACTGGCGATGGTGCGGTTCATACCGCTGCTAGAGTCGACTGGTTTTTGCGAGCTAGCCACTTTAATCAAACCGATGCGCAGCGAATGCCACTGCTGCGGTAGAGCGACGGCACAACTGTCCATACCATCGGCAGCGCTGCCCATATCCCAGCGTACAAAGCCACTGAAAATCGAGCGTGATGCACTGCCACTGCCCATTCTGGCAAATGCTGAAAGCACTTGTTTATCCAAGTGTAAATTGAAAAAGTCATCTAAAGCTAGCATCAGAGCCGCAAAGCCGGATGCCGATGATGCCAAACCAGCGGCAGTGGGAATATTATTATGCGTATCGATCAATAGCGGAATCTGCTGTTGGCGGCGAAACAGCTTGACGAAAGCCAGCACTTTGCGACTAAACACGCTATCCAGTGGCAGGGTTTTATTGTTCAATCTGACTTGATCAGCACCGGTAGCACTATGACTGATTTTAGTGCGCGAGCCTAAGTGAGCGAGTGAAATAGATAAACTAGAATTGACCGGCAAATTTAATTCGAGATCCCGCTTGCCCCAATATTTACACAGCGCAATATTACTGGGAGCGAATGCCTCAGCCCGATCTTTAGCGTCTAAAAATGGCTGCAAGTAAGCGTTGACCACACTGGCTTTGTCGATCGCTGGCGATGGTATTTTAAGATCCATGATAAACCACTCCGGTAGTAGACACCGATATAGGGATTTGCTGATAGCCTAAAAGCTCAACATTATCCCCTAGAGAAATGACGCAATCGCCAAGCCCCGAACCAGAAATTTTAACCCCATGTATCTCAATATTATTAGGTTCACTGGCACTGCTTTGCTTACTTGCCTGCAGGCGCAGCGTATAGATCATCTCACTTAAAGCTAAATCGTTAACCCCTAGGCTATCCATCTGACCTTGATACAAGTTCATTAACTCTCCTAGATCTGGCCAATTTTGTTGCTCGAATGCTTTAATCGCAGCTTGAGTAATACTATCCATAGTTCGGTAGATCTCGGCATACAGCGCTGGCTGACGCTGCTCTTTTTCTGCCACTATTGCCAACACCTGCGGCGTCTTAGTTTTGTAGCCTACATAGTGCAGACAAAGCGCTGGCGTGCCAGCGAGCTTTAGCACCTGACAGGGACTGACTTGATAGGCGATCACCCCGCCATAAATACTCGCAGCTAAATCAGCGCCCGAACCGCGCCCTTGGACCGCATGCACCACCGCCAGTGCAAGTTTTAAATGCTCGAGATCAGTGAGTGCCTGTGCAGAGTACTCAGTCAGCGCCTTGATGGTCGCAACCGTCACTGCAGCAGAAGAGCCAAGCCCTAAAGTGTGCGAGAACTGCGCTCTGATCTGCAGCTCAAAGCCGCACGTTAAATGGAGCAGTTGCAACTCTATTGCCTTCAGCACAAAACTCAAATTGGTATCTGTGACTAAATCATCGAGACTGCCCCGATAATTACCGACTGCTGATTCGATCAGCACCTGACGATCATTTCTGGGAATCAGCGTCACTTCAATCACTTTATCCACGGCGCAGGCTATCGCCCAATAACCATTAACAACGGCAAGCACACCCATCAACATGACACTGCCTGGTGCCGACACGATTATATTTTTTTGCATACTATGTAATTACCTTAGCCCCGTCTAAATCTTGGGTGACATGACCCCATTTCATATTGTATCCAGCAAACAACTCTGCTGCGCTAGTGTTTTCTGCATACACCAACAATAAACCTGAAGATTCGCCGATAAACGCTCCAGAACCGGCAACTTTAGCCGTCGCACCGCGCTGTTTTAGGCTCTGAATCAAATCCTTGGTACTTTGCGAAACCACGCCAATATGCTCCAGTAATCGCTGATTTTCTTCAATCGCAGCACTTGGATTACTATTTTCTTGTAATTGCTTAATCATTACTTGAGTACAAGCGGCGAAGTCTTGCCATAATTGCTGGTCTTGGGCATGTTGCTGCGCTACAAAACTAACGCACTCCCCTGTCGTACACTGGGGCGTACCGGTAAACAGCCAGTACCAATTGTCGTTTAATTGTAAATCAAGCTTGTGCACTTGCTGCTCTTGGACTTGTACCACACCACCGAGAATCACGGTCGCCGCATCAATCAAACTGCCTTTACCGTGCTGTAATCGCTCACAGTGCTTGACCAATTTATACCGTTCAAGCGGTGATAGCGGTTTTTTGTTAATTGATTCAACTAGAATCACAGCTGCAGCAATTATCGAGGCAGAAGAGCCCATCCCAGCACCGATCGGTAACTGACTATTGCCATTAAAATGCGCGCTTAAAGATTCAGAAGGTAACTGGGAAGCTAATACGTAAAGGACCAGTTGCACTGGTGAATGCAAGATTTTGTCGACTTGAATAGCACCGTCCACAAACTTTTGAAATTGGCGATCTAGAAACGAAACCAGAGGTGTTAACTTGGCGATAGGATGATTGGAGTGGACTTTAATACCGATAAATTCGGCGATTAAATCCGAGCCTTTAATCGGCGTGTAATCAATATAACTGTACAGCTGGATAGCCGTGGCAATAGCGGGGGCCCCGTAGACCACGGAGTGCTCCCCACTGAGGATAATTTTACCTGGGGCACGCCCTCGCATTAGACTGCAACGTACTCTCGTTTATGCTCACAAATTCCTGCGAGCCTAAACTTTCCGGTAGTGTCTGTGGCGATGCTGACGTTTTCTCCCTCACGCGGATCTGGGGCATGGTAAAGCGCTATATACTGCTCGTAACTTAGTTCTTTACGATTATTAAGCATAGTTGCATGCTCAGCAGCAAATAGATGCTTTTCATAGCCTGGCATCACTTTACCGCTAAAAAATTCAGCGACACAACCCGAACCGTAACTAAAAAAACCAATTCGTTTACCACTTAAATCTTCAGTGCTGTTTTCTAGCAGTGAAGTAAAACCAATGAATAAAGCAGCTGCATAGCTATTGCCAATCAATTTATTATAGAGCAGCGATCCTTCAATTTGTGCATCGATTGCCTGGGCGTCTAAGGTGCTTTTGTTGACTTTAGACAAGTGTCGATGGGCTTTCTGAGCCATCCGACTAAACGGCAAATGGTAGCAAAAATGTTCTAAATCCGAAAAGCAATGTTGGCTGGATTCGGCAAAGTGCTGCCAGGCCTTTTTTAATGATTTTAAGTAAATTTTGGTCGAATACTTACCATCGACGATGGCTGTTTTACGATAATTTGGCCGCCAAAAGTCCATCACATCTTCAGTGTAATTACCGACTTCAGGATCTATCTGCAAAATTCTCGGCTCGGCTCTAATCATCATTGCCACTGCTCCACAACCTTGAGTGGCTTCACCTGGCGTATCGAGATCGTATTTTGCAATATCAGATGCAATAACCAATACTGAAGTTTGCGGTTGACGGGCAACTAATGCACAGGCCATTTGCACCGCAGCGGTGGCTGAATAGCAGGCTTGTTTAAGCTCGACTACCCGACAGTTTTCATTCAACCCAAGCAACCGGTGCACATAAACACCCGCTGACTTTGATTGATCGATACCGGTTTCAGTGGCGAACAGCAGTGTTGAGATGCTTTTACTTGCTTCATCCGAGCATAATGGCGCTGCAGCCCGGGCTGCCATAGTGACTATATCTTCATCGTGAGCAGGCATGCCCATTTTTTCTTGGCCGATACCTACATAATATTTTTCTGGGTCTGTATTTTGAGTTTTAGCTAAGGTTTGTAGATCCAAATAATAGTTTGATGTGTAAAAGCTGATTTGATCAATACCAACAGATGACATACTGGGTTCGTTCCTCGACGCTCGCTTAATAACGCTCTTTTAATATTAGTGAATCGTTATTGAAGATACTGGTAATATCTTTCATTCCTAACAGGAACATAGCGGTTTTAAATTCTTTACGTAGTTTCTCAATTTCAAAGACAACCGCTTCCGTAGAATCCATGGCTGGTTTTAAAAAAGGCGAAGCTAATCCACAAATTGAGGCGCCGAGTATAACAGACTTAACCATATCAATCCCATTCCTAAGGCCACCACTGCTAATTAAAGTTGCCTTATTTAAATAGGGATTTAGCATTTTTAGAGAAGTGACGGTATCTATCCCCCAGTCTTGAAAGCACAGCCCCAGATCTGAGGTTTGCTGCAGATTATCAGTACTTTGTTGACGGTGGTTTTGATTGCGATGATGCTCAATCCTACTCCAAGAGATACCACCTTTTCCTGCAACATCAAAATATTTGACCCCGACAGCTAAGCCTTGCTCCAGGTCTGCCACTGATAACCCTGAGCCTACTTCTTTAAGCAACAGCGGCTTATCTAATTGTTCAGCTATTTTCTTTATTTGTAAATGCAGCGCCTGAAAATCAGTATCACCCTCCAATTGCACCGCCTCTTGCAGAGGATTTAAGTGTAGGTACAACCCATCTGCCTGCAAAATATCAACTGCTGCTTGCGCCTCTTTGATACTAAATCCTTTATTGAATTGCACCGCCCCAATATTAGCCAACAATACGGTAGTGGGTGCAAAATCACGCAACTCAAAACTTTTCCTGGCACTCTCTTGGGTAAACATCACCCGTTGTGAACCTACTGCTAATGCAACTCCACACTGTTCAGCGGCTTCAGCTAAGTGCCGATTGATATCGCGAATCAGTGAGTGATCGCCACCGGTCATTGATGAGATCAACAGTGGAAATGACAGCTGTTTACCTAAAAATTCACAACGAGTATCGACGCTATCCAAAGAGATACCTGGTAGTGCTCTATGAGTTAATCTGACTTCATCAAAATAGTTACCTTGCCGATCGGTTAACGAATCACTCTGGATAACTGCTATGTGCTCAATTTTACGGTCATTGGTCTGATCGCTCATGTTCTTTCCAAATCTATGTGCGCTTGCATCAATTCACCAGGATTGGTTTGGGCTGCCAGTAAAGAGAGTTCACCGCAGAGCACGCCAGCGGCACAAATCACAGCCAGACGCCGGGCATTTTCACCGCTATCACGCGCTTCTTTACAACCGAGTTTGGTCAAATTTTCTTCGACAAACTCGATCCCTTTACCATTGCCGACGGTTCCCACTATCAGATTGGGGATAGTACAGGAAAAATATAAATCGTCGTCACGCATTTCTGCATGCACAACCCCTTGTGAACCTTCAATAATATTGGCGGCATCTTGCCCAGTCGCCAGATAAAATGCCAGTAACATATTGGCATAATGTGCATTGGCGCTACGCAAGCCCCCTGCAATCATAGTTCCTATGAGATTTTTCTTAATATTAAGATCAATCATTTTTTCCGGGGTAGTATTTAATTTTCGTCGACACAGATCTCTGCTGATAATAATTTCAGTGACTACATTTTTACCGCGCCCTAAAATACCATTAACCGCGGTGGCTTTTTTATCGGAACAATAATTGGCAGAGATAGATGAGTAGCGTAAATAGGGATACTGCTGCAATAACCAGGGAAACAATTGATCTGCCGCATTGGTCACCATGTTGTGACCTGATGCATCGCCGGTCAGAAACTCTAATCTTAGGTAGAGTAAATTACCGACAATTTGCGCATTAATATCTATCAATTTGGCGAAGCGACTCGACTTGGAGACAATATCATTTAACTCGCTCATCCGCGTTTTAATTGATTGCAATGCCTGCAGTGCCTGCTGCGCATTATCAGCTTCGAGTAATATAGAACGACTCATCCGCTCATCGACAACCGTGGCAAAAATACCCTCGGTTAAAGTTGATAGCCGCGCCCCGCGACCCACTGAATGCCACAGTGGCGTTTCATAAGTCGCCAGCGGGATGCTAATGTTTTCATCCATGGTGCTGCCAGTTATTTTTAAGGGCCCCACCCAACGCATAGGTATTTGGGCTTGTAAAATTTTGTGCTTCTTCATCACGATTCCAAAAAAAAAGGTTGCTCGAAAGCAACCTTCTGTATTTATTTAGTCATATCTGCAAGCTACAAAAATACTGACCACCAGCTTTTAAAGACACAACCTTCATAAACTGAGCAAACTATTAATTTTTTGCTCCAGCTAGATGCTAATTATTACTCGCATTTTAACTAGCTGGATAAAATTTTGCAACGCTACTAGGCCCTAGCAAACAACAGTTTTAAGGCGCAAGTGACGAGCCATTCCTAGAACGGGTTAAGGCTTTTTACTCTTTCCATTAACGTCGGGCTGGCTTTAGCTACATTTTGCACAAAGCTAGTACCTTGCAGTGTCGATAAATCCAACTCAAGTACGTCTAGCAACTCTCCAGTGCCACTTAACAAGCGATACTGCGCTAACATTTGATCGTATATGGCTTCATTAAAAGCATTCTGCGCCGAAAACACTTCGTTTTCAGTATCGAGCAAATCGAGCAGAGATCTTTGGCCGATATTGAACTGCTTTAAGTAAGAATCTCTAGTTCTTTCAGTAGAAGTAACATGCTGCTCTAAAAAGTCTAACTGACGACCTAATATGTCATAGGCATTCCAAGATAGATCCAGACTTTGCAACGTCTGTCTCGCTGCATCTGACTGGATGTTTTTCGCTTCATCTATCTGATGTCGAGTCTGGCGTACTCTGGCTTTGTTGGCACCACCATTATAAATATTGTAGCGCATTCGAATCATCGCCGAAAAATCGTCATTGCGACCTTCAACCCCAGCAATATTATTATTCCAACGACGGTTAACTGCTAAATTAAGGGTAGGAAACATCAAACTACGGGCAGCTTCATATTGTGATACCGCCGCATTTACATCCGCTGCTGCGAGCTTAAGTGTCGGATGTTTATCATACGCACGCTCCAGTGCCTGCTCAAAAGTTGCCGGGATCCAGCTCTCTTGAATTTCTGGATCTTCAAGATCAGCGCCAGGCGCTTTGCCTGTCACTCTCTGGTATGCAGAATGAGCGTCTAATAAATTATTTTCAGCGGATAAAACATTGACTTCCGCCAACGCCAAACGACCTTCAGCTTGTTGAATAGAGGCTAATGTACCAATACCTGAATCTGATCTACGCTTTATTTGATCGAAAATTCTGATATGAGTGAGCAAAGTATTTTTAGCTTGCTCAACTAGCGACTGACGTTTGAGCACTTCTAAATAAGAGCGGGCAGCTTCTAGTGCAGTTTCCTCGGCAATTTCTCTCAATCTATGATTGACTGAATCAAGCCTGGCTGACTGTCTGTTAACTTCACTTGAGGTTCTAAAACCATCAAATATCATTTGATTTAGACTAATATTCGCTTCAGAACGCTTAAGTTCAGCATCGTCCCCTGGAAATCTTTTAGTTTTTTCGTAACCGATTCCAGCACCAATATCAACCTTTGGACGATAACCTCCACGGGCCTGTTTTACTTCTTCAAATACTGCATTACGTGCATTCATTACCGACTGCACTTGTGGGCTTGATAAAACCGCACCTGCAACTACGCTATTTAGTGATTCAGCGTTCGCCATGGAAAATGGCACTGCTACACTGGCCAGCACCAACATTACCTTTTTAATTTTCACTTGTGTTCTCCTTAACAGCCAAACTAGCTCAGCTAATTATTATCTTTTAGTTTTATAATCAATGACACACGATCAGTCGTTTCTGTTTTACGCAGAATCGCACTAACATGCGCTTTAACTGTTCTCTCCGTTATCCCTAACCTACGACCTATCTCTTTATTACTTTTGCCGGTAATTAATATATCGACAGTTTCTCTTTCTCTATCACTCAGCCCAAAAGAAGATAAATTGATACTCGCTTCATTTTCTGACTGTTGCAACAAACGCTTCAACATTTTTTGCACGATACTGGTTCCAGCCCATATATCACCTTTTGCAACTGACTCCAGCAACTGAGTGAAAATAGACCCAGTTACAAAGGTATTGATATAACCTTTGAAACCCCGGAGCAGTAACTCAATACCTTGAGTATCGTTAGGATTATCCGAAAAGGCAACTAAATGCACTTTATTCCAATAGGTACAAAGTAAAGTTATCTGATCTTTGCTTAACGAATCAATATGGACGAGAAGACAGCAGTCAAGTGTGAATTTTTGTTCAGCTATATTGGTGAGATCTATATTTTCTGCAGTATGATCTCCTGCAATACCTCGCCACCTATCTCTTACATTCTCTCTAGATGTTAATATATATAAATTCATTTTCATCTTCTATTAAGATTCGGCTCATAATAGCATTATCACTAATGCTCCAAAAGCAAAACCATTGTAATTAAAGAAAAAAAAACCTAGACTAAAACCCAAACATAATCAAACCAAAATTAGCCAGTTCTGGGTTACTATATCACTCACACATTAATTTATTATTCATAACATGTGAGGCTTTTAGCTGTATGTAAACTCACCTTTCAGTAAGGGCATTTTGCTTGGCTTTCAAAATAGGTTTCAACAAATAATCCATACTGTCTTTTTACCCGTCATTATATCTACAGAGACAGTCATACCTGCGATTAAAGGTAGCTTTTTTCCGTCCTTTTCAATAAAGGGCTGAGCAGTTGTCAAACGTACTATATAGAAGGGCTCGCCCTTCTCATTGAGTACCGTACTCGGTGACACGGTTGAGACAATTGCGTCTACTCCCCCGTAAATACCAAAATCATAGGCGGATACCTTAATGACTGCTACTTGACCCTTCAAGACTTTAGCTATATCCGAAGGCCGTAATTTTGCCTCAACTAATAAAGTATCTTCCCAGGGAACAATATTGAGAATTTCATCACCAGGCTGCACCACGCCATTAACCGTATTGAACTTCAGCTCTTTTATGGTCCCTTTTACTGGAGATACAATTTCTGTCCTGCTTAATTTATCTTGCATACCAGTCAAAGCTTCTTTCAACCTAGCCTTCTCAGAGAGCGTTTCATTTAACTCGCTTCTAGCGTAGCTTTGAAATTTTAATTTTGCTTCTTGTAACATCCCCCGAGTTTCATCAAGGGACGCAAGTATCCTCGGTAAACTTAACCGAATATTATTTAACTCACCCGACAAATCAACTATTTGCCGTTTCAAGCGTAAAAATTCAACTTCAGATACCACCCCATCGTCGACTAAGGGCTTGGTCATGTCTCTCTCTTGTCGAAGCAAACTGTAACTACTACCAAGCTGCGATCTTTTACTTTTCGCTTGCACCAACTCTTGTTTCTTCTGTCGAATTTGATCAGAAAACACTGCTACATTTGCTTCAAGCTCTCTTTTTCTCGCTTCAAACAATTGCTTTTCCTGCATCACTAGCGAGTTAAATTCATACGGAAAATCTTTAGGCACTATAAAATTAGCACCTGTTGACTCAGCTTCTAGCCTCGCTGCTTTAGCAATAAGTTCTAGCTCTCGCACTTTGTTTTCTTTGAAAGAGCTGGAGAAGCGCGTATCATCAATCCTCATTAAGATCTGCCCCTTTTCGACTAGATCTCCTTCCCTGATCAAAATTTCTGCGACTATTCCACCTTCCAAGTTTTGAATGACTTGTAATTGTTGCGAGGGGACTATCTCACCTTCACCTCTACTCAGTTCATCTAGCTCTGCTAAATTAGCCCAAACAATTGCCAGAATAACGAAGACAGCAACGGTCCAAAGTAATAATTTCGCTCCGGTCGGCGCCTGCTCCAGCATAGCTTCACTAACACTGGACATATAACGTAAATCTTTCTTATCTAGATTCGAACTCATCTATAACTACCTCAGCGCTGGATATGCAAGCGCCCTTGTTTTAAAGCATCAAGAACTACATCTTTCGGACCATCTGCAACAACTCTCCCAGAGTCCATCACAATAATTCTTTCCACTAAAGACAGCAGCGACATTTTATGAGTGACTAAAATTAAAGTTCTATTCTGACAATATTTACTCAGCTGTTTACGCAAAAAATCTTCCGATGAGTTATCCATTGAGTTAGTGGGCTCATCCAAAATCAATATATTGGGCGAATGAATAAGTGCTCGAGCAATCGCTATTGCCTGTTTCTGACCGCCAGACAATCTAGCACCGCGCTCCCCCACTGGCATTTCAAAGCCAAGTGGATGCCGGTTAACGAACTGATCAACCCCCGCTATAGCCGCGGCTTTTAATAGCGAATCATCGTCAATTTCCGGTGATCCCATAATAATATTATCTCTAACTGTGCCATCAAACAGCATTAATTCCTGAGGGACATAGCCAATATTTCTACGCAGATCTACCGGATCAATTTGATTAAGGTCTATGCCATCGATACGCACCGCACCATCCTCTGGCTTATACAGACCCATTAATAACTTTTCAATGGTCGATTTCCCCGAACCTATACGACCGATCAGGGCGACTTTTTCACCCGCTTTTATCGAAAAATCTATTTTATCTAATGAGACTTGCTCAGCTTCTGGGTAGCTAAATTTAACCCCCTTAAAATCAATCGCTCCGTGCAAATCAGGACGGTGTACATAATTTTTACCTTCAGCTCTTTCATCGGGCAATTCCATGATTTGATTCAGAGAAGCCAGTGCAGTTTTGGATTGAAAAAAGCTAGTCACTAAACCTGTCACTTGCGCCATTGGCTGCAATACTCGCCCAGAAAGGATATTGGCAGCGATTAACGCCCCCATGGTCAACTCTCTTTCAGAAATCAAATAGACGCCGACTATCACCAAACAGACAGAACTCAACTGCGTAACGAAACCGGCAAAGTTAGTTACAGAAGAGGAGATCATTTTGCTTTTGAGACTCCACTTGGCGATAAAGCCTTCCGCTTGCTCCCAACGCAACTGTAATACAGAGGACGCGCGCTGAGTTTTGACCGTTTCCATAGCGGTCAGACATTCAATCAAAGTGGAATTTTTTTGCGCGGAAGCGGCAAAGGTCTGCTCGACCGACTCTTTTAATTTCTTACTGGCGATCAGAGAGTAGATTAATATAATTGGGATCGCGACTAGTGGTACATAGACTAGCGGGCCACCAATTAAAAACATCACGATTAAAAAAATCACCGCGAATGGAATATCAATCAAAACGGTAGTAGTAGTGGAACTCAAAAAACCACGAATACTTTCAAACTCTCGCAAGTTGCTAGCAAATGAACCGACAGATTTTGGCATGTAAGCGTATTGCATACTCATTACTTTTTCAAACAGCATCGCCGACATCAATATGTCCGCTTTCTTACCGGCTATCTCTAGGAAATACGCCCTGAGCATCTTCAAACCAAAGTCGAAGGCATAGACCACGAAGACGCCAATCGCCAATACCCATAACGTTTCAATGGCGGAGTTTGGCACTACCCGATCATAGACGTTCATCACAAACAGTGGATTAGCTAACACGAATAAGTTGATTAAAAAGGAGGCTATTAATACATCGCGATAGATTCTTGCCGAGCGCCAAATTGTCCCCCAAAACCAATGACCCTCTTTTTGGTCTAGAACTTTAGAGACGCGCTCAGTAAAATGATATTCTAGATTTAGAAATATTGCGACACCGGTATACTGTTCTTCTAAAGTAGCCATAGCGATACGCTTCATACCACTGTCAGGAAAAATCAGAATAGCCTCATCAGTGCTTTGATCAATTTCTTGAAGAATACATGCATCGTCATTATTAAGTAACAATACCGCAGGTAATGTCAGCGGGCTGATTGACCTTAGATCACGTTTGACTATTTTTGAGGAAAACCCTGCACGCTTAGCAGCGCGAACAAATAGCTTAGGAGTCAGTTTGCTATTTTCTACAGGCAGACCGTCCCTTAATGCCTGGGCAGATAAAGGGCGATGATTTTGTTGAGTTAAATGCATTAAGCATTTCAATAAAGGATCTTCTATTACGTCCATTTCCTTGACCATTCTATATTTTTATACATACTGTCAGGTAATCCATCCAATTATAGACGAGTTACAACCATGTTATATGCGACACGCAACACCGAAGGCAGAATCATCGGCATTTCTGACGCCCCTTCCAGCACCGCTGAAGCTATTGATAACAACCACCCCGATGTAAGAGCATTTTTTTCAGCACATAATAAAGATTTCTCACCCGACTCTTATCTTGACGAATCAGACATTGCTATCGCCCGTATACTAGATGATTTAGTCGATTTACTGGTGAAAAAAAATCTAATTATGTTTACTGAACTGCCTAGTGAAGCGCAGAAAAAGCTACTTTCACGACGCGTTGTTCGCTCTCTTATCCAAAACAACCAAGCCAATCAAGAAGAGTCGAATGACAATCCTTCTTCATTTTTGTCCGATGAAGACCAACTCTTATAGCAAGTATAGCTGGTTGCCTAAGTCGGTCAAACTTACTGCTAAATTATATTAACTAAAGGGTAGTCTCATAAAATTGATCTATTTTTATGAGGCTATCCAGCCGTTTCTTGAGGCTATAAAGCAAACTAGCCCAGCCCTCAAAATAACTCTCTAAACCTCGGCCAACTTATTGTAGAGATTAGACTTTTCGTAATTTTCTCAAACAGCAAACAAGCTGCACAAAACTATCACATCTCTGTGCTTATATATAGACAATACGTTGGCCAAGCAGAATTAATTATTTAGCGATATCATCTTCTTACATTTTTCAAGACACTAACAAACAGGTAAAAAAACCCGCTGATGCGGGCTTTTTGCTATCTAGTCTTCTAGTAAGTTTCTACCTTTCGAGGCCGCTATCCGCATCCTCAAAGCATTCAACTTAATAAAACCCTCTGCATCTTTTTGATTATAAGAACCTGCATCGTCTTCCATCGTCGCAATCGCTTCGTCAAACAAGCTATTATCCGAACGGCGCCCAACTACACTAATATTGCCCTTATAAAGTTTAATCCGTACATCACCACTGACGTTGCGCTGACTATAGTCTATAGATTGCTGCAGCATTTTTCGCTCTTCTGACCACCAAAAACCGTTATAGATTAGCTTGGCATAACGAGGCATCATTTCATCTTTAAGATGGGCGGCTTCACGATCAAGAGTAATAGACTCTATCGCTCTATGCCCTTTTAACATAATACTGCCACCGGGAGTCTCGTAGCAACCGCGCGCTTTCATGCCAACAAAGCGATTTTCTACAATATCTAAGCGACCAACACCGTTTTCACCACCAATTCTATTTAGCGTTTCCAACACTGTCGCAGGAGACATCGCCTCACCATCAATAGCCACGATATCGCCTTTCTCATAACTGAGTTCGATATAGCGCGCTTTATCGGGAGCTGCTTCAGGTGACACGGACCATCTCCACATTTCCTCTTCAGCTTCGACCCACGGATCTTCTAAAATCCCTGACTCATACGATATGTGCAGTAAATTTGCATCCATTGAATAAGGTGATTTGGTCTTATTTTTTGCATAATCGACTGCTATACCATGCTCTTCACAGTAAGCCATCAAAGACTCACGCGAACTTAGATCCCATTCACGCCAAGGAGCGATAATCTCAACCCCGGGCTTTAATGCATACGCACCAAGCTCAAAACGTACTTGATCGTTGCCCTTACCTGTTGCTCCATGAGAGATGGCATCAGCACCAGTCTCATTGGCAATTTCGATTAAGCGCTTTGAGATCAACGGTCGAGCAATTGCAGTCCCAAGCAAGTATTCACCTTCATAGACAGTATTAGCGCGAAACATCGGAAAGACGAAATCGCGAACAAACTCTTCGCGCAAATCATCAATATAAATTTCCTTCACTCCTAAAGCTTCAGCTTTAGCGCGCGCCGGCTCAACTTCTTCACCTTGCCCCAAATCTGCAGTAAAAGTAACTACTTCACAATTATAAGTTTCTTGTAACCAACGGATAATAACTGATGTATCTAAACCGCCAGAATACGCAAGGACAACTTTTTTAATATCGGACATCTCTCATGCTCCATACACAAAAAAACCTGACACATATCAGGTTAACGTTATTAATATGAGCGATAGTATATAGAGGAGACCTCTGCATAACTACTACGCTCGGTAATACGGTGTTAAAAATCAGCTCAGCTAGCTCATTAATACCTATAATACCCATAAAAAACAGGAAAACTGACTCCGTTATTTCACCGCTTTTGATAAAACCCTTCGGACCAGCTTAAGCTGTATCTACGCTTCGCCTCAGCTGATTTTTCTTATTTTTTGTCATATCAAAGCTTCTAGCGCCTATTCAGCCCTCTCAGTTATTCAGCTCAAGCAACTCTTGAATTGCCAACTGGCGAGCAAAATTACATTTAACTATCCATACGGTCACCAAAAATCACTCTTTATCCAAGCGGATAGTCACTCGCCTGTTACGCGCTCTATTAGTTTTCGAGGTATTGGGTACAACTGGATATCGCTCGCCATGATAGCGGGTGGTAATCATCGATTCATCCACTCCTAATGATACCAAGTAGCGAGTCACTTCTTCAGCGCGCTGCTTAGATAAATCACGGTTTAACAAGCGTCGACCGCCACTGTCAGAGTGACCATCTATATAAATAGCACTGACACTTTTATCCTCTTGCACATAAAAAGCAATTAACTCTAAGCGCTCCCGAGTTGCATCCGACAAAGTCCAGCCTGCAGGGGGAAACAGCACCGCTGTACGCGCAACTTGTCGATAGTTAGCAGGCAACAAACCGGCGACACACTTTATATAATCATTATAAGCCGCTTTAAAGTTAGCAGCTGAAAGAGCCACCCTTAATTGATCTTCTGAGTTCATCCAGCGATCAACAGTAAATGTTGGCGACATCCCTTTATACAAGGCAATCAACATTTGACCTGCATACACCGCGTTGGTTTTTAACACTCTATCCGCCTCCAAGTGACCAATCAACGAAGTCGGTATCCCGGGTTGCCATGGGGAGGCTTCAACCACCAACGTTGCCTTCCTTTTAATCGCTAATCGCTGCGTGGGCTTGAGCGTAAATAGTGGTTCAACACCTGCTTCATGCAAAAATTCGCCAATACCAAACGCGGGGATATCTTGCGATAGTTTACATTCAAACTTGGACGATTCTAGCACCCATTTTGACTCATCGATTGACGCACGAAAAGTTACAGCCTGCACTAAACTTGTCGTCACACACAGTACTAAACTAAAAATCAGCTTAACTTTTGCTAGCATTTTTAAGATCCACTATTAAAGGGTTGCACATAGTATCTTAGCTGGAAAATCGATACCGACCACTCGCCCAGTACACTTGATAACGATCATCGATGACATTTATATATTAATTGTAATTATTGGTAGTCTAGAACCATATCCCAACCACCTAAATCCTTCCACCGATTAACGATAGAACAAAATAGATCAGCGGTTTTCTCTGTATCATACAAAGCTGAATGGGCTTTTTTTCCGTCAAAGGGAATACCGGCCACGTCACAGCCTCTGGCCAACACCGTCTGACCGTATGCTAAGCCTGACAAAGTCGCAGTATCAAACGTCGAAAAAGGATGGAAAGGATTACGCTTCAAATCACAGCGCTCAGCAGCTTCCATGACAAAGCCATGATCAAAAGAGGCATTGTGCCCGACTAAAATAGCACGCTTACAGCCGTGAGCTTTGACTGCTTTACGCACTTCTTTAAAAATCATTTCCATCGCCGCTAACTCAGCGATCGCACCCCGCTCAGGATCTTCAGGGTCAATGCCAGTAAAATCCAGCGCCGACTGCTCCAAATTCGCACCGGCAAAAGGCTCCACATGCGCTTCAAAACTCTGATCTACAATCAAGTAACCTTGATCATCCATCGTCAAAGTAACCGCAGCTATTTCTAGCAAAGCGTCAGTTCTACAATTAAACCCACCGGTTTCAACGTCGATTACTACGGGTAAATAACCCCTAAATCGCTCTTTCATTAACTGTGTAATACTACTATTAGCCAATAGATTTCCTTAACCATACAAAATGTATGCATTTATAATTTCAGAGTATTCTAACAGCGCCACCGACAAAAGCATCTAGATTCTGTTTTTATCGACAAAATCGCCTTAACTAGTAACCAATCCTAGACGAAAAAAAACCTAGACTAAGCCAGGTTTTTTTATTGCTGCTAGTCTTTTACATTACCCAGCAACTTTAATGAGACCTCTGCATAACTTACCCAGAGGGCATGACAACTGCGTTCGGTAATACGGCGTTCAAAACCGGCTCAATATGCTCATTTACACTTGTAACACCCATAAACAGGGGCACATTGACTCCGCTATCTCGCCGGTTTTTTCCTTGTCTTACCTTCACTCGCAACGTTATGCAGAGGTCTCTTAATATCAGTTACAGCTTATCAGATTCAGCTGATAGGTATGCAGCCACTCCGTCAGGTGACGCATCCATTCCCTTATCACCCTTACTCCAACCTGCAGGACAAACTTCTCCATGCTCTTCATGATGCTGCAACGCTTCAAACAAACGAATCAATTCGTCCATGTTACGTCCTAGCGGTAAATCGTTAACGATTTGCGAGCGAACATTTCCATTTTTATCAATGATAAAAGCACCACGAAAAGCCACACCACCGTCGCTTTCAACATCGTATGCTTTGCATATTTCATGCGTCATATCAGCAACTAAAGTGTATTTAACTTGACCAATACCGCCATTTTCAACGGCGGTATTACGCCATGCGTTGTGCGTGAAGTGAGAATCGATAGAAACACCAATAACTTCAACATTTAAAGCTTTAAAAGCTTCAACACGGTGATCCAATGCAATCAGCTCTGATGGGCAAACAAATGTAAAATCAAGCGGATAGAAAAATACTAGCGCATACTTTCCCTTGGTTGCCGCTGAAAAGTTATAGTCATCAACAATCTGACCATCGCCAAGTACTGCAGCTGCAGTGAAATCTGGTGCTTTTTTACCTACTAATACGCCCATTGTAACTCTCCATTAATCTTCTATTATTTTTTCAAATTGATACTTAATAATGAATAGCACCTGAAGTCATGATTTCAGCTATTGCTATCCATTATATAAAGTCCTATTACCAACATTACTCGCTAGCTTCTTCTTTGGCAGCCGCTTCAGCTGCCGCTGCAGAAACCATTTCTTTTAAATCGCCGCTTTCGGCTAGTTCGCAGACGATATCACAACCGCCGACTAACTCACCATTAATCCACAGTTGTGGGAAAGTTGGCCAATTGGCAATTTTTGGCAACTCCGTTCTAATATCTTGGTTTTCCAAAATATTAATAAATGCGAATCGCTCCTCACAT
Organism: Oceanospirillales bacterium; assembly: GCA_029027825.1. Lineage (GTDB taxonomy): Bacteria > Pseudomonadota > Gammaproteobacteria > Pseudomonadales > Balneatricaceae > Rs1. Next base: position 504,198 of record CP093399.1, on the reverse strand, counting down.
GCCATCAGCGCCTCTACTGTTCTCGACGAAAAACCACATTGCGGAAAACGTGGCGTACCTTTCATATACAATAAGATAGCGTTGTTTTCAATTTGATCTTTAATAGTTTCAGCTACACTCATATTTGATTCTCTCATACTGCCCAATGGCAATTAACTCGATTTTGATCGGCGAATCTTAGCACATACCTGACTAATTTACTCGGGTTTATTAACCTTCAAAACGACAAATAAAGCAGTAATTTAAGCAAGTTTTTATCTACAGAAAAGCCCAACTACCCACGGTTAAGATCGATTCTCACCATCAGTATTTTAGAGTTTCTACTTCACCCCGAAATCCGTGGATGATTAACGTGAAATATCAGTTTTACAGCAAAATTGAAAAAACTTAGCAGCACCCTTGTGACACCATTAAAAGTCCTGTAGTTTTTAATTCAACAGCGGCAGAGTCTATAGTTTGTGCTGTATAGCAAAGCCCCTGATTCAGTTTTAGAAAGAGCCTTTGAAGCAAGTACCGCATATTCCCTGTGCGCCAGAGGCGTATCTGACTTGTTCAGAGACTACAACAGGCAATTAAATACTCTCAAGGAGCGAATTCAAATCCGAGGATAGCTATTTAACCACTAATTTGCCACTTTACAAAAAGGTCTCTGCAAATGACTGGCCTCGTGGAATCTTTAATGTTATAAATTGACGAATGTATTTGTAAATTCCAAAACATTATCCCGCCATAATCTTCGCTTACCTCCATGCATGCTCAAACCCACATTGATAAATGAGCTTTTGCTATTGGCCGCTATTATTAGACACTGCTATGAAAAACATCAGACATTTTTTAACGTTGCTCGATTTATCACAAGTCGAATTCCATCAAATAATTCACAGAGCCATTGAATTAAAATCAATGCGCAATAGAGGTGAAAATTTCGCCCCCTTCCCCAATAAAGTATTGGGCATGATTTTCGAGAAGTCATCTACTCGAACGCGTGTCTCTTTTGAAGCGGGAATGGCTCAATTCGGTGGACACGCAATGTTTTTATCATCGCGAGACACCCAGTTAGGTCGCGGCGAACCTATTCAAGACTCAGCTAAAGTAATTTCTAGCATGCTTGATATCATCATGATCAGAACCTTCGCCCACAGCGTTGTTGAAGATTTCGCCAAGCATTCAAGCGTACCGGTTATCAATGCTTTAACCGATGATTATCATCCATGTCAGCTGCTTGCAGACATGCAAACTTACTGGGAATACCGCGGCGATATTCAGGGAAAAACTGTCACTTGGGTCGGAGATGGCAACAACATGTGTCATTCATACATCAATGCTGCCAAAGTCCTAGACTTCCAATTGAATATAGCCTGCCCAGCTGGATATGACCCCAGCCCTGAGTTAGTCGCTAAAAACACCGACCGAGTCACTATTTATCGTGATATAAAAGATGCTGTGCATAACAGTGATTTAATTGTCACCGATGTATGGGCGTCCATGGGCCAAGAGCAAGAACAAATCGCTAGAGAGAAAAGCTTTGCTGACTATCAGGTAAACCCAGCAATCATGCGCCTGGCAAATAAAGAAGCTTTATTCATGCACTGCTTGCCTGCGCACAGAGGCGAAGAAATTAGCGTCGATATGCTAGAAAACCCTAGCAGTGTGGTATTTGAGGAAGCAGAAAATCGGCTGCACGCCCAAAAAGCCCTGATGGAGTTTTTACTCAACGCCAGCCAATAACCTCATTGAGTCAGGATACAAGGATATACCCAAAAACTGGTCAGCCTGCATCCTCGAATAACTCGCCTCAATACTTGAGGCGAGCTCTATATACTTAGTCGTTTACTGGATCCTAATTAGCAATATCCAACCATCGCTGCTTACTAATACCTAAATCCATGACTTCAAAGTGAATACAGAGTGTAAGATATTGGTTCTACAGTGGAATTGAAAAATATTAGCTGCACCCGTAGGTTCAGTGAAGCCACTGATTCAGTGTAATAATAAAGCACCAAAAGTCGCTAACTCTTAATTAATTTTCTCTTTTGTCACAATTCACGCTAAAATACGGTCTTTTATCTTAGATTTTTACGCTACGTGATCTCTTATAACGGACTAAAACATGATTGAGTTCAGACATTTAAAAACCCTCGCCGCGCTTCGTGATTCAGGCTCGCTAGTTGAAGCGGCTGAACGTATCCACCTCACTCAATCAGCATTATCACATCAAATAAAAGACTTAGAAGATAGGTTAAACTGCTCCCTTTTCATCAGAAAAACCAAACCCATCAGCTTTACTACCGCCGGAAGAAGAATTTTAGCACTGGCCGACAATATTTTGCCGATGATTAAAAACACTGAACGAGAAATAGTCCGCCTAGCTTGTGGTGAGGCAGGTAGACTAAATATCAGCATTGACTGTCACAGTTGTTTTGAGTGGTTAATGCCGACGATAGATTGTTTTAGGAAAAACTGGCCTGAAATTGAGATGGATCTCGCCAACGGTTTTACTTTCGCTCCCATTCCCGCCTTAGCTAAAGGTGATATTGACTTGGTCATTACCTCTGACGCAGTCCCCAGATCCGGTATATTTTACACCCCTTTATTTAGTTATGAATCGCTAATCACCATGAGTCAAAACCATGCTTTGACCAGTAAAAAATTTATCTCGGCAGCCGATTTTACCAGCGAGACACTAATAACTTATCCGGTCAATCAGGATCGATTAGATATTTTTACTCGCTTTTTGGATCCGGCAGGCATTCAGCCAAAAGAAGTACGCACTGCCGATTTAACCTTGATGATGGTACAGCTCGTGGCTAGCGGTCGAGGCCTTGCAGCGCTGCCTAATTGGGCAATTGATGATTACTTAAAAAAGGGCTACATCACCAGTCGCCCAATCGGCGAACGCGGTCAATGGTGCACTTTATATGCAGCGATTAGAGAAGAACAAAAAAATTCTGAGTTTATGAGTGACTTTTTGGATACAGCAAAAGAAGTTTCCTTTGCCAACCTTGCCGCAATAAGATCTGCTTAACTAATACCTGAATCCGTGACTTCAAAGTGAATATAGAGTGTAAGATATTGGTTTTACGGTGGAATTGAAAAATCTTCGCTACACCCGCAAGGTTCAGCGGGCATTTTTCTAACCGCCGTAGAATCAAGAGCTTGCGCTATGTGGTGCAGTAAAGTCACTGATTCAGGTAATATTTAAAGCTAGCCTGCAAGGTATCAATCACAATAAAACAAACTTCAGCTCCCGCCCTCGATGAGAGCTAATGATTGTAATTCTACAACTAAATACCTTTAGCCCTTGTTTATCATTGTTGATCCCTTAAGATGTCAGATCATATTTAATAATGAGCAGTAATAGTGTCTCGTAACTGGGTAATTTGTGATAATTACCCAGTTATACACTAATACAATGCACACACTTGGCGAAATATAATGGAAATCTGGACACCTCAAAGCTGGCGCAAAAAACCTATACTACAACAGCCTAATTACCCGGATGCTGAGCAAGTACGTTTAGCTGAGCAGCAACTTGCAAAAATGCCACCATTAGTTTTTGCCGGTGAAATCAGAGAGTTACACCGTCAGCTAGCAGACGTCGCTGAAGGTAAAGCATTTTTGCTACAAGGCGGAGATTGCGCTGAGACTTTTGCTGAATTTAACGCCAATAAAATTCGTGATACTTTCCAAGTACTACTGCAAATGGCGGTAGTCATGACCTTTGCCGGCGGTTGCCCGGTGGTAAAAATAGGTCGTATGGCTGGGCAATTTGCCAAGCCTCGCTCCAGTGATTTAGAGACCATTGGCGATCAATCACTGCCAAGTTACCGCGGCGACATCATCAACGGTAACGAGTTCACCGCTCAAGCTCGGATACCTGACCCTGAACGAATGATTAAAGCTTATCACCAGTCGTCAGCTACTTTAAATTTACTGCGCGCTTTTGCTCAGGGCGGTTTTGCTGATTTGCACAAAGTACACAGTTGGAACTTAGGTTTTGTTAATAAGAGCCCGCAGGGCGAACGCTACTTAAATCTATCCAATCAAATCAATCAGGCACTGAAGTTCATGGAGGCCTGCGGCATTGATTCAGTGACCACACCACAAATCAGATCAACGACTCTTTATACCTCTCACGAATCACTACTGCTAGGTTACGAAGAAGCTCTAACCCGCAGAGACAGCTTTACCAATGATTGGTATAACTGTTCTGCACATATGATTTGGATAGGTGACAGAACCCGTCAACCAGACCATGCCCATGTAGAATTTTTACGCGGGGTTAAAAACCCGATCGGCATTAAAGTAGGCCCTTCAACGTCTGAAGAAGACCTTATTGAGTTGTTAGATATATTAAACCCTGAAAACTTACCGGGTAGAATTACTTTAATTGCCAGAATGGGTGCCGAAAAAATCACTGAAAAACTCCCACCGTTAGTCAGATTAATTAAACGTGAAGGACGTAGTGTCGTCTGGAGTTCCGATCCAATGCACGGCAACACTATCACTGCATCAAGTGGCTATAAGACACGCAGCGTAGACGCCATTCTTAAAGAAATTAAAGGTTTCTTCCACGTGCACAAAGCCGAGGGAACACATGCCGGTGGAGTACATTTAGAGATGACGGGTCACAACGTCACTGAGTGTATTGGCGGCGCTTACCAGATTACTGAAGAGGGCTTAGCAGCTAGGTACGACACTTTCTGCGACCCGCGCTTAAACGGCGAGCAAGCGCTAGAACTGGCTTTCTTAATCGCTGAAACATTAAACTCAGCGAAGCAGTAGTCAATCAATGATGCGTCATCAGAAAATTTCAATCACCTTGCGATTAGTCACTGCTGAAATGCAACGCCAGGGCTTATGGCAAGACCAGCCACCCGCAACAGAAAAACTATCCAGCAAAGTGCCTTTTTGGGTCGATAGTTTAACCTTTGTCGAGTGGCTGCAATGGGTGATGTTCCCAAAACTAGTGGCGGTCATCGAAACCCGAGCCAAGCTCCCGGCAGCCAGCAATATGGCCGTCATGGCTGAACAGGCGTTTAAAACAGAAAGCGCCGATACCAACGCTTTACTCAGCCTAATCACTCAGCTGGATAAAGATCTAATCTTATAACCGGCCCTTTTAATTCCCTATTATTAAATATTGAGAATACTATGTCATCACTAGACTCCCTAACTGAACTGCTGCAAGAGAGCGGTGTTTCATTTCGTATTTATGACATGGGGCGGCAAATAAAAAATATCAGCCCGCTAGACTTTTTACAAATAGAGAAAGGTCTCTGCATTTATCCCAGTCCTTATTTGCGTCAAGCTTGGTTGGCGCTAATGATTTGGAACCCGAAAAACAGCGGCCAAAACGTGGTCTGGTTTCTAAAGTTTCCCTTGGATGAACAGGGATATTTAGTACAGTCAGTCAGAGATGACTTCATCAATCGACTCATGCTGAATATCAATCAAATGCTAGACTCAGCAGAGCTTGCCAACGCCGAAGATGCACTGCGAGACAACCCCTTTTCCTTTACCCCCGATCAAGAAAAAATGGCGGCATTTCATGCTATCACTTTAAAAGAAACCACTGCTGAGCACTCTCAATACTACCCGCTGTGCCAGGCCTATTTTCACGGTATTCGAAGCTGGGATAAATGGCAGGATTTGGGAATACAGGGGATTGCTGAAGTAGCTATCTATATCGACAGTAATCAGCAGCAAATAATTGAACATTTTACGCACTTGCAAAGCCCACCTTTGATCGCCCTTTGCCACGCGCTGGAAAATGTTGTGATCAGCACTGCGCTGGCGACAAAAATATCCGCCAAACTGCAGCATAGTTTAGAGCAACAAGAGGTCGATATTGGCCTATGTTGCGCCTTATTAAGAGCCATGCACGCAGCCCCCAATACTGAAATTCAGCAACAGGCTATCCAGCAAGTTCTCAATTCAAAAGTGTCAAATTCAGCGGAACTACTAAGTACCATCGCGATAAACTTATCGACCCAACTTAGCAAGCAAAAAACTCTAGCACTTTTTCTAGAGAGACTTTCAGGCAGTGAAGCTGGGCAACATGGTTTCTCCAAGATACTGGCTGATTTGATGTTTCAGGAAAACTTGCGAGAAAGTATTTTTGCCGCTTTTAGAAACCCGACCCGTAGCAATCAGTTGATTGTAGCTATCGGTCAAATGTTTGGCGGAAAGTTTTAAAGTGAGACCTCTGCATAACTTACCCAAAGGGGATGATAACTGCGCTCGGTAATACGGCGTTATGCAGAGGTCTCAAAGTAAAATAAGATATGGCGAAGTACTGCTAAGTCATCTAAAAAGCCGTATTTCACCAATTGCAAAGCGCGCAGATCCGAACCACTCTATAAGTGGTTCGGTGGCTAATTCTAGTTACTGTAATCCCAAACAGCTCTTAACAGCTACTTATCCATTTCTGCATTAAGTGCATCTTCAATTTCTTGTTCCGATAAAGTATCGAGTTGCTCCGTCCACTTTAGATCAATCGCCTGCATCGTTGAATCGTGCTCCTTGCGCAGTTGACGTCTAAGTTTAGCGGCAACATATCTCGCTTTAGTCGTCGGGCTATCCAACAACAACTTTGGAATTTCAACTGGCCGTCCATCGCTACCTACCGCTACCATGGTGAAATAGCAGCTATTGGTGTGTCTAGTTTCCCTAGAGTGGATATCTTCAGCTATCGCTTTAATCCCCACTTCCATTGTCGATCGCCCCACATAGTTTACCTGCGCATAAAAGGTTACTAACTCCCCCACCTTCACCGGTTGTTTAAATTTTACTTGGTCTACAGACAGCGTTACCGCATAGTGATGGCTATAGTGAGTAGCACAAGCGTAGGCCACTTGATCTAACATTCTAAGAATTGATCCACCGTGCACATTACCACTAAAATTTGCCATATCCGGGGTCATCAACATGGTCATGACTAAAGGTTCAGCCAATTGTAGCTCTCTTGGTTTCTTGTCCATTCTAACCTCACTATTATAATTATTTTCACTGCTCTAGAGAACATTTGAACAAGTCCCGCATCTTCCCGGTACGCCAGAGGCGTATGTGGCTTATTCAGAGACTCCTTCAAGAGCCGGTCGGACTTAGTCATCTACTAAGTTAAATTAAGTAGTAGCAACAGCAGAAGATATACTGATCTAAATAGAACTATAGTTAATCTAAGCATAGCTGCTTTCGGCTCATCCATACTACATATAGCTCAAATATCATGATAATCATAAGGTTATTTCCAGCAAGTGGTAATTTCAGAGACATCAATGCTGTTTTTAATACTCTCAATTTAAGCTAGTTTTTTTAAAAAACCAAATATGAACTTTTTTTCATATTTAAAGAACTCCTTAATAATGGTAGTTTCTAGCTACAAGAATCGATAACAACAAAACAAATATGCACTTTAGTTCATATAATAAAAATCAGGTGAGTTTATGGATGCTACATCCGTGAGAGCGAGAAAAAAAACCCAAGAAATTATTACGCAACTAAAAAATAAGCCCGGTGCTTTACTCCCTATTTTGCACGCAGTCCAACATCAGTTTGGCTACATTCCGGCAAATACCATTCCCATGATAGCCGATGCTATGCAGCAAACCGCTGCAGAAATTCATGGCGTGATCAGCTTTTATCGGCATTTTCATACCACTCAAGCAGGCAGTCACAGAGTCGAAATCTGTCGGGCTGAAGCTTGCCAAGCTAGAGGTGGCAGAAAACTTGAAAGCCATGCAAAGCAATCTCTAAACATTGATTACCACCAAACCACCACCGATCGAAATATCACCTTAGACCCTGTTTATTGCCTGGGTAACTGCGCATGCGGACCAAACATTCGGATCGGTGATGAAATTATTGGCCGCGTCAGTAGCGAAAAATTTGACCGTATCGTCAAAGACCTCAGTACTGCCACTGTGCAAATTCAATAGGTGATCAATATGCAACGTACAATTTATGTCCCAAGAGACACCACCACGCTCTCATTAGACGGCGAGCAAGTGGCGACCAATATCAGTATCAATGCAGCGCGAAGCAATCAAGCAGTCACTTTGATCCGCAATGGATCGCGTGGTATGTTCTGGCTTGAGCCGCTAGTAGAAGTAGCAACTGACCAGGGCCGTGTCGCCTTTGGCCCAGTTACCCCTGAGGATGTTGAAAGCTTATTTGCGGCGGATTTTTCCAATCCAAGTTTTGCTCAGCAAAACGCCCAACAACACCCTCTTTATTTAGGTAAAACTGAAGAGATCCCCTATCTTAAAAAACAGCAGCGTTTAAGCTTTGCTAGAGCGGGAATAATAGATCCAGTCAATATTGATGATTATATTGCCCATGCTGGCTTCAAAGGTTTGGCCAAGGCAATGCAGCTAAACGCCCAAGGTATTGTCGATGAGATTAGTGCTTCAGGGCTACGGGGACGCGGTGGAGCTGCCTTTCCAACCGGCATTAAATGGCAGACCGTTTTAAATTGTCCCCCGCAACAAAAATACATTGTCTGCAATGCTGACGAGGGCGACTCCGGTACTTTCGCCGATCGTTTGTTAATGGAAGCCGATCCCTTAATGCTGGTTGAGGGCATGATCATTGCAGGCTTAGCGGTGGGAGCTAACCAAGGTTATATTTACTTGCGCTCCGAATACCCACAGGCTCAGCTGATTCTCAATGAAGCGATTGCCAATGCCTACTCCAGAAATTTCTTGGGAGAAAACATCTGTGGCTCCGAGTGCAGTTTTAACCTTGAAGTGCGTCTAGGGGCTGGAGCCTACATCTGCGGTGAAGAAACATCATTGCTCGAAAGCTTAGAAGGCAAGCGCGGTCTGGTTAGATCTAAACCACCACTGCCGGCGATAAAAGGCTTATTTGGTCAACCTACTGTCGTCAATAACGTACTTTCGCTCGCCGCTGTAGCGCATATTCTAGCAGACGGTGCCGCTCTCTATGCTAACTATGGTATGGGAAGATCTAAAGGAACCCTGCCCTTTCAAATTGCCGGTAACGTCAATCGCGGCGGACTAGTGGAGCTAGCTTTTGGTACTACCTTAAGAGATTTACTGGATGATTTTGCACAGGGCACCGCCTCCAATAGACCGATGCACAGTATTCAAGTGGGAGGGCCTCTAGGTGCTTACTTAACACCGCAGCAGTGGGATACTCCACTAGAATATGAATCTTTTGCCGCGATCGGTGCAGTCCTTGGCCACGGTGGCATAGTGGTATTTGATGATACAGTAGATCTCGCTGAACAGGCGAGTTTCTCGATGGAGTTTTGTGCCGAGGAATCCTGTGGTAAATGTACACCTTGCCGAATCGGCTCAGTGCGCGGCACTGAAGTAATAGAAAAAATTCGCAACGGTGAAAATGTAGCTGACAATTTAGTGCTCTTAGATGACCTGTGCGAAACGATGATAGATATGTCTCTTTGTGCGATGGGCGGCATGACGCCTTTCCCAGTACAGAGTGCAATCAAAGCTTATCAAGCTCAACTGAATACCAACCACCAGTCTGAGCCCCATCTATCAGTCGATCAACACTCAACGGAGAGGGCGTAAAATGTTAGAATATTTTGAGCCAAGTAAAGACTTGGGAACACCCGCCATATTATCTGAAATAATGATAAGCATTGACATAGATGGCGTTTCCATCAGCGTCCCAGAAGGGACTTCAGTCATGCGCGCGGCCGCACTACACGACATTAACATTCCAAAATTATGTGCCACTGACAGCCTTGAGCCCTTCGGCTCCTGTCGTTTATGTGCGGTACAAATCGATGGTCGGCGCGGCTATCCCGCCTCTTGCACCACACCTGTCGCAGAGGGTATGCAAGTCACTACCCAAACCGAAAAACTGGCTAAATTGCGCCGCAATGTGATGGAATTATATATATCTGATCATCCGTTAGATTGCCTGACATGCCCGGCTAACGGTGACTGTGAGTTACAGGACATGGCCGGCGCCGTTGGTTTACGTGAGGTACGCTACGGATTTAGCGGCGAGAACCACTTACAGGCAGAACAAGATCATTCGAACCCTTACTTTAGCTTCGACCCCAGCAAGTGCATCGTCTGCTCTCGCTGTGTTCGTGCCTGCGAAGAAGTGCAAGGTACTTTCGCCTTAACCATTGACGGTCGCGGTTTTGACTCCAAGGTAGTCGCGGGACAAGATCAAGATTTTATCGATTCTGATTGTGTCTCTTGTGGCGCCTGTGTACAAGCTTGTCCGACTTCTACTTTGATGGAAAAAAATGTTATTGATCAAGGCCAGCCTGAGCACTCTATTGTAACCACTTGCGCATACTGTGGTGTCGGCTGTTCATTTGAAGCGCAAATGAAAGGCGATCAGGTAATTCGCATGGTTCCCTACAAAGGCGGCGAAGCTAACCAAGGTCACTCTTGCGTTAAGGGGCGCTTTGCCTTTGGCTACGCCACACATGGCGATCGCATCAAAGAGCCAATGATTCGCGACAGTATCGACCAACCGTGGCGTGTGGTCAGCTGGCAGCAAGCCTTTGATTTTGCCGCTGCTAAAATTCACAAAATCCAAGCAGAATACGGCCGTGAAAGTGTCGGCGGCATCACCTCTTCGCGCTGCACGAACGAAGAAACCTTTTTAGTTCAAAAACTGATTCGCACCGCCTTCGGCAATAACAATACCGATACTTGTGCCCGTGTTTGTCACAGCCCAACCGGTTTCGGTTTAAAAACCACCCTTGGTGAATCTGCGGGTACCCAAACCTTCGAGTCAATAAGAAAAGCCGACAGCATTATGGTGATTGGTGCCAATCCTACCGATGCACACCCGGTGTTTGGCTCCTTGATGCGCCGCCGATTACGCGAGGGCGCTAGCTTAGTAGTTATTGATCCGCGCAACATTGACCTGTTAAAAACCCCGCACTTAAAAGAGGCTATTCATTTACAGCTGCGACCCGGCACCAACGTCGCTTTGATTAATGCTGTAGCCCACGTGATTATCACTGAAAACCTACAAGACAATGCCTTCATAGCCGAGCGCTGTGCAACTGAGGCATTTAGCGATTGGCAAGCTTTTATCAGTGAAGAGCGTCACTCACCTGAGTCCTCTGAATCCATCACTGGCGTAGACCCGATCCTAGTGCGCAAAGCCGCTAAGTCTTATGCGACTGCCGCTAATGGCGCGATTTTCTATGGATTGGGAGTCACTGAGCACTCACAGGGCTCTACCATGGTAATGGGCATTGCCAACCTAGCACTGGCAACCGGCAACTTAGGCCGTGAAGGCGTGGGAGTAAACCCATTACGTGGTCAGAATAATGTCCAAGGATCTTGTGATATGGGCTCTTTCCCGCACGAGCTACCAGGTTATCAACATGTAGGGTCTAAAGCGGTACGGGATAAGTTTGAAGCGGCTTGGAATGTTAAAATTGATCACGAACCTGGGCTGCGTATTCCCAACATGTTCGATGCCGCTATTTCCGGTAAATTTAAAGGTATGTATGTGCAGGGGGAAGACATCGCACAATCTGACCCTAATACCCACCACGTAGAAAAAGCACTAAAATCTTTAGATTGCCTAATCGTACAAGATATTTTCTTAAACGAAACCGCTAAATTTGCTCACGTATTACTACCAGGTTCAACCTTCTTAGAAAAAGACGGCACTTTTACCAATGCCGAGCGCCGGATTAATCGAGTCCGCAAAGTCATGCCGCCTTTGGCGGGTCTCGCCGACTGGGAAGTAACTTTAGGATTGGCCAAAGCTCTCGGCTATGAAATGAACTACAGTCACCCCAGTGAAATAATGGACGAAATAGCCATGCTAACCCCCACTTTTTCCGGGGTAAGTTATGATAAACTGGAAAAATTGGGCAGTATTCAGTGGCCGTGCAACGATCAATCTCCAGAGGGTACCCCAACCATGCACGTGGTGGATTTCCCCATTGGCAAGGGAAACTTTGCAATCACTGAGTTCATCGCGACTCAAGAGCGCAGCAGCAAACGTTTACCGCTACTGCTAACTACCGGCCGGATTTTATCCCAGTACAATGTTGGCGCACAAACCAGACGTACTGAGAATATGGCCTGGCACGCAGAGGATGTGCTCGAGATCCATCCGCACGATGCACAAGAGCGCGGGGTCGCCGACGGAGATTGGCTCGGTATCACCAGCCGCGCCGGCAACACAGTACTACGTGCTAAAGTGAGTTCTAGAATGCAGCCCGGTGTGGTCTATACGACTTTCCATCATCCAGGCAGTGGTGCGAATGTGATCACCACAGACAATTCAGATTGGGCGACAAACTGCCCTGAATATAAAGTAACAGCAGTGCAAGTTGAAAAGGTTTCCCAACCCTCCATTTGGCAAAAAGAGTTCCAGAAATTTGATAAAAAACAAAAGAAATTTTTACCCACAGAGTCTGCAATCGAAAGTTTGTAAGGATTATTTAACATGATGCGTACCACTAGTGTTAATCAAAACACCGGGTATCTAACCGTAAAAACTCAACAGTGGCGCAATCAGATCTTGCAGTCACTGGATGACCAGGTGGTTGAAGAAACACCCGTTGCCTTAGTGTACAACGGGATAAGCCATGCGGTCATGATGACCACCCCCTGTGATTTAGAGGACTTTGCCATTGGCTTCAGCACCACCGAAGGCATCATTAATGATTTATCACAAATTTATGATATAGAGGTGACAGAACATCCGAAGGGCTTTGAAATTTCACTGAGAATTAGCAGTGAGCGTATGCAGACCCTGAAAAGCTATAAACGCAATATGACTGGTAATAGCGGCTGTGGCCTGTGTGGCGTTGATTCTCTAGACGCGGCAATTCGTCTCGGAAGAAAGGTCAAAAAAACAGAGTTACCTAGCGCAACGGCAATCCAAAAAGCAGTAAATTCGCTAGCATCGTGGCAGCACATCCAACAGCAGACTGGCGCCTGCCACGCTGCTGTTTGGTGTGATGCACAAGGTGATAAAGTTTTACTGCGCGAAGATGTTGGACGGCACAATGCATTTGATAAACTGATTGGCGCCATGCTGACAGCCCAGTTAAGTACGGACGATGGCTTTGCACTAATTTCTAGTCGGGCAAGTTACGAAATGGTACACAAAGCCAGCTTCTTACAGTGTGCAAATTTAGTGGCTGTTTCAGCTCCCACTTCATTGGCCATTGCACAGGCCAAGCAGCTCAACATCAATTTAATTGGTTTTGCTCGCAGTGGAAAATACAATATTTACCACTGCTCCACAAATTAACACTGAAAACAGATGAGGATATAATGAGAACAGCAGAACAACAGCTGATTCACATGGTGAATCAAATCTCTGAAAACAACCAGCACGGTGGCTTTGATAAAGCCGCTGAAATCACCAGCGTACACTTACAAAAATTTTGGGCACGCTCGATGAAAAAAGACATCGTTGCATACTTAGCGAGTGATGGCACGGAGCTCTCTGATATTTCAAAAGCGGCGGTAAAGCTACTCTAAGCAATTAAAACTCCGCTGTGGATATAAAAAGCCAAAAGCCACGAGAGAGGTAACTACTCTCCCTCTATAAGGGAGAGTAGTTACCTCTGATATGACAGTTCTACCTACTCACAGAATTTTTATAGATCAGGGGGGCTCTACATTTATCAATTATCACCACTAAGGACATGCCACTATTTAGAAATACCCTCTTTTCTAACCCGCTTGATTTACGCTTACCATCCTAATTAGCCCCTATCTAAAACCAGATGCCTATTGGAAATACCCCACTTGCTCTATTTTCTCACGACTTGATGCTGTTATTTGGAATGACCAAATGCCTAAATCTATTATCCAGCGCCTCGAATAATTTTCTCTGCCTGGCTACGGTTCCGTTTTTGAATGAATTTAGTTAGCGTGTAAGCAACTGCTGAACTAGTCAACACTCTGACTCTAGTACTGCAACCAGATCGTCTGTTAAAAGCCAATCCACAACAGAAAAATATTTCTCATTACTTGATAAGCCTATCAATCAAGAGTTTGTGTATAAAATCAGCATTATGTGTACTATAAATATAGTAGCTATAATAATATTGATTGCAGGTGATTAATTTAATCTAAATTAACAACATGGTTAAGCACTATAAATTTTTATCTCTAGTTGAATTTTATAGCTTTACCTTCAGCCAATCACTAAACAGGGGCAGTTAATACTTCTGTAAGACTTCTGTAATACTTCTGCAAAAACAATGCCGGACGCTCAGCCTTTCAACTAAAGCGAGCTTACCCACTCAGCCATTTAATGCATAGAATAATCAAATGAGACCTCTGCATAACGTTGCTAGCGAAGGTAAGACCAGGAAAAAACCGGCGAGATAGCGGATTTTACTGGTGTAAATGAGCATATTGATCCGGTTTTTAACGCCGTATTACCGAGCGCAGTAGTTATGCAGAGGCCTCCAAATAACAAGTAGATCTAAATTTTATGTTAGGGGTCAGTCGATTGAAAATACTGGAGAATTCAAGCTCAGGATTAAATAAGCAGATACTGATTGTCACTCTATTGCCTTTAGTATTACTGTCTCTCATTTTAAGTATTTATTTAATTTGGCTACAGACCTCATATAGTAAAAACATGTTAATTCAACAAGGGCATACAATCGCCAGATTAATTGCTGCAAACTCTCCTCAAGCTATCGCTAACAATGATATTATCGAGCTAAACAAACTCAGTTTGATGCCTCTTACCTGGATCCGTGACTTAAAAATCACAAATATTGTACCAAAGCCATGCATCATCGGTGTTTACGCGGTAAAATCCCTCATTATTATACTCACCCAATCAGTGATGTTTTCAATGCGCACATTTAAGCTAGAACAATCCAAAACTGAAATCCTGTCCCCACATGCTGGATTAGCGTTAGTAGGTCATTATCTTAACCAGCAGACTACATTAAATAAAACCTCTCGCACCATATCTAAGCGCCATGGTATCTCAAATATAGACCTTATCCGTACCTATTTGGGTCAGATGTGTCTAGGAAAAAGCGACTTCGAAGCTGTAGAAAACTCTCGTCATGATCCTTTTTTTAAAGCCGCGATGGGCATCAAGCAATCCGTCTCTTCAGCAAGACTACGTCAGCGCTTTGATGAAGATGCTGCTCGATTGATCCCCCTTTTAGACGATGCTAGTGTGGAGTTCATGAAAAATGTTAAGGTGCCGATCAGCGGGTTATCGACTGGCCATGTGCCGCTAGATATTGATGTGTTTCCGATGGACAATAGTGACTCAAAGAAAGAAGGAGTGGCTTACACCTATAAAGGCCATGATGGTTACGCACCTATTGCTGCTTATCTTGGTCTTGAAGGCTGGTGTGTTACCTGTGAACTGCGTCCCGGTAATCAACATGCCAATAAAGAATTTCTTCATACTTTAGATAGGCTTCTACCTCGCGTTCGTTCACTGTGTGACAAACCTATATTACTTCGTTTAGACAGTGCTCATGATGCTGCAGAGAATCGAAAATATCTACATGAGCGCTCAGTCGATTACCTCATTAAATGGAACCCGCGTAAACATGATCCTTTGGATTGGTATACAAAAGCGGAAACTGAAACAGTATGGTGTCACGAACGACCCGGTAAAATGGTGGCTATCTTTAGTGAAGCACTTGATGAAGAGCATTATGTACGGCGAGTGATCAAAGTTGTTGTGCGTCAAAGTAATGCGAAAGGGCAGCTATTCCTTGAGCCTGAAATTGAGGTTGAAGGTTGGCTCACCACACTATCAGCTGATCTTATCGATGATCACGCACTTATTCAGCTGTATTGTGATCACGCTACATCAGAGCAGTTTCACAGTGAGTTTAAAACAGATCTAGACTTGGAACGACTCCCTTCAGGCAAGTTTGATACCAATGATCTAGTCATGGCATTCGCTGTACTTGCTTACAATATGCTGCGCTATATGGGCCTTAAAGGGTTAATGGGAAAAGATGCCCCGGTTCGGCATAAAGCTAAGCGACGTCGGTTAAAAACGGTCATCCAAGAAATGATGTATATAGCCTGCAGGATGGTATCCAGTGGTAGACGGCTTACACTTCGCTTTGGCAAGCATTGCCCTGGGTTCAAAGCGTTTACCTGTGTTTACGGCAGTACTTAACACAGTAAAGGGTCGTCAAATTTTACAAAAGAGTGCTTACGCAGGAAATGACTGTACCTGAAACTCAATAAAGAGCATGAGCATCTGGCAGAGTATCGTGAAATATTACGAAAATAGGGAGTACTAACCATCTCGCCTTGATTTTGATTAGGTAAAACCTACGTTTTTAAAATCGATGCATCAAAATGCAGGGGGTGTCAACTTCATATTTATGAACTCACTGATTCAGGTCTTAGAATAGACGATGTAGCTGATATTATTTTTCTGGATACTAGGTATAAAGTACTAACCCGCAGTAAAGATTTTCCTTTAGATTTAAAGCCCACTTCACCTTCTATTTATCACAGCGGTTCACACTGGTATTTCGTGCAACCAATTTCAACAAAAAAACTAGTCCCCTCCCTATTTAATAATGTGAGGCAAAAGCTAAAAGATAAAGTAATCATCGGCTGGGTATTGATTTTAATCTCAGAAGAGCCTTCAATTAAGCGAAATATAGATCTAATCCTTAGTGTTATTGCAGCTATAGTTGGAATATTATTCTTTTCATTTTGGTTTGCCAGCCGCTTTGCAAAACAAATAATGACCCCTATTTCTGAAATAACATCAGTAGTAGAGGCATTTCAAAAAGGAAATTTTGATGCCAGAGCACGAGAATCGCACGCGGGGAAATTACACGCTCTCGCCGATGGCATTAATAGAATGGCGATGCGTGTCAAAGTATCGACTACAGATATGGAAACGCGCGTAGATAGTGCTACACGTCGTCTGCAATCAGCAATGCATCACTTGGAACAACAGAACGAAACACTAGAAATAACCAAAGAAAAAGAAGTAGAAGCAAACCAAGCAAAAGATCAGTTCCTAGCGAGAATGAGCCATGAATTAAGAACTCCTTTAACGTCAGTTCTCGGGTTTTCCAAAATACTACAAGAGACTAACCTTACCGACGAGCAGGCGGAACCAATCCGTATCATCAACCACACTTCGCAATTACTGCTCTCGATTATTGACGACATTTTAGATTATTCCAAACTACAAAAACATGCGATTATTTTAGAGAAAATTTATTTCAATGTAGAAACGGCAATCCTTGATATTTTAGAAATGCAAGCACCTATGGCTCACTCAAAAGGCTTAGAGTTATCCTTAGTCAGCAGTAATGGTCGCTCTTACGAAATCAAAGGTGATCCCACCCGCTTTAAACAGATAATTTCTAACTTAGTCTCTAATGCTATAAAGTTTACCGATACCGGTTCCGTGGCTATTAGTGCTGATGTTCAACATATCAGTACTCATCAATCACTGATAATGATCAGTGTTACTGATACAGGAATTGGTATTTCTGAAGAGCAATTAAATAAGTTATTTAAAGCTTTTGTACAGGCCGACACATCAATAACGCGCCGCTTTGGTGGGTCAGGGCTGGGCTTAGTCATTGCCAAAACATTAACTAAACTAATGGGAGGTAAACTAGAAATATACTCAAAACAAGGTAGGGGCACTAATGTTACCTTGCAAATACCTACCTTAAAAAATATAGACATTACTGAGGAAGAAGTAATACCTACTACACATAAGCCAATACTCATTTATGATGAGCACCAACATTCAAGACGCTCTATTGCCCTAATGTTAGAACGAAAAAAATATAACTATAAGTCCGTATCTAATATGGACGATTTAATAAAACTACTTCCCGAATATCAGCATTTAATTATCGGAATAAAATCAACAGATATTAAAAATCAGTTAATCAACACGATCATTCCACTATTAACCAACGAACATAAAGTAATTACTTTTGCACTCCCAAACGGCCACCCACTGCCAATTTTACCCAGTTTTATTTCAGTGATCAACAAGCCAATCCGACCTGAAACTATCATCGCAGGTGATATTGAGCATAAGAATCTACGACGGGTAGCCCCTAAGTCTTCTACTATTATTGATATGGAAATTACTGTTGTTGTAGCGGAAGACAATAAATTCAATCAAATCCTAATTTCCAAAATTTTAGCCAAACACAATATAAAATCTTATATAGCTTCAAATGGCAAAGAGGCGCTAGCATTAATAGCCGAACATCGCCCAGATTTAGCTATTATCGATATACATATGCCGGTCATGGATGGCTTTGAAGCAACCAAAATAATACGACTTAGTAGCAATATGCCAATTATATCGCTGACCGCAAATATTATGGCTCAAGATCATCAAAAAATAGCGGATGCTGGCAGTAATTGTATCGTACTCAAACCTATTAATGATGTAGAGCTAATCTCACAAATTAGGAAACTCACCAAAAAGAAACAATCGGAGATAGAGTCGACGGAGTACTTTCCCAGTCTGCAAGCTGAGCATTCAACTACAAACATCAGCGATTATAATTTAGATCAGAGTGTTTTAAATAAAGAGCTACATCGATTATTACACTTACTAAAAATCGCATTTGAACTCACAGACTTTCCTGAAATGCTCAGCATTGCCCACCAACTAGTTGGTTTAGCGGGGTTATACGAATTACCTGAAGTGGAGTTAACCAGCATCGAATTACAACACATGCTAAAGAGGAGAGATCTTCGCAAGACCTGGCGATGCTTATTTAGACTGGTAAGGATAGTTCGAAACTCAGCTGAGGAAGATACCGATCTTGAGGTAAAAACTCAGAAAAAACCCGAGAATTAGCCAATCTGTCCACCGTTCAGTATAATATTTCATTACTAATAGCTGAATCAGCGCCTCCACTGCAGCACATTGCACAAGCTCTTGATTCTACGGCGGTTAGAAAAACACCCATTGAACCTACGGGTTTCATGCATGAATGCATTTATTTATCGGGGGAATTACCGCTCCAAGACACATATGAAAGCTTGCAGTTAATATTTTTTAATCCCACCGTATAACCAATATTTTACACTCTGCATTCACTTTCAAGCCACGGATTCAGGCATTAACAAGGCTCACCCAACAAATTGACGCCTGCTAAGCTAAACAGAGTACGGTGCTCGATAGAATGTGTTTTATTAATTTTCTGCTACCATATAGTGATATATTAATGAAGGGTCAATTTTACGATGTTTTTTCATGTTGCTCGACAACCAATTTTAGATAGAGATCAAAATTTATTTGCCTATGAGTTATTATTTAGGGATAGCATTACCAATGTTTTTCCTGATATTGATGGTGACGAAGCTACCTCAAAAATAGTAACGGCTAGTCAATTCGATTTTTCAATGAGTGATTTTTCAGGTAACAAACCTGCTTTTATAAACTTCACTCTTGAAACTATTGAAAAAGGTTATCCTCAACTTGTTCCTCCAACACAGCTAGTGATCGAAATTTTAGAAACAGTCAAACCTGGTAAACGGCTATTAGCTCATTGTAAAACCTTGAAAAAATTAGGTTATGTCATTGCTCTAGATGATTATATTCATCAGCCAGTTTGGCGCCACTTTTATCCATTGATTGATATAATAAAAATTGATTTTTTAGACACCTCTCTAGAAACCATTAAAGAAGTTATCGTCGCAATTAAAAACTTTCCTCATATTAAATTATTGGCTGAAAAAGTTGAAACTCATGAACAGTTTAATATAGCAATGGACTTAGGCTTCGATTATTACCAAGGATATTTTTTCTCAAAACCTGAAATGATCAAAGCAAAAACCTTAACACCAGCCCAATTCAGTTTGTCTGAATTACTGTATGAGTCCAGTAAAATAGATTTAGATTTGCCAAAAATCATTAAAGTGTTTGAATTGGATATTAACTTATCCTACAAATTATTACGTTATTCTAACTCTCCATTTTTCCATCGCAGAGCAGAAATTTCAACCATTAAACAAGCGGTTGTTACTTTAGGAAAAAAAGAGCTGCAAAAATTTGTCGCTATATTATTTACTGCACATACCAGCGAGGGCAAACCTCCGGAGCTCATGGCGCTATCATTAACCCGAGCTAAATTTGCCGAAGGGCTAGCGGTTCAACATGGTAAACTGCAGGACACTTCAATGGCGTTTTTAACAGGAATGTTATCTTTAATTGATGCTATCTTAGGTGATAGCATGGAGTCGGTGATGGATAAGTTGCCGCTTTCAAGTGATATAAAAAATGCTTTAATTAAAGGCGAAGGTGAGCTATCCCAATTGATCAACATTGTAAAATGTTATGAAATGACTCGCTGGGAAGATGCTACTGCAGAGTTGTCACAACTTGGAATTGATGAAAATAAAGTACCAGATCTATATCATCAATCGGTGATCTGGGCAAATGAACAAATGCGTATTATTGTGCGCTCTAGTGAAACTTAGTTAACTTGCCTCCGGAAAATCCGCAGGATTATTTATAGGACACCCTCATAGGGATTAAGATAAAGCACCCAAGAGAAACTAGTTCCTAGTATCATCTGATTAGCGCTAGAATGGAGACTGGTAATATCAGTATTGAGGTGACTCGAAAACGGGCAAGAAGATCGCTTGTAAATAGACACTTTTCACCTCCTGATGAGCAATCCATGTTTTATAAAAAATCAGACTCACTCAACAAAGCGACGAAGAGCTTAGTAAATAGTAATTTCTTGTACTAATTCAACAGATTCTCCGGGGTTAACTAGCAGCCTTTCAAAGGCTGTATTACCGGCTTCGACACAGATAAAACGATTGCCGCCATCTATAATATCAATTTTTTTAGCTTGTGCTCCTGGGTTCCAAACAATAGTAGAGCCGCTGTATTTTTTACTGATCTGGATTTCACGCTGTAACAGCGGATCGACAATAGTCACTTGACCGGTATGCTGATAAATATTATCAATTGCCCCTATGCAACCAAGTTCAGCCGTTTGCCGCTTTAAAGAATTGTTATCTAATTTATCAAAATAATCACAGCCACTCAGACCTTTAATTTGCAGTTGTGCACAATCACCGACTAAAAAATAGCTGTGAATAGCTTGCGTAAGCTGTTGCGGTTGATCACCAACATTCTTAGTGATTAACCGCATTTTCAGATAATTTTTCGCAACGCTGACCTCAAACTGTAATGCAAACTCTGCCGATGGCGAACCTTTCTCTCCGAGAAAAAAAGGCTCTAGAGTCACAGGCGTAAAAGAAAATACTGCACCACCACTGGCACTATCATTAAGAGCATGGGAGGATAACTGCCACTGTGAGATGCGTGCCACCCCATGTTGAGGTTTTGTGGTGTCTTGCTGATGCTCTCCAAACCATGGCCAGCACAGAGGAACTCCACCACGCATAGGCTTTAATTTATCTGTGGGGATAGAAGCGTTGCGCTGCGCTGCATGTTTAAGCCCTACGGATTTCGAACCAGCTAGCTGTGCATCAGAATTTATCCAAAAAACGGGCTGTTGTTGTTTAGGTTGATAGTGCAGTATTTGCGCACCCAACTTAGCGACAACTAACTCTCCCCATGGCTGAACAATTAGCCAAACCTCTCTATCCAACCAGCGAATTTCATGAATTCCAGGTGTAAAATCAACAAAATTTATGGGCATAAGTTTTCCTGTCAGTGATTTTCAAGTCTGATAAGTAGGATGTTTAAATTAGGTCTCTAAATATCATTTAATTGGCGCTAGAGCATTGTCTATGCCCTTTAATGGGGTTGCATTTAATGGGATTGCATTTTCAATGCAGCAGCTGCTCCTAGTAACCCCGGATAATCGGCATCACATAACCAAACCGGCACTTGCGCTAAGTATTTTTCAAAGCGCCCTTTGTTGAACATCGACTGCCTGAAAGGACTCTTTAATAAAGACTCTCGAATACGCGGTAGGATACCACCGCACAAATAGACCCCACCTCTCGCCCCTTGAGCCAACACCATATCACCGGTAACTGCCCCTAATACTTGGCAAAAAATAGAGAGTGCCTGCACTGCTATAGCATCGGTATCATCCAGCGCAGCACTACTGATATCGGCGGCAGTATGCAAGTTAACACTGCATCGGTTAATCTCACTAAGCGCGTGATAAAGTTCCACAATGCCATCGCCAGAGAGTATTCTCTCCACTGAAACTCGTGAGTACTTCTTTTGAAAAATAGCTAAGATTTGCAGCTGCAGCTCATCCAGCGCAGCAAAAGATACATGCCCACCTTCAGTGGCAATAGCTTGCCAGCTAAGATCTGCATTTCTTGCATCCTCTGTATTGGCATCACCGAAACTTTCCCGGGGCATAATAGGCACTAACGCCGCTACGCCCAAGCCTGTTCCCGGTCCGATAACCAACCTAGGAGCATTGCAATGCGAGTCCTCCACACTGTTGACTGCGACTTTATCTTGCTCGTCCATAAACAGCGTACCGTAAGCCATCGCGGTAAAATCATTGAGCACTGTAAACTGCTGTAATGCCAATATACGCTGCATGTTCGCGACATTAAATCGCCAGTGATTATTGGTCATTTGAATTTCAGCACCAATTGGAGCTGCGAATGAAACACAGGCAATAGCAACCGGTTGCTGAGCAACCTTGGCATAATATGCCGCCACAGCATGCTCAAAATTTTGATAGTCAGCACAGCGCAGTACCGCGATATATTGCAAATTGACACTACCTTTTGCAACTAGCGCAAAACGTGCATTGGTGCCACCAATGTCACCTACTAAAGCGTAAAAACTCAATCTTATCCCTCGATGCTAGCAATTGTTAATTACAGACAGAATCAAACCTGACGCAGTGATCTGACTGCGCTATATAGTACCAGCTCTTGATTCTACTGCCGTTAGAAAAATAGCCTCTACTGAAGCTCTATCTTTTATACATGGATGCTTTTATTTAGCGGGTGCAGAACGCATATGAGTTTGCTGTTAAAATTTGAAATTCCACGTAAAACCAATATTTCACCATCTGTACTCACTTTCAAACCGAGTCTAAGTTAATCACTAAACTTGTCAGTAAATACTGAGGCGCCTAACTCCGCACAACTCACTTGCTGTCGCAGCGCTGAGAACAGCTCTCTGCCCATACCAAAAGCACTTTTAGAATAATCGCACATCGCCATTTCTCTTAACGCTAGCTCCTGCTCAGTAACCTCGAGCTTAAGCTCTCCGGTGACTGCATTTAACAGCAACATATCACCATCCTGCACTTTAGCTAGCAGGCCACCCTGACTAGCTTCAGGCCACAGGTGTATTGCAGCGGGTACTTTGCCTGAGGCACCGGACATCCGACCGTCCGTGACCAGTGCCACTTTAAACCCACGATCCTGCAAGGATCCTAAAAACGGGGTCAATTTATGTAATTCAGGCATACCATTTGCCCTAGGGCCTTGAAAGCGCACCACGGCGATGAAATCTTTATCTAGCTCACCGTTATTAAAGCGCTCTGCTATTTGATTCTGATCATCGAACACCACTGCGGGTGCCCGAACAACTTGATGCTCCAGCCCCACCGCAGATACTTTAATCACCGCTCGCCCCAAGTTTCCAGTTAATAACTTCACCCCACCTTCTGCATTAAACGGTTGTCGATAATCAGTTAATACATCGGCATCTAAGCTTTGCTCTGGACCAGAGCGCCACACTACTTTAGCATTGCATAAGAACGGCTCTTTAGTATATTCGGCCAGCCCTTGCCCCATAATGGTGGTGACGTTTTCATGTAAAAAACCACCTGCTAATAAAGTTTTAACTAAGTAAGAAGTACCACCAGCGGCATGAAAGTGATTAATATCCGCATCTCCGTTAGGATAAATTCTAGTCAGTAAAGGCACCACTGCTGACAAATCAGAAAAGTCATCCCAATCAATGATTATCCCTGCAGCACGAGCTATCGCGATTATATGCATAGTGTGATTGGTAGAACCGCCTGTCGCTAATAAAGCCACCACTGCGTTGACGATTGAATATTCTGTGACTATTTTATACAGCGGTGTGAAAGTCCCGTTTTGTGGCGTTAGTTTAATCAGCCGTCGACAAGCTTCACTGGTCAAAGCATCTCGTAACGCTGTCCCTGGATTGACAAATGATGAACCTGGGAGGTGTAAACCCATTATTTCGACAATCAGTTGATTGCTGTTAGCCGTGCCATAAAAAGTACAAGTACCGGCACTGTGATAAGAATCTGATTCGCATTCTAACAGAGCTTTTCTATCTACTTTGCCCTCGGCATACAGCTGTCTAATGCGGGCTTTTTCCTTGTTAGGTAAGCCACTTGGCATAGGTCCTGCGGGGACAAAAATAGTCGGTAGGTGACCAAAGCTTAAGGCACCGATTAACAGGCCAGGCACTATTTTATCACACACCCCTAGATAGGCGGCGCCATCAAACATATTATGGGAGAGTCCCACCGCACTCGACATTGCGATAACATCGCGACTAAACAAACTCAACTCCATACCGGGCTGACCTTGAGTGACGCCATCACACATCGCCGGCACACCACCGGCAAACTGTGCCACAGAGCCTAATTGTTGCGCTGTTTTTTTAAAAATTTCAGGAAAAAACTGCAGTGGCTGATGCGCTGAGAGCATATCATTATATGCCGAGACTATGCCGATGTTCACCGCATTGGTCATTTTCAACGCAGATTTATCAGTGGGGTTACACGCGGCGAAACCATGCGCTAAGTTTCCACAAGATAAAACACCGCGATGCACTCCCTGTTCTTGGGCCTCCTGCATGCGCTTTAAATAATCGCCGCGACAGCCTGAACTGCGCTCAATTATCCGCTGAGTTACTCGGGATATTTCACTGTGCATATGCTCACCTTACTCTATACTTTATCAAAATCTATTTTAACGCCACTAATGCGGCACAATTCTCACAGTGTTATTTAAGCTCTGTCTATAATCGCTGACCCAGCAGCTATCAACCTAAGCGAGAACCGGATTCTCTACTGCAACTAAGCCTGTTCGCTATGATTTTTTGCAGTCTAAAATCACTGTGTTCAGCCCTTTATGGATACAATACTTTTTTAGCCACTCGCCATTATAGCTAAGTTTTAATCAACATCATTAAAGCTTTGCAAACTAGCATATGGATCAACAAATTTAAGCTAAGCTGAAAAAATCAGCCAACCTGTTACGTTGTAATATTACAAGATTTTGTCCGTGAATGGCTATCTAAATCGATAAAAAGGAGTAATATTACATAAATAGTTTATCCGTAAACATCCGCTACTATTATAACTGGTGTTTATGGATGCTCACTAAATGATGTATTTCAGGAGTTTATTATGACCATTAGAGTCGCTATCAATGGCTTTGGCAGAATCGGCCGCAACATTTTAAGAGCTTTATACGAAGGCCAACACAGCAATAGTATTCAAGTAGTTGCCATTAATGATTTAGGCGCTACCACTATCAATGCGCATTTATTTCAATACGACTCAGTACACGGTCGCTTTAATGGCGAGGTAAGTCACGACGATGAAAGCCTGATCATCAATAGCAATAAAATTGCCATGTTTACAGAGCGCGATCCCGCTAATCTCCCCTGGAAAAAACTTCAAGTAGATGTAGTGTACGAATGTACAGGATTTTTCACTCATAGGGATAAAGCTCAAGCGCACCTAACTGCGGGGGCCAAAAAAGTGATTATATCAGCCCCAGGTAAAGAAGTGGATGCCACTGTGGTATTTGGCGTCAATCATCAAGAGCTACGCGCGAGTCATCAGATTATATCCAATGCATCTTGCACTACCAATTGTTTAGCTCCCATCGCCCAAGCACTTAATAACAGTGTCGGTATTGAATCGGGGTTAATGACCACGATTCACGCTTACACTAATGATCAAAACCTCTCCGATAGCTATCACACGGATCCGTACCGCGCTCGCTCAGCCACTCAATCGATGATTCCTACCAGTACCGGTGCCGCCGTTGCAGTAGGTATAGTGCTGCCTGAATTAGCGGGAAAGATAGACGGCATGGCAATGCGCGTACCCACTATAAACGTGTCTGTGGTTGATTTTAGCTTTATCAGCCAACGGCCAACCAGTGTTGCAGAAATCAATCAAATCATCAAAAATGCCAGCCAGGATTCACCCGTACTTGGCTACAATACTAGCCCACTAGTCTCTATCGATTTTAACCACAACCCCCTATCCTCTATATTTGATGCGACGCAAACAATAGTCACCGGTCGTCATGTAAAGGTAATGTCATGGTATGATAATGAATGGGGATTTTCTAACCGAATGTTAGACAACACTATCGCCTTAATCAATGCACCTGCTTAATCTAGCTTAACGAGAGAATTAGATATGCCAAGACACACTAAAATAGTTGCCACTTTAGGTCCTTCCACTAGCTCTTTTGCAGAAATTGAAGCGATTATTTTAGCGGGAGCTAACGTTTTACGACTAAACTTTTCACACGGCGAAGCAGATGATCACCGCAAACGTGCCAAAATCATTAGAGAGGTTGCCGCCAAGCATAACTTGTTTGTGGCTATTATGGCCGACCTACAAGGGCCAAAAATTCGTATAGCCCGTTTCAAAAACCAGAAGATTGAGCTAGTTAATGGAGCTACTTTTATACTCAACTCAAACTTGGGTAATGAAGATGGCGACCAACATCAAGTCGGCATAGATTATTTGGCGCTGATCACAGACTCGAATATTGGCGATGTACTACTACTTGATGACGGCAGAGTTGTACTAGAAGTAACCGATGTTAGTGAGGGAAAAATAACCACCACAGTAACCACCGGCGGCCCTTTATCTAACAACAAAGGTATCAACCGCTTAGGCGGCGGCCTTTCAGCAAAAGCATTAACAGACAAGGACAAAGCCGACATCATCATTGCCGCTGAAATAGCCGCCGATTATGTTGCCGTCTCTTTCCCACGCGATGAACACGACATGCACGAGGCACGGGCACTGTTACAAGCGGCGGGATCAACCGCAGGCTTAGTCGCTAAAATTGAGCGTGCTGAAACTATTGCCGATAACGAAGTTCTAGATAATATCATTAGAGCCTCTGAAGTGGTGATGGTAGCCCGCGGAGATCTTGCGGTAGAAATTGGTGATGCCGCTTTAGTCGGCGTACAAAAACACATTATCAAGAGAGCCCGCAGTTTAAATAAAGCCGTGATCACCGCCACGCAAATGATGGAATCGATGATCAACAGCCCTATGCCGACCCGCGCAGAAGTATCGGATGTGGCCAATGCGGTCTTCGATCATACCGATGCTGTGATGCTATCGGCAGAAACAGCAGCGGGGCAATACCCAGTGCAAGCAGTTGAAGCGATGGATCGGATCTGTCGCGGCGCGGAATCAAGCCCCAACATTGCTAAATCTGGACACCGACTAAATGAACAGTTTGACAATATTGATGAAACTGTCGCCCTAGCGGCCATTTATACCGCCAATCACTTAGAAGGTGTCAAGGCGATAGCTTGCATGACTGAATCTGGAGCGACCCCTAAACAGGCGACGCGTTTGCGAACTTCTCTGCCTGTATTTGCCCTGACAGATAACCCCGAAACCCAAACTAAAGTAGCTATGTATCGCAATGTCCATACGATTGCTTTTAGCTCATCGAAAATGCAAACCAATGAAATCAATCAACTGGCAATTGATGAGATAGTAAAAACTGGCTGCGTCAAAAAAGGCGATTTAGTGGTGATCACTAAAGGGGACTATGTCAATGCTCAAGGCGGCACTAATACCCTTAAAATAATTAGAGTGGGCGATGTGATTCGCTAACCACTATTTAAGAGCCTAATCAAATCAAGATCACCAACATTCTACTCTGAAAAATCGCAGTGTAGAATGCTTGGGAATCAAAGGTCACTTTTCTTCTATAGCGTAGCGAGTCGATTGTAAACTCTGCTTTATTTTATCCAAATGCTGATGAAAGCCCTCTCCCCGCTTCAAGGTTAAACCGGTTGCCAACACATCCAAGAGCGTCAATTGCGTCAACCTTGAAATCATTGGCATATAGATATCGGTATTTTCGACATGCGGCACACTGAGCACAACCGGACAAACCTTCGCCAACGGTGAGTTTTCCAGTGTGATACCAATCACGGTCGCTCCGGTACTGTTAGCTAGCTGGGCTATTTCCACCAAATCTTTAGTGCGCCCAGTATAGGAGATAATCACGATCACATCCCCAGTATGAGAAGCGGCTGCCACCATGCGCTGCATCAACACATCATCATAGGCGACCACCGGTAGATTAAACCTGAAAAATTTATGCTGCGCATCCCGCGCCACTGAACCTGAGGCACCTAAACCAAAAAATGCTATTTGTTTCGCCTGCACTAAATGATCGACAACGGTCGCTATCGCCTGCACATCAACCTGCTTTCGCGCTGCATCTAAGGTTGCAATTGTCGAGGTAAAAATCTTATCTGTATATTGCTCTGCACTATCATTTTGCTCAACGCTACGCGTCACAAAAAGCGAGCCACTGACCAAACTTTTCGCCAATTGAATCTTAAAATCCGGAAAACCTTTAGACAAGAAACTGCGACAAAACCGATTCACAGTCGGCTCACTAACACCTGCTGATTTAGCGAGAGCTGCAATACTCAACTGAGTGACGACCGATGGGTTTAACAAAATTGTATCTGCTACTTTACGCTCTGATTTATTGAGCTGATCACGCTTTTCTCTAATTTTTTTTAACACTTAGATCTCCCTATAACCCTGCGAGATGATAGCTCTGATAACTTCTCAATTAAAACACTACTTTGATGCAATAGGCTCAGCCTTAAAATCGACAGTAGCTACGACCCTGTACCTACACTATTATCTGAATTATTGCCTAAGCTAAGCGCGCAGTACCACCGGATAAAAGCGCTAGCTAGCGAATTAAAATAATGACAGCTAAGAGTATAATTTTGAATTTATCTGCGCATATTTGGTAGTTATATTACCACATTATTATTTTTTATTCGTGTAGAAAGCCAACCCTCCCAGCCCCAGACGACTATACCATCGCGCACATCCTGTTAATTCAGATAAAACACATTGATTAAAAAATCAAATATCTAGTAATATTACACAAAAAAGTTGACCTTAATGCACGTAATACTTAAAATAACCCTTAAATCTAGTTTAATTACAAGAAAAAGAGCAATCGATGAAAAAACCATCCGCAACTGACATTATTATTTTTGGCGCCTTAGGTGATTTATCGCAACGTAAATTATTACCTTCTCTCTACGACCTAGAAAAAGATCAACTCCTACCAGAAAACAGTCGCATTATCTGCCTAGCTAGACAGTCAATTGACAGCCGAGAATACCGTAAGCTAACGGCCAAACACTTAGAGTCTCATATTGAAAAAGATCGCTTTGAACAGCAGACCTTAGCACGATTTTTAGCGCGGATATCCTATATCCAATTAGATTTTTTAAAGCGCGAGGGCTATCCACAGCTGCAGCGACAACTCGCTGAACAGCCGACTCAGCAGCGAATATTCTACTACGCAACTGCGGCAGAATTCTTTGGCACTATCAGTAAGAACTTACACCACCAGCAGTGCTTAACTGCAGAATGCCGAGTGGTGCTAGAAAAGCCTTTAGGCTTTGATCGAGAATCATCTAGTGTGATCAATGAGGAAGTAGCACAATATTTTAACGAGCGACAAATCTATCGAATTGATCATTATCTGGGCAAGGAGACAGTGCAAAATTTATTAGCCTTGCGCTTCGCCAATCCTATTTTTGGCAGTCAGTGGAACCAAAATCACATTTCTCATATTGAAATAACTATTGCAGAATCTATAGGTATCGAAGGACGTTGGAGCTATTTTGACAAAGCTGGACAAATGCGCGATATGGTACAAAATCACTTACTGCAACTGCTTGCGCTAGTGGCTATGGATCCTCCTGATGACTTGTCAGCGGATACTATTCGCGACCAAAAAGTCAAAATTTTACGTCAGCTAAAGCCAATAAGCGCAGCTGAGCAAAAAAAATCCGTGGTCTGCGGTCAGTACGATAGCGGCAATAACGAGGTGGAATTACTGCCGGGATACAACAGCGAGCCAGATGCTCAAGGCATCAGCAAAACCGAGACCTTTGTCGCGATAAGGGCTGAAATAAACAACTGGCGCTGGGCGGGAGTTCCCTTTTACCTGAGAGCGGGTAAGAGAATGAAACGCAAGCAAACCCAAATTGTAATTCACTTTAAGCAGCAAGCTTACTTTATTTTCGATCAAGAACAGCGAAATTTGGGCGGCAATAAACTGATACTCAGCTTACAGCCAAACGAAGGGGTGGCCCTACAAGTACAAACTAAGTCACCCGGGATCAACAATGACATCCAAATTCAGGCCACTGAATTAGATTTAAATTTCAGTCAAGAATTTAAAGATACTCGCACCCCCCACGCCTACGAGCGATTATTGTTTGAAGTAATCAAGGGCAATCAATACTTATTTGTACGCCGCGATGAAATCGAACACGCGTGGGCCTGGTGCGATAACATCATGCAACACTGGAGCAGCAGCGAACATATTCTACATAAGTATCCTGCGGGGAGCTGGGGCCCCACTGAATCTGAAATGATCATTCGCAATGACAATCGCCAGTGGTCTGGAGAGAGCTAGTGACGACGAATACCGATAAAGTAAATTTTTTAAGTTTTTCGCAGCTAGAACAGCAAAGCCAATACCTTGCTCGGCAAGTTGCCAGCATTTTAGCTGAGCAAATAGCTGCCGAGGGCCACGCATCGCTTGCCGTCTCAGGTGGCAGCACGCCGAAAAGATTATTTGAAATTTTGAGCAACACAGCTATAGAATGGCAAAAAGTGACTATCCTACTGGTTGATGATCGATGGCTAGACCCTAGCCACAATGACAGCAACCAACAGCTGGTCGAACGGCACTTATTACAAAACCTTGCAGCTAGCGCCAATTTTATCACCCTCTACCAAAGCAATAGCAGTGCATTTGCTGCAGAGGCATCCATAAACCAAACTATTGCAGCACAACAGCTACCTTTAGATGTAGTGTTATTGGGTATGGGCAATGATGGGCACACGGCGTCCCTTTTTCCCTGTAGTTCACAACTGCTCGAGGGGCTATCCACTAGCGCCACCTATTTAGCCATCCAACCGAGCACTGCTCCCCACTGTAGAATAAGCCTCAGCGCCAATGCCATCAGTAGCACCAAGCAGCTATTTTTACAGCTTAAAGGGAGTGATAAAAAACAAACCTTAGAGAAAGCACTGTCTGGAATTGATGAGACAAAAATGCCAATCCGGCGCTTTTTAACTAAAAAACTGCAGGTACTTTGGTGCCCTTAGGAGAATTTTGCATGTGGACTGATCGACAAAATGTGCCATTTATAGATAGCTTTTGCAAGCAATCACCTATAATTCCGGTGGTCGCTATGCGCTGTGCTAGCGACGCTATCCCACTGGCCAATGCGCTACTAGCCGGTGGCATCAAGGTCATTGAAATCACCTTGCGCACAACTGCGGCACTGGAGTCGATGGAACTCATTGCCAAACAATTACCGGAGATGAAAGTCGCCGCCGGCACTGTGCTTAATCCTGATCAATACCAGCAGGCAATCAATGCCGGTGCTGAATTGATCATCAGCCCAGGCATTACCAACTCCTTATTAGAAATGGGACAAGATAACCAAGTACCGCTCTTACCTGGCATAAGCAGCGCTTCAGAATTAATGCAAATCATGCAATTAGGCTATAGCCGCTGTAAATTTTTCCCCGCTGAAGCAGCGGGTTCCATCGCAATGCTAAAAGCCCTGCAAGGGCCCTTTAGCCAAATAAGATTTTGCCCGACAGGTGGCATTACTGAAGACAATGCCCGGTCATTCTTAAGCTTACAAAATGTGATGTGCGTTGGCGGATCATGGCTCTCGCCAAGGGAACTTATCGAGCAACAAGACTGGCCAGCCATCACTCGCATCGCGCAGCATAGCTTGGCGAAATGCCAAGTTGCAAGTTAACCTGCCCAGCTATTTGGCAAGAATCCACCACCGAGAAATTTACTGAGACTTCATAGTGGCCAGATCATCTGGCTATAGCACTGATTTGGTTGCACGCCGCCGTTTCACTGCACTAAGCGGTAACGAACTAGCGACCCACTTTTAAGCGAACCGGCACTCAATTTGACTGCCGGATTTTTTTCTAATCAAACAAACTCTGCACGACCGGCCTTTCAAAAATACCTTAATACCGCCAAATCAAGGCCAGCGACCACCAATAAAGGCGGTGATAGCTTGAGCGACTTCCTTAACTTTTTCACCCAACAGCTGCGCTCTATTATCATCTATTCGCGCCAGTGGTCCAGACACCGAAATAGCTGCTAATGGATAACTATTTTCATCGTACAAACAGGCGGCAACACAGCGCAAACCGACCGCGTGCTCTTGATCATCAAAAGCCCAACCTAGAGCGGCCGTTTGCGTCAACGCTGTTTGTAATTGCGTGATTTCAGTTATTGTCCATGGCGTAATTTTTGTCAATTGCAGACTCTGTAATTGTTGACGCCGCTCACTTTCAGGAAGCCCAGCCAAGATCGCTTTACCGACGCCCGATGCATGCAGAGGGGATGCACTACCTAAAGGCACCATCATCCGCATCATTTCTCGACACTGTAACTGCGCAATAATCACTGCTTTAGCATCCTGCAAAATTGATAAATTTGAGGTTTCACCTACCTCATCGACCAACTGCTGCATGAATGGCTTGGCTTGACCGACAAAATCCCTACTGGCCAGAAACGCATTGCCCACTTTGAATCCAGCAGTACCGATGAACCATAGTTCCCGAGCGGTTTCCTGACGAACAAACCCTTGTTGCTGCAGAGTATTCAACAGTCGATGCGCTGTAGAGACCGGCAGTCCCACTTGTTCCGCCAAATCGCTTAACAGTACGCCTGCATCTGCCTCGGAAATTTTATCCAGTAACGCCAGCCCTCTAGACAACGACTGCACCTGAGCGGTATTGCTACGACTAGTTACCGGTCTTCCTACTCTAGCTTTATTTTTTTGCTTCAAAATACTAACGACTCAACTCTATCATGGGGCTGGTAACTTACCACTTTGTCCCTACTAATTCATCTGTAATCAAACGCTGATTTGGTCTACTAACAGTTACTCTATTCTCAGCATTCACGGTTTTTTGAGAGGAAGACAAGTAGTGTTCTTTCTCTCGCCCAACACAAAGGTAGTGGTTGCTGCACGTACAATCGGCAATCTAAGCAATTGCTTCAATAAGATGTTTTCTATCTCTGCAATATTACCGGCCATCACTTTTAAGAAAAAATCATATTCGCCGGAAACCGAGTAACACTCGATGATATTTTTATTGTCAGCAATGAACCGCTCGAACTCCGCGATCCCCTGATCGGAAAAAGTATTCAGTGAAATATTAACCAGCGCCATCACCTCTAAAGAAACCGCTGCTCTATTCAAAATAGCCACATACCGGTCGATAATACCATCGGTTTCTAAGCGCTTTAAACGCCTTAAGCAAGGCGCCGATGTCAGGTTAATATTATCCGCCAACTGTTGATTTGTCATCCTACCGTTTTCTTGTAATAAATCTAACATTGCCAAGTCGGTCTTATCTAAAGCATATATATCGGTCATATAAATCCTAACTGAGTATTAA
Source organism: Oceanospirillales bacterium (assembly GCA_029027825.1). Lineage (GTDB taxonomy): Bacteria > Pseudomonadota > Gammaproteobacteria > Pseudomonadales > Balneatricaceae > Rs1. The sequence goes on along the minus strand of CP093399.1, from coordinate 470,522 downwards.
GCAACAAACAAAAACACTGTTAGATTACTGCTCATTAAACTAATTGTGTGAAATTTAAATTCAATAATCACTCAAATTATGAATTTTAATTTCATTTTTTATATTATTAACTTAGCAAATAGCAAGATAATTTCAAGCCTTTTTTTGTATTATTTAAGTAGTGATTCGCAGCTTAAGACTTCCTCCAAGGTCGTTCTTAGCAACGTCAAGCCACTGGGGTGAAGCCAAGTCTACACGGCATTCTCAATTCAGTACTATTATAATAATTAGGCTAAATATGAATTTTGATTCTTTAAACATTATCGACTGGCCAAAAGTCAGCGAGCTATTACTACTTTCACGTGCGATAGACAGCATCGAAGAAAACCAGCTAGTCCCGGAAAAATTAGTCTTTAATCAATTTTCTTCAAGGGGACATGACTTCGCGCAAATCATCTTAGGGTTAATGATGAACCACCCTAAAGATGCAGCCACCGGCTACTACCGCTCGCGTCCATTTGTACTCTCTCTCGGCTTAGATTTAGAAGAAGCTGTGGCAGCACCCATGGCAAAATCCGGAAGCTATAGCGATGGTCGTGATATCGGCGTGGTTTGCAACTATCCCAACTTGGATAACCAAGGGGCGATGCTATTCCCGATGTGCGGCGGGGTGGGTGCACAGTACAGCCCAATTGCAGGGTGGGCTCAGTCTATTGTCTATCATCGAGATGAGTTGCATGATGGCAATTACCAAGGCGCTATCGGTCTTTCTATGGGCGGTGATTCTTCAATGTCCACCAGCGGATTTTGGGCGGCATTAAATATTAGTACCACCAATAATTTCCCACATCTTTTCTACATTGAAGACAATGGTTACGGAATTTCTGTCCCTCAGACAGTGCAAACCCCGGGTGGCGATCAAGTGGCTAACCTGAGCAATTATAAAAATTTATTGATTGTCGATGGTGATGGAACGGACCCCAACAGCACCCCGCAACTAATCGCCCAAGCCGTTGCACATGTACGCAGCGGCAAAGGCTGCTGCCTGTTACGCTTAAAAGTTCCCCGTTTATGTGGTCATACATTCCAAGACACTCAAACTTACAAACCTGCGGAGCTAATCGCTAAAGATCAAAGTAATGATCCCTTGCCCAAGCTACAAGATTTTTTGCAAGAGCATAAAATTATCGATGCAGAGCAGTGGAGCACACTAGCTACCCAAGCAACTGAAAACGTGCGTCTGGCAGTTGCTCAAGCAAAACTGCGCGCTGAGCCCAATCCCGATACCCTCACCGATTTTGTATTCGCCGATCAGCACCGCCCTCAACTGCGCGGTGGGCTGCACGCTGACCACCATCAATTTCCAGCGGCTAAATTCTCTGCACAACCTAGTGGACCCCGTCAAAACATGCTGACCGCGATCCGCAAAACTTTGGATTATGAACTTAAAACCAATCCTAAAATTATGGTTTTTGGTGAAGATGTCGGTGCCAAAGGTGGCGTTCATGGAGCAACGTTAGACTTGCACAGCAAATATGGCCAGCGGCGGGTGTTTGATACTAGCCTCTCTGAAGAGGGAATTATCGGTCGATCTATTGGCCTAGCCCTTGCAGGTTTAATGCCGGTACCCGAAATACAATTTAGGAAGTATGCTGAGCCAGCGGCCGAGCAACTGTCAGATACAGGGATTATGCGCTGGCGCACCAACAACCAGTTTGCGGCCCCGATGGTGGTGAGAATGCCCGGTGGTTTTGCCAAAAGAGGTGACCCTTGGCATTCGATGAGTGATGAGGTTGAGTGGATACATAAAGTTGGCTGGCAAGTGGCGATGCCATCTAACGCCGAAGATGCCGTCGGCCTGTTGCGATTCGCGCTACGTGATAACAATCCAACCATCTTTTTTGAACACCGGGCACTACTCGACAATCCCTGGTCGAGAAGACCCTATCCCGGTGATGATTATGTCATTGAATTTGGCATAGCCAAAACCCTCACCCGAGGAGATAAACTTACCATCATTAGCTGGGGAGCGATGGTTGAACGCTGCGAGATAGCCGCCCATAAATTTCCAGAAGATGTTGAATTACTCGACTTGCGCACCCTACTTCCTTGGGATCAGGAGGCGGTATTTGCATCGGTTACCAAAACTGGAAAATGCCTGATCGTGCACGAGGATAACAAAACGGCGGGCTTTGGTGCTGAAATAGCGGCCAGCTTATCCGAGGCGCTATTTTTCGAGCTAGACGCGCCGATTAAACGCCTGGCCTCACCCGATATCCCCAGCGCCCACAATATTCATCTATTGGAGCGAGCACTGCCGAGCGTAGAAAAAATAACCGCACAGATAATCGACCTAATTGCGCTCTGATTCAGCAGGGTTCAGCCAATAAAAATAAAACACAGCTGCCGCAGGTCATACCCTCCACTGCTGTAAAGGTAAATAGATGCAAAACACTATAGATGTAGTGCTTGAAGCAGAGCAACTTGAAGGCACACAGGCGATTGTCAGCCAATGGCTAGTCGAGATCGGCGAACAAGTCACGCAAAACCAACCTATTCTAGAGTTGGAAACCGATAAAGTTGCCATAGAAGTCACTGCCACCGCTGACGGTATCCTCCATTCAATTACCGCCAAGCTAGGCGATAAAGTAATTGCCGGAGCGCTGCTGGCAACCTTGAGTACCGCGGCTGATAAAACTCTCCCCAAGCAGCCTATTAGCATAGCGATGAGCGCCCAACTACCCGCTAGCCAATCTAAAAAACATTTACTAGGCCCCGCGGTTAAAAAATTACTCAATCAACACACGATTAACCCCGGCAGTATCCAAGGCACAGGCCAAGATGGCAGAATTAGTAAAAAAGATGTGCAATTGCATATTAATAATTTACCCCATACTGAGCAAATCCCACTGGCGGCGGCTCAACATAAACCCGTGACTGCGCTTAGTCCTGTGCGAGCCAATAACTCTAGCTTTATACCCCACACACCAATGCGGCGCAGTATTGCCAAGCACATGGTCGATAGCTTACTGCTGACCTCCCCACATGTGACTAGCGTATTTGAAATGGATATGAGTGCGATTATCGATCACCGGTCAATCAGAAAACTCGGTTATTTAGATGCCGGCATTAACTTAACCTATACCGCTTATTTTATAGCGGCCAGCGCTATTGCGATTAAGCAAGTGCCACAAATTAACAGTCAGTTTCACGCCGATGGCTTAGAAGTATTCGAGCAAATTAATATTGGGGTAGGCACTGCGCTAAAGGATAGCGGTCTAGTGGTGCCGGTGATTGAGGACGTTGCCAATAAAAGCTTATTCGACATAGCCGCCAAGCTGACGGAACAAACCGAACAAGCCAGAACGAGGAAACTCTCTAGCCAAGCGCTAAAAAATGGCACTTTTACCATCTCTAACTACGGCGTGAGCGGTAGCTTACTGGCGACTCCAATTATCATTAACCAACCGCAAGTGGCAATATTAGGGGTCGGCAAGTTAGAGAAGAGGGTCACAGTAGTCACACTTAATGGAGAGGATAGCATCGTCATTAAACCACTGTGCTATGTCTCTTTATCGATCGATCACCGCGCCCTTGACGCCTATCAAACCAATGCATTTTTAGCTAAATTCGTCGCGACAATTGAAAATTGGGGGAGAGTATAAATGGCGCAAAGCAGCGATAGGCTTAGCCGCTGCTGGCATTTATAGATAAGTGACTGACTGAGATTGAGTAATTAAGATTAGCTATCTCTATAATTGAGCATTTGCGGTCGACAAATGCTGCTATTTAGCTCTCATCTAGAAACTGATATTTATTGCGGATGTCACTCGCTACGACCGTGTTTCTTGATGAGAACCAGCTAAAAACAACCGTTTTTACTTTGTGCCGAAAATTTTATCTCCTGCGTCACCGAGACCGGGAATAATATAACCTTGCTCATTTAAATGACTATCGATAGCTGCGGTGAATAAGTCGACATCCGGATGGGCCGCTTGCACTTTCGCAATGCCCTCAGGGGCGGCAACTAAAACTAACGCACGGATACTTTTGCAGCCCGCTTTTTTCAGCATATCAATAGTTGCAATCATCGAACCGCCAGTGGCGAGCATCGGATCGACAATCAACGCGAGCCGCTCATCAATGTCATGGGCCAATTTTTCAAAATAGGGCACTGGCTCTAAAGTTTCTTCGTCACGATACAGACCCACCACAGAAATTTTAGCGCTCGGCACTAATTCTAACACCCCATCCAGCATCCCTAAACCGGCTCTAAGGATCGGTACAGCGGTAATTTTTTTACCTTTAATACGCTCAGCAGTGATCGTTCCACACCACCCCTCTAGCTGGTATTCTTCTAACTCTAAATCTTTAGTCGCCTCATAGGTCAACAGACAACCTACCTCACCCGCTAACTGCCTAAAGCCTCTGGTACTTATATTGGCTGAACGCATTAAGCCAATCTTGTGTTGAATTAAAGGGTGCTTAATTTCATGTACGCTCATCTTAAACTCTCTTCTTAATGCCATCTCAGGCTGTTTTATAATTTATTAACGTCAGCCGTATCCAGCCCACTGCCTGCTCAACCAATCCTATTGTTAGCCAAAGTAGGCAATGACCTGCAAGATCAGCCTTGAGAAAGCAGTGTTCTCAAGTCAATGATCGCAGCATTTGCCCGGGTGATATATGAAGACATCACCAGTGAATGATTAGCCCAGAGGCCAAATTCAGATCCATTTAAAATAAATGGGCTCCACACAAACTCCTGAGTTGCCTCTAATTCGCGAATGATCTGCAGCAGGCTAATCCGCGCATTTTTCTTTTCTAATACTCCGGCAAAATCTTGATCGATCGCTTTCAACAGATGGACTAGCGCCCAAGCTGAGCCCCGGGCTTCGTAAAATACATCATCCACTTTACCCCACGGCGTTTTAACTTCTAATTCTTTACTGCTATTTGTCGATTGTGAGGCCTCAGCATCACCAGCTAAATCAGTATTAATACGACGTTGGCCGACACTAGCACTTAGCTTTTGCGACAAACTGCCCAACCGAGTACTCACATCAGAGAGCCAGGCATTAAGATTGTCAGCACGAGCATAAAATTGCGCGTCTTGGATGCTGGGGTCTGCTAAACGCTGACGATAGCTTTTAAAATATTTGACCGATTTTTTATACTCACCTTCTGACGAGGGAAACAGCCAGCTATCACTATTAAAGTGTAGACGGGGCTCAGCTTCCGCTAAATCTATATCTTCGGTAGATTGTGACTGTGAGCGGCTAAAATCTTTACGCATCGACCTAGCCATGTCCCTAGCTTGCACTAACACCCCAAACTCCCAACGGGGCATATTGTCCATCCATACACCAGGTAAGGTTTTATCATTGCTAAGATAGCCGCCGGGCTTGTTTAACAACGTTTCAGTAATATGTATTAAAGCATCGACGGTCGCCACCCCGGTAATTTCCGCTTCACTGGCTGTAGTAGCTGTGGCCGAAAATTCTAACCGCTGCGGGGTATTACTCCAATAAACAGCTAACCCTGTCGATATCAGCACATAGCCGATTATCAACAACAGTATTATTTTAACAAGCTTCGGTAATATAAAAAAATTGACTAAGCCATCCCATGTACCTAACCACAGTCGTTGTATAAAATTCAAAATTGTTTCCTTTTTGGTTAAAAAGTCAGTGCATTACGCTTTGCAAGTGGCTATCGCTTACAATATGAAAACTAAGCACTCGCCCCACACTAATACCTGAATCAGTTACCTCACTGCGCCCCCTCGCCGGTTTTTGCCTTGTATTACCTTCGCTCGCAACGTTATGCAGAGCTCTCATCTTGATATTTATTGCTAAATTTTAACGATTCTCATGCATATACAGAGCTTTATAGCGCCCTGTTGAGCAAGAGAAAGCAGCCAAAACTTGATCCCTAACTAAGCCTGAATTAACACAATATACCTTAATTTCACTAGTATTTACTGCTCATCAAGCACTTAGATTGCCAGTTTTCGTAAAGTCTTATTACAGTCGCTATTTTTCGTATGCAAAACACACACTAACCGCGATTAGCCTCGTCTATATTATTACTACCTGAATCCGTCACTTCAAAGTGAATACAGAGTCTAAGATATTGGTTCTACAGTGGAATTGAAAAATCTTAGCTGCACCCGTAGGCTCAGCGGGTATTTTTTTAACTGCTGCAGAATCAAGAACTTGCGTTATGTGGTGCAGTGAAGTCACTGATTCAGGTACTCGTTAAGCTTTCATCTTCCATCGCTTTTATCAAACTCGATACTCTTTTCTTATAAGCAGCCATAGATTTACGGTCAACCCCGATCGCGATGGGTACTTTATTCCCCATGGCATTGATCGGTTTTTTATCAATATGAAATTCATAGTGTAAGTGAGCACCGGTCGAGGCACCGGTATTGCCACTTAAGGCAATTTTTTGACCGCGCTTCACCCGCTGACCCTTTCTCACTAATGACTTACTTAAATGCAGGTAGCGGGTGCGGTATTTGTAACTGTGCTGTATTTCAACATACAAACCGGCATATTTATGTCGCACCACTCTTTTTACCACCCCATCCCCGGGTGCATAGACGGGAGTACCAGTTCGCACTGCAAAATCAGTACCATTGTGTGGTCTGATCAATCTGGTAATTGGATGCCTTCTTCGCGGATTGAAATTTGACGATATGCGATAAGCTGTTTTAAGGGGGTAGCGAGAAAAAGCTCGCTCTAGCCCCTCACCCTTACCGTCAAAATAATTACCTTTGTAAGAAAATGCCGAGTGAACTTGCCGGCGATTGAAAAACCTAACCCCTTCAATTTTAGTATTACCGGTAAAAGTATCACCGATATATTGGCTAGAGAGAATAATTTGAAATTTATCTCCTGCTGCAGTACTGCGTGCAAAGTTAAATCTAGATTTTAACAGGCGGCCAATCACCGCAACATCATTGCGTGGAAGCCCTAGAGCAACAGCGGAATTATAAAAGTTACTGCCGCTTTTAACCACCCCAGCTATCCGATCTTGTCTCCAAGTTCCCTCTTTAATAGTTTCTTTGTACTCAAAGCCAGCACCTTTACGCTCAAACACCACCTGATGTTCAATCCCAAGCACTTGCTCCATACGGTTAAGCACAACACCTTTAGCGTCAAATTTATCATCATTCCCGCTTAACCAAAATCGATAGGTGTCACCAGTATTAATGATATCTAAAGAGAGCACATTTTTATCAGCTTCCAAAATTTTTGTCATTGTCGATGACAAATTAAACATTGAAAACACTTTTCCTAAGGTATCCCCTTCAGAAACCACCCATTCATAATCAGGCACATCAACAGCACTTGCGTCATTGTTAGCTAATTCAGCCGGAGCACTAGGATTGCTAATTGGCGCGGGGTCAAACAATTCGGGCAGGGTGATTTCTTGTTTAATGGCACTATTAAACAGCAGCGGCACCATCAAAAGCAGCAGGCAAACAACAAACAGCCCACTGATTATGACCAAGTGCAGCTTAGGCAAGCTTCCCACAAATTGTTTTAAGATTATTAACTTAGATTTTATAAAATTCAACATCTAACTTTATATCATTCCCGTTATCATTCATTGACTAAGCAGCGCTTCTAGACAACCACTAGCTTGGAGAGTAATAGATTGCACAATATTCAAAAAGATAGATATTTGCAAATTTACCGAAAAGTTAAGTGGCTGGAGCCTTTAACTAGTTTAGTTAACTATAGTGATGCCAAGTTGGTGCGCATTTGGTTGATGGTTTTTTTATAATCTGCTGTATTAAAGATAGCCGACCCAGCCACAAAAGTATCGGCACCGGCCGCTGCCACTGCCGCGATATTATCTACGGTGACGCCCCCGTCTACTTCCAGTCGAATATCTAGTTTAGAGTGATCAATCAACTTGCGCACTTGTGCCAATTTAGTCAGCGTAGCGGGGATAAATTTTTGCCCGCCAAAGCCTGGATTAACCGACATTAATAAAATCATATCTAACTTATCCAGCACATGATCGAGATAGTGCAGAGGTGTAGCAGGATTAAACACTAAACCGGCCTTACAACCCGCATCTCTGATCATTTGCAGTGAGCGATCAATATGCTCTGACGCCTCAGGGTGAAAAGTAATATAACTGGCGCCCGCATCGATAAATTGTGCGATCATGCTATCGACTGGCTTCACCATTAAGTGCACATCAATCGGTGCGGTAATTCCATGCTTTCTTAACGCACTGCACACCATAGGGCCGATCGTGAGATTAGGTACGTAGTGATTATCCATCACATCGAAGTGCACAATATCAGCGCCAGCGGCCAGCACATTTTCTACTTCTTCACCCAATCTAGCGAAATCAGCAGCTAAGATAGATGGTGCAATTTTAAAGTCTTTCATGGATATACCTTAATATTTTGATTCAAATTATTGCGCCACATTGTATCTAAATGGCTGACGTATTAATATCCTTAGACTTTTAAAAATTCAGTGATAACTATTTCTTTATGAAAAAAATCTTACTAATTAGCTTTTTTAGCCTTATTTTCAACAATGCTCACGCTGACAGCCATGCTCAAACGACTGAGCAAGCAACTAGCCCCCAGCCAAACGCTGAAAATAGTGCGGACAGTGCAGACAATAAAAATTCAGCAGAGCCAGCTACCCGCAGCATGCCTAACTCGAAACAAGAGACTGAGTTAGAGATTGCAGCGTATTTAAAAAATTCTTTAACTCAAGTTATTAAATTGACGGCACTCGAGCAAGAATTTAATCTCTATTATCTGGCAGCCGATGTAAAAGAGCCACTGGGCAGCCTATTATTTTTCCCTGATGAGCGTCTGCACTCGGATACCTTGGTCAGTTTAAATCCATTGAGAGTGGGATTAACTCGATACCAATGGCAAACTGCCGTCCTCACTTTACCGCAGACAACCCTGCCTGCCATTCCACAAAGATCCGAATATAAAGAGGACACTGAAGAGCCTGAAAGCACTACCGACACATCTACAGCAGCGGTGGAAGATAACGCCGAAGCAAAAACCGAAACTGACCCAGAGGCCAAAGATAAAGATGCTGACGCGCCAGATACAGCAGCGCAGGACACCAGCACAGAAGAGCCGCCAATTGCAGTAAAAACACTGGCTGAAATATCCTTAGCCAGAGCGCAAGCCAGCATTAAGCTACTCACTGAAAAATCAGACGCGGTGATCATCGCCGGTATTGGCCAAGGCGCAACTTGGGCCGCCGCTTTTGCAGTGACCATCCCAGTCGCCGATAAAGAAAACTACCGTCTTTTGTTAATTAACCCTCTACAGTCAACCGATGTTAGCGCACCTAAGCTGACGCAAATGCTTGGCGACATAAAAATAGACACCTTCGACATTTACACACCGCATAATCCAAATTTATCAATCGGCATCAACCCAGCACTGGCGCGTAAGCGCGCCGCCAATTTATCAGAAATAGAGCAGTACATCCAAATTAAGGCATCGGCTTTAACTTGGGGAAGACAAGGTAATAGCTGGCTGCTAAAGAAAGTGCGGGGGGTACTAAAGAAGTATGTAGAAAAACCATTAATGATAGCCAAAGAAAAGAAAACAAAGCCAAAAACTGTCCGGAAAAAGAATCAAAAACCTGGCGCTTAGCCAGGCATTTTTGCGCTAAAACTAACAAGTTCGTAGTTTAGGGAAGAGCCCTTTACTCTCTATATTGTAAGGAGCCTCTGCACAAGTCACACACGCCCTGTAGCAGCAGTGAAGATCGACTTATGCAGAGACTCCCTCTGGAGCCGTTATTCACTTCTTATGCTTACGTGAATTTTTCACCACATCGTAAGCAGCTTGTATCTCTTGTGTTTTTTCCTTAGCTAATTGCATCATCTCCTGCGGTAAACCTTTAGCGACCAATTTATCTGGGTGATGTTGACTCATTAACCGGCGGTAAGCCTTTTTTAATACAGCATCTGATACGTCAACACTCACACCAATCACTTTGTAAGCGTCGTCGATGGTGGATTGCGTATTAGGCATTGCCGAAGAGCCGTGAAAAGACTGCTGAGCTTGCATCCGGGTCAGCAATTCATTCATTTCCTGCTGTGACATTTTTAGGAAAGTACAGACTTGCTGAATAACTTTTAGCTCATTGGGAGAAACCTCGCCGTCCGACATCGCCGTTTGCAGCTGAATTTCCAAAAACATTATTTTGACTGCACTGCGCCTTTGAATAAGCATACTCAAAGGGCGCAATACTTTTGCCAAATCGTAATCAGCCTCTTTTCCCTCGGCAAAAAAGGCCATTGCCTGGCGTCTTTTCTCCTCGCCCAAGCGCATTCTGATCATCACATCTCGGGCAAACTGAATCTCCTGTTCAGTGACTCGTCCATCGGCTTTGGCCACTTTTCCCATCACCAAAAAGGTGGCTTTAAAGAACAGTGCTTGCGGTGAGCCTTCACCGAGCAGCAGATTATATAACCAGCGATTAATAAAAAAACCGACTACCGCTCCCAGGATTAAACCGCTTATATTGCCTGAAAAAAGGCCTATCGCACCACCAATAAAAATACCGATTCTACATTTTTTGATGGTCTGTAAAATTTGTTGATTCATAATTGCCACATATAAAAATTATTATCTTCAATCTGTAAACTCAAGCAAGTCACAGCAACAATATCATACTTCTTGCAAGCTACGCTGCCACTCTTCCGCTAGCGCTAGCCGCTCGACAGTACCGACATCTATCCATTTATTATGTAGCTGTTCACCGCTAATTAAACCCTTGAGAATATATTTTTTAAATAACTCAGCCAAGCTAAATTTACCCATAGTGCAATCGGCAAATAGTTTTGGAGTGAGGATACTAATCCCCGAAAAAGTCAGCGCAGTGCTGGTTCCATTGTGGATTTTTTCAGGAATAGCCAAGAAACCATCTTCTTTAATTTGAAAATCACCTAGCGAGTGCTGCGGTGGATTTTTAATCATATACAAATGTGCCAAACCAGTAATTTCACGCTTTACATCTGCATAATTAAAATCAGTCATTACGTCGGAGTTTACCACCAGAAAAGGCGCATCGTTATCACTTAATTCACCCAGAGCTGAAAACACCCCGCCCCCAGTTTCTAGCGCATCAATTTCAGGATAAATTTTTATATTTAAATTGCCGGTATACTGCTGGTTTAGATACTCTTCCAACTGACAGGCAAGCCAAGACACATTAATGATCACCGTGGTAAATCCTGCCTGTTCCAAATTTTCTAGATGATATTCAATCAGAGGCTTATTTAACACGGGAATTAAAGGTTTGGGTACTGTTTCAGTAAGATGCTGCATTCTTCGACCACGCCCAGCAGCTAATATCATCGCCTTCACAATAATTTCTCGATTTGACATTTATCCAACGAATACCAGCGCTGCGCTGTTAATGCAGGAGCGACCACCGCCTCTAACCACTGCGAAAATTCTGCCAACTCACTATATTTAGCCGCAATTTTTAGCACGTAGCTAAACACTCTTGGTATGTCTGCCAGATAAGCACTTTTTTGCTCTTCAACACCCAAGCGTATAAACAGCCCTAAGACTTTTAAATGTCGCTGCAAGCCGATAAAATCAAACCATTTTTCAAATTGTTGCGGTGTTATAGAGCGGCTCAGTAGCTGCTCGCTTTGCGACAATTGCAAATAGTAGCCAATTAACTGCGCTGTTTGCTGATCAGTTATATTGATATAACAATCGCGTAGCAATGACGCTAAATCATAAGAGATTGGCCCACGCACCGCATCTTGAAAATCGATGACCGCAATTTTATGCTGTTTGACTAACAAATTACGACTGTGAAAATCTCTATGCATGGTCACTTGGGGCTGCTCTAATGCACTTTCCACCAATAATTCATACACCGCACCTAAGCAGCTCGGCACGGCTAAATCCAGTTGATATTTTACCAGCCATTGCTCAAACAAGCGCATTTCACGCAGTAAAAATTCCCGATCAAAAGCCACTAGCGGACTGTGGGGAACTTTTTGTATTTCTATTAACTGCTTAATCGCTTTTTGATAGAGGTCGGCATTGAATTCACTGGCTAACAGATCAAATAAATGGCTGTTGCCAAAATCTTCAATCAACATATATCCCCGATGTTCATCAACACAATAAATACTCGGCACGTTAACTTGATACTGCCGCCATTGCTTGGCCCTTGCGATAAAGATTGAATTATCGATTCGCTGTACAGGGCTGGAGACTAATATTTTATCACCGGCAGCACTGTGCAGCCTAAAATAGCTCCGGCAGCTCGCATCGCCTTTAAGCGGACAAATATCCCAATCTCCAGCTATTTTTATTGCACCAGATACTATTAACGATTCTATCCACGTATACATTTCAGAAAGTTGCTGCATTCTCTATTGTTTTCCACAAATACTGTAATTCAGAAGTCATTTGCTCTATTATCCTTCTGCTAGCCCATTTATGGCTAAGGGTTTTTAACGTTTAGGTATTTATTTTACAAAAACACACTAAAAACGTATATATTTGATGAGCTTTACCATTTTATTCTATTATTTCAGCACATTGAACAATGTTCAATTCATCAAGAAGATATTTTTAAACTTACTAAGGTTGGATTTCAATAAATGCTGTTTAAGAAACACTCATCTCACCAACTTTATCTAGCTATACTGGCCGTCACCATAAGCAGTATTCAATCCGTGGCTTTCGCGAATCAAGATTGGAATTGTCGTCAAGTTAACGATCAGTGGGACTGCAGCGCATCCATATCGACAACAGCTTTAATTGACAAAAAGCCAAGAGTTAACGCGAAACAGCCTATAAACAGACAGTTTATCGCCACAAAAAAAGCGCCAACTCCTGCTAGCAGCAGCAAAACATTTCCCCCTGCCAGAAATAAGGTTATTAGCAAAGTCCCCTCTGCAACTGTTCTGTCTGATCACTCTAATCAGGTTTCATCGCATCCAATCACTGCGCCAGTGACAGATCAACACTTAGCCTCGCTTAAAAAAGCGGCTAATTCTGCCGACAAAAACCATACACCAATAACCAGCAAGGCTGCCGCTAAAGCTGACAGTTTATCGAATAAAACTGATTATACAGCGAATCAGCTAAAGAGCAGCGCTGGTGACAAACATCAGCAAATTTTGGCCAATAATTCGCAATCTCCGTCATATAGCACCGAGGTAGAGCAGACCGATATAGATTATAAATCTTTAGATTGGTATCCCTACACTAGCAGCGAAAATAGTCAGAAAGCCTGCAAAGGACGCTATATTTCTCCGACGATTGGTGATGATTCAGCAGCAGATACCCCACCAGATTTACAGGCAGTATTTATCACTGCCGACCAATCAGCCACAGAATTAGGCAAAGCATCAACCTTAACCGGTAATGTTGACTTACAACAAGGCAATCGTAGCCTACATAGTCCACTGGCCAAGCTAGACCAAGAAACAGGCGCATTCAGCTTAGAAGATGGGGTGACCTTTCGACAGACCGGTATGCTAATTGTTGCATCTAAGGCTGAAGGTAATATCAATGAAGAGGAAACTCGTCTTTATGATGCCAAGTATGTGATTCACGAAAAACACATTCGCGGTGATGCTGATGTGATTATTCGTCGCTCTAAAAACGTCCTTGATATAGAAAAAGGCAGTTATACTTTTTGTCCACCGGGTGAAAACGCCTGGAAAATTTCAGCGGATAAAATTAATTTAGATTTGGTCTCAGGGTTCGGTCGTGCCGACAATGCTAGGCTGGTACTATTTGGCAATTCTGTATTGTATTTGCCATTCTTCTATTTCCCGATTGACGATAGACGACAGAGCGGTTTCCTATATCCAAGTATTAAATTTACTAGTGGGGACAGCAGTATAGCCGTCCCCTATTATTTTAATATAGCTACCAATATGGACGACACACTAACTACCACCCTGTTTAGTGATGGCAACATACTGCTAGAGAACGAATTTCGCTATTTGGATGAAAACAGTTTAAACGTCTTAAGTACTGGGTTTGCAAGTCAGAAGAGCAAACTAGATAAGCGACGTTGGGTACTTGGCCTCAGCCACACTGGTAGATATGATAGAATAACTACTGTTGTCGACTATACCGAAGTGAGCGACGACGATTATTTTTCTGATTTGGATAATAAATTAGATATCGACGAGGGGGATAATGATCACCTTAATCAATCGGCTAAGATCATCTACCAAGCCAACACTTGGAAAAGCTCGATTTTATTACAAAAGTATCAAACTATAGACGCAACCAAAAAGAAGCCCTACCAACGCTTACCTGAAATAAGATTAACCGGCACTCCAGAAGATAACTACGAGCATTACAACTTCAACCATCGCTCCGTTTTTACCCGTTTTGACCGTGATCAAACCGGATTAACAGGTAGAGATTTAACGGTCGGTGACCGGCTAATTATAAACCCTAGTATTACCGGCGAATACAGAAATTCTTGGGGATACATTAAGCCTGCAGTAAAATTTTGGCATGCTAATTATCATTTAAGTGATCAGCCAAGTAACATTAGCAGCAGCCAAAGCGTGACCGTTCCTATTTTAGAAATAGATTCAGGGCTGTTTTTTGATCGCTTTATGAGTTTCCAAGGTAAGTCTTATACGCAAACTCTTGTACCAAGACTTTTCGCGCTATATGTTCCATATAAAGATCAGAGCGACCTGCCAGACTTTGATACTTCAGAGCTGACATTCACTTACAACTCCCTTTTTAGGGATAATCGCTTTAGTGGCGATGACAGGTTTGGCGATGCTCAGCAAGTTTCACTAGGTTTAACCTCTAGAGTTATTTCAGATCAGGGGCGAGAAATAATATCAGCCAGTGTTGGCCACGCCTTCTATTTTAGTGACCGAAAAGTTCGCATAGATCCTAGCGACGCTCCCATAAAAGATAACTCATCTGATTTTGCAACCTCCATTATTTGGCGACCTAACATCAGAGTTCGTGCATTGTTCGATGCCGCTTTTGATGCGGGAACTTTCAACAATTCAGAAATGACGTTAGACTTAAAATACGAAGAAGATCAAAATCATGTTATCGGCGTAAGACACCGCTTTACTCGTGATATTCGTAAGCAAACCACTCTCTCTTATCTTTGGCCAATAAACGAGCGATGGTCGAGTTTAGGTTTAGTACAATACGATTGGAAAACCAACGACACAGTGGATATAGCAGCAGGCTTTGAATACCAAAGCTGCTGTTGGAAAACCCGAATAGTATTTAGACAAGAATTAGAATCCAACAATAAACGAGATAATTCAATTGCCCTACAGTTCGTATTAAAAGGTTTAGGCGGTATCGGCAAAAGCCCAACAACAGAACTTAGAAATAAAATCAAAGGTTATGAAAAACGTGAGTATTATAATGCAAATGATTAATTCACTTAAAGCTCTACTAAGTAAAACACTAATAACGGCTAGTTTAATCGCACTAACGACAACGAGTTCTGCAGCTAGCCTCGATAAAATCATTGCCATCGTTAACGATGAAGTGATTCTTGAATCTGATTTCAAGAACAGCTTAAAAAGAGCAGTTAATCAAATAAAACAGCAGCGAGCCAAAGTACCATCACCACAAGTATTGAAATCGCAAGTGATGGAACAGATGATCACTCGAACTATCATGCTGAAAATGGCGTCGGACCAGGGAATAAAAGTCACTGACCGACAACTAAACGCTACTATTTCACAAATCGCCAAAAATAACGGTATGAGTTTAGCAAGGTTTAGAAAAGCGATTATTGCTCAGGGACAAGACTACATAGCGACTAGAGAAAAAATTCGTACTGACTTGCTGATCAGAAAATTACAAGAAGGCAATATCAGCCAGCGCATTCAAATTTCAGATCGTGAAATTCAAAATTTTTTACGCTCTCAGGCAAGTAAAAACAATGCTGAAGTATTGATTAGTGATATCTTAATTTCGATTAAAAGCCCGATGACCCCCAAGAACATAAAAGAGGCAAAAACCAAAGCCAACGCCCTATATGAAAAATTAATTGCCGGCGCTCAATTCTCTAATATAGCAATTAGTAACTCTAGTTCGAGCACTGCTTTAAATGGTGGTGATATGGGCTGGCGTAAAATTGCTGAGTTGCCGACCTCTTTAGTCGATGCTATTTCTCCTCTAAATTCAGGCCAGTTTAGCAAGCCAACCAGAACCCCAACTGGTTACCATATTCTATTGCTTAGAGAGACACGAAACGGCATTAAATCTTTGCAAATAGCTAAAACCAAAGTCAGACATATTCTGATCTCACCCAGTGAAGTCACTAGTCAAACGCAAGCCAAGAGAACAGCAGCGCAACTTTACCAACGCTTACTTAAGCATAAGGAAGATTTTGCCGAGTTAGCGGAAGAGCACAGTAACGACCCAGGCAGTAGCTCACAAGGTGGCGAGCTAGGCTGGACACAAAGTGGACAAATGGTACCTGAGTTTGAAAAAATAATGAATCGTACTAAAATTGGCGATATAAGCCTGCCTTTTAAAAGCCGATTCGGTTGGCATATTTTAGAAGTAACCGACCGAAAAGCAGAAAATGTTAGTAACTTAGCTCAAGAAAACCAAGCTAGAAATGTCATCGGAAAGCGTAAGTTTAACGAGGAAAAAGACAATTGGCTGAGAGAAATTCGCGCCAATGCATACGTAGAATTTAAGTAGACGAAATAGCTATCTGCTTTACAGCATAGTGTAGAGCAGTTTTTTCTGTTTTCCTAGCGGATACTCTGCACAGCTGTAATCCTCGGCAAGAGCCGTCCAATGATTAGGCATGCTGCTAATCCATTAGGTTTAAGCTGAACGACGGCGATAAACAGAGTCCATCATGCTAAAGATTAAAAAAATTGCAATCACTAGCGGCGAGCCTGCAGGTATTGGTCCCGAATTAATTGTTAAAATTGCGCAACAAAGCTTTCAAGATCAACTAATTTATATTGGCGATCCAAATTTATTAATTGCAGCCGCAGAAAATTTAAATTTACCACTAAAAATAGTCCCCTTTAATACTAGAGATAATTTAGCCTCTATTCCTGGTCAAATATTTGTGGAGACTATTGCGTTAAATGAAGAAGTAATCACTGGTAAATTAAACCCAGCCAATGCACGCTACGTGCTCAACATTTTAGAACATGCCTGCCAAGGCTGTATAGATAACAGCTACGATGCGATGGTTACCCCGCCGGTACACAAGGGGATAATCAATCAAGCTGGCATCCCGTTTACTGGTCACACTGAATTTTTACAGCAGCAAACCCAGTCCTCTGAAGTGGTGATGATGCTCGCAACTGAACAGCTCAGAGTGGCTTTAGTGACGACCCACTTAGCACTCAAAGATGTCAGCAGCGCAATCACCAAACAGAAATTACGCAATATACTAGCGATACTAATTGCCGATCTACAAGATGTTTTCGGCATTCAAAGACCGCGAATACTGGTCTGCGGTCTCAACCCGCACGCCGGCGAAAGCGGCCACATGGGCATGGAAGAGATAGATATAATATCTCCGGTACTAGATGAGTTTTCTACACAAAATGTTGATATAATCGGCCCGCTTCCAGCAGACACCCTCTTTACTGAAAAATATTTAAAAGATTGCGATGCTGTATTGGCGATGTATCATGATCAAGGGCTACCGGTTTTAAAATATTCTGGTTTCGGTAAAGCGGTCAATATCACCTTGGGGCTACCTATCATTCGCACATCGGTAGACCACGGCACTGCGTTAGATATAGCAGGCAGCGGTAAAGCCGACAGCGGTAGCTTATTAGTCGCCATCGAATATGCATCTAGATTGGCTCGCCAACGTAAAGCATAAACAACATACAAGCTATTGATAGGCAATATATTTTAAATATAGCCAGTCAGTCGCACATCACTAATTTTGGGAATTACCCCTAATAATCTATCCAATGATTATCAAAATTTAAAAGGCTCAAATTGAATGGCGCGTCAGCACAGCAACAATGCGGGACACAAAGCTCGCAAACGCTTCGGACAAAATTTTCTACAAGACCAAGGTGTTATCCGCCGAATCATCAGGGGTGTCAGCCCTAGGCCTAGCGATCATATGGTCGAGATCGGCCCTGGGCTGGGCGCTCTTACTGAAGTAATCTTAGATGAGGCTGGCGCCTTAGACGCCGTCGAGCTAGATCGCGATTTACTGCCGATCCTCAGGACAAAATTTTTTAGCTATGGAGACAAATTCCGTATTTTTGAAGCGGATGCGATGAAGTTTGATTTTGGCTCCCTGCAAGAAGACAGCCGCCCGCTGCGCATCATCGGCAACTTACCCTACAATATTTCCACCCAACTTATTTTTCATCTTTTACAGCATTCAACTTGCATACTGGATATGCATTTTATGTTGCAAAAAGAAGTAGTTGATAGACTGGCCGCCAAACCCGGCGATAAACTCTACGGTCGACTGGGCATCATGGCGCAATACTACTGTGAGATAGAGCCTTTATTTATCGTGCCACCAGAAGCATTTCACCCAATCCCTAAAGTGGATTCTGCGATCGTTAGGTTGCTGCCCTACAAGACTAAGCCACACCAAGCTAAATGTTTAACTACCTTAGAAAAAGTGGTTAAAACATCCTTTAGCATGCGCCGTAAAACCTTGCGCAACAATCTTAAAGGAATTGTCGAAGCTGAACAGCTACTCGCATTAGGTATCGATCCGGTCAGAAGACCGGAAACGCTGTCACTGGTTGAATTTATTGCGATAGCCGATTTCATCCACTCCACTTCCACAACCCTTTAGGATAGTCAACGCAGATGGACTCAAACTCAAAAGACCCGATACACAACCTGCAAATAGCGCAAGACGTGGAAATAGCAGTTGAAACAAAATTTGAAGCAGCGCAATCAGACGCTGCCGCCAAGCGCTTTGTTTTTTCTTATCAGATCACCATCAAAAATCTGGCCAAACAAAATATTCAATTGCTTTCAAGACGCTGGGTAGTGACTGATGGCAATCAAAAAGTTCAAGAAATCCAGGGAGACGGCGTGATCGGTGAACAACCTACTATTGCCCCTAACAGCAGCTATCAATACAGTTCAGGTGCTGTGCTGGAGACCAACGTAGGCAGCATGTTTGGCCACTACAATATGGTGACAGCAGAGGGTGAGTCATTCAAGGCTGAAATTGCCGCCTTTACCCTCGCCAAACCTAATGCGCTGCATTAAACCTACGAGGAATAACTTTGGCTAGCTATGCAATCGGTGACATCCAAGGCTGTTATGACGAATTACAGGCGCTATTAGATAAATTAAATTTTAGCGACAGTGACTCGCTGTGGCTGGTCGGTGATTTAGTCAATCGCGGCCCTAAATCCCTTGAGACGTTACGCTTTATTCAACAATTGGGCAACAGGGCCAAAGTAGTATTGGGCAACCATGATTTACATTTATTAGCCGTCCACTACACCCAGTCAAAGCCGAAGAAATTCGACACTGTTCAAGATATACTGCACGCCAGTGATTGTGACGAATTAATGGCTTGGCTAAAATCCCAACCGCTGGCTTATTTTGATCCGCAGTTGAATGCGGTGATGACCCACGCCGGCATCCCCGCCCACTGGAGCATCCCACAAGCTCTGGCACTTGCACAAGAAGTACAGGATACCCTGCAAATTGAAGATTTCTTGCCTTACTTTACTGCGATGTACGGCAATTTTCCCGATCAGTGGCAACCTTCATTAACCGGCTTAGACCGGCTGCGCTGCATTACTAACTACTTGACCAGAATGCGTTTTTGCACCCCCAACCAGCAGCTAGAATTAACCTACAAAGGCGAGCTTGGCCAACAGCCTGAAGGGCTTTCTCCCTGGTTCGATGCCTACTCCAACCACAGCGACTCAGCAGCAAAGCTGCCGTTAATACTCTTTGGTCACTGGGCGGCACTGCGCGGAAAAACCAACAGGAAAAACATTATCGCCTTAGATACAGGCTGTGTGTGGGGTGAGGAACTAACCGCTATATGTATTGAAACTCAAACCCGCTATAGGGTCCCAAGCTTTAAACAATAAGCCCCACTATTAAAAGTCCCACTATCACCCTTCCAACAGACAAAGGCACACATGGCAGATTATCAATGCATCGATTGCGAGCAAGCCAAATTGCTATTGATAGAAGGTGCGGTTCTCTTAGATATTCGAGACCAAAACAGCTTCATGCAAGCGCACCCCAATCAGGCAATCAACCTCAACAACGACAACTTGCAGCAGCTATTATCGCCTCTGGAAAAGCAGCAAAATATTTTAGTGCTTTGCTATCATGGCATCAGCAGCAAAAATGCAGCGCAGTTTATCAGCAGCCAAGGCTTTAGCAATGTGGCAAGTGTAAACGGCGGCTTTGAAGCATGGCAGGCACACTTTCCCGAAGAGCTTAGCGACGGTATTTAAGCCAGCATGACTGAGCTAAGCTACTGCAATTTTGTTAAAGGATGCGCCGTCTTATCGAATTTTTTCCACAGCGCATTATAAGATTCACCTGTGGATAACTCTTTCAGCTCAGCGCAAATTTCCACTAACGGCCCAAGAATAAAACTATGTAAAAAAATATCGGGGTGCGGAATTCTGCTTTGATTAGCTAAACCTTTAAACAGCAACCCATTAAAATCCCCATAGAGCAGTAAATCTAAATCAATAGCCACTTTAGATCTGTGCAACTTATCCCGAGATCGGCCGAGCGCCCGCTCGATTGCCTTTAATTGAGACACCACTGATTCAGGCGCTAAATGAGTTGAAAATGAAATCACCAAATTATAATAGTCAGCGCCTTGCTGAGTAATAGATGGACTTTGATAGACGCTAGACACCACCACATCAACAAAAGATTTTTTTATCAGCTCAATAGCCAGTGCGATATTCTGTTGTGGATTATCATTACTGCCGACAGATAAGAATGTTCTCACAGCAGCTTTCCCCTATACACGTCACAGTCACCCATAAGCCATGAATCAGCCACTGTAATTGGCAATAACCGGGCGCTCACCGCGCTCAATCAACACCCCAACATCGGCTGCTGCTTCAATTGCTCCAGGTTTTCCGACTCGCAAACGCACCCAATTCAGCGAAAATTCTGCTTTAAGCAGCTGGGCGATCTCCTCGGCCATGGTCTCGACTAACAAAAATTCACTGCTGCCAACAAAGTCAATCAGTCGATCAGTGACCGTCTTATAACTAACGGTACTATCGATGTCTTCTGCCGCCGCTGCGCGACGAATATCAACCGCCATATCCACATCGAGACACACCTGTTGTTTAATTTTCCGCTCCCAGTCAAAAATACCGATGACGGTCTCGATTTTTAATTGTCGAATATAGACAATATCCATGTTTTACATCCAAATAAAGTAGTTGCTTGAGGCTGGAGATTAAAGAGCGGGTAACTCAGCCATTGGCCAGCGAGGCCGAGCTTGTATAGTAAGATCACTGGATTGACCAGCCAAAAGACGTTGAGTGCCAGCGTAGGCAATCATCGCCCCGTTATCGGTACAAAACTCCGGGCGCGCATAAAAAAGCACAGCGCGCTCTTTTTCCATCATTAACTGAAGCTTCAGTCTCAGCCGCTGATTGGCGCTAACCCCACCGGCAATGACCAACTGCTTGAATTTTGTATGCTGTAAAGCTCGCTTACATTTGATCACTAGCGTATCGACCACCGCCTCTTCAAAAGCGGCCGCTATATCAGCTTTAGTTTGATCGTCAAGAGCGTGCTCTTTCTTGAATTTATTGACCGTGTTTAAAGTAAAAGTCTTTAAACCAGAAAAGCTCATATCCATACCTGGTCGATCGACCATCGGTCTGGGGAACTTAAATCGAGTGCGATCGCCAGACATTGCCAGCTTGGCAATCAGCGGACCGCCAGGATAGTCCAGCCCCAACATTTTCGCGGCCTTATCAAATGCCTCACCGGCTGCATCATCTAAAGATTCACCGAGCAACTGATACTCACCAATCCCCTGCACTTCGACCAATTGCGTATGCCCGCCGCTAACTAACAGGGCGACAAACGGGAAAGCGGGAGGATTATCCTCTAACATCGGTGCCAGTAGATGCCCTTCCATATGATGAACGGCGATAGCAGGCACATCCCAGGCAAAAGCAATCGACCTGGCCGTTGCAGCTCCAACCATTAAAGCCCCTATCAAGCCTGGACCTGCTGTATAGGCGATCGCATCTACTTGGTTTTTTGCAGTGTCAGTCTCGGTTAACACTTGCTCAATCAGCGGGATTAAACGCTTAATATGATCTCTGGATGCTAACTCTGGCACCACTCCACCATACTCAGCATGCATCGCAACTTGACTATATAGTGCATCGCCCAATAAACCTTGCTCCGAATCATAAATGGCGACTCCGGTTTCATCGCAAGATGTTTCAATACCTAGTACTCTCATATTCTCTTCAAACCATCATCAATCTTAATTTTCGAACATTATCTACTATAATCTTGGCATAATCACCCACAGATGCAGATAAATAAATTAAGTTTATCAGTTCAGGCTTTGACAAGTCCAAATCCAAGCTGTAAAATTTGCGCTCAATCTTTTTACGTTTGTTGACCCAGTGTCGATAATCTGTCGAAAAATTGAATTTCATTCACTTAAATTAGGTTAGAAAAATATGCCTGCAGTAAGAGTAAAAGATAACGAGCCCTTTGACGTAGCACTACGTCGCTTCAAACGTTCATGTGAAAAAGCTGGCGTTCTCGCTGAAGTTCGTCGTCGTGAGTTTTATGAAAAGCCTACTTCTGTACGCAAGCGTCAAGCTGCTGCTGCGGTAAAGCGTCACGCAAAGAAAGTTTCTCGTGAAATTTCTCGCAGAGTACGTTTGTACTAATACTTTTTATAAAAAAGTTTAGTCTGCTGATTTAGCAAATTCTGCACTTAGATGTAAACGATTATAGTTTTAATATCTCAGTTACGAAAATGCAGCAAACAGCAAAATGCATTCTCAGATTGTCGCTCATAAACATGAGTAACATCAAATTCAGAATGTAGCGTCGTGTTATATATTATTATAGAACCAGTGATAGGTCAGAAATAATGTCAGATTTAAAACAGCAAATAAAAGCTGATATGAAAAGTGCAATGCGGGCCAAGAACAAGCCGTTATTATCCACTATTCGTATGATCATGGCAGAATTTAAGCGCATTGAAATTGATGAGCGCATAGAACTGGATGACACAAGAGCATTGAGCGTGTTAGACAAAATGTCGAAACAACGCAAAGATTCTCAAGCGCAATTTTTAGAAGCGAACCGCAGTGATCTGGCGGACATTGAGCAGCAAGAACTGGAGGTGATTAAAACTTACTTGCCGCAACCGCTTAACGACCAAGAAATACTTGCCATTATAGACAACGCAATAACCCAGAGCGGCGCACAAAGCATGGCCGATATGGGAAAGCTAATGGCTTTTGCCAAACCCCAACTGCAAGGTCGAGCAGACATGGGTGCCGTGGCAATTATAGTAAAGAAAAAGCTCAACAGCTAACCTTTCGCAGCACTGCCACCCCTTGCTACCATCACCCTTCTCTTACCTGGCGTGATGTCACGCTGAGCTTAGCCTTCATCAAATAGCTAAGACAGCCAATGCTTTTAGTACACCGCAGATTAGACTAGTATACTAACTACTTCTTTATTACACCTTAGTGTTACCCATTAATTATACCCAGGCGAACAGAGACAACTATGGCCGGCAAAATCCCCCAATCATTTATTGATGACCTACTTGCCCGCACCGACATAGTCGACCTGATTGACGCTAGAGTTACCCTTAAAAAAACCGGTAAGAACTACAGCGGCTTATGCCCTTTTCACAAAGAAAAATCGCCCTCATTTTCAGTCAGCCCCGACAAACAGTTCTACTACTGCTTTGGCTGTGGCGCAGGTGGCAACGCGATTAGCTTTATGACCGACTATGAAAACTTACCTTTCCCGCAAGCCGTGGAAGACCTGGCAAAACTAGCGGGCCTAGAAATCCCAAAAGACCATACTCACCAGCGCAAAAACGAGCAGCAATACCTGGCACAATTTAAAATATTAGATTTAGCGTCCGCCTTTTATGAAGCTCAGCTAAAAGGCCACGCCAGTAAAAGCTTGGCGATTAACTACCTAAAAGGCAGAGGCCTTGACGGAAGCACAGTCAAACAATTCAGCATCGGCTTCGCCCCTCCAGGCTGGGACAACCTAATCAAAAGCCTCGGCATGACCGACACTGATCAAGCGCATTTAGAACGCAGTGGCATGCTGGTCAGAAACGAGGAGAAAGACCGCCTCTACGATCGGTTCCGCGAGCGAATCATGTTCCCGATCAGAGACATGCGCGGCAGAGTAATCGCCTTTGGCGGGCGTATTTTAGGCGACGGAAAACCTAAATACTTAAACTCCCCCGAAACCGACACCTTCCATAAAGGTCGCGAGCTTTACGGCCTCTATGAAGCCAGAAAAATCAATAGAAAACTCACCAAAGTACTCATAGTTGAAGGCTATATGGACGTGGTCAGCTTGGCTCAGTTTGAAATAAACTACAGCGTCGCCACCTTGGGGACAGCGACTAGTCTGCAGCACTTAGAGCGTCTCTATAAAATAGTACCGGAGATAATATTTTGCTTCGACGGCGATCAAGCCGGCTTAAAAGCGGCGAAGCGGGCACTGGAAACAGTAATGCCGGTGATCAAAGACGGCCAGCAAGCAAAATTTTTATTCCTCCCCGAGGGAGAAGACCCCGACACCTTGGTCAGGCAAAAAGGCAAACAGCACTTTGAGGACATGATCAATAGCGCCACCTCAATGTCAGAGTACTTTTTTGACTCTCTTTCTGCCAACATCGACATGGAGTCAATTGACGGCCGAGCGCTGTTTAGCAGCCAGGCCCTGCCGCTTATTCAGCAGATGCAGCCCTCACTGCTACAACAGATGATGACCGACAGAATCAGCACGCTTACCGGCCTGACAATCCAGCAACTGACCAGCAGCAACCATTTACACGAGAGCTTTGATAACAGCTATCAAACAGGCGCCCAATCCAACCAACCACCGGCAGATGACTACTCATATTTCAGTCAATCCTCCCAGTCGGGTAAAAACCCAGCGGCACCTGCACCTAGATACTCCACCGCTAACCAGCCAAAGAAAAAGCGCACCGCCAATATATCGCTGGTTAATCGAACCATATCATTATTACTGCACAGCCCAGAACTAATCAGCAGCGGCGAAAAAATCACCGATCTAGAGCTCATCAAGGAAGACAATTCCGACATCCTCGCGCTATTAGTCGAGTACTGGGGCAAGCATCCAAAAGCCAGCTTGGGACAAATGCTAGTAGACTGGCAAGATGACAGCAAGTACGCGAGCAAACTATTAGTCATTAGTGAAATATCTAGACTCATCCCCTGCCCCGACGATAACTACCAGCAACTATTCATCGATAGCTGGGAAAAACTGCGCGACCGAAAAAGCGATTTAGCCTATGCAGAGATAAAAAGCCAGCACTCCTCCTTAAAAAGCAACTTATCTAGCGCCGTCAAACAGCAGGCCAAAGAGTATTTACTGCAAATAGCCGCCCAACACAAAAAAAATAAATAAGCTATTTACCAACCCACAAGTAACCATTATCGATTTATTGGCCGTAAAGCTCAGACAATTTTGTACAGCATCTTGAAAAACTCAGATTTGAACCAATAAACAGACAGGCAATTAAAGTAGTTTATCGGTGCACCGGTGTTATCAGCGAGCAAACCTTATTAGACAGACGTTTTAATAACTGGACTCGTTTAAAAAAAACCGCGCATACTGTTTCGAAAGCTATCGCACCCATCGGTGATCGACAGCAACAGCAGCATCCGTTGCTTTACACTGGGTACAACCTACGCAAGTAGACTAAGATAATTTACTCACTAACAAGCTCCCTGCTACTGATTTGACCACCAGCAACAGGGTGTTCCAAGATAATGCACAATTTTTACAAAAAACCTTAGACTTGCACGGCACATAAGCCTAGCAATGTTTAACTCACAGCGTTATAATTGCGCGCTAAATTTTATAAACGTTTTATGGATCGCAGGGCTATTATGTCAGATACTTCGCAGCAGCAATCTCGGCTTAAGGAATTAATCGCTAAAGGCAAAGAACAAGGTTATTTAACATACGCCGACGTGAACGACCACTTGCCTGAGAATATAGCTGATCCAGAACAAGTCGAAGACATCATTCGCATGATTAACGACATGGGCATTACGGTATCCGAAGTAGCTCCAGACGCTGAAACACTGCTCATGAAAGAAGGTGACTCTACCCAAGATACTGATGAGGACGAAGTTGCCGCACTTGCCGCTGTTGAATCAGATGCAGGCAGAACCACCGATCCAGTGCGCATGTACATGCGTGAAATGGGTACGGTTGAGCTGCTTTCAAGAGAGGGCGAAATCGTCATCGCCAAGCGTATTGAAGAGGGAATTCGCGAAGTAATGTCGGCGCTTTCCGCCTTCCCTAGTTCCGTAGAAATCATCTTAGAAGCCTACAACAAAGTAACCGAAGAAGAAGGTCGTCTCAGCGATATATTCAGCGGTTATATCGACCCAGATACAGCAGAAGTAGTCACCCCTGCCCCTGTTATCGCACCTGTTATAAAAAGCGATAAAGATAAAAATGACGACGACGATGAGGATGAAAAAGAGCGCGGCCCCGATCCTGAAGAAGCAAAAATTCGCTACGGCAAGATTCAAGTTTGCCTAGACAAATACTATGCTGCTGTAGAAAAGCACGGCGTCAACAGCCTGCAAGCGGAAAAGACTCAAATTGAGCTAAGCCTGGTCTTCTCGCCGATCAAACTATCTCCTCGATTCTACGAGCGACTAGTCAGCAGAGTTAGAGACTACATCGGTAGAATCCGCACGCAGGAGCGCAACATCATGCGCATCTGCACGCAGCGCTGCAAAATACCGCGCAAAGAATTTATTAAAACTTTCCCAGGTAACGAAATCAATCAAGAGTGGTTCCAAAAACTGATTGACGACAACACCCAGTACTCTGCAGCCCTCGCCACTCATCTTCCAGATTTACAGCGAGCACAACGTCGCTTGAAGCAACTGCAACAAGAGACCGGCATTGCACTTAGCGAACTAAAAGAAATCAATAGACGCATGTCTATTGGAGAGGCGAGAGCACGTCGCGCCAAGAAAGAAATGGTAGAAGCTAACTTGCGCTTAGTAATATCCATTGCCAAAAAATACACCAACCGCGGCCTACAATTCTTGGATTTAATCCAAGAGGGCAACATTGGTTTAATGAAGGCAGTAGACAAATTCGAATACCGTCGCGGCTATAAATTTTCTACCTATGCAACATGGTGGATAAGACAGGCAATCACTCGTTCAATCGCCGACCAAGCGCGTACCATCCGCATACCGGTACACATGATCGAGACGATCAACAAACTGAACCGCATCTCTCGACAAATGCTTCAGGAAATGGGTCGCGAGCCAACCCCGGAAGAACTATCCGAGCGAATGGAAATTCCCGAAGATAAAATCCGCAAGGTACTGAAAATCGCCAAAGAGCCTATATCGATGGAAACACCGATTGGCGATGACGAAGATTCAAGCCTGGGCGACTTCATTGAAGACGTCAACCACTCCTCGCCGGTTGATTCAGCGACGGGCGAAGGGCTTTGCGAAGCGACCAAAGAAGTACTGGCAGGCTTAACCGCCCGCGAGGCAAAAGTACTGAGAATGCGCTTTGGCATCAACATGAACACCGACCACACCTTAGAGGAAGTCGGAAAGCAGTTTGACGTAACCCGTGAGCGGATTCGTCAAATCGAAGCAAAAGCACTACGCAAGCTACGTCATCCAAGTCGTTCAGACCATTTGCGCAGCTTTTTAGACGAGTAGTGAAAAAAACTTAAAATCACTATTGCGCCATCCCGCATAGCTATGTATGATGGCGCCTCTTGATTCAGAGATCGATTTTCAAACCTTTCTAGGTGATTGATTTCTGGTTTAAAATATCAAGAAACTGATCTAGTCTACTATGACTATTTTCAGGGCCCATAACTCAGTTGGTTAGAGTAGCGGACTCATAATCCGTTTGTCGAAGGTTCGAGTCCTTCTGGGCCCACCACTATACCTTCCAAACCTGATTCATTCTGATTCAAATTCCCTTACAAACAATACTTTAAGCCTTCTCATCTTCCAAAGGTGATTCATTCCGTGCCATACTGATTCACTATTTTTGGTGGGTATAGCGGTGGGTACAACTGCTATTGTGAATATCTGTACCCACCAAACTAACATTCTGGGTAGATCCATGAAGTTAAATGATAAGAAAATCAAATCATTAGAAGCTAAGGACAAAGCATATAACGTATCTGATGGTGATGGGCTATATTTATCTGTAAAAAAGAGCGGCAGTAAGTTTTTCATCTACCGTTATAATTTTGCAAAAAAACGCAAAGAACTACACTTGGGAAAATACCCCGACATCTCTCTAAAGAATGCCAGACTTCTGCGCAACCAAAACAAAGCGCTCCTCAATGACAACATAGATCCGGCCATTGAGAAAAAGAAAAAAGAAATCATCAAAGATGTAAACAACTCGAATATCTTTAGAGAAATAGCCTTTGATTGGCTTAAATTCAAAGAGGACTCCTGGAGCGCTGATTACCATCGAGCTGTTGAAAGTCGCATGCAGAGAATAGTTTTCCCCAAAATTGGCGAAATGACAATGCTAAGCTTAACGCCCTCATTCCTCTACTCTGTATTAGATAAGATCCAAGATGAATTTACCGTTGAACTTGCCCACAAGTGCAAGCAGTACATTGGCTTAGTTTTTACCTTTGCTATTCCCCTGGATAAAGCCGACAGAAACCCGGTTAACGATCTTAAAGGGTTACTCAAACCGAAAAATAAAACTCACTACCCTGCCATCACCGATCCAAAGGAGCTTGGTACATTTCTCAACGCCATCGACGCTTATTCAGGATCCTTAATTACTGTTACCGCATTAAAACTGACGGTACAGCTATTGTGTCGACCAGGTGAATTAAGGCAATTAGAATGGGCATTCATTAAATGGGATGACAAGCGCATCGAGATACCGGCTGCTAACATGAAAATGAAGGATGACCACATCATCCCCCTGACCACACAAGCGACTGCGTTACTAAAAGAACTCTACAAACTCACAGGCTGGCAAAACAACGCTCACTATGTTTTCCCTAGCCAACGTGGCTTTAGTAGACCTTTATCAGAAAACGGCGTTAGAGTAGCTATGCGCAATATGGGCTACACCAATGAACAAGTTACTCCGCATGGATTCAGAGCCACCGCTAGAACTCTATTAGACGAGATCCACAGCTACCCTATAGAAATCATTGAACAGCAGCTAGCGCACACCGTAAAAGACATGAACGGCAGAGCCTACAACAGAACTAAACATCTCAAGCAACGAGCTGCAATGATGCAGGCCTGGGCAGACTATTTAGATCAGTTAAAAGCTCATTAGTTAGTCATTCACACGCTATATACGCGCGCACACATACCCGCGTATATAGCAGGATAAAAAAATCTAGTGGGGGGTCGGGAAAAGAGTTGCAAGAGTTGCAGGTAATCAATAACAGCTATAAACATATGATATATATACTTAATATACTTATCTTAAAAGGTAACAAAAGCGTACCAATAAAGTATTTCCGCAACTCTTTTTTTTGTAACTTTCTAAAAATATTATATCAATATTAATCAATGACTTAACTTTCTGTTACCTTTTGTGCAACTAATTGTTACTCTTTTTTGTAACAGAGTTTTAATTTTAAACAACCAAATATCAACTACTTACAAGCACCCATCATACCCTGCAACCTTTGCAACTCTTTTCCGGAGGCCAAAAAAATATAATAGTTATTATTGGTGGCACTGTAATTCAACTAATAGCTAAATATATTGCTTTAACTGCATGTTTTTGCGAGGATTCATGACATGGAATATCAGCCTAGCCCACAAGCAACCACGGGGTTTGAGCTGTGGACAAGTATTGCAAGAAAAAAGGGTTCATAAACAAGCCGCAGGCGAGGTGGGAGATTGCGCGGCGCTGTGCTCAATATCTTCTAGTAATTATTAACTTGAAAGGACGCATTTAATGGCTACCTGCTTAAATTGTTCACGTGAAATTAAAATCAGAGTAGTTAAAGGTATTAGAACACCTATACATAACTGCGCAGATGAGTATAGCCATTATGATTCTTATACAACTAAACTGAACTGCCCTACATGTAGCAAGTCTGTTTTCTTTTATCAAAATGATGCTGGCTCTAAAGTGTTTTTCGACCAGCTAGGACCCCCATGGCCAAAGCATGATTGTCTCAATAAAGAAGTTTTCGAAAAGTCTCGGGAAAATAACAGACTAAAACCTGCACGAATAAAGAAAAATCAGAGCAGAGGAAGAGGATTACAAGTTACTCTTCTAGGCCGTGATTATAGTGGAGAATTCAGTTTTCCTGCGGGGTCAAAACGTAAAGAACTGATTATGATTAACCATAGGAACGCGCCTGCTTTTATAAAAGTAAGCAGGATAGGCGAGAATATGTCCTTAACTTTGAGTACTTTTTTAACGATTAGGACTTCTCAAATTAATTCTATAGTTGAATCTATCGTAATTCGAATGGAAATTCCTAAAGAAAAATATTACCGTATAATAAAAAAATAACCTTATATCTCACATTCAAGCTGTCTATATAATTGGGTTTGCTTGTCTTAAGTATCGTGTATTTATACTTTGTTTTTTCGGGTTATGTGAAAACAGTGGTTATACTCAGGTCTCAATCTTTTAAAAAGAGGTGATTAAATTAAATATCGTGTATTTTCGGTTCCAGTATTAATCCTACTATGCTTACTCTTTACTATTTTAGTAATTGTAATTGGTTTTACAATTAATGAATCTTCACAGCATGAATCTATGATCAAATTTCTTTCTACTTTTGCTAACATTATAGCTGCTATTGCAGCTGTAATTACTGCGACAGCTGCATGGATTGGTGTTACCACCTGGAAAAAGCAGCTTAAGTATGGAAAGCACATTTCAATTATTTGGGAATGTATGGAAGCAATTAGAGCCTTTCGTGATTATCATGATACTTGGTATGTCTACGCTTATGCTGATAGCAATAACTCTTTGCTAAAGTCAGAACTACTTCCTATTCAAGCAGATTTACAAGAGGCGTCCTTGGAGAAAATCAAACATAGATTTAACTCTTTGGATAAAATTGTAGTCAAAAACGATTTCCAGTGGAGAAATTATGCTTCTGACCTTGAACGAGAAGTAGTTCTAATTAACTCATTGTTAACACAAAACAAAGAGGACCCTATTGGAGCAATCGCCCTCAACTCTCAATTAGTTGTAAGAAATACTAAACTCAAAGAAATGGTCTTGTTTTTAGACTTCGCACTTGAGGAGTTAGAATCGAGCTACCAATAAGGTAGATTAAATCTCATACCCCTTAAACCTAACAACCTCCTCCCCCATCCAATCATTAAGCTCTAAAAACTTATTCTGCAGCGGCTCAAGTTCATTCCTGGCGAATACTTGAGCTGCTATGTCTGGGCTGCTAAACCCGCCACTGTTAGTCGGAATAATCCCCATCAATTGCGGTGGTACCCGATGCGCTGCGAGCATATCATCACGGGTGACATTTTTGATATTGAAGATTTCATCTTTGGCTGCTACTTCACTGATCGGTATTATTTGCATGCCGTCTTTTTTGCCGCCTGGTGCATACATGAATAGGTTTTTGAAATTGCCGGGGCCCTTTGAATCTTTCAGGGCTTTGCGTAAATTATTTATGTCATCTTCGTTGTGAGCTGGATCTGTCAGATACATGATGAAACCGGCATGGCTGCCATTTTGATAATACTTTCTGCGGAACAGAGTTGCCGATTCATTTAACCAGGCGCTGTTTAATGCTGCTAGGTATTGCGGCAATCCGTAAATTTCTTGGTTGATGTCATGTTCCATCAAGTGATGTACTTTACCCACTGGAAATTGATACTCTTTATTCCATCCCTGCACAAACCAGTAATCATCTAACTCTAAGCCACGACGAGTGTACTTTGCTAAGGTGGGCTTAAGTTTCAGCGCTTTGCCAAGTGGCCCTTCTCGCTTTTCCACGTAACTATTACCAAACACTAAATAATCTAATGCCCAACGCCTAAACGCATCACGGCTCAACAATTTGTGCGGTATAAAACAACTGGCCAATATGTCTCGTTTAAAATAGATAGGGCTTGAGTGATGTACAGCTGCAGGTAAAGACTTGGCCAGCCCCTCCCATGAGATCGGTGGCTCATACCATTTTTGCATTTTCACACATTCGATATAATTCATTAAATCCATTTTATCTAATACTGGTACCGGATCACCAAAACTAAACACATGACTAGTTTGATTTGATGCCGGCGCAGCTACTGCTTCTGTGCGCTGATGGGTTGCTGAAATCATTAATGTATCTCCATAAAACTTTTCGTGGTTGTATTGGTTCCAGCATCTAGAGGATCTTTATCTAGTGCGTGCATAGTGGCCCAGGCTAAATCAGCATGGCCAGTGGTACTATTTCGACCAGCATTAAAGGTCATTTTCATACCTCCAGCTGTAATGGTTTTCCGAATGGCCATAAAGGATTGGGCAATATCGATGCTGCCTGCATCAAATTCCAAACGCCCTTTATTAATGATGTTGTACGCTTTCATCACCAAGGACACTTTTAATTCGGGGGTATATTGATATTGTTTTACTGCTGGGAAAAAGTTTCTGACCAATTGATAAACGGCACCGCCTAGGCCTGTCGTGTCTATACCTACGTGCACCACGTTGTAGCGCTTAGTGATTTCTTCAATCTGATTAGCTTGTGATTCAAAATCTAAGCCGCGCCACTGGTGTCGCTCAATAATTCTATGTTTGCCGCCTGGTGTCGCAGCTGGTACCACTACCACACAACCGGCGTTATCACCTTTGTCACTCTCACCGTTGGGATCATAACCCACCCAAACCGGTTGATTACCAACGGGCCGTGGGGCAAAAGGTTTGAAATCGCTCCACTCTTCCCAGCTATCAACCATGCATTTTTGCAACATCATCAAACCAAAGATACTGGCGTTATCGTCGACAAACTCGCACATCAATAGGTTTAGATATTCTGGATCACTGTATTCCATACGCAGTTGATCAATATCGAATAAGTCACAGCCTTGAGCGATCGCATCCTCAACCGTTACAATGTGGCGCCACTGGCCATCGGCACATTTAAAACCATCCTTTAGAGCGCGGTGGCTAATATCCACATCAACTTTGTCTTTCTTGTTTCTGCCTTTGTTGAATAAGTCCCCAGACCAGTACGGATATGCATCGTGGCTTAAACTTGAAGGTGTTGAGAAATAGGTTTGTCGCCACTTTTTATGAATGGCCATACCCGATGCTACTTTGCGCAATTCTTGAAATTTATATGTCCAAAAATACTCATCAAAATATAAATTACCGTGGTAACTTTGGGCTGTTCTAGCATTGGTACCTAAAAAATACAGAGTGGCACCATTGGGTAACACAATAGGATCACCGGTTAGTTCAAGGTCTGCCACTTCAGCCGCATAGTTAAAAATATACTGCTTAAACACATGCGCCTGGGCTTTAGACGCAGATAAAAATATTTGATTACGGCCAGTCTCTACCGCATCCAGCAATGCTTCTCTAGCAAAGTAATAAGTAGCACCGATTTGCCGGGACTTTAAAATATCCCTAATACGGTGCTCTAATCCAGCGTGGTACCACACCTTCTGATAATCAAACAACTCATCCATAAACGCATCGCGCAGCATTTGCGCCTGCTCATCTGAATAGTTATTCCTCAGTACCTTTTTCTTAGTTTTAGCATTGCGGTTGGCTACTTTCGGGTTTAAATCACCCTCATGGCCACCGGGTAACTCATAACGTCTAACCCTGGCTAAACGCTCAATCTGCCGCCCCAATAAATCAATCTCTTTAAAGTCGCGGCCGTCTTTATCATCTTTAATAATTAGCTGCATCATGCGCGATTCGATCGCACCTTCCACCCGGTCAATCGGCTTGCTCTCATCCCATTTATCGCGGCTTTTCCAACTGTGTATTGTCGGCTCTTTCTCCTCCAATATTTCAGCGATACGCACCACACGCCACCCCTGCCAATATAAAAATTTAGCCTGGCGTCGATTGTCATTGTCGGTTTTTTCAGGGATAAGCCGTTGCGTTTTTGCGTTCATGCGCTTAGATTATCTGGAAAGCCCACCCCTTAGTTTTATTCCTCTGGTAGCGCCACTTCATACATACACAGCAGATTGTTCTCACACACCTCCTGGCTAATCATAGATCACATCAAATACCCGTTTTACACAAAACACCCTATTTTCTATGTGATGAGGCCAGCCATGTTAAAGAGTAAATTTCTTAGAATTGCCGTTGAAGGCGACACTACAGACGGCCGCGACATCGACCGTAAATGGCTAGAAGAAATGGCCGCCAGTTACGACCCTGTAAAATATACGGCATTGATCAACATTGAACACATGCGTGGTTATGGCCCAAACAGTGATTTTGGAAACTACGGTAAAGTACTGGCACTAAAAACCGAAGAAATCACGGTTGATGGCGATAAACGTCTGGCGTTATTAGCGCAAATAAATCCTAATTCAAATCTTATGGCACTGAATGAAAAGGGCCAAAAACTTTTCACCTCAGTAGAAATACAACCTAACTTTGCCGGCAAAGAACAAGCTTATTTAGTCGGTTTAGCAGTGACCGACTCCCCCGCATGCCTAAGTACCGAGATGCTAGAGTTTTCATCCAAGGCCAAAACCAACCCATTATCTGCACGTAAACTCAACCCCGACAACCTCCTTAGCGCGGCGCTAGAAGCTCAATTCGAATTTAACGACGACAGCAAAAGTGACGAACCCACCTTACTGTCAAAAGTAAAAGCGATGTTCAGTAAAACCAACAAACAGCAAACCGAAAGTTTTGCCGATGTGCACAGCGCCGTTGAAGAAATCGCCGGAGCCGTCTCTGATCTACAAAGCAAGTTTTCTGAATATGACAATATTGCCAAAAAATTTGATGCACTAACGACAAAGCTCAACAGTGAGTCGCTAACTAATAAAGCCTTTAGAGAGAAGATTGAAAACACCGATTTCAATTTTCAGCGCCCCGCCGCAACCGGTGGAGACGGTGCAGTAAAAACCGACTGTTAGATCCAATACTCACCCTCTTTTATACATAAAAAATTATTGATCGGAGAACCATCATGCGCAACGAAACACGAATTATTTTTAATCAATACACTGCCCAAATAGCCACCCTAAATGGCGTTTCAGATATCAGAAACAGCTTTAGTGTGCAGCCCAGCGTCCAGCAAACTATTGAAACTCGGATGCAAGATAGTTCAGAGTTTTTAGGCAAAATAAACATGATTGGTGTTGTAGAGCAACAAGGCACTAAATTGGGTTTAGGCATCGGTAGCCCTATTGCCAGCAATACAGATACAAGCACCAAAGATCGTCAAACCAGTGATCCAACTGATATCACCGACAACGACTACCACTGCCGTAAAAACAACAGTGTTACTCACATCACTTACGGCAAGTTAGACATGTGGGCAAAATTCCCCACCTTCCAAGAGCTAGTGCGTAATACCATCATTAAGCGTCAAGCA
The DNA here is from genome assembly GCA_029027825.1 of Oceanospirillales bacterium. GTDB lineage: Bacteria > Pseudomonadota > Gammaproteobacteria > Pseudomonadales > Balneatricaceae > Rs1. The sequence goes on along the minus strand of CP093399.1, from coordinate 434,751 downwards.
CTTGATCGCATGACTATTGGATTTAATGGCACCCACTACGCTATCGACAGTGATCGCGCCGCTAACCCGTTACTACAAGATGTAAACATCGGTTGGTTGCAAAAAATGCGTACTCACGCAGCGGCCAGAGTCTTAGACGCTGGCACCGGTACCGGCGGTAAAATCACCGTTAAAGCAGGTGGTGATTACGAAAACCTCGACGCCATTGTCATGGATTGTGTGAACAACTTAATCGCCCCCTGGTACCAAGATGATACCGAGCTTGTGGTTATTATGGGCCGTGATTTATTGCATGATAAATACTTCCCGCTCGTTAACCAAGCGCAGCCCAGCACAGAAAATATAGCCGCTGATTTAATCATCTCACAAAAAAGAGTCGGTGGTTTATCTGCAGTGCGCGCCCCATTCTTTCCTGCCGGCACCATGATGATCACCCGGTTAGATAACCTTTCAATCTATTTTCAAGAGGGCAAACGCCGCCGTCATCTTGAAGAAAATCCAAAACGCGATCGTATCGAAAACTATGAGTCATCCAATGATGATTACATCGTAGAAGACTACGAAATGGCCTGTTTAATCGAAAACATTCAACAGGGCGCGTAAATAACTAGCCACTGAAAACTAACCAACACGGGACGCACATCATGAGCTTAGCAAGAAAGCACTTTCAAAAAACCATGGCTGCTGCACAAGCGGCCACCGATCAAGATTCACCGATTCGCGCCAACGCCAGCCAATATGAACTCATGCAGGCACAGTTACACGCGCACAAATTAGAACTAAAACCCATTCAATCTATAGCCAGCAAGTGCAAAAAGAAAGCCGAATTTTTACCGCTCTATACCCCCTATATCGAAGGTGTCATTGAGTCAGGCAACGGTCAATCTGACATTGTCCTAACCATGATTATGCTTTGGAGCATTGATGCCGGCAATTACGACACCGCTCTCAATATCGCAGCCTATGCCATCAAACATCACTTATCTATGCCTGATGCACATAAGCGCACCACCGCTTGTGTGGTCGCCGAAGAAATTGCCGATGCCGCCCTTAAAGCAGAATCACTACACCCAGTGTCTCTACAGCAGTTAGAAACGGCTTATGAGTTACTGCGCGATACCGATTTACCCGATCAAGTAAAAGCCCGTTTAGAAAAATCCATAGGCATGGCTTATCAAGATAATGAGCAACCAACCCTCGCACTTGAGCACTTTAAAACAGCACTCTCGTTACATGATGGATCGGGCGTCAAAACCCTAATCAAAACCCTAGATAAACAACTAAAAGAAGCTGCTGAAAAAACACCTGTAACACCTACGGACACTAAAGACACACCAGACACAGAGGATAAAACCTCTTAACCGAGCGTCCCACGCACCACGGCGGCACGGTACACAAGTCAGATGCTAACAATCACAACCTGTCTTGTTGTGCCGTTCACCGCCGTACCTAATAAGTGAGAGTTAAAATGAGTGCATTTATCGCCGCTGGAGCCAGCACAGAAGACAGCAACATCGCCAATGATGACTTTTTCCCCGCTGTCGATCCAAACCTGTTTCGCTCACTGATGCGCTTAGACAACTCAGTTACCAACCCACGGATTCGCCAGGCGCTCATCGATGCCATGGGTAAAACCAATGCTGATTTATCCGTTTGGAAAACCACTCAAAAAGAACAAAGCTATGCTGATTTATCAGAAATACCCGCTGCCAACATCGACGGTAAGAGCATTCACGAACACGATTATCAACGCGCGGTATTTTGTTTGGCCAAAGCCGAGATAAACGAACGCTATCAAGATTACGACAGCACCGCATCGGGCACTAGCCGCGCCGAAGAAATAGAAGCCACCATTGATGATTACAAACGCCAGGCACGGTTTGCAATACGCCGCATATTGGGCCAATCGCAGTCAACCATAGAGCTCATTTAATGCAATACCGGACAGTGCAAGGCGAAACGTTAGACCTGATTTGTCACCACCACTACGGCACCTCGCACTTAACCACTGAAATAGCCATGCAAGCCAACCCAGAGCTAGCAGAAAACGGCGCTATCATTGCCGAAAACACCTTAATAGAACTACCCGAAATAACCAGCACCACACCCCTTAAAAAAACACTACAGTTATGGGATTAATGGAGAGAAACAATGGCTGAACCTAGTACAACTGCAGCGGTAATACTTAGCACATCAGTAGGCTTAGCCAGTTTTATACCGGGTATCGATGGCAATGCATTAATTGGCGCTTTTGCCGGTGCCACTTTATTTGTAATGTCAGCAAAAGAGCTTGGTATATGCACCCGTTTTATCTATCTATTTATCAGCCTGCTGATGGGCTATGTACTAGTACCCTCAGTACTTGCGCACACCCCCATAGAAGAGCCAGCTCTAGCAGGTTTTGTCGGCAGCTTGTTTTGCATATCCATCGCTTTAAAAGGCATGCAACAGATTGAAAACACCAATTTATTAAACAAATTGCGGGGGAAATTCAAATGAAACTGCTCGATCTACTATTGCTCTTCATCACCCTAGCCAGCTGTTTGCAGCTACTGGTTTATCGCCGTGATAAAGCCCATTACAAACCCGCATTATCGGTAATCGCCTATCTAATTATTGTCAGTTATGGCGGCTTAAGTGTCGCGCTGTTAACCGGCATGCTCAGCAGTACACAAATCCCCGCATTAGTTATCGTCGGAATATTTGTGCTATCCAGTTCCGTTTTTTACTGCGCTGGCAACGTCTCAATGATACTCAAATTACCAAGGAGGATTCAGCATGTTATTAATTTTAGGTGATAGCGGTCCTAACGTAAAAATACTACAGCATCGGCTAATCAAAGCGGGATACAACATTATTGAAAGTGGCAGCTTTGATCAAACTACAGAAGATGCCGTCATCAATTTTCAGCGCGCTAACAACCTCTTTGTCGACGGCGTAGTGGGAAAAAAAACCAATAGTGCGCTACTAAAAGAAGATCATGGCCGCTGGCTATTGCAAACTGACTTAGCCCGTGCCGCCGCTGATTTATCGGTTGATTTAGCGAGTGTCTATGCGATCAAATCCGTTGAAAGCAAAGGGCTTGGCTTTCTGGATGACGGGCGTCCCAAAATCCTATACGAACGCCATGTTATGCGTCGTCAATTACGCAAAAACGGCGTAGGAAAAATTGCCATCCAAACAGCCATCCGCAACTTCCCCAATTTAGTAAACACAAGATCCGGCGGTTACAAAGGCGGTAGCGCTGCACACTATCGCCTGTCGTTAGCCAAAACCATCGATTTTAACAGCGCTTTAGAGAGCTGCAGTTGGGGATTGTTCCAAATCATGGGTTATCACTGGCGAGCTCTTGGTTACAACAGTGTTCACCAATTCGTTGAAAAAATGTATGCCAATGAAGGAAACCACTGGCAAGCCTTTACCCGTTTTGTACTGGCAGACAAAGCCCTACACAACGCACTAAAAGCAAATAACTGGGCAGAATTTGCCAAGCGTTACAACGGCCCCGCCTACAAAAAAAATCAGTACGACATCAAACTCGCCAAAGCCCACGCAAGCTATCAGGCTTCCAAATAAAGGATATAAACATGAACCGATTAATGTTTTTACTGCCCGGACTACTCTTAACACTCCCAGCCTGCAGCAGCTTAACCAAAATAAATGATGAGGTTAAAAATATTGCTTATCATATTAAAACATTAAAAGAAAAAGGCTGTAACGCAGTACCAAAACCTGCGTTGCGCGTACTGGTTATTTTAATAAAATCACGCATCGAAAATTATCCAGCAAACGGCGTCTGTGATAAAGACTGGGTACGTGATGTACTAATACACCACATTGACTTATTGGAGAGAGACGATGCCATTCAAAAGGGAACTGAACAATTGGGATATAAAGCCGATAGCGGGCACACCGTTATGGATCAACCAAGTGCCGCTATCTTATTACTCCCAACGCATTCGCCAACAAATTACCGTACCAGAAAATTACCCGACAGATCTAGCCTCTATACCCAAAAAATTCCACTGGTTTATGCATCCATCTTCTTACGAAATAAGAGCCGCAGCCGTAATACACGACTACATCTATACCGATTTATACAAAACAATCACCAAAAAGCAGGCCGATCAGGTATTGCATGAAGCCATGGGCCATGTAGTTTCCCCGGCGCCAATGTGGAAACGTTACGTTGTCTATATAGCGGTACGCATAGGCGGCAAAGGCGGTTGGTAATCCATCCGCCATCATCCACAGGGTTATAAATAACAATCGAGATAGCAGCATGAACAAACCCGCATCACTACGCAACCATCTACTGGCCAGCGTTGCGCATTTACAGCGCAATCCTGAATCGCTATTGATCTATATCGAAGCGGGCAAGCTCAGCACCCGCTTGGCCCTCAACCTAAATTTCAATTACCGCTACAACCTACAAGTGATAGTGACCGACTTTGCCGAGCATCCCAACGCCATCATCGTGCCACTGTTAGCCTGGTTAAAAATACATCAAATCGACCTAAAAGAAGATGACATACAGTTCGAGGCCGACATCATCAGCCACGACAAAATTGATTTGGAAATAAAATTTCCACTCAATGAATGTGTATTAGTCAGCCAAAATGACCAGGGCCGTTTCAGCACAGAGCACTTAACCGAGCCCCAACCCGATTACAATCTAACCGATCCAGACCCTTTTAATGAGTTATTCCCAATAGTCGACAACCAAAATGGATGATTTAACCCGGCTAGAAAACTGGGTAGAACCGCTGTTACAACAGATCACCCCAGCAGCTCGCAAACGCCTGGCAAAAAAGAGCGGTACCGCACTGCGCCAATCACAGCAACAACGTATTAAATCCCAACAAAACCCAGATGGCACCCGCTTTGCCCCGCGCCGAACACAGCAAAAAAAAGGTTCTATTAAACGTAAAGCCATGTTTATCAAACTCAAGCGCGCCAAATACTTCAAAGTAAAAGCCAGCGCCGACAAGCTCAGTGTGGGATTTTTTGGCCGCGTGGCGCGCATTGCCAATGTGCATCAACAAGGATTGAGGGATAAGGCCCACAAAAACGCACAGTCAATACGCTATAAAAAGCGGAAGTTATTGGGGTTTACGGATCGGGATAAAGATCTAATTTTAGATTCGCTGTTAACGCATTTAACCTAAACCCAATGTACATGATTCGTTTACAACGAGAACTACTTTATTAAAGCCGCCTGGCCCCTCAATCTAATAAAATGTAACCAACAGGATATGCCCTCATGTCAGATAAATACAAAAATGCATTACGCACTATTGATTCGGTTTGCGAAGATGCCGACAACATTGTCCCGAATGATGCCGTTGACTTGCCTCGCACATCTCGCGCATTGTACGTGGGTAGCACTGGGGATATAACAGTACAATTAGTGAATTCGGTCACTAGCATCACGTTAAAAAATGTAGTGGCAGGTAGTTTATTACCGTTACGTATCAAAAGAGTATTCGCCACATCAACCACCGCTACTGCTTTAATTGCATTGCTATGAATATTGGAATTTCACTGCGTGGGTTACTCTCTATCCCAATCGCTAGTCAATTGATCGCTATCAAAAGCCGCTATATCACATGGCTTAAATCTGCGCTTGCTATGCACTATAAAATGCCAACGGTGACTACGACAGGCCCGTTCGCGTTAGAGATAGTCGCAATATTTGATAACACAACTACTAACAAATACTTAACTGACAACCCAACAGGTCAGCGCTTGTACAGTTTTCTCAAAGGATCTACGGGGAAGATCATCCCCAGAGGGGATGTGGTGGTTCACGTTGATGGTTCACAGATCTACGATGATCTTAGGGATGGTAAGCCACACACAATACTGTTAACAGGAAATGCAACAGGTCTAGTTATAGATTTAGTGGGAATTCGTCAGTCTCTTACCGAAGGCATGAGTGGCGGAATTCTCAGCATGAACTTCATCTCAGGATTCTCGCAAGAAGGAAACCCTGCTGGCAACCCTCATTACAGGTTTGACACAAACTATCTGGTTGACGGTAATCACAGTAACGTTGTTAGAAATGTTAATGCTGAGCTGGGAACTGAATTAATTGATTTATCTGCTGCTGTAGTAGGTGACGGGCCGTCTACTATTTTTACAAATATAGTGGAGAAAAAAATTAGCTATACAGTTGTGGATACTTGGGGTGAAAGGCAATTTTTAATTCCTGTTGATTTGGTTGCTGGAAAAACATACAGAATAAAACTAAAGAACAGTACAAATACCACGATCGCTCTTCTTTATACAAATGTTTCATCAGAAGCTCCGGAGGGATGGCTACAGAATAATTACTACGGATGTCATACGAGTCTTCAGGATGGATCAAACGAGATACTTGTGTCAATACCATCTAATGCTGACTTGTCCCTCTGCCATATATCGGTAGCCGCCCCAGTTAAAAATGGACAAGAAGCGTGGGTTAGTGATTTTTCCATCAAAGAAGCGCCGGGCTACGCAGAGGCGATCAATATTAAAGCGATCAATGCTGAGTATTACGAAGAGCAAGATGATGGTAATTTGTTGGGTGAAGGGTTGTGGACATTTGGGAGTGGTGTAGCCGATGGCACAGAGCCTCAGTACTCTACCATATTAGGAACGGGATCGAGTTCTCATGTAACTATAGGAGATACATATAGGTATTCAATTAACTCTATTGTAGACGTGCCCAGATTTCAGTTTATATTAGGAAATTCGGGAGTGGCTATGGCAACCACTCAGGTTTACTCAGGGGATGTCACCGTAACAAGCAACGATGATATGAGAGTTGTAAATCTAGAGCTGGGAGCTGTTGGCTCGTTTTCTCAGATTTCAGTTAGACGACTAATAAAGGTAGCAACATAATGTCAACAACAGCAATTATTTCATTCATCAAAATCCCTGCAACTCTAATTAGCCTAACTCGCGACACAGATGAGTACAATACCGCTGTTGAGGCTCTTGAATCAACTCACCCTACGTTATTTAGACTATTGCAAAAGAACCCTCACTGCGCTGATATAGGCGGTTGGTTCGCTATCAACGACATAGACGACCAAGTCGAAAATCAGATCGTCGTTAGCGATTTGGTTGACGAAAATGGTGATCAACTGGAAGGGCCTGCGCTTATTTTTGCGCTGGGCAAACTAATGGTTAGCTCTCCTGAAACAACAGTTTTTCACTGTCCATTGGGTCAAATTGTAATGCTCACCGATTCAATTTTCTGGAAAGTTTGGTCGATGCAAATTGAGGATATTGACGAGTTAAAAGCGGCTCATTTGACTATTTTTAATGACGACATGGACGGTCGATGGAGCGCTGAAACAGCTCCACAGCGCAGTGCTGATAAGCTAAAAGAGATACTGAATTCCTAAACTATTTTAAAGCACTGCCGGCTACCCAAGAATAATCATCAATCGTTAGTCCTTTAAGTGTTGTAACAACCTCCTCTACACACAGCAAAATTTCAGCCTCGCCCGCGCGTAGTGCAAACTACGCAGTATGAATACAGCAGAATTAACCCGCCTCATTGAAAACCTAATCCGCATTGGCACCATCTCCGTGGTAGATCACAGTGCCCGAAAGCTAAAAGTACAGAGCGGTAAACTGCTCACCAACTGGCTGGATTGGCCCGCCGACATCGGCCGCAATTACAAGCATTGGCGCCCGCTGCGTTTAGGCACTCAAGTTATTTTAAGCTGCCCAGGTGGCGATCCTGCACAAGCCCTAATTATCGGCATGCTTTACAGCGACGCCCAGGCATCACCCAACACCGACCCCGATATTGATCTAATCGCCTTTGATGATGGTAGTTTTATTGAACACAACCAGAGCGCCAAAACTTTAAAATTTCACAGTGCCGGTGATTTCACCATCACCGCTGCCGGCAACATTAAAATCATCGCCGATGGCAACACCTCAATAGAAGCCACTCGCGTGGACATTAACTAAAAATGGAGAGTACTGATGCCAGCCGTAGCCCGCTTAGGTGATTCATGCACCGGCCATGCCGATTTTCCACCGCGTGGTAACTCTGCTGCCAGCGGTGATGTGTTTGTGAATGGCATCGGCGTACATCGCAAAGGCGACAGTTACCCCGTGCACTGTAATCCTGTACCTCTTTGTCATGCTAGTGCACTGGCAGGAGGCAGTAGCAGCGTATTTGTTAACGCTAAAGCTATCGGCCGTATCGGTGACGCGGTGGGCTGTGGTGGCGCAGTCGCCAGTGGTAGCACTAATGTTTTTGCAGGGGGTTGATATGTCAGGCATGCACGTTACTACCGGTCGACAAATTAGCAGTGATTTTGCACATATTAAACAGTCAGTAGCCGACATTCTCACCACCCCAATAAATACCCGACTAATGCGCCGTGATTATGGCAGTGTCTTGCCTGAACTAATTGACCAGCCATTAAATTCAAAAACGATACTGCGCCTGTATGCCGCCATTGCCATCGCCATTATCCGTTGGGAGCCACGCTATCAGTTAATTGCTGTTGCCCTCACTAAAAATGAAAGCAGCGCCGTGATAGAAATTACCGGCACTATCGACAATCAAACCAACAATGTCCGTATCAGGTTGTAAAATATGAGTACGCAAAACGCGATTAACCTACAAAAATTGCCGATTCCCGATGTGTTGCAAGTACTCGACTATGAAACTCTTTTGGCTGAAACTAAAGCCGAATTTTTGGCCTTGGCCCCAGAGTTTGCCAGTGTCATCAATCACGAGTCAGAACCCCTGGTAAAACAGTTAGAATTTATTGCCTACACCAAATTACAAATGATTCAACGCATCAACAGCTCTGCTAAAGCGGTAATGCTAGCCAACGCCAGCAACGCCGACTTAGAACATCTAGCGGCTAATGAAGGCGTACAGCGCTTGATCTTAGATGTCGGCGATGCCGATGCACTACCGCCCATTTTACCCACACCAGAAACCGACGATAACTTACGCGATCGCACTCAACTAGCTCAAGAGAGCCGCACCAACGCTGGCCCTAATGGTGCCTATATATTTTTCGCCCGCAGCGCGCACGGTAATGTGTTGGATGTATCAGTGACTCGCAAAGTACCTGGCACCGTCATTCTAGATATTTATATACTCTCGCGGATCAATAACGGCATCGCCGAGCAAAACCTATTAGATATTGTGGTCACTGCACTCAATCAAGAAACCGTTTTACCTTTGTGCGATCGCATTAACTTGCACCCCTGTACTATGGTTGAATATCAAATTCAGGCCACTCTATATTTTTCGCCAGGGCCTGATCGTCAAGTATCCCTCGCCACTGCCCAAGCCAATATCGAGCAATACACCCAACAGCAACAACGCATCGGCCGCGACATTAACCGCTCTGCTATTTATGCATCTTTGCATGTCAGTGGTGTTGAGAAAGTAGACCTCAGTTTACCTGGTGCCGATCTAATCATTGATAACAAAAGCGCTGCCATATGTACCGGCATCACCCTAATAGACGGGGGAATCTATGATGAAAACCTATAAATCCTTGCTACCCCCCAACAGCAGCAAACTAGAACGCGCCCTAGAACAAGTCGCCGCCAAAGCACTTGATCTGCCAGTGATTATAAAACAGCTACACAATCCAGACACTTGCCCCACCGCGCTTTTGCCGTGGCTTGCCTGGTCGCTATCAGTAGATGAATGGGACAATGATTGGTCAGAGGAGCATCAGCGCCAAACCATCAGAGACAGCCGCCAAATCCATCGCGAGAAAGGCACAAAGTCCAGTATCCGCAGAATATTAGCCTCAGTGGGGTTTAACAATATTCGCATTGATGCAGGTTTAGATGCAGGCCATTACAACGGCAGCATCAAATACGATGGCTCCCATTATTATGCTGACGATGTTTTATACGGCACTTTCTATCGCATCTTTTTAAGCCAGCCGGTCACTATCCAACAAGCTGCACAAATCCGCCGCATGCTAACAAACACCGCCCCTGCAAGATGCGCACTAAAAGCCCTAAATTTTGAGCAAGCTCAAGCCACTTTTAACGCCACCATAAAATACGATGGCACATTCACTTATGGAGTTGTATAGCCATGCCAAATCTCGAACAGCAAACCACTTACGATGTAGGTGTATACCAAATAGAAACTGATGATGTGGTGATTGGTGGGCCAGAGGGAATCGCCAATAAATCTTCCATAAACTTAGGCAACCGTACAGCCTGGATAAAAAAGCAGATTGATAACACAGTACTAGCGGCAGGCATGACTGTAGATGATACTAAATTAACTAGCTTGTCAGAGGCAATAGCCGCCATAGCCAGTGAAAACTCATCAGAATTGAGTAGCGCCTTAAATTCTAACAGCACAACGGTAGGTGCTACATCCAATGCGGTTAAACTGCTTAATGACGTATTAAATCTACTAGCCCAGACCGTCGCGGACAAAGCCCCGGCAGATCATAGCCATACACTACCCTCAGCAAGCACAGCACAATCAGGCATTACGCAGCTAAATAATAGTATTGATAGTAACAACCAAACTGAGGCAGCAACACCATATGCTCTAAAAACGCTAAAGGATTTATTAACGCAATTGATCAATGATAACACTCCAAGTCAAATAATTGGCGGGATAGGCACTTACGCCCTTTTATCTAGCCCAATCAGCGTTTATGAGGGAAATTCTTACGCCGGTTCCAGTCTCAAATATGCAGGTGCATCAGGGAATGCTGCCAATACTTTAATGAACTATGCTGGAGCGAATGTGACAGGAACATGGCTCTGTATGGGTAACTCGGTACAGCGCCAAGCAGGCTGGCAACAGCACACACTTTTTTTGAGGATTGCATAAATGGATATCAAAGAACCACAATATATAAACTCTGAATCAACCATTATTGATTGCATGATTGAACATCCAAAATTTGGCTGGATACCAACCACTGTTAATTTAACTAACGATGATAGACCGGAATTAGTTGCTCAATTAGCTAAGATGTCTATCACAGACTTTATACCTGAAGTTATTGCTCTTTCAACTACAAAGGAAAATGCGCAGCTAAAGATAGAAAATTTTTCCACCCAATGTAGAGCACAAATAGCCGACAACGCCGATCATTACAAAGCCGCTGGCTGGACAGATAAACACCAACGCGCCGCCCGTATCAAATCCGGCAATCCCGAGCCCGATGATATAGCCATTGTTCAGAAAGAAATTAGCCGGCGAAAAAAAGGCGAAACTGTTAATCAACTTGTCGATATTCAGTTAGCCAAAGCCAAAACATATGCTTTTGCCACATCTGAAATTGATGGTATGGAATCTGCCGCTATATCAGCAATTGATGCAGCAAGCAGCGCTGAACAAATTGCTACATTACTCGCTACTCTTAAAACCGAAGCAAACCAAGCGTTAACCACCCTTATCGCTAAATGACCGTCCATCTCTACACCTTGGATGCACACTACACTTGTGTGCATCCAATCTTTAGCTAGTCATTAATTAAACCCTTAGCTGTATAGCCCCCACCTACCAGCACCACTGCTGTTTTATCTTACGCGCGCGATGCAAAATCCTTGTTATACATTACGCGCTGCGATCATAGCGCTTAACCAGAGGAGACAAACCATGCCAGCCGATTTTCACCACGGTTCACGCGTCATCGAAATCAGCGAAGGTACCCGCACCATTCGCACTATCTCTACAGCGGTTATCGGCATTGTTTGCACTAGCGACGATGCAGATGCCAATTATTTCCCACTAGACACCCCTAAGCTGGTGATTGATATTCGCACTGCTCAAGGCAAAGCCGGTGTTAATGGCACCTTAGCCAAGACCTTAGATGCGATTGCCGATCAAACCAATGCCATGTGTGTGGTGGTGCGTGTTGCCACCGGCGCCGATGAAGCGGCCACCACTACCAATGTAATTGGCGGTGTTAACAGTGAAGGTAAGTTACTGGGCATGCAGGCGCTGTTAGCTGCCCAAGGCCAGTTTAATGTTAAGCCACGCATTATCGGTGCACCCTTTTTAGATACCCCAGCAGTCGCCGCTGAGTTAATCGGCATCGCACAAAAGCTGCGTGGCTTTGCCTATATATCAGCCTGGGGAGCCAAAACCAAAGAAGACGCCGTGACTTATCGCGGTAACTTTGGCGCCCGTGAAGTGATGGTGATTTGGCCAGAGTTTACCGGCTGGGAGACGCTTACTAGCAGCACCATAACCTTTAGCGCGGTAGCCCGTGCCCTTGGTTTACGTGCCAAAATTGACAATGACATTGGCTGGCACAAAACCTTGTCGAACGTGGCGGTTAATGGCGTTACTGGCTTAAGCCGCGATGTGTGGTGGGATCTGCAAGACCCAGCCACCGATGCAGGCTATTTAAACCAGAACGAAGTCACCGCGCTAATCAACAAAAACGGTTTCCGCTTTTGGGGTAACCGCACTTGCGCCTCCGATCCACTGTTTGCCTTTGAAAACTACACCCGCACCGCCCAAGTATTGATGGATACCATCGCCGATGCTCACCTGTGGGCCATCGATAAGCCGATGCATGCCAGCCTGATCAAAGACATTATCGAAGGTATCAATGCCAAGTTTAGCGAGTTAAAAAGCAACGGTTATATCATTGACGGTACCGCCTGGTTTGACCCAGAAATCAATACTAAAGACACACTCAAGGCTGGCAAACTGTACAGAGATTACGACTACACCCCAGTGCCACCACTGGAAAACTTAATGTTTAAACAGCGTATCACCGACCGCTATCTCGTCGAATTCGCCGCTGCAGTAGTCGCATAATAGCCGCTTAGTCACCGCTTAATTGCCAGAATGTTATCGATTAATAATTTAGGAGAGTCACCATGGCCCTGCCCCGCAAATTAAAATTCTTCAACTTGTTCAACGAGGGTGAATCTTACCTTGGCCAAGTCAATGAAGTCACCTTACCCAACCTCACCCGTAAAATGGAAGATTGGCAAGGCGGCGGCATGAACGCACCCATTAAAACCGACCAGGGCATGGAAGCGTTAACGCTTGAAATGACCTGTGGCGGCATCATGGTTGATGTGTTTAAGCAGTTCGGCATCACCCAGCACGATGGCGTTAAATTGCGCTTTGCCGGTTCTTACCAGCGCGACGATGGCACAAATACCAGTGCCGTTGAAATCTTTGTTCGTGGCCGTCACAGCAGCATTGATGCTGGCAGTGCTAAACAAGGTGAAGCCTCAGAGTTTAAAGTCACCAGCGAGCTCAGTTACTACAAGCTGGTAGTGGATAACGAAACCATTATAGAAATCGACATCATCAACATGATCGAAATTGTAAACGGTGTCGATCGTCTTAAAGATCACCGCCAGGCACTGGGCATTTAACCGCAGAGCATTTCAACCAGTAATGTACTAACAACGGGATGTAAAACATGTCAGACAAAGCAGCACAAAAAAAATCAGTAGTGACCATGGGCGATAACAAACAGCGCCAAACAGTCACGTTAGATGAGCCTATCATTCGCGGAAATAGCAGCATTGATGAAGTGCAAGTCCGTACGCCTAAAGCTGGAGAGTTGCGCGGTTTATCACTGCAAAATTTAATAACTTTAGAAGTAGATACCTTGAAAATTCTACTGCCACGCATTACGGCTCCAGCCATTACTGAAATGGAGATAGACAACCTGGCACCTGCTGATTTAGTACAACTAAGCCATAAGGTGATCAGTTTTTTGTCACCGGCGGAGAAAAACTCCCTCATCGCGTAGAAGATTCGATGGCCGACATCGCCATGGTGTTGCATTTATCAATCTCAGAAATGGACGCCATGAGCTTGGTTGACCTGAACCACTGGCGCGAACAGGCACGACTACGTCACAGCCCAGAATAACCAGTAGCTAACTATAGGTAAACCCATGCAGCAGTCCTTATCTTTAGATGTGATCCTCAGCACCATCGATAAGGCCAGCCGCCCGCTGGGCAAAATTGACAAAGCCAGCAGTAAAACTGCTAAGCAATTCAAAGCGGCACGCGATCAACTCAAGCGACTGCAGGGCCAACAAAAAGACCTCACCAGCTTTCGTGCCATCCAAAAAGCCAGCAAGCAAGTACAAACTGAATTTGCCCAGGCTAGCGCGAGAAGTAAACAGCTTAAACACCAGTTAGAGCAAACCGAAAATCCCACTAAAGCACTCACCCGACAATTCGATCGCGCCAGTGATGCAGCAAAAAGACTACGACAGCAGCACATCAACCAATTGCAAACGTTAAGGCGCGCACGCGGAGAATTATCCCAAGCGGGTATCAGCACTAGAAATCTCAGCGAAAATCAGCGCGAGCTCACCCGCCGCATTGAACAGAGCGACCGCGCCTTAGCGGGTCATCAACAACAATTAGCCGCGACCCGCCGCCGACAACAGCAATTAAATAGAGCGCGCCAGGCATTCACCAACACCCGTGGCGTAGCAGGTTCTATGGCCGGCGCTGGCATGGGTGCCGCCGCCGGTGGTACCGCCACTATGTTAGCCGTGGCCAAAACCGCATCAGTCGGCATGGATTTTGCCGAAACAATGAGCAAAGTGCAGGCACTGACCCGCTTAAACAAAGATGCACCCGAGTTGGTCGCACTGCGCAACCAGGCGCGTAACTTAGGCGCCACCACTAAATTTACCGCTGCCGATGCCGCCGGCGGGCAAAGCTTTTTGGCCATGGCCGGCTTTGATCCAAAGGCGATTAAAAATGCCATGCCTGGTATGCTCAGCTTAGCCGCGGCAGCCGGTGAAGAACTCGCATCCACTGCCGATGTCGGCAGTAATATACTCTCAGGATTTCAACTAAATGCCGCACAAATGGGCAGTGTTGGCGACATACTTACCGCAACGTTTACCCGTTCCAATACTACATTAGCCATGTTAGGTGAAACCATGAGCTATGTTGGACCAGTGGCAGCAGGTTTAGGCAGTAGCTTAGAAGAGGCCAGCGCCATGGCCGGTAAATTAGGGGATATTGGCATACAGGCGAGTTCAGCCGGTACCGCCATGCGTGCTATTTATAGTCGCCTTGCCGCACCACCAAAAATGGCCGCTGATGCGATCGCCAAACTAAACATAACCACCAAAGATAGTGAGGGTAACTTACGCCCTATCGCTGCAATATTAAAAGATATCGACCACTCAACCAAAGGTATGGGCAATACGGCCCGAGCCGAAATGCTCAAAGCGATCGCCGGTGCCAATGCCTATAGCGCCTTAGAAGGTTTAGCTGTAAGCGCCGGTACCGGAGAATTACAAAAGCTCATCGAGACACTGCGCCAATCAAAAGGTGAAGCTAACCAAGTAGCCAAAGTCATGTCTGACAACGCCGCCGGTGATCTAAAAGAATTGGTCAGCAGCATCCAGGACGTAGCCATCGAAATTACCAGCCTCAATGATGGTTCACTACGCGATTTAATCCAAAATATCACCAGCATTACCCGAGGGATAGGCAATTGGATTAAAGAAAACCCCGAACTCGCCGCCTCAATCGCCAAAGTAATTACCGTAGGTGGTGCCTTATTGTTAGGTTTTGGCGCCATCGCACTTATACTCAGCACCTTAATAATGCCCTTTGCTTTACTCAGATATGCTTTAACCGCGATAGGATTAACCGGCACAAGATTTATCAGCATATTCAAAAAGCTAGGCACTGGCCTAAAGTGGCTTGCTAGAACCGCCCTGCCCTTTGCGGGTAAAGCAATTTTAGCCGTCGGCAGAATGTTTTTAATGAACCCTATCGGTCTAGCCGTCACCGCCATTGCCACCGCCGCCTACCTGATCTATGACAACTGGGATGGCATCACCACATTCTTTGCTGATATCTGGGCCAAAACCCCAAAATCATTCGATGAATTTAAAACCTTTGTGGGTACATGGTGGAAAAGTGTCGGTGGTACCTTCAGCGGGGCACTCATAAGTATAGGCGCCACTCTTTTAAATTGGTCACCGTTTGGCGTACTTTATACAGCGATCAGCAACACACTCAACAATCTGGGCATAGAGCTACCCAAAAAATTCAGTGACTTTGGCGCCACACTTATCACCGGCTTAATTAAAGGCATCACCAACAAACTCAGTGCATTAAAAGGCAGCATCACTGGTATAGGCGACAACATTAGTGGTTGGTTCAAAGACAAACTCGACATCAATTCACCTAGCAAAGTATTCATCAAACACGGTAAAAGTGTCGTTTACGGATTAGAAAAAGGTTTAAACGATAACCAGAATACCTTGGCGCCTATCACTCGACTCAGCAAGCGACTAAAACAAGCCGGCGCGGGCTTAGCCATCGGCGCAGCTGCATTAACCACATCACCAGCAATTGCCTTAGACAATAAGCCCCCACTTAGCATGCAACGTGGCACAGCCAATGGCGCCAATACTATCATCGAGAAAATAGAAATTCACGCGGCCCCCGGCATGGATGAGCAAGCATTAGCGCGCTTTGTCGCCTTAGAAATAAGCAAACATCAACAGCAACAACAAACCCGCGCCCGCTCCGACTACCGCGATTTTGATTAGGTACCCAAATGTTAATGACCCTCGGCCTGTTTGTATTTTCAATCAACACACTCAGCTATCAAAGCCTGCAGCGCACCACCGCTTGGCGGCACAACAGCAAAAACCGTATCGGTAACAGCCCCAGCTACCAATTTTTAGGAGCCGGTGAAGATAGCCAAACCCTTAACGGTTGGCAGGCACCCGAATTAGCCGGCGACAAATTATCCCTTGCTGTCCTGCGGCAAATGGCCAACACCGGCGAGCCATATGTGATGGTCGATGGCCAAGGTTATGTGCATGGTCTGTGGGTGATCAAACAAATTACCGAGAATAAAACCTTGTTTTGGCCCAATGGCGAGGCCAAACGCATCGAGTTCAGCCTTGCGTTAACCCGGGTAGATGATGCACACATTAGCCAGGTAAGTTTAATCAACAACGTGCTCAGCATCTTGGCCTAAATCTAAATCACAGGTGTACCATGTCCCATCACATTCCCGATTATCGTATCCTAATCAATGACAAAAACGTCACCAACGTATTCCAAAATCGCTTACTCTCACTCACCTTGCGCGATGAGCGTGGCAACAAAGCCGACCAACTCGACATCAGCCTAGATGATAGCGATGGCTTACTTCCCCTACCCGAAAAGAAAGCCATCATCAAAATATGGTTGGGCTTTAAACAGCCAAAATCTACCTTGCCCAACTTACAAACCACCACGCCGCTCACCTTCAAAGGCGCCTTTGTTGTCGATGAAATAACCTACAGCAACCAAAGCAGCATAGACACTCTGCAAATCACCGCCCGCAGCGCAGATTTTAAAGGCCCATTAAAAATAAAACGCGAACAGAGCTGGCACCAAATCACCCTCGCAGATCTATTGAAAACCATCGCCATCAGGAACGAACTAACCCCGCGCATCAGCGACACATTAGCCACCACACTCATCGATCACATCGACCAAACCGACGAGAGCGACATCTCATTCCTCAACCGTCTGGCTAAACGCTACGATGCGATCTGCACCATCAAAGACAGCAACTTACTCTTTGCTGAAATAGGTAACGCCACCACGGTAAGCGGCAAGCCCTTACCACTACTCATCATCGACAAAAGCGAAACCTCCAGCTATACCTACCAAACCCAAGATCGTGACGGCGAATACAGTGGTGTGCAGAGTTATTGGAATGATAAAAGATATGCCAAGCGCAAAATCGTACTGGCTGGCAGTGATAAAAACCCCAAGGTATTGCGCAGCACTTACCCCAGTGAACAGCAAGCGACAGGTGCAGCTAAGGCAGAATGGAAAAAGCTAAACCGTAATCAGACTAGCTTTAGTGTAAATTTAACAGTGGGTAATCCCGATGCACTGCCCGAAATGCCGGTATTGTTCACAGGCTTTAAAGAGCAGATTATTGTGCATAAGTGGGGAATTGAAAGTATTGAACATGTGTTGACGGATAAGGGGTTAACGGGCCGAGTAAGTTTAACCAATATTTCCACAAACAATAATTAACCATTTGGCAGTTCAAGCTCTTGAGCATATACACCAAACAACACATTAAACACATCTTGATCCATCACCCATGCATCTAGGTATAGCGTTTTATCGACATCCCATACATCCGCATCACGACCACAAATAACGTAATCGGCACTCTGGCCGTACTCAACAAACACTAAACCACGATTGGGGAATAGCTCCGTGTAATAAGGAGGGTAGTGGGATTCTAAGCCTATTGCTGCAATCCTATCGCCTTGTTTAATCATTGTTAATTCCTTTTAAATATTATTTAAGGTGGGTATGTCCCAGCAAAAAAATGTTATTTTTATCTTGCGGTATCTCGCCAAATTCCATACATAAATCCTTTCCACCTTCAAAGACATAGCCCTTAAATGAAAATTCATTAAGTACAGTAACGCTGGTCACGCCAGCTAATGATTCTTTATTGCGTAGCCATAGTGATGCACAAACTGCTGTTGATATAACGCTAGTATAAATATCAGAGGTAATCATTTTTTGGTTTAGTACAATGATTAGATTCCCGTCTTCTATAGTTGTTGAGATCGGCTGGAAAGGTTTAAGTGATGCGATCAAGTCAGAAGACGGCACCGCAGCATGCACCACTATCGGTAATAACAAAAATATTAACAATTTCTTCATAGAACTATCCTTTTTTTAGGCCATCTTCAATCAACAATTTCATCAATCAACTCACCCGTTTCAGCCAAGACATAAAACTGTTTTTCAGAAACAATATAAGTCTCTTGCTGCATTGCCTTAGATATTTTTTTCGGACCTGCAGTTTTGCCAAAAACTAAAAAATCTAAATTAGTCCCTACTGCACGAGTTTTCATAACACGTAATCCCGCAAACTCCGCTTGCTCTTCAAGCTCAATTCTTAAAGCTTTAGCAAAGCCTGTAAAAAGTATTTGAAGACGGTTATCTGGAGGTACGTTCTTTTTAATTTTAGGAGGAGGTGGGGTATAAGGCTTATTCAGCGCTTCCTCATGAGTTAGATACTGATGCACTCTATCTTTACGGAATGTTCTTATTTGTTTGTCGCTACACATCCCAATTAGATAGAAACCTTCTTCTTTCCAATTGACTAATTCGTAACGTCCAAACTCATTTTCGGCGTTGATATATTCAAAAATCAATGTATTCATACAGCATTCCTTACTATCAATATTACTAGCTGTTAGTAGAACCTACTAACTCAAGAATAATATAATACATAGAGTGAATACAACCTTGATTTAATTAAACTTAGTAAGAACCTATGCTTGATTAATATCACTATTTATATGTTGCGAAAACGCAACGCTAACCGCCTCAATATGACTTTTATTTTTATCTGTACTGGCACGATAATTATCAACCAGTGCAGATTCTTCAGTTGATAGATCATTAGAATGTATTGCACCCGATTGAATGCCCGTAAGAAAGTATTGCACGTCAGCCCCCACCGATGCTATTGCGGAAAAATAGCCTGCATCAGGCAATCTTGTACCTGATTCATAGTGAGATTGGGCGTTTCTAGCCACCCCACCAATAGCCCCTAGTTGCTGCTGATTTAGTTTTAGCCTTTCCCGTTCTTTCTTTAATCGAGAAAATATTTCACTCATTTGAATACACTTTAATTGACATGCACTCAGTTGAGTGCAATTATATTGTTCTTACTAGCTACTACTAGCACTTACTAACCACAAAAGGATTATAGCAATGACCGCAAATAACACCACCATTAACAAAAACCTGACCATTGTTTTCAGTATGGATAAACACACTCAGGTAGAGCGGTTAGCGTTGCAAGAGAAACGCTCTAAGTCACAGATGGCCAATATTCTGATTGAAGAAGCCATGCTTGCCCGTAATAACCCTGAACACAATATAACTCCTGAACCAATCGCACGCCACGGCTAATCAACGCCTAATTGGCCAAGGAAAATACTATGTCTAGGAAAACCCAACCAACACACGGCGGCATCCACACCCCACTCATGGCCTGCTATTTAGCCGTGCATGACTCAGCTGATGGCCTACCAGTAATTGCCTTCAAGATGGAAAAGAATCAAGACACGCTGCGTAAAAAACTAGATAGCAAGCAAACCACTCATCATCTAACACTAGCCGAAGCGATGCACATTCTACGCATCACTCACGATCCGCGCATTTTAGATGCAATCTGCACTGAGGCTGGGGTGATTTGGGTGGATGCAGAGGCACTGCCTTCTGCCCCTGCAGATATGGATGTTTTAAGAAGCGGTACCGAGCTGCTGAATACAGCGGTAAAAGTACTCACCGAATTAGAGAGCGCTCTAAGTGATGGCTCTATTGATGAGGATGAACAGGCGCGCTTGAAAAAACGCTTTTTAGAACTTGCCCAAGCCTCAAAACAGATAGCCATCATCGCTGAACAATTCGAGGAATAGACCATGTCAGGTAGCGTTTATAAACACCAGTGCCCCGATTGTGGCCACGCGGTACGCGTTAGAAACTCCACAGGATTATCAGCCCTGGTACGCGCTTGTTACCTGCAGTGCTTAAACCTCGGTTGTGGTGCAACTTTTAAAGCCACTTACGAAATAACTCACCGCCTTAGCCCGCCGGCAATCCCAAACCCCAGCATCCATTTACCCATGGCTGATTGGGCTATGTTGAGAAATGCGAGCCGCGATGCGACAGACAATCAGATGGATTTTGACGAGCTACTACAGCCTAGCCAAAGCATCCAATAATTATAAATAAGGCTTATCTATGAATGCTAATTTGCTTCAAGACATAACCACTGCGCTTACAATGAACTACAGCGCAGTGGAAAATAGTAATTACCTCTATAAAATTGAATGCCCTAGCTGTGGTAAACGTGAAGCTTTCACCAGCAAAACTGATCCGTGGATTATCCAATGTGGACGCGCCAACAAGTGTGGCGAGAGTCACCACGTAAAAGAAATTTTGCCACACTTATTTGAAACATGGACAGAGCGCTACACCCCTAAAACCGAACAAGAACAACAGCAACACCCCACCGCCGTGGCCGATGGCTATTTGCGCGATGGCCGTGGCTTCGACCTGATTAAAATTACCGGTTGGTACAGCCAAGAGTATTATTTTGACTCAAAAGTGAATGCAGGAACCACCACCGTTCGCTTTCAGATCAATGATAAATGCTTTACCGAGCGTTTATTAGATAAGCCGCAGCGCTTTGGCAAACAAAAAAGCCGCACTGTTGGCCCCTACAAAGGCCAGGTTTGGGTACCTAACGTGCATACCTTGGCAGATCTAGCTCAAGCTTCACAGATATGGATTGTCGAGGGCATCTTTGATGCGATCGCATTGCACCATGTCGGTATTATTGCTGTCTCTAACATCTCAAGCGGTAACTACCCATCTTACTTTTTAGAAGCACTGGCTAAAGAGTGCGCACAGGGAAAACGCCCCACTCTAATTTGGGCACAAGACAGTGACCGCGCCGGCCAAAATGCGATTCATAAACACTCTACTAAGGCGGTTAAAAACGGTTGGAAATGTGGCGCAGCGCAAATCCCTAAGAAAAGAGACAGCGATAATGATTGGAATGATTTACTGCAGCTAAACAAACTCACCGACTATTACATTGATCTGTACTTGCACGAAGGCGATCTATTGCTAGCAGCCACTGCCAGCGAAAAAGCCATCTTAATGTACGATCACCGCAGCCGTCGTGAATTCTGGTTTACCTTCGATTCGCAAATCTGGTGGTGGAATTTAGACTTAGACGCCTACGACAAAGAATTGCGATCACACGAAAGCTCATTGGATGAAGCCAGCGGCCTAAGCGCTAGCAAACGCCATGAGATATTAAAATCAGCCGGTGCAGTTCGCATGGTTTGCTCAGCGCTGCCCACCCCTTTGTACTTTCAACAAAACAAAGTCACCGGTGAAAGTTGGTACTACTACAGCATCGAATCACCCGAAGACAACCACATCACTAAAGACACCTTTAGCGCCAAGCAATTGGCCAGCCCAGGGGAATTTAAAAACCGCCTGCTCTCTATTGCCAAAGGTGCCTTATGGCTAGGCAAACCCACCCAGTTAGACATCATTAACCAAGCACAATGGAAAGGACTCAAAACCGTGGAAACCATAGATTTTGTTGGCTACAGCAAAGAACACAAAGCCTACATTTACAATGACATCGCCATCAGAAATGGAGTGGTCACTGGTGTTAACGATCAAGACTATTTTCAATTTTCTAACCTGGCACTAAAGACCTTAAGCACCTCTATTACCATGAGCATCAATCCTGATTTAACCCAGTTTCAAAAGGTTTTTGCTAAAAATGTAGCGATCGCCTTTGGTAACAATGGTGTCATTGCCCTGGCATGGTTCCTCGGTAGCTTATTTGCAGAGCAAATACGCGGTATGCAAAAGAGCTATCCCTTTATGGAAATTGTCGGGGAAGCCGCTGCCGGTAAAACCACTCTAATAGAGTTCTTATGGAAAACTTTAGGCCGTGATGCAGAGGAAGGTTTTGACCCAGCCAAAGCCACTAACGCAGCGAGATACCGTAAATTTAGCCAAGTATCGAACATGCCTATTTCACTGATTGAATCAGATCGCGAAAACGATAACGGCAAAGGTCGTCAATTTGATTGGGATGAGTTAAAGACCGCATTCAACGGCCGCGCTATAGCCAGCCGAGGCGTAAAGAACAACGGCAATGATACTTACGAGCCACCCTTTAAAGGTGCCGTATTAATCAGCCAAAACGCGGCAGTAGATGGCGGCGAGGCAATTCTCTCGCGTATTGTACATTTGCATTTACTGCGCGATGCCCAAACCACGGAAACAGGAAAAGCAGCGGATTGGCTCAAACAATGTGATGTAGATGCAGTTAGCGGCTTTTTAATATCTGCCACGAAATCAGAAAAAGAGATCCTGGCGCACCTATCAGCAAACTACTGGTTTTACAGCAAACACATCATGGATCAAGGCGTAGTGCGCATGGCCCGTATCGCTGAAAACCACGCCCAATTGATGAGTTTGGTGGATTGTTTAGGGAAGACTTTTCTAGGGTTACTCGATGACACCGCCGTCAACAATGCCAAAGCCTTTTTAGTAGAGATGGCCGCTAGCCGTCAAGGCGCCATCAACTCAGATCACCCTATCGTGCAAGACTTCTGGGAAAATTTCGAATTCATCGCCAGCCATTCTGACGTCATCATCAACCACACCCCCAATCGTGATTTCATCAGCATCAACCTAAAAGAATACGAGCACTGGTGCAACACCTTCAAGATCCACGGCCCCGACATCCGCGAACTCAAGCGCTACTTAAAAGGCAGCAAACACTGCAAATACATCGACGCAAACGTCAACACCCGCTCAGAAGTAGCACAAAGAGACGGATCATCCGACAGCAAACAACTGCGCTGCTGGAAATTTAAAAACCCCAAGCGATAAGGAATATTTATGTCTGATTTCACTCGATTCAACAACATTTTAGACCGAGTAAAAGCCATTGATAAAAGCAAACACTCCGCGTTAATCACAGCACTAGTGGCAGGCTGCAAATGCAATTCATTATATGCCCCAGTTGCAATGAACGAAGCAGCAAGAGTGATGGAGGCGATATTAGAAAACTTCGAACCAGACTCATGAGTATGTGGCTCAGTATTAACACAATGATGCTGATAACCGCATTAGCACCAATAATCATCGGATTTAAAGGCGTTAAAGACCGCCCGAAATTTCCATTAATTTGCTTTACATTTGCAAGCACACTGCTTGTTTTATATGTCATTAGTGAACTAACAAGACGGGTTTTAACATGAACAATCAATGCGAACTATGCACCAAGACTGCTCCCGGGAAAATCGAAACTACCTACTACGGTTTTGAAGTATTCATCTGTCACGACTGCAAAGACACCGAGCCCTACCTAGAACAAATCGAAGGCATGACCAAGTGCCTGTGCAACAACTGGTTTGATCAAGCATCGCTGCGCACCCATTCACACAACGGGCCATGCATTGCACCAACCATAATAGGTATCGACCTCGCTCATCCAGGCGCCGATAAAACAGTAACTTTCATTCACAATCAGGAGCACACCCATGCGTTCTGAAACGACTCTCACAAAAATTCGCTTGGCCGAAAGCCATACTGCAATGATTCAGTGGCGCAAAAAAGCGCAACAACTAGAGAATGAAATTGCACAGTTAAAGCAGCAACTAACACTAGCCCGACAGGTTAATCATGTCGCAGCTTAAAGGTGGGCGACTTTGCAAAGCCGCCATAATGCTTTGCAAAAACACTGAATTTTGGCGCTATCTCGACATTCGAGTAACCGCCAAAACAGGTTGTCCTATCCCACTTGGCACCCACAACGAGCAAGACGCCAAAGATTGGATATTAAAGTCTTGCGGCCACCTAACCACACGATCGCAAATAGACCACTGCCCCACGGCCAGCAAAAACATCAAAACAATATTTAACAGTTTTAACAAATGGCGCAGACGCCAACCACAAACAAGGATTTGAAAAATGGACATAATGCTAGATTTAGAAACGCTAGGAAAAAAGCCCGGATGCGTAATATTAAGTATTGGCGCGGTTGCATTTAATCCAGGAACACCGGAAACAGAAAGCTATTCTTTCTATAAAGAACTGAATATCCGTGATAGTGAAAACATCGGCCTAAAAATTGATGTAGATACAGTCGCGTGGTGGAAAAAACAAGAAGGTGATGCACAGTCTCTACTAAAACGCTGTGAAAACACCAGATATCAAATAACGGATGCACTCCATGATTTTAATGATTGGTTAAAAACCTTCGGTCCGGTATCAACAATCAACATCTGGGCTAACGATCCAAGCTTTGACTGCTCAATCTTAAAAACCACCTATGACCTAATAAAATTAGATCCTTATTGGAAATACTACAACGAGCGCTCTTGTAGAACCATGGTACACATCGGCCGCCAACTCGGCATCGACCCAAAGAAAGACATCCCTTTCACCGGCATTCCCCACAACGCCCTAGATGATGCCAAACACCAAGCAAAGTACATCACCGCCATCCACCGCTATATCCAAGACTTAGAAAAACCACAACGATATGAAGCTTTGTGATCAAGAACTGGCAGCCAATAATTAAAAACTAAATGAGTAAAAATTTTATGGAATTCGAAATTGAAGAAAAAAAATTCAAAGCTTCGCTAAATGAAGTTATTTCAGATATGGAAGGGCTTTGTGATGAGTCATCCGTTTGCATTTTAGAAATGACTGACAAAGCCGGAATAAAAATTCAAATTCACTTAACGGCTACTTGTGATAATTACAATTTTATAGATGAGCCAAGCCCTGAGCATCTATCGATAACTCAAAACTGAACAACGGAGAATTTTAAAAATGGCATTTGTAACAGAAGAAATAGAGGTAGAAATCGGTGATTTAGGGGTTGTAGTTGAGCTGATGACATCCAAAAGAGATAAAGGTGAAACCCGAGACGCATGGCGTTTTATTGATTTAACTATAGACAGCTTCAAGTCCTTATCACCTCGCGAATTACGTGATCTTGGTAAAGAGCTAGTTAAAGAAGGTGAGCGTATTGGCAAAGAGTACAAATCTAACGGTGCTCTTAAAGTCACAAAACTGAACGGAGAGAATTTATGATCGAAGGTGATCACGAGCATAGAGCGTTTGAAATGTTCGCTCAGAATAAAGATTTAGAACGATCTCAGCATCCTATGTTTTTAATATATTTAGACCCTGTAACAAGTAATGCTCTGGGTGCGTTTAAAGCTGGGTATTTGGCAGGGCAGCAAAAATCAGATGCGCAGTCAAAAAAGATGAAGGTCGTTATGACTGAAGTTCAGCGACTTCTGAAAAATAGCGGCGCAATAACTGACACGGTGTGGAGTGATAGTTGCGTGAATACAACTCTGTATGAACTGCTCTACCAATACACTGGCGAGACGCCCTAATTACAAAACTGAACGAGGTGGAAATATGAATATTGAATATTTATTAGAAGAAAGATCAGAGTTGCACAAAAAAATACATCCACTCTCTGAGCGAGTTAAAGAAATTGATTCCGAGTTTATTGTGCTTGCTGAACGTGAAATTTCTAACTACTTGTCTAAAAATAAGATCAGCGGCGATAGCTACATTTTTTGCAGGACTGAAGATAGCGGATCCTCGCGAATAATTCATATGCGTCGTAAATCAGATTACCCTATTGATGAAGACTTTGAAAGTGATGAAAACTTTGAAAGCTTCACGAAATCAATAGCAAGCCGATTTGGTTTTTACCACATTGATGTGCCGCATTACTACTACCCTAAGTAGCAAAAACTCAAAACTGAACTAGGGGCAACATGACTAAGTATTACACAAGCAAAGATAGCGGAAGTGGTCAGTTTGGGATCTGCGGGAAATGCAAAAAGCCACCGACTATAGAGGGTCATGATGGATGTTTAGGTGAGTTAGATCCTGCGGTAGTTATGAACGCATGCTGCGGCCACGGTGATACAGACTTTGCGTACATCCAATATTGGAATGGAACTCGTATTTCTGGCGGCGCGGCATTTAATGAACAGCAACGTTTGCTGATCCGCTCTAAAACGCATAACTGAACAACGGGAATTTTAGAATGAGCACTAAATCTATTGAAGAGCTAAAAACCGAAATGCTAACAAAGCATCAAGAAGCTGAGAAAGCAGCTTATGAATATTTTTGCGAATGCGAGGTTGGGCCGGAGCGAATCCGCGCAGGTGAAATTTACAATAACATCCGCATTGCTATTCGTGTGCCACTGTAATAACACAAAACTGAACGAGGTGGGAATATGAAGTATTGCGAAAGGTGTTCAAATTATTACAACCGTGCTTTTAATCAAAATGAAAAAAAGTGCCCTTGTCAGCCATTTACTATTTTTAACGAAGATGGCGAGGAGTGGGGCGTAATATTTGAAATTGACGCATACAGCGCGGCTATAAAATACGCTGAAAAATCTAACGTAGAAAATGAATATTATTTAATAAATAAGTCGGTAGAAATTACGGTTGGCGGCGAAAAGTTCAGCGTTGGTTCCGAGTCTGATATTAACAACTCAGCGCGCCCGGTGGATTAATAACATATCTGAACAAGGAAATGCTATGAGCAATGTAGTTGTAAAAATGAAGATGTCACCGGCTCAAGCAGGTGCGCTTTATATGAAGAGCATTAGGCAGGAAGACAGAATCAAAGAACTTGAATCGATGTTAGCCAAAAAGTTAGATCTGGTGAGATGCGGCATAGGTGGTAATTACAGCGGGAATCCTTACGAATACGAACTCTATACCGAAGTAGTTAATCTGCTAAACACATAACTGAACTAATTGAGACTAGATAAATGCAAGTTACAAAAGTAGGCAAAGCTTTACGCAGAGCAAGAATGCAACGTGACGAGACGCTTTATGACATGGCTAACAATTTAGGTGTTAGAACTTTTGAGTTAAGTGGTGCAGAGTTTGGGAAAAACAAGCTATGTGATAGCGCGTTAGAAATCCTAAAACAGGAATACCAAATAACCATTATTTATACATGAACTAAAAGAGATTTGAATTATGACAGGCAAGGCGTATTTTTTCTCAATATTAATAATGATAGCAACAAATGGTTTGTGGTATTGCATCACTCAACAGAAATCTATTGGTGAGACGCCGATGATTATTCTTCCATTTATATCAGCCGTTTTTGTTGTCGTTATTCTGGCGCGTGAAATAGTAAATAACTGGGACTATTAACAGCCCACACTGAACTAATTGAGGTTTGAAAATCATGAAAAAATTTACAGTAATGATCGCGTTATTAGCTGTATCCACTTTCTCAAACGCAAAACGTATTCAACACGAACGTGTGTATCAAGAAGCCTGGTGCAAAGGCAGAGGGGTTGTTGAATACAGACTACCAGATAAAACTCGTGTTGATTGTTTAACGGGCACCCACGCTATCGAGTTTGACTTTGCTGATAAGTGGGCAGAGTCCATTGGGCAGTCACTACATTATGGGTTGATGACTGGCAAACGAGCAGGGATTATGCTTATTGTTGAAGACCCCGAGCGTGACCTAAAATACGTTGAACGAGTAAGAAAATTAATATGGGGGCTAAATCTTCCGATTGATTTGCTTAATAGTTTACCAGACCCACCTCGCAACAGTGACCGCTCTTTTATTAATGAAAATGACTTAACAAACCTAAACTAGCTGAGATTTGAGAAGGACTATATAAAGTGACAGTAAAACCATTTTACTTAACTATCAAAGAAGTTTCGAATATGACCGCATTAGGTAAGTCGTCTATTTACAGAATGGAGCAGAAAAGGCGATTTCCCAAACGTTTAACTATAAATAAAAGTAGAGTTGTTTGGCTTTACTCTGATATATACGCATGGTGCGATATAGTTAAACAGTTACAAGAATATCCGCCAGAAAATCACTACACATTTTGATTTTGGTGGGTACGGCGGTGGGTATAACCACCGTCGATGAATACTTTATTCAACAAAACAAGCAAGTTACGACATCTTTTCGAGTCCTTCTGGGCCCACCACTTATTCTCCCCTCTCTTGTTTAATCTCATTTTTCTTATTCCTAGCTGTTTGCCATAATCTTTTAAAAACTTAAGTCAAAGTCAAAAATTTAAATAATTTATTTTTTATGTTTTATGTTTTAAGATCAAGTTCTTACAAGAATTTCGCCTGCGGCGACTGACTTTCTTTTGATGAGCAAAATGAAAGTAAGCAAAGCAAAAGCTCACCCATAATTGTCGACAGACTCCACCACTATCGCCTGAATTGCCGGCCGTTCGTAGAGACATCCCTGTCTCACTCACTCTGCGCGACGTCCTGTCGCTCCGCTTCGTCAATTCAGTCAATAGCGGCGGCGACAATAAAGGGGCTTAGCGGCTTCGTAGTGTCGTGACAAGCGTGCTGTTGTTTCTTCTTTGAGTCAGACCGCATTCAAAGGATTCAAATTCAAATTCAAATCATTAACTGATTTCTTTTTTATGCTTTAAGATCAAATTATTACAAGAATTTCGCCTGCGGCGACTGACTTTCTTTTGATGAGCAAAATGAAAGTAAGCAAAGCAAAAGCTCACCCATAATTGTCGACAGACTCCACCACTATCGCCTGAATTGCCGGCCGTTCGTAGAGACATCCCTGTCTCACTCACTCTGCGCGACGTCCTGTCGCTCCGCTTCGTCAATTCAGTCAATAGCGGCGGCGTCAATAAAGGGGCTTAGCGGCTTCGTAGTGTCGTGACAAGCGTGCTGTTGTTTCTTCTTTGAGTCGGACCGCATTCAAAGGATTCAAATTCAAATTCAAATCATTAACTGATTTCTTTTTTATGCTTTAAGATCAAATTATTACAAGAATTTCGCCTGCGGCGACTGACTTTCTTTTGATGAGCAAAATGAAAGTAAGCAAAGCAAAAGCTCACCCATAATTGTCGACAGACTCCACCACTATCGCCTGAATTGCTGGCCGTTCGTAGAGACATCCCTGTCTCACTCACTCTGCGCGACGTCCTGTCGCTCCGCTTCGTCAATTCAGTCAATAGCAGCGGCGACAATAAAGGGGCTTAGCGGCTTCGTAGTGTGGTGCTAAGCTTGCTGTTGTTTCTTCTTTGAGTCGGACCACATTCAAAAGATTTAAAGTCAAACTCAAATCATTAACTGATTTCTTTTTTATATCTAAGGTCAAATCCCTACAATTATTTTCCTTGATTGCATTTTAGTCATTTTAGAAAAACTTAATGCCAGTACAGTTCTGCTGTCAATGTGTTGCAAATTGAGACTCTAGACAAGGGGTGTTAATTGTTTTAATTTTCTTATATTCTCAAAGACGATAAGACGCAGTGTTTCGGCATACATTTTTGACGAAAGACATCGAATCAAAATACTGAGAATTCAAAAAGTGTCTTTTTAGTGATGTTGAATTTAGGATGATTTTGTATTTTACAACATACTGATCATATACACAGCAAAAGGTAAAATGCCTAGCTTCCGCCTTTGCGCCTATTAGGCGGAACGATTCCGCCTTTCCACATTTTAAAAAAGTGAAATAATGCCGTGAGTTGTTGAAAGATAATGTTACTATCGAATTAATCAAAATTTTAAAAAACATGAAAGGCGGAATCGTTCCGTGTTTAAACACGGAACGATTCCGCCTAATACGCTGTTAGCCATAAATAATGTAGGCATACCTGGAATATAAGCAATGGAAAAGCTCACTGACTCCCACATAAAAGAATTTTTAGAAAATGCACCTCTATATTCATGGCGTGAGTTTAAAAGACCCAATGCAAATAGAAGCAGCTTATGGATCAAAGAAATTGATGCATATTGCAACACTTGCAAGCAGCACAGACCTTTTCAAGACCTGCGTGCTTCAGGTGCTGGCTCAGGAATGAACATTAGAGCCCTCTCAACAGGCCAGTCTTTTTTTGAGTTTAAGTGTGCATCCTGTCGAAAAGATAGGCACGAGTATTTGATAGACCAAGTAGTCTCAGATGAAACGATCAAAATTCAGAAGTATGGCGAATTGCCAAGAAAGTCATTAGATAGAGATCCAGTACTTAAAAAATTCTTTTCTCATGACTCTGATTGTTATGAAAAGGCTGGGGTTTGCTTGGCTAATGGGTATGGTATAGCTGCATTCGCATATATGAGAAGAATAATAGAGAGTAATATTGGTGACCTGCTTGATATGATCAAAGAGGATATAGAGTCTACAGATAGCAGTAGCCCATCATTAGCTAAGTTGGCAGAGTTAAAAAAAGAATCACCAATGAGTGACAAAATTAAAATTGCTAACTCAGCTCTACCAGATTATTTAATTCCCTCTGGTTTAAATCCTTTAGGTCGCCTTTACCAAGTTCTTAGTGAGGGTGTTCATAATAGTAGCGATGAATCCTGTCTTGAGAAAGCAGCTGCAGTACAAGCTTGTGTCAAATACTTGATAAGCGAGCTTGCATCTCGAAAGAAAAATAGAGATTCATTTAAAACGCTGGTTGGTAGCCTGTAAATGGCTAATCGGGTAGCCGAGGGTCTCTAACCCTCAGCCCCCACAACCACCCTGCATGCGGCGGTTCACTTAGAATAGTGAAGCTTAATCCATCCATCACGCAACTCATATAAACCTTGGCGTTTTAAATAAGCATTCGACAATGCCTGATTAATACCTGGTGTTTTAGAGCTACGCCATGGGCCTTTGCTAGTGATGCCACAGGCGACTGCTGACTGTACTCTGACGCCCAATCTCATCAAGTTTCTTACCTTGGTTCGTGGTTTTCGCCACTGTCGCCAATAGGCCATACGCACCCTACGTCTAATCCAATGATCTAGATCGACGCAAAGCTGATAGCAATTGGCAATACCAAAGTAGTTAATCCAACCACGTATAAATTGGCTGGTTTTGAAAAGCTGATACTTCATGGAGACGCCCCAGTTTCGATTCGTTAAGCGACGAATTTTCTGCTTGAATTTAAGTAGAGATTTCGCGCTAGGCTGAATACGCCCAGACTTGAAAGTAAAGCCCAAGAACCGGTTTTGACTGGTTTTCATAACAGCACTTTTCGTTGAGTTAACCATCAATTTCAAACGCTTTTGTAGGTACTGACTAATGCTACGCAGTACTCGTTCTCCCGCTCGCTGACTTTTCACCAAGATGGTAAAGTCGTCAGCATAACGAGCAAACTTGTGGCCGCGCTTTTCTAATTCTTTATCCAGAGGATCGAGCATGATGTTCGCTAATAAAGGTGATAATGGGCCACCTTGTGGAACACCTTCTCGGCTCTCTCCTACGAACTGGTTGTCGACAAAACCAGCTCGGAGGTATCGGCTAATCAGATTTATCAATCGTTTGTCACGGATCTTACGACCCAGTAACGTTAAAAGTAAATCATGATTCACCCGATCAAAGAACTTCGAAAGATCAACATCTACCGCAAAGCGGCGTCCTTCCTTGATGATATCGCGTACCTGTTTTACCGCTTGTTGCCCATTTCTATAAGGCCTAAACCCGAAACTGTTCTCCGAGAAGCTAGGGTCGAAAATGGGCGTAAGGACTTGGGCGATGGCCTGCTGGATCACTCGATCTGTAACGGTTGGAATCCCCAGCTGGCGTTTACCGCCATCCGGCTTATCAATCTCAACACGTCTAACTGGTGATGGCACATAACACGCTGTTGCCCGTTCGTTCGTCACCCGTTCCCAGTGACCTGATTTTGCCCATGCAGGGAAGTCTTCGATAGTCATACCGTCGACACCTGCCGCCCCTTTGTTGGCTCGAACACGCTTCAATGCTGTTGAAAGGTTATCCCTTTGCAGCACGCGCGCGAATAGATTTTCACTAAAGGCTGGCTTCATATCACTACGCTGAGTGTCGTCATTGCTGGACTGCATTCGTTTGCTCAAGTGTGTCATGGCTCCTCCTTTGTTCTAAATGTTCGGGCCTTCACCTTGTACCACCCATTACGATGGTCGTTTGGCTACTATGCCCTCTGCTGACTTCTGCTTAATCACCGCATTAGTTACCTAATAGGGCGCTGTCGGTATTCATCTATTCGCTTTTCTCTGTTGATGAGTTCAGAGAAACCGAGGCATTTATAGAGCAGGGCCTTACTGCTAATTTACCGATCGCTTGTTAAGCAGATCTCCCCAGATAAGTGCATGAACTTTCCCTGCGCAACTGCATCATTTACGGTGGCCGTTAAATCACGTGGCTTCGTCGTCTTGTGCCAACTCGCCTCCAGCCTACGCCTCATATGATGTTTTTGTTCATCAGCTCGCAGTTTTGCTACTGGCTTCCTCCAGACCAAACCTCACGGTTAAGCCCTTGCCATTTGCTAGTAGTTAACGTTTAATAACAGTACGTTAAATAAACGGTGATTTTCCTACAGAGGACTTTCACCTCATTAGTTCATGCCCATGCTGGGCGTACACAAGAAAATCAACAAGGACTAAAAACAGCGGGCTGTTCGCTCGCTCCATTTTAGCCCACTATTTTTAGCCTGTTATTTTGGCGTTATAAGTCATGAGTGAATAATGAGTACAATTGAACAATCAGCAGGTAAGTTAATCTCTGTCATTCAAAAAGAGTGGGGAAAGGAAGCTGGAGAGTTGTGCGCTGATGAAAGTGAGGATGTTATGGGCAAGGTGCGTATTCCACTCAAAATGATCACTCTCTGCGATTGATCGTGATCACTTTTTCTTCCTATGCATCTCGAACTACCTTTTTACGCTAAGTGATCATTTTCAGTCAAGTTTGTGAGCACTTTTCTCATCGATTCTCCTTTTAATGGCAGTTTGTGCGCGTTGTGTAAAAGTCTGTCTAATATTGCATCTGCCAGTGTTGGATCCGCTATAAAATCATGCCATTTTTCAAGGGGTAATTGGCTGGTAAAAATAGTGGATTTACTGCTGTGCCTATCCTCCATAATTTCTAATAAATCGTTTTTTTGACTCTGACTCAGAGGTTCTAATCCCCAGTCGTCAATGATCAATATATCCACTTTTGCGATCTGTGCTAAAAGCTTGAGGTAACTCCCGTCACCGTGAGATATTGTCAGCGCTTCGAATAATCTTGTGGCGCGATAATAACGTACTCGATATCCCTGATGGCAAGCGTGATGACCGAGCGCACAGGCCAGGTAGGTTTTCCCACAGCCCGTGGGCCCTGTGAAGATGATGTTTTGAGATCTCTCTATCCAACGGTTACTTTGTAATCCTGCTATTGTGCTCTGCTTTAAGCCACGCGGGTGACTGTAATCGATATTCTCTGGCCGTGCCGTGACCTTGAAGCGAGCTGCCTTCAGTAGTCGCTGTAGCCGTTTGTCATTTCGAGAGGTAACCTCTTGCTCTATCATCAGAAAATATAAAAGGACAGGCATAGATTAATTGAATATTAACGACAAAGAGAGTAGGGTTTAATTCATTGATAATTCAATTTAGGGAATGATTTCTCTGAACGGGAGGTTCTATGACTCGTGCACGAGCGCAGCAGATCTGCTGCCAAGACACACCTTATTACCACTGTATCTCTAGAGTGGTAAGAAGAGCTTTTCTCTGTGGTTTTGATCAAGCCTCTCAACAAGATTTTGAGCATCGACGCCAGTGGGTGCTAGATCGACTGGCTGAAATTGATACCGTTTTTTGTATCGATGTTTGCGCGTATGCCATTATGTCGAATCATTATCACCTCGTTCTATATATTGATAAAAGCCAAGTAGATAATCTGACAGATTTAGAAGTGATAGAGCGTTGGCGAACTATCTATGTCGGTCCAGATATAATTCAGCGCTTCGTTAATGGCGAAAAAATGTCTAAAGCGCAGTATGATTTCATTGCTGAAATAGTTGCAATATGGCGGCAGCGACTAGAAGATATTAGCTGGTTTATGAAGAGCTTAAATGAGTCGATAGCTCGCAGAGCAAACCTAGAAGACAACTGTACAGGCCATTTTTGGGAAGGAAGGTTCAAGAGCCAAGCATTGTTAGACGAGCAAGCACTGCTCACTTGTATGGCTTATGTTGAGTTAAACCCGATCCGCGCCCAGATGGCAGAGACCCCGGAAGATTCTGATTATACTTCTATAAAACAAAGAATTGAAGATGATCAACCAATAGCAGAGAGCATGAATGCTAAAGGCGCAGGAAAATCCCAGTCTAGTTTATTGCTTAAAGAGTTTGTGGCACAAGGTCAGCAATTCACTGATCAAATACCTTATCACTATCGAGAGTATTTAGAACTAGTTGATTGGAGTGGCCGAGCGATCAGGGAAGGTAAACGGGGGACCATAGTTAGCACTCTCCCGCCGATATTGATACGTTTAGGGATAGATGATGAGCAGTGGCTTAAAACGATGCAGCCAAAAGGTGTACATCATTTTAGCCGTGCGATGGGACGCTGTGAAGCGTTACGAAAACACGCTAAAAAATTATGCATCAAATGGATTAAAGGGATAAATTTCAGCGAAAAATTATTTCCTAACTAATAAGTATAGAAATTTGATAAAAATCAGCTAACACTGCTAAGTGTAAATTTTATGGTGTGTAACACCGCATGTTTAAATAACTAAACGAGCCGTTACACTGAATCAATTACATCCTAGAATAATCAGAGAGCAAATCTACTATCTGATTATCCTGATATTAAAAATATTATCACTAACTCCCTACAAACTTCAATCTCTCCTCGGTTTTCTTTTGCCAAGGCCAGCGGAAATTTGGATCATTTTCTTCAACACCATTACCATTACCCACCTTTAGTTTCCCAAAAGGTTTTGGAAAACTAAAGGTCCCGCCGCAGGGAGGTACTTGGCATTTAATTACAGATTCCTGCGCACCTGCCGAATTTTCAGACGATACCACGCTCCATTCATTCGCCATTTTTCCTTTTCCTTTTACTGGTGGATCTCCTGCAGAATAAGCAGACATCGAAAGAGAGACGACTATCGCGGTTGTGGCTAATACTATTAATTTATTCATCATTTGTTCCTTGTATTCAAAGTGCGTTGCTTAAAATATAGGCAGTAATTGAAGTTTTTTAGATTTAAACCTTTTCCAAAAAACCATTTACTTAGTGGTTATTATTAGAATACAAATCGACTATTATTAGAATCCCTACTAATAGTAAAAACCTCCCTCTACGCATCCCTAAAACTAGTAATGAATTTTTAATTTCGTTAAATAAAAGAAAATATTAGAGGACATATATTTATCAAGAGCGAACATGAACTTTCCCTGCGCAAAGCTTCCGCGTCCTGCTCACGCCCCTTACTTACATCCCTGTAAGCAACCCCATCTTTACGGTGGCCGTGCTCTCTAACCAAAAGTATCACATGGCTTCATCGTCTTGTGACAACTCGCCTCCAGCCTACGCCTAATATGATGTTGTTGTTCATCAGCTCGCCTTAATTGAGCAAAGAGGCTACTGGTTTCCTAAGCACCAAACCTCACAGTTAAGCCCTTGCCATTTGCTAGTAGTTCACGTTTAATGACAGTACGTTAAATGAACGGTGATTTTCCTACGGAGGACTTTCACCTCATTAGTTCATGCCCATGCTGGGCGTACACAAGTTAAATCAGCAAGGGCCTTCGGCCGGGACGCGTTTAAGGCGTTGAGGCTGTAGAAAAACCTAAAATTTATTTTTCTATCGTGCGGAGAGTGCCTTGAATATATTATTTAGGGGTTCAATGTATCAAGAACGCATAAAACGGGCCTGTTTTTGAGCTTGAAATTAACCAAAATGGGCGGTAGAAACTTGGTTAGGGTTTTTCTACAGCCTCGTTAGGGCTACTTTGACAATTCCGCACTTTGTACATACAATGTACATATGATTAACTTCGAATGGGATGCAGTTAAAGCTGCATCAAATGTCAAGAAACACGGCGTATCCTTCAAAGAAGCTCAATCAGTTTTCTTTGATGAATTTGCCGTGCAATTTTTTGATCTTAAAAACTCTGACACAGAAGATCGATTTTTGATGCTTGGAATAAGCAATGAGACAAACTTACTCCTTATTTGTCATTGTGAGCGTGACGAAGGAAATACTATAAGAGTTATTTCAGCCAGAAAAGCAACAAAAAATGAACGAAAACACTATCAGCGAGGGCATTAATTATGAAAGACGAGTATGATTTATCAACAATGAAATCGCGTAAAAACCCTTACGCTAGCAAACTTAAAAAACCTGTCACAATGCGTTTAGGTGAAGATGTTATTTCTTACTTTAAAGGCATGGCTGAGGAATCAGGTGTTCCATATCAAAGCCTTATTAATCTGTATTTGCGTGACTGCGTAGCAACACACAAAAAAATAGATATCAACTGGCATGCGTAATCGCAGCCCTAATCCGGTAGCCGAGGGCATCTAACCCTCAGCCCCCACAACACCCTGCCTGCGGGTCCGCACACGTAAGCATGGATGCTGAAGGTAGAGCGACGCAGGAAGCCAAAGCCGAGGGTGTTTCACTTAGAATAGTGAGCTTAACCCATCCATCTCGCAACTCATATAAACCTTGGCGTTTTAAATAAGCATTCGACAATGCCTGATTAATACCTGGTGTTTTAGAGCTACGCCATGGGCCTTTGCTAGTGATGCCACAGGCGACTGCTGACTGTACTCTGACGCCCAATCTCATCAAGCTTCTTACCTTGTCGTGGCTTTCGCCACTGACGCACCTCCCTGTAAAAGTAAGTGCCATATGTCTGTATCCATCAAGTTCGCTTTACTCTGTTGATGAACTAATAGAAGCGAAGGAATTTAAAGAGCAGATCCTCACTGCTAGACTCTGTTTTAAGTAAAGGATCACTTGTTAAGCATATTTTTCGATTTGCCCTTTGAAGAGCGAACATGAACTTTCCCTGCGCAAAGCTTCCGCCCCCTGCTCACGCCCCTTACTTACATCCCTGTAAGCAACCCCATCTTTACGGTGGCCGTGCTCTCTAACCAAAAGTATCACATGGCTTCGTCGTCTTGTGACAACTCGCCTCCAGCCTACGCCTAATATGATGTTGTTGTTCATCAGCTCGCCTTAATTGAGCAAAGAGGCTACTGGTTTCCTAAGCACCAAACCTCACGGTTAAGCCCTTGCCATTCGCTAGTAGTTAACGCTTAATAACAGTATGTATGTTAAATAAACGGTGATTTTCCTACAGAGGACTTTCACCTCTGTAGTTCATGCCCATGCTGGGCGTACACAAACACCTAACCCGACGGCTAAATCTGTTACATTTTTAGCAAAGAGAAGCAAAAAACTGACTCGGCACGCCGCAGGTTAGGTGGCCGTTATATTCTATCCACACCCGTCAACTCTCCGTACGAATTGCTTATCATTTGTTTAAAGCTTATACTAACATTACAATACGGAACCTATCCGTACAATGGAGATTTACATGGCTACTGCACGTTTAGATATTCGGCTTGATGAAGATATCAAAGCTAAAGCTGAGAAGGCATCAGCTTTATTGGGGTTAAAAAGCCTTACGGAGTATGTTGTTCGTTTAATGGATGAGGATGCTTCACATGTAATTGCTGAGTACGAAAGCATATCTGTGAAAGACAGTGTTTTTGATGAGTTTCTTTTAGCTTGCGAGAAGGCTAAAACACCAAATAATGCACTGATGCAAGCCGCTGAGTTTACCAAAGAGAGTGGCTTTAAATGAGTTGGGCCACCGAATTTGAAGAATTGAATAAATCAATTCACGACCGTAATTCTTTTGATTGTGGTGAGCTTGAATTGAACGTTTTTATTAAAACTCAAGCATCAAAACATATGCAAGCAGGCATAAGTCGGACAATGGTTTTACCCACTCAAAAGCCATTGTTGAACCAAAAATATCCTATTTGCTCTTTTTACAGTGTTGCTCCGAGTTCAATATGCAGAGAAACGTTACCTAAAAATATGGCTAAGAAATTACCTCGATATCCTATCCCGGTTTTCTTATTAGCTCAGTTGGCTGTCCATAAAGAGTTTCATGGAAGTGGGTTGGGAAAAGTTAGCCTTATTAAAGCCCTAGAATATTTATGGGAAGTCAATCATCACATGAGAGCTTACGCTGTAGTTGTTGACTGCTTAACTGATACTGCACAAAGCTTTTATGCAAAGTATGGTTTTGAGACGTTATGTGAGCATAACGGGCGTATTCGCATGTTTTTACCTATGAAAACTGTAGGGCAACTATTTGATAATTAACACTAATATAATCGGGTAGCTGAGAGGCTCTAACCCTCAGCCCCCACAACACCCTGCATGCGGGTCCGCACACGTAAACATGGATGCTGAAAGTAGAGCGACGCGGGAAGCCAAAGCCAAGGGCGCTTCACTTAGAATAGTAAAGCTTAACCCATCCATCTCGCAACTCATATAAACCTTGGCGTTTTAAATAAGCATTCGACAATGCCTGATTAATACCTGGTGTTTTAGAGCTACGCCATGGGCCTTTACTAGTGATGCCACAGGCGACTGCTGATTGCACTCTGACGCCCAATCTCATCAAGCTTCTTACCTTGGTTCGTGGCTTTCGCCACTGACGCCCCTGCTAACATCACTCCAACCTATGCCTAATATTATGTTGTTGTTCATCAGCTCGTCTAAATTGAGCAAAGAGGCTACTGGTTTCCTCAGGACCAAACCTCACGGTTAAGCCCTGGCCATTTGCTAGTAGTTAACGTTTAATAACAGTACGTTAAATAAACGGTAATTTTCCTACAGAGGACTTTCACCTCATTAGTTCATGCCCATGCTGGGCGTACACAAAATAGCCACGGCAAATTGTTCCACTGCTTCGCCAATCGCGTGCTACCAGCGTTATAAGCCATTCGCCATCCCCGTCTCTGTGTAGTACAATGTAATACATATGACTACATATAGGAGTTCATTATGAGCGTCACAAGTATTCGTCTTAGTAACGAGGTCGAAGCGCCTTTGGCAAACCTCTCTATCAAACTTGACAGAAGCAAAAACTTTCTTATCAATCAGGCTGTTAAAGAATTTATTGCAAGACAAGCCATGGAGGATTCACGCTGGCAGGACACTCTTGAAGCGCTGCGTTCAGTCAAATCAGGCAAGTCCGTTGATGCTGGCGAAGTTGAAAGCTGGCTTCAGAGCTGGGGCTCCAATGATGAAAAGGCACCTCCTAAAACATGAATATCCTTTATTCACCTGAAGCAATCGATGACTTGAATAGGCTACGTGAGTTTATATCAGAGAAAAATCCTCATGTAGCCCAAAGAGTGGCTGGTGAACTATTGGAAGGTATCAACAAGCTCAAGACTTTTCCAAAAATGGGAATAAAGGTTAACCTTGCACCTGATCCATTAATAATTAGAGATTTATTCATTGGCTCATATACCGTTCGGTACTTATTAGCTAATGTCGAAATTCACATTTTGCGTTTATGGCATGGTTAAAGAAGTTGATAGAAGCTTTTAACAAGCGCCAGCAATCTGACCTTGAACTTCCCCGAGATATCGGACACAAAATCTCATTAAGTTATTAAAGGAGATCGGATGAAATTCGGATTTTTAATTACCTTGCTGATGTTGAGCTTTATATCAACTAATGTGAGTGCTCGAGATGAAAATGAAATCATTAATGTTCATGAAACTGATGCTGAAATGAACAATGCAATGCTTGCTGCAAACAATAGCTTATCTACCTTTATCAAAAGATTTAATAATCCTCAGGAAGGTGATTCAAATTTCGCTCTTAAAGTGATGGTTTCAGATGATTATGGAGTTGAGCATTTTTGGGTGACGGATATAACAATCAAAGAAAAACAGTTTCAAGGATATATCAGCAACGAACCCAGAACTGTCAAAGCGGTTACTAATGGCCAGAAGGTAACTTTCTATTCAGATATTGTAACTGATTGGTCATATGATCATAAAGGGGTTAAACAGGGGGCATTTACTTTAAAAGTACCTGATTCCGTGACTTCAAAGTGAATACAGAGTGTAAGATGTTGCTTTTACAGTGGAATTGAAAAATCTTAACTGCACCTATAGGTTCAGTGGGTGTTTTTCTAACTGCTGTAGAATCAAGAGTTTGCGCTATGTGCTGCAGTGAAGTCACTGATTCAGGAAGTATTAATAAAAAACATGCCTAAAGAGCAAGCTGAGTACTATAAGAAGGCTGTAGGTTGGCTCTAATATAATCAGGTAGCCGAGGGGCTCTAACCCTCAGCCCTCACAAAACCCTGCATGCGGCGAGCCCCATAAATATTATAAAACATAATGGCCGATTATCTCCTTATTACTCCAATGAGACCTCTACATAACGTTGCGAGCGAAGGTAATACAAGGCAAAAGCCGGCGAGATAGCGAAGTTAGTATGCCCCTCACTTTGGGTACAGTGACTTCTATTTCATAAGAATAATAAAGGACAATCATAGATTAATTGTTCTAATTATAACTAATCCGCGTTTCGTTTAATATTACCTAGCTTATAGTTTGCCACTATTATCGTTGCCGCTAATTACTCTAGATCAAGTTTTGCGGTTACTTTAGCGCGGCGCTCAAGTATGGCCAGTAGATAATAACCACTGACGACAAAGATCACTGCCAGCAATAACTCGTGACCCATTAGCAATAACGCTTCAGTCCAGCTGATGCTACTAATTGAGTAGATTGAACGCAGACCATCTATGGCGTGAGCCATGGGCAAAAAATGCCTGAGTATTTCCATCAGCTCCGGCATAGAATTTGGCGGTATATGCACTCCGGAAAAAGCCACTAGTATCACCCAACTGGTATTGGTGACTATCATATTTTCACTGATCAGGAGGATACTAACCGACAGTAATACACCCAGACAAAATGCGGCAATGATGCCACTAAAGATTAGCGTTGCACTCATTAGGATAGCGAGAAAATGCAATGATTCGAAGAACAGCAAACTACAGCCAATACTAATGATAGGCACCAAGAGTGCGTCGAGCAAAAAACCAATGCTTTTACTGGAAAACAACAATAGCCTAGATACTGGTGAGGCTATAATCAGCGAAAGCGTGCCTGCCTGTCGCTCGTGAGAAAAGATACTGGCGATGTTAAATGTAATCACCGACGCACTCATTAACAGAGCATTGCCAAGAATTAAGAATTCTATTGCTGCATCTGGGTAAGCGTATTGTACAAAGTAGACGAAGAATAGCAGGGTGAAAAGGGGGTTGATTAGTTTGGAGATTAACAGCAGATCTAAGCGGATATGCCCCTGTAATTCTAGCCAAGAGTAATAGCCCATACGAAAAAATCTTATCATTGTTTACACCAGTGAAAAAGAACAGGAAATACGGACATAGTTTTCAATTTTTTTGAACAGCCAAAGAGCCAATATGAAGAAAAAACTGGTCAGTGTTATCGATACCAGCAGTAGTAAATCCCAGGATAAGTAAAACTTCTCGCCGATCACAGCTTGGCGAAATAAGGCCACTGGATAAGTTAATGGATTAGCAACGGCGAGAAAATAGAGCCCTTGGGGCAGCATGGAAATTGGAAATACAAAGCCAGACAAAACAAAAAATGGGTACTCAAAGGCGTTCATCACCACACGAGAGTTACGTGATATCGCGAAGAAACAGGAGAGGCACAGAGAGAGAGAAAACATGAATGCGATCAGTACCACCGCAGCTATTAATGACTTTAAACCAGCGGCAAAGCTCAACTCCAATCCTATTAACAAAATTAATAGATAGGCGATGACTGCCGGTATTAAACCTAGTAGCAGGCAGGCAATTGTTTTGGCTATTTGGGTATGTTTAAAACCTAGCGGTGAGGCAAATATTAGCTCAAGGGTGCCCATCCAACGCTCCCGTTCAACATCACTAATGGACGAAAAGACGATACAAGCCCAGAAGTTAGTTAACGCTCCCGCGATAAAGATCTTGCTGCCAATGTCGGTTAAGCTAGAGTCTTTATAAATATAATAACTCAGCCCGACAAATAACACTGGCTGGATAAATAATATAAATATCATCATTGATCGGCGCAGGGTGAACCGCAGATGCGCCTGCATTATTTTCAGATAAATCATCTTAGTTCCCAGTCAATGCTAAGTAGGCTTCTTCTAAGGTTGGCTTGCGCAGCTTGAGCTCAATAGGATCGAACTGTTGCAGAATTTGTCCGGTTAAAGCTTTCGCCTTATTTGAGTCTTCTACCGAGAAAGCTATCTTTTGCTCTTTATGAAACAACGGCTCTCGACTGGCGATCAACAAAGCAATTTTTGACGACTCCTGGGCTTTATAACTGAACTCAATGATGTTGTGTTTACCCGCTAGCTCAATAAATGATTGGGTATCACCCGCGGCGATAATCCGGCCTTGATCAATCAGCGAAATCTGATCACAAAGCTGTTGGGCTTCTGCCATATAGTGAGTGGTCAGAATAATGGTTTTACCACTAGCCGCTAAGTTAGTCACTATCGCCCTAAACTCTATAGCCGACGCTGGATCTAAGCCTAAGGTAGGTTCATCAAAAAATATCACTTTAGGATCATTGATCAAACCGCGCGCTATCTGTACTTTTTGCTTCATCCCCTTCGAGTAACTTTCAGTATTTCGCTGTGCATCAATGATGCTAAGACCCACTAAATCCAGCAAGTAGGGAATTCTCTTTTTTTGAATTGAGCGCGGCACGCCATACAAATCAGCAAAGAAAGTTAAAATTTCTACTGCACTTAAGCGCCAGTAAAAACCTTTATCACCACCAAAAATAAAATTGATAAAAGGGCGTATCTGCTGCTCCTGACCAAAAGTATCTAAGCCAAAAATTTTTGCCTCACCACCACTAGGCGCTAACATAGTAGAGAGTATTTTTAAAGTAGTGGTTTTTCCTGCACCATTAGGCCCAAGCAAACCAAACACTTGCCCTTTATTGACCTGAAAACTAATACCTCTTAATGCCTCAACGGTATCATTGCTTTTATCTCTTAAGCTTTGACTGCGATGAAAACTGCGAGACAGATTAATCACTTCGATAACAACACTCACATTAGACGCCTCAATATATTAGATGCAAATCATATTCGATAAACATCTAATGTATTGGTTGTACTAATTTTAGTCAACCTAATTTTTGGCTAAATTAAGTAACGACTAATTGGTTTTCGACTGATCGGAAAAATTAATAAACATTGGAGCAACCGCTAATTACTATATTTATTGATGATTGATAGTGGCAGCTGTGGGAAAATAATAAATTCATATATTTTTAATTTTCAAAAAAACGACAAAGCTCAGTTACTCTCCAAGAAAGTATAGCCGATTTTGGCCCTTAATAACTGTAAAAACAGTTTGTAGTCTTGCACCGTTCCAGCCTGTGGATTTATTGCTCAATAACATATTCTATAAGTTAACATCTAATTCATCCTCAAGCAGGTGATGCACTAACCTGTTACTCAAAAGCCTAATCGCCGACTTA
This sequence comes from Oceanospirillales bacterium, assembly GCA_029027825.1. Lineage (GTDB taxonomy): Bacteria > Pseudomonadota > Gammaproteobacteria > Pseudomonadales > Balneatricaceae > Rs1. The sequence continues at coordinate 390,784 of CP093399.1, read as the reverse complement.
TTAGTATGAAAATACTTAATATTTTTTTCTTTTTCTAACAGCAATAAACCGGCAGAATTTAATGCCTCTAAATGATGTGATATTGTAGCTGTGGATAACGTTAATCGCTCGGCAATCTGTTTTCCATATAGCGTTTCCCTAGCCAATAACCTAATTATTTTAATTCTGGAGGGATCAGCTAAAACTTTTAATTGGCGGGCGATATTATCGACCATCTGCGACTTAGTAGGGCAGATAACGATCAATGTCTGATTGTTGAAATATCGTATTGGATTACCGGTAATCGGGCTGACAACGAAACAACAGTCTTGATAATCGGCAACCATTTTAAAGGTCTTCCCCATTACCGACTGTGCTACAGCTAAAGGAGTTGCTTTGTTTAACTGTTGCTCTAGGTACTTAATTTGCAACTGCGCACTTGGAGCTTCGAACTTGCTCTGCGGGGCAAAAAAGAGCAAAGCATCCAGCCATACCTGACGAAATAAATTGATATCCTCAATGACAAAAGCTAATTTATCGTCCAAGTAAGGGTATATTGCCATCAACTCATGCCAACTCAACTGGTTATTAATTAGCGCCAAAACTTTATTTATATCTATCGAGCCACCACCAAGCAGACGATAAATAAAGTCATCAGCCGCTAAATTATCAATTACTTGTCGTAAATCTATGATGTCATCAAATATTTTGTAATCGAGCAAATATTCTATAAGTAACATTCCAGGATGAGCTATTTTTAATAGATCCTCAAAAATAATTTTTTCGTTAGTTGTTAATTTCGCGACATAACCTTGTAATTCAGTGTCTGACTGAGCTTTTACTGCGCTTTTACACAGCTGGTCAAAATAGGATGCAGCTTCAATAACACTCGAGTTAATCACTCGTATTCTGGGGGACATAACAAGATAAACCAAGATAAATAATTAAAGGTTATAGTTGCTCATACTCTGTGCAGAGTCAACTAAATCAAAGGTAAACAACGACCGCTAAAGCCTTATAGACTTTAGGAAATAATGATTGATCAGTCTCGACATACATACAGAATCAACTGATCTACTACTGCCCTCTAACGGCAATCCAATTTTTGTTATATTATCTTCAATATATTTTCCAGCGCAATAGAAACAGTATAGCAATAATAAAGGACACACATAGATTAATTATCGCTCTCTAACCAAAAGCATCACATGGATTTGTAATTTTGGTCCCCAAGCATTTCATGGGACCAGCCCTGCCAACTCGCCTCCAGCCTACGTATCATATGATGTTTTTGTTCATCAGCTCGCCCTTAACAGAGCAAATAGCAATAATAAAGGACACACATAGATTAATTATCGCTCTCTAACCAAAAGCATCACATGGATTTGTAATTTTGGTCCCCAAGCATTTCATGGGACCAGCCCTGCCAACTCGCCTCCAGCCTACGTATCATATGATGTTTTTGTTCATCAGCTCGCCCTTAACAGAGCAAAGAAGCTACTGGTTTGCTCCGGATTAAACCTCGCGGTTATGCCCTTGCCATTTGCTAGTAGTTAACGTTTAATAACAGCACGTTAAATAAACGGTGATTTCTTACAGAGGACTTTCACCTCGTTAGTTCATGCCCATGCTGGGCGTACACAAAGTCAATCACATCAGCGCTCTGGGCTGGGACATCGCTTAGCGCCGCTCGTGCTGGCTACGTTATATTTTCTGGAGGTGTGATGGACAGTCCATTAATATCAGTTGCTAGTTTGTATGAACGGTTAGCTGAAGATGATCTTATAATTATCGATGTTAGTATGAAAACTGTTGTTGGGAGAGAACCCATAGTTTATGACTCATTATCGGTAATCCCAAAAAGTAGCTATATAGACTTATCTAAGGATTTAGTTGATCACGCTAGCTCGCAAGTGCATTCGTTTCCTTCACAAGAGCAAGTTATCAAGGTTATTAATAACCTTGATATCACCCCCAATACAACGATAGTTTTATATGACAATCAGGGTATTTATTCTTCTCCAAGGGCATGGTGGATTTTTAAATCTTTTGGGTTAAATAGTGTATATATTCTAGACGGTGGACTTCCTGAATGGATAAAGAAAAACTATCCAACCTCATCAGAATACGTTACATATGATAGATCTGAGTCAGGCTATTCGCTAAATTTTAGTATTGATTCAGTAGTTTTCAAGCAGCAAGTATTTACGAACCTTTCTAATAAAGAATTTAGTGTTATTGATGTTCGAGCTATAGAAAGATTTAATGGTGTTGCTCAAGAGCCAAGAAAAGGAGTTCGAAGTGGCCATATTCCTAATTCTATCAATCTGCCCTTTGAGCTTGTACTTCGTGGCAATAAATATAAAAGCCCGACGGAACTACAAACGTTATTCTCAAATATGGTACAAGATGACTCTAGGCGATTAGTCTTCTCTTGTGGCTCTGGTATTACAGCTTGTATTGGTTTAGTTGCAGCGTTATTAACTAGTCATACTAATGTCTCACTATACGATGGTTCATGGAGTGAGTGGGGAAGCGATTTGTCTCTTCCTATAGCAAATAATAAAGAATAATAATGGACATAGATTAACTAATAAGTGGCGGCACTTTTGCCCCTGCGGTGCTCGGATGCGTTTCACGCGCCCGTATGCAAAGCTTTATACCTTTCGGGGGCGTTGAGTACATGGAAAAAATTGATTACAAAAAAGAGTTAAAAGATTTTTATAAACCATCAGCTAAGAAAGTTACCGAGGTCTGTATTCCACTAATGAATTTCTTGATGGTGGATGGTATAGGTTCCCCTGAGTCGAATAGCCATAAAGAGGCAATTGAGGCTCTGTATTCGGTAGCTTACACACTCAAGTTTATGCTCAAAAAAAGTGATCGGCAAATAGACTATGGTGTATTACCACTTGAAGGGTTGTGGTGGGCTGATGATATGACAGATTTTATCACTGATAAGAAGTCTAATTGGCTATGGACTATGATGATTATGCAGCCTGAACTGGTAACAATGGACTTAGTAGAGAGTGCAATTAATCAAGTTAAAGAAAAGAAAAATTTACCAGCAATTGAAAAGGTTCGATTTGAGCCATTCTACGAAGGCAAGTGTGCTCAAACTTTACATGTAGGTCCTTTTTCAGAAGAAGGACCTACTGTAGAAAGGGTCCATTCTTTCATTGCTAAGCACGACAGTGAAAAAATTGGCAAACATCACGAAATATATTTAACGGACATTCGTCGTGCTGCGCCAAAAAATTGGAAAACAATTATTCGACAGCCAATGTCATAAAGGTATAACGAGCAAATGATAAAGAACACGCATAGATTAATTATTTAATTACAGTACGTTAAATAATCATTTACCTGAATCCGTGACTTCAAAGTGAATACAGAGTGTAAGATATTGGTTTTACGGTGGAATTGAAAAATCTTAGCTGCACCCGCAGGTTCAGCGGGCATTTTTCTAACCACTGTAGAATCAAGAGCTTGCGCTATGTGGGGCAGTGAAGTCACTGATTCAGGATTTAGTTATCGTAGGAAATAAAATGGAAATACGAGTACTTAAGCAGCCTGAAGATGTTGCGGATTTTCGAATTATTCGAATTGAAGCTGTCAGTGACACACCGGAATCCTTTGGAGAGTCTCAAGCAGAAGTTATTAATAAATCTATGCAAGATTTCGCAAAACACTTATCTGATCACGATCGAGGAGATTTTGTGCTGGGGGCATTCGAAAACGGAAATTTGATCGGTGTCGCCGGTTTCTATTCTGAGCAACTAGAAAAAATGTCTCATAAAGGTAATATCTGGGGCGTCTTTGTAAAGCCACACTATAGAGGCAAAGGTGTTGGTGCCGCCCTTCTAACCGAAATAATCTGTATAGCCAAGAAAGCAAACTGTATTAGGCATATTAATCTCACAGTTGTTACTTCTAATGAGTCTGCCGTATCCCTTTATGAAAATTTAGGCTTTACTATTTTTGGAACGGAACCTAATGCAATCAATGTTGACAGTAAATTCTATGACGAGCACTATATGCAACTGGTCGTCTGAACAACAGCGAACAAGTTGCTGAATTCCAGTTTCACGGGGCTTGGACGCGTTTCACGCGCTAGTGTGAATGCGTTAAGTTTCTCAGGAAGGTTTACATGGAATATATTTTATTTATACATAGTAATGTAGATCAAATTCAAGGTGGTACAGTTGAATTGTGCGAAACACCCAAAACTTAACCAGGCGCAATTAGGGACATTTTCAAGCTTTTCAGTAGCACGAGTGTAGTGGTCATGCTCTCCAACCAAAAGTACATCATGGTTAAACCTTGGTCATCACTAGTACCTGAATCAGTGGCTTCACAGCTCCATCAATCACGTACTAAAGGCGCTAAGTTGCAAAAATGAAATTAGACAAAATGAGTATCAAAATTTTTAAAATAACTGGGGTCTTAGCTTTGGTGTGCTCATTGGTATTAGGGTACATTTCTTATAATAGATACCTCTTGCCATATAATGAAGAAGGTAGGTACTTTGATGGCCAAGTAGTATGGCACGAACACTCAGTAACCATTTATGGATTTCTATCTATGGCACTGTTAATTATTGGGGCCTTAGCTTTTTTCGTAACGATTCACCACCCTAAAGGATCATCTAAGTAAGTCTCACACACCCCTAGCGCACAAAATTTCGGAGATTAAGGTAACGCTTAAACTGACTCCCTTAATCCATTTGATGTATCAATTTTTGCCTGTTTTCGCAAACCTCACAGCCCCCCATCGGACGGCACTGATACCCCTTTTGGCTGCTGCGCCTTATCCTATTATTCATTATCCCTAAACGCATCAATATCGACGGTATCCAATCATCTATAGCACTGATGTTGCTTATTTTTCTTGGCCGCTCCAATCAACTCACTGCAAAAGTTAAAAATAACTCTGATAACGGCTCAAATTCAAATATTAGAAACACTAGAAGTAAGTAATAGTTTCAGATTATGGCCCATAATTGATTATTTAGATTACCGATTCTGATCACTCTTCACCGGCAGTTCTATGTTTAAACTGGCCGTATGAGTATCACTCTACTGGCTCTGCCTTAAACACTGGCTGTTTGCTAGTCTAAAGGCACCCGCATTGTCAGGAATTTTTCTAAATGTCAGATACTAAAAAAGACCAGCCCGACCTCTGTATCTCAGTGGCTGAGGTCTTTGGTTTCGACTGCTCGCTAAAAGTACCCGCCTTTAGCTATATAGATGAGCATGTGCCACAAATAGACCCAGACTATGTCTTTAATCCCGAGGTGACACTGGCTTTGTTGGCCGGTTTTAGCCGCAATCGTCGGGTGCTGGTACAAGGTTTACACGGCACCGGGAAATCTACCCATATTGAACAAATCGCCGCACGTTTAAACTGGCCCTGTGTACGGGTTAATTTAGATGGTCATATCAGCCGTTTAGACTTGGTCGGCAAAGACTCTATCGTCATTCGCGACAACTTGCAGGTCACCGAGTTTCAGGAGGGAATTCTACCTTGGGCACTGCGTCGCCCCATCGCGCTTATCTTTGATGAGTTTGATGCAGGTCGCCCGGAGGTGATGTTTATTATCCAAAGACTACTAGAGCGCGATGGAAAATTCACCCTGCTCGATCAGAACGAAGTCATCACCCCTCACGTTGCTTTTCGACTCTTCGGTACTGCCAATACCGTTGGTCTGGGTAATAACAATGGTCTTTACCACGGTACTGTGATGGTCAATCAAGCCCAAATGGACCGCTGGGATATTGTGACTAATTTAAGTTATCTCCCCAGTGCAGATGAGCTAAAAATAGTGCAAGGGAAAATGAAACATATGCGAAAGCCACTCGCTGAAGAACTGATCTTAAAAATGATCGCGGTGGCTGAAATGACTCGACAAAGCTTCGCTTCTGGCGATATATCGACATTAATGTCGCCTCGTACGGTCATTTCTTGGGCTGAAAACACCGACATATTCAACAGTCCCGCAGTGGCCTTTAAGCTCTCTTTTTTAAATAAGTGTGACGAGAGTGAGCGCGCCATTATTGCAGAGTTTTTCCAGCGCTGCTTCGACATGGAACTCCCAGAATCTTGGGCCAACACTGCCGAGCAGGTGATGGCTGATGGACGCCACTGATATTCGCGCAGTGAGCAAACTACAACAACAGCTAGAGGAACTCTGTAGTGCCACTGTGCGGGCTACCTCCAAACAATATAGTTTCAGATTTAACGCTCAGCGCCCCGAAGTGGGCAACCTGTTAACGCCGATCCGTGCCCCACATTTGCGGCCAGATTTTGTTAAAGATGACTTTCGCTCTTTTCGCGGCGCCGCCGATGGTATTGCACTGCGCCTAAAGCACAGCGATATGGCACTGCATTTACAACTGCAGCCAGCAGAGCCTCAGGGGCAATTACTGTTTGAAATTTTAGAGCAACTGCGCTGCGAATCTCTCGTCAGCGATTTAACCTTGGGCACTAAACATAATCTTGAACATCGCTTTCGCCAGTGGTGTAAGGAGTTTCACGCATCCAACAGTCTCGACAGTTTGTTGGGAGTATTAATTTTTACTGTAGTCCAAGTGGTCTGGTGCCGCCTGACCCGATTAACCATGAATCCACAAAGTGAAACAATTGTTGAGCCCATGCGCATGATGCTAGCCCCACATATAGGTACTTCACTAGTTGGCTTACAAAAAAGTACCCACCATCAACGAAGCTTTGCAAAGTACGCCCAAGTGATTATCGATGTGCTAGCCAGCTTTAAAAATCAAGAAAACAACCAGAGCGCTAAGCAAACGATTAGTACGGCAAACAACAATGCATTTAATCTATCTTTAACAGATTTATCTACATTGGAATGTGAGCTACCGAGCCTCACTAAGCACTCTTTCAGCAACGACAGTAATAACGGCCACGCGCATAGTCCTGCACTTAGACAATATAAAATCTACACCAGCAAACACGATCAAATTATCTATGGGGAAAAATTAGTCCCCTTATCGCAACGACAGGCTCTTGCTGAGGCGCAATCAAAACTACTCAAAGAACAGTCTATCAACATCCCTAAATTGGCACGTGAGTTCGCTAAAATTTTGCCAGGCACGGAGCTAAAAGACTGGGATTTCGCCAGGGATGCGGGCTACATTGATGGCGCAAAACTCAGTCAATTAATCTCCTCACCCCATTACCACAGTATTTTTCGCACTGCACAGCAACAGCCAAGCACTGACGCTGTGGTCTCTTTTTTGCTCGATAACTCAGGTTCCATGAAAGCGCATATAGAGGTTGTCTCAAGGTTAATTCAGACAATCTGCCAAGCATTAGAAAAGATCGGCGCCCGCAGCGAAGTGCTGGGATTTACCACCACATCTTGGCAGGGCGGGCATAGTTATCGGCAGTGGCTACGCAAGATGCGCCCGCAGCATCCCGGCCGCCTGTGTGACACGCGCCATATAATATACAAAGATGCTAATAGCAGCTTACACTGTGCTAAACCCAGCTTAGCCGCCATGCTTAAACTGGACCTATTTCGCGAGGGCATTGATGGTGAGGCATTACTATGGGCTGCCAAACGCCTACGTCTGCGCCAAGAACAACGAAAAATATTAATCGTTTTAACTGATGGTAGTCCAATGCAGAGTACTACTAATTATGCTAACAGGGACAACTACCTAGATACTCATCTGCGACAAGCAGCCAGCGCCATTGAAAATACTGGCCACATAGAGCTGTATGCACTAGGTTTTGGTTTAGATTTAAGTCCGTACTATCGACATAGCTTAGCCATAGAGACCGTTGATAAGATAAACCCGGCGCTGTTTAGCCAAATTTTGAAAATGCTCACCTTGAAACGTTAATATTGATAATTGTACACAAAATACCTAAGCTGAAGACTATGCAAGAGTTATCAGTCCCGCATACTTTACAGGATACTTAAACCTAATCGAGGTAAAAAAAAATGACTCAATATCCTACTCTAGTCACAATGGGCATCACTAGTTTTAAAGATGTCACTAAGTATTCTTTGCGTCAGCAAGGCAATACTGATGTGTTAAAGATTTATTACAAAAGAGCGAAAGGTTCTTTCCTGCCCCGCAGCAAGTAATTTTCTTTTGCCCGTGGTCGAAGTAGCATTCCCATAGAGAGCCGCAGCTCTCAAGGCTTTGACAAACTCACTGAGATAAGCCCACAACTGTTATTGGCGAGACAAGAGTTAGACGATCTTCAGGCGCGATTAGCCGCAGATGATCCACGCGAGTCCAAAGAGAGAATAAAAGCGGATCTTGATCATTTAGAAAAGGTAATGAATGATAAACTTTCACAAATGCGCGACATCATTAACACTCTATAGCACTCTTCCCCCATCACTAAGACTTGGTGTCAAATACTGGCTATGACGAACAGTATTTGGCCTAAGCTAAAACGCTGTCACTAGCATCACTACCGGAATATTTAACACAGCTATTCACGAAGTTAAACACACGACCTAATATCGGGCGACTAGGTATTATTTCAAATAACCCTAGCTAGCCAGAATATTGCACCCAACCGCTTGCGTCCTAACTTAGTCATTGTTTTTACAGATTTTTCTATCTCAATTAACCGATTTTACCAGTAAGGCATTCAATCAAAAAGGCCTGTAAAAACAACTAGCAGCGGGCATTGCATGCAATATTCGGGCTAGTTCCCATCCAGAAATAGGGTCGTAGCGAGAGATGCACAATACTAGATATAGACGTTTAGCCATTCCAAATAAAGACATCTAATTGTGGGAGTTTAGGCGAGAGGAGCATCCACAATAGACATCAGAATCTGGATGTAAACTACCTAGTCGAGCTTAACTTAGCTCAGTGGTGTAATCCCTGTAGTCTGCTGTTTTATGGATTGAAATTTATTAACTACTTTGCACTTTCACTACATTGGCACTACCCCCGCTTTGACTCTGGCCCTAAAAATACATGCTAATTGTGTTAGTTTGGTTATACATTTTCTCGATTGAATTTGCTATTAATAGCTAATAACAAGTACCATCAAGGCGCTTTTATTGCCTTTTAATAAAACTATAGATGGATCCAAAACAACTCTTTTTAGAATATTAATTTTTGTTCTAACAGCGAGTTGCAATTAAATGGAGTTACTGATGATATCCACAAATATAACAAAAATACTCTCTCTAACCGCCGGTTTAGTTTTGTCCTCTACCTCATTTGCCGCTAACTGGAATGTCGCTGTTGGTGATGGCGGCGGCAGCGCTCAGGAAGCTTTGGGGATAAAATTTGGTGAAGTTCTCAAGGAAAAAACCGCGGGTAAATACACCACCAAACTTTTCCTTAACGGCCAGCTAGGCTCCGAGCAAGATACTGTTAACGATGCCGCCCTTGGCGCATTAGATTTCTCTATTTTAGCCTCAAATAACTTAGCTCCTTTCTCCCCCTCTCTAGGTATTTTATCGCTGCCCTACATTTTTGAAAGTTTGGAGCAAGCAGATCAAGTTATCAAAGGCGATATAGCCAAAGAGTTAGTAAAAAACACTATTCGCGACTCAGGTGTGCGTATATTAGCTTGGACTTACACTGGCTTTAGAGTACTAAGTAACTCTAAAAGGCCGATCACAAAACTCGCGGATTTAGATGGCATTATTGTTCGGGTACCTAAAAACGAAATAATGATAGCCACCTATAAGTCTTGGGGCAACAATCCAACACCTATGGCTTGGTCCGAGACTTTCACCGCTTTACAGCAAGGTGTTGTTGACGGTCAAGATACTCCGTATACCACTATCTATGCCATGAAGTTCGGCGAGGTACAAAAGTATATTTCAAACTTGCACTATCTATTTTTACTCGAGCCACTGATCGTCTCTGAAGCGCTTTTTCAAGCACAGGACAAGGCCACGCAAGATGCGATGATAGCTGCGGGTAAGGAGGCTTCTGAATATAGCCTACAATGGTTAATCGACAAAGAAAAAACCATTAAGATGGAATTAGTCGAAAAATACAACATGCAAATAGACGAAATCGCTGACGAAAAGTTATGGGCAAGCAAGGCACAAAAAGCTGTCTGGCCAAAATTTTACGAGAGCATTGGCGGTAAGGATAAAGTAAATGCTTTATTACGCTCTCTTGGTCGCGAAGAAATCTAAAAAGTAAAACCGGAACCTTTGTTGGTTATTTACCGAGAACTCAGTTAGCTTAAGTTAACAATGAATGGCACGCTGCTTAATGCTATTAACAGCCTCAGGATAATCAGCAAATGTAAGAATTATTGAACAGAGCCTGCAGAATTTTTCCAAAGACACTGCAGGCGACTTTTCGTCAATAATACCCCATAAAAACGCTTTTTTTAGCATCAAATATAATGCATAAACGTAGAAAACGAAGATAAAGCGAGTGACGTATGACGTTAATTTAACCCTCGCTTTAAATATATATGATTCACCTCAATCCGTGGTTTCAAAGCGTAACATATTGGGTTTACATCGGAATTTAAAATTTTAGTTGCACCCTTAGGTTCAATAAGAGTTTTTCAAAACGCCGTAGGATCAATAATTTATGCAAAGCACCGCTTGGAAGCTACTGATTCAAGATTCAAACAGAGCCACTGAACAGCAAGTTATTATCTAATACATCCGCTCTATCGAGCAAGCCCGGATATTGCATGCAATGCCGTGGTGAGAGCACCGCTAGTTGATTTTACAAGATTTTTTAGATTGGATGCTGTTCTGACACATCCGATTGATTGAGAAAAAGTCAGTAGAAACAAGGAGCACTATTGGGTGTGATATTCGGGCTAAGTGTCCTATCGGAGTATAGGTTATGGGAAAAAAACTGCTATTTATCCTAGACAACATAGAGAGTTATATCTGCCGTGCATTATTGGCGGTATTTGTCTGTCTGTTGTTTTTACAAATTCTCTCCCGTCAATTTTTTAGCTACTCTTTCTCCTGGAATGAAGAACTATCGGTTTACCTGTTTGTCTGGTTTGTCTTTTTTGGTGCCAGTTATGCAGCAAAGCTCTCGGCACACAACCGCGTTACTTTCCAATACAAACTAATGCCCCCGATTATGCGACCGATACTGGAAATATTATCGGATATCGTCTGGGTGGCGTTTAATTGCTATTTCATTTATTTATGCGTGGATTTCATCTTTAATAAAATGCTGCCCTTTAATAAATCTCAAACTTTGGGTGTGCATATGAAATATTTCTATATGGTTTTACCTATTGCTTTTTCATTAATGCCTCCCCGCATTATCCAAGTCAATTATTACAAGCTTGTATTAGGCATTGATGTGAACGACCCCGAGAGAAAAGAGCTTGATGAACTGACAAAATTAGATCTTGATCTAGATAGCGATCAACCTATTATAAATAATAAAACCAAATAATATTTAGGAGCTTTTCATGGTTGAATCATCCATTGTATTGGTGCTATTTGGAACCTTTCTATTACTGTTGTTTATTGGTGCGCCAGTCACCGTTTCTCTAGGCGTTGCTGCACTTGCCACCTATTTTTATCTGGATAAAACACCGATTGTTATGGTGCAGATGGCCTTTCGCTCGGTGGGAAACTTTCCATTAATGGCACTACCTGCCTTTATTCTCGCCGGCGCTTTGATGGAAGCGGCTGGCATTTCCAAACGTTTAGTCGCAGTAGCCGAGAGCTTTGCCGGCCCTTTCACCGGTGGTATTGCCGCGGCGACCGTTTTAGCTTGCATGTTTTTTGGCGCTATTTCAGGGTCGGGCCCCGCCACTACCGCTGCAGTAGGTATGTTAATGATACCAGCGATGGTCAAACGCGGTTACGATAAAGGTTACGCTTCTGCGATCACCGCCTCCTCGGGCGGCTTAGGTATCATCATCCCCCCTTCAATCCCTATGGTCATCTACGGTATCTCAGCTATTGGTTTAAGTGTTCCCATGGAGGCTGTCGAAAAATTTGGCACTTTCCAAAGTGTCTCTATCACCAAAATGTTTATCGCCGGCATTATGCCTGGACTCGTTATTTCCTTAAGTTTATTAATTCTTAATTACTGGCGCTGCCGCCGTCTGGGCTATAAAGGCAGCGATGAGAAATGGGATTTGTGCGTGGTCGCCAAGGCAGCACGCCAAGGGATTTGGTCTATTTTAGCACCAGTGGTTATTTTAGGTGGCATTTACTCAGGCTGGTTCACTCCCACTGAATCAGCGATTATCGCTATTTTTTATACGCTTTTTGTCGGCGTCGTTATCCACAAAGAACTTAAATTGAAAGATATATTTAGCTCTCTTGAAACCACCACTTGGTTATCTGGCAGGGTTTTATTGATATTATTTACCGCGACTGTCTTTGGCCGTATTTTAGTGCAGTATCAAATACCCGCCATCGTCGCCGAGTCGATGTTAAGTGTGACCAATAACATCTATATCATTTGGTTCTTGATTATCGCCTTCCTGCTCTTTGTCGGCATGTTTATGGAGACATTAGCGGCTATTATGATTCTCACGCCAGTGCTGTTGCCTGTTACTTATAACTTGGGCATTGATCCAGTGCATTTTGGCATAGTGATGATTTGTAGTTTATCCATTGGTTTTGCCACCCCACCTCTGGGAGAAAACCTATTTGTCGCTTCGGGTATCTCTAACATCTCGTTGGAGGAAGTGACCGCTAAGGCATTACCCTTTGCCGGGGTATCGGCGATTGCTGTGTTTGTGATTGCGTTTTTTCCGCAGCTTTCACTGTATTTGCCCCGAGTGTTTGGTTATTAAGAAGCCAGTTAATACTCTCCCAGAAACGATGAATTACTGCTGGAGCCACATCCAATCTAATCACCACTAGATAGAGTTAATTGGAACAACCAAACGCTCATATCTAGTGTCGTTCATCTTGAACTATTGAACTTCCCTCGCTACGACCCTGTTTTTGGATGGGAACCAGCTATTATTGCATCCTCGTGACAAATCATTGGCGGGCTTATTCAAGCCTTGTAATATTGGCCCTATCGCCTGCGCTTTTCCAATGCGTTCCGCTAGTTTGTATTCTATATTACCAGCCTCTAAAGATGGCAATACTAAGACGTTGACCCGCCCTTTCACTTGGGAATCAACCACCTTGACACGGCTGATGGCGGCATAATTGCTGCATCTAGCTGCACGTCACTGTCAATTAACAACTCTGGGCAGCGCGCCTTTACTATGTCGGTAGCCTCAACTACCTTTATCCACCGCTAAGTATTTGGCACTGCCGCTGGCAGAAAACGATAACATTTAGACTCTGGCGGGTTCATCAAGTATTTGCTCAGCACTTTGCGCAGCACTGATTACTATCTCTGCCAACTGCTACGCAGTCGGAGAATATTATTCCCTCTGTAAGTCATGACTGGCAGGGCATCATCAGAAAAAAGCTGGAGACTATAGCGCTGTTTTCAGCTTTACCGATAATATGCAAAGCCGTGCGCACTGTGTCTGAGGTTGAATAGACAGCACCGGCAACCGAGCCATCAAATACGCCATTTCCATGCCCTTGGCTTTACATAATTGATAGAGACACTTTGCATTGTCGGTTCTGTGTGGTGAAGTGGCGGGGTAAATTATTTGAATGTTATTAAGATTGAGGCTTAGTTTTCAGCCTCACACAATACATAGTGGGCCTCACCTTCAGCCAAAACCACCCGTTTGGGATTATGGCAGGCTGGTTGAAATATATTGTTTAGAGATTTCATGCACGCATCTCTATGTGTTTCATTGAGCCTCTTTATCCAGATGACTTTTATAACAGGCTCCAGCGAAGTTAATCATCACTGGAACCCACTCCATCACCGCAAAGCTATACGAAGTCTTGATATTTTTCTAAGTGACGAACCGGCGTAGAGAGCGCATCGCGACGAAACGGATCGCCCAACTCACGAGTACACATAACCTCAATGACAGTGGTGATTCCCTCTTCCATCTGTAATCTCACCGCCTCTTGCAAAGCGGGCCCTACATCTTCAAGCTTGTCGACAACAACACCGTTGGCACCCATGGCTATGGCGATCCCAGCAAAACTTTGGTTCTCTAATTCACCGGCAACAAAACGACGATTGTAAAAATCTACCTGATTTTTCTTTTCAGCTCCCCACTGGCGATTGTGAAAAACCACAGCGGTAACTGGAATGCTCTCGCGTACGCAAGTCATGATCTCTACCATTGACATGCCCCAGGCCCCATCTCCGGCATAGGCTATGGCAGGGCGCTCAGGGGCAGCCACTTTAGCACCAATAATCGTCGGCAAGGCGTATCCACAGTTACCAAAAGACATGGGGGCAAAAAATGATCTGGGACGCTCAAAGCGTAAATAACTGTTCGCCACTGAGTTGATGTTGCCGATATCAGTGGAGACCATAACATTATCGGGCATCGCCTTTTCTAATTCACGCAGCACTTGGCGCGGGTGCATATAATTTTGCTCTTCACCTTTTTGCTCTTCGATCATCTCCAGTGAGTAGGCATCTTTCTCATGTATCCAGTTACTAAGTTCCTCCTCCCATGCCGCTTTTTCGGCGCTAATCATCTCCAGTCGCGCCGCGCGGTTATCCAAGCATTTAGGCGTCATCTCCTGCAATAGTTTCATCAGAGCTTTAGCAGCAGCTTTCGCATCGCCATGAATGCCTACGTGGATTTTTTTAACCAGACCCAACATCTTCGGATCGCAGTCTACTTGAATGATCTTGGCACCTTTTGGCCAGTAATCCATGCCGTGCTGTGGCAAGGTACCAAAAGGCCCCAATCTGGTTCCTAGTGCCAATATCACATCGGCTTTCGCGATCAATTTCATCGCCGCCTTAGAGCCTTGATAACCGAGTGATCCAGTCCACAAACGGTGCGATGCTGGAAAGGAATCGTTATGTAAATAGCTGTTAACCACTGGCATGTCTAACTGTTCAGCGATGGCAATGGCCTCTTCAAAAGCATCGCCCATCACCACTCCACCACCGGAGACCATCACTGGAAACTCGGCACTGGCCAATAACTCTGCGGCCTCTTGCAGCGCTTTCGCTCCCCCCGCCGAGCGCTCGATGCGAATCGGCTGGGGAATTTCGCATTCAATATCGCCGTAAAAGTTATCTCTGGGGATATTCAGCTGCGTAGGGGCATTTTCTAACATAGCACGATCAAAGCAGCGCGCTGTCAGCTCAGCCATACGGGTATTATTGACGACACTGACCTGATAGGCGGTAATAGTCTCAAAGAACGGCAATTGCTCTGCCTCTTGAAAGCCCCCTAGTCCCTGGCTGTTGGTACCTGTTTCAGGCGTGATGCAGACCACTGGCGAATGCGCCCAATAAGCAGCGGCAATGGCAGTCACGAAGTTGGTAATGCCCGGTCCATTTTGGGCGATACAGACACCGTGTCTTCCCGATACTCTCGAATAGCCATCCGCCATATGCCCTGCACCCTGCTCGTGTACTACCGGTATAAGGCGAATACCCGCTGGGGTAAAAATGTCCATCGCATCCATAAATGCCGAACCCATAATACCAAAACAGTCAGTGACCTTATTGGCCACCAATGTTTCAACAAATGCTTCACTCGGAGTCATACGCGCCATAACTTGTCTTCCTTATAAGTCGTTTCTGGGCCATTGCCAGAATCATTGTGTAGCGAGCAATAGGTGATAGTTTAAGTCACATAAAATTGCCCGACCTTATAGGAGACATACTAGTAGCAGGCAAGTGGATGGGATAGAACCAGATCTAGGCATTTAGCTAGGCCAGCGTAAACATCGGCGGTATCAATGCAACATTACCAATCCTTTTGCAGAATGATCAGCACCAAAAAATTAATACACTGCTAACAACACTTAACGGATACTAAGAGCTTGACTGAGAACAGAGTGGTCAACTGCGGACAAGCCCTTAGCTGGGATCATTTTAAAAGACTGTCGATAAGTAGGGAGAGTTTCTTAATTCCTGGATCAATTTTATCGGTGGCGATGGAGGAGAAACCCAAACGAAAATAGTTTTTAGCCGCGTTGCTATCTAAAAAGTGAATTTCGCCTGCCTCGATCAAAATGCTCTCGGCCATGGCATTTTTTTGTAATCGCGAGGCATCTAGCTCTTCGGGGCCTTTTACCCAGTAGCTAGAGCCACCGAAGCTGGGCTGAATATGAGATTCTGGCAGGTATCTACTCAGTGCCTGATCCATCGCGCGCCAACGAGATTTATAATTGCGCATAATATTCATGATCAGTGAATCGTGATAACCGCGCTCTAAAAAAAGCGCCACTGAACGCTGATTGTTAGTCGCTGGGTGGCGCAACATTAATCTGCGCAGTGCCCGCGCCTCCTTGATAAACTCAGCGGGTCCAACGATATATCCCACCCGCAAGCCCGGTGCCAAAGTCTTTGACAAGCTACCGACATAGATCACCCTATCGTTTTTATCCAAGCTTTTTAAAGCGGGTATTGGATTGGAGTCGAAATTGGTTTCACTCTCATAATCGTCTTCTATAATAATAAAGTCTTGATCACTGGCCTGTTGTAATAATTCATAGCGCCGCGCTAGCGGCATAGTGACAGTCGTGGGACACTGATGTGAGGGGGTTGTGTAAACAAGATCGCAGCCTAACAACGGCTCCCCGACCAACATCCCATGGGAGTCCGTGGGGATGGATTTTATTTTAGCCGGATTCAAACTGGCAATATTGCGAATATCCACATAACCTGGCTCTTCCAGCCCTATGGTACTATCACGATCCATCAACAGCTTGACTAGTAAGTAGAGCGCCTGTTGAGCGCCCACCGTCACTAATATTTGATCGGCACTCGCCCACACTCCTCGACGCGGTAACAGTCGCGTTCTAATTTGTTCAATTAGTAGCGGATCATCTTTATCAACACGGTCCACAGCCCACTCTTTGATGGAGGGGCCACTGACTGCATCCTTACAACATTCACGCCAGTTCACCGTGGGAAACATGCTGGAATCAAACTGTCCATAGATAAAAGGATATTGATAATCTTGCCAGTCCCTAGGTTTCACCACATTAGACTGGCGACTAGGGTTTGACTTAAAACGCTGTTGCCAATTAGGCGCCTGACCTTGCACTTCCCAGTTTTCAGGTGTAGCACTAACATCTAGTTTGACTTTGCCTCTTAATATATCAGGATTAACAAAGTAGCCACTGCGCTCCCGAGCAATGAGATAGCCGTCATCTAACAAGTGCTCGTAGGAAATCACCACAGTATTGCGGGCAACTTTTAGCTGCTGGGCTAGTTTTCTACTTGAGGGCAGCGCGCTATTAAGCGGTATGTTGCCATTGAGTATGGCGCTGGCAATTTGTTCACGTAATTGCTGCTGTAAGCTCGCACCATTACCTTGAATTAAGTGAAACAATTGAAACATTTTCCAACCCCTTAAATGTTAAAAAGTGCCGTTCTAACCCAATAATACAGTTAATTCATAAAAATGCAGCTCAGGGTAAAGTGCTGCATATTCTGCAGGGGCTTTATGCGCTGTATTACTTGCTAAGGAGGGACATTATGCACTCGTTAATAAGCGCTCTCTTATTACTATCGGTTGGGCGCTAATTCAGCGAGCGCCATATCAATGGAATCGACGATTTTATCAATATCCTCTTTGGTAGCTATCAGCGCAGGGCTTAGACAGATAGTATTATTGTAGTCCTTAAAGGAGCGATTAGTACGGCCTATAATCACCCCGTTGCGCATACAATGTGCACCAATGGCAATCGCCAAACTCTCGTCGACAGGCTCCTTAGTAACGCGATTTTTGACCATTTCAAAACCGGCAAATAAACCTTTACCGCGCACATCACCAATAATTTGATACTTATCCATCAAGCCTTTCAAGCGTGCCATTAAATGCTCGCCCTGCTCTACCACGTTTTGCAGCAGGTTCTCATCTTCAATAATTTTCATATTCACCAGCGCGGCAGCAGGTCCTGCTGTGCAGCCGCCAAAAGTAGATATATCTCTAAAGTAATCCATGCGGTTATTACTATTTTCTTTGAACAAATCAAAAATGGCCTCGGTCGTCACAGTACAAGAAATAGCTGCGTAACCCGAGGCGACGCCTTTGGCCATGGTCACAATATCAGGCTGTATGTTGTAGTGCTGATAGCCAAACCATTTACCTGTGCGCCCTAACCCACAGACCACTTCATCGATGAGTAGCAACACATCATAGCGTTTACAAATCTGCTGTACTCTATCCCAGTAACCACGTGGCGGCTCGATCACACCCCCACCCGCGGTGATCGGTTCCAAACATAGCGCGCCCACTGTCTCTGGTCCCTCGCGCAAGATCACCTTTTCAATTTCATCGGCGGCACGTATCCCATAATCCTCGATATCCCCCCACTGCGATCTATATTCACAGCAGTGTGGAACCTCGACACAACCGGGAGTAAATGGTCCGTATTGATCTTTTCGCTCCAGCTGACCTGTGGCACTCAAGGCAGTGATGCTTGTGCCGGGATAATCTCGCTCGCGGTACAATATATTGTGTTTTTTACCACCATTTTTCATAGCCGCTATCTGACGGACAATTTTATAGGCTTTTTCATTCGCTTCTGTGCCAGAGTTGGAATAATAAACCCTGGAGAGCCCGGGCATCTTCTCTATCAATTTTTTTGCATACTGCGCTGCCACCACATTGCCTGCGGTCTGCGCAAAATAGTTCATGGTTACTAGCTGGTCGCGAACGGCATCGGCAATTTCAGTGCGCCCATAACCTACATTAACCGTCCAAACAGCGCCTGACACGCCATCCAAATACTCGTTACCCTGCGCATCCCACACCCGCATACCAACGCCTTTAACGATGACCATAGGGTCATTTGTCTCATAGTTTTTATGTGAGGATAAGTGATGCCACACATGCTTGCGATCATTAGCGACAACTTCTTTTGCATCAAATTCGTTTAGGTTAATCAACATGGCTATCCCCCTAAATTAGGTTCTGTGGCACAGCGGTTAGTGTGAATATCAACCGCTGAAAATAAATACTGACGCGCCACGCTATAGCGAAACTCAAACCAGTGGTTAGATCCAGATCATTATCCATGTTGATGCCAGTAACAATATCTCGGTTGAAAGACCCGCCATATATAGATTCGGATATCCACTATCTATATGATATAAAACAGATATCAGCAAGCATTCACTATTATAAAAGGGAGCGATAACATAAATTCTAAAAAAATAAGTCGAAAGGTTATTTAACCATTTTTGCCTAATATTTGAGTAACACTGTCGCTACTATAAATTTTATCGCTGCGGAATTAGCGTTAGTCACGGTAGTTTTTCACAGCTGATGCGCAATCTTCATATTGCCCCTGTCGACAGCACTAATTTACTGCGACTTTTAGCCCTATTTTTAAACCGACAACACCTACGTTTTCTACTTGATAGCCTGATTCAAGATACAGGCTCCCTTGGGGCACCGCTCGCTATTGCAGCAGTACCATTGATTAAATTATCATTAAATAGGGTTGTTCAAACGTTTTTTTAGTAACACCCATCGCTGATCCTTGGCTCACCCACATTTCTGGATGAACGCTAGTTAGCGTTTGATTTCAAAGATTATATTTGGCAGGGCATGTAAGAAACAGAATTTTTTAGTTATTAAAGTAGTTATTAATATGCTTGGATACTTTGTAAAAACAGCAGCTGGCTAAAGTTTCATAACAGTGGCTATCGAAAAAAGTAGTTAACGATGGTAGGCAGGGAAAAACTGGCGAAATAGCGGAGTCAGTGCACCCCTGTTTTTGGGTATTATTGTTATACCTGATTACCCATGAGACTCAGCCTACTATATGAGAAACTGTATTTTTAATAATGATGAAGATGAGACAATTATTCTGAATCCGTCACTTTCAAGCCACGGATTCAGGTTAAAGACAGAGATCTGTACAGCCCGAATACTGCATGCAATATTAGGGCTAGACCCTCCGCCTGATTGCTATCTAACTACTGTTGAATAGGTCCTGGAGCTACCAACTGCTCTTGTAAATCATTATTCCATTTACCCTCTACTTTAAAGTGCAATACACTACCGAGTATTATTGCCTCTATCAGATTGTGACTCACATAGGCATAAGTGCCTGGCTGTTTAAAGGTATAAATTGCTGCACCAGCTGCACCCGCGGCAATTGACCAAGTTTCTAGGTTGGTATTAGGTGCATCACTAAAGCTACCTGTTTGCCAAACATAATCACCATGTCCGCCAATCATGTGCGGGTAAGCCTGGCGATTGGCCTGTGAATGAACAAGCATCACAGTATCACCCACTTTTGCTTTAAGGGCGTTATCTCCGGTCATTGCATTCATTATACCGTTAAAGGGTAAGTGAGTTGGCTGCAGGGTTTGCATGACTGCTAGTGTGTCAGCCATACCCGCCACTGCTGAGGAATAGCGCTTGTACTGACCTTTGCTATCTTTAGGTAGGTAGAAATCTTGGCCGCCGATATAGAAAGCTTTGTCATAAGTAATTTTATTACCCTCTGCATCTTTTAAGCCGTCTTTAGGCAAAATAGTAATAGCTCCGTTCATACCTGATACAACATGCCAGGGAATCATCACCCCACCCGGCGCACAGTGATATATAAAGGTGCCAGCTTTAGTCGCTTTAAAGCGCACAGTCACTTCTTGACCGGGAGGAATTTCCGTTAAAGAACCGCCACCCATAGCACCTGTAAATGCATGTAAATCAATGTTATGTACTAAAGTATTAGATGTTGGATTGACTAAGGTTAATTCAATGTAATCCCCTAGATGAGCAACAATCATCGGCCCTGGAGAAGTGCCATTGAATGTCATTTGCCACATAAAAACACCGGGAGAAATCTCGACCTCTTTTTCTTCAACAACTAGCCTAACTTGAACAATTTTGTTTTCCGTCACCACTTGTTGATGAATGGGAAAATTGGGTGGCGCTACCATTTTTTGCACAACGCGTTTTAGCGCTTGCCCTTGAAATTGCTGGGATACTTCAAAGCCATCAAGCCCTCCAGTAATAGATTCATTCGCAACCACTGTACCCGTTAAAGATAAAGTAATTGCTAAAGCGATTATTAATTTTTTCATTTCAGCTTTCCTCTGTTTATTTGGTAAATTTAAATAGCAAAATAGTTAGGAACGATACAACCATCTCATATGAAGCTACTTCAATCACAATTTATCGAATCAGAGTTGTTTGAATATATTTTTTATTGAAAATAACTAATATTCCAATACCAAAAGAACTAAGACGGGCCTCAATTTCTGCGACAACAGATTAGCTTTCACTAAATATACTCATACTAAATATAAGATGTATTTTAAATACTACTTTAAAAACAATATGGTCTCATGATCTAAATCAATATATATGTTGAATAAAGCTATTTTTTATTTACAGTCTAATTTTAAAAAAGTGCTAAAAATAGCCCTATCTTTCCCAAGTCGTTAATACTACCTGAATCAGTGACTTACCAAAGTTACATAGCTTTAACGGTCAGTAATTGAGCTAATTGCCGTTGCTTGTTATCAGCAATCAGATCACTTAGACAATAGTTATCCAAAGTGCTAAAGAAGCTCTCTTGAGCCTCGGCAAAGATATGCTGTAACTGACAGTTTGGGGTGATAACACATTGATTATTTTCACCAAAGCATTCTACCAACCTGTCCTTTTTTTCCATTTTTCGAACTAGAGAACCGATATTAATTTCATGGGGTGGGCGAATTAATTTGATTCCACCATTTTTTCCACGAGTAGCCAATAGGTAACCACTGATATTGAGTTGCTGAACGATTTTCATCAAATGATTTTTGGAAATACCATAGCTAGTAGCAATACTACTAATGTTACTTTGCTCGCCTTTGTTAACTGCCAAGTAGATAAGCACCCGCAGAGAATAATCCGTATAACGTGTAATATGCATGTTTTATCAGCTGCCTATATTAAGATGCATTTATTTTATATCTTAAATGATAACTCAACACAACTACTGCGCTAGGTAATACGGTGCTGATAACAGCTAAACATGCTGATTTATACTAGTCATACTCATAAACAGCGGCACGCTATACCCAAAGCAGAAGGCATACTATACCCAAAGTGAGGGGCACACTGACTCCGCTATTTCGCCGGTTTTTATCTAGTATTAATATCCACTCGTGACGAAAGGGTAAATGTAATGTAAGAATAATCAGAGAGAAAACCTACTAGCTGATTATCCTGATATTGAAAATATTATTGCTAACTCCCTACAAACTTCAGTCTCTCCTCGGTTTTCTTTTGCCAAGGCCAGCGAAAATTAGGATCTTTTTCTTCAATACCTACACCATCAATCGCCTTTACTTTCCCAAAAGGTTCCGGCACAGTAATCGTCCCCCCACAGGGAAGTACTTGGCATTTAATCACCGATTCCTGCGCACCTGCCGAGTCTTTAGGTGATACTATGCTCCATTCATTGGCCATTTTTCCTTTTCCTTTTACTGGTGGATCTCCTTCAGAATAAGCAGACATAGAAAGAGAGACGACTATCGCAGTAGTGGCTAATACTATTAATTTATTCATCATTTGTTCCTTGTATCTATAGTGAACTGCTTGAAATATAAGAAGTATTAAAGTTTTTTAGATGTAAATCTTTTCCAAAAAACCATTTACTTAGTGGTTATTATTAGAATACAAATGGATTATTATTAAAATCCCTACTAATAGTAAAAACCTCCCCTGCGTATCCCTAAAACTAGTAATATTTTTTTTTAATTTGATTAAATATTGAAATCAGTACTACAAATTTCTCAACACAGCTGCGGTGCTATTCCCTAGCTAAAAATTCATTTTAGATTGTAGAGAGCGCTTAGGCGAAGACGGTTGATGATGAATAGTCGGTTGGAGTTAACTATCAAGTTTGGTGAGTTAAATAATGTTGATGATACGCTGAGAGCTCTGCATAACTTGCCCAGAGGGTATGATAACTGCACTCGGTAATACGGCGTTAAAAATTACCTGATTGACCATCATACTCCGCTTGACTTGACAGCTGTCTAACAAAGTGATTAATTCCAACAAGTTAAACGAAGTTATAATACATTTTTATCATTTAATAATGGTTTAGATTATGCCAGGTCATTTATTTGCAATTTTTTTTTACTTTAGGTTAGTCTGTGAAGACACAGCACTAATCAGGTAGTGTTTTGTTTTCCCTCTGTGCAGCGCAGCGCCTCTGTGTCCTCTGTGGTGAAAAAATCTTTAAAGGATTGGTTTTTCCACAAAGAGCACAGAGAAGAGATTAAAAGCATCGTTTGCTGTGGCGGAGACACAGGGCTAATCTGGATAAATTAAGTATTCGCCCGTTTCAAGTAAAGAGCACTTTGGATATTTAACATGAAGTAGAGAGTTCGCCAAATTTTCTGACAAAGAAATTTTTCTAATATAGAAAACCTCTAGTAGTCTGTCGGGCTTGACCGATGTGGCGAGAAAAAGCAAATTTGAGACAGATGTTCTGCTCTTTTGAGGCGAATAGCGTGCTATTTAACGAAAAGAACAGAAAATGTGGCCAAATTCTGTTTTTTTCGCAGTAGCTTAGCGTTAAGTTCGACAGGCTCCTAAACACTAATTACATTGAAAATTATTCATCTAGGATATACTGATATTTGAGTATCAGTTAACATTAACCTCTAGCTTTCTTCTTGGCTTTCATTCACACAACATTCCTGTTGTAAAAAATCAATCAAGCCGTCCAGCTCAGCGTACTGAGGAACACAATAGAGGGTTCTCCCCTCTCTGCGTTGGATGACTAACCCCACCGAAATCAACCGCGTTATGTGATGCGATAATGTTGATCCTGGTATACCCAATGCCTGTTGGATCTCACCAACAGGGATTCCTTTCCTGCCACCTTTTACCAACAAGCGGAATATTTCTAAGCGATTTTTATGGCCTAATTCAGCCAGTTTAGCGGCGGCTATCTCTATCTGCATAAGCACCTCTTTAAAATAATTATTTCTATTATACTCGAAATATATTGACAGTCAAAATTAAAGCTGTAATTATATTTCTATAATCATGGAAATATAAACATTTGTTTACAGCAATTGATATTAATTATTTCTATAATACCAGAATAGTGAAATTGAGGTGTATATGCTCGAACAATTGACCAATTATTTATTACAGCCAAGTACTCAGATAATGCTAACTAACACTGCAAGTATGTTCGTCACATTATTTACTGAACTGAGTTTACTGTTTATAGCCATTAGTTTTCTGGTGGCTGTCATTAATCAACGACTTCCCGCTGAAAAAATACAGCGCTTATTAGGCGGAAAAAATGGTAGGGGCTATGTCACGGCAGCTGCGCTTGGTGCATTAACTCCATTTTGCAGCTGCTCCACTATCCCGATGTTAATTGGCATGCTAAAAGCGCGCGCTGGGTTTGGCCCTACCATGACCTTCTTATTTACTTCCCCTTTACTCAACCCTATTGTCATTGCACTTTTCATCCCAGTATTAGGAATTAAAACCACTATCGCCTACGCCGTTCTAGCTCTTAGTGTTTCTATTTTTGCAGGGGCGCTCCTATCAACCTTAGGTTTTGAACGCTATATAAAACAGCAGATGTTAGTAATAAAAAAATCGGCGAGCGCGCCAAAAAGTACTGAAGCAACAGATACTAGAGCTATCAATTGGCAAAATGCTTGGCTTGAGAGCTGGTCACTCTTTAAGTCTATGTTCCCCTACATGTTGGTTGCTATGCTGATCGGTGCCGTGGTGCATGGATTTGTCCCGGTTGGTTTTTTTTCCTCTATTGCCAGCGCCGATAATCCATTGGCTGTTCCCAGCGCTGCATTAATTGGTATCCCACTATATATTAGGGTAAGTGCCCTGCTGCCTCTGATTGGCTCTTTTGTCGCTAAAGGGGTAAGTATCGGTGCGGTTATCGCCCTGATCATCGGCAGCGGTGGTGCTAGTTTACCGGAGCTTATTCTATTAAATCGATTATTTTATTGGCCGTTATTACTGGCTTTTCTAGCAGTCATTTTTTGTATGGCGATTATCGGTGGATATAGTTTTAATTACTTTTTAACGTGATTAGCGAGGAGGCTGGTCTATGATCCATACCGCTACCTCTGAAAAAGTTATACACCGCTTAGCGCACAGAGAAAATTAGAACTTATTCAGAGGCTCCTGCAAGGTACAGCTAAGATTTTTCGCTCTTGATCCTCTGTGAAACTACGAATTTAGCTTTATGACTGACGAATCAGAATCCGATAAAAATACTTCGCCATTCTATAAAAAAATGCAATTTGTGGTTTCCATGAAAGGAGTTAGGATATAGCAAACCTAATATGTGGGAGTTAATATTATGAAAGATGTAGTCATTGTCGCCGCCGGACGTTCAGCAATTGGAGCATTTAAAGGAACACTATCTACAATGCCAGCGACAGAAATTGGTGCGAACGTCATTAGAAGCTTATTGATTAAAAATAATATTGATGCGAAACACATAGATGAAGTAATTTTAGGCCAAGTACTTACTGCTGGCTGTGGTCAAAATCCAGCAAGACAAAGTGCCATTAAAGCGGGCTTACCTACATCTGTATCTGCCATGACTATTAATAAAGTTTGTGGGTCTGGTCTAAAAGCTGTCCACTTAGCAGCCCAAGCTATTGCCTGTGGTGATGCCGATATGATTATTGCCGGTGGGCAGGAGAATATGAGCCAGGCAGCCCATATTTTACCTAACTCTCGAACCGGAAAAACGATGGGAGATTGGGCGCTTAAAGATAGTATGATTGTCGATGGGCTATGGGATGCTTTCAATGACTATCACATGGGCGTCACTGCTGAGAATATAGCCGATAAATTTAATATAACACGTAGCGCTCAAGATGAATTCGCAGTAAAGTCTCAGAATAAAGCAGAATCTGCCATCAATGCAGGTAAATTTGCCAAAGAAATCATTGCTATTAACATTCCACAGCGACGTGGAGAAGACCTGGTATTCAACCAAGATGAACAACCGCGTTTCGGCACAACTCATGAATCACTCAGTAAGTTACGAGCAGCATTCAAGAAGGAAGGATCGGTCACCGCAGGTAACAGCTCTACTTTGAATGATGGTGCGGCTATGGTGGTAGTTTGTTGTGCCCAGTAAGCCAAAGCATTAAACTTGCCTATTTTAGCCACTATTAAAGGTTATGCTGCTAGTGGTGTTGACCCAAGTATTATGGGAACAGGGCCAATTGAAGCGACCATCAAAACACTAAAGAAAGCCCAATGGAGTATTGAAGACCTTGATTTAGTGGAAGCCAATGAGGCTTTTGCAGCTCAAGCACTTAGCGTAAACAAAGAACTCGCCTGGGACACTAATAAAGTAAACGTGAATGGCGGTGCTATTGCCCTAGGTCATCCTATTGGTGCTTCAGGATGCAGAATACTGGTGTCTTTACTACACGAGATGCAACGTATCGATGCTAAAAAAGGCTTGGCAACACTATGTATTGGGGGCGGAATGGGGGTCGCATTAGCTGTTGAAAGATCAAGTTAAGTAGCTTTAAGTTGGTCAAACTGCATATCTAGCTCATTTACTAACAACAAACTTCAATCTAAATCTATGTCTGCAAAGTATATTCAGATTATAAGGCATTGATTTCACAGTTGAATGTAAAAACTATCGCTGCAGCCTCAGCTGCAGTGATGTCACTAATGAAAATTTAAAGTCCTGCATTCTGAGTCGCTATACTCAATACGAATAGTATAGCGACTCCATTTATTATTACGTATTGATGTAAATCCCATAAGACACTAGGACCGACGTCATAACAGGGTAAATTTCAAATGCAGTGTTTAATCTACTATGTCTGTCATAGCTGAATAGTTAGGGTATAATGCCCCTTTTTTATGAGAGTTTCTCAGAAATGCGTTTAGATAAATACCTTGCTCACTCCACAGGCCTTTCCCGTAAAGAAGTGAAACGTGCGTTACATAACAAGTCTGTTTCAGTTAATGGCACTGTAGTAAAGGAATTTGGTTTTCAAGTTAACAGTAATGATGAAGTGATCTTTAAAGAGCAAGACATCGCAGCTCCTGAGCAAAGATACTTGATGCTCAACAAACCCCAAGGTTATGTTTGCTCTAATGACGACCCTACTCATCCCACTGTTGCAGGTTTATTAACTGAGGAAATCCGCCCTGATTTACTAAATATCGCCGGTAGGTTGGATGTAGATTCCACAGGACTACTACTGCTCACCACTGATGGACAATGGTTACATAAAATAACCTCACCTAACCACAAACAGGCTAAGCGATATTTAGTTGAAACGGCTAGCGCTATAGATGAGTCGGCGATTCAAGTGTTTGCCGATGGGGTACTCTTAAAAGGTGAAAAACATATCACTAAACCCGCTAAACTAGAAATTATAGAATCTCATATGGCATACCTGACTTTGACTGAGGGTAAATACCATCAAGTTAAAAGAATGTTTGCTGCCATAGGCAACAAAGTCACCGATTTACACAGAGATACTATCGGTCACATTCATTTGGATGAAAATCTTAGTAGTGGAGAATACCGAGCATTGACCGCTGATGAGGTTAATCAATTATAATGAGTGGTAATAGTTTTGATCTACTATTCGAAAAATTTAAGCTAGTATCTGAAAAGTCACTTTGGATTTTAGATGAAAACTTACCGTTAAACTACCCGCCAGTTAATACTAACATCAAGGTGATTAGCAATAGATTCGATGTAGTTGAATCCATGCGAAAGCTTGGTTTCAATGCCTCTTTTAGCGATTTCAATTTTTCAGCTTTAAACAGTATCGATTATCAGTTTATTTATTATCGCATTTCAAAAGAGAAATCGCTTACCCACTATATTATTAACAGTGCCTCTAAATTGTTATCTAAAGATGGACAATTAATCCTAAGCGGAGCTAAACAAGAAGGGATTAAAGGCTACCTTGAAAGGGCGACTAAGCTCTTCAATACTGTGCAAATTTACAAAGCTAATAAAAGCAACTGGGCGGGCATTTTTGCTAAAGCTAGTGTTAACTCTGTTTTTTTGGACGATAAAAAATACACTGAAATACGACCCATCGCTAATAGCGACTCTGATTTGATATACCAAACTAAACCTGGTGTATTTGGCTGGAATAAAATAGATCAAGGCAGCTTGCTTTTGATTGAGCAACTAGAATCCCTCTATCACGAAAAAGTGCCTCCGCTTAAAATTCTAGATATTGGTTGCGGCTACGGATTTTTAAGTATCAACTGTGCGCAGCTTTTTAAGAGCTTCATCACTGCCTGTGACAACAATGCGGCGGCTGTAAATACTTGCCAATCAAATTTTGATTTTCATAATATTAACGGTGAAGTTATAGCGACAAACTGCACTAATGGAATAGATGATAACTACGATTTAATTATCTGCAACCCCCCATTCCATAATGGGTTTGGGGTCGAAAATGACTTAACAGACCGGTTTCTACAAGGGGCTAAACAGAAGCTAGCAAAGGGGGGGATGGCTGTTTTCGTCGTAAACTTACATATACCATTAGAGCGAAAAGCAAAAAGTAGCTTTACACAAATAGAGACTATCGCCAAGAATCAGCATTTCAAAGTTATCGTTTTAGCAAATGACTAGATATATGCAGTTTAATGGCCTGTACATCATGACACTAAGTTGGATGATTGTAAGTTAGGTAACTTGATTAGAAATTGGGTTCCTTTTTCCTGCTCGCTTTCACACATAATCGATCCTGATAGATTACCGACTACCAAGTTATAAATAATATTCATCCCTAAACCGCTGCCACCACTTTTACGAGACGTAGTGAAAAAAGGTTCATACATTTGTTTTTTAACTTCAGCACTCATCCCCTGCCCATTATCTTGATAAATAATCTCAACGACGGATTTATTAATTAAAATTTCAATTTTTATTAGATTGAGTGTATTCGCCGAAAAACCATGAATTAGTGAATTAAATATAAGATTTGTAAAAATTTGTGAAAAGTATCCCGGATAGCTAGTGATGGTGAAGTCAATTTCCTCATCATAAACAAGCTCAATTTTTGCACCGTAGAGTTCGGATTTCAAGCTCAGTAAAATTTTTTTCAAGTAATCGACTAGATTAAATTCTCTTTCCATCTCGCTAGAAACATCAACCGACACCATTTTGAAATTCTTTACTAAATCAGACGCTTGAGTAAGATTAGAGATGACTATTTCACTGAATTCTTTAGCTGACGCTAAGAACTTCCCAAAATCCTTTTTACTTACCTCACCTAAATGAAAATCTTTCTCAAAGCTTTTTAGCTTATCTCGAAGACTAGAGATAAAGGTCAAACAAATACCTAATGGTGTATTTAATTCATGAGAAACACCCGCTACTAAGCGCCCTAAAGAAGCCATTTTAGCCGATTCAATTAACTGACTTTGGGTATCTTTAAGTTC
The DNA here is from genome assembly GCA_029027825.1 of Oceanospirillales bacterium. Taxonomy (GTDB): domain Bacteria; phylum Pseudomonadota; class Gammaproteobacteria; order Pseudomonadales; family Balneatricaceae; genus Rs1. Next base: position 361,360 of record CP093399.1, on the reverse strand, counting down.
CGTAATTAAGTTTTCTAACTCTGCTGTGCGAAGTATGACTAGACCTTCTAGGTTGTTTTTATGCCATTCTAATTCACGGTTAGTAGTGTTCAAAGATGCAGTGCGTTGCTCCACCAAATCTTCTAAATGCAACTGATAGTTTTTATTCTCTCTTTTAAGCCTGACTTGTTGTAACGCTCGAGAAATTGTTGCCTCCAATAGGCTGGGGTCACGTATAGGCTTGCTTAAATAATCAAATGCACCTAAGCGAAGCGCCTCAATCACATCAGTCATCAAACCAGCTCCAGAAACAACCACAATAGGTGCTTCAATTGATAACAACTTGGCCTTCTTTAGAAATTCTATGCCGCTAATACTCGGCATTCTCAAGTCAGTTAAGATAAGATCAGGCTGCTCTTTTAAAGCTATTTCCAGTCCAGATTCACCGTCATCTGCATCTAGAACGTCATAGCCAAGGTCCTCTAATGAATCACATAAACTTTTTCTAACAATATATTCATCATCAATAACTAAGATACACTCAGCTTTATCATCCAAACACAAACCTTCTACCCCTTAATCGATCACTACACAATTTTAAATAACCTGAAGATAATTACAAACCTACGAACATATACTCAAGCAGTTGTTTTTCCTTTTTTTAACAAACAGATAGTAAACTTAGTGCATTTTCCAAATAGTGAATCAACGGTCAACTTACCGCCATGATTTTCAGTAATAATAAAATAAGAGACACTGAGCCCTAACCCCGTCCCCAAACCTTCTTTCTTAGTAGTGAAAAAAGGTTCGAATACCCTTCGCTTGGTTTCTTCATCAATTCCGGGGCCATTGTCTTCAATTTCAATCATAACCTGTTGCTGTTGTTTATCAAAAGTAATGGTCAATATTAGTTTGGGTGAGTCAACCGCTGCCTCTTGCATTGCTTGCGCTGCATTACGTAATATATTCAAAAACACTTGCTCTATTTTACCACCCTCACAGACTATTAAGGGAACATTTGATTGATAATGCCTCACGATACTAATATTTTTGAATTCGTAATTATTTTTTAAATTATGATCTGTTAGCGATAATTCAACTGCTTTATCTAGTAGGCAAGCTATGTTTTGCTCACCAGCTCCAGCTGTGCTTTGACGAGAAAAATCCAACATATTTTCCACGATAGCAGCCACTCGTTTACCTGATTCAACGATATTATTAAGCATTTCCAAAATGCCCCTTTGTTGCATATATGCATCAATAGAGGATATTTTTATACCAAGTTTATCAGCAACTTTGACGTTTGCGCTAATATTATCATTGCTCAGTCTATTGACCATAACTCTGGCGGTTTGCATCATTCCTGCTAAAGGATTATTAATTTCATGAGCCATGCCCGCAGCCAACCCACCAACTGAGAGCATTTTTTCTGTTTGAATCAGCATTTCTGAAATAAGTACTTGCACAGTAACATCATCGAAACGAATAACAGCTCCTGATTCATTACCTGTGATCAAAGGGTATATTGAAATATCCTCATAGCAGGCTATACCATCACGAAGAAACAATCGCTTAGATTGATGAGACTCTTGTCTAACAGAAATAGCCTCTGTGATTCTTGGCAGCTCATTAGTTAACCTGGGAAATATATCCAGCAAATTTTTATGATATGCATCTTTTAAACAAATACCTGTTTCTTGCTCGGCGGCAAGGTTCCATTGAGTCACCAGACAGTATTCATCCACTCCAATAATAATGGAAGATATCGAGTCTATGATGTTTGATAAATAATTTCTCAGTGAAATAATTTCTTGTTCTGCTCTTTTACTTTTTGATATATCTGTGGCGATGATAATAACGCCACCATCATCTAAAATTTGCTCAAAAACATTTATATAGCGATCGCTGCCAAGTGGCAAGACGAAGTCACTCGAACACTGCCTATAAAGGGCTAAGCGACGCACAAACCAATAGTCAGCATCCAATCCATACTCTGCTGAAAAGTAATCACAAGTCTTCCGCCATTGCCCGGCAAAACTAATACCTAGATCAATCGAACTATCGACTTCTTTCCTAAATACATTGAACTCTTGATTGTAGAAAATTAATTTATCGTCGTTATCGTAAATAGTAATCATTAAATTAAGACTATTAATGGCGGCGATCAGACGCTTATCATGCTCTTCCACCAGACACCTAGCAGTAACATCACGCCCAGCACCAATGTAGCCTATAAATTGACCCAACTTATCGTACCTTGGCTCACCGGACACACTGATAGTGACCATTTTTCCATCTTCTCTTTTCCACTTAGTCTCATGGTCTTGGAAGGATTGTTGTGTCTTAACTTTCTCGATATGCAGATTCATCGAATGTTGGTTCAAATAGCCGCTGACACCAAATGACTCATCTTTAGGAGTTCCGACAAAAAACTCCGGTGATAACCCGGAAATTTTTTCTACTCCCCCAGCCATGAACGTGAAGCGTAATTCGGCATCCATCTCCCAATACCAGTCGGCACCAATTAATGCAAAATTTCTAAATCGGCTTTCACTTTTTGCCAGTGCTGCCTGGGTGGTTTTTAATGTTGAAATATCCGCGCCTATGACGATGACACTTTCATCTTCCAAACGATCGATATTAAAAATATACTGCTGGCCAGATACAAAAGTTACTTCGAATAAATCAACGGCATTGTATAAACCATCCAGCCAATCTGAAATCCACATCTTTTTCTGCTCTTGATTGAAAGAACAGAATCGATCATCGACCACAGATTGCAAATAAATATCAAACTGAGAACCAATCGAAATTGCGTGTAAGTACTTTTTATTTAAGGCCTTAAAACTTTCATTAAAGAAAATAAAGCAATTATCTGCATCTAAGAAGAACACTACTTCTTTGGATTGATTGAAAGCAGATATTAGCTGCTGCGATTTCTTTTCCGATAGCTTCCTAACGCTTGCTTCTATCAATAGCGATTCATTACTTAGATTAAGTGCTTCTGTTCTTTCACACACCCGCTGTTCAAAAATGATATTCTGCTCTTTCAGCTGCCTACCTTTTCTTAAAAAGAAACCGATAGCTAAAATACCGCTGAAAATCAAACTAAACATAGTAATCAATAGATCGAAATAAAGTCCTTCAATAGTGATTAATCTTTGGTTTTGAACAAATTGTCTAATCTGCAAAGATAGAATTGATAAGTCATAGAGCTTCTCTAAATGCAGAGTGCTTAACTTAATGATTTTGTTAAGCGTACCTATATCACCTGGTCTCAACTTTTGCACAAGAGGTTCAAGTTCAATTAAAATTTCACGAGAGCTTTTAAACGTTTGAGTTCCAGACTCTACTGATTTCACCATCTGCTGGATATGTTGGTTTATATTTTTATCGTAGCGGCTCCAAAATATGTCGAAACTCATTAACAATTTTTGTCTAGTTACACCGTTCAAACCCAAATAATAAAAACTAGTATTTTGCAGAAATGTTCGCGCTTCTCTATCCGCTTGAGTCAAATACCAGACGAGACTTAATTTAGCATCTTGTTTTTGAATTTTTTGAATTTTTCTTATTTCTACTAAATCAAAGATCAACAACCCTGTTAAAACTATAGTTAAAAGTGTTGATAATAAGTAGATCAGCCTAATTTTATTTGCCATGTACGCAAAGTATTCCCGTTTCATTTTCAGCGAATTACTATTGATCTAAGCTGCCATATAGCTCTTGTATAATGAACATTATTCATTAATATAGGTTTTTCAGTCCACGGGTATATTACCCAGATAGGTCCTTTGGTTCTTACACTTAGCAGTAAGTTGTTTTTTTTCAATGCGAGTATCATTGTGTTTTTCATAACATCAGCTAGGGGAATTGAAGTTTTATAACCATTTAAAGCAATAGCATTGATACTCTCCCCTGAAGCGCCGAGCAGAGTAATAACATCGCTAATCAAAGGTCCTTCAAATTCATTTAAACTATCAGTCCATGGAGTTTCAGTTCTTATAACCGTTTGCTTTAACGCCAGCAGCATCGCTAAATCAAATTCAGCCCCATGTGGGCTATTGCTATGTAAAATATTGCCGCTAATCGTTAATATCACAGTTCCTTTGGGCGTTCCCAGTCCTATATCCGTATAAGCCGGGCTGGCATAAGCCAGTAAAGTACATATCCAGAAAAGTGATTTGATCATATAATACCTTTATTAATTATTATTGTGAGATGTACGACAGCACAATGAACTTGCTATGCACCTTTTTCTAATACCTTAATCCGTGACTACCAAGCGGCGCTTAGTAGTCACGGATTTATCCTACAATAGTTTAAAAACACCCACTGCACCAAAGGTGCTTTATTCATGAATGGATTTAGCGAATAAAGGACGCTTATCAGCTGCAGCTAAGATATTTGAATTGCACTGTAAAACCAATATCTCACACTCTGTCTTGATTTTAAAGTCACGGATTCAGATACAAGTAAACCAATCGATGTTGAGTCTTAACCCTGTCATCGTATAGACTCTTGGTCGGCTACAATTAGTATTCATGCAAAAAAAAGCCATCTTAATAGATGTCTTTTTTAAGACCTCAGGCCTCTTTAATGCAATATTTGACTCAAGTACAACTGTGTTCTCTCATTTTGCGGATGATCGAAGAATTCAGCAGGTGTATTCTCCTCCACTATTTGCCCGGCATCCATAAACAACACCCGATCGGCAACTTTACGGGCAAAGCCCATTTCATGAGTAACACAAATCATGGTCATGCCTTCATCAGCAAGCTCAATCATTACATCTAGTACTTCTTTAATCATTTCTGGATCAAGTGCAGAAGTTGGCTCATCAAACAAGATCGTTCTAGGCTTCATACATAGCGAGCGCGCGATAGCGACTCGCTGTTGCTGACCACCGGACAATTGTCCTGGATACTTAAAAGCCTGATCGGGAATTTTTACCTTTTCCAGGAAATGCATCGCCGTTTCTTCTGCTTCTTTCTTAGGAATTCCCCGCACCCAGATAGGTGCAAGCGTGCAGTTTTCCATAATAGTAAGATGCGGAAACAAATTAAAATGCTGAAAGCACATACCAACTTCACGACGCACTTCATCAATTTTTTTAATGTCGTTTGTTAATTCAATACCATCGACAAAAATTTGCCCTTGTTGATGCTCTTCCAAACGGTTGATACAGCGAATCATGGTAGATTTTCCGGATCCAGAAGGTCCACAAACTACAATAATTTCGCCTTTTTTAACTTCTAGATTTATATCACGCAGTACATGGAAATCTCCGTACCACTTGTGCATGCCCGCAAGAATAATTGCAGACTTTTCATTGTTATTCGCCATTGGTGGCTCCTATTTATTAATGTCCAGTGTGTAACTTCTTCTCAAGATGTAAACTATAGCGCGACATGCTAAAGCAGAAAATGAAGAAGAACATACCAATAAATACATATAATTCAGTACCTAACCCAGACCATTCGGTCGTTGAAATGGCGGCCATACCTATACCTAATGGATCAAGTAAACCAATAATAACTACCAGTGTGGTATCTTTAAACAAGCCTATGAAACTACCCACAATGCCTGGAATAGAAATTTTCAACGCCTGGGGTAATATAATTAAGCGCATACTTTGCCAATAGGAAAGCCCTAGAGCATCAGCAGCTTCATATTGACCGATAGGAATTGCCGCTAGTCCACCACGTATCACCTCAGCAATATATGCTGCGGAGAAGAGAGTTACCATAATCAATACCCTAAGTAACAAATCAAAATTTGAACCAGGTGGTAAGAAGTACGACAACAGTGTGGAGGCGATAAACAACAGAGTTATTAACGGTACGCCGCGAATAAATTCTATAAAAATAGTGGCGATGATGGAGAATATTGGCAACTTAGAGATTCTACTCAGCGCCAACATAATACTGATCGGCAGTGAGACAAATATTCCGGTTAAACCAACGATCATGGTTAATAAAATACCACCCATTTTGTTAGTAGGGATATCCACTAAACCAAATAAACCACCAGTAATTAAGAAAAAGCAAATAACGGGAAGCACTAAAGCTCCGATCATTAATGCTTTGTTAGCCCGCAATCTCTCTACCAGCACTACTGCAACGGTAGCAGCCACCAATAAAAATGCAAGATTAACTCTCCAACGCTCTTCTACTGGATAAAAACCATAGACAAACTGACCCCAGCGCTTGTAGACAAATGACCAGCATGCCCCCCGGTCATCACCCATGATTTTAAGGCATTCCTTGCGACTATCTGCACCGAAGACCACTGAATCTATAAATGCCCACTCTACAAAAGGTGGGACGATGATATAGACCAAATACAAACCCAATATTGTTAGTATTGTATTTGAAACTGATGAAAACAAGTTGTCACGCATCCATCTTACAGGACCAACAGACCCCGATGGAGGGGGAAGAGCTGGGTGCATGCCGATTGGATATTTTTTTGTTGTTGACATATTATTTACCTCGACACTAGCGAAACACGCTTATTATAAACGTTCATAGCAGCCGATATGGCTATCGATATAAACAAGTAAACTCCCAACACAATACCCATACTTTCCAAGGCTCTACCGGTTTGATTAAGGGATATACCCCCGATAGTCGCCACTAAGTCCATGTAGCCGATTGCTATAGCTAGAGAAGAGTTTTTAGTGAGGTTTAAGTATTGGCTAATGAGTGGTGGAATGATTACTCGAAGTGCCTGAGGAATGACCACCAATCTCATCGTGAAATTTGGTTTAATACCTAAAGCATGTGCAGCTTCGGTCTGACCATGGCTAACTGATTGGATACCAGCACGGACTATTTCTGCAATGAAAGCCCCTGTATAGATTGATAGCGCGAACCACAAAGCCATAAACTCAGGTTTAATCACGAACCCGCCTTTATAGTTAAACCCTTTAAGAACAGGATAACTAACTTCTATAGGGGAGCCTACTAACAGATAAGTTATTGTCGGTAAGCCGATGATAACAGCGAATCCAATCCAAATAGCAGGTATAAGTTTACCTGTTTCGGTTTGTATTCTATTAGCGTATCTTTTGAAAAATACGGCAAAGACAATGCCGACGATCAGTGCGATCCAAACCCAGCCAAAGCCTTCCTGTGGTCTAGGTTGCGGTAAATATATCCCGCGGTTGGTCAAAATAACCCCTTCTACCAATGCCTCTGCCTTTTTAGGAACGGGCATTGAGTGAATAAGAATCCCGTGCCACAATAAAATTTGCAGTAAGACAGGAACATTTCGAGTAACTTCGACGTAAACTTGCATTAACCGTGAAAGCACGAAATTATTTGATAATCGCAACACACCTGCAGTAAATCCTAAGATAGTAGCGACAAAAATACCACATACTGCGACTAGCAAAGTATTCAACAATCCTACTAAACCAGCTCTGAAGTGCGAGTCCGAACTGCTGTATTCTATTAAGGTTTGATTAATATCGTAATTCGCTGGCTCTGTCAAAAAATCGAATCCTAATTTAACCCCTAATCGGTCTAAGTTTTCAACGGTATTTGATACTATGTTTCCAAGAAATAACAAAATCCCAATCACGGCGATAATTTGTAAAATCACCCCTCTGGAATGTTTATCTCTCCATATTGAGCCTAGTGTCACGGATTTTTTTTCTTTAACTTGTATTCCGCTCATATAGACGACCTAAAATTAATTTAAAAAAACGAGCTCTATCTCTATTGATTGACTCCGCCAATCATAAAAATGAGCTCGCTACTCTATATATTTAGCTACTGATTACTTCAATGGTGGAGCATACTGAATGCCGCCATTTGTCCAAAGTGCATTTAGACCTCGATCAAGCTTAAGTGGTGTATCTTTACCAACGTTACGTTCGAAAGACTCACTGTAGTTACCCACTTGCTTAATGATATTGTAAGCCCACTTTTTATCTAGACCTAACATAGCGCCTAATTTAGCTTCATTGGTACCTAACATGCCTTGTGCTGATGGATCTTTATCATTAGCGCCACGCTCATCTAAGTTTTTAGAGGTAATGTTTAGCTCTTCAGCATTTAACATAACATTGTGGCTCCACTTAACAATATCTAACCACTGGTCATCGCCGTGACGAACAACAGGCCCTAATGGCTCTTTAGATATGATTTCAGGTAGCACGATATGCGCAGTAGGATCTTCAAACACTGAACGCTGGGCTGCTAGTGCAGATGCATCAGTAGTGTATACATCACAGCGACCAGCTATGTAGTTTTGACGACCTTCAGCTGAAGTTTCAACTGGAACTGGCTCATAAGTCATGCCATTAAGCTTAAAGTATTCAGCCAAATTAAGCTCTGTTGTAGTACCTGTTTGAATACAAATCGATGCTCCGTCAAGCCCCTTAGCTGAAGTAACACCTAAAGCAGCAGGAACCATAAAGCCTTGACCATCATAGTAGTTAACGCCGGCGAAATTCAGACCCAAACCCGTATCGCGAGTAAACGTCCATGTAGTTACACGAGACAATACATCGATCTCACCAGATTTTAAAACTTCAAAACGAACTTTTGAAGTTAGAGGAACATACTCAACTTTTTCTGAATCACCTAACACAGCTGCTGCAACGGCACGACAAAGGTCAACATCTAACCCCTCCCACTGACCAGCATCATTTGGAGTTGCGAAACCAGCAAGACCGGTTGACACACCACATTTCAATACGCCACGTGCTTGAACATCTTCCAAAGTAGAAGCTGATACATTCATTGCAGTTAAAGCTGCAAGACTTACAGCAATAGGTAATAGTTTTTTCATTGTATGATTTCCTAATTATTATTTGATTCGTTTTGACTCTCTTATCTCAAAACGCACTCTAGATTTAAAGAGTAAGCCAAAGCATAAAAGCCTGCTTCAAAAAAGTCTATGCTTTAAGCCTGCGAATCGTCAAGTTTATGTCTTTTTTTTAAAACAAATGCGCAATCCTTCATAGTTTTTTTATTTTATTGCAGGTTTTTTAACCAAATCGTATTCCTCTGTGAAATTTTAACTTTTAAACTTCGCGGTCATTCCGTTTGAATTTGCACTTTAAATTGTTATTTTCAAACTTGTTGTACACGTTTAATAAGGTCAAATAAATTGCGCTGGGGCACAACCACTTCTCCGATGAGCAAAAATTATGCTGATTAATTTTTGCAAGCCGTCTTTAAAATCAACTATTAAAGCAAAAGCGAGTTATCACTGAAGGGATATCAGACCAAACCTGCTGATATATTTCTACTGTTTTTTAAACTGGCTGCGATGATCTGCTATAAAATTAATTATAACTTTTCGATGTTTGAATTCAAATTCTATAAAGTTACAAATATCTATTGGTATCGACTGAATCTATTTGCTCTGCGGATAAATTTTTTCTAGCATAAACAAGGTAAATACCGCTTTGTAAAAACAAGTCAAATAGCGGTCCATCAATATGCTGATCTTTTTTCATGGCACTCATTATATGTATTGCTTCACTCAGCTTCTTAGCTTTTTTATAGGGCCTATCATGGGCGGTAAGCGCTTCAAAAATATCGGCAATTGCCATCATTCTTGCTGAAATTGACATCTCTTCACGACTCAGTTTTTTTGGATAACCAGTGCCGTCCATTTTTTCATGGTGCCCACCCGCTATTTCTAAGACTCTACTGAGGTTTACTGGAAATTTTAAAGCATCCAACATGATGATAGTTTGGATGATATGTTCATTAACTTTATATCTCTCTTCTGTATTTAAAGTTCCTTTAGTTATACACAGATTATAAAGTTCGCCTCTATTGTATTGATACTTGGGAGTCTGCATATTGAAGCCCCATTTATTATTGGAGGCAAGCACATCTTTTGGGTGTCTTTCAATGATATGCTCAACTTTATCTGCGATCAATTGTTCCATAACAGGAAGAGGCTGCTCCACTGCTTTGTCTTTACGTAACTCTTCCTCCCAAGACACCCCAATTCTGTCACTGATAGTTCTGCGCCATGTTATTGTCGATAATTGTTTTATTCTTTGAATTTTCTCTGCAGACATAAATTCACTGCCTATATTACAATCCGCGACCAGTTTAAAATCTGTATCTATTTTGAGCAGAGTTTTGGTAAGTATTTCTTGTAATACTTTTTCATCTCCTCCGCTACTCAGCTGCTGCCAATAATCAATTTCTGCATCGCGTTTAAGTATTTCAAAGCGCATTCTAATTTCATGAATTCGGTCGTAAATAGTTTCAAGTTTAGTGGCTTTATCTACCACGTACTCTGGAGTGGTTATTTTTCCGCAATCATGTAGCCAAGCAGCTGTATCTAGCTCTTCCCATTCCTCTTTGGATAACTGAAAGTCTTTGAATTCGCCAGATGTCTGTTTACAAGCTTGTTCCGCTAGCATTTTTGTTAGTTCAGGTACTCGCTGGCAATGACCTGCTGTATAATGCGACTTAGCATCTATGGCGCCAGCAATTAGCTTTATGAACGATCCTAAAAGCTCTTTCTGAGCTTTTAGCAAATGTCGACTTTCCATGGATACAGCAGCGAAGCCTGATAAGGTCTGTAAAAAGCTGATTCTATCGACATTATCCAGATCTTCCGTTGTCGCGTTATTTGCGTTATTTATCACACAAAGTATGCCCTTCACTTCTCCCGACCTATTTTTTAATGACAAAGTCAGCACTTGTAAATTTTCAGTATCCAATACCGAAAAAAAGGGCCCTAATGCCTCTTTTTCTGCTGCGGCACTGCGCTTGAAATAATGTACTTCAGCTGCACATTGTTGAACTGACTTTACAATAAAATCATTTCTATTTTTCATCTCATGACTAGGCAGTACAATTTTTTTATCACCAGCAGCAAGCTTGATACTCACTGGCCTGATATTTGTTCCCTCTTCGTTAAGCAAATAAAGTATTGCGGCATCTGCCCTACTTATCTCCAAAGTTTGCCTGGTAATTGTTGCTAATAATGAGTCTAGATTTTTTTCACCCGCTAAAGATGTAATCATGTTCAAGAAGTGACTAATTGTGGTTCTCATTCCATCCATATCTGTCGTTAAAGTATGAATTTCACTAATCACTGAGGTAGGCAAGGAATCCTGAGTAAAATCAAACTGGCGAATTTTTCTAGCCTGTATAGTTAACTTTCTCAACGGTTCCGATATTCGATAAGCGCTGTAAGCAGTAACTGGCACAGCGATAAGCATAAGCAGCAAAGCAATTAAACTGGACTGCCAACGAATTTCTAACGCCTCGGAAAAAAGTTCATTATCTGGGGCAATGAAGGCAAAATATAATTCAAAATCTTTACTAATATCAAATTTTTTAATACCTCCACCCCAATTCCCTCCCATAAACAAAAAAGATAATGCTTGTTCAAATGGTACTAATTGATCAGCATATTTGGTTAAAACTGGGCTTCGTAACTCCGCTATTGTGGCGATGTGGCTTTTGCCATGCTCGTCTTCAACTATCAATTTACGTGGGTCTTTATAAGCGAGAACTTTTCCATGTTTGTCAAACAGGACTAACTCTGATGATGGAGTAATTATATTGCTACTTAGCGTCGCCGATAAATCATCGAGCGCTATATCCGCAGCCACTACCGTTCCCGGTGACTTAGATTCTAAAGTGATAGTTATGCCTACTTTTTTTACGAAAAAGTATAAATACGGTAAGGTGGTGGCATAACCTTCAGATGTAATGGCTAATTTATACCATGGTCGTGTTCTTGGATCATATGTAATATCCAATATTGCTTTTTGAGATATTTGTTTGAGCTCTTTATCGTAGTAAATTCTCACTGTTGAGCTTTTATCAACCGGGAATGCATTAATGTTATCAATCATGAACAATGTGCCGATTGGCGCTTTAAATTGTTCCCGCATGTACTCTGTACGCACCGGCCTTATAATGAAAAAATCACCGTTTGAATAGCCTACTTCGAAACCACTTAAGGCCAGGTTTGAATTTAAAATTTTGCTCAGAACTGGTACAAATTTCAATCGTTCATCTAGTGTAAGCGCGTTGACTAATTCCCCCTCGGCAATAATTTCAATACTACTTGCCGCCATATAGTATTTTGCCTTTAAATCCAGATGCGCTTCTTGCATAATTTTTTCATAGGCGACACTAGCCCCATCTCTGATGAGTTCAGTATTTTTTTGATAATTAAACCAAATTTGTCCCGCACCTAATGCTACGGTCAATGCTATGAACATTGTTGCAGTGTGAATATGTAATGGAAAATTAACTATGGATTTTAAACCATGATTTTCATGCTCAAGCATTTTAAAACCTTAATCAGTTATTCATACTGTACTAATTTGTAGTCTATTACCTGAATCAGTGACTTTACTCCACCACATAGCGCAAGCTATTGATTATACAGCGGTTAGAATAACAGCTACTCAACCTACAGGTTTTATGCATGGATGAATTTATTTAGCCAATGCAGGACGTATATAAGCTTACAGACAAGATTTTTCAATTCCACTGTAGCACCAACACCTTACACTCTGTATTCACTTTGAAGTCGAGGATTCAGGTATTAAGTATTGCCCATGTGTGCACAAATACAAATTTTATGTGAAAAATACTGCTAAAGCAGTCTTTTATAGAATAAGACGGGAGACGGAAAAAGAAGAAAGGAAGAGGGGTTAAGAATTTCATATAGCAGAATCAGTGACTTCAGAGTAGCTGCAAAGCGCCATATAGAAGTCACTGACTCAGTGATGTAATCATCAGCTAGTACTAGCCAACAAATTTAATCATCACCCCCGCAGCCACTGCAGAGCCAATTACGCCAGCGACGTTAGGCCCCATTGCATGCATCAATAAAAAGTTTTGTGGGTTAGCTTCCAGGCCCAGCTTATTAGATACTCTGGCCGCCATAGGTACAGCTGACACTCCGGCGGAACCGATTAATGGATTGATTGAGTTGCCCCCTTCGATTTTGTTTAACAGCTTCGCCATTAACACTCCCATTGCTGTGCCGATACAAAAAGCAATGATACCCAATACTAATATGCCTAAGGTTGTGCCATCCAAAAACTTATCTGCTGATAATTTTGAACCTACTGACAAACCGAGGAAAATAGTAACAATGTTGATAAGGGCGTTTTGCGCGGTATCACTTAAGCGATCAACAACTCCACACTCTCGCAACAGGTTACCAAAGCAGAACATGCCTAGTAAAGGTGCTGCATCGGGCAGTAACATAGCGACCAACAACAACAGTGCTATCGGGAACATGATTTTTTCAACTTTCCCCACTTGTCGCAATTGCACCATGGTAATTTTACGTTCTGCCTCGGTGGTTAATAGACGCATAATAGGTGGTTGAATTAAAGGAACTAAGGCCATATAGGAATATGCAGCTACTGCTATTGCTCCCAGTAAATGAGGGGAGAGTATACTTGCCACATAGATCGCCGTCGGCCCATCTGCTCCACCGATAATACCAATGGCTGCAGCATCTTGAATACTAAAATCCAAAATACCTAAGCTAGACAATCCCACTGCACCTAATACGGTAGCGAAGATACCAAACTGCGCAGCCGCACCCAAAAACAAGGTTTTAGGGTTAGCTAGTAAAGGCCCGAAGTCGGTCATCGCCCCCACACCCATAAAAATAATTAAAGGAGCTGCTCCAGATGCGATAGCAACAGAGTAAAAGGTATATAACATCCCATTGTTATAACCACTATCCTGCGCGGCAAGCACTGTCGCCGCATGTGTGCTGGCATTGGAGGTATGATATGCATCAAGCACCGCAGCGGGATCCGTGGCACTAATATTTAAGGCAGAAGATAGCGCAGCGAGAACTTCTGGTTTGGCAAAGTGAACTGCGTTTTCTACCGCAGAAAATGCCAGTCCTGCTTCTGGAATATTGGCTAAAATACCACCAAAACCAATCGGGACTAATAGCAAAGGTTCAAATTTTTTGTTAATAGCGAGGTACAATAACAATAAACCTACCACTATCATCACAATCTGGCCGACTGATATATTATAAATACCTGAAGCGAGCCAGAGATCTAGAAGCTTATCCATGATTTAACACCTTATGCCAAAGTAATGAGTGAATCGCCAACTTGTACAGCGTCACCTTCTTTAACATCGATAGACACAACTCGACCGGAACGAGCGGCACGTACTTCTGTTTCCATTTTCATCGCTTCTAAAATAATAATAACATCCCCTTCCTCTACCGTATCACCGGCAGACACTTCTACTTTCCAGATATTACCGGCTAGTGGCGCTGGCACTTCCTCACCTTCGCTCGCCACAGGAGCGGCGGCAACGCTTGGCGCAACCGCTGAAATATCGCCACCTTCGGCCACTTTTACTACATAATCCTGACCATTTACCGAAATTGTGTAAACTTGTGGGCCGGTTGTTTTTGTTGCCATGGTGATTACATCCTCAATTGTCGGTACGGGTTCAAATGCGTCTGGATTGTTACGATTTTCTAGATATTTCAAGCCTACTTGCGGAAATAACGCATAGATAAGAACATCGTCTACTCTGTCATCGCCTGAATCTAAGGTGATACCTTTTTCACTCGCCAACTGTTCAATTTCAGTGGTTAGCGACGCCATTTCTGGTTTAATCAAATCGGCAGGACGACAGGTGATCGGCTCTTTTCCATCGAGTACTTTTAGCTGTAACTCTCGATTGAAACTAGCGGGAGCAGCACCGTATTCGCCGCGTAGAATACCTTGTACTTCTTTAGAAATAGTTTTGTATCTCTCACCCATCAACACGTTAATAACGGCTTGAGTACCTACGATTTGCGAGGTGGGTGTCACTAGCGGAATTAAACCTAGGTCTCTACGAACTTTGGGGATTTCTTCTAGTACTTCATCGAATTTATCGGCCGCATTTTGCTCTTTAAGCTGTGCTTCCATATTGGTTAACATACCACCGGGAACTTGCGCTATCAAAATACGTGAATCGGTGCCTCTCAACGAGCCTTCAAATTTGGCGTATTTTTTGCGCACTTCACGAAAATAAGCGGCTATTTCGGCTAATTTATTTAGATCTAAGCCGGTATCTCTGTCTGTACCTTGTAGAGCCGCCACTATAGATTCAGTAGACGTATGACCGTAAGTCATCGACATTGAAGAGATTGCGGTGTCCACTCGATCAATACCGGCCTCAATAGCTTTTAAGATCGACATATCGGACAAACCAGAAGTTGCATGCGCATGCAATTGTACTTCTAAGTCTGTTTGAGACTTCAAACGCGAAACTAAATCAAAGGCATCATAGGGCACTAAAATACCCGACATATCTTTAATGCAGATAGAATCTACACCTAAATCTTCCAGAGATTTGGCATAATCCACCCACATCTGAATAGTGTGAACTTCACTTTTAGTATAAGAGATTGTGCCTTGAGCATGTTTACCCGTTCTCTTAACGGCCTTGATTGCGCGATCTAAGTTTCTCGGATCGTTCATTGCATCGAAAACCCGAAAAACATCAATACCATTGATAGCCGCACGTTCCACAAACTTGTCAACCACATCATCGGCATAGTGACGATAGCCCAACAAATTTTGTCCTCGCAACAACATTTGCTGTGGAGTTTTTGGCATCGCAGCTTTCAGTGCACGCAAACGCTCCCAAGGGTTTTCTCCTAGATAGCGAATACAGGAATCAAAAGTAGCTCCGCCCCAAGTTTCTAAGGACCAAAAACCAATGTTGTCTAGTTTCTCTGCAATGGGTAGCATATCGTCGATACGCATCCGGGTAGCGAACAGAGACTGATGAGCATCACGTAACACAACATCCGTAATACCTAGAGGTTTCTTAGCATCTGACATGTTTACAAGGCCTTATTTTATGACTCGATTAATTTTTAATTCTTAGATATTTTAGCGCTTTCTAACCTGGATCCGTGACTTCAAAGTGAATACAGAGTGTAAGATATTGGTTTTACAGTGGAATTGAAAAATCTTAGCTGCACCCATAGGTTCAGCGGGTATTTTTCTAACCTCTGTAGAATCAAGAGCTTATGCTATGTAGTGCAGTGAAGTCACTGATTCAGGTTTAACTTAAGATCTGTATTTATGCACCGCTGCAGTGATAACAGCCACCAGCTCGTCATTATTAGCTTCGACTGTCGTAGCAGTAGCAGCCGATCTATTGCGCTTTGCCTTAGATGGCACAGCTGCCGATACCGGTTCAAATTTCATTGCCACTTTCGACATCAACATCGTCACCCCCACTAGCAGGGTGAGGAAAACAAAGACGAAGCCCATGCCAAAAACCATTAATGACAACCCTTGCGAGATAAGACTTTCCATCAGTAGCTTCTCCTTAAATAATAAATATTCACTCCAACAGATAACTATGTAAAAAAGTAACTTGCTGATGAATGCTGATAACTTCTATAAAACGCCGCTAATTAAACCCGAAAAAGACCTTTTGCGCAACCACTAAAAGGCAGTTGATTTTTCTATATTTCAGATTATAGGCCATGGTAATTACTTTGATTAAGCACTTAAACAATGATTAATCCTTCCAAGCATCGATATCATTCAGGCCGATACACTTTAACATTTAAAGCGCCCTTTTCTTGCAAGCTTTGGGCGTGCAGCTGACTCATTATTCCCTTATCACAATATAAGAGATACTCAAACTCATCGCTCCACTGCACCATCAGTGATTCTAACTCATAAAACGGTGCCAGAATGATATCGCAACCCGGCATATTAAGCGGATTTATTGCCTGCTCGTGTGGGGCTCGAATATCGACAATTTTTTGCATATCAGAGACTTTGCTTAAAGTCTCAATCTCTAATTTAGCGGTTAAGTTTTTAACTATATCATCAATTTTGACACTCTTAACTTGCTCAAGAGCACGATCAAGGATCTCCATATCCAAATTCAGCTCCTCACTTTCAACTTTTTCCAACTTAGCACGAGTCGTCGGTCGGTCGGAAATCACTCCGCAGTACTCAGGTATAGAAGCAACCAAGTCAAAACAGCCCAGCGCCTTAGTCTGATCGACAATTTCTTGCTTATCAGTAGTGATTAACGGTCGAATAATTACCTTAGTCGTCGCCCGATCAATTACCGCTAAATTAGGCAGCGTCTGACTGGAAACTTGGGCAATACTTTCACCTGTCACCAAGGCATCAATTTTCATAAAGTCCGCCACTTTTTCAGCGGCACGCATCATTTGTCTTTTCAACACCACGCCCATAAACGAATGGTGAACGTTTTGTAGTATATCTCCTACTACCTCTGAAAAAGGCACACTTATAAACTTAACTCTGGCACAAGAACCATACTGCTGCCAAAGATGTAGCGCTACTTGCTCTACCCCCATCTGATGGGCTTTACCACCTAAGTTAAAAAACAAGAAATGGGTTTTCGAACCTCGGCGCATGGTCATATAAGATGAAACAACGGAGTCAAAACCACCGGAAATCAGTGATAATACCGCCTCTTGCGTGCCCAGCGGATAACCACCTAAGCCTTTATATATTTTATTAAAAACAAATAATTTCTGATCTTTGACCTCTAAATCCACATACTGGTCAGGATTTCTAACGTCGACCCCTTGAGTATCACAATGCTCTAACAAACCGCCGCCAATATAACGCTCTAAGTCGATCGACTTAAATTCGTGTTTACCACTGCGTTTTACTCGCACTTTAAACGTTTTACCTACCAGTCTCTCTTGATAGGCTTTTTGCGCGTGTTCAAAAGCTTCATGGAACGAGCCCAGCTCAAACTCTTCAACTTCAATAAAGGCTTGGATACCCGAAGTTTTAGACATAACGCTACAAACTTGGTCGCGATACTGCAGTTTTTCTTCAGGCAGAACGACCTCTAATTTATCCCAAAATAGACTGACTCGAATATCATCATCAACTCGCCTTAACATTATCTGTAAATTATTTTGTAAGCGCTGGATAAAGCGCTTACGGACAGGACGACTTTTGATGGTGATTTCAGGAAAGAGTTTTACGATAAATTTCATGGTTACTTCGCGAATTAAAGGAAAATTGATTTTTATTTTAAAAGTTTGCCGCTAATAATAGAAGTAA
This sequence comes from Oceanospirillales bacterium, assembly GCA_029027825.1. GTDB lineage: Bacteria > Pseudomonadota > Gammaproteobacteria > Pseudomonadales > Balneatricaceae > Rs1. The sequence goes on along the minus strand of CP093399.1, from coordinate 343,311 downwards.
TAACTGATATTAAATGCCAATGAGAGACCTTGACCTAACGCGACTTGCGAAGCTCAAATTAAGTTTAAGGAAACAACTGACGATATAGCACTGTCAGCGCGGCTTTTTTTATGGGCATTACCGATGTGATGCGAGCATGCAGACAGCACATTAGACGAGCCTTTGCACACATCACACAAGACCCTGGCAGATACAGATACAAATAGTGAAATGAATTTTATATCGGCAATAAGACTGTTCAATCCACCAGCCGTTATATGTCAGCAGCATTGCTATGCACTATGCTAAACCTGAATTTAAAATTGAAATTGAAATAAATCCATACTTAATTGCGGTGTTTTTTTAGCGATGATATCGGCAATAATTTTTCCTGTACCGCAGGACAGTGTCCAGCCTAAATTTCCATGGCCAACATTTAGATATAAATTTTGTATTGGGCTGGCCCCTAGTATCGGCAAGGACCTCGGCGTCATTGGCCGTAAACCTGCCCAGTATTTGACATCGTTATAATCGGCTGCATCGGGAAGTATTTCTTTAGCCAGACGCAAAATCGCCTTAAAATCTTGTTGACGATGACTGGTGTCAAAGCCATCAAAGACCGCGGATGAAACAATCCGCAGACGATCTCCTAACACGGATAATGCGACTAACTTATCAGTATCATCAAAACCCGGCATCGACGGTATGTCTGGATTAATTAAGGGTGCCGTTATGGAAAATCCTTTAATCGGATAAATAGGCAATTTAATACCTAGCGGCTGCGCTAAAACACTACTGTGGGCACCCGCAGCCAATACGTGCGCATCTGCCTTAAATTCACCCTTGGCAGTTAGAATACTAGAGATTTTATTATTCTTCCGTACTATAGACTCCACTTCAGCCCCCCAGATAAATTTACACTGGCTGTTCTTAATGCACCACTGCGCTAGCTCTCGGGTGAATTTGCTAGAATCACCAGTTTTACAATTGGGCGAAAAAACCGCACCAGCATAGACCTGACTATCGCTTTGCAGCAGTGGCATTTTTTGATGTAGCGCATCTCGATCAAGTAATTCTAGCTCGAGCCCTCGCTCCCCCAAAAAATTAAAATGCTGACTCAATTTTTGTAATTCACTGGCACTTCTGCTCGCATAGACAATCCCCTGATCACTCACATCAAAGTCTATATTTGTAGTCAATCGTAACTCAGCCAGCATATCGATGGAATATTGCGCCAGCTTAAATTTTGAGTCTGAATTTTGTACCCACTTACTGCGCCGACACTGCGATAAAAATGCTGCAGTCCAACCCCATAATGCCGGATCCATATGAAATTTATACTGCACCCCTAACTCTGGATTGAGTAGCGATTTAATTGCCAGTTTTAAAGCCGAAGGTGACGCCCAAGCAAAGGCATCACTTGGACTTAGAAATCCAGCGTTACCCTCTGTAGCACCAAAATCTCCATACTGTTCCTGTGCCTCTAACACAGTGACATCCATGCCTGCTTGGGCCAAATAATAGGCAGTTGTCACACCGACAACCCCTCCACCAATCACGACTACGTTCATCATATTACTCAAAAAATAAGTTTATTTAAAAGTTCTGTATAGCTGGAATTTTTAACTAACGACTAATCTAATTAATACCTTCACGATACCTCTCATAAAAATTTTGATTATCGTAGATGGACAAATTAAATAAAAAATTATAGTTAATGTTTAACTTGAATCAGATACTTCACTACTCTTGGTACAAGCCATTAGGCATAAAATAGTTAGAAAACAACCACTCGACCTAAGGGGCAGGTAATATTTTTATATTATGCTGTAAAAGCAAATTTTTACGCTCGGTATCCCCTATGAAGTAACGGATTCAGGTTGATCTTTTAAAAAAGAAACGGACATCATTTATAGCTTCTCTTCAATTGACACCCACTGATTATTAATGCCTCTCCTCGAAAAATTACTTGCTAGCAACTCATAAGACCTGATTGTGCTTCATCAGATAAAGCAACTGATGACTGAGCCATTTAAGCATTGATTTAACATTAAATGCAATAAAAATAAAATAGTTTACATTGAGCAAGTTTTATAACATTATAAAGAAATAAACAACAATTATAATAATCAATGTCAGGGAAGCCAAATGCCTAAACCACTGCGCGAACGCCTGCATGAAGCACAATCTTCCGCTTCTAAAGCGGATCGAGTAATAGCGGCCTACATGCTCTCAGAGATGAGTTCACTGCCCTTTGAAACCGCGGCAAGCTTAGCGGCTAAAGTGCAAGTGAGTGAACCGACAGTAGGACGTTTTTGTAAAGCGATTGGCTACTCTGGCTTTAAAGATTTTAAAAATAACTTAAAAAAAGATACTAGTGATGCCCCTTGGTTAATCGGTGAGCGATTGAGTGATTTACAAGATCGCACTAAAGCTGGAGAAGACCAGTTAACCCGCGGTTTAGAACTAGAAATGGCAGCCTTAATAGCCGTTTATGAAATGGCACACAGCCCCGAGTGGGAACGCGTGGTCAAGCGTTTAGCAAACAGCAGAAACGTCTACGCTACCGGTTTTCAAACAGAGCGAGGCATGGCTCAAATATTTGTCAATCAGTTACAGTATCTGCGTGAAGGTGTACACCTAGTCGACCTCGCCAGCGGTAGTTTTGCAGAAGTATTAGCCAGTGATGATTTGGATGCGACGTTAATTATTTTTGAAGCACGCCGCTATTCTCGCAGCGCTCAAAAGCTGGCCAAAGAGGCAAAAGCCCTCGGCATTCCCGTCACTTTAGTCACTGATCCTTACTGTGATTGGGGACATGACGTTACAGATGAAATCTTCGTGGTACCTACTTCATTCAATTTATTTTGGGAGTCGACAGCGCAAATGGCCAGTTTAGCCAATTTACTAGTCAATGGTGTTTTCATCGAATTAGGACCACAAGTTGAAAAACGCATGAATAAAATCACCCAGCTCTACCGAAGTTTCACCGGCCATGTTGGCGACCCAGATTTTTCTCGATCTGAGGGCAGAAGCTAGCCCTTTATAAAAACCATAATAATAGTAACAAGGAATATTAATGATGAATTTGACCAAAAGAAGATTATTTTCCGCATCCCTCACTTTTGCTGCGAGCTTGTTAGCAAGCAGCATCGTCTTGGCCCAGCAGGCGACCTTTGCACTGCCAATGAGTGAATTGGGAACAACTTCCTACGACCCTGTAAAGTCGAGCTCGCTCAACTCTGCCGCCTCGTTGATTTACGATCGCTTAGTAGAGCAAGATGCCGATCAATCTTATCATCCACACTTGGCAACTTCATGGTTAGAAAGTAGTGACGGTATGAACTGGACCTTTAAACTTAAAGAGGGCGTGACGTTTCACGATGGCAGTCAATTCAATGCACAGACCATTGCCGATTGGATCCCCGACTTTGCCACTTCGGACAACGCTTACTTGGTTGCAGCGATCGAGTCAGTCGAAGTTGTCGATAATTTAACCGTTAAATTTGTCATGAAGCGCCCTGAACCTAACTTACTGTATAACTTATCCAGTACTTTCATGGGAATTCCTGGCCAGGCGGCTGTAGATAGACTAGGTGACAATTTTGGTATAACCGAGGCTATCGGTACTGGCCCTTTCAAACTAGACAGTTTTGCTATTGGTTTGGAAACAATTCTGGTTAAAAATGCAGACTATGCATGGGGCTCTGATCTATCTACGAATCAGGGTGCCGCTTATTTAGATAAAGTGACATTCCGCGAGATTCCAGATCAATCTACCGCTTTTCTGGAAATGAAAACTGGTGGTGTAGATTTATTGCTAGGCGTGCCGACCGATTTTTTGGAAATACTCAGCAAGCAAAGTAATGTCGAAATCATTCAAATGGCCGGCACTGGCATCCACTATATGCCGATCAATACCACATCAGCCCCCTTTGATGACATTTTGGTGCGCCAAGCGACCGGGTTAGCCATCAACCAACAAGTGATATTGGATGCTATTTATAAAGGTGTGGGGAGTGTTGCGAAAAACTTTTTAATCTCTTCTCTGCCGGAAGCAGATGTAGATCCTAAGCTCAACGCTAGCTATGACCCTAAAAAAGCAGGACAGTTGCTAGATAAAGCAGGCTGGAAAATGGGTGATAACGGCATCCGAATGAAGGGTGATGAACAGCTACAAGTTAAGCTCTTTACTTCAAATAGCACCGAGTTCAAGCGATTAACTCAAGTCGTACAAGCGCAGTTAAAAGAGATCGGAATGGACGCTATCATTACTGTTTTCGACAGCTCGACTATCCGCGATGTATACAAACGCAATCAACATCAACTCGCGGTGCGTAGTTATGATTGGAATAACTCAGATATTTTAGATTGGTTCTTTTCCGGCGATCGAATTGGCTACCCAAATGTTTCTATGTGGAAGGATGAAAAAGGTCAACAGCTAAATGATATCGCTATGAAGGAAAGTGCTACATCAACCCAGCGGGAGGCCAATTTTAAAACCTATCACGAATATGTGTTAACCCAGCACTTGTTTGTTCCTCTCTATCAGCCTGCGACCAGCATAGCCTACAACAAAGATAAATTGTCTGTGCCAAAGCAAGTACGTGGTACTCGGTTCCGCTCACAAACGGTACTTGATATTAAAGTAATCGATTAGCTAAGGAGCCTCTGAGTTAGTTATCCCGCCTCACGAGGGGGATAACTAAATATACTTATACCGGAACCCGCGACTTCAAAGTGTTTAAAAGCACCACATGAAAGCAACTGATTCAGGTATAAGTAAGCAGACTTATTCAGAGGCCACTTTTAGCGATTTTAGTGACTCCTTGAACCTAAATTCAGCAGTTGAGTCTAGGTTAAAATAGCGCCGATCAGCCTCCGAACTAACGCGCTATTTTTACAGGGAAGTTCCTATTTTAGTAGCCAACATTCTGATTTGAGCAAGTACTTTAGCTACGCATCAAACCAGTTGTTTGCATACTGCTTCATTAAGTTTAAAGCTAAGTTTAAGCTGATATTGTATTTGATTTAATTTTTATAGGCATTTCAATGTTACTTAGATATGCAGGCCAAAGAATTCTGATGCTGATCCCAGTGTCAATCGCTATCTCAATGGTCGTCTTCATGATTGTTCACATGCTGCCAGGAGATCCGATCGACAATCTCTTGCGCATCGGATCATCTCCTGAAGATCGCGCGTTGATGACCGCAAAATACGGACTAGACCAACCTATTTTTACCCAATATTTTCTGTGGATCGGGGCTATGCTACAAGGAGATTTTGGTCAAGCAATTGTACTGCGTCGCCCTGTTGCCGATCTAATTGCACAAAATGTACCTTATAGCTTAACACTCGGTGGCTTGGCATTCGCCTTTTCCTCGATAGTCGGAATGATGTTAGGCACCCTCTCTGCCGTGGTAAAAAGCCCCATGTTAGAGCGATTTGTGCGTGGTTTTATCCTACTCGGTTCAACTATTCCCGGTTTCTGGCTAGCGCTGCTAATGATCTTGGCTTTTTCGGTCACCCTCGGCTGGTTTCCGGTCTCTGGCGCTAAAAGCTGGCAATCTTTAGTACTACCTGTTTTGACCATCGGCTTCGGTGGTGTCGCACTGGTAGCCCGCGTCACAAGGGTTGCCCTGCTCGGTGCCATGCGTGAAGACTTGGTGATGGTACTACACGCTATAGGTTGATCACCAAATGTGTTGTGATTGCGACATTTGCTACCGCATGCACTACTACCAGTAGTGACCATCGGCGCTCTGCGCATTGGCTGGATACTGGGAGGCGCGGTGACGGTTGAGTTTGTATTTGGCAGACCTGGTTTAGGATCGCTGCTAATTAGAGCGCTGGGCCAAAGAGACTACCCTGTGGTACAAGGCTGCCTACTAATGCTAGCACTAGCCGTGATGTTAGGCACACTGATCGGTGATCTAGCACAAGCTTCTATGGACCCTAGAGTCAGAGAATCAAAATCATGATAGAACATAAAAAAAAGCCATCCCTATCCCAGCGTTTAGCCAGTCTAAGTGTGATCCGCGCCTTTGGCTCTAAACTGGGGAAAGTCTCCGGTGGAATGATGATACTACTGGTATTAGTTGCCATTTTTGCCCCTTGGATAGCGCCTTTTGACTACGCTAGTCAAAACTTATTAAATGCCAATGTAGCGCCGTCATGGCCACATTTATTAGGCACTGATGAGTTTGGCAGAGATGTACTCTCACGTCTAATATACGGCGCGCGTACCTCTCTTTCCGTCAGCGCCACTGCTATTGTCATCTCTATCAGTGCCGGCATGACCTTAGGTGCTGCAGCAGGCTATTTCGGCGGCACCTTCGAGCGAGTGGTAATGACGGTAGTCGACTTAACTTGGTCGTTTCCCGACATCCTGATTGCGCTGATTTTTGTCGCCATCTTAGGTCCTGGTCTGACCAGTACCATGTTTGCAATCGCGATCGCTTATCTAGCACAGTTTACCCGCTTAACTCGCGCTCAAATCGTCCGTTTGAAAAATGAAACTTTCATTGAAGCAACGATCAACCTAGGCGCCAAACCTAGTCATATATTATTGCGTCACTTATTACCTAATGCGTTGGCACCTGTGATAGTGGTGGGTATGTTGGCGATTGGTGATGGCATTGTACTAGAGGCTACACTGGGATTTTTTGGCCTCGGAGCTCAGCCACCTACCCCCAGTTGGGGAGCGATGATGAGCAGCGGAACGGCGCAGTTATTTTTATCTCCCTGGGTGATTATATTTCCAGGGGTGGTCGTAGCTATAACGGTAATTTCGGTTAACTTATTTGGCGATGAGCTGATTCGTGCACTGGATATCCGCGAGCGGATAAAAGAGGATTAATTATGTTAGAAGTAAACAATCTTGCCGTTGCTTTTGGCTCTATAGAACCGCTTTCCTCGGTTAGCTTTTCGTTAAAGCGCGGCGAAATTTTGGGTATAGTCGGTGAAAGTGGCTCGGGGAAGAGCCTCACTGCGCTATCTAATATAGGGCTATTACCTTTACAAGGCGGGCGTATAACTAAAGGCAGTATTAACTTTGATGGGCAGGAGCTGACCACACTTGCAGAAAAAGACTATCGAAAACTGCGCGGTGGTCGCATCGGGTTAATCACCCAAAACCCTATGACTTCTCTAGATCCACTGCAAAAAATAGGCTCTCAATTAGATTCAGTAATAAAACTGCATCTAGGCTTTACTAAATCACAGGCTAGAGAGCGCACCATCGAGCTGTTAATTTCGTTGCGAATTCCCGATGCGCGGTTTATTTGCGATCGCTATCCGCATCAAATGTCGGGAGGCATGAAGCAGCGTATTGTGATTGCCATGGCACTCGCTGCAGATCCTGATTTATTAATAGCAGATGAGCCCACCACTGCCTTGGATGTCACAGTGCAAGCGCAAATTATTATGTTATTAAAAGATTTAGTTAAAGAACGTGATTTAGCACTTATATTAATTACTCATGATATGAGTGTCGTCGCACAGACTTGTGATAACGTCGTGGTGATGTATGCTGGGCGTGCCATAGAGCAAGGATCTGTACAGTATATATTTCATGATGCCAAACACCCTTATACTCAAGCGCTAATACGCTGTATACCCCACGGTTTGGCAAAAGGACAAAAACTCACAGGTATAAGAGGCACTGTCCCCACCGTTAAAAATTACCCGAAAGGCTGCGCTTTTCATCCGCGCTGTGATCGTGCTGAAGCTATCTGCAGCCAAGTGCAACCCGCCCTTATCAGAAAATCAAATGCCGTAGTGGCCTGTCACATTTTAGGAGAATCCGCATGAATAATTTACTTGAAGTGCGCGATTTAACTAAGCGTTTTGAAAGCGGTGGGGGGATCTTTAGCAAAGCCCGCTCAATGCATGCGGTAAACGGCGTCTCTTTCAATGTTCGTAAAGGTAGCATAGTAGGGGTAGTCGGTGAGAGTGGTTGTGGAAAATCTACTCTGGCAAGATTAATTCTGCGCTTAATAGAACCCAGCAGCGGTCAGTTATCCTTTAATGGTAACGACTTAATGGCTAACAATGCAGCGCAAATGCGAGCGTTGCGCAAGCAAATGCAAATGGTTTTTCAGGACCCTTACTCTTGTATAGACCCACGTTATACGGTTGCTCAAGCGATTAGTGAACCTTTCCAAATCCACGGATTGAGTAAAAATACCGATCTCGATAAAGAAGTGGCTGAACTGCTGTTAAAAGTGGGCATGAACCCCGCCTTAGCCGATAGTTATCCACACCAGCTTTCCGGCGGTCAAAAACAACGCGTCAGTATTGCCAGGGCGCTCGCCCTAAACCCTTCCCTACTGGTACTTGATGAGCCGACTGCCTCGCTAGATGTCTCTGTACAAGCTCAAATTATCAGTTTACTGGAAAAATTGCGTGATGAATTAGATTTAACCTATTTATTTATCAGCCACGATTTGAGTTTAGTAGAATATTTCTGTGATGAAATTTTAGTGATGTATTTAGGCAAAGTCGTAGAACATTTACCAAATACCAGCACGCCAGCTCAGCACCCTTACACCCGCACTTTACTCGATAGTACCTTTGAACCAGATCCCGATCAACGACGTGAAATTATCGCACTAGAAGGCGAAGTTCCCAGTCCGTTTAATTTACCTCCAGGGTGTTCTTTTGCCGCGCGCTGTCAGCACTCGACTAGTAAATGTCAAACGAATGTACCTCAGCTCGAAGTCAAAGGTTCGCACTTAGTGGCTTGTCATCATCCTCTCGCCGCTATTTAGGGGACCTCTGAATAAGTCACAAACTTCTCTGTGCGCCAGGGGCGTGTGTGACTTGTTCAGAGATTCCTCAACATACATCCACTGGATCTAATACAGGAGAGAGAAATGAGTTTTAAAATACTGAGCGCAGAGTTCGCTCATGAGACCAATACATTTAATATTTATCCGACAACCTTGGAAAGTTTTGCCAAACGCCTGTTACTTGACGGCCAGCAAGCCGTGGCAAAGCTGGGCACCAACAATACGGAGTTGGCTGGATTATTGGAGGTTGGGGCTGAACATAACTGGCAAATAGAGCATTGTTTTAGCGCCTCAGCTGGGCCGGGTGGCAAAGTCACTCGCCATGCATTTGAAGAAATATTAAAACCATTAACCGCGCGTTTCACAGAACAGTGGGACGGCGTTTTTTTGATGCTACACGGCGCTATGGTTACCGATTTTTGCGATGATGGTGAGGGCGAAATATTACGCCAAGTCCGCGCGGCCTTAGGACCAGACATCCCGATTGCCGTCACCTTAGACCCCCATGCCAATGTCACCGCACAAATGTGTCAATTAGCACAGATTATAGTTTCCTATAACACTTACCCTCATGTAGATATACACGAGACAGGCAGGCGTGCTGCACAGATATTACAACGCGCTCTACTCAAGGAAATCCATCCTCAAACACTGCGTGCACACCGACCAATGCTAGAAGAAATTAACGGTGGTAGAACTGATATAGGGCCTATGCTGGAGCGACATCTGCTCGCCAGAGAACATGAAGAACATGCCGATATCTATGCGGTTAGTGTCAATGCTGGTTTTGCCAGTGCCGATATCATTGAATTAGGACCGACAGTACTGATCTGTTGCGAAGGAGATATAAAAGCTCATCAAGGTAAAGCCGAGGCAATAGCCGATGATATTTGGGACAGGCGCGAGCAAGTTTTAAATAACTATTACAGCTGTACTGAGGCGGCTGAGATAGCCAGTAAATGGTCAGTTACGGATAATATCGGTCCACTAGTGATCGCTGATTATGCGGACAATCCGGGAGCAGGTGCATACGGTGACAGTACCGCATTACTAAAGGCACTGTTGCAAAGCGATGTTACAAATGCCTGCTTTGGACCAATTGTTGATCCGAAAACTGTATTGGAGCTAAAAAACTCACCACTAGGCACACAAGTGAAGGTCAATCTTGGAGGAAAAACCGAGCCTAGCATGGGTGGAGGTCCGCTTTGCGTTACTGCAAAAATAATTTGGCAAGGGAGTGGTTTAGTCATAGGCTCTGGTCCAATAATAGGCGGTTTAAAGAAAGATTTTGGCGATTGCGTAGTGTTAAAAATAAAAGACATGGAAGTGCTAGTAGTTAGTATTGCCCAGCAGATTTTAGACCTCAGTCAATTTCAAACTTTTAACATTAATCCTCAGCTAAAATCGGTAGTCGCACTAAAATCAATGCAACACTTTCGAGCGGCATTTGAGCCTATTGCAGCAAAGGTAATTGTCTGTGATAGTGGCGCACTTTGCACGGTGGATTACTCTGTATTGAATTACGAAAAAGTACCGAGGCCAATTTATCCCCTGGATATTAGCTAGCATACAAAGCTAGAATATAGCCACAACTTGAAATTTACCACTTCAGCAATCTAAATATAGCCGGCTATTATAACGCTGGCACTGTTGCTGCTGTGGTTAAGTCATTTAACTGCAAACTTATTTTGCTAACCGCATAAACCCTACTATATTTAACTAAAGCCTGAATCTGTGACTTCAAAGTGAATGCAGAGTGTAAAATATTGGTTTACAGTGAAGTTGAAAAAACATTAAACAATTTGCTTAGTCCTAACTAAGGTACTTCTGAGCTGTACACCCACGGATTGATGAGAGACTGGCTCAGAGTTTTCCTAAAAACGCTATGGAGTGCTTATCTTGAAAAGATTCAGTATGTGGTTGTGTATTGGGCTAATAGCAGCCAGCAGCTTTAGCCACGCGCTCACCTTAAAAATTGCTATGCTAGCGAAAGGTGAGACACAGAATATTGCTATTTGTGTTTTACAACAAGCTTATAAAAACATTAACATTGATACAAGCTTCCATGGGTTTCCCGCCACGCGCTCCTTAAAATTTTCAAATAGCTGAATTTACGATGGCGAAGCTGCTAGAATCTACTCCGCAAAAGATAAATACAGCAACCTGATACCGATTGAAACTCCAGTGCTTTTAATGCAGGGAACCGTCTTTACCATAAAGCACAAAGATTTTGTTCCTGAAGGCTTCGAAAGCTTGGCGCCTTTCAAGGTGATTATTAACAGATCTATCTTATTTGTCGAAAAAGGCACTAAGAACTTACCACACGTAGATAAAGCAAATAATTACAGCGCCCCCTTTAAGATGCTACTGGCAGACAGAGGTGATATGGTCGTAACGTCTTACTTAAGTGGTCTGTCTATGTTGCGACAATTACAAGCCACCAGCATTGTAGCCCTAAAACCAGCACTGGTTAAAATTCCTCTGTATCACTTTTTGCATAAAAAACATGTGGGTCTGCGACCACTGATTTCAGCAGAGCTAAAAAGCATGGATACCGAGGGGGAAATAGCTAAAATATATGCCGCATACATCAAATCTCTAATGAACCCGAACATCACGCCTAGATTTAATAATGGTGATGCTACATCTGTACCTTGCCCTACAACCTAAGGACACTCTGAACATGCAGTTAAATTCAGAGTTTTCTCATCAAATTTAACAGCCTAAATTGGTTGGATTGAATGTTCAAAAGTGACGTTCCATACTACAAACAAATAAATTCGTGCAGAGTGTCTCTGGTAGGATGTTAGCGATAGCTATTTTCTCTACATCTCAATTCTTAACACTCATCGGTATGAGCGATCTAACTTGTATTGATAGCAGTGCTATTAACTAGAATGAAACCAAAGTTTTAGCCAGTAACAACAGGAAAACCAGCGCTACTTGATACTAAAATTACAGCAGCTATTACCTCTTGTTTAAGAAATATACTACGGCCACAGCGTGTTGATAAGTTGTGATGATGATAACAGTTGTAGGCATATGCTATGACCTAAAAAACTGTTAACACCAAGCACAAACTTCTCAGTACACCGGGGGCTTGTGTGACTTGTTCAGAAATTCCTTAGATAGGGTTCATTATCTTAACAGGCACAGCAGTCGGTGTTGTGGTCATCGCTTCCAGAGGAGGTGCAAAGTCAGTTAGGTTAATACCATCTACTGCTTTTTTGTACTCATCCATGCTAGGGGTACGCCCTAAAATTGCCGATAAAACGACCACTGGGGTAGATGCTAGTAATGATTCACCTTTCTTGCGCTCGGTGTCCTCTACCACCCGCCCTTGGAAAAGACGAGTAGAGGTAGCCAATACAGTGTCACCTTTTTCAGCTTTTTCCTGATTACCCATGCATAAATTACAGCCTGGTCGTTCAAGATACATCATGTTCTCGTATTTTGTTCGAGCTGACTCTTTGGGGTTACTGTCATCAAACTCAAAACCTGAGTATTTTTGTAGCAGCTCCCAATCACCTTCCGCTTTTAACTCATCGATGATGTTATACGTCGGGGCGGCAACTATTAACGGCGCTTTAAATTCAATACTGCCGTTTTTGGCCTCTAAATTTCTAAACATCTGAGAAATTATTTGTAGATCACCTTTATGTACCATGCAGGAACCGACAAATCCGAGATCAACATCTCTACTACCATCATAGTAAGAGAGCTGTCTAATCACGTCATGGGTATAGCGTTTCGAGACGTCTTCATTGTTTACATCAGGGTCTGCTATCATCGGCTCATCAATTAAATCAAGATCTACCACTAGTTCCGAATAATACTTAGCATTATTATCTGGTTTTAAGGCAGGAATTTCACCGGATGTTATTTCAGAAATTCTCCTATCAGCTTTTTCAATCAAGCCATGCAGAACTCGCGCGGCATTTTCCATGCCCTTGTTGATCATTATTTGGATGCGGCTCTTAGCTATTTCTAAAGATTCAACCAACTTGTCATCTTGTGAAATACAGATAGAACCTTTCGCCTTCATCTCGGCAGTCCAGTCGGTAAAGGTAAAGGCTTGATCGGCGAGCAATGTACCTATGTGTACTTCGATGATTCTACCTTGGAAGATATTATCCCCGAACTGTTTGAGCATTTGAGACTGCGTAGCATGCACTACATCACGAAAATCAATATGTCCTTTCATTTTGCCTTTAAAAGTCACTTTAACCGACTCAGGGATTGGCATAGTGGCCTCTCCTGTCGCCAGCGCAAGTGCGACTGTTCCTGAGTCAGCGCCAAAAGCAACCCCTTTAGACATTCTAGTATGGGAGTCTCCACCAATAATGATGGCCCATTCATCAATGGTGATATCGTTTAATACCTTGTGAATAACGTCGGTCATAGGCAGGTAGACGCCCTCGGGATCACGCGCGGTGATAAGACCAAAGTTATTCATGAAACTCATTAACTTAGGAATATTAGCTTGTGCCTTTTTATCCCACACTGACGCGGTATGACAACCTGATTGATAGGCCCCATCAACAATCGGAGAGATTGTCGTTGCCGCCATAGACTCTAATTCTTGAGAGGTCATCAAGCCGGTGGTATCTTGAGAACCAACAATATTGACGGTGACGCGAACATCGGAACCTGCATGTAAAACGGCTCCCTCTGTTACGCCAACAGCGTTTTTATTGAATATTTTTTCAACGGCCGTCAGACCCTGACCTGCATGAGAGATTTCTTGAGAGGGGGCAAAGACCGGTTTTAGTGGAATACCGAGCGTTTGTGACGCGAAATTCTGTAACTTTTTACCGAAGACGATCGCGTATGAGCCACCAGCTTTCATAAACTCAACAGATTGCGGAGTAAAAGCTGATGATATGTCGACTAGCTCTTGATCACCTTTATATAACTTTTTCTGCTTGGTATTAATGGTAAGAACTGTACCCGTTTCTACAGAATAGGTCTGTTCAAGAACCGGATCACCATTATCGTTAAGTACAGTTTTACCGTTTTCATCAAGCTTTTTAACCCAGTTTTTAAGATCTAAGCCGATCCCGCCAGTCACACCAACGGTGGTTAAAAAGATCGGTGATATACCGTTAGTTCCCGCCACTACTGGAGCAAAGTTAACAAATGGAATATAAGGACTGGCTTGCTCGCCCGCCCATAGGGCAACGTTGTTCACGCCCGACATTCTAGATGAACCTACACCCATGGTGCCTTTTTCAGCGATTAACATCACCTTTTTGCCCGGATATAACGTTTTAAACTCTTGGATTTTAGCTTGAGCTTCTGGAGATATCATGCATTTACCGTGTAATTCACGGTCTGATCGAGAGTGAGCTTGATTACCCGGTGATAATAAATCCGTAGAAATATCACCTTCGGCGGCAATGTAAGTTACCACTTCAATTTCTTCGTCTATTTCAGGAAGCTTAGTAAAAAAGTCTGCTCGGGCGTAACTTTCAAGAATATCTTTGGCTATACTATTGCCATTTTTAAATGCTGTTGCGAGTCGCTCTGTATCTGCATCATACAGAAACACTTGAGTCTTAAGCACCTCTGCCGCTGATGCTCCAATTGAGGCATCATCACCTAGGGACAGATCTAATAGAACTTCAACCGATGGGCCGCCTTTCATATGCGAGAGCAGTTCAAAGGCAAAGCTGGGGGTGATTTCTTCGACGACAGCCTCGGCTAGAATAATTTCTTTTAAAAATTTAGCTTTTACACCCGCCGCACTAGTCGTACCCGGTAACGTGTTATAAATGAAGAAATTCAGAGAATCCTCACGGTGCTCATTCCCTAGGTCTTTAATTTGGGTAATAATCTCCGTTAACAATTCGCTGCTATCAATTGGCAGTGGAGCCAATCCTAGATCTGTTTTACGGCTTTTAATTTCTTCTATATAGTCTAAGTACAAATTCATACACGCTTCCCGCTGTTGTTAATAACATTGTCATTATTAGGAATTTTTATTGGCTATTTAAGCTTACTTGCTACCGCTACCCGTCAATAGAACCCTTAGCGTTGTGTAATTTAATACTGCGCTTTGATCCTGGTCTTATAGAGCATAACGGTACGTTCTTTAAATAGTTACGATAAGCTTCTAGCACTCTTTGGTGCCTCTGCTATTAGTCAGCCAGTAGTTTTTTAGTCAAATATCTGGCAACATCTGACAGATGTGAATTTTAAAATCATCGATAATCCCAATGATTTTACCGCAATATGAGGATATTGTCGACAATCTTGAATAGATCGCAGTGGAACTCTGGATTTTTTCAGGTTTAGCCTGCATATCACAGTCCTGAATCCGTGACTTAAAAATCACAAATATTGTACCAAAGCCATGCATCATCGGTGTTTACGCGGTAAAATCCCTCATTATTATACTCACCCAATCAGTGATATTTTCAATGCGCACATTTAAGCTAGAACAATCCAAAACTGAAATCCTGTCCCCACATGCTGGATTAGCGTTAGTAGGTCATTATCTTAACCAGCAGACTACATTAAATAAAACCTCTCGCACCATATCTAAGCGCCATGGTATCTCAAATATAGACCTTATCCGTACCTATTTGGGTCAGATGTGTCTAGGAAAAAGCGACTTCGAAGCTGTAGAAAACTCTCGTCATGATCCTTTTTTTAAAGCCGCGATGGGCATCAAGCAATCCGTCTCTTCAGCAAGACTACGTCAGCGCTTTGATGAAGATGCTGCTCGATTGATCCCCCTTTTAGACGATGCTAGTGTGGAGTTCATGAAAAATGTTAAGGTGCCGATCAGCGGGTTATCGACTGGTCATGTGCCGCTAGATATTGATGTGTTTCCGATGGACAATAGTGACTCAAAGAAAGAAGGAGTGGCTTACACCTATAAAGGCCATGATGGTTACGCACCTATTGCTGCTTATCTTGGTCTTGAAGGCTGGTGTGTTACCTGTGAACTGCGTCCCGGTAATCAACATGCCAATAAAGAATTTCTTCATACTTTAGATAGGCTTCTACCTCGCGTTCGTTCACTGTGTGACAAACCTATATTACTTCGTTTAGACAGTGCTCATGATGCTGCAGAGAATCGAAAATATCTACATGAGCGCTCAGTCGATTACCTCATTAAATGGAACCCGCGTAAACATGATCCTTTGGATTGGTATACAAAAGCGGAAACTGAAACAGTATGGTGTCACGAACGACCCGGTAAAATGGTGGCTATCTTTAGTGAAGCACTTGATGAAGAGCATTATGTACGGCGAGTGATCAAAGTTGTTGTGCGTCAAAGTAATGCGAAAGGGCAGCTATTCCTTGAGCCTGAAATTGAGGTTGAAGGTTGGCTCACCACACTATCAGCTGATCTTATCGATGATCACGCACTTATTCAGCTGTATTGTGATCACGCTACATCAGAGCAGTTTCACAGTGAGTTTAAAACAGATCTAGACTTGGAACGACTCCCTTCAGGCAAGTTTGATACCAATGATCTAGTCATGGCATTCGCTGTACTTGCTTACAATATGCTGCGCTATATGGGCCTTAAAGGGTTAATGGGAAAAGATGCCCCGGTTCGGCATAAAGCTAAGCGACGTCGGTTAAAAACGGTCATCCAAGAAATGATGTATATAGCCTGCAGGATGGTATCCAGTGGTAGACGGCTTACACTTCGCTTTGGCAAGCATTGCCCTGGGTTCAAAGCGTTTACCTGTGTTTACGGCAGTACTTAACACAGTAAAGGGTCGTCAAATTTTACAAAAGAGTGCTTACGCAGGAAATGACTGTACCTGAAACTCAATAAAGAGCATGAGCATCTGGCAGAGTATCGTGAAATATTACGAAAATAGGGAGTACTAACCATCTCGCCTTGATTTTGATTAGGTAAAACCTACGTTTTTAAAATCGATGCATCAAAATGCAGGGGGTGTCAACTTCATATTTATGAACTCACTGATTCAGGACAGTATTAATATTGCATGTTTGGCTGGCGAGATGGGTGGGTGGATGAATGGATAGAGAGCTTAATTCAATATATTATTGAAACCTACCCGGTTAGTTTCTGCACATCGATCAACTGCTTAAATTTTCATCAGTTGTTTTAAGAGTGCGCTAATTCATCTATACTTAGCTCTTTATTTTTAGCATCTAAAAACATTGAATTATGGTCGCGTTATATATAGCAAAAGTCAGCGGCTGTGGTTAAACATATGCTGCTAATTTCTGATAGATAAAGCTTGAGGTATCTATGAATATACAAGAGCTAGTCAATATATTTAGCAGTGAAACCAACCCCTTAATCGTCATCGCCCTAATACTTTACTATGTGTTGATTAATTGGGGGAAATTAAAAGATGGTTTAGGCCTATCCAAAGATAATCGGACTAACCTAGCAAAAATAGAACAGAACTATAATTTGTTGAAACTACGTATTGAGATAGAACAACTTAAGAAAAACTCTGGGCTAGATACTGACTTGTTGCTGACACTAGAGCGGGAAATGAATGACCGTTTGGACAATATTACCCATAAATCTTTTTCCCCATTACAAAAATTTCTTGCTATCCCACTGGCATTATTATTCATCGCTACTGCTTTTTTAGAGTTGCAATCACCCGCTGCAGAAATGGATGCCATCGAGACCATACTCGGTTTAAGTTTAATATTGCTGATAATCTACATTGGTTTTTGGGGGCTTCCTCTCCTACAAAAACAACAGCCGGGCTGGCTGAAAAATTTCGCATTGATCGTATTTTGGAGTATTGCCTTCTATGTCATAGCCTACGTTTTCTTCTTCATTGTTTTACAGATAATGGGCAGCCCTCAACTGTTGATTGAATACCAAAGTGTGATGTTCATTATCAGCATAACCTGCAGTGTCGCTCTTAGTCTTTTCGGTAAGTTACCATTGAGTGCTCGAACTATAACCTGAGTCAGTGACTTCCCAAAAAACATTAGAATATGTCATTGATCTTAGAATCTTTATTCACTCTGAAGCAATGGATTAAAAATAAAGAATTTTTTTATTTAACGAAATGCAATGGCCACTGTATGACGAGTGGAATGTTGGACTACTTAAATAGCGCAGGGTTTAGCCTTTATAGACTACCCAAAAAATGGATTCTCAACTGCCATAATCTGAATCAGTGACTTCACTGCACCACATAGCGCAAGCTCTTGATTCTACAGCGGTAAGAAAAATACCCGCTGAACCTATGGGTGCAGCTAAGATTTTTCAATTCCACTGTAAGACCAATACCTTACACTCTGCTAGCGCTCGGCTGTAATCTGGTTAGTTTAGCAGCATGTCTACCTAAACGATTTCGACGGCTGCGTTGCTAGGGTTTTTTACACGGTAGAGGAAAGCTATTGCTAAAACGTATTCAATTACTGCTGTTAGTCGTTGTACCTGAATTAGAAAAAGCCGAAAGACCAGATGTGTTATGTCCACACTGCCAATATGCTATGACTTATTTACTAATTTTACCCCGGCGATAATAAATGGAGCGTAATACATGAAAAGAAACCTACCTTTGAAAAAAGGAATAAGCCTATAAAACAGACTTATAAATCAAGGATCTTTAAATTAGCGAACAAAGCTAAGGCTAGTGCTCGGCTGAATAAAAATCAAAGATAAGCCCACTGCCTAAAACCCTTCTAGATATTAATGCATTATCCACAATATAAAGGTACGGCCACCACCGGGCTTGTCCAACAACCTGATAAGGCGTCGGCTGCGCGACGCCTATCCTTATTTGTTTATCCTTATTTGTTATGCTACTCATGGGATATTGGCGTACAGGCAATTATTTCTGAGGCCCCCATCAGGAGACTGCTCGAAGTTGCGCATGACTCCCTCTAATTGGTATCCGCAGCGTTCAGCCACCGCCCTCGAGCCCATATTCTGCTCATCCGTTATCAACTCTACCCGCTTAGCGCCAAGTGCGTCTAGCGCGTACATAGTAATCTCACTTACCATCTCTGAAGCGTAACCGTTCCCAGTTTTACTACTTCTGACCCAATAGCCGACCTCAGTCTTTGGCATGGCCCAGTCGGTACGATGTAGTCCAACAGATGCCACTAACTGACCGGTGGTCTTCTCAAATGCCAAGTATGGCATATCGTCACGGAGGAGGAAGTTTGCCTGTGCTTTTCGGCAACGAGCCTGGGCTGATTGAAGTGTTTGCTCTTCGGCCACCCATGGTAAAAACCAAAGATACCTTCGTAGATCAACAATTGACTCAATCAATGCTGCATGCAGTTCCGTTGCGTGTTCAGGACTAAACGACCGTAGTATCAAACGTGGCGTCTCAAGGTACACTGGAATTTCAATCTGATGTGGATCTGTCATATAATTTTAAAGCCTAGCGCTGGCGACAACTGCAGGCACGCGGTGCGGATTTTGCGGTCTTTTTGCAAAATGCGTGACGTGGGACTGTCAGATTTCTTGCCTTTGTTAGTTGCAGTAACCTATCGTTAATGCTCGTTTAAGTACATGCCTTATTACTACTTGTGCCTTAAACAAATACAATATTTTTAGTTTACTGCAACATTAATTTAAAAACACTTAGCAGGCATTTAAAGCTAATAAGTGCCGCCAGTGTTCATTCGGACTATTCCAGTGCGTTTAATAGACACTGCCGTAGCCATGGTTGATTTTAATACCAAACCACATACGCATGGGATCGTTGTTCAGCGGTGAAATGCTGAATTAGCAACTAACGCCCGCCTAAGCCGCAGCGAATACTGGCGCAGGTTTTTGCGGGCTCTTTTGCAAAAAATGCGACCGTGTTAGCTGTCGGATTGAGGCGTTTGTGTACGCCCAGCATGGGCATGAACTAATGAGGTGAAAGTCCTCTGTAGGAAAATCACCGTTTGTTTAACATACTGTTATTAAACGTTAACTACTAGCAAATGGCAAGCGCTTAACAGCGAGGTTTGGTCTGGAGGAAGCCGCTAGCAAAACTGCGAGCTGATGAACAAAAACATCATATGAGGCGTAGGCTGGAGGCGAGTTGGCACAAGACGACGAAGCCACGTGATTTAACGGCCACCGTAAATGATGCAGTTGCGCAGTGAAAGTTCATGTTCTTATCTGGGGATATCTGCTTAACAAGCGATCGGTAAATTAGCAGTAAGGCTCTGCTTTATAAATGCCTTGGTTTCTCTGAACTCATCACCTGAGAAAAGCGAATAGATGAATGCCGGTAGCGCTCAAATGGGTAACTGACTGAGTGATTTAGTAGAAGTCAGCAGATGGCATAGTAGCCAAACGCCCATCGTAATGGATGGGACATGGTGAAGGCCTGAACATTTAGAACAAAGGAGGAGCCATGACACACTTGAGCAAACGAATGCAGCCCAGCAATGACGACACTCAGCGTAGTGATATGAAGCCAGCCTTTAGCGAAAACCTATTCGAGCGGGTGACTAACGAACTGGCGACAGCGAGTTATCAACCTTCACCGGTTAGACGTGTTGATATTGATAAGCCGGATGGCGGTAAACGCCAGCTGGGGATTCCAACCGTTACAGATCGAGTGATCCAGCAGGCCATCGGCCAAATCCTTACGCCCATTTTCGACCCTAGCTTCTCGGAAAGAATACAGAGAGAATACAGCAGGAGAATACAAAAGAATACAGAAAAAAGAATACAGGACAGACATTTATTTTAACTTAACATGCCTCCTGTTAATTTAATCAGATCATTGACTTAAACTGCATCTTAATTAACAAATATTTCTAATATAGGGGTAGATCAGCTGATTACAGACCATAAGATTCACACTTAGCAGTGTTAGGTTATCTTAATCAGTTTTCTAGACTTATCAGGTAGGAAATAATTTTTCGCTGAAATTAATCCCTTTAATCCATTTGATACATAATTTTTTAGCGTGTTTTCGTAACGCTTCGCAGCGCCCCATCGCACGGCTAAACTGATGTACACCTTTTGGCTGCATTGTCTTAA
Source organism: Oceanospirillales bacterium (assembly GCA_029027825.1). GTDB lineage: Bacteria > Pseudomonadota > Gammaproteobacteria > Pseudomonadales > Balneatricaceae > Rs1. The sequence continues at coordinate 322,577 of CP093399.1, read as the reverse complement.
GCCACTGCTCACCATCAATTCCTAAACGCATTAATATCGGGGGAATACGGTCATCAATTGCACCGCGTTTACCTGCCCTGACCGCTCGGCCACTCCAATCAACTAGCTCTAAATAATCGTGATAATGAAAGGGGATTTGATCAGTGAGCTGATGACCTTCTGACACAAATTCTTTCAGTAATAATTTTGACTGGGACTTTCCTGCGCCCTTAGCATTCACGCTCTCTGCTATTGGTTGATCATCTTCAATTCTTTGTTTTATAGAAGTAAAATCCGAATTTTCCGGGGTCTCTGCCATCTGAGCGCGGATGGGGTTTAACTCAACATAAGCCATACAAGTGAGCAGTGCTTGTTCATCTAACAATGCTTGGCTCTTGAACCTACCTTCCCAAAAATGGCCTGTGCAGTTGTCTTCTAGGTTTGCTCTGCGGGCTATCGACTCATTTAAGCTCTTCATAAACCAGCTGATATCTTCTAGTCGCTGCCGCCATATTGCAACGATTTCAGCAATAAGATCATACTGCGCACTGGACATTTTCTCGCCATTGACGAAGCGCTGAATTATATCTGGGCCGACATAGATAGTTCGCCAACGCTCTATTACTTCTAAGTCTGTCAGACTATCTACTTGGCATTTATTAATATATAGAACAATATGATAGTGGTTTGACATAATGGCGTAGGCGCAAACATCGATACAAAATACGGTATCAATTTCAGCCAGACGATCTAGCATCCACTGGCGTCGATGCTCAAAGTCTTGTTGAGTGGCTTGATCAAAGCCGCAGAGAAAAGCTCTTCTCACCACTCTAGAGATACAGTGGTAATAAGGGGTATCTTGGCAGCAGATCTGCTGCGCTCGGGCACGAGTCATAGAACCTCCCGTTCAGAAAAATTATTCCCTAAATTGAATTATCAATGCATTAAACCCTACTCTCTTTTGTGTTCATATTCAATTAATCTGTGACTGTCCTTTATTATTTTCGTGATGGATGGATTAAGCTTCACTATTCTAAGTGAAACGCCCCGTGCGGATCCGCATGCAGGGTGTTGTGGGGGCTGAGGGTTAGAGACCCTCGGCTACCCGATTAAGCCTTTCCAATTTTCTCTGCTATCAATTTAAAATCAGACGTAATTCTTTCGTCATTTTTGAAAGATCCCTCTTCAAGTTTGATGAGTCTTCCATTGTGATAAAGCTGCCAAATATACTCATGTAATTGCTGTAGAAAATACAATACTCCTTCAAATTCACCAACAGAAATTTTTGAATAAAGGCTCTGCATCTCCTCAACTGAATCATCATTTAAGTGAGCATACACTTTGTGCCTGACTGGCTGTATTTTTGCATCGAATAATATTTTGAAATCTTTTACTTTTAGTCTAATTGTTTCAAAATCAGCCGATTCAGGAATTGAAACATTCTTTGCATACTCAGCTGACCAGACATTCCCTTTGCGAAGAGCGAGAGATTCTTTGGAGAATTCGTTGATATTACTTTTACATGCTTTGATCAATTTGAAAATAGATATGGATTTTCCATTACAATCAAATATTCGACCTAAAGCCATGTAGTAACTCATTTGAAGTGAATATTGAGTTATATTCCAATATGCTGCATTTCTATTCAGATTTACCTTGAGAGAGTTGTCCGAAACAGCCTGATCATGAAATGTGCGCCATGCACTATATGATATTACTGCTTTATCAACCTCACTTCGAAAAAGGCTCAATTGTCTTAGTAGATTACTCATCCATGCTCCATAAGAGGCTTAACGCCAACCACAACAGCATAGTAAGCTTGGCGACTTTTGTGCGTCTTTTTGCACAAAAGGTGACACGCTTACGGAGTCTGATTGCTGGTTCTTGTTATACGATTTCATCACCCCTTCTCTCCCAGCAAGAACGAGCTAATATTTTGGTAAGTAATATCGTCCGTTTGAAAACTAACCTCAATACTACAACCATCTTCAAGTATGAGTTTTAGCTTTGTTCTAGTAAGATCTATTTCTCTTATAGAATCTCCATCCCAGTCATCTGCACCATTGATCCACTCAACATTTGTAGTATATGGGGGAAATTCATAATTGGCTGATAATAGAATGTACTTATAAGGTGGCAATGATGTTGATACGACCGTGCTACCCAAATCAGGGTCAGCATACTCCTGAAACGTTACTTGGATAATATCCCCACCTAAAGCTTCTGCATAATTTACTTCTTTAGCATAAAAAACTAGATGCATTGGCAGTGCCTCATCTCGTATAACAGCATATTATATTGCAAAAGCGCAATGTTTAAACATTGCGTATTCGCAACCTATCAGATTTGTTAATATTTAATATATTACCAGTTAAAATGAAAACATGGCTCTGTAGAAATGCGGCGCTATTCATGATAACAACAAAATCACGATGAATTTTTTAAAACTGTACGCATATACAGCTAAAGTAAAAAGGTATTTATATCACGTACACTTTTATTAACTCATATTCGTGAACGGAACGCGGAAGATTAGCACAAAATGAAAGCAGGTTGTCGATGGAAAAATTACTGTAGAAATTTTACCTTGGAGATTAAACAAGCAATCAGTTAATGGGTTTGATTTTGACCATTGGGAACGAGGTCTGGCTGGAGATATAAGCCACAGTATACTTACTGCTACACTACGGAGCCGCTAATCCCCCTTTTATTGCCGCCGCCGCTATTGACTGAATTGCCGAAGCGGAGCGACAGGACGTCGCGCAGAGTGAGTGAGACAGGGATGTCTCTACGAACGGCCGGCAATTCAGGCGATAGTGGCGGAGTCTGTCGGCAATATTAGGGTGAGCTTTTGCTTTGCTTACTTTCATTTTGCTCATCAAAAGAAAGTCAGTCGCCACCGGCGAAATTCTTGTAAGAACTTGACCTTAGATATTAAAAAAGAAATCAGTTAAAGGGTTTGATTTTGACCTTTTGGGAACGAAGTATAGTATCTATGCCGTTACACTAATAGCGAATACGAAATACAGTAAATCACCGAACTAGTCTTTCGGTAGTGGAGCACAATTTTAAAAGCTTCAAACATTCAGGATAGTCAAAACTGCCCTTGCAGTGCTTTCAAGAGATAGCGCAAGCGCATAAAGAATATAAGTAGAGTACTAGAATAGTACTGAGCGTAATTGAAGTTTTTTAAGAAACAGCGCAAGCGCATAAAGAACAAAGAAGAGTACTAGAATAGTACGAAGCGTAATTGAACTGTTTTTAAGAGGCAGCCGCAAGCGGCACTTTTTATGCGATGACCTACAATGGGTTGAAAACACGTTTTCAATCGCTGCGCGATGCCTGCGGCTCCCAATCCCCGTACCGTAGGTACAGGGGCTTTCACATGGGGGAAGGAGCGGCAAAGCCGCTGCTTTCTGTTCTGATCTCCCCATGGGAGATTAGGTCATCGCCACTGAAAGCGTTAAGACGAAAAAAAACCCCAAACACAACGTGCTTGGGGCTTTTTTCGTATTAAAGCTTGGCGATGACCTACTCTCACATGGGGAGACCCCACACTACCATCGGCGCTAAATCGTTTCACTTCTGAGTTCGGTATGGGATCAGGTGGTTCCAATTCGCTATGGTCGCCAAACATAAACTGTTATCTCTAAAGACTTTCTCGTTATTGTTCTTATTCAATAACCTGTCTCTAAAGATCAATCTGGATTTGATGTCTGTTCGAAGTCAATTTTGTAGTTAATCAATCATGTCTTAATGATTTTATCTTAATCAGTCTCTTCCAAACGCCTTTGGCGTTATATGGTCAAGCCTCACGAGCAATTAGTATTGGTTAGCTCAAGACCTCACAGCCCTTACACACCCAACCTATCAACGTCCTAGTCTTGAACGGCTCTTTAGGGGTCTCAAGGACCCAGCGAGATCTCATCTTGAAGGAGGCTTCCCGCTTAGATGCTTTCAGCGGTTATCCCGTCCGAACGTAGCTACCCGACAATGCCACTGGCGTGACAATCGGAACACCAGAGGTTCGTCCATTCCGGTCCTCTCGTACTAGGAACAGCTCTTCTCAAATCTCAAACGCCCACGGCAGATAGGGACCGAACTGTCTCACGACGTTCTAAACCCAGCTCGCGTACCACTTTAAATGGCGAACAGCCATACCCTTGGGACCGGCTTCAGCCCCAGGATGTGATGAGCCGACATCGAGGTGCCAAACTCCCCCGTCGATGTGAACTCTTGGGAGGAATCAGCCTGTTATCCCCGGAGTACCTTTTATCCGTTGAGCGATGGCCCTTCCATACAGAACCACCGGATCACTAGCACCTACTTTCGTACCTGCTCGACGTGTCTGTCTCGCAGTTAAGCACCCTTATGCGCTTGCACTCATTGCATGATTTCCGACCATGCTGAGGGTACCTTCGTGCTCCTCCGTTACTCTTTGGGAGGAGACCGCCCCAGTCAAACTACCCACCACACACTGTCCTCGATCCCGCTTAGGGAACTGAGTTAGAACCTCAACATTATCAGGCTGGTATTTCAAGTTCGGCTCCACACGATCTAGCGACCATGCTTCAATGCCTCCCAGCTATCCTACACAAATAATGTCAAAGTCCAGTGTGAAGCTATAGTAAAGGTTCACGGGGTCTTTCCGTCTAGCCGCGGGGACGCTGCATCTTCACAGCGATTTCAATTTCACTGAGTCTCGGGTGGAGACAGTGTGGCCATCGTTACGCCATTCGTGCAGGTCGGAACTTACCCGACAAGGAATTTCGCTACCTTAGGACCGTTATAGTTACGGCCGCCGTTTACCGGGGCTTCGATCAAGAGCTTCGCCGAAGCTAACCCCATCAATTAACCTTCCGGCACCGGGCAGGCGTCACACCGTATACGTCCACTTTCGTGTTTGCACAGTGCTGTGTTTTTAATAAACAGTCGCAGCCACCTGGTATCTTCGACCACCGACAGCTTAGGAAGTAAATCCCATCACCATCAATGGCGTGCCTTCTCCCGAAGTTACGGCACCATTTTGCCTAGTTCCTTCACCCGAGTTCTCTCATACGCCTTAGTATTCTCTACCTGACCACCTGTGTCGGTTTGGGGTACGGTACTTTATAACCTGAAGCTTAGAAGATTTTCCTGGAAGTATGGCATCAACGACTTCAACTCCGTAGAGCCTCGTCATCACCTCTCAGCATTCACATTAAAGTGAAGATCCCGGATTTACCTAAGATCTTTGCCTAAGGGCTTAAACACGGACAACCATCGCCGCGCTCGCCTAGCCTGCTCCGTCTCTCCATCGCAGTTATAAAATGTGCGGGAATATTAACCCGCTTCCCATCGACTACGCATCTCTGCCTCGCCTTAGGGGCCGACTCACCCTGCCTCGAATAGCGTTGGACAGGAACCCTTGGTCTTCCGGCGGGGAGGTTTTTCACCCCCCTTATCGTTACTCATGTCAACATTCGCACTTCTGATACGTCCACGTTGCCTCCCGGCTTACGCTTCATCCGCTTACAGAACGCTCCTCTACCACGCATACAAGTATGCGTCCGTAGCTTCGGTGTACAGTTTTAGCCCCGTTATATCTTCCGCGCAGGCCGACTCGACTAGTGAGCTATTACGCTTTCTTTAAAAGATGGCTGCTTCTAAGCCAACTTCCTAGCTGTCTAAGCCTTCCCACATCGTTTCCCACTTAACTGTAACTTTGGGACCTTAGCTGACGGTCTGGGTTGTTTCCCTTTCCACGACGGACGTTAGCACCCGCCGTGTGTCTCCCGTGATTGCACTCATTGGTATTCGGAGTATGCATCGGGTTGGTAAGTCGGGATGACCCCCTAGCCTAAACAGTGCTCTACCCCCAATGGTGAGACACGAGGCGCTACCTAAATAGCTTTCGAGGAGAACCAGCTATCTCCGAGCTTGATTAGCCTTTCACTCCGATCCACAGGTCATCCGCTAACTTTTCAACGGTAGTCGGTTCGGTCCTCCAGTTGATGTTACTCAACCTTCAACCTGCCCATGGATAGATCGCTCGGTTTCGGGTCTAATCCCAGCAACTATACGCCCTATTAAGACTCGGTTTCCCTACGCCTCCCCTAAACGGTTAAGCTTGCTACTGAAATTAAGTCGTTGACCCATTATACAAAAGGTACGCAGTCACGGTCTCAAGGACCGCTCCCACTGCTTGTACGTACACGGTTTCAGGATCTATTTCACTCCCCTCACAGGGGTTCTTTTCGCCTTTCCCTCACGGTACTGGTTCACTATCGGTCAGTCAGGAGTATTTAGCCTTGGAGGATGGTCCCCCCATATTCAGACAGGATATCACGTGTCCCGTCCTACTCGATTTCACTCTAAAGAAGTTTTCGTGTACGGGGCTATCACCCACTACGGCCAAGCTTCCCAGCTTGTTCCACTAACTTCTATACAGCTTAAGGGCTGTTCCGCGTTCGCTCGCCACTACTTGGGGAATCACTATTGTTTTCTTTTCCTCCGGTTACTTAGATGTTTCAGTTCACCGGGTTCGCCTCCTCATAGCTATGTATTCACTATGGGATACTCTATAAATAGATTGGGTTTCCCCATTCAGAAATGTGAGGATCAAAGCATGTTTACCAGCTCCCCTCACCTTATCGAAGGTAACAACGTCTTTCTTCGCCTCTGACTGCCTAGGCATCCACCGTGCACGCTTAGTCACTTGACCATATAACCCGAAGGTGTCTATGTTTAGCTGTTTTTGTCTACTTTTATAAAAAAGTAGTAACAACTGACAAGAAACTGATTATTGTAACGATAAAATCACCGATTGATAATGCGGGTAGCACTACCAATCTATTTGGCATGTATGATTAAACTACTAAGATGAAACGATCAGTGATAATCATTTCATCCAAATTTTTAGTTTACGATCTGGTTGAACGGGTATTCGACATCCGTTCATCGTAAACAAAGGGTCTCTCATAGTTAATAAGTACAAGTACTTACTAAAGATAAAAAAACCTTTAGACTTTTTTTCATCAAATCCACATTGTTAAAGAGCGTATAAAGCAAAAGCTTTAAACGATTAGTTAACTCTGCCCAATTCTATGGGTGGTTAAGCAATGATTTAAAGCTTTTTGGTGTTGAGATTTCCATACCAATTCCTCAGGAAATGGTGGAGCTAAACGGAGTCGAACCGTTGACCCCCTGCGTGCAAAGCAGGTGCTCTACCAGCTGAGCTATAGCCCCAATAAGGGTATCTCTGGTAAAGGTAATTGAGTAGGTTTGGAAAATTTTAATTTTCATCAGACAAGGCAAGTTTGGAGGACGCATAGCCTGCTATGCGACGACTAACTTAACGCCGTATGATGGAAATTGGTAGGCCTGGGCAGATTTGAACTGCCGACCTCACCCTTATCAGGGGTGCGCTCTAACCAACTGAGCTACAAGCCTATTTTTTATTCATCTTTTCTTGCTACTCAGCGTTGAAGCTTTCGTTCACTCGGTCATGTATAATTATACATTCCCTCGTTCGCTCAATCTTCGCCTTGATTAGCATGAAAATCTAAACAAAAAAGCATCCAAGTAATCAGTCTTTCGACCCTACCTCGATAACTTTT
>CP093399.1:2500-312500 GCA_029027825.1 Oceanospirillales bacterium | reverse complement strand
AAAATGCTCTATCTTCCGGTATTTCCATGATTACTGGTACACCGATGAACAATAGATATACCGAATAGATCACTGCGGCTAGGCCAACCGAGACATTAAACCACAGCATAGGGTATAGCGCTGACAGTCCTGACAAAAATAGAGGTGTGGCGGTAAAGGTGGTTAATATTAGGCATTCATTTAATGCTACTTTTCCACCATAGGTTTTTTCCATCCAATGGATTGCGAAGGCGATAAAGCCAACAGCTCCCCAACAGGCAAAATATGACGCTATTGCTGCAGGTATTGCACTTGAGTATTCCAGCTTTATATATTCTGATCCGGTTAGGGTCCAACCAATTTGCGTTGTGCCAATAAACATGCTCAACGCGGGGATCAAAGATAGTACGCTAACTTGCAATAAGAAAATATGGAGTACACTATATTTTTCTTGGTGAATAGTGCCCCATTCCTCTTTCGGATGATAAAACATTCCAACCATGTGATTTACAAACATATGCTTCTCCTAAGGTTTTAAATAGTGCTTCGACCAACGGTTTTATCGATTTTTCTAGCAGTTATTCCACTCCTTTAAATTACTTGATCAGCAAATAGACGTAATGATCCACCAGCAGCGCTGCAAACAGCAGCATTAAATAACTAATGCTGTATCTGAACATGCCCATCTGGCTATTTTTCACACCTCTAAATACTTTTATTGCCCAGTGCATAAACCTGATATTCAATATCGTTACTAATATCAGATACACGACACCCGACATAGCGGTTAAAAAAGGTAAGGTAGTAGATAGGACTAGCAGTATGCTATACAGAATTATGTGCAGTTTTGTATATCGCTCACCGTGAGTGATAGGCAACATAGGAACACCTGCCTTTGCATAGTCCTTAGTTCTGGCTAGACATAAAGCCCAAAAATGGGGTGGTGTCCAAGCAAATATTATCAGCACCAACAATAGGCTATCAGAGGTTATTTCACCGCTGACCGCCGTCCAACCTAATAGTGGCGGCGCCGCACCTGCCAACCCTCCTACGACTATATTCTGTGGTGTCGCCCGCTTTAACCACACTGTATAAATAATCGCATATCCGACGAGAGACAACAGCGTCAACCAAGCAGTTAGTGGATTGATGAATGCAGCCAGTAAATAAATTCCTACAGCACCGATGATGAACGCAAACAACAGCGCCTGCTGACTGGATACTTTTCCCTGAGGTATAGGCCGCCACTTAGTCCTCAACATAGCGGCATCAATTTTTTTATCCATTACATGATTAATAGCCGCACCTGAACTAGTCACTAAACCAATCCCCAATAAGCCGATAGTTATCGTGCTTAATGCAGGGATTGCATCAGCTGCCAACAACATACCTACCACTGCGGTAATTAACATGACAACGACGACTTTAAGCTTACACAGCGCCAAATAATCGTCAATTTTGGCACCAGTATTAAACGAGGCTAATGAAAGTAGTTTTTGTTTTTGCATTTTTGACTCCTTTTTCTCGAGTGTATCCACTTTTTAGTACCCAGCATCTCGAACAATTGACTCCCCTAGCTATGTGCTCTTTTTTGGATCAAATCTTGCCAGCCACAATTTGGTGGTTGCAATCAACATAACGACAGCCACAAAATGATGTGCCATAGCCAGCAATGTCGGAATAGCAAAGGCTATATTTAGTAAACCAAGCACGATTTGGAGCAAGGTTAAACCGACTAAACTGCTGATTAATTTGCATTGACGATGAGTTTTAAGCAACCAGCAATACAGCCCTACAAAATATGCCAATACGACTAACGCCCCTATCCTGTGACTTATTTGAATTGCCCCTCTAGCAGACAGAGGCAACCTACCCCCCTGGTGTGAATAAGTGGCATCTAGCGATACAGCAAAAGCCTGGCTAAAGTTGTACTCGATATTTAGGTTCGGATTACAACCAAGCCAATCACTACACCCCCAGCCGGCATAGTTACTACTGGTCCAACCCCCTAGTAACATTTGTAGAAAAAGTATCAACAAGCCAATCAATGCTGCAGTATTCACACGCTGCAATTGTATTGGCTGACTGTTAGCAGTCACAATTTTATGTCTTAATATAAGCAGCAGTACGGTGGTTAACAATCCTCCCAATAAATGCGTAGTCACGACAATCGGCAGTAGCTTTAAGGTCACCGTCCACATTCCCAGCATTGCCTGCAGACCAACTAATACAATTAAGCTATAACTTAACAGGCATGGATAATGTGGATTTTTTCTCATTAATATTGCTATATAGGTCAGCCCCAGAATTAGCATGCTTAATGTAGCGGCGAGATAACGGTGAATCATTTCCAGCCAACTCTTTGTTGGTTGCACCTCTATATTTGGGTATAAGATTTCTGCTGACAATAACTGCGCATTCGACTGAGGGACTGTTAGCTGACCAAAACAGCCGGGCCAATCAGGACAACTTAGACCGGCATCGTTTATTCTGGTCCAGCCGCCCATTAGCACAACCATTAATACCAGTATGATTGCGCTATTCACCAAATAAACCGCCGCATTGCTAATTTTCTCAGCATACTTAGCCTCTAGATAACGAGCGCTAACCTGTCCCACTAGCCGATTCCCGACATTTTCAATAATTTTTTTAAATCTTGTAACAGCTGTTCTGGGGCTAATTTAGGCGCGTAGCGCATGACAACATTCCCTAGCGGGTCAACAATCCATACCGCCTCTCCTAATTGCGATACTTTTCTACTATTGAGCATGGTTGGCACGGACCCAACTTGATGTAAAACCACCCTACTGCTATCTTTTCCCAGCAATTTGATCACACTAGGCAGTGTATCGCTCCAGTTTTGACAGTAAGCACTATTACATTGATTAGGTTGAGTATGAAGAATCTGCCATTGTTTAGTCGGTCGCCACGCGCGGTTGTTGTACTCTAGCTGCCATTGCCCAAGAGTTTGATTTTCGACCAACTCTCCCTGATTTACCTTGTTCACTGGGTTTAACGCGCCTGAATAGTACATAAAAGCTGCCGCCAGCATCGGCAGAACAGCGATTCCCCATATCGACCAAAAAGCCACTCTATTTACACGATTGCTCATAAAGGATCCTTCCCTATTTCTCTACCATTAATCCGCCAATACCAGATCAGCATCCCACAGAGCACTAATGCCATTAAGAACCATTGCACTGCATAGCCTAAATGTTTTTCAACACTCATATTCACTGGCTTCCACTGTGTTGTTAACTCGGATAATATTGGTTTCTCGGCTAACAAAATGTAAGGCTCTATTAGCTGATGCTTTTGTTGTGTAAGTTGTGTGCTCTGCATGGCTGCTGTGATTTTTAAAAAATTAATTTGTTGGATTCGCTTGGGCCATGCCAACCCCCAGATATCAGCTTTTAACTGGAATGCAGGCTCTACTTTTTTTAGCCAACCCATTAACAGAATCTCCTCGGTCGGTAAATCCACTCTCGGCAGTACCGATCTATCCATATCTCCTTTAACCCAACCTAAATTCACCGCAAGCATCGAATCTGATGCCAATTCAAAAAGCACCACCAGTTCATAACCCACTTTTCCATGCCGGATTTTATTATCTAACCAAAAATAGTGCTCTTTGTTGAAACTACCTTTCAGCTTAATTTTTTGATAGATATTTTGAGCTTCGCCTCGTGAGCGAAAAGATGTGGATATTGCTGGTGCTGACCACTGCTTAATCAATAGCTCTTTTTGCTTCGCCCTATCCAGCTGCCAAAAACCCAAGTGCACTAGTGCAAAAACTAACCCGAGCACTAGAACCAACACAATTAGCTTGCGGGAGTCTAGTTTTTCCGCTTTACTCATTGATAATCCCACTCATGGTACTGTTCATGAAAATCATTATTCTGGCCTTGTTCCTCGCCATCATATTTTCATTAATCTATAGCTTCTTCTTTTTAATGAAAGATAAAAGCACTAGCTCCAGAACTCTTAACATGCTGTCGGTAAGGATTGCTTTAACTGTGATCTTGGTCTTAGTACTGATTTATGGATTTTATTCTGGTCAACTAACTCCCCACGGTTTGTAACTACTCACTCACTACAAAATATATACAAAAATAAACAGTCCTACCCAAACCACATCTACAAAATGCCAATACCAAGCGACCGCTTCAAATCCAAAATGTTGCTCTGCGCTAAATTCACCTTCTAACACTCGGACTAAGATACAGACCAACATCAACGTACCAATAGTGACATGCAGCCCGTGAAAACCGGTTAAAATAAAGAAAGTTGAGCCGTACACACCCGAGGCTAATGTAAGTCCTAGCTCGGTGTAAGCTTCATGATATTCAATGACCTGGAAATATAGAAAGGTTATACCAAGCACTACTGTTAGTGCTAACCAAATTGAAGCCCACTGCCTATGATTTAGTTTTAGGGCTCTGTGCGCTAATGTGAGAGTCACACTTGATGTCACCAGAAGTATTGTGTTCAGTAAAGGTATGTGCCATGGATCAACTATTTTTTCTGGCCCTTTAAACAAACTCGGGTCTGGGGTGGTCATTAGAGGCCATTGATTGACAAAACCCTCCCACAACATGTGGGATACGCCTTTATCACCTTCACCCGCCAACCAAGGTACCGCAAGGACCCGGATATAAAATAAGGCACCAAAAAACGCCGCAAAAAACATCACTTCTGAGGAGATAAACCAACCCATTCCCCAGCGAAAGGATCTGTCCATTTGTAGCGAATACAGTCCCTGCCGACTTTCAGCTGCTACTGTGGTAAACCAACTAATGATAATAAATAGCAGTAAGAGGACTCCTACAAACAACAACATCATCCCCAGATCAGCACCGCCACCAGTTGCTGTTAAAATAGAACCGGAACCAAAAGCCAAGCAAAACAACGCCACTGAACCTACTATTGGAAAATAACTTTGCTTGGGAACGTAGTACTCTTGATATTCAGTTTGCATCTAGATCACTCCTTTGCCCTATTGTTGAGCACTGGCCAACTCTTTGCCATCAGCGACTGTGATATCGAACAGAGTATATGAGAGGGTGATAGTTTTAATATACTCCGGCATGCCGGGCAGTATATTAAACGCTAATCCCATCTCTTTTTGCTCGCCCGCTGCCAAGGGTTGACGATTAAAACAAAAACAATCTACTTTTTGTAAATAAGCCGCTGCGGCTGATGGTGAAACAGAAGGTACTGCCTGGGCAACCATATCATTCTCAGTCATGTTTACAGCGAGGTAAGCCGTTTGATAGGTTTGACCTAATTTAACTTTCATAGAAGGTACTTTAGGTTTAAATTTCCAGGGCATAGTCTGGTTGTTTACTGCGATGAATTGAATCTTGATACTTCTACTAGAAGTCGCGCCTGCAAGATATGCACCGGGAGTTAAATCTACTTTGCCATTGATACCTGTCACCCGACAAAAAACATCATATAAAGGCACTAGCGCAAAGCCAAAACCGAACATCAAGCTCACACCCAGCAGCAGTTTAGCTGCCAATTTATGGTTATCTACAAGTTTAGTCATCACTCAATCTACTTTAGGTGGCGTGGTAAACGTATGGTAGGGAGCGGGGGATGGAAGCGTCCACTCCAACCCATTGGCCCCTTCCCAGACTTGCTTGGAGGCTTGGTTTCGCTTGCGAATACAACAGACTACGTTATAAATAAACAGCAGCTGCGAAAAACCAAATACAAAAGCCCCCACTGAAGAGATCGCATTAAAATCGGCGAACTGTAATGCGTAATCAGGAATACGTCTTGGCATCCCCGCCAGCCCCACAAAATGCATCGGAAAGAAAGTGATATTGATGCCGATAAAGCTCAACCAGAAGTGCAGTTTCCCCATTTTTTCATCGTAGTAATTTCCCGTCCATTTCGGCAGCCAATAGTAAACACCTGCCATGATAGAAAAAATAGATCCGGGTACTAACACGTAATGAAAATGCGCGACCACAAAATAAGTATCGTGATATTGAAAATCAGCTGGCGCAATGGCAAGCATCAAACCAGAAAAACCACCGATGCTAAACAGCACTACAAAAGCAATAGCGAATAGCATTGGCGTCTCAAACGTCATCGAGCCACGAAACATGGTCGCTACCCAGTTAAATACTTTAACCCCTGTTGGCACGGCGATTAACATAGTGGCAAACATGAAAAATAGTTCTCCTGCCAGTGGGATACCTACGGTAAACATATGGTGCGCCCAAACAATAAATGATAGGAATGCAATCGAGGATGTCGCATAGACCATTGAGCTGTAGCCAAACAGTTTTTTGCGGGAGAAGGTAGGGATAATTTCACTGACGATACCAAAAGCTGGCAAGATCATTATATAGACTTCAGGGTGACCGAAAAACCAAAAAATATGCTGAAATAAAACAGGATCACCACCACCAGCAGCGCTAAAGAAACTGGTTCCAAAATGGATATCCATCAGCATCATCGTCACTACACCTGCTAACACCGGCATCACTAAAATCAATAGGAAAGCAGTAATCAGCCATGTCCAAACGAACAGCGGTAGTTTCATCATTTTCATGCCAGGCGCGCGCATATTTAAAATCGTAACTATCACATTGATTGCCCCCATGATTGAACTGATCCCCATCATGTGTACGGCAAAAATAAAGAAGGTTACTGATGGCGGGGCAAAGGTTGTTGAAAGCGGTGCATAAAATGTCCAACCAAAATTAGGCCCGCCTCCATCCATAAATAAGGTCATTAGCATCATGCTAAAAGCAAAGGGTAGTATCCAAAAGCTCCAATTATTCAACCTAGGCAGTGCCATATCAGGTGCACCGATCATCATCGGTATCATCCAATTCGCCAGCCCAACAAAGGCCGGCATCACCGCACCAAACACCATGATCAAACCGTGCATTGTGGTCATTTGATTAAAGAATTCAGGCTCTAAAAACTGCAGCCCAGGTTGAAATAATTCAAGGCGGACAAGTAGCGCCATGCAGCCACCTGTCATAAACATGGCCAGACTAAACCATAAATACATCGAACCTATGTCTTTATGGTTAGTGGTATATAGCCAGCGGCTAAAACCTTTCGCTGGTCCATGATGATCTTCAAAGCCCGTAGCCTGAACTGCTTGACCTTCTATGTCTTTGCTGACAATTTGCTCTGTGCTGGGTGTCATGTCAGGCTCCTATTGCTGAAATTTTACGATTTGGCGAGGGGATATGATGTCACCGACTGAATCACCCCAAGCATTTCGCTCATAGGTAATGACCGCTGCTAATTCGGCGGCACTTAACTGCTCAGCAAATGCTTGCATTGCCGTACCAGGCTTACCATTGAGAACGATATTTATATGCTCATTAGGATCCCCCTGTACAATGGGGCTGCCTTTAAGTGCCGGGAAAGCACCGGCAATCCCCTCTCCTGAACTCTGGTGACAAGCGGCGCAATTCTTAGCATAGACTTCTTTGCCGCTGTGCATTAAGTCAGCCAAGGTCCAGCGCTTTTCAGCTGATTTGGCTTTAGCTACTTGCGCTTGCTGTTGTTCTATCACCCAAACGTCGTAATCTGCTTGAGATTTAACTTCGACTACAATTGGCATAAAACCGTGGTCTTTACCGCAAAGCTCTGCGCATTGGCCTCGATAAATCCCTGGAACTTCCGCAATAGCCCAAGACTCATTAATAAACCCAGGTATGGCATCTTTTTTAACCGCAAAATCAGGCACCCACCAAGAGTGTATGACGTCATTGGCGGTGATTAAAAAGCGAATTTTTTTGCCTAGTGGAATAACCAGAGGGTTATCAACTTCGAGTAAGTAGTTGCTGGTTTTTTCGGCTTGGTTATAAATTTGTTCTTTGGGAGTAGCGAGACTGGAGAAGAAATCGATGCCTTCATTAAGATACTGATAGCGCCATTTCCATTGATAACCAGTCACTTGAATATCGATGTCGGATTCAGTAGTGTCATACATTTTTTTTAAAGTGATGGTCGCGGGTATCGCCATACCGACCAAGATGAAGATAGGAATAACGGTCCAGGCAATTTCAACATAGATGTTTTCATGAAAATTTTGCGCTTTCGCACCCCGAGATTTGCGGTGGTTGACCACCGACCAGAGCATTACGCCAAACACAATAACCGCAATCACAACACAGACCCAGAAGATGATCATGTGCAATCCGTAAACAGCGCGACTAATTTCTGTCACACCTTCTCGCATATTTAACTGCCAATCGGCCTGCGCAGCTGGAACAGAAAAAAATACTAATAATATCAACTTAGATTTGATCGAGCTTATAATTTTTATTACTGAAAAATTTAAGTTCATTGTTACCCCCTGTCTCTTTCTTATTTAAAAGAAAGCGGCACAGTGAGCCTATCAAAGTCAAACTTACTATTTTCATTTGCTAAAATAGCAATACTACATGGGCTAGGAGAGGCGATCGATGCCAAAATTTCCATGACTTCATGTTGTTTTTCTTAATATAGAATAAATTATAAGCAGAATATTACAGATAAATCAAAATAAATTTATAAAAAAATAAAGATATAAATATTAAAAAATCAATATTTAACAACTAAATTGTACGATTATCGATACAGGCATTATGAAATGGGGATTTCAATTAGTTGTTTGAGGTGATTGTTAGAATATTTTGATTAATACCGAAGAGAAACAATCGAACAGACTTTATATATTATATGATTATGTTGCAAATTCGCTACATTATATAGATTTAATATGAATACTAATCATAAAATAAATAATTTAATCACTAAAACCAAGCCGAGAACAAAAGTGATTACTACCATTAATCCGATCACAATGAATGGCCAAATTCGACCACTGCTAAAATCGGTGCTTAGGTTTTTATCTGATTGCACACCTAATAATGCGCTGCAAACACTGAGAAGCATACGCCCCCAGCTCAGATTTTTTTGCTGCTGCTGTTTTTCACTACTCATCATCAGCTCCTAGGTAGAGAATTGCTATTATGGATTCAAGCCATCAATAAGTATCCAATGTGCACATCTTAGTTAATTTGAGGCACGCTAAATAAACTTACTTTCCCCAGCATAGCACTATAATAAACAGAGTAAATTCACATCATTGAAGTGCTAGCAACCGACTTAATTTGCCGGCAGTAACAGTGGGAGCTTCTGAATAAGCCAAACATGCCGCTGAAGCACGGAAAAATTTGTGATTAAGGCAGGGTGGCATACTGGTGACCTGACAAAGATAGTTAATGCAGAGCACAAATTTCTCTGTGCGCCCTGTAAGATGGGAGAATTATGCACTTGTTAAGAGATTCCGCTGAAACACTTCATCATCTCGCAACTAAACCAGCCATTCAACCCCCAGGTCTGATGTATCAATTACTTTTTACGGGCCTGACTATTATCTTGCTCTGCCTGTAGTTCCAGTAGCGATAACCTAATAGCCAACACAGTAACAAACCATACACCAGCGCCTCAAAAAAATCTGACCTGATTTGCCATACGATATGCAGCAGCGCCAGTAAAGATATGACATAAATCAGTTTATGTAATCTAAGCCATCGCTTTTTTAACCGTTGCTGCATTCTTTTGGTAGAGGTTACAGCGAGCGGCACGAGCAATACAATAGCGATGAAGCCAACGATTGCATACGGGCGCTTAGTGACTTCAACAATCAGATATTCAATATCCCAGCCGACGATAAAAGTAGCGAAGGCCAGTAAATGCAACATTGCATAAAAAAAACTATACAGTCCCAGCATGCGCCGATATTTAGCCAGCCACTTCCAACCGCATAACTTTCTCAACGGGCTAATAGCTAGAGTCATCCATAGCAAATTGATCGCCCAAGTACCTAATTCCTGAACTATTTCTTTAGCGGGATCTGCTCCTAACTGCTGAGCAAACGCTGCAAAAGTAAGTAGCGATAAAGGGAGCAGTGCCGTACAAAAAATTAGCCACCAATACAGTCGCTGTCTGGCCTTATTGGTTAAATCCATTGCGTGAGATCCATGCCCTTATATAAATGTGCGACCTCTTCAGCATAACCATTAAAAGGTAAGGTCTTAATTCTATTTGGAGAAAATAAGCCGGATGGCAAGCGCCGCTCTGTTGCTTGACTCCACCTAGGGTGACTTACATCGGGGTTTACATTTGCAAAAAAACCATACTCGCGCGGTGCCGTTTTATTCCAAGTGTTGATTGGCATAGTCTCAGTGAAACGAATTTTTACGATGGATTTTATATTTTTAAAGCCATATTTCCATGGTACTACTAGTCGTAAAGGAGCGCCATTTTGTGGTGGCAGCGCCTGCCCATACAATCCTGTCGCTAGAAAAGCCAATGGATTCATCGCTTCATCCATTCTTAAACCTTCAACATATGGCCAATCAAGCGTACCAAATAGCGAATTTTGTTGGGGCATTTGCTGAGGATCATGCAGTGTCGTGAATTCAACATATTTCGCTTTACTGGTGGGCTCAAAGCGTTTGATGACATCAGCCAAAGAAATCCCCACCCATGGAATAACCATTGACCAAGCTTCAACACAGCGCATTCTATAAATTCGCTCTTCTAAAGTATGTGGTTTTACCAAGTCCTCCAGTTGATACTTACCAGGCTTGCCCACTGCTCCGGAAATTTCTACTGTCCAGGGATCTGTTACAAAATTTTGAGCACGTTTTTTAGGATCTTCTTTACGCAAGCCGAACTCATAAAAATTGTTATAGCTAATCACATCTTTATAGGGAGTTAATACATCTGTGGCCTGAAAATTCTCCGCTGTTACCGAGCTGCGTAGTTTATCAGCTAGCCACTGTGGACCAAGGTAACGCTTTAGATCCTCATCAATATCATACTCGGTCAATGCAACCACACTTGATGATGCTATTGCAGTCGTCAGTCCGAGGGCCGATTTCATGAAATCTCGACGATTCAAGTAAGCGCTCTCTGAGGTGATTTCAGATGATTTTATTTTAGTTTTCTGCTTAATTAACATAGCTACTCTCTTTATTATTTACTGTAACGGCCAATGGCTAGCCGTGAACATAACCGCTGTTTAATACCTGAATTAATGACTTCGCTATAACCTTTAGGCAAGAAAAGGTACAATTATGATCCTCCAATAAACCAATACCTTTAGCCATAACCTGAATCACCGGTTCAAGTATTAGATACGCAGCTAACTACTATTTGGATACACTAAAGAGCTATTATGAGACCTCTGCATAATTACTGCGCTCGGTAATACGGCGTTAAAAACCAGCTCAACATGCTAATTTACACCTGTAACACCCATAAACAGGGGCACACTGACTCCGCTATCTCGCCGGTTTTTTCTTTGTCTTACCTTCGCTCGCAACGTTATGCAGAGGTCTCATTATTGCAGCGTTTTGCCGCTACAACATTTAAATATGGCCAGATGCGTGTTAATTGAAGAGAGTCCTTGTAAAATATAAGTTTAAGCAATAATTTTTAGGCAAATTTCATGGATACAAAAAACTTAAAGCTTTTTTTAAATTTAGCCAACTCACTGCACTTTGGGCGAGCCAGCGAGATGTCACACTTAAGCGTATCGGCATTAAGTCGTAACATTATGCAACTCGAAGCTAGTTTAGGAGTTAAATTATTCGAGCGCGATAACCGCAGTGTCTCGTTAACTAAAGCAGGTAAAGATTTTATCCACTATGCTAACGAAACAATAAATCAGTGGGATATTATTCGTTCATCTTTACAAGAAAACAGCCACACTTTAAGCGGTGAATTGAGTGTCTATTGTTCAGTGACCGCTAGTTATAGTTTTTTGTACGATATCCTGCGCAAATTCAGACTAAAATATCCGCAAGTTGAAATCAAGTTACACACTGGCGATTCCGAGCACGCTATCGTCAAAACTTTGTCTGGCACGGAAGATATTACCATGGGAGCAATGCCTGAAAAACTCCCTCAAGGCGTCACTTTCCAATCGATTGCAAGTTCCGAATTATTATTCATTGCCCCCAATGAAAGTCCACATTTGATTGAACTTGCCAACACTCAAGATCCGCATAAAATTCAAAGCAGCTGGGAGCGGATTCCGATGATTCTCTCAGAGCAGGGAGTCGCTCGTAAAAGCACCAATGAATGGTTTACTGCGATGGCCGTTAAGCCAAAAATTTATGCACAAGTCGCCGGTAACGAAGCCATTGTGAGTATGGTCAGTTTAGGTTTTGGCATAGGTATAGTGCCGGAGATAGTGTTGCAAAATAGCCCATTAAAAAATGCCGTTACTGTGGTTAATCCGCCGAAAAAATTGGCGGCATTTAATATCGGTTTGTTCACACTAGATAAAAAGTTGAAGAACCCGTTAGTTCGTGCATTCTGGGACTTAAATCGATGATCTGCAGTCAATTTTCAAACTGAACTTTCAACCAACTTATTAAGTTCTTAGCATTGGGATTATCTAGTGTACGCTGTGGATAAATCAAATAGTACGCCTGCCCTAAAGGCAGCCCAGTGGAAAATAGCGGGACTAACTTGTTAGATTTTATTTCTTGAGTTATTAAGAGCTGCTGCCCCAGTAACAAGCCCTTTCCCTGAACGGCAGCATCAATTGCCATACTGGATAGATTGAACCTAGGACCACCCTGAATAGATAAAGGCTCGCTGGTTGTAGTATCTAACCAATCCTGCCACTGCGGCAGATTGCAGTTATCATCTCCCCAATCAACATGGATCATCGGTAGCTCTAATACCTTTTTTAGGTCGAGAGGCTTCGCTAGCCTATTAACCAGTTCAGGGCTGGCCACCACAGAGACACTATCCTGCACTAACTTGTCTTTAAAACACTCACTATAACCTGTATCGCCAAAACTTATACACATATCTGAGGCACTGTGATTAAAGCTGACTCTTGCGTGACTCGCCTCAACTCTTACTTCTATTTTGGGATTTATGTCCATCCATTCCAACACCAATGGCATCAACCATTTTTGTGCGACAGAAGGTAAAGCTGTGATAGTCAAAATTTCCAGGTTATTAAATTGCACTATTTGCTGCTGTGCAAATCTCAATTTTTCCAGCCCTCCGAGGACCGACACTAAATAGCTTTGCCCTGCTCTGGTCAATTTGACACCCGTTTTAAACCTATCGAATAGCTTCACTCCTAAATGGATTTCTAAGCTTTGTACTTGTTGACTGATGGCTGCAGGAGTGACACATAGTTGGTTAGCGGCTTTAGCAAAACTGCCACTCTCAGCCGCTGCTTCAAATGCCAATAATGATCCTAAAGAAGGTAAACGAGTATTCATTGAAGGCCTATTTTTCAGTGTTAGCTAAACCACTGATAGCTTTTATGTTAAGTTTAACTTACCAATAACTTAAGAAAATATCACTTTAATCACTAGTTATCATTACTTATTCTTAACTTAAGTTAAGTTAACCAGAGAGAAATTCAGATGCAATTACCAGATACTGTCAATTTCAATGTGCACCCAATAGATGATTCCGTTTTTACTGAACAGTGTAAACAACACTTAAATGAATCAGGGAGCTTAGTATTAAAGAACTTTTTAAGCACTGAAGCTATTCAATTAATCGTCAAGGAGGCGTTAGCCGAGCAGCATTTAGCTTTTTACACCAACACCCAGCATAATGTATATTTAAAAAAATCGGATCCAAACTATGCCGACAGTCATGTTCGCAATCGACTAGTCACTTCGTCGAAGGGTTGTATTACCGATGATCAAATCCCACGGGACTCAATCCTAAAGCAACTGTATAATTCGGCACTGTTTCGCACTTTTCTTGCCAGTATTTTTGTCGAGCAACAATTGTTCGATTACGCCGACCCACTCTCCTCAATAAATATCCATTACGCTAATCAAGGCCAAGAGCTAGGCTGGCATTTTGATGAGTCATCATTTGCCATCACCTTATTATTACAAGCACCAGAAACTGGTGGTAAATTTGAATATATTGAGGATATGCGCGACGCTGATGCAGGTGATATGAATTTTAGCGGTGTGACTAAAGTGTTGGATGGTCATATGAATATCAAGACATTATCAGCAACGGCAGGGACTTTGACTTTGTTTAGAGGTCGCAATGCTATGCATAGAGTCACGCCGGTTACAGGTAATACCACTAGAATATTGGCGGTATTAGCCTATAACTCTGCCGCTAATGTGTCTTTATCTGAAGCGGCACGGATGACTTTTTATGGACGAATTTAATATGTAGAGACCTCTGCATAACGTTGCGAGCGAAGGTACGACAAGGCAAAAACCGGCGAGATAGCGGAGTCAGTGTGCCCCTGTTTATGGGTATTACAGGTGTAAATGAGCATGTTTAGCCGGTTTTTAACGCCGTGTTACCGAGCGCAGTAGTTATGCAGAGGTCTCATGTAATATTCTAACTGGGCTAGACCTTAAGTCCTGAATTGGTGGTTTCAGAGTGGGTGCAAAGCACAATACATTAATTTTACACTACAATTGACAATTGTAACTCCCCTCTCAGGAAGCCACAACTCAATCTCTAATCAACCATCCCCGCTCACAAGCAAGTTCAATTTGCTGATTAGCATACTCCCAGAGCTTCGGTGATAACCCTTGCAAATATAGGTTGCGCGCAATCACTTGAGACTTTCTAACTTTGTTGATAGGCCAACTACCGCCATTATTAGCCATATTTTGCGCTAGCGGTAATATTCGATCTATCGACTTAGCAAACCGAGCATCAGCAGTCGTGGCCTGTTCAAATTCCAACCATAAATCGAGCATTTTTTTTGACTGTTCTTCCGGCAATAGACCAAAAATTCTTACTGCCGCCTTCTTTTCCTTTTTCTCTTGCTCTTCCATCAACGATGGGTCTTCAAAAGCAAATAGATCTCCTGCATCAATTTCTACAATATCGTGAATCAGCAACATACAAGTCACCCGGTTAATATCAACATGCTGCTCAGCATATTGTTGTAATATTTGCGCACTTAAGGCAATTTGCCAACTATGCTCGGCACTGTTTTCTTGACGATTCTTATCTGATTTAACCATGGTTCGCCGATAAATTGATTTTAAGCGATCTATTTCCATGATAAATGTCATTTGTTGCTCTAGTGCTTGCATAATATAGCCCCTGTAGAGGAAAGCCTGATTTATCTAGGCTGGTTCAATAATGTGTTGATATATCATAATTTTATTTTAGCACCTTCTTAAGGCCCTCCCTATGCGATCATGAAAAAGATCGACGTAGCAAGCATATATGATTTTTAAAAATTAAAGCGATACTATCTAGATAGAACTAGACATGCTTAAACCTGAATCCGTGACTTCAAAGTGAATACAGAGTGTAAGAATAGTGGCTCTACAGTGGAATTGAAAAATCTTAGCTGCAAGTTCATATGCGTCCTGCATTCACTAGATAAATGCATCCATGCATAAAACCCGTAGGTTCAGTGGCTATTTTTCTAACCGCCGTGGAATCAAGAACTTGCGCCATGTGGTGCCGTGAAGTCTGATTCAGGTTAAAAATAACATTGAAATAGTTATAATCAGACTAGTGATGGGAATTTTAAAGAAAAAAAAGCAACTCCTAAGAGTTGCCTATAAATGACAAGAACCGTGTATCTTTGTTAGTTAATGCAAGCATTTATGCAATCAAGCTAAAAAAGATGAAGCTAACCAGATATAATTATATCGGGTTACCTTATGAGCAAATTAATGATACTGCAAATGAGAACGATTAGCAATACTATTTCTTAAGTTTTTACCTATAATACTAATACCTTATACCTAACACAGATAAACAATTAATTTATGAGTCACTTTTTTGAGATTTTACACGCGACCGATCAATGGGGTGATATCCATGTGATGAGCGATAGCGATAATTATTACCTAACCTTTGGTGGTGGAGGACAACAAAGTGGGATGCAGATAAGCCAGCCTGATAGGCTTTTATTTCAGTATACTCAGTCTATGATGTTAGCACTGCTATTCTGCCCAAATGCCAAATCTGCACTATTACTTGGGTTAGGTGCAGGGTCTATAGCAAAATCATTATTGCTCTTTGATGATAATATTCAGGTGACCGCGGTAGAGCTACGCAAAAAAGTACAGGAAATTGCCCACCAATGGTTCGAACTCCCCAGCACAGATCGCTTAACGATTGAAATAACTGATGCTTTTCAATTTATCAAGAAAACCGATCAACAATCAGATATTTTATTTGTGGACCTGTACTTAGACCATGGTATTCAAGATTCTATTGCCAACAAAAAATTTATCCGCAACTGCCACAAAGCATTGAATGAGCATGGCACTTTAGTGCTTAACTTATGGGATGAGGGTAAGGGATATTTACCATTTGATTTAGATTTTCTAGAAGAAGAGTTTACTTCTCAGGCATTGAGCATAGTGACGGATGAAGGAAATATCATTGTTATTATCGGAAAAAACTATCAGGCGGATCCACACCCAAGAAGACTACAATCAGAGGCAAAAAAGTTAGGTGAGAAATTAGCGATTCCACTACAGCGGCTATTAAACCAATTACAGGTGAGGATTTGAAAAATACTAAGTTGCCACTCGCTATCGTGTCAACTAGTAATAGCACGATTGTATGCTTATATTTTGATACCGTTATCAGGACGTACAGCTTTCCAGTATTTTTTACGCCAATACACATTGTCCAGTGCTGAAATGGTCACCCCCTTTTTCTTAGAGACATGCATGAATTTATTACCGTTAACTACTATGCCCACATGCTTAACAAAACGTGATGTTTTAAACAAAACTAAGTCTCCAGGAATGAGCGCTGATTTATTAATACTCGTCCCTAATCTAGCTTGACCTAGAGTAGTCCGTGGAATTTCTAGCTCAAAGACAGATTGATAAGCATTCTTGACGAAAGCACTACAATCAAGCCCTTGGCGACTATTTTTCCCATATCGATAGGGGGTTCCCTGCCAATCGCTGTAATAACCTAACAGCTCTTTTTCAACCTTGATAAGAGGATGCAGCGCAGCCCCTGCAGCGGAGTTGTCAGTCGATTTTGTGGTATTCATTGCACAGCCAGCTATTGTTAATATTAACGTCGCTAGCAGCGGGATTTTAAAAAAAACAAATAATCTATTCATGAGCGTTTTCAATAACCTTTAATCTCACTATATTTAAAACCTGATTTAGGTAAAAGGTAACGTGAGCTTGGTAAAATAAATATCAGCTGTCGGTCTGTTTTCCAGTATTTATCCTGAATTTTACCTGTTGCTAACTTAGCAATCACAGAGCTTAGCGCTTGCTATAAACGTGCAGGGTAGTACAAATTAGTAAAAATTAATAGTTATAGCCTTAATTTATGTCGGGTAAAAACAACAGCAAATACTGATAATAATATTCAGTTGACATTTTTACATAACATTTACCCTGTTAAATCTGCTAAAATGCAACATATTTTTTGACCAGAGATTTGACTTGTGTTTCACGAACATCAATTGCACGACCGCTTAATGAAAGCGCTACACGCCTTAAACTTTAATACCCCAACAGAAGTTCAGCTAGCCACTTTAGCAGACACCTTAGCGGGTGAAGATGTGCTAGTGACTGCCGAAACTGGCAGCGGTAAAACTGCCGCCTTTTTAATTCCACTGCTGGATCGATTACTGACCGTAAAACCCGCCGGGCACGAAGCGAGAGCTTTAATATTAACACCCACTAGAGAATTAGCTCAGCAGGTAAATAAGCATCTTGAACAATTGGCTCAATTTACCTTTATTAAAGGTGATACTGTCTGTGGAGGGGAAGAGTTTAAACCTCAGGCGGCTAGGTTACGAAAAAATCCGGACATTTTGATTGCCACACCAGGCCGTCTCATTGATCATTTGGATAAAGGTACCATTGACCTTAGCGGTATTGAAGTGCTTATTTTAGACGAAGCCGACCGCATGGTCGATATGGGTTTTGAAGATGACGTCAAACGAATTATTGACACTTGCCCCACTGAGCGTCAAACGATGTTGTTCTCAGCGACTCTATCAAAGAATGAGATTCCAACATTTGCCGTAAACTGCCTGGATAATCCAAAAATTCATGAGCTTAACAGCCATCGTGAAGTCCATCACAAGATTACTCACCAAATAATCACCGCTACTGATAGCAACCTTAAAGACAAACAATTAATCTCTTTACTGCACAAAGAAAAATATGAAAAAGTCATCGTTTTTACCAACACAATCGTAGAGGCTAGCCGATTAAATGGATACGTGCGACGTTTTGGGCTCAGAGCAGGCATACTGCACGGCGACCTCACTCAAGAACAGCGCAAACATGTAGTCAATTTAGTACAAACTGGCAAACTTAATATTTTAATAGCGACTGATGTCGCTGCCAGAGGCATCGATATTAAAGGCGTAGAATTAGTCATTAACCGAGATATGCCACGCTCTGGTGATGATTATATTCATCGCACAGGAAGAACTGCAAGAGCAGGGCAAACCGGTAAAGCTATATCTTTGATAGATCCAACTGAATGGAATTTAATGGCAAGTATTGAACGCTATTTGAAAACTAAATTCGAAAAACGGCAAATCCAAGGATTGGAGAGCAGCTATACTGGGCCTAAAAAATTGAAATCGTCAGGAAAAGCCACCGGCTCAAAGAAAAAGAAAACAGCCAAAAAGCAGCAATCCAAACCTGCCCAGAAAGCGGCTAAAGTGAAAAAATCAAAAGTTAAGAGCAAGCAGAACAGTAAACCTAGTATTATTGATGATGGAATGGCTCCTCTCACTCGAAAAAGATAAACAATATTCACCACTTTCTTTCTATTGAGCTAAGCACTTGACCTAGAATAGTGATCGCTAAAGAGCGAAGCTATTCTAGGGTATTCCACACAGTATAGTGCACATTCAATCGCATCTACCTTTAATTTAAAGTTCGACGCTTCTCCTGCATATTTTTTCACTCTCTTTATATAGTCAACATGCAACCATGAGCTGGTAATATGTTGCTATTAATAACGACTACTGGGATTGTCTTCACCTGCCCGTCGATCTTCTAATTCAAAAATATGCTGATGAATATAAGGTATTAAACGATTGATTGGCTTTGGCTCTAACAGCCAATTCCCCTGCAAATATCCACAGTTAAGCTCTTTTAAAGTGGCGGCAACTTGATCGTTTTCAACCCCCTCTGCCACTACCACTTTACCTAGTGATTTAGCGAGAATAAGCACAACTTCTACCAGCGTACGGTCTTTATCATTATGCTGCATTCCCTGAATTAAACTAGAGTCAATTTTTAGTATCTCAGCGGGATAATTTCTCAAATAATTAATCGCCGAATGCCCGGTTCCAAAATCATCAATGGCAAATTGCACCCCCATTTTTCGCATTGCTGTGACCACACTCATACGCACCGATTTCTTATCCATCAATAAAGCTTCAGGAATTTCAAAAATGAATTTATCGCCTGTCACAAAATTTTCACTTAGGATTTTTTTCCAGCTCTCAAATGCTCTACTAGAATAATATTCACTGATAGAGTGATTGATAGCTATTTTTATTGCTATATCACTCTCTGTGAATTTTCGTATATCACGGCAAGCTTGACCAAAGGCCCAATTGCCTATCTCTCGAATTGCCCCCGTACGCTCGGCAACTGAGATGAATTTATCAGGCATTACTAAACCTTTCTCCGGATGATTCCAACGAATCAAAGCTTCGCAAAATTCAATAGTTTCGGTTTTAATATTCATCACCGGTTGATAATAAAGTTCGAATTCCCCTGCTTCTAGGCCTCGTAATAAGTCTTGATGAATAATAGAATAGCTTTCTGCCTGCTCCCTCATTCCCTCATTAAAAAAGAAGTGTCGATTGCGACCTGCTCTTTTTGCAGCATACATGGCCTGGTCGGAATGATGTAACAAAGTAGCGACATCCTCCCCATCTATCGGATACATTGCCACACCTATACTGACCGTAAGAAAGTGCTGTTGACCCGCAAACTCTATCGGCTGCTGAAGGTGTTTCTTCATCTTTTCGGCCAGCAAATCTGCCTTGATCACATCATCGACGTCACAAGCGACGAAGACAAACTCATCACCGGAAATACGTGCCACTATATCGGTGCTTTTAGCTGCAAATTCTAATCTTGCTGAATAGGCAGAGAGCAATGCATCTCCAGCACCTTGGCCCAGCTGATCATTCATCTGCTTAAAATGATCTATATCCATAAAAAACACTGCAAAATCTTTCTGATCTCGCTTAGCCTCTACAATAACCTCTCCAAGGCGTCGCGAAAAATGATATCGATTGGGCAAGCCGGTCAGCAAATCAAAATTGGCACGATATGCCCCTGCTTCCACATCAACACTACGCTGTTTGTAAGTACAAATGATCCGATAGCTAATAAACGCTAAAAAGAATGCCAGCAGCGTAGCTATTATCCAATGTATCCAAGCGCTGGACGCACTTTCTTGTTTGATTTCTGTTTGAATATTCCAGACAACATCACCGAATACCACTTCAATATTATACGATGATCCATCGCTAATTAAATGTTGTTCACCTAGTCTAAAAATCACTTTTCCACTGCGCCGATCCTTAATCATAAATGCTAATTTCGGCGGCTGTACTGTGCCTATTTCTGCTTTTAAATAATGGTACAAATCTAACTCTAAAGAAAGCACCCCATTTCCATAGCTTGATGGTTGTTCTCTGAACAACAAACTATACAGAGTAGAACTAGTGAGTTGATCTTGCTCAGGTTCAACGCGTAGTGATAAATTACCCTTGGCTTTTATTAACCCATCGATCACTGAATTTGGTATAGCTGTGCCAATTAAATTTTTATTCAGTCCCAGCGGATAAACATTAACAACCTTTGCAGAAGGCGCCCACAGCATTTTATTTATATATGGACGATTGCGCACCAGTGCTTCAGAAAACTCTCTATATTCTCCGCTAGTTATCGGTGACTTTCTCAGAATAAAGCTACGCATATCCTGTATAACTCGTTGATTTTGCGCAATGAACTGTACAATTTTTTCTTTAACTAACAAAGATTGGTGCATCGTTTGTATCTGGTTTAGGGCTGCTTGTTTGTCTTGTTGAGCGTATAAAAACAAACTGGCGATAAACATCGCAATTAAACCTATAGCACTGGCAATTAGCGTCGGCGAATATCGTTTAATTAAAACATTTTCAATAGGTGAAAGCTCATTAGCTACAACTTTTTCTGAGTTACCATTGCCTATGTTTCTTCGTTCATTAACTTGCATTATTCCACTAGCCATCCTTTTACATAGTAAATAATAATTATAGTCCCCATTTCACAATTAAGTTAAATTTTCAATCATTGCAGTAGACTTTTATTTTCTCAGTATGATTAACCATATTCAGCAGCAGTGCCTTACTGTTAGCGAAATCACCAACCGTAAGCATGTCCGTGATGGCACTGTGTGAGCGACGAGAGTAACCTTAGCCGATATTTCAGTTTACTTAGATTGGCAATGATATCAAACGATATATGCATCAAACTTTTTAGATAACTACCACTGATTAAATATCATACATTTATTGAATAATAATCATCGATTACTTTCTCAAGCAAAGTAGGTTTTAAGCAGGGATACCCAGATCAAAGACGCTTCGATTAGGTACGCAAAAAGAAGTTAATATTGGAATGTACAATTAGAGGTTGTCCGAGAATCTCAATCGCAGCGAAGACTAGGATGTTATGGAAATAATTTAGTAAAAAATTTAACTGAAGAGCATGCCATTCAATGCATTTCAGCATTAAATCAGGCAGACATGACTGGTCGCGATAAATGAGTCTAAGCGTAATAGCCCCTCAGGCCAACGCATGGTGTTTAGCTTAATCAGCCGCATATTCTTGCTATGCAGAGTTTAGGACTATGTACTTTGCCTCAAAGATAGTCTCTAAGCAACTCGTCGTTCGAGAAAATTTCATGCCTTTACCTGAGCCAGATAGAAGTACAAACTAAGCAAGGGGAAAAGCTTGCTTAGTTTGATATTTATTTAGCGAGCCGTAAATAATCATCATACGTCCAGCAGAGCATCAGGCTTTAGCTAGATCCGTCGTTTGTCTAGAGTTGCTCTGTATTTAGCCAATTTTCTAGCTCGTCAGCACCACCAATTAAGTCTCCGTCGACAAATATTTGCGGGGTAGTACCTTTACCAGAAATCGCCTGTAAGCTACTTAAGCTTACGCCGTTGTTACCTACTTCTATCTCTTCAAATTTAATACCGCGACTTTCTAACGCGGCTTTTGCCCGCACACAATGACCACAACCAGCTTTACTGATCATACTAATATTTTTCGGTTTTAAAGCATGTGGATTAAGGTAGTTAAGCATAGTATCAGCATCTGAGACTTCGAACGGATCACCCGGAACGTCTGCTTCAATGAACATTTTTTCAATTTTAGAATCACGTACTAACATGGAATAGCGCCACGAGCGCTTACCAAAGCCAATCTCACTCTTGTCTACTAACATCCCCATAGCGTCCGTAAATTCGCCATTTCCATCTGGGATAAACTGCACATCTTTTACATTCTGGTTAGCTGCCCAAGCGTTCATTACGAAGGTATCATTGACAGAAACGCAGATAATTCGATCAATACCATTAGCAGTAAAAACTGCTGACAACTCACTGTATCTTGGTAAGTGGGTGCTTGAACAAGTCGGCGTGAATGCACCAGGCAGTGAAAAAACAATAACATTCTGGCCTTTAAATAACTCAGTCGTCGTAACTTGGCACCACTGCTCATCGACCATGGTATTAAACACAATGTGTGGGATTTTAGTGGACTCTATATTTTCTAACATTTATTTTTCCTTTT
Organism: Oceanospirillales bacterium; assembly: GCA_029027825.1. Lineage (GTDB taxonomy): Bacteria > Pseudomonadota > Gammaproteobacteria > Pseudomonadales > Balneatricaceae > Rs1. The sequence goes on along the minus strand of CP093399.1, from coordinate 289,689 downwards.
ACTGTCTGTTGGTTAATGACAACGAGTGTAAAGAAAGCCTATACGTTAGTATAATTAAGAGTATTAATAGCTGGGATAGTTAAAAACTATCGATTGAATATGATTACTTACCCTAGATTTTAAGGATTGTAGCGGGGATATTTACCAGTAAGTTCTCTCTTTAAAACTATAAAGAGAGAACTTAGCATAATTACTGCGTTCGTGACGTTATTGAGGTATCAAAAATAGATTTATTCCGGGTGATGACTTAAGGATTTTCGAGCATTGGCATTATTTAACACTTGGCCTCGACTTTGATTACTCAGTGATGACCAAGCGCAAATCTCCTGCATGCTTCTATAGCAGCCTAAACAAATTTCATCTTCATTTAGGCAGCAATTTCTGATGCAAGGCGAAGCCACATCTTGACGAGTAGCACTGACTTTCTCTACCACCTCAGAAAGCCAAATAGCACTTAATCGACAATGCCTTTAACCTTCATTTTTCCTACTCCAACTTCCACAACTTCGACTTGATCACCTGCAACAAAAACTTCATCACTAGAAATTTTCCAGTTGATACCAGAGTATTGGTGGTCAATACTGCACTTCTCTGCCAACGGTTCATCCAATTGAAAGCGCAAGCCTATCAAATCGTTTTTTACCGGTTTTCTACTTTCAGAGGTCTGTAATTTTTTCAAAGGCTGCCACAATACAACGGCACTTAAGCTACTGATGATAGCCACCGAAATTAGCGCATTCGTATATGTACTATCAATCACACCGGTAAAAAATATTAACCCTGTTGATATTAAGCCCAAACCGAAAAAAAACAGAAAGAAAGTTGAGAAGCCAAGTACCAGAATTTCTATAACCAGTATAGCTAACCCAGCAATCAGTAGAAATTCTGGCATATTGTCAGAGAAATACGCCATTAAGCCCCCTTGTTTAAGGTATTAATTATAGTCATGGCCTGAGCTACCACACTAGATACATCAGTAGCTGAATCAGTCAGCAAAACCACTGTAGAGTCTTTGGCAATTGCTTTCTTAGCTTCAATCGCTTTCGTCGCTAGATCCAATTGTACCGCTTTTTGTCCCTCATCGGTTTTAGCCGCATTACCTACCGTGATTAGCGCTTCAGCTCTAGCTGATGCCACTGCAACTATCGCTTTAGCCTCACCTTCAGCCAGTAATACCTGCTCAGCTTTATTGGCTTCTGCCGCAAGTACCTGTGATTGTTTCTGACCTTCAGCAACGTTAATTGCCGCCTGTCTATCACCTTCCGATTCAAGAATTTGCGCGCGCTTTACCCGCTCGGCTTTCATTTGCGCTTCCATAGCTTCCATAATGGTTGCCGGGGGGACTATGTCTTTAATTTCATAACGTAGCACTTGCACGCCCCAGGGCTCGGCTGCTCTATTAATTGATTCTACAATACTTTGATTTAACTTATCACGCTCTTCAAAGGTCTTATCTAGCTCCATCTTGCCCAACTCTGAACGCATAGTTGTCTGTGCCAACTGCACTACTGCAAAACTATAATCTTCTACACCGTAAGTCGCTTTATACGGATCTAGTACCCTGAAATACAAAACCCCATCCACGGTCAAGGTTATATTATCGCGGGTAATTGCCCCTTGACTCGGAACATCAACAGCCTGCTCTTTTAAAGATCTATCAGCGGCAATTTTATCAATCAAGGGCATTAGAAAGTTTAACCCTGCAGTTCGATTAGATTGAAATTTTCCAAATCTTTCAATCACATAACAGCGATTTTGCGGTACAAAAATAATGGTTGATTTTAGCAGCACAACCACTAGCACTAGAACCACAAATTGCCAGGTAAAGACAAAACCAAGTAGAATTTCGAACAAACTGTCCATTTAATCATTCCTCTTTATTGATAATAATTTATTTAGTGATAAAGCCAATAATTATTATAGTGACCTAAACGTAATAACAACAGCTTATTAGATCTATCTGCTGTTATTTCCCCTTGATTTCTTCCATCACCACAAAAGTACTGCTTTGCATTACAAAAGGTAAATCAGATAATGTTTCACCTAAAAATTTACGATAGCTGACCATGTTAGAGGTGCGGACTTTTAGCAAATAATCGAAATTTGAGGCAATCATATGGCATTGTTCTACTTCGGGGATTTGTCTTACCGCTTTATTAAAGGCCTCTAGTGCTTTAGTTTTAGTGTCACTCAATGTAACTTGGACAAATGCTACGTAAGATTCACCCAGCTTAGCTCTGTCTACTAAGATACTATAACCGAGAATGTAGCCTTTATTTTCCAACCTATCCATACGAATTTTACAAGGTGTTTTCGACAACCCGACCACAACCGCTAACTCTGTGACACTAATCCGAGAGTTTTTTTGTAATTCACGGATAATTGCTTTATCAAACTTATCTAGTTCGCTCATATTTACAGCCATTCAGTTACTATCGAATCGGTGAGGCTATACATTTTTGTAAAAGCCTGATCAACGATTCAAGTAAGATATTCTTATTAGAAAATTATAACCTAATACATCCCGCTAATAATTAAATTCGTCTATTATTAGCGGGTTAAGTGCTTATCCCAAGTAACAGTTATTGCACAATTGTTAACTGTTACGCAGACTCAACCGCTACTATCCTTCACGTATTCAGGGATCAGCAATAACTGCTCTTTACTATTCTTCTTTTCTGATACTGTACTTGGCGCTGAGTGGACTGCATTTAAGTTAAAAACTTGTCCGTCTTCACGACACATTCCAATATCGTTGAGTAAATGATCGCTCAAATGTTCAACCATTTTAAAATGATTACTTGGAAATAGGAAACTTTTAAGTTTTTTACAACCGTGAAAGGCTAAAGGCAAAATTGTCATTATTTTCTCCGTCTTATTAAGGAAGCCGGAAAATAGAGGGGAATTAGAAGCTAACTTTTAATGCCGCACTATTTTCGCGGCATCAAGGTCAAATCACTAGGTAATAATATTTACCCATGCATAACCCAATACACGCAAAGCCACAGGATTCAGCGAAAATATAGCTGGATTCCTGAGTTGAGTGAAATTGATATAATGGTTATGTTTCATGATTATCTCTGGTTAGTTATTGATGCAGTTATTTATATTATGTTTTTATAAATACTGGCGAAATGCACCCATATGATGGGAGGACTAATACTAGCTCAATTTTTAATCGCACAGCAACTTTTATTTAAGTTTAAAACAACTTCAATGAATATCACTATTTATTGAGGTTAATCTAGATAATTAACACCAACACGGTATTTAAAACTATATTATTGGCATGCCAATATACTTCTCGTTAATGAACTAGAAGTACGACAGCCTTTACATCTGTCACAGCACTTTCAGCTTTTGCATAAACCACTCGGACTTGCATGCCATTAACTAAGCTGGAAAATCGTAAATGCGCGTTTTTCACACCCAACAAAGAGATTTTTAAATATTCAGCTATGCTGAAATGTTGGTTTGCCACGATAAAGGTACGATTTTCATAATTTATCTTCGACACCTCTCCCTCTAATGTATCGGAAAAACTGTTAAATGACCAACAGCTAGCAATCATAGCCAATATAATAAATTTTAAATTTTTCATGTTATTCATACCTTAATCGGTTCTAATTTCTTGCCAGGATACTCTTTTCCAAGCTGTTGGTGGCGACTTAAGTTTATGACATTTAGTGGTATCACAAATAAGCCCCTCCTTAGCTCCTGCACTATCACTGGTACCTGCCTTAATAATGATCGGCAGCTGGCTGCCAAATCCCGTTCTTCCGGAAATGGCAGTAGTGACTAACACTCCATGCTTATTGGTATAAGTCACGTTGTCATTGGCATCAAAGTCCCCATCTTCATCCGTATCTATGATCACTTCGTCTATTGAAGCTCCAGATTTAACACTCAAAGTCATCAAAAAATTCTTTTTCACTGGGGGGACGCAGGCATCTTGGTCGGAAAAATTTGTCACGAAATATACAATATTATCTAATACCCTAGCGCTAACGACAACTTGCTCCCCCTCTTTGAGGTGGGTTAGATTGTTAGACGCATCATAAACTGGCTTTTCTAAGTCTATGTACCAGCCTTTTTGGTAGCCTGTTTTGACGTTATCAGAGGTTGCCCGCACTTCTTTAGTTAGCCCATTAAAGGAGACATGATTTTGATAGACTATTTGCTGCTGCAAAAGCTGGCTGCGGGCGGTTATTTTTGGACTAGTATCTAAATTTGTCTTTAGACTTTCGTCAATAATGCCATAGAAGGTCTGCGGCGAGATATTGGCAGCTTGGGTGTCAGTGTGCTCCAATAATTTACCTGTACCAAAATACAACATTATATCGCCGGAGTTCAATGTGTGTACGGCAGGCTGCACCGTTATCGGTTGGGCTTTACCGGCTGCATCTCTGGCGGTGAACAACTTTACCGGGTTGCGGTCAATATCTAAAGTGCCGGTGCCATTTTTTTCCGCTGTATAGCCCCAGTCATTTGGACTATCACTTGCGAGATCAAATTTCCAAAGGTTACCATATAGATCACCAGCATAGATATAATCTACTCTGCCATCTGCTTTACCACTGATCACGCCTGACGTTAAAGTTCCAGCGTCATAACCTACTACTGTAGCAAGTCCATTGCCAATCGAGTGAGTAGAAGGATCTTCAGCCATGCCATGGCCTGTGGTGATTTTCTTCACCACCGCTCCTGTCACTATATCTAATAAATACAACACCGCATCGCCGGTACTACTTTGGTGGCCATCAGCTTCTGTACTATTGTAGCCATTTCCTACAGCTACATAATATTTATCATCGTTTAGCCTGACGATCTGCGGTTGACTATAGGTATAACCTAAATCGGCATCAGCGATATATTTATCGGTGCCACTTACGACACCTTTAGTTGTGTCATCACTGAATTCCCACTGAAACAGATTTGCTGCCCTAGCATTATCTGCGACATCATCACCATCTTGAAAAGCTGCGGGATTAGTGACATCAAGTGCATAAATACCTTGCCCCCCTCTATTTAGACCACCGACCAGAATTGTTCGCCAAGAATTAATGCTGCCGTTAAATTTAGCATACACATCAGCCACTGTTGGCGAGCCATCCACATAGAATAGATGACTGTAGTCAGAACGGCTCAAACCCGCTAAATTGGCAAAGACTGTCGTGGGTACAAATGCCATTTTTTCTACACCAGCGGTATCAAAACCGTGCAACATACCATCGTTGGCACCAACATATATCATCTCAGCTCTAACAGAAGCAACCGAATTATATGTTGCAACAAAAGTCGCATAGCTAGCATTGAGGTCGGTATTCACTGTCGAAAAGCTATCCGCATCTGGGCGACCGACGAAAACTGGAGAGGAGTTTACTATATCACCCATCAGCGAAAAGCGGGGCCGGAAATTAGTCGTGGCAAATTCACTTTTTATCTGCGCTGCAGTCTTTCCTCGAATGTAACTCAACCTTTGCTGATGCTGTGGGTCGACACCGCCAAACCAGATATTTTTCTCAGCCGTTGTTAAATTCTCCCACTTCAGCGCACTGCCACCATGTAGGGCTGAGTCGACTACTCTGTTTGCCCATAGCGTCGGAAATCCCGATGGTGCGGCCCAATTTTCCGCCACAGAATACTTACCCGTGGTCGCATCTCTAACAATTTGATAGGAGAGTAATTCACCGGTCCACTTACTATTAGTAAACCGAGTTTGAAATAACTGCAGATCAGCTGACAGTAGATCAGAACTGCTAGTTGGCGCCGCTGTGGATCTGTTTTCAATGGCGATTTGATCAATAGCTGTTTGGAATGCCAGCTCCAGCTCCGCTCTATTATTTGCCTGATAGTAGTGATCTAAGCCTGCATCTACACTATCGACTACTCCGTCGCCGTTAAAGTCACCATTGCCGCTGCCTCCCTTACCGTAATCAGCAGCAGAACGTAACATCTGGGTATCTAAAGTAAAGCCAACTGTGAACGTGCTTAAGTTTTGTTTTAAAAATTCATTGTTGTTTGTGGCATCATCAAAACTTTTTCCGGTAATGTCATTGGTGGCATTATCAATGCCGATTTTTCGTAAATCGGTATCCCAAGCAAATTTAGCTATATCGTCTAGATAGTTATATTTTCCCCACAGTCGATCAGCTTCTGTAGCTCCACCATCATCAAAAATTCCAGAATCTTTTCTGTCATAGTTGCCATCATTGCCCACTAGAGTCCCAGCGTCTGGATTCAAGGTATATTCTCTGCGCAGTGTTGGTAAGTCAGGGAAATAAGTATCTAGCTGCGGCTCTCCATCCGTCATCACTATCGCGTAGTTTTTCTGACAGCGATATTGTATTGGGCTGATATAATTCCCGCTATCCCCCTCTGTACGTTCAACATAGATATTGTTGTCATTAAATCGATGATCGCCTAATCCGTTGATATATTTAGGCGCTTTTCCTGCGAAATAGTTAATCACTTCATAGTAAGCTTCCGCTACCGGCGTCGATCCCGCGGCGGGTAAATTCGCTATTTTAGCCACTATATCGTTGATTTTTTCCACAGAAGAACCGCATTCTGAGAGTATAGTCCCACCTTGATCCGCTCTAAATCTAGCTAAGCAAAAGCGAATGTTTTTGTTGTTTTGTACCAAATTGGTGGCTATACTCCTGATGATTTCAATTCTTTCCTCTCCATCTTCCTCAGTGCTCATGCTACCTGAGGTATCTATCAGTAACATCACATTGGGCTCCACATACTTGGTTATCTGTAGCGGAAATTGAGGCAAGCTTAACTCTGCTGCCATCAAAGGAGAGAAAATAGTCTGTATAAGAAAAGTAAACAAAACAACTTTTGATATTAATTTTTTCATCGCTTCACCTGTAAACAGTTTTGGAGAAAACACTCTCACTTAATCTTGTTCCTTCAGTCTTCCTTGATACCGGCTCTGTAACATCACTTGCCCACGACCAATACCTTGCCCACGCACTGTAATTAAATATGTGCCTACTTCCGAGGTATCTTGGTATTTGGCGACAGCATTACCACCACCTAAACTTTCACATCGGCTTTCTTTATCTATGCTAATATCGTTACAAGTAGCCCAAAATTGAGGGTCCGCATAGTTGATAGCATCGAGACTATCATTAAAATAATCACTGTCACTGGAGAAAGTGGTATCCTCTACTGTTTTTTCAGCAATTAGCAGTGAAATTTCAGCTTCTTGCGCCGCTCTAAACCGATCTAAGGTATTGCCGGTGAGACGCTCTTGCAAGGTGACATTTTGCATCGCAGTCAATCCCATTATCGACATTACAACTAAAAATATCAGCCCTACTATCAGCACTGCACCTCGCTGGCCGCTATCAATATAAACAATATTCATCAGATGCGATTCTTAATCGGTACGATGGCGGTATAAGCTTGATGTAAACGTGAATCAGTTGCCTCAAAAGGTGTACCATTATTAAAAGGGTCGATAATTATTTGCGCAGGATCGGCAACTTGCTCGGTGGTACTCGATACAATTAACTCAATTTTCACCGCTTTAACATTAAGCCACTCAACCCCTGCGACAACCCCAAAACTTACAACCGGCTGGTAAATCAAATTGTTCACAATGTCTATCTCCCCACCATTACTGTCTTTGTCCACCGCAAAAGAATAGGTGATTTGATCAACATCTTCTGCAATCACCACCGCGGTACCGACTGAAGGAGCCGCTGTACCAATGGCATCATCCCTGATCAAGCTTCTGGAAGCTGGGTCAAGATAGTAACAGCGTCGTAAGGTGTCAGTACCATCTGCGATATAAATCAAAAGAGTAGGTCTATTGCCAGAACAGCTGCTCGCTCCAGCGACTGTAATAAACTTAACCGCTATTTTATCATTCGCCAGCTCAAAACCTGCGCTGTGAATATCTTCGCGCAATTTTTGTATCGCAAAACGGCCTTTATCTTGCACCTCAGACAGTGCTCGTTGCACCCGATAGTTTTGGCTGGATGAAATAAAGACACTGATAATACCGCCAATCATAAACAATCCGATGAGCATAGTGATCATTAATTCTATTAGTGAAAAACCTACTTGGTATGATCTTTTATTCATAGCCTGTTGACCCGGACATTATCAATTTATTCTCCTACTGCTAACCGTAAAGCTGAACTCACTATTTCTGGTACCACACACTGCAGCTGGAGCAGCTGGTGGGGCATTTTTATCGGTCCAGCAGACAGTAATGTTAAACTGTTGTGCTGATGTAATAGCCGGCATTCCGACAATTGCAGCGGGTGTGGTAATAATTAAATCGCCCTCGGGAAGCTGCCTGGCAACCATTGCCAACCAACGCTTTAAATCGATATCGGCAATAGTATCAGCGGTGGCATGCTGCGGTGAACTATCTGCTAAAGCTAACTCATATTGACCTGCATTTGCCTGACTACTATTTAGGTAAATACTATCCGCTATTTCATAGGCAAGGTTAGTCGCCTGTAGTCGCTGGGAAGCGGTGAGATTTAACGCCATCGATTTTAATTGTAAAGAAGCCATCCCCAACAGCCCTATTGACACGATCAGAACGGCGACCATCACTTCGATTAAAGTGGAGCCTCGCTGCTTATTTTGCATTAGTCACAGGCCTGTGTTGAGACAGTAAGAGCACCTGACAAAGCGACTGCTATCACTCTTTTAACAGATAATTGTGGAGAGTCGCACCCTGTTATCTGGGTTGTAAATGTAAAGTCAGTACCAACAATAGGAACAGGCAACGAGAAAAAGCCTTCACCTGTAGCTTTAAAAATGACTTTTTTAGCATTGTTGCTCTCTAATTTTATGTCTGCATTTTGCGTATCAATTCTTTTATACCTGAGTATGGTGTCCAATGCTACCGAGGCGGTTAAGGTCGATATTATCCAACCTGAATTCCAATCACCAGCGGTTGCATCGCATGTGAGCCCATCTAAGCTTGCACACATGCCAATCCTTACATTGCGGCTCATCGCCTCGGAGCGGGCAAAGTTAAGGCTGCTTATTAAAACATCGGCAATTGAACTAGCATTCATCCTAATTAGAGTCGATCTAAATCCGGGGATAGCGACAGTCACTAGAATAACCATTATCGCTAACGCTATCATTAACTCTATTAAACTAAAACCTTGGGTACGCTGCATTTTTCAAACACACTGGTTATTGACCAGTGAATATCCTGAGACTGTCGTTAATATTTCCAGCACGTGATGCCGGCGCTGCTTGCTGCATCTGTATTACCAGTATGAAAAATAATTAAAGTGCCACACTCGTCTTGAATTTGACCATTTACCGGACTGGCCTGCAATTCAAAAGTCGCCCCTGCACTACTAGCATTAGGTGGTACAATGCTTAGATTATAAAACGTAGTACCACTGTCGGGCACGGTAGTGGTAGGCAATCCAACTGAAGGATAGCGTCCATTGATGGTATAGCTGCGCTCCATCCACTGCGCCATTTCCAGCAATTTTCCCTGTGCGGCTGTACGCCGGGCACCTTGGGTGTAACTCTGATACGCTGGATAAGCTATGGCGGAGAGAATACCGATAATAGCGACCACTATCATCAATTCAATTAAGGTCATACCTCGGTGCTTAGTTTGCACTTCTTTTGTCAGCAGTTGTCGCATAATATATCCCTAGCTATTGTTCTTTATCTTACCCAGTGTTTGATTAAAAATCTGCTAATGTACTAATTATTCAGTAAAAACTTGCAAAATCTTAACTTTAAACTCTAAACATTTACCGGCTAACGGATGATTAAAATCGATCACCACCTCACTGTCATCAAACGACGACACTACGCCAGGTAATTCACCGCTGGGATCTTTAAAGGAGATAACTAACCCCTCTTCGATATCCATATCGGTAAATTTGCTACGGCTAAGAGTTTGCATATTACTTGGATTAGGCATGCCAAAAGCTTGCTCTGGGGTTAATTCAAAGATTTTTTCATCCCCCGCAGCCAAGCCGATTAACACCGATTCAAAGCCCGCTAACATGTTGCCGTCACCGATACTGAACAGTGCCGGTTTAGCGGCGAAATTACTGTCGATCACTGAACCATCCAGCAAGCGTATTTCAAAAAATAATTCAACTTTTGATTCTGGTGATATTATATTCATCACTTAAGTCTGTTCCTGTTGCAAAGCCCGTTTTTTTTCAAAAAACAGCATATCGACAATCAATAAAAAGGCACCGCAACTAATCGCGATGTCCGCTATGTTAAACGCCGGAAAACTATAGTTACCGAAATGGAAAGACAAAAAATCAACCACTTTACCTTGCATCACCCGGTCATATAAATTTCCTAAAGCGCCACCTAAAATTAATGCCAATCCGCAATTTAACCACCATATTGGCAACGGCGTTCGCTTAATCCAAATAATTAGCACTATGCTCATCACGATGGCAAGCGCGGTAAATATCCAGCGCTGCCAACCTCCTGCCTCTGCAAGAAAGCCAAATGCCGCCCCTCGGTTATACAGCAAGGTTAAATCAAAAAAGCCAGCTATGACCGGATTAGCAAAGCCCTCTATAAGCTGGCTTTCGGCCAGTACTTTAGTCCAGCGGTCAAAGCCTAACACCCCCGCTGCCAACCACAGCCAAATCAGTGAACTTCTCATTTTACGGTCATCCTGCTTCATCACCTTCCCTTAATATTTACTGCACATTTGCATAAGCCTAGATTCAAAAAAGGGAGTACAATCTGACAACTGCACTCCCCTTATACGTTCAAACTCTAATTATTGGCGACCTATAGCGGGTATACCTTCAGCTATTGAGTCGATATTAGGCGAATGATCTTTGCTCACCTGCACCCGCCACGTTTTCAATACAGCGACCGCACAACAATTCATGAGAGTCATCGGCACCAACATCCTCACGGTGATGCCAGCAGCGCTCGCACTTAGTTGAGGCTAGTTTTTCCACTCTTACGCTCAAACCGTCTATATCTGTAGACGCAGCGTTCTCGATATTTTCTAATGCTAATACACTGACCTCAGAGGCAATCAAAACAAAGCGCAGCTCATCATCTAATTTCTCTAACAAGCTCTTTAATTCAGTGCTGGCATACAAAGTGACCTTCGCCTCTAAGCTACTGCGGATAACACCTGCACCGCGCTGCGCTTCCAACTCTTTGTTGACCGCGGTTTTAACGTCCATGATCTGCTGCCAAAAATCAGCATTCAACGGTGCGCTATTAGACTGCTCAGATAACCCGGTATACCAAGCTTCCAACTGGACTGACGCACTGTGCTCTCCAGGCAGCTGCTGCCAAATTTCGTCTGCAGTAAAACTCAGAATAGGTGCAATCCAGCGCACTAAAGCTTCCACTATATGATACAGCGCGGTTTGCACTGAACGTCGCGCGTGGGAGTTTTCGCCCGATGTGTATTGACGGTCTTTAATGATATCCAGATAAAAACCACCTAGATCAAGCGAACAGAAATGCGATATTTTTTGGCATACCTGTAAGAACTCATAATTTTCATAGTGGTTGATAATCTCAGCCTGCAGTTTCGCCGCCCGATCAATTACCCACTGATCTAAAGCCACTAATTCTGAAAACGGAATCGCATCTTCCGGCTCAAAACCATTTAAATTGGCCATTAAAAATCTAGAGGTATTGCGAATCCGACGATAGGTATCTGCGGTACGCTGCAATATTTGCTTAGAAACAGACATTTCATTCGCATAGTCTGTAGACGCCACCCAAAGCCGTAAAATATCGGCACCTAAGGTATCAGTCACTTCTTTAGGCACTATTGTATTGCCCAGTGACTTGGACATTTTGTAGCCTTTTTCATCTACCGCGAAGCCGTGTGTAAGTACTTGCTTATACGGAGCAACACCATTGATCGCAATCGAGGTTTTTAGGGACGACTGGAACCAGCCGCGATGCTGATCCGATCCCTCAAGATAAAGATCCGCGGGAAAGGTCAGCTCTTCACGAGTGCGCAGCACGCTGTGATGAGTGACACCGGAATCAAACCAAACATCTAATGTGTCGGTCACTTTATCCCAGTTATCAGCGTCATCACCTAGCAACTGTTTAGCATCTAAATCGTACCAGGCGTCGATCCCAGTCTTCTCAATTTCCAGTGCCACTTTTTCCATTATCGCAACCGTGTCTGGATGTAGCTCACCACTTTGTTTATGGGTAAACAAAGTATTCGGCACTCCCCAAGTACGCTGGCGAGAAACACACCAATCCGGGCTGCTATCTAACATCCCCTCCATGCGCTGTTTTCCCCAACTCGGTACCCAACGTACAGTTTCTACCGCTTTTTTAGCGTCATCTAACAGACCTTTCTCAGTCATAGAGATAAACCACTGCGGCGTGGCCCGGTAAATTAATGGGGTTTTAGTCCGCCAGCAATGCGGAAAACTGTGCTTAAATTTCTCTTGGAAAATCAATTTCCCCTCACGCTCAAGCGCCGCGCACACTGGTGCATCCGCTTTATATACGTGAACACCCGCAAATTCACCGGCTGCATCTATAAATACGCCATTGCCCTGTACGTAATTCAAGGTGCCTATACCGTATTTTTTACCGACCACGAAATCTTCCATACCGTGATCTGGCGCAGTATGAACCGCACCTGTACCGGCATCCGTAGTGACGTGATCACCGAGTAAAATTGGCACTTGTTTACTGTAAACCGGATGCTCCATGAGCAGACCTTCTAAAGCCGCCCCCTGACAAGTAGCTAACGATTCGAAAGGCTCTACTCCCCAACGCTTGGCTACATCTTCGAGTAAATCTGCAGCGAGCAACAGCCGTTCATCACCAAACTGCACCAGTGAATAAGTCAATTCAACATGCACTGAAACCGCCTGGTTAGAGGGGATAGTCCAAGGTGTAGTGGTCCAGATAACCAGAGATATCTTGCCCTTACCTTTACTTTCATTGACCGCGGTAAACGCATCTTCCACGCTCTCTTGCTCAATAAACGGAAAGCGCACATCTAAAGACGTCGAGGTCTTTTCTTGATATTCCACTTCCGCTTCAGCGAGCGCTGACTGCCCTACCACCGACCAATAGATAGGTTTATAGCCTTTCACTAAATGACCATTTTCAACAATTTTTGCCAGTGCGCGGACGATATTTGCCTCGGTCTCGAAATTCATCGTTAGATAAGGGTTTTCCCAATCACCTAACACTCCCATGCGAATAAAATCGGCTTTTTGCCCTTCAATTTGCTTGGCGGCATACTCGCGGCATTTTTTACGAAATTCTTTGTGCGGTACTTTAGTACCGGCGCGCCCAATCATCGTCTCAACTTTGTGCTCAATCGGCAGACCATGACAATCCCAACCGGGAATATACGGCGCATCAAAACCATTTAAGGTCTTGGATTTTAAGATCATGTCTTTAATGATTTTATTAACGGCATGCCCAATGTGTAAATTACCGTTCGCATATGGAGGGCCGTCGTGCAGTACAAACTTAGGACGACCAGCGCTAATCTCACGAATCTTCTGATAAAGATCAATATCTTGCCATGCTTTAAGCATTGCAGGTTCGCGGTTAGCTAGATTACCACGCATTGGAAATGCGGTATCTGGCAAGTTTAATGTCTGTTTGTAATCACTCATTTCTGTTTTCCATACCCATTACTGGTTTAGTGAGGCAAAATACAGTTTTGCCATTTCAATATCATTAAAGATTGCTTGTTTTAGCTGATCAAGATCAGCAAATTTTTGCTCTGCTCGTAAATAGTGGTTAAATTCTATAGCGAGTTTTTGCCCGTATATTTGTTGTTCAAAGTCAAACATATGGACTTCAAGTACCGGTTTCAGCCCATTGACGGTAGGTCTGTTACCGATATTAGCCACCGCTTGGTAAATACCACCGGCGGCCGTTGTCGCAGTCACTGCAAACACCCCTTTCAAAGGAAGGTTATGCTTAGAGGTTTTAATATTTGCGGTCGGCACCCCCAAAGTTCGCGCTAATTTTTGCCCGTGCACCACTCGCCCTTTCATGCTAAATGGTCGACCGAGTAATTGCTCAGCTCTGGCAAAATTGTGCTCAGCTAACAGCTGTCGAATTTTCGTGCTGCTAACACGCTCATCGCCATCCACTAAAGTTTGACTTTTCTCCACCCCAAAACCGAATTCTTGGCCGCGTTGTTGCAATAATTCGAAACTACCTTTACGGCCCTGACCGAATCTAAAATCATCCCCAACCACAAAGTGCGCTACCGCTAATTTATTGACTAACAGCTCTGCAATAAAGTCATCGGCCGGGATCGCCGATAATTTGCGGTTAAAATTAAGACAGAGTACCCGATCAATTTTATGCTGCGCTAAATACTCAAGCTTGGTTGCCAGCGAATTTAATCTTGCTGGCGCTTTCTCGGGGACAAAAAATTCAGCAGGATGCGGCTCAAACAAAATCACCAGCGAGGGCAAGCCCATCGCTAACGCTTTGGCTTTCAACTGCCGCAAAATTTGTTGGTGACCTAAATGCACACCATCAAACTTACCAATGGTTGCCACACAACCTAAGTGTGCGGGCCGCAAATTATGAATTGCACGTATTAATTCCATCGATTGCTATTACATCTACCGCAAAAGCGCACGATTATAGCCCAGTTCTGAACTGACTGGTACAACTGCACGCATTAAAAATGATAACAGAGCTCAGTATCGCGCCGACCGGCAGCGCAAAGCACACAAAAAAACACATTGCAGCTTAAAAAAACGATCGAGGCCCGTCGTTTATAAGATAACAATATCTTTTTTTCTTAAGCCTAGCGCCAGCAGAACTGCGACGTAACAAAACACCCCCACTCCTACCAACAAAGCCATATTTGCGATGCGCTGCCACATCCCCCAGGCTAGCCACTGTTGTAAATCGACATTGATATAATGTATGGCCGGCAGTAGCACCGCGCAACCACAAGAAATTCTAAATATAACCAGATGCCAACCCGGCTGCCATTTAAACACCCCAACTTTTAGCAGCCCATACAACAGCAAACCAGCATTCAAAAACGCCGACATCGAAGTAGCTGCCGCCAATCCCACATGCGCAAAAGGAAATATTAATATCAAATTAAATATCATATTGGCAGCCATCGCTTGAATAGCTATTTTCACAGGGGTTTTCATATCTTGTCTGGCAAAAAAGCCAGGGGCCAGCACTTTGATCAACATAAACGCCAACAGCCCACAGGAATATGCCCGTAAACTTTTTGCCGCCATCACAATATCGTGCTCATTCATACTGCCGTAGCCAAAGAGTGTCACTAACAGCGGCTCAGCCAATAAAAACAACGCCAGTGCGGAGGGCAGCCCGATCAAGAAGATCATGCGCAGCGCCCAATCTAAAGTGACTGCAAAAGACTGCATCGACTGATTTGCGCTCTTGCGCGACAAACTAGGCATGATCACTGTCGATATAGCTATCGCAAACACCCCTAATGGCAGCTCAGCTAAACGATCAGAATAATATAACCAAGAGACACTACCGGTTTGTAAAAACGTCGCCAAGACCGTATCCAGCAACAAATTGATCTGCGCCACTGAAACCCCAAACAAAGCGGGCACCATCAAACTTAAAATCCTGCGAACTCCCGGATCTTGCCAATCGACAACTGGGACTGGCATTAACTTGATCCGCATCAAGAACGGCAGTTGGAACAGCAATTGCACTACCCCCGCCATTAGCACTCCCCAGGCAAGCGCTATGATTGGCTGGTCAAAGAACGGACTCAAAAAAATAGCACTGCCGATCAAACACAAATTTAACAATACCGGGGTAAACGCCGGCACCGCGAAATGTCCGTAACTGTTGAGCACAGCTCCGGCGAACGCGGTTAGGGAGATCAACATTAAATACGGAAAAGTAATCGCCAGCATATGTGCAGCCAAGTCAAACTGCTGCTCCGCATGCATATAAAACCCCGGTGCGAACACCGCCGTCAACACTGGAGCCCCCAAGACGGCGACCACTGTTATCACCAGCAAGATAAAACCCAAATTGCCCGCCACTCGGTTCACCAGACCCTGCACAGCGAGCAAATCACGCTGACTGCGATATTCACTAAGCACTGGGACAAAAGCTTGCGCGAACGCGCCTTCCGCAAATAGCCGCCGTAAAAAATTAGGTATTTTAAACGCGACAAAAAAAGCATCCGCCGCACTACCAGCTCCAAAATAATTAGCCACCACTACATCGCGCGCCAAACCCAACACTCGAGAAAGCATGGTCATGGTCGACACCAGTAGACTGGAACGCAACAAACTTGATTTCGGCAAACTAGAAGGTGTTTTTTCTACCTTGCTACCAGCAGACTGTTGATCTTTTCTTTCAGCAGACTGTTCACTGATAGACACTTTTTCCTCAAGGTCTCTTTGGTTTTTTTGTTGCCGTGTAGAAAAACCATCACCACTTGACTCATTATTCTCTTTATCTTTCACTCAACTACCTTTTACAACGAATACTCGACACAAAACCGCTAACCTTAAGCACGCCATTCCAACAAAGTAAGGCACTAATTGTTAGCTGAGATTCAAATTTCGGCAAATATTACGCGTTGTTGTAGAAAATATCTTGTTTTTATTGACAACGGAGCAATAAATATGAATAATCTCGCCTCTCAATTTACCGCTAAGCATGTTGCTTATCGGAACATCTATTTCTTAGGAGCAAGATCATGGCGAATTCCGCAGGATCAAAAAAACGTGCCCGTCAAGCGGAAAAGCGTCGTCAACACAACGCTAGCTTTCGCTCTATGGCTCGTACTTACATGAAAAAAGTTATCGCAGCTATCGAAGCTGGTGACAAGGCTGTTGCAACTGAAACATTCAAGTCTGCACAGTCCGTTTTAGATGCATCTGTCAGCAAAGGCATTTTCACTAAAAACAAGATTGCTCGTGTAAAAAGCAGAATGAACACTAAGATCAAAGCACTTGCATAATCTTAGCACTGTCAGTCGCGCAATTTATTGCAGCGACTGAAAAACAACCGGCACTGCCGGTTTTTTTTGCTCTAAATTTCGGATCCAGACTTAACTCGCAAGCAAAGCCATCAATAAAACCTCGTCAAACCAGCACAAAATTATCCCGATGCACTAACTCATCTTCATTGACAAAACCTATCGTCTGCTGAATCATGGCACTGGACATACCGATAATACTGCGCGCTTGATCAGCGGCGTAATTCACCAACCCTCTGGCCAACTCAATCCCTAACTCATCGACTATCAGCACCATATCGCCACGCGAAAACTCGCCTGAAATCGACTTAACTCCCGCGGGCAACAAGCTTTTACCTCGCTCTTGCAGCGCCTTTCGAGCGCCATCATCAACCACAACAGTACCTCGGACCTGCAACTGACCCGCCAACCACTGCTTGCGCGCCACAAGCGGCGAGCGAGAAGGCAAAATCAAGGTACCCAGCTCTTGCCCAGCACGTATTTTTAACAACACATCATCCACCCGACCACTGGCAATGACTGTCACCGCACCAGAGCGCGCAGCAAGTTTTGCAGCTCGCACTTTAGTCGCCATACCACCACGACCAAAAACGCCACCAGCACCTGCTACCGTCGCGATCATAGGATCATCAGCTTTTGCCTGAGAGATAAGAGTAGCATTTTTATCCTCTCGTGGATCAGCACTAAACAACCCCAGCTGATCTGTAAGCAAAACCACGACCTCTGCCTCTACTAAATTTGCCACCAACGCAGCCAATGTATCGTTATCACCAAATTTAATTTCATCGGTAATCACCGTATCGTTTTCATTGACAACCGGCACCACACCCAACTCCAACAAAGTACACAAAGTACCCCGAGCGTTCAGGTAACGCTTACGATCCGATAAATCTTCATGAGTCAGCAACACTTGCGCCGTGCGGGTATTATGGCGATCAAAATTAGCTTCGTAAACTTGCACTAAACCCATCTGACCGACAGCTGCAGCCGCCTGCAAACGATAAACCTGCGCGGGCCGTTTACTCCAACCCAGTCGAGTCATGCCCTCGGCAATCGCACCTGACGACACCAACACGACATCGACACCTTGTGCCTTTAGCGCCACCAGCTGATCCACCCAGCGACCGATCGCCCGATGATCAAGCCCTCGGCCATCGTCAGTCAATAATGCACTGCCTATCTTAACTACCCACTTGCGGGATTTAGCTAATATTTTGCGGTCCACACTCACAAAACACTCCTTATTCGCTAACGTATTCAACCTCTACGTCGTAATCACCTTCGTCATCGTCGCCATTCTCTCGAGCGGCACGATTAGCCCTAGCCTCTTCTCTAGCAAGAAGCCGAAGGCTATTAACATGCTCTCGCCCTTCTGTATCGACTGCAGAGCGCATTTCATCTTCAAGCACCGCCAATTCAGGATCGGCCAACATCGCCGCTGCACGCTTATCTAAGAAATCCTGAAGCGCCCCGGTCAACTGACTTGTACCCTGTTTGGTCAAAGCGGAAATTCTAAACACCGGCCCCTGCCACTCCAGCGCATCGACAACTGCTTGACAGCGCTCGTCCAATTCATCCTCTGCAACCATATCGATTTTATTCAACACCAACCAACGCGGCTGCTCTGCTAAAGTTTGACTAAACTTACCCAACTCTTTAACCGCGATCACCGCCGCATCTGGCGGCGTAATATCATCCCAGGGCGCCATATCGACGATATGCAGCAATACACGGTTGCGCGCTAAGTGCTTCAAAAAGCGAATCCCAAGACCCGCCCCCTCTGCAGCACCTTCAATAATGCCGGGAATATCTGCCACAACAAAGCTGCGCCCCTGCTCGGTACGAACCACTCCTAAGCTTGGCACTAACGTAGTGAATGGATAGTTAGCCACCTTGGGAGTCGCAGCTGATACAGCGCGGACAAACGTTGACTTACCGGCATTCGGCAAACCAAGCAAACCGACATCAGCCAACACTTTAAGCTCTAACTTAACATTACGAAACTCACCTGCAGAACCATTACTAGTTTGGCGTGGCGCACGATTCACTGAGCTTTTGTAACGCGTATTACCCAAGCCGTGAAACCCTCCCTGGGCAATTTATTCTACCTGACCAATTTCTACCAAATCAGCCAACACTTCATCGGTATCAAGATCGACCACTGTAGTACCAACCGGCACCATCAAGTACATGTCTTCACCTTTACTACCCGTGCAGTTTCGACCCATGCCCGACTGACCCGTTTGCGCCTTGTGCCGACGAGTAAAATGAAAGTCGACCAAGGTATTCAACCCAGGATACTCCTCGACAAATATAGTGCCGCCATCACCGCCATCGCCGCCATCAGTACCTCCTTTGGGAATATATTTTTCACGGCGAAAGCTCATACAACCATTGCCCCCTTTACCCGCTTCTACGACAATCGTCGCCTCATCTACAAACTTCATTCAAAACCTCCCAAAGACTTCTCTTTACACTGCGATAGCTATCTAAAAAACAACTATCCACTTAATCATTCACACTTGCATTAGAATTATAAAAACGCTTGAAACAACGATAATCCCAATCAACTATAAACAGCGACACTATCAAACACCACTACTATTGATTTTAACAACAGGTGACATCACCAAACACCAGCCAAAAAAAAAGCCCCGCTAAGCGGAGCTTTTTTGCCTAAAAACACCGACTACGCAGTTTCAATAGTAATGAACTTACGATTCTTCGGGCCTTTAACGATAAATTTAACCACACCATCCGCCTTAGCGAAAAGAGTATGATCTTTACCAATTCCTACATTTACCCCAGCGTGGAACTTAGTACCACGTTGACGAACAAGAATATTTCCAGCCACAACAATTTGACCACCGAAGCGCTTAACACCTAAGCGCTTGGCATTGGAGTCGCGACCGTTCTTAGTAGAACCACCAGCTTTCTTATGAGCCATGAGTTATCTCCTTTAGACCAGCTTAAGCGCTGATGCCTGTGATTTTAACTTCAGTGTACCATTGACGGTGACCCTGACGTGTCATTGAATGCTTACGACGACGGAACTTGATGATAGTAACTTTCTCACCACGACCGTGACTTAACACTTCTGCAGTCACTTTAGCGCCACCAACAACAGGTGCGCCAACTTGAATCTCATCACCGTTTCCGACCATTAAAACACGATCAAAATCGATAGTAGAACCTGCTTCTACAGCTAATTTCTCTAATTTAAGAGTATAGCCTTCTTCTACACGGTACTGCTTACCGCCGCTTACAATTACTGCAAACATTTTCTTTCTCCAGTTTACGGCTTATCCGGCTACTAAAATGATACCTGCTTCTATTGGCAAAGCCATATAACAGGGAGCTAAAGGTTGGACAAGCTTAGGGCGCGAAATACTATAGCAAAAACCAACAAAGCTCAAGCTTTTATCTTAGAGAACCCTTACAAAGCCAGCTAATTTTTCAGACCATCATTTACTCAACTATTTATAGCTTAACCACAGAAACCACTAACGGACATATACTGACAGATAATCGACAACCTCTTTAACACATAGATGGCCTCATAACCTAGCAAACCCTTGACAGAGCAGCAACCACACCCTAGCATTCGCCTAACAAACAAAACTCACTTTTACCAATAGAAATCATATTTATTATGCAGCCACATCAGCTCAACCCTCTCATCGAACCACAATTTTTAGCTGTCAATGACTACATCACTAATCACTTAGGGTCGAATGTCCCGCTGGTTGAAAAAATAGGCCACTATATAGTTGCAAGTGGCGGCAAGCGTTTTCGACCACTATTGGTTTTACTGGCCAGCAACGCCTGCAACCCCCTCGTCATACAACGCAGCGTCAGCAGCCCAGCGCATATCAAACTCGCCGCCACTATTGAGTTTATTCACACTGCCACATTACTGCACGATGATGTAGTAGACAGCTCCGATTTACGCAGAGGAAAGGACACCGCCAATGCTAAGTGGGGCAATGGCCCCAGCGTGTTAGTCGGTGATTTTTTATACTCGCGAGCTTTTCAGATCATGGTTGAAATTGGCAAACTAGAGATAATGAACGTTATCTCCAATGCAACCAACGTAATTGCAGAAGGCGAGGTACTACAACTACTCAATAGCAGAAACCCTGACTTAAGCGAAGATGACTATATGAAGGTTATCATCGCTAAAACAGCCAAACTATTTGAAGCAGCTACTGAAACTGGCGCCATATTGGCGAACGCCAGTGATGAGGAGCGCACGGCTCTCAAAAACTATGGCCTCCACTTAGGCATTGCATTTCAACTTATTGACGATGTCATGGACTACACGTCCAGCGCCGCAGAAATGGGCAAGAACACCGGCGATGACTTGGCAGAGGGTAAGACTACCCTGCCACTGATTCAAGCAATGAAAGAAACCGACGAGACCAATAGAATACTGATTCGACGCGCCATACGCGATGGCGGCCTGGACGATTTAGCACCAGTATTGCAGGCAATCAAGCAAACTAATGCGATTCAGTACACTCAGCAAAAAGCCCTCAGCCATTCGCAACAAGCTATTGATTGTCTCAGCGACATCCAAGCATCCAGCTTTAAAGACACCCTCATCGATTTAGCAAGACTCGCGGTCGCCAGAAAATCTTAGCCCCCACCAAAGGCTTTATTCCAACCTTTGACATAGAAAATTTTTATAAGCCCTGCTTAATTCAGCGGGGCTTTATAATTAAAACTTAGTTCAAGAATTCAAATTCATCGTATAACTCCCTTAATAATTATTCAATACTGACTATTCCCAGTTCTAATCCGAAGATTTTATTTTTTCTACACAAACAGTAAATGCTTGATAAATAACCATTAAATATGCAACAACAACACTTAAAACTACAGAAATTAGATTTTTATCGGGTAATTGATGCCTAAGCGAACCACAATCGGTATAATCGGCCGATATTTCATAAAATGAGAACATTTTTTAAGATGACTAGACCTTCTTCATTTAATCGCGACGAGCTACTTAGCTGTGGCAATGGTGACATGTTCGGCCTTGGCAACGCCCGCCTTCCAGTTGGCAACATGTTAATGATGGATAGAATCACTTCTATCACCGCTGATGGCGGCGAATTTGGCAAAGGCGAAATTATCGCCGAGCTAGATATCAACCCCGATCTGTGGTTTTTCGACTGTCACTTCCCAACCGATCCTGTAATGCCTGGCTGCCTAGGCTTAGATGCTATGTGGCAACTGGTCGGATTCTTCCTCGGCTGGAAAGGCAATCTAGGCAAAGGGCGTGCACTAGGCTCTGGTCAAGTTAAATTCTTTGGCCAAGTACTACCTACCGCTAAAACAGTTACTTACAAAATCACCATCAAGCGCTTGATCGAGCGCAGACTGATTATGGGTATCGCGGACGCAACTATGTCGGTTGACGGTAAAGAGATTTACTCAGCATCTGACCTTAAAGTTGGACTTTTCCAATCTACTGCAGATTTTTAATTAGTCATTGACATTATTGAAGGAGAGATCCAATGAAACGCGTTGTTGTCACTGGAATGGGTATCATATCTTGCATCGGCAAAGATAAAGAAACAGTACTAGAGTCACTTAAAATCGGTCGCTCAGGGATTAAATTTCAACCCGAATACAAAGAGATGGGCTTTCGCAGTCATATTGCTGGAAGCATTGAAGATTTCGATATAGAAACTTTGATTGATCGAAAATTGCGTCGCTTTATGGGCAATGCAGCAGCCTATGCTTATGTTTCTATGCAACAGGCGATTGCAGATGCTGGTTTAACTGAAGAGCAAGTTTCTAATGTACGCACCGGCCTAGTAGCAGGATCTGGCGGCGCATCTTCTGCAGACATTATCGAAGCTGCAGATATTTTGCGAACCAAAGGCGTGCGTCGCGTTGGCCCCTATCGCGTTACGCGCACTATGGGCAGCACTGTTTCTGCCTGCCTTGCCACCCCCTTTAAAATCAAGGGCGTCAACTATTCCATCACATCGGCCTGCGCCACTAGCGCGCACTGTATCGGCAATGCAATGGAGCAAATCCAACTCGGCAAACAAGATATCGTCTTTGCCGGCGGCGGAGAGGAACTACACTGGTCTTTAAGCGTTATGTTTGATGCGATGGGCGCACTATCCAGCAAATACAACGAAACTCCCGAAGCAGCTTCTCGCGCATATGATGCAAACCGCGATGGCTTTGTCATCGCTGGCGGCGGCGGCATGCTGGTGATTGAAGAGTACGAACACGCCAAAGCTCGCGGCGCTAAAATTTATGCAGAACTAGTCGGTTATGGCGCCACGTCTGACGGCTACGACATGGTAGCCCCCTCCGGTGAAGGCGCTGTACGCTGCATGCAACAAGCAATGAGCACTGTCGATGGTGATATTGACTACATCAACTCACACGGAACTTCGACTCCCGCTGGCGACATGCAAGAACTTAAGGCGATGAAGCAAACATTTGGTGATAAAATGCCACCGGTGAGCTCCACAAAATCCTTAACTGGCCACTCGCTTGGCGCTACAGGTGTTCAAGAGGCCATTTACTGCCTATTAATGCAAGAAAACAACTTTATTTGCGCCTCTGCAAATATAGACAACCTTGATCCTGAAGCAGCCGGCTTACCTATAGCGCAAGAACGTAAAGATAACGTTGATCTACAGCGCGTAATGTCTAACAGCTTCGGCTTTGGTGGCACCAACTCAACACTGGTCTTCCAAAAGATATAACTATCTAGACATATATTGAGCAGGGTGAGGCGCTAGCGTCTCACCCTGCTCAAAGAACCGCATATTCACTACAACTCATACCATCCTCTATTACTCATCACATCACCATCCACTACCAGCCTGCCGCCATACCGACACAACACCTCTTCAATCAGCCAGGAAACCTCTGCAACAAACTTAAGACTACCTACATACTATAACCTCCTACTGCCTCTCCTTTATTCTTTTCAACCCCTTGCCAGGTAAACTTTATTTTTTTCAATCTACATCAGACAGAACTACCGGTTTTACATAACAAGCACAAAAAAGCCCTGCAAGCTGGGCTTTTTAACATCTACTAAGACTTTAGCAATCAGCTACCGAATTTAACGGATAATTAGCAGGCATTGGCAAGCGCGCCACACCTGAATCAATAGCCGCTTGTGCAACCGCCATTGACAACCTTCCCAACAAGCGACTATCAGTCGGCTTGGGAATAATATACTGCGGACCAAATGACAACTCATCTAAATCATAGGCCTTTAAAACATCCGCTGGCACGTCTTCTTTTGCTAATTCAGCAAGCGCTTTTACAGCAGCAGCTTTCATCTCTTCATTTATTACTGAGGCACGAACGTCTAAAGCACCACGGAAGATAAACGGAAAACCAAGTACATTATTCACCTGATTAGGATGATCAGATCGGCCCGTAGCCATAATCACATCGTCACGTGTTGCATGAGCAAGCTCAGGCTTTATTTCTGGATCAGGGTTGGCACAGGCAAATATAACCGGTGTAGGCGCCATTTTTGCCAACTGCGCAGCCGACAACAGGTTAGGACCAGATAGACCAACAAACACATCAGCGCCGACTATCGCATCATCTAAAGTTCGCTTGTCTGTTTTCGTTGCAAAAATAGCCTTTTCAGTGGTTAAATCTTCACGACCTGAATGAATAACCCCTTTGCGATCGATCATGTAAATATTACCGACCTTAGCACCCATATTTATCAACAGTTTCATACAAGCCACAGCCGCTGCACCAGCACCTAAGGTGACAATGGTCGCTGTCTCAAGATTCTTTCCTGCGATTTCTAAAGCATTAATCATTCCCGCAGCCGTCACAATCGCCGTGCCATGCTGATCATCATGAAAAACTGGAATGCTGCAACGCTCGATCAACGCGCGTTCGATTTCAAAACATTCTGGCGCTTTTATATCTTCTAAATTAATGCCGCCAAAAGTATCAGCTATTCGAGCAACAGTATCGATAAAAGCTTGCGGGCTTTCAGAATCCACTTCCAAATCGATAGAATTGATACCTGCAAAGCGCTTAAAGAGTAGCGACTTCCCTTCCATAACAGGTTTAGAGGCAAGCGGCCCCAAATTCCCAAGCCCTAAAACAGCAGTACCATCAGTGATAACCGCCACTAAATTACCTTTACCGGTATAACGATAAGCATTTTCAGGATCTTTAGCAATTTCACGACAAGGCTCAGCAACACCTGGGCTATATGCCAAGGATAGATCTCGTGCCGTTTCAGCAGGCTTTGTCAGTTCAATACTCACTTTACCAGGACGAGGAAACTCATGATATCCGAGGGCAGCTTTATTCAGATCTTCAGACTCAGACATAGGTGTTGTTCCATTTTAATTAACACGAATTATCGATTCTATAGAAAAGCTATAGGCGTCACAACCATATAACTAGATAGTTTTTTATAAAAATCAATAATATTTTATTACTAAGCTATTCAGATTCATAATAGCTCAAACAACCCGCCATGATAAATTAATCTCGAAAAATAAACGCCAGGCTTTAAAAAAGCTAACTAATGGACGAGACAGCAATAACGATAACGAGGAATGACTTCAGCATAACGCGAATAGCCAAGGCAAGATAAGATAAGATAAGATAAGAAAAGAAAGATAAGAAAGATAAAGCAAAACAAAGACAACAATTCTAGCTAACGGTAAAAGCGAATACAAAATTAATGCAAAAAAAAGCGCTCAACCAAATTGGTTAGCGCTTTTTCTAAACTTCAGGGCCTGAAAATAATTATTTACGAGCAGGCATTGAAGCAAAACGCTTGTTAAAGCGATCAATACGACCACCAGAAGTAGCATCTTTCTGCTTACCAGTATAGAAAGGATGACACTGACTGCATACATCAACGTGTAAATCTTTGCACAATGTAGAGCGAGTTTCCATCTTGTTGCCACAAGAACAGTTTACTTCAATCGCTTCATACTTAGGATGGATATCATTTTTCATGGGAAAAACCTTTTAGGTTTTGTGCCGCCGCTTGATCTACTGCCAAGCACCGCACAGAAATTAACATTAGTAACAAATCAGCCTCGGACCGAGACAGGCGCGCATTATACAGAGCAAACAATTACTAAGCAACTAGATTGGCAAACTTAGCTAATCATCAACGACGACCTAGCCCTTCATTACAAGGATAGAGACTTAATACAGCGACTCATAAATAAAACTACGCTCTATCAAAAACCTATTCCCGATCGGTTTTCAATTGATTAGAGCAATTAATTTTAACTTTATTCATTCTAATCAAGCCTGACTCTATATTGCTTAGCAAAAAACACATAAACTGATCTTTGAGCAGCTGCCAGCACTCAACACTTACTTACAACAATTAATTTTGGTTACCAATGATTTTTTTAAGAGTAGCGATCCCCTCTCCGTTGCGCAGGCTTTTTGACTACTTACCTGCTGCTGGCCAACAAGAATCTGATTTTATCATAGGGACTAGACTAACCGTCCCCTTTGGAAACCGAAAATTAGTGGCTATTTTAGTCGACATCGTCCAGCACACCGACATTCCAGCCCATAAGCTAAAAGCGATCATCAACATTATTGATCAGCACCCCCCTCAACCAAAATTTATTTTTGACCTAGCCCTCTGGGCTGCCCAGTACTATCAACACCCGATTGGAGACGCACTACTACAATCGCTACCCATCCATTTACGCAAAGGCGAGCCCTGCGAACGAGTACATGAATACCTACTACACGCATTAGAAGACACTAACCAAAGCCTGAGCACTAGAGCAAAGAAACAACTCGCTACTTACAATATGGTCAAGCAGCACCAATCGGGCATCAGCATTGACGCCTTAAAAGCAGAACTAGGCTCTAGCGCGTCGGTTAAAATTCTACTGGAAAAAGGGCTGTTAGAAAAAAGACCTAGGCCACACCTAAAAAAAGACACTAGCGAGCCGCTACGCGAGCCGGCTAAAACCTTAAACCCCGAACAGAAAACCGCCGTGCAAGCCATTAACCAACACCAAGGTTTTAAGGCTTTTTTGCTAGATGGAATCACCGGCTCAGGTAAAACTGAAGTTTATTTACAAGTGATAGAAAAGGTTTTAAAAGCCGGCAAGCAAGCTTTAGTACTTGTACCTGAAATAGGCCTAACACCGCAGACCGTATCACGCTTCAAAGCGCGCTTTAATGTCAATGTAGTCTATATCCACTCAAATATGAGCGATCGGCAACGCTTTCAGGCTTGGCTACAAGCGAGAGACGGGGATGCGCATATAGTAATTGGCACTAGATCGGCAATTTTCACCCCGCTCGCACATCCCGGCGTTATTATCATCGATGAAGAACACGACCAATCCTTCAAACAGCAGGAGGGATACCGGTACAGCGCACGCGACTTAGCGATTGTTCGAGCACATGGCGAGAATACTCCGGTCATTCTAGGCAGCGCGACCCCCTCACTGGAATCGCTGCACAATGTCGCGATCAAACGCTATCAGTACTTAACCATCGATCGTCGCGCCGGCGACGCCGTGCCCCCAGTCGTCGAACTACTAGATATAAAAGGTAACGATCTACAAGCGGGGATATCTGAGCCTTTACTGGTTGAAATTGAACAGCATTTATCTCGACAAACTCAAGTATTGATTTTCTTAAACAGAAGAGGGTTTGCCCCCAGCTTAAGCTGTCACAACTGTGGCTGGATAGCACCCTGTCGCCGCTGTGACGCACGTTTGACCTTACATCAAAAACCGCCCCATTTACACTGCCATCACTGCGGCAGCCAAAAGTCGATCCCAAGACAGTGCCCTGAATGCAGCAGCAGTGAATTAAACGCTCAGGGAACAGGCACTGAAAGAGCCGAACAAACTTTAGCTCAGCTGTTTCCAGATTATCCAATCTGGCGTATCGATCGCGACAGCACCAGCCGCAAGAACGCAATGCAAGAGATTATAGAAAAGATTAATGCTGGTCACCCAGGGATTTTATTGGGCACGCAAATGCTGGCCAAAGGTCATCACTTTGCCAAGGTATCACTGGTGGCCATCCTGGAAGCCGACAGCGGACTATTCAGCACTGATTTTAGAGGTATGGAGCGCACTGCTCAACTAATTACCCAAGTCGCAGGACGCGCTGGACGCGAAAAAATCATCGGTAAAGTGATTATTCAAACCCATCACCCAGAACATCCGCTACTGCAAAGCTTAGTTAACAACGGCTACCGTGACTTTGCTCAGAACGAGCTAAAAATCCGAGCATCAAGCGTACTCCCTCCCTACCAGCACATTGCAATTATTCGCGCAGAAGCTGGCAACCCTGGCAGGGCCGAGGCCTTCTTACAGCTCGCGCAACAAACATTAAACATCAACCATGTCAGCAGCTCGGGCCCCTACCCGGCACCGATGGAAAAGAAAGCGGGCGTATTCCGCTCTCACTTAGTTCTACAAAGTGCTAAACGTCCATTACTGCAGCATTTTTTGAGTCAATTTTGCCTACAGTTGGAGCACCATCCACTGGCCAACAAAGTGAGATGGTCTATAGATGTCGACCCATATGACATGTTCTAAGGAAGTTTTTCAGAGGCTCTGCACATCGAGGTGTGGGCTACTTGCTAACCCCCCCCCTAAGCCAGCCATCATCCACTACCGAAAATATTACTCAGCCCAAACCTCACTAAAATAATTTTTACAGCACGCTGCCGCTATCAGCAATTACCCACCGATACTACTCTGCTAGAATCTAAAGTTCGGACTTTTTTACACAATCAAGGATTGATTTAAGAAAAGCTTTAAATTCTACTGACAACAAGAGATAATACTGTGCTTAATTCTGTGCTTAAAGGCACTTTTATTCTCTTTCTGGTAATTATTGTCAATGAAACAACACATCACGGGACTTATTCAAGCGGCGCTTGATACTTTAGTCCAGAACGGCTCGCTTCCCAAAGGTATTAGCCCCAGCATAATGGTTGAAAACACCCGCGACAAAAGTCATGGTGATTTAGCTTCGAATATTGCTATGACACTGGCTAAACCTGCGCGACGCAACCCACGTGAGATTGCAACATTAATTACTCAGGCACTGCCCGCTTCCGATATTTTAAGTAAGACAGAAATTGCCGGCCCTGGTTTTATTAATTTTTTCATCACTAGTGCCTCAGCAACTAAAGTACTGGAGGATATATTTGAACAAACTTCTGAGTTTGGATGCTCCACCGAGCTTAGCGCTGAAAAAATCCAAGTAGAGTTCGTCTCAGCTAATCCTACTGGTCCACTACATGTTGGTCACGGCAGAGGAGCCGCTTACGGGGCAACTGTTGCCGATATTTTAGCCGCTAACGGCGCCCAGGTATCACGTGAATACTATGTCAACGATGCCGGCCGACAAATGGATATACTCGCAGTCAGTGTCTGGTTACGCTATTTAGAGCAGTGCGGCGCCAGCTTCGTTTTCCCGGCGAATGCCTATAAAGGTCAGTATGTTTACGACATCGCCGAGCAGGTAAAAGCACAGTACTCGGATAAATTCAATTTTAGCAGCGAGCAAGTTTTTGCCGAGCTACCGCTGGACGAACCACAAGGTGGCGATAAAGAAAGATACATAGATGCCGTGATTGCCCGCTGCCGTCAACTGCTGGGAGAAACTGCATTCCAAGAATTATTTCAAGTCGGTCTAACTGCAATTCGCGATGATATTCGCGATGATTTATCCGGCTTTGGCATCGACTACCAAGAATGGTTTTCAGAGCGCTCTTTAACCAGCACTGGCGATGTCGACAAGGCGCTTAATCGCCTGCAAGAAAATGGTAATCTGTACGAAAAAGAAGGCAATATTTGGTTTAAATCCACCGATTTTGGCGATGACAAAGACCGTGTTGTAAAACGAGCCAACGGCGCGACAACTTATTTTGCCTCTGATATTGCCTATCATATGAATAAATTTGATCGCGGTTTTGACAAAGTGGTTAATATTTGGGGCGCCGATCACCACGGCTATATCACCCGGGTGAAAGCGGCAATCCAAGCTCTGGGTTACGATCCGCAGCGATTGATCGTCAAACTAGTCCAGTTTGCTATCTTGTATCGCGGCAGTCAACGCGTACAAATGTCGACTCGCTCGGGATCCTTTGTCACTTTGCGTGAATTGCGGGGCGAAGTAGGCAAAGACGCCTGCCGGTTCTTTTATGTGACCCGCAAAGCTGACAACCATATGGACTTCGATTTAGAACTCGCTAAATCACAATCCAAAGATAACCCCGTCTATTACATTCAGTATGCCCATGCTCGAATTTGCAGCGTGTTGGGCAAGCTCAACGACAGCGAGTGGCAATTAGACCTAGCCACTGGAATGCGAGTGCTCGGCAATTCAACGGATGACACCGAAAAGTCACTGCTCAATCAATTGGCCCGGTATCCTGAAACGATAAAAAACGCCGCCACTAATTACGAGCCGCATCTAGTTGCAAACTACTTAAAAGAGCTTGCTAGTGAATTCCACACTTACTACAACTCCAATAAAATGCTGATCGAAGATGCCGAGTTAAGAAATGCTCGTATCATATTAAGCACTGGCGTCAAGCAAGTATTAGCCAATGGATTATCCCTACTCGGGGTAGACGCTCCACAGCGGATGTAATCAAAAAATGGCCTCTAGGAAAGATTATGTCACTAAGAAGCGTAACGGCGGCCAGCCGGCCAGTAGCAGTAGACCTGCGCCGGTAAAAAAAACCTCTCCGAGTGCAGCGGCAAAATCTTCCCCAGCTAAAGCCCATCAGAAAACGGCTAGCAAGCCTTGGAAAATGATCATTGCCGGCGTGCTTGTCATCGCTGGCATTAGCTACTTACTGCTACAACTTAGCCAGGTAGATCCCAAAGAAATCCGTGAAACCGGAATTTCAGCGCTGATTGAAAGCAAAATTAACCAGCAGCAAGTAACAGCTGAAATACCGGAGGCCAAAAAGCCGTTTCCCAACCGAAATACAACGGCAAAGAAAGCCAGCAAAGAGCCAGCGACTGGCAACTTTTCTGCAAAATCAAGCGAGCGAAAAAAATCAGTAGCGGCGGTGCCTGTTACTGATAAATCGATCGAGGCCAGCCAAAAAGAGCCGTATCAGTTTTATGAAATACTGGCTAAGAACACCGTGGAAACAGAGACTATAGCTGCTTATAAATCCACCCCTAAAACGGCTAATCTAAAAAATAAAACGCTGCTGCAAACCGGCTCTTTTCGCAATCAAAAAGATGCTGAAAACATGAAAGTCAGATTATTACTCAACAATTTACCCAAGGTGACAGTGCAAAAAATCACTTCAGCGAACGGTACTTGGTACAGAGTAAGAACCGGCCCCTTCCTCACCTACAATCGCTTAAAAGCGGCGCTTAATAAATTAAACAAGATGAAAATCAATCCAATGCAGGTGCTTATCCGCTAGGAGAGCTCTGCACAAGTCACCTTAGACACAGCTAAAACATGAAGCTTATTCAGATATTTTCATCCGGAGCAGACGCCGTCCTTAGCATCCACGATTAATAGCTAACAACCAGCCTCAAACAATACTCACCGAAATTAATCAACTTGATTATTTTTGCTTTGCTATACAGCCATTATTAAGCACTGTTTTTTGCGCTCAAAGAGAACACTTAGGTTGAATTTAATAAATTCGCAACCATAGTCTAATTAGTTTTCATCCATAAATATGGCTATTACTAACACTGGGCAACAGCTCAAAATACAATGGCCGAAAAATACTCAAGGTAAACACCACCTATGACCACTATAGTTTCTGTTCGTCGTGGCGACTGTGAAGCAGTTGGCGGCGACGGCCAAGTATCACTTGGCAACACGGTAATGAAAGGCAGCGCTAAAAAAGTTAATTTATTAGCTAAATATCAAGTTATCACTGGCTTTGCCGGATCAACTGCCGACGCGATCACCTTGCGTGACTTATTTGAACAACAGCTCGACAAACATCAAGGTAATATAGTCAATGCCGTGATCCACCTAGCTAGAGAGTGGCGCAGTGATAAAGTATTGCGCCGCCTAGAGGCACTCATGCTAGTCGCCAACAAGGAAAAGACTTACCTACTCTCAGGTACTGGCGATGTTATCGAACCTGAACACGGCGTGATCGCTATCGGCTCTGGGGGCAACTTTGCCCATGCTGCCGCCATGGCTTTAGTGGCTAATACACAATTAGATGCTACTACTATTGTTGAAAAAAGCCTGCATATAGCCGCTGACATTTGCGTCTTTACCAACCACAACCAAGTCATCAAAACACTAGCTTCAGTACAGGAGACGCCGAATGTCTGACATGACCCCCCGCGAAATAGTACACGAACTAGACCGCCACATTATTGGCCAGGACTCCGCCAAAAGAGCAGTCGCGATCGCCTTGCGCAACCGCTGGCGTCGCATGCAATTAAATGAGGAACTACGCACTGAAGTCTCCCCTAAAAATATTTTAATGATCGGCCCGACAGGTGTTGGGAAAACCGAGATAGCACGCCGCTTAGCTAAGCTGGCTAACGCGCCTTTTATCAAGATAGAAGCGACTAAATTTACTGAAGTGGGCTATGTTGGCCGTGATGTAGAAACAATTATTCGCGATTTGGTAGATATGGCAATCAAAATGGTTCGCGAGCAAGAGACTAAAAAGGTTCGCTTACGCGCAGAAGATATTGCCGAGGAACGCTTGCTGGATGTTCTGCTAACCCCAGCTAGGGACAGTAATTTTGACAGCAAAGACAGCGCCCCTGAAACACAGAGTGCAACTCGACAAATTTTTCGTAAAAAACTCCGCGAAGGTGATTTAGACGACAAAGAAATCGAAATTGAACTTGCCCAGTCCTCGGCGGCGGTTGAAATAATGGCCCCTCCTGGTATGGAAGAAATGACTAGCCAGCTGCAAAATATGTTTTCTAGCATGGGCAGTCAAAAGAAAACTACTCAGCGACTAACCGTCAAAGATGCCTACAAAGCCCTAATCGATGATGAAGCGGCAAAATTAATTAAAGAAGACGATATTAAGCAAAAAGCTATCTATGCAGTTGAGCAAAATGGCATCGTTTTTCTCGATGAGATAGACAAGGTCTGCAAGCGCGCTGACTCAGGATCCGGCGGCGATGTCTCCCGTGAGGGCGTGCAGAGAGATCTATTGCCGCTCATCGAAGGCTGCACCTTGAGCACTAAATACGGAATGGTTAAAACCGACCATATTTTGTTTATTGCATCTGGAGCTTTCCACTTAGCCAAGCCTTCTGATTTGATCCCAGAGCTGCAGGGCCGCCTGCCAATCAGAGTTGAACTGAATGCCTTAACCGCCGATGACTTCCGACGCATTTTAGTTGAGCCTAAAGCTTCATTGACTGAACAGTACCAAGCGCTAATGAAGACTGAAGGTGTATCGATTAGCTTCAGCGATGAAGGCATCGCTAGAATTGCGGAATTGGCATTTCAGGTCAACGAACAAACCGAGAACATCGGCGCCAGACGCTTGCATACGATGATGGAACGCCTATTGGAAGAGCTGTCTTTTAAAGCCAGCGACCAGTCTGGAGACCGCATTTTAAGTGACACTGACTACGTCAACCTGCACTTGGAGCAAGTGAGCGAAGATCAAGATTTAAGTCACTATATCCTTTAAAGCCAATAGCGCGTCCAAGCTCAAGAGCTGTGTTGTTGATACCAACAGCGATGCTGATCTTGAGTAACTAAAACGCTTACTGCAGACCTTGATAGGAGCGCAATTATGAGCACTACTCCCAGCGATATAAAGCTACATAAAAAGTCCAAGAGCTTAGAACTGACTTTTCCCTCGGGCAGCTATGAGTTACGCGCCGAGTACCTTAGAGTGCACTCTCCCTCCGCAGAAGTGCGTGGTCATGGAATTGGTCAGGAGACCTTACAAACTCACAAAAAATTTGTCGGTATTTCAGACATCGAAATAACCGGCAATTATGCACTAAAAATCAGCTTTGATGACGGCCATGACAGCGGATTGTTTACCTGGGATTACTTACACGATTTAAGCGTTAATCACGATCAGTACTGGCAGACCTATTTGCAAAACCTTGATAAATCCGGCCTGAGCAGAGACGCCGGATTAATTGGTTTAGGCTGATTATCCGGTAAACTGATTCCCATCTTTGCCGATCGGCGCTACAATTACCGCAACCTAATCAAAGCGATAAATAGTTATGAGTCAAGCAGACAAAAACACCACTGACTTTGGATTTAAAGAAGTCCCAAAAGATGAAAAAGTAAAGCGAGTTGCCGATGTTTTCCACTCGGTCGCCGCTAAGTACGATGTCATGAATGATTTGATGTCAGGTGGTATACATCGCATTTGGAAGAAGCTGACCATAGAGCAAAGTGGTGCTCGCAACGGCATGAAAATTCTCGATATTGCCGGAGGCACTGGTGATCTCACCTTGCGTTTTGCACGTATTGTTGGCAGTACCGGCCGTGTCACTTTGGCAGACATCAACGATTCAATGCTTAAAGTAGGTCGCGACAAGCTGACCGATAAAGGCGCAGTCGCCAATATTGATTTTGTGCAGGCAAATGCCGAGTGCCTACCTTTCCCCGACAATCATTTTGATATCATAACGATTGCCTTTGGCTTGCGAAATGTCACCGATAAAGATGCAGCTTTGCGTTCCATGCAGCGGGTACTGAAACCCGGTGGAAAGCTGATGATTTTGGAGTTTTCCAAAACCAACAACCCCATGCTGTCCAGTGTTTATGATTTCTACTCGTTTAACATTTTGCCCAAGCTGGGTGAACTTATCGCCGGCGATGGTGACAGCTACCAATACCTTGCTGAATCTATTCGCATGCATCCCGATCAAGAAACCTTGAAATCAATGATGCAGGATGCTGATTTTGTGCAGTGTAAATATCGAAATATGACTGGTGGTGTCGTGGCATTACACACTGCAATCAAACCGTAAGTTCTCTCCATAAAGTAAATTATTAAGGTTCTGATAATGCTGCAAACGGGTGCCATACTGCTGTTAGAAAGCGCGATCAACAAAATCATCAACAGCGATCAAGTCACCGCTCAATCACTGTCCAAACTGTCGGGCAAAGTTTTTCAGTTTGTGGTGAGTGATGCGCCAATTAGCTTCTACCTCCTGCCCTATGAAAACGGTATCCAATTACAGCGCCAACATATGGCTGATGCCGATACCGTATTCCAAGGAAGCTTGCAAAACTTCAAGAATCTTGCCACTACCGAAGATAAAAGCAGCCAGTTTTTTGGCAACGGTATTCAGATTTCAGGTGACAGCCAACTGGCTACTCAGCTGCAAAAAATAATTGCCAATGCAGACATTGACTGGCAGGGTCTCACCGCTCAATTTACCGGCGATCTACTCGCCCATCAATTAGCTAATATACTCAAAGCTAGCAGCCGACAACTAAAGATCACTCAGCAGAGCTTAACGCTAAATATAGCCGAGTATCTACAGGAAGAAATTCACACACTGCCGGCAAGAGCCGAAGTCGAAGGCTTTATTATCGAGGTTGATGATGCCCAACAGAGCACGCAAAGACTGGAAGCTAGGCTTGATTTGCTCGAGGACAACCTACAGCGCCAAGTAGCTAATAAAATTTAGCGCTTTAAGGAGAAGAGCAGTACCATCGCACTGCCTTATTTTTAAAAAGGCTTAACTACTACCAATATTAATATCGGCAAAAAGATTAACAGTGGCAACTCATTGTAAAGCCGATAATAGCGACTAGATTTTGCCAGTTTGCCAGCCTCCATTTGCCTGACTAAACGGCCGCAATTTACATGATAGGCGAGCATAAATACTACCAATAGCATCTTCGCATGCAACCAGGCGCCACTAAAACCGTAGCCCAGCCACAGCCATAAACCTAAGATGACGGTAAAGGCGGCCATAATAGTAATGAAGCGATAGAGCTTACGTGCCATGATTTGCAGACGGCGCACATCTTCACCGGCATGACTGCCATCCACAAAATGTACAAAAATCCGCGGCAGATAAAAGATCCCTACCATCCAGCTAGTCATTGCCAATATATGAAAAACTTTTACCCAGAGCATACTTCGCCTTTATATTACTAAATTAACATCGTCTCTATTCTAGCTTAGCTCGAATTAAGCGTCTATTTTTCAACTCACTTAATACTTGATCAATCGCAATATTTTAAGCACACTAGACACTTTTCAATACTGACTACAGAGAGCTAAAATGAGCCTATTTTCGTCATTAAGATCCATGTTTAGTACTAATACTACACCAGCTGCTCCCAGCAAAATGGCTGGCGAGGAATACCGAGGATACATGATCACTCCCGCTCCGCTGCAGGACGGCAGCCAGTTCCGGGTCAATGGCAGCATTGAAAAAGATCAGCAAAGCCACCAATTTATTCGCGCTGATGTATTAGCCAGTAAAGAGGAATGCGCCGCAGAAATGACTCGCAAAGCCAAAATTATGATAGACCAAATAGGCGAAGACATTTTCAAGTAGCTTCTCTGCACAAGCCCCGCCAGAAAGTTTGCAGGATATTGAGGATAGAAGCTACTATTTACATTCCTGAGACAACTGGTTAGATGATTGCTCGAGGCTGTAAATGCCGTAAACTACAGCAAACTACAGCACCTTGCTAAATATCAGTTCGACACTAATCGCTGCTGGCGATTAGCGTCGACAAAAGACCAGCAAACCTGTTTAGGCTCTACTTTCTAGCATCGCTACTGCAGGTAATACTTTGCCTTCAACGAATTCTAAAAAGGCACCGCCACCGGTCGAGATATAAGAAACTTGCTTTTCAATCTGATACTTCTCCACGGCGGCTAGCGTATCTCCACCACCGGCTATTGAGAATCCTTGGTTACTGGCGATCGCCATAGCAATTGCTTTGGTCCCCCCAGCAAACTGTTCGAACTCAAAGACCCCAACCGGTCCATTCCAAATAATGGTTTGCGCATCTGCCAAGAGCAGCGCTAATGCTTGCGCCGATTCAGGCCCTATATCTAAAATCATATCGTTTTCAGCCACATCAGCGACCGCTTTAACGGTGGCGGTTGCTGTCTCAGAAAACTCAGTTGCCACTACAACATCGGTAGGTAGCGGAATATCGGTACTGGACATCAACGCTTTAGCGATGGGAATAAGCTGGTGCTCGCAGAGCGATTTTCCCACAGGAAAACCAGCCGCCGCTAAAAAGGTATTGGCGATACCACCACCGACGATCAATCTATCGACTTTTTTACTCAGTGATTCTAAGACAGCCAATTTCGTCGATACTTTTGAGCCACCGACAATCGCCACCATTGGTGATTTTGGCTGATTCAATGCTGCACCCAGCGCCTCTAACTCAGCCACTAGCAACGGCCCGGCACAGGCGATCTCGGCAAATTTAGCGACACCGTGGGTTGATGCTTGCGCCCGGTGCGCGGTGCCAAAAGCATCCATCACATAAACGTCACACAGCGCGGCCATTTGTTTGGCCAAGCCTTGCTCATCCTGTTTTTCACCGACATTAAAGCGCACGTTTTCCAGCAGCACAACCTCACCAGCATTTAGCTCGATCGGCGTGTGCAGCCAATCTTTGAGCAAAGGTACAGAGCGATTTAGCAACTTCCCTAAATGATCAGCGACCGGGGCCAGAGAATACTGTTCATCGTACTCACCTTCCGTTGGGCGACCTAAATGTGACATCAGCATGACTTTAGCGCCGGCATTAACCGCTAATTCAATGGTTGCTAAACAAGCTCTAATGCGTGCATCAGAAGTGACTTTGCCCGCTTTTATCGGAACATTTAAATCCTCTCTAATCAACACTCGCTTACCAGCAAGGTCGATCGACGACATTTTTAAAACCTTCATATTATTCCCTAATAGCTTGTCTAATTGATAAAATTTATGTCACTTACTAGCACCCGAACCAACGACTTAACTGCCCTACATCGCGCAAGCTCTTGATTTCACATTCGGTATTAATTTTGAAGCCACGAATTCAGGTAGAAGCCTCTCGGCATTTAAACTTTAGCATCTCTTGTCGACAAAGTTAGTGATGACACTAGATTAAGGAAGGTCAACCACACTGGGTCCGGCCCCGTTATTCCACACTCAACAATTCCTTGTCTAGCATCTGCTCAACCACTATTTTTGCGCTAGCCAGTGATCGGCAACATCCACCATCCGATTGGCAAAGCCCCACTCGTTATCAAACCAACAAATCAGTTTAAGCAAATGACTACGACTCACTCTAGTCTGAGTGCCATCGACAATTGCAGAGCGCCGATCGTGGTTAAAATCGACCGAGGCATGCGGCTCATTAGTAAAACCCAATACACCACTATACTGGGTTTTAGCGGCATTTTCTAACAGCTGATTAACTTGCGCAACGGTTACTTTTTCCGCCAGTGTTAAACTAATATCCATCATTGATACATTGATGGTCGGCACCCGAATATGCAAGCATTGAAACAAACCTGCCAGCTTAGGTAAGATTCTATCGATCCCTTTTGCCAAGCCTGTATCAACAGGCACTATGGAACTCATGGCACCACGGGTTAAACGCAAGTCATTTTGATGGTAGCTATCAATAATTGGCTGATCATTCATCGCGGAGTGAATCGTGGTAGTGACTGCCGCTTGAATATCAAATTGACTATCTAGCAGGTCTAAAATAGGAATGATGCAATTGGTGGTACATGAGGCTGCCGATACAATTTGCAATTGTGCATTGAGGCACTGCTGATTATAGCCGTAGACAATCGTCGCATCCACATCAGCCAGTGCCGGATGGGAGAATAATAATTTTTTTGCACCGGCCGCCAAGTGCTGCTCGGCAATCGCCCGCTCATTAAAAGATCCGCTGCATTCAATCACCAGATCAACACCGAGCTCTGCCCAAGGTAACTGCGTAGGATCCGCTTGGTTAATTAGCCGAATGCTATCGCCATTAACTATTAAACAGCCATCATTTTGCTCAACATTGAAGGGAAATCGGCCGTGGATAGTATCGTAGCGAGTGAGGTAAGTAACAGTGTCCAGATCAGATAATTCGTTAATCGCCACTATTTTCAGCTGGGATTGAAGAGATCTTTCATAGATAGCTCGCAGCACACATTGACCAATTCGGCCATAACCATTAATTGCAACGCGATAGCTCATGAGCATTTTTCTCAAATAGGTAGAACTTGAATCTGATTAAATTATTTTCTAAGAGCATCTCAAACCTTAGCTACGCCTGAAAAGATAGCTATCAGCGGATTGCTCAACTGATGGTAAAACTAATTGCTGCAAAGATTCATAGAGGCCAACTCTAAAGCTCGACACTTTAAAGTTGGCTGCGATACGCTTTACAGCAGTGCTTCTGCTTTGGCGACGATGTTTGCCACGGTGAAGCCGAAGTGCTCGAACAGCTGATCGGCAGGTGCCGACTCACCGAAGGTAGTCATGCCGACTATCGCGCCATTTAAGCCTACATACTTGTACCAGTAGTCCGCTTGCAATGCTTCAACAGCGACTCGTGCGCTGACCGCTGCCGGCAACACCGCTTCGCGATACGCGGTATCTTGAGCATCAAACAAATCAGTACAAGGCATAGAAACCACTCGTACGTTTTTACCTTTAGCACGTAATAGATCAGCAGCCTGCACAGCGAGTTCCACTTCAGATCCGGTGGCGATAAAAATCAACTCTGGCTGAGCAGCGCTATCCGATAATACGTATCCACCCTTGGCAATATCTTGCACTTGCGCAGGCGTGCGAGCTTGATGAGCTAAACTTTGACGAGAGAAAATCATCGCGGTAGGTCCATCTTTACGCTCAATCGCTTTCTTCCACGCCACTGCGGACTCCACAGCATCACATGGACGCCAAGTACTCATATTCGGCGTGTGACGCAAGTTGGCTACTTGCTCGATCGGCTGGTGAGTCGGCCCGTCTTCACCCAGACCAATAGAGTCGTGAGTATAAACGTGGATGGCCTGAATCTTCATCAGTGCCGCCATCCGCAGTGCATTTCTTGCGTACTCCATAAAGACTAGAAAAGTAGCACCGTAGGGAATGAAGCCACCGTGTAGTGCCAGGCCATTCATAATCGCTGACATACCGAATTCACGCACCCCATAATTGATGTAGTTGCCACTGGCATCTTGCCCATCTATAACCTTGGCACCAGACCACTTAGTCAAGTTTGATCCCGCTAGATCCGCAGACCCACCTAAAAATTCAGGTAGCATCGGCCCATAGTGATTAAGCGCATTTTGTGACGCTTTACGCGAGGCAATGTTCTCACCTTTTTCCGCTAGTTCAGTAATCCAAGCATCTGCAGTTGCTGAGAAATCAGCAGGCAGGTCTCCGGCTAAACGACGCAACATCTCAGCGGCCAATTCAGGATAGGCGGCACTATAGTCGGCGAGTTGTTGATTCCAATCATTTTCCGCAACTGAACCTGCCGCAGCGGCGTTCCAATCTGCATAGATATCTTCAGGTATTTCAAAAGGAGCGTGCTTCCAAGCTAAGCGCTTGCGCGTCAAGGCTACCTCTTCATCACCAAGTGCCGCACCGTGACAACCCGCAGTACCTTCTTTATTTGGCGAGCCAAAGCCAATCACTGTTTTACAGCAAATCAGCGTGGGTTGGGTGGTATTTGCTTGAGCAGCCTCAATAGCGGCACGAATTTGATCTGGATTGTGACCATCGACATCAGCAATCACTTGCCAACCGTAAGCTTTAAAGCGCTGCACGGTATCGTCGGTAAACCAACCTTCCACTTTACCGTCAATAGAGATGCCGTTATCATCCCAAAATGCGATTAGTTTACCTAAGCCTAAAGTACCAGCCAGCGAACACACTTCGTGCGAGATCCCCTCCATTAAACAGCCATCACCCATAAAAGTATAAGTGTGGTGATTAACAATTTCGTGACCCGGACGGTTGAATTGCGCCGCTAAGGTTTTTTCTGCAACGGCAAAACCAACTGCGTTACTCAGTCCTTGGCCCAGAGGTCCAGTAGTTGTTTCTACGCCGGGGCAATATCCGTATTCAGGATGACCCGCGGTTTTGGCATGCATTTGTCGGAAGCTTTTAATGTCATCAATTGAAACGTCGTAGCCAGTCAAGTGCAACAAGCTGTATATCAGCATCGATCCATGTCCATTCGATAACACGAAACGGTCGCGATCATACCAAGAGGGATTGCTAGGATTATGTTTAAGAAAATCATTCCATAACACTTCAGCAATATCGGCCATGCCCATCGGTGCTCCCGGGTGACCAGATTTAGCTTTTTGTACTGCATCCATACTCAATGCGCGAATTGCATTTGCCAGTTCTCTACGAGCAGACATTCATTAACTCCTGGGGAATACCCCATTTTAATTAGTCTAAATTTTAGAGCGCAATTTTCCCTCAGAATGGACTCAGCTTCAATCGCAAAACGCAAATAAAACGCAAAGTGAGTAATTTTCATTTTAATTGGGGAAAATTTCATGAAAAAACCGCTTATAATCCTGAAAAAAATTACTCGACGATATAAAATGTGCATCTTTCAAGCTTCTTAAAAAAGTAGTGATTAACAGCAGCGTGACTGCTCACTACTAAAACATTACTTATTAAGGTCACTAGCATGAGCGAGTACAATCTTTTTACCTCAGAATCCGTTTCTGAAGGCCACCCTGACAAAATCGCCGATCAAATTTCCGATGCGGTACTGGATGCCATTATTGCGAAAGACAAATACGCGCGGGTAGCCTGTGAAACCATGGTTAAAACCGGGGTCGCCATTATTTCAGGCGAAATCACTACCAATGCCTGGGTCGATTTAGAAGATTTAGCCCGTAATGTCATCAATGATATTGGCTATAACTCCTCAGATGTCGGCTTCGATGGCAACACTTGCGGCATTATCAACATCATCGGCAAACAATCTGTTGAAATCGCCCAGGGAGTTGACCGCGCCAGCTCTGAAGAGCAGGGCGCTGGCGATCAAGGCTTGATGTTCGGCTATGCGTCAAACGAAACCGATGTGCTAATGCCCGCCCCCATTACTTATGCGCACCGTTTAATGGAGCGCCAAGCTGAAGCGCGTAAATCTGGGCTATTACCTTGGCTGCGTCCCGATGCTAAGTCGCAAGTAACTTTTCGCTATGAAAATGGCAAGCCCTGTGCGATCGACGCGGTGGTACTTTCAACGCAACACGATCCAGACATCTCCCACCATGACTTACAAGAAGCGGTGATGGAACTGATCATTAAACAAGTATTGCCTAAACAGTGGTTAACCGCTGAAACAAAGTTTCACATCAACCCTACTGGCAAGTTTGTAATTGGCGGCCCAGTGGGCGATTGTGGACTTACTGGTCGTAAAATAATTGTTGATACCTACGGTGGTATGGCACGCCATGGCGGCGGTGCTTTTTCTGGTAAAGACCCTTCAAAAGTCGATCGTTCAGCCGCTTACGCTGGCCGTTATGTTGCCAAAAATATCGTTGCTGCAGGCTTGGCTGATCGCTGCGAAATACAAATCTCATACGCTATCGGTGTGGCAGAACCTACCTCTATGGCAATCAATACTTTTGGTACGGGGAAAATAAGTGATAGCAAAATCATCGCGCTGGTCAACCAACATTTTGATTTACGCCCCAATGCCATCACCCGAATGTTAGATCTGTTACACCCCATGTACAAAGTAACAGCCGCCTACGGCCACTTTGGCAGAACCCCTGTTGAGGTCACTGTAGATGACGACACTTTCACTACATTCACCTGGGAGCGCACCGACAAAGCCGCAGCCCTTAAAGCTGACGCGGGCCTCTAAGGATTTCTGAACAACCTCCCTAGCGTTACAGAAAAACTCCCAAGCTAATAAAAAAGAGCAGCACTGCTCTTTTTTATTAGCGGCAGTTCGAACTAAGCTTCTTACTTAATTACTATAGCTTATAGCTTATAGCTTATAGCTTATAGCTTTCAGCTTACAACAACCTTCACTTTCAAAAAATCAAAGACCTCTGCTGCATTCAGGCTATAATTGATGGATATATTTAAGTTATGAGAATCCCGCGTTTTTATCAAGATACTGTCATTAACATCAATTCTCAGCTTGAGTTAGACAGTAATGCAGTACAACACATTGCCCGGGTATTAAAAATGAAACTAGGGGATAGTATCTTGTTGTTTAATGGCGACGGCAATGAGTATCAAGCCACGCTAAGCAAGGTCGAAAAACGCGCGGTTAACGCCGAAATCACCGCCAGTACTTCCCCCTCGCGTAGCAGCCAGTTAAAAATAGATATTGGTCAATCAATTTCCCGGGGCGATCGCATGGATTTTGCCATTCAAAAATCCACTGAGTTGGGCATGCGCAGCTTAACCCCGCTGATCAGCGAGCGCACAGAGGTCAAGTTAAAAGCAGATCGCCTGACAAAAAAACAGCAACAGTGGCAACAGCTGACTATCAGCGCTTGCGAGCAATCACTGCGCACCGATGTACCTACAATCAACTCAGCTCTGGCAATTTCACAGTGGATTAAAGACTGTCACGCTGACCTAAAGCTAGTACTGCATCACCACACTAACAAACGTTTGGCAGAATTTGACCAACCGGCAACAGTAGCATTACTGATTGGTCCTGAGGGCGGACTCACGGAAGCAGAAGTACAGCTTGCTATAGACAATGGCTTTCACCCAGTGGCACTTGGACCTAGAGTTATGCGCACTGAAACCGCTCCAATAGCAGCTCAGGCGATACTACAATACCTTTGGGGAGATCTTAATTAATCGCATACTCGCTTGTATCACAGTATATGAACCCCATAATAAAAGCTCTTACCTTAGAATTACGTATAGCAAAAATTACTACCATTAACCCCGAACGGGTTATTACAGATATTTGTTAAGGCGCCTCTGAGTGAGTCACAGCTATGACTGAATTCACAACCTGCTAAATAATCAACTTAAGGACACAACCATGACAATTAGAATTGGGATCGTGATGGATCCAATTGAAGACATTAGC
This sequence comes from Oceanospirillales bacterium, assembly GCA_029027825.1. Classification (GTDB taxonomy): domain Bacteria; phylum Pseudomonadota; class Gammaproteobacteria; order Pseudomonadales; family Balneatricaceae; genus Rs1. Next base: position 245,714 of record CP093399.1, on the reverse strand, counting down.
TACACAAAAGATAGCTCCCTTGCCATGCTGTGGGCAGCACAAGACAAAGGTTGGGAAATTTGGTATATGGAGCAGCGGCATTTATATATTGAGAATGGGGTGGCTATGGCGCAGATGGCACCTTTAACCGTCGCTAGAGACCCGCAAAATTGGTATCAACGTCAACCCTACCAAAACTTGGAACTGGCGAGCTTAAACATCATTTTGATGCGCAAAGACCCCCCTTTTGACAATGAATTTATGTACAGCACGCATAGTTTGGAAATGGCGGAACAGCAAGGCACTCTGGTGGTTAATCCTCCTCAAAGACTTCGCGATTGCACTGAAAAATTATATGCCACTCAGTTTCCACAGTGCTGCCCTGAAGTATTAGTCAGCAAAGACAGCCAGCAGCTTAGAGCCTTTCATGCGAAACACCGAGATGTCATTTTTAAGCCTTTAGACGGTATGGGTGGCACTTCTATTTTCAGAGTACAAGAGGATGGCGTAAACTTAGGCGTTATCTTAGAAACCGTCACCAAATATAACACAGAGATGATTATGGCTCAAAAATTCATCCCTGAAATTGCAAACGGCGACAAACGAATTTTAATGATTGACGGTGAACCTGTAGCATATGCTCTCGCAAGAATCCCAACCAACGGTGAAACTAGAGGAAACTTAGCCGTCGGCGGCCGTGCTGAAGGTCGTGAACTGACGGCGCGAGATCACTGGATTTGTCAGCAGATCGGCCCAAAGCTAAGAGAGCTAGGTTTAATTTTTGTCGGTTTAGATGTAATCGGTGATTATTTAACTGAAATCAATGTCACTAGCCCCACTTGCATACGTGAGCTGAATGATCAATTTGGCCTAGATATAGCCGGTGATTTAATCAGTGCCATTGAAAAAACTTGGCTAGCGCGCTCGCTGTAGTTTAGCCTGTTTTGGCGGCTTGCTAAAATAGCCGAGCCTCCAAAACATGGCCGGAGCTAGAAACCCCACTGTTACGGATTAAAGAGCACAAACGATAGCCGCTTGACTATTCCAAGTAACAGCATTTACGATGTTCAGATAAAACTGGGCCAACACTCGTAACAGGTACTGCTGTCGATGCACACCAGCCATTAAACCAACGATTAACACAGTTAAATTCTGGCGATCAAATGAAACAGTCATGATGCTAAAATACCACTCTAAAAACCGCTTCAACTACAGCATTTTTATCGCGCTAGCAGCGCATGCTTTAATATTACTGGGCATTGGCTTTAGTTGGGCAAATGACTCAACTACCGTTTCTAGTATTGAGGTTACCCTCGCCCAATATAAAGCAGCAGAGATTGTCTCTAAGGCTGATTTTTTCGCACAAATCGACCAGCAAGGTAGTGGCGAAGCTGAGCATAAAGTACTTTTATCCGATCGGCAATTGGCAGCAGATCAGCTGCTCCCAGCTCAAAACATTGCAAACCCGACACAACCAGAAAACAATTCACCAATAAATCCTATAAAAAATCAAACACATGAAGCTAAAAAAAATAATATTTCAATATTCGAAGTTGTCATAAGCGAAGTTTCCCAGCAAACACAATTATTAAAGCAGCCAAAAAATACTGCCACTAGCGTCACCAATAACCGACAAGAAAACAGCTTGTCCGCACAAATTGTCGCCCTAAAATCTCAAATTAATCTACGTAAACAAGAAATGGCGAATGCTCCCAAAAAACGGGTGATCTCGACTATGTCAACCAAGTCCCATGAGGATGCCGCCTACCTAGAAAACTGGCGCAGACGTATTGTAACTCTCGGCAATATTCATTACCCTAAAGCGGCAAATGAACAGAAAATGTATGGTAGGGTTAGGTTACTGATTGCGATGCGTGCCGACGGAAATATTCAATCAATCGAAATTTTAGAATCATCCGGCAAACAAATTCTAGACCATGGAGCGGTAAAAATAATTAGACTGGCAGCGCCGTTTCAGCCTTTTTCAGCCAAAATGCGCGAAAATACCGATATTTTGGAAATAATTCGCACTATTGAGTTTGAGAAAACCACGCGGATATACTAAACCTAATAGCAAGCCTGCAACGTTTTCACTCTGATACAAGGGCCTTTAAGTTCATGGTTACATTTTAATGGGAAAGAATGAATAAACCAAACAGCAATTTAAAAGACAATTTTCTGATATCGATGCCAGTCTTAGGCGGGAACAAATATCGGAATTCACTGATTTATATTTGCCATCAGGGCGAATATGGTTCTATGGGGATCATCCTCAATCAAGAATATGACATGGATTTAGTAACCATGTTGCAACATTTAGATATAACAACCAGTGATAAAACCCCCAATCAAGCAGTATATCGTGGTGGCGACGTGCAAAATGATCGCGGTTTTATCTTGCACCCTCATAACCCCAACGATGACTGGTTGTCTAGCTATCAAGTAAGCGAGGCATTAAGCCTAACCTCCTCCGTTGATATTTTAGAGGCGATGGCGATCGGCGATGGCCCTAAAACAGCACATATTGCACTGGGCTACATCGGCTGGAAGCCCGCTGAACTAGAGACTGAAATTATTGACAATCTCTGGTTAAACTGCCCGGTAAATTTAGATATAATCTTCAACGTAGCCGCAGCTGACAAAATGCAAGCAGCAGCTTCTCTTATAGGTGTTGAGCTCAACGCATTAACAACGCATAGCGGAAATGCATAATCCTCTGACAATGTTGTTAATCTAGTCGCCCCCCACTTAAAAACACTCTCATTTGACAGACAGTTATCTCATGCAACAGCAATCACAGCAAGTGCTAGGATTTGATTTCGGCACAACTCGCATAGGTGTGGCTAGCGGACAAACTTTGACCATGTCTACCACTGAATTACCTCCAGTGAATGCTAGAGAAGGCCTACCAAATTGGCAGCAATTAGACGCGATAATTAAAGAGTGGCAGCCGGTTATTTTAGTGGTCGGCATCCCCATCAATATGGACGACAGCATTAGTGAAATGGCCCGCCGCGCCAGACGCTTTGCCAATCGCATTCAAGACCGCTATCAATTGAGTTGTTTCTTAATTGATGAGCGTTTATCCACTCGCGACGCCAAGCAGATTCACTACTCTCGCGGAGGCGGCAATAACTTTCGCAAAGAATCCGTCGACGGTATTGCCGCCCAATTGATTCTGCAAAGCTGGTTCAACAGCGATATTAGAATTCCCAGTCACAGCCGTGTGGAAGACCACTATGTCAGCCACTAATCACAACGTCGATTTCCTACTTCTGCAGATGACTGAGTCGCTGCGTAAATTAATAGCCACAAAGAATATCCAAGCGCCGCTTTTTATCGGCATACGCTCTGGAGGGATTTGGATTGCCGAGCAGCTGCATCATAATTTAGCGATCACTGAACCAATGGGCACCTTAGATATTTCATTTTATCGAGACGATTTTACCCGGGTAGGCTTAGATCCAAAAGTGCAGCCATCCAATATACCCAGCTCGACTCAAGATCGAGATATTATTTTAATCGACGATGTCATTAAAACCGGACGTACTATCCGAGCGGCCTTGAATGAACTCTTTGATTATGGCCGCCCCGCATCCGTGACCCTGGTTGCTCTAATAGACTTGGGCTGTAGAGAACTTCCAATTAGCGCTGATATCGTTGGCAGCAACCTTTCCCTCAGCCCTGAGCAACATATAAAACTAATTGGCCCAGAGCCACTGGCACTGGAAATAAGCCAGCGACAAGGCTCGGAGTAACTATGATTGAATCAATAGACCACAACAGCTCACAACTAAATTCTCAGGGCCAGTTAAAGCATTTTTTAACTACCCAAGATTTACCAGTCGAAATATTGCACGAAATACTGGACACCGCTAACTCTTTTCTAGATATGAGCGCACAACAAGTAAAAAAAGTGCCACTATTACGCGGAAAAACCGTGGTGAATTTATTTTTTGAGCCCAGCACCCGCACTTCTAGCACCTTTGAATTAGCCGCTAAGCGTCTCTCGGCCGATGTTTTAAATCTCAACATCAGCAGCTCATCGACCACTAAAGGCGAGACCTTAAAAGATACTTTAATGACCTTGGAAGCAATGCATGCTGACATGTTTGTGGTTCGACATTTTGATAGCGGCGCCGCCCACTTCATAGCCAATCAAGTAACACCTAAAATCGCCGTGATTAACGCCGGCGATGGTCGCCACGCCCATCCAACCCAAGCGATGCTGGACATGCTGACGATCCAGCGCTGTAAGGGCGGATTTAAAGGTCTAGTAGTCGCTATTGTCGGTGACATTTTGCACTCCAGAGTTGCCAGATCACAAATTCATGCTTTAAAAACTTTGGGCGTCGCTGAAGTCCGGGTGATAGCACCAAAAACACTGCTGCCAAAAAACATTGAGGCGATGGGCGTTAAAGTATTTACTAACTTTGCGCAGGGCATTAAAGACTGCGATGTGGTCGGAATGTTGAGATTACAAAAAGAGCGCATGAACAGCGCGCTGCTCCCCAGTGAAGCAGAGTTTTTTAAACTCTACGGCTTGAGTACTGAAAAACTGAAGCTGGCTAAACCTGATGCGATTGTTATGCACCCGGGCCCGATTAACCGAGGGGTAGAAATTGAGTCCGCGGTGGCCGATGGGCCACAGTCCACTATACTACAGCAAGTCACTAATGGTATTGCAGTGCGTATGGCTGTCATGTCGATGGCTATTACCGGCCAATTAAACGAAGCAAATCACCATTCATTGGTAAATTGATCACTTTGTGTAGCCGATAAATATTGAGCATTATTAATGTAGTAAATACCCGTTCAACTGGGTAATTTACTCCAGTTCGCCAGTTGCACGTTTACCAGGTAAGCAGACCCATGATTAAAATTGAAAACGGCCATTTAATAGATCCTAAAAACAACATTGATACCATTACTGATCTGTATATTAAAAACGGTGTTGTTGCCGGAATAGGTACGCAACCAGCTAATTTCACGACGCAAATAACTATAGATGCCACCTCTAAAGTAGTGTGCCCCGGAATAGTTGATTTAAGTGCACACTTGAGAGAACCCGGCTTCACCCATAAGGCCAACATTGCCAGTGAAACGACAGCTGCCGCCAGTGCGGGGATCACCACCTTAGTCTGCCCTCCAAACACTCAGCCGGTCATAGATAGCACTGCGGTCGCGGAACTCATCCAAGACCGAGCCAAGGCATCTGCCAAAGCTCGAGTACTACCTATCGGCGCTTTAACCATCGGCCTAAAAGGTCAGCAACTTGCACCTATGGCGGCACTAACCAACTCTGGCTGCATTGCATTTTCTAACCATCGGGCAACAATTGAGAACAGCCAGGCGCTGTTGCGCTGCCTTGAGTACGCAGCCACCCACGATTATTTGGTGATTTTCACGCCGCAGGACAACAGCTTAGTCGCCAATGGAGTACTGCACGAGGGATATACTTCTTCAGACATGGGGCTAGTAGGTATTCCTGAGTCGGCTGAAACTATAGACGTTTCTCGCTGCTTGCTACTGATAGAACAAGCGGGGGTCCGCGCTCACTTTGGTCAACTTAGCTGTGAGCGCTCAATTAGCATGGTCTCGCAGGCCAGAAAAAACGGCCTCAATGTGACCGTTGATGTTGCCATGCACCATTTGTTTTTTACCGATGAAAATGCCAAAGGATTTAACAGCATGTTTCATTTACAACCTCCTCTACGCAGCCAACTGGACAGAGCCGGCCTTTTAAATGCCATAGTCACCGATGAAATTCAAGCGATTTGCTCCGACCACCAACCGCATGAAGAAGCAGCCAAGCACGCGCCTTTCGCAGCCACTGCCGCCGGCATTTCCGGTTTGGAAACACTCTTACCTTTAGGCTTACAACTGGTTGAACAAGGCTTGATCAATCTCTCGCAACTCATCGAAAAACTGAGTAGTGGGCCAGCTAAAATTCTAAATATTGCCGCCGGCTCTCTGGAGATAGGTGCCGTAGCTGATATTACTATTTTTGATCAGCACGCAACTTGGCTGGTCGATGAACGCAGTTTAGCGTCAGCGGGGAAAAACTCGATGTTTATAGGATCGACCCTGACCGGTAAAGTCACGCAAACACTACTCGGCGGAGAATTGGTCTTTGATGCGCGCCAATAAAATCGATTTAAAATAGGGAATGAGGCTGATTTTAGCCCTCTGCCAGCTAAGCGGCTCGTTGCAGCTTAGCTGAATAAAGCACTAGATTTTTTTATTTCTAGGCGCGTATGCCAGCACATCCGACACTAGCTGTGACTCTAGCATCCCTTTACTTTCACAGGCATCCAATAGCGCGTACACCATATCCGGTGAACCGCTCGCCAGCATTTTAACATCGCTAAAGTCACTAAAGTCTTGCAGCACTGCCGCCGGCAACAAATCCACTCTACCAGTCCATTCACAAGCTTCAGTAGGATCACTAATCACCGGGTGATAAGTAATGTTACTGTGCTCAGCCGCCCAGCTTTCAGGTAGCAGGGACCAATAGAGATCACTGGCGACCCGAACTCCCCAATAAATATGAATTTGATTGCTGACACCTTGTGCCAACAAGTGCTCAACAACGCTTTTCACTTGAGAAAAACCGGTGCTAGCCGCCGCCAAAATCACTCGATCTTTCGCCACCAAACTATTGGCAGTAATACAGGCGGTCCCTTTAGCTATCTCGACCTCAATAGCCGTTTCATTTTGTAGATGTGCAAGCAGCGCATTTGAAAATTCACTTTGCGAATTGTGCCTGATATGCAGCTCTAAATGACGACCGGCTTCAGGCGCAGAGCCGATTGAAAACGAAGCACTTTTACCACTCGCCAAGAACAGATCTACATATTGCCCAGCGCGATACTCGATGTTGTGGTCTGTCATTTCAGGTAACAGTAACTTCACCTGATAGACATCGTGATTTAATTTTTGCACACTCTCAATACTGCAATTTACTTTTTTCATTATATATTCCCCTGAGCATCTTAGCCCATCAATCTATATACTAAGATCACTCGATGTAGTAGCAGAAAATTGAACGGCTACTGCATGTTAAATAGTGTCGTTGAAACCTATACATAACTAGAACACGCGGTAAATCGGCGTAAAACCCGGTTAAATATGTGTATTTACAGCAGTGGCACCAATAGATAAGGGTACGCTACACCCAAAGTGAGGGCATACTATACCCAAAGTTAGGGGCACACTGACTCCGCTATTCTTCGGTTTTTGCCTTGGTACCTTTATTCGATAACTTAATGCCATTACCGCTCAAAGTATAGCTTAAATAACTGTTTTTCATCCATAAACTGTGCTGTAACTAAAGCGCGACTATAATTGCCAATAGATAGCCCAACAAGGAGCCTGCCGGCTTGGCCTATCTATCGGTAATTATGCTCGAGAAAAGAATCAGATTTGCGGCATAATACTCGCTATTTTACAGGAAACAGCACTAAATCAGACAAGTTCCTAGCGTTCAATGTCTGACTTATCGATTCCCAACTGCTGCCAAATTTCATCAATCTTGGCAGTCACCGCTTGATCCATCACTATCGGCTCCCCCCATTCTCGTGTGGTCTCGCCTTGCCACTTGTTGGTAGCATCCATACCCATTTTCGATCCTAAACCAGAAACTGGCGAGGCAAAATCTAGGTAATCAATCGGTGTATTGTCAATTAATACCGTGTCTCTGGACGGATCCATGCGCGTAGTAATAGCCCAGATAACATCTTCCCAGTTTCTGGCGTCAATATCATCATCACAGACAATCACGAATTTGGTATACATAAATTGCCGCAAAAAAGACCAGACCCCCAACATAATGCGCTTAGCATGCCCGGGGTACTGTTTTTTAATAGTGACTATCGCCAAGCGGTACGAACACCCCTCTGGTGGCAGATAGAAATCAACGATTTCTGGAAACTGCTTTTGTAAAATAGGCACAAACACTTCATTGAGAGCGACCCCTAAGATAGCGGGCTCATCTGGCGGGCGCCCTGTATAAGTGCTGTGGTAAATTGGATTTTCTCGGTGGGTAATAACCTCAACGGTAAACACCGGAAACTGATCAACTTCATTATAGTAACCGGTATGATCGCCGAAGGGCCCCTCATCTGCCATCTCACCCGGATATATAAACCCTTCTAGGATAAACTCAGCACTGGCAGGGACTTGTAGATCACTCAACAGACAGGCAGTCACTTCTGTTTTACCGCCACGCAGCAAACCGGCAAAGGCGTATTCAGAGAGCGTGTCAGGCACCGGAGTAACGGCCCCTAATATAGTTGCCGGGTCAGCACCTAAAGCCACCGCTACCGGAAAAGGTTTTCCCGGATGCTCTTTCTGCCACTCTTGAAAATCTAGCGCGCCACCGCGGTGCGACAACCAACGCATGATAAGCTTATTCTTACCGATCAACTGCTGCCGATATATGCCTAAATTTTGCCGTTCTTTGTACGGACCTCGAGTGACCACTAACGGCCAAGTAACTAATGGCCCCGCGTCTCCTGGCCAGCAAGTTTGAATAGGCAGCTTTCTTAAATCAACCTCATCACCTTTTAACACAAATTGCTGACAGGGTGCTTTTTTGATGACTTTAGGCGCCATATTCAAGACTTGCTTGAAAATTGGCATTTTCTCCCAGGCGTCGCGCATTCCTTTAGGGGGCTCTGGCTCTTTGAGCATAGCCAGCACTTTGCCGACCTCACGCAATGCCGCTACATTTTGCTGCCCCATCCCCAGCGCCACTCGCTCAGCGGTACCAAATAAATTAGTCAGCTCTGGAAATTTATAGCCCTTAGGGTTTTCAAACAACAGCGCCGGACCACCGGCCTTTAGAGTTCTATCACTAATTTCTGTCATTTCAAGATAGGGATCTATTTCTTGTTTGATCCTTACCAGCTCACCAAGAGCTTATAAAATTGCAATAAAGTCTCTAAGATCTTTATACTTTAACTGGGTCATCAGGGCTCTCAAAAAACAGCTAGCTATTAAAAATAGTTAAAAAAAAGGGCGAACTTAAGTTCACCCTTATTATCTATGCAATTGTCGTCAAAGACAATTCACCTGTCACGGTGTTGTAGACATTTTACTGATTACTTTCTACGCATTGACTGGAAAAATTCTTCGTTGGTTTTAAAGTCTTTTAGCTTTTCTAAAACGAACTCAATTGCCGCTGTATCGTCCATCGGATCAAGCAACTTACGTAAGATCCACATCCGCTGCAACTCTTCATCTGAGGTCAGCAAGTCTTCACGGCGAGTACCAGAGCGACGAATATTAATCGCCGGGTAAATACGCTTTTCAGCCGCGCGGCGATCTAAGTGAATTTCAGAGTTACCGGTACCTTTAAACTCTTCGAAGATAACCTCGTCCATTTTCGAACCGGTATCGATTAAAGCGGTCGCTATAATGGTTAAACTGCCACCTTCTTCAATATTACGTGCTGCACCAAAGAAACGCTTTGGACGCTCCAGAGCATGTGCATCAACACCACCGGTCAACACCTTACCAGAGGATGGAATAACCGTATTGTAAGCTCTTGCTAGACGGGTAATAGAGTCTAATAAAATCACCACATCTTTTTTGTGCTCGGTGAGACGCTTAGCTTTTTCAATAACCATCTCAGCGACTTGTACATGACGCGCTGGCGGCTCATCGAAAGTAGAGGCAACAACTTCGCCGCGTACTGTACGCTGCATTTCAGTTACTTCCTCAGGGCGCTCATCGATCAAGAGTACTATAAGATGACACTCAGGGTTGTTTTTGGTAATGCTGTTAGCAATATTTTGCAGCATTAAAGTTTTACCAGCCTTAGGCGGGGATACAATTAATGCACGTTGCCCCTTGCCTATCGGTGCCATTAAATCAATCACCCGAGCGGTTAAATCTTCGGTGCTACCATTGCCCATTTCCAGCGTTAAACGCTCTTGTGCATACAGCGGTGTCAGATTTTCGAAGAGCACCTTGTTTTTGGCATTATCCGGACGATCGTAGTTAATTTCATTAACTTTAAGTAGCGCAAAATAACGTTCGCTGTCTTTTGGAGGGCGTATTTTACCGGCAACTGTATCGCCCGTGCGTAAATTAAAACGTCTAATTTGGCTAGGGGAAACATAGATATCATCGGGACCAGCAAGATAAGAAGCATCTGCAGATCTTAAAAAACCATAGCCATCTTGCAGTATTTCAAGGACACCATCCCCATAAATATCTTCACCGCTTTTAGCATGCTTTTTAAGTATTGCAAAGATTACATCTTGTTTACGGGCACGGCCTAAGTTTTCTAGGCCCATTTCAGTTGCTGTCTCGATTAAATCGTGAACATTTTTAGTTTTTAATTGGGTAAGATTCATATAATTTGAAGTGATGGCCCTTTTGGGCGAAGCTTGAGAATAATTTGTTAGTTTGCAAAACTAAATGACGTGGAAATTTTTGGAATTTCAGGATAACTTGCGCTATAACAGATCAGCTAGCAGCAAATTCCTGTTAAATATAGAAGGTTGATCGTTAACTGTCCAGTAAAATAAAGGTAGATTTCAATATTAATGATATCTACCTTCGTTTAACTGCTTATTACTCAAATAATGGTTAAATATTAGCGTCGATAAAAGCGGCCAACTGTGACTTAGACAGCGCTCCTACTTTGGTTGCTTCCAAATTACCCGCTTTAAAAATCATCAGCGTTGGAATACCGCGGATACCGAATTTTGGCGGCGTTTCATTATTTTCGTCGATATTCAACTTGCAGACAGTCAACCCTTTTGCCGCATAGTCTTGAGCTATTTCTTCTAACACTGGGGCGATCATTTTACAGGGACCACACCACTCAGCCCAGTAATCAACAAGAACTGTGCCCTCAGCTTTTAACACTTGCTCTTCAAATGAAGCATCGGTCACGTTTATAATATTTTCGCTCATTAACTCTCTCCTAAAAACCGCAAACACTGAGTTGCAACTTTAACTTGAATCTGTGACCTCAATGCAACACATAGCACAAGCTCTAGATTCACTTTAAAGCCACCTATTCAGGCTTAAGGTAACACCCATAAGCTCAACCCAGTTCTAAAAAACCTACAACTATAATGGAGTGCTTTATCAAATTTTCAACCGCTAGCTTAGGTTTAACAAGCCGTAGCCATTAAACCTCAACTAGCATCTTTACTTAAGTTTAGGACCAGCGGCGACAATGCTCGCCGATACCGCATTAAACTTAGTAAAGTTGGTGGTAAACTTTTCAATCAACTTTGCCGCTTCTGTATCGTAAGCTGCAGGATCTGCCCAAGTAGTTCTAGGCTGTAGCAAAGCGCTATCTACACCGGCTACCGCGACAGGTACATTTAAGTTCAAACCATCTAAGTGTACTGTTTCAGCGCCGACTAATGCGCCACTTTGAATCGCTGCAATAATAGCGCGCGTAGTGGGGATATCAAAACGAGTACCAGTGCCGTATGCTCCACCTGTCCAGCCGGTATTGACCAAGTATACTTGCGAGCCAAACTCTTCGACACGTTTAATCAGCAACTCTGCATAGACACTAGCTGCTCTTGGAAAGAACGGCGCGCCAAAGCAAGTTGAGAATGTGGATTTAATACCGCCACCTGAACCCATTTCCGTAGAGCCAACTAACGCCGTATAGCCCGACAGAAAGTGATAAGCGGCCGCTTCGTTTGAGAGTATTGAAACCGGAGGCAATACCCCGGTCAAATCGCAAGTCAGGAATATAATCGCTTTCGGCTCACCACCTAAATTATTAGTAGTTCGTTTTTCGACATGTTCGAGTGGGTAGGCACAACGGCCATTCTCAGTGCGGCTAGTATCATTATAATCAGCCACCTTAGCAGCATCTAGCACCACGTTCTCGACGATCGCTCCGAAGCGAATCGCATCCCAAATAATAGGCTCGTTTTTCTGTGACAGGTTGATAGTTTTAGCGTAGCAACCGCCTTCAAGATTAAAAACGACTCCCTTGCCCCAGCCGTGCTCGTCATCACCAATCAAGTAGCGTTCAGGATCGGCAGATAAGGTGGTTTTACCGGTGCCAGACAAACCGAAGAACAACGTAGTATCACCATCCTCGCCAACATTTGCCGAACAGTGCATCGGCAGCACATCTTTTTCCGGTAATAGGAAGTTTTGTACTGAAAACATTGCTTTTTTCATCTCGCCTGCGTAGCGCATACCTGCTAAAAGAACTTTGCGCTTGGCGAAATTTAAGATCACACAGCCGTCGCTGTTAGTACCGTCACGCTCAGGATCGCATTTAAAGTCCGCTGCATTAATGATTTGCCACTCTTCCTTAGACTTTGGATTATACTCTTCGGGAAGGATAAATAGATTTTGACCAAACAAGTTTTGCCATGCGGTCTCGGTTGACATTTTAACCGCTAGATAGTGATTGCTATCTGATCCGACATGTACGTTGGAAACAAAATGCTCTCTGCTAGCGATGTAGCTTTCTACACGTTCCCAAAGGGCATCAAATTTATCAGCATCGAAAGGTCGGTTAACCCCACCCCAATCGATAAGATCTGAAGTGCTAGGCTCGTCCACGATAAAGCGGTCTAAGGGAGATCTTCCAGTTCTTGCACCGGTATTAACCACTAAAGCCCCTGAATTGGCCAATTCACCTTCGCCTCTTACGATAGCTTGTTGAATAAGTTCTGCTCGACTTAAATTGCTATGCACCATATCTGTTTTATTGGTCATTTACTAAATCCTTTGGCTGTTAACCAAACTCCACCTGTAAGCGAAAAATTAATTTAAATTTTATTTTTCACGTCTTTGCGTGAATTTATGGCGCGCATTATCACAAATAAGAATAATATTTTCTATCAGTAATATGGCTATTATCTAATCAGTGGCCATTTAGCAGGGTCTATGAACTGGCAATTTAGCCCGAATATTGCACGCAACATCCGAGTTAGCAAAAATAAATCATAAACCACAAATCGCTACTTGGTACTTTTAGAATTTCTCTGTTTAGCGTCAATCTCATTTAATGATTAAATCACACCCCAGCAGCAGTGGTGGTATACCTTATCTATTGCTGTGACGAAGCTGTCTGCGCCTCTATTTAAAAGTCGCTGATCAACTAGTCCACTGACTTACTTTGTCTAGCACTATTCTCAATGTAACTGCTCAGAATCCAACTCTTTTTTAAGGATAATTTCGTTTACATCACTAGCGTCAAAGCTGTAGTTACTATTACAAAATTGACAGTCGATCTCGATAAAACTACGCTCGGCAATAATATCCAATAGCTCTTCATTGGCTAATAATTTTAATGCACTTTCGCTGCGCTCTCTAGAGCACTGACATTTAAACTCAATGCTCAGCCCTTCAAACAGGCGACACTGCTCATCGTGAAACAGTCTAAACAACAGCGTTTCATTGTCCAGTGAAAGCAATTCATCAACCGTCAAAGTCTGCGCCAACATAGATAACCGCGACCAATCGTCTTCTGCGGACTTCATTGCCGGTAACACTTGCAACATCAAACCACGCGCTCTACCATTTTCACAGGCGAATACAAATTTGCTCTGCAACTGTTCAGAGCGATCAAAATAGTCTGCCAAACACTCAGCTAAAGTATCATTTTCTAGAGGCACGTACCCCTGATACCGCTGCCCAACTTCAGGCTCAATAGTTAGTACTAAATGACCTTTTGCTAACATTTGTTTAAAACTTAAGCCGGCGGGAATACTGTCATCAGATTGCGCGATAGCACGACAGTGTTTAAGGTGATTACATTCAGCCATCAAAGTAGAGACACAGCCCTCCCCCTTAGCCTGTAAAATCAATTTCCCATTAAATTTAAGATTGGTACTAAGAATGGTTACCGCGGCCAGCATTTCGCCTAGCACTTGCTCAATAATAACTGGGTAGTTGTGGCGCGCCATAATATCTTGAAAGCTTTGGTCTAAACTGGTAATGACCCCACGAACATCAATATTATCAAACAATATACGTTGGATTTGGTCTTTATTACTCATTATTCAATTTCACTGGTTCAATTTCTCAATTTCTCAACTTTCAATAAGTCGAAATAGTACTGCGCCAGCCGAATAAAAATAATTTTTCGACATTTACAAATAGCTATTATTAGCTGCTTGGCGCGCCTTTACTGCTATGTATACTAGGCTGGGTGTATCCTAGTCATATTCACAACCAGCTACTCGGCAAATTTTAACATAAAAATTAGTTTAGTAATGCGCGATTTAAATATAATTTGTGCGGTAATTAATGGTTTGAAAATTTTTAAACATTTAAATCCTAACATGCAATTTATACGTCGCTTATACAGGACATTAAGCTGCATGTTTTGCAATACTGATGAGCTAACGAGCCTCTAAATAACTTGCGCCCCACAGGGTACATACAGGACTTATTCATAGCCTTCCTATAGAAGCGTTAATACTTTTATTCAGCGAGCAACAATTGTTTAGTTTTTTGAATCAGCCGGCGGTTGCGTTTATCGGGTTTCTTGACTGGGGTCATATCAGATACTCGCAATATTTTACGCTGCTCTGCTTGCTCCACTCTCTTGTCAATGCTGAGAGCGGTTTCGACGTACAACAGCGCTGCTTCAGGTGCTCCCCTGCGCTGCTCTGCCAGTGCTTTTATCTCGACAATTCGTTCTTCCCAACCTTGCGTAATTTTAACAAAGGCACCGATTTCAACCACTTTACTACATTTACTGCGCTGGCCTTGATAGTGTATTTTACCGCCTTCAATGGCTTTTTTAGCCAGCGCTCTAGTCTTGAAAAAACGCGCCGCCCAAAGCCACTTATCTAATCGAATGTTACCCTTCATAACGGCACCTTTTGGCTAGTCAATGGCATTAGTGCCCGATTAAATTGCGAGAAGCAATCAATACCCAAATGTTTATCACAGTGCTCGCGAGTTAATTGCGAATTAGGCTGCACTATATATCTTAAATGGGCGATACCGTATTTTTTCGCCGAGTCCAACACCGCGACCGTATCATCAACAAACAGTGACTTTTGTGGATCAAATGCCTCATCAGCTTGCATCTGTTGCCAAAATGCTTGCTGTTCTTTTGCTACACTGTAATCGTGTGACACGACGATATTATCCAGATATTTCTCCAGTCCAGTCGCTGCAAGTTTCAGCGCTAAGCCCGAGCGATGATCATTGGTTACTAACACCACCCGTTTCCCAGAGCGTTTCAGCAATTTCAAGAACGCTTCGACATAAGGTCGATAAGCGATATTGTGTGCTACTTCAGCTCGTAAACTGGCGATGTCTAGATTGAATTTTTCGCTCCAAAAATCAGTACAATACCAATCAATTGTACCTCGATTTTTTGCTAGTTCGAGAAATAAATATGCCCGACTTTGGGCTAAATCTTGCCGATGAATTTGTGCGTATCGCACCGGCAGATGCTCCAACCAAAAAAAGCTGTCAAAATGTAGATCTAATAAAGTACCATCCATATCTAATAGCACCGTGTCGATTTGTGACCAATCGAGCGAATCTATAGCTAACAAAATAAACTTCCACTGTGAGTGACGAAATAATTGGTTGTATGAGTACAATATTTTGTTTCTGACCCAGCTACAAAACTTACCAGCTTAAACGATGTGTTAAACTAATATATTTTGAATATCGCTGTGAATAAGAATTTTTTATACTCAATTACCGCTTTAAATACCACAAATTTAGGTAAATATTTAGGATCTGATGCAGTATGCCCATTAAACCTGAAATTTTGCAGATTAATCAAGTTGCAAAGAGCAAATTGTTTTTAGTTGAAGAGCTAAAATTACGTTTCAGCAACGGTGTTGAACGCACTTATGAGCGTTTAGCTAGTAGAGGGCATGGCGCTGTCATGATGATAGTCCTCGACAGTGATGACAATTTATTACTGGTTCGCGAATATGCTGGCGGAATTGATGATTACACGCTATCTCTCCCCAAAGGAGCGGTAGACGAAGGTGAAACAATCTATCAAGCCGCTGATCGCGAACTTAAAGAAGAAATTGGCTTTGGTGCTAGACGAATTGATTTTCTCAAAGAACTAACCACAGCCCCAAATTACATGGGGCATAAACTGCAGGCGGTTATCGCTAGGGATTTATATCCTTGTCGCCTAACAGGAGATGAGCCTGAGCCCCTTGAGGTGGTTAAATGGCCACTGCGTGATATTGATGCATTAGCTTTAAACCCCGAGTTTACCGAGGGCCGTGCCATCGCTGGTTTATACATGGCGAGGCACTATATAGAGACGCACCAGTGAATCACTGATCCCACCTATTAATTCAAACTAGTAGCCTCTCACTGAAACCCCTTACTAGTCATCAAATAAACTGCGCAAGCTGTTGAGTGTTGCCTTGCCTCTCGCTTTATTCACCTTGGGGTCTTTTTCGCCGTTGCCTTCAATTTGTAAATCATCTTGTGGCAGCTCGTCTAAAAAACGACTCGGCTGACAATCTAACACTTCGCCAAACTGCTTGCGCTGTCGAGCTAAGGTGATAGTCAGAGTGACTTTGGCTCGCGTAATCCCCACATACATCAGTCGGCGCTCCTCTTCAATGTCACCATTTTCAATGCTGTTTCGATGCGGTAAAATTTCCTCCTCCATACCGATTAGAAACACATGCGGAAACTCAAGACCTTTAGAGGCATGCAAGGTCATCAACTGCACTTTGTTCTCGTCTTCCTCCTCCTCTTGCCGATCCATCAAATCAATTAATATCAGACGGTTAATAGCCTCTTCCACACCTGCCTCGGGATCGTCCTCCTGTAGCCGCTCCATCGTGTTACGGATTGAATCTACCAAAAAATAGACATTTTGCATGCGTTTTTCAGCGGTGCCGGCACTGGCGCTGTTTTGATGAATCCACCCTTCGTAGTCAATATCAAAAATTAACTCTCTGATAGCTTGGATTGGATCTCCTTGGATACACTGCTGATATTTAGCGGACAGCCAGTGGGTAAACTTGCGCAGCCTTTCAACCTGAGCAGGTTTCATTACCTGCTCGAGCCCCAGCTCGTTACAGGCATCAAACATACTTATTTCACGCTCGGACGCATACTCTCCGAGTTTTTGTAAGGTACTGGGACCAATCTCACGGCGCGGCAAATTGATCACCCGTAAAAATGCATTGTCATCAGCAGTATTAATTAAAACTTTCAAGTAACACATCAGATCTTTAATTTCAGCTCTGGCGAAAAAAGAGGTACCACCTGACAGTTTATAAGGTATCTGAAACGCCTGCAGCTTTAGCTCGAGTAAACGCGCTTGGTGATTGCCGCGATACAACACTGCAAAATCTTTAAAATCAATTCTGTGTCGCAAGTGTCGATCCAGTATTTCGGTGGCCACTCTTTCACACTCCGCATCTTCATTGCGGGTATGGAGCACTCTAATCGGATCTCCCGGCGCCATATCGGACCACAAGGTTTTACTCAACTCGTGGGGGTTGTTGGCAATGACCACGTTGGCGGCATTCAAGATAAGCCTGGTTGATCGATAATTTTGTTCGAGTTTGACCAGTTTCAAACTGGGGTAATCTTGCTTTAACAGCGCTAAATTCTCAGGCCGAGCACCACGCCAAGAATAGATTGATTGATCATCATCTCCAACCACCGTCAATGCGCCACGAGTACCGACAATTTGCTTGACCAATTTATACTGGCTCATATTGGTATCTTGGTACTCATCCACTAACAAGTAGCGAATTTTATTCTGCCATTTTTGTAAAATTTCCGGATGATTGCTAAATAACTTTACCGGTGTCCAAATAAGGTCATCAAAGTCGACCGCGTTATAAGCTTGTAAGGTGGTTTGATAGCGCTCATAAACTCTTGCCGATAAAACATCCTCCGGGCCCTGCGCCTCTCGCAGTGCTTGATCGGTTTCGATCATTTCGTTTTTCCAGTAGGAAATTTTATTTCTGACCAAATCTACTTGATCGGAGTCTTCATCGCTGCTTAGCAGCAAGTCTTTTAATAGCGATCGAGTATCAGTATCATCAAAAATTGAAAAGCTGGATTTTAGCTTGAGCGTTTTGTGCTCTTTACGAATAATATTCATGCCCAAATTATGAAAAGTAGAGACGGTTAAGCCCCGCCCTTTGCCATTCGCCAACAAAGTGACCACCCGCTCTTTCATTTCTCTGGCAGACTTATTAGTAAAAGTTAGCGCCGCTATGTGCCGAGCTTCAATACCGCAACTATTCACTAAATAGGCGATTTTTCGAGTGATTACACTGGTTTTACCAGAGCCAGCTCCCGCCAGTACTAGCATCGGCCCACTGATGTAATCTACCGCTTCACGTTGTCTTGGGTTTAACTTATTCATTCTATTCCCGGCTGATTTATCGCCTGATTCGCAGCGTTTATATCGTCTTAGCTGCAGTGGTTAATTAACGACCTACAATCTAAATTAAAGATCCATTATGCCACAAGCTGGTAGCCCTTCGCGCTCTTTTAAGTACAAATGAGAGGATCAAGTACCGCGCAAATATTTTCCGTATTAGCTGAAAATTTCGCCGGTGATTAAGATCTTTATATCAGCAGTAATCCCGACACTGATATTTTGATCCGATCTCGCAACTCGCTCGTCAGTTAAGAGGAGTACCAGCCGTTCGGTTGACGATTATAACGGCTTAATTGCTAACTGCAGGCTTGAGCTGGGTTTAAGTCGAGTTTAATTTCCAATATACTGCCCGCTATTTTCCCACGCAATGGATACTCCATTTTGAAGCAGCCTGTAGCAGCAAAATTAACCAATCATACTCTGCCAACTATTGATCCCTTTAAACAGCAATTAAAGAATGGCGGCATTTATTTAGCTTTTTCGCTAGTCATTTTAGGCAGCTGCCGAGCGCTGATTTTATTTTTGATTGCCGATTGGCAAAATACCAGCACCGCTGACCTCGCCTCGGTACTCTTCACTGGCCTACGTTTTGATTTAAAAGTATCCGCCGTCTGCCTGATCTTATTTGTACTATTGCCGATACTCCCCATCAGCCTATTCAATCGCTGGCACTGGCTGAGAAATTACTCGCGTCTGACACTATTTACGATATTGCTGATCACCCTATTTTTTAGCTATCTAGACATAGGTTTTTACTTTTTCTTTGGCACCGAAATAAGTAACTTAATATTTGGCATTGTAGATGATGGTACTTACGCAGTACTGATCAGTATTTTCAGTGATTGGCGACTGGTTTTACTGATGTTTAGCGCAGTGGTAACAGCGTTGCTCACCGCTATATATTTTTTAAAAGCCACTAAAGTTAGCAACCCGCTAGCGCCAAGTACCGTCAATAAGGGTCTTATTTGGCTAATCACTATATTGCTAATAATACTGTGCGGCCTATTCGGCCGAGGCTCACTAGATACATTCCCACTGTCACGACGCACCACAGTGATCAATGACAATCCAACCATCAATTCGTTAGCACTCAACGGTCCCTATCACTTTTACTATGCGTATAAAGATTACAACGACGACAGTTTTAGCAACCTAAGCAGAGCAAAAACACTTGCTTCGGCAAAGTTAAACTCACTTGCTGAATTAAAGATCGCGGCAGGTTTCGACCGACAGCACCCGCTACTCAAAACCAGTGGTGATAAAGGCCCGCTATTCACCAATCCTAATGTGATTTTTGTACTGATGGAAGGCTGGTCGAGCCATATAGCACTGGCTGACAATCCACAAAATCAAGTACTGGGAGAGATGGCTAAACATATTGCTGACGATTATTTTTTTCAGCGATTTTTTTCAGATAAATACGGCACTAACCCCACCATAGAAAGCTTACTACTGAATACTCCGATAGGCCCGATTACTCAATCGGCGGCGAGCAAGTACAGCTTTAGCACTTCTAATTTGCTGCCTTTTAAACGCCAAAACTATCAGACATTGTTTTTAAGTGGCGGCAATAGCGCCTGGCGAAAACACGGCCAATTTTGGCCCAGACAGGGCTTTGATCAATATTTAGGGCGAGCCACCATCGAAGCTTATGTCAAGCAGAAGTCTGATAATCCTTGGGGGGTTTATGACAGCCATTTATTTGAGTATTTACAAAAGCAATTGACTGACCATAACTCTGAAAAGCCATTGTTTTCTTTTGTACTAACCACCAATAATCACCCGCCGATTAAACTACCCAGTGATTATCTAGCGCCACCCCTAGCCCCTGAACAATACGGTTTTGCCAAAGATAACGCAAAAACTCATCAATCACTCACCGGTTACCACTTTCAAAGCAATGCATTGGGTGAGTTTATGACTTGGTTAAAACAATCCAAATTTGCCGACAATACCATTGTAGTGGCGACTGGAGATCATGTTTTGAAAGGCTTTGCAAATTACTCAGCAGCCGATCAAGCTTACAATCGCTATGCGGTGCCGGTTTATTTTTATCTGCCGCCCCAGTACGATCAACTGGCAGCAATTGATCAGCTACTGCCAGGTTCACACAAGGATTTATTTCCAACGCTATTTGAACTGGCACTAAACAGAGAACAGTATTTGGGTTACGGGACCCCACTGATGCACAAAGAAGCCGACAGTGCCTATGGCAGTATCGATCAAGGAGGCTATATCTTCAGTACTGGTGTAAGCACCGATGGCAAACAGCAGCTGCTCTGGAAGCCAGGCTCAAGCACCCAATTAAGTAAGCATAAAAAACCTTTATCTGCTCAACAGCTAGCCATCATCCAAAAGAGTTACTACTTAAAGATACTGCAGAAGTACTTATTAATCGATGATGTAAAAAAACAGAACTCCCCCAGTAATTAATAGCCGGGGGTTATTGCCGATACTTGTCGATAGCTCAAAGCTTCTAGCAAATGCTGACGCTGAATATGCTCACTTAGTTCAAGGTCTGCAATTGATCGACTAACCTTTAACACTCGGTTACAAGAACGTGCAGACAGTCGCATTTTAGTAGCCGCTGTTGCCAGCAAATCGCGCAAACCGTCATCCAAAGCGCAAATTTTAGTCAGTAACTCTCCTTCCAAATGCGCGTTTCTACAGCCTTGCCTGGCTAACTGAGTATTGACGCTAGCTTTGACTCGCTGGGCTATTTTGACCGAACTCTCTTGATCCGCTATCTGCTCGATGGCGAGTAGTTCTACGGGCGGGATCGGGTTAACTTGAATATGTAGATCGATACGATCTAACAGAGGACCAGAGAGTTTACTTTGGTAGCGTTTTATTTGATCGGGGGTACAGCGACACAGTCCACTGGCATCCAATGCATAGCCACAGGGACAGGGATTCATGGCGGCGATTAATTGAAAACGTGCCGGAAACGAGACCTTTTGCGCCGCTCGGGAGATATGAATTTTGCCCGCCTCTAAAGGCTCTCGTAACACTTCCAGTACAGCTCTGGAGAACTCAACCACTTCATCTAAAAACAAGACACCGTTGTGCGCTAAAGAAATCTCACCAGGCTGTGGATAACTACCACCACCGACTAAAGAGACTGCTGACGCCGTATGATGTGGTGAGCGAAATGGGCGAATGCCCGCACAAACTTGCTCGGTATCTAAGCCGGCCACCGAATAAATGGCGGCCGATTCAATACACTCAGCTTCATTGAGTGGTGGCAACAAACCCGCCAGCCTAGCAGCCAGCATACTTTTCCCACTCCCAGGACTACCTGACATCAGTAGATGGTGGCTGCCAGCTGCTGCTATTTCTAGCGCTCTCTTGGCTTGGAATTGGCCTTTTACGTCGATCAGGTCTAACGAGAGCAACTCTTCTCGAGGCTCTGGTTGATAAGATTGATAATCAAATAGCGGCAACTGACCAGTCAGTAGCTGACACACTTCAAGCAAATTTTCTGCCGCGGCCAGCTCTAGTGATGACACTAAAACAGCTTCATTTAAACATTGTTTAGCGAGACACAGCTTTCGTTGGCTCGCTTGGCAGGCAATAGCCACCGGTAAAATACCTTTCACTTTTCGCAAGTCCCCGGACAGCGCCAGCTCACCGATGAACTCCCACTGATCGAGTAAATCATCGGGAACTTGCTGGGAAGCTGCCAATATTCCGACCGCGATCGCCAAGTCGTACCTCCCTCCCTCTTTCGGCAAGTCTGCAGGGGCCAAATTAACGGTGATGCGACTCATCGGAAAATTAAAGCCTAAATTAAGCAGTGCACTGCGCACTCGCTCTTTAGATTCGCGAACTGCTGCTTCAGGCAATCCGACTAATTGGAATGCCGGCAGACCGGCAGATAGATGCACTTCTACTTCAACCAAAGGCGCAGAAATTCCCACTTGCGCCCGGGTATAGACTTTTGCTAGTGCCATTTGCTAATTCCTTTTATCAAAACAGCGGGTAATCTAAGCTTGATTGCAAATAGATTTTTATTCACTCTGAAACATCTATACTATTGCTGCCACATAAGCCTTAGACTGAGTATTAAATGGCTGTTAAATAATTACAACCGTTCCAACTAACTCCCCAGCTCTGGACAAAATCTACGGAGCGCATGCTGCTTATTCAGGAGTTCCCTAAGCTAACGGTTTAATTCAGCGCAGTTGTATATTAATATCCAGTAAATAATTAAGTTTAGATACTTAATCAGGATTTTTTAGTTATTTTTCTCATTTGCTAAATTTTTTTGACTGTTTAGCGCTAATGACTGTCCAATCTGCATTCCAACTCAATATTTTTAGGTGATTTATGATATTTAAAGGCAAACTCTACCCACTGCTGGCGGCACTTTTTTTCCTGACTGGTTGTGCCAACAATTTAACCGGTGACAATTACTCAGCATCAGAGGCCAGAAAAGTACAAGCTGTTGAATACGGCCGGGTTGTCTCTGAGCGCCCGGTAGTGATCGATGGCCGTCAAAATGGCGTGTTAGGTACCGCTGCGGGAGGTATTTTAGGGGGCGTGATCGCCAGTAATGTCGGTGGTGGCAGTGGCAGCGATATAGCAGCGGGGATTGGCGCTGTAGTCGGTGGTATTTTAGGCCAGCAAGTAGAGGAGAAGTACACCCGCAAACAAGGACAAGAAATCACTGTTCGTATGGACTCCGGTGAAACAATCTCTATTGTGCAGCAAATCAGTCAGGCAAATTTTTTCGCCGTTAACGATAGAGTCAGAGTACTTACCCAAGGCGATACAGTTAGAGTAAGTTATTAAGTCACCACGGTGTGATGCTCTATAATATTTGAGAGTAATCAGTGTTGCTGACTTTAACTACAGCACTAACTACAGCATTGATTAACTCTCTCTACTTGGAACTCTTCAGCCCTCGCTTTCTTTCAGAATAATTTTCTCCTATCACTTTTTTTCAGTAACATCTCCGCCACCGATAAAGCGTTCCAATGCAGCCATGCTAACCGGTCCTGTCTGCATTGCGACTAATTCGCCACTTGGATCGAACAGTAAAAATGTTGGCGTGCCACGAAAACCAGCTCCAGTTAGCGCCTGAAACTGGATCGCAAGTATCGGTAATTCACTGATAAAGGTTGGAAATGCCATCTGAGTTTGACGCATAAACAATTCGGCTTTACGCTGGTTTTTTTTGCCATCTATACTGACTCCAATCACTCGTGCATCTCGATTCTTATGCTGGTGATAAAAGGCATTTAACAGGGGAGTTTCGCGGCGGCAAATAACACAACTGTGGCTCCAAAATACCACTACCGACCATTTCCCTCGGCCAATTTGCTCACTCAGTGAGCTTTTGTGACCATTAAAAGCCTGCAAATCAATGGCTAAAACTTGCTGACTGACTGCTAAAGATAAAATAAATAGTACTTTTAAGATTAACGTTTTCATAACATCACTTTATGGTTACTTGGCCGAGGAAAATTAGTTAAGCATTGACCCTAGAGCAGCTGAATATAGTGGTCAATTATTAGCACTCAACTGAATTGGAACGATATTGATAAGTTCAGTTCAGTTCAGTTCAGTTCAGTTCAGTTCAGTTCAGTTAGATGGATTCTATCAAGAAGTCTCATCAATTGACTTTAATTTTTTTGATTAAAGCATCTATTTCTAAGCTTACTTTTCGAGCTCTCGGCACATCATCAGTCAATTTAGACGCTGTCACCCCATACAGAGCGCTATTTAATTTATCGCCGAGGATGCTAAAGATGTTTTTATTCACTCGGCTCACTATAGAGGCTCGCTCTAAAAAGGCAGCCAGAGTTTCTCCCTTACGTCTATACACTTTTAATCCAGCTATTTTTTTATCGAGCTTTTGTAAACTGGTTAACAGTGGATCTGATCGAGTTTTTCGACGCGGCCAATATGCCATTAGCAAGACCGGCAATAATATGGCACTTACCACCAGCAAGATTAGCAACCCAATTCGCCAAGCATCGACACCACCGAGCAGTTTTTTAACCAGCGAGAATTGCAGTTGATTATCATAGCCTATTACCCAGCGATGCCATTGATAATTCACTTTATCCCAACTCAGTCGAAATTTCCTAACCAAACTGAGCTGATTGAGTTTAACAGCGAGTCCCATGTTGATATTTAATGCAGCTATTAAGGATGAACTACCTAGCTCTATTCGCTCTGGGGCGACAGCCGTGGTCGGGTCTAACCTGACCCAGCCTTTTCCCGCCAGCCATACCTCAACCCATGCGTGTGCTTCTGCTTGGGTAACTAGTAAGTAGCTACTGTCACTACTCCACTGCCCTCCTTGATAGCCTGCTGCTATTCTTGCGGGTATTCCCGCGGCTCGTAATACAAAAGCGGTGCTACTGGCAAAGTGCTCACAATAACCTCGCTTAGTGGTAAATAAAAAATCATCTATCGCACTCTTCGACTCTAACTTGCCAGGAGTCAGTGTATAGCTAAAGTCTTGATTAAAACGCGCCATCAGCGCAGCAATTAATGCCTCTGGCTCTGGATACTCCGCTCGCAGCTGCTGCCCGAGAGCTCGGCTTTTGATATTAGTTGGTGGTTTACTACCGCTAGCATCTGACTGCTCAGGTAACTGGGTATAGGTTTGGTATTGCGCAGCACTCAACTCTCGTGTGTCAGTAAACTCGGGGAAAGAATCTACCTGATACTGATATCTGTCCACAACCGGGGTCAAGCGCGCAATACTATAATCTGGTGCTTGGGTTAAATCCCAGTCGCTGCTCTGTGGCGCGATCACTGCAGTATTTAATACGTACAACCAGCGACGCCCGGTCGCTTCTAACATCACTTGATAACTATATTTGGTACTCGTAGCTTGCTTTGAAAAACTATGTAATTGCTGTTGTTGAGGCTTAGGTAAAGGCTTTATGCTGGCAGGTTGAGCGGAATTTTGCAGGACTTGACGAGACCAAGTACGGCCATCAAAATGGGGAAGCACTACACCTCGCCAATACAGTTCGGCATTGCTCGGCTTTTGCTGTCCATCAAATGTAACCCGCATTGCCGGAGAAAAGTCTTGATTTAAACTGCCAATGCTACCCAATGTTAAACTATCTGAGACCCCTGTTTTAGCTACATCGGTGTTCAATGGAACTTTCCACAAACCACCAATTCTGGGCACTACCAGAAACAGAACGACAGCAATCGGCAGCGCTTGTAAAAATATCACCATTACTTTGCGCAGCTCTCGCGCCGGTAATAAAGCACTCACTAGTGGTGAGAAGTTCGCACGCAACAGACACAAATGTAATACAAAAAAGCAGCCCAGTGTATAGATGAAGACCAGCACACTATTGTCGAAGAGCAATTGACTTGCACTGATAAAGCAGCCTAAAAAAACCAGTAGCAAGTAGTCTCTGCGCTGTTCTAATTCAATGATTTTTAGCGAGGCGGTTAGCGTCAATAATCCAACGAAGCTCTGCAGAGAAAATATATTTTTAGTGCTAACTGCAAGTAGAGCGATGCTGATAACGAGCACTACAAACTTAAATAATTTATGAGGGTTTAGCAGCTTTTTTCTATTTATTTGGACACGCCAGCCATACATCAACACAGCGAGTATCAACATCCACCAGGGAAGCTCATTTAGCAGTGGCAGCATCGCCAGTAATAGAGCTGTCGCTAGCCAATTAATATCTGCCGGTCGCAGCTTTGCCCCTCGATTATTCATAGTTTCTTAACATAGTTTCTTAACATAGTTGCTTAAATAGCTGCTTATACATAAGTGCTTATACATTTACAGGAAACAACGCAAGGGCGTGCAAAACTTGACGATGATGTTCTTCACCACTAGCCATTGCAATAGTACATCCCGGTAATTCAAGGCTAAACGTTTTCCCTAAGGCGCTTAACTTTATCGCCTGGTGGCAGAGATACTGCAAGCGTAATTCCGAGGCGATACCCGGGTAGTTATGCCAGCTTAAGCTGCGATGATCTCCCGTCAGGTACGCATAATTTTTTTTGTACAGTACTTCAGTACGTGCATATTGCTTCCAGGCAATCTGGTTGACGGGTTCGCCCTCTCGATATAGTTGTAAATCTTGATACTCTCGTTCAGCGGCGTGTGCCTGTGTATCACGCGGCTTAGCAGAGCTATTACTTACCGATGACGCGATCTGATCAGCATTTCCCGCGATTGGCTTAGGGTACACAATCACCGGGCTATCGATTGCCAACACACACCAACATCGCAACAAACCGAGCGGGTAATAACTTTTAATTGCTAGCCTAGGGGGCTGAAAGATACCTCGGCTTATAGTAACCACAGGAAACAACACTTCCACAGTGGTGCGGTTTTGCCAATCTAAAATCTGAACTTCGCCAGACTGCTGTACAGTTCCGTTATGAACTTGCGAGTGCCAGTTCACCGCGATACTAGAATGTGTCTTAAGGCTGGCACGCTCAAATTTTAATTTGATCATCGCCAATTCACCGCAAAACACTGCACTGCTTTTGCAACTGGAAACTTGCAGCCCCTGCAGGTTAAAATAGCAGTGTAAAATACTGACCAACATAATACTTAATAACAGATAACACAGCCCGAGAATTAGGTTGTTATCGTAATTAGTCCCCAATAGCCACAGCAGCATGATCAGTAATAAATAGCAGCCACCTAATATAGAGGGAAATATGAATAGGTTATTTTGCTTGAGGCGATGCTGATTTTTACGCGGCCTGCGCTGCGCTAGGAAATTACTTTTATAGGAGACTAATCGCTGCCTAATACTGGAGTGCATGCGCTTTGTGTCTGTTTTTAAACGAGCAGCCCTTACTCATACAACACATCTACTTGGGCCAATATATATTCAGCTAAAGTACCAGTAGCTTGATCGCTCGCCGCGCCAACCAGCCGATGCCCGATCACTGCGACAAACACTTGCTGGACATCTTCCGGTAATAAATAATTGCGATTATCTAAGAAGGCCCAAGCTTTCGCAGCACACAGTAAAGCCATTGAACCCCGAGGTGATATACCAAATTTAAAGGTACTGTCTTCACGACTGAATTGAATAAGCCTCTGTAGATAATCAAGTAAGTGATCACTCACCACTACGCTAGCGGCGTTGTTTTGCAAACTCTCAAGCTGATCCAGGCTAATTAATGCCGATACTTTAGCGCGGCTACTGTTACTTCTATTTCTAACTCCAACATGATTCGATACGCTGCGCAACATACACAGCTCAGCTTCTCTAGATGGATACCCCAGCTCGATACGCATCATAAATCTATCTAGCTGAGATTCAGGCAGTGGATATGTGCCACTATTGTGTGAAGGGTTTTGCGTGGCGATCACAAAGAAAGGGTTGGGGAGCTCATAGGTGGTTCCCTCAATGCTCACCTGCCCCTCTTCCATCGCTTCTAATAGAGCGCTTTGAGTCTTAGGAGTAGTGCGATTAATTTCATCGGCAAGCAGTAATTGAGTGAAAATAGGACCTTGATGAAATTCAAAATTTTGCTCGGTGCGATTAAAAATAGACACCCCGAGCAAATCAGTCGGCAGTAAATCACTGGTAAATTGTACTCGGTTATAACGCAGTCCTAGTACGTCAGCTATAGCGTGTGCTAGTGTGGTTTTTCCCATACCTGGTAGGTCTTCAATTAGCAGATGGCCGCTGGCCAGAATACAAGTGAGTGCGAGCTTTATTTGTGTTTGCTTACCTAATAGAACCTGACCAATGGCAGCCACTAACTGCTCGAGCACCGCCAGCTGAGTGCTGTCTGTTTTTTTCACGTTATTCAAGTTTTCTCCTTATCAACCACAGATAGAGATTAGAGGAATCTGCGCTAATCGACACTGTTAAGGGCTAACTATATCCTAAATCAGTGACTTCACTGCACCACATAGCGCAAGCTCTTGATTTTACAGCGGTTAGAAAAATACCCGCTGAACCTATGGGTTTTATGCATGGATGCATTTATTTAGCGAATGCAGGAGCATATGAGCTTGCAGCTAAGATTTTTCAGTTCCACTGTAGAACCAATATCTTACACTCTGTATTCACTTTGAAGTCACGGATTCAGGTATGTTTTAGTAAAGAATCAGTTCACCCTTGGTCTAGTTGCCTTAAAAATTCCTCTTGATCAAGTTGTTGCTTCAATTCAGCTAGCCTCATTGGCTTGCCAAATAAATAACCTTGTCCAATATCACACTTTTGCTCTAACAATATTTCACTCTGGCTCTCTGTTTCTATACCTTCAGCCACCACTTTTAGATTCAAGCTATGTGCCATTGATATAATCGCCGAGGTGATTTTCATGTCTTCTTGGCTTTCCGGAATGTCTTTAATAAAACATCTATCTACTTTTAAAACATTGATCGGTAAATTTTTCAAATAACTAAAGGAAGAGTATCCAGTACCGAAGTCATCAATAGCGACACTAATCCCTAACTTCTGAATTTTTTTCAAGGTCATTATGGCTTTATCGACATCTTCCATTAACAATGATTCTGTGATTTCAACTTCGAGGTTCTGCGGATTCAAACCATTATCACGAACAGATTTTTCGATAACCCCCAATAGCGAAGGATCACTAAACTGTCGCAGTGAAATATTAATCGCGCAAGTTAAATCGGCATAGCCCATTTCTCGCAATTTTTTCATTTGTCGGCAGGCTTCAGCAAATACCCAATTTCCCAGCGGGACGATAAATCCGCTGTCTTCCGCTATCGAGATAAAATCAAAAGGAGGAATATTTCCCAGTTCAGGATGTTTCCAGCGAATGAGAGTCTCGACCCCAATAATTTTTTTCGCGGTTAGATCTACTTTAGGCTGGAAGCATAAATAAAAATCGCCATTCGCTAGTGCCTCAGGTAACTCCCTTGAGAAACGTATGTAGCGCTGGAGCTGGTCATGCAGTTGCTCAGTGAATTGACGATATTGATTTCGCCCCATTTCCTTAGCTTGATACATTGCTAAATCTGCATGTTTTAAAATAGTATCGGGCATATTGCCATCTTTTGGCAGCCAGGCAAGCCCGATACTAGTGCTAATTTTTATCTCGTTTCCATTGATAATAAAGGGTCGTGCAATATCATCAAGTACTTGTTTAGCGAGGTTTTCAATTTGTTCTACATTTTTGACAGGACTGATAAGTATCGCAAATTCATCTCCTCCTAAACGTGCTGCGAACCCTTCGTCCGGCAGACTCAATTTAAGACGGTTAGCCACTTCAATTAATAATTTATCTCCCGCAGGATGACCTTGGGTGTCATTTATTGCCTTAAAATTATCTAAATCTAATAACATCACTACCGCAGGGGATTTCATAACATCATGACGAAATAATTCCGTCAGTTTTCTAAACAGTAATCTCCGGTTTGGCAGACCGGTTAATTCATCAAATAATGCTAGTTGTTCCATTTTTGCATGGGCATCTTTGAGCTCAGATACATCTTCACAGACAATAACAAAGTGGGTTAATTCGTTATATTCATTGTTAATTGGAGAAATGGAGACGACGGACCAAAACAAACTGCCATCTTTACGGATATTTTGTAAATCTCCACGCCAGCTTTTTCCAGAGAGTATATCCCCCCAAATTTCATCATAATGACCTTCAGGTAGGCAATCCCGAGATAGAATCACTGAAGCACTCCCCGCTAAGTCCTCCAGTTCATAACCGGTAGTTTCAGTAAACTTAGGGTTTAAATACTCAACAATACCGATCAAATCGGTAATCATCACCCCTGAACTACTGGCAGTAATAGCACTAGATAATTTTTTCAGTAGTGATTCAATATCTTTGCGCTCACTAATGTCCTGGCAAGTTCCAATCAGACGTAATTTCCCATCTGCTTGTTGCTTCACATTGGCCATCAAATGCACATGCTTAATATCACCTTCTACTGAAACTCGAAAATCAGTAGAGACGATCGTGCCCACTTGCAATTTTGCTCCGAGACCTTGCAGCAATGCCTTTCTATCTGCGGGATGTACTTGTTGAAAAAACTCATTAATTCCAAGATGTTCTGAGCTTTTCTTTATAGACAGTATCTTTTCTAAGCTGGTTGAAAACCAAATAGTGTCCTCTTGGACTATCCACTCCCAGCTACCTAATTTAGCAACTTCCTGTGAATCGTGTAGTCGTTGTTCACTGAGCTTGTTAGTGTCTACTTGATCGAGCAATTCCGAGCGGCTTTTTGACAGAGCTTTACGACTAACCTCAAAAGCGTTATATAATCCAATTAATCCAGAATGACGATTAACCTTGGGAAATGGCGTATTAAAATCGCCGTCTGCTAATGATTTAGCAGATTCAATCAATTTCTTTAGCGAGGCTATAAAGGAACAGCGCCTAACCCAAATGATAGCTATAATAAAGGTAACAAAAGCAATTAGAATTAACTCAAAACAGCGATATAAAGCTTCTTTCTCACGTAAAATTTCAGTGGGGTTGAACCATAATCCATAGGCTAAAGAGGAATCAGATAAAGGTTGAAGTAACAGTTGCAGCTCTGTATTAGCCGCCGCTTGCAGCCTTAGGCTAGCCTCTTCAGCATATACTATTTCCAGCCAGTGTTGTGACTCAGCATTTTTATTAAGCAGAGTAAGTAACAGATCGCGTTCTAAATCAGAGGATTGTGCAGCAAATAATCGACTAGAAACCTGCAAAACAAATTGAAAACGATTGATGTGCTGATTAAGGGTAGATTCTAAGTTGCTTGGCAACCAAAGAAACTCAGAAACCAATACCACACAAACAACTAATATCACCCATATTTGCAGCAAAAATGATGGTACAAACTTTCGTATTTTATACCTAGCACCTCTTTCTTTCTTCTCAGTATTCAATCAATTACCTTAGACAGTTACAAATAAAAACATATTCAATTAAATTCTATGTAAAAAATTTACGGACAGTGGAACGTCAAGACGTTTCAGTCATTGATATACTACAACTTTTTACCGGTTTCTTTAAATGATTACTGAAATAATTTATAAACAATTGTAAACAATCTCTATTTTTAGCAGCTATGTCCAGCTCTGGTCTAATTCTGTAGACGCCACCCCCTGTTGTGCGGTAACACTGCTGCCTTTGATGTTGACATCTTGTCCGGAGGTCAAAGAAATTCCACCACCGGCGTTTATTTCTGAGGCGATTCGTTTTTCACTGTTCCAGCGCTTTCCAGCTCTAATGCCGGTGCTCTTGTTTAATTGCGAGCCGATGCTTATGTCATTACCAGCTTCGATACTAAGATTTTGTTCTGCTGGAAGATTGCTGGCAAAGTAGGTGTCTGTCCTGAAGGCAAGACGCGACCCCATTGCCTTTCTAGATGCCATTATTCAACAGCAGGCTAGCTAAAACTAAAAAGCCCCAGCTGGGTAGCTGAGGTTTAAACCTAGTAGGTTGGATATTAATTTTTGTCTGACCTCAATTATCTCAAAAAACAACATTTCCGTTTTCATCAAAGTGCTCAGCATCAGATCGATAAGATGGCTCTAAGTCATAAAGAGAAAAATTTATAACACCAGACCTCTGATCAACAAACAGCCGATGAAAGTGCTCAATGACTTTTATAAGCTCTTCTATAGGTAAGAATACACAATCATTGAAGTCCCACTCATCCCTTATCTCTGCTAGGTTATCTAAATTGAACAACTGATTATATGAATAGAGAGAACCATGGCTTGAGTTCAATCCTGTTTCTTTCAAAAGGTTTATTTTGTCTAATACAGACTTACAATCATTAATAATCAGTTGAGGAGTAGAACAACTCGTATTATAAACCCAAGAAATCACACTTTGAGCACGATCACTACCATCAACAATATAGTGGCGTAATTTTGGGTTATCATCAGACCACTTAATATTTACCGAAGTACTTTTCAAATTTACTTCTTTCTTATTCATTGCGGATCTCTTGGATAAAAAGTAACTGAGTCTTTACCGTTAGGTTTTACGAACCTAACTATGACGCCTGACGGAGAAACACCATCGTAATAATTACTATTGCCAACCCGAACTGCATTGTTATTTGCAACAGACACCTCATCCATAACTCTATTAGAATTCCAATTTGCAGGGAATAAAGTAGATCGGCCTCCGTTGTTAGACTTGAGGATATAAGCGCCAGTATTAGAATCAAGGATTTTGATTTCAGCCGAAATCACACCGTTACCAATTTCTTGAGCTGAGCCAGAAACTGGTCGTACATTCGTTGATCCCAGCCAATGACCACCTGTAGCTCTTGTTCCGCTTTGATTTACTTGTCCATCAAGCACATGAGACTGACGATTTACAGAAATTCCTTCTACATCAAATAACTCGTGTCGAGGTGGCATGTTTTCTGGCACACCGAAACCTGATTTAATTCCACTACCCGCAGTGCCAGCTTCAGCGTCAGTTGCCCCCGGCTGAGTACCAGAGTTTGGCTTATTTGTTGAAGCTG
Organism: Oceanospirillales bacterium; assembly: GCA_029027825.1. Classification (GTDB taxonomy): domain Bacteria; phylum Pseudomonadota; class Gammaproteobacteria; order Pseudomonadales; family Balneatricaceae; genus Rs1. The sequence goes on along the minus strand of CP093399.1, from coordinate 212,955 downwards.
CATTACCCTCTGCACTAATAGTCTACGGCGCAGAAGGTAAAGCTACTCCCATCAAATTTTTAATTACATTTATTAGAGTAACTTTCTTTATATGCTTCCATTAAATCTTGAAGAATTTCTAATGCGGACTCGAGATTTCTAACTTGATAACCACTTTTATTAATTAAGGATATAGAAGTCTGTTCATTTTGTTTACATGAGTTAATACCATTCTCAATACATGACAAGAAGTCATTGTGACAACTAATATCGTCTGCACTAACATCTGTCATTTCTTCAACACCATCTTCTAATGTTTGCTGATTGATGTATGCACCAAATATGTTTCCTAGACCTTTTTCCCAATTCATGATATCGACCTACTGTGGATGAGCTGTGTGTATTAGATAACCGCCTGCGCCATCAGACTTGAGAACTAAATTAACTTCATTTAATGGTCTCGTAATCGGTTCGATTTTAAAGCTGCCATCAGCTTGCTTTACACTTTGAAATCCTTTCCCTAAGTTATCAATTTTCGAACTTGCACTGAAGCTCATTAAAGAACCGGGATTAGGGTTTGAAGTTAACCAATCATCAATATCAACTTTGCGCGTTTCTACGACATTATTGATAGCTTCCTCCATTTGGGCTCTATCATTAAATTTCGTACGAAACCCTTCTCTTGGCCGTTTACCTTTTAATAACTCAGTTTCAACACGCGTGATTAAGTACTCATCAGTTACATCAGGGCCATGTTTAGCGAGAGGATGTGTCGGTTTAGTGAGCTTCCCATTTGGTTTGACGACCCTATCTCCTTCTGTTGCATTAAGCCCGCCAGGTTGAGATAAGTTTGTTGATATTGGATCTTTTGTATCAGTAAGACCCTCTGCACTATCTGGTTTACTATCCCAACAATCATTATGAACCCAAACTGGCCTCACTTCCCTAGAAGATTCTCCCTTTACAAAATAGGTATGGTAATCATCAACTGTTAAATTGTATGCTGTAAATGACTTAGTTTCAACACTAATAGATACGACTTCTGACCAGCTCTGATCATCATTTAAAAGCTTATAGCCTGCTTTTAATTCAGAGGCATCTACCCACTGCCCATTTGCTATTGGTCCTTGATAATCATGTTCTTCAGAGTTCTTAGCTACTTTTTCTACAGTTTGTACGAAAAACGGATGGATGCGATTAGAAGTAATCGTTTGTATCTCACCTGATTGCCTATCTGCAATACTCACATTCACCGTGTATTTATAAGGATTAGAATATTGCGCTAAGACTGTTTTCCAGCCCATTTGACCATTATTACTGTTTCTTGACCAAACGCTCTCACCTTCACGTAACTGGCTTATTTGGATATACCCGTTAGAGGTTAATACTTGTGTATTACCTGCGAAAGAGCAATTTGTCGCTAACTCAGAGCCGTATTTATCTGCATTAGGTTTGTTCACTTTCTTCGCAAAGTATTGCAAGCCAGAGCTTAAACCTTTTGCTGCTCCGCCTACTGCACCTGCGGCTGAAATCATTTCGGCTTGTAACTGACCGACTATTTCACCAGCTTTTTCGAGTTCACCGTTATTGTAAGCTGCTTCTGCACGCTCTAAATCTGCCATTATTGCATCTGCGGTCTGCTGTGGCAGTTTATCTAAGTTTTGTAGGACATCAGCAACAGCGGCTAATGCTTGGTTAACTTCAGCCCGTGAGCTTTCATCACCTGCAGCCGCACTCGCAAGTAGCGTCACTGCGAATGGCACGCCTGCTAATAATCTAAGAGTATCTTCTGCGATCTTACCGACAGCATTTGCCGCTCCACCGCGAATTCCCTTATTAAGCAACGCGCCTATTTCAAAAGTGACAACTTTTTGCCCTTTAGATGCGATTCGAACGATATTACCCGTTACACCCCATTTATCATAAGCACTCTCAACTTGCTGTTGAGTCACTGTATTCGGATCGGATTCACGCTGATTTTTTAAAGTAAAATATTCTTTTTTTGCCAATCGATCGATTACACGCGACTTTTTTAAAGTTTGATTTAATTCATTGCCTAACATTTTTAACGTCAGCATATTATCTAAATCAGATTTCTCGTCGCTAGGGTCTAGGATCTGGAAGTCATCTGCATCAAAGGTATTGTCATTAAAGCCATAAGTTTTTATTCCAACATTGGCCATAGAGTGAATTAATGCGACATCGCTGCCGGTAAATCCTAAATTGTTTTCAGGTACCGCACTGGCAAAGACATCATCATAAAATTCACGATTAGTTAAAATATTACCAGCAAAAGTCGCTGAGTTTTCATAGTAAGCATCTTGACCTAGGAAGTTAAACTGGCCTGCTACCTTCTTACTGAACGCTGTGCCATGTTTGAATGCAAGCTCATCCAATGATTTAACGACCAGAGGATCTAGAGTAACCTTGTTTTGTATGCGGTGAAGCTTATCTGTTCTGCGCAGTGCTTCCATGCCTAGCGCTTCAATCCATTCAACTTCTGTTTTTTCAGGGTGTAATACACTTAATTGCTTAGCTTTTTCTTTAATCGCTTGGATTTCATCTAAGTGCAATTTACGGTTATAGTTGTCGGTCTGTTTCGCACTGTTCGCCGCATCAACAAGTTCTTCATCGCTACCACCAGCTATTGCGGCCGCCCCTGCGCTGATTAATGCTAAACTCAGCTGATTAGTTAGCTCAATCTCCCATTCTTTATTTTCACTGTTATCTTCCAAATATGGTGATAACTGTTCGGCGACTGCGGCACCTATCGCACCTGCTTTACAATCTCCGCCTTTGGCTGCACTTGTTACACAGCCTACTAAAGCATGGGCTAATGTTTTCTCAACTCCAGCTTGCTTCCAGCCAAGACCTCCAGTATCCGTATGCTCTTGATCACCTATTAGCTTAGTAACATTTTTACCTGCTACATCTACTAAGTTACTCAAGAAACTGCCTTTTAAACTGTCTTTGAAACTGTCTTTGAAACTGCCACCATTAATCGCTACTTTAGCACTTGTTTCAATCGCGCTAGTATAGATGGCACCTTTTAGATGATCTGTAAAGCTGGCATCCACATTTGTCAGCTTTGAAAGACCAGCCTTATTAACAACACCAGCTGTAACCATGCTGGTAATTAAGCTTTTAACATTGGCGCTACTACCTAGCTCTTTGAATACAGCGCCTATATCACCCTTATTATTAATTAAGCTAATGCTTGCTGTTGTCGCTAAAGAAACTGTACCTGCCTCTAAAGCTATCCCCAACGCACCACTTCCCACTGCGGTGCCAATTGAGCCTCCTCCTGCAGCTGCTGCAGCACCAACCCCACCAGATCCTCCGACATAGCCAGCTCCCATCGGCCCCATCGCCACACCCACGGCAATTGCAATAATCAGTGAAGCTAGCGCGCTTAAACCCGACTGCTCGTAGTGCCAATCATTAAATTCAGTTTCGACTGCCTGCCAATTAACATCGTCTCGTTGCTTAAGCTCTTTGAGCCATTCCATGCCCGGCTCTGCCACCAGCTTATCCATGGCTTGCTCTAAGCTTCCCTCAGGTGCAACCCCCACAGAGGCATCAATACCCGCTGCTGCTTTTAAAGCAATAGTATCGGCACTGATTTTAGTCTGTGCTTCTTGGGTTTTTTCAAAACCTTTATCTATGCTGATGTATTTAAGGCCAGATGAGTCAAAAATTGATTCACGCAGTGAAGAAAACTCGGTGATGGAATCTAGGTATATTTTAGCGTTAGGGTTGATGACTTGCCCTTGAGTATCAATACCCGCTGTTATGTTGACCGACGCTGCTTTGAACTCGCTTGCCTGTAATCGTGTGCTACCACCAGAGCGCAGAGCAACATTACCCATCGCTTCAGAAATACTGCCATTTGCCGAGTGATTAACTTTATCTAAAGTATGATTTTTTTTGACTAAGCCCCACGCAGAAGACTTTTTCTTGGAGTGTTGTATACGGGTTTTATCTAGTTGAGCTAACTGTAGTAACTCACCACCTGTTGCGATGTTTATATCACTCTTGGAAGAGATGACATCTGACGCAACTATTTGAGTGTTAGCACCAGAGCTTATTTCAACCCCTTCATCCCCGCTTAGCGTCGCGGCTTTGTGTGTTAAGTATTGTTCGCTGTGTTTGATCGATTTTTTGCGATGCCCCATGAAGCCACTTTTCTTTTTATAAGAGTAGCCTGATGTTCTAAACTCCTCGGCAGAACTTATTACAATGTTTTCATCTGCTTGCAGCTTAGTTGTTTCTTTGGCATCGATAAGCGAGCCCTCGACACCAATGTTTTGCTGCGCGTATAACAATGTACTACCATCGGCAGATATTTCACTGCCCGATTGGGTCATATTATTATTGTAAGTATTTCTGTAAGCCTTCTTTGTACTTGAGGATTCGCGCTCTGATGTGATTATTATATTATTGGCAGCAGCAATATTGATATCTTGCTTTGCACGAATAGTCGAACTCGCTACGTTTATATCTTGCAGGGCTGTTATTTCAGTATCCCCTGTTGATTCAAGCGTTGTGCCTTGTTGGAAGGTTGTATTTGTTTGGACTTTAGCCGCTCCTCTGCCACCCAAGAAACCTTTTGACCCGCCGGTATTATCGGTTTGTGTCTGACTTGTACCTTGTGCGGCCTCCAAATTAACATCATCGCCAGCGCTAAGCGTTAGCTTATCGTCACTGACAATATTAGCCGCTGTGGCGGTAATACTCTTACCTGATGAAATACTGACACCATCGCCTTTTAAGCTAGCACCTTTATAGTCTGTCAACTGAGAGTTCTTGCTATTGCTAGTTTCTATGGTCACCGTATAGTCATCGTCTCTACGACGTCTATTCTCTGTATAACTGCCTGTAGTTCGCTGCTGTTGATTATGCTGCTGTTTCACCGCTGCTACGTTGATATTCCCTGCGGCGGTCACTTCTAATTTCTCTATTGCCGCTAGTACAGTGCCTTCTAAGTTTACATCAGCGCCTGATTCGAGAATTAAATTGCCGATAGACTTAAGTTCAGACACTGCGGCGACAGTATCTTGGTTCGCTTGTGTGGTATTGCCTATCTTTGTATAGGTATTGATTTGATTATTTTCAGCGGTGATATTGATGTCATCCGCAGCTTTGATCGCAATATAGCCACCGGCATTCAGTTGACTGGCATTAATGGTCGTATCAGTTCCTGAGCTAAGCTGTATGTTGCCAAGGGCATCTAAGTGGCTGGCGACTTGGATTTTTTTATGCTCGTTGAGTTGATTCTCTTCACTGAAGACAACGTCTCTGTCGCGGTATTTACCCGTGTTTGCTCTGTAGGCAGGTTTAACCACTGTCGCTTTCGATACGGCTTTCGCTTCATTGCGTTCTGTAATGGCCGAGCTTATATTTATCTCGCCATCCGCATGTGCAACAATATTACTATCAGTTACTAAATCAGAAGCGCTGATGTTTAAGTCGCGACCTGCATTTAAGGTTATATCTGCACCGCTGTTCAGGATGGATTTCGCTTGTGCAAGCTCAGTAGCGTTAACTGTCGTTTTGGTGATGGTTGATACAACGGCTGTGTCTCTAGATTTTACTGTAGGGCTTTGCTCAGTTAGAATTTTTTCCGTTGTCTGAGTGTAGGAATAATCGCGCTTTTCAGTTTCTGATAGAATATTTATATCGCGACCAGCTGTGACATCTATCGCCTGTTGTGCGGTAACACTGCTGCCTTTGATGTTGACATCTTGCCCGGAGGTCAAAGAAATATCACCACCGGCGTTTATTTCTGAGGCGATTCGTTTTTCACTGTTCCAGCGCTTTCCAGCTCTAATGCCGGTGCTCTTGTTTAATTGCGAGCCGATGCTTATGTCATTACCAGCTTCGATACTAAGATTTTGTTCTGCTGCAATATTACTGGCAATTATGTCAGTGTCTTGTTGGGATTTTAAAATTACATTTTTAGCCTTAATAGCACCGCCTGTTTGCTTAATATTTTCAGCGTCTATCGTCAGTTGATTTGTAGCGGTTAACTGCGCCTCGCTATTTAGATCCCCTTGAGTAGCTATGGTTAATTGCTGCTCAGCATTAACTTCACCTTGTAAGTTAATATCACCTTTTACATTTAAATTAATCTGTTGTGCGGCAATTAGTGCGCCACCTTGGTGAAGGCTATTTTGTGTATTAATAGCACCTTTATCCATTATTGAAACGAGTGCACCACTAATAAAGGTCTCGATTTTTATTTGCTGCTGTATTTTTCTCATGGCTCTTTGAGTACGCTGTAACCATTCTTCTCGGGTCAATGCATTCTCATTGGCGATAGCGGTATTGCGGTTAGACCAACCATCACCTAAAGTATTGTCGAAGCCGTCTGCTAGCTGTCCAGGGCTTGGAAAACCATCACCAAACGCTGCGTCACGTAATTCACGATGGTTACCTAATCGTCCTGCTGTAAAAGCGGAAGATAAGAAGGTTAGATAATCCGTATAATTTAAATTCAACTCACGGGGGTAGAGTTGTGCTTCAGATAAAGGGACTTCACTGGTATCAATTTTGTCTTCGATAACCCCGATCAGTGACCTTGGTATGTTTATCACTACACCATCAGTGGTCACTATTTTGACACTGGTATTTTCACCGTTAATGACTGTTGCATTGTCTACTCTTGTGTCCGCACTTACTTCAGTTTGACGAGTGCCTAGGCTATCCACTGAATCCTGTTTTGCGGTAATGACAGCAGCTTCGTCGCTGCGATTATCGTGGGTTTCATCTAACTGGTCACGGGTAGCACTTGTATCTTGATTGACTGCCACCACCAAATCTGCAATTTTACTGTCGCCGTTACTGCTCTCTTCAACCGTACTACTTAAATTACCTATGGCTACGTTTAACAAGAAGTTATTTTTAGCTTGTAGCTTGCCACCAAAGCTATCCCCATAACCCTGTTTTCCCTCATGACAGGTAAAACAGGCTTTTTTGTGTACTTCTACGATTACTTTTGATGCGGCGAAAGATTGATTGACCATCTCTGAATCTGCAGTAATAGTGATGTCATTACCAGCGGCTAGGTTTGCGTGGATATTTTTAAAGCGATCGCTATCAATATTTATATCATTGCCGGCAATTATTCGACCGAGAAAGCCGTCTAAATTTAATTTATCAGCCTTTAAAAAGTACTTGATTTCATAAGGCACATTGGTACTGGCGCGCATGTTAACGAACTTAGTATTTACACTGCTAATCAGTTGCTCATCTGTTTTATTTTCAGCTTTAATCAACGATAAACTGTTGGTAGGGATTGTGCCTCCGTTAATAACGGCTTCCCACAGTGCTAAGTAATCATCTAATATTAAAGGATTAAGGCCACTGGCCAAGCTGACGGTAATCTCTTGGGTAACACCCGCTATCTCTTTTTCAATGGTGGTTGCAAGCAAGCCTTTTAAATAAGTATCTAAATCGGCAATACTTTGAGCGGTGGCTTTGGTTTTTAATAAATTCCAGCTGTTTCGCAGCTCTGACTTCACTTTATCGCCGTCGATCACACTATCTTTTAGCAAGTTCTTAGCAGCCGTTGTCAGTGGGGTTCCTTCCATTAAGCTTATTAATAAATCTAAATAGGCGGCATTGTTAGTACTATCTACCTTGCCGTTGGTAAGGTATTGCGCATCAATTAATTTATAAGTGTCGCCAATAACATCTGTTGCTGAAACGCCTGCTAAGTCAGTCCAGGTTTCATTGATGCCATCGACAATAAAAGTGGGCTTTTGACCGGTGTTTTCAACCAAATCTGCTGCTAGAGTGACGTCACCATTGGCTACCACTAAGGTCCCTTGTTGGTTGCTAATCCGTTCTGCACGCGTGCCTTGGCCATCTAAATCTATTTGTAGATCATTTGCGGCCCACAGTAAGCCGTTAGTATTGGTGAATGTTGAACTTTGGATTTCAATGTTATTACCTGCCCAGAGTTGGCTTTTGCTCTTCGCATTGCCATTAGCGTCTCTAATTTCCAGGTTGTTGATATCTAACTCATATGTGCCTTTAATCTCTACGGTATTGGCAAAAAGTTTTAAATCACCGGCTGCGGCTATCACGTAGCTGTCTTCGATAGTGATTTGCCCGGCCTTGACGATGTCTGCCGCTAAACTGCCAACTCCATTCAAGGTTAAGTTGTGTAGTGCCGCTACCCGTGCGTTTTTAATTTCAATATAACTGGCTTGTAGATCTAAGTTGTTGGCTGCAGTGATTGAGCCGCCAGTCATTGAAAAAGATTTTTCTGCGCTTATCAGCAGATCACCATAGTTGCTGTTTACAGAATCGGTGTGTACCACTAATGCACTGTCAGTCAGTTCAATGTCAATGCCTTGCAGCTGTAGTTTTATCTCTGCTATCAGTGCCGATTGGTTGCTTATTATTAATTTATCAGCGGTTATATTTAGATTTCCCTTGGCTTCTAACTGACTGTTCTTTATGTGCAATACATGGCTATTTGCTGCTAACTCAGACTTGGTTTGGCTAATTGAAATGTTCTTTTCGCTAGCAAAACTGACTTTATTAAGGCTAGTATCAGCTTGGGTGCTAATAACGATATCTTGTTTGGCTAACCACTGGCTAGTGGTATCATTTTCGTCAGCATTTATGCTGAGTTTGTTAGCATTGATGATGATGTCTGCTTGGCTGCTCTCTATTCTTCCTCCTGCAATAGCAACCTCACCATCAGCGGATAAAAATATCTGATCAATGGCAATCAGCTCCCCCGCTTGCATGTTGACGCCCGCACCTTTATCAATAACTTGTAAGTTGATTTGATTGGCGTACATACCCCCTAAATTGGATACATCTAAACCGATGCTTCCATCTTCCGCAGTCTCTGAATTTTTAGTGACTTGGCCATTTAAGTAATCAATGCTGTTGTTACCTGTGACAACATTTAGCTTACCTTGTACTTTTATTTTGCCATATACTTTTACGGCCTGACCTAAAATATCTACTCGCTGTTGACCTGATCCATCTAAACCATTACCTAAGATTTGAATGTCGCCAGTGGTGGTCCTAAATGCGTTTAATGATCCATCATTGTTAAATTGTGCAGCACCGGTGGTGAGGATTACTCGATCTGTATTGACAAAACCACAGCCATTACAAGTAACCCCATTGGGGTTTGCTACTATCACATTGGCTTTTTTACCGGCTACTTCTATGTAGCCATTCAGTTGTGATCGGCTGGCACCTATGACTTCATTGAGAATTATTCGAGCTTCGTTGCCCGTCCGCAAATTAGGGTTTCCTCCAATCCAACCCGCCTGTTGGCTATTTACATTGGTGGCATTATTATTGAGCACCACCCCACTAGGGGATACATTGAAATGCTGGTAAGTGTTGTGGGATAGCCCTTGGCTATTAGGCGTGTTGATATTTACAACGGGTACACCATTATTAGCGCCATCTACAAATGGGCGACTTGTACTGGGTGCGTGATTCCCACCACCTTCAAGTTTAAAATTTTCAGCAAGGGCCGTCATCGGTTGAAAAGCTAATTGAAAGGTTAATAGCGCGACTAACACTCGAGTACAGTGAAGTTTAAGCACGTTGTTAGTGGGGGTGATAGTATTATTCATGATGATGGCTCTGTATTAAAATGCGTAATTTAGTGAAAAGAAGGCTTGGTTTTTTGAGCCTCTTAATTGATTAGGGCGCTTTATTGCCCTAGCCACATTTAATTTAATTGAAAGTTTTTTGTATGTTGCACTTAGTCCTAAACCGACACCTGCCACCAAAGGGTCGCTCCAAGTGATAGTAGCGGGGCTTTTTACGGCGCCTAGATCAAACGATATTTCAGGCTTTAGCTGCCATTTACCAAAACTTTTATTGGCGGTGGAGAAGGTGTTTCTCCAATACATACCGGTATTGCCGTAGATCGACTCAGTGTGGAAGCCTCTGACACTGCCTAAGCCGCCTGCGCTAAATTGCTCAGAGCCAGTTAACTCATCGTCTGAATATTGAAATACTAGCTCGGTAGAATATTTGTAGCGATTTTTTGCCAGGGGAACATCAAGTTTTATACCCCCCCTTAAGTATTTAAAATCATCATCAGCAAGCCCCGGTATGACATGCATACTAGTGAGGATTTTTAGGTTTTTAACCACCCTAACTGACCAGTCGATAAAGTTTTGATTTTGGAATTGATGATCTCCCTTTAAGCCCAACTCCAATAAAGTTATGCGACGGTACTGTGATTCAATTTCAGTATCTTCAATGAAGTTGCGGCTTTTTTTAAGGGTTAGGCTGGAAGTGGCATACACGCGTGATTGCTGATTTCGAAACAACAGATAATCGGCACCGACGCGGCGATTGTTGCTAAAGCCATCGATGTCGTAATTTTGATTGATACCAGAGAGTACCCGTCGATAGTTGTACTGGCTGGTTGAAAAGTTAAACAGCCAATTTTTATAGGGAATATTGTAGCTAAAAGATAAGCTCTTACTGCGTTTGTTCGCAGCACTAGAGTTGGTATTTTGGTTGTAGCTTACATATAAATCATCATTAAGGTTCAATAGGTTATCATAGCCAAAACCAATGGATGCTTTACGTGTTCCGGTTGTTTTAACGCCGTAGTTATTTAACCCTAAATCAATTCTCCAAGGTTTGGCATTGGTTATATCAATGGCTAATTGCGATTGGCCTAGCTGTTCACCTGGTTGTAATTCAGTTTTAGCGGATTGTGATTGCAGTCTATTTAAGTTATCTAATCCCTGTTCTAACTCTCTTAGGGTGATCAAATCTCCTTCAGAAAAAGGATAAGCGCTGGTGACTCGTCTATCTACTGGTTTGCCAAATATATAATTAAAGCCTGTTAATATTCCCGCTTTAGCAACAAGGAGCAATTCACCACTTTTTAAATTCTGCTGCTTAAGGTAAACCCGAGTGGTTATTAACCCCTGCTGCTGATAGTAAATATTGATGCTTTCTAATAGTTGAACAAGGGCTTTCCTATCTGCACATTGACCATTGAGCTTTGTGTAGTCAAGGGGAATAGGTAAAAGGCCAGTGCTATCGATTAATATTGTTTTACGGATTTTAAAACATGGACCACCCTCTAAAACTTTACTCTGCTGCAGGGGGTTAGTTTGAATGGTCTGTTTAGGCTGGCTCTCGGGCAACAGTGATTTTTCGATTTCTCGTTGCAGCCTGATTTGCCGATCTATTTCGTTAACAGCTCGATTGATAACTTGAGGGTTAATATGAGAGCTTGCGTAGCTATAGGTAGAAACTAGTGCGATTAATAGAACGTGCAGTTTTACTATAAATAACGCTAGGTTAAGTACATATAATTTAATATAAGACAACACTTACAGCCTCCTAGGCAAGATCTCATTCGTTTAGGTTAATACGCTTTCTATGATTTGAAGCGAAATAAAGCTGAACGTAAAATGAACAACAACTAAGGAAAGGAGTTTATTGATTTGCCAAAATGAACGCAAGGTAAATTTGTAAGGTTTTTTTTGATAATTTCAAATTATTTTATTAAAAACACTTCTGGACGCTCTATTAAAAATTTGGCATATAGAGAATGCTATTCAATACAGTTATTTTTCTAAATAATTTTAATCAGCAGAAGACAACGTACTGAATTAATAAGGAGAGCAAAATCGGATCAGCTCATTCTACGAATGCAAGTTATCCTGCAGGTGATAAACTAATACCTGATTAGCCATGTGTTTCCGCCACAGCGCAGCAAAAGATGCTTTTAATCTCTTCTCTGTGTCCTCTGTCGTAAAACTAATCCTTTAAAGATTTTTTCACCACAGAGGACACAGAGGCGCTGCACAGAGGAAAAACAAAACACTACCTGATTAGTGCTGTGTCTTCACAGACTAACCTAAAGTAAAAAAAAATTACAAATAAATGACCTGGCTATAATCTAAACCATTATTAAATGATAAAAACATATTATAACTTCGCTTAACTTGTTGGAATTAATCACTTTGTTAGACAGTTATCAAGTCAAGCGGAGTATGATGGTCAATCAGGAACTAATATATATAATTAAAAATCAACTTGTTAGTAATTCAGCGATTTTAGAAAGCCTGATTTTGAAGCATCATGCTAAACGAGCAATGAGCCGTTAGTTAAACCTGAATCCGTGACTTCAAAGTGAATACAGAGTGTAAGATATTAGTTTTACGATGGAATTGAAAAATCTTAGCTGCAAGCTCATATGCGTCCTGCATTCGCTAAATAAATGCATCCATGCATAAAACCCGTAGGTTCAGCGGGCATTTTTCTAACCGCCGTGAATCAAGAGCTTGCGCTATGTGGTGCAGTGAAGTCACTTATTCAGGTTAAAACTAAAAAGCCCCAGCTGAGCAGCTGAGGCTTAATTTTATAGAGGGGGGGGTAGCTTAGCTTATAGATGAAAACTAGGTAGCTTTCATCACTTGATCTGCCCATTTAATACTATGCCGATAGGCGACTTGATAGACAGTGCTGTTCATATTGCCTTTCACTGAATCAAAGTCACCGTGTTGGTAGTATTTAACATCGCTTAATATCTCACCCATTTTACCTTTATGATCTAAAATAGCGTTGCTAATTTCATTGCTTAAGGGCATCTGATCTAATAAATCACTCATTTCAATATTCAGCAGCACATCTAACTGGGACAGTAAACCTACCATGAAATGGCTAATCGGATCATGTTGTCCGGTCATCTCAGAAATTATTTCACACATTCTCCCTCGTACAAGCATATTCGATACCAGGTCGGGAACGGCGTGCTCTTCCCCGGTTGTCATAAATATAACCACCCAACGTTTTATCTGGGCCATTCCCAGTATACTTATCGCGTGAGATAGTGAAATGATTTCCTTAGGCGTATTAAACGCCGCAGAGTTAACTACTTTTAAAATTTTATAGGTTAGATTTGGATCATTTAACGCCAGCTCTTCGATGCTTTTAGCATTTGCACCAGGGCGGTCAAACTCCGCCAACAATTGTAATAATACTGTTTTGTTCGCAGCTATTTTTTTGCCTTTAACGGTGGTTGGCTCGCTGAGAAAAAATCCTTGGTAAAGCGAAAAACCCATAGTGGCACATTGATTATATTGCTCTTGTGACTCTACTTTATCTGCGAGCAATTCAAGATGGAACGGCTTGAGCTTAGCGATCAAACCAGGTAGGTTTTCCATACCTAAGCGTTGAATATCCAGCTTAATGATATGTACTATATTCAACAACACGTCAAAACGTCGCTCTCTAGGATCATAGTCTGAAAGCGCCAACCTCACACCTTGATTGCCCAGTTCTTTTAACTTTTCAACTAACTCAGGTGTTATCTTTGATCGACCTAATAGTGACAAAACAAAACGGCCTTTTGGCAAGTCAGGCAACTTGTTATTCAACAATAAATCATCAGTCACTTTAATAAAACAAGGTACTGTTTTTTGCATGCCGTCTTTAATCACGTTGGCATAGTTATTTACAATCACCTCAAAAGTTGCTTGTTCATCAGCAATATTAGGATCAAAAGCATTATCTTTACTACGGAACAACAACTCGTAGTATTCTACATCTCGGTTTTTTGTATAAATAGAATGTCGAGCAAACAATATATCGAGCTCTTGTTCCTCACCCAGGCGTTTAATTTGATCTACCACTGTTAACCCCTTAAACAGTTATACCTATGACGATAGGTGCAACTTTTACTATAAATATGAACGCTATCAAAGACGTGTTTTTTTAACACTAACTCTTTACATTTAAGATGACTATTTGCAATTAATCCACTTTATCAGTCACAAATGATCACCGCTATATTTTGTTCCGACAAGATATTGGCAACATTTTCAGGCACCGCTTGATCTGTCACTAAGACATCTATTTGATTGATATTCGCTTGTTTAACCATCGCACTACGGCCAAATTTTGAATGATCAGCTGTCAGTATCACCTTACTTGAGTTAGCGATGATTGCCTGAGCAACTTTGACTTCCCGGAAGTCATAATCCAGTAATGAGCCGTCATTGCCGATGCCACTAATGCCGATGATTCCAATATCCATATTGAATTGGCTAATAAAGTCACAGGTTGCCTCGCCAACGATGCCACCGTCACTGTGCCGCACTTCTCCCGCTGCAATGATAACTTGAAAATCTTTATTGGCCGATAAAATAGACGCGACATGGATATTATTGGTCACTATCCTCAAAGCAGTATGTTGCAAGAGAGCCCTGGCAACTAATTCAGTAGAAGTACCTATATTAATAAAGATAGCGGATCCGTTGGGTACCATTGCCGCTACTTGCTGAGCCATCGCTTTTTTAGCCGCTAAATTTTGAATTTTCCGACTTTGATAATTTTCATTCTCTGTGCTAGATTCTCTCTCTGCTCCGCCATGATGACGACGTATTTTATTAGCATCTGCCATTTGATTAAGATCCCGCCGAATAGTTTGCGGTGTCACATCAAAAAGCTCTACTAATTCATCAATACTTATAAAGCCTTTCTGGTTAATCAGGGCTAATATTTTGCTTTGTCTCTGCTGGCTAGTCATTAAATGTCTATCATCCAGTTATGGCTAAATGTAAGTATCTCGAATGGGGACTGCGGCTTTGTCTCTCAGTGCCGTAATTGTAATAGTGAGATTTCCATTCATTCTACAAATAATATTGTGTAGGTTATTGCGCCCGCACCTTAATAGCAAGGCATGCAAAGAATGAAATCATACATTCTCTCTATAGATCAAGGTACGACAAGCTCTAGAGCAATTATTTTTGATAGCGATGCGCAATTAATTAGTCAAGCTCAGCAAGAGTTCAGTCAGGTATTCCCCGCTGACGGCTGGGTTGAGCATTGCCCACTAGATATTTTAAATACCGTACTTGCAACTTGTAGACAAGTGATAAAACAAGCCCAGCTTAAACCCGATCAAATCCGCTCTATCGGCATTACCAACCAGCGAGAGACCACCATTGTTTGGGATAAAAAAACCGGCGATCCAGTGTATAACGCTATCGTTTGGCAAGATAGGCGTACCCACCAATATTGTGCTGATTTAGTGGAGCAAGGATACAGTGAATTAATTACCGATAAAACCGGATTATTAATTGATTCCTATTTTTCTGCCAGCAAAATTAATTGGATTTTGCAGAATATTGCCGGTGTCAAAGCCAGGGCTCTAGCAGGTGAATTACTATTTGGCACCGTCGACTGCTATTTACTCTGGCATTTAACGGCAGGTGAAAGCCACTATACCGATGCGACTAATGCCTCTAGAACTATGCTTTTTAATATTCACACCCAACAATGGGATGCTGAACTTTTAGCTCTTTTCAATATACCGGCGTCTATGCTGCCTCAAGTCTTAGATTGTTCAGCGGATTTTGGTCGCTGCGACAAGCAGCTATTTGGCGCCAGCATTCCAATCGGCGGCATAGCTGGCGATCAACAAGCAGCACTCTTTGGCCAAGCCTGTTTTAACACTGGAATGGCTAAATGCACTTACGGTACAGGCTGTTTCTTAATTATAAATACTGGTAATAAAGCGATTAAATCACAACATCGATTGCTAACCACGGTTGCCTATCGCCTGAATGGACAAGTAACTTACGCATTGGAGGGCAGTATTTTTATCGCCGGTGCAGCGATTCAATGGCTGCGCGATGGTCTTAAAATTATCGATGATGTAAGAGAAGTAGAAAAGCTTGCTGAATCGGCAAATAGTGACTCTCAAGTAGTGATGGTGCCGGCCTTTACAGGGCTCGGTGCGCCGCATTGGGACCCTAACGCAAGGGGTGCTATTTTTGGCCTCACGCGGGATACCGGTATTGCCGACATTGTGGCGGCGGCCTTAAAAGCGGTCTGCTATCAAACTAAAGACCTAATCACCGCGATAGAAGATGAAAACATCCAATTAAATAAACTCAGAGTAGATGGTGGCATGGCGAACAACAGCTGGATGTTACAATTCCTAAGTGATTTAACAGCTGTAGATGTACAGCGCCCCGCACTAGTAGAGACAACCGCACTGGGCGTCGCTTATTTAGCGGGATTGCAAGCGGGAATATTTAGCTCACTAGATGACATTAGCAGTCGCTGGCAATGCCAATCTGAGTTCAGCCCCGATTGGAATGATCAGCAGCGTCAGATCCACCAGCAGCGCTGGCAGCAATCGGTAGAGAAAGTATTGACTCAATAAATTTTTTATTCCCTGAGACCTCTGCATAACTTACCCTGAGGGCATGATAACTGCGCTCGGTATTACGGTGTTTTTAACCGGTGATGACTAATGGATGATTGCGATTAGGGTGCGGTATAACAGTGACGTCGATACCGTACAGCCGAGCAATACGCTCACTGGTCAGCACCTCAGATACGTTGCCTTGGTTCATTATTTTTCCAGCACTTAACATCAAAATTTTATCGGCATATTGAGCGGCTAAATTCAAATCATGCAGTATACATAATACCCCCATTCCGCTGGCTGCCAATTCCCTTGCTAAAGATAGCGTCTGATGTTGATGGGATAAATCTAGTGCCGAAGTTGGCTCATCCAATAGTAAATACCGATGTTCAGCATCTAAATTAGCTGTCGGTGTCTGCCATATTTGACATAACACCCTAGCTAACTGTACCCGCTGCTTCTCCCCGCCAGATAGAGAGGGATACAGCGCATCAGCCAACTTAAGAACATCTAGTTGCTGCATCGCTGCCACCGCAATTCCCCGATCTTTTTTACTACCAGTACTGTGCGGTAAACGCCCGAGCATCACTACTTCATAGACACTAAAAGGAAATGCTAATTCGGATGATTGCGGTAACACGCCAATCATTTTGGCCCGGCTATTCGATGAGTAACTTTGATAAGTTTGACCATTAATCGTCATTTCACCGCTAAAATGCCGATACTCTCCAGCCATCACTTTAAAGACTGTCGATTTACCTGCGCCATTAGGCCCTAAAATAGCAAGTACCTCACCGGGGGTGACAGTGAGATTAATATTTTCAATTAAAGTCTTGCCGTTTATGGTTAAACCAATATTTGTTAACACCAAGCTCATAGGGAATTACTCCGCGCTCGATAAATAACCATAGTGATAAAAAATGGCCCGCCAATAATGGTAGTAATTAACCCGATAGGCAATTCCGCTGGCGCAATAATAGTACGAGAAATCATATCTGCGACCAATAGAAATAATGCGCCCAAACCTGCACTAATCGGTAGCAAGTAGCGATGATCAGGCCCCAGTCCTAAACGTACGATGTGCGGCACTATCAAACCGACGAAGCCAATCATTCCCGATACGGCGACCGCAGCACCCACGCCAATCGCAGTGAGCAAAATTATTTGCCGCTTGACCTTTTCTACATCTACTCCCAAGTGTCGCGCCTCTGACTCACCCAACAGTAATGCATTTAAATTTTTAGCGTGCGTTGGAATGCATATCAGCGGAATAATAATGAGTGACCCAGCGGCAAGCACGGTACTCCAAGTTGCACCACCTAAGCTGCCCATTGACCAAAAAGTCAAAGTACGCAACTGCCCATCATCTGCCATAAAAGTCAGTAGACCAACGGCGGCACCGGTCACTATGCCAATCGCGATACCCGCTAACAACATGCTAGTGATAGATGTACCAAATTGGGTGGTTGCAACTTTAGCCACTAGCATTGTGGTCAAAAACGCACCGCCAAAGGCCGCAATCATTAACGTATACTCGCCGAATATGTCGAAGAGGAAGTTCAAGGTAGTGCCACCTAACACAATCAGTAAAACCGCGGCTAAAGATGCTCCACCTGTAACCCCAATCAATCCAGGGTCGGCTAATGGATTGCGGAACAGGCCTTGCATAGCTGCGCCACTCACCGCCAACGAAGCCCCGACCAGCATGCCGAGTATCGATCTAGGCAGACGAATTGATTCTATAATATTCTGCATTGCCGTCGACACTTGGCTTTCTACTAAACCCAATTTTGACAACACCACACTGACGGCATCATACATACTGATATGCATTGGCCCTATGCCAACCGATACTATCAAAGCCACTATTAATGCAGTGACCAAACAAATCAAACTCCATTTAATTCGCAGTGCTTTGGGGTTCGAATATAGAAGAGCAGCCTCAGTCATTACTGTTAACTGAAAGGGCATTTAGCTCAGAGTTAGCGACACTAAGATGCGGATAAAACTCCGTAATTAAGCGCTCTACTGCCTCACCAATGCGTGGTCCAAAGCCCAACAGCAACATCCCGTCCATAACGATCAAACGCTTATTAGCAGCAGCGGGCGTCACTTTAAAACCGGCTTGCAGTAATATATCAGCTGCACCGCTGTGGTTTCCTGAGCGATTCATCATTAATATACCGTCCGGAGCCGCTGCGATAATAGATTCTATCGACATCGGCTTATAGCCACTAAAACCTTGAGCGGCATTCATTCCCCCAGCAAGTTTTATAATGGCATCGGCCATAGTGTCACTTCCTGAAATCAAAGGGCTACCTGATTTTGCGCTAAGCACAAACATAATTTTCGCAGGCTGACGAACATTTTTAAGTTTAGAGCGTGCCTGTAGCACTTGGGATTGCACTTTCTGCCACAAGTTTGCTCCCGCTTCTTCTACCGCCAATAACTTAGCCACTCCCAGGATTTTTTCTCTCACCACATCTAAACTAGGATTGGCGCTATAGCGTTTTACCACCACACCTGCGGCTTCAATTTGTTGAAGAATTTTATCTGGGCCTGAATCTTCAGTAACAATTAAAATTTGCGGAGATAAAGACAACACCCCCTCTGCTGATATATTTCTTTTATAGCCAATTTGCGGTAATTTTTTCGCCACTAGTGGATAGCCACTCGTAGTATCGACGCCGACTAAGCGCTTTTCTTGGCCTAAAGCGTAAACTATTTCAGTGAGCGAACCATCTGCTGATACAATCCTATCAAGCACTGCTGGCTTTTCTAAGCTAGCAGCTTGGAGGCTAACAGCCATACATGATAAGACTGCACACAGCAGTCTTAACGCAGGTTTATTGTCGAACAATTTCATGCAACTACTTCCTGTTCCACCAGGCCTTCTGCAAAAGCACGCCACTGCGTATTTTCCGGATTTCCCTCAATGCGCTGACCAAAGAATTGCGCAATAGTTTCACCAGCTGCATCGTAGAGTTCTACTGAAGTAACGTCCCCGTCTTCCGTCGGTTTTCTAATCACCCACGCATTAGCGACATTATTTTCTAATAAATGTAAATTAAATTCAGGGTCTAGAATGTTGAGCCATGGCCCCACTCTTTTTACGGTTTTAATTTCCCCGGTATGGATTTGAATATTGCCAGCGTTGCCAACAAAACACATTATTGGCAGCTGTTCCTTTACAACTGCTAGCAACAATCCTTCAAGCAGATAGGGATCAAATTGTTGAGCTAAGGGCGCTCCAACAATACTAAAAGCTTGCTCCCTGCTAATTTTATGTTTTTTAAGCATGCCAAAGAACTGATGAACATTAGTCATGCCCTGCCACTGTGCTATCAGTTCTTCACTATCAACTTGCGAAGAGTCGACCCTTTTATCAACGATAGTTATTTCTTTAAAGGATAAATGAGAAGAAGCATCCGCATCGATAAATTCATTAACCACCTCGCAATAACCATCAATATCACTACTTTGACTCGCTGAGTCAGTATTCTTTTCTTGTGACGAACTCATATCTGGCAGCTGTAGAAATATTTTTTGAATAGCTCCTCCAGCTTGATCAAAAAATTGTAAGCTATATCTAAAACCAGAACCAATTGGTTCCTGAACAGCAAAACCACTCGCCCAACGACTGACAATAATTCTCAAATCAATTTTTCTATCATCAGTGATCACTAAGCCCATAGGACCTTTCACACTAACATTACTATAGGTACCTTTTCGTTCATGCACAGCACTTTCGTTGCGAGTTAAGGTCATTATGTAACCCAACTTAGGCATGGCATAAATAATTTTTGCAAAATTAGCTAACAACCTAATACTTTTGACTCCGCACTGTTGATCAATGAGGGCAGCTTCAGGTACTTGTAGTTTCTGAGCGATATCCCTGCGATGCAAGGGACGGCCTTTCTCAAGCCGAGTTTTTTCTACAAGTTGCTGATGACTAATAAACAACGAATTCGCAGCGTCATCCAAGCTTTTTTCTTGGTTGTTAAAAAGTGCTAATAAATTATTCATTTTACTGTCCCTCTTTCATATTAAATAGTTGTTATATATTAAATAGTTGCTAGAAATATTATTAAAATCTGCCAGTTAACGATATACGGTATTCTCTGCCGGCATATATAGACTCAAATCCATCCATAACTTTTCTGTTATTTAAGTTATCAATAGTGGCAGAGATGTCAATTTGCTTGGTTAACTGCTTAACAAATCCAACATTAACAATGCCGTGACCACTAATTTTTTTGGTGTTTTTATCATCCGTATACTGAGAGCTGACCCCTTTGAGGGAGATGGATATATTGGCATCCGCTTGGCTTAAATAATGACCAAATTTAAGATTTGCAGCATGTTGTGGTCGTCTTGTCAATTGATTTCCACTATTTGAGCCACTACGATTTTCTGTATTTAAGTAAGTGTAATTAAAAGATAATTTTGATTGTTGATTAATTTCCCACGCCACTGAACTTTCTAAACCACGAACCCTAGCTTTGTTTATATTGCTATATAGGGCTAAAACATGTGGACCGGTCTTAATTTCTTTAGTAGCGATCAAATCAGTAATATTTGTATTAAATAACGAAACTGATGCAGCTACACTCTCAGCTTCATAGCCAACACTGACTTCAAAAGTCTGGCTTTCTTCTGGTCGAAGATCATCATTCCCTTGATAAGTTCTGAAAGGTCCTGCTGAAATAATATATTCAGATGAACCCTCACGAATAGCTGGAGCTATTCTACCTTCCGAATAGCCTGCTTTTACTGTCCATTGCGGACTAGCCATCCAACTCCAATAGAGTTTCGGACTGGATTCACTCCCATATTTATTATGATTCTCAAAAGAAAAACCTAAGGTTAAAGCATGATTTTCGCTGATATCAATAACATCTTGAACAAATCCTGTGGTCGATTTAAAAGCATTTGAAAAATCTTTGTCATATCGATTAGCTTTTTCATTTCTATAGCCAAAGCCAGTACTTAAGTAATGGCTTTCACTTAAAGATCCATCAAAATCCACGGCAAAATTATCATCACTTACCTTCCAATCATCCTTACCTTGTTTAATCGTGGTATTCGCATTTGACAGGCTTAATCTGGTATTAAAACCTGCTATTTTTGTGGAGTAATCAACAGAAAAAAGCCGTTTTATCTGTTTTAACTCTTTACTAGAAATAAGGGAACTACCATGCCTTGGCGCATCAGTATCTGTAGCTTGCTCTTCTCCATAAATAACTCCCAGATCTAATTGTGATTCCGCATCAATCTCGATACTTAAGCCCAGCTGAGTATTAGTCACCTGTCTTTTCGATCTAATCGATAATCCCGAATCGTCATCAAGTGAGTTATCATCTTGATGGTCTACGGAAAACTTCATTGCTACTCGTTCTGATAGTGGGCCACTGGTACTAATATTTATCCCTGTACCCTCTCCTCCGGAACTTTTAAAGCCTCGTGCATTTAGCGTCACACTACTACGCCAATTTTTAGTTGCTTTTTTAGTAATGATATTAATGACCCCTGAAAGTGCATCAGTTCCATATAAGCTGGAACCTGCACCTCGAATCACTTCAATTCTTTCGATATTTTCTATTGCGACCCAACGGTTACGGTTAGCGGGGTTAAAGGGAACATTGCGCTCCGCATTCGGAATTCTTTTACCATCAATCAAAATCAAACCATATTCAGCAGACATACCACGTATTCTTATTTCTTCTCCACCATTGCTACCCGTAATACCAATCGACACCCCCGGCACACCATCAAGTGCCTGCGCCAAGGTGGTGGCTCCACTAGCTTTTATTTCTTTTGCAGTCACGACACTGACTGAACCCGAAAATTCTTTAGCACTGATCGGTGCTTTGGCAGATATAAATATTGTATCTTTAATCTGGGAATCTGGATTTTTAACGACTTCTGTTGAAGAAGCGGCGAGTATTAGAGAAGAATTTGCTAGGATTAAAGCACCGCTAAGCATAATAAGTGGGGATTTCATAGTACGACCTGATAGTTAAATCTAATTGAATTACTGTTGGTGATAACTCTTAAATTTGCACTAACTGGCTGCCGATCAAGTGGCTATTTCATGCAGAATAAAGATATTAAAAATGATGTTTAGACGAAGAGTTTAGTAATCAAGACATAGCAAGCAGCTTGGAAACTCCAGCGTCAAACTGAGATTTATTTTGTTAGAATAAGCTTTCCATTTCGGGTAATACGCAAAATATACTTTTGATCACTATGCACAATGATTAGCTCATTTTTCCCTTGCATCAATGCCTCAGTAGAAACAAATTTATCTTGTTTCAGAGAACTTTGCGTTAAATTTTGGTTTATTAATGACATTTTTCGACCACCAATTTTAATGGTAATGATAACGATTTGTATTTAAGCATTTTTATAAATTAGCAGCAATACTTATTTAGTATTTATCTCGCTTAGCGTCTGATTACAGGCACCAATTCAGAACTACAGCTTTACTAGTTATTTGAAAACATTAACGTTTAAGACTAAACACTAATCTCTGACTGGTCGTGTATGGCATACTACCAGGAGAAAACTTCCATTTAGAAACCGCTTTTAGCACTGATTTATTAAAGACGTTAGCAGGTTTAGCATGAGTAATCCGCAGTGTTTTTCCATCCACATCCCCACTTCTAGTCACCAAGAAATGTATGATTACCTCACCTTCTATATTTCTTCTTCTAGCACGCCTTGGATATACAGGTGGAATTCTTTGTACCGGCTTAGAATTTCTTACATGGGAGACAACTTGGGAGGATGTATCTGACAGAGCACCGTCATTAGAGCGAACAGCATTAACATTGCTCTTTTTACCGCTTGTCTTGGCCACAACTTTACTGGAGTGTCTTTTAATAGCCTTCACTACCTTCTTTAAAGGCTTTTTTTTCTTTACAACTTTCACCGGTTTAGGCTTAGCTTTCTCAACTGGCTTTAGCAGCGGTTTGTTTTTTTCTACGGCTTTTGGCTTGACAACTTTAACCTGTAAATCCTCGACGCTAGCTGATT
Organism: Oceanospirillales bacterium; assembly: GCA_029027825.1. Taxonomy (GTDB): domain Bacteria; phylum Pseudomonadota; class Gammaproteobacteria; order Pseudomonadales; family Balneatricaceae; genus Rs1. Next base: position 189,761 of record CP093399.1, on the reverse strand, counting down.
TCAACTCAGCCAAATCAGCTCCATCTGCCGACTCTTCGTCTACTATCTTTTCAGGAGCGCTACTGGGCTGAATTGATTTTTTCGGCGGGACCACTTTTACCGGTAAAATCACTTCCTTAGGTGGCTGCATTTTCTCTGGTAAGCCACTAATTTTCTCTAATTGAGGCTCGATGCTCAAATCAGCACTATTAAACGAGATAGTACTCAAATCGAAACTTTTTGCTAATAAAGGTTCTAGATTGGGCTTACGCTTATCAATGGCCTGCCCTGAAAGCAGAGACATTAGTATAAATAACAACGAAACGATGAGTATTGTCAGAAGAGGCAAGATCAAATATTTTATTTTCAAAAGGAAAACCAACCTCAAACACGCTACGTTAAAAGATCAAACTCATGGCGACTTAGTAGCTACGGCCACTTGTTTAACATTTAATATTTTCAAAATATCAATGACTGCAATCAAATCTTTAGTGGCGGTCTTTTCGTCAGCTTTTATCAAGACTGATTCAGCCGCTTTTTTACTGATAGCAAGAGACAAAGAGTCCTGCAATTCATCAATCGATATCCTATTTTGGTCAAGCCATACCGCCCCAGATTTATCGATAGCCACTATCACTCCCTGAGTCGTTTTCTCAACCCCATGATTCGCACTAGGAGTGTTTATATCCACCCCTTCATCACGGATAAATGTTGTAGATACGATAAAAAATATCAGCATAATGAACACAACATCCAACATAGGAGTCATATCAATGCTAGCCTCTTCCCCCTGAGTATCAAAATTTAGCCTAGATCGCATGATTTTTTGGCCTCCAAGAAACAGACAGGCTCTTCAACAGCATTTGCTGCTTCGCTGACCAGCGCTGTAGATAAGCAAATACAAACATCGCACTAATAGCAATCACCATACTCGCCATAGTCGGCAAAATTGCCCTAGACACCCCTGCAGCCATTATTCGGGCATTACTCACACCACTAAGGGAAATCACATCAAAAATTTCGATCATACCAACTACAGTTCCTACTAACCCAAGTAAAGGACAGACATTAATACTGGTACGTATTAACCCCATTGACTGACGTAACGACTGCTGTAAATCAAAGTATTTTATATAAAAAGTTCGTTGATCTGCAGATCTTTGACACTGATACAATGCCCTAGGGTATTCAAATATTCGAAACCAGAGTTTTGCACTTAATAACCAGCATATTACTAGGGCGGTTACAAAAAGCACTTGCAACACAACTCCACCCGCAGCAAAAAGAGACTGCAAACCTTCCAAATAAATATTGCCTATTAAACCAATACGACTAAAAAGCGTAGTTACATATTCCTCAAGCAAGTGCTGGCCTTCCTTCGCTAGACTCTTCCACAACACTACTTTCCACACTCGGTATTTTAGACTGACCGGGCGGTGCGCTCGAGCCGCTGACGGAATTGACTCTCTGAGGAATATTTTTCTGATCTGCATCAGCTTCAAAAAAATCACTTAACAGCAATAAGCTTCTCTGCTGCAAAAGCAATAACATGTATTTTGCCTTACCACTCACAAAGCTATGACAAAACAACAGCGGAATAGCCACACACAAGCCCATCACAGTTGTCATCAAAGCCTGAGAAATCCCCCCAGCCATCAGCTTTGGGTCACTTGCTCCTAGCAGCTTAATACTTTGAAAAGTTTCGATCATACCCGTCACTGTCCCCAACAAACCTAACAGAGGAGCCACTGCAGCCAATAATTTAATCAGGCTATGACCTCGCTCAAGCTTATGCAACTCTTGCAATATGGCCTGGTCAATCAACAACTCGGCTTTTTCCATCACCGTTACGTTCTGCGCCGCAAGCAACACTCTACCCAGAGGATTAGTCGCCAAATAAACATTGGATTTCAGCTGTTTTTTAAAGCGAATTTCAACAATCGCAATATAGAGAATCCTCCACATTGCAATCAATAACCCCAGCCCGCCCAATCCCAAAATTATATAACCAACCAATCCCCCCTGCTGCAAACGCTGCTGGAAACTAGGTAGCTGACTCTGCTGTAACAACAGCTTACCTTGAAGAGTGTCTACTAAAAGTTGATTGGTGGTAGAGACAAAAAATCCTTCTGCCTGTTCTTGAATTGCGGAACTTTGTTTTGCAATCACCTGCAATTTTGCCGCGCTCTTATTAAATTTAAGATACTGCCCAGTTTCATCAATTGCGGAAAAAGCCCCTACCTGCAAAACTTTTCGATCGACTAACTTTCCATCGACATCAATAATTTCAGTGTGATAGCGCTGCAATGCCACATTGCCAATCATCTCTTGCAAGGTCAAAAACCACATCATCTCTATATTGCTTAACTGCGGAATATTCTCACTGCTAGCAAAAGCCAATTCCTGCTTCCTCAATCCAAATTGACCACTAGTTAACGATGATTCAAACTGTACTGATAAATCTTGGGATTGCTTTTTGACTAGAGGGAATAATTCATTCAGCTCAGAGCTTTGCGACATCAACTGACTATTTAAATCTTCAATCTGTAAATTAGCGAGTTCAAACTGCTCTAACAACTGCAACTGGGTTAGCCCAATACTTTCCAACTCCGCTTTAAGCAAGCGAATAACATCTTCCTTACCATCTCCAGCTCGCTTAAACTGTGTTAAACGAAGATCTTCTTGCAGAAGTAGAGCATGCTGATCTTTAACCTTCTCTACCAGTCGTTCCAGTTCATCGAGTGCCAATAATGGCGTGCTGACCACCAGAAAAACGCTAAGACAAAAACACTTCAAACCGCTAATCATTATTTCAACCCCAACATTGGAAAGTTAATCAGCTTATCAACGCTGGCACCACTAGCCATATTTATAGCCTTGCTGATCTCATCGTTGAACTTCGGATTCAGGGCTATCCATTTCGAAGAAGCCGCCGACCATTTTGCCGAATAGCGCCTATCTAATGTTTGATAAAAAAAGGCAACCCTACCTAATACTAAAAAGTTCACTTGGGAGCCATTGTCAGACAACTCACCTTGGTATGTTTGCATCTTATGGGCATATTCAGCTTCTTTTTTGTATGCCTGTAATAATTTATGATACTTTTGACTCAAAGAAAGACTATCACTACTTAAATCTTTATCTAACTGCCGCAAACTCTGCTGCCTTTGCTCAACCCTAAAAGGCAAATCTTCAGTAACAAAACTCTCCAAACTACCCTGCATGCGCTTTATCAAAGGGTAAATATTCTTCTCTATATTCGGCAGCGATACTAACTGTTGCTGCAAATTCAACAATTGACCTTTTTGCAGCGTTAATTTTTTCTGTAGCTTACTGTTGTAATCGACAGCAACATCAAGTTCGGCAAGCAGCCCGCTGTACTCTAGATTCAAACGACTTACTGGATCATCAGTTTTAGCTTGCTGCTGCGAATGAGCAGCGATTACTCCAGCCGAATCCTCTGCTTTATTAAGGCTGTCAGCAAAAATATGATTAGAAGACATCATCAAAACAAAATAAAGCAAGTTATAGTGGAATATTTTCATTATATTAATCTAAATAGGAATTATTAGCATTATCATACAGAATGTAGATTCAATTACAATCTAGAAGCTTTTAATTACCCCTAGTTTTAACTTGAATCAATGAATTGACAGCGCCACAGAGCGCAAGCTCTAATCTGTACGGCAATTAGCAAAAGAACCACTGAAGCCATGGGTTTTATGCAGGGATGCTTTTATTTAGCGGGTCCAGGTTTAAGCCGTACGGACCAACCGATTGCTTGGCATACTCAGTAGAAACTTTCAGGGGCACACCATAAACCCAGAAATTGATCTAGCTAGTGCTAAACTCAAGGAAAGCTAAATCGCAGTTATGATTTTTATAACCTAAATCAGTGACTTCACTGCACAACATAGCACAAGCTCTTGATTCTACAGTGGTTAGAAAAATACCCGCTGAGCCTATGGGTGCCGCTAAGATTTTTCAATTCCACTGTAGAGCCAATATCTTACACTCTGTATTCACTTTGAAGTCACGGATTCAGGCATAAGTTAATTTGGAACTAACAATCATTATAAATTCTGTCTATATCATATTTAAACAGCCCACTCTAAAGTATTATTTTCACCTTTCAAAAGAAACTGACAAACCACTCAAATAACCTATTCCAACTTGAGCGACTGACCTTTTTTAGCTCTAAGCATTTTTATTATTTTTGATGAACGTAACATAAACAAAGCCAACATTCCTAGCTTACATACTTACAAAACTGTTAATATTTTTAGCACTCAAAAGACCGCCCTGCAGATTGCTATGGAGGCAAAATATGATGACTAATTCTTCAACTCATGAAATTCACTTCCCAAGCGACCAGCAATTAGTCTCTATCACTGACTTACAAGGTAAAATTTTGTACGTTAATGACTATTTTTGTGAAATAAGTGGATTTACGAGGGAGGAACTCCTAGGCGAAGATCACAATATTGTTCGGCATAAAGACATGCCAAAAGCCGCTTTCGCTGATTTGTGGAGTAAACTGAAAAGCGATTCTGCATGGCGCGGCCTAGTCAAAAACCGCTGCAAACAAGGAGGCTACTACTGGGTAGACGCATATGTAACCCCGCTCTACGAAAACAATATAATTATTGGTTATCAATCAGTTAGAACAAAACCATGTAGCCAGCACAAACAGGCAGCGCAAGCATTGTATGCCGGTCTACACCAAAGAAAAAAAGTCTTCGATTTTCATGCTAACTCCAGATTAAAATACCTACTTACACTCATGTCTTTCAGCATCTCTATTGGTTGCCAATTATATTTTAGTCGCGTCGAAGCAAGCATCATCATCCAACTCATCTTTATCGCCAGCATCTTTGCCATTTTTTCAGAGGAGCTACTGACTTTCCCACGCTATGCAAAAAAATTGGCCGCCAAAATAGACAGCCCGACACGGCTAATCATTTCCGGCAAAGGCTATACCGCGATTATCAAATACCAGAGTCAATTATTACAGTCCAGAATCTCTACCGTACTAGGCAGAGGCCTAGATATTGGCTACCAGTTGTCAGACATATCGGAATCATTAGATGAATCAGCACAACAGTCACGACAGGGGCTGAAGAACGAAAAACAGCATTTAACCAACTTATTACTCTCTTTAAATGAATTAAACGAGAGTATTAGCACCGTTAACCACAATACAGTTGAGACCCACCACAAGGTAGAAAGCGTTTACGCTGAGTGTCAAAATGCAACATCGGTGATAGAGATCACCCAACAAAAAACTTCAGATTTGGCTGAAAACGTCGGGAGCGCGTCGAACACAGCGATGGGGATGATAGAAAATGCCAACCACATCAATCAAACGATGGAAGAGATTAACGGCATTGCCTCGCAAACCAACTTACTTGCTCTTAACGCCGCTATTGAAGCCGCTAGGGCAGGAGAGCAAGGTCGAGGCTTCGCAGTGGTTGCCGATGAAGTTAGGAACCTGTCAAAGCGAACCCAGCAAGCGGCCAGCAACATCCAAAGTTCAATTACGCAGTTACAAGAAGTACTAGGCAACTTCAGTAATATGATGAAAATAAGTCAATCACAGGCGGACGACTGCTCCAGAGAAAGTCGCCTTACTCGCGATTCCATCAGCAACATTACCGAGCTGATGAGTCAAGTTAGCAGTATGACCTTGTCGATAAGCTCAACCACTGAACAGCAGCGTACAGTGGCTAATCAATTTACCCATAGCTTACAAGAGATCGATAATATATCCCAACAAAACACCCAGCTCTCTAGCGTAGTTAAGAAAAATGGAGATGCTATTCGAGACAAAACTAAATTAATCATCGAATTAAGCACCACGTTCCAATAGTTCAACCTGCTCATATTGGACCTTTTCACTCGCTGGGAGCTAGGGGTTAACTGATTATGCCAACTTATTGCCTGAATCCAGCGTCATCTATCATTAACTGCAGCGAATAAAATATTAGCGGCACCAGCGGAATAAATTTAACGTGAATTCTCGCACACTTTGCAGCTCCAGTAGCTTAATTTAGTGACTAAGTATTTTATAAAAACCTCTGCATAACTTACCCAAAGTGTATGATAACTGCGCTCGGTAATACGGCGTTAAAAACCAGTTCAATATGCCCTTTTACACCAGTAACACCTATAAAGAAGCGCACACTGAACCCAAAGTGAGGGGCATACTAACTCCGCTATCTCGCCGGTTTTTGCCTTGTTTTACCTTCACGCGCAACGTTATGCAGAGGTCTCTTATAGATGAATATCAACTGCAAAACCATAAAACTACTGTTTCAGTACACAGCTAACTGAAAATATTGATTAATCAAATAACTATTTGACTCAAGGTTACTATTACCTTATTACTACTCTAATCTGTCGTGTTATCAAACTTGTATTGGGTATTAATATGTTAAATGATGATCAGCTAAATAGTTATCATAATCACGGTTATTGTGTGATTGAAAATTTTAAAGATTTAGCCCAGTGCCAGCTGTTACGACAGAGAGCGAAGCAAATCGTCAATCAATTTTCAGCCGCCGATATCTCAATTTTCAGCACCCGTGAACAACAGCGTAATGCCGATGATTATTTTTTAAGCTCGGGAGACAAGATTCGCTGTTTTTTCGAAGAGGAAGCCATTGACGAGAAAGGCGACATCACCGTCGATAAAGACCTCGCCATTAATAAACTCGGTCATGCTATGCACCAATACGATGCTACTTTTCGACATTTCAGCACTGACCAGAAGATCCAAAATATTTGTCGACAAATAGGATTTAAAGATCCTCGATTACTACAGAGCATGTATATTTTTAAACAGCCCCGTATCGGAGGGGTTGTCGATATTCACCAAGATTCTACCTTCCTCTATACCGAACCGATGAGCGTGGTTGGTTTTTGGTTCGCACTAGAAGATGCTACACTCGAAAATGGCTGTTTATGGGGTATGCCTGGTGGCCAGAAAGCCCCACTTGAAAAAATCATGAAGCGTAAAAAAAATGGTATAGGTGTAGAGTTTCAACAGTTTGCTGACAATCAATATCAACAGCAAGACTTTGTACCTCTACCAGTAAAGGCCGGTACTTTAATCATGTTTGATGGTCGATTTCCGCACTTTTCAAAAGCCAATAGATCAGAGAAAACCCGACATGCTTACACCTTACATATTATTGAAGGTCAAGCCAAGTACCCTGAATACAATTGGCTGCAACGTGAAGATAAACAAGAATTTCCTAGCTTCGAACAACTATTAGCTATGAATCCTCTGTAAACACTCATTAAATCAAGCGAGACTAGTCCTAAGAAGCTGACCGTAAATAGACTAAACTACTGAGCTCAAGTCTGTTCAGTTAAGCTCCTTAAGCTAAATTTCATCGCCCTAGAAGTAACTTTATGTCATTAACTTTGATTTACCTTTTTGTACCTACTTTCTTTTTCGTCTCTATCACTCCTGGTATGTGCATGTTATTAGCGCTTACTTTGGGGATGTCAGTCGGGATAAAAAAAGCGATGTTTATGATGTGCGGGGAATTACTAGGCGTTGCCCTGGTCGCCTGCGCAGCAGCATTAGGAGTCGCTGCACTGCTGCTAAAACTCCCTGAGGCATTTATCGTTTTAAAATTACTCGGAGGCGCCTATTTAGTGTGGCTAGGTTATCAAATGTGCCGTTCGAGAGGTAAACTAGTACTCGATGATGGAACTGGCTCCACACCGAAAAAAGCCGGATCACAGCTGGCGCTCAATGGCTTTGTCACCGCCATCGCCAACCCCAAAGCTTGGGCTTTTTTTGTCACCTTATTACCCTCTTTCTTAATCGCCGATCAACCATTAGCACCACAGTTGAGTGTAATGATTGCTATCATTTTACTATTGGAGTTCTGTTCGATGATGCTGTATGCATCTGGCGGGAAAGCACTCCGTCATCTGCTGATGAACAAGCACAATGTTAAATTATTAAATCGTATTTCTGGGACTTTAATAATTTTGGTCGGTTGCTGGCTAGCTTTGTCCTGAATTCCGCAATGCAATGCAAAAGTTTAACATAAGCTCTGCATCCACTCCTAAGGCACGTATTCAGGTGAAACGAAACCGACAGTGAATGATCTTAGTGAGACAAAGGGTATTATTTATCATTTTTCTCATTCACCTACACTGACAGTTCTGCTAATCTATAGGCTGTGGTGCCAAAGGAGTTAGTCAGCAATATCCTTTACTAAACAATCTCAAATTCAGTTTAGTTTTTAATCGATTTCAGTATGCTGAAAGGTACTAAAAGGTTAAATGGGAAGTGAGACTATCGATTTTTCGATGTTGCCTTCGCTGCCCCCGCAACGGTATGGTTCACCTAGTAATAAGGTCAAACATTACATTAGGTATTTAGAACACGAGCCCGGAACCAGCCACAGCCTGTATTTTGTAAAATAGCAAATTTTAACCTAACTACTGTCTGTACACGGGGATGTGTACTGGAGAAAATCATGCAAAATGTTCAATCATCTACCCCTAGTCAAACAGCAAGCTTTGCTGTTTCAAATACTAAGCAAATCCTTGTCGCCCTTGGAATAGGCGTTGCATTAGTTCTATTTGTTGGCTTCGCTCCTATGGAACTTGTACACAATGCCGCTCATGATGCCCGTCACGCCTTTGCGTTTCCCTGCCATTAAAATTTAGCTATCTACCGCGGCCTGCTATTAATTTAAGTTCTACAGCAAACTTACCGTGGACAACATTCACTCAACAGCTCCTATATTGAGTGGCTTTGAGACGTCTAAATTTCAAGCATTCATGATCAATTCAATTTTTTCCATGGAACAAAACAATGACTTTGCGCAATCTAATATTATCGGCTTTGATGGTCGGTATCATTTCAGGCCTGAGCTACGGGCTTTTCCAACAACTACAAATCAATCCGATCATCTATGCAGCTGAAGCCTATGAAGTAACAGAACCGACGGTCGCTCATCATCATGCAGCAGTAACCACAGGTCACGCACATGGTGAGGCATGGTCACCAGAAGATGGTATGCCTCGCATCATTTCCACCTTAGCTGCAAATATTACGATCGCCTTCGCCCTCGCACTGATTATGATTTCTTTGATGGCTCTGCACAATCAAAAATCAGTCAAGCCTAAATTGAATGCCGTGCGTGGGGTTGCTTGGGGGATAGTGGCTATGTTTTGCATCTTTATCGCTCCAGCACTGCTCGGATTACACCCAGAAGTCCCTGGCACCAATGCTGCAGAGCTTGAACACCGTCAAATTTGGTGGCTCTTTTGCGCTATTTCCAGTGCGGTAGGTATTGCGATTCTCTATTATACAGCGAACAAATTTAAGCTTGCAGGCGTCCTTGTCATCGCTTTGCCACATCTTATCGGCGCACCTTTAGCTAGCGAGCCTGGGTTTGCTAACTCTGATCCTGTAGCTATCCAGCACCTGTTAGAATTGACCAGCGAGTTTTATCTGATGACTGCTGTCGGCATGTTGATCTTATTTATCATGATGGGCGCACTGTCCGGCTTTAGTCTAAAAAGATTTTTTACTCATTCAGTTTAATCAACTATACATCAGTGAATGAAAAGTAGAATAAGGGAAGCTAAATATTGATTTTACAATCGAATTTTAACCGTTTAGCAGCGAGCATAGTTTAAGGTAATGTTTGCTATTAGCTCTGTAAAATCAATATTTTTAGTTAAGTGCAGTCCTCAATCCACCGATTCTGCTGCTGTTTGATGTTAAATGCAGACCAGATCACTGAGCTTTTTGTGCTTTTTTCAAAAAATGATCAAAAGCTGATTCAACAGTTGCGAAAGCACTCTAGCTCAGCAGTCGTCAATCGACAATGGCAGTTCACTCTACCCGAGCTGTATTCATTCACACTCTCTTTTTTAAAACTCAAAGAACCGCCTAGCTATAAAAAATTTCGCTCTCTATTGTTTAACAGTACCATCAATAAAGATTTAGCCGCCCGAGGCTTAACGATTCGTATCTTAGCTAACCATCAGCACGTCGATAAGAGCATCTATTTTTTGGCCGTACTGGTAGTTTAATGCCACAAATAGTTCCGATTTAAAAATCCAGTTCACTTTTAAGTTTTCACTGTGGGTTAGCTTGCATATCTACAGTGCTGCTATGACTTATGTCCTGCATCAGTGAGATCGTCATTTTTGAGAAACTCGGTAAGCACGTAACATATTTATCATTTGCTGCATTTGCGTCGTCATCAGTAAGTGATCTTTTTGCAATTGCTTAGCTTGTAACTGCAGCCGATTAAACTCTTGCTGAGCACGATTTAACTCTATCGGTTTATCTGATACTTGCGCTTGATTGTCTAATTCCAAAAATTGATGGTATTGCTTTTGATGATCTTGTAAAACGATCTGCAGGCTATGAAAAAGTGTGTGTGCTTTGACTACTTGCAAACGTAGCGCTGAATTTTTAAGTTTCGCTAATAAGTGGGTATTGGACCGATAGATGAGGGCACTCTCGCTATCAATTGAACAGCGAAGGTACAGGGCGTCATTTTCAGTGATATTTTCTAATAACGAGCCTATATCATGCTGGTAGCGGGAAAAATTAATTTTGGATTCCAACTGTAGTGCTTGTAAAAAACCGCTTATTAAATTTTCCTCTTGGTCCGCTGCTGCTTTTAGCTGCTGAGCCAATGTATGTAGGATGGACTTGCTTATGGTCCGGTTAATACTCCACAAGCTGAACAAAAAAACGATTGTAATACCGGATAATAGCCAAGCGTATTCAATAAACACTGAGGAGCTGTCTTGGGAGAGCCACTGATTTATATCCGTTAGGCTATTATTATAAACGCCCGTGAAATCCATAGTATGTACGCTCTTTAAAATTTAGTTACAAGCGAATATTATATACTAGGGACCTGTCGAACTTGCCAGAGAATTGTAGATAACCGTAAATTTTTTCGGAGCCGCGCAGCCTGCGCCTGCCCATCGCATATTGTCGGTAAAATTCACCAACATTTGCAAGGCAGCTATCAGTGATCGTCCTGCAAAATATATCGAGAGCACTTGCAACGACCGGAACCACCTTAATCAGCCAACAGCTGATCATTCCTATTTTTGCTTTTATTTTTCAAGCGGCCCTAGATTCTAACCATCTTCTGCCGTTTAGATAGTGACAGAACTTTTGTCACTATCCAGCGCTAGTGCCGCTTATTCTAAGGTTAATTCAATCACCACTGGATCATGATCAGATGACCTAAAAGCGTCGCGCGTAAACATCAGCGATACTTGCCTATCGGTTTTGTTTTCTACATTATAATCGGTCACTCGCGGCTCATCTGCGTTAATATGCAGCACGCCAATATCTGTCACTTGTCGCGCCAAACTGGCACTTGCCAAAGCGTGATCTAAATAGCCAAACACACCTTTGAACACGTAAGAGTAGTGATTATTTGGCACTGCGGTAGCTAGTAAATCTTTATACCCTGCTGTCTTTATGGCCGCTATCGGATCTTCTTTTGCATAGGCGTTCAAGTCACCAATGATTAAGAAATCCGGATCACCACTGCGAGTAGGATCGGTTGCTAAATAGCTCACTAAGGCTTTGGCAGCTTGAGTACGAGTACCGTTACAATTTCCTTGCCCGTCATGTGCATCGGGATCCTGCACATCATCACAACTAGATCCCTTAGATTTAAAATGATTAACTGCCAGCGTAAGTTTCTCATTTGAAGTGACTTCTAAAAAAGTCTGGATCAGCGAAGGGCGATTCTTGGCATCGTTAAACCCTCCAGCTACGCTTTGATTCAAGATTGCAAAGTCACCCACTGCCTGGATTTTTGCTACTTTGTAAATAAAGCCCACTTTAATTACATCAGTGCCGATAACACCAGTATCTAAGTAATTATATTGTACCTCGCCAAGTACAGTATTTAACCCTTCGACAAGGTCTGCCAAAGACCTGTATGGGTTATTTTCTATTTCAATCAAACCTACTATATCAGCGTCGATATTTAACAGCGCTTGAATAATTTTAGCACGCTGTCGTTCAAACTCAGCTGCTGAATCAGCCCCACGACAACCTTGATTGGCACTGGGGCCACAAGTGTTTTTAGTGCGCCCTCGATCTAAGCTAGTAAAATAATTCAAGACGTTAAATGAGGCAATTTTAAGACTCCCCTCAGCAGATAGATTTAGCTTATCAGTTCTGGGATTACTCTTTATTATAGAAAACTCATTGATTGGCTGTAATTGGTAGCGACCATAGCTAAAGTTAAGTACCGCCAAGCCATCATTGTTTAATTGATTACCTAATCGCATTGTCTGTGCGGCAGTCAGCGCAATGCTCTGATCAGGATTCGTGATAGGGTAAGGATGTTTTTGACTATCATTATCGTCAAGCAAAATTTTATTTAAGCTATTCTGTTCAGCGACCAGCTGAGCAGAAGCTCCCGGCAGCGCTAATTGAGTGGGTTGCCACAAACGGCCATTGGACAGTAATATTTGCCCGAATCGACCATAATTGTAACTTTCTGTGATTGTCAGTGGCTGCTGCAACCTCACCTGCATCGCAGCAAACCGCTCTAGGTAGTCCACTGAATTTTCAGCGGCGGGAAAAGGCAGACTTAGCACCGCGGAGGTGACACTGCGCCCCTGAGCACAACGCTCTATCTCTGTGACATTATTGATTTGGGTAAAACCGTTAAATTCAGTAACAGTACCTGTCACTGCCACAACATCTCCGACTGTTAAATGTTTTACTTTAACGCCTTGATAAACAAATATACCCTCAGAAGTTAAAGCATTACCATCTTGATCCTCATCTTCTTCTTGAAGATAGAAACCTTTTAGGCCAGCGCCTTGAAAATCAGCGACTAGCACCGCTTTTACAGTTCGATTAGTACCTAGAAAATCTACCGCAGCCTCAGCACCAGAGCCTTGAATATGGCTAATTAACGTGGCATCAGCACTGCAGGCGGTAACAACACTTTTATTTTCAATGGTAAAGCTAACTTTAAAATCTGCTGACAACTGCTTGGCGCTAGCCCCCTTGCCAGTGACTTGATTGGCGTTGATACGCAACTGACACGTATCACTCGGCTGAAAAGGATCTCGAGGATGCAAAGTATACAGAGTGGGCCCACCTGATAATGAGGGATCCAAGATACCCGCTTGTTGACAACTGAGCGAATACCAATTTTCTGCCAAATTAACGGGTGCACTAAAACGCACCTTGATACCGGCATCGATGGCTACACCTGTAGCATTATTATTTGGAGAAATACTTTTCACTTGCGGCGCTAAACCGAGTCCAGAAAATTTCTGATTGAGATTACAGTGCCCGAGACTAGCCAGGGTAGATTTGCTCCAAGTAAAATCTGCAGCGACAGTCCCGGTACCCTTTAATTGTAAAGACTCACCGATCACAGATGCACCCGTTTCTCGCTGCCCAATATCAATACTTTGCAGCCCTTTAGCTGGGCCTGCAGTCGCTGTCATGACACCTTCGTAGCTGAGAAACTGTACAACTTGCTGACCATTAACTAAAGCAATCCCGTCAGGAGCGCCATTTTGCAGACCATTTTGAACAATACCAGGTACCGCCACTGTTCCATAGCCAGCGCATTGATCTGCTACCATCAATCCATTTAAACGCAGAGTTTGATAATCAACTCCATTGCGACCGTTATATAACACGACTGACCAATTATTCAGATCTGTACCTGCCGGAGCTGCAATTTCAATAGCCTCACCTACATCCCTTGCCGCGTTATCGTAGTGTAATTCATTGATAAAAACGGTCGTGGCAGCAGCTTGTGTAGCAGAGAGAGTCGCGATCAAAAAAGTACTATACAGCAGATTATAATTACTTTTAGACCGTTGATTAATATCGGTTTGAGGCTTAGTGAGAAAGCCGCCGAAAAGGTTGTTTTTACGGATCACTGGAACACTCCTTGTATTTTAAGCTGAAAAATTAAGCAGCCACTCTAGCCCTCAATATTTTCCATACGATTGTTTGAAGCTAGCAAAATCAATCTAAAAGAGCAAAGCTTTAATTAAATCGGTACGGACAAAAAAATAGCGTAAAAAAACCCTTGCTTGAATCGCTGGCTAGCCAGCGATTCAAGCAAGGGATAAAAAGTTGATCTTTAAAACTGAAGAGTGCTTAGATTTTATTCCCCGTCAAACACTTCCTGACCTTTCTTTTGCCCTAGTTTTGATCTAATTAGATTAAGTATCGGCTGACCAAATAATGCCAACATTGCCAATGCCATAATTGCTGCAGTTAGCGGCCGCTCCCATAAGAAGCTCATACTGTCATCGTGAATCAATAGTGCACGACGTAAATTGTCTTCCAGCATACCGCCTAAAATAAAACCAAGTAACATCGGCGCTAGCGGAATATCTAAAAGCTTTAAGCCAATTGCCGCAATACAGATAATGATCATCACTTGTATATCGAAGGCATTAAAAGAGACCAGATATACCCCGGTAAGAGAGAAAAACAAAATCAACGGAATTAAGATTGTTCTTGGTATCTCCAGCAATTTTGCAATATATGGGATTAAAGGTAAATTTAGTATCAGTAAGACGATATTACCTAAGTACATTGAAACAATAACTGACCAAAAGACATCTGGATGATCTACAAACAACTGCGGGCCAGGTTGGATTCCATAAGCAATCAGCGCACCAAGCATCACAGCTGTAGTACCTGAACCTGGGATACCCAAAGTTAAAAGCGGAACAAAGGATCCGGTAGATGCAGCGTTATTTGCTGATTCAGGGGCTGCCAAGCCTTTTAATGAGCCTTTGCCAAACATCGCCTTATCTTCTTTACTGGCAAAATTTCGTTCAACACCATAGGCGAGGAAGGATGCGATGGTTGCCCCTGCACCCGGTAATACTCCAACAATAAAACCTAATACTGATGAACGCACCATAGTAGGAGCAACTTCTTTAATTTCACTTCTACTGAGTTTCATACTCCCTAAAGAAGCGACATTACTAGTTTTACTACCCTCGGCATTAATACTGCGATCCATCACTGACATCACAACTTCAGCCAGTGCAAAGGTAGCCATGGCCAGTAACAGAAAGCTCAAACCATCGATAAATTCAATCGAACCAAAAGTGAAGCGTTCTACTCCATTTGATCGATCGGAACCTACTGTCGATAGCATCAAGCCAAGCACGCACATAATCAATGCTTTGAGTATATTACCTTTACCGGCAAAAGCCGCTACGGCAGTCAAACCTAACACCATTAGTGCAAAATAATCACTGGATTGAAAACTCAAAGAAACTTTAGCCAACATCGGAGCAAAAAATACTAGGAAGATAGCGCCGATAGTTCCCCCGACAAAGGAAGAGTATGCAGCGAGCGCCAAAGCCTTACCTGCATGACCTTGTTGTGCGAGAGGGTAACCATCAAAAGCAGTCACAACTGTAGAGGCGCAGCCCGGTGCATTGATTAAAATAGAAGATGTAGATGCGCCGAACACCGCGCCGTAATAGACACCCGCCATCAAAATAATTCCCGATGAAGGATCTAAACCATAAGTTATAGGGATAATTAGTGCTACTGCAGAGACAGGCCCTAGACCTGGTAACATACCAATAAACGTACCGGCAAAGCAGCCGACAAACATCATTAATAAATTAAACGGCATAACAGCAGTAGTTACACCTATATAAATACCTTCCCACATCGTCTTACACTCCCATCCACTGTAACAATACGCCCGGAGCTAGATAAATCTCTAACAACTGAGTTAAGCCAAACCAAAAACACAATACCAAGGGAAAAGAGCAGAAGAACAGCAGAATTTTGCGACGCTCTCCCAAAATCCAATAGCCCGCTAATAAAAATAAAGTAGTGGCAACTAAAAAGCCTAACGTTTCTAAGATAACGCCATAAACGGCCATTAGGGCCATTAATTTTACTGCGATTGCCCAATCTAAATCAGGTAGTGAGGTTTTTGTTTCGCCCCTAGATAAAAACAGAAGCGCCAAGGACAAAACACTACCTAAAAATGCTAGAGCGGTAGGCAAAGTTTTTGCGGTAAACACCTCGTATTCATCACCGGGATACATTGGAATCAAAGTGATGGAAAAACCATAGCCAATTGAAAGCGCTAAGAAAATCAAACCACCAATACGGTCTTTTGCTATTGTCATATACATTTTGGATTAGCTTAATAGCTAATCTTCCTCTATTTTTATCCTGAATCTATGATTGTTAAGTGAATGATGAGTGTTAAGCGTAGAGTTTAGGGGACTTAAAAGCATTGTTTGAGCGCAGGCTAAACCGTGATTTTTCGAACCTCTATGAATTCTACAGCTACGACTCAGTACTACACTAAGTGCACTGATTCAAGTTTATGAAAGATCTGACTAAGTCTCGATGAAAAATTTAATTTAAATCGGGACTTATTGAGAGCCTCCTGAGCATCACTAAAATCTTGAGAGGGAACAAGCCCCCTCAAGAACACAAGCTAAGATGTTAAAATTATTGTTAATATTTAAATAACCTATTTCCAATAAACTCTAAAACCTCAGTATTGCTAAAGGTCTAATTATTTAAGAAAACCAAGCTCTTTCATCAATGAACCAATTTGCTTTTCTTGATCTTCTAAGAATGCGTAGAACTCTTCTGAATTCTTGTATACGTTAACCCAACCATTACGGCTGCGAACGTTTTCCCACTCAGGAGTCTTATACATCGCTTCTAATGTTTCATTCCACTTAGCAACTTTTTCCTTTGAAACACCAGGTGCTGCAAAGAATCCACGCCAGTTAGCGAAAACTGTGTTATTACCCATTTCTGTCATTGTTTTAACATCAGGTGCATCGCCAACACGCTCAGGTGCTGTTATTCCTAAAATACGTACCTGACCACCTTTTGCTAGAGCTAATGCTTCGCCTAAGCCAGTAGATAGAATTTTAGCTTCACCAGATAACAAGCCGGCCATCGCCTTTCCACCAGCATCATAGGGAATATATTTAAGAGTACGTGGATCTAATCCCTCTGCTTTGATAATAGATGCAGCGACCAAATGATCAAGTGATCCACGAGCAGATCCGCCAGCAAATTTTAGCTTCTTTGGATTTTCTTTGAAAAGAGCCAAAGCTTGACTCCAATCTTGCAGTGGGCTGTCGTGCTTAACAACTAACGCGCCATAGTCTGCAATAACTCCGGCAACAGGTGTTAAATCGCGGAAGCTTTGTGGGAATACTTTAGTAATAGAGCGAACAATGATTGGTGTAGAGCTTACCATCAAAATATCTTGAGCATTCTTTGCAGTTTCAATGATGTATGCAATTGCTTTACCACCACCGCCACCTGACATGTTTTGGAAAGAAGCTTCTTTCACCAAGCCTGCTTTAGTTAATGCTTCACCAGTACCGCGAGCAGTACCATCCCAACCACCACCAGCACCACCAGGAATCAAAAAGTGAATTTTATCAAGTTTAGCTTCTGTTGCAGATACAGTGAAAGAAAAACTAGAAAGCAAGCAACCTGTAATAGCTGCAGCAAGTAGAGTACGACGTTTAATTGACATTTATTTCTCCTTTTTTTTCATTATTTAGAACACAATAACCAGCACTTGTGTTGATGAACAGCTTATGGAATTAAAGGCTTTTTAGTCTATTATGATGATATTGCGCATAAAGTTCACAGAAGTATTAAGCTAAGCTAGCGATCCCAGTCACTCAACAAGAGACTTTAGAAGGGCAGATTTGATCAGGGGAAAGTTGTTTTTTTATTACAGCACAAAGGGAAGGAGAAAATAACCTATCTAAAAAATTAGCCGAGTTGCACACTAAACAACTCAGCCATTTTAAAGTTGTCAAAGAGGGACAACATTACGTTAGCAATGATAAGACGTCAGTTGGTGAAATTGGTTCCTTTATTTCTATCATTTAAAGACTTAACACCATTAAAACATTCCTAAATTAACCATAGTTAGCTGCACTGCTATATTTCCCCCCTGACCTTTAGATGCAGTCGAAAAAGGAGCGCACAGCGCAAGTTATCATTAGGCACCCAAGTTGTTTGACGAAAAACGTTAACGCAGTTCGGCATTACTGTAATGGTAGATATATTTCAGTGATCAACTGATGTTCCGGCACTTCTGGAAAAAAATTTAAGTATTTAAAAAAACACGGAAAATCACGTAATTTCAGTGATTCTGAATTCTGCTTTATATCCCGCAGCCAAGGACCGTATAGATAGCAAATTTTGGCATCCATTTGCCAGTGCGGCCCACAGTGAATGATTTGTGCACAGCGGCCAGCGGGGATCAGCTTGTTGATAACCTTATGAGAGTTATCAGGGACATCTTTAAGCACTTCACCACAAATATCAAATCTAAATTCAGCTTCAGGAGTAGTACTAGGATCACTGTATGCAAGCCCAAAAGTAGCACTAGTGTTAATCGGAGATAACTGGCTTTCCTTTCGCCATTCAATAAACTTTTGAATTGAATAATTTAATCCCTCAACCGCACCATGGTGCTCATATACTGCTATTTTTGTCTCTGTAAAATCGATAATTTCAACTTTCATTGTCTGTTCAACACTCGCTGTTTTATATTGATACTTTTGATGCCAAGGCTTCCAGAGCGGCTGCTTTCTAAAGTCTTTCGGCGTTTGTGAAAAGGATTTTTTGAACGCGCGACTAAAAGATTCAGAATTAGAGAATCCAGCGTCAAATGCGATGTTGAAAATGCTCTCTTCACGATCAAATACCAGTTGGTAAGAAGCTCGATAAAAGCGAAATAATTGTAAATAATTAAATAAGCTAACGCCGGTAAATGCAGAAAACTGGCGATGAAAATGATACTTAGAAAAACCCGCAACATCACTTAACGTCTGCAAAGTTAATCCTTCATCCAAATGCTGATCTATATAGCTAAATACTTTAGCCATCATCTGTTGGTAGTTAAGGGCTCTATGAGAGGTTTTCATACTAATTGAATCCTGCGATGGTTTATTAAGCCTCCCTATTGTGCAGGCTAAGCCTTCCCTGTGCATGACTCATCTTGCTATTTTTCACAAATAGCTGGCTCAATTGTCGTTAGACAGCGCTATGTCGACAATTAATTTTTTTGGTTTCAATCGAATTTGGTAACTTTGCCGATTTAATGAATCTAAAAATGCTGTGATCAAACCTATTCTCAAACGACCTACTACAGCTAAGGGTCCTATAAACAACCTGAATCTTGGACTTAAAAGTGGATGCAGAGCATAAGCTCTTGATCCTACAACGGTTAGAAAAACACAATGGTTTAATCACACCAGTGTAAATACCATCATTGAATTACCTTGAGACCTCTGCATAACTACTGCTGTGTTAAGTTAAAACAAGTTTATTTTAAGCCGAACATTGATATTAGCTATTTGTTTACTATATTTAATCTGAACAAGCGACCCTCATGCAGAAACCCGTCATAAGCTACTGATCCTTATGCAATTTGAAACAACACACAAAATTTAAAGAAGTTTTGAACAAATCATACGCACAGAGTACGAATTTATTTGTACGTTCCGTAGGATAGACTTATTCAGAGGATTCCAAAGTTGTAGCGCAGCTTTAAACTGTGCTGTAAAACCAACATTTATGCTCTGCATCTACTATGAAGCCACGGATTAAAGTTTAAAAAAATAAACAGGAGAAGCTACAATGCGCTATTTAATTTTAATCACTTTGTTACTTATGTCAGTGTTTATAAATGCCAAGTCCTTAAAGTTTGCCATGTTACATAAATCCGAGGCACAAAACGTTTCGATGTGCATTTTATTAGAGGCCTATAAAAATATCGGCATAGATGTTGTATTTCATGCCTTTCCCACCACTAGATCTCTTAAATTATCTAACTCTGGAGAGTACGATGGAGAAACCGCCAGAATATTAGCAGCTAAAAAAAAGTACCCTAATTTAATCCCAATAGACACCCCTGTTTCCTTGCTAAAAGGGATAGCTTTTACTATCAAGAAAACCGCCTTTGAACCCGATGGTTTTCAAAGTCTAGCCCCCTATAATATCATTGTTAAATACGCAGTCTTATTCGTTGAGAAAGGGGTGCAAGGATTACCTTATGTGCAAAAAGTAAGTAGCTACGAAGCAGCTTTTAAAATGTTGTTATTAGGACGCTCGGATATTGTCGTCGCACCCTATTTAAACGGCTTAGCTGAGTTAAGGAAATTAGGCGTGGATAGCATCATACCCTTAGATCCGCCAGTGATTGAAATACCTTTACATCACTTCCTCAATAAAAAGAATTCAGCCATAGTCCCTTTGATCAATGCAGAACTAGCCAGCATGAGTCAAAGTGGTAGATTGGATGAAATATCTCGCGATTATGTCAGAAGTTTAACCGATCCTGCGGTTACACCCTCATTTAACAATGGAGATGCACCTACCGTACCTTGCCTCTAATTTGTGCATTCTGTATTTTTAGCATTGACTGATTTTACATACTATAGGCACTGCAGGTAAAAATTAATCGAAGTTGTGGTTTTAACGCTTAACGGCTGTCTGTTCAGAGGCCAAGCAGTCTATTCATACTGACACTCATAACAGTCGCGTTCTACGAAGTATTTTTACCGGGAAGCTCTCAGTCTTTCTGGTTCTCAATGGTGGTGGTATTAATTACTATTATTGCGAGACCTCTGCATAACGTTGCGAGCGAAGGTACGACAAGGCAAAAACCGGCGAGATAGCGGATTTTACTGATGTAAATGAGCATATTGAGCCGGTTTTTAACGCCGTATTACCGAGCGCAGTAGTTATGCAGAGGTCTCAGAGTAAAAATGAGTGTCGCTCGTCGTTACTCTTGTATAAAATACTGCGTTGCATTAATCGTGGAGCTCGAAATGTTAGAAGGCTATTCCTACAGCACAACTTTTACTCTCAGCAAGGCGCATTTAACTGAGTGCTTTGAGCAGTCTGTCGCGGTAGACATCTCTATTATGGATTATAAACGGGCGATTATCTCACTGCTGTTTGGCACTTGCCTGCTAGTCTTTAACCTAGCCAGCGAATATATAGCTTTTTTTGTGATAACACTTGGCATATTAGAAGTATTTAGTACTCACTACCGTAAAACTTGGTGGTTGTGGCGGCAGATGTTTGGTAAATCCTATAAGAGTAAAGTCACAATGCTAGTCAATGAAATTGGCATTAATAACAGCTCGGACTATGTTAATAAGACCATTGAATGGCAGAGTATTACAGCGCTAGAAAAAACCGAATTAGGGCTGATTATTCGCCACGCCAAAGGCGCTAATTATCTATCAAATAGCTGTCTGGACGAACTAGCTATTGAATATATCGATAGTCAAGTTGCAGTGCATGGCAAAGAACAGGCGCCGCAGTCGGTGTAATAGCATGAGACCTCAGCATTTCATTTATACTGCATACCCCCTGTGGGAAACTTGGCAGTAGTTAGTCATTACGCGGCGCTTACTCTCGCGAATATCTACCCTTCTCTACCCACTGATATCCTCTAAACACTGTAGGATATCAGCGGTATGTTGTTGCAATTTTTCTACTTTAAACTCGGTTCTCGCTGGTGAATTAGCTGCTTTTAATCTCATGTATAAGCGGTCTGCACTAGCTATGTCCTGGATAAATATTTGCAGCACTTCGCTACTAACTTGTGATTGCTGCATGCTGATGGTTTTTGATTCGGCTTCACCTGCCCAGTATTCAAATGAGTCACTGTTTAAAGTGGCGAGACCTGGTTTGGTTACCAGGCTTGAAGGGCTGCCATTTAAATAAATAGTCCGTGCCGGTGAAGTCTCATTTATCCACATCAATGATGGACTACCTAAATTATTGCAATTCAATAAGAGTTTATCTTGAATACCATTATGCTTAGCTTTAGAGGCCAAGGATACGCTGTATTCTATTTCCCCAGGCTGCATACCATAGATTTTATAATGTAAAATATTTTGTGTACCAGCCCAGCTGCTCGCCGATATAATTATCCAGCCACAGATTACAATGGGGGTGATTATATTTAACATTCTATATTCCCTTATATGATGAATTGAACTCCAAGTGAACGAAGCTTAAAGAAAGTGAATTCACAATGCAAATCCTCTCCCCTAGACCTACGCTAGCTGGTAGCGACTTATGTAATGCCTGCTTAAGTGGCGAGCAATTTTTGACTGCCAACTTTAATATTGTCTATTTTAAAACAAATCAGTTTTTATTAACGATAATCAAAGTGTAATTAATTCAAGGGCTGCACCCTGTTTTAGCTTATTCAGCAGCTATTAAGAGCCTTGAATATGGCTCGCTAAGGAGCGTGATATTCATTCCAGTCAAGCATTGGGGTATACTGGCGCGCACTGGTAACTGATCTTTATTTACTGACCTAATTCACTGGTCTATATTCACTATTCACTGATTTAATTGAGATTTTAAATGACTGGCAACTCTGAAAACAGCTCCCTTATTCAAGCCTTGCAGGCCGTCGTCGGCGCAAAGTTTACCTTGACCGACACCACAAAAATGCAACCTTTTTGCAAGGGCTTTCGCTTTGGCTCCGGTGCGGCATTAGCAGTGGTCAGACCTGCTACTTTGTATCAAATTTGGCAGTTACTTGAAGCTTGCGTGGCCGCCGATGTCGCTGTCATCATGCAGGCAGCAAACACTGGGTTGACCGGCGGATCTACTCCCGATGGTAACGATTATGACCGGCCAATCGTTATCATCTCAACGATGCGAATCAGCGATATACAATTGATCAACAACGCTGAGCAAATTGTCGGGCTGGCTGGCAGCACCTTGTTTGGCTTAGAAGATCTATTAAAGCCGCACGGACGCGAGCCACATTCAGTGATAGGCTCTTCCTGTATCGGCGCCTCGATTGTCGGCGGTATTTGTAATAATTCTGGTGGTGCACTAGTGCAGCGGGGGCCAGCCTACACTGAGCTGGCTATCTATGCACACATTGATGACCAGGGAAAACTGTCACTGATCAATAACTTAGGTATTGAACTAGGTGACACACCAGAACAAATTTTAACTAATTTACAACAGCAAAATTACACGGCTAAAGAAGTAGGCACGCCTACTGGGCACGCTTCTGATCAAGAATATCACCAGCGAGTTAGAGACATAGATGCAGACACCCCGTCACGATTCAATAACGATGGTCGCCGTCTCTATGAAGCCTCTGGCAGCGCCGGTAAGCTGGCGGTATTTGCGGTACGTTTAGACACTTACCCAATACCTAAAAGACAGCAAGTATTTTACATTGGTACCAATGATGCCCAAGTACTGGCAAAGATCCGCCGCGACATGCTTGGCAGCTTTAAAAACTTACCGGTCTCCGGTGAGTACCTACACCGCGACTGTTACGATGCAGCCAAAAAATACGGTAAAGACACTTTTTTGGTGATCGATAAACTCGGCTCGAAATACATCCCTAAAATGTTCGCCATAAAACGTTATGTCGATCGCATTGCTGCTAACTTTAAATTCTTACCTAGCAAAATTTCTGATATTGGGATGCAGTATTTAAGCTATTTATGGCCCAACCATTTACCGAAAAGAATGGATGAATACCGAGACTTGTATCAACATCACTGGATCGTTGAAATGAGTGGTGACGGGGTTGACGAGGGCCGCGCTTATCTAGCAGATTTCTTTGCCAAGAATGAGGGTAACTACTTCGAATGCACACCGGAGGAAGGAGACAAAGCAATCTTGCACCGCTTTGTTGCTGGCGGTGCGATTGGCCGCTACCAGGTCATGCACGCTAAAGAGCTAGGGGCGTTAATGACTATTGATGTGGCCTTTCCGCGCAACGAGAAAGAGTGGTTTGAAACGCTGCCGCCGGAGATTGACGATCTGATTGCGGTTAAAATTTACTACGGGCATTTATTCTGCCACGTGATGCACCAAAATTATATTCTCAAAAAAGGCGTCGATGCCAAAGCGCTGAAGAATAAAATTTTGGCAACTTTTGATGCGAGAGGCGCCGAATACCCCGCCGAGCACAATGTTGGTCACGAGTATTTTGCCAAAGATGCGTTAAAGTCTTTTTACCGACAATTAGATCCGACTAACTCTTTCAACCCAGGCATTGGCAAGACAACTAAGTGTAAGCATTGGGCTGCAGCAAAGGAATAATATAGATTTTGCCAAACGCATCGCTTATAAGGGTGTTCAGTGCACCCTTTAAGGTTTGTCGGCATTTCAACTCAACTGTATTTTTCTAAAGCTCTGCAACTTCTGAGTCATAGAGCTTTTAGGGAGCTGAAAGACGTGACCGATCTTTTTCCGACCAACTAAATATTAGTATGAGACCTCTGCATAACGTTACGAGAGAAGGTAATACAAGGCAAAAACCGGCGTGATAGCGGAATTAGTATGCCCCTCACTTTGGGTACAGTGTGCCCCTGTTTATGGGTATTACTGGTGTAAATGAGCATATCGAGCCGGTTTTTAACGCCGTATTACCGAGCGCAGTTATCATACCCTCTGGGTAAGTTATGCAGAGGTCTCAGTATATATTTTGGCATAGTCTTTATAGATAGAACTCCCCTCTGTAGAGGGTGTTATAATGAATTTGGGTAAGTAATATTTGAGACTGTCAGATTTGTCTAAATAAGGTGTTCGAACTTTTTATACATAGCCACAATACCGCTGTGTTCACTCTGTAGGAATCCGCAATGAAATTTTTATTAGGCTTGATGATGCTGACATTTTCGCTCGCATCTATGGCGCAAGCAATTAGTATCTCTGACAGTGGTATTTCGTTTGCTGCTCCGGATGAGTTTCAGCCGGTAGCGCAAGAAATTATTGACCTTAAGTGGCCACAAAAAAATGCGCCTAAATGGGTGGTAGGTAATAAATCAGCATCCACTACCATTGCCTACGACCTCAAACCTAACAACATATCGACGGTACCTTTATCTGCCGTGATGAATCATTTCAAGAAAACCTTTGATCGAGTCATTCCGGGAATTGAATGGAAAAAGCGGGAGATTATTGAGCTATCAGGTAAAAAGTGGCTGTTTTTGGAGATGACCTCAAATGCAATTGATACCGATATTTACAATATTATGCTGATCACTAGCTACGGTAAGAAAATGCTGATTTTCAACTTCAACTCCACTAAAGAAGACTTTTCAAAGTATGAAACAGTACTGCGCGAAAGCATTAAATCTATACAACTCCCCTAATATAAATCAGTAGAAAACTGCTACGCTGGCAGCGCTACTGCTCATAAGCGCGAGTGATTTAAGGGGGACTGTTTTCTAGAGGAACAAGTGTCGATCCACAGCTTACGAGAGTGTTGATTTCTAAGGGGAGCATCAAATGTTCAGTAAAGTAGGAGAAGATAAAGTAAGTTTGCACCTCGTGACGCACCGCGATGCAGAGGAACTGTTTAATTTAATAGATCAAAATCGCAGCTATTTACAACAGTGGATGGTCTGGCCCCCTGCAACAAAAAGCGCAGATGACACTAAAGAATTTATTAAAGCTTGTCTGATGGGGCTTGCTGAAAATACCGAGCTGGCCTGTGGTATTAAATATGACGGCCAGTTGGTTGGGGTAATAACATACAATGTAATGGATGATCAGCTTAAAAAAGTAATCATTGGCTATTGGATCTCAGCTGAGTACCAGGGCCGAGGAATAGTCACGAAATCTTGTCGCTGCTTGATCGATTATGCTTTTACAACTTTAGCGATGCAAAAAATTGAGATTAGAACGGCCTCTGAAAACCTAGCTAGTCAACAGGTATGTGAGAGACTTGGGTTTAAGTTAGAAGGTAGCATAAGAAACTCAGAGAATTTACACGGTAAAATAGTCAGTCACCATATTTATGGCCTAATGATAAACGAGTATCACAAAAAAGCACCGCAGTAAGCGCTATATTTTACTACTAGCAAATGCCGTAAGCCCTCTTAGTGACAATATATAAATCCAACATTCAACCAAATTGCTGCAATCTAGACCTAACCCAAGAGAGCCATCAAACTAGCACTGCTGTAAAATCTGGGCTTCAAAGTCTGACTTTACCAGTGGTCTCGCTTTTAAAAACCCCTGCATTTGGCAGCAGCCAAGCTCGCTTAAGAATAGCCGCTGCTGCTCTGTTTCTACCCCTTCGGCTACGGTCAGCATATTCAAATTACGGGCAATGTCTATAATAGATCGGGTCAGCGCAATATCATCCTTATCTTCAGGTAAACCTTTGATAAAAGTACGATCTATTTTCAGTTTATTGATTGGAAAGCTTTTTAAATAAGCCAAACTCGAATAGCCGGTGCCAAAATCATCTAAGGCAATTTCAATGCCTGCGTCCTGTAATTCCAGTAGAGCTGTACGGGTAAATTCCGGGTCATACATCAGTGCACTTTCCGTCACTTCAATTACCAACCACTTCGGGTCTAGGCCAGTATTCTCTAATATGTCGAGAATACTGGGGACCAACTCTTGATTAAACTGTGCACTGGAAACGTTGACAGCTATTGGGATGGCAATTAGCCCCCGCTGCTGCCAGCATATCGCCTGTCTACAAGCTTCCTCTAATACCCAGCGACCAATTGGGATAATAATTCCTGTCTCTTCCGCTATACTGATAAATTCGTCGGGCGGCACTAAGCCTCGATCGGGACTATTCCAGCGTAATAACGCCTCACAACCACAGATTATTCCCGTTGCTAAGTCGTACTGAGCTTGGTAGTGAAGTTCGAATTCGCTGTGTTTAAGGGCGCTGCGTAAGCCGCGTTCAATGCTGAGTTTATAGAGAGCGCGAGCATTCATATCCTCAGTGAAAAATTGAAAATTATTACGCCCTTTACTTTTAGCGTGATAGAGAGCTGCATCTGCATTTTTCATCAAAGTACCAAAATCTCTACCGTTATCTGGATAGAGGGCAATGCCGATACTCGTTGTTACTACTAAGTCTAACTCTTCGATATGCAGTGGATTAGCCAATTCTTTTAATACTTGGTTAGCAAATTGTTCGGCAGCCTCCTTCGCTTCTAAGTCATTGACTAAAACAATAAACTCATCACCACCTAACCGACATACAGTATCACTACTACGAAAGGTTTTAAGCAGGCGCTGAGCCGTTATCTGCAGCACCTTGTCACCGACAGCATGTCCCAGTGAATCGTTAATGTTCTTAAATCGGTCAAGATCGATAAACAATAGTGCCAATTGCTGGTTTTTCTCACTATCACAGTAATTAATTGCCTGTTCAACTCGCTCAGTGAGCAGCCTGCGGTTGGCAAGATCCGTAAGTTGGTCGTATTGAGCTAGATTCCGCAACTCTCTTTCCACTACTTTATTCTGGGTTGTATCACTAAAAATAGCTATATAGTTCAACACCTTGCCTTGATTATCACAACAGGACGCTATAGAGATCCACTGCGGATATAGTTCTCCATTTTTACGCTTATTACACATTTCTCCCTGCCACTTACC
The DNA here is from genome assembly GCA_029027825.1 of Oceanospirillales bacterium. Classification (GTDB taxonomy): domain Bacteria; phylum Pseudomonadota; class Gammaproteobacteria; order Pseudomonadales; family Balneatricaceae; genus Rs1. The sequence goes on along the minus strand of CP093399.1, from coordinate 162,325 downwards.
TATTTTATTTATCGCTTGCCACATCTGTTGATAGAATCTATCGCTCTCCTGTCCCGAAGAGAAAAGTACCGGAGAATTGCCTAGTATCTCTATTTCGCTATAGCCAGTCATTGCACAACAGGCGGGATTAACCGCAATTATTTTCTGCTCTGGGTCTGTCACTACAATCCCCTCTGCAGAGGATTCAAAAAATCGTGCGGCGATACTTAACTGCTTTGCATTGTCCTGCAAATGTTGTTTTTGGCTCTCGATGTTAAGTTGGTAACGACCAAATGCTCTTTTATAGAAGCGGCCAAATAAAAAAATCAGCGCCACTGCTCCCAACAGCGAAAATACTAAAGTTATAATCAACAGTCCTAACTGCTGCTCAGCTTTGGCGTGCACTAGTTTTGTTTTAGTAACAAATTGCTCATCTAATACAGGATCATAAGTTCCCGCTAAAATGATCCAACGATAACTTTTAACGTATTCTACCAGTGCTAATTTAGCAGAGACTTTGGCCCCGGTTAACTTTTCCCAGTCATAATTGATCGCCCCCCCACCCTCCTCGGAAAATCGCAATAATTTGGCCAGATTTTTTTCACCCAGTACTTCAGGATAATCACTGCTGCCAAATTTGTTGGCAAATGTAGGGTTGAGTAATATTTTCCCGGACCTATCGATAACAGAAATGTAGCCAGCTTGGCCAATTTTAATATCGGCAAATCTCTGTAGCGCGCTCTGGCGAAGATCACTGGCAAAACTGTCGATATAATCACCGCTACCAATCACCCATCCATAGGGAGTAAATAACTGACTATAGGTGATTTTATCACGATAAATACTAGTGTCTTCAAGACTGGGCCACTGGTATTCAGCAAACCCTGCTCCGTCCGGGTTTCGTATCGATTGCAGCACCCTCTTCCCTGCTAGCTTGGCTGGGGCTGATAGATAAAGCTCGCTCTCGATATCGGCTACGGCATTTAAAACGCTGCTATAGCTGCCGTCGGCATGGAATTGTGTGATGAAATAGTAGCCCCGACCGGCAAAGAAACGCACGGAGAGCAACGTCTCTTTAATTAATGATTTCAACTCTGATTCGCTTAAATGGTCTCGCTGCTGTAAATAGATGGCACCTGCAATAGCTATTGCCTGTTCAACCTTGGCCTTAGCTTGCCTTTTAAGCTCTCGCTCGGCACTGTCGCTCATATAGGATATATAGCTCTTTGCCGCGGCGATTTCGCTCTTGATACGAGATTTTTGTCGCTGGTAAGTCTCTTTCTCTAGGTTAACTAAATTCTCTTCATGATCACTGTTGAGGTTGTGTACCGAATGACCAAAAAAGCCTGTGATGATTAGCAGTACTATGCAGATAGATCCTCGCATTTGATAGGCGAGTAAAGTCTTTGCATCCGGGTATTTCATTGATTTCCAGAGCTGTCTTGATGTATACAAAATAATTTAAACCATCTTATTCATTGTGATGAAATGCGCACAGCGGCACGGAGAGTGCTATAAACTTGGATTTGTATAGATTCATGCCGATTTTATTACTAGGGCCATTTTGACGAGATGACTACTAAACCAACAGGGGCCCGCAGGTGGCACTGCCGCAGTAAGACCTCTACATAACTTACCCAGAGGGTATGATAACTGCGCTCGGTAATACGGCGTTAAAAACCTGCTCAACATGCTCATTTATACCAGTAAGAAGGGCATACTAACTCCGCTATCTCGCTGGTTTTTGTCTTGCCTTCCTTCGCCCGCTCGCAAGATTAATGCAGAGATCTCGCAGTCACAAAAAAGTAATTTCAGAAGTAAACTTGTTATTTAAATGCAGCTTAATACAGCCACTTTATTATAATAATTCAGCTATTATCAATGATAATACAGGTGCAGTCTAGCCCTGTTTAGTTTTCAATTATAATTTAATATCTATGTTATTCATCAGCCTATCAACTGATAGCGTTGTGATACCTCTGAGGGTTTAATTACTGGCTGTTAGTCTTTCAAGCACACAAAAAATCAGCTAGGCTGATCAAACTAAAAAACTGAAGAGGTTTCTATATATAGATTACACGATGATAAATAACCTATATCCTGAATCAGTGCCTTCAAAGTGAATACAGAGCGTAAGATATTAGTTCTACATTGGAATTTAATGGGCGAACACCGGGCTGCTCTAACAGCTTATGTAGTGATCCACTTCGAATTTTAATCCACGTTTAAATCGGGCTTTATTGTTTAAAGTACTCCTTTAAAGTTAACCTTAAAAACCAGCTACCCGTAGCGACTACACGCTATTCGATGCTGCGAAGCCAGAGGATTGATAGAGTAATGGTGCACGCCGTACTTTACCGGCGCTGACTGAAAACTGTTTTTTAAACACCCGCGAAAAAGCCGATTCAGATTGATAGCCTACTTGCTCTGCCACGGTAGCCACCGGTTGACCTGACAGCAGTGCATCCCAAGCTAATTGCATTCGCCACCAGCTTAGATACTCGATAGCACTCCAACTGCTGACTTTTTTGAAGCTGTTGCAAAAAGAGGTTCTGGATTGATGAGTGCATTGTGCCAGCTCAGCCAAACTCCAACTTTTGGCGGGGTTTGAATGAATTGCCGCCACTGCTTTAGATAGCTTGGGATGGCTATACAGTGCGATAAAACTGGGGCTATCGCCGGTCTTTATCTGAGCTATATGCTGTTCCAAGCCATAGATGAATAATATTTCGCAAAGCCGATTAAGCAAGATACTTGAAGCGACGTTAGGTTGATAACTTTGATCTAGAATTAGGCTTAGTAACGGCTCTAACCATTGGGCACTCTGCGCCCGTTGAATAATAAAGACCGCTGGTAAAGCGCTCAGTAATTGATTGATTGCAGGGTGTTGAAAAAGCACTTTACCACACAGCATGCCAGTACCTTGAAGGGTGGCTGCGATCTTATAGTCTAAATGAACTTGCGTGGATCCATCGCTATCAATGGCTGTCATGGTATGTGCCAATTCTCGGGGGAAAATGACTAAATCTCCGCTGTCTAAAGTCCCTACAAAATGCTCGGGTATATTAATAGCGCAACGACCTTGGGTAACAATATGAAAACAGGTAGCTCCCAGCTCATGCTCTTTCAATATCCACTGGCCACAAACTTTAGCATTGTGATAGATTTCCACTTGCATCTTCAAAACATTTAATAAGTCGGTAAGCGCTGGCATCGAATGAAATTCCTTTATTATGAACGATAGAGCCTGTTAAGCACATTATAAAGCATTCATCGTACGCATACAGTCTAGTAAAGTACAGTCTAACTAATCATGACGATGGAGATAGACATGCAACACTTTACATTTCACACCCCTGAAAACACCGAGGGAGAACGCAAAGAACTATTACAGGGCATACAAAAAGGCTATGGCTTCATTCCCAATTTATTTGCTTACATGGCAGAGGCCCCTATCGCGATAAAAGCTTATCTGCAACTAAACGAATTACTCAGTGAAAGTTCTTTTAGCGCAGCGCAACTGCAAGTTGCGCTGCTGGCGAGCAGTGTGGAAAACAACTGTGATTTTTGTACCGTAGCGCACCGTGCTATAGGTAAGAAATCAGGCGCAAATCAGCAGAGTTTAGATGCACTCAATACCGAGGAAGCTATCATTGATCCTCAAGACCAAGCCATTGCCAAGCTGACAAGATCGCTGGTAAAAAATCGCGGCTGGGTGGACTCGACTGAAATAGCTGAATTTATCGCCGCAGGCTTCACTAAACAACAGTATTTTGAATTGATTGTGGTGGTCACTATTAAAACCTTATCTAACTACAGTAATCATACGACCTTGCCAGAGGCGAACCCTGAACTAATCGCCATGCTGTAAAATAAGTAGAGACCTTTGCATAATGTTGCGAGCGAAGGTAAGACAAGGCAAAAATCGGCAAGATAGCGGAGTTAGTATGCCCCTCACTTTGGGTACAGTGTGCCCCTCTTTATGGGCATTACAGGTGTAAATGAGCATATTGAGCCGGTTTTTAACGCCGCCTTACTGAGCGCAGTAGTTATGCAGAGGTCTCAAGCAATCAGACGCGCGGTATAGCAGCTATATATCGCGTTTTTCAGATAAGTTTAGACAATAGCTGATCTTAAATATATTGATTTATTCAGGGTGTGTTTGGGCTGAGTCTGCTTGCTGCACTGTTGCTATCTGGTGCTTAACTACTATTAGTATAACCAATGAGTGCCTACTCATTGGCTGTTGCTAAAGCAGAGTCTCGCTATCTGTGTCGGCTAAAGGTAAAATCAGCGGTCTTTTAATTTTACGGGTGGATTAAAGTGAGTACAGAGCAGGCAATTCAAGCAATCGACAAAAAGATTTTAGTGGCAAGATTGGCAGATATGCCAGGTACAGCAATTTTTTTACTTGCTGTTTACGCCAGATTTTATACAGATGGTGATGCCTTTCTAGCCTTTCTCAATGACAGCACAACTGTGGATGGGATGTTTATTTTTGGGGTGGTGTTGATGGTGTGGGGTGGCTATAAAATTTTTCGATTAAAGAGGCAAAGAAATCAACTGTTGAACCAGTCATCTTAAATCGGAGCTCTGGTCTGAATTTTAAGTAGATATAGTTCTAGAGCTGGCTGTTTGAAATAGGTAACAGCCAGCTCTAGTATCAGTTACAACCCAACTAATATACTAGGTAGGTAAGTTGCTGTTGCCGGCCAAACCGCGACCACCAGCAGAACCAGTAATTGCATTAAGACGAAGGGAAGCACGCCCCAATACATGTGTTTGTAGGTTAAGCTTTTGGGCGCTATAGATCGCAAGTAAAAAATCGAAGGCGCCATAGGTGGGGTTAAGTAGGAGGTTTGAATAACCACCATCACCATAATTGCGAACCAAATAGGATCAATACCGGCCGCTTTTATAAAAGGGGTAAAGATAGGAATGCAGATCAAAATGATGGAGATCCAATCTAATACAAAACCCGCCACAAACACTATCGCTAGAAAGAAAATGATCAAGCCAGTTTTCTCAAAACCAAAATGACTCACTAAATCACGCACTAGCTCACCGCCACCGGAAACGGCAAACAAGCTGGTAAACATAGTGCCGCCAACTATGATTAGCATAATCATTGCCGTCACTCGAATGGTAACTTCTAGTGCTGCTTTTAAATTTTTGTAGCTTAACTCTTTAAACATAGCAGCCAGTAGTAACGCACCCAACGCCCCCACGGAGGCCGCTTCAGTTGGGGATGCAGCACCTGCTAACAAAGAACCTAGCACGGCAAATATTAACGCCAGTGGAGGTAGCATCGCCTTCGCCGTGATGATGAGTTTATCAGCGAGTGGCATATCGATTTCTGCACTTTTGACTCTCGGTGCATCACTAGGTTTAAGCAGCGCTCTACAGACGATATATAAGATAAAAAAGACCACCATCAACAACCCTGGAAACATCGTTGCGGCAAAGAGCTGGCCGATAGATAACTGGGCAATCGAAGCGTAAACCACCACCACGATAGAGGGGGGAATGATGGTCCCAAGAGAGCCGCCGGCACAGATAGTACCTGCGATTAAGCCGCCGTTGTACTTGTACTTTTGCATGGCGGGTATCGCCATTAAGCCGACCACAATTTCTACCGCTCCGACCACGCCTGAGGCAGCGGCAAAGGTGGCACACATTAAGATGGTGGCTATAGCTAAACCGCCGGGCCAGCCGCCTACCCAAAGTTGCAGACTTTGAAATAGTCGCAGCGCTATCCCAGTGCGCTCTAATACAGCACCCATAAAAACAAACAGGGGGATGGCCGCAAGGATGAAATTTGAGCTAGTCGATAAGATGGCACCGTACAACTGTAAAAAGGCTAAGTCGCCGAACACCATTAGCGCGGCAACTACAGCCACGATAATCAGTGAAAAGGCCACCGGTAAGCCTGCAAAAATAAGTAAAAACAGTGCAGGGAACATTAATATTGGGATTAGGTCGATCATAGAGACTCCTCATCAGTAACCATTTCACCATTGTGATCACCGGGAATTTTTTGTTGTTGCAAATAGCGAATACCATCCGCGATAAACTGTAGTGCAAGCACCCAGAGGCCAATCGCAATGACTGAATAAAAAGGCCAGACAAAAGGCGCCCAAGGGCTGACGCTCTCCACTTCTAAGGTGGTGAATGCCTGCAGTGCTTTTTTACTGGCAATGTAGGCAAAAGCGCTGAATACAGGAAGCAAAATACAGAGGTAAAAGAAGGCATTCAGCCACTGTTGAGCTTTTAGTGGTAGTGCACTAGATAAAAAATCGATTCTTACGTGGGCATCGGCTTTTAAGGTAAAGCCTGCACCTAACAGGAAGATAGTTCCATTTAGCATATAGGAAATATCGAAGGCCCATAGTGTTGGGCTATCAAATATATATCTAGCTGCAACTTCCCAAATCATGGCGCCGATTAAGGCTAATAACATGCCTTTGGCAACCCAGGCAGATAGATCAGAGATACGATCAATGGCGGTTAGAAACACATCTAACACTCCTTTAAAGAGCTTGGTAAAAGGTAAGTTGATACTAGAAATAGAGGCGATATTATATATTTATTCAGTAATATCTGATCTCTATTCGGCTAAACCGTACGCTTTACCAAGCTTTTTGTTGATAATAAAAGTGCTTACATTTTGTAAACTTTTTGGGAGAGTAATTCAGCGCTGACTGCCATTGTTGAATGGCTGACGCTGCGGTTATTAAGTACTTTCATCACAAAAAAATCGACTTAGGTTTCGTGTATAAAAGCACTCAATAAAAGGCAGAGTGTCTAAGTTTAAGACTCCCTTGGAGGCTCTGCGCATTTACCGATTAAACTTACCGATTAAGCGAGACCTCTGCATAACTACTGCGCTCGCAACGTTATGCAGAGGTTTCTAAGCAATAAATTCAATCAAGCTTAGGGCGGTTATTTACCGTCACGAACTAAGTAGCCAGAGTTATCGGCCCAATTTTTTTGGTAAGCTAGGTAAGAGTCAAGAATTTTCTGCATTCTAGGATCCCCAGCAGCAGTCTTTTCAGCCGCTTTAGCCTTCGCCCAATCGCGTCCTGCAGTACGCAGTTCTTCAACGACCTTGTCCTCTAGCTGGATAATTTCCACTTTGCTGTTCTTATACAGTGCCATTGCTTTTATATCGGCATCGCCAAATTCAGCAAAACTTTCAAAAGTAGTCAGCTTGGCAGCTGCTTCAATTTGTTTTTTCAAAGCATCAGGCAGTGCCTGCCAAGTTTCTTCTTTAACAACAACTTCCCAAACAAAAGAAGGCTGATGAACACCGGGCATGATGATATAAGGAGCTACTTCATGAAAGCCTTCACTTAAGTTAGCGCCAGGGGTTGACCACTCAATAGCGTCCACGCCTTTACGTTGTAATAAAGTATAAATTTCGCCACCGGGAACGACTGTCGGTACACCACCAAATACATCTTTAACCACAGATGCCCAAGCACCTGAAGTGCGATACTTCAGACCTTTGAAATCAGCGGTAGTACGAATTTCTTTGTTTGAGTGGGCTAATATTTCTGATGTGCCGACACCAACTACAATAGAATGCAGTCCCATTTCTTTAAGACGGAAATCCTGGAGCATTTTTTCTCCGCCACCTTTGTATAACCAATGTAGCGTTGCTATACCTGACATGCCGCCTGGGAAACTAGCAAAAATGGCATTAGTAGGATCTTGATTGACTAAGTAGGAAGGAGTTGAATGGCCCGCTTCTACGATGCCATCTTGCACGGCTTCGTACACTTTAAAGGCTGGAACTACTACACCAGCACCAAAAGGTTTAATTTCTAGTTTGCCGCCAGTTGTCACAGCGACATTGTCGGCAAAACGTTGCATAAAGTTGTTATAAAAAAATGATCCTTCAGATATCGCAGCAGGCATTTTCCAAGTAATTTCAGCAGCACTAACAGACTGCGAAGCTATAATAGTACAAAGGCTAGTTGCAAGAATTGCGGCCTTAGTAAACGCTGGTAATTTCATCATTCGTTCCCTTATAAATTAATTAGTCTCTAGTCATAAACAGCCGTTTATTGCGAGTACACACTGATCTGAGCTGGCCATTAAATCAGGTATTATTGCGCACAATCGAATACCCATTATTAGTGGTGCTCATCTCGAATCGGTACAAGATTCGAATAAAACGCTATTTTGCAGCGAGACTTAATAGTTATTATTTTTAAATCGATCAATTTCTGACCTTGCATGTTATTTAGCTAAAATTAAAAGTAGCAATAAGCACTGCAAAATCATGTCGACAGTAAAAATACTACATTGTATGCAGTTTGTATATAACAAATTTTTAAATGTTAAAGAATCAAAAAAATTTAATACAACCCTATCCAATGCTAAAACATTGGCTGTTTTAATAAACAGTAGCGGCATAGTAAGCTACTCAGTTACTGATAATTTATATTAAGTTTTATTAATTTAAAGAATGACTTAGATTGGATCTATGCATAAATAAGTTTAGCCTGAGCCGATTCGGCAACGCTGATCTGCTGATCTGGATCGATGCGCGCAAACTGTTGAAGAACAATTATTTTGAAAGAACATAAGGGGATCTTTGTTCTGATAACCCCATTGTGGGTCGCTTTTTACGGGGCTATAAATGGGCTAATTATTATTGGTTTATAGATCTAATCAAATAGCCGCATCAATACAAATTACGTTGAGCTAGCCGCGGAGTCGTTGAACGTTATAAATGTGTTGTGACGATATTTAACCAGGTATAGAGACTCTCTCTAATTTAAGGAGCCTCTAAATAAGTCGCACACACCCCTGCCGCACAGGGAAGATATGGGATTTATTTAGAGTTTTCCTAGATGTAAATGCAGGCTTGGCTACTGTTTATCTTTCTATTTATTTACAGTGGCTGCAAAATTTCGCAATTGTTCGCCGCTCATACGATAGCCAACCCACTCTAATTGAGCGACCGCTCCAATCGAGGTATAGAAGTCTCTAGAGGGAGTGTTCCAATCTAGACAACTCCATTCAAACCTTCCGCAGTTGTTGGAGATCGCTATCGAGGCTAGACGTTGCAGAATTTTCTTCCCTGCACCTATGCCGCGGTGTTTTTCGGTGACGTATAAATCTTCCAAATAGAGACCATTTTTTGCCAGCCAAGTGGAGTAGTTATAGAAATAAATAGCCATTCCAATTGGCTCACCATTTAATTCGCAAATCAGTGCATGTACATTGGATTCTTTGGTAAAGATACTAGTTTCGATGGTTGCAACAGTGGCTAGCACTTGCTCCTCTGCTTTTTCATAAATAGCTAGTTCAGTGATGAAGTGCAGAATAGTGGATGCGTCGTCTATCGATGCTGTACGGATGTTGATGTTGGACATAGTGGCCTCTTAACCGGTCGATAATAATGGAGTGTGGTGCTGCAGTTCTCTGGGAGACTTCGCATAACGACTGCACACGCAACGTTATGCCGAGGTCTCTCTGTGGCTGATTGTAGCTCAGTCTTTTATTTGCAACAAATGTCGGTTGGCTATTTTGTCATTGTTGTACGCTAAGTAGCCTCTGCATAACTTACCCAGAGGGCATGATAACTGCGCTCGGTGATACGGCGTTAAAAAACGGCTCAACATGCTAATTCACACCTGTAAGACCCATAAAGAAGGACACACTGTACCCAAAGTGAGGGGCACACTGACTCCGCTATTTCGCCGGTTTTTGCCTTGTATAACCTTCGTATCACCTTCGCTCGCAACGTTATGCAGAGGTCTCTAATACTTTTTTTATTGTATTGACATGGATATACATCAATTACTTAAATATTGAAGCATGCGATACTAAACTGATTATTATCGGACAACCCTGACGGAAGTAGAGGAAAGTCACAGTGAACAGTGTAGTGCAAGAGTTAGATTGGCAAAAAATCTTAGTCTCGGGGAATCGCATGTTTATAGGCTCAAATGCGGCGGCTCCCCACGCCTTAATGCGCCAGTTAATTGATAGCGCAGAAAACCTAGCCGATATTGAATTGGTACATATCCTCACTTTAGAAACTCCGATTTGGGCGCAACCTGAGTACCGAGATCTGTTTAAAATTAACTCGCTGTTTCTCGGACCTGGTGTCAGGGATGAAGTGGCCGCAGGTTACGCTGATTACACACCCTGCTTTCTTTCCGAGATTCCCTCACTGTTTCAGGATCAGATACTGGCCTTAGATGTGGCTCTGATTATGGTCAGCCCACCGGATGATTACGGCTATTGCTCGTTTGGGGTATCAGTAGACATCGTTAGCGCCGCGGCGAAATCGGCAAAAATTGTGGTCGCACAAATCAATCCACAAATGCCCGTCACTAACGGCCAAGCTTTTATTCATATAGATGAAATCGACTTTAGCACTGAAATATCAGCACCGATAAGCGAGCTATTCCCTGCTAAGCTAGACCCAGTAACCGAACAAATTGGCCAGTACGTCTCACTGCTCATTGAAGATGGCGACACTTTACAGCTTGGTATAGGAAAGATACCAGATGCGGTGCTCTGTTATTTGCAGGACCATAAAGATCTAGGTGTTCACACGGAGATGTTCAGTGATAGTTTAATCGATTTGGTGAGATCCGGGGTGGTTAATAATCGTAAAAAAAGTTTCCATCAAGGAAAAATAATCACCAGTTTCTGTATGGGTAGCAAAAAATTATATGACTTTGTCGATCACAATTCTCATATAGAGTTTCATCCTAGTGAGTACGTTAACTCACCGGTTAATATCGCTAAAAATGACAACATGGTCTCGATAAATAGTGCTATAGAGGTTGATTTAACCGGCCAAGTTGTTTCCGATTCAATAGGCTATCAGTTTTACAGTGGCATCGGTGGTCAAGTTGATTTTATTCGCGGTGCCTCGATGAGCAAAGGTGGCAAACCTATTATTGCGCTGCCTTCCACGGCTAAAAATGGTACTGTCTCTAAGATCACTGCATTTATCACTGAAGGTAGTGGAGTGGTTACGTCGCGCGGCGATGTGCATTACGTGGTGACTGAATATGGTATAGCGACGCTGAGAGGAAAAAGTATCCGCGAGAGGGCACTGGAATTGATCAAAGTTGCCCATCCAAAATTTAGAGACGAACTGCTCAGCCAAGTCCGCAAACACATGCGCGTTCCCCACTACCAATTACAATCCCCTAAACCTATCCCTGAACTAGGTAAAGTATCGGTTAAAAAGCTCTGCTTAGCTAATCAGTCTTATGTATTGCGTCCTTTGGCTCCTTCTGATGAGCGCCATATACAAGAGTTCTTTTACTCGCACAAAAAAGAAACGTTATTAATGCGCTATAACTATCGGCCTACTCGGATGTCACGAGAGACATCTTCAAGTTTGGTAGCGGTTGATCAAAGTAAAGATATTGCACTGTGTATTACCAGTAAAAATGGGCCGCAAGAGACCATACATGCGGTTGGGCGCTACTACTTAATTCCACCAACCGAATCTAAGCCGAATCGACAGGTTGAAGTGGCGTTTGTGGTGCGCGAAGAACAACAGGGCAAAGGGATGGCCAGGACGCTACTGCAATGGTTAATTAACATTGCCGAGCAGCGCGATATAGATGCTGTACTCGCCTATACACGTCGCGATAATAAACCGATGCAAAATATTTTCTTAGCATTCAATTTCTGTATTGTTCGCCAAGATCAAGATGAAGTACACTTTGAATTGAAACTGCACTAAAAAATAAACACTTAGCTTAGTAAAGCCTTGTTAATAGCGCTGTAAATTAACCAGAAGCGAGCTAACTCATCGGCTGGTTATGCCGTACCCAAGCTAGATTTATGGACAGGAGAAATGAATGTCAGTTGCTATCGTATCACACCCACTGTGCATTGCGCACGACATGGGAGCAGATCACCCCGAGCAACCCGCTAGGCTTAGTGTCATCAATGATCAAATTATTAGCTCGGGATTAAGCTTTGTCTGTCCACAATATCAATCAGATAAAGTATCACTGCAACAGCTCACTGCCGCTCATGACAAAGCGTATATTGAACAGCTTTATCAACAGGCTCCCAGCGAAGGTAGCATCCAGATTGATCCGGATACACTAATGATGCCCGCTACATTACAAGCAGCAGAATATGCAGCTGGGGCAGGTATTATGGCGGTTGATTTAGTGATGAATAAGCAACACCGTGCGGTGTTTTGTCCGGTTAGACCACCAGGTCATCACGCTGAAAAGCACAAGGCGATGGGCTTCTGTTTTTTTAATAACATTGCAGTGGCTGCTAAATACGCCATTGAACAATATGCAATTGAGAGAGTGGTGATTGTCGATTTCGATGTCCATCATGGAAATGGCACCCAAAGCATTGTTGAAGGTGATCCAAAAATACTACTTTGTTCAAGTTTTCAGCACCCGTTCTACCCTTTTAGCGGTACTGCTGTAAAAGCTAGCAATATTTATAATTTGCCACTAGCGGCAGATATATCCAGCGCAGATTACCGAATAGCGGTCAGTGAATGGTTTGATGTGATCGATCAGTTCTCGCCTCAGCTGATACTTATTTCTGCCGGCTTTGATGGGCACATCGCCGATCAGATGTCTGGGCACTCTCTCACCGACCCAGATTATCATTGGCTCACTGAAAAATTAGTTCAGCTAGCAGATAAGCACGCTGCGGGGAGAATCATTTCTATGCTAGAGGGGGGATATGCAATCAATGCACTAGGCAGAACCGCAGTCGCTCACCTTAAAGCACTGCTAAAATCTTAAGCTGATAGCCGTTTTTGTAATTTTATAACTGTGATCGCTGACGCTTGCTAACACCAGTACTTGTAGCAGAGCCTTGTGACTCAGCTACAAGTGGTTGTACAGCCAGTGGTTAGTGTTTAAAAGCCATCAGTTGCTGTTGTAATTTCGACGCCATTTCTTTTAATGATAAACTAACATTAGTTGAATCTTTAGCCTGATCTTCAACATTTAACGCCAATAATCGCACTTTTTGCACGTTTTCATCGACTTCCGATACAGCTTGCTGTTGCTCACTAGTGATGTTTGCAATATCTTTATTCGCCTTAGTCAAATGACTCAACTCTTCAACAATTTTAGTCAGTGACGCTTTGGCTTGATCAGATAGTTGTACTGAATGATCTACCTGCTCTCTATTTGCAGTGATTGAAGTAGCCGCTACTTTTGAATACTTTTGTAATGCTTCAACCATAATTTGTATTTCATTGGTTGATTCGCTAGTTCGCTGCGCTAAGGTACGTACTTCATCAGCAACTACTGCAAAGCCTTTTCCTTGTTCTCCAGCTCTAGCAGCTTCAATTGCAGCATTCAGAGCCAACAAATTAGTCTGTTCAGCGATTGAGCGTATTACGTCTAACACTTGCCCAATGTTTGTGCTGTGTTTTACTAATTCACTAACGGTAGATTCAACAGAGTCAAATTGATCAGCTAAGCGATACATATTATCTGCGGTAGCCTGAACATTTTTTTGTCCTTCATCTGCGGTCTTAGTTACATTTTCAACCAGCACCAAACCCTCATCTGTAGTTCGAGATATGTCTTCTGAACTAGCACCTAACTGGGTTGCCGCAGCGGCAATACCTTCGCTTTGCATTTGCTGTTGAGTACTTTGCTTGAGGGTATTGATACTCGCTTGATGTCCCTCGTTTGCTGCCGTTTCTAAATCAACGGCCAAATTCCCCACATCCTCTAAGGTTAAGCGCAGTTTTGCTAACAAATTTTGCGTCGCCTCAGACATATCACTAATTTCATCTGCGCCTTCTAGCGATAATACTTCTGTTAAATCACTGTGTTGCTCTATAGAGATCAGCTGCTGTTTCAGTTGGCGAAGTGGTCGCGTTATTGACACGATAATGACAATAGCTACGCCAATAGTAATCGGCAGGGTAAGCAACATCATCAACCAAATAAGCACTTGAGCCTCTTCGATTTGTTTTCCTGCATTAACACTAAGTTGATTGACAACAGCGCTTGCCTCTAAGGTTTTCTGTAATGAATTCACCACACTGGCATCAGCAATATTTAAACGATTTTGAAAAAGCATATTTAATGCTAGAAGCTCTTCGTTTAATTTCTTGGCCTCTATATTGGCATCTCCTATCTCAGACTGACCTAAATTCATCTTACCTTTCTGATAATAAGTGACCGCACTATCCATATATTCTCGATACTCGCTGAGTGTCGACAATATCTGTTTGATTTGTAACGCAGCCTCAGGATCTGTAGGTAAGCTTTTAAGCTGGGATTCTAAACTGTCGGCGGCAACAGTGGCTCCGTTTAGGGATTCATAATATTCAGTGACGATGCCATCAAAATATAAAAACAACATGTCGGCAAAGGTTTTTTGTATTTTCTGTGATTGTTTTAGTATCAGTTGTATTTCGCTGCGCACCTTTAATTGCTCAGACTCTTCAGCCAACCACTGAGTTTCTTCGAAAACTTTTGCCTGTTGTAATTCGCTACTTACTTTCAAGGCTCCCAACTGAAAGGTAAAGAATGTAAGTTCGGCCATCATCACAATAACAAGAAATACGGCGAGGGACATTATACGTGTTGTCACATTAAACCGGCGCAACCAACTGATCATTTTACTATCCTTTTAGAATTGAATACTTACATGCTAATTTGAGCGCTAGCAAATTACTAGCTTTAAATTGTTATGTTTATAATATTCATAGTGTTTATAAGATTTTTTTGTCGATTTCTAGTTGCCAATTTTTAATTATCGACCATTAACTGAACAGTCAATTGATCACTCCGCTCTATGTGTTGCGAAACTAGCACGCTATAAAAAAATATTAAGAAACTTACTATTAGCCGCTAAGCGAATTTAATACATAACCCTCAAGTAGTACTTAGCTTACAAAACATTCTATCTATTATTGGTTGCCACTTGTTAAGTGTGGCGGCTCGTCAAATGATGTTAGGATCTTACCAAATAGTTCACTCACTAGATTAATGAGATAAAAATGACATCTTCTATTAATATAAAAGCTGATAGTAAACCGCGCTTTATATCTAGCCATAATTTGGCGCTGATGATATTAGTGATCACTCCCGCGCTACTTTGTTCCAACTTGATAGTTGCTAGAGCGGTAGCTGATATTATCCCACCATTTACATTGGCTTTTACACGTTGGCTAGTAGCGGTGTTAATCTTATTGCCTTTCATCTGTTCAAAGCTGTGGCGATATAGAAGTGTCTTGTCAGCAGAGTGGAAGCAACTATTGTTGCTAGGCTCTTTAGGGATGGGGATTTGCGGTGCATTCCCCTATCTTGGCGCTAAAACTACCACAGCGACAAACATTGGTTTGATTTATGCTTTGTCACCAATTTTTATTATTTTATTTGCCCGTACTTGGTATGCAGAACATTTAAACAAACGTCAGTTGATAGGGGTCCTTTTTGCCTTAGCCGGAGTGGTTATCATTGTCGCTAAGGGTAACTTAGCGGTGCTTATATCTCTTAGTTTCAATGTTGGCGATTTATGGATATTAGCGGCTTCAGCCTCTTGGGCATTTTATTCTTTATGGCAGAGTTACCTAAGGAGCCAATTGTCTTTATTTCTACGATTTGGCGCCATGTCTATCGGTGGAGTCATCGCATTATTACCTTTTACTTTGATAGAAGTATACCAACTATTACCTTTAACAATTAATCGCGAATTTGTGAATATTTTTGTAATCACCATCATTTTTTTAGCACTTGTTTCTTCAATTTTAGCTTATGCAGCCTATGCTTACATTCAAAAAATACTGGGTCCCTCTAAAGCGTCTCTGGTCATGTATGCACTTCCCCTTTACAACGCCGCGATGGCATGGATATTTTTGGATGAGAAATTACAAAGTTTTCATTTCATCGGTGCTCTGTTAATTTTACCGGGCCTGTTCTTAGCAGTAAGCAGTAAAACAAAGTCGAAGTAAGTATCCACCGGGAAGGAGGGGGTAGTCAGATCACCCTCTCTAGAGGACGTCGTAAAAGGTAATGAGCGAAGAAAACGGCTGTAACTGCCCTAAAGGTTTAAATCAAAAACGGCTAAACAGCTGAGTGGGCTGTGCCCCAGATGAGTACTATAATTATAAATGAGAGTTTTGCGGCTGTTTATTATGACAGCCGCAAGGCATTAACATCATTACCAACTAGCAGTTTCGCTACCTACGCGATCACTACTATTAAGTGAATCAAAAACGTACACATGAGCACCATCATCTTTCACAGACAAATATCCAGCACCTTTGGCACATAAGTCATCAAGTATCTTAGTCGCCTCAACAACCGATAAAGTATGATTTGTCGCGATTTCAAAAGGGTTAATTCGGTAGTTATTAAGTTTGATCAAGTTCAGCATAAAGCGTTCATTTTCTTCCAAAAGTTCACTCTTTGCTTTATTGCGGGCGCCTCTCAATATATACAAACCGCCGGCAATCATCACCCCTGAAAACAATAGAGATAACAAATTAAAATAACTGCCTACAAGGCTAAACACACCTATCGCAGCAAGAGCAATTCCAACCCAACCAGTAGTGTTTGAGATAGTTTGTTGTGGGGCGTCTGTTGGCGAATTTGCATGCGTTGTATTGCTATTTCCTACTCGACTAGTATTTCGCTGAGCAATATCTATGCTACTTCTAGTATCAGTAGCGATGGTATTACTTAGTTGTACACTTGCTCTCAGTCTAGGTGCAATGAAGCCGTATGTTTCACCGATCGCTTTTAATCCCTCAGCATAACCTTGCCCTACTGCTCTAATTTTCCACTGCTTATCATGACGATAAATTTCTAATAATATTATACAGTTATAATTTTTATTTACTGTTTCGCAGGTGAAGTCACATACTGGCAACTGGGTATTCGCACTTTCTAATTTTGTTTTGATAAAATCCGCGCTCGAAAAACGTTTCGAGTCGTTTTCCCTAGTAGCTATTAAACAAAGCTTAGTTATTTCATCGGGAATTTTATCAAACTCAATATTAATACTGTGATGCGCAGCACCATCTAACTGTAACTTAACCCCATTCCCTTTAAGGACAGGATTAAGATTATAAATGAAGTCTTCAATATTACGTACTTTACTGTGTTTAGTGAGGGCAACCACATTGAGTTTAAGATCTGCTAGTGTAGGAATAGTACATACCTTCCAAACTAAATGCTTTAAATGATCGTGATTTTCAGTCAGTGAAAAAGACCCTCCCATGCTCAACTTAATACCATCACGCAAAGTATCACTAGATTGGACAGGCAGATCTTGCAAATTATTTTCAACAGCATTAATAACCGCTGTATTTGATACGGAGTTAGATAACTTAGTAGCACGCGGTTTCAGCTCATCAGGAACATCAAATTGCAATTGATCTGTCAGTTCAATAAAGCTCTCTGACCATGTTTTACCAATACACTTTAATTTCCACCGCCCTAAGTGCTGATATATTTCTATGAAATTCATAGTCTTAGCGTTACTATCATGTTCTTTCAAGTGAATAGAGGCTATCTTTTCGCCCTGATGAGTATTGATGAATGCTTGGATATGCTTAACTTTTGAAAAATCATAGCGAGACTTAGGCGGCAGCATTAAAGCGATAGTAAACTTTTTGGTATTGGCTATTTTATCCAGTTTTAACTCAAAGCGCCGGCCATCCTTAGAGCGAATAATATTCGAACTAAGGTCAACTGTTTCTTGATGAATGAGCAGTCCTCTTTGTCCCTCTTCACTTTGCCCTACCACAGCATCACTATGATCATATATTCCGTAAGCTTGCATATTCAAATCAGTGACTAAGCTGCGCCAGCCTAGATCAATGACTAAGCTTTTAGCTTCATTAAGAGAAATGTTTTGCCCTTTGATTAATTCCATTTTAAACCTAGATACTCTTGTATTAAGACCTCAGCATAACGCAATGAGGAGAAGTAAGACGAAAGCTGGCGAAATAGCGGAGTCAGTGTGCCCCTCTCTTTGGGTATAGTACGCCCTCACTATTGGGCAAAAAATGCCCCTGTTTATGGGCATTCATAGCTATATAACACCCATTTTTAGCCAGTTTTTAACACCCCATTACCAAGCGCGGTCGTTATGCTGAGGTCTCAGTGTGTAAATTTAAAGAAGCAAGATACGTTAGTTTTACTGACTAAACCAGACTCAAAATCTCAAAAAAACAAAAACATTGGTAAATATCTGATCAAACATAAAAATTTATGTGATTAACTAACACCTGAATCCGTGACTTCAGCGCACAGAGTACGCAAGCTATTGATTTTACCGCGGTTATAAAAACAGTTACTGAATTTATAGATTTTATGCATAGATGTATTTATTTAGCGGATGCAGGATGCATATGACTTTGCCGCTAAAATTTAAAATTCTATTTTAAAAACAACAGCTTATACTGTTCTCTCACTTTTAAGTGACTGATTCAGGTAATACATTTAAGTTTTAAACAAGTTTACACCTTGCAAAATAGGTAAGGCGACCAAACATAGGAAAAACAGTCTAGTTTAAGGTTGCACTTTTTTGTTCCATTAATTTGTTTTATGCATAAACAGCGCGGTTGAAAAAAAGTGATCAAGAAATTCAACTAGACTCCCGAGACATACGCATTTGGTTGTCCCAATAGTGTATGGTGATGATTCAATTTGATGATATAAAGTATGGGTAGTGAATACCTATATAGACCTGAATCAGTGACTTCACTGCACCACATAGCGCAAGCTCTTGATTCACTTTGAAGTCACTGATTCAGGATAGAGATATATGGAGACCTCTGCATAACATTGCGAGCGCAGTAGTTATGCAGTGGTCTCATATGATCATTAAAGATGAATAAAATTATATGAGAGGAATGAATGTTAGAAAACTTAAAGTTTTTTAAAGGCAGTTTTTTGGTTGCTATAGTAGGTTTAGTTAGCGCTTTTTATATTGGAGGTACAACAGCACTGTTTATTGTTGCTGTTTTATCTGTGCTAGAAATTTCACTTTCTTTTGATAATGCCGTAGTCAATGCAACGGTATTAAAAGACATGGATGAAGTATGGCGTAAACGCTTCTTAACATGGGGAATTCTAATTGCTGTATTTGGTATGCGTATTGTTTTTCCTATCTTGATCGTCAGTATTTTCGCAGGAGTTTCTCCCTTTGGCGCATTACAAATAGCGATAAATAGCCCTGATACGTACGCTGATCTAATGAATCAAGCTCACGTGTCCGTCATGGCCTTTGGCGGTGCATTCTTAATGATGGTCGGGTTGCATTTCTTTTTTGACGATGAAAAGCATCACTGGGTGCCCATCATCGAAAAACCACTAGTGTACTTTTCAAAGTTTAAGTTTTCAGCCGAAGTTCTCTGTCTAATAATCATAGCAATTGTCAGCGGGTTCATGTTGTCAGGTGATGATCAGCGCACATTTGCCTTATCGGGAGTGAGTGGTGTAATAACCTTTATGGTCATTGGTAAATTTACCTCTTTTATGGAAAAGCGCGAGGAGCAAAGAGCCAAAAGTTGCAATAGTGTAGCTAAAGGAGGCTTGTCGATGTTTATTTACCTTGAACTTTTAGATGCATCTTTTAGTTTTGATGGGGTAATTGGCGCATTTGCTATTAGTACTAATCTATTAATTATTGCCATAGGCTTGGGCATAGGTGCTATGTTTGTAAGATCCTTAACTATTATGCTAGTAGAGAAAGACACTTTGTCAGAATATATCTTTCTTGAACATGGGGCGTTTTATGCGATAATCGCTCTGGCAAGTATGATGTTCCTTAAAACGTTTATACACGTTCCCGAGGTTATCACGGGATTAATTGGAGCAGGCTTTATTGTAGTCGCCTTTATCCACTCTCTCATCATAAAAAGAAGAGAGGAGCAAATGCCTACGTAATTTTTGACCTGAATCATTGACTTCTAAGCGCTGCATAGCACTCACTGATTCAGGTATAAGTAAACAACGTTACAGAGAGTTTCTAGGGCAGTAACTGCTTTAGGAAAAGAATAAACTTTTATCAAATAAGGAAATACGGATGTCAATATCACTAGAGAAAGGTCAACGCATCAGTTTAGAGAAGAATGGTTCTGGCTTAAATAAAGTATGTATTGGTATTAACTGGGGCGCTATAGAAAAGAAAGGTTTTTTTGGTACAAAAAAAGTAGCCGTTGATTTAGATGCAAGCATCGGTATGTTCGATGACCAAAAAACACTGACGGATGTTATCTATTTTGGTCAATTGGCCAGCAAGGATGGATCGATAACCCATAGCGGTGATGACACCACTGGTGATATGGATGGAGATGATGGTTTAGATAACGAAATCATTTCAATTGAA
This sequence comes from Oceanospirillales bacterium, assembly GCA_029027825.1. GTDB lineage: Bacteria > Pseudomonadota > Gammaproteobacteria > Pseudomonadales > Balneatricaceae > Rs1. The sequence goes on along the minus strand of CP093399.1, from coordinate 142,012 downwards.
CTTAATCGTGTTCCTGCAAATGTAAAAAGTGTTGCTGTCGTATTAAATAGCTATAGTGGTCAAAATTTTGCAACGATACCTTTCGCTAGTATCAGACTCTACGAAGGAACACCTTCACGCGTAGACAATATTATAGCTAGCTACAACATTGCTAATGAGCCTAAGTTCAACGGTTCAGTTGCAATGGTTTTAGGGGTGCTTTATCGGCATAATACCGAGTGGAAATTCCGTGCGATTGGTGAGCCGACAACAGATAAAAAGTTAGAGGCACTGCTAAAAACAACGGCTAGTGATTACCTATAACCAACGCCTTTAGCAAAAAATATCGAATTTAAAAAAGATTTTATTGATTTTCACTCTGAGTACACAACTTTGATACAGCTAGTAGCCGGACAAAACACTCCTATTTCTGCTGATAACTCATATAAACTGCAATTGAACATTGAAAATTGGAGTTGGGGAGTTATTGTCAGTAAGACCGGAATGGCGCCTGCACTTTTTGAAGCAGAGCAAGGTGTATCAATGCAAGACTGCAATTTACTGTTAAATTTTCATGACATAAATGCAGATATACAGAAGCTTACCGTTTACATTGCTAAAGAAGTGAATGCAGATAACAAATCATTAAGCGCTGAACTTAATGATTTGTTGGGTGGTAAATGTTACGCCAATATCGATATTTCGGCTCAAATAGCAGATCAAACTGCATTGACCTTACTAGACATATACTTGCATAAAGGCACCTGGAAAATACGTTGTGTGCTACAGGGCTACGCGACTGGGCTAGACAAGTTACTGGAATCTTTTTCCATCAAGAGTACCGCTCAATCCAACCAGGGTAGTACTCATGCGAGTATTGAAAGAATAGTCGACACCGCCAACCAGCCCGCAACAAACATGAGTATCCAGCTGCATTGGTCGTCCGGCAACAATGGTAAAAAATCAATATCGAACTATTTTTTAGGAGACAAATTCAAACCTATTTCAGACTTACGTATAGGTTGCTTTTATCAGTTAAATAATGCGCAAAATGGTATTGTTTATAGCTTTGACTCCGAGTTTAAAGGATCCTTTGAAGGAGTGCCCTATATCAAAGCTAGTCGATCTAGCAATGAGCACTTAGAAAGACTAGATATTAACAACCGTTATCAGCATAAAATTAATCGCTATTTAATATTTGTGACGATGATGGAGTCTTTTGGCAATTGGAATGAATTAAACGTTAAAGTTTCCTTTGACATCCCCGGGGTGCAATTCTTAGATATATCTCCGGATTCCTTAAAGGTTAAACCTATTTATGCTGTCGCTATGTTAGATTTTAGTGAGCAGTCACCAAAAATAACCCCCTTAAACGAATACTTCGATGACCTTCTAGAGTTGGATAAAGCATTTGGCTGGGGCCTCCCTTTTCGAAATAGTGGTACTGATGAAGATCACTGCGAAAACAACAGAGATAATGAGGATTAAATATGAGTTTTGCATCTTTTATTTCAAGCGTTAAACAAAAATCAAATGAGCTTAAAGACGAAGTACTGAAATTTAAAAATAAGAAATTTTTAAATGCAGCAACTGCTGGAACCGCTTTAATAGCCCTGGCAGATGGTGATGTCTCGTCGGAAGAAAAAAAGAAAATGTTGAAAATTATAGAGAGCAATGATGCGCTTTCCGTATTTAAAACGGCTGATGTGATTAAATCATTCAACGAATTTTTAAGTAACTTTGAATTTGATCAAGATGTAGGCGAGTCTAAAGCTTTTGAAGCTTTAAACTTATTAAAAGGGGACGATGTTGCCTGCCGTACAGTGATGCGTTTAATCTTATCAATTGCAGCAGCTGATGGTGTCTTTGATGATAATGAAAAAGCTGTCGCTGTTAAGGTAGCTTGTGAATTAGGATTAAATGCCGCAGATTTTGAACTGTAACTATATTCTGAATCAGTGGCTTCACTGCACTACATAGCGCAAGCTCTGTATTCACTTTGAAGTCACGGATTCAGGGATATATTATTAAACATTAAATAAATTTTTTAAGTTATAAAAACAGGAGATTATACAATGGGTGTTTCACTACAAAAAGGTGGTAACGTTTCACTAGAAAAAGTTGCTCCGGGCATGACTAAAATGACACTGGGATTAGGCTGGGATAACCGCTCGACCGATGGCGCTGAGTTTGACTTAGATGCCTCAGTTTTTATAGTAGGTGAAGACGGAAAAGTGCGCATGGATAGCGATTTTATTTTCTACAATAATTTAAAGTCACCCTGCGGATCTATTGAACATACCGGCGACAACACTACTGGTGAAGGTGATGGCGATGATGAAATGATCAAAGTTGACTTAGCTATAATACCTGCTGACGTTAAAAAAATTGTAGTCGGTGTCACTATTCATGAAGCTGACATTCGCAACCAAAACTTTGGTCAAGTATCGAATGCTTTTATTCGTATTGTTAATACAAATTCCAATGAAGAAGTTGCGCGTTATGACCTCTCAGAAGACTATTCTACTGAAACGGCTTTAGTCTTCGGTGAGTTATATTTACACAACGGCGCTTGGAAATTCAAAGCGATAGGCCAAGGTTTTGCTGGAGGCTTAAAGCCGATGGCACAACAACATGGTGTTAATATAGGTTAAGAATTGGCGATCTATCAGCGATTAGATTATCGCGCCAAGCCACTGATTAGCTAAAATTATTTCCTCTAATCAGCACAATACGCTTATCATTAATGTTTTTTTTGATAAGCGTTTTTTATTTTTATTGATAAACGTTGAGAGCAAGTAGCTAAAATTATCGCTATTTATTTGAGGCTAAAACATAGCTATCATCAGCCTTTACCGACAAACAGTAAGAATCGACTGCAGATAATGCCTAAAACAACTGTAGCTTACATGTTACAGCTATTTTTATAGCCTACCTTCAGTATTCCATAAAGGAGTCTAAACTGACTCAATATTCAATTATATTTAAATGATGTTAATTATTTTGCTAATCTAGGATAATTGACGACTAATCAAGAAGCTATTTATAATAATTATATGGGTTTTAATTAATGTCTGACCAACATTCTATTCAGCTGCAGACTGGCAAGCTGAAAATATCTGTTTTAAGCGCTAAGTTTTCGCTCGACCACTTACTGACCTTTGGCTCTAGACTAAATCCGAAACGCCGCTTTCTGTTCGTCTCTAAAGTTCTGGGTAAATACGTACCTTGTCAACCTAGCACTATGCGAAAAAGTTACCAGATGCTGGCTAGGCAAATCCAACCTTTAATCTCACCCTCCTCCGATATTTGGGTATTAGGTATTGCAGAAACAGCCACAGGCTTAGCGGCTGGGGTTGCCCAAGAAATAAAAGTCTATGGCGATACGCAACAGATTGTCTATAGCCACACTACTCGTTGCCAGATAGATAAAGAAATTGAATTTTCAATTATAGAAGCACACAGCCATGCTCCATCGCATCTGATCTACTCTCTAGATGCGCCATTAAACCAGCAAAGCATTACAACAGCTGTATTAGTCGATGATGAGATAAGTACCGGTAATACTCTGGCCCAACTCACCAATCAATTATTAGAGCGGCTCCCCCTGTTAAAAACAGTGGTCTGGGCTAGCTTAGTTAATTGGGTAAGCCTGGAAGATAGAGCAGCATTTGCCGAAAAATACCCGAATATAAGGTTACTGTTTTGCAGTTTATTAGATGGGGATTTTGAATTCATCGCGGATGAGACATTTAAAGATGAGCTGCCTAAAAATACCGCGGTAGGTATCAGCAAAGCAGTAAGCAGAGCCGATATTGGCCGAACTGGCTATCTAGTTCAAAAGCGACCACAGTATTCCTTCGTCGGTATCGAAACTAACTGTGCTATTAGTTTGCAGCAAGATCAGCAATATACAGTAGTTGGCACCGGTGAATTTAGCTACCTGCCATTTTTGTTTGCAGAGGAATTAGAACAGCGCGGGTTTGATATATTATTTCAATCTACCGGGCGCTCTCCGGCTATTGAAGATTGCGGGATAAAAAGTAAAATCAGCTGCTTTGATAACGGACATCAAGGTATGTTTTACTTGTACAACCTACCGAAAAACCGACAAGTTATTTTGTGTTACGAAAACAAAGTGCAGTATTACAATTGCCCTTTCAAAGATATCCTAGATGCTAAAGTTGTAATTTTAGATACTTTCTTAAGTAACACCTGAATCAGCGAGCTTTAACCATATGCCTATTGTTTTTTTTTCCGATATTGATGACACCTTAATTCAAACCCAGAAAAAATGTTTAAACGAAGTAAAATTAACCACCAATGCTGTTGATGCCAACGGCCAGCCCTCTTCCTTCTCTACCCCAGCACAACAGCAATTAATTAATATGTGTAATGAACATATATTTATCCCCGTTACCGGTCGCAACAAAGCGGCACTTGATAGGGTTTCAATTAATACCAATGGATTCCAGATCATCGATCATGGTGCCATTGTGCTCAATGAGAAAGGCGATATAGATGACCAATGGGCAACTATATTGACTGATCAGTCTTTAGATTGGCATAATATTTTAGAAGACCATTTAAAACAAGTGCAACATATTGTTGCTAAAAAAAGCTTGGCACTGCGCTGCAGAATAATTTTTGATTTTGGTTTTGCATGTTATATTTCAATAAAAGGCAATCCTCTAGACTTAGTAAAACTTGATGAAATTTGTCAGAATTTTTGTGCGATTGCAGACAATGCTAGAGTACATACTAATGGCGATAATATGGCGCTGTTACCCCCTTTTGCCTGTAAAAAATTAGCGGTTAATTATCTAAAACAGCACTACTTAACCATCAATAGTGAAACGCTATTCATTGGTTTAGGAGATAGCAACTCAGACTTGCCATTTATGCAAGAATGCCATTTTCAAATGATCCCTCCAAAAAGCCAAATTAGTGCGGACAAATTAGTATGACTGATACACAAGAGAACCTATTAAAGCCTCTCAAAGGGTCTTACTCATTAGAAGATTGCCAATTTTTATTGCAAGCCATAGACATACCAATGTTAAGCGTTGCGGAAAAAGAGCGACAATTACAACAAGGTAAACAGCACTATTCTCAAATGATATCGCAAGAGTTCGCACCTAGTGAGCAGTACTTAAATATTTTTTATCAGCTAGTTACTCAATATAAGCAGCGCTTGGCAAAAGAAGTAGCCAGCTTAGCTCAACAAATTTATCAACTAAAAGGAAAAGAGATAACGCTACTCTCCCTCGCGAGGGCTGGAACGCCAATAGGAGTATTGTTAACGAGAGCTCTTAAGCATTATTATGCTGTGGATGTGCAACACTATTCAATATCTATAATACGTGATAAAGGCATTGATCACAGTGCGCTAAAGTACATTCAGGAGACAGGTCGCACCGCAAAGAGTGTTTTATTTGTCGATGGATGGACCGCCAAAGGGGTCATCACCAATGAGCTTAAACAAGCAGTAGCGAAGTGGAACACTGCATCTAGCTATAAAATTAGCGATCAACTCTGTGTTATTTCAGATATCGGAGGCATGGCTGATATTGTTGCCACAACCGACGATTATGCTATACCTTCGGGAATTTTAAATTCTACAGTCTCAGGTTTAGTGTCAAGAACAATACTACGAGATGAGTACCAAGGATTCCATCAGTGTGTGGTGTACTCGAACTTACAAAAATACGACATTAGCAATTGGTTCGCCGATCAAATATCAGAGCTTTTTACCAGTATTATACCTAATAGCAATGATGTGTTAGTTTTTTCGAAAGCAAGTAATCAGCGCCACAAAGATATGAAAAGCTACGTGGAAGCCCTGATGAAAAAACAGCAGATTGATGATATTAACAAAGTAAAACCGGGCATCGCTGAGGCTACCCGGGTCATGCTAAGAAGAGTACCTAAACTACTAATGGTAAGGGATATAAACAGTCCGGACATCGCTCATTTGAAGGTACTAGCTAAAGAGAAGAAGATTCATATAGAACAAGATAGTTTAATGCCTTTTAATGCCATCGCTGTTATTGCCAATGTCGTATAAGTCCTAGTGAAAAAATCGATCAGACCAAGAAGCCTCTGAATAAGTCACTGGTTCAGAGGTTTACTCAAGTCAGAGAGCCCCAGTAATTCGAGCGCATGACAGGCGGTTTATCGGTAGGTTGTTTTAAATGAGATTAGGTATTTTGAAATAGAAGATGGTGCCCTCTCCTTCTTTGCTCTCTACTCTTATACTGCCATGTAACTTATCATTGACTAGGTTATAAATAATATTCATACCTAAACCTGTTCCACCGTTAGCGCGCTTAGTGGTAAAAAATGGATCGAAAACTTTCTTTATCGTCTCTTCATTCATACCACAGCCATTGTCTTTCACAGACATCAGCAAATGTTGATCCTGATACTCTCCAAAAATGGTAATCTCTCCTTCATCAAGGAATTCAAAGGCGTGTAACATCGCATTGTTAATTAGATTTGTATATATTTGATAAAAAACCCCTGGAAAACTACAAATCTCTATATTTTCTACAATGTTATTGTAAATTTGGATATCTTTTTTCTCTCTAATACTGGGTCTTATACTATACAAAATATCCTCTAAATTATGTCTTACATCGAAATCTTGCTTTAACTCTTCATGCTGCTCAACGGAAACTAACTTAAAAGATTTTATCAAATTTGCTGCCTTATCTAGCCCTATATTGATGGATTTAGATAAGTTTTTAGTACTGTCAAGATAATCATCTAAATCAGACTTTTTCATTTTATTACCCGCTAGCAAGCTGATAATACGATCAGTATCAGATTTTATATGACTGGCTCCCGTAATAGATAAACCGATCGGCGTATTTAGCTCATGCGCGACACCTTGTACCATTCCTCCTAATGCCGCCATCTTTTCTGAATTAACTAATTGATCCTGAGTACTTTTAAGCTCATTGATGGTTGATGCCAACTCATTATTTGAATCGGCAAGTTTTTCATTTTTAGCTTCAATTTGCTGTTTAAATTGTTGGTGAGCTTGCTCTTTTTCTTCCTTTTGCGCCAATTCTACATGCATCTGCACTGATTGCTCATTCGATTGCACTAACTTTTTCAAATTTCTTTTAGTGTCATTTAATGCATCTGACATCGCGGTTATTTCATCTTCATCACCTAGCGACTTTCGATCAAGAAGCAGCATTTCACCTAAGTTATTAGGGTTTGTATCACTAGAAAATTTGGCCATAACCACTAAGTGTCTGGTCACCAAATAATGAAATATTGCTAAGATAAATGCCGACATTAAAAAAGTTTTCACGACCTGAAATAATAGAATAAAGATGACCGTACCATATAAATCTTCATATAATGCATCCAGACTAATCGCGATAATTAACGAGCCAATTTTCTTATCCACCCCTCCCGATTGAATCGTCACCGGTAAATTTCTTTGTAGGAAACCTGATTCAGGCATGATCCCTACTTCTGCCAAAATAGGTTCTTCTGCATCTGCGTTTCCCGATGATTCGGTGACAGTAACTTTCACTACATCGGGAATTTGTAACATGCCTTCGATGATACTTTCTATTTGAGTATTATTAACTTCCCATATACTTCTAGCTAACCCACCTCTATAACTGAGGCTTAGCTGATTAAATCGTCGATCTATTTCCGATAACCCTAGTTTATAGTCGTTGTTTAGTTGGACCAGAGTTTGAAGAATAACGAACAGCGAACTAACCGCTAACACTCTAATTAACAGTTTAGTACCTATGCTATTCACTCTCTTTTTACTGAATAGTGACAATTTTGTAAACTGCTGAAAATCTTTTAACTTCGAATAAATATACATTCACCCACTCCAATAAAATTATTATTTTTCAGCAGCTTAAATGCACTCTAAAGAAAGTGATGATTAACAAGCTAAACCATATAATAATTTTTATCCTCAAACAGTGATTTCAGAGTGGACATAAAGCGTAACAGATTGGTTTTGCAGAAGAATTTAAAAATATTAACTGTACCATTAGGCTCAGAGGCTATTTTTAAAACCCTATTAGTATCAATAAGTTATGCTAAGTAGCTCTAAAAAGTGACTGAATCAGATTTATGCTCAACAAGACGTACATTGAATTGTAGTAGTGAAAAAGTAATTAACAACTTTACTGCCATATAAATAGCACTTAATTTAACAATTGGCTGTTGACAAAAATCTTCTATAAAAAGAGACCTCTGCATAACGTTGCGAGCGAAGGTAAGACAAGGCAAAAACCAGCGAGATAGCGGAGTCAGTGTGCCCCTGTTTATGGGTATTACTGGTATAAATGAGCATGTTGAGCCGGTTTTTAACGCCGTATTACCGAGCGCAGTTATCATACCCTCTGGGTAAGTTATGCAGAGGTCTCAAAAAATCAATAAAGTCATGACCAACACATCAACTCTATACCTTTAGCTGCAGACAATCGATACGTCGCCAAAAGAGGCAGTGGTGAATTTATCAAACAGTGGCCTACTGGTAAACCAGAGCAAATAGGGATATTTTCTTTTTTTCCAAGTCGCTTAAAAACAGCTTCCATCCCCTGTGTAGCAGTTAGGGTTTTCCTGACATTTTCAAGCGATTCATCATCTTCACTACCTAGCCCTCTAGGGGAAGCATCGTTACAGGAGGTAAACTCTCCAAGAACGATAGCTTTGCAACTAGCTAAAGACCCAGAATGGTGTAACTGCTCCAACATCCGATCAATTTTACTCCAGCTCTCACCAATTTCCTCTAGGAATAAAATTTTATCTGAAAAATCTAATTGCCAAGGGGTTCCTAGCATAGAGCAAATAACTGATAAGTTACCACCATATAACTGAGCAGTGATCAGTGCTGAAGACAACTTGGGAGTATGAAGCCACTTCAGCGGCTGGATCTGCCATTTAAAATCAACAGCCGACGTGGTAAGTAAGGATAGTAACCGCCTTTCATTCTCAAGCGTAATTTGCCGAAAATCTTTGGAGGATATCATAGGTGCATGTAAAATTTTCCAGCCCCATTGCTCACTAACAAATTGATACAGCGCCGTTAAATCAGAGTAACCAATTAATATTTTCTGCTTAGTTGGCTTTTCCCGAACGCTAAGCTCAGTGAGGATATCCAACAACTGCGCAGCACCATAACCTCCCCTGATCGCCCAAACCAGCTCAGAATCGGACATTGCTGCTCTATAAAAAGCGGCGGCGCGCTGCTCGGCACTGCCTGCATAGGCAAATTCTTGAAGCATTATATTGTCGGCTAACCTGGTGCTAAAACCTAATTCGAAGAGTTTATCTAGACCCAGTTGCAATTCAACTTTAGGCACTACTGAGGATGTTGCGACAACATCCACCATTATTTTAGCCACGAGATACTCCGAGTAATTTTAATAAGACGAGACCTCTGCATAACGTTGCGAGCGAAGGTAATACAAGGCAAAAACCGGCGAGATAGCGGAGTCAGTGTGCCCCTGTTTATGGGTATTACAGGTGTAAATGAGCATATTGAGCCGGTTTTTAATGCCGTATTACCGAGCGCAGTAGTTATGCAGAGGTCTCAAGACAAGACCTCAGCATAGCGTGACAAGTAAAGGTAATACAAGGTAAAAAACCGCAAAATAGTGGAGTTCTCTGGTGTAAATGAGCATCTCGAGCCGTATAGTCGAGCGCAGTCGTTATGTAGAACTCTAAAGACAAGTTTTAGCTTACAAACGTCAATCATAAAGGAATTAAATTGTCAGTATACATCGCTGCTCAGCCGATGTTATTTCAGCCTGATGTCAGTCCGCAACACTCAACAATAGTCATATTATTACGATTATTTAGTTCATGTTTTTTTGTAGTTAGCCGATAACTACCGACAACTAGCCCGATGATTAAACATGGCTGAGCGTAGGCTGACCTACTTATTTATTCATCTACTTCAAATACTTAGACTGGACAACACTGTGAAAATCACCTCTTCAGAAGTTGCTTTTAATGCCGACCAATCTAAAAGTTCCACAACTCAATATTCTCGGCATTCAAGTCAGCAAGCAGCTTCAGAAAACACTCGCCTGAACTTATCCCAACAACCTGCAGATATGATGATGGATGTTATCGAGCTTTCATATGAAGCAAAAATCCGCTCTGAGCACTCAGCTAGTCTAGTCAGTAAATCGAGCGTACAGCAATTACAAGGGATCCATCCCAGTGCAGAAAGCCTCCCCTTAGCCGTCTATGAACAACATCGTACTACCCACTCTTTGGTGCAAAAAACTCTGACTACAACGGCGGTTATAGAAAACCTCCGCATAGCCCCTAATACAGTATCTCTTAACGCCCCTCAGGCAACACAAGCCTACAACAGTGTTAATCAAAACACACCGAGTAACGGTGCCTCACTGTCTCTTAAGCAGCTGTCTACATCGACCCAGGCTAGAGTTGAAATCAAAGAACAGTATGTCTTTAGGGAAGAAGAGCGCCTGCATATTGGCACACAGGGCCGGGTAACTACGGCTGACGGTAGAAAAATTGATTTTATGCTACAGCTGGATATGCAGCGCAGTTTCTCAATAGAAGAAACACTGCATATGGAAGATAGCCAAAGGCAGTTAATTGACCCCATCGTCATTAATTTAGATGGCGGTGCCGCCAGTTTAACCAGTAACAGCTTTAGCTTTGATTTAAACGCCGATGGGATTAAGGAACAAATATCATTTGTCGGTCAAGGCAGTGGCTTTTTAGCTATCGACAGAAATCAAGACGGTAAAATCAATGACGGTTCAGAACTCTTTGGTACAGGTCAAAAAAATGGATTTTCAGAGCTAGCCCAATATGATGACGACGATAATAAATGGCTGGATGAGAATGATGCGATTTATCAAAAGCTTAAAATTTGGACCAGAGATGCTAACGGAAAAGATCAGTTGATCAGCTTAAAGGAAGCGGGAGTAGGTGCCATTTATTTAGGCTCAAGTGCAGCTTCTTTTGATTTAACCGACTCTGAGAACAAATTATTAGGACAGATAAAGCGCAGCGGCATTTACCTCACTGAAAAGGGGGAAGTTGCCAGCATTCAAGAACTAGATATCGCCATCCAAAATTCTTCCCAGGTCAACGCCGTATCTGAAAGCAGCATGCAAAAAGTAGCGGACCAACTCGCCACTTGGGACGCTCAGTCCCAAGCCACTGCCGATCAATCCCTCAACCTTAACTTTGCCAGCAGTGCTGAGCAAAAAGTTGATAAAGAAGATCAACCCCTTAGCTTAATTGATTTATTATTCCCTAAACCAACTGACCGCCATGCCAATGTCACACAAATAAATAAATCAGAGCTGATAGAGCAAAGCTCCTCGGTACTCATCCAGAAAGACCAACAATTAAATCGACAAGAACCAACCACAGAGACTCAAATTGAATTCAAAACTGACCGGAATACTATTGATATTATGGCCAGATTGGCGAGTAAAGATCATCAAAAAAATCAATTAGAAAAAGATACACACAGCAATTTGAAAGCAATCATTGAGTCTTTAGTGAAAAAAGCAGCGACCGAAAGGGACCTTAAATAAACAATCGCCAAACTTGATCAGCTTTCATCCAGAAACAAGCTTGTAGCGAGGGATGTCAATTTTTCGAGATGCTGGGTACTTGAGGGTAAATTTTTAGGCATTGCAAATAATGACACCTAAATAGACCAGTGTAGTAGACATCGGTTTTTGAATGGGCACTAGTCAGTCACTTTAATCGGTAGAGCGGTTTTATGCTTTAGGCACTCCATCAAAATATAGGAGTGGATAGCGACCACAAAATCTTGCATTAATTTTTTATTGATTAAATTCGAGTAAGCGCGCATTCCCGTGCAATTAACTCGCAAAATAAAATCATACTCACCCGAGGCGCTATAGCACTCCTGTATTTCATCTAGCTCGTGGATCAGCTGCAAAAGTTTATCGCGTGCCGCGGGCGCGGTTTTTGAGAAACTCACCATCACTATTGCCCAAACATCAAAACCGGCTTTTTCCAAGTTGAGAAGCGTCACGTATCGCTCAATTAATCCGGACTTTTCCAAACGTTTTAAACGCCGGTAACACTGTGAAGCTGATAGGTTTACCTGCTCTGCTAACTGCGATCGAGAGATTCGACTATCTCGCTGTAATAATTCTAGGATGCGCACATCCTGTCTATCTAAGATAACTCTATGCATGATTCAGGTCACAAATTGGATTATTATGCATAAAGTATCGTATTATTTTATAGGAAACAAGCAAAAGTTGATCAGACTAATGCAGCTATTTATCGATAAAATGGCGTTTGATTCAGCGCTATTATATCTGTAACCTTTAGGAATAATTTATGTTAGATATGAACTTTGTCCGTCAGCAGTTCCCTGCTTTTTCTGAACCTTCTCTAAAAGATAGCGCTTTCTTCGAAAACGCAGGCGGCTCATACATGTGCCGACAAGTGATGGATAGGCTCACTAGCTACTATCATAAAACTAAAGTCCAGCCCTACCATCCTTATCCACAGGCACAACTAGCAGGCCAGCAAATGGACCAAGCGTATTCAGCAATGGCTCGCTGGTTAAATGTAACTGCAGATGAAATTTATTTTGGCCCCTCCACTAGTCAAAACACCTATGTATTAGCTAATGCAATGCTTGGCTGGCTAGTTGCAGGAGACGAAATCATTGTCACCAATCAAGATCACGAAGCAAACTCAGGGGCCTGGCGCAAGCTAGCCAAACAAGGCATTAAAGTCAGTCAGTGGGGTGTTGATCCAGACAGCGGATCCTTAAAGTTAGACAATTTAAAAGCACTGATTAGTCACAAAACTAAACTAATTGTTTTTCCGCATTGCTCTAATATACTGGGAGAGATAAACCCAGTAGCCGACATCTGCCAGCTAGCAAAAGAATATAACATTCGTACATTGGTAGATGGAGTCTCTTATGCAGGTCATGGACTACCAGACATCCAAGCGTTGAATGCCGATATTTACCTGTTTTCCTTATATAAAGTGTATGGACCACATCAAGGGGTAATGGTGGTTCGCGCTGATATGGATCAGTGCTTAACTAATCAAGGACATTATTTTAACCATGATTTACGGGACAAACGCTTAACACCTGCAGGCCCAGACCACGCACAAATAGCTGCGGCTACCGGTGTCTGTGATTATTTTACAGCGCTGTACCAGCACCACTTTAGTGATGCAGATACCGCCAGCGATTTAAACAAGGCAAAAGCGGTGCACGATTTACTGATTGGTGCAGAGCAAGCAACGCTCAAACCTATTTTAGATTTTTTCAACCAGCATCCAAAAATCCGTATCATCGGCCCTAGCTCTGTGGAAAATAGAGCGCCAACCGTAGCAATTTTAGTGGAGGGGCATCCGTCGATGGCTTTGGCAAAATCTTTAGCTGCGATGGGAATAATGTGCGGTGCGGGACATTTTTATTCAGTGAGACTTTTAGAAGCAATGAATATTGAAACAGTTAATGGAGTGCTACGCTTTTCATTAGTGCATTACACATCCCCTGCCGATGCCGATAAGCTAATTAAAGCAATTACTACTATTATTGACTAATAACAGCGCAGATTGTAAGTGCGATTAGACCGATATGCACTCACAGCTGATTTTTATCAGTGAGTGCATGCGGAGGCTGGAAAATAAGTTTGCTCTTTTTCTGCCTCTTATCGCTGTAAAAAATACACTCCTGCCAACAGCAAAACGATGCCAAAAATTCTACTGCCATTGATTTCAATAGTAATTCCAGCCAAGCCAAAATGATCAAATGCGACCGACATAACTAACTGACCAAGAATCGCTGCTGCGAGCATATTGGCAATGCCAATTTTTGGCATTAAGTACAACATACCACTGACAAAAACCGCCCCCAAAAACCCTCCTAAATATAAATACCAGTCGATACCGGCAAGCCGCTTATAATCAGGAAGGCTAGCTTGAGCAATAAATAAAACTACCACACAAGCTATAGTGCCGCCTATATAGGAGACTAAGGTAGCTTGCATTGGGTGCACCATAGCAGCACCTAAGCGCGCATTTAATGCACCTTGAATGGGGATCATTGAACCGGCTATCACAGCAAAAAAAACTAATAACCAATTCATTTTTATCTCCTAAAGAGTTGCCAATTACGGGCAGGGATTATGGCAAGCATCGTGAATAGCTTCAATTTCAGCAAGCAGGTCAGCATCTAACGTCAAGTCTATGGAGCTAATTGCAGTGCTCAGTTGCTCAATATTGGTCGCACCGATAATGGTTGATCCAACGAAGGGCTTATTGGCAACATAGGCGATTGCCATTTGCGCTGGATCAATGTTCCTGCTGTTCGCTAAAGCCACATATTTAGCCGTTGCGGTAATTCCATTTGGGGTTGAATATCGCGAGTAATTGGGAAACAATTCCAGCCTTGAATTTTTCGGCAATCCACCCTGTAAGTATTTCCCTGTTAACACCCCAAAGCCTAGCGGCGAATATGGGAGTAAATGGACATTTTCGCGGTATAGTACTTCAGCTAAAGCAATTTCGGTGGTGCGATTTAATAGCGAGTAAGCATTTTGTACACTGGCTATTTTTGGTAAATTAAACTCTTCAGCTAACTGTAAAAAGCGCATCACTCCCCAGGGAGATTCATTTGACACGCCCACATAGCGAATTTTTCCTTCATCAACTAACTGCTTAAGTACGCTTAAGGTTTCCCGCAGTGGAGTGCCGTCGTTTTTCGGGTTGTGCTCGTAACCTAATTGCCCAAAAAAGTTCGTTTGGCGATCTGGCCAATGCAATTGATATAGGTCGATGTAATCTGTCTTTAAGCGCTTTAAACTCCCTTCGACCGCGAGCCTGATGTTAACCTCATCTAGAGCAATATTGGGTCTTAGGTACTCTACCATCGCTGCAGGACCACATACTTTTGTTCCTATGACCAACTGATCTCGATTGCCTCTTTGCTCGATCCAGTTGCCAATATATTGCTCTGTTAAACAGCGGGTCGACGCCGCAGTCGGCACCGGATATAGCTCCGCTGTATCAATGAAATTAACTCCTTGAGCTAATGCATAATCTAATTGTTCAAAGGCTTGATGCTGAGTATTTTGTTTGCCAAAAGTCATCGTACCTAAACAAATACGACTAACATTTAACTCGGTATTAGTTAATTTTTGATATTTCATTACGACCTCATAAAAATGCGCCAATCTACTAGGCAGACACAGCAATCCTGATTATTGAATTTAGTTCAGTTGTACACACTTTGATAATTTAAGTGAGGAAAGTTTCAAGCGCCAGTCGATATGAAAATCATCGACTAATCGTCTTCACGACGACCCTCTCTTTCGCGAAACTTTAAAGCGCCACGTCGCTCTCCAAAGATTGCTCTTAGCTGCTCTAAATCATCGTCGCGAATTAATAAATGTCTACCCCATTGACAGCCTATTACTGTTCCAGAAAGCAGGCAAAAACCAATCGCAAATTGACCAAGTACGATCAAAATTGGATCGCCGTAGTTTAAAGAAAAAAAGGCTATTATTGCAAAGATGACACTGGCACAAGTGGCCGCTAAGAAGCTTGGAAAAATGGCAAACATACCCAAATTTTTACCACTGAAAATGCCGATAAAAAAACCTGCTACCATCCCGGCGATAACAATAGAATCTAAGCCGGATAAGTTTCCGAACATTTCATAAATCACCACTCCACCTAACAAAGCGATAAATACAAGCATCGCGAATTGCACTCTGAAAAGTTTTATCATGCTTTTTTACTAATCACACTTTTTGAGAAAATAAACACCATCCAATTCTTAGCTCTACTAACAGGTTAGTTATGGGTACTTACCAAACACTCAAATCAGCATTGACTCACATAAAGTTGCAAAATATAAGTTTCATTTAATAGTATACGGAAATATTCTAAACATTTTTAGTGGCTATAACTCAAGTCGATTACACAATGAGAATGTCGGTTAAATTATGCATGAAATATTAAAATTGTTTTCATACTTGCTGGTGAAAGGTTCGAATACATACAACAAATACTCAGAACGTAAAAATAGCACGAATGTTATTAGATGCCTACCATTGGACCATCAAGATAGAGAACGTTTCTTGCTAAGCACATAGTTATAAAAGATAACCTGCCTAGCAGAGTTATGTTTATGGATGAGAGTTGACGATTAATTTTTAGCTGCAAGCTTGAGCCTGGCACGTTTGATTTTTTCTTGCTTTAGAGCATCCGGACTTAAACTAACGCTAGTTTTTACAGCTTTTGCAGTTGGTATTGAAGTGATTTTTTTACGACTACTCCAGAAGAGCGGCGTGTTATAGCCTAATAAAACAGTGAGCACTAACACTCTAGCCAGCGATGAAATATCATTATTTATCGCTCCGACAAAAAATAATGATATTACTAGCCCAACCACAACACCAATGAAAACATTTGCAACATTAGCAAAAATATCACTAAAAAAACGCTTAAATAAACCACTATTTCCAGTTTGTGATTTTTCCTTTATAAGGGAAGAGACCATGATACCCAACGCTGCAAATACTGGACAAAGCATTAGCAAGGCAACATCTATCGTATTCACCTCCATACCTACTATAGTCATAGTTGCTTCCATAAATATACTGCTATCTAGATGCTCAGATGATGGGAACGAAGATACGCTACCTTGAATGGTAGAAGATATTAACTCAATTTGTGGTAACTGTTTTTCCATTCTTGAACCCCTTTAGCTCTATTTAAAAATAATAGCCATAAATGATGATCAAAATTAAGCAGTGTTACCTTCAACCTGAAGCAATGATTCCAATGCAGCGCTTAGCATAAGCTGTTGATTCCACAACGGTTTAAAACACACCCACTGAGCCAATAGTGAATTAATATTTTAAAATTGTGTTGTAAAACCAATACCTTATGTTCTGCATCCACTCTAAAGCCAAAGACTCAGGTTAAAGATACCACTGTTGCATGTTAAATTCTTCAACCAATTGTAATAAAACAAAGTCATGCAAACATTAAGTATGTTTTGATATTAAACAAAGAATAATAAATTAGACCTTAATATGATACTTTTATCTAATTGTTTTATTAAGAGTTTAATGTTAAATGCGAATAGTTTACCAGAAAATACTTATTTAAGTCGGATACTGTCATGACAGTTCCACTCATTGTTTTTCAGCCTTTTTCGCTCAAACCAGTACTGGTGCAGCTGCACAATTCAGACAAATAAGAACCTGGTCATATTCATAGTCTTTTCTTATTAGTTTTCATCAAGAAGCGGGGCGTAGTAGACATCTGTTTGTAGGTGAGCACTGCTTAGGGAAGCTTTGAACAAGCCCCGTATCTAATGGATAAATAAGAGCCCACATCTGCAATATATACACGCAGAAATGGCCCCTGATGTGCCTGTACTACCAAGAGTACAAAAAAATCCGAACTATTCTGTAGTAATGATTTGCTACAGGCAATCTGCAGTCTACTACCACTACATTAATAACGAATTTTTCTGTATCTCAAAAGCGTAAGCTACTTATTATGAGTTCCCTTAAATACATTTGAAGTATTTAGGACTAGCTCACATAGATTTCTATTTAATGGTAGCTAATGCTTGCGATAAGTCCGCGATAATATCCGCTGGGCTTTCAATTCCGACAGAGATCCGAATTAAATTATCGGTAATACCTATCTCTGCTCTTCTCTCTTCAGGCACTGAAGAGTGAGTCATTGATGCAGGGTGCTGAACTAAGGTTTCTGTCCCTCCCAAGCTCACTGCTAACATCGCCATTTGCATAGAATCTAGTACTTTAAACGCTTCAGCTTCACCACCTTTGATAGTGAAAGAGAACGTCGAGGCACAGCCAGTACATTGCTTCTTAAACGTTGCGTACTGTGGATCACCTTCTTCCAACAGCCCCGGATAGTAGATTTTTTCAACTAGGGGATGAGTGACCAAGAAATCAACCACTTTTTCTGCTCCTAGGGAGCTTGCAGTCATGCGTATTTTTAAGGTTTCTAAAGAGCGCATCACTAGCCAAGCGGTATGTGAATCCATGTTGGTGCCGATGATATTTCTAAAGCCACGAATTTTAGTAATCAAAGCTTTACTACCGGAGCAACTACCGCCCAAAATATCTGAATGGCCACCCACATACTTAGTTAACGAATAAATGCAAAGATCGGCACCGTGTAGCAAAGGCTGCTGAAAAATTGGACCGTACATAGTGTTATCAATCACTAAAACTGGCTGTTCAGCACCTTTATTGTCAACTTTTTCTAAAAGATCCTTACAGGCGCGAATATCAATCATTTGATTGGTTGGGTTATCCGGCGTCTCCAGAAGCACTACAGAGATAGGCCCTAGCTTTTCAGCTTTAACAATAGCATCAGCCAGCCCTTGGTGACCGGCACTGCTGTTAAAACCAACAGACTGCAAATTATATTGACATAACACCCCATTCAATAGAGTGTCAGTTCCGCCATAAATCGGTTCAGCATAAATAATCACATCACCAGGCTTGGAAAGCGCCAAAATAGTAGTTGAAATAGCGGCCATACCACTACCTGTTACTAAACAGTCTTCAGCTTCATCCCACAGCGCCATGCGTCCTTCAAGAATTTCTAAAACAGGATTATTGAACCGAGAGTAAATAAGCCCTGGCTCAACACCTTCCGGCACTTCAACACGACCAGAGGCATAGTTAAAAAAGTCTTTTCCATGCTGTGAGCTTTCGAAAACAAAAGTTGATGTTTGGAACTGGGGGCACTTAACCGCACCTTCAGATAGCTTTGGATCATAACCATGATGTAGCATCATAGATTCAGGGGATAAGCGATGTTCACCGATGTGGGTTTTCTTGCTATTACTCATATAAAATCATCTCTTCTTTAATTATTATCAATTTAAAAATAGTAGCAAAAATAGCACGCGATAAAATAGCGTTTTAAGATAGAAAATCAAACAATGTTAGCTGATTATGCTAACAAACAACCGATATAGGCTTATTTGACAAATATAAACGATTATAACCGACAAAACCGCTAAAGATAGTACTGAACATAAACAGCACTGGTTTTAACTGACGACCAGATCTAAGTTGAACCTAAATTTATGGTTTCAAGTGAATACAGAGAGTAAAACATTAGCTTTACCGTGGAGTGGAAAAATTTTAACTGCGAGTTCCTATGCGAGCTGCATTCGCTACATAAAGACATCCATAAAACTAACAGGCTCAGTGAGTTTTATTGCTATAGATAGCATAGTGAGCCTATTTTCAAGAAGAAGTGGCTTCGAATGTTAAGGCAGGGGTTTGGAGGCTATTCAATAAAGGAGCAAACCACCACTGAATCTCTCTCTATTTTAGCGTCATATAAAGCGTGATCCGCGGTTTCGTACAATTGCTGCTCTGTTGCTGAGCCAGACGATAAAACAACGGCACCGACTGAAATAGTTAAATAGGGGCAGATACTACTATTTTTATTGGGTATTTTTAACGCCTTAACTTGCCCCTTTATAGAATACAGAAATTCAGTGGTTTTTTGCTTGTCTAAACCTGAAATCAGGATAGCGAATTCCTCCCCTCCAATCCGAAAAACATAATCATTCGGGCGCTGCATACATCTGGAGAGTAAATCACTTAAAGCTTTAAGGGCGACATCTCCTTCTGGGTGACCATATGAATCATTAAAGCGTTTAAAGTAATCTACGTCTAAAATAGCCAAACTAATGGGATGCTTGTTTCTTACTGCAATACTAATTTGATCTGTTAGCGTTTCATCGTAGCTTCTACGATTTAATAAGCTGGTCAATTTATCAATACCCGCTAATTTTTTACTGGTTAAATCGTGCAATATATTGGTATAACCATTTAGATTAAAATGCTCATCAAAATTTGGCACTATCGCAGATTCAGCCCAAACCTTTTCACCATCATGTTTGATATAGGAAATTTCTCCGTGCCATTCTTTTCCTTGACTGATCAAATTTAAAATTTCATTTTCCAGTAACTTATTACTGCTGCTAGACTCTAGAAAAAACTTAGCAGAACTTCCGACCAATTCATCTCTCCAGCAATCCAAAAATTTGCACAGTGCACTACTTACGTCTTCGATCCGACCATTTTTATCCAAAATTGCAATCAAAATATTACTATCTATTAGTGCTTGCCTGCGCGTGCGTAAACGTTCGTTACTAACAATTGAATTCCAGATACCACGCATTAGTATCATCAAAAATACCATAGCCACTATTGATGTAAATAGAGAAAACCAAAGAATCTCATTTGCTTTTTTTGTGGCTTCTATTTGAAACTTTACTACTTCTTGTTGCAAGCGCACTTCCAACAGCTCTATCTTTGTTTGAAGCTCTTTAAACAAAGATAGAGCTGTTACTTTGTAATAAATACGAGCTTCTTTTGTATTGCCGCTCTTTAGTAGCTCGTATAACTTTTCGCGTACAGGCCGCCAGTTCTTAAATAGCTGAAAACTAGCGTTAAATACAGCATGCTGATAGGAAGGCTTACTCAATATACCTTGGTACTCTTTAGTTATCAGCACTTCACTGCTAGTAATTAATTCTATTATTTCATCAATTTTTTTTGTATCTGATAACTCCATCAAATGAAGTAACATACTGTTTATGTGAATAATCTGAAATTTCATAGTGTTGCAGGTATTCACAGCTGCTATAGAATTGTCAATCAGCGAATCATAACCTTTAGCAATACGGGAAATTTGATAGCTAAAATTAACCGCCCCCCCAGTTACTGTCAATATTATAGCTAAGCAGCCGATAGCAATTTTACGCTTATCCACTACTTGATAGTTATTTTGTTGTGAGTGATCCCCGAACATAAATTTTACTTACCTGTAATTTATTGCAATTAGCTTACAATTCACACCATGTGATCAATATCATCTATTGTCCATTTTAAAACAAACACCTACTTCGAGCGACTCCTTAATCTAGGCAAACAACAATACCTGCTAACTATAACTTACTACGAGGAAACAAACAGCGTCATCAATTCCTATATTTTTAATACAATGATTGATATCTCCTCGATAATGAGCGGAGTCTCCTTCTTCCAAAATACTAGAATCTGCTCCGGCAGTTACTTCAATTCGGCCTTTTTCTACGGTAATGAATTCACGGGCACCTTCAAAATGAGCAGCGCTTTCTAACTGTGCTTGCGGGCTAATAGTCACTTCATAAAACTCAATATTTTTTTCCATATTTAGCGGTGATAAAGTACGAATTTTACATTGGCTATCGTTGCGATACATATAACTTGGATCACTTTTACGTATTACTTCTATCGCCGATGATGTCCAAGGTTCATCGACCAATTCACCTACTGATATAGAGAACGCTTTGGCTATTTTACAGGCGACAGCCAAAGTTGGGTTGGCTTGACCACGCTCTATTTGTGACAACATCGAGCGACTTACTCCGGAAATTTCAGCAAAGTTTTCTAACGTCCAACCTCTATTTTTACGAAGCCCCTTCACTTTTTCACACAACACCTGTGCGACTGGCTCTATATTCTTCTGCATTTTTAACTGGCTGACCATACAATTCTCATATATTTCCACTATGAAAGAAAAAAATCTTTTAAAAGAGATTTCAATAGATTAAGATAATATCCATTATACAGGATTTTTATCCACCATTATGCTTATAACTCAATAATTCGCTTCGTTTTGAAATATGACACAGGAAAGTAATGATGACAACAATGCAGGCTCTCGTAAAAAAACAAGCAACTGCTGGGTTATGGTTAGAAAGCGTGCCTGTTCCAGAAATGGGGATTAATGATGTCAAGATTCGGGTGTTGAAAACAGCTATTTGCGGCACTGACTTACATATTTACAACTGGGACAGCTGGGCACAAAAAACCATCCCTGTGCCTATGGTGGTAGGGCATGAATTTGTCGGAGAAATAGTATCAGTCGGCAGCAATGTCAATGATTTTCAACAAGGACAAATCGTTTCCGGTGAAGGTCACGTGGTTTGTGGTCGCTGTCGTAATTGTATGGCAGGTAGACGCCAGATGTGCAATTATAGCAGCGGAGTTGGCGTCAATCGCTCCGGCGCTTTTGCCGAGTATTTAGTTTTGCCGATGTCAAATGTATGGGTACATCGCGCGGGTATAGATCTAGAAGTTGCCGCTCTTTTTGACCCTTTTGGCAACGCCGTGCACACCGCTTTGCAATTTGATTTATTTTGTGAAGATGTCTTAATTACCGGTGCTGGTCCTATTGGCTGTATGGCGGCAGCCGTGTGTAAAGCTGCGGGAGCTCGTCATATTGTGGTGACCGATTTAAACCCTAAAAGACTGGCGATGGCCGAAAAACTCGGCGCTACCCGCACAGTCGATGTCACTAAAGAATCACTCACTCATGTACAAAAAGAACTCGCTATGCAAGCCGGCTTTGACGTTGGATTAGAGATGTCCGGCAGCCCCATCGCTTTCAATGATATGATAAAAAACATGTGCCACGGTGGTAAAATAGCGCTACTTGGAATACCTAGTGAAGAGCAGCCGACAGATTGGCAATCAGTGATTTTCAACATGCTGACTATCAAAGGCATATACGGCAGAGAAATGTACGAGACTTGGTATAAGATGTCGGCAATGATAGAGAACGGACTAGACATCAGTTCGATTATCACCCACCGCTTGGACTACCGAGATTTTCAGCAAGGCTTTGATGCAATGCTCAGTGGAGAGGCGGGTAAAGTTATACTGGATTGGTCGAACGTAGGATAGCTGCCAGCGAGTCAAATAATTTCAAACTTAATCCAATAAAAATAACATCCTGAATCTACAGTTTCAGAGTAGACGTTGAGCGCCGCTTCGAAGTCACTAATTCAGGTAAAATATAAGGTAAAAATCTATGTATGCCGACTTCCAACAACATTTACAACGTCAGCTTGATGAAATAAGCGCGGCGGGGCTCTACAAAAATGAACGTCAGATACTCTCTGCACAAAACACCAATGTCGATGTTAGCCAGGGAAAAGTTCTTAATCTCTGTGCGAATAACTACCTCGGCTTAGCGCAACACCCCGATATATTAGCGGCCGCACATCAAGGTTTAGATGAGTGGGGCTACGGCATGGCCTCCGTGCGTTTTATCTGCGGTACTCAGAAAATCCATAAACAGCTAGAGCAGCAGCTCAGCGATTTTTTGCAGATGGAGGACACTATTCTCTACCCATCTTGTTTTGATGCTAATGGTGGCCTATATGAAACGCTATTAAGTGCTGAAGATGCGGTTATTTCTGACTCGCTCAATCACGCCAGCATTATCGACGGTATTCGCCTGTGTAAAGCGCAGCGTTATCGCTACAAAAACAATGATATGGCCGATTTAGAACAACAGCTAATCGCAGCGGATGCAGCGGGAGCGAGATATAAGTTAATTAGTACCGATGGGGTTTTTTCTATGGATGGCTTCATCGCCCAATTAGATAAAATCTGCGACTTGGCAGAAAAATATCAGGCTCTAGTGCATTTTGATGACAGTCACGCGGTAGGCTTTATCGGTAAAACCGGACGCGGCACCCATCAACACTGCGACTGCATGGATCGAGTCGACATTACCACCGGCACATTGGGCAAGGCACTTGGCGGAGCTAGTGGCGGCTACACCAGCGGCAAAAAAGAAATCATTGAATTACTGCGTCAGCGCTCGCGTCCCTACCTCTTTTCTAATACGGTCGCTCCTCCAGTGGTCGCAGGTGGTATTGCTGCACTGAACTTACTGTCCGACTCGACGACCCTGCGGGACAAGCTGGAAAGTAACGGCCAATACTTTAGAAAAGGGATGCAAGCGATTGGTTATGATCTGCTGCCAGGCACCCATCCGATTATCCCAATCATGCTCTACGATGCTCGCAAAGCAGCTGAATTGGCAGAGCGAATGCTAGCCAAGGGCGTGTATGTCACAGCATTTTCGTTCCCGGTAGTGCCTAAACAACAAGCGCGAATTCGCACCCAAATTTCAGCCGCTCACAGTATTGCTGAACTTGATTTCGCGATCGCTTGCTTCAAAGAGGCTAAACAGGAAATGGGCTTATAATCGACAATTTTTTCGATTAACTTAAGTTGTGAGCAAAGTGTTATTTCAATCGGTTCAGATGAGTTTTACTTGCAAATTTGTCCATGCCAGAGCGGCACTCACCGGCTGCTATTGATATCTTGCATAGCGACTGAGACCTTTACATAACTAATGCGCTCGCATCGTTATGCAAAGGTCTCACGGTATAAAAATTTACACCACAAAATTCAACAGCCGCAACACTTCAAAATAATCATCTGTTGAATACTCTACCGTCAACGGCCTGAGCATAGAGCATCCCGGATAAAAAGCCGCTTTGTAAGCTAACACCGGATCGATATATTTAATTTCAACCTTAAACTCTTCCGGCAACTCTATTGCACATTGGTCGAGATCAGATTGCAGTGCCCGCTCGACACCTGCGGCAATATTTTTTAACGCTAAATCGGGGTGAATGCTGATAGTTGATGCACCTATACCCTCTAATACAGCCACTGTTTCAATGTTGGGATTAGCCGCTTTAACTTCTGAGCAAATACCGCGGTCACCAGAGATAAAAACAGTAGCGACATTTTCCAGTGCCGCTGCATATTGATGAATCAAAAACTCGGACGCAACCACGCCATTAATTTTTATATAAGCTACTTTTGTCGACATAGTATGCGCCAGCGGATTAGTATCACTCCCCGCTTTAGAGTGATAGCCAATCATCAACAGCGCGTCAAAGCTTTCATCCAACTCTTGCACCATACTAAAGGGATGACCGCTCCAGCCGCGAATCAACACCGCGCATTCAGGTAGTTGTTCAGCGATAATATTACGTCCGCTGGCATGCGCGTCTTTGACGTAGATTTGTCGCGCACCACAGGCTATTGCCGCCTGACAAGCGGCCACTACTTCACTGGTCATACGCTGTCTAAACTCTGCATAATCAGCGTGCGTTTTCGACGCTTCATTCCAGTTTGCTATACCGCAAACCCCTTCAATATCAGCACTAATATATACTTTCATCATCAGCCTCTTTTTTTGTCGCTGTTAATATTGCAAACGCACTTCAGACTATAGCTTATTACTGGCTATTATTTAAACCTGAATCCGTGACTTTAAATTGAATACACAGTGAAGATATTAGCTCTACAGTGGAGTTGAAAACCTTAGCCCCAAGCTCATATGCGTCCTGCATTCGCTAAAGAAATGCATCTCTTCATAAAACCTGTAGGTTTTGTGGGTATTTTTCTAACCGCTGTTGAATCAAGAGCTTGCGCTATGTGGTGCAATGAAGTCACTGATTCAGGCTAAATTGACGACTGCTAAGAATGCCTGATAGGTAGGGAGAGAGAAGGTAGATAAATATAGGAATAAATACAATGCGTAATAACAGGCGAGTGATGACACTCACCTGTTTAGTTTTAGCTATTGAGGCTACATACCTGGCAGGATTCTACAGGTAATAGATTTTAAGTACTCAGTTTCAGGAATCGCGGAATGAATTGGGTGGTCGGGACCTTGATGGCCCTGCTCGATAACTTGCGCACTGCGGTCTAACTCGCGTGCATTCGAGCGTATGATATCAATTAAGCGGCTGCGCTCTAAATGCATTGAACAAGAAGCGCTAATTAAAATACCGTTCTTACTCAGTAGTCGCATCGCCAAATTATTAATCCGCCCATAAGCGCGCTCGCCGTTGCGGATATCTTTGCGACGGGCAATAAATGCCGGTGGGTCAACGATGATCACATCAAATTTTTGCTGATCTTGAATCAACTCTTTACACGCGTCAAACGCATCCCCTTGCAGAGTCACTAATTTATCGGCTGCATTGTTCAGTTTCGCATTTTCCATGGCTACTTCTAAAGCGTATTCAGAGGAGTCGACACATGTCACTTCACTGGCACCTGCCGCTAGAGCTTGTACTCCCCAACCGCCGACATAGCTAAATAAATCCAATACTCTTTTAGAGTCAACATGACGCTGCATAGTCGCACGCGCAAGACGGTGATCATAAAACCAACCGGTTTTTTGACCACTTAAGATCGGCGCCAATAAAGGGACGCCGTTCTCTTCTAGAGGGCAGAGTTCAGGCACTTCACCTTGTACCACTTCCACGTAGCTCTCTAAACCTTCTGTGGCACGCATTTTCCCATCGCAACGCAACACAATCGCCGATGGCATAAATACTTTATTCAATGCCGAGACAATATCACCAACGACTGCTTCCATACCTGCAGTAGATATTTGTACCACAAACACATCGTAAAAGCGGTCAATCACCAAGCCAGACAAACCATCTGAATCACCGTAAACTAAACGGTAACAAGGGGTATCAAAACAAGCTTCGCGCAGTGATAGCGCGATATTTAAACGATGCACTAATAGCGATCGATCTAAGCGAAACTTACTGTCTCGTCCGATAATCCGCCCACAAATCAAAGTCTGCGGATTGACGTAAGCAATACCTAAGGGTTTACCACTCGCCGCTTCTACTAATACTTGCTCACCGGGAGTAAAGTCCTTTAAAGGTGATTTTTTGTTATCTACTTCATTTGAGTAAATCCATAGATGACCACCGCGTAGACGGCGATCTGCACCATTATTCAGGATCAGAGTTCTTAGAGAAGACATGTAAATTCCATCGTTTAATTTGGTCAGCAGTGAGCGCTGTCTTTTCAACAGCAGGTCACCGTATAATTTTGGCTGAGTATTTTACCTTTACAGCCTCACAATTGTTACTAAAAGCGCAGCTAATATTAGATTTTTA
The DNA here is from genome assembly GCA_029027825.1 of Oceanospirillales bacterium. Lineage (GTDB taxonomy): Bacteria > Pseudomonadota > Gammaproteobacteria > Pseudomonadales > Balneatricaceae > Rs1. The sequence goes on along the minus strand of CP093399.1, from coordinate 115,182 downwards.
TCGGATTGTCTGGTTTTGCGAGTACCGGCAAGTCTCCAGATAAGCCCATCGCCTGCTTAATAATATGCTGTTTCACCACCGAGCTCCGATTTAGCAGGTTCATACCTAAATTTCGGCCGATAGTAATCACGGTATTTTGCGGCTCAAACAGCCACTTAAAACCTTGCATAGTTGCTGACATTTTTAGGTTTTCAGTATGACGCATTCTCTGATACCGCTTTAATAGGGCATCACTGCCAATAAATTGATGACGCTGTTTGGCGATCGCCAGTATTTCAGCCAGCGCCGCCGCATCTAACAATCCCAAGTTAACCCCCTGACCAGCCAGAGGATGAATAGTGTGTATCGCATCTCCGATCAAGGCTAAACCACTTTTTACATAGTGTTGCGCATGCCGCTGCCGCAACGGAAAAACCGCCCGCTTGGCGACGCTTTCAATATCTCCCAAGCGATGCTCAAATGCCTGCGCTAAAGCCCGCTTAAACGCCTGTTCATCCATGGCCATTAAATCTTTAGCGTGCGCCGGCGAAGTAGACCAGACAATGCTGGCAAAGTGGCTATTTGCCAATGGCAAGAAAGCCAGCGGGCCGTCATTGGTAAAACGTTGCCAAGCGGTTTTTTGATGACTTTTACTGGTTTTTACCGTCGCTACAATCGCATGATGCCCATAATCCCATTGCCAAAGTGGAATAGCGGCAAGCTGGCGAATCTTCGACATCGCGCCATCGGCACCTACAATCAGTTTAGCCGCTAAAGACAGTGTTTCTAGCACAGCATCTTGGTTAGTTTTTTCACAGCCCAGTTGCTGCAATACAAAACCTTGCGTCGACTCGACCTCAGACAGTGAGGTTACCTTAGCGCCAGTCACTATCGGTAGCTTTTGTGCTTTTGCAGTGGCCAGCAACGCGGCCAGCGCCACCGAGTTTTCCACGATATGGCCTAAATTTTGCTGATAGAGCTCCGCGCACGAAAAACTGATACTGCCACTGCCCTCACCATCCCAAACCTGCATTTGCTGATAAGGGCTGGCGCGCATTTGCAATATTTTTGGCCATACATCAAGCTTACTGAAGATATTTTCTGAGGCCTTAGTTAAGGCACTGACTCGATTATCGTAGCTTGAGAAATCATCTAGCTGCTGATTTAGCTGAGCAAGTTTTTTCGGCAACAGCAGTAAATCATCCTCTCGACCATCCACCACTAGCACTTTAAAACCCGTTTTATGAAAGGCCAAGGCGGCAGTTAAGCCGACCATTCCCGCCCCTACTACGATAATATCAAGTTCGGAATACTGCGCTTCAATTGGCATCTGCTCTCCTTAAATCTAGCGCTTTAGTCAAGTAGTGACATAGGGCTAGTCAGCCCCATTGCACTACGAGAAAATACTGTTTTGGCTGCGGGACATATGTCTAAAAGTTGTAGCCCTGCATCCCTTCCCAGGGCGATGACTGGGTTGCTAGTGCTAAATAAACGCATACTTTTATCACTAAAGCCAATCGTGGCACGCTGGTCTGCTAAACGGGACTGCTGATAGTCATACAACATATTGTAGTCCCCTAAATTCTGTGCGTGTTGTGCAGCAGCGACTAACTGCTGAGCTAATTCAACCACCCCGCGTAACGCCAAATTAAACCCTTGGCCGGCAATCGGATGCAAAGTATGTGCAGCATTGCCAACGATGACTAACCCCGCCCGCACCTGCTCTTGAGCTGTCTGCAATTTTAGTGGATAGCTGACACGCGTACCAACACTGGTGAAGCGCCCTGCTCGATAGCCAAATCGCTGCTGCAACCGCGCCAAAAACTCCTTGTCACTTAGACCCAACACCTGCTCAATTTCCTGCTCAGGTATCGTCCAAATCAACCCACAGCGGTGCTGCCTCTGTCTTGTAAGCAAAGGTAGTAACGCAATTGGTCCAGTATCGGTAAAGCGTTCGTAGGCGACATTCTGATGAGCGCGATCGACAGCGAGGTTAGCCACCAGCGCATGCTGCTGATAATGCGTTTCACTGTAACTAATACCCAATTTTTCACGGAGTTTCGAGCGACCGCCATCAGCCATTACCACCAGCTGAGTAGTCACTTGATACTCGGTTTGCCGGCACTTGACTTGCAGGTGCATCAGACCGTCAATTCGCTCAATTTTTTCGACGCTGGCAGGGCAGCAGAAATCTAATTTTTTAGCTTGCTCACTTTCCGCTAGATGTCGATACAACACATCTCCCAGCCACTTATTTTCCACCACATAACCTAACGCCGCCACATTTTCCTGCTCGGCGCTTAATCTGGCGGCCCCAAAGTGACCTTTATCTGACACGTGAATCTTTGATATGGCCTGTACATGACGTTGCAATTCATCCCACACCGACAGTTGCTGGTAAATAATTGCAGAACCATAAGAGAGCGCGGTCGCACGGCTATCGAAGCTAGCTTGCTGGTTTTCAAGTGTAGGATCAGTTTGCAGAGCATTAGGCTCGATTAATGCGATCGACAAGTCCAGCGATTTGGCCCGCTCCAGCATCGCCACCGCAAAACTCGAGCCGACCATGCCGGCTCCCATAATGACTATGTCATAATGCTGTTTCATCAAAGTTATCTCAGTCAAAAGTATCGTCAATGGCGACGTTCGCGATCTGGCACCGCGCCGTCAGCAACTATGTTCTATATAGTAGCGCCAGCCATCAAAGCTTCAATCTCAACGATGGTTTTAGGCACCGATTCGGTCATGACTTCGCAACCGGTCGCCGTAATCAATATATCATCTTCTATACGTATGCCAATACCGCGCCAACGCGCCTCTACATCCATATTATCGATGGCGACATAAATACCCGGTTCAACGGTCATCACCATGCCGGCCTGTAATTCACGCCACTCTCCAGCCTGCTTATAATTACCCACATCATGAACATCCATGCCTAGCCAATGGCCTAGCTTATGCATGAAGAATTCGCGGTAGGACTCACTTTCTATTAATTCATGCAACTCGCCTTTGAGCAAACCTAGCGATTGCAAACCACTAGTGATCACTAGGACGGCATGATCGTGAATCGCCCCCCAAGAAGTACCAGGTTTAATCATCGCCGTGCACTCAAGGTTGGCCTGGAGCACAACCTCATACAATGCCGCCTGCTCGGCGCTAAACTTACCATTCACCGGGAAGGTTCTCGTAATATCGCCCGCGTAGTACTGATATTCGGCACCGGCGTCAATCAACACTAAATCACCTGATTTTAGCTGTTGATTATTTTCAATATAATGCAGCACACAAGCGTTTTTGCCACCACCGACAATACTTGGGTATGCCGCTTGCTGACTGCCATTCATCGCAAAGTGATGCTGGATATGCGCATCTAATTGAAATTCCATCATCTCTTCTTTGCACACTTGCATCGCTATAATGTGCGCTTGAGCGGATATTTCAGAGGCACGTCGCAGCAGATCTTGCTCTGTCGCTGATTTTATCAAACGCATTTCATGGGCAACATCATCAAGCTGCAAAAGATGGGAAGGTGCAATTACTCCTTTACGACTACGCGTGCGCATCGTCGCTAACCAGCCATGCACTAGCTCATTTAAGCTGACCCGTCCTAAGCTGTAATATAGATTTTTTACGCCGTTGAGCAGTTCCGGCATTTTTTCAGCGAGCAATTCATTGCTATAGGCAGCGTCTACGTTAAAGTTATCTAGCAACCCTTGCTCGCCACAGCGGTAGCCGAACCATATTTCCATTTTCTTGTCTCGCGGCTGGCAAAACACTTGATACTGCACTTCGCCAGCCACTCTTGTTAACAACAGCAGCGCATCCGGCTCATTAAAACCGGTAAAGTAAAAAAAGTCACTGTCTTGACGAAACAGATAATCTACGTCGCTATTGCGATTAACCATAGGTGCAGACTGAATAATAACGGCACAATTATCTTCAAGTTGTTGCAGTAGTGCAGCGCGTCTTTGTGAGAACTCTGCCTGGTTAATATTCTCGATCATTATTTTTCCTTATTCTTAGCTATAGTTATTAGGAGACTGTTGCTCACTATTTTGTAGCGATATCACTTTATTTAAGCAGGGATTCAATCAGTGCACTGTCGGCTTAATCTCTCCTGACTGATCTGTCTGGCCTGATTTATCCGCTTGGTTACACTCAGTAAAAATATACATAGCACCCATGCGAACATACTCACTCAGCTCAACAAAATTCGCCTCGCTCTCTTCATTTTCCTCCAAATCGACACTAGCTACTTGCGCGATTTGGCTGAGATCACTCAACATTTCTTTGGCGTCAGCCGCTAGACTTTTATCAGTTTGTCGCCCCTGCATTCCAAAGCCTGCCAAAAACCCTTGCACCCAAAGACCTAAGGACTCAACTCTTTGGCTCACCTCATACTCTTCATCGTCAGGTAATAATAAATCTAGACTCATATCCAAGCTTTCAAATTGGGCTAAAGATTGCTGATAGACAGCCACTAATCCGACTTTACTCGATTCGTGTTTAAAGCCTTCGACATCCAAAAAATCATGCGCCATTTGCAACCATAAATCGTGACTAAAACGCGCCCCACTGGCTAATTGACCACTGACTAAACCATGCAGTTCAGCCGGAGAAACCATAGTGATTTTTTCACTGACTAATATATCTGCAAGGTCGTCAAAACTTAGTTTTTCGAGATTAATTTGATTATTGTCGCTCATGTCTATCCATTTATTGGTTTTCGGTGAAGTACTTAACGCTAGATTTGCAATTAATCTAAGGAAAATGCAGCTATATATTTCTATTGCCGCATCCTAGCATTATACTTAAATAATATTTGAAAAACTCAGCTATAGATCAGTTATTTGATTTCAAATATACAATTATTTTGCAAATGAATACTAATACCTGAATCCGTGACTTCAAAGTGAATACAGAGTGTAAAATATTGGCTCTACTCTGGAATTGAAAAATCTTAGCTGCACCCGTAGGTTCAGAGAGTGTTTTTCTAACCGCTGTACAATCAATAACTTGCGTTATGTAGCACAGTAAAATCACTGATTCAGGTTATAGATTGCAGGCTGAGAGCTCGACCGAAAATAGCGACCCTAATGAGAGTAATACTGTTTTAGTAAATTCAGCGTTAGGTTCAACATAACAGCCGAGGCCGTTATAGGCCCTCATTAAAGTAGGCTATTTTCGGCAAGTTCCCTAGCCCACGTAACTTACCATTGGCCCTTGGATGAACCATGACCGAATCATATTTAGCGCAACTCGAAGTTCAAATTGAAAGATTATTAACCCACACTGATAATTTAGAAGAGAGCAACCTACAATTACAGAACAGAGTTGCCAGCGCCAATCAAGCCGAACAAGATCGCAGAGCTGAATACCAACAGTTGATGACCCGCTATGACGAGTTGGATAAAAAATTCCAAGATATATCTGCAAAAGAGCAGCGCGCCAGATCATCGGAACAACAAGCATTACAAGAAAAGTCCAAGTTAGCTCAGCTCAATGACAGAACCAAAAATCACATCGAAAAAATGATCAGTCGCCTGAAAGCACTGGAGCAAAACTCATGAACAAAAACGTCACTATCAAATTATTAGAAAAAGAGTTTGTGGTCGGCTGCCCAGCAGAAAACGAGGCGGATTTACTCGCATCAGCGAATCATCTGAACAATAAAATGCAAGAAATTCGCTCAGGCGGAAAAATCATCGGCATGGAACGCATCGCAGTGATGGCCGCTTTAAACATCAGCAATGAATTTCTGTCCGGTAAAGTAGAGCAACGCGAGCAGATGGAAGACACTATGCTGAGGCTCTCTGAAAAAATCAACAAGTCACTTACCTCTGAAGACAACAAGGTCTAACCTTCAATTCGCCACTGTAATCGCAGTGACTATAAATAAGATAAGATTTATTTATTGAGGGTTAGCGCCCTCTTCAGTCCTATTATCCCCCTACAGCAAAAGTAGTCTTGAATGAGAGAACCACTCGGTGCTTTCTATTTTTTCAAGCTTGCATAATTCATTAATGCACAGCTTATTCTGAGCTATTTTTCATCATTACCTCTTGCACCCTCATAGACCGAAAAGCTGTTAGTGCCCTGCATTTACTGCGATAAAACTCATCTGCATTCATCATTTTAATTAAAAATTTCAACAACCTAGCCTAACCTTCGTGCTATTTCACAAAACTGTCATACTTTTAGGTTATAAACCTATTTGATTTAATAAATTATTTTCCAGCAAGTGGCTACTGAGAAGATAAACCCCTGGTAGATTTCCTGGTAACTGAAGTTTTTTACCGCTAACCACCGCCTGCTTCGCAACCACTTACAGAGACTCGTCTATCAATATAATTAGCGGTAGCTTTAAACGTTCAAATACCCCCATTAAGGAATCAAACTATGACACTGAAAAAGAAATTTATTTTAGTCGGGCTAATTATTTTTCTGTCCATGGCTGGCATCTTCTCGATCGGTCAATACACGGTAAGAAAAGTCGAGTCCTTTGACCAAGTTAAATTAAACTTGGGACTGGTAGAAATAGGCATGCTAAAACTAAGGCGTAATGAAAAAGACTTCTTGGCGCGTAAACAACTCAAGTATATCGATAAATTCAATCACAATTTTGCACTGCTCGACACCCAGGTAGCGAACCTCTATCGAGTCGCTAAGATGGCGCAACTAAATATCAATATGGTTACTCAAACAGCCACTAGTATCAAACGTTATCGGCACCTGTTAGAACAAGTATTTGCACTACAAAAAAACATTGGTCTAGATGAAAATAATGGATTATATGGCGATTTGAGGGATTCGGCACATAGGGCAGAAGGTAAAATAATTGCCGTTAACGACCACTTTCTAAGAGCAGACATATTGCAGTTAAGGCGTAATGAAAAAGACTTTATGCTGCGTCTCGATTTAGAATACAGTCATCAATTTCAAACCACAATAGAGCTATTTTTACAGCATTTAAACAACAGCCAACACGACGCAGCGACTAAACAACAACTAAAACACTTAATGCAACAGTATCAAACAAGCTTTATACAACTGGTCAACCAGCAAGTTCTGATTGGCCTAACCAGCAATCAGGGGCTGTTAGGAGACCTGCGCAACTCAGTCCATACTGCAGAAGAAAACATTCAGAAACTAGCCGTCAATTTACAGAGTAACATCGAAGCTGAAATAGGGAGTGTCGATACCTTAGTCATTATTGAAGATATTATTAGTGCATTTTTCACGCTGATCGTGATTGCGATGATATTTTTACTCTCTGTCAGCGTTTTGAGACCTTTGCAACAGCTATCTAGCATCATGCAATACGTGGCTGAGAATAACGACTTAACCACCCGCATCCCCATCACTAATAAAGACGAAATTGGTGATACCGGTTTGGCGTTCAATAATATGCTGGAAAAATTTCAGATCATTCTAGGAAAAGTGAATGGCGTGACTGATAAATTAACCATAGCAACTGACGACATGGGCGACATTTCTACTAATACCAACCAAGGCATCAAAGCACAGCGAGAACAAACTACTCAACTGACCCATAGAATTGACGAAATGGCAGCCGCAGTAGAGGATATCGCAAAATGTTCATTACAGGCCACTACCACCGCTACCGCAGCTAATGAAACATCTAGAGAGGGGCAGCAAGTGATAAATACTTCGGCTCGAAACATAAAAACCCTCTCTAATAGTATCGAGGATGCAGCGGAGGCAATGAGACAGGTAGACGAAGACAGTATTCAAATAGGCTCGGTGCTAGAGGTCATACAGAGTATTGCAGAGCAGACCAACCTACTGGCATTAAATGCTGCTATCGAAGCGGCACGTGCCGGCGAACAGGGAAGAGGATTCGCGGTGGTTGCCGATGAAGTTAGAACGCTTGCTGCCAGCACTCAAGCAGCCACAAAAAAAATACAATTGACCATAGATTCTCTACAGAGCCGATCAAACAAAGCGGTCAATTTAATGACCGATAGCCGCCAAAAAGCACAGCAAAATGTCTCGCAAACCTCCGCCGCTGGCGACGCTTTCGCGGCTATAGTAGTACAAGTTTTAGCGATCAATGAAATCAACCAACAAATCTCATCTATTGCCGAGAAACAGGGCTTGGTGATGACGGATATTAATCAAAATATTAAAACTATTGATAACATCACCGAATCATCGGTGGATGGTGCCAATCAAACCGAACAGGCCAGTAGCAACCTCTCTGAACTGGCGATGCAGTTAAAAACTTCATCCTCTCAATTCATCAGCTAGCTTTTCAGGTTGACTAAATGCAGCGGGCATATAACCGCGGCCTGATTGAGACTAGACGATTCAGCCGTACATACTGCCAAATAGAATTTAAGTATGGCAGCTTGGATATTGCATGCAATTGTGTGACGATGCGGCCATTGGCATGCAGTATAAATTGGAGAACGGTACCAGCACCAATGCAAAATATAGCGTCAACGGTCGTGAGCATTTTAAGCAAAGTGCCTTTAAGTTGAGCGCGCTGGATGTTTTAACGCTTTTAGACCTCAGGTAAACCCCACGAGCGAAGCTAATTCAAGGCAAAACCGGTGAAACAGCAGAGAGAGCACTCCCCTCATTTTGCGGTGCAGTTCACCCCTGTTTATAGATATTACTGTGTGAATTAGCATGTTGAACCGATTTTAACGGCGTAGACCTGAGTAGTTGTTATGTTCAGGTCTTACTTTAACCTGAATCCGTGACTTCAAAGTGAATACAGAGTGTAAGATATTGGTTCTACAGTGGAATTGAAAAATCTTAGCTGCACCCATAGGTTCAGCGGGTATTTTTCTAACCGCTGTAAAATCAAGAGCTTGCGCTATGTGGTGCAGTGAAGTCACTGATTTAGGTAATACATTTCTGATTTAAAAATACTGGTTAGATGACTAAAAATAATTATTATCCTTGTCAAATATAAGAGCAAGGTTTACTTGCACTAACATATTAAGTGAACCACTCAAGCTGAGCGGCAAGTACTTACAAAAGAAAACCATTTATCATTCAGCAAATATACATTATTGGCGAGTAATATGTCGCAAGGATTTGAAAATGCTTACTTTTGTGTAGATATAATTTAATCAAAAGATGTTCAGTTCGCATTATTTAAACATAGCCTACTATGTGTTTTTTATATATGTCTTTTAAAAGTAACAGTTTTATCTTTCCATTCATTTAATCATCAGAGCTTATTATCATGCGACTATTACTGGCAAAAAAGGCCATGCAAACACCTTCAGCATTGACAATATTGAGTACTAGCTTATTACTAGCCTTGATAAGCAATCATACGCTAGCGGCAACACACACTGTTAGCGCTGCGACAATAGGCGCTTTAAACACGGCGATAGCAGCAGCTAATGCCGATACTGCTTCAACAATAACCATTGATTTTGGTGATTTTACGCCTTTAGACTTAGGCTCAACCATGATCGCGCTAACTAAAAATACGATATTGACTGCAGATAGTAATATTGAGCTGACAGGCACGTTCAATATTAACGCTGAATTAACTTTTGCAGTTGGTAGCGCTGCATTCACATTTACTGGTGGTGAGGGTATAGCTGGTAGAGCTGCTAGTCCTGGTACAGCTGGTCGTGCTGCTGGTGCTGGTGGTGCTGGGGTAACAGGCTCGGGTTTCACTTTAACGAATACTAATGACATTACTGGTGGTGTGGGTGGTAGGAGTAGAAATGTTGTTGCTGCTGGTGGTGGTGGTGCTGGTGTAACAGGCTCGGATTTCACTTTAACCAATAGTAGTAACATTACTGGTGGTAAGGGTGGTTATAGTATTGATGCTGGTGTTGCTGGTACTGGTGGTGCAGGGGTTTCAGGCTCGGGTTTCACTTTAACCAATAGTAGTAACATTACTGGTGGTAGGGGTGGTAAGGCTTTTAATATTGGTCCTACTAGTCCTGGTGCTGGTGGTGCTGGGGTAACAGGCTCGGGTTTCACTTTAACCAATAGTAGTAATATTTATGCTGGTGCTGGTGGTGATGGTGATGGTCGTGGTGCTGGCGCTGTTGGCGTAGCCATTAACTCCACTGGCAATAGTAAGGTTTATAACTCAGGTAATATCGTTAGTACTTCTGGCACTGCTATCGCTTTCTCCAGCGGTGGTAATCTTTTAGTCTTAAAAACAGGTTCTAACATTACAGGTCATGTGATTAGCAGTGCAGCGGGTGATACTCTTTTTTCTGAAGCTTCTAGCACGATCACCGGTAATGTCTCTGGTTTTTCTACATTCAAAACAGCCGTCACTGATGATACTAACTACAGCAAATTAAACATTATCGGGACCTTAACACTGCTTAGTAATACCGATATTATTGTCGATGTTGCCAATCCAGTCTTTGACTTTTCCTCCAGCGTAAATTCTGGCCTCGATGATATTATCAGCGCAAGTACGATCACTGAGAGTGCCGGGGGTAGTGCTTTTACGGTGACTGACAATTCATTCATATTTAATTTTGATGCCATTTTAGATACTAACACGATTGATTTAACCTTGAAGGCTGACACTTCTAAAGTATCGACAAGCGTATTATCTTCCAATAAGAAAGCAGCGGCAGGTGCGGCATTGGTGCTCGACTCGGTTATTGCTAATAACCCCTCTGGTAAGTTCGCTGCGCATTTCGTTAGCTTGAGCACTGCCGAAGAGGTCGCCAATGCGGTCGAATCCACGTTGCCCGCTGTTGCTGGGGGAGCTAGCATAGCCTCTTCATTAACATCTAAAGCTGTTACCAGATTAGTCAGTGCGCGGCAAAAAAATATCAGCGGTTTATCCTCAGGTGATATGACCTTAAAAAACCAACATTTTTGGCTACAAACATTTGGCAGCCGAGCAGAGCAAGATACCCAACAAGGCGTGCAGGGCTATGATGTCGATAGTTATGGACTAGTCATCGGTATCGATGGCGAATACTCGCCTACTTGGCAAGTCGGTGCGGCATTCTCTTATGCCAACAGTGATGTCAGTAGCCGCTTGAGCGCTGGTAAAAATGTAGTGAGCATCGATAGTTATCAAGCCAATGTTTACGCCTCTAAACAGTTAGATGAACAGACTTTATGGTCGATTCAATCCAGTGTTGGACAGTTGAAATATGACAGCAGTCGGCTGTTGTTTAACAACGATATCGCGAAGTCTGAATATGACGGTTGGCAGTTTCAATTACACTCCGACTTAGCGCGTCATATTCAGCTGTCAGAAAAAACTGCCATTACCCCTTACATAGGTGCAAGCTACCGTTACATCGATGTTAACGGCTACCGTGAATCGGGCGCTGGGGCATTAAATTTAATCGTCAAAGATGACAGTTTTGATAGCTTAGTGGTCTCCGCCGGCGTTAGGCATCAATACAGCGCAACCAATCACTTGAGCCTTATCACTGAACTGGGCCTAGGCTATGATTTAATGGCTGATCAATCTAATTTGACCTCAAGCTATGCCGGTGGCGGTGCTCAGTTTACCACTGAGGGCATAAAGCCTGCGGCACTCACTTACGATGCGGCCATTGGCGTGCAGTATAAATTGGAGAACGGTACCAACATCAATGCAAAATATAGCGTAAACGGTCGCGAGCATTTCAAGCAAGGTACCTTTAAGTTAAATGCGCGCTGGATGTTTTAACGCGTTGCTGGTTTTAGTGGCAAATCGCAGCTATCACTCAAAAGCCGGGCTTGGTAATAATGGATATTAATTAGTGTATTCAAACCATTGATAAATGCATCGAGTCACCGGTGACTAGTGCCGATCAAACCGAGCAGGCCAGCAACCAATTTGCACTGGTGATGCAGTTAAAAAATTATTCTCTCGATTACCCGCTAGATTTCTAGCCCAACTAAATGCAGTGCTGATACAAAAAAAGGGCTTGCGCCCTTTTTTTAATACTTTGATTACTCTAGCCTAGGCGATTAGCGCATCGGCGGAAAACCACCGCCACCCATGCCCGGCATCATTCCTTTCATGCCGCGCATCATTTTAGCCATGCCGCCTTTACCCGACACTTTTTTCATCATTTTAGCCATTTGTTTGTGCTGTTTAAGCAGTCGGTTAACATCTTGTATTTGCGTGCCGGAACCCATCGCGATCCGCTTTTTACGCGAGCCGCTGATAACGTCGGGATTACGACGCTCCTTGCCGGTCATTGAATTAATAATGACCACCAATTTACCCATACCTTTTTCCGCCTGCGCAGCTTGGGCAGCTTGCACCATTTGCCCCATACCCGGCAGCTTATCCATCATCGACATCATACCGCCCATGTTGTCCATCTGCTGAATCTGTTCTTTAAAGTCTTCCAAGGTAAAGCGTTTACCTTTGCTCATTTTTGCAGCAAATTTTTCCGCTTTCTTTTTATCGATTTTTCGCTCTGCTTCCTCAACGAGAGAAAGTACATCACCCATGCCTAAAATGCGTGAAGCTAGACGATCTGGATGGAATGGCTCTAAAGCATCCATCTTTTCGCCCATGCCGATAAACTTAATCGGTTTACCGGTGATTTGCCTTACTGATAAAGCGGCGCCACCACGCGCATCGCCATCTGCCTTGGTTAAAATAACCCCGGTTAAAGGCAGCACTTCCCCGAAAGCTTTGGCAGTGTTTGCAGCATCTTGACCCGTCATTGCATCGACCACAAATAAGGTCTCAACTGGATTGATAGCTGCATGCAAATCTTTGATTTCAGCCATCATTTCGCTATCAACGGCTAACCGACCAGCGGTATCGACCAACAATACATCAAAATGCTGTAATTTCGCATGCGCAAGAGCACGATTGGCAATTTCAATAGGAGCTTGCTGGATGTCTGAGGGAAAAAACTCAACTCCCACTTCTAACGCGAGTGTTTCCAGCTGTTTAATCGCCGCGGGGCGGTAAACATCGGCAGAGACTACCAATACTTTTTTCTTTTCTCGCTCTTTAAGCATTTTTGCAAGCTTAGCGACGGTGGTGGTCTTACCAGCACCTTGTAAACCCGCCATCAACACTACAGCTGGAGGAGTTGCCGCTAAATCCAACCTTGAATTAGCCTCCCCCATCACTCGAATAAGTTCTTCATTGACGATTTTGACGAATACTTGACCGGGCTTTAAGCTAACTGATACCTCTTGACCGACCGCACGCTCTTTAACGCCATTGATGAAGTCTTTTACCACTGGCAGCGCTACATCTGCTTCTAGCAGCGCCATACGCACTTCACGTAAAGTGTCTTTAATATTATCTTCTGTTAGTTTTGCCTGACCGGTGACCGCTTTCAGGGTGCCGGTTAATCGCTCTGATAAATTCTCGAACATATTCGCCTCTTAAAACTTTTACTGTGCTGTTGCGCTGACCCTGAGATTTGTTGGTAACTTTTAAAATCAGCTGCTTTGAATGCCGAGCATTGTAACTCAATCATGCTATTTTCGCCTACCGCATTGCGTGATTAAATAAGAACCAAACGATACTTAAAGCGGTTTTGCTTAATAAACCATAACATCGCCAGAGTAATTCGATCATTTTACGACTCTGCAAGTAACCTGTGAGCAAGAAACAAGTGATTAAGCGCCCTTATCTAATTAAACTTCGATACTCTGAACTCTGCACAGCAGAGCTTGGCTTTGTTGAGAGGCTCTCAGCTTAAATACCTAGTTTTTTTTGCCACTGTTGATCTGGTTATGAGAGGAAACTAATCTACAATCAGCTATGCTTTTATGGCAAAATAGCGCCCCACAAGGAGACGCTTAATGTTAACGGTTTTTATTTTAGTCACAGTTTTGTTATACGGGCTGAGCGCAGGCATTCAATATTTTCACTTAGTCAATGCTGCGGGTACCTCATTCTTACACAACAGACATATCACCAAAATTTTGGGCATTGTTGCACTTGTTTTTCACACGCTAATCTTACAGCAGTCACTGCACTTAGAAGGCGGGATTAATTTCAGCTTTTTCACCACTGGCTCTCTGATTAGCTGGTTGGTCGCTTTAGTGTTGATTATTAGCAGCTTAAAACAAAAAGTTGACAACTTATTTATCGTAGTTTTTCCGATGGCAGCGACACTCGCACTACTGGATTTTTTCTTAACTCAGCCTCTTCCAAAGCCCTATGCACCAGGCGTTATCAGCCATATTTTACTGTCGATTTTATCCTATAGCATTTTTACCTTAGCAGCTTTTCAAGCAGTTTTATTACATCGCCAAGACCATGCCTTAAAACGCAATATTTCCGGCCGTTTTCTCAATTCTCTACCGCCGCTGCAGACCATGGAAAGACTGCTATTTGAAATGCTCTGGACTGGATTTATTCTACTTTCCGCGGCTTTAGTGATTGGTTTTATATACGTCGATGACATTTTTGGTCAGCACTTAGTACACAAAAGTGTTTTATCCTTAGTTTCCTGGGCTATATTTGCGACGCTATTGTGCGGCCGAATTTTTTGGGGGTGGCGTGGCCATAAAGCCATTCGCTGGACCATTGGTGGCTTTCTTTCGCTGATGCTCAGCTTTTTCGGATCAAAATTGGTACTAGAACTGATTAACATCCAAAGTTAACCATCATCAATTGTTATTTGTATTGACAGCCAGAGCTGCTAATCAGACAATAGCGAAATCTATATCATACAGGATCCACCACCTTGGAAGACGCGTCGATCAGCCTACTTTTAGGCATTCTCTGCTTCTTGATTTTATGCTCTGCCTTTTTCTCTAGCTCAGAAACCAGCATGATGTCGCTCAATCGCTATCGTTTAAAAAACCTAGTAAGGCAAAAGCACCCAGCCGCCAGAAAAGCACAGAAGCTGCTTGAACAACCAGAGCGCCTTATAGGCGTCATTCTGATTGGCAATAACTTTGTTAATATTCTCGCCTCCTCAATCGCCACTATTGTCGCTTTTAGACTATGGGGAGATGCTGGTATCGCCATATCAACGGCAACCTTAACTATCGTTATTTTAATTTTTGCAGAAGTCACTCCTAAAACCATTGCCGCGCTGCACCCTGAAAAAATTGCTTTTCCTGCGGCTCACGTACTCGGTCCTCTGCTGAAGATCATGTATCCACTGGTCTATGTGGTCAATCAGATTACTAACGGTATTTTGCATCTCTGCGGTATATCCACCACTAGCAATGACAGCAAAAACCTCAGTACTGAGGAGTTGCGCACTATCGTCAATGAATCGGGGGACACTTTACCTCAGGGCAAGCAGTCAATGCTACTTGGCGTACTCGAGCTAAACGAAGTGACTGTCGAAGACATTATGATTCCACGCAGTGAAATCATCGGTATTGATTTAGATGCTGACTTTCAGCAAATCCTCGATATCATCACGTCCTCTGAACATACTTTACTGCCAGTGTTTAACTCTGACATTAATAAGACTATCGGCATTCTGCATTTACGTGATTTAACCAAGCTAATCCAACAGAATAATTTATCTAAAACTACCTTGGTACAAACCATACGCGAGGCCTACTTTATTCCGGAAAGCACTCGCTTACAGGTCCAGCTGATCAATTTTTTAAATGAAAATCATCGGTTGGGGCTAGTGGTCGATGAGTACGGTGATATTCAAGGCATAGCGACTTTAGCAGATATTTTGGAAGAGATAGTTGGCGAGCTTTCCAGCCAACAGAATGAGCAGAGCAGCGAAATCCACAAACAGGCTGATGATAGCTATATTATTGAAGGCTCTGCATTTATTCGTGAAATTAATAAATCACTAAATTGGCAATTACCGACTAATGGGCCAAAGACACTCAACGGATTAATTACTGAAACACTAGAGGTAATCCCTCAAGCCAATGTCTGTTTAAAAGTAGGTCACTATCACATTGAAACCCTACAGATTTCTGACAATCAAATTAAATCATCGCGGCTGTTCGCTCTAGACTCTCCTGAAGATGACGACGACTAGTAGCTTAAAAAAGCTAGCCGATGGTTTTAGCCACTGCCTTAGCGGATAATTTTTTATGCTACCTATTCTAATCATTTATACTGGCGGTACTATCGGCATGCAACCCAGCGCCAGTGGTTATCAAGCCAGTAGCGGTATGCCTAAGCTCATAGCCAATGCTTTTAATAGCAGTGCATTAGAACAGCTTAAACCCTTCGAAGTACTAGAGTTCACTCGGCTCATCGACAGTTCGAACGCGCAGCCTAATGACTGGCTAGCGATTGCCCAGTGTATTGACGATAACTACCGACAATATGCAGGATTTATAGTATTGCATGGCACGGATACTATGGCTTACACTGCCGCGGCGCTACACCACATGTTAGGCGAAAACATTAAGCCGGTCATTGTCACAGGTTCACAAATTCCAATGTGTGAAGCCCGTAGCGATGGCCCCAGCAACATACAAGATGCGATACTTTTCGCACGCAGCGGTAAAGTGCACCAAGTGTGTCTTAGCTTTGCCGGAAAACTAATCGCCGGAGCCTGCGCTAAAAAAGTAGATTCTAGCGCACTCGCTGCATTCTCTAGCTATAACTCTCGCCCACTAGCGGTGGCTGACATTACTTTGAGTTTTACCGAACAGCACATTCCACTCAACCCTTCGCTGGAAGAGAACCGCCAACTATCGTTCAAATTAGCGCCCCTGCAACAGCAGAGTGTCGCCGTACTACTGCTCTATCCAGGCATCAGCAAAGCGAGTATCGATGCGGCTTTATTAGACGAAAACATTAAGGCGGTGGTGATGCTCAGCTATGGCGCAGGCAACCCTCCCGATCAGAACAGCGACTTAATTGAGGCTTTAGAGACCGCTGTAGAACGAGGCGTGGTGGTTATCAACATGACACAATGCTATCGCGGCAAAGTAGCGCAAGGCACTTATGCTGTTGGGTCCGTGTTGAATAAACTAGGAATTATTAGCGCGCTCGATAGAACTTTAGAGGATGTAGTGACCGATCTTTATATCAACCTCAAAAGCTACCAGTAAGAGATACTGAAACTTGATTGACCATCATACTCCGCTTGACTTGATAGCTTTCTAACAAAGTGATTAGTTACAATAAGTTAAGCGAAGTTGTAATATATTTTTAGCATTCAATAATGGTTTAGATGATAGCCAGGTTTTTTATTTGTAATTTTTTTTTACTTTTGGTTAGTCTGTGAAGACACAGCACTAATCAGGTAGTGTTTTGTTTTTCCTCTGTGCAGCGCAGCGCCTCTGTGTCCTCTGTGGTGAAAAAATCTTTAAAGGATTGGTTTTACCACAGAGGGCACAGAGGACACAGAGAAGAGATTAAAAGCATCTTTTGCTGTGGCGGAGACACAGGGCTAATCAGGTACTGAAATGATAATTTTAGCGCTTGGCGCATACTGAACAATCAGGATCCGCTTTCAACTTTAGTGATTGCCACTGCATATTTTTTCCATCGAAAATCAGTAGTCGCCCAACCAATGTGCCACTCATCCCGGTCAGCACTTTAATTGCCTCTATCGCCTGCATCGAACCTATCACACCGACTAGAGGCGCCAGCACTCCCGATTCAGCACAGCTGAGATCATCGTGACCTACCTCTGGGTAAAGGCACTGATAACAAGCTGTATTTGACTGGCGAGGGTCGATAGTCAGTAACTGCCCTTCCATGCGAATCGCCGCGCCACTAACTAAGGGGACCATTTGCTCAACACAGCATTTATTTATCATGAAGCGGCTTTTGAAATTATCAGTGCAATCGATCACCAAATCGACAGATTTAAGGTACTGACTAAGTTGCTCACTATCCAAACGCCGCTGTACTTGCTCTACTCGTACATCTGGATTTAACAGCGCGATACGCTGCGCTGCAGAGTCAACTTTCGCCGCGCCGACACTGCGTTCATCATGAATAATCTGGCGTTGCAGGTTTGATATTTCAACCTCATCATCATCAACTAATATCAGCTTGCCGACCCCCGCTGCAGCCAAGTACATGGCCACTGGGCTACCTAAGCCGCCTAGGCCAATCAGCAACACACTGGCAGCAAGTAACTTCTCTTGCCCTTCAATATCTACATCACCGAGCATTATTTGCCTAGAGTATCGCAGTAACTGCTGATCAGATAACATCTATTATCTCCAACTTAATAAGATTTTATTAATTATTAACGGATGCATAACATCTCATCATCCAGCCCAAACACCTAAGGTTACCCGATCATTAGCGGCTAGATCTTGCTCAGTACGCACTGTTGAAAAACCGCGCTTCGCAAACAACTCCCGCACCTGCTGCCCTTGATTGTAGCCATGCTCTAACAGTAAGCAGCCTTGTTCAAGTAAATAATCAGGCGCTTGCTGGATGATTAATTTAATATCTTGCAGACCATGATCTGCAGAGGTAAGTGCGCTTAAAGGCTCAAATCTAACGTCACCTTCAGCTAAGTGCCGATCTTGTTCTTCAATATAGGGCGGGTTGGAAACAATGATATTAAAGCGCTTACCCCGGTGGGGTTCAAACCAGCTACCGGTTGCAATTTCGACATTATCTAGCTTTAACTGGCATCGATTTATTTCGGCTAGCGCAGCTGCTGCAGGCAGAAAATCAGAGGCGCAAAACTTCCAGCTAGGCTTCTCACTCGCCAGCGCTAAGGCGATAGCGCCGGTACCTGTGCCGAGATCAAGTACTGTGATGCCAGCTGCAGTTTGGTTTATAATCTGCAGACCTTGTGCCTTATTAGCCTCAGGCAAGCCTAAGCCTAAACCCAACACCAATTCAACTAACAATTCGGTATCTGGACGGGGAATCAATGTATCTTTAGAGACTTTTAAGCGCAAGTTCCAAAAGTCTTGATAGCCTAATAGGTAGGCGATTGGCTCCCCGGCACAGCGCTGCGCTAACAGCTCTTCAAATGCGGTTTGCTCTTGGCTAGTCAGGTATTTTTCAGGCCAGGTAAACAAATAGCTCAACGGCTTGAGCAACACATGTGCTAATAATAACTGCACATCCAGTTGCGGGCTCTCGCTGCTAGCGGTTAACCGCCGACTGTATAACAGCGCCTGTGCAATACTAATCTGTTCCATTTATACTGCGACTCAATCGCCCAACTCACTCAACAATTCTGTTTGACGTTCTATTTGCAAGGGCCCGATAATTTGGCCAAGCTGCCCCTCCATCACTTCACCCAACTTGTACAAAGTTAAATTAATGCGATGGTCGGATAACCGCCCCTGAGGAAAGTTATAAGTACGTATCCGCTCAGATCTATCGCCGCTTCCCACTAAGCTTTTACGAGTATCCGCTTGTTTAGCGGCATGCTTTTCCTCTTCTGCCGCCTGCAAACGAGCCGCCAGTAAAGACATCGCTTTAGCCCGGTTCTTGTGCTGCGAGCGCTCCTCCTGACACTCGACTACCACCCCTGTCGGCAGATGGGTAAGCCGCACTGCGGAATCGGTTTTGTTAACGTGCTGACCACCGGCGCCCGAGGCGCGATATGTATCGACGCGTAAATCTGCTTTGTTGATTTGAATTTCATCCACTTCATCCATTTCAGGCATCACTGCTACAGTGCAAGCTGAAGTATGCACTCGCCCTTGAGATTCAGTTTCCGGAACCCGTTGTACGCGATGCACTCCTGATTCATACTTCAAATGTGAGAAAACATCAGTGCCAACCACTCGAGATATAATCTCTTTATAGCCGCCGTGCTCCCCGGCATTAGCGCTGATTATTTCGATCCGCCAACCCATCGTATCGACATACTTAGAGTACATGCGAAATAGATCCCCGGAAAATATAGCCGCTTCATCTCCCCCCGTCCCAGCTCGCACCTCAATAAATACGTTGCGGCTGTCGTTGGGATCGGTCGGCAACAGCAGTACTTGCAACTGAGACTCTAATGTCTCAATTTGTTGCTTAGCGCTGCGGTACTCTTCTGCCGCCATTTCACGCATGTCAGGATCGTCATCATCCGCCATTAATTTAGCTTCGGCGAAGTCATCTTCCGCTGCACCAAATTTTTCAAAGGCTAAGACAATAGGCTCTATTTCAGCATACTCTTTAGAGTGAGATCTAAAGGTCTCTTGATTAGATATTATTTCCGGTGTACTCATCAGCACAGCTAGCTCTTCATATCTCTCGGCCAATTTATCTAATTTTAATCTTACGGATTCTTTCATCCTAATTCCTCAACAGCTAAACGCTACTCTTCATCATTTTGCAACTGGAAGATTTCTTCCACTAGATCGATTATTTCACCGCGCCCCTGAGCACTGGCTTTCCTAAGTTGAATACTGGGGTGGTGTAATACTTTATTGGTTAATCTTCTTGCCAACTCAGTGATGACTTGCTCTGCATCATCCCCTTTGGCTAAATTTTTCAGGGCCAATTTAGTTTCACTATCGCGCATCAATTCTGTTCTGCTACGCAGTGCTGTCAACGTATTTACCACACTTCTCGAGCGCTGCTCTAAAACATATTTATCTACACCTTCAATGATAATTTGTTCAGCTTCGAGTGCGGCACTCTGGCGTTGCTGCTGATTTTTTTGAATGACTTGTTGCAAATCATCGACAGTATATAAATAGACGTCATCTAACTCTTTTACTTGCACTTCTATATCTCTGGGCACCGCTATATCTATCATAAACATCGGCTGATGTTTTCGCTGCAGCAGAGCCGCCTCAACCGCCCCTTTGCCCAAGACCGGCAATTGCGAAGCGGTAGATGAGATCACGATATCGGCGCGATGCAACATCTGCGGAATATCGCCCAACAAAATTGCCTCACCATTGAAATTAGCCGCCAATTTTTGCGCTTTATCCAAAGTGCGATTAGCGACGCAAATCTGCTTCACCCCCGCATTCACTAAATGCCTTGCAACTAGCTCTATGGTTTCGCCGGCACCGATCAATAAAGCGCGACTCTCCTGCAAATCAGAGAAAATATGCTGCGCCAAACTCACCGCGGCATAAGCGACTGAAACTGGATTTTCACCTATAGCAGTGTCGGTACGAACTTTTTTTGCGACAGTAAACGCCTGCTGAAAAAGCTGACCTAACTCACCTTTCATCAAGCGCAATTTTTGCGAAACAGCATAACTGGATTTTAACTGACCTAATATTTGTGGCTCGCCCAACACCAGCGAATCTAAACCACAGGCAACCCGCATCATGTGCTGTACTGCCGCTTGATCACTGTGACAATAAACACTAGTTTGAATATCAGTTAGTGGCAGGTTTTTATAACCACTTAACCACTTCAACAAAGCATCGGCACTGTAGTTATCCGCAGAGCAATAAATCTCCGTGCGATTACACGTTGAGAGAATGGCAATCTCATTTAAACCTGCAAATTGTTTTGCATCAACTAAAGCCTCCTCCATCGCTGCAGGAGAAATAGCTAAGCGTTCACGTACATCTACGGATGCCGTTTTATGATTGATACCCAATGCCAATAGGGTCATATGAAATAAATCACTTTATAGAGAAACCACTTTGAGAAAATTTTAAGAAAACCAATCTTACGAAAACCAATTCCACGAAAACTATAGCACCACAAATCACTAAGATTAAAAAACGCGATATAATAGCAACTCTGACGAATAATTTCGCTACATCTCGTTTTTATTTAAAATAAAGCGACTAAATATAGGTGTGGTTAATCGATAATGATAGCTAGCCCAAATATTGCACCCAATTTTTATAGATGATTAAAACTGATTAGCCATTCCACTGTCTTAATATGTTATAAGATGGGGTTGCCGCGCCACATTGTCTACGCCGTACGAACGCGGACTAAATAATCTGTTTTTTTAATGCCATCGCCATGCTAAGTTTTTAAGAGAATACATGCTTAAAAGGATACAACTTATAGTGATCACCTTGCGCCCCATCTTAATATTATTATCATTTGCTGGTGTATTTGGCTGCGCCACAGATTCACATTCCTCTTCGGACGCTGAAAAACCGCCAATTTCTTACGTCCAAGGTGAGTTAAATGGTCAAACTTTATATGACCTTCTCGCTGCTGAATTAGCCGGCAACCAAAAAAACTATCACTACAGTTTAGCCAAATATTTGAAACAGGCGACCCTAACTAATAACGCAGACATCGCCAAACATGCCGCTTATATAGCTCAGCATCTTAGAGACCAAGAATCGCTAACTAGAGCCATTAAAATATGGATGAACGCCGCACCAAATGACCCAGAGCCTCAGCAAATACTTGCTAACATTCTAATCACTCAAGGAAAATACACTGAGGCTATGCCCTATTTCAACCGGGCGTTATCACAAGGTGGGAACAAGGTATTGCTGCTACTTAGCTCACAAGTTAAAAACATGAACGATTCTGAGCTAATCGCTTATGTAAAACTATTAACATTACCGGCACAAGACTCTTCCCTCAACAGTGAGCGCTTAGTAACTTTAGGTATTTTACAAGCCGAGCTAAAAAAGTATGAACAGGCATTAGTGAGCTTTAATCGAGCATTGAGCATCTCTGCCGACCTACCTTCTGCTCTATTGCAAAAGGCCGAAACTCTCAGAAGCTTAAAACGCTATGTTGAATCTTTAAAATCAATTGATATTTTATTAGAAAATGCCAGTGAAGATCTTCAGTATAACGCCTTAAAAATCCAATTATTATTTTTGTTAAAAAGAGATCGACAAGCGCTCTCCAGTATAGAAAAATTGATAGCATCAAAGCCAAACGATACGGATTTCCACAATTACCTGGGTCTGACTGCTCTCGACTTTAACCAACTCGAAAAAAGTAAGTTCATTTTTCAAACTTTATTAGAACGACAACCTAACAACACTGCACCTTACTTTTATTTAGGTATTATTGCTGAGCGCAATAAACTTTTCCCACTGGCAATACAGCATTATCTGCAAGTCACTAATGGCACCAATACTTTACAGGCCCACACTCGAGCGATCGCATTACACAAAAGCGCCATCGACAAAAAAGCAGTCACACAGATAGCCAATAAATTTATTGAACAAAAAACTAGTGATCAAGCCTCTTATGTACTTATGCTTGCCGACTGGCTAAACAAATT
Organism: Oceanospirillales bacterium; assembly: GCA_029027825.1. Taxonomy (GTDB): domain Bacteria; phylum Pseudomonadota; class Gammaproteobacteria; order Pseudomonadales; family Balneatricaceae; genus Rs1. The sequence continues at coordinate 92,209 of CP093399.1, read as the reverse complement.
CAAATTCAACACTGAGGCGATTAATTTATTGAATAAACACCTTATTTTGAAGCCTGATAATACCGATTATTTATACTCCAGAGCTATGTACTTAGAACCACTAGATTTTAATGCTGCGGAGCGAGATTTCAAAAAAGTTCTACTTATTACTCCTGATAATGCCGCTGTGCTTAACGCATTCGGCTATACTTTAACCGTCCACACTTCTCGCTATTCAGAAGCGCTCATCTTGATAGAAAAAGCCCTTAAGCTCGCCCCTAAAGACCCTGCGACTATCGATTCAATGGGCTGGGTTCTGTATAAATTAAAACGTTATGAGGAAGCTGTTGAATATTTATCAGAAGCCTATTTGCTGTATAATGACCCGGAAGTGGCTTCCCATTTGATCGCCGCATTAGCCAGCGTTAAAGCATTCGACAGAGCAAATAAACTGTTTGATGAAATTAGTGGCAGCCACCCGAATAACAAATTCGTCGAGCAAGCCCGTAAATCTCTTGAGAATCAACAATGAAATTAGTAATTGGACTATTTTTTTCCCTTCTAGTATTAGCCGGTTGCAGCACTACCCCACAAGTAGACCCAACCTCAGAAAGCTCTTCTTTAAACTGGCAGCAACATTTTAAAAATATAAGTAGCATCCACGGATGGGACGCCAATGCTAAAATAGCCATAAAAGTACAAGGCAAAACACAGTCAGCCAAAATGGCCTGGCTACAACAAGCTAACCAGTATCAAATTGAATTTAGCGGCCCCTTTGGCCACGCCGGCCCGAAATTGCACGGTGATGCTAAAATGGCCACCTTATTGATCCCAAAAGAACAACCGATAAGAGGAACGAGTACCAGCGAGCTTTTGCAAAAACGCTTAGGCTGGCAGCTACCGGTTGAAAATGCCAAATTTTGGATTCTTGGCATCCCCTCTCCCCTGAGCGAAAGCAAAGTAACGCTTAAAAATGAACGCTTAGCCACCCTACAACAAGATGGCTGGACCATCAATTACCCTAAATATAAGACCGTTGATAACAAGTCCCTCCCCACAAAGATAATTCTCACTAAAGAAGACTTAAGATTGTTATTGATTATCTATAAATGGAAAATCAATGGACAGACAGCAAATTCATAATCTATCCCCTTACCAAGCTATGTTTTTCAAGCCACAGCCTTGACCTTTTGGCTTATTTACAGCAAAATATGGCCGCGATTTTGGGCGACAGATACAATTAACATAAAACGACCTTCAAGCTTTCTTTATTCTGTTAATGCGCTTTATTAATGGCAGGCTAATCAGTTGTTTTTCAATTAGTTAATTAATTCGTAGTGATTTTTCACTACTGCCAATACTAAAACCCAATACAATTAATACTAAAATTGACTATCTAAAAGGTAAACTCCATGTCTCAGTTAATGGTTTTCAGTGGTAATTCTAATCCTGAGTTAGCGCTTAAGGTAGTTGATATATTAGAAATCCCAATTGGCAAAGCTCACGTTGCCCGCTTTAGCGATGGCGAAGTTAGCCTTGAAATCCAAGAAAACGTACGCGGTAAAGACGTTTTTATTATCCAATCAACTTGCTCTCCTACCAATGATAATTTAATGGAATTGATTGTCATGGTAGATGCTTTACGTAGAGCATCAGCAACCCGTATTACCGCGGTTATCCCGTATTTTGGCTATGCTCGCCAAGATAGACGCCCGCGCTCTGCTCGAGTGGCAATTAGCGCTCGCATTGTCGCAGACATGATTACTAATGTCGGCGTCGACAGGGTAATGACCATGGATTTACACGCCGATCAAATCCAAGGTTTTTTCAGCATCCCAGTAGACAATGTCTACGGATCTCCCGTGCTACTTGACGACATTATCGGACAAAATTACCAAGAATTAATCGTAGTTTCACCGGATGTAGGCGGTGTAGTACGAGCCAGAGCAGTCGCTAAACAGCTAGACTGTGAGCTGGCAATTATAGACAAGCGCCGCGAGCGCGCCAACGAATCACAAGTAATGAATATCATTGGCGATGTAAAAGGTCGTACTTGTATTTTAATTGATGACATGACCGATACCGCTGGTACTTTATGCAAAGCGGCACAAGCACTAAAAGAAAACGGAGCCTCTAAAGTTTACGCCTACGCTACCCACCCAGTATTATCTGGACCGGCAGTCAACAACATTACTAACTCCTCGATTGATGAGTTAATTATTACCGATACTATTCCGCTTTCGGCAGAAGCTGTCGCCTGCCCTAAAATCCGCCAACTAACTGTCGCACCACTATTAGCGGAAGCACTACGCAGAGTATCGAACGAAGAATCAATCAGCGCCATGTTCCGTTGAGTCAAAACTCAATATAATCGGGTGCCGATAACATATTCTTTTAACAATACCGTTAAAAGAATATCAACTTAGCGCAACGAGAGTATTTAACCTCCCAGGTATGTCCTTTGAGCTTAAAACCAAACAGCTAAGTTTAACTACAGTGAATCTGGTCGCGGTTTCGCTGAAATATTAATAGGTAATAAAATGAGCAATTTTACAATCAATGCAGTCATTCGTGAAGATCAGGGGAAAGGAGCGAGCCGCCGCCTGCGCAAACAAGAGATGGTTCCTGCCGTTGTATACGGTGGAGCAAAGAACAAAAAGCCACTTTCACTATCTTTAATCAATAAAGATTTTATTAAGCTGACTAACAATGATAACTTTTTCTCTTCTATCATCACTCTAGTTGTTGATGGAAAAGAAGAAAAAGTAATTATTAAAGATTTACAACGTCATCCTGCTAAGCCTTTATTGCTACATGCCGATTTCCAACGCATTACTAAAACTAGCAAGATCAGCATTAAAGTACCTATTTCATTCGAAAACTTTAGCCAGTCAGTCGTTGCTAAAGCAGCCGCTAAATTCGCTGTTGAAGCGAATGTTGTTGAAGTACTGTGCCTAGCTGACAAACTTCCTGAATCTGTTAGCGTTGACTTAACTAATGTTGTTGAAGGTCAAGTAGTTCACTTGTCTGATATAACAGTACCTGCTGGCGTTGAAGTTGCTGCTTTACGTCGTGGCGAAGACCATAACCAAAGTATCGGTTACGTTTATTCTCCACGTGGTACTAAAGAATAACTTTTTGCTTTTAAGCATTTAGACTTAGATTTAAGAGTAGCGCACATGAAAGATGGTATGAGTGACAAAATTGAGCTTATTGTTGGACTGGGAAACCCTGGTGCTAAGTATGCTCATACACGTCACAATGCCGGTGCAGATTTTGTCGAGCAGCTTGCTTCAAAGCTGCTCGTCAATCTCATTGAAGAAAAAAAATACTCCGGCCGCTACGCGAAAGCGGATATTAACGGTCAAAAAGTTCACTTAATAATCCCCAGCACTTATATGAACCTAAGTGGTTCACCCGTGGCAGCTCTCGCCAATTTTTATAAGATCCTTCCGCAGAATATTTTAGTTGCTCACGACGAATTAGACATAAATCCAGGCACCGCTCGATTCAAAAAAAGTGGCGGCCACGGTGGTCATAACGGCTTGAGAGACATTATCAGTAAGCTAGGCAACAGCAGAGACTTCTATCGCTTGCGCATTGGCATCGGCCACCCAGGCATAGCAAAAGATGTGGCTGATTTTGTATTGAGCAAAGCACCGAGCAGCGAACAACAATTGACACAACTCGCCACAGACGAAGCTCTGCATTTTAGCCAACAGGCAATTGCCGGTGAATGGCAGTTGGCAATGAACAAACTGCATAGTTTCAAAGCCTCTTAACCCACCGCAAAGCTAGTCGTTAAATCTACTCAGAAGTGTAATTCTCTATCATTCCCTCTTTAAACGTATCTGACGCTCAAATTATATTTCCACTAGCATCTAGGGTGCTTTACAATACCGCAACTAAAAATTAGCGCGTATATATACAGCTAATTCATCGCAATTTTTATCTTAAATAATGATCACACATTAGATCAACTTGAGATACAGCAACACTAAGGATCAAAAATCATGGGTTTTAAATGCGGCATCGTCGGCTTGCCAAACGTTGGAAAATCAACACTGTTTAACGCACTTACCAAAGCGGGCATCAGTGCTGAAAATTTCCCTTTTTGCACTATCGAGCCCAACTCCGGCATTGTGGCCATGCCAGACCCTAGACTCGATCAACTCGCCACTATTGTCAATCCAGAAAAAGTCATACCGACCACGATGGAATTTGTCGACATTGCAGGTTTAGTTGCCGGAGCCTCTAAAGGTGAAGGTCTAGGCAATAAATTTTTGGCCAACATCCGCGAAACCGATGCCATTGCCCACGTAGTACGCTGCTTTGAAGATGAAAACGTCATCCATGTAGCCAATAGAATTGATCCTGCTGCAGACATCGATATTATCAACCTTGAATTAGCCATGGCTGATTTGGAATCGGTAGAAAAACAGCTGCAAAGAAACAAAAAACTAGCCAAAGGTGGCGATAAAGCCGCTGTTGCAGCACAGGTTGTACTAGAGAAGCTACTTCCGCATTTAGAAGAGGGCCTATCAGTCAGAGCCATGGATTTGACTGAGGATGAACTCAACATCGTTAAGTCTTTCCACCTTATTTCAGTAAAGCCGACCATGTATATTGCCAACGTTGATGAAGAGGGCTTTGAAGACAACCCGCATTTAGATGTTGTTAAAGCGATTGCGCAAAAAGAAAACGCAGTGGTGGTGGTGATTTGCAACAAATTAGAAGCGGAAATTTCTGAACTCGACAACGAAGAACGCGATGAGTTTCTAGAAGATATGGGCATGCAAGAACCTGGTTTAGACCGGGTTATTCGCGCCGGCTACGAGCTGCTTAAATTACAGACTTACTTTACTGCTGGTGTTAAAGAGGTTCGAGCTTGGACGGTTAAAATTGGCGCGACAGCACCAATGGCTGCCGGTGTCATCCACACTGATTTTGAAAAAGGTTTCATTCGCGCCGAGATTATTTCCTTTGATCATTTTATCGAATTCAAGGGAGAGCAAGGCGCCAAAGATGCAGGAAAATGGCGCTTAGAAGGCAAGGAATACGTCACTCAAGATGGAGATGTTATTCATTTTAGATTTAACGTATAAATTTAATCCAGCAACCTTTTAAAGTATTAATTGCAAAGCTAATTAGAGTTTTGCTGATATTTTGTACAAGATAATTTTTTTTTAGCAAAAAGCGCAATTATTCTAGTTTTTTTAAGTTAAGGGTGTTGACACAATACCCAAAACAGAGAATAATTCGCGCCTCAAATGAAGAGGCAATGTAGCTCAGCTGGTTAGAGCATCGCATTCATAATGCGAGGGTCGCAGGTTCGAGTCCCGCCATTGCCACCATTCTTTTGTAGTTGGGGTATCGCCAAGTGGTAAGGCAACGGGTTTTGATCCCGTCATTCGTAGGTTCGAATCCTTCTACCCCAACCAATTTCTAATACTTATAAACTACCCTGTTTATAAATATTAGTTATGTGTCATGGTGCACTGGCAATGTAGCTCAGCTGGTTAGAGCATCGCATTCATAATGCGAGGGTCGCAGGTTCGAGTCCCGCCATTGCCACCAAAAATTGTTACTGGGGTATCGCCAAGTGGTAAGGCAACGGGTGTTGATCTCGTCATTCGTAGGGTCGAATCCTTATACCCCAGCCAATTTTAACCATCGTAACTAGCCAATAAAACTTTACCTTTCTTACAACTTGTCCAACCTTTATTGTATCCTTAGCTGTGCAACTATCTACCCATAATATATTCCCCCCTCTACTGGAATAGCTTAGACTAGCATCTATACTTGCACTAACTCACTATTTGACACTATCGCAAGCGGCAGCAAGCCCTGAACTGTTCTTTACAGGAGTTGAGACAAAGATGAATGCGTCACCTTCAAATAAAACCTCGCCAACACAACATTTACAGCTCGGTACCACTAGACAAAACATTTATATTATTTTTATTGAGTTTTGCAGTGTAGAAACCAGTAACATTATCTCTTTTTTGCGCGACAACCAATTTGCCCCTAGAGGCAAAAACATCGATAGCATCGATCAATTATTAGAAGCATTTGTAGAGCGTTCTTGGGACTTAATTATTTGCCAACCGCAAAAGAGCTCCTTTGACCCCTATTTGATGACTAAAACATTAGCAGAATTAGAAAAAGATATTCCGGTACTACAACTGAGAGATCAACCAGATAAAGCAAACATCACTGAAGGCCTTTTAAACAATATTCAAGCCGTTATACCGAGGGACGACTACCAATTACTGCTTTTATTCATTCAACGTGAATACAGCTATTTACAGAGCCGACGATCGGGTAGGTTATTGCAGTTGCAATTATCTGACTCTCATAAACGCTGCAAAATGCTGATGGACCACTCTGCATTGGCCATTGCCTTCATCTACAACCAGAAAATAATTTATCTCAATGATGCTTTCTGCAACTTATTTGGCTATCAAGTGCATGATCATTTATTGCAGAAACCCATTCTCAATTTGGTAGCCTCTCAGGAAAAGTCTGGCTTCAGCAAACTACTTGCAAGCTTTGTCGACAGCGGCCAAAACATGCAGCCATACCAAGTACTGGCTAAACGTGCCGACAATAGCAACTTTACGGCTCACTTAGAAATTCAACAAGCTCACTACCAACAGAAAGATTGTATTGAAATCATTGTCGATAACAGCAAAATTTTACATAAAGAACATAAATTTTCTGAGTTAGATGCCATAACCGGACTCTACAATTTAGATTTCTTTAGTGATGCATTAGAAAACAATATTAAACTTGCCCATCGCGGCGGAAACAATTGCCATTTATTGTATATAGACGTCCTTAATTTAATAGATATTCGCAGTCAATTAGGCAATGATGCGGGTAGAACTATTGCTCGGGATATCGCCGACATACTCAATGATGAATTTGGCAAATCACATGTAAAAGCGAGGCTCGATGATAATATTTTTGCGATTATATATTTAGATCCAAATAGCAAAAAAACCGAGAAGCTAGCCTATAAACTACTATCTAGGCTCAATAGCCATATCACAAAGTATCAACAAGCAGAATTGCAAACTGAAAGTGTAATCGCTATTGTAACTTTGACTGACACAGCACCTTGCGCCCAACAGATAATAGAGCGAGGGCAGCGCGCTATTATTAAATCTGAAAACTTAACTGATAATCAAGCCAAAGTGGTTTGGTATCATCCTGAAAACGCGGCTGTTACCAACTCACAATCACAATCGATCGAGCAAGCTCGAGAGGCGATAGCGCAGGGAAAACTACGCTTATTATTCCAACCTTTAGTGCCTTTAGTTTTTGCCAGTGAGCAACAACACTATGAAGTACTATTACGCATGATTGGGACTGAAAATGAGAATATTCTACCGGCCAATTTTTTATCCAGTTTTAGGCACGCCAATTTAAATGAGGAGATGGATAGATGGGTTATTGCTCAAAGCATAAATCAATTTAGACACGAACTTGATAATAACAAACAGCTCAAGCTATTTATCAGTGTTACGGACACAGTCTGGGAAAGAGAATCGCTATTATTATGGATAGCAGAATCCTTAAGAAAAAGTAGAATTCAGGCCGACCATATTGTCATACAAATTAGCGAACTGGATTCTGCCAATAAGCTAGCAAAAGCCAAATATTTTGTAGATAGCCTACGTCAACTAAATTGCCTCGTGTGCCTTAAACACTATGGCAGCACCAACAACTCACAGAGCATTCTCCAGACTCTCGACCCTGATTATATCAAATTTGATGGGAGTTATATTCAAGAATTAGCAGAAGACCCAGTCTCAGACTCGCGCTTTCAATCTTTATTGAGTCATTTAAAAGACCTCGGAAAAGTGACTATAGCACCGCAAGTAGAAACCCCTAAAGTAATGAGCCTTTTATGGAAATCAGGTGTCAGTATTATTCAAGGGTACTATTTACAGGCGCCAGAGGAAGAGATGCACTACGACTTTGACCAGTAAGCGGGATATAAGCTATAAGCTATAAGCTATAAGCTATAAGCTATAAGCTATAAGCTATAAGCTATAAGCTATAAGTATGATGCCCTTATTTAGCGGATGCTAATGCAAAACCAATATTTTACACTTTGCATCCACTTCAAGCCACGGATTGAACTATTGGCTAAATCAGAAGAATCCCAGCGGATTAATGTCATAGCTGACCAGCATGTTTTTAGTTTGCTGGTAGTGATCCAACATCATTTTATGGTTTTCACGACCGATGCCTGATTGCTTATAGCCACCAAATGCAGCGTGTGCAGGATACAAGTGATAACAATTGGTCCACACTCTCCCCGCTTTAATAGCACGCCCCATTCGATAGGACAAATTCATATCCCTGGTCCACAGCCCTGCACCTAAACCAAAACTAGTATCATTGGCAATCGCCAACGCCTCAGCTTCGTCTTTAAAGGTAGTGACGCTGATCACTGGTCCAAAAATTTCCTCTTGGAAAATCCGCATATCATTAGTACCTTTTAACAGCGTTGGCTGCACATAAAACCCTGCATCCAAACCTTCAACCTTGCCGATTCCCCCTCCCGAAAGTAGCGTGGCACCCTCTGCCTTACCTATTTCTATATAGGCTAATATTTTATCAAATTGCTCTTTAGACACCTGCGCTCCAACTTGGCTATCCGTATCTAGCGGGTTCCCCTGTTTAATTCCCTTAGTACGGGCAATTAGACGCTCGATAAACTCATCTGCAATAGACTCTTGAACCAGTAGACGAGATGGACAAGTGCAAACCTCACCTTGATTAAAGAAAGCCAGCGCAGCGCCTTCTAGGCATTTATCAATAAACTCATCTTCTTGATCCATAATATCGGCAAAGAAGACATTCGGCGACTTGCCACCCAACTCAACCGTCGATGGAATCAAACTGTCTGCAGCACACTTCAGTATATGTTTGCCCACTGGGCTGGAGCCCGTAAAAGCCAGTTTGTCGATACGCTTTGAAGTCGCCAGCGCCTGCCCCGCTTCTGCACCATAGCCATTGACGATGTTAAGCACTCCAGCGGGGAGCAGATCGCCAATCAGCTCCATTAAAATCAAAATTGAGAGCGGTGTTTGCTCGGCGGGCTTTAGTACAATGCAATTGCCGGTCGCCAGTGCTGGCGGTATTTTCCAAGCAGCCATCAGCAGCGGAAAATTCCAGGGGATAATTTGCCCGACTACTCCCAGTGGCTCATGAAAGTGATAGGCGACGGTGTTGTTATCTATTTCGCCTATCGAGCCATCCTGGGCGCGAATACAGCCGGCAAAGTATCTAAAATGATCGACTGATAGCGGTACATCAGCCGCCATAGTTTCGCGAATACACTTACCGTTATCCCAGGTCTCTGCCAGGGCCAAAAGCTCTAAGTTAGCTTCAATTCTATCGGCTATTTTCAGGAAAATGTTGGAGCGCTCAGTCACCGACGTTTTAGCCCAGCTGTCTTTCGCTGCATGCGCAGCGTCTAGTGCCAATTCGATATCTTGAGCATCGGAGCGAGCAACCTGACAAATAGTCTCGCCAGTCACCGGTGTGATGTTGGAAAAATATTTACCGGCAACGGGAGCAACCCACTGACCGTTTATATAGTTATCATAGTGGCTTTTAAATTTAACATTGGACGCTGCAGTGCCTGGATTTGCATATATCATCGATAAATACCTCTAGTTATTTTTGTTGTCTTCTGTACTATCTTAGGACTAACAATAAAAAACAGCTGTACTGGTAATTCATAAAGCTTGTCTGCCAGTTCAAAACCTGGCTTATACATGGAAGAATTTTATGATTAAGGAGATGCTTGAACAACAGCGAAAAACCCCGCTAGTACTCGTTGAAAATAAAATATCTTTTGCCGCAGCCGACTCAGAATTGAGTATTTACGATACTTTTGAGCAGGCGTCTAGGATCAGCTTAGTCTCTGATCAACTGATGTTTTGCGGGATGGTTAGCGGCAAAAAAGTCATGCATGCCAACAGTGATGATTTTGAATGCGAGTTTCTACCGCACGAATCTTTTGTGATGGCCGCTAATAGCCCCGTTGAAATTGACTTTCCAGTGGCTTGCATTGAGCAGCCGACCACTTGCCTGGCGATTGAAATAGGAGAGGACAGAGTAAAGAAAATTGTTGCTAGCTTAAATACCGACGCTCCTTTACAGCACTACGACCGAGACTGGCAAGACAATGAAGAGTTAGTCCATACCCACCACAACGCTCAAACTCAAGCACTACTAAACCGGATTGTGCATATTTTTACTGAAAACCACCAAGACCGAAGTTTGATGATTGATTTAGCAGTCAGTGAACTTATCATCAGGCTGCTAAGACATAAAACCAGAGAATTTATTATTGCCCACAGTCGCGACTTACCCGACCACAACGGCATTAATGCGGTGGTCTCCCACCTCCAGAAGAACTTCGAGAAGAATATTAATATTGATCAGTTGTGTAAACTGGCATGCATGAGTAGAACTAAGTTTTTTGCTCAATTCAAACAAAATCTCGGTTGCACCCCACAAGACTTTCTCTATCAAGCGAGACTTAAACAAGCCGCGCAAATGCTCAGGAATGACGCTAAGATTACCGATACTTGTTTCGCGACCGGTTACGCCAACACCAGTCACTTCAGCAGAAGCTTTAGAGCCTGCTACGGCATGAGCCCCAGCCAGTTTAAGCTAAGGCATGCTAGGGGACCTTCGAATAAGCGACCTTCGAATAAGCCACACACCCTTTAACGCGCACAGAGCTAATGATTAGAGGTCTCGATTAAGGATCTACCAAAAATTTCAAGAATTCACTTGCCGGGGCTATCACCCGACAATATAGAGAGGGCTGGCACTTATATAGACATCTTCTGTCACCGCCTGACCTAACTTGTCAAACACCTGACCTGTCGCTAAATAGCGCTGTTTCTCCCCCGCGCTAATCCACACTACTTTGAGCGCTTTGCCATTTTTCGATAACGCTAAGCTATGTACATTTCCTTCTTTCACATAACTTTCAAAAACCGCCCCTTGCAGCCTCACTAACATCTGTTTGTAGACAAAAAAAGCGCTTCTTTTACGCAGTCCATCTCGGTGATCAACCATGCCATAACCCGGGGCAAGCAGTTGGTGCCAATAGACACTTTCAACTTTTTGGCTTGCCAGCGCTAACAAATAATACCTGAGTAAATAGTTTGCATAGTCTTCTTCACTAACACATTCCGTTTCACTAGTTGGCGCCCAAGGTGCGGTATTTGTAAGCGGCCAATGCGCTTCGGTCCGTAATATCTGACTGCTGGTTTTTCGGCTCAAGAGATCGATCGCGTATAAAAAATCTATTTTTCGACGGGTATCAAAGATCGCTGTTTGAGTATTTTCAGGGGCACCGCGCCGATCGACGTACAACAGCGCAGCTAATTTATCATATTTTAAGCGGTAGCCATTAAACAGTGCTCGTATCGTAAAATGATATTCATAATCAATGACTGATGGTCCAACTAAAATATAATTGGCAAATTCTCGATCGCGAATACTTTGCACTATTTGATAAAACTTTAAGTACTCATCGACTGAAAAAAAGCCCCACTTAGTGCGATTGATCGCATTGCCTATCTGAAAGCTACTGGCGATCCCTGAAAACGCTATGAATATTTTATGGATACTACTGGCTAATAAATCCTTATCTTCGATATGGGCCCGGTCTTGCAAGATGTTAATCAAGACATGGCAGTCCTTAAATTTAGCCGCAAACTCAACGTATTGATCGAGTTTATCCAAGTCAGCCAATGGCACTCGCACTTGAATATTATGACAATTCAACTCTCTGACCAGCTCAACCTGATCCTCTCCTTTGTTTAAATTAACACAGAGCGCAAAGAAGTCATCAGTGTTGTTTTGCACTCGGGGGCGAGCAAAAAAGCTGTAGATCAAAGCGATCGGAAAGAATAATATATTAGCTAAAAACAAACGTAAATAGTCAGCTAAATACTTTTTTTTCATCCGCTTTTTATATTGCTTATCGCTAATTGGATAGGGCTGGTCGGAATGCTTATCCCAGATAAATTTATTTTTCATCAGCGTCAATCAATCCGGCACGGGGCGACCTTTCAGTCGTTTCTTAAAGTTTTTGATCCGCTTATTGTTTTGATTATATCCCCGGGCCAAGGCCAAGCACTGAGCTTTATCTAAACTCGCCCGCTCGGCATACTCAGTGACAATAGTATCTAGGTCATCATCACTGGCCCAAAGCATCGAAAAATTAGCCATTCTTTGTCGCGTGGAAAGAGGCTGGAATTTCATCCGATTAATATCGATGATTTTAAAGACAAATTGCCCCGCAATTTTTTTAATCAGAATATTACCAGGTGAGTAATCGTTGTGTAAAATACCCTGTTGATGTAACTCTAGACTAAATCGAGCAAAGGCTTTGAAAATCACGTCTCTATCGGCATACAGCAGATCGATCAGAGGTTCCCTAATCGTCAAGTCATAGTCAAACATTTCACTAATAAAGTAACTGCGACTCAGTAAACTATTTTCATGCAACTCTACAAAAGCAACCGCTTGCGGTACAAACTCAGCTATTTTCAAAGAGTATTGGTAAGAGCGCTGTGCTTTTGAGTCACGGCAATATGTATAGAGTATTTGCTTAGCTAGATTGGGTTTTTTGAAGGATTTGACCACAAAATCAGTATCGTTATAACTGATTTTTTTAATTTTATTACGCGCGTCTTGCAGTACAATATCGCTGCTTTCAAAGATTGATTCAATATCTTTTACTAAATCTATTAGATGTGAAAAATGCGGGTTTACTTGATATTTCATAGCGATAAATTTAGTCCTTATCTGCACCTTAAGTTGCCACCCTATGTTATACAGGTTTTCACCCGGATGCGATCAAAGTCAGCAGCGCTGAGCGCCTTTTAATCCATAAAAATATACGAGCGAAAGTGCTGCAATGCATCTTCACTCACTAGCGTATCAATATCAATCGGCTGCAAATTATCATCTAAACATTTGCCATAAACACTGAGTACATCAACCAAGCTCTGCATTTTCTCTAAGCGCTGTTCCTCAGCTAAAAGCGGGGCGTGAGTCGATAGATAAAGTACCGGCTTATGAACCTGCAGATAGTCTTTTAAACTAGGTAGCAGTTGATACTCCCCACCTTCAATATCTATTTTCAAAAAATCAAACTGCTTAATTGGAGACAGCGCTAAAAACTGCTCCCACTGCAGTGTCAGTACATCCACACCACTGCCAGGATTATCAAACAGTAAGCTGGTCATACTATCCCCAGGCTTACCTCTATGGCTCGCCATTCGCGAAATAGACATGCTTTCAGCTAGGGCAAAGCTATAAGACGTGACATTTTTCAAGTTATTTAAATCAATATTCCAACGTAAATAGCGATAAGCGGTCGGATCAGGTTCAAAACAAACCACGTTTTTAGCTAGCTGGGCAGCGTGCAAAACGGTCGGCCCTATCCAGGCACCTATATCACAGTAATTAGCATCTTTATTAAGAAAATGATTTAAAATTTTATAGGTATTGGGCTCCCACGTTCCCGATGCTGCTTTGTTCCAAAAATCAATATGGTAGGGATCTACTTTAAGATCATAGCCGGCAATGCTTTCCTGCATGAAACCTTGTATTAAATAGCTATCGCGCTTTTCTGAATCAGAGGCTAGCATGTTTTTCTCCCGATCTTTTCTCGTGGCACAACAAAGTAAGTGTTCTAGAAGCCTAATCGAAAACCGACTAAGCTGCTTTTTCTCGCAACGATCAGTCAAACCCGACAGGCCTTTAGATCTAGATTTGATGGTTAATTCCTGAATCAGTGACTTCACTGCACCACATAGCGCAAGTTCTTGATTCACTTTGAAGTCACGGGTTCAGGGAATAGATCAAGCTCTCCACCAGCAGCGGTGAGCTATATCTATTGTAACTAACATCTATCTCGTGACGAACAGTGGAAATTCAACCCTGGCTAGCGATATTAAACTCAGCGTAGATCAATCAATCTTGAGCTGAGTCAGCTTCTGCCATAACTCGCACTTGGGCAGCTGACTCTAGAGGAGAGAGGTCGCGAGTATTCTTTTGTACGGTGATAACTGCAAACAGACTCAGTACGAAAGCCATGCCATAAAAGCCTTTTTCACTGAGCAACATCTGCGCATTGATTAAACCGATAATCAGCAGACCTATCGAGGTGGCAAATGCTCCCCAACAGATTGACATATAGACCTTAGTCACGGTCAACCCCTCGGTGCGATCTCGAATTGATTTTTGTAGTGTGATAGCGGAGAACAAAGCCAATAAAAATATCGCCAGATAGAAGCCCTTTTCACTTAATAATAATTCGGCATTCCACAGCCCCAATAGAAAGCCAATCACACCGATGACCAACGCGGCCAGTGACGCTGTACTATAAGCTTTAGTAGGTTGATTAGAAGAGTGTGTTAAGTTTTTCATAATATTAATCCTTTTAATTCGTTACGGGAAATCTAGGGCTAGCTTAATCACGGCAGAACTTTTAAGCTACTTTTATGCGATAAGCAGCAGCCTGATAAACCATAAGTATTATTGAAATATCCTTTATTGATCATGCACTGTTAAATATAGATATCAGCGACGGTGCTTATCTCATCCAGCGAGAACATTACACCGCGCTCGTTGAGCCAAACTTAGCTTTTTAGTCACTGAGTTCAAGCTCAACAGCACTAGCATAAATCATTGCACCAGAAAATTATGCCAGCTGTGCTCTGGCGTGTTTTTCAGCCAGATATTCATCGTAAGTACCCTGAAAATTAATCACTGACTTATCTTTAATCTCAATCACTCTCGAGGCTAACGTAGAGACAAACTCCCGGTCATGGCTGACGAAAATCAAAGTGCCATCATAGCATTATAGCGCTAGGTTTAACGCTTCGATAGCCTCCATATCCATATGGTTGGTAGGCTCATCCATAATCAGGATATTGGTATCCATCATCATCAGCTTACCAAACAACAGGCGGTTCTTTTCCCCACCGGAACAAACTTTGGCCTTCTTATTGAAATCATTTTCTGTAAACAGTAGCCTTCCCAGCATACCCCGTACTTTTAAATCATCGTGCTTGACTGTTCGCCATTGAGACATCCAATCAAATAGCGACAGTTCAGTATCAAAATCCTCGGTATTATCTTGTGGACAATAACCAATCACCGCATTTTCGGACCATTTAGCCGTGCCGCTGTCAGCCTGTATCTGATCAATCAAGCAGCGTATAAACGTGGTTTTACCCGATCCATTTTCACCCAATATCGCTAATTTGGCTCCCGCTTCAAGGATTATATCTCCACTGGAAAACAGCTTTTCACCATCGTAACCGTGACTTATGTTCTCTAGCACTAGCGCCTGACGATGTAGCTTTTTATGTTGCTTAAAATCTATAGCTGGGGTCATCCGGCTAGAAGATTTAACATCATCAAGTTTAATTTTATCCATTTTTTTAGCGCGAGAACTAGCTTGCTTTGCCTTTGACGCATTTGCACCAAAACGATTCACAAACGCTTGTAACTCATCTATTTCCGCGCTCTTTTTGGCGTTTTCAGAATGTAGTTGATCACGAATTAACGATGATGCAGCTAGAAAATATTCATAATTGCCAGGGTAAATGCGCAATTCGCCATAGTCAATATCTGCCATATGAGTACAAACGGAATTAAGAAAGTGTCGATCATGAGAAATAATAATCATCGTACATTTGCGTTTGTTAAGTTCGATCGCCAACCAGTTGATAGTATCGATGTCTAAGTTGTTGGTTGGTTCATCTAACAGCAGAATGTCTGGGTTTGAAAACAGCGCTTGGGCTAGTAACACTCGCAGTTTCCAGCCTGGTGCCACTTGGCTCATCAAACCAAAGTGTAACTCCTCTGCAATCCCTGCCTGCAACAAGATTTCGCCCGCTCGACTCTCGGCGGTATAGCCGTCCATCTCAGCGAACTCCGCCTCTAAGTTACCTACTTTCATGCCGTCTTCTTCAGACATTTCAGGTAGTGCATAGATGCGATCTCGCTCTTGTTTCACATCCCAGAGCTTACTATCACCTTTAATCACTGCATCCACTACAGTGAAATCTTCAAAGGCAAATTGGTCCTGGCTTAAAGTGCCTTATTTTTGACCCGCTGTAATTGATTCGTTGCCGGAGGTCGCGGTTAATTCGCCACTAAGTATCTTCATGAATGTTGACTTACCACATCCATTTGCACCAATGAGGCCGTATCGATTTCCGTTGCCAAATTTCGCGGAAATATTTTCAAATAATGGCTGGGCACCAAATTGCATGGTTATGTTTGCAGTAGAGATCAAAAGTCAGTTTCCAATAGATTAGATAAACAGTGAATCAAAATGTATTCACTTAAATTAAGGCCGCACATTATACCTAGTTGCGCGGATATAGTCGATGTGGTTATCTGATTTGGTGAATATTCACTCTACTGCGCCGTTTATTGGTCGATTATTAAAAGGCAACACCCTTAATAATGTAAGTGCGCGCACCTGCATTATTACAAAGAATATTTATGATGAAGCAAAGAAGATCATGAATCAGCTAGCTAAGGGTGCTATTTTTTTGTCCGCTGAGGCGTGTGATACTTGTTCAGAGGCTACCGAGGAGAAGCTAGAGATGTGGGATTTATTTAGTGGCGGTGATTATAGCGGAATTCAAACAAGTAGCAGCGCTATCAAATAACAGGATCAATCATCAAAAAAATAGCTGCCGGTGACGGCAGCTGAGCACTATCTAAACATTGTATTATAACAATCTTTTATTTAAGCATTTTTAACAAATTAGCAGCACGATTAGACGAATCCTCAGACACCATTTTGGTCATTTCAACAACATCGCTAATCCCTTCGCTAACAGCCATTGACAAACTCGACGCTTGATTAGTGTTTTCAGCTATTTCTGCGGTGACTATAGACTGCTCGTTTGAATTAGTGGCAATCTGCTGCACCTTATCAGAAACGTCAGTGGCACTACCAATGATCAGCTGCAACATTTCGGACACTTGATTTGAAATCTCTTTACCGTGCTGCACTTTATCCCGCCCGGCATCGATGCTTTTCACAGCGACATTCGTATCTGTTCTCATCTTATCTATCGCTGTTTCAATTTCCGTGGTAGCCTCTGTCGTTCTACTGGCAAGCTGTCTCACTTCATCGGCAACCACCGCAAAACCTCTCCCAGATTCTCCAGCTCGTGCCGCTTCGATGGCTGCGTTTAAAGCGAGTAAATTGGTTTGCTCTGCTATCCCCCTGATCACGCCTAAAATCCCTTCGACTTTCGCACTTTGCTCACTTAGCGAATTGATAGATTCAGCGCTTTGATTAAATGCCACACTTATTTCATTCATTTGTTGCAGGGAATTATTCACCAATTCCCCACCTTGCTCAGCATTCGCTAGCGAACTCGCCGCTGACTGGGCAGTATCTTCACTGCTATTTGAAACTTCTAGCGACGATGCTGATAACTCTTCAATGGCTGCCGCTATCAGGCTAATTTGCTCATTCTGCTGACCGATAGTTTTTGACATTTTGGTGTTGGCGATATATATATTATTGGCTTCGCTAGAGACTCCCTGCATCGATTCAGCAGTAGTTGATAAAGTATCGATTAACGCGCGGTTCATTTGATTGACCGCATCAGTCAATACCGCAATTTCATCCCGACCTTTTATGACTAGTTCCGGAGTCGATAAATTATTTCTTGATATCTCTAACGCTTTGCGTAGCACTGGGGTTAATCTACTGATCAAATCGTTACTAAACCAAATAGCCACTAGGATCGAAATCAACAGCGAAGAAAGAGCCCCGATAAGCAAAATAGATACTTGCATGGCAGAGCTGGACTGCAATGCCTCTTCATCACTCTGCAACAAAGCATTTTGCGAGGCTTGCATTTCCTTTAAATAGGCGACCGCTAAAGCGGCTTTAGGCGCCGCTTGGGTACCTAGTATATAATTGGCCTTATTCCAGTCATCGGCAATTCTAAGGTCAAACATTTCATCCGGAATTGTCGAAAACTCCTGTCGGTATTGCTTATAATCTTGCCAGTGAGTTTGTTGTTCTGGGCTCAACAAACTACTAAAATTTTGTTCTATCAGCTGATATGCTTTTTCATTAGCTTGCCACTTTTGCTCGAAAAACTGCCTAAACTTCATGTCCCCTGAAAGTAAATATGCTCTGATATTCGCCAAGCCTATCGCAAAAGATCCTCTGGAATTAGCCAGCTGAATCAGCATTGCCTTGCGCTCTTTACTCGCATCCTGCTGCTCTTCAATGTCTATGATGCCAGTAAGTGCTGATAATATTTTAGCCGCTCTAGGCGCCGCTTCTGTTAGCAGCACTTGATATGACGCAATGTTAGATTTATGCTGCGCCACTTCTTCCACTTGCTCTTGAGCCTCTTCAAACTCAACCAGCACTTTTTTCAGTTTTGCGAACGTTTCCACATTTTTTGGCACCGTCCAATTTACGGAAACCGCATTAAAAGTCGCTATACTATTAGCTATTAATAGCCAGGCAGCCGCGCGCTGTTTTTTCATCTCGGCTCCCTTCGCTGGGTCTCCTCCTAAGATCATATAACCGCGCAGTGCCGCCAGCGAAGAATTAATCCCATTATTGATATCTTTACCAGCTTTAACGGTTTCAAAACGTAGCTTTATCACTCTATCTTGAACTTCATTAACTTGATTCACATAATATAAATTGGAACCTGTAGCTAGTACTAAAATTAAAAAAATCACCCCAAAAGAAGTGGCTAGTTTAGCGCGAAGCGACTTAAACATAATTACTCCTTAAATATTGAAAATACAATTAAACCCGAAGAATTTAATGTGCTAATTATAGTTAAAGATGTCGCGCTGACAATTATTTTTTTATTATTTTTTAGGTCATAGTTATTTTCATGGCAGATAACTAGCATGACACTCTAATTTGAGCTAACGAAAACGGACAACTTTTAACAGCTATTGATTCCCGTTATCATTCAACAAATGACAGAATTCCAGAAAACCGGCCCACTAGGTTTAATATTTATTGTAGCTATAGCCTGGGGTTGGGAAATAGAGCGAGGAAAAACTGCCTATTGCAGCCATATCGACGTGCATTAAAGCAGACTATTTTTAACCACAATTCCTCCAGTGATTGCTGTGACAACGGGCGTCAAGAGTGAGTACAGAAAACGCCAGAAAAAACCGTAATTGTGGACTACACACTTAGTTTTTATGCTAGCGATAGTTAATTTTCAAACCTTTAGTCACCATTTCATTTAGCACCTTAGCTGCCCCTATCTTGCCCATTTCCACGGTTAAAGACTTTAAATTATTCATCGATAACAGCATCTCAAAATCATCAAATTTAGTGTAACTGACATCTAGATGCTCCAGTAATGTTAACTCTTTGAGCACCGAAAAATCTTTAATTGGCATCCACAGCATGTTCAATCTGCGCAAATTTTTTAAGTGTTTCAATACTGAAATGTCTTGCGCTAAAGTGTAGCCGAGGTTGAGATTTTGTAATTGAGTGAGTTTCGCCAGAGAGCTTATATCTGTCACTTTATTAGCATACAAAGACAGCGTTAGTAAATTAGTTAGATCACTGAGTGGATCAATATTAGTCACCTTGGTGCCTTTAAGGCTTAAGCGCTCCAGTGCAACTAACTGCGCCAGAGGGCTGATATCTTTTACCTCTGTAGAGATCAGTGATAGGTACCTAAGATTTTTCAAATCGCTCAGCATAGAAATATCGGAAATTTGATTGCCATTGGCGTTTAAAATTTCCAAGGACTTGAATTCAGAGAGCTTAGCTGGAAAATGGAGGTCATCCTTAAACTCATCAAGGGATAGGCTCTGCATGTCGCTATTTATCGCATCAGTCACTTTTTGGATGCTGTTAAGCGAAAATGCATGAGTTTGCATTGCAATAAGAGCGCCCAATAATCCGCAAATGAATATTTTATTTCTATATTTAATCCGCATAGCTAACTCCTTTTAAAACTATAAGCAATTGAAGATATCACATTTAGAAATGAGATACTGACACTCTGACCTGAATCCGTGACGTCAAAGTGAATACAGAGTGTAAGATATTGGATCTACAGTGGAATTGAAAAATCTTCCTGATTAGCCATGTGTCTCCGCCACAGCGCAGCAAAAGATGCTTTTAATCTCTTCTCTGTGTCCTCTGTGGTAAAACCAATCCTTTAAAGATTTTTTTACCACAGAGGACACAGAGGCGCTGCGCTGCACAGAGGAAAAACAAAACACTACCTGATTAGTGCTGTGTCTTCACAGACTAACCTAAAGTAAAAAAAAATTACAAATAAATGACCTCGCTATAATCTAAACCATTATTAAATGATAAAAATACATTACAACTTCGCTTAACTTGTTGGAATTGATAACTTTGTTAGACAGCTGTCAAGTCAAGCGGAGTATGATGGTCAATCAGGAAAATTTTAGCTGCCCCGTAGGTTCAGTGAGTATTTTTTGTAACCGCCGTAGAATCAAGAGCTTGTGCTATGTGGCGCAGTGAAGCCACTGATTCAGGTCTGACTTACACCAACACAGAATTTATGGTCACCACAGTATGCAGGCGCGACCCAATTAAGCAGTCCCTGACACTAAAGACTTTGAATCACGCTATTTTTTAAGCTTGTGCCAATCTGTAATAGCGCATAGTAATCGTCTAATAATGATGTTAGTTTTAGCTTAGAAAATAATAAAAATTGATACAAGTTAAGTAGATACCTATAGCATGAACTTCCAGCGTAACTTGCTGCTGATACCTCTCGTATAGAATACGTCTAGCTTACTTGTCAACCCTTATAGAGGCAGCATGTCAGCGATTAGCACAGCCCCATCAGCCGCATTTTCTATTCTTATAGTCGACGATGAAGAAGGTATTTGTAACTTTCTTGCACGGGCACTTAAAAAAAAATATGCCGTCGTCGATACCGCTTCTGACACTGTTGCTGCCGAACTATTACGTAAGCAAAAACTCTACGATTTAATGATTGTCGATATTAATATGCCGGGGCAGTCTGGTATTTCTTGGATCCAGAGCTTTCAGCAAGCCCTGCCAAACACCACTATTATTTTAATGACTGGCTTTGCTAATTTAGACAATGCGGTGGCCGCCGTCCGCCTCGGTGTAGGCGACTTCATCTTAAAACCTTTTCGCTTAGAACAAATGCAAGCCGCCGTTGACCGCTGCTTCGAAAGCCTCTGCTTAGCGCGACAAAACTCTGCTTACAAACACCAACTTGCTCGCCAAGATGGCTGCAGCTCAATCATCGGAAATTCTGCTTCGATGCAACAAGTCAATCAATTAATCGCCAGAGTCGCAGCCACTAAATCAACGGTTTTAATTGAGGGGGAAACTGGCACTGGCAAAGAATTGGTCGCCAGCGCACTGCACAAGCTCAGCGGCCGCAAAGGTGGCTTTGTACCGATAAATTGCGCAGCGATTGCACCTGAATTGATCGAATCTGAGTTGTTTGGCCATCTTAAAGGAGCGTTTACCAACGCCACACAAGCGCGTCAGGGACTCTTTAGCTATGCCGATGGCGGCACGCTGTTTCTCGATGAAATAGGTGAATTACCGCTACCTTTGCAAGGCAAGCTACTGCGGGTATTAGAAGAGTCAACTATCCGCCCGCTCGGCTCGAACAGAGAGAAAAATATCGATGTAAGAATTGTCACCGCCAGCAATAAACCATTAACCCAATTGGTCGGCGATAAGTTATTTCGAGCGGACTTATAGTACCGTTTAAAGATCTGACCTATCACCTTACCTCCCCTGCGAGAGCGCCCGGAAGACATATCGGACCTCTGTAGTCATTTCATCCGGCAGTTGGCAGATGCGCTAGCCCTAGCTCCTATCACTATTGACGTCGCTGAATTGGCGGTACTGCAAGCGTATCAGTGGCCGGGGAACGTCCGCGAACTTCGCAATTTACTAGAGCGGGCAATGTTACTCAGCTGCCCACTCAAACAACTCTTACCCAGCAGTATTTTCCAACCAGAACAGCAGCCAGCTCTGGGTTTTCCACTAGACTGGGATTTACAAAAAGTCCAATTACAACATCTTGAAATGGTGCTAAATGCCTGCCATGGCAATAAAAGTCAGGCCGCTAAGTTACTGGGGATAACCCGAAAAACCTTAGATAGAAAACGCGAATTCAGCACCAGCGAAGATGACCACCGTTAAACCAACGCCTCTTTTACAGAGTATCCGTCTGCGGATCTTGATCTTGGTGCTGTGCCCAATGTTCCTAATGGCTTCGGTGTTACTGGGAATGTTGTATTATTGGACCACTGAATCAGGTTACCGTCATTTATTAATGAAGGTAAGTACCGACCTAGCAGTGGCTGATCAGAGCTTTCGCAATACCCAGCAAAACTATCTCACTGAGCTCTCACTGCTCGCTCAATCGCTGCAGTTTCGTAAAATTTATTTGGACTCAAACCCGCTATTACCGAAAACGCCTCTCAAAGCCAAGGCATTAACTAGCCAGTTAAAAAAATTGCAGCAGCTCTCAAAGCTCGATTTCATCCAACTTCTATCAATTAATGGCTGTCAGCTATTGCAGCCTCAAGACTGCTCAGGTTCCGCTAGCCCACTGTTCAAGCAGGCGATTAATGGTCAAGCTGTAAGTGGTGTTGAAGTATTCAGCAATATCCAATTACAAAAGTTTTCCAGCGCTTTGGCAAACCGTGCCATAGTGACTTTAATCGCCACTGAGAAAGCCAAGCCCAGTGCCAAAATGGTTGAAGATCGCGGCATGATCTTGCATTTAGTTTACCCTCTGGCAGATCAACAGGGAAAAGTGCAAGCGCTGCTGAGCGCCGGGGTGTTAATGAATGGTAATGCCACACTGGTCGATCAAATTAAAACCACGGTCTACAGTGATTTATCACTAGCTCATGATAGCGTCGGCACTGTGACTATTTTTTTACAAGATGTGCGGATTAGCACCAACGTACCAGCATTGGAGAAACCGGAGGACCGCGCTCTGGGCAGCCGGGTTTCAGAGCAAGTACGCGAGAAAGTACTAGTGCAGGGAAAGCGCTGGATAGACCGCGCTTTTGTGGTTAGCGATTGGTATATTTCAGGTTACTTGCCGATCACTGATGTTTACAACCAGCGCATTGGGATGATTTATGCCGGTTTTTTAGAAGCGCCTTTTAAGCGTGATTTTTATCGGTGGATGTGGCAGCTACTATTGATCTTCGTGGTGATAGTCACAGTGTTTGGATTATTGGTGGTGCTCGGCGCAAAAGGAATTTTCAAGCCGATAGAAACTATGGTTACCGTGATTAATAATGTCCGCAACGGCCATCGCCAGCGCATCATTTTACCTGCCAAAACCAGTGACGAACTGCTGACTTTAAGTCTAGAGTTTAACTTGATGCTCGATCAACTTGAGCGGCAACACGACCACATTCAAGATTCAGCCGATCAGTTAGAAGTAAAGGTTAGTCAGCGCACCAAAGCGCTTAATCAGCACATAAAACTGCTACAAAACACCAGAGAGCAATTGATCGCCAGGGAAAAACTGGCCGCGATCGGTGAACTCACTGCAGGTATTGCCCACGAAATAAACAACCCAACCGCAGTTATTTTAGGCTATTTAGACCTGATGATGAGCGAGCTGGGTGAGGCCGGAGAAAAAGTCAGCGATGAAGTGGAGCTAATTGTCCAGCAGGTCGAGCGTATTCGCTCTATCATCAATGATTTACTGCAATTTTCTCGGCCGACAGAGTCGACCAGCGAATTAAAAAACCTCTCGATTAACGATGTTATTGAATCGACCATCGTCTTAATCAAACATGATTTAAATGCTAAAAACATCCGGCTAACCTTAGATCTTAAAGCGAGTACGGTAATCTGTAGTAACCGTCAGCAAATGCAGCAGGTGATCATAAATTTACTGACCAACGCCATCGCGGCGTCAAGGACACAAGGCCGTATTATCATCCGCAGTCGCAATTGGCGGCAACAAGGTGTTTTAATCTCGGTGAAAGATAATGGCTATGGCATAGCAGCCGAGTATTTGCAGCGGATCTTCGATCCATTCTTTAGTAAAACACCCGGCGGAACAGGTCTTGGCCTAGCGGTCAGCTATTCAATTTTACAGGGATTAGACGCTAGAATAGCCGTCAAATCACGACCGGAGATTGGCAGCCAGTTTTATATTTGGCTGCCAACAAACACTTCCCAGCTAGCGGCAACTCCCTTTAAAATAAAATAGTCACCCTGCAGCGCTGCAGTGCGTCATAACAACCCAACCAGCCAGTCAACTGCATATTTATTACCCACAGCAACACTCATAAAACATACTAACCTTTTGATATAGCTACATATAATAAATGGCACGTACATTGCTATTACTGTTATGGGCTGATTGTCAGCATTGCAGTCATCAGAACCACCAATACCATAATAATAACATTGGAGTAATAAATATTTCGCAATCGCAAGGTGCGCTGGACTTTTTAAAGAAGCCGCGAATTGTTGCTAAAGAGGGATTCAACCGCTGGTTAGTTCCCCCTGCATCCATCGCTATTCACCTGTGCATAGGTTCTGTCTATGCCTGGAGTATTTTCAATCCCCCACTGGTAAAGCAGATAGGCGTCGTAGCCAGTTCCGCTGATGACTGGAGCCTAAGCTCAGTCGTTTGGATTTTCTCCACAGCGATTGTGTTTTTGGGCTTAGCGGCCGCCATTGGCGGAAAATGGCTCGAAGAAGTTGGACCTAGGATGGTCGGTGTACTCGCCGCATTTTTATGGGGCGGTGGCTTTCTAGTCGGCAGTTTAGGCATTGCCTATCACCAGTTATGGTTAGTTTATTTAGGTTACGGAGCACTCGGCGGTTGCGGTTTAGGACTAGCTTACGTATCCCCGGTCAGTACTTTACTACGCTGGTTCCCCGATAAAAGAGGCATGGCCACCGGCATGGCGATTATGGGCTTTGGTGGTGGCGCAATGATTGGCGCTCCTTTAAAAACGTGGTTGCTGTCCATTTATTACCAGGCCCCAGAATATCTAGGCAAAGTCACTGATATTGATTTAATCACCGAAGGTGGTCGCCGCTTTGCAGAAGTTGCCGGCAATAAGGTCGAAGTGGTCGTCGCCAGTGTCGCTGATATGGCGAAGCTTCCCGTTCCCGGGCCAGAGGGCGTATACGTTGTTGGAACTGGAGACACGGGGGCTGCCAGTGTCTTTATTACCTTGGGAGTGGTGTATTTCATCGTCATGATCATCGCTTCATTTTCTTACCGCGTTCCGGCTAAAGATTGGACGCCTGCTGGCTGGACGCCCCCCAGTCAAGCCGAATCTCACAAGCGGATGATTTCAACCAATCATGTGCATATCGACCAGTCACTTAAGACCTCACAGTTTTGGCGTCTGTGGATCATGCTCTGTCTCAATGTGACCGCGGGGATCGGGGTGATTGGTGTGGCAAAAACCATGATGACGGAGATTTTTGGCTCGACCTTACCCGGGGTAGTCGATGCAGGATTTGCCGCTACCTACGTGTTAATGATCAGTGTATTTAACATGGTTGGGCGTTTCTTTTGGGCCACGACTTCCGATAAGATTGGCAGAAAAAACACTTACCACTGCTTCTTTTTGCTGGGGATGTTGCTCTATGTTTCAATTCCGTTTGTCGCCACCCAAGTCAGTGTCGAACCTTCGGTAATGTGGCTCGTGTTATTCTACGGCGCTACTATGATCATCTTTACCATGTACGGCGGAGGCTTTGCCACTATTCCTGCATACCTAGCTGATATGTTTGGTACTTTACACGTCGGGGGTATTCACGGACGTCTATTAACGGCTTGGAGCACCGCCGGTGTACTCGGCCCTTTTGCTATCACCTATCTACGGCAAATTTCAGTGGATGATGCGATTGATAACTTATCGGCAAAAATTGACCCAGGCTTATTTCTACAGACCTTTGGTGCCGGTATCGAGCAATTAGAAACGTTAGTCGCCGCTAAAACAGTGACTATAGCCAAGCTGATGGAAGTCGCTCCCGCGGGCACAATTGACCCAACTTCTAGCCTCTATAACACGACCATGTATGCAATGGCTTCACTCTTGGTGATTGCGTTTGTGGCTAATAAAGGCTTAAAGCATGTCGAGGACAGACATCATGTAGAAAATACCCACCCAGAACTTTCTACCAATAAGTAAGTGCTTGAACAGTGCATTGCAGATCTTAATTTTGGCCTGTAATGCATTGCCTAGGAGCCTGTCGGACTTAACGCTAACCTACTGCGAAAAAACAGAATTGGATAGTGGGAGCGCTTAGCGCATCAAGTTACTCGCCTGGCGTTTAACTTGCCAGCAATGAAAACCCACCGACTGCCACTATTAATAACACCGCTGCTAAAACAACCGTGAATTAACTTTTGGCGGCATTTTGAATAGCGGTGCCTCCTTTTTTTAAATCTTTACCTATTCCTTCAATGGTACTACAAGCACTGATTGAGAAAACAAAACTTAACGCAATAATTAGTTTGAGACTACGACGCATAAAAACTCCGATAAATTGATTAACTGTCATTTTCCAGCTTCGAAACTTTAACATAATGTGTCTTAATATATAGTTCATCAGCCATCTTTTATTGCCGCTCCAAACACCAGTTCGGCAAAGATACTGCATGCCACAACTTACAGTGAGGCTATGCGCAGCACTTTTTATATTTTTTACCGCTAGCACAGCTGCAGGGATCATTTCGTCCAGGTGTTTTCTCAAGTTTGGTCGGACTGGGTTTATTGATGATTGTGGTTAATTCACTAATATTTTCTACCGCCGCTTGATCAATTATTATATTTGCCACCAGCTGATGCTCAGTGAGCAATAACTGTATTTCCGCGTTGCGATCTTCATTAAGTAAGGTTAATGTCAAAGGCCGCTCGGTCGTACCTAATCTAACATCACGATTGGTTCTGTAGCCTGCATTGACGTGATTTAGCCGAGTATGAATACGACCTTTGTAATATAAATCGTGCATATAATCCTCTATCTTAAATGGTAAAATCGCGCAGTGCGCAAAATAAGGGCGCGATTATCCCACGTTTCTCGGAAGATAGAATCTTTAAATTAAAAAACATCTTACTATTCAGCCGATAGCAGTAATTAATTCAAGGGAGCCTCTGAGCAACTCGTACGTACTCCGTAGCACGGAGAATGAAAGCCAAGCTTCTTAGTCAATAAACATAGTCGGGGCTATTATTACTCTGCCATTACTCTGCCATTACGCGGCGCAATTATTAAGCATAGACAGACTTCTCTCAATCAAAAGGCGAGCAGTGGTAGTGTGACTTGTTGCCCAAAATCAAATCACGTTGCTTTTCAATGACATCAATCAAGAACTCACGGGCCACACGCACTCGTGCAGTACTGCGCAGATCAACGTGGCTCAATATCCAAATCCCCCAAGTGGATGGTTCAAGATCGATTCTTAAACGCTCAATCCCAGGTTGCGTATCGCCGACAAAACAGGGCATACGCGCTAGCCCAATATGGTTGGCCACTGCCAGCGCCATAGTTCCCAAGTCGTCAACTCGCATCGCCACCTGCGCATTTGGAAAATTCTGGCGCACCCAATCCGGCTGAGCTGGGTCGGCGCGAAACAAAATAACACTGCGCTTTTCTGCAGTTGCAGCCAGGCACTCAGCTGAGCCGTAAATGCCGTGGCACAGCGGCAAGATTTCTCGACCAATCAGGTAATCCGGTGGTTTGGCAGTCATGCGTACTGCGATATCAGCTTCACGCGCGGCGAGATCGACAAGCCCAGTGGTAGTCAAAAGATCAAGATCAATACAGGGATAGGCAGTGCGGAATTCATTTAACCGCGGGATAACTAACCGCTCTGCAGCATCGTGTGCAACGGTAATTTTTAGCGGCCCTTTTAGCTCGGTATCTTGGCCAAACACATCGCGGTCAATAGCTTGGGTGAGTTCTTCGATATGCCGGACGTGCTCATACATATTTTCCGCCGCCTGCGTCATCTCGTAGCCATCTCGAGAACGATCAAAGAGCCGAGCCCCAAAAGCATCTTCCAATGCATGGATACGCCGGGCCACCGTCGTATGGTTGACGCCAAGCGCCCGGCCGGCACCAGTCACTGATCCTTCACGGCACAGCGCTAAAAAGTAACGTAAGTCATCCCAGTTCCTGTTGTGCATATTTGCAGCTCTACTGTGTATTAATGATCATTTATCTATATAAACGCACACTATATCATTCAGCTTAATTTATCACCTCTGCTAATGGAGAGGCCATTGTGCAACCAAGTAAAGACATAGCACTAGGACTGAATAAAATCGTGGCATTAACTGCGCCAGTTCAAAGGCGTGACTCAATATGAGCATCTACAATGTTTATGCCAGCATGGCCCCTTACGACACAACATACAGGAGTTAAACCGATGTCTCGAAAAATTGATTTTTATTGCGCATGGTATTGCCCGTTCGCACAGCGCACTTGGATTGCGCTTGAACATTTGGCGCTCACTTATAACTACCGAGAAACCGACCCATATATCAAGACAGAACGCTGGCTTAAGCTATCACGCGGTACCGGACAAGTACCAGTGCTGCGAATAACAGCGCCACTAGAAGACCCTCTAACTATTCCCGACTCACTCCACACGCTAGAATATCTCGATGAAAGACCATCGTCCGCTAGCCCACTCTACCCAATAACAGAACGAGACCGGGTAGACACGCGTTTCTGGTTGGATCGACAAGGCAGCTCGATCATTGCCTATTTTTATCGATTGCTAAAAGCTCAATCCGGCAGTGTAGCGGCGATAACAGCCGAACAAAAAATGCTGGCGGGAGTCAAAGATTTTAGCCAAGGCATGTCGAACAGTGCTCCGTTTTTCTTCGGTGCTCAGCCCACTGCTGTCGACTTTGCTTTCGCCCCGTTTGCCCTGCGAATCGAAATATTACTCGCACACTACCAAGGTTTTCAATTACCGACCACCGGCAAAGACTGGTCGCGCTATCACATTTGGTGGCAGGCGATGAAAGTTTTACCGGCCTTTGTCGCCACCATGCCCGAACAAGACACCTACCGTAAGCGGCTTTTGGAGTTCTATTATCCTTACAGCATCGGCGGCGGTCAGGAGGATGTGACGAAAATTACTTAAACCTTGGTCAATCGATGACTCTTAACATCACTGGTTAGCTTCTTTGAGGTATCTGTGTTCTGGTCTAATACTGTTCATTAATATATTTTTGTTTTGCAATCAACCAGAAGAAAATTTCTGTAGAGGTAACTAGTGATCCGACGTTCACACAATCACATCAAGATCCATACTGAAAGGTTACTCCATTTAATAATTAATTGAATTTCCTTCGATGACATCAGTTTGACATTAAAGATGTTTCTACTAGGCTTTAGCTAGAAAAAAATGCCGAGTTAGGGTGAGCAATAAAATTTAATAAGAATTCTGAATATCGAGTTCGTCTGAATATATCAGCAGCTTAACATGCTATATACGCCTAAATTAAATGATAAATTTTTC
Source organism: Oceanospirillales bacterium (assembly GCA_029027825.1). Taxonomy (GTDB): domain Bacteria; phylum Pseudomonadota; class Gammaproteobacteria; order Pseudomonadales; family Balneatricaceae; genus Rs1. The sequence goes on along the minus strand of CP093399.1, from coordinate 62,624 downwards.
AGCCACTCTGATTTTTAATACAAGTATCCATTAATGAACTCATTTAAAAGCACGAATATAAAGAGTCTAGTGACTGTTAGAAATACTGCTTATAAAATTTTGTTTTCTATTGAATATTATAAATATAAGAGATTAATTACTACTATGAGTTATTTTCCTATTATGTCTGAAGCTGAATTTAATCAACTTTATCCCGATGTAGCCGAAGAAGTTTGCTCTGTACTGGGTATGGGCTTCGTGCCTAATATTTTTCGTGCAGTAGCCAATGTCAACCCTGAACTAGCTCTAGCATCATGGGTGATGGTACGCAATAATTTATGTGGTGGCGAGCTGCCCAGAGCGAGTAAAGAAATATTAGTTTCATATATAGCCTACCGCCGTAGCTGCAAATATTGCCACGTTGCACATCATGCGATGGCCTTAAAGTTTGGTCACGATGAACAAGACATAATGGAAATTATTAATAATATAGATTCAGTGAGAAACCCAGTGCTTAAAGCAGTACTTAAATTTGGTGAAATGTGTCTGCAGCGAGACTTTAACGGCACACCTGAACTCTATGAAGAATTTGAGGATTTTGGCCTCGACAGCCAAGAGATCAGCGAACTAATCGGCATGGTTTCATGCGCTTTATACATGGTTAATTTAGCCGACGGTCTAGTCGTCGATATAGATACCAGATTTACCGAAGCGACCGTTAAAGCGGCTTAATATGAAGTTAGAAACTATCAAGCGTAAAGAGCCACGCAGCATACTAAGTGATCTTTTAAGGAGTGACAAAAACACTCCCTTAGAGCAAGCCGTTGATTTATTGAACGATAATACTGTACCGCGAGGTAATGATGCATTAGAAGCTGCACTGCGAAACTCTAGCTTACTAGATCTCAGCGATATGATTAGCATTGAGACGACTTTTATTCGAGATCTAAAATTCATCCATAAAAACGTGCGTTTTTCTATCGATATAAAAAGTTGTTTTTTGATACGTCAGACTCGAGGAATGTTCTGGGAATATAAAATTGTCATAGAACAGCATAAATTCAATAAAGAAGAGGGGTGGTTAAGACTCCCCTCGCACTTACATAACAGCATTGAAACGTTACTCAGCATGAAAGTAGAAATGAGTGAATCAGTGTCCTTAAATTGTGATGAGCAAGACCCTCTGCTCTTTCATTTATTAAATACTGAAAATGCTCATTTGGAGTGCTTTCGATAGGAGCGCGGCGGTGTGCTATTTATTCCCAGTGAAGCTACCGTATACAACCAATTTGATAAAATATATTTAAGCAATGTTGCCTCTATTATTTCATTCTGCGTTGAAAAAGATACCTCGAGCCGTTTTCTTTCGGATGTGTACTTAAACCTTAAAAACATTGCAGAACAAACAAAAAATATTAGTAGCGATTCGCACTGTACGAACTCCATTCCTGCAGCTTATCTAGATGAAGATTCAGGACTACCCAATCAAGCCGGGTTTTTAAGGCTATTACGGCATTTGATTGATGCTAGGCATAATAAGTTTTATGTGATTGTCATTTCTATTGATAAATTCGCCTACTTTTGCAACTTGTTCGAAGAGGAAACAAATCGTTTACTACTAGCCAGTGCTATTAATAGGATTAAAAGTGTCATCCAAGGTAATAATAGTATCTCTCATGTGAGTACTAGCGATTTAGCCTTTGTGCTGATGGAGCCAGATGGAGCAATAGTCAATAAAACAGTCAATAAAATATTGAATGTTTTCTCCGAAGATATACAAGTTAAAAATATTAAAGTGCGCTTTGATATTTGCGCCGGTTATAGCGTTTATCCAGCGAGTGGAAAAAATGCCGATGATCTATTAAAAATGGCTAACGTCGCCCTGTTTAGAGCATCCAACAAAAGCAGTAATCGCTTTGTCGCCTACAAAGAGGGGATGGAAAAAGAGCTTAAATTACATATCGAGTTAGGTCGCTCCATTCGCCAAGCCATTAACCGCGATGAGTTTGAAGTATTTTTTCAGCCTATTGTTGATGCTAAAAATGAGCACGAAGTTTGTCACTATGAAGCTCTAGTGCGTTGGATGCACCCAAATGAGGGAATGATTTCACCTGCACTATTTATTGAAATAGCGGAAGCTAGTGGTGACATTATTCACCTTGGATACTGGGTAACCGAGCGAGTGTGCAAACATTTAGCACGCTCAGGAGTACCTAACAACCTCAGTATTTCGATCAACTTATCACCCGTACAAATTAGTGAAAATAATCTGGCGCAAAATATGCTGGATATATTGCATCGTTATCAAATCAGCGCCGGTAGAATTAGTTTTGAAATCACCGAAACAGCGGCTATGTTAGACCCAGGTTTAACAAGCCAGCGCTTTGATGAGCTTAAACGGGCAGGCTTTAAATTGTCAGTGGATGATTTTGGTACCGGCCATTCTTCGCTAAGCTACTTACTAAATTTCTCATTTGAATTTTTAAAAATAGATAAAAGTTTTATTGATAATAGTGCCTCTAACAAAGGCTATGCTGTTATCGCTCAGAGCATGATACAAATGGCTCACCGTTTAGGTATGGCGGTTATTTGCGAAGGGATAGAAACTAAAACACAATACGATATGGTTAAAGATTGGGGTACAAATTATATCCAAGGCTATTTAATTAGTCGACCAATGCCAATAGAACACTTTTACCCAAACATTACAGACTGTATTGAATATTAAATTATCACTCTAATATTCTTTTACCTGAATCCGTGACTTCAAAGCAACCTTTCTCCCTCTGCACTTACTTGAATAGCCATTCCGACTGTTACCAATAGATGACTTCTGGTTTTTTGGATAGCCTAAATGGTGCTAAAGTTTAGAATTTAACGCTGCCTCAACTGTCTCTACTTCTTTGTAATACGATTATTTAGCGAACTATTCAACTATAACCTATTAACTACAACCTATTGATTATAACTATCTATTCTAAGACATCTGTTCTCAGACATCGTATAAAATGATCGTCTTCGAGCGGTCCATTAAAGCAAATTTTGTTGGGGTATATGATTGGCAGCTCATGCTTATAATAGGGATTTGATACGGTTTCTATGCCACTATCTAAGCTGTTAAAAAGAAGCAACTTGGCATCAAAATCTAAAAATCTGGAAACGTAATTATCAAACGAAGGCATCGCCATGGAAGTGAGTACGTTACCAGCTGAATTACGGATACTCGAAGCAGACAAATCAACCGAGTCAGCACTGCGCATTTCTGTAACGAACTGAACATGAGTAAGCCCGGAGACTCGGCTCAATCTAGTAAAAAATGGAGCGATTGCATTTATCGTCATATTTGGTTTATAAATCAAGCGTGAAACCCAAGCGGGGAGATTTCCTCCTTGATTAAAAAACTCTGGGTTGCCATCAAGCAATTCAAGTGTATTGTAGTGCAATGCAAATTCTCTGGCGAAGGCATTGCTCAGCGTTTTTTCTGCAACACTTAAGGGAGCTATTTTATCGACCCCTATTTTCGATGCTTGACGAATAACACTCATCACTTCCACAGTCTCAGATAACTTCATTAGAAACATAATTTTACCGAGCAAATTATCTTGTCGGGCTAAAACATGTCTCAATTGCGACAACTGCGTATTGAGCATCAGCATTGCCTGTTTGGAGTTTCCAAGCTTATACATTTTTATTGCACTCAATAACTTTAAACGTATAGCGGCAGAAATATACCGTAATGGGGGAAACCTTTCAGTTAAGATTGGTTTGGTTAAAGTTGTATATTCAGTGAATTTATACAAAGTCTCCAGCCTTTGTATCAGTATTTGATGCTTTTGATGGAGTTCACCTATATCGAAGTCGATGCTAAAGAGACTCTTTAAACATGTTTCCTCTTGAAAATTACAAAATAGCTCGCCATTTGGCAAAGGGAGTTGCTTCGACTCTGGATACTCATTCACCAGATAATGCTCATCCAACTCTACTTTTTGATATTCTTCTAACAGCAATCTGCCAACTTCACCAGGCTCCTCCGTGCCTGCTGAAAACATGCCAAACGCATAGACAAATGCCGCACTGTCACTGCTGGTTGTGGTACGTTTAATCAGCAGCTTAGACTCATCTGTCAGCTCATCATCGATCATGAACATGATTAGAACAGTCGTTAATAAGATCACAATACAGATTGAAATTTTTTTCATGCTAAACCTTTATTGGAAAGAGCAGTTAGGGCAAAGGAGATATAAAACAGGTACTTATTCTACATATTAAAGGTAAACAATTTTTTTTGCGCCACTTAATCGTAAACTGCTCATATCGCCTTATCTCAATCGCTTGAAGTATGCATATCGGGTGGCCGCAGAGCGCGAATTTAATACTATTGGTTATGGGGTATCAAATTCAGCATAATATTTAAAGGTAGTTGATTGCATAACCGTTGTTGACTGGATTGCTTTACCCCGAAGTTCAGCGTGTTCTAATAGCCGTGAATCAGCTCGATAATTAGCGAATGCTCGTTCACTTGGAAATTCCAACAGATGAACTTCACGCCCAGATTGACTCTCGCCTCTCGAGGTTTCAAATGCTTTAATGATATCTCCACCGTGATAGCGCATAATTTCAACCGCGATTCTTTCAAAGCTAGCTAAAGCAGCAAAATTTTTAACTTCAATGATTACCAGAACATTTATCATCAGCTACCTACCCCGTGACGCCGATAGCCCGCAATTAGTGGAACACAATGCAGCGAAAGTAACTCGCTATGGCGGCACCTGTTACGTGTCTGTTGATACATCGTCCCAATCCTGTTGCAGATATCCAACGAGCCAGTTAAGAGCATAATGTCTTTCTAGCACTACACTTGTATCAATCTCTTCTAGTATGTTTAGCCCATTGACTCGAGCATCTACCACTGCCCAGTGATAACGATAAATCAAATCATTTTGGTCAAGAATATCAGCGATTGAACGGAGTTTAGCATCTTCAATAAACTGCTCTCGACTACGATTTTGTAAGAACGAGATAGAAGCTACAACATCACATATTTCAGTGGGAGGCTGCAACTCCTCCACATAACCCAGCGCCCACAGCAACACCCACGCTGCTTCATATCTCCAAATGAACTGAGTTTTATCATGTTGACTTGGTGCTAGACTGCCAATGAAGGCTTTTTCATTGGCGGTAAATATATCCGCTAACTGATATTTATCTACTAACTCTGCAACGATGTCCTGCTCTAAGCCCTCTGCTTTAACGGCCACTATAAGGAGCGCCATAGCTCGTAGTGCCACCTCATCAACTTTTCGTACTAAAGCCTCGTTAGAATCTTCTATATATGGCAAATAAACATTTATAGGAACATTTCGTTGACTGAGAATACTTTCTGAAAGTGCTTTTCGAGCTTCCGCTTCCGGTGATACTTTTTGCTCCATTTTTTTAATATGCTCCTTTCTTTCGTTTATATCTGAGGCCATTACAAGATTAGCTAAAATAATTAATAGAATAACTGATAGTATTTTCATAGTTAGATTGACACGTAACGCCAGTATATTGGGTGACTGTAACAAAACGAGGAACGAGTGGCGTGAAAGCTGTTCCAGCAGCCGAAGGATGCGAAAATTATACTCTTATTAGATATTTACGGCCCCCAGTAGTTAAAATGATAAGTTGTACCTTCTTTAACAGTGATTCCCATCCAAGTACCACATTCAATAGTACGCTCACCGGGTTCAATTTCCCCTTTACTGTGAAGCACGTGTGGCCATACCTTTTTATCGACCAGCAACGGCCCACATTGACCTCCATTGTTATCTTCAATAACCAGATAGGTTTTCCCGTCAGGGGATGATTTATACCTGCCCCTCAGTTCGTATGTGGCATCAGGGTCGCTGCTTAAGTTATTTTCAACCACAAGCGCAACCATAGCGACAATCGCTATCAATAGAATGATAAAGAGGACCAGCAGATATTTTAAGAATTTCTTCAATGCTACACCCGATTCTTAAGCTTTGGTTTTGAGCAGATGGAGCAGGCCGTAAGCTGTCCCAGCTGCATCATTCTACGCCGACCACACAAATTTATCAGCCGATTAGGAGTTACCTAAATACACCATTATAAATCTACCCAAAAGCTAGCCACTTTCGATGTAGCGACACAACCGCTATTTAGAGACTGCTATTGATCAAAAGCTGAAGTCCGTTTCCATGGTTTCTGTAATCAGGATCTTTGATCGCCACAATAACTTTATAAATGTTTATTCTTTATTTTCAAAATGCACAAAATCAATTAAAAATACCGCTCCTAAAAACAAGCCTTTTTTAGAGATATCCCAATCGTAAGGAAACGTCACCCCAAAGTTATCCGCATCAGTAAACGATTCTTTGAGCAGCCCACTCCACTCTTTAGTGATTTTGCCGTATTCATTATTATCATCACGGATGATAAAGGTCCAAGGCTTAAGCATTGGTCCATATAACTGATATATTTCACGCTCATTTTGGTCGAGTACTGAATATTTCCGTCTCACCAATGAGAATTTTTTCTCAATCACTCCAAGGACATTACCGGCACTATCTCGGACTGTCGCTCGATGGAAGAAAAACCGAAATGGCCGAGTGACATTAAGTATCATCTCACCTTGTTCATTGAGCACTTCAAGATAAAACGGACGACTTGCTTTTAAAAACCATCGCAGCAGTAATGAGCCTTTCTTCTCTGCGGCAAAATACAATTGCTGACCAGACTCATCACACACTGCATATTTATTTTTAGTTTCAAAGCCGGTAACTATTTCACCCCACTCTTTTTGCTGGTGAACGATTAAGCCTGATAGTGATTTTAACTGTTCCATCGAGATTCCTATTATTTAATATAAAAAATTCCACCAGCTAGTCACACTACCCTGCACCCGTAACTTCAAAGTGAATAGAGAGTGTAAGATACTGGTCCTACAGTGGAATTGAAAAATCTTAGCTGCAAGCTCATATGCGTCCTGCATTGGCTAAATAAATGCATCCCGACATAAAACCCGTAGCTTCAGCGGGTATTTTTCTAACCGTTTTAGAGTCAAGAATTTGTGCTATGTAGTGCAGTGCAGTCATTGATTAAGGTAAAAGGCATGTACACTTAAACGCTACAGCTGGTTAAATCTCTCATTTTAATTCGATTTCTACAAATGAATATGGATAGTCATTAACATTAACCACATTGTGCTCTACACCTACTGCTCTATAGTAAGACTGTCCAGCTTCTAGTTCAGCAATATTTTCACCTTCACTAGTTTCAAGCAGTAATTTGCCGTTCATGCTTGGTACAACAATGTAATCGTAGCCATGCTTATGCCAACCCGTCTCTGCTCCAGGGGCAAAGCGCCACTGTGTAATTATCACTCGATCATTTTCAATCTGGAGAAAAGCCTCTGCTTGCGGTCTATTTAATGACATTGCTAGTTCCTTGATGAATTAACGCCCAGTTCACTGAGCAGTTTATTATTGAAGAGCTCTGCATAACTACTGGCAAAAAACTAGATGGCAAGCTACGACTTTGGTTTTTCGCCAAGATACTGGGTAAAGCGCAGCAAATAGCCATCTAAATCCTGGACTAGAAACTCTGTTTGTCCTGACAGCACACTACCTGTGTCGTACCATGATTCTTTGAGCTCTTGATACAGCTGAATTTTTGACTTTGCCAAACGGTTTAGTATTGGCTGAGTATCTGCAAGTTCTATTTGAAAATTAACTCCACGACCAAGTGGAAAAGATAGCTCAGCCATATTCCAGCCATTCTCATGGTATTGCTCAATCATTAATTGCACCTTTTCTTGTTCAAGATATGCGAAATCTGGGTTTTGTCTTTGATTACGAATGCTGAAACCGAGGATGTTTGTATAAAAATCCAGTGATTTCTGAAAATCTGTCACTGTGAGTTCAGGAACCATTGGGTTCCAATATTCACTCATTTCAAGACCCCGCTGACTACATAATTTAATTAAATATTAAAACGCCCAGTTCACCGAGCATTTTTTGTTAGCTCTTTTTTGCTGTCTTTTTGGAGCAGAGCTGACGACGCAAACTTGAGGGATACGACCGCTTTGTTATACCGATACATTTCCCAGACGGCTGGATTTTGATTGTGACGATAACCGGCGCCAATTTTTTGCTGCATATTTATGTGCTTGCTTTAATGAAAACCATAAAGCTAGCGTGCTTAGCATTGGAATATATTTTACACCTTTAAATTCTGTAATACGCTTAACATAAGTTTGCTGGTTTTCTATGGCCTCCAATATAAATGTATCTTGGAGGAAGCTAACCCAGTCCTTACACCAGACATTACTGTCCGTCATTTGATATACAAGCTTAGAGTTTTCTTGTAACTCAATTATATTTTGTCTGATATAGCCTTTGTCTGTTGTACATTGTCGAGTGTTACCTATTTTTGGCTCACCTTCCAGAACTTTACAACTCAATGGCTTTGGAATACCGAAACGAAATGCTATAGGGTATGTGTCATCCATTTCAGCGCAAAAAAAATGTGAATACACGTCCTCTGGTAAACAATCAAATGTCCATGATGATTCAATTTTCATATTTTCTTCCTATGACCTGAATCCGTGACTTCAAAGTGAATACAGAGTGTAAGATATTGGTTTTACAGTGGAATTGAAAAATCTTAGCTGCACCCATAGGTTCAGCGGGCATTTTTCTAACCGCTGTAGAATCAAGATCTTGCGCTATGTGGTGCATTGAAGTCACTGATTCAGGTATGAGTCTAACTCCTGCCACATGCTATGTTTACAGCAGCAAGCTGCGGTGAGCATTAACTATGCTGGCACTTTTATACACTGCCTGCTGATTCTATGACTAAAATTCTAGCTTCACCTTTTGGATGAGCGACATGCTCTGTACCAACAGCAGCATAAAAGATATCACCAGTATTCAATAGAGTAGATTGCTCAATGCCATTTTCTTTATAAAGCATTTCTACAACACCATCTAAAACAGCAAAGACTTCTTCACCATCGTTAATATGCCATTTGTATGGTTTATCTGTCCAATGTAAGCGAGTTGTAACGCCGTTCATATTAGAGATATCTTTAGCACCCCAAGCACGAGCAGCTGTAAACTCTTTACTTCTGATTATTTCCACGACTCTTCCTGATTAATAGCGAACCTTAATAGCGTTGGCTAGGCTGTAGAAAAATTTAAAACAACTCAAACTTTCTATCAGCCGACCCTTAAACTATTAAATTTTATCTAGTCTTCTAAATATTATTTGCTGATTTAACATCAGCCAATATGGGTTAATATTCAATCAAACTCAAGCTATTCCCCCGAAACAGAGCCTCTAACATTAACTTTCATACGGTAAGTACTCAATGAGCCTACGCAGTTAACTATTTTTAGGTTTTGTTTTAAAATCCCACGCTAGCAGCTTGGCAAAATCATCAACGGTTGCATAAAAAGGCGGCGCTTTAAATGTGCTGAACTATGCCAGCTGCAGAAAATACAGATTGTCGATAATAAAGGATCTGCTAATCACCAGAAAAGCTATCGAGCGAGGATCAACCAAATTATCACTAGAATAACCAGAAACAAGGTTTCTGATAGCAGCAGTATGACCGGCTTCCAGCCCATACTGGACAGCTCCTTAATAGACGCTTTCATACCTAAACCCACCATAGCGACAATCAGACACCAGCGAGACAGTTCGGTCATACCCGCAAGCACACTGCTCGGTATAAAACTGGCACTATTAATGGCAACAATTACGATAAAGGCGATCAAAAATAGCGGTAGAGGTAGGCTGGATCGCCCTTTCTTATTTTGCCCCTTGTGGGCAAATAACAAGGTAATCACGATAACCACTGGGACTAGACAGGCGACCCGCAACAGCTTAGTGAAAGTAGCTATATCTCCAACCTCATCGGAAATCATATAACCGGCACCGACTACCTGGGCTACATCATGGATAGTGGCACCTAGAAAGATACCGCTCTCTATCTCGTTAAGATCAAGCGCCGTTGCTACAAAGGGATAGAGAATCATAGCGACGGTACTTAAAGTAGTGACTCCTATCACCGTAAGAATAAGATTGCGTTCGGAGTCTTTATCTTCAGGTAATACCGCAGAAACCGCCAGCGCCGCGGATGCACCACAGATGCCGACAGCAGCCCCAGATAACACACTCTGAGAGCGACTTAAACCAAGCCAACGACCGCAGATCATGCCAAATAGGATGGTTAAGGGCACGCCCGCCAGAACAATCGCTATCGGGGTAATACCAAGTCCTAGTAACTGCTCAAAAGTGATTCTGGCACCTAACAGGGCAATACCCACCCGCAGTACTGATTTAGCCGTAAATTGAATACCGGCCATACATCGGTTTTCCTGTGACAGGTGGTTGAGGGACATCCCCATCAGCAAGGCATAGAGTATAGTGGGTCCACCGTAGTGTTCAGAGATAAAAGTCGCCGCCATAGCAACCACTAGACACAGTAGCAAACCAGGTATCAGTTTAGACACAAACGCTCTGTTGCTACCTGAAAAGAAAGTCAGGACTTTTTCTCTATTGACCATATATATCCACAATTATGCTTAAATGATTATGCAATATACACTGAGAACTTAGAGAGTCGTTGGGTACAAAATAGGTATAAGTTTAGAACCAGTTATTCTAAGAACCCTAATCTGGAGCGCACTTAACTTTAGCCAATCCACTTAATTCAGAGCGCAGGTTTCACCACCGGTGGGATATTATGGTTTTTCTCTACACAAACATGGCCAACAATAACGCGCCTGGGGCGCGTTATTTATTCCGCAACTGACTAGCCAAGTGGATATTAACTGGCGACGCAGCTACGAACATTAGAGTCAGTTGTAACGGCTGGCGTTGTCTGACCAGCTTTTGGATCTACAATTCGTATCGTAGCGACCTTGCTCTGAGTGAAGAAATCGATAGCATCTTTACCTTGAACTTTGTTGCTTCCGATCAGAGAGCCTTTAATACCACCGAATGGCAAGTATGGATGGGGTGCACAGATGCCGACGTTTACGCCGACCATACCCACATCAGCTTCGTTGATAAACTTCTCTGTGTAATAAGTGTTCTGGGTGAAGATAACCGCGCCATTACCCAGCTCATGGTTCTTGATCATACCTAAGGCGCTATTGATGCAACCCACTTTCATGATACACAGCACTGGGCCAAAGATCTCTTCACGGGCGATTTGCATACAGGGAGTAACATCTGTGAAGACCGTTGGGCCGACGAAATAGCCGTCTTTATTGTCATCGGCCACCTCTGGATGACGACCATCCAATGCTAAAGTGGCACCTTCTGCCAGCCCTATTTCAATGTAATTCTCGATGCGCGCTTTGGCTTTTGCAGAGATTACCGGGCCCATAAAGACATCGGGATTCATAGCATCGCCGACAGTAATTTCTTGAGAAGCAATCAGTAAGCGCTCAACAAACTCGTCATGAATTTCTGGGACGACGGCGATGTTAGATACTGCTAGGCAACGTTGACCTGCAGAACCGAAGCCGGACATCAATATTTCTTTGATCATCAGCTCCATAGGCGCGTCTTCCATAGCCACTAGAAAGTTCTTGGCACCCCCTAATAGCATTGTCTTCTTGCCGTTTCGGCCACAGCCTTCAGCAATCGCTTTAGCTGTTGGTGTAGATCCGACCAGACATACTCCGGCAACATTTTTGTCTTCGTACCAAGCTTCAACTGTTTCTCGATCGCCGTGTACGATGTTTACCACGCCATCTGGCAGGCCAATAGCCACCAGCAACTGCATCATTTTTTGCATAAACAGCGGAGATTCAGTGGATGGTTTATAGACGAAAGTATTCCCTGAGCCTATGGCAAACGGAATAAACCAACCGAACACTAGGGCCGGAAAGTTAAAAGGGGCTACCCCACAGAATACGCCCAGCGGTGCTTTGATCAGGCGACCATTGATATTATTGGCGATGCCCTGCACAGTATCACCCTGAATCAGTGCTGGAATAGTACAGGCCATCTGCAGGATTTCTATAACACGGCCCACCTCGCCGCGTGCTTCTGCAATATGCTTGGCTTGGTCTATAGCGATAGCTTGTGCCAACATCTCCAAGTTGTCTTTCATCACTTGCTGCATTTTAAAGATGTAGTCCATTCGCTTAGGTAGCGGCGTAGCGCTCCAGGCGGGAAAGGCCTCTGCAGCTGCCGCGACTGCCGCGCGCGAGGTTGCCACTGAGGATAGTGGTACTTCACCGATCACAGCCCCTGTTGATGGATTTTTCAGCGGTTCATACTGGCCGTTGCTCTCGTCCAACCACTGACCGTTAATATGGTTCTTTATTTTGATATATGAAATAGTCATCAATTGATTCCTGTCTACCTGATTAGTCAAAGTTGTTGCTAGGAGCCTGTCGAACTTAACGCTAATCTACTGCGAAAAAACAGAATTTGACCACATTTCCAGTTCTTTCTCGTAAAATAGCACGCTATTAACCTCAAAAGAGCAGAAAATCTGCCTCAAATCTGGTTTTTCTCGCTACGATCGATCAAGCCCGACAGACTCCTTGTAAGACCAATATAAAGTCACTATAGAAGATTGACGTAGACCCACAGCGCTCTTATTTGTAGTTCCAGATGATCCTAGGTTCGACCGTTGAGTCACTGAATTTAGGGTATAAGACTTATCTCGAGCAGGTAGCACTCCTGCTGAATATCATCAAGTACGAGCTGAGTTCAGGATTTATATAATCTGAGTAGCGCTGTCATAAGCAATAACCAAAACGAAAACCCCTCGCTGACAGACCTCAATTCCTTGGGCCGGTGTTGTCGTTTAGCTCCATTGCTTGTTACCCAGGCGAGTTTATGAGCAAGTAATACAAACGCACAGAGAAATTTGTAATTACAGCAACGGCTACAGGCGTACTGTTGGTCTAGCGAAAGCGATTAACGCAGAGCACGAGTTTCTCTGTACGCCCCGTAGGGCATCTTATTAGAGGCCCCGGTAACTTGCTCTTGCTCGTTGATAGATGCAGGTCGACAGCATAGATGGTTTGAACGGTAAGTCTCGTGCTGAATAAATGTACTGTTAGCTTAGTTGCTTGATAATGTTGCTCAGGCGCTCTATGCCTGGGAGAATCCGCTCGGTATTAATAGAAGAGTAGCCCAAGCGAAAGAAGTTGAGCGGAATAGGTAATTTCTGGAAATAAATATCCCCGGATTCAATCACTACTCCCTGTTCCCGAGCAAGTCGTTTTAGCTCTCGAGCATCCAAGTTTTTCGGTCCTTTAACCCAGTAGGCCGAACCACCAAATACCGGGGGAGTGGTGGATTCAGGTAGGCAAAGTTGCAGGGCATCCCCCACCGCTTTCCAACGCTCTTCATAGACTTGTACTAGACTGCGAACCAGCGAGTCATGATATCCTCGAGAGAGGAATAGCCCAACCGCCCGCTGGTTGTTCATAGGAGGATGACGCAACATCATCCGACGGTACTCGCGGACTTCTCTGATGAGCTCTTTGGGTCCCACCATGTATCCCATGCGCAATCCGGGGGAAAGGGTTTTAGAGAGGCTGCCGATATAGATCACCCTATCATTCTTATCTAGGCTTTTCAGGGCGGGTGTTGGATTGGTTACGAAGGTGGTTTCGCACTCGTAGTCATCTTCAATAATTAGAAAATTATCGCGCGAAGCCTGCTCTAATAGTGCTCGTCGACGTGCCATTGGCATTGTCACAGTGGTAGGAAACTGATGACTTGGAGTGGTAAATATTAAGTCACAACCTTTCAGTTGCTCACCCACTATCAGGCCCTCGCCATCAATTTCCAGGTTTTTTACCTGAGTACCAGTGCAATCTGCCATATGCACTAGGTCGGGATATCCTGGTTCTTCCAGCCCGAAACAAGTGTCACGATTGAGCAAAATTCGCAGGGTCATATAGAGTGCATGTTGCGCACCAACGGTAATTAGTATCTCTTCTGGATCGACCCAAACGCCTCGTCGTGGCAGTAAACGGGAGTGGAGTTGCTCTATCAATAATGCATCGTCATCATCATAGCGATCACCGGACCACTCGTTAATCGACTGGATAGAGACGGATCCTTTACAACATTCTCGCCAGTTATTGACGGGGAACATCTTTGGGTCTAGCTGCCCATAGATAAAGGGATAGGGGTAATCTTGCCAGCGGTTAACTTTATTCAGTTTGCGCTTACTGGGACGTAGTTTGAGGGAGCTCTCCCAGTCAGGGCGGCTACCCGTAGATATTTTTATCTGATCATCAGGTTTCACTAAGCTTTTCAGAATATCTTGATTGACGAAAAATCCGGCCCGCTCTCGAGATACCAGAAAACCGTCAAAGGTTAGGTGCTCATAGGCAAGAATCACTGTATTACGAGATACAGCGAGCATCTCTGCCAGCTTTCGAGTGGAGGGCAATGGGATACCTGGTGGAATATGACCATCGATAATCGCTTTGCTGATTTGCTCTCTGATCTGCTGCTGCAGACTGGAATTACTTTCTGGAGAAAGATGAAATAGATGGTTTAACATTATAAGTTTCCGTTGTTCGTCACCACTGCCCGGGATTATTCAACTATTACACCACTTGTAGGGGATGGAACTAAATTATTACTCTGAGATATCGGCAAAAGCTTGTACACATTATAGTCACCCAGCGCGGTGTCTATGAGGATGACATCCTTTGCCTGACATTGATTTAATTGACATGGATTTAATTTCCTCATGTGTTATTTGAGTGCTGACCAACGCTTGGTGTGCGCCCAGCATGGGGACGAACTAATGAGGTGAAATCCCTCTACAGGAGAATTATCGGTTATTTAACGTACTGTTATTAAACGTTAACTACTAGCAAATGGCAAGGGCTTAACCACGAGGTATAATCCGGAGCTAGCCAGTAGCCTATTGGCCCAATTAAGGCGAGCCAAGGAACTAAAATATCATGTTAGGCGTAGTCTGGAGGTGAGTTTGCAAGGCAGGCCCCGTGAAGCGCTTTGGTGACAAAGTGAAAGAAATCAATGAGGAAGCTGTGCAGCTCATTGTCTCTATATCCGACCGAACTTATAGAGCAGGGGCGAAAAATCAGCAACTATCACTAGGAGACCTCTGCATAACTTACCCAGAGGGTATGATAACTGAGCTCGGTAATATGGCGTTAAAAACCCGCATTTATAGGAGCATGCGGGAATATGCAGGGAGAGTTAAACCTTAGCTAGAAGTCACGTTGGTTAAAAGTGAAGTGATGCAGTTGTACCGGACTACATTCCGGTACGAATTTTTTCACTGCGCGCACGTAACAGCTCCATAGTAATCAGCATCAGTGCGGAGACCACTACCAGTAAAACAGCAACTGCTAATATGGTTGGGTTGATCTGCTCTCTTAAGCCAGAGAACATTTGCCGTGGAATAGTTCGCTGTTCTGGTCCTGCTAAAAACAGCACCACCACTACTTCATCGAATGAGGTAATAAAAGCGAATAGCGCTCCAGAAATAACCCCTGGACGGATCAGTGGCATAATCACTTTAAAAAAAGTGTAAACCGGCTTAGCGCCTAATCCCATAGAGGCACGAACCAGTGAGTAATCGAACCCCGATAGCGAAGCGTTAACAGTGATGATAACGAAAGGCGTGCCCAGTGCCGCATGTGCAATGATTACTCCTGTGAAGCTCCCCGCCAAATTTAACTGACTGTAAAAAAAGAACATCCCCGCAGCGGTGATGATCAGCGGCACGATCATTGGTGAAATTAATAGTGCCATAAAAGCGCTTTTCAGTGGCATCTCGGATTTTGTTAGGCCTATTGCTGCAAAAGTGCCAAATACAGTGGCGATGATGGTGGCCCAAAAACCGATATAAAAGCTGTTTTTAATCGCGAGAATCCATTTATCGTCATTCCAAATTTCTTGATACCATTTAAATGAATAGGCATCTAAATCTAGTCTTAACATGCCTTCAGTGAAGGTAAAATATGGTTCTGCGTTAAAAGACAAAGGGAATATGACCAGTATCGGAATCATTAAAAAAGCCAGGGTTGCCCAAGCGGCAAGTCGCAGACAGTAGATCCCCATTTTTTGCCAAAAAGTAAAGTACGATGGAAACATAATGCTATCCTAATTTAATGTTGCTGATACCTACAAATCGATCATAGATCCAGTAAATAATGATGATAAGCCCCAGTAAAAGTGAGCCTAATGCAGCGGCCAGCTCCCAGTTATTGGAAGATTGCATGTGAAAGGCGATAATATTACTGATCATTTGCCCGTCAGTCCCTCCCACTAGCGCCGGGGTAATGTAATAGCCAATCGAAATAATAAAAACCAGCAGTGCACCGGCACTTATGCCCGGCACTGTCATCGGCATATAGATGCGAATAAAGGCGGGTATCGGTTTTCCACCTAGTGAAAGTGCCGCCCTAAAGTAGCTGGGATCGATCCCTTTCATCACACTGTACAGCGGTAATATCATAAACGGCAGCAAGATATGGGTCATCGCCAAAATGGTAGAAAATTGGTTGTAGAGCAAATCCATAGGCTCGGCAATCATATGTAAACTCTGTAAGGTAGAGTTCACAACACCGTTGGTTTGCAGTAGTGCTATCCAAGACGTCGTGCGTACTAAGAGCGAAGTCCAAAAGGGTAGTAATACAAATACCATCAAAATATTGGCCGTTTTGGTCGGTGCGGTGGATAGATAATAGGACAGCGGATAGCCGATAACAATCGTCAGTAGCGTGATGTACAGCGCAATTTTTAGGCTTTTCCAGAATAGCTTTAAGTATATTTTAGTGTCGCGCTGTACTATTTCTCCCGCGCTGTTACGCTTTAAGTCCAAGGCGGTGAGGTAGTATCTATCGGTGTAGATGGCACCCGATTTCTTAATTGAATTCCATAATTTCGGATTTTTCCATTTATCTTTCTTCATCGCTAATAATAGCTGATCACCTTGTTTAGCAAGTACCTGATCCGATTGTTTAGCAATCTTGCGCGCACTAAATTTGATCAAGCTAGAACTGCCCGGCAGAGATCTATTTATCTCCTCTGCAAGCTTGCCTGCCTTGCGCTGTTTTGCCAGTGATTTAAGCTCTAAAGTAAAGGTGATTAAAATATCTGCATTGGGTATTTGGTTGCTCGTTTCATCCCACTTTGACAGTGCAGATAATGTTTGGGGGATAAGTTTGGCGACAGTCGGGTTATAAAAGCTGCGGTACAACATCGTTCCTATAGGCAGAATAAAAGAGACCATTATAAATAGCACCAGAGGGGTGACAAAAAACAGCGATATCAGCTTACGCCGGCGCTGGTTATTTTTATTGTCTTTTATTTCTTGCGTGCTAAGTTTATTGTTTGAATTATCTAGCGTTACAGTACTCATGGAACTACCTTTAGAAAATACTGGCAGTTAGCTATAGTAACTGCACAGGTATTATTTTTGAAAATTTCCGCTGCGTGAAAAATATAAATACGCGGTCACTCTGGGAGGCTGTTCGAGAACAGCCTGATCTACTGCGGACTCGTCTGATTTGTTAAATGAGGCCTCTAAAGCACGCTATCATTCAGCATGTCCCTATACCTCAAATGATCGCTATATTTACCTAAATCATCCAAGCCCTCGTTACGATCGCTGCTCTGCGACAGCTTCCTAGAACCACTCTTTAATCTAAGATGAAATAGACCAAGCTGAATTTTCAACAGCTTGGCCTTTGCTACAGTGTTATTTCAATAGCCACTCATTGAATTTCTCACCTAGCGACTCACCGTAATCTGCCCAAAATTCACCGGATGCTTGTATGCCTTCTTTTAAGTGAGCAGAAGGTAATTTAGATAACACCGCTTTATCGACGTATGCGTAAGATGATTGGCGAGTTGGCCCATAGGCAACTTCTTGCATCCCCGCTTCTGGTTTAGAGCTAGTCGCGAAGCGGATAAACTCTTCTGCCAGTGCCTTTTTCTTACTGCCTTTAACAATAGCCCAAACATCTAAATCGTATACATGAGAGTCCCAAACCATTTCAAAGTTTTTCTTGTCATCTCTAATTGCAGAAAAGATGCGACCATTAGCCGACTGCACCATAACCGCACCACCATCATTTAACAGTTGCGGTGCCTGCGACCAGCTATCAAACCAGACAATGTCTTGCTTGATAGATGTAAGTTTGTCAAAGGCGCGCTGCTGGCCTTCATCAGTACTCAGTACGTCGTATATATCGCCTGCAGGCACACCGTCTGCTAGTAGTGCCCATTCCATATTTACCTGAGGACGCTTGCGTAGAGCGCGTTTTCCGGGGAAAGTAGTGGTGTCGAAGAGATCGCCAATTTTACTGGGCTTACCCCCCTTGATGGTGTCGTTGTTGTAGGCAAAAAGAACAGTCCAAACGATATTGCCGACACCGCACTCGTTAGCTAATGCTTCAGGGGCGAAGTCCGCTGCTGCAGCGACGCCGTCATCCCCAGCTGGCAAGGTATCATGTGGAAACACCTCAAGTAGACCTTCAGAGCAGGCACGCTCTAAATCGATCACTTCAATATCGACCACATCCCATAGAATATTGCCACTTTCTACTTGTGCTTTGATTTCAGCGATACCGCCGGAATAATTTTCAAACAGAATTTTGTGACCTGTTTTTTCCGTGAAAGGGTCTATCATGTGCTTTTGCTGTGCTGCGCCATAAGCGCCACCGAAGGAGACTACAGTCATTTGCTCAGCCATTGCCGTGCCAGCCAAAGTCGCACTGAAGGTAATCGCTGCTGCTAAGAGTGATAATTTTCTCATTGTAAGTCCTCTATTATTTTTTTGTTATTGAAAGTGCTTAGTGTGCTTCGTTAAAATCATGTGGTGCATTTTAGTGGGTTGAAGAAAGGGCTAAGCCTTTATCTAAGGCCCAAGTGAGAGAGACCTTGTCTCCCCCATTGAAAATCGGTGCGTCTTGATCGTTCAACGCTTTGATCATTAGATCGTCACCATTAGGTAATTTAAAGAAGTAACGGAA
Source organism: Oceanospirillales bacterium (assembly GCA_029027825.1). Taxonomy (GTDB): domain Bacteria; phylum Pseudomonadota; class Gammaproteobacteria; order Pseudomonadales; family Balneatricaceae; genus Rs1. The sequence continues at coordinate 43,635 of CP093399.1, read as the reverse complement.
AGAATCACCGACGTAGAGACGGCTAATAAAATCAGCTTCAATACTGTTAGCCAACTGGCGGGTTGAGTTTGCAATGAATAAATTTTCAGGACGGATAACCAATATACAAGCATCGCCGACTTTAAGCTCCGGGCTAATTTGTGACTTAGCGCTATTGCCAGAGATCAAGCTTACCTCAGCAAAATCGCCGTCGATCGCACTAATATGCCCTTTGATTCTATTGTTCTCGCCAATGAAATCGGCGACGAACGAATTGCTTGGTTTCTCATAAAGTTCAATAGGGGTTGCGCATTGCTGCACTACACCGTCTTCGAAAACGGCAATTCGATCAGACATGGTCAAGGCTTCTGTTTGATCGTGGGTCACATAAACAGCAGTAAAACCTAAGTCATTGTGCAAGCGCTTAATTTCAAATTGCATCTGTTCGCGTAGATTTTTATCCAAAGCACCCAATGGTTCATCCATCAATACAATACTAGGTTCAAAAATCAGTGAGCGGGCCAGTGCGACACGCTGCTTTTGCCCCCCTGAAAGCTGGCCTGGGTAACGCTTACCAAATTGATTCAGTTCAACCAGAGCGAGAGAGTCGGCAACTTTTTTGTCAATTTCATGACTGGGCAGCTTTCTCACTTGCAGTGGATAAGCGAGGTTTTCAGCAATGGTCATATGAGGAAATAGAGCATAGTGCTGAAACACCATCCCTATATTACGGTGATAGGGCGCGATATTATTGACTGATTGCCCATCGATAATAATTTCGCCACTAGTGACGCTTTCAAACCCTGCTAGCATCATTAAGCAAGTGGTTTTACCAGAACCTGAAGGGCCTAGTAGCGTGACGAATTCGCCTTTCTTGATATCGAGATTAAAGTCTTTAACGACTAGTAGTTTTTGATCGTAGCTTTTTTTGACGCTCTTAAATTGGACATAATTATTATTTGATATCATGGACATTAACCATTGTATTTATTGTTATGAGTTAGTAGTAACTTTTATTGAAAGCCCCCTTCCATAATCGCAGGAAAAGGAAGAGATATACCGAGAAGGCCTCAGCGGCGACAACCTCACCACCTGACATTCCTGTTGAAGAAAACGGCACCTCATCGATTACTGCTCCTGTCGAAGGAGTGCGTAATGGGAGGCGAATGGGAGGCATGCACCATTAGCCTCATGAAACCAAACGTCTTTGAAGTGGTTATTAATTATGATTGATTCCGTTCGCATCAGCGTAATCCTCTGCCTGCTGGGGTAGGAGCTAGTGATTGCTCTTACTATAAAGCAGTGCAGGCTTTGCTGTATAGATCCAACGCATTCGACTTTTAGATCCAGGTTCTGCTTAGTTAATACATCTGCGAAGTAATGATTTTGCATAATTTAAGACTAAAATCATGCCTTTTAACAAATGACTATCGTCAATGGATCGCTTAACTAGAGGTTTATAACTCAAGTTTTGGGATTTAAACAAAGAACTAATAAGGATATAAGAAATTGATATTAAATAAGTTGACGGCTCTTTGTGATGTGATATTTGTTATCTAGATAAACAAAACACCACCAGAGACATCAAATAATTCTGCTATGAAGACTGCTGTTTTGCCATCGCTTACGCGTTGATTCTCTCAGTCAATCTAACCTCAATGAGGCTAAAGAATAAGCTAATAAATTTAAAACAATTGACAACCATTGTCTAGTGTCTCAATTTGCAACACATTTAGAGCAGTACTGGTCTGACTATTAAGTGGTTACTAAAATTTTTGAAATGCAACTAAGATGCAATTACTGTCGTTTTTTGGTTTTATAAATTATAAAGACAACTCCCGCCACTAATAATTCACTACATCTTGCCGGTAAAGGAGCCTCTAAACAAATGCCCAGTTTTCACCATAATCACGGTCTCTTCCGCCACATATGGACAATGCTGGCTCATATGCGGACTGCGCAGCCAAGTACCTGCTGGATACACACCTTGTTCATCACGAAACATTCCCGACAGCACAAAAATTTCTTCTCCACCAAAATGTCTATGCGCTTGGAATACTTCTCCTTTGGGCCACTTCACTAACGCCACATGTTCGTGCTCGAACTCATGCAGTGGCATAACTTGCAGACCGCCGATACCTGGCAACCAACGGGTGTTACGCGTATCAATGCGCACTTTCTCGGTATCACCAGCGGCAAATTGATTGAGCTTAACTAGAATAGTGCAGCCCTCTTGGCTAAATGGCGCGTGCTTACTTCCCGGTGGGTGCCGAAGATAAGTCCCGACTGGATAGTCGCCATACTCATCAGAGAAGACTCCTTCTAAGACCATAATTTCTTCTCCCATAGGATGAAGATGGGTAGAGAAACAAGAACCTGCTGCATATTTCACCACACTAGTCGTGTGCCCAGATTCTTTACTCTCACGTTCCAGGCATTTACGCCACACCCCAAGGGCGGGACTTGGCTGCCACTGCTGCTGGCTAGTGTCTATCACAACCCGTTCCACGAAATTCATATTCAGTTTCATACTACCCCACTAAATTTGTCAGTTGACTCGAATTAATCCACAGTCAGTATGCAATGAAGCTCCTACCCACTCTGAGAAAAAGACCTTCTATTATGGTACCAGCCAACGATAGGCTCGAATGTTGTATAAACAGAACTCCCTTCTCTTTAACTTTTACAACGTGTTAATCTTAGCCACTCATCAGCTCGCTGAACAGTAAGTACAAATCGGTACACTAGCTACTTTTAGGTACATCTTTATGAATAACAACGAAAAAATATTTTCAAGAAAACTCGCCCCCAACAGCAGTGCCCGTATGGTCGAGTCTATTTATGGCTGTAAATGGTCTTTAACCTTGTACCAATTGCTGGCCAGTGGCGTTAATCGTCCCGGTGAGATGGTCCGACATACCGAGGGACTGAGCACCAAGGTGCTAAACCAATGCCTCAAACGCAATCAAGAATTTGGTATTTTAAAGAAGATAAGCTACAGCGAAGTACCACCAAGGGTGGAATACCAAGTCACCGAGTTTGGGCAGAAATTTCTGGCCATACTCGAACAAATTGAACAGCTACAGCAGGAAATAGACCTTGAGCGATAAATAGAATAAATGTTGTAACGGTGATAAGTACGATCGGATATAGATAAAATAAGTCAGCGTAATTTAAGAGATGGTGTCGTTGTATCAGGCCTTGCCTAAGGTGCAGTAAAGGTATATTTAGCAATTTTTCTAGCGTACTAGCTAGCATTTTTAATGCTTGGCCGAGAGCAGATTAATCTACTACAGCCAAGCTTTTTGGGTGAGCGCCTCAAGTGAGGCCACTCTTAGTTTTTAGCTACGCTGGCGATAGATAGCCCCCTGGAACAAGTTGGCATACTCAGTCGCTGGCTTGAGAAAAGCATCATAACTTTGCTGAACTTTCTTGAACATAGGGTTGCTCGCGGCAAGTTCTTCCATCACTTCAGCGCTGGCTTTTTTCAATGCAGACACTACCTCTGGTGGGAATTCTTTAAACTGTACGCCCTTCTTCTTCAATTGCACCATTGCTAGTGTATTAAAGTAATCAAACTGTGCCAAAGTCTCCACCGATGTGGCACGTGCCGCCTCTTCCACTATCGACTGCAAATCTTTTGGTAGCTCATCAAAAGCTTCTTTATTGACCACTATTTCCAGAGCCGCACTAGGCTCATGAAAGGCGGGGGTGTAACAAATATTGGTGATTTTATTCAAGCCAAAAGCCTGATCCAGCATCGGCCCCACCCATTCAGCAGCATCGATAGCGCCTGACTTAAATGCGGGAAATATCTCCGGTGGTGGCAACAAGATAGCGTTGACGCCCAGTTTTCGCATTGCCTCACCGCCCAGCCCGGCGATGCGCATATTCAAGCCCGATAAATCTTTTACCGAGTTGATTTCCTTTTTAAACCAGCCACCAGATTGAGTACCAGAGTTACCACTGTAAAAAGCCTTGAGACCGCGCTCAGCATAGATTTCATCCCAGAGCTGCTGTCCGCCGCCGTGGCGTAACCATGCTACTTGCTCTGTGGCAGTCATACCAAATGGAACCGTGCTGAAGAAGTGAATCGCCGAGTTCTTACCCGCTGAATAATAAGGCGTGCTGTGCCCTATCTCGGCTGTACCTTTCTGTACTGCATCTTCCACCGCAAATGGTGGAACTAACTCACCCCCTGAATAGACTTTAAAGCTAAGCCTTCCTCCGGACATCGCTTCGACCCGCTTGGCAAAGCTAGTGACATTAGTACCGACACCAGGCGCCTTGGATGGAAAACTACTCGGCAATTTCCACTGAATTTTACCACTGGCAATCGCCGGCGCACTTGTTATAGCCACTCCGGCACCAGCAATAGCTGCTCCCTGTAAAAATTTTCTACGCTGCATACATTCTCCTCGTTGATTCATGAATTGAGACCTCTGCATAACTTACCCAGAGGGTATGATAACTGCGCTCAGTAATACTGCGTTAAAAACCGGCTCAATATGCTCATTTACACCAGTAAACTCCGCTATCTCGCCGGTTTTTGCCTTGTCTTACCTTCGCTCGCAACGTTATGTAGAGGTCTCGAATTATTATTCACGATCTTTTAGTTTCAACCACTTGGCATCATTGCCCTGAGTTGAATAATACTCGGGCACAGCCCGATGCTTTACTCTAGTTGATTTCTGAAATTAACTACTGAAAAACCAGGGTTGGCAACCAAGTCACTAACTCTGGGAACGCCACTAATATGCCCATTGCAATAATTTGTATAAAGACAAAAGGGATCACTGACTTATAAATATCTAAAGTACTGATACTGCTGGGGGCGACCGATCTAAAATAAAATAGTGCGAAACCAAAAGGTGGGGTCAAAAAGCTGGTCTGTAAATTAATCGCCACCATAATGGCGAACCATATCGGATTAAAATCCATGGCCAAAATTACTGGGCCGACAATGGGAATGACGATAAACAAAATTTCGACAAACTCCAGCACAAAGCCCAATAGGAAGATCACTAACATCACCATCAGCAATGCTCCCCATTTGTCGCCGGGAATTTTCGCCAACAGCTGCGCGACTATTTCATCCCCATCAAAACCCCTGAATACTAAAGACAACATCGAGGCCGCTATAATAATAGCAAACACCATACCTGAAATACTGACGCTCTGGGTGACAGCACTGGCCAGCACTTTATCTCTTGTCAACCTAACCCCAGCGGCCAACAGTGCCGCTAGCAATATCAAGCTCAAAAAAATCGCTATAGAGCTACCCAAATTAAATGCTAACGCACCACTGCTAAAATCAATCGTAGAGAGCTCTAGCGACAAGAGTATACTCAAACTAAATGCTGACATTGCACCTAACAAAACTAATTTCTTTAGCAACTTACTGGCACTGGGGCTATTGGCAGCCGCAATCAATAACGTACCGGCAACACCCACCGCCGCCGCCTCTGTAGGGGTCGCGATGCCAAACAAAATAGATCCTAACACCGCTATGATCAAAAATATCGGCGGCAGGAAGGCCGTACAAACTTCAGCGACACTGACTTGAGTAACCACTACCGCACGAGCCTGAGCATCACTCGCAGGTGTCGATGGATCGATGAATCGGTTGTGTATCCATATATAGACAGCATACAGGGAGACTAAGACTAAGCCTGGTAGCAACGCACCGGCAAATAAGTCACCCACTGAGACAGGGTCAGGTGCAAAATTTCCGATGTTTTGCTGGGCTTCCTGATAGGCATTAGATATTTGGTCGCCCAATAAGATAAGCACTATCGAGGGGGGGATTATTTGCCCTAAAGTACCAGAAGCGCAAATCAGACCCGAAGACAAGCGCACTGACACTCCGGCCTTCAATAACGCTGGCAGACTGATCATACCCAACATCACTATGGTAGCGCCAATGATCCCAGTAGATGCGGCGATCAAGGCGCTAACTATTAGCACTGAATAGGCCAAACCTGAACGCGACCCGCCAAAAAAACCAGCCATAATCAGTAACATACGTTCGGCAAGTTTAGAGCGTTCCAGCAAAATGCCCATCATCACAAACAGCGGCACAGCAATTAACAGCGAGTTGTTCATTATCCCAAAGACCCGCTGCGGGAAGGCCCCAAAAAACGTTAAATCAAAGTGTCCGAAGGCTGCTGCAATAAAAGCAATAAGCACTGGTACCCCAGAGATAGCCAACATCACCGGCATGCCACTCATAATCGCCAGCAATAGTGATGAAACTAAGATCAGTAACCAAATGGCTTCAATGCTCATAACTTTTCCAGCCCGTTTTCCAAGACTGTCGACTCAGCAGAAAAAAGATATTTCCCGCCTCTAAAAACCACAACCATCCCCTGCAGAATCATTAAAACAGCCGCTAGAGGCAATGCGCTTTTGACCAAAAACAAGCCCCCTAAACCGCCGGTTTCCCGAGAGCCTTCCGCAATGCTCCAAGCATAGTGTATATCTGGCCAAACCCAATATAAAACCAGCGCGTAAAAGGGTAGCAAAAAACCTAACACTGAGACGATATCAATGATCTTTTTTAACTTAACGCTGTGTTTTTCACGGAACACATCAACCCGGACATGGTTATCATGACCAAAACAGTAGACCACGCTCAACACCACTAGCATGCTAAAACTGTACAGGGCAAAATCGTGTAACTGTAGAAAACCAATGCCGTAAATGTACCTTAACAGTACAATCAGGATCTCGCTAACGACTAGGGCAGTGATCAGATAGAGACAAATTTTTTCGACCAACAAATGTATGAACAAACCGAGTTTATAGGGGAATTGCAATTTTTCTTTCCTTATTATCTTCACAACATATAACTTTACTGATGATAGCTCTAAAGATAATGTATTTAAAACTGGCTGTTACGTCAATCAAAGAGTTAGATTAAATTAATTTTTAAATATTTTCATTCTTAAAAAAACAATAAATAAATCCGTAACTTATGATTTTTTATCAACCTAATCTAGGTTTTTCGGAAAAGAGACATTTACTGTGAAGGATAGGCCCTATGCTCAGACCTCTATTCATTGAAATAAAAGCGATTTATCGCTACCTTGAATCCGTGACTTCAAGTGGATATAGAGTGTAAAATATTGGTTTTACAGAGGAATTGAAGAATTTTAACTGTACCCAAAAGGGCTGTGACTGGTCATCATTTGCACCCCGTTTATCCGCCCAGTTCGCTCTGCTACTCCAATCAACAGTGACGAATGACAGGTGAGGATCTAGGTCGCTGTATATAGCAGCCGATTAACGAGTTCTTCTTCTATAAATATCAATATCTTAAATTGGCTTATTGCATCAGTATTTTAATTTTTTTGACTCTGCGTTCGATACTGCTTCGGTAGCTGATTTTTACCTTAGTACCGTCGCGTAATATAGATATTGGAAAGGTTTTTCCACCAAGTCCTTCAGAGGTTATTTTCACATCTCTGGCGATTTGATATTGTTCTTCACTTAAAGTAAACGATCTTTGTTGCGCTTTAAGGTCAGAGATTAGCCCCTCCTTTTCAACCGCTAATAAAGAACAACTAATTAATAAAGTAGTCGCCACTACGCTGATTTTTGCCCGGATCATATCATTCCCCTAATAGTTTAATATGCTCTTATTTCTCGCCAGGAGGTACGTTTTCCAACACCAACTCCCTTATACTTTTTCCCTTTCATGGTGTTTGCATAAGAACAGTTATCTCCGCCGGTTTTACAGACACTAGAGTTGCTAAAAATCATCACCTCCTCATCTGTTTTCTTATCGCCGTCCAAAATATCTAAAAAGGTCGGAGCCTGTCGGCTACTAATTTCAAAACCAGAGGTTGATGAGAGAGTCTTAGTGCCAAATTTGTCTGAAATACCCGTTTCTATACCATCGCGGTGATCAATAATTCCATCGTTATTGATATCTACAGCGATATAATTGAATCTTGCACCGCTATTAGCATCCAGGGACATTAAATAGTTTTTTGATGAAGGTAAGCACTTATCAGCATTATTAGGTAAATCTGAAACAAAAAATATACGCCCATCGCTTCGATCATTAGCACCGTCATGACTATCCCGGTAGACAGAGTTCACTATAACTTGCTCTCCATAAGCACTATAAGTGACTCCGAGTTTTTCTTTGGTGACCACATCAGTGTGGCTATAATTGGGCGTTTGTAAATCCATATACCAACCTTTTTGGTATCCAGAGTACTTATTATTACTGGTAATACGCACTTCTCTATTTACTTCCTTGTTACTAGAAATGCTAAATTTCACGTCTCCATGGTAGATAATGCTCTGCTTTAAAAGCTCTGCTCTACCGGTAATAGTCGCGCCTTTATCTTTTATCCCATAAAATGTTTGCACACCTATATTTTTGGCAAATGTATCTTGTTCTTCCAAGTACTTTCCCGTGCCGAAAAAGATCATTATGTCTTTATTGGGCAGTTTTACTGCAGTTAAGGCGGCGGTTATCGGCTGCTTTTGACCTTGATCATCCACCGCGGAAAACAGTAGTGAGGGATTTTTATCATCATTACTATCATTGTCAGCCCCCCAGTTAACAGGGGATTTAGAACTCACATCAAATTTCCAAACATTGCCAAATAGATCTCCCGCATACAGGTAATCTTGTTTTCCATCGCTGTTAATATCAAGCCCAACCACCGCCCCTAAACCATTGGCCATACTATGATTAGCAGGATCCTTCATCCCGACACCTGTGGAGAGTTTTTTCTCTATAGCCCCGGTTGCCACATTCAGTAAAAACAACACCGCATTACCTGTGCTGCTTAGGTGATTATCACTCTGATCACTTGCCGTGGTATTGTTATATCCACTTGATATTACAACGTAGAAATTGCCATCATTTAAACGCATTATTTGCGGGCTGCTATACGTAAATCCAAGGTCCGCATCTATCGCATCGCTAAACTCCCACTGAAATACTGAGCTTGCAGCAGACTCGGTATTTTCATAGTAATCACTGCTAACATCTAATGCGTAGATTCCCTGTCCTCCTCTTCCTAAGCCCCCCACCAGCAAGCTTATCCATTTATGATTAGCGTATACCGACTCTACTACTGGAGTTCCATCCACATAAAATTGATGTCGGTAATTTTTATCTGCTAAATGTTTCAATTTGGGTAACACTTTAGAGGGTATAAAGGCCAGTTTTTCATAACCATTGTCGGCATTGAAACCATGCAACATTCCATCATTCGCGCCGAGATAAATCATCGGGCTTCGGTCTTTGTGGCTAACATAAAAATCAGAGTATTTATTGGCGAAATCAGCATCGCTATAAGCGTTAATAACTGGCGGCGCCACGTATACCGGCGTCGAGTTCACGACATCTCCCATGGGTAAAGTTCTATCTCTATAATCTGCGAATGCGCTGCCTTTAATATAGGAGATAATCCGTTGGTCACCAAACAGATCGGTAATTTGTTGCGGATTAAAATTATCTTTTTTAAACAGTGAACCACTGTTGTGCCCGCTGTAGACCACTCTTGTAGACACATTTAGATTGACCGGAGCGCTCCATTCATAAGTGTTGGAAACTTGATAGGTAGTTTTGTCTATAGCTAATGAAATCAATTCTCCCGTCCAATCTTTAGCCGTGTAGCGCGATTGATATAATCTGGAGCCAACGACCAACTCGCTGGTATTCGCACTGGCGGCAGCGACTGATTGACTGGTATCGGTGATATCTGTCAAAGCTTTACCGAATGAAGTTTTGAGCTCTTCATAAGTACTCGCGTTATAGTATTTCCCGTGACCGTAGCCTTCTTTTTCCGCTGCATCTTCAAGCATTTTCAGTGCATTGGCATCATTTAAAGTAAAACCTACGGTATAAGTTATTAAATTTTGCTGAGGGAATAGTACGTCATTAAAACTTTTATTCGCTAGATCTAATTCATGCTGTCCACGTAAATCTGTCTCATAGGCAAATTTTGCGATATCATCTAGAAATAAGTACCGCTGGTATGGATCGTTATTGTTTAAGTTACCATCATTTGCAACGTTATCATAATCGCCAAATTTAACCGTCCTACCGGAAACTTGTGCATTTAAGCCGGGAAAGCTGGCGTCAAAAAATGGCACTCCATCAGTCAGGACTATCGAGTAATTTTTTTGACAGCGATATTGTATCGGGCTCTTTCTTCCGACAACATCACGATTGTAAATGGACCGACCGTTCCTAAAATAGCCGACCATTTCATAATAAGCTTCCGCCAGGGGAGTCCAACTGTCCGGCTCTAAATGGTTAATAGCCTGTTCTATATAGGTATACGACTTATTGGGAACTATAGTTGGTTTTTTACATTCGGTAACTACTCGACCTCCCCTAGCGCTGTCACTGGCGGTTGGTTTATTAAAGGCACCTAAGCAAAACCTAACATCAGCTGTTTCTTTGATAATATCAATGGCCACTTTCTTGGCAATAGCTAAACGGCTCACCACAGCACCAGGATCAATGATATTCATGCTACCTGAATTATCGATCAAAAAAAGCACATTAGGCTCAACGAAACCTGTGGTCTGCAGAGGATAATTTGGGAGGGACAGCTCATCTGCTACAGGATAAGTTGCAATCGTAACACCAGCTAACAAAATCAAATATGTTTTATATTTATTCATTTTCGCACCTCCAATATTCCTCTACATTCCATAAGTTACATCTTCATCTGTATTAGTTTTTAATATAAACAGATTGCAACATCACTTTTGAGCGTCCTTCACCTTGGGCCCACACCGTAATTCTAAATTCTGCACTGCCAATTTTTTCGTATTTAACCATTGGATTATTAGATGCGTTAGGCTCTTTATAGTCAGCACTTTGCACACATAATTTACGCTCGTCGTCATCATCTCCTGTATCTAGACTAAGGTCGTTACACACCCAATTATCGGGATTTAATAGCTCTGAATCTGTCATTAATTTTAAAAGACCAGCCGGTGGAACCTCCCTAACATATCCGGCTTTAAAATTTACACTCTCTGTCGCTTGCTCAGCACCCGCCAAGGCAATTTCTGCGCTTTGAAAAGCACGGTAGTTATCCATACTGTTACCGCCGATTCGCTCTTGAATGGTGACACTTTGCATCGCTGCAATCCCCATCATCGACATCAGCAATAAAAAGATCAGCCCTATGATTAAGACCACGCCCATTTGCGCTGATTTGATAGCTGGCTTGATAGCTGATTTATTCAATGTTTACGATTCCTCAAAGCAACAGTGGCGCTATATTCTTGGTATAAGCGCTTGTCTTGTGCTTGAAACTGTTTCTTCTTTATGCCGTTTGCATCCTCCACCCAAAATGGCACTATTAAAGTCTGAGGATCATCAGTGACATTTACAATATCACTGGCGACAATAATATTAATCCGCACCGCGCGCACTTTTTGCCAAATAGCAGTGCTAGCAGCAGTACTACCAGTGCCTACTTGCAATTTCTCTGCGGTCAAATAAGTACTATTTGACGGTACTATATCGATACCTTCGACCCCATCTAGATCAACGGCGAAGCTGAAATCTAAGTGGTGTACGTCGGCGAGAATAACAAACTCATCTTCTGCAACACTTGTCCCTGGTTTTTCATCTGCCGGTCCAGGAATTCTTCTTCTAATTAACTTTTTATCGCCTCGCAAATAAAAACAATAGCGCATTTCACTGTCTTTACTCGAATCTAATTCAGGATCGGTATAGTACCAATACACTTCAAGAATTTTGATGGTAACGTCAGTAGTGCACTCATCAACTCCGCCGACGATTTCTTTAATCGCGACAGTGTTGTAATCTAATTTAAAGCCTGCGGTTTGTATTCCCTCACGCAACTTTTTGACAGAAAATCGTCCTTTGTCTTGCACTTGACTGATCGCCTGCTGCAATCTGTAGGTTTGTCCGGAGGTAATAAAGACACTGATCATTCCCCCTATAATAAATGTCCCTATGGTCATAGCTATCATCAACTCGATTAGAGAGAAGCCAAATTGAGTCGACATCTGCTGAGTGTTTAAGCTTTTTCTAGCCGCAAACGAGATCATATTCGACTACTCGCGCTAAAGCTGAACATCGCACGATTGTTGGCACCGCAAGTGTTTGGGGTCGCTATATCAGCATTTTTTTCCAGCCAACAAATAGTAATAGTATAAACTTTTACATTGGCCGCAATCCCCATCACTTGCGGGCTACTGATAACCACCCTGCCACTAGGTAATTTGCGACTAGCTTGTGCTATCCAGTGGGTAATATCCTCTGCGGCCACACTTCCCGCGGGCGCGTTACCATTACCATTTAACAGTAATGTATAATCTCCAGCGACTGCCTGAGTACTATTTACAAACAGACTATCGGCAATTTCATGAGCTAAATTAACCGCTTGTAAACGTTGATAAGCATTTTGGTTTAAGGCCATTGCAGCTAATTGGACATTCGCCATGCCCAATAACCCCACCGAAATAATCACAATAGTCACTAGTACCTCGATCAAGCTGCTACCTTGTTGCCGCTTCATATACATTTCTCTCTGTGAACAGTGACTGTTCCAAAGTGGGTTATTTGAATGATCCTTGCGTGCGTGTACTCAAAATCTACACAACCATCAATTTGTGTTCTAAAACCGATGGCTATAGGAGGCACTAATTTGGCGCTACCGTTGGCACTTAAAAAAGCCTCCCCATTAGCGATATAAATGAGTTTATGGCTATTTAGCCCTCCCAGCTGCACATTTGCCCCTTGAGAGGAAACCCTCCAGTAGCGAATTACTTCAGTTTGAGCCAGTTCGGGGTTATACCAAATAGCTATCCACCCTCGGTTCCAGTCGTCAGCTGTATTATCACAACTATTACCATCGACACTGGCACAGAGAGTGACTCTTGAGTTTCGAGCAATAGCTTCGCTGCGCACTAAATGGATACTTGCAATCAACTTGTCTGCCAGCGAACTGCCACGCATCCCCAGCACGCTAGTTTCAAAACTGGGAATAGCCACAGTGATGAGTAGCGATATCACGCTAACAGCGACCATCAATTCAACTAAACTAAATCCTTTTTGCATAAATTAAATCAATACTCCCAAGTTCATGGTTCAGCTGTCCACACTTCCGGTAACCTTTGACCTAAGGAGCCTTTGAACAAGCCTGGTATTTTCCCTATGGAGCTGGTGTGACTAGTTATAATGCTCCCAAACGATTGCTAATTTTAGCCAGCGAGTATCACTAAAGTTTAAAATCATGCACGACAATTCATCAAGCCTTGTTACTTTAAATTCCGCGACCTTATTATAAAAAACTAGCTAACTTCCGATTCATCATTTAAAGAACGCTTAATACTAGCTGAATTATGCAGTTTTATCGCACTTCTTTGCGTCATATAAATAACTATTGTCAGGAAACAGCTTACAAGACATATTTATCTAATGATTGATGGATATTTATATCGCGCTCATAATAGAAGCTCCGAACAAGCAACTATTTGGCATATAAAGTTTGGTTGACGAAACCAGCTAATCACCCGCAACGAAACTCTTTAAAGCTTAGACCAAAAGCAACAAATCTGTTAAGTTTTTTGACTGTAGTGGCGTACGAATGTTGGTCGGCTAAAAAGAGATTGTCCTCATAGTGATGATTACTCTTATTTGCGACGCAATTGTAAGATAAGGAAAAATTAAGGTTTCAGCACTCCTTCAAAACATAACCTTGCGTGCGAAGGTAATACCAGGAAAAAACCGGCAAGATAGCGGAGTTAATATGCCCCTCACTTTGGGTACAGTGTGCCCTTATTTATGGGTATTACCGATGTAAATGAGCATATTGAGCCGGTTTTTAACGCTGCATTAGCGAGCGCAGTTACATACCCTCTTGGTGAGTTATGCAGAGGTATCTAACCATTAAGGCTGATAAACTAAAATAGTTGACCTGTTGAAACAAAATTGCTAACTTCAATTAGATTTTTTAAAAAGCCTGTATTTTATGATTTTAAAAAATATTTTATAATAAAAACGGATAGTAACTTTATGAAAATCCAATCACCTAGTCAGGCATGCCTGCTTTTTTTTACCTTTGAGGTAAAACTAGTTGTACGATTATTCATAATACTATTCACTCTGCAGCGTTACTTAGTGTCACCTGTCAGCAAAATATTGCTAGCTTTACCCTGCTTTGCATCAATATCAAGGTGCCTCCCATCTATCTATCTTTACAATCAGCAGCAAACTAAACTTTGCGGTTTTGTCATCATCTAAACCCCTCTTTTTTTAGTCCTGATCAAGCCTGCTGCTTTAGTCTGTGGCTCTTTTACTCGCTCATTTACATTAAATATCTTCTGCAAAAATTAAGCAATGGAGTACGCTATGTTTGATATGCTTATTCGCAATGCCAATCTACCCGACGGTCGTCAGGGGATTGATATTGCGATTAACAATGGAAAAATCATTGAGGTTGCTCCCTCTATACAAGCGCAGGCTAGTACAGAGATAGACGCTAAAGGTTATCTTGTATCCCCGCCGTTTGTCGATAGCCACTTCCATATGGATGCAGCATTAAGCCTAGGTCAACCTCGGTTGAATCAAAGTGGCACACTGCTTGAGGGCATTGAATTATGGGGCGAGCTCATACCGCATCTTACGGTCGAGTCGATCAAGCAACGCGCACTTGAAATGTGCCGCTGGTCAATTGCTCGGGGCACACTGTTTATACGCAGCCATGTTGATATTTGCGACGATCGTCTACTGGCAGTAGAGGCATTGCTGGAAGTACAAGCAGAGATGAAGCCCTACATTGATTTGCAATTAGTGGCTTTCCCGCAGAATGGTTTTTTCAGATATTCTCGCTCGCAAGAAAATTTGCTCCGCGCTCTGGATAAAGGGGTGGATGTGGTGGGTGGTATTCCTCATTTTGAGCGCACTATGGATGAGGGAGCTAGGTCTGTACGTGCGCTTTGTGAAATTGCTGAACGTCGAGGGTTGCAAGTCGATATGCACTGCGATGAAAGTGATGACCCCCTATCAAGACATATCGAAACCTTAACCTGTGAAACTAAAAGGCTGGGTTTAGAGGGAAGAGTGACCGGCTCGCATCTAACCTCGATGCACTCTATGGATAACTACTATGTGAGTAAGCTACTGCCTTTAATGCGCGAATCAAAGATCCATGTCATCGCCAACCCTCTGATCAATATTACTTTACAAGGCCGTCACGACAGCTATCCGAAACGACGAGGGATGACTCGGGTTCCCGAGCTGTTAAATGCCGGTATTAATGTCGCTTTCGGCCATGATTGCGTCATGGACCCCTGGTACAGCATGGGGACTCACGACATGTTAGAAGTGGCAAGTATGGGGCTGCATGTCGCACAAATGACCAGTATCAAGGGCATGCACCAAGCGTTCGATGCCGTCACCTACAATGGGGCTAAAGTCATGGGTCTAAAAGGTTATGGCTTAGAGCCAGGTTGTAATGCCGATTTAGTTATCTTGCAGGCAGCAAGCCCAATTGAAGCAATTCAACTAAAGGCCAACCGCTTGTTTGTGATCAAAAATGGCGAGGTCATTGCCAGATCCCCTGTACAAGAAAACTATGTAACACTCAGCGATGGTGAAGAACAGTTAGTCAGTTTTTCAAAAGGTCTGTTTTGACTGGATTTGCACTAGTCAGGGTTATAGTTTTAGAAAACAGCTTAGATTTCCAGGTCTCATTCAAGGTATTTAGATTGGATGAGTTTTTTAGATAAGTATAAAAGGGAGCGGGTTCGATTTTAAATAAAAAGATCTAAATAATAATATGAGACCTCTGCATAACGTTGCGAGCGAAGGTAGGACAAGGCAAAAACCGGCGAGATAGCGGAGTCAGTGTGCCCCTGTTTATGGGTATTACAGGTGTAAATGAGCATATTGAGCTGGTTTTTAACGCCGTATTATCGAGCGCAGTAGTTATGCAGAGGTCTCAATATATCGCAATTAAAAGGTGACATATGAGAACAATTATAAAGAACGTATTTAAAAAAACAGCGGTGGTGTGCGTGGCACTATTATCGTTTGGAGCTGTTTCAGTGGTATCAGCTGAAACAATCAAGGTCGCAGGCATCTATACTCAACCCATTCAGCAAAAATGGGACGCCCGTCTGCACACTGCACTGTTAAAGGCACAGAAAGCAGGAGATATCGAATATGTCTTCTCAGAAAAAGTTTCTAATGCGGATTACGCTCGTGTCATGCGCCAGTATGCTGAAAACGGTGTCGACCTTATAATAGGAGAAGCTTTTGGTATCGGCCGTGAAGCACGTAAGGTCGCTAAAGCCTATCCTGAAGTGGCTTTTTTAATGGGCGACCCCTTCAAAGCTGATCTTGAAAATTACTCCGTATTTGACAACTATATCCATGAACCTTGTTATCTAATGGGTATGATTGCGGGATCTTTAACTAAAACCAATAAAATTGGCATGGTCGGTGGCTACCCAATTGGTGAAGTAAACCGTTTGTTTAACGCTTTTATGGCGGGGGCTAGATCAGTCAACTCAGCGGTAGAGTTCAAGGTTAACTTTATCGGTTCTTGGTACGATCCACCAAAGGCCAAAGAAGCGAGCTTCGCGCAGATAGAATCAGGTGTTGATATTCTTTTCGCCGAGCGTGCAGGTGTCGTGGATGCAGCCCGTGAAAAAGGTATTCTGGCGATTGGTAATGTCAACGACATGAATTTTGAAGAGAAAGGCGCCGGGGTGGTAGTGACTTCTGCACTTTGGAATATGGACAACGCCATTGCGCATGCCGTAAAGCGCGTCAAAGAGAAAAGTTTTAAAGGCGAAGATTATCGAGAGTGGACCATGATGGCTAAAGGCGGCGCTATGCTCGCCCCCTACCATGATATGGAAGCTATGCTTTCAGCTGCGTTAAAGTCTCAAGTCAACGCAAAGTCTGCAGCCATTCTCGCCGGTGATTTTACAGTTGAGATTAATGATAAAAAACCAAAATCTTCATTCTGATTGAGGCTTGCTATGAACTCAGCTTTGCATATTAAAGGTGTGACCAAACGTTTTGGATCTTTTGTTGCCAATGACAATATCACCTTGCAATTACAACACGGAGAAGTGCTCGCGCTATTAGGTGAAAACGGTGCAGGTAAAACCACTCTGATGAATATCATCTTCGGTCACTATGTTGCAGAGGAAGGCTCCGTTGCTGTAATGGGCCAAACTTTACCCGCTGGTGATCCAAAAGCGGCGATTAAAGCGGGCATAGGAATGGTGCATCAGCACTTTACCTTGGCCGAAAATCTGACCGTGATTGAAAACATTATGTTAGGTAGTGAAAGTTTGTGGTCGCTGACCACCGATAAAGTCGCCGCTAGTAATAAAGTGTTAAAGATGGCTGAAGATTTTGGTCTTGAAGTGTCTCCTGATGCAAAGGTGAGTTCTCTCTCTGTAGGTGAAAAACAACGAGTAGAAATACTCAAGGCGTTATACGGCGATGCCAAGGTGCTAATTCTTGACGAACCGACAGCCGTATTAACCCCGCAAGAATCTGAAAAATTGTTTGAAACGCTAAAATTGTTAGTGGCCAAAGGGCTATCAATCATCTTTATCTCGCATAAATTGCACGAAATTCTCGCGGTCAGTCATCGAATTTTGGTGCTACGACGCGGTTTTTTAGTCGATGAAATGTCAACCTCTAATGCTGATAAAAACCGCCTGGTTGCGGCAATGGTCGGTAAAGATATAGCGGAACCTATGGCCGAAAAATTGCCCGTAGGTAAAGAAATTCTTAGTTTAACTAATATTTGTGTCAAAAGCTCCAAGGCGAGTTCGCGCTTAGAGAATATAAATTTGTCTGCACGACGCTCTGAAATTTTAGGCATCACAGGGGTCTCGGGAAATGGGCAAAGTGCATTAGCAAATCTGTTGTCTGGCATGCTTAAACCCGACTCAGGTGAAATGCATTTTAAGACCGATCGCATTAGCCGTTTCTCCCCTGCCAGCTTTGTCGATAATCAAATCGGGCGAGTCCCAGAAGATCGGATTAGAGAAGGGGTGATCGGGGAGATGAGCTTGTGGGAAAACACCATGAGTGAAATTTATCGAAAAATAAGTCGTTTTGGTTTTATTGATTTCAAAAAAGCCAAGCAGTTTACTCTCGATTTGATCAAAGACTATGACATTCGGTGTGATGGCATAGAGCAGGAGGCGCGACTGCTCTCTGGCGGCAATATGCAAAAACTGATACTGGGACGGGTACTGTCGCAAAGTCCTGATTTAATTATCGCTAACCAGCCGATTCGTGGCTTAGATGTGGGGGCGATTGCTAACGTACATGAGCGCTTGCTAGAAGCTCGACGCACCGGTGCCTGCGTTATTCTAAGGACTGAAGACCTGGATGAATTATTGAGTATCTCTGATCGGGTGGCGGTGATGTGTCACGGTAAACTCAGCCCTATTTACCGCGCAGATCGAATCACTAAAACTCAGCTCGGCAGCTTGATGAGTGGCGCATCTATCGAAAATAATAATAAACCTGCTCCAAAGGAGGACATATGCGCTTAGAAGTTCGCGAAAATGTGCCGATATGGGTACAGGGACTGGCTCCCGTATTGGCCATCTTTATCTCATTAATGTTATGTAGTTTGCTAATCATATGGGCTGGCAAACCTATATTGGAATCATACGCCCTACTGGTTAATGGCGCTTTAGGTAGCTCTTTTGCACTGTCTGAAACACTCACCCGTGCCACGCCATTAATTTTCACCGGGCTAGCAGCTGCCATCGCATTTAAAGCCAAGCTTTGGAATATCGGAGGAGAGGGGCAACTGTATGTAGGCGCGGTGTTCGCCACTGTTTTGGGCTCAGGTTTAGTGACCTTGCATCCGATTTTAATGATCCCTTTTCTAGTGGTGACAGGTGCGTTGGCAGCCGGGGTATTGCTGCTGATTCCGACACTACTTAAAAACTATTTGCGGGTTGATGAGGTGGTGGTCACCCTGTTGCTCAACTTTATCGTATTGCTGTTCGTTAACTACCTTTTAGAGGGCCCTATCCAAGACCCTATGTCGATGGGCTGGCCTCAGGGAAAGCCAATTATTGATGAGGGGCAGTTAATGCCGATCATGGAAAAATCGCGGTTGCATCTAGGTTTTATCTTAGCGCTGGCTGCGGCGTTCGGCTGCTGGGTCTTCATGAAATTCACCCTCTGGGGATATGAGATCAGATCAGTGGGGCTTAATCCTGAGGCGGCAAAATTTTCAGGGATTAACATTAATCGAACCCTGATTATCACCGCGCTACTCAGTGGTGGCATGGCGGGTATTGCCGGGGTCAGTGAAGTGGCGGGGCTTAAAGGTTATTTAACCTTAGATATGTCCCCAGGCTAGGGTTATGCCGGCATCGCTGTTGCTATGTTAGCGATGCTACACCCGCTGGGCGTGGTTGCATCGGCGATATTTTTTGCCGGTATCTATGTCGGTGCCGATTCGATGAGCCAGGGAATGGGTATCCCCTCATACATTGCCGATGTGATCGTGGCCGTCTCAATTTTGATGGTATTAATCAGCATGCTTCTGGTTCGATATCGGATTATTAAGGGGTAAGTTATGGATTACATTTCAATTTTCTTTGAGGTTGGCTTTTGGGTTGCAACCATACGAATTGCCACCTCGCTCATTTTTGGCACCTTAGGTGAACTTGTCTGTGAACGCGCAGGGGTTCTTAATCTGGGTATTGAAGGGATAATGACACTCGGTGCTATGGGTGGCTGGATGTGGGTATATATGGGCGGCGGACTGTGGAGCGCAGTTTTATTTGTCGCTTTTCTCGGTGCCATGGCCGGTTTAGTGCACAGTGGTTTTACGGTATACCTTGGCCTTTCCCAACATGTTACCGGTATTGCACTGACCATGTTTGCCTCATCCATCAGCTACTTCTCGTTCAGAATGATGCTGCCAAATGTCACTACACCACCTAAAATCGATGCCTTCACCAACTATGCCGTACCGTTTCTTTCCGATATACCAATTGTCGGTGAAATTTTATTTGTGCAATCACCATTAACCTATCTATCACTGTTGATGGTCGCGGTGGTGATTTATATCATGTACCAGACCCCCTTTGGTCTCGCTATGCGTATGGTCGGTGAAAACCCGATTGCCGCAGAAGCTCAAGGGATTAATGTTCACCTAGTCAGAACTATTTCAGTGATGATGGGCAGCAGTTTAATGGCGATTGGCGGTGCATTCTTAACCATTTCAGCCTTTGATGCTTTCTTCTTTGGCATGATTAACGGCCGTGGATGGATTTGTGTGGCGCTCGTGATTTTCGCATCATGGGAGCCAAAGAAAGCGTTATTTGGTGCACTATTATTTGCCGGTATCGATGCCTACCAAGTACGTTTACAACAAGTATCAGGCATTGATATTCCCTACCAGTTCTTCTTGATGGCCCCTTATGTGCTGAGTATTATCGCCTTGACTTTACTGGCGCGCAAAGCGGTTTATCCTAAAGCATTACTGATACCTTTCCGTCGTGGCGAACGTCATTAATAGGGAACATTGAGGCACTAACTAAGTAGCCGGGAGTAGCTAAAATAAAACACGCTATTTTACAATAGTCATTACTTAGGGCCCTCTGAACAAGTACCCTCCTGCGTACAGAGGTTCCTTAGATATCCTAGGAAAAGATGTGGAGAATATCACTAGCGAACCAGCACCCGTCACGATAACGGAGATAGGATCGCTGAAGTCTAAAAATATAAACCTATGGGAAAAGCTTCTAGAGGCAATAAACCGTCAGTTTGAAGAACAAAATATCATCATGACACAAGGGCGTATTAAGATCATAGATAGCACGTCGATAGAAGCTGCTCAGTCAGGCCCGGATAAAGACAAAAATGGTGTTCAAAAAAAAGATTCTGAAGCAGGCAAGCATGTTAAAAAGGATGCGATGCTTTTGACGCTCTATGGTTTGGCTGGGTAGATTGAGCGGATAAATTAATTTATAAATTGGCTATAATGCTATAACAGATAATATCACCAAGAAAGCCACTGCTGAGGCGGGCTTTTAATAAAATTTAGTCAAATAAATAAGCCTAGTCAAAAATCTAGCGGTCATGCAGAGATCTCTTCTACTAAGTTATGAAAATTCAGCTAGTTACAAAATATAATATGCACACTTAGCTGTATTATCTGATATTACGAATACTTCTATTACTTATCACCGATCAGGTAGGAAATAATTTTTCTCTGCAGTCGATCCATAACTCTTTAGCGGGTTTTTATAACGCTGCTTAGCGCCCCATCGCACGGATAAACTGACGGCTATCTTATTTTAACGATCAGGGGCTTGTATGAACGTTCATCGGTTGTATAGGCAAACTTCAATTAGTGGCGGTTAGTTCTCCCGTTATGGAAAGCGCCATCGCCTCCGCCACTTTAATTCCATCAATCGCCGCTGACAATATGCCACCCGCATAACCGGCGCCTTCGCCTGCTGGGAACAATCCTTGAGTGTTGATGCTTTGGTAATTCTCCCGGTCGCGTTTGATACAGATTGGCGATGAGGTTCGGGTTTCAACGGCAGTTAACGTTGCATCTTCATGAGCGAAGCCATCTATCTTCTTGTTGAACGCCGGGATAGCTTCACGTAAAGCCACATTACAATATTCAGGTAGCAAACCAGTCAAATCAGTTAACTTCACTCCCGGTTTATAAGATGGCTGAACAACACCGAAATCGGTAGTCGCATTACTCTTTAAAAAGTCACCAACACGCTGCATGGGTGCATCATAGTTTTCGCCCCCCAATTTAAAAGCCGCGCGTTCAAGTTCTCTCTGAAAATCAACTCCGGCTAACGGACCACCAGGATAGTCAGATGGATCTATCCCTACCACAATCGCACTATTGGCGTTACGCTCATTACGCGAATATTGACTCATGCCATTAGTCACCACGTGGTTTTCTTCCGAGGTTGCCGCAACTACTGTACCACCTGGGCACATACAAAAACTGTAGACCGAGCGACCATTCTTGCAGTGATGCACTAACTTATAATCAGCAGATCCCAAGATTGGGTGCCCAGCACTCTGACCATATAAGGCTTCATCGATTAATGATTGTGGATGCTCGATCCTAAAACCTATTGAAAATGGTTTGGCTTCGATGTAAACGCCTTTATCATGCACCATTTGGAAAGTATCACGAGCACTGTGTCCAATTGCTAACGCGATATGATCGGAGATGATTTTATCGCCGTTGGATAAGGTTAGTCCTTTAATTTTACCATCGACAATATCAAGATCGTCGACCCGTGCGCTAAAACGAATTTCGCCGCCTAATTCAATGATCATGGCGCGCATCTTTTCTACCATCGTCACTAACTTGAACGTACCAATGTGAGGCTTTGACACATAGAGTATTTCCTCTGGTGCTCCCGCCTTAACAAATTCGTGAAGCACTTTTCGCCCATAATGCTTTTTGTCTTTAACTTGACTATAGAGTTTGCCGTCTGAAAACGTACCGGCTCCACCTTCACCAAATTGAACATTAGATTCGGTATTAAGCGTCCGCTTACGCCAAAAGCTAAAGGTATCTTTGGTGCGCTCACGCACTTCTTTACCGCGATCGAGAATAATTGGTTTAAAGCCCATTTGCGCCAGCACTAAACCGACAAATAATCCACAGGGACCAAAACCAATCACCACGGGACGACTACCTAGCTCTTGCGGTGCTTTGGTAACAAATTTATATGCCATGTCTGGGGTTAAACGTATCGACTGATTATCGCTAAACTTGGTTAACAGCGCCTGTTCCTCACTCGTTTTTACATCGATGGTATACAACAACAAGATCTTACCTTTTTTACGCGCGTCGATACCACGACGAAAAACGCTAAAATCCAGGAGTTGCTCACCGCGAATATTAAGTGTCGACATAATAATATTTTTAAGATCATCTTCATTTTTATCGAGGGCGAGTTTAAGATTAGTGAGACGGATCATTGCAGGCTTCCAAGGTTACTTAGTTATAGCGGAATCAGTGATTTCACTGCAGCACATAGCGCAAAATCTTGATTTTACGGCGGTTACAAAAATACCCACAGAGACTACATGTTATATGCAGAGATTCATTCATTTAGCAAAATGCAGGACGAATATGAGCCAGCGGCTAAGATTTTTCAATTCCACTGTAGAACCAATCTTACACTCTGTCTTCACTATGAAGTCACGGATTCAGGCTATAGTAAAAAATGTAGCCGGATTATACTCAATTTAAGCGGGTAATAGTCAGTGCTGCGTGGCAAATACGGCATAAATATCCGACATGAATGCTTTACTGAGACCTCTACATAACTACTGCGTTCGGTAATACGGCGTTAAAAACCGGCTCTATATGCTCATTTACACCAGGAATGCCCATAAACAGGGGCACACTGTACCCAAAGTGAGGGGCATACTAACTCCGCTATCTCGCCGGTTTTGCCTTGTCTTACCTTCGCTCGCAACGTTATGCAGAGGCCTCTTACTCTAACCTGAATCAGTGACTTCACCGCACTACATAGCGCAAGCTCTTGATTCTACAGCGGTTAGAAAAATACCCGCTGAACCTACGGGTTTTATGCATGGATGCATTTATTTAGCGAATGCAGGACGCATATGAGCTTGCAGCTAAGATTTTTCAATTCCTCTGTAAAACCAATATTTTACACTCTGTTTTCACTTTGAAGTCACGGATCCAGGTTTAATTTTATCTACACAACAGGAAATTTACTTTGATTGACCAAAACACATCAAGACGTTCAAGTAGCTGCAATTTTACTCCCTGAAAAAACCAGCTCCATTTCAAGGCAATATTATCTTCGATAAGCGACTGAAAAAATTTGAGGCTAAATAAATAGCGAGGAGTAATAGCAATTGCATATGCAGTAAAATAACCTTGCAGCTAAACTACATTTTTCCTATTCTGTGTGAATTATTGCGTGCGATGTTTATAAATTCTCTTGTCATGATATGATCTGCGCCAATAATTTTTCGAAGAGAATTTAGCCATGGCATTTGTTGTCACCGACAATTGTATTCAATGTAAATACACCGACTGTGTAGCCGTATGCCCAGCCGATGCATTTCATGAGGGCCCAAATTTTCTGGTTATAAACCCAATAGCCTGTATCGATTGTGATTTATGTGTACCTGAATGCCCCGCGGATGCCATTCACCAAGAAGATCAACTGCCAGCAGGGCAAGAACAGTTTTTAGCACTCAATGCCGAACTAAGCGAAATATGGCCTATCATCACCGAAGTAATCCCTTCCCACGAAAATGCGGATCAATTCAATGGGGTTGCCGATAAGCTTGAGCTGTTAATTATCGAATAACCTCCAATGTCATAGAGATTTGAGGTGATCTAAGCTTAGGCTTATACTTAAAAACATTCTAATCAAACATTGAGTTCCATCGGAACATAACGAATCCCATTGATACTCAACTCCTTCGATAAAGCCTTAAAGCCGACTTTTTCATAAAAACCAAGTGCATAAATCGATGCTTTAACCTTAATTAACCTAGCGTCACTAATTCTCTTCATTTCTTCGACTAGCCGTTTCGCTACACCAAAGCCATGATATTCAGTTTTAACATAAAGATGTCCAATATAATTTTCTTCACGCCAAGCGATGTATCCTACAATTTCATTACCAATACTTGCTTTAACCGCTGAATAAATTTCAGGATTTTTTACCTTATCAATATCAGACTTAAACGCAACTCTAATGGCTGCCTGACCTTCTGCATTAAGTAAAGGTACGACATGCTCTTCATTAACTGACTCACCCAATTTAAGCATTGAGCCTATATCGCTGTGAATCACTTTTTCAAAAATAAATTCCATTTTCTCTCCTAGCAGATAACCAGTGTAGTGGTCTTTTTGGAACATAGGCAGGACATATAGATTTATAATCCCATATTTATGAAACTGCCTGAAGATGATCATTTACACTAATCGAGCCCACTATTTTAGCAGTTGATACCTGGCTGATACTTGTTCGCTATATAAGGCACAGATATTAGGTACTAAATTTTTGATCGTAAATACAGTATATTCCCCGCCCTGATTTCTTAGCATGATAGAGGGCCGCATCAGCTTTAGCTATTAAATCCTCACCTGCGGTAGCGTCAGTAGGATAAAAGGCAATGCCAATACTCGCTCCAATACTTGTATCATATTTTTCTAACTCGTAGGTATTGGCCACGTTTTCAATAATACTGATCAACCTATTTTTTATTGCCTTAATTTGCGAGATATCAATAGCGATAATAGCAAATTCATCTCCCCCTAGCCTAGCCACAGTATCATAGGGCCGCGTTCCTTTTTGCAACACATGTGCCACAGATTGTAGAATCGCATCACCAACTTGATGACCGTGGGTATCATTGACACTTTTAAATCGATCTAAGTCTATGTAGGCTACCGCAAAAGCTGTTCCTGATGATTTGGCGTTGTGTAACGCTATTTTTAATTGATCATGAAATTCAGCTCGGTTTGCCAGTCCAGTAAGATAATCGGTCATCGCCAGCTTTTTTATTTGTATCTCGCGCTCTCTAATAGTATCTAACATATGATTTAAGCTCGATGCCATATCGTCTAGTTCAATAGTGTTATGCGCTCTTGCCCTAGCACTTTGATCACCAGATTGCTGCTTAATCATCGCCTTTCGAATCCCTCCTATGGGCTTTAGCACTTGAATATGCAAAAGTAAATAGCACAGAACCAGCATCGTGATGATACCAATTAAACTAGTAGGCAATATGCGTAACAATATGGGGTTAACACCATTAGATATAGCTCTTTCCTCAAACGTTAGCAGTACTACGCCTATCGGTTCTAAGGCCATTTTGTGTATATCAGGATCACTATTTACAGCCAAATTCATCATTGCTGGTGAGTTATTATGCTGTGAATCGTAATGTGTTTTGTGTCCAATTCCTTGTTTCGACTCCTGCCGCTTTATTTCTACAGGCACATACACAAATAAGTTATCGTCACTCAAATAATGCGCTGCGAAATTATTATCTCGTACCGATAATTGACCTAACGCTTTTAATTGTTCAGCCAGTTCATAGGAATAACCTTTAGTGTGCATTTCAAATAATACTTCTTTACCTGATTTAGACAATATTATTAAAGATACAATTTCTGAGTTATCGACCATAACTTGTGCTGCCACATGTTCTAATTCGGATTTTTTATCGGCAATCATAGATGCATGATGTATTGCACTGGTCAGTAACTGTGCGCGGGCGAGAAGCTGCTCCATAATTTCTTCTTTAGCTACGCGATAGGTATCAAAGGTACCTAAGGACAAGAAAATTAAAGCCAACAGCGTTAGATAGAATAAAAAATTAACTTTTAATGAATATCTCGCACTACTTTTTTTACAGGATTTTTCATTCATACTGTTTATAGTCTCTTTCTAAAAGCTTATTGAAAGGTATCATTGAATGAATAAAGTATAGTGCTATTTAAGCAAATGATAAATTAATAATTGTTGCTGAATAAACCCTCGCTGGTTCAAATCCAAAGTGCATCACTATTTTAGCTGCTAGCTCATTTGCACATTATCGCATACCGGCTTTGGTCGATATCCGCAACTAAATCCTTGGAAGCATAGCTCAGAAATGACACCAACTAGATCAGATACGGCTCCCATCCAGCCATCGAGGAATAACGAAAAATAAGTAGCTAATAGAATTGAAGAGTGGAATTGAAGAACATTGATTTTAGCTTAAAACATGCCCGCCATTAATTTAATAAGCTGATTCACCTAGTCAGTATCTTAACTTTATGTCTATGCATCGTTTTACCTTCCCTATCACACAACTAGGTCAGCACTCTTAAAGATACTTATTCTAAAACGTAAGCGCAGCTCAATACTCAGCCTAAGGTTTCCCCTGTCAACGCTTAACTCGACACCTTACGATGCAAAGCCCATAACTTGGGGTTTCGGCGGTTCGCTAACCTTACCGAACTGAGGAATCACACCTCTAATCCAATGCCGATTTAGCTCGGCGCACTGTGTATCCATTATTTATTCGTTATGTTTTTTTTCAAAAATCTGATAGATCATTAAAGTAAAACAAGACATTAATATTATTGATAATGAATTAATAACTCCAAAAACCCACCATGGAATATCAAAACCATGTGAATAGAAAGTGCCTGTTCCAAGCCCGACGATGGGAATAAAAATCAAACTCACCAGTGTCGAATATTTGATAAGCGACTTCCCAGATCTTCCTTTCTTTAAGCTTATAGCACTAACTAAAATGCTCATAATTATTGAGATTATAAGTGCAGAAATAAAAAAATTGCCATTCATGATTTATCCTTATGTGGCCATAGCAGGAGCTCCAATTTCTCAGCCCCCATACAAATTCGGACATGCTATATTCCCGCATCCGACTCTTCGGTCGTACTCGCTCTCACAGTGCATTGCACTTTAATTACCACCATTCCCTGCGACCCCTCTTTGATCCTTTACACACCCGCTTTGCCAGCGCTCTGTAATCGACTCAACACTTAAATTTTAACCAAGTGAGTCTTCTCAATCCACTCCGTCGATTCAACCATTTGTACAGTAATTCAACAACATGCGAGTAAGCCTCACAAAAATACAGTATAGAAACCTATTTTAACTTAAAGCATGCCTTACATTAATCTAATAAACTGATCAGCCTAATATTGATCTTAATTAACTAGTTTTCTAATATCTGGGTCGGATTATCTGGCGTGTTTTCGTAACGCTTCACAGCGCCCCATAGCACTATCCTGAATCAGTGACTACATAAAAACGATGCCGAAATTGTGCTAGTTTTAGCAACGCTTTTTCAAGGCTTGATATTATTGAATCAAAACCTTGGAAAAATGACTTAAAACTGACAATTTTGCTACATCTCACAACTACTGAGTTGTTATTTCCTTATTTTATTCTTTTTCTGGCACGACTACTCCCTGCGTAAGCACTGATTTAAAAAATTCATCCCGTTTACTCTGCTAAGTGCTGCCGTAAACGGAAGTAAAGACTTTGAATCCAGGACAATGCTTTCCAAAGCGAAGTGTCAGTTGTCTGCCACTGAGCACCATTCGACAAGCCATATACATCAGCTCTTGAATAACCGTTTTTAAGCGACGACGTTTGGCTTTGTGACGCACTGGCGCATCCTTCCCCATCAGTCCTTTAAGCCCCATATAACGCAACATATTGTAAGCTAATACAGCAAATGCCATCACTAAATCGTTAGTGTCGAACTTGCCAGAGGGTAGTCGTTCTAGGTCCAAGTCTGTTTTGAATTCGCTATGAAACTGCTCAGAGGTTGCATGGTCACAATATAGTTTAATAATGGAGTGATCGTCAGCCTGTTTAGGAGGCAGTGTGGTCAGCCATCCTTCAACAGATATCTGAGGTTCAATAAAGAGTTGCCCTTTAGCATTGCTCTGACGCACGGTCACTTTGATCACCCGCCGCTCATAATTTTTTTCATCAAGCACTTCCGAAAAAACAGCATCCATTTTACCGACGCGCTGGTGACACCAAGTGGCTGCGGCATCTGCTTTGTCGTACCAAGCAAGTGGGTCCTGCTTACGCGGGTTCCACTTAATAATGTAATCCACAGACTGCTTATAGAGGTACTGCCGGTTTTCAATGGCATCATGGGCGCTATCTAAGCGCAGCAGTATGGGCTTTTTACAGAGCGTGCGGACGCGAGGCAAAAGTCGATCTAAGGTATGAATGAATTCTTTATTGGCGTGCTGGTTACCTGGACGAAGTTCACAGGCAACACACCAGCCCTCAAGCCCAAGATAAGCCGCTATGGGGGCATAACCATCATGGCCTTTGTAGGTATAGGCTACCCCTTCTTTCTTTGTATTGCTGTTGTCCATCGGGAAAACATCGATATCTAACGGTACATGACCGGTAGCTAACACACTGATGGGTACACCAACATTCTGCATAAACTCAACATTGGCAGCATCCAATAGGGGGATCAATCGTACAGCATCTTCATCAAAGCGCTGCCTGAGTCTAGCTGAAGATATCGACTGTTTAATTCCCATCGCTGCTTTAAAGAAAGGATCGTGGCGAGATTGTTCTACCACTTCGAAGTCACTTTTACCTAAACACATCTGACCTAGGTAAGTACGAATAAGATCGATGTTTGCAATACCGTGACGTTTAGTAATAGTACGAGAGATCTTAGCGAGAGTAGTCTGCTGATTGAGATAGTGGCCCACTAGCGCTAGCCCAGCATGGGGTGTGAGGATCTCAGTTTTGGATTGTTCAAGTTTAAAAGTGCTCATTAAAAACTCACTAACTGGGTGAAGGAAGAATAGAGGGTATTTTACCGCTTCAACAGTTGTAGCGCATGGGTTTGGTGGTTGTTTAGTGAATTTAAAGTCACGGATTCAGGACTATGTATGTCATTTAATATTTTCTTAATTCTAAAAATTAATACACGTTTAGACATTAGATGAAGCAGAGCAGCCGCGCCATCATCAACAGCTCTTTGCTGCCGCTTATTAAGCTTACAGTTAGAAGTACCAAGCTTGATAGAATTATTGATTACGGAGCTTACCTTTGTTACGCAATATGCGAACTAGGCTAGAGAACATCTCCTTCATGTATAGTGATGGGGGATATCAGCGGAATAATTATATTGAAGACCACCCCAATGTCTGATTCCAGTACTTTAATTTCTCCACCGAGCAGATTGGTAACAATATTGTGCACGATATTTAGACCTAACCCCGATCCACCCTTACCTAATTTAGTGGTATAAAATGGATCGTAAATTCTTTTGAGGCCTTCCTGACTAATACCTATTCCATTATCTGTAAAAGTGATGGATATATTGTCTGCTTGTTGGGTGAACGCAATTTTTATCTCCCCCTTTTCAGTCGTTTCAAAACCATGGATAATTGAGTTATTAAATAAGTTAGTAATGACCTGTCCTAATGGCCCAGGATAACTATCCATTTCTAAGGATTTATCGCCGGCTAGCGAATAAGTGATGTCGGTATGTTTAATTTGATGGTGCAAGGTATTGAGCACTTCGTCCATTACCTGGTAAAGATTAAATTCTCTGCGTTTTGAGCTCGCTTGATCTACTGCGACTTGTTTAAAATTACTTATTAGGTTTGAAGCTTGTACTAATACTGAGTTAAGGAGGGTAAATGCATCGGCACAGCCTGTTTCAAACTTATCTAACTGTGTTTTGGATATCTTACCGACTTTGATAGAGTCTATAAATGATAATACTTTTTCTTCAAGCGCTGTTGCTAAAGTGACGCTAACTCCAAGTGGGGTATTAACTTCATGAGCAACGCCGGCAACTAGGGTGCCAAGGGCAGCTAGCTTTTCAGTTATTGCCATTTTATCTTCCGCTATTTTCAGCTCCTCAATAGCACCTAGCCTATCTTGGGTTTCTTCTAGTTTGGCTAAAGCGTCTTGTGCTCTGTCTCGCTCTTCGGCTAATTTTTCTAAATTTTGATGTTCTTTTATTCTGAGACTATCAAGCTCTGATAATTCAAATTGAAATTGTTTTAAATTATTAATAACTCTTCCCAGTTCATCATCTGGATTTCTTGCTTCAATGATTATATCACGCTCACCCTGACGCAAGCGGCTAACAATCTCGGCTATATTATTAATGGGGGAGAAAATGGCCTGTTTAAGGTACAAAAAAATAACGGTAATTAAGAAAATCCCGCCTATGGTCGTAAACACTAAAATATAATTAACTTCAGTGGCAACTTTGTTGAGTGCGCCAATGGAGCTTAGTGCATCTAATCTTGATTTTTCAGAGACAGTATCTAGTATTAATTCGGCTCTATTAAATACTCTATGCTCTAGGCTATCGATGGTAGCAAGCGCAGCATTGCGACTAAAAACAAAATCACTGTCAAAAACCTCCTTCCCCGTGCTTTTAAGCTGCTGAAAAAGCCGTTCTATTTCTCTTATTCTAATTATTTCATCGGTTTTTTGTTCTAAAGGTTTTAATTTCGCCAGGTAGCGCTCAAAAGAGAGTGCATTTTGATAAAATGATTTTCTGGAACTGGTATCGCCCAGAGTGAAACGGTCTAAGTCGGCTAACATATCCCCTGCTTCATCCACCAATTCCAAATAGTATCTAACCCCTGGCAGATCATCACTAATGACATCTTCAAGACTATTGGCAGACCCCACATCAGATATCTCTTCCTCTTTCATTTCATCCAATAAGTTTTCTAGAGGAATACCTACTTCAATGAGAAGATTTTTCACTTTTAAAACCGTGGCTCTTTCAACAAGAGGATCGTATCTGCCGAAGACCATATTCTGAGCTTCTTGCTTGTATACTGCCATTAAATCATCGAGTTTTTCGATATCATGGGCAAATTTTGAATTTTTTGGCATTAAACTGCGAAAGCGAATGAATTCTTTGTAGTTATCAAAATATTCTTGTTTTTCTTCACTTTCACCCGATAAATACTCCAGTAGATTGGAGTTCATATCGCCAAATTCCTCTAACATAGCGAGTGAATTGAGGGCCAATGGAATATCAACATTAGCAATTTTATCACTAGAGGAGTTGATCTGGTAACTTATAGTAATTAAGGCCGCTGAGAACAGCAAAATTATTAATGACATCAACAGCATTAATAAATTGAGGCGATTTGCAATTGATGTACTTGTCATGTTTTTTTCCTTAAAAACAATATACTTACAATCTATCACAGCTATATTGACCGACTAATAAGTAATTATAAGTAATTATAAGTAGAGTAAATACAAATTCCTGACTTAAGGAGATTTCCTTTGACCTCAATTTTAAAACTCAAATTTTCGAGATTCAAACAACGTCACAGGGCAATTACAAGCAATTGATATCAAACAAATTTATGACCATTTAGAACAGCTAGCTTGTTGTCTATAAATAATAAAACACAACAAGAGACATCAAATTAATTCTGCCACAAAGACTGATGCTTTGCCATCACTCGCTGTTGATTTTTTCGGCCCATCTAAGCTCAACATTGACGATCCTTTTAACTCTGCTTGAAAGCAACTCGGCTTTAATAGCCTGTTACTTCAAGCCAAATTTTAGAAGATTTTTGGCGTGTCAGCGAGCGACATTATGTATCTACTTATGCTGTGGGTTTGGCTAAAAACTCAATCGATGAAGATGTTCTCTCGCGATGCATTGTTGAGTTTTAGTGCAACAAAAAAGATGCTCTGTAAAAGAACCTTTGGACACTTTTTATACTGCGAGCTTTCGACTCATTTAGGCTCTTCATACTAATTTTAATGGATTAAATTAAACGGCTAAACCGAGCCGAAGGGTGAACGCCAAGGATGGTAGTGAATTAACCAGCTAATTTTTTCTAGTCACTGCCGCCATATTGCAACGATTTCAGCAATAATGTCATACTGCGCTTTGGACATTTTCTCGCCATTGACTAAGCGTTGAATTATATCTAGTAACGAATAAAGTACATATATTTATTTTAACTTAACATGCCTGCTGTTAATTTAATCCGATCATTGACTTAAACTGCATCTTAATTAACAAATTTTCTAATATAGGGGTGGGATTAGCTGATTACAGACCATAAAATTCACACTTAACAGTGTTTGATCTTAATCGGTGTTCTTCACTTATCAGGTAGGAAATAACTTTCCGCTAAAATTTATCCCTTTAATCCATTTGATACATAAACTTTTAGCGTGTTTTCGTAACGCTTCGCAGCGCCCCATCGCAAGGCTAAACTGATGCACACCTTTTGGCTGCATTGTCTTAAGCCACTGCTCACCATCAATTCCTAAACGCATTAATATCGGGGGAATACGGTCATCAATTGCACTGCGTTTACCTGCCCTGACCGCTCGGCCACTCCAATCAACTAGCTCTAAATACTCGCGATAATGAAAGGGTATTTGATCAGTAAGCTGATGACCTTCTGACACAAATTCTTTCAGTAATAATTTTGACTGGGACTTTCCTGCGCCCTTAGCATTCACGCTCTCTGCTATTGGTTTATCATCTTCAATTCTTTGTTTTATAGAAGTAAAATCCGAATTTTCCGGGGTCTCTGCCATCTGAGCGCGGATGGGGTTTAACTCAACATAAGTCATACAAGTGAGCAGTGCTTGTTCATCTAACAATGCTTGGCTCTTGAACCTACCTTCCCACTAATTTTAATGGATAAAATTGAACAGCTTTAGCTGGCCCGAAGGGTGAGCGCCAGGGATGGCAGCGAATATAAATGGCCTGTGCAGTTGTCTTCTAGGTTTGCTCTGCGGGCTATCGACTCATTTAGGCTCTTCATAAACCAGCTAATATCTTCCAGACGCTGCCGCCATATTGCAACTATTTCAGCAATAAGATCATACTGCGCACTGGACATTTTCTCGCCATTGACGAAGCGCTGAATTATATCTGGGCCGACATAGATAGTTCGCCAACGCTCTATTACTTCTAAGTCTGTCAGACTATCTACTTGGCATTTATTAATATATAGAACAATATGATAGTGGTTTGACATAATGGTGTAGGCGCAAACATCGATACAAAATACGGTATCAATTTCAGCCAGACGATCTAGCATCCACTGGCGTCGATGCTCAAAATCTTGTTGAGTGGCTTGATCAAAGCCGCAGAGAAAAGCTCTTCTCACCACTCTAGAGATACAGTGGTAATAAGGGGTATCTTGACAGCAGATCTGCTGCGCTCGGGCACGAGGCATAGAACCTCCCGTTCAGAGAAATAATTCCCTAAATTGAATTATCAATGCATTAAACCCTACTCTCTTTTGTGTTCTTATTCAATTAATATTTGACTGTCCTTTATTTTTTTTGACATAATGGTGTAGGCGCAAACATCGATACAAAATACGGTATCAATTTCAGCCAGACGATCTAGCATCCACTGGCGTCGATGCTCAAAATCTTGTTGAGTGGCTTGATCAAAGCCGCAGAGAAAAGCTCTTCTCACCACTCTAGAGATACAGTGGTAATAAGGGGTATCTTGACAGCAGATCTGCTGCGCTCGGGCACGAGGCATAGAACCTCCCGTTCAGAGAAATAATTCCCTAAATTGAATTATCAATGCATTAAACCCTACTCTCTTTTGTGTTCATATTCAATTAATCTGTGACTGTCCTTTATTATTTATTTACAGAAAACAGAAAATCATCGCGCCCATCGATTCGAGCTAAAGCCACATATTCTAAACCGAACAATTCATGCTCAGAACAGACTTCCTTTGCGAGTTCATCGGTCATTTTATTTGATTGGCTATTATCAAGTAAGTACCAATCACCATCTAATTCATTTTCGAATATATCGTTGTTCATAGTTTATGAGTGCTAACGCCACAAACAGGGGCGCGTGAAACGCGTCCCGCCCGTAGGGCTTTACTGCTTTTTCTTGTTATGAACACCCTGCTCAATTGCTTGATCTTGTTCAGGAAAATTAACGACATGCATTGGTAACGGTCTGCCATTATTTACAACCTGATCTAGGCCGTTAAGTATTGCAAGCTGGGTATTTTCAATATCACCATGGGCAATTGGCCGGTAACAGTCACGCTGTAATTGAACTTTATCGTAGTCATAGTTGAGCGACTGTGTGATTGCGTACAGCATACTAGTAAAAAACTCATCACCTTTTTTTATCCATTGATCGAGTGAATCATATTCGTCTTTTTGGTTTAGATGGCTGTTATAACTTTTCCAGGCCTCTGTAACAGCCTGCTCTTTCTTGGTTTGATACCTTGTTTTTATAATTGGTAGTTGCCGACCATAAAACTCAATATCTATCATGTTAAGCGCTTGAACATGATCTCTGTTTAGGCGCTCAGCCCTTGTTGACATTAGTGTTTTGAAAAGTGTCATTCTTCTTTTTCTAGTATCTTGGAAAAGCTCGATTACTTTCTGAGCTTGTACCGCAAATATTGGCCCCAAGATAACAGCTGACGTCATTATTATATCTTTGGTATCCATATTCAGATTTTCAAACACGCTCAATCTCCTTGGGGTTCATAACGCCCACTTAAGCGGACAAAAATAGTTGGTTATAATGTGAAGCGAAGCGGAACCTAACCAACTGTTTTTGTTCCGTTTGAAGTGCTTGTTATGTGTTTTTGCTAATCTCGCTTTCCCAACTTTCTTCGACATGTGCAAGTACCTCACAATCACAGTGACCACCAGAATCAGCTAGCCACGGTAGAATTAAATCAGTACTCAAGTTTTGTTGAGTTAAAAATAGAGACGTTAATTTAGTCGTATGATCACAACCATATTCACCTAATTTTTCATCGAGTTCATCAAATAGAGCACCTAAATTTTTTAATGAAATAGGCATTTCTTCGATGGCACGTTTTGTATCCTCATCAACGATTGCCTGTACTAAAACTGCACGTCGTTTTTTTTCTTCCTTAGATGCCACAACTACTCCCTACGAGAAACACATAACGCTTTGCACACGGGCGCGTGAAACGCGTCCGAGCCCCGTAGGGGCTGAAGTGCTGCAACTTGTTAAGTGTGTGCATGTTCGGAGATACTTTTATACAACTTGCTAAAGCCGTCAATATCATTACTGAACTCCCAGTTTTTAATATATCTGTCTCCAGTGTTGATGGTGAATTTAGAAAGAACACCATTCTTAGTATGCTCTTTTGCTATCGTTATTTTTCCCCAAGGTATAAAAAACGGAGCTTTAGAGCCATAAACAGAAATGGAAATACCTGAATTATCTTCCTTTATAATCATAGCGTCCCTGTATTTCTTAAGTCGCGTGACCCCATAGAAGTAGTCGCATCCAATATATGCAAGAAAAGTAGATGGCAAGATGGAAAAGTACCATTCCAATCCAACGAAAAAGAACGCTAAAAAAGATAACGAAAGCGCAAAGCAGATCAAGCCTTTCGATTTCATCTGTCCCTGAACGGTTCGCAAAGATTCTTCGGTAAATCGATATTCCATAGTTCTACACTTAACAGCATATTATATCGCAAAAGCGCAATGTTTAAACATTGCGTATTCGCAACCTATCAGATTTGTTAATATTTTATTAATGAAATATTAACATTAATTTTCAATATATTACCAGTTAAAATAAAAACATGGCTCTGCAGAAATGCGGCGCTATTCATGATAACAACAAAATCACGATGAATTCTTTAAAACTGTATGCACATACAGCTAAAATAAAGGGGTATTTATATCACGTACACTTTTGTTAACTCATATTCGTGAACGGGACGGGGAGGATATTCTCACAAAATTAAATCAGCTGTCTATGGAAAAATTACTGTAAAAATTTTACCTTGGAGATTAAAGAAGCAATTAGTTAATGGGTTTGATTTTGACTTTTTAGGAGGAAGTCTGATTCGAACAATAAACCACAGTACGCCTACTGCTACACTACGGAGCCGCTAATCCCCCTTTTATTGCCGCCGCCACTATTGACTGAATTGCCGAAGCGGAGCGACAGGACGTCGCGCAGAGTGAGTGAGACAGGGATGTCTCTACGAACGGCCGGCAATTCAGGCGATTGTGGTGGAGTCTGTCGGCAATATTAGGGTGAGCTTTTGCTTTGCTTACTTTCATTTTGCTCATCAAAAGAAAGTCAGTCGCCACCGGCGAAATTCTTGTAGGAACTTGACCTTAGAGATTAAAAAAGAAGTTAGTTAAAGGGTTTGATTTTGACCTTTGGGAACGAGGATATTAATTATGGAGCTAAGCTAATAGCCTAATTAGGCTGTAGGAAAAGCCTTGTGGAACTGGAACACGACTTTCAAAGTTTCAAGCATTCAAGATAGTCAAAACTACTCTTGCAGTGCTTTTACGAGATAGCGCAAGCGCATAAAGAATATAAGTAGAGTACTAGAATAGTGCAGAGCGTAATTGAAGCTCTTTTAAGTAACAGCGCAAGCGCAAGCGCAAAAGAAAAAGAAAAAGAACAAAGAACAAAGCAGAGCAGAGCAGAGTACTAGAATCGTATGAAGCGTAATTGAACTATTTTTAAATGCAGCCGCAAGCGGCACTTTTTATGCGATGACCTACAATGGGTTGAAAACACGTTTTCAATCGCTGCGCGATGCCTGCGGCTCCCAATCCCCGTACCTGTGGTACAGGGGCTTTCACATGGGGTAAGGAGCGGCAAGCCGCTGCTTTCTGTTTTTATCTCCCCATGGGAGATTAGGTCATCGCCACTGAAAGCGTTAAGACGAAAAAAAGCCCCAAACACAACGTGCTTGGGGCTTTTTTCGTATTAAAGCTTGGCGATGACCTACTCTCACATGGGGAGACCCCACACTACCATCGGCGCTAAATCGTTTCACTTCTGAGTTCGGTATGGGATCAGGTGGTTCCAATTCGCTATGGTCGCCAAACATAAACTGTTATCTCTAAAGACTTTCTCGTTATTGCTCTTATTCAATAACCTGTCTCTAAAGATCAATCTGGATTTGATGTCGCTTTTCTTCTCTTAGAAGAGAAGGCGTAGTCTATACAATTTTGTAGTTTTATCAACATGTTAATGTGATTTCATCTTGGTCTTTCGTTACGTTATCAGTCTCTTCCAAACGCCTTTGGCGTTATATGGTCAAGCCTCACGAGCAATTAGTATTGGTTAGCTCAAGACCTCACAGCCCTTACACACCCAACCTATCAACGTCCTAGTCTTGAACGGCTCTTTAGGGGTCTCAAGGACCCAGCGAGATCTCATCTTGAAGGAGGCTTCCCGCTTAGATGCTTTCAGCGGTTATCCCGTCCGAACGTAGCTACCCGACAATGCCACTGGCGTGACAATCGGAACACCAGAGGTTCGTCCATTCCGGTCCTCTCGTACTAGAGTCAGATCCTCTCAAATTTCTAACGCCCACAACAGATAGGGACCGAACTGTCTCACGACGTTCTAAACCCAGCTCGCGTACCACTTTAAATGGCGAACAGCCATACCCTTGGGACCGGCTTCAGCCCCAGGATGTGATGAGCCGACATCGAGGTGCCAAACTCCCCCGTCGATGTGAACTCTTGGGAGGAATCAGCCTGTTATCCCCGGAGTACCTTTTATCCGTTGAGCGATGGCCCTTCCATACAGAACCACCGGATCACTAGCACCTACTTTCGTACCTGCTCGACGTGTCTGTCTCGCAGTTAAGCACCCTTATGCGCTTGCACTCATTGCATGATTTCCGACCATGCTGAGGGTACCTTCGTGCTCCTCCGTTACTCTTTGGGAGGAGACCGCCCCAGTCAAACTACCCACCACACACTGTCCTCGATCCCGCTTAGGGAACTGAGTTAGAACCTCAACATTATCAGGCTGGTATTTCAAGTTCGGCTCCACACGATCTAGCGACCATGCTTCAATGCCTCCCAGCTATCCTACACAAATAATGTCAAAGTCCAGTGTGAAGCTATAGTAAAGGTTCACGGGGTCTTTCCGTCTAGCCGCGGGGACGCTGCATCTTCACAGCGATTTCAATTTCACTGAGTCTCGGGTGGAGACAGTGTGGCCATCGTTACGCCATTCGTGCAGGTCGGAACTTACCCGACAAGGAATTTCGCTACCTTAGGACCGTTATAGTTACGGCCGCCGTTTACCGGGGCTTCGATCAAGAGCTTCGCCGAAGCTAACCCCATCAATTAACCTTCCGGCACCGGGCAGGCGTCACACCGTATACGTCCACTTTCGTGTTTGCACAGTGCTGTGTTTTTAATAAACAGTCGCAGCCACCTGGTATCTTCGACCACCGATAGCTTAGGAAGTAAATCCCATCACCCTCAGTGGCGTGCCTTCTCCCGAAGTTACGGCACCATTTTGCCTAGTTCCTTCACCCGAGTTCTCTCATACGCCTTAGTATTCTCTACCTGACCACCTGTGTCGGTTTGGGGTACGGTACTTTATAACCTGAAGCTTAGAAGATTTTCCTGGAAGTATGGCATCAACGACTTCAACTCCGTAGAGCCTCGTCATCACCTCTCAGCATCCACATTAAAGTGAAGATCCCGGATTTACCTAAGATCTTTGCCTAAGGGCTTAAACACGGACAACCATCGCCGCGCTCGCCTAGCCTGCTCCGTCTCTCCATCGCAGTTATAAAATGTGCGGGAATATTAACCCGCTTCCCATCGACTACGCATCTCTGCCTCGCCTTAGGGGCCGACTCACCCTGCCTCGAATAGCGTTGGACAGGAACCCTTGGTCTTCCGGCGGGGAGGTTTTTCACCCCCCTTATCGTTACTCATGTCAACATTCGCACTTCTGATACGTCCACGTTGCCTCCCGGCTTACGCTTCATCCGCTTACAGAACGCTCCTCTACCACGCATACAAGTATGCGTCCGTAGCTTCGGTGTACAGTTTTAGCCCCGTTATATCTTCCGCGCAGGCCGACTCGACTAGTCAGCTATTACGCTTTGTTTAAATGGTGGCTGCTTCCAAGCCAACATCCTAGCTGTCTAAGCCTTCCCACATCGTTTCCCACTTAACTGTAACTTTGGGACCTTAGCTGACGGTCTGGGTTGTTTCCCTTTCCACGACGGACGTTAGCACCCGCCGTGTGTCTCCCGTGATTGCACTCATTGGTATTCGGAGTTTGCATCGGGTTGGTAAGTCGGGATGACCCCCTAGCCGAAACAGTGCTCTACCCCCAATGGTGAGACACGAGGCGCTACCTAAATAGCTTTCGAGGAGAACCAGCTATCTCCGAGCTTGATTAGCCTTTCACTCCGATCCACAGGTCATCCGCTAACTTTTCAACGGTAGTCGGTTCGGTCCTCCAGTTGATGTTACTCAACCTTCAACCTGCCCATGGGTAGATCGCAGGGTTTCGGGTCAATACCCAGCAACTAAACGCGCAGTTAACACTCGCTTTCGCTACGGCTCCCCAAATCCGTTAACATTGCTACAGAAAATAAGTCGCTGACCCAAAATACAAAAGGTACGCAGTCACGGTCTCAAGGACCGCTCCCACTGCTTGTACGCACACGGTTTCAGGATCTATTTCACTCCCCTCACGGGGTTCTTTTCGCCTTTCCCTCACGGTACTGGTTCACTATCGGTCAGTCAGGAGTATTTAGCCTTGGAGGATGGTCCCCCCATATTCAGACAGGATATCACGTGTCCCGTCCTACTCGATTTCACTGTAAAGATGTTTTCGTGTACGGGGCTATCACCCACTACGGCCAAGCTTCCCAGCTTGTTCCACTAACATCAATTCAGCTTAAGGGCTGTTCCGCGTTCGCTCGCCACTACTTACGGAATCACTCTTGTTTTCTTCTCCTCCGGGTACTTAGATGTTTCAGTTCTCCGGGTTCGCCTCCTCATAGCTATGTATTCACTATGGGATACTCTATAAATAGAGTGGGTTTCCCCATTCAGAAATGTGAGGATCAAAGCTTGTTTACCAGCTCCCCTCACCTTATCGCAGGTTACAACGTCTTTCTTCGCCTCTGACTGCCTAGGCATCCACCGTGCACGCTTAGTCACTTGACCATATAACCCGAAGGTGTCTATGTTTAGCTGTTTTTGTCTACTTTTATAAAAAAGTAGTAACAACTGACAAGAAACTGATTATTGTAACGATAAAATCACCGATTGATAATGCGGGTAGCACTACCAATCTATTTGGCATGTATGATTAAACTACTAAGATGAAACGATCAGTGATAATCATTTCATCCAAATTTTTAGTTTACGATCTGGTTGAA
The DNA here is from genome assembly GCA_029027825.1 of Oceanospirillales bacterium. Lineage (GTDB taxonomy): Bacteria > Pseudomonadota > Gammaproteobacteria > Pseudomonadales > Balneatricaceae > Rs1. The sequence continues at coordinate 2,912 of CP093399.1, read as the reverse complement.
CGGGTATTCGACATCCGTTCATCGTAAACAAAGGGTCTCTCATAGTTAATAAGTACAAGTACTTACTAAAGATAAAAAAACCTTTAGACTTTTTTTCATCAAATCCACATTGTTAAAGAGCGTATAAAGCAAAAGCTTTAAACGATTAGTTAACTCTGCCCAATTCTATGGGTGGTTAAGCAATGATTTAAAGCTTTTTGGTGTTGAGATTTCCATACCAATTCCTCAGGAAATGGTGGAGCTAAACGGAGTCGAACCGTTGACCCCCTGCGTGCAAAGCAGGTGCTCTACCAGCTGAGCTATAGCCCCAATAAGGGTATCTCTGGTAAAGGTAATTGAGTAGGTTTGGAAAATTTTAATTTTCATCAGACAAGGCAAGTTTGGAGGACGCATAGCCTGCTATGCGACGACT